>NZ_CP184570.1:0-2332500 GCF_049905105.1 Ensifer sp. R-19
ATGAAACGCACCTTAGCCCTGGCCCTCTGCCTGGGGCTCGGCATCGCGGCTGCGCCCGCTATGGCCGAGACCAAAAACCCCGGCACTTTCGTCTTCATGTGGACCGACGACATACAGTCGTTCGACCCAGCCTATATTGCCAACACGCCGAGCTCCTACGGCTCGCTCAATATCTACAGCCGCCTGTTGAACTTCAACGGCTCGAAGATTTCCGAGTTCGTGCCGTCGCTCTCGACGGAGGTGCCGTCGCTGGAGAACGGCCTCATCAAGCAAGGCACTGACGGCTCCGTCAGCTACACCTTTCCGATCCGCAAGGGCGTTTTCACCCACAAGGTCGGCATCAAGGGCGCCGACGGCAAAGTCACCTGGGAATATTACGACAAGCTGACGGACGCGCAAAAGGCGACGATCGAGCCGGGTTACGGCCAGATTACGCCAGAGGACGTGCGCTATTCGCTGCTGCGCGCCATCCTTCAGGGGCAGTCGTGGATGTCGAACGCGATCACCGAGGTGATCACCGCTGGCAAATACACCGACATCGCCAAGTGGGTAGAGACCGAAGGTGAGGTCAAATCCATCAACGACGCCAGCCCCGAGGTTTTACGCAAGGTCTATGATCAACTCGCGTCGCAGATCGTCGTCGATGGCGACAACGTCACGCTCAAGCTGCCAAAGTCGTTTCCGGCAACGCTTGGCGTGATCGCGCTGCCTTTCGGCACCTCGGTTCTCGACAAGGAATGGGTCGCTTCCGTCGGCGGCTGGGATGGCTCTGGCGACACCTGGAAGGCTCATTACCGTCCGGAACTCGGCGCCAATCCGCTGTTCGCCGAAGAAAACGGCACCGGCCCCTTCATGCTCGAGGAATGGGATCGCACCGACCGGCGCATCACCCTGAAGCGCTTCGACAATTATTTCATGGGGCCGGCCAAGCTCGAGCGCGTGGTCATGCGCACGGTGCCGGAATGGACGACGCGGCGTCTGCAACTGCTGTCCGGCGACGCCGATTTCGTCACGGCCCCCGTCGAGTTCATCGACGAGCTCAGCAAGACCGAGGGCGTCAAAGTCATCGACGGCCTGCAGAAAGTGTTCTCGCGCGGCATCTTCTTCGCCTGGCCACTCGATGACAACGACAACCCGGCTATCGGCAGTGGCAAACTGGACGGTGCCGGCATCCCGCCGGACTTCTTCGCAGACATCGACGTGCGCAAGGGCTTCAACTACGCCCAGAACTACGATGCGCTGCTGAACCAGGTGCTGCTCGGCAAGACGGTGCAGTCGCGCGGGCCGACAGTGCGCGGCATCATGGGCTATCGCCCGGACTCGCCTGTTTACAGCTACGATCCCGCCAAGGCCGAGGAACACTTTAAGAAGGCGTTCGGCGGCAAGCTCTGGGATACCGGCTTTACCTTCACGGCCTATGTGACCGAAGGCTACCCGCAGCTGACCGCAGCGCTCTCGGCCTTGCAGCAGGGCCTTTCGCGCATCAATCCGAAGTTCAAGATGCAGATCCAGGCGCTGCCATGGGCATCCGTTTCGGACAAGCTCAACAACCGCGAAAAGCCGGCAGCACCCTTGACCGTAATGGGCTGGGGTCCGGACTATTCCGATCCGGGCGGTCCGCTCGGCGCTGCCAGCTACTATCTCTCGCCCACGGGCCTCGTCGGCGGCATGGTCGGCCAAGGTTACCGCGACCTGATGGCCGAGAAATTCAAGCCGCTGCTCGACGAAGCCTGGGCCTCGGTCGATCCCGCCGTGCGCGAGCCGATCTACGCCAAGCTGCAGGAAATGTCGTACGATTACGCCACCACCCAGTTCCTCTGGGAGGACTTCGGCTACGTCGTCACCCGCAGCAATATCGATGGCTATGTCGACAACATGATCCTCTACGGCGCCTGGGACTTCTACCCGGTCACCAAGGCCAACTACTGATTGGCGAGTGCGCGTCGGGCGGTAAACCGCCCGACGCGCACCTGTTTCATTCTCCCTGAAATCGGAACGTATGAACCGTGCTGAACTATGCACTCAGACGACTGATGATGCTGCCGATCGTCCTCTTCGCACTGTCGTTGATGATCTTCGCGCTGCAGATGTCGCTTTCGCCGACCCAGAGACTGGCGGCCTATGCGCCGTCGCCCGATTATCTCAAGGGTGGTCAGGAGAGCATCCGCAGGATGATCGAGCAGTATGGGCTCAATGATCCCACCTACATCCAGTATGGCCGCTGGATCGGCGGTGTGCTCAGCGGCAATCTCGGCTGGTCGGAAACCGCCCGTCAGCCGGTGTCGACGGCGCTGATGTCGCTGTTTCCGGCAACACTGGAACTGGTGGTGCTCGCCTTCGTTCCCTGCCTGCTGCTCGCCGTCTTCCTCGGTTCGCGCGCCGGCATCTATCTCAACCGCTGGCCGGACCACGTCATCCGCATCTTCACGATTCTCGGCTGGTCTTTCCCGGTTTACGTCTTCGGCCTGTTGATGCTGTTGATCTTCTATTCGGCGCTTGACTGGTTCCCACCCGGCCGGCTCAGCCAATGGGCCCAGACCGTGGTCAGCTCCAGCGACTTCGTCCGCTACACCGGCGCCAACACCGTCGACGCATTGCTGAACGGCAATCTGGCGATCTTCGCCGATGCGCTTCGCCACCTCGCAGCACCCGTCATCACGCTGACCTATGTCAACGTCGCCAGCATGACGCGGGTGATGCGCACCTCGATGCTGGAAACGCTGCGACAGGATTATGTGCGCACCGCCCGTGCCAAGGGTCTGCCGCGCCGCGTCGTCGAATTGCATCACGCCAGGCGCAACGCACTTCTGCCGCTTGCGACCATCGCCGGCATGGAACTGGCCGTAATGATGGGTGGCGTCGTCATCACCGAGACCATCTTCGATTATGCCGGACTCGGCCAGTTCGCCGCCAAGACCGCCGCCAATCTCGATTTTCCTGCCGTTCTCGGCTTCGGCCTCTATTTTGCGGTTGTCCTGGTGCTGATGAACCTGATCGTCGACCTCATCTATCCGTTGCTCGATCCGAGGGTGAAGACGCAATGAAGTTTCTTCGTTACCTCGCACGAAATCCGGTGTCCCTGTTCGGCGTCGTGATCCTCACCGCCTTCGTGCTGATCGCCGTTTTCGCGCCGGTCCTGGCGCCGCCGCAAAGCTTCCAGCTTTCCCCCTACGACACGCCGCGCGCCGGCTTCCTGGCAACGCCGCAGCCACCGTCGCCGGAGGCCGTTTTCGGCACCACGCAGGGCCAGTACGACATCTTCTACGGTGTAGTTTGGGGCACGCGCACGGCATTCAAGATCGGGCTCGGGGTCGTCGCGATCTCGGTGCTGATCGGCACGGTCGTCGGTGCAGTCGCCGCCTATTACGGCGCGGTCGTCGAGGAAGTGCTGATGCGCATCGTCGACGTGTTCATGGCCGTGCCCTTCCTGATTGCTGCCATGGTGCTGACGGCGCTGCTCGGCAAGGGCATCGTGCCGATCACCATTGCGCTGACGACGTTCGGCTGGATGAGTTATGCCCGCATCGTGCGAAGCGAGATCCTGAGGATCCGCGAGATGGACTATATCCATGCCGCCCGCAGTTACGGCGCCAGCGATCTCAGGCTGATCGTGCTGCATATCCTGCCCAACGCCATGTTCCCGGTGCTGGTTCTGGCGACGATGGCGACCGGCTCTATGGTGCTGTCGGCCTCGGCGCTCAGCTTCCTCGGTGTCGGTACCGAAGAAGGCTACGCCGACTGGGGGCAGTTCATCGCCTATTCGCGCAACTGGATCGTCGGCCAGCCCGGCAACCCCTTCCAGTTCTGGTACACGCTGGCCTTCCCCGGCGCTGCCGTCTTCCTTTTCGTGCTGTCGTGGAACCTGGTCGGCGATGCGCTGCGCGACATGCTCGACCCCCGTCACGCCCATTGAGACCCAATGCCTTTAAGGTCCCCCAATCCCTTTAAGATCAAAGGAGCATTTTCCATGTCCTCTCTGTCTGCTGCTGCCATCGAGCTTTTCGAGGATCTGATCCGATACGAGGTCGAGGACAAGGCGATCCCGTCGATCTCCTACGCCCTCGTTGATCGAGATGGCGTGCTCGCCGAGGGCCATGTCCAGCGCCATGACCGCCATTTCGACATGGGCAAGGACACCTGCTTCCGCATCGGCTCGATCACCAAGACCTTCACCTCGCTGGCAATCATGCAGTTGGTTGAAAAGGGCCTGGTCGATATCGATATCGACGTCTCGACCTATCTGCCGGGGTTCAAGCCGATAAATCCGTTCGCCGGCGCTGAAGGCGGGCCACACGGTTCGGTCATCAGCCTGCGCAAGCTGATGACCCATACGGCCGGTCTCGTGCGCGAGCCGAAGAGCGGCCACTATCTCGACGCCACCCGGCCGCCGCTCGAAGATACCGTTAACGAGCTCGCGAGCTCGATCCTGAAGCAAGATCCGAGCCTTGGGGTGATGCACTATTCCAACGCCGGCATCGCGGTCGTCGGCCGGGTGATCGAGACGGTGACCGGCCAGAGCTATTCCGACTATGTCGCCGCCAATATCCTGAAGCCGCTCGGCATGGACAACTCCTCCTGCGGCATGGCGCCCGGCATTCGCGAGCGGCTCGCGCCTGCCGACATGTGGACGCTCGACGGCGACACTCCGGCCCCGGTCTTCAGCCTCGGCGGATCTCCGGCCGGCAACATCTTCTCCACCACCGGTGACATGGCGCGTTACGCGCAGTGCCTGCTGCGTGGCGGCTTCGACGCAGAGGGCAATTCCATCATCTCGCCAGCCTCGCTGCGCGAGATGTGGACGCCGTTCGGCAAGCGTCCGGCCGGCCACGACAGGACGCTCAACGGCTATGGCCTGTGCTTTGGTTCCGGCGACGTCGATGGCTGGACCTCCGTCGGCCACGGTGGTGCCGTCTACGGCTACGCCTCACAGATGATGCTTCTGCCTGCCGCCGGCGTCGGGGTGCTGATCTTCGCTACCCTTGATTTCGCCAACCAGATCGCCTCGCGGCTTGGGGTGGACGGCGTGCGCATCGTCCTTGCAGAGCGCAAGATGGGCAAGATGCCGGAGCGCGTGCAGCGTCCTCCGGAGATCTCCGAAGCGCAGTTCAAGACCCTGCCAGGCTATTATCGCGACGACGCCACGCAGGAGATCGTCGAGGTCAAATCCAAGGACGGCAAGATCTATCTGATGGGCGAGGGCGTGCCGCACCAGATCCGCCCGATCGCCGGCAACGATTTCGTCATCGACGGCCGTATCTACGGCCGCGGCGCGGACTACGCCCACATGAACCTCTCCTTCCCCGAAGCCGGCAAGCTCATCTGGAAGGATGCGAGTTGGACACGCATCGAGGCACCTGATGATGAGACCGTTCCCGACGGGATCGCGCCGCATCTCGGCGAATACGGACCGGATTTCAACATCACCTACCTGACCTACAGCCATGGCGGGCTGAAGTGCCTGATTGAATATTTCTGCACCCACACTTGCGAGCCGGTCGAGGAAGGCCGCTTCCGCATGCATGGACGGCTTTACGAAGACGAGATCCTCGAGCTCGACGCCGTCGACGACAACGGCAAGCGCGGCATCCGCGTCGGGCCGATGTTCCTGGAGCGGCGCAGCCCATCCCAGGCGGAAGCGGCGTGACCCGGACCATGGCCGCTCCGATCAAGATGGAGTCACCCTTGGGTGCCCGCATGTTCATCGGCGGGCGCGAGGTCGACTACTATTGCGGCACGTCCTACTTCTGCCTGCACGGCCACCCGGAGGTGATAGAGGCGGCCTGCGATGCGACCAGACAGTACGGCATGGGGCCTGGAACGCTCGCCCATATGCAGGTCTATGCCGACCTGCAGGAGCGGCTGCGTGACTGGTTCGGCACGGAAGAGGTCGTCTACATGATCTCCGGCTACACCAGCCCGATGGTGCTGCTGCAGGGCTTGCGCGACGATTTCGACGTGATCCTGATGGATTCGGCGACGCACTACAGCACCCGCGACGCAATCCCGACGCTCGGCAAGCGGATCCATGAATTTCGCCATGCCGACCCGGACGATCTGGCCGCGCAATTGTCGCAGCATGTGAAACCGGGCGAGCGGCCGGCGGTGCTGACGGATGGCGTTTTTCCGTCCTCGGGCAAGTTGGCGCCGCTTGCAGATTTCCGGCAAGCGATGGCCTCCTATGATGGCGCATTGCTCTGCATCGACGATTCCCACGGCGTTGGCGTCCTTGGCGAGACCGGCCGCGGATCGCTGCAACATGCGGGGCTCGAAGGCGAGGGCAACTATCTTGCCGGTACGATGAGCAAGGCATTCGGTGCGCTTGGCGGCATCGTCCCTGGGGATGCGGGTCTTGCCGCGAAGATCGCGGGCAATGCCATGATCATGCGTGGTGCCTCGCCGGCGCCTCCGGGTCTTGCGGCCGCCGCCGCCGCATCGTTGCGGGTTCTGCAAACGACGCCGGAAAAGCGTGCCAATCTCATCCGCAACGTCAAGCATATGCGCAGCGGGCTGCGGGCACTGGGTTTCGAAGTCGTTGACACGCCAGTGCCGATCGTCACCATCAAGGGCGTCACCGACCTCGAGCAATTGCGCGATCGTCTTGCGGAGCGCGACATCATCGTCAGGGTGCAGCAGCCCGGCGGCTATTCCGATGCGTCAGACGTCTCGACCATGCGGCTTGCGGTGTTTTCCGAGCACACGCCTCACCAGATCGACCGGCTCCTACAGTCGATGGCCGAGCTTCTTTAAACCTGAGAGGCAGCGCCGCGGCCGATGATGGGTTCGGCGAGAGCTCGGCCGTCTACCGACCGGGCGTCGACGGAGCGCGGACGTCTGTACGTGAGGGGTGAATACATAAGTAATTGAAATATTAGGCGGGGCGCTATCCGCATGAGTTCTCCGGCGGCCAGCGCCAGCGCATCGGCATCGCCCGCGCGCTGATCCTCGAGCCTAGCCGGTGGAGCGGCCAGGGGGTCTTGTTCGAAAATAGACGTGGTGTCGATATGAAAACGACTGCCCGCGCGATCCGGACGGGATAAATAGACGTAGAATTTCTGGAAACTGGGATGAACCAATGGACCGCATGCCGAAGATCGCCGTGATCATGGATGAGAACACCAGTTCAGGTGGCGGACGCTATGATACCTCGAAGAATTACTTCTCTGCGATCCGCCGCGCCGGCGCTTTTGCCTTCGGCATCCCGTACATTCCTGATCTGGTTGACCAGGTCGTCGAGGAGTTTGACGGGTTCCTGAGCGTCGGTGGCCGTATCAACTTTCCGAAAGACTGGTACGTCGATGGAGACCAATCCCAGTATCCGCCATCTGATCGTCTTGCCGTCGATATGGCGTTGATGGAAGGGTTCCTCGCGCGCGAAAAACCTGTGCTTGGCATCTGCAATGGCATGCAAATGCTTGGGTGTCTCAACGGCTGCCGGATGGTCTCGGATGTCCATTCGTCGTGGCCGGAAGCCCTCAATCATGACCAGGCAAATGTGTCGCATGACGTTCGCGTCGTCGCCGGCACCAGAATGGCTGAAATCTTCGGCGCCGACACATTCGCTGTGAACACGTTTCATCGAGAGGCGATTGTGGAGGTATCCGGCGCCGTGACCGTCACGGCCCGAGCATCCGATGGAGTCGTCGAAGCGATCGAGATCGGCTCGCAGTCTTTTGCCATGGGGCTGCAATGGCACCCGGAATTGCTGGACGCCGAAAGCCATCCGGGCGCTCGCGTATTTGACGCGTTTGTGGAAGCTGCAAGCCGCTCATCCCGTTAAGAGGGCAAAACGACACTGCATCGCGAGGGTAGGCTTCTATTGGCGCGCTCAGTTATTGTGGCCGCTGTAGCGTAGCAGTTCCGGAACACGCAGAGCCAAGATCGCAAGTGAAATGGCCAACAGCGTCCCGCTGATCAGCGCCACATTGGCAATGCCGATGATTTCTGCCGCCGAGCCGAGCAGCAGGCTCGAAACCGGCATCACGCCGATGGTCAATTCCTGGATGCCCATCACGCGTCCCTGCACGTGCGGTTCGGTCATCATGAGCATGAGCGTGGTCTGCAGGATGCCGAACGGTGACGCCGACAGTCCGATGAGCCCCATGAGAACAAACGATAGGGGCACCGAGGACGACAAGGCGAAGGTCGCCCATAGGGCTCCCCAGATCGCCGTGCCAATCAGGAAAAGGCCGCCCTTGTAGCGGAAGTCTCCGAGACTGGCGATGACAAGAGCCCCGGCCAGGCTGCCGGTACCGGCGCATGTTAGTAACAGGCCGAGCCCCTGAGGCGTCAGGCCCAGATGTTCCTTGGCGATTACCGGCATGAAGCCCTGGTAGATCGGCCACAACAGAATATTGGCCAGGAACGTGACGGCCAGGACAGACCGGAGGAGGACGTTCCCGGAGATGGTGCGAAAGCCTGCCGCGACAAGGCTCGCGAAGCTTTCTTCTCGATCTGGTTGCCGGCTGCTCTTCAGGTTCCTCATCGGCCAGAGCGCAACGAACGAAATGAGATACCAGCAGGCGGAGATGGCGAGCGCCGATGCAGCGCCGAATGCTAGGATCATCGTTCCTCCGAGCGCCGGCCCGATCATCTGCGTCAAGCTCAGGACAAGCGAGTTCAGAGCATTCGCGTTGCTGAGCTTCTCGCGATCGACGAGATCGGCGACCAGCGCGAAACGTGCCGGCTGGGATGGGGATTGCGCCAGGCCAATGCAGAAGCCCCCAAAGACCAGGCCCCAGAAGGATATTTTGTCCAGTGCTACGAGAAGCGCAATCACGCTGAGGACGGCAAAGGCCCAGCCGGACGCAGCCAAAAGCAGCCGGGGCCGGTCGAAGCGGTCCGAGATCACGCCCGCGAGGGGACCAAGCATCATCGGTCCCAGCCTTGCCGCTGTGAAGAGGGCGACGGAAAACTCCGAGCGGGTGGTCTCAAACACCAGCCAGCCGAGCACGAGCGTCTGCGTCCAGAGGCCCCCGAAAAAGAAAAGGTTGGATATCCAGAGCCTTCGATACCCTGGATAAAGGAGAAGAGATGACGCGATCCTGGCCAGGAAACCGACGCGAAGCGCGCATGTGGAGGCGCGCTCGCCTGGGATCGTGTCGGAACGGGCTGCGCTGTCCAGTTCTTGCGTCATCACATTGCACCTTTCCAGGCGGCTGTTCGCCCTCGGGCTAGCCGCCTTTCGAGAGGCAGCTGCTCGTTGCGGCGTCTGGGGTGCCAATGCGATGTTCGCCGCTGCCGCATTGGGCAATTCGCGACCGGAGCGCGCGACATGGCCTCGCCTATAGGGATGTATTCGGCTGTTCGGAAATTAAGAAAACCGATGGAAACCATTGCGTTAGCGAATGGACCGGGGTGCGAGATGCAGGAACCGATTTTCCGTTCCAAACGCGACGATCCTTCATGAACTCGTCGGGCGCATACCTGGCGCGCTCCAGGGCTTCTAGGGTAGGTTCGGATGGAGGCTGGCCATCGTTCCGCAGCGAAGCCTGTACTTTTCCCTTTGCATGCAGATTGTATACAAGATAATAAATGCAACGCATTCAATCTTGGTTTGACGCGTGATCTGGACCGCCTGGTGATCGCATGGTGCGGCGATCCGCCGTCATCCTCGCCGCAATCGGCTCCAGCACATTTCGGGGGACGAATGAACCGCTATCCCATGTTCAATCCCCAGCTGTTGCTGAGCTTTGTGGCCATTTGCGAAAGCAACAGCTTCACCCGCGCAGCCGAGCGGGTGAACCTTTCCCAATCGACAGTCAGCCAGCAAATTCGCCGACTGGAGGAAATGCTCGGGAAGGCGCTTTTCGAACGCTCGTCACATCAGGTGCAACTGACGGAGGAAGGGGTCAAGTTGCTGAGCTATGCGCGTCGCATCATCGCGCTGAACGAAGAGGCGCATGACGCCTTGGCGGGCCCATGGCGCGACGGCGTGCTGCGCTTGGGAATGCCCGAGGATTTCATGGTGCCGACGGCCGATCTGCTGGCGGCTTTCAATAGCCAGCATCCGCACCTGCGGCTGGACGTGACGAGCGGTCTCAGCGCCGATCTGCAACTCGCCTATCGGGACGGGGAGCTCGACCTTATTCTCGTCAAGCAGCGCCGCAAGCAACAGCCGCGCGCGGCAAGGCCGGAACCGTTGCTGTGGCTGGACAGCCTCGTGCGCCCGGCGATCGAACAGGTGCCGGTGCCTTTGGCTGTGTTCCCGCTGAACGGCCTCTACCGCGACGAATTATGTCAGGCGCTCGATACTCTCGGCATCCGCTGGCGTCAGTCTCTTGCCTGCGAGCTGCCGTCTGCCTTCCCACCGCGTGCTGGGCGCTGCCGAGCGTCTGCCATCCGTCGATGACTTTGAACTGGCGCTGTTTTACCGCGACGATGCTAGCCCCGCAGCACTGGCGCTGGCGGAACGCCTCATCGAGTACTGTGACCTGCGGAGGTAGCGACAGAGGGGAGGCGTCCACCCCTTTGTTATTCACGATCGCTGCGTGGTCGCCCGCTTGCATTGGCAAATCGAATAGCCAGCATTGGTAAATGTCGCTGCCATGCGGTGGCGCCGTTCGGTAGATTGGCGGCCCTAACCCAATCCATGATGAGGCAACGCAACAATGTTGGAACAGATGCTACGGCAAAGCCGCAGAACCTTTCTCAGCCGGACCGGGGCGCTGACCACGGCGTGCGCTGTCGCCGGGTTGTCTGGCGGAGCGGTTCGCGAGGCATCGGCCAGCGCGGGTGAGAGCGCTGGCGAGACGAACACCAAGACGCTCGCGGATCGCCACTACATCCTGACCGGCGTGCGATTGGAGGAGGGGTTCGAGTATGACGGCGATGTCGTCGTCGCCACACGGACTGCGCTCTACGCGTTGGAGATCAAGGACGGCGCGATCGTCGCCTTGCACGCGGAAAATGCGAACCTGCCCGAAGGTGTGCTGCGCTATCAGGCGCACGGCCAACTGTTGCTGCCGTCGATGCGCGATATGCACATCCATCTCGATAAGACGTTTTATGGTGGCCCATGGCAGGCGCCGCGCCCGCGTCAGGGCAAAACCATCATGGATATGATCGCGCTCGAGGAGAAGCTGCTTCCTCAGTTGCTGCCGACCTCGCGCGAGCGCGCCGAGGGCCTGATCGCGCTGCTGCAGTCCAAGGGAAGCACGGTCGCTCGCAGCCATTGCAACATCGACCCGGTCAGCGGTCTCAAAAGCCTGGAGCACCTGCAGCAGGCGTTGGAAAACCATCGTGATGATTTCGTGTGCGAAATCGTCGCCTTCCCCCAGCACGGCCTGCTTCACTCCAAGGTTGATGGCCTGATGCGTGAAGCCATGCAGATGGGCGTTCAGTATGTCGGCGGCCTGGATCCGACGAATGTCGACGGCGCCATGGAAAAGTCACTCGACGCCATGTTCCAGATCGCGCTGGATACCGGCAAGGGTGTGGACATTCATCTGCATGAAACGAGCCCCGCCGGCGTGGCGGCGGTCAACTACATGATCGATACGGTGGAGAAGAATCCCGCTCTGCGCGGCAAAGTCACGATCAGCCACGCCTTCGCACTGACGACACTTGCTCCGGAGGTGCTGGAGGAGACGGCGTCGCGCCTGGCGGAACAGAAGATCTCGATTGCCTCGACGGTGCCGATCGGTGGACTGATGATGCCCTTGCCGCAGCTCGCCCAGAAGGGGGTCTTCGTCATGACCGGAACCGACAGCGTCATCGACCACTGGTCGCCATTCGGCAGCGGAGACATGCTGGAAAAGGCATATCTCTACGCGCAGCTTTATCGTGGTTCGGACGAATTCCGTCTGTCCCGGTCCATGTCTATCGCCACCGGTGGCATTCTGCCCCTCGACGACAAGGGCAAACGCGCTTGGCCAAATGCCGGCGATGAGGCCTCGTTCACGCTCGTCGGAGCGAGCTGCTCGGCAGAGGCGGTGGCCCGGATGCCCGCCAGGACTGCGACCTTCCACAAGGGGCGTCTCGTGTCGGGTGGGGTCGGCGAAGCCTGATAGAGCTTGAACTGCACCGACGTTCGTCATCACGAGCCGGCAGTCTGCCTCGTGCCGAACGTCGAAGTGTTACAAGGTTGGTAGCGCGGGTGTCCAAGAAATGGCTCCCGCCCCGACTGTCGCACTAGGCTCCCGGTTACCTTCCGGGAGTGCCGCGTTACGCCTAGGCAAGGCCTTCCGCGACAGCGTAGGCGGACAGCACTTCCTTGATGTTTCTGTCTCCGTCGGTCGGAAGCAAAGCCCGGGTCGTCACCGAATCGAGGTGATGCGCCATGAGGGCTGCCGCCTCGTCGGTTTTGCCGGCAATCAATTTGTCCAGAAGCTCCTGGTGCTCCGATACGGCGCATTCCGAAGAATGCGGTCGGCCATAGAGTGCAAGGATCAGGGAACTGCGGGCGACCAGTTCGTTCACGTAGCGGATGAGGCTGGCGTTGTTCGTCATCTGTGCAAGGAGTGTATGGAATTCGCCCGCCAGACGGATCGACGGAGCACGCTCCTTCTTTGCCGCTTCCTCGGCAGCGATATGAGACGAGAGAATGCCGATTTGCTCGCTCGTCAACTTTCCCGAAAGCGTCTCGACCACCAGCCGTTCCAGCGCCATTCGGGTCAGGAACAGATTGCGCCCTTCCTCAAGGGTCGGCCGCGCGACCACGGCGCCCCTGTTCGGCCGCAACTCCACTAGCCCTTCCTCGCTGAGGCGAACCAGCGCCTCGCGCACCAGGGTCCGGCTGACACCCAACCTTTCGCCGATTGAATCTTCCGGCAGCTTCGATCCTGGAGACAGCGCCTGATCAAGGATTGCGCGTTTCAGGACGCGATGAACGGCCTGAGCGCGGCCGCCGCCGCCTTCGCTCTCTTTCTTTGCCATACTGGTCACTCCAAGCCGTAGCAATTGTCTCCTCGAATTGCATACAAAACGGCGAGATGTCTAGTGATTTGGCATCGACCCGAGGCAACAGCGGTGGCCGCAGAACGAAAAGGCCTGTCGCCAGGTGATGCCTCTTATGTTCTGGCCGAGTTCGCTAGCAAGATGCTGATCAGCCCGCACGAGGCGGGCCAAGGGTCGAAACCCTTCGAGAGAGCAATATTTCGCTCAGATCGGTGACTCCATGGCTTGTGCGTAGCGTGACGGGTTGAAGCGCGTATAGAGGAAGAAAACGCCGACGACGCCGACGAAATGCAACGTCCATCCAGGGGCGAAGCTGCCGCTGATGTCGTGCAGAAATGCCGTGGCGAAGGGGCCGAGTGACGCGATCAGGAAGCCGCCGCCCTGCATCAATGCTACCAGCACGCCGGCTTCTTCCGGCCGCGGCAGATGATCGAGGGCGGTGACGATCGCCAGCGAGAAGCTGCTGCCGAGGCCGGCACCGCACAGGCCGACCCAGATCGCGGGCACCGCCTGGGGCAGGAACGCAAGACCGGCAAAACCGATCGCCTGCATCGCCAGCGTCAGGCGCAGGAACGCACGGCGATCGATGCTGCGGCGGGCCAAGACCGGCAGGGCGAGGGCGGCAGCCGCCTGACAGATCGCCATCAGCGCTACGAGATTGCCGCTGGCTCCGCTGCTCCAGCCGAGAGACTGGTAATAGGAGGCGAGCCAGGCGACGGCCGAAGAGTAGCCGGCGTTGACCAGGCCGAAGGCGAGAATGAGCGTCCAGGTCCGGGGCCGGCGGAGCAGCCGGCCGGTGAGCGCCTTGTCCGGGCGATCGCTGCGCGAATCCGACAGGATCAGCCACGCGGCACCGAGAGCAACAAGCGCCGGTGCCGCAAGCCAGGCAAGAGCCGGACGCCAGCCGTAACCGGCGCTGACGAGGAATGGCGTCAGCCGCGCGCCCAAAGCCCCGCCGCCCATCAGGACGGCGGAATAGAGGCCGGTGACCACGGGTATGCTGCGCGGAAACTCCGCCTTGATGATCCCCGGGAAAGCCGCCTGGATAAAGGCGACGCCGGCGCCGCAAAGGGCGGCCGTCATCACCAACGCTATGCCGCCCGGTGCGACGAGCCGAAGCAGGGAACCGGCCGCCAGCACAACGAGAGCGATGAGAATGCCGCGCCGCGTGCCGATCAAGGCCTGCAGCGACGGGGATACGAAGGCACCGACCCCCATGAGCATCATCGGCAACAATGTCAGCAGGGCCAGGCTGCCATATCCCATGCCGGTATCGGCGACGATCTCGGACAGCACGGGCCCCGGAGCGGTGAGAAATGGCCGCAGATTGACGGCGACCAGCACGACGAGAATGAGCAGCATCCATTGGCGGCCCGTCGTGGGCTGGGTTGATTTGGGCATGATCGGGTATTTCCTTTACGTCTTCTTCTTGTTTGTGGCCCGAAGAGGCACTTGTGCGGTGGCGCGTCAGTCATTCGCGATGGGAGGCCCCCCAAGGTCACCAGCGCAAGCCGGGACAGTGGCGGGCCAAAAAGGATGTCGGCGACAGGTCCCCAATGGCGTTGGGGTTTGGCCGGCGCGGAAAGGCGGCAAAGGCCTTGCGATCCACGCTTACGCCGAAGCCAGTTCCCGCCCCATGATGCGCTCGACCGAGGGGGCAAGGCGGAGAAGCTCGCGGGTATATTCGTGTTTGGGCGCGGTGAAGAGGGTTTCGGTATCGGCAAGCTCGACGATCTCTCCAGCCTTCATCACGGCGACGCGGTCGCACATCTGGCGGATCACCGCGAGGTCGTGGCTGATGAACAGCATGGAGAGCCCGGCGAGATCACGCAGATCTTTCAGGAGGTTGAGAAGCTGTGCCTGCACCGAGACGTCCAGCGCTGAGGTCGGCTCGTCGCAAATGAGCAGCGACGGGCGCGGACCCAGAGCGCGGGCAATGGCGATGCGCTGGCGCTGGCCGCCGGAGAAGGCGTGCGCGAAGCGTGCGCCGGCATCGGCGGGAAGGCCGACCGCTTCGAGCAATGTCTTTGCGTCCCGCCTGGCTTCATCCGCATTCGAGGCCAGTTTGTAGAACAGGATCGGTTCCGCAATGGCGGCGTTGATCCGCAGGCGCGGATTGAGCGCAGAATAGGGATCCTGGAACACCATCTGCAGGGACTGGCGGATCGATTTTTCACGTCGGCCGCCAAGCGCCGTGCCCTCGAAATCGATGGAGCCTGCGCTCTGGGTGACAAGACCAGCGATGGTGTTGGCAACGGTGGTCTTGCCGCAGCCGGATTCGCCGACGAGGCCGAAAATCTCGCCGCGCCGGACATCGAAGGACACGCCCTTGACGGCCTTGAAGACCGATGTCTTGCGAAGCAATCCGCGGCCGCCGTATTCCACGGCAAGGTCGCGCACCGAGAGCACCACCTCGTCGCGACTGCCGGTCTCGCTCTTCGCACTCTTGCGGCGCACCGTGGCGCGCGCGTCAAGCGTTACCTTCGTTTCTTCGCTCGGCACGGGCAGACGCTCGAGCCGCGTATCGATGGGCGGCACGGCCGCGATCAGTGTGCGGGCATAGGGCGCCTTGGGTGCCGTCAACACCTCGCGCGTCGGGCCGCTTTCCACGACCGCACCGTTCTGCATGATGGTGACGCGGTCGGCAATCTCGGCGACGACGCCCATATTGTGGGTGACGAGCAGCACGCCGACGCCCCGCTGGTCGGCAAGATCCCGGATGAGCTTGAGGATCTGCGCCTGCACCGAGACGTCGAGTGCTGTCGTCGGCTCGTCGGCCACGATAAGCTGCGGATTGCAGGCGAGTGCTGTGGCGATGACCACCCGCTGGCGCTGTCCGCCGGAAAGCTGGTGCGGATAGCTGCCGAGCCGACGCTCGGGCTCCGGGATGCCGACGGCCTTCATCAACTCCAGTGCGCGGGCCTTCGCCTCCCTTGAGGAGAGCTTCAGATGCGTGAGCATGCCTTCGCACAGCTGGCTTTCCACCGTGAAGAGCGGGTTGAGGCTCGTCATCGGATCCTGGAAGATCGCGCCGACGTCGCGCCCGGGCACGATGCCTTCGGTGCGGCCGGTGCGCAGGTTGATCTCCTTGCCGGCAATGACGATCGAACCGGCGGCGATCTTGCCGGGGGCCTGCAAGAGACCCATCAGCGCATTGCCGACGGTGGTCTTGCCGGCGCCGGATTCGCCGACGAGAGCGTGGATTTCTCCGGGCCGGATCGTGAGATCGATGTCCTTGACGGCGACAAGCGTGTCGCCGTTGGCCAGCGGATACTCGACACGGAGATTGCGGATATCGAGGACGGGGCGCGTTGTTTCGGTCATCTCATCGAGCCATCAGTTTCGGGTTGAAGTGGTCGCGCAGATAGTCGCCAATCACGTTGACGGCCAGCACGAGGATGACCAGCACTGTCGCCGGCATCACTGCGATCCACCAGAGACCGGAGAACAGGAACTGGTTGCCGATGCGGATCAGTGTGCCGAGCGAAGGATAGGTCGGCGGCATGCCTGCGCCGAGGAAGGAGAGTGTTGCCTCCGTCAGGATCGCGCCGGCGAGGTTGATGGTGGCGATGACCATCACCGAGCTCAAGATGTTCGGCAGGATGTGTCGGCCCATGATGCGGGTGGATGGCAGGCCGATGACCTTGGCGGCGCGCACATAGTCTCGCGCGATCTCCACCATGGTCGAGGCGCGTACGGTTCGCGCGTATTGCACCCATTCGTTGATGGCGATGGAGAAGATCAGCACCAGCGGCGCCCAGGCGAGCATCATCTCGGCGCTGAGCTGGGCGCGGGCAATGCCGCTGATGAGCAGTGCGACGAGGATGGTCGGGAAGCTGACAAAGATATCGGCGATCCGCATCACGATGCTATCGACCACGCCGCCGAAGAAGCCGGCGACGAGGCCGAGCACGACGCCGAGCACGGCCGCAAAGACCACTGCGCCGAGGCCGATGACGACGGAGATCCTCAAGCCGAACAGGATGACCGAGACAAGGTCGCGGCCCTGGTTGTCGGTGCCGAGCAGGAAGCGGGAATCGCCGCCCTCCATGAAGGCTGGCGGAATTTCCATGTCCATCAGCGAATAGGAGGCGACGTCGCGCGGGTCCATCGGTGCGATCAGCGGCGCGAAGATGACGAGGACCAGCATGACGACGAGCACCAGGCTGGCGATGACAACGGAAACCGGCGGAAGTCGGCGCATCAGGGATTGCGTAGCCATTATCGTGTCCTCAGGCGCGGATCGATGAAGGTGTAGAGAATGTCGACGATCATGTTGATCATGACGAACAGGAAGCCCACGAAGAGAAGGTAGGCGGCCAGCACCGGCACGTCGGGATAGCCGACGGCGTTCGTGAACAGCAGGCCCATGCCCGGCCATTGGAACACCGTCTCGGTGACGATCGCGAATGCGATGAGTTGCCCGATCTGCAGGCCCGTGACGGTGACGACCGGCATCAATGCGTTGCGCAGCGCGAGCCGTCCATAGATGTAGGTCCGCGGCAGGCCGCGTGCGAAGGCGAAGCGGATGTAGTCCGACGACAAGACGTCGATCATTTCCGAGCGCACCAGCCGCATGATCAGCGTGAGCTGGAACAATGCCAGCGTGATCGAGGGCAGGATCAGCGACTTCAGGCCCGAGAGCGAGAGAAAGCCGGTCTGCCAGAATCCGATATCGACGAGATCTCCGCGTCCGGAGGATGGCAACCATCGCAGGTTCACTGCGAAAACCAGGATCAGCAGCAGGCCTGTGACGAAGGTGGGCATGGAAATGCCGACAAGCGTCGCTGACTGGGTCAGCCGAGAGAAAAAGGCGTGCGGCTTCAGCGCGCAGAGCACCCCGAGCGGAATGCCGAGCGACAGTGCCAGCACGGTGGCAACGATCACCAGTTCCAGCGTGGCGGGAAGGCGGCTGAGCAACAGGGTCGTCACGGGCTGCTGGTAGCGATAGCTCGTGCCGAGGTCGCCGGTCAGAACCTGACCCACAAATTTGACGAATTGAGCCAAGACCGGCTTGTCGAGACCGAGCGCGACGCGCACTGCGTCCTTTTCCGCCTGGGTTGCACCCTCGCGAACCATTGAGGCGACTGGATCGCCGACGAAACGGAACATGACGAAGGCGATGGCCGTCACCGCGACCATCACGAGGATGGCCTGAAGCAGCCTGACTGAAAGAAGTCTGATCATCGGATAGTCCTTACGGGGAGCGATCTTGCCCTAAGGGCGGCCGCCGGGCTTATGCGCTCCCGCATCCTCCGTGCCGTCGCCGGTTCTGGAGGGGTTGACCCGGTTTGCGGTCCAGTCCCGGCTTGCTTTCGCTTGCCGGGACTGGCCTTGGGAGAGTCCCGATTACTTCTTGATCTGCGCGAACCACGGACGGACATATTCGTCCGGGAACTGCGGCATGTCGACCTTGCTGCTCATCGCCCATGCGACCGGCTGCTGATGCAGCGGCAGGTAGAGGACCTGGTCATGGGTGATGCGGAACGCCTGCTTCAGATCCTCGACGCGCTTGGTTTCGTCGAGTTCCGTCGACGCAGCATAGGCGAGCTTGTCGATCTCGGGATTGGAGAGCCCATCGGCGTTGCTGCCGCCGAAGGTGCCGTCATTGGTGGCGAGCAGCGCTTGCAGCGGGCTGAAACCGTCCATCGGCGGCAACGAAGCCCAGCCGAGAAGATAGACATCGAACTCGCCCTTGTCGGTCCGTGGGAAATAGGTCGTCTTGCTCTCGACGCTCACATTGGCCTGGACGCCGATCTGCGCCCACATGGAGGCAACGGCAAGGCAGATCTGTTCGTCAGCGATATAGCGGTCGTTCGGGCAGGCGAGGCCGGTCTTGAAGCCGTCCGGATAGCCGGCTTCCGCCAGCAGCGCCTTGGCCTTGGCGACGTCGTAAGGCAGCGGTACATCGATGTCCTCGTCGTAGCCGGTCACTGCCGGTGCGACGAGCATGCCGGCCGTGCGGGACTTGCCGCGCATCAGGCGCTTCTGGATCGTGTTGGTGTCGATCGCGTGCCACAGTGCCTGGCGCACGCGCACATCGCGCAGCGGATTGGGTTGGCCTGGAGTTGCATGCAGTTCCGGCCGGTAGCTGAAGACGAAGAATATGGTACGCAGCGACGGGTTTTCGACGACCTTCAGACCGTCGGTGGCCGCAATGCGGTCGACGTCCTGCAGCGGAACCGGCGCAATCATGTCGACCTCACCTGACAGCAAGGCCGCGACGCGGGTCGCGTCGGAGGCAATCGGACGGAATTCTACCTCGTCCAGATTATGCTGCGGCTTGTCCCACCACTCCTTGTTCACTTCGAAGACCGAGCGCGAGTCCGGCTCGTAGGCCTTCAGCTTGAACGCGCCCGTGCCGTTGGCATGGTTGCTGGCATAGGTGACGACGCCGGTCGAAGCATTGCCCGGCTTCAGTGCGTCGTGCTCCTCCATCCAGGGCTTGCTCATGATGTAGATGGCGGCAAGATCGTTGAGGAGCAGCGGGTAAGGTGCGCGCAGGATGAGGTCGACGGTATACTCGTCCACCTTCTCGACACCGACAACGGTGGAGAGGTTTTCGCGGTTGCGCGCGCCGGGATCGATCTGGCGCTGGATCGTTGCCACCACGTCGTCGGCGTTGAAGGGCTGGCCCTCATGAAACTTCACGCCTTGGCGTAGCTTGAAGCGCCAGCGCGTCGGCTCGACGACTTCCCAGGACGTGGCAAGCGCCGGCTCCAGCTTCAGATCCTTGTTGCGGCGCACCAGAGGATCGAAAACCATGTGGTGAACGCTCTGGGTGAAACTGTCGACCTGAGCGTTCGGGTCGTAGGAAATGACATCGCCGGATGAGGCCCACCGCAGCGTTTCGGCAAATGCGGGCGCAGACAGCGGCGCCAGAAGGGCGAGTCCCGTCAGAAGGGTCTTTATAGAGGTTTTCACTGGTTTCTCCCGTTTAACGTATACATATTGTCTTTGCTATTGGATACGAATGTTCCCAAAAATAGTGTACATCTGATGCAAACAATATCAAGATGGCGAAAGTCGATTTGGCAGCGCTTTGTCAAAAAAGAACGCCAAACCCGGCAGCCGGAGAGGGAAACGTCCATGACGAACGCACTACTGATTGAAAATGCCACGATCATCACGATGGATCCGGGACGGCGGGTTCTCGATCGCGGCCATATCCTGGTTGAGAATGGAAGCATCGCCGCCATCGGTGACGGAAGCCTTGTCGGAAAAACGCATGCGGAGCGTATCGACGCGGCCGGCATGGTCGCGATGCCCGGATTGATCGACACGCACGCCCATGCCGGACATATGCTGACCAAGGGGCTGGGCAGTGAAGCCGAGGATTGGATGTCCGTGACCGGCCGTATCTACGCAACCGCGACAGATGCTGAATTCTGGGCGGCGGAGGCGGCGCTGTCGGCCGCCGAGAGGATCAAATGCGGTACGACGACCGCGGCGCTGCTGTTGGGCGGCGGCCCGGATATCATGCGCAGCGAGGCGCCGGAGGCGGCCGAAGCGCACCTCGCCTCGGTTGCCGCCATGGGCGTGCGGGAGGTTCTGGCAGTGGGGCCGAACCGTCCAGGACAGGATCATGTGTATCGCCAGTATACGCCGACGGCCCACAGCGACATCGTCGTCGACCCGGACCGGCAAATCGACGTGGCCACGGAGTTGGTCGATGCTTGGGCGGGACGTGACGAGCGGCTACAGGTCGTCTTTTCCCTGCCGGTATTCGATGAGCAGGAACTGCGCGATGAAACGGTATACAGAATTGCATGCAAGGTCCGAGATCGTGCGCGGGAAAGAGAATGCCTCCTGGTACAGGATGGACACCGCGACGGGTCCATCGCCGCCAACGACGTGCGCCTCGGCCTGTTTGACGAGCGATCGCTGCTTGCCCATTGCATAGACCTGACCGAGGGCGACCGCGCAGTCCTGAAACGAACCGGTGCCAAGGTCGCACACAATCCCAGTGCATTGATGTCGGTTTACGGTCGCTGCCCGGCGCCGGAACTGATGGCGGACGGCGTCACGGTTTCCCTCGGCACCGATGCCGCGGCACCCGATAGGCCTTTCGACATGTTTCGCAATCTGTTCCAGGCGCACCGTTACCACGCGCGCCATTTCGCGGACGATGCCGTGTTGCCGCCGCTGCAGCTGCTTGAGATGGCGACGATCGAGGGCGCGCGCGCGCTGATGATGGAGCATGAACTCGGTTCGCTCGAGGCCGGCAAGCGCGCCGATATCCTCCTCGTAAACATGCGTCAGCCCCATCTCTGGCCGCCGCACGATCCGGTGCAACGCCTTGCGCGCTTCGCCAACGGGGCCGACGTGGACACGACCATCGTCGGTGGACGGGTGCTGATGCGCGGGAGGCGCCTTGTTGGTCAGGACGAAGACGCGATCCTGGATCGCGCCTTGCGCGCCTTTGATCTCGCGATGGCTCGTGCCGGACTAAGCGAGCGTCGTTAAGCATTGGGACAAACGAGGATATCAAGGTGACTGCAGACCTACTCATCCGCAATGCCCGTCCCTTCGGCGGCCCGCTCGAAGACCTTTTCATCCGTGACGGCCGGTTCGTGACAGCCGATAGCGCCCGGGCCGCGGTCGAGATCGATGCGGCCGGACATGTCGCCATGCCGGGTCTTGTCGAGGCTCATACCCATCTCGACAAGACACTTATCGGCATGGACTGGTTCGAAAACCGGGTTGGCCCGACCCGCAATGACCGGATCCTGGCCGACCGCAACGCCAAGCGCGAACTTGGCATCAATGCGCGCCGGCAGTCGGCCCGTCAGATCATGCAGACGCTTGCCTACGGCGTTTTGAGCATTCGCAGCCACGTCGACGTCGATACCGAGATCGGCATTGCCAATATCGAAGGTGTCCTCGAAACGCGCGAGGCAATGCGTGATCTGGTCGATGTGCAAATCGTGGCTTTCCCGCAGAGTGGTATGCTGCCGCGCGCGGGCACGCTCGAGTTGATGGACGCGGCTCTCAGCGCCGGCGCCGACATCGTCGGCGGTATCGACCCTGCTTCCATCGAGCGCGATCCGGTGCGTCACCTCGATGCGATCTTCGCCCTTGCGGATCGTCACGCAAAACCGATCGACATCCATCTGCACGAACCGGGCGACCTCGGTGCATTTTGCCTTGAACTCATCATCGAACGCACACGCGCCTTGTCTCTACAGGGGCGGGTCATGGTAAGCCATGCCTACTGCCTGGGGATGCTCGATGCCTCACGACAGGCTGGGCTGATCGAACGGCTGGCAGCCGAGCGTATCGCGGTTATGACTGTGGGAAGTCCATCGGCGCCCGCATTGCCATTAAGATTGATGCGCGCGAGCGGTCTCACCGTCGCCTCCGGTTCCGACGGTATTCAAGGCACCTGGGAGCCTTATGGAAATGGCGACATGCTGGAGCGGGCGAAGTATCTGGCGCAGCGCAACGGCATGGCCAATGATGTCGATCTCGAATATGCGGCCCGCGTCTGCACGTTCGGTGGTGCAGAAGGCATCGGGCTCGGCGATTATGGTCTCTCCGAAGGTTGTTTCGGCGATCTGGTGCTGGTGCCGGCGCGCACGTTGGCGGAAGCGGTCGCGCTAACCCCGCGCAAGCGCACCGTTATCCGGCGCGGCCGCGTCGTCGTGGACGGCGGCGAACTGGCAGGTGACCTGCCGGCCATCGAGTGACGCTTTGTAGACGTCGACAGGCAATCGCAGGAACGGTCGGCCGAAGGGGTCGGCCGCGCCTTTGCCGTTCCGATTGGGGGATGATAGTTGTTTGCGGTCCATCTCTCGGCAGACTCTTTCGACCGCACGCCCCGCCACTTTTCAGGTTCTTCATGATGACGCCCAAACCCAGCGCCAGCAATGCAAAATCCTCGGTTCCAAAGTCGGACGTGGTCTATCGTATCCTGAAGCGCGCGATCCTAGACCAGGCCTTCGCTGCGGGAACCAAGCTGCCGGAGGATTCGATCGGCGAGCGGCTCGGTGTTAGCCGCACGATCGTGCGCCAGGCGCTGGCCCGGCTGAACGGCGAGGGACTGATCGAATTGCGCCCGAACAAGGGTGCCTGTGTCAGCCATCCCAGCCTCGAGGATGGACACGATATCTTTGCCGTGCGGCAAGCCCTGGAGACATTGGTGGTCGATAGCCTGATCGGCAAGCTGACTGCGCAGAAGATCAAGGAGCTTGAAGCGCATGTCGATGCCGAGGACAAGGCAAGGGTCAGCAATCCATCGACCTCGATTCAACTCGCCGGTGAGTTTCACGTCCTGCTTGCAAGACTGACTGAGAACACGATCCTATTGCGGTATGTTACGGAACTCGTTTCGCGTTCGTCGATGATCCTGTCGCTCTATGGGCGCCCCCATTCTTCCGATTGCGCCGTATCCGAGCACCGCGCCCTGATCGCGGCCCTTGCGCGGGACGATCGCGAAAGGGCATGCGAGCTAATGGGCCATCACATCGGCGCCATCACTGCCCGAGCCTTGCTGAAAAGCAACGTTGAGGACGGCTTGCCGGATCTCCTTGCTGCCTACGCCAAGGAAGAGGGTCTTTAAGCCGCGGGCGCCTTCTGGCACTCGGCTTGACCTATGGGAAGCTCACGTTCGGGAATGCGTACTCGCGCGTTTTGTATGCAATTGATCCGAGCGCACAATCAAGGAAAGCTCGTCCACATCTGCCGCGCGCGGGAGTGGCGTGGTTCCGCCTCTACGCGCTTCATCTGCCACTTGATCTCCGCAAGATCATGATTTCTTTTCCATATATGCCTGCCAGCTTTCCGCGGCGAGTTACTTGCCTTGCTGGAGAAGGGTCCATCTCTCTAATATTTCTCATTATTGTATGCAATTAATGTGTACGATATTGACGTTATAATGGATGCAATATAGCTTGATCTTCGGGATTGGCACTGTCGGGGAGGGCAGCATGCGCATCGTACCCGTTGCCGACCGGCGGGCCGGCGATGCTTTCCTGAGAATCTATAGTTCCCACCGAAGGATGTATGTCGGTGTCGGCCGTGTCTGCGCGCTCGAGCGATCAGTGCTTTTGGCCGCCCTTTGCCGTTCACCGACGCCATTCCCCAATGTAGTCAACGGCGGGCGTGAGCGCTGCCGCCCCGATTGTCGTCGTGCCGGGCGTCGGGGTTCTTTGCTGAATTTATCAACAGGCAAGCAGGAGATCCGGACTTGAACATAGATTTCACCACGCTACCGCCTCCGGATCGCTATCGACTGCTGACCAACTTCATCGGTCCGCGCCCCATCGCGCTCGTTGGCACGCGATCGCCAGCCGGACACAACAACGCAGCGCCCATGAGCTTCTTCAACGTGTTCTCCCATGAACCGCCGTTGGTGGTGCTCGGGATCCAGAACCGTGGCAATGGCGACGAGAAGGACACGGTCACGAACATCCGCCGAACCGGCGAGTTCGTCGTCAACATGGTCGACATGGCGCTCGCCGATGCGATGATCGTCTGTGGCGTCAATTTCGCCTCGGAGGTCGATGAACTCGATTTCGCGGGCCTGACGCCGATACCGTGCAACCAGATCGACGCCGCCCGTATTGGCGAAAGTCCCTGCAGCTTTGAATGCAGGGTCGAGCAGATCCTCGACTATCACAAGCGCGTGCTGGTCATCGGCAGGGTCGTGCACATGCATATCCAGGACCGGTGCCTCGATCCTGCGGGGCGTTATGCGAACCCCGAGACCTATCAGCCGATCGCGCGGCTGCATGCCGACAATTACATCACCTCAGATCGGCAATTCGAACTTAAAAAGCCGGAGGAACTGCTGCCTCTGGAGCTCGCGCAAGTGAACCCAAGGCCGGAGAGGGCCGCCCGATGATCCGCATACATGTCATCAATCCGAACTCGACCGCATCAATGACCGATCAGATCGCACGGGCCGCCGAAGCTGTGCGATCGGAAGGCTCTGTGATCGATGCGGAGACCGCAATCGGTACGCCCGTCTCGATCGAAGGCTACGCGGACGAGGCGATGGCCGTCCCGGCGATGCTGGCGGCGATCCGTGCTGCGGAGAAGCGGGGTGCGTCGGCACATGTGATCGCCTGTTTCGATGATCCCGGCCTTGCGGCTGCGCGCGAAGTGGCAACTGGCCCGGTCATCGGTATCTGCCAGGCGGCGGTACAGGTGGCAATGACGGTGGCAACCCGCTTTGCGGTGATCACCACCTTGCCGAGGTCGGTGCCGGTGATCGAGGATCTCGTCAAGCAATATGGTGCTGCCGCGCGCTGCCGGCGCGTGCGCTCGGTCGACCTGCCTGTTCTAGCTCTGGAAGCCGACCCGGAAAGTGCGCGTACCAAACTCCTCGGCGAAGCGCGCGCGGCGATACGCGAGGATGGCGTAGACGCCATCGTCCTTGGCTGTGCCGGCATGGCGCAGCTGTGCGATTGGCTCTCCCGCGAAGCTGGAGTACCCGTCATCGATGGCGTGGTGGCGGCCGTCAAGCTCGCCGAAGCATTGGCGAGTGGCGGCTTTCGGACCTCAAAGGCAGGTGCCTACGCCTATCCCCTCGACAAGTCGGGTGATGTCGCGGCCGCCCGCTGAGCCATTCGGCCGCATTAGAAAAACGCGCGGCCGATGGATTGGCGTCGGCACTGACCGCGCGAACAGGGATACGTGCGCCGAGATCAGGGATGTCGAAGGTCGGATTTTTGCGGTGATACGGCAACGCGCTGTGGGAGGCCGGTTTCATGCAGAGTGCACGAAGCTCAACCATCCTGCGGCTCAAGTCTCAGGTGCTGCCTCTGCGCGGGCGCACCCGCGAATCTCGTCGAGTGAGCGCACGCCGAGGCGTTCCATAAGCGCATAGAGATCATCGAGGAGGCGAGCGGCCGGAATGTGCGCTTTGAGCGGGTGCGATCCGGTTGCCCCACCACACATGCGGCGGGGCAACCGGAAACATTACGCAGCGGATCGAAGTCCGACCGCTGCGGCGAGACCCCTTGCCCGTTCCAGGCACGCAGGTTGCTGATCGGCAAACCGCTCGGCGCCGATTTCCATGATCAGCGTCGTATCCGGAAGGAAGGTCAGTTCGGAGAAGATGTCATCCCAGGCAATGTCGCCCCAGCCGATCGGCAGATGCAGATCGCCGATGCCGAGCGCGGTCGCTTCGGCCGGATGATAGAAGCGGTTCATGGAATAGGGCAGGCCGAAACTGTCGTGAACATGGAGGTGGCCCGTCACCGGCGCCATTGCCCTCAGCTCGTCACGGAAATCAAGCCCGCGATGCGTGGCCTCGATATAGGCATGCGAGAAATCGATGAGCGCGACGACGTTGTTCGAGCCGATCGCTCGCACGGTTTCGGCGACCTGGCTCGGTGTCTGTCGATACTGGCCGCTTTCCGTCGTGAAAATGTTTTCGAGTGCGATGCGGACCCCGTATCCTTTTGCGATCTGCGCCATCTCCGCGAGTGCGTCGCGTTCCATCCTGTCGAGATCAGCGGCATTCTCTCCGGGGGCAAGCTGTGCTGCGCCGGAGTGATGGACGAGGATCCCCGCACCAAGCCGGTCGCACAGCTCGAGCATCGCCCTCACGACCTTCTTTTGCAGATGGTGGTGCTGGCGGTCCATGAAGTTGGAAACGATCTGGCCGTGCAGCGATAGCTTCTTGAAGGTGTACTTCTTCGTCATCTCGGCGACGCGCTGGACACGGTCTTCGATGATGCGGCCGCCACTGACGATCTCTTCGCCATAGATTCCGATCTCGCAGGCGTCGGCTCCGGTCTCGGCAATTTCGCGCAAGGAGGCGTCAAGGCTCGAAAGATCGCCCTTGCCCGTTCGATTGCAGAATCCCACGGCGGCTATGATGTCGTTCATCACGGTTTCTCCTGATTTGTTGAAGTGATCAGACTGCTTGGAGCGTCGGATGGCTGGCGGCGCTACTGACGGCGCGGGGCTCCAGATCGACGTGGATTCGCCGGCCGGTCTCCTGGTCGAAGAGATGCAAATGCGCCAGAGGCAGCTCCAGGGTGATCCGATCGCCCGGCCGGGCGCGCGTATGCTCGTCGACACTGGCGGCGAAGGGATGGCCATTCAGTTCCGAGTGGATGACGCGGCCGGAGCCGAGCTCCTCAACGAAATCCACCTTGATCGAGACGCCTTTTGCTTCAGGCGCAACGACACATTGTTCCGGGCGAATACCGACCGTGATCTGCCTTGCGCCCAGTCGCCCAGCAAGCGCCCTGTCTATCGGCATCTTTGTGCCGCCGAACGCCAGGCAGGCGTTGTCAACGTCGACAGCGGCATCGAACAGGTTCATCGCCGGCGAGCCGATGAAGGATGCGACGAAGATGCTTGCCGGCCGGTGGTAGATGTCGAGCGGCTGGCCGACCTGTTCGACCACGCCCTTGTTCATCACGACCAGCTTGTCCGCCAGCGTCATCGCTTCCACCTGATCGTGGGTGACGAAGATGGACGTTGCCTGGAGACGCTGATGCAGCTTGCGGATCTCCGCCCGCATGGTGACGCGCAGCTTGGCGTCCAGGTTCGACAGCGGCTCGTCGAAAAGAAACACGTTCGGTTCGCGAATGATCGCGCGCGCCATGGCGACGCGCTGGCGCTGGCCGCCGGAAAGTGCCGCCGGCTTGCGATCGAGATAATCGGAGAGCCCGACGATCTTCGCCGTTTCCTCGATCCGGCGCAAACGCTCCGCCTTCGGGACACCGGCCACCTTCAGGGCATAGCCGATATTTCCCGCGACCGTCATGTGCGGATAGAGGGCGTAGTTCTGGAACACCATGGCGCAACCGCGTTCACGTGGCTCGAGCCTGTTTACGACGTGGCCGTTGATGGCGATTTCGCCGGCGGTGATGTCCTCGAGCCCCGCGATCATCCTCAAAAGCGTTGATTTGCCGCAGCCGGACGGGCCGAGGATCACGACGAATTCTCCCGACGCAAAGGCGAGGTCGATGCCATGCAGGGTGGGGTTCTTTCCGTAGGATTTACGCACGGCGCGAATTGCGATGTCAGCCATGGGCGCGGACCTCTCTGTCTGTTCTGTTTGGGGAAAGCGGGGTCATTTTTCCGTGGCCACGAGGCCGCGAACGAACCACCGCTGAAGGACGGCAACGACGATGAGCGGAGGCAGCATGATGATCAGCGATCCGGCGAGCGTCACGTTCCAGTCCGGCGTGCCGTTGTCGGACGGCAGGAGTGCGACCAGCGACATCATCGTGGTCTTGTATTGGGGGTCCGTCACCATCAGGAGGGGCCAGAGATACTGGTTCCACCCATAGACGAACATGATGGTCGTCAGTGCGAGCATGTTGGTGCGCGAGAGCGGCAGCAGCATGTCGATGAAAAAGCGGATCGCGCCTGACCCGTCCATGCGTGCGGCCTCCGCCAGCTCGTCGGGCAGGGTCAGGTAGAATTGGCGATAGAGGAACGTTCCGGTCGCGGTTGCGATCAACGGCAGCGTGAGGCCGGCATAGGAATTGAGAAGGTTCCAATCGACGGAAACTTCGAAACCGGTGACGGCGGAAATCAGCAGTCGAACCGGCTGAAACAGGTCGGCAGCGACCGCATAGGTGGGCACCACGCGCACCTCGAGCGGCAGCATCAGGGTGATGAACACCATCCAGAAGAAGAAGCCCTTGAGCGGCGTTCTGAAGAACACGATGGCAAAGGCCGTCAGCGCCGATAGCGCCACCTTGCCGACCGTGACGAGGCTGGCCATGACGAAGCTGTTCAGCATCGCTGTTCCGAGGTTGGCGCGCGACCAGGCGGCGCTCATGTTCTCGAAGAGGCGGTCCTGCGGCACGAAGCTGAAGGGTATGGCGTTGACCTGCTGGAATGTCTGGCTGGCGCCCGACACGATGACGATGAAGGGGCCGATCAGCAGCAGGAAGCCGAAGATCATCACGCCATAGGTCAGCGCGTTGGCGAAAGGTGTCCGCTGGATCATGGGAGCCTCACTTGTAATGGACTTGGCGCTCGATGAAGCGGAACTGGATAAAGGTGAAGATCATGATGAGGCCTATGAGCACGAGGCTCTGGGCCGAAGCGCCGGAGTAGTTCAAGCCGCGGAACGCCTCTTCGACGATGCGGTAGACCATCACGTCGGTGCCGTGGTTCGGGCCGCCATCCGTGGTTCGGGCGACGATGCCGTATGTGTCGGCACCGACGAAACCTTCGGTCATCATGATGACCAGCAGGAAGAAGAGTGTTGGCGCCAGCAGCGGGATCTGGATGTCGACTGCGCGGCGGATCGGGCCGCATCCGTCCATCGCGGCCGCCTCAATCAGCGATCGAGGGACCGACTGCAGACCAGCAAGAAGGAAGATGAAGGTGTAGCCCGCCCATTTCCAGGCGAAAACGACAATGACGAGAATAAGGGCATGGCTGCCGTACTTGGCTGGGTTCCAGAAATCCGGAAACGTGGCGTTGACCGATGCCATCAGCCCGCGCTCAGGCGACAGGATGAAACGGAAAGCCATGCCGGCGGCCGGCCCCGCAATCGCGTAAGGCAGAATGTAGAGGAACCGGAACGGTGCGGAGCCCGGCAACTGCCGGTCGACAGCAAGGGCAAGAACAAGGCCAATGAAAATGGTGGCAAGCGTGCCGCAAAGGGCGAATGCCAGGCTGACGCCAACCGAGTTCCAGTAGAGCGGGTCGGCGAATACTTCCTGGAAGTTGGCAAAACCGACGAACTCAGCGGCGCCGCCGAATGGCGGCTCCAGCGTGAAGGCCCATCGCAACACGGCGACCGCCGGCCAATAGAAAAAGAGCAGGATCAAAATGATCTGTGGAAGGGCGAATAGGCTGGGCAGCCACCAGCTGCGAAAGGCCGCACGCTTGTCCATGTGTTGTATTTCCGATGCGCAAGAATAGAAATCGGAGCCTGCCGATGTTGCGGCAGGCTCCGGGCGGATCAGATGTTAGTTCAGGGTCTGTCCAGCGTAGGTCTTCTCGAAGCGACGCAGAACGGCGTTGCCGCGTTCAACCGTCTTGTCGAGCTCGGCCTGGACGTCTGCGTTCTGCATGAAGATCGCTTCGAGGGCGGTCGCGAACTCCTTGCGGATCTGCGTGAAGCCGCCGAGGCGGATGCCGCGGGTGTTTTCAGAGGTCGGGGTGAAGGACAGGCTCTGGATGGCGAGTTCACGCCCCTTGTAGGGTGCCTTGTCGTAGAACCCGTTGGCCTTCATGGCGTCGAAACCGGTCTTGGTCACCGGGATGTAACCCGTCACCGTTGACCACCACTCGGCCATTTCCGGCGTCGCAAGGTAATTGAGGAAGGCGGCCGCGCCCTTGTATTCCGCTTCCGGACGACCGGCGAGCACCCAGAGCGATGCGCCGCCGACGAGCGAGTTCTGCCGCTCCGTGCCCTTCCATACGGGCAACATGGCGACTTCCCACTTCACACCTTCGGGAAGGGTCTTGCCGATCGTGCCGTGGTCGGCGATCGAGGTCTGTATCATCTGGCAGGTCTGGGACGTGAAGGCGGGGACGATGTCCATGCCGAGTTGCTTGGTCTTGACTACGAAGAGCTTCTCGTCGGCCATCTTCTTGAAGAACTTCACGTGATCGACGAACTTGGTCTTGTTGACGACAAGCTCGGCGTCCAACCCGTTGTAACCGTTGGCCTTGGTGGCGAGCGGCTGGTTGTGGATGGCCGAGAACTGCTCCATCAGCGGCCAGGTGTCGAAATTGAAGGCGAGCGGGCATTCGTAGCCGGCGGCCTTCAGCTTGCGGGCAGCTTCCTCGACCTGTTCCCAGGTGTCCGGCTTGAAGTCGATGCCGGCCTTCTGGAAGGCGTCAACGTTGTAATAGAACATGGCCGTCGAGGAGTTGAACGGGAAGGAATTCAGCTCGCCTTTTGCCGTGGCGTAATAGTTGGCGATGCCGCCGAAATAGTTGTTCCAGTCGATGGTGTAGCCGTTTTCGGCCATCAGCTTCTTGGCGGGCACGAATGCGCCCGACAGCATCATGTCCAGGGTGCCGGCATCATAGATCTGGGTGATTGCCGGCTGCTTCTTGGCGCGGTAGGCGGCAATCGTGTTCTGCAGGGTCGTGTCGTATCCATTTTGAGAGGTGCAGACGATCTCGAACTCGGACTGGCTGTCGTTGAACTTCTTGCAGGCATCTTGGACACGTTCGCCAAGATCACCCGAAAGGCCGTACCAGAATTCGAACTTCGTCTTTTCGGCTGCGGCCGCCGACGCGCCAAACGCGACGCTTGCCATCAGGCCGATGAATACGGACGTAGTGACGGAGACTTTCATTGCAAAACGCTCCTTGCAGATTGGCGGACACCAGGATCGGTGGCACGAATGAAGCCGGGCGCTTGCTAACAGTTGAGTGTGACAGTCCTTGCCAATCTGCATGATGGAAAAATGAAAGTTTGATTACGCTTGTCAGGCGGCGGCGCGCTCCCTGGTTGCGGCAGGTCTGTTCTTGCCGGCGAGCGCGAAGAATAGCAGCGCTCGACTGTCCGGTACGTTGGACTTCACGCAGATGCTTGCTGTGGAGCAAGGAAGGGGACGGGCGTGCCGGCTAGCTATGCGATGGCGCCGGACATTCTCGGAGACAGCGTAGAAGGAGCTTGATTGTGGTGAGGCGACGCAACGGTTGGGGACTGGCGTTCATCGCTGCCTGCCTGTTCGTGCTGCAATCGGTCGCCGGCGCATTTGCCTTCAGCTCGATGCCTGCCTTCTCGCAACTCGACGCTTTCGGCAATGCACTGTGCATCAGCGCGGATCACGCCAGCAACGGCAATCACGACGGCGGCCGTGGCAAGGCTGCCGATTGCTGCCTTCTTGGATGTTGCGTGTCCTCGCAGGTCTTGGCGGCGACTCCGCAGCCTGGCGACGATCTTAGCCACCAAGTCGCGTCGGCGGTGCACACGTTTTGGTCCGCGGGGGCAGAGCCGTTGCCAACGGGCGAGCATCGCCTCGGTTATCCTCGCGCGCCCCCTCGGCTGCTCGCCTGATCGGTTGCGTTCGCTCCAGCCTATGTCGGGGGGAGGGATATCCTCCCCTGGCGTCCGCCGGCCCCATCGCGACGATCTTCGCCGCCTCCCGACGTCCCTGTCGTGCTCCAAGCCTGACTGCAGGCCGGTCTTGAGCCAACGGGGACCCGTGCACTGACCGTCTTGTGCGATCGCTGCCCGCCACCGACCAAGAATGTCGGCAACGTTTTCCGGATCACTGCATCCAATCCCTGACTGCCGCGGGGGGATTTCCCGCGACCCAACACAATCTCAAAGGAATAGCCATATGTTGTCGAAACTCATCACCACCGCTGCCTTCATCGCGATAGGCACCACGGCAGCTTTTGCCCACTCCACGCTCGAAACAACGGAGGCGCATGTCGGCGCGTCCTACAAGGCCGTCATCCGCGTCCCGCATGGATGCGAGGGCAAGCCGACGATCGCTCTGCGCGTTCAGATCCCGGAAGGCATGATCGCCGCAAAGCCGATGCCGAAGCCGGGCTGGACGCTGGAGAAGGTCAAGGGAGCCTACGAAAAGTCCTATGCCTACTTCGGCACGCCGATGAAGGAGGGCGTGAAGGAGGTCGTCTGGAAGGGCGGCAGCCTGGCCGACGACGAATATGAGGAGTTTGTCTTCCGCGCGTTTCTGACCGAGGGCCTGCCAGTCGGCAAGACACTCTACGTGCCGCTGGTGCAGGAGTGCCCTGATGGCGCGACCGAGCGTTGGATCGAGGTCCCGGCGGAAGGCAAGTCGAGTGACGATCTCGAATATCCGGCGCCCGGCATCAAGCTGCTTGAAAAGAAAAGCGGGCACTGAGCAGCGCAACGTGGGGGCGAGGGCCAAGTGACCGGAGATCACGCATGATGCTGGTATCATCGAGCTTTACTCGTCTTGCGAGGCTGGTGGTGATCGCGCTCTGCGGGATCCTCATGCATGCCGCCGCGGCCTTCGCCCACGCATCGCTCAACACAAGTGAACCGCAGGATGGCGCGGTCGTCGGCACCGCGCCATCGGTCTACGTGCTGACCTTCAGCGAGCCGGTTTCGCCGTTGTCCTTAAAGCTCGTCAGACCGGATGGAACAGCGATCCCGCTCGAGCGGTTCGACCTGAAGGATCGAGTGGTCGTGATCGCGGCGCCATCCGATCTTGGGCACGGCACACATGTGCTCAGCTGGCGCGTGACCTCTACCGACGGGCATCCGATCGGTGGATCGGTCGTCTTTTCGGTCGGCGCGGCCAGCACCGCTCCGTTCATGAACGAAGACGAGATCGACTGGGCCGTGCGCGCCGGTCTCCTCCTATCGAAGCTCGCGCTTTACGTGGGGCTGTTCATCGGCGTCGGCGGTGTGTTTTCGCGCCACTGGCTGCTCTTTGGCTCGCGATCAGGGTGCAAAGTCGTTGCAGCAGCGCTCGGTATAGGGCTTCTCGGCGCACTTGCCGCTGTGGGTTTTCAGGGGCTCGATGCACTGGGCGTTTCCGTGACGCAAATTGTCGAGCCGGTCGTTTGGTCCACGGCGATGGCAACCAGCTTCGGCGGTACGGCCATTGCCGCCTTCGCTGCCTTTTGTGTGGCCGCCATCGCTCTGCCGGCGAAGGGTCGGTCTGCTCGACTGTCATCTCTCGTCGCGCTGATCGCGTCATCCGTCGCCTTGTCGCTGAGCGGCCATGCATCGACAGCCGAGCCGCAATGGCTGATGCGTCCGGCGGTCTTCCTGCACGTCGCCACGATAAGTCTCTGGGTTGGAGCGCTCGCTCCCCTGGGCCTCGCGTTGCGGCGCGAAGACCCGATGGCTCTTCAGGCGCTCGGCCGGTTCTCGGCGTTCGTCCCTTACGTGCTCGTTGTTCTTATCGTGGCGGGTTTCATCTTGGCCTTTGTGCAGGTGGAGAAGCCGCAAGCGCTGCTGGAAACTGCCTATGGCCAGGTGCTCATGGTCAAGATGGCGTTGCTGTTCGGACTGTTTCTGTTGGCGCTTGCAAATCGCTGGCGCCTGACGGAACCGGTAATGGCTGGCGAGCGGGCTTCGGCGAAGCGGCTGGTCCGCTCGATCGCCGCGGAAACACTGATCGTCGTCCTGATCTTCGGCGCCGTTTCTTGCTGGCGCTTCACGCCGCCGTCGCGCGTGCTCTTAGCTCTGGCGGTTCGGCCTGCAAGCGTTCACATCCACACGGACAAGGCGATGGTCCTCGTTGAGGTCTTGCCCGGACGGGTGGGCGAGCTCGACGTATCGATCAACCTCGCCACGGGCGAAGTCGAACCGCTTGCCGCCAAGGAGGTGACGCTCGTCCTATCCAAGCCTGATTCCGGCATCGAGCCGTTCAAACGTGCGGCAGCGCGGAGCGGCGACGCAGATTGGCGGAGAGAGCGCGTGAACATACCGCTGGCGGGCACCTGGCAGGTACGTGCCGATGTTCTGATCAATGACTTCGAGAAGGTAACGCTGAGCGATCAAATCATCATTGGGCCGTGAGCGCGGAGGCCGCCGCACAATCTCGCGCGCACGCCAGCGGATCGCCTGTGGGCGTTCAATCGCTACTGCCGTGGAGGTGTTCCGTCTAGCCCTGGCTGGCTATCCAATAGTCCGTTTAGGTTCATTGCCTTCGGATGAAGCCTCTGTCAGCCTTTTCCGATTGCGGTTGCGCCGACGTCGCAGTCCCCGCTGCAGCGGCCAATCGCAAGCCTGACTCTGGGCCTCTGCTTGGTTGGTGGAGGCTCTTTTTTTGGACGCGGGCGTGGGCGGTCGCCGACCGGAGGCGGTCCGCTCGACATAAATCGCGGATCACGTCCCGCGTTAATAATTTAGAAATATCGAATGTTCATTCTGCTCCGCCATGCGCGGTTTCCTGCTGATGGCGATTTACGCGGGCGGATTGTGGGTGGTCGACACGACGATGTGTGAAGGCCGCTACACCCAGGAGTTTGGGCATGAGGTTCAATCCGCGACCAGAAAGGCCCGGTATTGGCTGAACGTCCAATTGAACTTCCTGGCCGCCCGCTTCTAACTGACCATTGCTACGCGGTGCCGGAGAAGCGGGAAGCCGACCGGGAGGGGCGGAGTTTAGGCGGGAGTCCTTTCACGGAAGCCGCTGTCGAGAGCATTGTGCGCTGCCTGCGTGACGTCGATGTCGTGAATGTGGCTTAATCTCCATCATCAGATCGCCGATTACCAAATACGTCTCGGCGCGTCGCTTTCCTTTTTCGCGATGGCGGTCTCAAGCTGCTCGTGCGATCCCCCCAAGGCAACAACATAGAGTTCCAGCGCAGTCGTCAGAACGTTCGTGCGACGTACGGAGATATCGCTGGTCGAAGCATCGCCTAAGGAGGCAACCATCAATCGAACAGCTCTGTTTTGGAACTCACTCATTCTGCAACCTGTTCAAATGCCATTTGGTGCGGAGCATATCGCCGATTGCTGAACCCTATCTTAAGCGCAAAGGTAGTGTAGGTCGTGGCGCTGAGGTTTTACTCAAGCTGGCGAAGTCGAACCTTCATGGGGGCAAGGTCTCGTCATGACCATTCGGCTTGCGACCGTGGTCTCGCCGACTGCCGGCGCAAATGAGAACGTTTAGAGAACTTTCCTGTGTGACTGCACCATCTGCCGGTGTATAAGAGCCGGATGGTCCAGAGAGCAGGCAGTGCAGATCTTCCGCTTCACGGTGGCCGGGTTCCCCGGTGGCTTGGCGAGCGCATGACGAAACTTGGTGCGATCATCACCCAGGCGATCGTCATCGAATATGGTCGAGACGAGTTTCTTCGGCGGTTGGCACATCCGTTCTGGTTTCAGTCTTTCGGATGCGTCATGGGCATGGACTGGCACTCTTCCGGCATCACCACCAGCGTCATCGGCGCCCTGAAGCGTGGTTTGTCGCCTCTGTCAGGCGAACTCGGTATTCATGTCTGTGGCGGTCGAGGGCGGAATTCCCGGGAGACCCCCGGCGAGCTGATTGCAATTGGCGAGCGCGTGGGCCTCGATGGAAGTGGCCTGGCGACAACCAGCCGCCTCGTCGCAAAGGTCGACAGTGCAGCAGTTCAAGACGGCTTCGACCTTTACCTGCACGGTTTTATCGTCACCGACGACGGCAAATGGGTCATCGTGCAACAGGGCATGAACGGCGAAAAGCGGCAGGCCCGGCGCTACCATTGGCTTTCGGAGGGGATCACCAGCTTCGTGGATTCGCCCCACACGGCGATCGAAGGCGCGCGGCAGGGCGAGATCGTCAACCTTGCCGACCGCCGCGCCGCGGCCTCGCGCAATAGCCAGCTCGATCTTCTGGCTTCGCTGGGGCCGGATCGGATCGTCCGGGAGGTCGCAGCCATCGAGCCAAGGCGGGTGACCAAGCAAAGCGCGCAGCCAATGCTGCCGCATCTGATTATGCCTGAACATCACGACGTGCGCGAAGAAGACGTCAATATGAAACGCCTGCATGCCACGCTCGCTGCGGCCGCCGACCGTGGCCCAGAGGATTTCGAGCATCTCCTGCTGGTGCCGGGCGTTGGGGCGCGCACCGTCAAGGCGCTGGCGATGGTGGCCGAAGTGGTGCACGGTGCGCCATGCCGGTTCGCCGATCCGGCGCGCTTCTCGCTCGCCCACGGCGGCAAGGATCGCCACCCGTTCCCGGTTCCACTGAAAGTCTACGACGAGACGATCCGGGTGATGAAGTCCGCCGTGTCGAAAGCGAAGCTCGGTCGTGACGAAGAGATGCAGGTTCTCAAGCGCCTCGACGATCAGGCTCGCCAGTTCGAGAGATACGTGACCGGCCCGGATCTCAAGGAGATCGTGGCCGGCGAGTTTCGACAATCGCAAGAGTTCGGCGGTCGCAGCGTCTTTGGCTGGGAAGGGCCGGAAGAACCGTCGAGAGATGCAGGGCGGTCACGCCGTCAAGGCAACCGCGACCGGTAGGCGGCTCAATGCGACCGCAAGGCGTTGCAGCGAATCTCTTTCTTTGATCTCTTCGAGGAGTTCTCGCCGGAACTCAAACCTCCTCCCAAGGGTTGGAAGGTCGTGCGAACAAGCTTGCGAGGGCTAACCAGCAGAATCCACGTCAAGAGGAGTCTCGCGATGGAAGAACTGCAGAGCATCACGGTATCTGAGGAACGGCTCGAGGATTGCCGGGACGTCGTTGAACTTGACCTCCAGCTTTTGATCCGCGAGACGATCGACTCCGGGTTTTCGGTGGAGGAGGTGTTGATCGCGATCAGTGAGCTGGTGGCGGAGGATTTCGCCCACGCCGTCAAGGTCGCCAGCGTCCACTAGAGCATCCCGCATTCAAGTGGAATCACTTGAAGCGGAAAGATGCTCTGGAAACCAAACGCGCGGGGCTCTAGGGAACGCGTTGCTGTCCGAAACGGAGTATCCGGTCGCGCAGCGAAGGCTCGGCGACACGCTTCGCCGCTTCCCGATAGTCGAACCAGGCGAGCTTTCGCTCTCCCTTCTCGGGGAATTTCCCGCGCATGCGCGTGACTTCCAGGGGGTGGAGTTGAACCCTGCAGGAGATCTTGAGCCCATGGTCCAGCCTCTTCTTGTAGAAGTAGTGGCCGAAAGGAAACCTCTGGCAGGTGCCCTTCACGCCAGCCTCTTCAAAGGCTTCTCTCGCAGCCACCTCATGCGCGCGCTTTCCTTTCATCGGCCAGCCCTTGGGAATGACCCAGCGTCCGGTGTCCCGGCTGGTAATGAGAAGGATCTCCAGTGTGTTGTCTTTGCGAAAGCGATAACACAAGGCCGCGTACTGCATGCGCGGCGGCCGGCGAAGCATCAACTGCACGTCAGAGACAATCTGGTGTAGAAAATTCACAGAAACGCTATCTCCTTTGTCGCCCTATGCGGCAAACGGGCTCTGCCTGCCACTCGCGGACAGTAACATCCGGATCGGCGGTTCTGTTCCGTCAACACATTGCGCGAAAGTGGAGCGCGCGACGGATTGGGCCGCCAATTCAAAGCGTCGACAGGATCCGATTGCTGAGTGATCCCCGATAGGTCTTTTTGATGTCCACCTTGTTTTCCAGCGAGTCCAGGATCTCATCGCAGAAATCGATGTCGTGGAGTTCGCGAATGGTCTGGAGGCCGCCAGGCGTGAATACGTTGATCTCGAGAAGCTTGTCGCCGACGATATCAAGGCCGACCAGGAACATGCCGTCTTCAACGAGCTTCGGCCGTAGCGTCTCGGCGATCGCCAGCATCTCCTTCGTAACGTTGGCCGGCTTTGGAGTGCCGCTTGCGTGGATGTTGGAGCGGACGTCTCCCTTGGGCGGCACGCGTCTGAACGCAGCATAGACGTCGCCCCTGTGCAGCGGTCGTCCGTTCATCAGGAACAACCGCGTATCGCCGTCCGACGCCTTCGGAAGGTAGCTCTGCACGATAAGATAGCCGACGACGCCGACAGCCTCGACAATTTGGGTAAGATTGCCCTCCGTGCTGGTACCCACCCGGAAGACGTTTCGACCGCCAGAACCCTGCAACGGTTTGATGATCACCCCCTCGGAGTGGCTGTCAATGAACGTACGGATTTCATCGATGTCCTTGGAGATCAAGGTTGTCGGGCGAACGGTCACCGGGAAATCCTGGAAGTAGAGCTTGTCCTGGGCCAATGCCAAGCCGCAGGGATCGTTGACAACGATCGTACCGCGCTCCGCGGCGAGACGGCCGAAATTCGCCCCGGCGTGAGATGCCCAGGGTCGGTTTTCGGCGTCCTCCGACGGATCGTTGCGAAGCAGCAGAACGTCCACTTCTTCGACGTTGACGATGGTTTTGTCGGCGTCCGTAAGTGCTCGCAAGAGCGTCTCGGGCTTCTTCGGTCGCGTGCCGACGAAACCGGCCGCCCGTATCATCAGTGTATCGTCAGGGCGCAGGATAAAATCACCAGGCGTGACGTAAAGAACCTCGTGTCCGCGAGAGAGCGCGGCAAGCGCCAATGCGGTCGTCGTATAGGCCGGCGCTTCGGTTTCGAGTGCGTTGACAAGGAGGGCAATACGCATTGGGGCTCCTAGCTTCGGGGGAATTTGATCGCTGTTCACGCCGCGTCACAAAATGAATGCGCGGCACATGACCCAAGAAATAGGGCGGGCCGCCGGTGGCAGCTACTCCTGCGTATCGCGCCAGTCGGTAATTGGCGTTTTCGTCGCGATGCCGTTGTCGATGGTGAGCACGCTATCGAAGAAATCGACCCCGCTTTCTGACTGGATCGACGAGGTGTCGTGCATAACGGCGATCACCGTCGCCTCCGGGCAATGGCCCTTGATCGATTGATGGAACGCCCGAACCGCGTCGCTATCAAGGGCGCTTGTCGCCTCGTCGAGGAAGAGCAGGCCTGGCCTTAATAGCAGGATTCTCGCAAGGACCAGTTTCTGCTTCTCGCCTCCCGACAGAAGCTTGTCCCAGTTCTGCCCATCGCGACCATCGCTCGAAAGCCCTTCCGTAATTTCTTCGAGCCCGGCTTCCTCCAACGCCGATACGACAGAGGCGACGTCATGGGCGTCAGCCTCATCCGGCAGGCAGACGAGATCCTTCAGGCAAACACCCTGGAGCTTGACGTCCTGGGCAGCGTAGAGGCTTCGCACGTTCTCCGGCGTCGTGATCGTGCCGCGTCCGTGTGCCCACAGACCGTTGATTGCCTTCAGAAGCGAAGTCTTGCCGCTTCCAGATTCACCGACCACCAAGGTCCACTCTCCGGGAAGGAAATTCAGTTCGTCAGCGGTCAGGAAAGCCTGGTCATCGCCGGCATGCATGAGCTCGACCGCTTGGATCGTAAGTCCGCGCGCGGTGTCCTGGGTCTTGTACTCGAACACCGAGGGGCCGCTGCGAGCATAGTAATCCTGCGGCTGCTGCACCGCTTCTATTGCTTGGGCAAGCTCGGTGATCCGGTGTGCATTCGCCCTGAGCGTCGCGATGTCGGGCATCGCATGGATGAACCACGAGCATTCGTTGATCAGAGCCGTCGCCAGCTCGGCGCCGGTGACATAGTCCTGCAGGCTGATCGTTTTGTCGACGTAGGGGAGTAGCCCTGGCGCATAGGCAACGATGCGTGAGCCGAGGAAATTATGCACCAGCTCGAAGCCCATGTAGCCGGCGGTCACGCGGTTGAGCCTCGTCCAGGTGTGGTCGATCTCGCGATATCGGCGCCCGTTGATGGCCTTCTGCGCCGGTTCGCCCTTGATGACCGCAACATGAAAACTACGGTGCAACAATTGGTTCAATTCGCTGCGATAGCTGCCCTCGGCCGATTGAATGCGTGTGGACAGGCCCTGCAGGACACTGCCGAGTTTGGCTGCGATGAACGTATTGAGCGGCACGTAGATCGCGATCGCCAGAAACATCAGGCAGGCGCTGCCGTAGCTGCCGAGCAGATCAAGCCCCCTGACGGGGCTCGATGTTTCGATCAGTTTGCTCCCGACGAAGCCAAGCGACAGCACGACGCCGGCGATGCCCACGCCAAGACCGATGGCACCTCCTGTCATGCCCTTTATGGCTTCCTGTACCCTCTGGTCGATGTTGTCGGGCGACGAGCTCTCGCCTTCGGTCGCGGCGCCAAATCCGTTCTGCTGAAGGTGGAAATGGGTATGGTTGGAATCGAGCAGCGCCTGGTTGAAGCGTTCATCCAGCCACTGGCGCCATTTCCGGTGGAGTGTGGTCGAGAAGAAATGGCGGACCGCAGTGAACCCGGCATCCCTGATGATCGCGATCGCCGCGAGCGTTGCCGCGGTGATCAGGAGCGACGAAGGCGTGGTGGGCACGGTGGGGTGGTGAAAGTTGGCGATCCGATTGACGAGCTCGCCGGACGTCAGGGCGAAGTAGACGCTTGCTTGCGCCGACAATCCGGTGAGCAGCAGGATGAGAAAGGTTAAGCCCCATGCCTCGCGCCAACGTTCGGAGAGCCAGTAGGCCAGCAACAGGCCCCAGAAGCTGCGCATGGAGGAAACAGGGCTGCTCCGGCGCGGTCGTTCCCGGCCGAGGGTCCATTTGACCAGTGCTGCTGTTCGTTGTGCGTTGCTGCGCACGACCTCACTTAAAGCCATCTCCATGAACTGGGGCGAGGATCGGGCTTGTCAAATCCGAAGAATGCAGCGGCAGAGGGATCAGGGTCCTTGCCAGTTGCCGATGCCCTTTTGTCTCCGAGGCTTAAGCGTCGGAGATTGAAATGCCGTCGCGGTCAATTTTGCGGGTTCACGCTCATCGGTTCCGATCGCCTGGAGGGCTGCTGCGAGCAATCCGTCGCGGAGAGCGACGCTTCGCCGTCGCCTGGTGAGCCGCCACTTCCCTTTGTCGGGCCTCTGGCGGCCTCGAAGCATTGCGCCTCAAACGAAATTGAACTCCAGGTGGTGAGCGATGTGGAACATGTCCGCGAAGGTCATGCGCTCCGGGGCGCGCAGCCGAAGCCGGCCACTGTGCATCCATTCGTCCGCGTAGCGACCGGGCAGGAAGTCGTATAGGCACCTGACAGAAGCAGTTTGGCGGTCGAGAGGCTCCTCGCCTCCGCTCCCGATGTTGGCTTACGTTCGGGCGATCGCTTCGGCCAGCCGAAGAAGAAGAGGTCTCATCCGATCCGCCGGAACACCGGCATAGCCGAGAATGAGCGCAGCCGGCTGAGGCGTCGCGATCGTGTAGTCCGACAGCGGATAGCATTGCAGTCCCGCATCGAGCACGGCGCGGTGCGAGGCCTGGTCTTCACGACCGTCTTGCAGCCAAGCGAGTGCGTTGAGCCCGCTTTCGGAACAGTCAACGCGGGCAAGTCCTGCAAGGACGTCCCGCCCGGCTTGCATGAACGCCTCGCGGCGCTCGGCATAAAGGCCACGCATGCGGCGCAGATGACTGGCAAAATGTCCGCCGCCGATGAACTCGGCGAGCGCGAGCTGGGTTTCGACCGGCACGCTGCGATGGATCAGTGCCGACAGGTTGCGGAAAGCACCGATCAGTTGCGGTGGCAAGACGAGATAGCCGATACGCAGACCCGGATAGAGCGCTTTGCTGAAGCTGCCGGCATAGATCACGCGTCCGTTGCTGTCGATGGAGCGCATGGAGGGAAGCGGCGCGCCGTCATAACGGAATTCGCTGTCGTAATCGTCCTCGATGATCCAGGTATCGTTTGCTCGCGCCCATTCGAGGAGGGCAAGCCGGCGCGGCAGCGACAGTGTGACACCGAGCGGGTGGTGGCGCGATGGCATGACGAAGGCGAGCCGCGCATCGGGATAACGAGCCATGGCTCCTTCGACATCCAAACCGTCTGCGTCGACATTCGTTGGGCACAGCCGCAGCTCGAGCGTGCGGAACAGGTTGCTGGTGGTGACGGGCCCCGGGTTTTCGAACCATATCCCGTCGCCAGGATCGGCGAGCGCCAGGACTGCGAGCGTGAAGGCGGCATGCCCGCCCGGCGTGATGACGATCTGCTCGGGATCGCAGGGATCGCGCCGATGCAGGGCCAGATATTCGGCAATCCTCTGCCGCAGAACCAGCTCGCCCGCAACGTCGCCATAGCCCATGGCCACGGCCTTGCCGCCGCGCGTCACCGAATTCCAGCATTTCCGCCAGACGGCAAAGGGAAACCGATCGAGCGCCGGACGGTTGGGGAGGAAAGGCCTGTCTTCCATCTGGCCGATATCGGCTGACATCCGGCGTGACAGCTCGCCAATACGCGACAGGCGCGGCGGTGCAGTCTCTGCGGCATCCCGCGGAGTTGGGGTGAACCGGTGTTTCGCGGATTGGCGGGGCAAGGCCGCCGACACGAAGGTGCCGGCTCCCTGTCGGGCTTCCAGATAGCCCTCTGCTTTCAGGTTATCGAGCACTCGCACCAAGGTCTGGCGCGACAGGCCCAACTCCCCGGCAAGGATGCGGCTCGCAGGCAGGCGTGTTCCGGCACGCAGGTGTCCCTTGAGGATCGCCATGCGCAACTGATCCTGCACCTGGCGGAATTTCGGCAGGGCGATCGCGGCATCGAGGCGAAGGAAAGGCAGGATCGGGCCTTCAAGCTGTTTGACCACCGATGCATCTCCAAAATTGGTACAGTCAATTTCACCATAATGGACGTTTATTCGTTGTCCAATTGTTACATCCTGTCCCTACACGAAAACGCACCGATGCAGCCCTCCGCAGGACGCAGACAAGGTGCGGGGGAACCGGAACTGACGGCGGTGCCGACGACCGGATGCAAGGACAGAAGTAGCCATCGCCCACGATCCGTCGCAGACGGTCAACAGGAGGAAACCATGAAGAGACTTCTATCGCGCGCAACGAGCCGCGCCTTCATCTCCACCCTTGCCCTGGCCGCGGCGCTGCCGGGTATCGCCCGCGCCGAGGCTTCGCAAGAACTCGTGGCAGCCGCCACCAAGGAAGGCACGCTGACAGTCATCGCGCTGCCCCATGACTGGTGCAACTACGGAGAGGTTATCGCCGACTTCAAGGCGAAATATCCGGGCATCGAGGTCAACGAGCTGAACCCCGATGCCGGCACGGCCGATGAGCTGGAAGCGATCCGGGCGAACAAGGGCAATACGGGCTCGCAGGCACCAGACGTCGTCGATCTCGGCCTGGCCTTTGCGCCGGCCGCCGCGCAGGAGGGCCTGCTTCAACCATACAAGGTGGCGACCTGGGACGAAATCCCTGACAACATCAAGGACGAGAAGGGCTATTGGTACGGCGACTACTACGGCGTCATGGCATTCGGTGTGAACAAGGACCTGCTTGAGTCCGCACCGGCCGACTGGTCGGATCTGTCGAAGTCCGAATACTCCGGGGCCGTGGCGCTGACCGGCGACCCGCGGTCCTCGGCGCAGGCGATCCTGGCGCTGATGTCGGCAGGCATCGCGCGAGGCGCCAAGCCTGGAGCGGAATCCGGCGGCAAGGGCCTTGAGCTTTTTGCCGAACTGAACAAGTCCGGCAACTTCGTGCCAGTGCTCGGCAAGGCCGGCACGATCGCACAGGGGCAAACGCCGATTGTCGCTGCCTGGGACTACAATCTGCTGGCCTGGCGCGACGCGCTGAACGGCAATCCGCCGATGGACGTGGTCGTGCCGGCAAGCGGAGTCGTCGCCGGCGTCTATGTGCAGGCGATCTCGGCCTATGCGCCGCACCCGAACGCCGCCAAGCTCTGGATGGAATATCTCTATTCCGACGAGGGTCAGACCGCCTGGCTGAAGGGCTACTGCCACCCCGCGCGTTTCAACGCCATGCTGAAGGCCGGCAAGTTCCCGCAGGAGCTGCTCGACAAGCTGCCGCCGGCCGAAGCCTATGAAAAGGCAATCTTCCCGACAGTCGATGAACTTTCCGCCAACAAGACCGCGGTGGTCGAGGGCTGGGACAAGGTGGTCGGCGCCAACGTGAAATAACTCTCCCGGTCGGCGGGAGGCTTACCTGTCAGGAGGCCTCTTGCCAGCCTTTGGCGCAATTTATTCCAGGGACAAATCCGATGACGACAAGCGTCGCATCCCTGCCGGCGGCCTTCAAGCCGCGGCAGGTCCTCAGCTGGCTCGGGGTTGCCCCTTTCTTCCTCTTTGCCACGCTCTTCCTCATCCTACCCACTCTCAACATCGTGCTTGGCGCGTTCCGCAACGCTGAGGGACAGGTGACGCTTGAGAACCTTGGCAAGCTTCTGGCGCCCTCGATACGGTCGGCCTTCTGGATTTCGATCGAGCTCAGCCAGCTGACCGCAGTACTTGGATGTCTTTTCGGTTTCCTGATCGCTGCCGCCATCACCCTCGGTGGCCTTCCGCGCCCGTTGCGCAATGCCATCCTCACTTTCTCGGGCGTCGCCTCGAATTTTGCCGGTGTGCCACTCGCCTTCGCCTTTATCGCAACACTCGGCCGCCTCGGTTTCGTGACCATGCTGTTGCGCCATTGGTTCGGCATCAATCTTTACGGGGCCGGCTTCAACATCGTCTCGTTTCTCGGGCTGGCACTTACCTATCTCTATTTCCAGATTCCGCTGATGGTGCTGATCATCACGCCAGCACTGGAGGGGCTGCGGCGCGAATGGCGGGAGGCGGCGGAAAGCCTTGGCGCCAGCGGTTTTCAATACTGGCGACTGGTGGCGTTGCCGGTGCTGTGGCCCTCGCTTCTCGGCACGCTCGCTCTGCTTTTTGCCAATGCCTTTGGTGCTGTTGCGACCGCAATCGCACTGACCGGCTCATCACTCTCGATCGCGCCGATCGTACTGTTTGCGCAGATCCGCGGCGACGTGCTCAACGATCCGCATCTGGGCTACGCCATCGCCTTTGCCATGATCCTGCTGACCGCCATTGCCAACGCGATCTACATCCTCCTGCGCATGCGTGCGGAAAGGTGGGTCAAATGACGGAGAGACGCCTCTGGTCCTGGCTCGCCGTCGCCTTGGGCGGGCTCTACTTCCTGCTGCCGCTCGTCGGCATGTTCGATTTTTCCATGCGCATGCAGCGCGATGGCTACAGCTTCGAAGCCTATCGTGTCGTGCTGGCCGATCCGCAATTCCAGCAGACCTTTGGCTATTCGGTGGTGTTGGCACTGCTGACGATTGCACTCGGCATCCTGATCGTGGTCCCGACCGCCTATTTCGTGCGGCTGCGTTTTCCCGGGTTGCGCCCGATCGTCGAGTTCCTGACGCTGCTGCCGCTGGTCATTCCGCCGATCGTCATCGTCTTCGGCTATATCCGCATCTACAACACGTCCTCGGCCCTGCCGCTGACGGGAAGCTGGTGGGGCACCAACCTCCTGCTTCTGTTCGGCTATGCGACGTTGTCGCTACCTTACATGTATCGCTCGGTGGACACGGGCCTTCGCACCATCGATATCGGCAGCCTGACGGAGGCGGCACAGAGCCTTGGGGCCGGTTGGGCGCGCATTCTCGCCGTCGTCATCCTGCCGAACGTCTTCGTCTCGGTACTCTCAGGGGCTTTTCTGACCTTCGCGATCGTCATCGGTGAATATGTTTTCGCCGCGTTGCTCAACGTCGGGTCCTTCGGTCCGTACATGGTCTGGATGGGCGGCAACCGCGCCTACGAGCCGTCGGCGCTCGCGGTGGTGGCCTTTGCCATTACCTGGGCCTGCATGGGGCTGATCCAGCTTTTCACCCGCTTTTCCAAATTCTCTACCGTGAGGCGTTGACCATGGCCTTTCTCGACATCCTTCATCTGGAAAAGTCCTTCGGCGCGCAGCGCGTCGTCAAGGATTTCAATCTCAATATCGAGAAGGGCGAATTCATCTCCTTCCTCGGGCCCTCCGGCTGCGGCAAGACCACGGTCCTGCGTATGGTCGCCGGCTTCGAGACGCCGACGTCCGGCGCGATTTGCATCGACGGGCGCGATGTAAGCGGCTTGGCTGCCAACCGTCGCAACATTGGGATGGTGTTCCAGGCCTATGCACTTTTTCCCAATCTTACGGTTGAGCAGAACATCGGGTTCGGCCTGCGAATAAAGGGCGAGGGAAAGGCAGCGATCAGCGCGCGTGTTGGTGAAATGTTGGAGCTGGTCGGCCTGCCGAAACTCGGCGAGCGCTACCCGTTCCAGCTTTCCGGCGGCCAGCAGCAGCGGGTGGCCTTGGCGCGTGCGCTCGCAATCCGGCCGCAGGTTCTGCTGCTTGATGAACCTCTATCGGCCCTTGACGCGAAGATACGCACGAGCCTGCGGGAGGAGATCCGCCGTATCCAGCGTGAGCTCGGCATCACCACCATCTTCGTGACGCACGATCAGGAAGAGGCGCTGTCGATGTCGGACCGCGTAGTGGTCATGCATCAAGGCATAGCCGATCAGGTCGGCACGCCATTTGAAATCTACAATCGGCCGGCGACGCGTTTCGTGGCGCAGTTCGTTGGGACACTCAATCTTCTCGACGCCCGCCTCCTCGACGCAGCCGCGGGGCGGGTAGGGCTGGGGGATATCCCGGTGGCGCTGAACCGGGAACTGCCCGGCCGGGCTGGTGACCGGTTGAGCCTGGCGCTCCGGCCGGAAACAGTGGTGCTGGGGCGAAAAGACGAGGGCAGCGTCGTTCTCTCCGGCCATATTGCGGAGGTGCATTTCCTGGGGTCTGTGATCCGCATCCGTGTCGCGGTTGCCGGTCAGTTCGTCTCGCTCGACACCTTCAACCAACCCGACACGCCGCCGCCTTCGGTCGGCACCCCGGTCGAGGTCAGCATTTCTGATCGTGACCTGCTCGTTCTTGCCGCCTGACGAAGCTCGTGAAGGAACCGGGATGGTGACCGATATGCCATGGGAAATGACGCATCGTCCGAACTGGAGGCAGAGGATAGAGGGGCTGTCGGCCGAAAGTCGCGCGCGGCTCGCTGCACGGGCACGACGCGCGCCGCTGTTTGCCCATGCCTATGCCTTTCACCTGAACTTCCGCTTTGGCGGCATGAAACCCTTGGATCTAGTTGAATTCGCGAGAGGGCAGCGTCTCGCGGGCCTCAAGATTCATGTCGAGGACGGCGAGCAGGCAAGTCTCGCCAGAATGCCGGACGAGGCGTTGAGCGCCCTTGGCGCGGCGGTGAGCGAGTTCGGCCTGGAATTGCATGTCGAGACCAGCACGACGGAGCTTGCCGGGCTCTCGGATGCGGTGCGCATTGCGCTTTTGACCGGAGCCAGCTCGCTTCGCTGCTATCCGCGTTACGAGGGGCGTATCTCGCAGATCGTTGCGTGGACGATCGCAGATCTCAGGCGGCTTGAGGTACTCGATCCTGAAGGCAGGCTCCGGTTCACGCTTGAACAGCATGAGGATCTCAAATCAGCAGAGTTGATCCAAATCATCGAGGCGGTCGCTAACCCGCGCCTCAGCCTCCTGTTCGATTTCGGCAACATGATCAATGCGTTCGAAGCACCGATGTCGGCCCTGGCAGCGCAGGCGCCATACATCACCGAGGTACATGTCAAGGACTGCCTCGTGCGGGCGGACCGCGGCGGTTGGGCGCATCTCGCCTGCCTGTCTGGAAACGGCGATTTGCCGATGCTCGCGATGTTGGTGGAACTCTTGCTGCTTGGCGGCGACAGGCCCCAGGTCCTGGCCTTCGGGCTGGAAGAGGAGGAGGGCTACTTCGCGCCTGCACTCCGCTTTGCTTCCGAGGCCGGGGACCCGTTCATTCCCGCCCGCTCGCCAAGCTTCACGACGATCGGAACGGGCAATCAGGAGAGGCGGCTGCGCCAGGAGATAGCGGCCGCCCACAGGCAGGTCGAAACCATCCGAAGCCTGTTGCAGAAAATCATAACCCAAGCTGAGAAGGTCCAAGAATGACGGCCGAACACGTCTGCCCGCCGGCGTTTCTGGCATTCGCCCACGAACTGGCCGATGCCGCCGCCACCGTTATACGCCCCTATTTCCGCCAACGGTTGGAGATCTCAGCCAAGGCGGACAGCAGTCCTGTTACGGAAGCCGATCGCCTTGCCGAAATGACGATGCGGCAGATGATCGAGACGTGCTTTCCTGACCACGGTATTCGTGGAGAGGAGTTTGGTGCCGCCAATGCGGATGCGGAATGGGTTTGGGTGCTCGATCCGATTGACGGCACGAAGTCTTTTGCGTCCGGCTCGCTGGCTTTCGGTACCCAAATCGCTCTCCTGCATCAGGGCACGCCGTTCATTGGCATCATAGATCAGCCGGTAACAAACGAACGCTGGGTTGGCCAGCGCGGATGCCCGACCATCTTCAACGGTGTACCGGTCCAAACGAGCGATACGGTCCGCCTCAAGGAGGCGATCGTCTATACATCGGCGCTGGAGCAGTTCGATCCCGATGCCAAAGAGCGCTTCTCGCGACTGGCCGCCGGGGCGCGCTTCACGCGCATGTCTCATGATTGCTACGCTGCCGGCCTGCTCGCGCTCGGTAGCGTTGATCTCCTGGTCGAGAGCAACGTGTTCGATTACGACATACTTCCGCAGATACCCATCATCGAAGGGGCGGGCGGTATCGTTACGGACTGGGAGGGCCACCCGCTGGATGACACGCACCGGTACGAGACAGTCCTCATGGCAGCAAACGAGACGCTCCATGCCGAAGCGCTCGGTCGGTTAAAGCGCGGGAAGGACCCGGTAGCGGACTAGTGGGCCAGTCGCATTGTCTAACGAGTGCGTTCCGCGGGATGGTGCCCTTCGAATAGCGGGCGATGTTTCGCGAGCGCCTGGCCTGCAAACTCGGTAAAGGCGCTGACCCGGGCCGTGCGGCGCAGATCCTCATGGGTGAGAAGCCAGAGTTCTCGCGTCATTTCAGCAACCGGCGGGCCGATGCGCATCAGGCCGGACGTCGTATCGCCGAGATAGCAAGGGAGAGCGGTAAGCCCGATGCCGGCTGCTGCCGCTTCGCGCGCCGTAACCAGCGAGTCACAACGCAGCACCGCTGGCGCCGGCAGCGTCGCGCGCATCCATCGTGCGACGCTTGTGGAAGCAAGCGCGTCGCCGAGCCCAATCCAGCGTTCCCTCGCGAAGTCGATCTCGTCGACTGATGCCAAACCGCGTTCCTGAAGGTAGGAAGGCGCCGCATAAACGGCGAAGGCAACACTCGCGATCCGGCGGCCAACGAGGGCATCGGGGGAATCAACGGCTGGGCGAATGGCGACGTCCGCGTCGCGGTGGGAGAGATTTGCCAGAGCATTCGACGTGCTCACCTCAAGCAGGACGCCGGGGTGGCGCTGCTGGAAGGCAGCCAATATCGACGGCAGGATCGAGGCCATGAGCGTATCGGTGGTGGTGATCCGCAGACTGCCTTCCAGACGCAGATCCTGTCCCGTCAGGCGCCGTTCGAGCTCAGTGACCGTTTCGGCCATCTGCCGCGCCACCGCGAGCAGTTCCTCGCCTCCGGCAGTCAGCGTGTAGCCGGACGGGAGGCGATCAAACAGCCGAACCCCCAATTTCTGTTCGAACGATCCGACGCGGCGGAGCACCGTGGTGTGATTGACGCCGAGCGCGCGGGCGGCAGCGGCCAGAGAATTCGTCTCCGCGACCGCCAGGACAAAGCGGAGATCTTCCCAATCGATTTGGCGGTGGCTGTGCATGATTGCGCAAACTTACAACAGGGAAGCGGACCGGGCGAGCGAAGTTGCAGCGCTGTCCCCATTCTCGGTCGGATCGGCAAAGCCGACCCCTCACGATCAGGCGCCTTGGTGTTTGGTCGCCGCGTTGCTGGTGTGCAAATATGCAGTGTCAGACGGCAAAGCAACAGATCGCGCTGCGAGAAAGCACGGTCTAACTAAGTATCCACGATCGGGCGGACCGGTCGATGGAGATACGCAAGATGACCCCCATCCAACTTTACACCTACCAGACGCCGAATGGTCACAAGGCCTCGATCATGCTGGAGGAGACCGGACTGCCCTATGATGTTCACGTCATCGACATCGAGGCCGGCGAGCAGAGGACACCGGAGTTCCTGGCCCTCAATCCCAACAACAAGATACCGGTTATCGTCGATCCGGATCAGGATCGCACCGTCTTCGAGTCGGGCGCGATTCTGCCCTATCTCGCCGCGCGATCCGGTGTGCTCCTGCCCGGCTCCGATGCGGAGCGCATCCAGGTTCAAAGCTGGACTTTGTTCCAGGCCGCCCATGTCGGCCCGACCTTGGGCCAGCTCTGGAACTACAAGGTCTTCGCACCGGAGAAGATCCCCTATGTCATTGGCCGCTTCGAGGCGGAAGCAAACCGTGTCTACCGGGTGCTCGACGGGCAACTGGCGCGCTACTCCCACATCGCGGGCGAGGCATACGGCATTGCCGACGTGATGACCTGGCCATGGATTCATGCCGGTCTCACCAAGCTCGGCCTCACGCTCGACGCAACGCGCAATCTCGCCCGGTGGTACATGGCGGTCGGTGCCCGCCCGGCTGTGCTGCGCGGACTTGTCGTCCCGCGGCTGCTGGCCCGCGAGAGCATCAGCGCCTGATCCTTTCTCCCTATCCACGCTCAATGTCATTCTCATCAAGGAGGTCCCGTCATGGAGACCCTGTTCGTCCCAATGGCTCTGGTTGCGGGCGGTCTGCTCGCCGTTCAGGCCGGCGCCAATGCGCAGCTTTCGAAAGCGGTCGGATCACCGTTCGCGGCGACCACGCTCCAGCTCGCGATTGGCACCGGTTTGCTGTTTCTCGTCGCCCTGTTCACCGGGACGGTCGCCGTGCTTGGCGCGGTTCCGCAGGCGGAGTGGTGGCATCTCATCGGAGGCACTGCCTCGGCCGTCTACGTCGTCTCGACGATTGTTCTATTTCCCCGCCTCGGCGCAGTAGTATCGGTCGGCCTCTTTATCGCCGGGCAGATGCTCGCTTCTCTCGCACTCGATAGCTTCGGCCTGCTTGGTGTGGCGCAAACCGGGCTTCGAGCCGGAGCCGCGGCTGGCACGCTTGTCGTGCTCATCGGTGTCGGCATGGTCGTGTTCGGCCAAGGCGGAAAGGACAATCTCAAAGCCGACAAGCTTGGATGGATCGCCTTGGCACTCGTGGCCGGCGCGGTCCTCCCGGTCCAGGGGGCGATCAATGCGCTGCTGCGCCAGGAGCTTGGCGGTGCGCCGTTTGCGGTGGGCGCGATCTCGTTCTTCGTCGCCACGCTCGCCATGGCAGCGGTGATGCTGGTAGCGCTCGCCAGGCAAAAGACACCTCGCCCCAACATCGGCGGCGTGCAGACCATGCCCTGGTGGGGTTGGCTCGGCGGTTTCGCCGGAGCGACCTATGTCACTACGGTGTTTACTGCGATCCCGGTGATCGGCGCTGCCGCAGCCGTTGGTTTCACTGTCGCAGGTCAGCAGGTCGCAAGCGTATTCGTCGATCGCTACGGCTGGTTCCGCCTCCCGCAAAGGTCGGTGTCGGGCTTGCGTCTTGCCGGTGTGGTGCTGCTGCTTGCGGGTGTCGCTCTCATCAAACTCGTCTGAAGCAAGACCCACCTTATCGCAGTCGGCGATCCGCCGACTGCCCGAGAACTTCCATGTCACTCAGTCGCTTGGCTGGTCACACCCATTCCGAGCTGCATTTCCTGCACGGTGGCGCGCGTCGCCTCAACATAGGCATCAACGAGATGACGATTCTTTGTATCGCGAAGCCAGCAGAGGCTGAGATCAGATGCAATGTTGGGGCGGAAGGGCCTGATCGTAAGGTGATCGCGCTGGCCGTAGGCGAACACCGGGTCGACAATGGCAATCCCGAGCCCGTTGGCGACCATTTCACACACCGCCGGCGCAAGGGTCGCATCCATGATGTAATTCAGGCGGGTGCCGTAGCCATCAAGTGTGCTCTCGATCTTTTGCCGGATGCGGTTGTCGGCGGCAAAGCCGATATAGGGCTCGCCATCGATGTCGGCCGGCTCGACCTCTTGTTTCGCCGCGAAGCGATGGCCCGCCGGCGCTATGCAGACAAGGTCGCCGCCGCGTAGGGGAACGCATTCGATATAGGGGTTGTCCGTATTGCGATTGATCAGGCCGATGTCGACCTGTTTGGAGAGCAGCCATTCAACGATGAATTGCGAACTGCGGATCACCACGGAAATATAGGCATCGCCATACCTGGCAAGAAAGCGCTTGTTGGTGTGGCTGATGAAGGGACCGGACAGGGCCGGCATCACGCCAACGGAAATTTGCCCAAGCTCCTCGCGCCGGATGAGGTCGACGGCGCGCTCTATCTGCTTGATGCCGGCAAAGACACGATCAATCTCCTTGTAGAGCCGCATCCCGTGTTCCGAAGGGATGAGCCGGCCCTTGACGCGATCGAACAGCGCAAGTTCCGTATCCTCTTCCAAATGCGCCAATAGCTTGCTCACCGCAGGTTGCGAGATATGCAATATCTCGGCTGCACGGCTGACCGTACCACATTCGATCACGGCCTTGAGGGCCTCGATTTGTCGGAGGTTCGGTGCACGCTTCATTCCATAACCTCTCAACAGGGGCGGCCTGCAATCACCCTAGCTCCGGCACCGGATGTTGACAATGTGACTGCTCGCTATGCTTGAAAACACCGGGACCCGGCGCCGCGAAGGGGAACGCAATCCTATAACCTTTTGGAATAGACGCAGACTCAAAAACAATTAGACGGGTCAAAATCGCTGCGCCTATCTAGGTGCAGGCTGCAATCGGATCGATCCGGTTGCGCGATTGGCGATCGGCCCGGCATTGCGCCACGCACGGACCGACGCTCATCAAGTCACGCTGGGAGGCGCGAGGAGGAACAAATGATTATCGGGCAGAAGATCAATCGCAGGAACGCACTCAAGCTGCTGGGAGCTGGCAGCGCGACGCTGCTCGCAGCGCCGTACATCATCCGGCCGGCCAGCGCGCAGAGCTCGGTTCTCAACATCACCACATACGACAAGTTCCTGCCGCAGGACTTCATCGAGCAGTTCCAGAAGGAAAGCGGCATTGAGGTGCGCATCCGTCTGACGGACGACCAGGGCAAGCAGTACAATCTGCTCACGGCAGAAGGCGCAAATCCGACCACCGACATCGTCACCGTTGCGGGCCATCGCTATGGCCAGTTCATCGACTCGAAGCTGGTGCAGGCGCTGGACACAGCAAGGCTGCGCAATTGGTCCAACCTGAATCCGGCCTATCAGGACGCGGCCTGGGCGCGCTACGAGGGCAACCTGTGGGGGTTGCCGATCCTGGCTGGCTACGAAGGCCTGGTCCGCAATACGGACTACGTGCCGGAGGCCGACAGCTGGGGCATCATGTTCGACGAGAAATACGAGGGTCTGACCGCGTACCTGGCGGGCGACTTTATGTCGATCACCATGAAATATCTTGGCCACGATGGCGATTTCGTCACCTATACCGACAAGGCCGAAGAGGCCCGCAAGGCTGCAAACGAGGCGCGTGACTTCCTGATCAAGCACAAGCATATGGTTCGCAAATATTACGACGCAGCCAGCGAAGTGCAGCAGATGTTCATCAACGAGGATATCCACCTGGCGCAAGCCTGGTCTGGCCCGGCCGCCAAGCTGATCATGGACGGCGTGCCAGTGAAGCTGTCTGTGCCGAAAGAAGGCACCTACGGGTTCTGCTACACGCTGAACATCGTCAACAATGCGCCCAACGCCGAGAACGCCTACAAACTGTTCGATGCTATCCTGGCCAATCCTGAGGTCGGAGCGGCAATGACGCGCACCTCCGGCTTCAGCTCGACGATCTCGGGCGTCGACAAGCTGCTCAACGACAAGGAGCGGCTGGCGTCGACGCTGCCGCAGGACGAACTTGAACGTGTCACCTTCTTCAGCTCGACTAACCGTTCGCTGAAAAACGAAATCATTGATCGTGCCGTCGCCGAACTGAAGGCGGCTTAAGCTACCATAGAGCGGCGACTGGCCCTGACCCCGTTGTAGCGACGGGGTCAGTAAGACGACGCACGTCTGGTCGCCGCCCAACGGGTCAAGGTTTGGGACAATTCAATGGCCGTGGGAACAAGCACAGCGGATGGCGGTATCCCCGCCTATGCCGCTCAAATGAAATATTCGACAGGCATTGCCCGGGTGATCCACTCGCCGGCCTATCGATATACGTTGGGCGCCGTTGCCGAGTGGCGATACGGACGCATCCTGCTCTTGGCCGGCGTGCCGGTTGTCTGGATGCTGATGATGCATATCGGCCCCATCTACGAGATGCTGCGAATCAGTCTTCTGTCCAGCTATCCGCCGGAGCCTGGCGTGGAGGCGAATTTCACGCTCGACAACTACGCGCTGTTCTTCAGCGAGAAACTCTACTGGATGCCGCTGCTGCGTAGCTTCGTCTACGCATCGATTGCAACTGCGGTAACCCTGATCGTGGTCTATCCGGTTGCCTACTACGTGGCAAAGGTGGTCTCGCCCGGGGGTAGGTCGCGAGCGCTGCTCCTGCTGTTGGCACCGTTCTGGGCCGGCGAAATCATCCGCATCTTCTCGGTCATCATGCTTCTGGCCAATCGTGGTGCAGTCAACGTGCTTCTGCGGGAGATCGGGCTGACCGACCGCCCCATTCAGATGCTCTACACCTCATTCTCGATCAGCTTCGGCCTGGTCTACATGGTCTGCCTGTACATGTTGCTGCCGCTCTATTCGGCGATCGAGAAGATCCCGAAATCCCTGCTTGATGCGTCAGCCGACCTCGGGGCAGGGCCGTTCACGCGCTTCCGCCGCATCGTGCTGCCGCTTTCGCGCGACGGTATCGTCTCCGGTTGTTCGTTGGTCTTCCTCACCTGCATGGGCGTGTTTGCTGCCCCCATCCTGCTTGGCGGGCCGACCACCAGCATGTTCTCCGAGACGATCAGCAGCTTCTTCCACGGTGCCAGCAGCCGCTGGCCGGCGGGCGCTGCCTTCGCAATGATCATGCTGGCTGCATCCCTCGTAACCGTGGGGCTGTTCATGCGGGTCGTCGGCGGCTCGAAGCAAAGGACATTCTGATGCGCGCCGTGTTTCTCGATTGGCCAGGGCTGGCCCTCAAGTCCTTCTACTGGCTGTTTGTCCTCTATCTGTTTCTGCCGTTGTCGTTGATGGTCGCGGTCAGCTTCAAGGATGCGAGCTTCATCTCGTTCCCGCTCGGAAACCTGACGATCGACTGGTACGCCAAGGTTATTCAGGACAAGCAGTTCCTGGACGCCTGCCTTTACACCATCATGATCGCCGCGGCGACGACAGCCATCGCAACGGTGATCGGGGTCTGGATCGCGATGTTGATCGGATCGCTGCGCGGTGCCGCTCAATACGTGGCCTTCGCCGTGGCCTGCCTGCCGGCCGTCGTGCCGGGTATGATCTCGGCGATCTCGCTGCGCATTTTCATCACGACCATAGATCTTCCGACAGGGACAGTGGCCATCATTCTCGGCCACGTCGTCCATGCCGTGCCCTTCGTTGTGGTCATGGTGCTGACGCGACTGCGTTCGATGCCGGGCAATCTGGTCGACGCCGCGCGTGATCTCGGTGCGGACAGCATCGTCACCTTTTTCCGCGTCACCCTTCCTTACCTGGGGCCGGCCATATTCGGCGGCATGATCTTCTGTCTCCTGCTGTCGAGCGATGACTTCGTCCGCACCTTCTTCCTCGGCGGCTACCGCCCGACGCTGCCGATGCTCATCTTCGCTCGCGTACAGTCCGGCATGTCGCCGGAGATCAACGTCATGGCCACGCTCGTCCTGGTCGTGACGGCCGTGGTCGGCCTTTACGCAGAATATCTCACACGTCGTTCGAGGATCCGCTGATGGAACCGGTTGTTCAGTTCGAAAATGTCAGGAAGAGCTTCGGCAGCTTTGTCGCGGTCGAAAATCTCAACCTCAACATAGAGCGCGGCAAATTCGTCACATTGCTCGGCCCTTCCGGCTGCGGCAAGTCGACGACGCTGCGTATGCTCGGTGGGTTTGAAACACCCACGAGCGGCCGCATCCTGCTGTCCGGCCGCGACGTGACCCAGGTTCCGCCGAACCGGCGCAACGTGAACATCGTGTTTCAGGATTATGCACTGTTTCCGCACATGACGGTCGCGAAGAACATTGCCTTCGGCCTGGAGTTGAAGGGGGTCGACAACCGGCAGATCCAGAAGCGGGTATCGGAACTTCTGGAGCTCGTACAATTGCAGGAGTTCGCAAGCCGACTTCCGTCCGAGCTGTCGGGCGGTCAGCGCCAGCGTGTCGCTTTGATGCGGGCGCTCGCACCCGATCCTGACGTTCTCCTGCTCGACGAGCCTCTTTCTGCACTCGATGCGAAGCTTCGGCAGACCATGCAGGTCGAGCTCAAGGCGATCCAGGAACAGACTGGCAAGACGTTCATGTTCGTCACCCACGATCAGGAAGAGGCACTGACCATGTCGGATACGATCGTGGTCATGAACAATGGCCGGATCGAGCAGATGGGCGATCCGGCGACCCTGTACAATCGGCCGGGCTCCGCTTTCGTGGCGACCTTCCTCGGTGAAACCAATCTGTTGCGTTCCGATGTCGTCGGCGCCGAAGCTGGGGAAGCCGCGGTGCGGTGGAACGGTGTGACGATCAAGACCTCTGCCGGCGCGCTGTCTCCCAAGCCAGGCGACGCGATCTACGTCGTGTTGAGGCCTGAGGCAATCCAATGCTCGGCGCACGAACCGAGCGTGGCAAACCGGGTGCAAGGGCGGATCCGCCAGCGCGTCTTCAAGGGCAACCACACGTCGCTCAAGGTCGAGATCGGCGACGGACACCTGCTCAACGCGCTCGTTCACCCAAGCGAAGTGGAAGGCCTCAGCCGCGACGACATCTGGGTTGGCTGGCCGTCCGAAGCGACCACACTCATCCCCTCCCGAAACGCGGCGTCATAGCCGCAGCGTCTTAACGACGGGCGCCTGGCGGCGCCCGTTACCCGATATCAGTTAAAATGGAAAACGACATGCGAGTAGGTATCGCGGGTGCGGGCTCTATTGCCTTTGGCACCGCCGCACTTCTTGAAAAACTGGGACACAAGGCAACGCTCTGGTCGCCGTCCGGTACAGGTACGTTGGCGCTCACCGAGGGAGAAAGCCTGACGGCCGAGGGTGCCGTCGAAGGCGTATTCGATCCGGCGGTCGCTGAGAGCGCAGCAGATCTGGTCAGCGGTGCAGATGCGATCGTCATCGCGCTGCCGGCCTACGGTCACAGGTTCGTGCTGGACGCAATCGCGCCGTATCTTGCCGCCGGGCAGCTGGTGATCTTCAGTTCGCATACCTCGTTCGGAGCGCTTTATCTTTCATCGCTTCTGGCCGCGCGCGGCATAACCGTGCCGATCGTTGCCTGGGGGACGACGATTGTCAGCGGCAGGAAGCTCGGCCCGGCGCTGGTCCAGGTGAACACGATACGAAAGCAGGTTGATCTGGCGACCGTTCCGGCATCGGAGAGCGCCAGGGGATACGCAGTCTGCACGGCGCTCTTCGGCGAACATTTTGTCGATCGCGGCAACCTTCTGGCGATCGCTCTCTCGAACCTGAACCCGCAAAATCATCTCGGGATCGCGCTTGGCAACATGTCGCGCATGGAGCGCGGCGAGAGCTGGATCCAGGCCCAGAACGTCACCCCCAACATCGGCCGTCTCCTGGAAACGCTCGATCGCGAGCGTCTGGCCGTTGCCGAGAGACTGCAACTAGATGTGCGCGACATCTTCCAGCATTTCCACCTGTCGTTCCATGTGCCGGTCAGCAACATCTCGCAAATGAACCAGGAGATGCACCAGGCCGGCCACTGCGGCACCGGCCCCGCGACAGCGGACAGCCGTTACGTGACGGAAGATGTCCCCTTTGGCTTGGTCGTCACGGCGCAGCTCGCGCGCCTCGCCGGCTGCCCGGCGATCCTGCATGAATCGGGTATCCGCATCTTCTCGGCAATGTACGGCCGGGACTTCGAAGGCGAGAACGACATCCTTCCGAAACTGGGGCTCGAGCGACTGGATCTCGAAGGTCTCGATGCGCTCTGCCGCAGCGGCTTCCCGCCGGTTGCAGCCGAATTGCCCGCAGAGGCGGCGCATCGAGCCGAAGGAAGCGTCTGAATGAACGAACGCTTCCTCTCCCATCTTCGTTCTGAACTCGAGGGCCTGAAGACGGCCGGGCTTTACACGTCGGAGCGTGTCATCACCTCGAAGCAGGCGGGCGCGATCGAGGTCGCCTCGGGCGACCGCGTGCTCAACTTCTGCGCCAACAACTATCTCGGCCTTGCCGACAACGAAGAACTGGCCGAGGCCGGCAAGCAGGCGCTCGACCGCTACGGCTACGGCATGGCCTCGGTGCGCTTCATCTGCGGCACGCAGGAGGAGCACAAGGCCCTCGAGGCCCGCATCTCGTCGTTCCTCGGCCTGGAAGACACCATCCTCTATTCCTCCTGCTTCGATGCCAATGGCGGCCTGTTCGAAACGCTGCTTGGCGAAGAGGACGCGATCATCTCCGACGCGCTCAACCACGCCTCGATCATCGACGGCGTGCGCCTCTCCAAGGCCAAGCGCTTCCGCTACGCCAACAACGACATGGCGGCGCTGGAGGAGGAACTGAAGAAGGCCGAGGGCAGCCGCTTCAAGCTGATCGCCACCGACGGCGTGTTCTCGATGGACGGCATCATCGCCAACCTGCAAGGCGTCTGCGACCTCGCCGACAAATACGGCGCCATGGTGATGGTCGACGACAGCCATGCGGTCGGCTTCGTCGGCAAGAATGGCCGCGGTTCGGCCGAACATTGCGGCGTCGAGGGCCGCATCGACATCATCACCGGCACGCTCGGCAAGGCGCTCGGCGGCGCCTCCGGCGGTTACACCTCGGCCAAGGCCGAGGTCGTCGAGTGGCTGCGCCAGCGCTCGCGGCCCTATCTGTTTTCCAACACGCTGGCGCCGGTCATTGCCGCCGCCTCGCTCACGGTCTTCGACCTGATCGAAAACGGCGATGCACTGCGTGAGCGGCTCTATGCCAATGCCACCCTGTTCCGCACCGAGATGTCGAAACTCGGCTTCACGCTCGCCGGCGAAGGGCACCCGATCATCCCGGTCATGCTCGGCGATGCGGCGCTCGCCCAGGAGATGGCGGCGCGCATGCTGCAGAAGGGCGTCTATGTCATCGGCTTCTCCTTCCCGGTGGTGCCGAAGGGGCAGGCGCGCATCCGCACGCAGATGTCGGCAGCCCACAGCGAGAACGACGTGCGCCGGGCGATCGCCGCCTTCGAAGCGGTTGGCCGCGAGCTTGGCGTGATCTGAGCGAACGGAACGGAGAGTTCGCCCGATCCGAGGGAAGGGCGAGTTTGCCCCTCACCCTAACCCTCTCCCCGCAGGCGGGGAGAGGGGACGTGCTTTACGGCTCGCAGGAGAGGGGATGGAAGGTTGCCACAGGTCCCTTCTCCCCGTGGTGACGGGGAGAAGGTGGCGGCAGCCGGATGAGGGGCAAGCCCCAGAGAAGGTTTGGTGGAGGCTATAATGACGAACATGATGAAGGCGCTGGTCAAATCGAAGCCGGAAGAAGGCCTCTGGATGGAGCGGGTGCCGGTGCCGGAGATCGGCCCGAACGACGTGCTGATCAAGGTGAAGAAATCGGCGATCTGCGGCACCGACGTGCACATCTGGAACTGGGACCAGTGGGCGCAGAAGACCATCCCGGTGCCGATGGTCGTCGGCCACGAGTTCATGGGCGAGATCGCCGAGGTCGGCTCGGCCGTCACCAAGTACCATGTCGGCGAGCGGGTGTCGGGCGAGGGCCATATCGTCTGCGGCAAATGCCGCAACTGCCGCGCCGGCCGTGGGCATCTGTGCCGCAACACGCTCGGCGTCGGCGTCAACCGGCCGGGCTCCTTCGGCGAGTTCGTCTGCCTGCCGGAATACAACGTCGTGCCGATCCCTGAGGACGTGCCGGACGAGATCGCGGCAATCTTCGATCCGTTCGGCAATGCCGTGCACACGGCCTTGTCCTTCGATCTCGTCGGCGAGGATGTGCTCGTCACCGGCGCCGGGCCGATCGGCATCATGGGGGCACTGGTTGCCAAGCGCTCGGGTGCGCGCAAGGTGGTGATCACCGACATCAACCCGACGCGCCTCGCGCTCGCCAAAAGCGTCGGCATCGATTACGTCGTCGACGCCTCGAAGCAAAACCTCGCCGACGTGATGAAGGCGATCGGCATGACCGAGGGCTTTGATGTCGGGCTGGAGATGTCGGGAGCGGCACCGGCCTTCCGCGACATGATCGACAAGATGAACAATGGCGGCAAGATCGCCATCCTCGGCATCGCGCCGGCCGGTTTCGAGATCGACTGGAACAAGGTGATCTTCAAGATGCTCAACCTCAAGGGCATCTACGGCCGCGAGATGTTCGAGACCTGGTACAAGATGATCGCCTTCGTCCAGGGCGGTCTCGATCTTTCTCCCGTCATCACCCACCGCATCAGGATCGACGAATTCCGCGACGGCTTCGAGGCCATGCGCTCCGGCAATTCCGGCAAGGTGGTGATGGACTGGTAAGGCCAGAGGGGCCCGCACGAATTGCCTGGTCCCTGGAACGACCATAGATAGGCGATAGTCGGCATCTCCGCTCGCAGCGGGGGGCAGTGACGCTTTCATCCCGGGTTCGGAGGGCGCACTAAGATCTGCCGTCCGAAGCTAGCCTGGTCTTCTCGCGAACGCGAGAGAGGGCGGGCAAACCGCCCTCTCGTCTGCGCACTTTCGTCAGCGTTTGTGATGAACGCTTTGCAGGCCGTAGACCGGTGTCTGGATGCCTTCCAATCGTGCCTTCAGTTGCAGCGAGAGATACTGCGAGTAATGGCGCGACTGGTGCAGGTTGCCGCCGTGGAACCAAAGCGCCTCCTGTTGCGTCGGCTTCCACATGTTGCGCTGCTCGCCCTCCCAGGGGCCGGGGTCTTTCGGCGTATCGGAGCCGAGCCCCCAGACCTTGCCGATCCGGTCGGCGGTCTCCTGGTCGATGAGGTCCGCGACCCAGCCGTTCATCGAGCCGTAGCCCGTCGCATAGACGATGACGTCGGCCGGGATTTCTTTGCCGTCAGACAGTTTTACCGAGGTCTCGGTGATCTCCTCCACCTGTCCCGCGGCAAGCTTTACCTTGCCATCGATGATCAGCTGCGAAGCACCGATATCGATGTAGTAGCCGGATCCGCGGCGCAGGTACTTCATGAAAAGACCCGAGCCGTCCGCGCCCCAGTCCAGCTGGAAGCCGGCTTTCTCCAGCGCCGCGTAGAAGTCGGCGTCGCGTTCGCGCATCTTGTCGTAAAGTGGGATCTGGAACTCGTGCATGATCCGATAGGGCAGCGAGGCGAAGATGAGGTCGGCCTTGCCCGTCGTCACGCCATTTGCCAGCGCCTGTTCGGAATAGAGCCCGCCGAGGCCGATATCCATCAGCGTGTCGGACTTGACGATATGGGTCGTCGAGCGCTGGATCATCGTGACGTCGACGCCCGCTTCGTAAAGCGCGGCGCAGATGTCATGGGCCGAATTGTTCGAGCCGATCACGACAACCTTCTTGCCCCTGTAGCCATCCGGCCCCGGATGCTGCGAGGAATGATGCTGCTCGCCCTTGAAGCGCTCGCGGCCGTTGAAATCCGGGATGTTCGCCTTGCCGGACATGCCGGTTGCAAAGACGAGCTGTTTCGGCCGCAGCACCACTTCCTCGCCGTCGCGGTCGACCACGATCGTCCATTCATTCGTGACTTCGTCCCATTTGGCCGACTTGGCGGTGGAGCGTGTCCAGTAGTTCAGCTCCATCACCTTCGTATAGAATTCCAGCCAATCGCCGATCTTGTCCTTCGGCGCGAAGACCGGCCAGTTCTTCGGGAAATCGATGTAAGGCAGGTGGTCGTACCAGACGGGGTCATGCAGGCAGAGCGACTTGTAGCGCTTGCGCCAGCTGTCGCCTGGCCGATCGTTCTTTTCAAGGATGATGGTGGGCACGCCCAGTTGACGAAGCCGAGCGCCGAGTGCAATGCCGCCCTGTCCGCCGCCGATGATCACGACATAGGGCTGATTTTCATAACCGAGCGTGCGCTCCTCATGCTCGCGCTCCTCCTTCCAGGTCTTCGCGCCGATATTCTGGCCGTGCTTGGCGCCGAGCGGGCGGGTAAAGCCGGACTTTTCCTCGTGGCCCTTGAGTTCGGCAAGCGCCGTCAGCAGCGTCCAGATAAGGCCGTTCTTGATGCGCACGAGGCCATAGCCGCGCCCCGTCGCCGTCTCGAATGAGATCCAGCTTTCGAGCACGCCATCGGCCTCGGTCGCTTCCTCGCCAGCGGCGACGCGCCAATTGGAGGGCTTTGCGAAGGCGAGCTGCGCATCGAGCATGTCGCGCACCTGATCCCGGCCCTCGACCGTCTTGATGTTCCAGGTGAAGGCGACGAGGTCGCGCCAGTAGCATTCCTCGGCAAAGAGGTTGACCGCATCGTCTATGCGGCCGGTTTCGAGCGCGGCGCCGAAGGCATCAAGCAGCGCCTGGACGCGGGTGGTGGGGGTCTTCTCGAGCATCGTTTCTCCTCCTGCTCTATGATGAAGATGGGACGGCTCCTCAACCGCCCCGCAACGCGGACCGGCCTAACGCTTGAGGTCGATCAGTATTTTCAGATGGGTGCCGGCGGGATCGAGCAGCTTGTCGAACCCTGCCGAAACCGCCTCGCCGAGCGAGACATATTTGGTGACGATCTTCCGAGCCGGAATCTGGCCGCTCGCGATCAGGCGCGCGACACGCGGCCAGTAGTGGGTCGGGTAGGCCCAGGAACCGCGGATATCGATGTCCTTGAAGGTCACGTCGAACCAGTTCAACGGGCTTTCTCCGGGGTGAAGACCGGTCTGTACGACGACGCCCTGCTTGCGCACGGCGCTTGCGCAGGCCTTGAGCGCATGTTCGTTGCCGACGCATTCGATGGCGACGTCGCAGCCGACACCACCCTCGGTCTCGGCCTGAACGACGTCGCTGACCTTTTCCATCTTCGGATTGATTGTGCGGACGTCGCCCTGCGCTTCCTTGGCCAGCGACAGTCGCGTCTCGTTAGGATCGGAGAGGAAGATCTTCGAAGCGCCGGCGGCTCGTGCAGCCATGGCGACGAGAATGCCGATCGGCCCTGCGCCTGTGACCAGCACGCTGCAACCGGCGGTGACGCCGCCGCGATCGCAGGCGTAAACAGCGACTGCGGCGGGCTCGATCAGCGCGGCCTCCTCGTCGGACAGTGCATCGGGGATGGGCTGGACATTGTAGTCGTTGAGAAGGGCTGCTTCCGCCATTCCCCCCGAATGCCAGGAGAGGCCCGCAAGTGCGAGGTTGGCGCTCAGGTGAAACAGACCGCGATCGGCGTAATAGTCGCCACGGCGGGGCATGATCAGCGGCTGGACCGAGACCCGGTCGCCCGGCTTCACATGGCTGACCCCTTCGCCGACTGCCTTTACGACGCCGCCGAATTCATGACCAAGGATCTGTGGCCCATGGGCGCCGGTAAAGGGATGCGGCTCTTTCGGGATGAAGATCGGCCCATAGGCGTATTCATGCAGATCGGTCCCGCAGATGCCGCAGAAACGGTTCTCCACCAGCACCTCGCCCGGCCCGGGCTGAGGCGGGGCCTCGACATCGTCAATACGTAGATCCCTGGCAGCGTGAAAGCGCAGAGCTTTCATTGTGTTTCCTCCTGTTGTTCTTGCACAGGAGGGACAGCAAGCAGCATGCCAAATCGCGATTCCGCTTATTTCTGCGGTAATATCAATGGCTTAAAAATATCCGCAGCCGAAAGCCTCGGGGAATGCAACAGTTGCTGCGCAACAGGTGTTGCAGGCGTTGCGTCAGTTGAGACGCTTCAGGCGACGATGGATGGTGGAGCGGTTGACACCGAGCTTTCTTGCAAGTGCCGAGACGTTGTCGCCGCAGTCTCGCAGCGCCTGTTTCAGTGCATCATCCTCACCAGGCAACGAACGGACCTGGGCGGCGAAGAGATGTTCCGGCAGGCACTCGGTATCGATGAGGCCACTTTCGGAAAGCGCGGCGGCCACCCGCAGGACGTTGGAAAGCTCACGCAGATTTCCCGGCCATTCATGCGCCAGCAAGGCTGTCCGCGCGGCCTTGTCGATGCGGTAGGGTTCGTTGTTTTCCTTCTCGATGCGAGCGAGCAATTGGTCGATCAGCCAGCCGAGATCCTGGCGCTCTCGCAAGGCTGGGAGGCAGAGCGTTGCGGCGTTCAGGCGGTAATAAAGGTCTTCTCGGAAACGGCCTTCCTTCACCAGTTCCGCGAGATCGCGGTGGGAAGCGGAAACGACGCGCAGGCGGATCGGGCGGGCCTTCAGCGCGCCGACCGGCTGGACCTCATTTTCCGAGAGCACGCGCAACAGCCTGCTTTGCAGCGAAAGCGGCATGTCGCCGATCTCGTCGAGGAACAGGGTGCCGCCGTCGGCATCCTCGATCAGGCCGCGCTTGCCCTTCTGGCTGGCGCCAGTGAACGCGCCGGGAGCGTAGCCGAAGAGTTCGGATTCGATGAGATGTTCCGGGATCGCCGCGCAATTGACCGCGACGAAGTTGCCATTGCCGCCGCAACTGTCATGGATCGCGCGCGCAAGATATTCCTTGCCGCTGCCCGTTTCCCCTTGAATGAGAATAGAGATGTTGCGTGTCGCAAGTTTCGCCGCGCGGGTCTGCACCCGTTCCATTGCGGCGTCGCCGCGACTGAGATCGCGCAAAGCCCGTGGAAGGCGCGGTTCCGCGCCGGCAGGCGTGCGAAGGCTGACGACGGGCGCGATGGCGCTAGCGAAAAGGACAAGACCACTCTTGGCTCGAAGCAGGCGTTCGCCGTTCGGCCGGCCGCGCATGAAATTTGGCAGGTCGTCCACGTCGATATCGAAGACCTCCGAGACCGGAAGTCCGAGAAAATCACGCGTTCTGAGGCCGCGGATGTTCATCGAGCGGGCGAGTGCGCCAAAACCGCCATGGGTCATGCCAGTGATACGCCCGCTGCCATCGAGAGCGATGGCGGCGTCCGGGTCGACATCAAGGAATTCCGGAGAGCGCGCAAGCCGCAGGACCCAGTCATTGCGGGTACGGGTCATGAGATTGGCGAGCTCGATCCGCCGCGCAGTGGCGGACACCAGATGCAGCGCCAGTTGCTGGCTCGCCTTGGCGGTGGGTGACCGGAGCTGGGAGATGTCGAGCACGGCGGTAAGGTCGCCAAGCGTGTCGAAGACGGGCGCCGCCGTACAAGTCAGCCCGATATGGCTGGCGTCGAAATGATCGTCCTGATGAATGATGACCGGTTCGCCGGAGACGATGCAGGCCCCGACGGCACAGGTTCCTGCTCGGCTCTCGGACCATTCCGAGCCGAGATAGAGACCCGCCTTGCGCAACTGGTTGTCGAAAGTAGGGTCGCCCATGAAATCGACGGTGACGCCACGCGCATCGGATAGCAACAAAACATAGTTCTGTTCGGCGACCTGGTTGAACAGCCCTTCAAGGCCGGAGCGGCCGATGCGGATCAGTTCTTCAGCCTGTTCGCGATGCTCGCGCAGCTTCGATCCCGGAACGATATAGGCTTCCTGCGCGATCGTCGGATCCAGCTTGTAATCATTGAGGCAGCGAAGCCAGGATTGGACCACGGGTGCATCGCGCGGGCTCGCAGCGCCCAAGCCAACACGCTCTATCTCACGCATATGCGACAGCGGCGTTATCATCGATCAGCCTCCCAAGCGGGAAGCTGACACACTCTCGGCGTGTCGACAATCCATATCTATCAATAGGAAAAGCAGCGACCGGTAGGGACTTCCCATGCGGTATCGATCGGAATCCGCGCCATCGTGATGCTGCAGCCTGAGTGCGTTTTCGTTTCTCCATTCTAAGAATCGCGTCGCCGGCGCTTTCCGGCGAGTGCTTCGATCCCCGCGGGAGCCTATCCGCGCCCATTGCTATCGCGGTTAAAAAATGCGCAGGGGCAAAAGAGTTTGAGGTGTGGGCGACAGGCCACAGTCAGAGATGCTAGGGGTGCTCACCGGGAAGGGGCACTCTATCAAGCAGGAGACTTCTCGATGAGCAGAACTGCCATGAACGCCCTAGGACAGCCGGTCTATTACAGCGGAAGTTCGACGGCATGGTATTCCGCAACCGGATCCGGACCGACCCTTTACGGCACGCCGGCCAACGATTCCATCTGGGGCGATAGTTCCGTCGACGTAACGATGGTCGGCGGCACGGGCGACGACATCTACTACCTTTATTCATCGACGAACCGGGCCGAAGAGGCCCCCGGCGAAGGCGTAGACACGATCGATACGTGGATGAGCTACACCTTGCCGGAGAATTTCGAGAACCTGACCGTCACCGGCAACGACCGATATGCGTTCGGCAACAGTGCCGACAATATCATCACCGGTGGTTCGGGCAGCCAGACCATCGACGGACGCGCAGGTAACGACGTGCTCATCGGCGCCGGTGGAGCCGATACTTTCGTGTTCGAACATGGCAACGGCAGCGACCTCATCGCCGATTTCAGCTCCAACGACACGGTCCGCCTCGATGGCTATGGCTTCACCTCGTTCGACCAGGTCCTGGCCAATTCTGCCCAGGAGGGGGACGATCTCCGGCTTCATCTCGCCGAGGGCGAAAGTGTGGTCTTCGCCGATACGACAACCGACCAATTGCAGGAGAGCCAGTTCAAGCTGAACCTGGACCGGTCCGCCTTCACGCAGACTTTCTCGGATGATTTCGACACGCTTCAACTCCGCAGCGACACAGGCGGTGTCTGGGATGCGAAATACTGGTGGGCGCCGGAAGAGGGGGCAACGCTAACCGAAAACGGCGAGCTGCAATGGTACGTCAATCCGAGTTATGAGCCGACCGCTTCCATCAACCCGTTTTCGGTCGAGGACGGCGTGCTGACGATCACCGCCGAGCGCGCCTCGGAAGAAATCCAGTCCGAGATCGGTGGCTATGATTACACGTCCGGGATGCTGACGACCTATTCGTCCTTCGCCCAGACCTACGGCTACTTCGAGATGCGAGCCGACATGCCGGACGATCAAGGCGCCTGGCCCGCTTTCTGGCTGCTACCCGCCGACGGCTCCTGGCCGCCGGAACTCGACGTCGTCGAAATGCGCGGGCAGGACACCAATACCGTGATCACCACCGCCCATTCCAACGAAAGCGGCGAGCACACCGTGAGCCGAGACGGAGTGCAGGTCGCCGATACCGATGGGTTTCACGACTATGGCGTGCTTTGGACGGAAGATGAGATCGTCTGGTACTTCGACGACACGGAGATCGCCCGCACGGACACGCCCGCGGATATGCACGAGCCGATGTATATGCTCGTCAATCTCGCGGTTGGAGGGATGGCCGACACGCCTAATGACGACTTTGCCGACGGCGCGGAGATGAAGATCGACTCCATCGAGGCGTACTCGCTGGACTCCGACTGGGATATCTAAGCGGACGACGAAGGGTCGGCCGCTTCCGGAGCGGCCCACCCTACCAAACGGCCATGTCATGACCATGCGCAGCGTCTGTACGGATGGGCTCCAGGATCAATGTGAGCAGCCTTCGTCGGGTTCCGTGGCGAACCGGATGTCACTACCCGACGCAACGGCCAGGACGCGAGGGACGGCCACATCAGCGCCAGTCCGTGCTTCCGGTTCCTCTATCGTCTTGCAGGGTTTCGAGAAGCAAGCTCATTTCCCCGAGCGCAACGGTTTGGGACATGGCAATGTCCAGAAGCGCGTCTCTGAACCGGCTGCGCTGCGAGGCGTCGGGTCGCTGCAAGCCTTCGAAACGCGCTGGGCAAAGGTCACTCGCTGGGTGCGGCACGATTGCTCACCTCCTGCACCACGTCGGACGAATGGTGAACCTGGCGCGCTTGTCGTAGCAGATAGGAACCCAACTCTGCGGCTGCGGCGATATCGGCGAAGAGCAGGCCCGCCTCAGCCATGGTGCCGTCGTCGAGCGTATCTGTCTCCTTCGGGTCGAAATCATCCAGCAGTTCGAGAAGTGCCGCGATCCTACGCCGTTGCTCGCCGGCCGCGGTCAACAGGCTCCGCTCGATCCGCTCGCGCTCCAGCCTCTCAAGGTCGCGCAGTGCCTCGCCCACGCGGTCACGGCATTCGCAGTCGATGGCGCTGCTCAAGATCGCGCCGTGCATCCGTGCGATCGCACGGCTGATGTCCTCTTTTGTCTGGGCCAATGTCGATGTCATCGCGGGTTCGGCTGCTCGCATTACGTTCGTTCCACGTCCAGAGTTGCGTAGCGGCATCTTTCGGCGCTGCGCAATCACGATCCGGCATTTCGACGTCCAGCCTAAAGGCAAGAGGGGCCGGGCTGTTTGAACCAGCGCAAAGAAAGGTAGCTTTCCACTGGCACGCCGCTTGGCCAGGACGGCCGGCCGCGTTTTAGCCCTACGGCCGAAGAGACTTGAGTTTCTCCGGCGATCACCACGCATACCTCGGCCGCAAGGAAGGACGGGACTTCCGTCAGTTATTCCAATATCAAGTCCACGGGATGCGTTGCAGTCGCAACCGCAACGACAGACGGCCGGTCGCCGTCATTTCTGAACGTACCATGCCAGGCTCGTGGAGCCGTGAAGTAGGACTAACCTTGATGGTCGCATCAACACTCGGGCAGACGTCGCCCGCGTCTCCAGATGAATTCGCCGGGCGCGAGCAACTGCGTGCGAGTTCCGCAGAATTCCGGAAGGAAGTCATCGAAATCACGGACGGTGTCTTTGCTGCCGTGGGGTATTCGGCGAGCAATGTCACGCTGATCCAGGGGGAGAGAGGCTCCATTATCGTCGACACGTCTGCAAACCCCGTCGACGCAAAGGCGATCGTGGACGCCTTCGGAAATCGCTTCGTACGTCCCGTCCTGGCAATCATCTACACGCACAATCACCCGGACCATTCCGGCGGTGCGAGCGTGTTTGCCGGATCTGACAACCCCGAAATCTACAGCCATCAGACGCTGTTAGAATCTGGTCCTGAGTTCGGAAGAGGACCGCGCGATGGCGGTGATGCCTTCGGCACCAAGCTCGCTGACCCTCTGTTCATCAACGCGGGTACGCAGCTCGAATATGGCCGTGTGACCCCGCATACGCGGGAGGGATTCCTGCCGCCGACCCGCACATTCAGAGGGGAGAGCGAGACTATAGAGTTGGCGGGGCTGCAGATGCAGCTCATCCATACGCCAGGGGAGTCTCCTGAGAACACGGCGATCTGGATCGCCGGGAAGGGAGTGCTGGTCCCCGGCGATGATTTCCTGAAATCATACCCGAACCTCTCGCCGATCCGCGGCCTGAAGCTGAGGCCGCCGGAGAAGTGGATCGCAAGCCTCGACAAAATGCTCGCCCTGGACGCCACCTACATGGTCCAGGGCCACATGCGCCCGATCCTCGGGAAGGACGAGGTCCGCAAGGCTCTCACCGATTACCGCGACGGCATCAAGACCGTCCTCGACCAGACCCTGGCCGGTATCAAACAAGGAAAGACACCCGACGAGCTTGTTCAGGAGGTGAAACTCTCTCCTGAGCTCTCAAAGAGCCCCTACCTGCAAGAATACTATGGCACTGTCGCGTGGGCTGTGCGTGGTATTTACGCCGATTACGTCGGCTGGTTCGATGGAAATGCCACGAATTTGAATCCTCTGCCGCCCGGGGAGCGCGCCCGAAAGATGCTCGAAATGGCAGGAGGCCTAGATAAGGTCATCGCCCGCGCCCGGGAAGCCATTCAGGCCAAGGAGTTTCAATGGGCGGCAGAAATGATCGACCATGTGTTGGCCGTTGACCCTGCGAACATGGCAGCCAAGGAGATCAAGGCTCAGGCGCTGACCGAGTTGGGCGAACGCCAGATCAATGCTAACGCCCGGAACTATTACCTCACCACAGCTCAATACCTGCTGAAGCGAGAGAGGCAGGCGTAGCTGTGTCCGCGCGGGCACGCCATCGTTCTAGAATAAGCTTTAAGGTGAGGACCGGAGGTTTCTTCGGTCCGAGACACCAGAGGCTTCATTGAGCGCGTGGCCGCGGGCCCTCCTGAACTTCGAGCTTATGCCCGGTCGCTTGCGCGGCCGGGCATGCAGGGATTGGAAACGCATGATTCGCCATCGGGCCTCTTTCATCATTTCCTGCTCGCCGGGCCTTACTTTGAGCCGAGCACGGATGTGATCGCGTCTGCGGCCGCTTTCACGACGATGTCAGCCTCTTTCTTCGTCAGGCAGAGTGGTGGTGCGAAGCCGAGGATGTCGCCTTGGGGCATGGCGCGGCCGATGACGCCGCGTTCCAGGAGGGCGGCGGCGATCTGCGGGCCGACCTTTTTTGCCGGGTCGAAGAAGGCCCGGTCGTCCTTGTCCTCGACGAACTCGACCGCCGCCATCAATCCGTCGCCACGCACCTCGCCGACATGCTTGTGGTCGGCAAGCGCTTTCGCCAGTTCCGAGCGGAAATAGGCGCCGGTTTTGCCGGCGTTCTCGACAAGGCCCAGCTCGTCGATCAGTTCGAGATTGGCAACGCCCGCGGCCGCGCAGATCGGATGGGCGGAATAGGTCCAGCCATGGCCGATCGCGCCCAGCTCGTCAGAGCCCTGCACCAGCACCTGCCACACCTTGTCCGAGACGATCGTGCCGGAAAGCGGCGCGTATGCCGAAGTGAGACCCTTCGCAATGGTGATGAGATCGGGCTTCATGCCGTAATGGTCGGAGCCGAACATCGTGCCGAGACGGCCGAAGCCAGTGACCACCTCGTCGGCGACGAGCAGGATGTCGTATTTTTCGAGCACCGCCTGGATCTTCTGCCAGTAGCCCTTCGGCGGTGGTACGATGCCGCCGGTGCCGAGGATTGGCTCGCCGATGAAGGCGGCGATCGTCTCCGGTCCTTCGGCCAGGATCATCTCTTCGAGCTTGTCGGCGCAATCTTGCGAGAACTGCTCTTCATCCATCGACCGGTCCGGGCGGCGGAAGAAGTAGGGCGCTTCCGTGTGCAGGATCGGCGCGCGCGGCAGGTCGAAAGCGTTGTGGAAGAGATGCAAGCCGGTCAGCGAGCCCGTCATGACGCCGGAACCATGATAGCCGCGCCAGCGTGAGATGATCTTCTTCTTTTCCGGCCGGCCGAGGATGTTATTGTAGTACCAGATCAGCTTGATGTTGGTCTCGTTTGCATCCGAGCCTGAAAGACCGAAATAGACACGGCTCATACCCTGCGGTGCGCGGTCGATGATCATCTTGGACAGCGTGATCGAGGCTTCCGTGCCGTGACCGACATAGGCGTGGTAGTAAGCGAGGTTCTTGGCCTGCTCAGCGATCGCGTCGGCGATTTTTTGCCGGCCGTAGCCGACATTGACGCAGTAGAGGCCGGCAAATGCGTCAAGGCTGGTGTTGCCGCTGGTGTCGGTGATGTAGACGCCTTCGCCGCCGCAGATGACCCGGGTCGGCGTCTCGCCGCGCGCATGCATGCCCATGTGCGTGGACGGGTGGAAGAAGTGGTCACGGTCTGAGGCGGTAAGTTCGTTGCTTCTTTCGAGCATGGTCTTTCCTTTCGCATATGAAATGTGGCGCCCGCGCTCAGGCGGCCGTGTCGATGCAGAGATATTTGAGTTCCGTGAAGGCTTCGATGCCGTGGCGGGAGCCTTCGCGGCCGAGGCCCGACTGCTTCCAGCCCCCGAAGGGGATTGGTCCGCCGGTGATCTTCACCCGATTGACGGCGACCATGCCGTACTCAAGCGCGCGCCCAAGGCGCATCTGGCGCGCGCCGCTCTCGGTGACGACATAGGCGACGAGGCCATACTCAGTGTCGTTGGCGCGGGCGATCACTTCGTCCTCGTTGTCGAATGCCGTCACGGCTGCGACCGGACCGAATGTCTCTTCGCGCATGATCAGTGCCGCGTCGGGTACGTCGGCCAGGAGCGTGGGTTCAAAGAAAAGCGGCCCGGCCGGGTGGCGTCGTCCGCCGACCGAAAGCTTGGCGCCAAGCCGCAGCGCGTCGGCCACCTGCTCCTCAACCTTGGCGATCGCTCGTTCGTGCATCAGCGGGCCGATTTCGCTGTCGCGGTCAAGCCCGGCGCCGACCTTCAAGCGCGTAATCCGCGCGGCAAAGGCCTCCTCAAAGGCCCTGAGGATCGGCCGTTCGACGTAGATGCGATTGGCAGCGAGGCAATCCTGGCCAGACGTCGCGAACTTGGCGGCGATCGCGATATCGGCTGCCTTCTCCACGTCGGCATCGGCGAAGACGATCAGCGGCGCGTGGCCACCGAGCTCCATGACCAGCCGCTTCATCGTCCGTGCGCACTGGCTCGCAATCAGCTTGCCGATCTCCGTCGACCCGGTGAAGCTCATGGCGCGGATGCGCGCATCGGCATTCATGCGGCCGACGATGGTGGCGGCATCCCCTGTCACCACGTTGAAGACACCTGCGGGCAGGCCGGCCCGCTCGCCGAGTTCGGCAAGGGCAAGTGCTGAAAGCGGTGTTTCGCTGGAGGGATGCGCAACGACGGTGCAGCCGGCGGCAAGGGCCGCTGCGGCCTTGCGGGTGATCATGGCGGAGGGGAAATTCCATGGCGTCACGATGCCGACGACGCCGAGGGCCTCGCGGCGCACGATCATCTCGGCTCCCGGAAGATGGCTGGTGACGCTTTCGGCGTTGAGGCGCTTCCCTTCCTCGGCGTACCACTCGATGAACGAGACCGCATAGTCGATTTCGCCACGGGACTCGGCAAGCGGCTTGCCCTGTTCCAGCGTCATCAGCAGCGCAAGATCCTCGCGGGCTTCCAGCATCAGGTCATGCCACTTGCGCAGGATCGCGGCGCGCTGTTGCGGCAGCATGCTGCGCCAGGCGGGCAGCGCGTCGCTCGCGGCCGAAATGGCCTCCCCGGTCTGCTCGGCATCAAGGGCCGCGACCCAGGCAAGGGTCGCCGACGAGGCGGGATCGGTCACCTTGAAGCCGGCACCGTCATGGCCGGAAATCCAGCGACCGCCGACATACGCGAGTTCCCTGAGCAGGTGCGGATCGGCAAGGCAGGCGAGGGCGTCGTGAAAGGTCGTGCGGGCAAATACGGCGGTCATGGCGGCCTCCTCTTGTTGTGTGGAGGAAGTCTGCCAGAGGGAAGGCGACAGATTGTCTATTGCCGGGGTGGGCGGAAGAGACTTTGGCCAAAGGTAGGGGCGACCGTAGACGATCTCTCTATTGGGAGGCGGGAAGCAGCGTCTCAAGCGGTCACGAGATAAGGCGTAAAGCGCGCTTACTGGTCCTTCCAGGTGTGAAAGACGGCGGCCTGACCGACACAGGCGCCGCCGGTGCGCACAAGCTGCCAGACGGTCGCGTTTTCGATCCAGAACCGGCGTCCGGATTTCGCGATCCGAACGCCGCGATAGTTGTCGATGAAACCCTTGGCGGAGACGCCGTCTAGAAGACGCTGCCTTTCTTCGCGGTCTGGCGCCTCGGCAGAAAGGCGCGACGGCATGCCGATGAATTCCTCCCAAGAGTATCCGAAACAGGCCTGGGCCGTCTTGTTCGCGTATATGAAACGGGGATCCTCGGACCGGTCATGTGCGAGCAAGGCGAACGGCGCGGATTCATAGAGCCACCTGCCATCCGCGGAAGGATCACCTAAGCTTCTGCCTGTCAGCTGGCGGAAGCTTGCAATCATCAGTGCGGAAATCTCTTCGACGTCACGCTCGCTCATCATGCCGTTCCCTTTTTGCCGTGCGTCGCCATTGGCCGCATCTTGCAGACATCGGCCATCGTGGAGGCGAGAGTCCGCTGTCGCTGCTCCCTTGGTTTCCGGCCAGCCACCTGGATCGCGCGGTGTTCCTGAAGGTGGGCGCTCTGCGAAGAATTTTACAATATCCACGCTGAGCGCCTCTGCCGATGATGCCTCGAGACCGGGTGCGCCTTAGGCGGTCAGTCGTGAATGGCCATCTGCAATTCGGCATCGCGGCCGAGTGTCGTCATCCATTCGGTGAACTCGGGGCGGCTCTTGATCTGCCGACCATAGTGGCGGCCAAGCGCCGCAGTGAGATCACCCCGGCGACCGAGCTGCTCGTCGGCAAAGCCAATCATCTGGGAATTCGGCCACGCTTGCGGGCGTATGGCGGCAAGGCGGGCAAAGAGGCTTTCGCCGGGCTCATCCGGGTTTGCCTGCGCCATGAGGGTCAGCATGGCTGCCGTCGAGCGCGATACGCCCATATGGCAATGAACCAGCACATGGCTCGCGGCTTCCCGATCCTGCCGTGTCAGGAAATCTGTACCGAAGCGAAGAATGGCCTCCACGTGGTCCGGGCGGGGCATCACCCGGTTCGGTGCCGCCGCAATGATATCGTGGAAACGCAGCGTCGTGCGGTGGTGTTCGCCATAGGCGCCGAAAGCTTCCAGTTCCGGGAGTTCCGGATCGACGATCGACAGAACGTGGGTCACGTTTCGGCTGCTCTGCCCCGGAAGTTCCTCGATGCCGCAAACGGTCAGCACCGGAGAAAAGGTCGTTTCCATGTCCACTATCCTTGCATCAGTTTAATGAAGCATCTGCCTCGCATTTGCGCGCGAGCAGGGTAAAAAAAAGCACGTCGAGCATCATACATCTGGGCGCCGCAGAACGGCACGATGAGGAGTGGATCGACAAGCGGCAGGCGTTGAGAATGACGTTTTCATCGGTGGGAGGCGACGACGAAGCCGTCGGGAGAGATGGAAACTATACGTGCGCCGGCCTTCTTGGCAATCTCGATATTCGAAAACAGGATAACTCTTGCGCCCCAAAAAGGAGAGCACGAAAAGCACGCCCTTTCCCGTCAGGCGGAGGACCGCAACCATCTGCAAGGTTGGACATTCACGATACCGGAAGATGCCGTTCTCCAGCCGCTCCACCAACCGGGGGGCGCCGCGATGGGGTCTGCTCTACGGGCAACAAGGAAGGCGTCGTTCAATGCCCGGTTTAATTAGAAGTTGGCAGCGTTACCAGTTGCACCCGTCATCGAATGTGCAATGATTTCCGAATTAAACGACGCCGAATAGCTGAAATCTCGAGACGCCTTTGCGCGACGATCCGTGCCTAGTGCAACTTCCAGCTAACAGGACTTGAACACACCTTACACACCAATGAAGGCACACCAATGAAGGAATGTGATCATGCGTAGAATTCTTGCCTACCTCACGGTCGCTTCGTTCTTCTCGACCTCTGCTTTTGCGGACCCCGCCGTCCTGACGGCAAATGTGAATTTCAGGGTTGGCCCGGGCACCGGATTTGACGCGATACGCGTCATCCCCCAGGGCGAGGAAGTCGATATCAAGGAGTGTGATTCGGAAGCCAGCTGGTGTGCCGTGAGTTACTCCGGCGCAAATGGGTTCGTTGCGGGCAAATATCTCAACCAGTCTGACGCCACCGCGCCTGCCTGGCCAAGGGTGTTCAACACCGACAAGGGCGCGACGATCACGCTCTTTCAACCGCAGATAACATCCTGGAAGGATTTCAAGGAACTCGAGGCTCTTGTCGCCACCGAACTCAAATCGTCCGCAGACGCAAAGCCGGTCTATGGGATCATCGGGCTTTCGGCAAAGACTGTCGCTGACGATGCATCTGAAAACGTCACGCTGACGGAAGTTCGCACCACGCGGCTCGAGTTCTCTGCGCTCGACCGCCAGCAACTTGCCGATCTCGCGCTCGATATCGGCAAGCTTGTTCCTACCGATCCGATCGTCGTGTCACAGCAGCGGCTGGCCGCGAGCCTTGCGGATTTTGAGCGTCTCGCAGACGTTCCGGATATCAAGGCCGACCCGCCGCCGATTTTTGAGAGCGAGGCGCCAGCGATCCTGTTGCAGACGGATGGCAAGGCGGTTACGGCCCCGGTCAAGGGCGTTGAGGGCCTATCGTTCGTGGTCAACACGAATTGGGACCTGTTTAAAGTCGAACAATCAGGCGATTACTATCTGCGAAGCGACAAGAACTGGCTCACCTCGAAGACATTGGAGACCAGTTGGGTTGAGGCAGAAACGGTTCCGGATCTGTTTTCCAAACTGCCGGACATCGAGAACTGGAAAGGGGTAAAAGCCTCCCTTCCGCCAACGCGCTTCACCGAGAACGAGATCCCGAAGGTTTTCTATTCGGAGAAGCCAGCGGAGCTCTTGATCTTTGACGGAAAGCCGGTCCTCGAACCGGTGACGGGCACAGGGCTAGATTGGGTTTCCAATACGACCAGCTCGGTCTTTTTCCATAGGGCCAGCAAGAACTGGTACACCCTTCTCTCCGGAAGATGGTTCTCATCAGCCTTGCTCGAAGGACCCTGGAATTTCGCCACTCCCGATCTGCCGGAAGATTTCGTGAATCTACCCGACGACGCGCCCTACTCAGCCGTGCGTGCTTCGATCCCCGGCACCTCCGAAAGCGCAATGGCGCGTCTGAGAGCGAGCATTCCGAAGCTTGCGCGGGTTTCGACCGATGGTTCATTGAAGGTGGACGTACACTACAATGGAGAGCCGAAGTTCGAGCCGATCGAAGGCACGTCCCTGTTTTATGCCGTCAACGCGAACGAGCAGGTCATCAAGGTCGCGGACAAGTATTTCGTCCTCAAGGATGGCATCTGGTTCGTCGGCGATACGCCGACCGGGCCCTTTGCCGTTGCGCGCGCGGTTGCCGATGAGATCTACGGCATTCCATCGTCGTCTCCGGTCTATAACGCCACCTATGTCCGCGTTTACGACACGGAACCGGACGCCGTCTGGTACGGCTACACCCTCGGCTATCTCTATACCTATCTCGCCTGGGACACCGTCGTCTGGGGCTCGGGTTGGTACTATCCACCCTATTGGGACTATTACGATGACGATTGGCCCTACTATCCGCCTCCGATCAGCTATGGGTTTGGCGCCTCATACAACCCGGCCTACGGTACCTTCGGCCGCTATGGCTATGCCTACGGTCCCGAGAGGGGTTTGGCATTTGGCGCGGCGTATAATCCCGTCACCGGGACCCGGTTCCGCGCTGGTGCTGCGTCAGGACCTGGCGGCGAACGGGGCTTCATCTCCGCCTACAATCCAAGGACCGGCAACGCCATGGTCGCGCGCGGCGGGCAGAATGTCTACGGTTCCTGGGGCAGCGTTGCAGTCAAGCACGGCGGAGAATTCGCACGTATAAGCGGCGGAACAACAGGCAGTGCCGGCGGTCTGCGCTGGCGCAACACGGAAGGCAACAAAGGCTTCATCGTCGGCAGCAAGGGTGGCGACGTCTATGCCGGTCGCGACGGCAGCGTCTATCGTCGCCAGGACGGGCAGTGGCAGAAGCACACGCCGGATGGCTGGCAACCGGTTCAGCGGCCGGACGGAGAGAACCTGCGAAATGCCGGTCAGCGTGCAGCATCCAATCGACCTCAAGCCGCCCAACGTATTCAGAACCGGGTCGAGACAAGGCCTGCACCCCGTCGCAACCAGCAGGTTCGTCAGCGGGCGCCGGATCATCTATCCTTCGATCGTGCCGGACGACAGTTCGGCAACCAGAATGAACTGAGCCGCAACTATGGCCGGCTCTACCAGGAGTCCGGCCGCAACTTCCAAAGCTTTGACCGTGGCGGCGGCTATCGCGGCGGCGGCTTTCAGGGTGGCAGCCGCGGCGGGTTCCACGGCGGTGGCGGTCGGGGCGGTGGGGCGGCCTTCCGTGGTGGTGGCGGCGGTGGAGGACGTGGCGGCGGCGGCCGGGGCCGCTGAACGCGCGGATTGATCTGGCGAAAGCCGTATCGGGAGACTTTTCGCCAAAGCACGGCCGGCGGAGGCCACACCCTGTCCATCGGCTCGTCCGACTGTACTGGAGGAGGCTGCTGATGGCGGCCTCCAACCAAGCGATGGCGTGTCGAGCCGGTTCCGTCCGCAAAACCCTGGCGCCGTCACAAAGCAGCTGCAGGACAGCCGATGGACAGGGTGTGTCGCCTAGAACGGCGTCGGGGCCGCACGGCATTGCCGATCGGTTCCGCTCATTGCGACGAGGCTGAACGCACGATCGCGTCCTGACCAAGGAAGAGCCCACCGGTCAGCAAGGTCTCGCGTCATGGCGCACATCGCCGATAAACGGCAGCAAAAAAAGGGAAACTTAAAATGCGGTTCACCCGAAACAAGCTAGCAGTGCTTACTTTCATCTGTCTGACGTCGCCTGCATTTGCCGGCACGACCGTCAAAGTTGTCGAGAGCGGCGAGGCTGGCGGTTCGATGACCCTCACACTGGATCAATCGACCATCAAGGCCGGCGAGACGACCTTCATGGTCCACAACGACGCAATGACAGAAGAGCACGAGATGGTGCTGATCAAGTTGAAATCGGCCGACCAGAAGATCGATGTCGTCGCGGCCAAGCACCGCGTCAACGAAAAGCAGCTGAAAAGCCTTGGCGAGGTGTCCGACCTGAAACCGGGTGCCGATGGCCAGATGAAGGCCAAGCTCACGCCAGGGTCCTATGTACTGCTCTGCAATATCAAGGGACACTTCGAAGCCGGCATGCATGCGATGCTGACGGTCACGAAGTAGCCCGCCTCTGACGCAGAGACGGCCAATTGCACCGGCGGTCATCGCATGGCCGCCGGTTGCGCATTGAGATTGGGCAGTGGCAGTTCAGTCGTTGCCTATGCAGACCACTGAAAACGAAAGCGAGGTAGGCGCTTGGCGTCAGCCGGGAGCCAGTTCGTGCTCGACAAGCTTTTCGCGGCGCCCGTAGGAAAGCAGTTCGCGCGTATAGGGATCGGCTGGCGCGCCGATCACCTCTTTCGTTCTGCCGAATTCGATGACGTCGCCGTGCCGCATGACCAGAAGCGCGTCGGAGACATGTGCGACGACCTTCAGATTATGGGTTACGAAGAGCATCGACAGCCCGCGGCTTTCCTTCAGATCCGAAAGGAGATTGAGGATCTGTGCCTGCACCGAGACGTCGAGCGCCGATGTCGGCTCGTCGAGAATGAGGAGGCTCGGCTCCAGCGCCAGTGCGCGGGCGATCGCCACGCGCTGAGCCTGACCACCCGAGAGTTCGCTTGCGCGTCGGTCGAGAAAATCAGCCGGCAGCCCGCAGTCGGAGAGCAGGCCCGCGATCTTCTTCCGCATGGCCGCGCCGTGTCGGCCGCCTTGCGCCAGGATCGGCTCGGCAAGGATATCGGCGATCGTCAATCTCGGGCTCAACGAGAGGAAGGGGTTTTGCAGCACGACGCCGATCTTCTGGCGTTCCCGGCGCAACGCGCTGCCCCTTAGCGCAAGCCAGTCCTGGCCGTCGAGCCGGATCTGCCCGCTTTCCACCGGAAGGAGCCGAAGGATGGCGCGCAGGAGACTTGTCTTGCCGGAGCCGCTTTCGCCGACGATGCCGAGGGTCTCGCCCTTGGCAAGGCGGAAGCTTGCGCCGTTGACTGCGGGTTTTGGGCGCGCCGCGAAGAGACCGGCGCGGTAGCGGATCACGAGATTGTCGATGTCCAGTATCGGCGTGGTCATGCAGCATCCTCCGGCAGGTGGCATAGCCAGCGATGCACAGCACGGCTGCGCTCCGGCGGTGGCGTGACTGCGCACTCATGGAGCGCCTGGGGACAGCGCGTGGCAAAGGCACAGCCGGCAATTGCCGAGCGCGGCGGCGGGATGGAGCCCTCGATGGCCGCGAGCCGTGCTCCGAGCGGTGCAGCGTCGGGGAGTGCGGCGAGCAGGGCACGGGTGTAGGGGTGCCCGGGACTTTGCAACACGGCATCGACCGGGCCGGTCTCGACGGAGCGGCCTGCGTAGAGCACGGTTGCACGATCGCAGGCCTCGGCGATGACGTCCATGTCGTGGGTGATCATCAAAACGGTGAGGCCGCGCTCGGTCACCAGCTTGCGCAGAAGCGCCAGAACTTGGGCGCCGACCGAGACGTCCAGCGCTGTGGTCGGCTCGTCGGCGATCAGGAAGTCCGCGCCGGTCGCCAGTGCCTGGGCGATGACCACGCGCTGCTGCATGCCGCCGGAAAGCTGGTGCGGATAGCTGCGGAGCACTTTCTCCGGATCAGACAACCCCGTTGCGGCCAGCAGATCGGTCGCCTCGGCGCGTCGGGCCCGATGCGGCAGGTCGCCATGGGCGCGGATCACATCGTCCATCTGCGTGGCGATGCTGAGCACCGGATTGAGGGCGGCGGCCGGATCCTGGGCGATCATGCCGATCCGCCGGCCACGCAGTCGCGCCGCATGCTCGCGAAGATCCTCGCCGTCAAAATGGAACCGGTCGGCAACGATGCGGGCACCCTTCGGAGCCAGGCCAAGTGCCGCCATCCCGGTCATGGTCTTGCCGCAGCCGGATTCGCCGATGACGCCGTGGATCTCGCCGCGCTCGATCTCAAGGCTGACCGCACGCACCGCGTGAACGTCGCCTTCTGTTGTCGGGATGCTGACCGACAGGTTGCGGATATCAAGCAGAGGCACGAGCAGTCCCTCCCTTGCGCTCTCGCAGCGCATCGCCGAGCACGCTGAAGGCGAGCGCGATGACGAAGATGGTGAGGCCCGGCATCGCCGAATACCACCAGCGCGCGGGGAAGAACTTTCGACCGGCATCTACCATCTGGCCCCAGTCGGCGGTCGGCGGCAACACGCCCAGGCCAAGGAAGGAGAGGGCAGCCGCGGTAAGAAGTGCCGGCCCGACATCGAGAGCCGCCTGCACGGTCAGCGGCCTGCCTGTCGCCGGCAGGATATGGCGGAGGATGATGCGCCAATGCGAGACGCCGGAGAGTTGCGCCGCCTCCACATAGGGCTGACCACGCAGCACCAGCACCTCCGCGCGGGCCAGTCTCGCATACCAGGGCCACCAGGTGACAGCGACGGCGATGACGCTGTTCAGAAAGCCCGGTCCGAGGGCGGCGGCCATCAGCACCGCCAGCAACAGTGCTGGGAAGGCGAGGAAGACGTCGGTACCGCGCATCAGCGCCTCGTCGACCCAACCGCCGAAGTAGCCGGCGGCAAGACCGATCGGCAGGCCGATCAGCAGCGAGAAGGCGACGATCAATATGCCATTCGTCAGCGACACCCGGGTGCCGTAAGCAATGCGGCTCAGAATATCCCGGCCAAGATGGTCTGTCCCCAGCCAGTAGTCTGCGGAGGGCGGCGAGAGCTTGGCGACAACATTCGGGCCGCCGGCCCCCTGCAGGGGATAAGGCGCGATCCACGGCGCGAAGAGCGCGACGAGCACGAAGAGAAGGACGATGGCAAGGGCGACGGTGCCAGGCCAGCCGAGGCGTTGGAGGAGCTTTTTCATGACAGCGCCACCCGCGGGTCGACAAGGGCTTGGCTGATGTCGATCAGCAGATTCATCACGACATAGCAGATGGTCACGACCATGGTGACGGCGGCGATGACCGGAAAGTCCTTGGCGAGGATCGCTTCGGAGACGTAACGGCCGAGACCCGGCCAGGCGAAAATGATCTCGACGAGCACCGCGCCGGTCAGTGCATAGGCGAAGGACAGGCCGATCACCGTCAGCGCCGGCCCCATGGCATTCGGCAGCGCGTGACCGAAGAGGATGCGCGATTCGGAAAGGCCGAGCGCGCGCGCGGCAACGATATGCCGGCGTTCGAGGATTTCGATCATGGCCGAGCGGGTCAACCGCATGGCGACGCCGGCAGGATAGGAGGCGAGCGTCAATGCCGGCAGGATCAGGTGCGTCAGGGCGTCGCCGAATGCGTTGAGGCGGCCGGCGATGAGCGCGTCGATCAAGTTGAAGCCGGTCACCATCGGCAGCGGCGCGGAGATCGCGATCTCTCTGGAAAGTCGACCGGAGAGCGGGAGGATACCAAGCCATTGCGCAAAGATGAGCTGCAGGATCATGGCCAGGAAAAAGGTCGGCATGGCGACGGCCGCGATAGAACCGAAACTGCAGAACCGGTCCGCCCAACCGCCTTGCCGCGCCGCGGCGATGACGCCGAGCGGGATGCCGATCAGGAGCGCAAGGCCGGTCGAAAATATGGCGAGCTCCAGGGTGGCCGGAAGATAGGCCCTGAGATCCTCCGCGATGAGGCGTCTGGACTTGTAGGAAATGCCGAAATCGGCGGAGGCCATGGCGCCGGCGAAAGTCGCGAAACGGGCCGGAAGAGGCGCGTCGAGATTGAGTTCCTGGCGCGCCTTCTCGATTTGCTCGGCCGTGGGACGCGGGCCCGCATAGAGCGCTGCGGGGTCCGACGGAACGACCTGTGCCACCACGAAGACCAGGAAGGTCACGCCGACCAATACGAAGGCGGAGAGAAACGTGCGGCGTAGGATGTAGCGTAGAAGTTCCATCAGACCCCCGCGTGCCCTACTGGCTCAGATCGTTGACAAAGGCGATGTGCCCGTAGGCCGGATTGTCAGCATAGCCCTTGATGTCCGCACGGATGATGTGGACGTTCGGCTGGTCGAGCATGAAGATGGCTGCTGCATCCTCGATGATCTTGCGCTGCGCTTCGATGAACAACGCTTCGGCGCGCGCGCGGTCTGTGCCCGAGAGCTTGGCCGCTTCATCGATCTTGGCGTCTACCTCCGGGTTGGAATAGTAGCCGAGATTGAAATTCGGTTTCTCTTCGCTGTGGAACAGGTTGAAGAGGTAGTCGTAGGGGGTGACGAAGGTCGGCCACCAGAACATGACGAAAATGTCCTGTGCCGCCTCGGGGTTCGATTTGCCCAGCTGCCATTGCGCCTCCCATGCCATCGGCTGAAGCTTCAGCGTGATGCCGAGCGTTTCGAGATTGGCCTTCCAGAGTTCGCCTGCGACCGCCTCGATCGCCTGGGACGTGGAATAGGTCATGACCAGTTCCAGGCCCGGCTCAATGCCCTCTTCGGCAAGAAGTGCCTTTGCGGCTTCCAGATCGGTCTTTGGGATCGGCGCATTGGCATCGTGGCCCCAGATGCCGGCCGGGACGACGCCCTTGGCGCGGGTGCCGAAACCGCTCGTTCCCGCGGCGATCACGTCGTCATAGGGAAAGGCGAGCGACAGGGCCAGACGCACCTTGACCTTGTCAAGTGGCGCACGCTTGACGTTGTAGAGGCCGAACAGCGTTTCGAAGGAAGGGTTCACGACCACGTTGAGATCGGCATTGGACTTCAACGCCTCGAGATTTTCGTAGGGGAGGCTGTAGGTCCAGTCGGCCTGGCCGCTCTCGATCATGTTCTGAGCGAGCGTCGCATCCTCGACGATCTCGAACGAGATCGTCTGGAAGGCGCCATCCGGCACCTTGCCCCAATAGCCTGCGACCCGGTCGAGAACGGCGCGCTGACCGGGCTCGTAACGCGAAATCTTGAACGCTCCGGTCCCTGCATCGTTGCCGGCATTGAACCAGGAAGCTTCCTTGTCATGCGCGGAAGGCGCATAGATCCAGGCGGCGAAGCCGGCCGATGCGATGAGGTCCAGTGGCTGCGGTTCGGAAAGCACGAAGACCACCTTCAGCGGTTCCGGCGTTTCGATGGACGAAACCGGGCCCCAGATGAAGGACGCACCGCCGCCGATTTTCTTGGTCCGCACGATCGAGCCCTTGACCGCCTGCGAGGTCAGCGGGCTGCCGTCATGGAACTTCACGCCATCGCGAAGGGTGAAGGTCCAGGTCTTGCCGTCTGCGCTCACATCCCAGGACGTGGCGAGCAGGGGGTCGATCCTGGCTTCGGTCGTGTCGGTCGCGGGAATGTAGCGCGTCAGTCCCTCATAGACATTGGCAAGCACCGCGCCGTCGTTGGAAAACGAGGTGGCCGGGTCAAGGTCCGGAAAGCTCGTCGGATAGGCGAGCGTGAAGATGCTGCTCGCGCCCTCGGCCATCGCAAAATTCCAGTGCGACGCGGCGGCTGTGGCGATAGCAGTGAGGGCGGCGGTTTTCAAGAAATTGCGTCGGTTCATGTCAGGCTCCCAATCGAGTTCTGGAGGTGCGGACGCTTAGGCGTCTTCTTTGTAGTGGGGTACGGCAGGCGCATCCGCAGACACGCCCATCGGCACGAAGTCGAAATCGTAACCAAAGGCACGCGGGCCGACGGAGGCGAGCGCGATTTCGCTGCGCAGCAGCACCGGTGCAGGCATGGACAACACGTCGATGCGCAGGCCGTAGCGCAGCTCCTCCGTGCCGATCGCCCGGCCGGTTTCCGAATCCACGATGCAGATCAGGTCCGGCACCATGGTGATGATCTCTTCGCCTTCACGCGCGATCAGATATTCGTTCTGGATGTCGACCGTCAGCGTGCGCCCCGTGTCCGCATCCAGGCCAGCAACAGTGAGCTTGCCGCGGGTGAAGCCCGCCATGACGCGGCGGCTGATATCGGTCACCTTGCCGCGCATCAACCGAACGCCACCGGACTGTCTCAAGATGGCCTCGACCGGGTCTTCCTTGGCTGCCCGCGCGTTCATCACAGCGTCCCCGAGGCTCCAGGCCTGGCTGGTGGTGTGGGGCACGCCGAACCGGCGGACGAATTCACCGGACATCGGCGCCGTCGTCATCAGCGCCGTGCATCCCATCGCAATGGTACTGGCGCGCAGCAGCTTCTCCAGCATCTTCGGCGTCGTCGCGTCGGTGACGACAAGCACGTTGCCGTCGGCATCGGCGAGCGCCGCGGGCTGCACGGCCTGGCCGTGGATGAAGAAGGTCGTCATCTGTACTTCCGGGAAGGCGCGGCCCATGCCGTCTGCATCGACGACAGGCAGGTCGACCATCGCCGCCGTCAGCATCGGCGCGATGCCGTTACCACCACCGACTTCGTCACCGAGCAGTGCATCGACCTTGCGGCCCAGATGCCGTTCGAGCGCGTTCAAGAGCCGGACGCCCTCACTGCCTTCCGGGATCTTCTCGATACCCACGGTCGGGGCACCGATGCCGCCGATACCGAGAATCTGGGCATCCGGTGCCATGTCGGCCGGCCGCACCATGCGAATGCGCTTGCCTTCGCGCAAAAGCGCCTTGGCACGCAGCAGGCCGTGGTAGGTGCTGCCGCCGCCGCCTGTTCCCAGAATGCCGCAGCCGATGGCGATGCGATCGATATCCGCTTCGCTGAGCGTCCAGTACTTCATGCCCGCAACTCCCCAATCACTTTCGCGGCGACGCGAACGGCATTGCCGGGCAGGTAAGCCAGCGGCGTTTCTTCGATTTCGGCAAGGGTGGTCGTATCGGCATCTGCGCCGGCCTCGACGGCGCGCGCCCGTGCCTCCGCGACGATGGATTCCAGTGCGATTTCCCGTGTGGTGCCTTCGAGCGAAACCACGCTGTCGACCTCGCCGGAGACCTGCGCGATTGCCGCACCGATTGCATTGGCGGAACCGAAATGATCAGGCTTGAGTGAAACGGATGTTCCCTCCAGCAGCCCTTCGACCAGCACCGAGCCGCCGCCGACGAGAATGGCGGGGATGGGATCGGCGCTTGGCTTCATGCGGTCCAGCACCGTTTCGATGCTGGCCTTCATCTGCGCCAGCATCTGCTGCGCAAATTCCGGCGTGATGTGGCTGAGGCGGCTGCGGTCTCCGAGCTCGACGAGGCCGGCAGCGACGGCGATATCGGTTGCCGTCAGCGTGTCGCCGCCGAAGCAGAGAGCCTTTTCCGGCAGCCGAAAACCGACCGAATCCGGACCGATCGTCGAAGCCGGACCGGGGCGTACGATGCTGCCGCCGCCAAGGCCGAAGGAGTAGACATCCGGCACGCGGAAATTGGTCGGCACGCCGCCGATCATCGCGCCTTCGCTGCGGGTGCGGGGGAAGCCGGCGACCAGCATGCCGATATCCGTGGTGGTGCCGCCGATATCGATCACGGCCGCGTCGGAGAGCCCGGTGAGGAAGGCCGCGCCGCGCATGGAGTTGGTCGGTCCCGACGCGATCGTGAAGACTGGATACCGCTCGGCGAACTCGGCTGCCATCAGCGTGCCGTCGTTCTGCGTGAGGAAAAGCGGGCAGGTGAGGCCGAGAGCGGCAAAAGCCGAGCGGAAGGCGCCGACCGTTTCGCGTCCGAGCGTGTGGAGGCTCGCATTGAGGATCGTGGCGTTTTCGCGGGGCAGGAGGCCGGTGCGGCCGACGCGGTGCGACAGGCTGATTGCCGCGCCAGGCATTTCTTCTGCGACGATTTCCGCCGCGTCGTTTTCCATTTTCGGGTCGACCAGGGCGAAGACCGAGCAGATCGCGACGGCGGAGATGCCACGCGCCCGCCAATCGCGGCACGCCGCGCGGATCGCCACATCGTCGAGCGGTGCAATCTCCGAGCCATCGTAATTGACGCCACCGCCAACCAGGGCGGCACCACCGTCGACGACGGGGCGAAGCGTGTCCGGCCAATCGATCATTGGCGGCAGCGAGCGCGTCGCCGCGCCGCAAAGTCGGAGAACGCCAACCTTTTCAAGGTGCCGGCCCTCGACGATGGCGTTGAGGAAGTGCGTGGTGCCGATCATCACCGCATTGACCGCGCCGGCAGAAACGCCTGCTTCGGCCAGGACCGTGCGGATTGCTGCGCTGACGCCCGATGTCACGTCCGCGGTGGTCGAGGATTTTACCGTGGCCAGGACCTCGGCGCCGCGCAGCAGCGCCGCGTCCGTATTGGTTCCGCCGACATCCACTCCGATACGAAGCATGGTCTATCCCTTTTTCTTGCCGCCGAGATCCGTACCGCGGCTGATTGCGGTCGTCCTCGTGCCAAATACCTTGTAGAGGCGCAGCACGACCGAGCTCGTGACGCGCTTGACGCCGGGCAGTTTGCCCAGTTCCTGATCGATGAATTCGAGCAAAGCCGCATGGTCGGCGACGAAGAGTGAAGCGCTGAGGTTCGCCGTACCGCTCGTGGCGGCGAGGTAGCCGATCTCGTCATACTCGGCGAGCAGGATGGCGACGTCTTCCTGTTTGCCGGGCTCGACTTCGATCAAAAGCTCGACCTGGACATCGCGTCCGAGCGCCACCGGATCAGGAATAGCGCCGATGACGATCATCTTGGCCTGGAGCAATCCGGCAATGCGGTTGCGGATCGTGCGTTCCGAGGCGCTGCCGATCCGGCCGGCGATCTCGGCCGCCGAAAGGCGCCCGTCTTCGGAGAGATAACGGATAATCTCGCGGTCCAGATCATCGACGAGGTAGCGTTGGGTCATCACCGTTTCCGTTTCAGCCTTGATGATCCGAGTAAATTTCCGAAACGGAATTGTGTCAAGAATATTTCAATCAAATTGGGCAGTTATTATCAAAAATTGCCCGTTTTAGGCATGCATTCATTCATAAGTTGCCGAATCGGAAATTGCGATGCGGTGAGAAGGTGACCTATGCGGCTATGCGGGGAGGCAGCATGCATGGCTTCCGTTCGGCGTGGCCTCGCGCCCGAAGTCTCTCGTCTAGCGCCTGAAGACCGTACGCGCTGACGAACGGTCGAGAGGGGGGCGTGTTGATCTTTAGCCGAATGCCAATCTGATGATCGGGCTGAGCATCCCGATCAAGACGGAGGACTGCGCAACGAGCGCTTGAGGTTAGCGGTGGTGCTAGGTTGGCGCTGTGGAGCAGGAACTGGCTCTGTTGCAAAACACAGCGGCGCGGGAGGGTTCGCCACGATTACCGATGTCTGGATCAAGCAGACCGCGCTGCCGCAGGCAAAGGTCGCAAGGGCGACCGCCTACAGCGATATGCTCGTCGCCACAGCGGGCCTGGCATTCGCGATGGGAAGACCGACGAACCACAATGCCGGCAGTCGTTTCTGGGAAAGTAGCTGAGTGTGCGTTGCTGTTTGCGAGCCGTTAGCCGCCCTGCCGCAGGGTCAGTGGTACTTTTCCTGCTCGCGAACGAGGATCGCCGGAGCGTTCAGCCCGGCGATCGGTTGTTTGACATCCGTCGGAATGTCCCCGGTCAGTTGAAGGTCGAGATAGCGCGCGCAACAGACCCTCAGAAACGAAGTGAAGTTCCCAAGATCGTGGCCGGCATCGATGGACTCATGATGCAGCTTGGTTATCAACTGCGTGACGTTCATGCGATCGCGATGGGCGATCTCCTCGAGCTTCGACCAGAAGAAGTTCTCTAGCCGAACGCTTGTCACCATGCCATCGATGCGTAGCGAACGCGTTGTGCTTTCCCAGAGCCTTGCGTCCGCCTTTATGAACAATTCGCACATCGCGGTCCTCCCTTGTCCGCTTCCTCAGGCGGCGTCCGTTTGTAGCAGGGCGGAGGCGTCGAGCACAGCCATGAACTGCCGCAGCCACGACGGGTGCGCCGGCCATGCGGGGGCGGTGACGAGGTTGCCGTCCGAGACCGCGTCATCGATCGCGATATCGGCATAAATGCCGCCGGCGAGTTCGACTTCCGGGCGGCAGGCGGGATAGGCCGAACATGTGCGCCCTTTCAGCACGCCGGCCGCTGCAAGAAGTTGGGCACCGTGGCAGATGGCCGCCACCGGTTTCCCGGCCTCGAAGAAATGCTGCACGGCCTTGATGACGTCGGGGTTGAGGCGCAGATACTCGGGCGCGCGGCCGCCCGGGATGACGAGCGCATCATAGTCCTCGGCGCGAATACTGGAGAAAGTAGCGTTGAGGGCGAAGTTGTGGCCGCGTTTCTCGGAATAGGTCTGGTCGCCTTCGAAATCATGGATCGCGGTCGCGACCGTCTCTCCGGCCTTCTTGCCGGGGCAGGCGGCATGGACGCTGTACCCGCAGGCAAGCAGCGTCTGAAACGGGACCATCGTTTCATAGTCCTCGGTGAAGTCACCGGTGATCATCAGAATTTTCGAAGCTGTCATCTGTTCCTCCCAAAACCAATGGAAAGAGCCTAGCAGGGCAGGCGAGCCAGAAGGTACTAACGGAATACTACAACAAAAATTCCAGGCGGGACCGATTGGTGGCGGAGCGATTGCCATTCCGGTCCTGGTTCCTGTCAGTCAGTCTCGTGTGTGGCCCCCGATACGGCCCGAACAGCTACTCGCTGAGGGAAAAAACAGGGGTGCAATGATGGCGTCTCCCTCGTTTCATTTTGCAATCACTCATTGCGAGACGGGCCGTCACATATCTGTCATAAACGCGAACAAGATTCTGCTTCAAATCCACCGGAACCGAGAGAGATGTCCGAGCAATTCTCGCTACTATGCGAAATGCTGCCCCAAAACTCTGCTCGTTCAACGACATGTGTCCAGCAGGCTGGCGCGATTTGTTTTCGGACCTCAGCAGATAGCCTTCCTGAAGTCTTGCTCGTCACGAGCCGCCGCAACGGCCGCTGGGGAATACCAAAGGGGCGTATAGAGGCAGGGGAGACGGCGCGCGCCGCAGCCGCGCGCGAAGCGATGGAAGAGGCTGGCGTTAGAGGCCGGGTATCGAGCGATGCCATTGGCTCGTTCGTTTATACCAAGGATAGCATTGACCTCAGCTATCACCTCAACGTGCATTTGCTCGAAGTCGAGGAAATTCTGGCGGACTTCCCCGAGAGGCAAAGCCGGAGACTACAATGGACTCCGCTTGAAGCCGCCGTCCAGGAAGTCTCTGAGCCAAAGCTCCGTGAACTGCTGTTGCTTCTGGCTGCAGAAAACGGGCTGTGTGTCGGGTTTGAACTCCAGGCCCGGTAGCGCTGCCGGCATCATGCAGGGAAATCAGTGTGCGGTTTTCGCTCTTTGCAGAAGAACCTGCATCTCCTGAAATCGTCTCTTGCGCTCGGGATCGTCCTCATCGGCGGCGTAACAGATGCGTGAAACGCAGAAGCGCAGGATTTTTGTCGGCGCCTTCGCATTGTCGAACTCGCAGTCGAAGGTGTCCGTCATATCTGACTTCTTTGTGTCGGCTCTTTCGGAATACTTAAAGCGTGCACCGGGCGGGGCAATCTCGGGAAAGGACTGCACCACCCCGACGTTGAGCGTGTCGACCAGGAAGAAATTCTTGGCGACTGCCATGCAGGCCGTCTCCAGGCCGGGGCTTTGCGCATATGCGGGGCCTGCCGCGATACATAGAACTGGGAGAAGCCATTTCATCGCATACTCCATCCGACCTTGCCATCCGATCGGCTGCTCCGACAACACGCGAAGGTGGAAATTGTTCCCTCGCGTGGCGATCAGGATGTTGGTGCGGTCGTGAAGCGAGATCCTGCTGGCTCAATTGATCGCAAAGCGCGGTTTCAGATGCGTTATCGGCTATGAGCGCTTGGCCAACTGGTGTTCGCGCCAGATCGTGAAAAGGCCCGCGCCGACCACGATCAGGGCCCCAATGATCATGTTGTGGGTGATCGTTTCGCCAAACAACAGGACGGCAAACATCACGTTGAGAACCAGCTGAAAATAAGTGACCGGCTGAACTTCCGCGGCAGGCAGCAGCCCATAGGCCCGGATAAGGAAGTAGTGGCTAAGCGTGCCGCAGACGCAAAGAGCTGCCAACGCGAACCAATCGGTGGGGACGACTTCGGTCCAGTAGAACGGGCCGATCAGCGAAATCGCCAGTGCCCCAACCACACCCGCGTAAAAGAGACTCGTCACCGCGGAATCCTCGCGGCTGACTGCGCGCGTGGCGATGCTATAGAGCGCGAACAGCACGGAGGCGACAAGCGGCAGAAGCAGCGACATGTCGAAATGAACGTCCACCGGATTGATGATCACCAGAACGCCGACAAGACCAATCAGTACTGCAGCCCCGCGCCGCCATCCGACTACTTCTCCGAGAAGCGGTATCGACAGGATGGTGATGATCAATGGGGTTGCCTGGAAGATCGATTGGCTCATGGCGAGCCCGGCGTGAACATAGGAAAAGACGATGACGACGATCTCTGCGACCAGCAGAAGGCCGCGAACAACCTGCAGCCAGGGATGGCGCGTTTGAATGGATCGGCGAATACCCCCGGGAGACGACGCGGCAAAGGCAAATACGAAGAGGGCGAACGCCCAGAACCGGATCATCGTTATGAAGAGTGCCGGATAGCGATCACCCAGATACTTGGTTATCGCATCCTGGCCAGCGAAGATGCAGATGGCGAGGAAGGCAAACAAATAGCCGCGGGTCTTGGGGCTCATCACACTAAAAACTCAGAATCGTTGGCCATTTGATTAGCATAGACTTTTCGTGAGCGCTCGAACCAAACGACGGGTTCCTTCCCGTCGCATTTACTTGGGAATGGCGACTGGAATCGCGCTCACGGCCGCATCAGATCAGGCCGAGATGGGCGGCCAGTTCCCGTGCTGCTGCGCCGCCCGCCCTGTTCGCTCCAATCGTGGAAGCCGAGGGGCCGTAGCCTACCAGATGGATGCGTGGGTCCTTTTCGACCCGCGTCGCGAGGCGTCCGCCCAGGACGATGCCGCCGTCGTCCCCGCGCAGTTGCAGCGGAGCGAGATGATCGAGTGAGCTGCGAAAACCCGTTGCCCAGAGAATGACGTCAGCTTTCTGTTCCGTTCCATCCGGCCAGCGCACGCCGTGAGGAAGGATCTCACTGAAGATCGGCAGCCGTTTCAGCGCCCCTCGTTTTGCGGCGGCCCGCAGGGCTGGGGTCCACGGAATGCCGGTGACGGACACCACCGAGCCCGGCACCAGCCCATTCCGCACCCTTTCTTCAACGGCGGCAACGGCGGCGCGGCCGTCTTCCTGAGTGAATGGTCCCTCGTGAAACTGCGGCTCGCGGCGCGTGACCCACGTTGTCGTTGTCACTTGCGAGATTTCATCGAGATGCTGGAGCGCCGAAATGCCGCCGCCGACGACAATCACATGCTTGCCCGCAAACGCGTCCGCCGTTTGATAGTCGCGAGAGTGAAGCTGCTGTCCTTCGAACCGATCGGCACCGGGATAGGCGGGAATAGAAGGGGTCTCCCAGGTTCCCGTGGCGTTGATGAGCCCCTCGGCCGAAAAGGTCTCGTGGTCCGTTTCCACCCGAAGCCGGCCGAAGCGCTCGCAAACTACCTTGACCGCAACCGGGCGATAGATCGGCAGCCGGAATTTTTCTTCATAGGCGGCGTAATAGTTGGGAACCGCCGTCGAAGCCCGCGCCTCCGTTTCTCCAATGGGAACAACTTCCGCAAACTCCATGCCCGGCAAGTCGTGGAGACGGTTGACCGTGCTCAGCGTTAATGACGGCCAGCGATGCTGCCAGGCGCCGCCCGGTTTATCGTTCTTGTCGAGGACGATGAAATTCCGGCCCGGCTGAAGGCCAAGCTTCATCAGGTGATAGGCCGATGACAGTCCGGCTTGGCCTGCGCCGATCACGACAATGTTGACCTTGATCGCGGCGTGAAGCGCGGCATTTGTTGAGGCTGTGGATGGCATGGTGTCGGTCACTCTTGGTCCTCGAAACGCGTAGCTCGACCGCCGGCCGCAAAGCGAAACTCAGCTCTTCTACGCATCCTTGTGATCGTAAGAAGCCGGCCACGCAATGCGCTCGCGGCATCGTTTGGAGAAATCCCCCGCTCAGCAAGCCCATTGGAGAGCTGCGCCGGCGGCGGAGCGGAGATTGGGCACCTGGAAGATTCGGCTCGTGCGGCGCCATAACCTTCGCTGCACTCGGGATCGCGCAGTGCCCGTCGAAGACTCGAGTCTCTTGCAATGTCGACCCATATGTGAGTAAGCTATTCATATAAGAAGAAATTGATCGCTGCCGCTGAGCACCACTGGCGTTCGATGGCGAAAATCAAGGTCGGACTTCGCTTTCGCTACGCAAGGGTCTGCTCATGCATGAATTCACGCCCACCGTCGGTGTTTCCTCGACGCGTCCCACGGATATGCCGCAAGACCATGCCGCCCTGCCGGTCTGGAATGCGGAAAACTGGTTCTATGAAGATTGGCCGGTCGGCCAGCGCATCCGGTCTTTGCGCCGGACGATCGCTGAGGGGGACAGCCATCTGTTCAATACGCTGGTGGTCGACATCCACCCCTATGTTCAGGATCAGATGTTCGCCGAGCGCGATGGCATGTTCGGCCGGCGTCTCGTCGCCGGCGCCTTCGTGTTCTCCGCCGGTCTCGGGCTCGTCGCCACCAATTGCGTCAACGCCTTTTCCTACGGCTACGACAAGCTGCGCTTCATCAAGCCGGTCTTCATCGGCGACACGATCTACACGATCCGGACCAACATGGACAAAATTCCCCGCTACAAGGAGCTCGGGCTCATCCGGGCCAGTTACCAGGTCTTCAAGGGCGAGGGGGAGCTGGTGCTCTATTGCGAGCACTTGCAGACCGTGAAGTACAAGAACCCCGCCGACTTTGTCGGCAAGACCGAGAAATAAGCCGCGATGACGGAAGCAAACGAACTGCCGCTTGCCGGCCTTGTCGTCGTCGACATGAGCCAGTTTCTCTCAGGTCCTTATTGCTCGCTGCGCCTCATGGATCTCGGCGCTCGCGTGATCAAGATCGAACGCCCCGACGGCGGCGACCTGTCGCGCCGGCTCTATCTGAGCGACACCGAGATCGGCGGCGACTCGACGATCTTCCATGCCATCAACCGCGCCAAGGAGAGCCTTGCGATCGACCTCAAGAACGAGGCTGACGTTGCGGCCTTGAAGGCGCTGCTCGCCAAGGCCGATGTGCTGATTCAGAACTTCCGCCCCGGCGTCATCCAGCGCCTTGGGCTTGACTACGAGGCGGTCAAGGCGATCAACCCGAAGATCGTCTATGCCTCGATCAGCGGGTACGGCGAGGAGGGTCCCTGGGTGAAGCGACCGGGGCAGGACCTGCTGGCGCAATCGCGCTCCGGCGTGATGTGGCTGAACGGCGACGAAGGGCAGGGCCCCGTTCCCTTCGGCCTGGCGATTGGCGACATGCTCGCCGGCGCCGCGGCAGCGCAAGGCATTCTCGCAGCGCTCGTCCGTCGCGGTATCAGCGGCAAGGGCAGCCTGATCGAAACCAGCCTGCTCGAGGCACTCGTCGACTTCCAGTTCGAAGTGCTGACGACGCACTTGAATGACGGCCGCCGGCTGCCGGCCCGTTCCGGCTTCCGCAGTGCCCACGCCTATCTTTCGGCGCCCTACGGGGTCTATCCGGCCAGGGACGGCTATCTCGCCATTGCCATGACGCCGATCCCGAAGCTCGCGGATCTCCTGGAAATGCCCGAACTCGACGCCTATCGCGATGATCCGGTGTCCTGGTTCTCCGAACGGGACAAGATCAAGGCGCTGATCGCCAAGCGGATCGCCGAAAACACCATCGACCATTGGCTTGGCCTGCTTGAACCCGCAGACATCTGGTGTGCGCGGGTCCTCAACTGGAATGAACTGCTCGAAAGCGAAGGCTTCCGGGTGCTCGACATGTTGCAGACGGTCGAGCGCGAGGACGATGTCTCGATCCTGACCACGCGATCGCCGCTGCGCATCAACGGCAATCGCGCCCAGGTCGACCGCGCCGCACCGCGCATCGGCGAACATAGCGCGTCGATCCGAGAGGAGTTCGGCCTGTGAGCATCACATTGAAGGGCATGACCTGGAGCCACCCGCGCGGCTACGATCCGATGATCGCTTGTTCGCGGTTGTGGCAGGAGCGCACCGGCGTTACGGTCGAATGGGAGAAGCGTTCGCTGCAGGATTTCGAGACCTATCCGGTCGAGGAACTGGCGCGGGCTTATGACCTCATCGTCATCGACCATCCCCATGTCGGCCAGATCACCAAGGAGAAGTGTCTGGCACCGCTCGATGTCGAAGGACGCGAAGCCGAGCGGAAGGCGCTGGCCGATGCGAGCGTCGGTCGCTCCTATCCGAGTTACACCTGGCAGGGCCGGCAATGGGCCTTCCCGATCGACGCAGCAACACAGGTTCAGGCCTGGCGCCCGGACCAGGCCGAGCGCGCGGCGGATTGGTCTGAAATGCTGGTCATGGCGCGGCAGGGAAAGGTCGCGCTGCCGATGCGCCCGCCGCATTCCCTGATGTGCTTCTATACGCTCTCGGCTAATCTCGGTCATCCTTGCCGCAGCGATGGGGCAGGGAAGTTGATCGAGATCGATGCCGGCATCGAAGCGTTCGAGCGCCTGCGTGAGTTGACGGATCCGATCGACCCCGCCTGCTTCTCGATGGATCCGATTGCCGTGCTCGAAGCGATGAGCGAGCCGCAAGCGAAGGCCGTCTGCGCGCCGCTGATTTATGGGTATGTCAGCTACGCGATGCCAGGCTTCCGGCCGTCTCTCGTCAGGTTCGGCGACATCGCGGTGGCCGGGCGGGGCGGTCCTTCCGGCTCTGCCCTTGGCGGAACGGGAATTGCCGTCTCCGCCTTCTCCGGCGCGATCGACGCGGCGATCGATTTTGCTTACTTCGTCGCTGGCGGCGAGGCGCAGCGCGGCCCCTATGCCGCAGGCGGTGGGCAGCCGGGCCATGCGGCCGCCTGGGATGATGACGCCGTCAATGCCGCCACCTCGGACTTTTACCGCGCGACGCGCAAGACGTTGGAAACCGCTTGGGTCCGCCCCCGGCACGATGGTTACATGGCCTTCCAGCAGGCAGGCTCGGACCGGATAAATGACGGCCTTCTGCGCAAGGACCCTGCGCGAAGGGTCGTCGACGACCTCAATCGGCTGTTTGCGGAGAGCTTCGCCGTCGCCTGATATTTGGCTCCGGGGCGCCCTGGCGTCCCGGAGCCTCTCGCAGTGCGGGTCTCGCTAGGCGAGCTTCCAGATCCGGCGCGCATTGCCGGCGAGCAGCTTGTACGTTTCGTCGGCGCTGCAGCCTTGGAGAAGAGCGTGGGTGGCGCCGACCCAGGTCGAAAGATTGCCGCCGAGCGTGCAGACCGGCCAGTCGCTTCCCCAGACCACCCGGTCCCAGCCGAAGACGCCGATCGTATGTTCGACATAGGGGCGCAGCGTCTCGACCTGCCAGGCCTCATCGGCATAGGCGACAACGCCGGAGATTTTTGCCGTGACGTTCGGACGGCGGGCGATCTCGCTCATGTGCTCGCGCCAGGGGTGTTCGGCCCCGGCGCGAATATCGGGCACGCCGCAATGGTCGAGAATGAATTGAACGTCGGGCGCGAGGTCGGCAAGCGCGATCGCTCGCGGGATCTGGTGCGGCAGGACGCAGAGGTCAAAGGTAAAGCGGCGCCCGCCAAGCTTTCGGATGTTGTCGCGAAAGGTCTGCTGCTCGGACAGTTCATCCGGCATCACGTGCAGCACGCGGCGGAAACCCCTCACGAAGCGGTTTGCTTCCTGGCGTTCTAGATACGCCGCAAAATCATCGTCCTCGGGACGGCAGGCGGCAATGGCGCCCTTGAGCAGGCTGTCTGGCTCATGCGAGAGCCTTTCGATTTCCGCCGTTTCCTTCTCTATTTCCGAAGGCGCGACATCGACCTCCATGTGTAGCGCAGCCTCGATGCCGAGCCGGCGGGCCTCGCGCGCGTAGGTCGCGTAGAGAAAGTCGTGGTCGAGCGCCGGCACGCCCGAGAGCCAGGGATAGGTGAGCTTCGACCTGTCGATGAGGTGAAGATGGGTGTCGATGATCAAGGCGCTTCTCCTCCGAACGACATCTCACATAAGAATGAGCTATTCAGATAGGAAGTACGGCCGTTGCCGGCTGGCGTCAATCGCTAGCCGGCGCCACGTCCGAACCTGCAAGCGTCGATAGCTGCTCGGCTGTCTTCAGCAAAAGGGCGATCGTTCCGGTAATGTCCGGCGCCGAAGGTGCGTTGACAAGCGCGATATAGGGCACCGTGAGCGCGGCGATGCCGCGACCATCTGGCCCAAGGATCGGGGCAGAGAGGTTGTAGACGCCCGCCGTCTGCGCGCTCGCCATCATCTCGTAGCCGCGTTCGCGGATCTGGTCGAGGCGGGCGTAGAACTCCGGTCCGCGAACGATCTCGTCTTTGCTCTTGGCATGTTCCGCGATCATCATCTCGCGCTCTTCGGCCGAGCGAAAGGCGAGCAGGACGTGGCCGGAGCCGGTATCGAACAGGCTGATGTGCGATCCGACCCGGATCGATATGCCCCAATAGTCAGGTGCCTCTTGCTGGGCAATGACCACGGCCGAACCACGGTCGAAGACGGCGAGGTGGTTTGCCTGCTTGGAGCGCTGTGCGAGATCCCGCATCAGCGGCGTTGCGTAGGAAGCGAGCCTGCGCACCGGCGCATGCAGTTGCGAAAGCCCAAATAGCTTCAAGGTCAGGGAATAGCGATCACCATCGATGCGGGTGACGTAACCGCGCCGCACCAGCCGGTCGAGCATCCGGTAGAACTCGTTGGGGCTGCGGTTCAGGCGCTTGGAAATCTCCGCCTGCGTCAGGCCGCCGTCGACGCTGGCGAGCAACTCGAGAATGTCGAGCCCCTTGTCGAGGGCGGGCGCGCGATAGCGGTCAGACTCTTCGGTGTCCATGAGATCCCTCCTTGGTGAATATTCATATCCATATACGCAGAGAAAGGCGCCGACAAAGGAAAGTTCGCCCTTGACGCTGGATAAATTTGTTGTTTGTATATGAATTAGTTTCTCACAAATGAGGGCATCGCGCCAGGATGAGGGCGTGAACCAGGGAGGAGTGGAGATGAGAAGGCTGCTATCCGGCGTGTCCGCCGGAGCGATCATGCTTGCCGCAGGATTGGGGACGGCCACGGCCGCGGACCTGCCCGGCAAGTTTGAGGGCGTCACGATCGACGCCAAGCTGATCGGCGGACAACAATACGAAAAGCTCTACGAGCGGATCGGCGAGTGGGAGAAGGCGACCGGCGCCAAGGTCAACATCCTGTCGAAGAAGAACCACTTCGAACTCGACAAGGAAATCAAGTCGGATATCGCGACCGGCGGCGTCAGCTGGTGCGTTGGCTCCAACCATTCTTCCTTCGCGCCGCAGTATCCGAATATATACACCGACCTGCTGGCACTTCTGCCGCCGGAGGAAATCGCCAAGTTCGTGCCTGCCTTGATCGATGCCTCGACGCTCGACGGCAAGCTGGTGATGCTGCCGCGTGCCCAGTTCGACGTATCGGCACTCTACTACCAGAAGAGCCTGTACCAGGACGAAGCGAAGAAGACCGCATTCAAGGCGAAATACGGCTACGAACTCGCACCGCCCGACACCTGGGCTCAGGTTAGTGACCAGGCCGAGTTCTTCGCAGCTCCGCCGAACTTTTACGGCACGCAGTTCGCCGGCAAGGAAGAGGCGATCAACGGTCGCTTCTATGAAATGCTGATCGCCGAAGGTGGCGAATATCTCGACAAGGACGGGCGCCCGGCCTTCAATTCCGAAGCTGGCGTGCGCGCGCTCGACTGGTTCGTCAAGCTCTACAAGGACAAGGCGGTACCACCGGGCACGACCAACTATCTCTGGGACGACCTTGGTCAGGGCTTTGCCTCGGGCTCGATCGCCCTCAATCTCGACTGGCCTGGCTGGGCGAGCTTCTTCAACGACCCGAAGTCTTCCAAGGTCGCCGGCAATGTCGGCGTGAAAGTGCAGCCAGCCGGCTCTTCCGGCAAGCGCACGGGCTGGTCGGGCCATCACGGCTTCTCGGTCACCGAGGATTGCGCCAACAAGGAGGCCGCCGCCTCGCTCGTCTGGTGGCTGACCAACGAGGACAGCCAGAAGCTGGAATCGGCTGCCGGCCCGCTGCCGACACGCACCGCCGTCTGGGAATACAACATCAAGGCAGCCGCAGGCGACGCCTACAAGACCGAAGTGCTGCAGGCTTTCCAGGAAGCCGCCAAGCATGCCTTCCCGGTGCCGAAGACGGCTGAATGGATCGAAATCTCCAACGCCGTCTATCCGGAACTCCAGGCCGCCATCCTCGGCGACAAGACGTCGAAGGAAGCGCTCGATGCCGCCGCCGAGAAAGCGACCGGCATTCTGGAAGACGCGGGCAAACTCTGACCGTGACCAAAGAGGCGGCGCCGGTGCCTTACGGGCGCCGGCGCCGCCTCAGCCATTTCATGCAATCCTCAGGACTGCCCGATGAAGCTCAAGAAATTGTCAGCACCGGCCCTGCTTCTGATCCCGGCCTTCGTCGTGCTCGCGGCGGTGATCGTTTTGCCGCTGCTCTTTTCCTTCTATTCGAGCTTCACGCCGTTCCGCCTGACCAAGCCGGAGACGCTTTGGGTCTTTGTGGGCCTGCGCAACTACGCGACCGTGCTTGGCAACGCCGAGTTCTGGGTCGCCTTCGGCCGCACCGTGCTGTTGCTGACGGTGGCCCTGAACGCCGAGATGCTGCTCGGTCTCGGCCTGGCGCTGCTCGTCAACAAGGCGACCCATGGCCAGCGCCTGCTGCGCACGATGATGATGTTCCCGATGATGTTCTCGCCGGTGCTGGTCGGCTTCCAGTTCAAGTTTCTGTTCAACGACAACATCGGCTTCGTCAACAATGCGCTGCAGTCGCTGGGGCTGACTGATCAGGCGATCCCGTGGCTGATCGACGGCAATCTCGCGCTCCTCTCGATCATCATCGCCGAAGTCTGGTCCTCGACCGCCGTGTTCGCCATCCTGATCCTCGCCGGCCTGCTCGCCATGCCGAAGGATCCGGTCGAGGCCGCCCACGTCGACGGCTGTACGCCCTGGCAGACCTTCCGCTATGTCACCTGGCCCTATCTCATGCCCTTTGCCTTCATTGCCATGACGATCCGTTCGCTGGACGTGGCGCGAGCCTATGACATCGTCAAGATCATGACCGACGGCGGCCCTGCCAAGCGCACCGAACTGCTTTGGACGCTCGTTGGCCGCACCGCCTATGCCGATGCCCGCATGGGGCTCGCAAACGCCATGGCCTATGTGGCGATCCTCTTGTCGATCGTCTTCACCGTCTATTTCTTCCGCAAGCTTGCCGCAGCGCGCCAGCAGATCGGAGCCGAGTGGTAATGGATATCAACGCTTCGCACCGCCTGCGCCGCCGCCTTTTGAAGGTCGCACATCTGATCGGCCTGTTCCTGGCGATGGCGGTGATCTGCCTGCCCGGCCTCTGGATCGTGCTGTCGTCGCTACGCCCGACCGTCGAAATCATGGCGAAGCCCCCAGTCTGGATTCCGGAAAGCGTTTCTCTCGATGCCTATCGCGCCATGTTCTCGGGCGCGGGGCAGGGCGGCGTTCCCGTCTGGGACTATTTCCGCAACTCGCTGATCATCTCCGTGACATCGACGGTGATCGCGCTCGCGATCGGCATGGCCGGTGGCTACGCCTTTGCCCGCTATCGCTTCAAGGCGAAGTCGGCGATCTTTCTCGGCTTCATGCTGACGCGGGCCGTGCCCGGGATCGCTCTGTCGCTGCCGCTCTTCATGCTCTACGCCCGCACCGGCATCATCGACACGCATTTCTCGCTGATCCTCACCTATGTCGCGCTCAACGTGCCCTTCACCATCTGGTTGATTGACGGCTTCTTTCGCCAGGTGCCGAAGGATCTCGCGGAAGCCGCCCAGATCGACGGCTGCACACCTTGGCAGGCCTTCTGGCAGGTGGAGTTTCCGCTCGCCGGTCCCGGCATTGCGTCCGCCGGCATCTTCGCGTTTCTCACCTCCTGGAACGAATATGCGCTCGCCTCGCAGATCACCCGCTCGGTCAATTCCAAGACGCTGCCGGTTGGACTTCTCGACTACACCGCCGAATTCACCATCGACTGGCGCGGCATGTGCGCGCTCGCCGTCGTGATGATCATCCCGGCGCTGACCCTAACCTTCATCATTCAGAAGCACCTCGTTTCGGGCCTCACCTTCGGCGCGGTGAAAGGATAATCGTTCATGGCTCCTGTCACCCTCAGGAAACTGGTCAAGCGCTACGGCGCGCTCGAAGTCGTCCACGGCATCGACCTCGAAGTGAAGGATCGCGAGTTCATCGCACTAGTCGGCCCCTCCGGCTGCGGCAAGTCAACGACGCTGCGCATGATCGCCGGCCTCGAGGACGTCAGCGACGGCGCGATCGAGATCGGCGGCCTCAAGGTCAACGATCTGCCGCCGCGGGCGCGCAACATCTCCATGGTCTTCCAGTCCTATGCGCTCTATCCGCACATGACCGTTGCCGAGAACATGGGCTTTTCGCTGAAGATCGCCGGGCGCTCGGCCGATGACATCAAGGCGCGGGTCGCCGAAGCGGCCGCCATTCTCGATCTCGGCCATCTGCTTGAGCGTCGTCCGTCGCAGCTTTCCGGCGGCCAACGCCAGCGCGTCGCGATGGGCCGCGCGATCGTGCGCCAGCCGGATGTCTTCCTGTTCGACGAGCCGCTGTCGAACCTCGACGCGAAGCTGCGCACGCAGGTGCGCACCGAGATCAAGAAGCTGCACGCGCGCATGCAGGCGACGATGATCTACGTCACCCACGACCAGGTCGAGGCCATGACGCTGTCGGACCGCATCGTCATCATGCGCGACGGCCATATCGAACAGGTCGGCACACCGGAAGAGGTGTTCCAGCGCCCCGCCACCAAGTTCGTTGCCGGTTTCATCGGTTCTCCGCCAATGAACATGGACGAGGCGATCGTCGACAACGGCGCACTGGTCTTTGTCAGCGGCGCCCGGCTCCCGATCCCGCCGCGCTTTGCAAACGTGCTGCGCCCGGGCCAGAAGGTGACATTCGGCCTGAGGCCAGACGACATCTATCCAAGCGGTCATGGTCTGCATGCCGGCGATCCGGCGGCCGTGCACGAGGTCGAACTGCCAGTATCGATCACCGAACCGCTCGGCAACGAGACGCTCGTCTTCATCCAATTCAACGGCCGCGATTGGGTGTCGCGCATGCTCAATCCGCGCCCGCTTACCTCCGGCGAGAAGGTGCGGATGAGCTTCGACCTGTCGCGCGCTCATCTCTTCGACGTTGATACTGGCAAGGCTCTGGAAGGCTGACATGGCAAGAATCGAAAAAATTGAACTGCGCATGGTCGACCTGCCGCCGAAGGTGAAGCGGACCGATGCGATCCAGAGCTTCGTCAGCCAGGAAACGCCTATCGTCACGATCGTCGATTCCGACGGAGCGACGGGCACGGGCTACAGCTACACGATCGGTACCGGCGGATCGTCGGTAATGCGGCTTCTCTCCGATCACCTCGTGCCAATCCTGATCGGCGAGGACGCCGATTGCATCGAGGCAATCTGGCACAAGATGGAATTTGCCACCCACGCCACGACCATCGGTGTCATCACCGCGCTGGCGCTGGCCGCAGTCGACACCGCCCTTTGGGACCTGCGCGCCAAAAAGCAGAAGCTGCCGCTCTGGAAGCTCGCCGGCGGCGCCAAGGACAGTTGCCCGCTCTACACCACCGAGGGCGGCTGGCTGCATATCGAGAAGGAGGCGCTGGTCGAGGATGCGCTCGCTGCCAAGGCCAAGGGCTTCTCCGGCTCGAAGGTGAAGATCGGCAAGCCGCACGGCTCGGAGGATTACGATCGGCTCGCCGCCATGCGCAAGGCACTCGGCGATGGCTTCGAGATCATGATCGACTGCAATCAGGGCTTCACCGTCGACGAGGCGATCCGCCGCGCGTCGCGGTTGAAGGAGCTCGATCTCGCCTGGATCGAGGAGCCGCTGCCGGCCGACGATCTCGACGGCCATATCCGGCTGACACGCTCGACGCCGACCCCGATTGCGGTTGGTGAATCGATGTATTCGATCCGCCATTTCCGCGAATATATGCAAAAGGGCGCCTGCTCGATCGTGCAGGTCGACGTTGCCCGCATCGGCGGCATCACGCCCTGGCTCAAGGTCGCGCATGCGGCGGAAGCCTTCGACATTCCGGTCTGCCCGCATTTTCTGATGGAACTGCATGTGAGCCTCGTCTGCGCCATACCGAACGGTAAATATGTCGAATATATTCCTCAGCTCGATGACCTGACCACCAAGGGCATGGAGATCCGCAACGGCCGCGCCATCGCGCCTTCAGAGCCGGGCATCGGCATCGCCTGGGATTGGGACGCCGTGCGCGCCCGCTCGATCAGTGAATTCACCCGCGAGTTCCGCGGGTAGGGAGGTCATTATGCAGCGAATGGGAATGGTGATCGGCCTCGAAGCGTCGAAGATCGCCGAATACAAGGCTCTGCATGCCGCCGTCTGGCCGGAGATCCTCGAACTGATCTCCGAATGCAACGTCACCAACTACTCGATCTTCCTCAAGGAGCCGGAAAACCTGCTGTTCGGCTATTGGGAATATGTCGGCTCGGACTTTGAGGCAGATATGGCCAAGATGGCGGCGCATCCGAAGAACCAGGAATGGTGGTCCGTCTGCATGCCGTGCCAGAAACCGCTTGAGACGAGACAGGAAGGCGAGTGGTGGGCGATGATGGAAGAGGTGTTTCATCACGACGGGAAGGCATCCCGTCATGACTGAAAGCTTCGATCCCGGCGCGCTCAGACAATGGTGGCCGAAGCCGAGCAAGCCGCGACCGATTGTGATCTTCGGTGCCGGCAGCATCGTCGGCGACGCGCATCTGCCGGCCTACCGCAAAGCCGGCTTCCCCGTTGCCGGGCTTTATGATCCTGACCGTTCCAAGGCGTCCGCCCTAGCGGAGAGATGGGATATCCGCGCGTTCGAAAATGAGGCGGACGCGCTTTCGGTGCCGGATGCGATCTTTGACCTAGCGACGCCCCCGGCAGCCCATGCCGCCATCCTTGGCCGGTTGCCGATCGGCGCGGCAGCGTTGATCCAGAAGCCCATGGGGTCTGACCTCGATGCCGCAAGCGCCATTCTCGAGATCTGCCGCACGCGCAAGCTGAAGGCTGCCGTCAACTTCCAGCTTCGCTTCGCGCCGATGATGCTGGCGCTTCAGGATGCCATCGCCAAGGGGCATCTCGGCGAGGTGGTGGATTTCGATGCCTGGCTGGCGCTCGCCACCCCCTGGGGCCTTTGGCCGTTCCTCAAAGGTCTGCCGCGCATCGAGATTGCCATGCACTCGATCCACTATCTGGATCTGATCCGCGGCCTGCTCGGCAATCCCCAGGGCGTACACGCCAAGACCATCGGTCATCCGAACCATGATGTCGCCCAGACGCGGACGGCCGCGATCCTCGACTATGGCGATCGCGTACGCTGCGTACTTTCGGTCAATCACGATCATGATTTCGGCCGCAAGTTCCAGGCCTGCGAATTCCGCATCTCCGGCACGTCCGGTGCGGCCTACGTCAAGCTCGGCGTCAATCTGGACTATCCCAAGGGCGAGCCGGATGAGCTCTGGATCAGGCCTACAGGCGGCAGCGATTGGGTTGCCGTGCCGCTCGAAGGCGCCTGGTTTCCCGACGCCTTCGCCAACCGCATGGCGAACCTGCAGCGCTTCGTCACGGGTGAGGACAATGAACTGATCGGCTCGGTAGAAGACGCCTGGCAGACGATGGCGCTCGTCGAGGCCGCCTATCAATCGAGTGCTGCGCCGGCAACGGCGATCGCGCGCCTTCCGGGACAATGACATGGCAGAACAGATCATCCATTTCGAAGACTACGAGCTCGGACACGAACGTCTGACGACGGGTCGCACGATCACCGAGACCGACTTTGTCGTTCATGCCGGCCACACCGGCGATTTCTTTCCGCACCACATGGATGCGGAATTCGCCAGGACCTTGCCGGGTGGTCAGCGTATCGCCCATGGCACCATGATCTTTTCGATCGGCGTGGGTCTGACAGCCTCGCTGATCAACCCGGTTGCCTTTTCCTACGGCTATGATCGTCTGCGCTTCGTGCGTCCGGTCCATATCGGCGATACGATCCGCACCCGCGTGACGATCTCGGCCAAGGAGGACGATCCGAAGCGGCCAAAGGCGGGACGCGTCGTGGAACGATGCGAAGTTATCAACCAGCGTGGCGAGGTCGTTCTCGCCGCCGACCATATCCTGGTCGTCGAACGCAAAGCATGAGGGATCGATAATGACAGCGGATCTTAAAGGCAAGGTCGTCCTGATTACGGCCGCAGCTCAGGGCATCGGCCGCGCTTCGGCTTTGGCCTTCGTAAAGGCCGGCGCGAAAGTTCATGCGACCGATATCAATTTCGACGCGCTTGCAGCACTTGCCAAGGAAGCGGACGTCGAAACGCACCGGCTCGACGTGCTCGATACGCAAGCGGTGGAAGCGCTCGTCGCGAACATCGGCGCCGTCGATATCCTCTTCAACTGCGCCGGCTTCGTTCATGCCGGCTCGATCCTGGAGATGAAGGATAGCGATCTCGAATTCGCCCTCGACCTCAACGTCAAGGCGATGATCCGCACCATCCGCGCGGTGTTGCCAAGCATGCTTGCCCGCAAGGATGGCGCCATCATCAACATGGCTTCGGTCGCCTCGAGCATCAAGGGCGTGCCGAACCGCTTCGCCTATGGCGTCACCAAGGCCGCCGTCATCGGTCTCACGAAGGCTGTTGCGGCCGACTACGTGTCAGCGGGTATTCGCTGCAACGCCATCTGCCCCGGCACGGTCGAGAGCCCGTCCTTGCAGGACCGCATGCGCGCCCAGGGCGATTATGAGACGGCACGTGCCGCCTTCATCGCCCGCCAGCCGATGGGTCGCCTTGGCACGCCGGAAGAGATTGCCGACCTTGCCGTCCACCTCGCGGGCGCCACCTATACGACGGGTCAGGCCTATGCCATCGATGGCGGCTGGACCATCTGACAACACACAAGCAGGAAGCAGACACATGAAACTTCTTCGTTACGGCCTTCCGGGCCACGAAAAGCCGGGTATCCTCGATGCAAACGGCACCTTGCGTGATCTCTCGGGCCACGTTGCCGACTTCTCCGGCGCCGCCCTCGACCCCGACAAGCTCTCGGAATTGAAGGCACTCGATCTCTCCGGCCTGCCTGTCGTCGACGGCAACCAGCGGCTCGGTCCCTGTATCGCCGATACCGGCAAGTTCATCTGCATCGGCCTCAACTATTCCGACCATGCCGCCGAGACCGGCGCCAAGGTTCCCTCCGAACCGATCATCTTCATGAAGGCGACGTCGGCGATCGTCGGCCCGAACGACGACCTGATCATTCCGCGCGGCTCGGAAAAGACCGACTGGGAAGTGGAACTCGGCGTCGTCATCGGCCGCAAGGCGAAGTACGTCACCGAGGCGGAAGCCCTCGACTATGTCGCCGGCTACTGCGTCGTGCACGACGTCTCCGAGCGTGCCTTCCAGATCGAACGCCAGGGCCAGTGGACCAAGGGCAAGTCCTGCGACACCTTTGGTCCGACAGGCCCCTGGCTCGTAACCAAGGACGAAGTGCCGGATCCGCAGAACCTGCCGATGTGGCTGAAGGTCAATGGCGAGACCATGCAGAACGGCTCGTCGAAAACCATGGTCTATGGCGTCGCCCATCTCGTTTCGTACCTGTCGCAGTTCATGTCTCTGCAACCGGGCGACATCATCTCGACCGGCACGCCGCCCGGCGTCGGCATGGGCATGAAGCCGCCGCGTTATCTCAAGGCGGGCGATGTCGTCGAACTCGGCATCGAGGGCCTCGGCAGCCAGAAGCAGTCCGTACGCGCGGACGATTAAGTTCTACCGACTGGAGTGACCATGACCCGCATCACCAATCTGCGCGTCTTCGACTTGCGCTTTCCGACCTCACAGAGCCTTGACGGCTCCGATGCGATGAATCCGGACCCGGATTATTCCGCGGCCTATGTCATCCTCGACACGGACAAGCCCGGTGTTGCGGGCCATGGTCTCACCTTCACCATCGGCCGGGGCAACGATATCTGCTGCATGGCGATCAAGGCTATGCAGCACCTGGTCGTCGGTCAGGATACGGCGGATATCCTCGCCCATCCCGGCCGCTTCTGGCGGCACCTGACGAGCGACAGCCAATTGCGCTGGATCGGCCCCGAAAAGGGGGCGATCCATCTCGCCACCGGCGCCGTGGTCAACGCCGTCTGGGACCTGCTTGCCAAGGAAGCGGGCAAACCCGTCTGGCGCCTCGTTTCCGACATGTCGCCGGAACAGATCGCCGACATCGTCGACTATCGCTACATGACGGATGTGCTCACCCGCGACGAGGCGATCGGAATTCTCAGCAAGGCCGAGCCCGGCAAGGCCGAGCGCATAGCGACGCTCGAGAGGGAAGGCTACGCCTGCTACACGACGTCGGCCGGCTGGCTCGGCTATGACGATGACAAGCTGCGGCGGCTCGCCCAGGAGGCGATCGACGAAGGCTTCAATCACATCAAGATGAAGGTCGGCCGTGATCTTGCTGACGACATCCGGCGGCTGACGATCGCACGCGAGGTGATCGGGCCGGACCGCTATCTGATGATTGACGCCAACCAGGTCTGGGAGGTCGGCGAGGCGATCGATTGGGTGAAGCAGCTTGCCTTCGCCAAGCCCTTCTTCATCGAGGAGCCGACGAGCCCCGACGACGTCGCCGGTCACCGCAAGATCCGCGAGGCGGTCGGGCCGGTGAAGGTCGCAACCGGGGAGATGTGCCAGAACCGCATCATGTTCAAGCAGTTCATCGCCGAGGGCGCGATCGATATCGTCCAGATCGACTCGTGCCGCATGGGCGGTCTGAATGAGGTGCTGGCGGTGCTGCTGGTCGCAGCCAAATACGGGCTGCCGGTCTGGCCGCATGCCGGTGGTGTCGGCCTTTGCGAATATGTGCAGCACCTGTCGATGATCGACTATGTCGCCGTTTCCGGCACCAAGGACGGGCGCGTGATCGAATATGTCGACCATCTGCACGAGCACTTCCTCGACCCTTGCGTGATTGAGAACGCGGCTTACATGCCGCCGCAGCGGCCCGGATTCTCGATCGAGATGAAGCCGCAGTCGATCGCCGATTACACGTTCGGCGGCTAGCGAACGACGTCTTCACATAAGAATACAATCTTCAATAATTCGGAGCCGGAGTGATGAGAGATCGCTCCGGCTTCTGTAATTTTGTCAATCTTTCAGCGCACGCGCATCCGCTCCTCTTGACGGCGTTCGTTTATTTATGAATGATCTATTCATTCACTGTGAATGCCGGAGGGGAGTCCGGGAAGAGGAGAAACTGATGAAGACCTTGATCGTCGCGGCCGCTATGGCTGCCCTTTCCTATTGCGGTGTCGCCCAGGCGCAGGAATACAGCCTGCGGTTCTCGACGTCGCAGGTGAACCCCAACGAGCCCATCGTCAAAGCGATGAAGACCTATGCCGAGCGTGTCGGCGAACGCTCCGGCGGCCGCATTGCAATTACGGTCATGACGGGCGATCAGCTCGGCGCGCAGAAGAAGGTCAACGAAATGGTCATGAGCGGTGCGAGCCTGCTCAGCGCCACCGACTATGGCCAGCTCGGCCAGTTCGTGCCGGATCTCTCCATTCTGGCGGGTCCCTATGTCTATCCGGACCTGGCGGCGACCGATCGTCTGTTCGCCTCGGATCTCTACAAGGAACTTTCAGGCAAGCTCGAAGCGCAGGGCATCAAGATCATCATGCCGAACGGTCTTTTCGGCTACCGCCACATCATCGCCAACAAGCCGGTTCGCTCGCCGGCGGACCTTGCCGGCGTCACTATTCGTGTACCCTCATCGCCGATCATGATGGCGACCTTCGGCAACTACGGCGCACGACCGACGGAACTGCCGTGGGGCGACGTCTACAACGCACTTCAGACCGGTGTCGTCGATGCGGCCGAAGGCCCCTTCGGCTCGATTGCCGGCGCCAAGCTCAACGAGACCCGCAAGGTCATCTCCAAGACCGGCCACCAGATCATGTTCACGGCTTGGGTGGCATCCAGCCAGTTCTTCAACGGCCTGCCGGAAGGTCTGCAGAAGATCCTGCTCGAGGAAGGCCAGACGATCGCCAAGGAGCTGACGGCGATGACGCTCGAAACGGACGACGCCTACGCCCAGCAGCTCGCGGCCTCCGGCGTCGAGATCGTCACCGACATCGACGTGCCAGCCTTCATCGAAGCCTCGCGTGCGGCCTACGAGAAGGTGCCGAACATCACGCCCGGGATGTACGATCAGGTGCAGAAGGCAATGGCCGAGTAAGCGCTCGAATGGGCGTGGCTGGCGCGGCCGCGCCCATTCATGCCGTCGCGCATCTCGGTGCGATGACCTGAGGCCGCGTGGCCATACCGCCGTTCCCATTCCGCCCTTTAGGATATCGAGACAACCATGGAAACCTCACGACCACCCGAGGAAGCAATTCCTCTGCTCAGCCTGCGTCGCGCCGATGAAGCGATCGGCGTTGCGGCGCTGCTCGTTATCGTCATTTCGATCCTTTGGGGAGTGATCAGCCGCTACGTCTTCCCGCAACCGGCGGCCTGGACCTACGAACTGGCGATCATGGCCTTTGCCTATCTCGTTTTCTTCGGCGCAGTTGCCGGTGTCCGTCTCGGCACCCATGCGGCGATCGACGTTCTCGTTGCAGCGTTCCCAGAGGGGTGGCAGAGGGCGGTCGCCTGGTTCAATTACTTTCTGCTGGCCCTGTTCTTCATCGCCATGACGGTTCTCTTCGGATGGCAGGCCTGGACGTCGCGGCATGTGCACACGATCGCTCTCGATCTGTCGCGGGGTCTTTCCTACGGACCGCTCGCGCTCGCTTCGGCCGGCATGTTGTTCCAGCACCTCATCGTCGAAAGGCCGTGGACTGTCCGTCTGCATCGCAATGTGGAATCGCTGATATGACCTTCTTCCATCTGGCTGGCCCTTCGCTGCTGGTCGTCATCCTCTTCCTGTTGTCGACGCCCATCACCTGGGCCATGGCGATCGGCGCACTCGCCTTCTTCGTCATCAACATGGACATGATCCCGCTCGCCAATTTCGCCCAGGAAATGGCGGAGGGCAGCCAGTCCGTGTCTTTGCTGGCGTTGCCGCTCTTCGTGCTTGCCGGCTGCATCATGAATGCGTCGGGCATCACCCGGCGCCTGCTGGCGCTCGCCGACGTGATGGTCGGCCATATGACCGGCGCGCTGGCGCAGATGTGCACCGTGCTCGGCACCTTGCTCGGCGGCCTTACCGCATCGGCCAACGCAGATGCCGCGATGCTCGCCAAGACCCTTGGCGTCGAAATGGCCGAGAGAGGCTACAGCCGCGCCTTTGCCGCAGTCATCACCTCGTCCGCCTCCATCATCACCAGCCTCATCCCACCCTCGATCGGTCTTATCGTCTACGGATTCCTGGCGGAGACCTCGATCGGCCGGCTGTTTGCCGCCGGCGTGGTGCCCGGCCTCGTGCTCGCGGCCGGGCTTATGGTCACCACCTACTTCATCGCGCGCAAGCGCGGCTACAAACCGCTTCGCAAGGAGCGCGCCAGCCGGGCGGAGGCGAGCCGGGCGCTGATCGACGGGCTTTGGGCGCTGTCGATCCCGGTCGTGATTTTCGCCGGCACGCGCTACGGCATCTTCACCACCACCGAGGCCGGCGCGGTTGTCGTGGTCTATGTGCTTTTCGTCGCCGTGTTCGGCTACCGCGAATTCACGCTCCGCCAGATCCCGGAGGTGCTGGCCGAGGCGGTGCGAGATTCCTCGGTGGTCATGATCATGATCTGTGCGGCAGCCGCCTTCGGTTTCTATCTCGCCTGGGAGCAGGTGCCGCAAGCGATGTCCGGCTGGTTAGGCGGTGCAACCGACAATCCGCTGCTCATGCTGCTCCTCATCAACGTTCTCCTGATCGTCATCGGCACGGCGATCGAGGGTTCGGCGGCGCTCATCATCCTGACACCGATGCTGATCCCGATCATCGACGGCGTCGGCATCGACCGCGTGCATTTCGGCGTCGTCTTCATTACCAACCTGACGATCGCCGGCATCACGCCCCCGGTCGGTGGCCTGATGTACATCTCGTCTATGGTGCTGAAGGTACCGATGATGGCCTATGCGCGCGAGGTGCTGCCCTATCTCGCGATGATGATGGTCCTTCTGGTCATGCTCAGCATGTTTCCGCAGCTCTCGCTGTGGCTTCCCAACCTCGTCTATGGAACCGCCGCAGTTCAATAGCGCAATGAGACGGCCCTCCGCTTTGGCGGAGGGCCTGGCGCCTCCAGAGACGTTCAACCCGCTCGGTCAGGCCTCAGCTTCGTGGCAAACCGCTTCGATGTTGTGTCCATCCGGGCAAAGCACGAAAGCTGCATAGTAGTTCGCGTGGTAGCGTGGGCGCAGACCCGGCGCACCATTGTCTTTACCACCCGCTTCCAGAGCCGCGTGGTAGAAAGCATCGACTTGCTCGCGGCTCTCGGCCGCGAAGGCGAGGTGTAGATGCGCAGGGTTCTCCTCGGTCTGGTGCAGGCACAATGAAGCCTTGCCCTTCGAACTAAGTTCGACACCGTAGGAAGGTTCGCCCTCGGCTATGATAGCTACACCGAGCGGTTCGAGTGCCCTAAGGTAGAAGGCTTTGCTCGCAGCAAAGTCCCTGACGCCGAATTTGACGTGGTCAAACATGGGTTCTCCTGAAATGAGGGAGAGGTCCGCAATGCTGCTTGTGCTGCACCGGTTCCTCTCGGCCGATTTGCATCAAGCCTAATGGCATGTCTGAGCGATGAATGGCAAGGAACAGCGGCGAGAGACGAGGGGCGGTCGTTTCAGTTGAACGCCAGACGCGCTGTATCAGGCAGGCTCTGGTGCCAGACGTTTGCTCAGTCGGTTCCCGTCAGCCAACAGACCGCATCATCGGCTTTTGAGATGTACATCAACCAAGGTCTGTCGCTTTGCCAGTGCATCGATCTCATCAGGCGCCATCAGCGAAAACGCTGTCGAAAGGGCATCAGCGGTCGAAGCCTCCGGCGCAACGACCGAAACCCGGACATATTGCTGTGCCGTTGCGCCGCTCCGTGGGTCCAGGATGTGGCTGAAGCGGCCTTTAGCGTCGAATTGGAACCCTTTTGCAGAGGACGTCGCGACCGCGCGGTCGATGATATTCAGGGTCGCGTCGACGTCATTCGCATCCTCGAAGTCGGCCAGGCCGATGCGCCAAGGTTGCCCGTCCGCCCTTGCACCGATCGCGCGGTTTTCACCCATGTCGACGAGGCTGCTGGTGACACCGGCCTCACGCAAGAGCTGGACGACGCGATCGGTGACGTAGCCTTGGGCGATACCATTGAGTGTCAGCGCCATGCCTCGGCGGGAGAAAGCGATGCGATTGCGGTCGATGTGTACCTGCGCGAAATCGGTCAAGGCCAGCGCCTCGCGCACCTCGCCATGCGATGGCCCGGCAGGGTCGGCATCCGGCCTGGCGAAGTGCCGGGCGTAAAGCGCCCAGAGGGGCTGTATCGCGGGCTCGAACCGCCCGCCGGTGAGAGCGTGAAAACGCCGGGATATCTCAAGGAGGTCCACAAGCTCCGTCGGCGGGGCTGCAAGGGCGCCAAGGCGATTTAGTTGGCGAAGGGCCGAGTCCTCGCGGTAGAGGCTGAAGATATCCTCCAGGCGTCGAACCTCTGCCACCACTCGCGCGATCAGCGCCTGTGCCTGTGCTGGGTCTTCATGACTGAGGACGAGTGTGGCCGGTGCGCCCAGAGCCTGCCCGTGCCATACGACAGGCTCCGCCGGCAGCGCCGCCCAGCCTGTTCCGCGCGAAAGCGGCAAACCGCCGAAAGCAGCCATGATTGTGATGAAACGCCGGCGGCTGACGGGCTTATCCATGGTCGTGTCCTCCCGGTGCTTCCGCGCCGTCATAGCTCTCGTCACCTGCACCCAGAATATAGGTCTCCGGAAGATCGGCGAAGCTCACGATGCGGCCGCCATTCTTGGCAATGAAGGCCTGAGCGGCTTCCTCCGAAGAGAAGGGAACCGCTTCTTCCGCGCCCATGCCGCCTCTAACCCGGCTGTCGATGACGAAAACGGCCTTGCGTGCGTCGATCCAGTTATCGGCGCCAGGCTTTTCCCAGCTCGGCGCCTTGCCCATGTCGGATACGTAGATCGCGGCGATTTCCTTCGGTTCGTCCGGCAGCATCGTGAAGGCAACGGTGTCGCGGGCCGACGAAAACCAAATGGCCTCCGGTATCTTCTCAAGGATGATCTGGCCCTTGGGGCCGGCGTGTTCCAAGACGTTCATGCCGCAATAGCGGCCCATGGCGTCCTGGGTAAGGATATAGGGCGCAGGCATTTCGGCCTGCTCCTTGTTTTCGCAACCAGAAAGCGCCAGCGATGCTGCGACGATGAGGGCAAAGCGGACGGGTTTCAAATGTCCCTCCTGGAGAAAAGCAGCGTGGCCAGAGCGAGCGGTGCGGCTGTCCAGACGCAAAGTGCGGCGAGCAGGACCTCGCCTGTGAGGATTGAGTTCTTGGCGACACCGCCCATGCCGGAGAGCGCGGCCGCGCCGCCGCTACCGAGATTGAGAAGTCGATAGGCATCCGTCGGATTGGCGAGCAGCAAGAGATCGAGCAGACCGTCCGGCAGCGAACGCCCCTGCGCTGCCACAAGCCCGCCGAGCAGGGCCATGTCGTAGATTAGCACGAAGAACAGCCAGAGCCCGATAGCAATGCCGCCCGCGGTGCTGCGCTCGCCCGCACTGGCACTGACGAAGTATCCGATCGCGACGAAGACAGCGCCGAGCAAGACGGACGATCCCGTCATGGAAACGAAAGCCAGCCAGCTTTGCGCGTCGGTTGCGCCTCCCATCAACGCCAGCGCTATGGCGGCTGCGCCATAGCCGCAAATGGTTGCGAAGCACAGTATGGCGATATGGCCGAGGAACTTGCCGAGTACGATCTGACCGCGCCCGATGGGATAGCCAAGCAACAGCAGCATGGTGCCGCGTTCGACCTCGCCAACGATGGCATCGTGAGAGATCAGAAGCGCAATCAGCGGCACCAGAAAGATCGTCAGGCTCGACAGGCTGACGATCACCACGTCGAGGCGGCTCGCCCCGACATTGCCGGTGGGTGCGCTTCCAAGAAAGGTCAACGTCAGCGCGAGTGCGGCGAGGACCAATGTCGTCGCAACGACCCAGCGGTTGCGCATGCCCTCGCGAACTTCCTTGGCCGCTATAATCAGAATGTTGCGCATTACGCCGCCTCCTGGCTGTTCAGGAAATGAGCGTAGAGGTCGTCGAGTGTCGGCTCTATCATCGTCAGGGTATCGATCCCGGAGGCGGCATCGCTGAGGCGGTGTATCAATGGAAGTCTCTCGGCGTGTGCCACTTCGGTCTCCAGGCTGTCGTCGCCAGCTTCCGTCCACCGGACGCCGGTATCTTTGAGCAGACCGGGCCTTCCGCCGGAGACCGGTCGCACCCGGATGCGGGATGGCAGGCTGGCGATCCGCCTGAGGTCGTCGATGGTTCCGTCTGCGATCTGCGAACCGCGGTTGACGATGATCACGCGTCCGGCCCGATCCTCGAGTTCCCCAAGCGCATGTGAGGACAGGAGGATCGTTGTTCCGCCGGCACGCAGTTCATCGATAAGGGTGTAGAAATTGCGCCGCAGCGCCGGATCGAGACCACTCGTCGGCTCATCCAGAAACAGCACCTTTGGTGCGCCCAACAGCGCCTGCGCCAGACCAAGTCTTTGCCGCATGCCTTTGGAATAGGTGCGGATGGGGCGATCGGCAGCGCTGATAGCGAGCCCGACACGCCCGAAGAGCTCGTCGGCGCATTTGACATCCACCCGCTTCAGACGCGCGTAGAAGGACAGGGTTTCGCGTCCCGTTAGCGCCATGTGAAACGATACGCTCTCGGGCAGATAGCCAAGCGCCCGGCGAACGCCGAAATCGCCCTTTGCCGGATCTTCGCCGAGGACGCGTACCTCACCGGAGGTTGGGCGGATAAGCCCGAGCAGCAGCTTGATCAGCGTCGTCTTGCCGGCGCCATTGTGGCCGACGAGCGCGACGGTTTCGCCTTCGTCGAGGGTGAAAGAGAGTTCCCGCAGCGCATCAACCTTGCCGCCATATCTTTTCGAAACCCCTTTGACGCTAACGGTCGAGGTCATGGTCATTGTTCCTTTCGTACCGGCATCGCCATCAGCGGATGGCTGTCGGTAACACCGCCGGGCAGAAGTGCTGGAAACCGCGCCTGGGCCCAGCGCACCACCTGAACGGCAGGGCTGCTCGTCAGCACGCGTGCCTGCGGCGCCGTCCAGAGCACCCGATCGATCAGGTCATTGGGCCGGTAGGCATTGTCAGAGATGCCGTCGCCATCGAGATCGAAGGCCGGGTTGTCGCTCCAATAGTTGCCACGTCCATCCTCGGACCAGTCGAGATAGCGGGCGCCGACATATTTCACCTGGTTGCGGTTACCGACGAAGGCGTTACCGCTCAGTTTGTTGCTCTCAGAACCGGCGGTGAAATGGATGCCGATCGCGCAACCCTCGAACAAGTTGTCACGCAAGCGGTTCTTGTTGGCGTTGTAGATGAAGACACACTTGTCCGGACCGGGGCGCATCCCCGTCTTGTCTTCGACGGCTCCGCCGTCTCCCGCCGGGATCCCGTGCTCCTGTGAGCGGACGCCGCGCTCGTCCCAGCGCGAGATGGGCTGCAGGCGTCCCTTGACGATGTTGCCCGTAATGGTCGAACCGTTGGCGTAGTTCAGAAGCAGGCCGTGGTCGCGGTCGCCATCGGAGACGTTGCCGGTAATTTTCAGTCGGCTGGAGAACATGATGGCATAACCGACCGAGTTGCCGGTGGAGATGTTGTCGCTGATCTCACTGTCATTGGTATACATGTAATGGATGGCGAAGCGCAGGTTGCTGAAGCGGTTTCCACTAAAGACGTTGCGCTTGCTGGCGTTGGTGGCGATGCCGTCGCGCCCGAAGCTGATATCGTTTCCGGTCACTCTTGCACCCGGCGCATTCCACAGCGTCACGCCATTGCCGGTTTCGCTCAACCGGCCTTCGCCCGTACCGATGATGACGTTGTCTCGGGCAATAGAGCCTTCTGCACCGTGCAGATAGATGCCGTAGAGATTGCCCTTAATCCGGCTCTTCTCGACGACGGCCCGTTTCGCGGTTTGCGCAACGAAGACGCCCGAATTCATCTCTTCGAGAGAACTGCCCGAGCCCGAGACGGCAATGCCGCTGAAGACCACGTCTTCAGCGGTGATGGTGACGACGCTGCCCTTGCCGTTGCCCTTGATAGAAGCGCCGGGTTCGCCGCGCACCGTCACCGGTACATCGATCGTGACAGGGCCGGAGAACTCAGCGTTCTCCAGCACCAGTTCATCGCCCGGCTTGGCAGCATCGATAGCTTGTTGCAGGGACGGTACGGCAGCAGGCGAGAGGCGGATCGTTTCCGCCCCAGCCGTCGCCGGAATGGCGGCGACTACCGCCACCATCCCGAGCATTGCCGCCTCGTGAAGACGCATCATGCCTTCTTCGGCTCCACGAACATCCGGCCCTTCATCTCCATGTGCATGGCATGGCAGAACCAGGAGCAATAGTACCACCACACACCCGGCTTATCGGCGGTGAAGGTCACCGAGGCCGTCGCTTGCGGCGCGACTTCCATGTTGATGCCGTAGTTGATGATCGAGAAGCCGTGCGTGAGATCTTCCACCTCGTCGATATTGGTGACGTAGACGGTCACCTCATCGCCCTGCTTCACCGTGAAGCTATCGAGCCCGAAGGCAGGTGCGGCCGACGTCATGTAGACGCGGACCTTGTTGCCGTCGCGGATCACTTCGGAATCGATCAGCAGGTCGATGTTGTCGGCCTTTGCCTGGGCGACCGCGTCGGCAAAGAAGCTGTCGTCGCGGCTCCAGACGTTGACCGGGTTGATCTTGGAGTTGTGAACGATCGTCGCATCATGCGGCTCGGCGAAGGTCGGGTTGTCGTGAACCAGCATCATCTCGTCGCCCGAGATATCGATGAGCTGATCGTTTTCCGGCTTCAGCGGGCCGACATTCAGGTAGCGATCCTTTGAGAATTTGTTCAGAGAAATCAGCCACTTGCCGTCGGCATCCTTCGTCTGCCCCATCGATGTGTGGTTGTGGCCGGGCTGATACTGCACATCGAGCTTCTGGCGGATCGGATTGACCTTTTCGCCCTTGTAGGCGCGCCTTGCATCCTCAAGGTTCCATTTGCAGATCTGGCTGTCGATGAAGAGCGTCGTGTAGCAGTTGCCCCGGCCGTCATAGGCAGTGTGGAGCGGTCCAAGCCCGAGCTCCGGTTCGGCAACGACCGTGTCGCGCGGCTTGATCTTGTCGTCGAACAGGTCGTCGAACAGGCGCACGTCCATGACGGTGACCGTTGGCGACAGCTTGCCGTTGGCGACGATATGAATGCCGTCCGGTGCCGTGTTCATGCCGTGCGGGCCGTTGGAAACCGGAATGTAGCGGGTGTAGGGCGAGCCCTTGCGGCCATCCACCACCGGAACGCCTCCCATTTCCTTGAAGTCGCCTTTCGCGACAGCTTCCTCGATGCGCTTGAGGTTGAAGACGACGATCCAGTCCTGGTCCTTTGCCATCATCTCCGCGAGGTTCACGCCCTCTTCGGAGTTGTAGCAGGTGGCAAAGGCATATTTGCCCTGGTAGTCGGCGTCGACGTTGTCGAGATTGCCGTCGATCATGACCTGCCAAGCGACCTTCATCGTGTCGCCGTCGATCGCCGAGAAGATCGCGTGATACTGCTTGTGGTCGTCGAGAACCGAGCCGTCGTTCGGGATCGGCACACGATCTTCGCCATTGGCGAAGACGTAGCCGGTGCGCGGATATTTCTGCACGCGCAGGCCGTGAACGGTGTGCTGGTTCGGCAACTGGATGATCTTGTCGCACTTCATCACATCGAGGCGGATGCGGCAGACACGCGTGTTGGCCTTGTCGTTTGCGAAGAGGTAGCGCCCGTCATAGGTGCCTTCCGTGAAAGACGGGTGCGGGTGGTGCAGGTCGCCGTTGAGATAGATGCCGCCCTTGTCCTTCAGATATTCCTTGGTCACCGGCAGCAGACCTTCGGTCAGGATCTTGCGGCTTTCGTTCGTCTGGCCCCAGCCGGTTGCGCTGTCGCGGTTAAAGACGGGAATTCGCATCAATTCGCGCATCGACGGCAGGCCGAGGATGCGGACTTCACCGCTGTGGCCGCCGGAGAAAAAGACATAATATTCGTCGAGTTCGCCGGGCTTCACTTCAATAGACTGGCCACCGGCAGCCAGTGCCGGCGCCGCAGTGACGGTGGAAATGGTAACCGCGCCGCCGACGGCCGCAGCACCCGCGACAGCCGCCGCGGCGGTGGAGCCGAGCAGCTGGCGCCTGCTCAGCGCAGTTGGGATATTGGGATCTGACATGTCTTTGCTCCTTTTATGATGGCGTCAGGCGGGCTCGCCTGTGGCCTCTTCCTTGCCGCCGATTGGCTTGCCCTTGTGGGTAACCACGGTTTTTGCCGGCGCCTGTCCCCTCGATGCGGGGGTGGAAAGCGCCATGAATTTCTCTCGCTTCAGCCGCACCTGGATCATGTGCGGGCAGCGTTGGTCGTCCTGGTAGAGTTCCTGGCAGTGCATGCAGTAGATGCACTCGTTGACGTTGATCTGCCCTTCAGGGTGGATCGACTGCACCGGACATTCCTTGGCGCAGCGCTGGCAGGGCGAGCCGCATTCGGGCCAGCGTTTCAGCCATTCGAACATGCGGATGCGTCCGGGAATGGCGAGCGCTGCACCGAGCGGGCAGAGATAGCGGCAGTAGAAACGCTCGATGAAGAGCCCCACAGCCAGCAGCGTCAAAGCGAAGAGGACGAAGGGCCACTCGCGCGCGAACTTCAGAATGATCGCCGTCTTGAAGGGTTCGATCTCGGCAAATGTCTCAGCCAGTGCCACCGAATAGAGCGACAGGCCGAACAGTCCGAGGAAGATGATGTATTTCACCGGCCAGAGGCGCTCATGCAGACCCCAGGGCAGTTTGATCTGGGGCACCTTCAGCCATCTGGCGATGCCGTTCGTAAGTTCCTGCAATGCGCCAAACGGGCAGAGCCAGCCGCAGAACGGACCGCGCCCCCAAAACAGCAGAGCCGCCGCCACTGCCGCCCAGAGAATGAAGATCAACGGCGCCGAGAGGAAAAACTCCCAATGAAAACCGGTGATCAGCGAATTCACGAACGTGAGGACATTGACGACGGAAAGCTGCGCATTGGCAAACCAGCCAAGCCAGACCAGGGCGAAAAGCAGGTAGCCGCGCCGTACCCAGCCGAACAGTTTCGGCCTGCTGACCAGCCAGTTCTGAAAGAAGAAGATCGCGGTCAGAACCAGCAGTCCGGCAAAGGTGATGACGATGGAGATGCGGCTCATTTCCCAGATGCCGACCCAGAGCGGCGCCTGTTCGTCATCCAGCGGACTTGGCTCCGCAGCGGTTTGCGCGGGGGCTGTGGCAGGCTGGGCTGCCGCCGAAGCAGGAGCTGCTTCGACGATCATGTAATGCTCGGGCAGCGTGTATCCGAGGTCGTAGGGCAGGGTGGCCTTGTCGCGCACGCCGGTGCTGCGCTGGACCAGGAGCTGCAGTTCCCAAGGCTCGGTGACGTCGAAGGTGAAGCTGTCGGGAATGATGTAGAGGGCGATTTCGCGCAAGCGAGGGGCGCCTTCGGCGGCGATCTGTGTCAGCCGCGTGTGGTCGCGGTCGCGGAAGCGCAAGCCTTGCCCGTCCTGCAGCAGTTCGATGCGATCGAAGATGCCGCCGCGCACATAGCCTGACCCCTTGAACGAATAGGTACCGTCACCCGCGACCAGGATGGCCGTCTGTCCCGGCTTCAGCCGCTTGGCAAGGCGCGCATAGCCCTCTTCGCCAAGCAAGCTCTTGCCGATGGAAGGCACGCTGACGGGTGCGAGATAGAGATCGATGAAGCGGTCCTTGGGTTCGGTCGTTTCGGGCTTGTCGGCCGCGTCCTTGTGACCGGCCCTAAGGAAAGCCTCCGACACCTCACCAACGTCGAGCCGGAGGCTGCGGATCGAACCGTCTCCGAGAAGAGTTTGCCAGTCGCGGACATCCTGTTGCGCAGCATTGAGCTTTCGGACCGGTGCGACGCTGGCGAAGGCCGTTGCGGCCTTGTCGCCGAGCCTGCCGCTCCGCACCAGCTTGACGGCCGAGCGCACCACGCTGTCGCCCATTACCAGGACGGTAACGGTCGCGCCGCTGACGATGTCGACCTGAGGCGGGCGCTCGGCGCCCGAGGCAACGCGAGACAGATCACGGCCAATGACCGAGTTCAGCGCTTCGACGACGCGGGCTTCCGGTATGCCGATCAGCACGATCGGCTCCTTGTGGTCGACCAGCTTCAGCCCACGCACAACGCCGGTCTTGTCGATCCCGACGACGATATGGATCGGCTTGCCGGAATAGCCGGTCGAGTTGGTGAAATCGGAGTTGAGATAGGCGTAGCCAGCAATTTGGGCACCCTTGTAGACGGGCACGATTGCCGGTTCGCCGATGGGCTCACCGAAGCGATCGGCGCCGGCGAAAAGCTCCGTCGGCTGTACCTTGGCGAGGTAGGCGGAGAGGCCGCCGGCGGCGAACGCTTGGCTCGCAGCGGTAAGGGCCGCGATGAAAAACGCAAGAAGAACGGCCAGACCGTGTTTTCGGATGGGGACGTTCTTCGGCATTCGCATTCCATCTGGCGCAGCGGCTGTTCTCACATCGATCCTGCGCCGCGCCGCGATCTTCGGCACAGGAATTCGGGCGGAAGTTAGCGGCACAGACGGCGTGATCGTTGAGCCAGATCAACCAACGGTTTTTTTGTTTCCGTAGGATGCGGGCACTAATTTCGGAGAGACTTCATGCCAAAACTGACCGAAGAACCGCCCGTGCTGGATACCATGGAGGGCCTGGTGCAAACGGCCGCACGTATGGAGCAGGAGGCAATCGAAGGATATGAAGCGCTCAGGGACAGGATGTGCGCCGAGGGGCGACCCGAGCTGGTCCCAGTCTTCGAGCGCCTGATCGCTGAGGAACGATCGCACTTGTCTGAGGTCACGGGCTGGTCGAAAGCAAGCGGCGTTGAAGCCACCGGAAACGCGACCGGGCTTTCGTCGCCGTCTGATCTCTTCGACCCGGAAGGCGCCGATTTGATCCCCGCCGAAGCCCTAAGCGCCTACCGTGCCTTCTCCATCGCGGTCAGAAACGAAGAGCGAGCCTTCGAATTCTGGAGCTACGTTGCCGGGCGAGCCCCCTCGTCAGAAATCCGGCAGGCCGCGGAAAGGATGGCCGGCGAGGAATTGGGGCACGTCGCGACGTTGCGGCGCGAGCGGCGGCTGGCCTTTCATCGCGCACGCCAGGATGCCGCCTCCGGTGCCGACCCCACGCTTGAAGATCTCGAGCGGCGGCTCCACCAGCAGCTGCTAGGACTCGGAGATCTTGCAGATTTGCGGGAACTAACCCGCTTTGTGAAGGACGCGAAAGAACGTCTCGCGAGATGTCGCGACCTTCACGTGGCCTGCAAGCCCAATATTGACGGGTTTTCTCCGGCAGCGTTCGAACGTCCAGCCGTGCTTTGCGGCATCGTGCTTGACTGTTACCTCGATCTCATGGCGCGCGAGAAGAATGAAGATGTGCTTGTCTTCGCCCAGGAGGCTGCCTCCCAACTGGTGCAGTGCCTTCTGTTCTTGCGCGAGTTGCCGCCGCGGGCGTGAGCTTGCGTCGCGACGATACTGGATCGGGTCATCTCGAGAGGTGATGACGGGCTGCGTGTCTAAGCCGAGCGGTGACTTAGGGCCATCGTGACGAGTGTGGCGAAGACCATAATGACGCCGTAGGGGATCTTGCGGGTGGTGCGGATCTCCTCGATACGCATGATCACGGCGTAGTGCGCGAACGCCAACGGCATCGGCAGCCTCAATGCCAGCATGGTCAATATCCCGCCGATCAATAGGAAAACGGCGAAGGGGAGCATGCCGTGCCAGCCGACGAAGAGGCCAATCGGCAGGAATAGTTTGGCGTCGCCGGCTCCGAACAGCCGAAAGGCCCAGAGCGCCACCCCGAGCGTGAATAGCAGTAAGCCAGCCCCGATATCGCCACCGACGCTGTCGAGTGAGAAGAGCGCGGCGCCGATGTCCCGTGTTGTCGTGAGCCGGATCATGGCGCCCAGCGCGTAGACGGAGACGAGCGCGAGCACGACGCCGTTCGGAATGCGCCAGCTCTGGAAGTCGCTCCAGGCGGAGTAGAGAAAGAGTGCCGCCGCTACCAAAGGGATTATATTGATAAGTTCGGTCATGTTTCACCAGTTCTGCGCGATAGGTGATTTCAGATGCAATTGTGTAGCTCATCCAAAGGCTTCGCAAGAAACCGCGGAACAGAAAAGTTCAAGAAGTATTAACGGATGTCATGTTTCCGCAAGCGATCTCTCTATTGACCCTTAAAAAGTAGGGGTTCTGATTTTAACCATAACCCAAAGATGGCCCACACCACTTCGTATTAGAAGTTGACGATATATTAATTAAGGGATTATTAATGATGTCAGTCGGAGAGATGGTCTCGATGACAGGCGAGGGCCGGGGAAATAAGCGGTCACGCAAAGATTATATTGTGTTGGAGGTAATTCTCGATGAAAGTACTTTTGACAAAATTCCGCGCTTTCGTGAAAGAAGAAGACGGCGTAGCGCTGACTGAATACCTTATTCTCCTAGCTCTGCTCGTCGGCGGAGCAGTCGCGTCGGTCACTCTGATCGGCACGGACCTAGGTACTGCGTGGAGTAGCTGGCAGACGTGGTTCGCTGCCCAGCCGCTCGATGCACCCGCTGCAGGCTGATACAGCCTATGATATATAAAGGGAGGAGTTTCTTAACTCCTCTCTTTTAAATTAGGTAATATTGATATTTCTATTCCGATCAGGTGTGAGTATCGGCAATGCGTTTTTCAGCGATCATTAGCCTTGCAATCGCCCTCGTTCTTGCCGTTGCTGCGGTGTTTGCCACGCGCACTTATCTTGCTGACGAGCGAGCGCGTCTCGCGGCGAACGGTGGCTCCAAGCCATCCGAAAAGACGCTTGTCGTTGCGGCCAAGCCAATGCGTTTCGGCGATCGAGTGCGCCCGGAGAACCTGAAAACCATTCCCTGGCCTTCCGAGGAGAGACCCGAAGGCTCTTTCCAGGCGATCGAGGCGGTCCTCGGCGACAAGGAAGAGCCGCGCTATGCCATGGAGGCGATCGATCCCGGCGAGCCGGTGTTGTCATCGAAGATTACCGGCGCCGGCGAGCGCGCCACTTTGTCGGCGGCGCTTGACGAGGGGATGAAGGCCGTTTCGATCCGCGTCAACGACGTACTCGGTGTTGCCGGTTTCGTGCGTCCCTCGGATCGGGTGGACGTGCTCCTGACCCGTCTAATCCGTAACCCCAAGAGCGGCAATGAGCAGACCTCGGTGGATGTCCTGTTGCAGGGGGTCAAGGTGCTCGCCGTCGACCAGACGGCCGACGAGCGCAAGGACGAACCCTCGATCGTGAAAACCGTCACTTTCGAGGTGACGACCGACGAGGCCCAGCGGCTGACGCTTGGTGCCAATATCGGCACGCTCTCGCTCGCACTGCGCAATATCGCATCGGCTTCCGTCGAATCGACCCGGCGGATCACGGTGGCGGATCTGGGTGGAGGGCCTGTCGCCGCCGAACTCGCGCAAACTTCCGACGACGGGCGATTCGAGCTGATCGAACGCATGGTTCGCAAGGTCGGCGACGACCTTGGCGGCCGGATCAATTCCGTCGAAAGCAAGATGAATACGCCATTTCGCGAAAAACAGGTGCAAATCGACGAGCGAAATGTTGAGCCGGTCTTGCCGGCAGAGCCGAAGTGGGCGACGGTCGGCGTCTGGAATACGACGAAGCGGGAAGAACACAGAGTGGGGTTGATCCAGTGATGTGACTTGTAACCTGCCCTGAGGGGGCAGGCCCGGCTTCAAGGAGAGGGAGCTAAGGCAGGAATGTTGAGGGGAAGCGTAAAGCGTTCGGCAAGAGGCAAGGCCCTTGCGGCGGCTGTTGCGATCGTATCGGCCTATGGTCTTTGGGGACCCAGCCTCGTCGGCCCGGCAGATGCGCAGGAAAAATTCGTCAATCTCGGCGGGGCCGTTCAGCAGGTCGTGTTGCCGCCGAACGACACGGTGACGATCACCACCGGCAAACCTTTCGGCGACCTCGTTATTGGCAGCGCCGAACTCATCGACGTCGTACCGCTCTCTGACAAATCGCTCTTTATCCGCGGCAAAAAGACCGGGGCCACTAACATCTCGGTCTATGACGACGACAAGAAGCTTCTTGGCGTCATCGACATCCGCGTTGCCAGCGATTTCAGCGAAGTGGCGTCCGCCATCCGCTCGGCGTCGCCAGGATCGCGGGTTCGGGTGGTCAACTCGAATGACCGTATCCGCCTGACCGGCATGGTGCGCGATGCCACCGAGTTACAACGGGTGCTCGAAATCGCCCAGTCCTATTCGGAGCAGCCGGTTCTCAATCAGTTGCGCGTCAACGACTCTCAGCAGGTCATGCTGGAAGTTCGGGTGATCGAAGCGTCGCGCCAGACCGGTCGCGATCTCGGCATCGGTTGGGCAGGGGCGGGCAGGAATGGCATCGGCAAGGCCACGACCAGTCAGGGCATCGCGGTGAAGGATGGCGCCCTGGTCCGCACTCTGGAGGATGCAGCCGGTGCAGCGACTGGCATGCAGCCCTTCGGCCAATTGATCGCCAAGGTGCTTGAGATTTCCGGCGGTCAGATCGACGTCGTCATCAACGCGCTCGAACAAAAGGGGCTGGTGCGCCGCCTTGCTCAACCAAACTTGATCGCCATGAGCGGCGAAACCGCCAGCTTCCATGCCGGTGGTGAAGTGCCGATCCAGACGACGGTGGCCAACGGTGCGACCGTTGCAACGGAGACCGACTACCGCCCCTTCGGTGTGCGGCTGACCTTTACGCCGGTGGTGCTCGATGGCGGGCTCATCAGCTTGAAGGTCGAGCCGGAAGTCTCGGAAATCGATACCTCCATCAACGTCAACGGCAATCCCGGCTTCATCTCGCGCGCGGCCAAGACAACCGTGGCACTGCGCGATGGTCAGAGTTTCGCCATGGCCGGCCTGCTGCAATCGATCAACTCCAAGGATATTCAGCAGCTGCCAGGCCTGGGGCAGCTTCCGGTGATCGGTGCACTGTTCCGCTCAACCAGCTTCCTGAAACGGGAGTCAGATCTCGTGATCGTCGTAACCCCGCATATCGTGCGGCCGGCAGCACCCGGCGAGGCGCTCTATAGTCCGCTCGACCAGACGCGTTCATCCAATGACGTCGAGCTTTTTGCGCTTGGCGTACTGGAAGTGGACAAGGACATGCTGCGCCGTTTCCGCAATGGCGAGGGCGTCACCGGGCCTTATGGCCACAGGCTTGATCTCGACACGGGAGGCGTCCTTGCTGTTGCAAAGAAGTAAGCGTGCACTCCTGATTCTGGCGGTGGCGAGCCCCGTTTCCGGCTGCGCCGACTACCTGAACCACCGGGACTCGATCACCTTCGGGCTTGGAAACGCGGCGGAGGCCAACAAGGGTATCCACACCCAGGATCCATTCCCGCGTGTCGCACAAAACACGCACATCACGACCGATGGCAAGGTGGTGAGCAGGGTCATCCGAGGCTACCAAGGTGGGGGCGGGGGGGCACCAGCGATTATCATCCCAGCGCCCGCCCAGACGGGCGGCAACGGAGCTGCCTCCGGCAACTGACGGGGGCAGGCGGAATTCGATGCGGCAGCAGTGCCGGAAAGGAATACAATAAAAACAACGCGACACGACGGTAAGCCGCCGCGATCGGAGAGGCATGCCAATGTTGAACAGGACATTCAAACGGTTTTGGGACGACCATCGAGGCTACGTCATCGCGTTGACGCTTATTGCCATGCCTCTGTTGCTTGGCTTCTCCCTCATCGTCATCGACGTCGGACGCAGCGCCAATCTCCACACTGATCTTCAGAATGCGGTCGATGCCATGGCGCTGGCGGGGGCCCGCGAGCTAGATGGTCGCGACGATGCGATCACGCGCGCTGAGGCTGCGATCGAAAAGCTTGCCAACACCGCGGCCTTCGGCGAGGGCGGTGAAGGCATGTCGCTCGGGACATATATCACCGTCTCCTACGACGCCGCAGATGACGACTCGAGCACAGTGACGGTACGGTTCCTGAAGGGCATTCCAGGCGACGGAACCTTCGCGGGTGATGACGATGACCCTATCACCGAGGAGATGTGGGCAGATGACCCAAGCGAGGCAGGCTATGCCTGGGTTACGGCCAAGGACCAGGCAATGCAGACGATCTTCCCGCTGCCAGTCGGCCTCAACCGCGATACGATCAATGTTTCCGCAGATGCGGTTGCAGCCTACCGGGTCAGCGCCTGCGACGTCACGCCGATCTATATCTGCAATCCGTATGAAAACCCGGCGGGTAACAATGACGCAGATGCGGCCGAGGCGCTGCACACGAACTTTGCCAACGGCGCGCTGTATGGGGCGCAGATCGAGCTTCATAGCACCTCGTCGAGTTCTCCCGGGCCGGGCAATTTCGGGTTTCTGTCGACTTATGGGAATGGCGCGAATGTGCTTGCCGAGGCGCTGGCGACGGGCTCACCGGGGGTGTGCTACAAACAGGACGAGCTGGAAACCAAGACGGGCGCCAATGCCGGCCCTGTCGAAGCCGGCCTGAACACGCGCTTTGACCAATATTCGGGTTCGTTCAAAAACTCGCGCAACGACGGTCGTTACCGTCCGGCCCAGAACGTGCGTGCGGCAAGGAAGGACAACTCCTGCGGCGACTATGATCCGGTGATGGCCGGAAGCACGGTCGGGGATCCAACCAAGGCCGTTCCCCTAGGGTACGGGGCGTCGATGACCACCCTCGCCGGCGGCAAGATCAGTACCGGCAACAATTGGAACTATGCCACCTATTGGAGCGTCGCCCACCTCCAGGGGAACCCGGGTACGACGCCTTCCGTCGGCACGATCCTCAGCAACTATTCGAGCTACCCGTCGCCGGCCGGTGCGCCGTCGCAGCCCTCCGCTTACGACGTTTATCGCTATGAACTTGACAATGCCACGCTCATAAGTGACCCCTCCAAGAATGGTGAAACCGGAACGCCCGGGACGGGCGGCCAGTGTTACACGGGGCCGTCGCTTTCGGACTATACCGCGGACGAATATGGCGACCGCCGCGAGATCTTTTCCGCCATTGTCAATTGCAAACACGAGTACAACGAAGGTCGCCTGAGGGGACGTTCCGATACCCGAGCGGTTGCCTTCGCCCGTATGTTCCTGACGAAGCCGGCGGTCAAGTCGGGGAGCGAACGCTATCTTTCGCTAGAGATGATCGACATCACCGGCAAAGGCGGGCGCGGGACGCTGGCCGAGTTCCTGCGGGAAGAAGCGGAGCTGGTCCGATGATCAGGGCTCTGCGAAACTGGATACGTGATCGCCGTTTCGGCCTGTGGTCGAGCGATGACGGAGCAGTGCTGACCGAAGCGCTGGTCGCAGTGCCCTTCATCACGATATTTGCCGCCGGTATTCTCGAATTCGGCAATATCTTCTGGGAGCGAATGCAGATCGATGCCGGTCTCAGGGATGCGGGGCGCTATCTCGCCCGATGCCGGCCGGATTCGGGAACCTACGACCCGACATGCAATGAGACGACCGCCAAGCTAATCGCCTTCTATGGAACGCAGAGCCCCGCGGACGGCGCTGCCTTGCGCGTCACCGGTTGGGGGCCTGATCTTGCAGACATCACGATCGTTCCCGTCGATGCCGATGGCACGATCACGGTGCAGACCTCACATGTCTACCAGAGTTCACCGGTCTTTTCCTGGCTCGGGCTCGATGCAATTACGATCACTTCCTCTCACGAACAGAGGTATATCGGATGGTAGATCGTCGGCCCCACGTCACCTTCTGGCAGGACCAGCGTGGTGTAACGCTCACCGAAGGGCTGATAACACTGCCGCTTGTGCTCTTGGCGATTTCGGCTTTCGTCGAGTTCGGCTACGCCATGTCGCAGTGGAACCAGACGGTCAAGGCGCTGCAATTTGGCGCTCGACTGGCAGCAGTATCCGATCCCCTTACTGAGGACTTTGCCGACGTCTTTCCGACCGATGCGGACGATCCCCTGGACAATGGCGACGCGACGCCGAACGATGCCGCGATATCGTCCACCTGCGGGCCGGCTCTCGCCAATTGCAGCGATGAGTTGAGCCGGGTCGTCATGGGAAGTGACGGCCAATGTGGTGTGACGGGGGACCCGAACCCGGGCATCTGCGACCTCAATTGGCGCATCCAGCCCGCAAACCTCGTGGTGACCTATCAGCGATCCGGCCTTGGCTACTGGGGACGGCCGAACGGGCCGGTTCTCACCATGCGGCTGGAAGTGCGCGACGTTACCTTCGACCTGCCGCTTCTTGGCGGCCTCCTGGGACTGGATCAGATCGAAGTCCCTGCCCATCCGGTGACGCTGACAACGGAAGACCTCGAAACATGTTCAAGCTGCTGAACCCTGCAATATTGCGTTGGGGAGCGAGATGACCGCACATATGAACTTTGCAACGACCACCAAGATCCTCGTTCTCTCCGACGATGCGGCGGCGGCAAGCCTTATGCTCGACACCTTTGGCTCGCTGTCGCGTTACGAGGTGCGCCACATGGCGCTGAGCGCGCTTGGCGAGGCGGGAAAGCTCGATCCGACGCAGTTCAACCTGATCGTGCTCGACGTCGACTGCGGCGACATGCTCTGCCACCCGGAGATTTTTGCGTTTCGAGCCAGCTATCGCAATATTCCGATGGTGATCGTTTCCGAGGTTCTGTCCGATGAGCTGATGCGGCCGCTCTTTCGGCTGAACGGTGACGATTGGCTAAAGAAGCCGCTTGAGCGCCGTGCACTGATCGAGATGATCTCGACCCATGCGCCAGGCGTCGGCGGCAACGAGAGCCGGGTTCATGCCATCGTTGCTGCCGTGGGCGGTGCCGGCGCGAGCGTCATTTCCTCGTCGTTTGCCCATCTCTTGGCGCAGCCGATAAAAGGCGTTACGCCGCGTGTTGGCCTGTTCGATCTGGATTTCTCGTCCGGATCGCTCGGCTACTACCTCAACCTTCTCAACGACTACGATCTGAAGACCGTCATCGCCAATCCGGCGCGTGTCGATCTCGAATTCATCGATCTGGTGCGCAAGCATCACCCGGGTGGCTTCACGCTGCTCTCGTTCAAGCAGCCGTCGGTGCTGCTCGAACCCAAAGGTGCCGAACTCGTGCTGCGCATGCTGGATGTCGCCGCCTTCGAGAGCGATCACCTGGTGATCGACATGCCCTATTACGAAACCCCCTGGAAGAGCGATGTGCTGGGGTCGGTCAACAGCGTTTCCATCGTCACGGAGATGACGATCCCGGCGCTCCATCAAGCCAAAGACCTTTACCTCGATCTCGTACGGTTGCGGGGCAGCGCGGATTCGATCCAGATCGTCATCAATAAGTATCATACCAAGCTCTTCAGCCTTGGGGTGCGCCGCGAGCAGGTGGACAAGGTGTTCAAGGATACGCATGCGCACATCATCCCCTATGACTGGGACACGCTCAGCGAGGCGGTGAACCGCGGCGTTCTGCCCAACGAGGTCAACTCGCGCTCGCCCTTTTGCGGTGCCGTCGGCAAGCTGGGAGCACTCGTGAGATGACGGCACTCCTCCACGGCAGCAGTGGATCGATGGACCGAAGCGGCACTGGATCCGGGCGTGGTCGGTGGACGCTGGCCGTGCTGCTCTTGAGTGGGCTGGCGCTCACGCCAGCCGCGACATTGGCGGGCGGGACCGTGCCACGTAGTCTCGGGCCGAAAACGAGCACGGTCGTAACGATCGAGAAAAAGTATCCGACCGGCACGATCGTCGTCGGCAGTCAGGAGCGGACGCTCGATCTCGTTCTCTCCGGCAAGCGTGCGATCCGCTATCGGATCGGCGTCGGCCGCGACGGTTTCCGCTGGAGCGGCGTCGTGAAGGTGGGGCGAAAAACCGAATGGCCCGATTGGCGGCCGCCGGCCGAGATGAAGGCGCGCGCACCGGAACTGCCGGAACTGGTGCCTCCTGGTCCGTTCAACCCGCTCGGCGCCCGCAGCATCTATCTCTACCGGGGGAGCGCAGACACGCTCTATCGCATTCATGGGACGAACGAGCAGTCGACCGTCGGGCAGTTCGCGTCCTCGGGCTGTTTTCGTATGAGCAATGCCGACATCATCGATCTTTACGAGCGGGTGAAGGTCGGAGCAACGGTGATCGTCAAATAGTGGAACAGGGTAGGAAGCAATGGCAACCGGGTTCATTGGACGTTTCTACAAGCAGCGACAGCCGGATGGCGGGGACCTCAGGGAAGCCGCGGAACCCTCTCCGATGTCAGCGGCCGAAGCTGCCGTCATTTCCGATCCGGAGGCTTTCGGCGCCGCGGCAAGCGCCAGGCTGGAGGAGTCGCTCGGGCTCGACATGGTCGCGGAGCGGGTCAGTCTGCACCGCTACCTGCTCGATCGCATCAACCTCGGCATTCTCGACACGATGGACGACGAGGAGATCGCAACCGAGATCAGGCCGCTGGTCAAGGACTATATCCGGCGCAACAATTTCCCCCTTAATGCGAAGGAAATCAACGACCTGATCCGCGATATCACCGACGAGATGCTAGGGCTCGGGCCGATCGAGCCGCTGCTTGCCGATGACTCGATTGCCGATATCCTGATCAACGGTTACAACAGCGTCTATGTCGAACGGCGTGGCAAGCTCGAAAGCACGGCGGTGCGTTTCAAGGATGAAGACCACCTGCTGCGGGTGATCAACAAGATCGTCTCCGCTGTCGGGCGCCGAGTGGACGAATCGACGCCGCTGGTCGATGCGCGCTTGAAAGATGGATCGCGTGTCAACGTCGCCATCAGGCCGATCTCGGTCGACGGGCCGCTCGTCTCGATCCGCAAGTTCACGCGCAAGCCGCTGACTTTGGAGCGTCTGGTCGAGAATGGCGCGATGGCGAACGCGATGCGGATCCTCCTGAGCGCCGCCGTTAAGGGTAGGGTGTCGATGGTCGTCTCCGGCGGCACCGGCTCGGGCAAGACGACCCTGCTCAACGCCTTGTCATCGCAGATCTCGGTTAAGGAGCGCCTGATCACCATCGAAGACGCGGCCGAATTGCAGCTGCAGCAACCGCATGTCGGACGGCTGGAAACAAGGCCGCCGACCCTCGACGGCCGCAATGAAGTGCGCCAGCGCGAACTCCTAAAGAATGCGCTGCGCATGCGACCCGATCGCATCATCGTCGGTGAGGTGCGTGGCGAAGAGGCGTTCGACATGCTGCAGGCGATGAACACCGGCCACGAAGGCTCGATGACGACCATTCACGCCAACACGCCGCGCGACGCAGTCGGCCGGCTCGAGCAGATGGTCGGCATGGCGGGCATGCCCATGTCGCAGCTCAGCATCCGCTCGCAGATCGCCTCGGCGATCACGATCATCGTTCAGGTTCAGCGCCTGAGTGACGGCAGCCGCAAAGTGGTTTCGATCTCCGAGATCACCGGCATGGAGGGCGAGGTCGTGCAGATGCAGGAGATCATGCGGTTCAGGCGAACCGCTACCGACGAGAATGGCCGCATTCACGGCGAATTCCGGGCGACCGGCCTTCGACCCCGCTTCGTCGAGGAGTTCGCGCAGCTCGGGATCGTGATCCCTGCGGCGATCTTCGATCCGGGAAAACCATTGCAGACGGGGGCGATTGAACCATGACCTTGCTGCTTCTCTACGCCGCGGTCTTCATCGCGTCGCTGGTTTCTGTCGAGGCGCTGCTGCGCAGCTACTTCCGGAAGTCCGAGCGCAAGCGCGCCGTCAATCATCGGCTAGGCCTGCTCAATGCGAGCGAGGACCACCTCAAGACTTACCGAGCGATGCTGAAGGAGCGCGGCGCCGACGAAGATTGGCGATCCTTGCCGCCGGTTCAGCGCATCCGGCAGTTCTATACACAGTCAGGCATCAAGTTCGACGCGCAGCGTTTTGCTCTCTACGGGATCTCCGGCGCGGTGCTGGTCTGGTTTGTCGTCCAATTCCTGATTCCGAGCACCCTGGTCCGGATTCCCGTCTTCCTGCTAATCTGCCTTCTCATCCCGGTCATCGCCGTCTGGCGCATACGGGCCAGCCGGATCCGCAAATTTACCCTCAAGCTCCCCGAGGCACTCGACGTTGCCAATCGCAGCCTGTCCGCAGGTCATCCGCTGCCGGCCGCGATTTCCCTTGTAGCGCGCGAAATGCCCGATCCGGTCGGAACGGAATTTGGCCTGCTCACGGATGAACTGACCTATGGCACCACCTTAGATGACGCCCTCGTCAATCTCAGCCACCGCGTCGGCGCGGAAGACCTGAACCTGCTGGCAATCGCCTTGAGCGTCCAGGCGGGCACGGGTGGGAATCTCGTCGAAATCCTCCATAATCTCTCAAAGACCCTGCGAGATCGCACGATGCTGAAGGCCAAGGTCAAAGCAATTTCGTCGGAAGGGCGGATCACCGCGATTTTCATGTCGGTCTATCCGTTCATGCTCTATGCGATGATCAAGGCACTCTCGCCGACATACTTCGATGCTGTTTGGGCGAGCGGCCACGGCGCGACAATCGTCGCCGTGCTTCTCGCCATCATGGCGATCGGAAACGTCATTCTCTACAAGATGGTCAACTTCGAATACTGAGGCCGCGATGATGGGTGAATATGGAATCTACCTCGTCGTTTTCTTCGCGGTGCTGATATTCTCCGGTGTCGCTTCCGAGCTTGTCTTCCGGCGACGCGAGGTCGGTATCCGGCTGTCGGAAACGACGGCGAAGACGAGCGGCGACGACCTCCAGCTCGGCGATAGCACCCTTGTCGACCTCGGCGAGGCGGAAAACCGCTTGATCCGCCGCTATTTCGAAATCACCCGGCGCGACCAAAATGCCAATTCCATCCAGAACCGGCTGATCCGGGCCGGATATTTCGGAGCCCCCGCGGTCACCGTGTTCCAAGTCGTGCGCGCGCTTGCTTGCGGCGCGGCCATGGTCGCGGCGGTCTGGGCCCTGGACCGGTTCGTCCCGGAGATGTCCAGGCTTGCGATCCTACTCGTCGCAATGATTGTTGCAGGCATCACCTTTGTGCTGGTCAATATCTACATCGACCGCCGTGGCGACGCCAAGGAGCGGGAATATAGGCGGATCTTCCCCGATTTCATGGACATGCTGATCGTTTGCCTTGATGCGGGCATGAGCATCGAGGCGGCGGCGAACCGTGTCGCGCGCGAGTTCGTCCAGAAGCGACAGGATTTCGGCCTGCATCTCTCGATCATGATGCTGGAGGTGCGTGGTGGTCGCCGCTTGCGCGAGGCCCTGGCCAATCTTGCGACGCGCTTGAGGATCGACGAAGCACGCGCGCTCGCCGTGCTCTTCCGTCAGTCGGAGGAACTCGGAACGAGTGTGACGCAGACATTGCGCGTCTACAGCAAGGAAATGCGCGATCTGCGAATGGTGCGGGCCGAGGAGAAGGCCAACGCCCTGCCGATCAAGATGCTGCTGCCGCTCGGCGCCTTCCTGTTTCCTGTCAGCCTCATCATCGTGCTCGTCCCCATCGTCATTCGTGTCGTCAGTCTTCTCAGTGGTTTGAAGGTCGGCGGATAGGCAAGAGCGAGGTCCAAATGCAATATTCGCCCAGTCAGGATCGTGAAGACTTCGCCGTCGCGCTTGACCCGCGCATGCCGGTAATACCGCTGAGTCTTGAAGAGACCGGGCTTGAGTTGTCGTTCCTGTTGCGGCTCGCTGCCAAATGTGCGACCGAACAGGATACCGTTACAGCTTCGCACCTAGCCGAACGGATGAAGCTGTCGAAAGTACTGGCAAACCTCCTCATCAAGGAATTGGTGAAGCTGTCCTATCTCGAAGCGAGAGGGCTTGCGGGAGAGGACATCAAGTCCGACATCCGCTATGCGCTTTCGATGAAGGGCCTGGACTACGCGCAGACGGCGGCGCGGCAGTCGGGATATGTCGGCCCTGCTCCCGTGTCTCTCGATGTCTTCTGCCGCCAGATCGGCTTGCAGTCGATTCACCACGAACGCGTCACCTGCGAGCGGCTGATTCGGAGTCTGGAAGGGTTGGTGCTGTCGCCGGCGCTGGTCGAGAAACTTGGGCCTGCCGTCAATTCGGGCCGTTCCATCCTGCTCTATGGCCCCCCGGGAAATGGCAAGACCAGCATTGCCGAGCGAACCTCGGAGCTTTTCCTCCAGACGATCTGGGTGCCCTACGCCATCGAGGTCGGCGGCTATGTCATCAGTTTCTATGATGAAGCGACGCACCAGCCTGTGCGCGAGCCCGCGGTTAGGCCGCATCCGAAGGCCGATCAGCGGTGGGTGGAATGCCGGCGACCGGTCATCAAAACCGGTGGCGAGCTCACCCTGGATCTGCTCGACCTGACCTACAACCCGGGGTCCAATGTCTACGAAGCGCCGGTGCATCTGAAGGCATCGGGTGGCGTCTTCATCATCGATGATTTCGGTCGCCAGCAGGATCGGCCGCAGGCGCTGATCAACCGCTGGATCGTACCGCTCGAGCGCGGCTATGATTTCCTGACATTGCATACCGGCAAGAAGTTCAAGGTGCCGTTCGATGAGCTCGTCGTCTTTTCGACCAACATTGCGCCGCGGGAACTCTCCGATGAAGCCGGCCTCCGGCGCCTCAAATATAAGATATATGTGAATAACCCTTCGCGAGATGAATATATCCGCATCTTCGAGTCCTACGCGCGCGAGGTCGCGGTAAATTTGTTGAGCGATGATTTGCGCCTGTTCTACGATCGAAAATACAAGGGAGATACGCTAGCGTCTTGTTACCATCCCAAATACCTCCTGGATTTCATCTCCTCCTATTGCGATTTCAACGACCTGCCGAAGGTCGCGTCGCTAGAGATGCTGGATCGGGCTTGGGGAGGGGTGTTCACACTGGACTGAGGCGGGAACTGAACCGGGCGAGCATGTCGTTAAGGAATGTACGAAATACTGTTGCAGACCGGCCATCGGCGCGATAGCGAGGGATGTCTTGAGTGAGCGTGATCCCGGGGGATCATTCGGGGTTTCGGGGACACGGAAAGTCAGGGCTGCAGCTCAGCTTCGTGACGGAGGAATTCGATGACTCATATTTCGAATGTCGATATCGAGATCGAGCCGGACGCCAAGCTGCGGCGCAACGAGCACGCCGCGAAGGAGCTAGGCCGTTCGAGGAACATGTCGATCATCGCGCTGGCACTCATGCTGCTGCCGCTCAACGCCGGCATCTTGCTCTACACAGCCAAGAACGCCGCAGATGTGCGAGAAAGCCGGGAGACCCTTTCTGCCCTCAAGCGTTCGATCGACGGCTTGAAGCAGCAGATCAGCAAGCAGGCCGTGAACATCGCAAACGGCGCCAAGGCCGACGATATAGCGGCCGTTCGCAAGACTGTCGAGGACCTGCAAAAAGATGTCGCCGATCTCGATGACCGCATGAGCCCGAGTATCTTTACCTCCAGCGGCGGCAGCATGATCATCAGTGCGCCTGGGAAGGAAGTAACACAGCGGCTGGCGCCATCATCCTATTCGGCCTCCTCTCCGGAAACCGCCGTCGACGATGTCTTGGCCGCAGCCGATCCTCAGGGCGGTTCCGTCGCTAACTTGCCGCGCTATGAACGGTCCGTCTCAGCGGATGGGAAGCTAGTTTTGCGAAAGGTCCGGTAGGGCAAAGCCACGTTGAAATCGATTCTCGCCCCGCAAATTCTTTAAACCGAAGCCGCCGAGGCAATAGCTGTCGTGTTGGCTCGGCGCACTTCGCATGCGCCAGCGATACCACCACCTCGTTCAGCGTGAAACAAAACCGCATGAGGGAACTCACCCAAGCGCTTTGGCGCCTGGCGGACCTGAGTCGGTGGCGTCAGGTCCTTACCGTTGGGCGTATTTGACGCTGTTCTTCAACAGTTCGAGGTTCCTCGCCGTGGTCTCGTTCGAAGGGTCAATCTCATATGCTTTCAGGAAGTAGGTTCGAGCCCCGGGCAGGTCACCGCGCAGCAGATGGGAATAGCCGATATTGTTGTAGTAGACGGCTGTACCACCGATCATCTTAGAAAGCTGCGCATAGGCACGATCCGACGTATCAAAGCGACCAACCATGTCGGACGAGGCCGCAAAGCCCAGCCATGCCGCAGGATCTCGCGGAAAGACCTCAACCGCCCGCTTGTAGATCGCGTAGGACTTTCCGTAGTTCTTCTCCTGGAACTGGAGCTTGCCCGTGGTCACCAGCTCATCGTCCTTATAGAAGGCGACCGCCGAATCATCGTTGAGCGTTTTCGCGCTATCGCCGAAGGCAGCGACATCGTCGAGTGCATCCGATTGGCACCCGCCTAGCAACAGCGCCCCCGCGAGCAGCGTAACGCGGCCTATTTTGCTCCGAGACATTTCCATTACATTCCCCCGATTGCGGGCATCCTAGCCTCGCCTAGAAATGAGCTCACCGGAAATCTTCCAGAAAAATAACTAATAAAGATAGAATTGAAACTGAGAGTCGCAATAAAGAGACACATGCCGGCTGGCCGGCCGCATCTGCCTCCGTAATTTCGCCTTTCAGCCCCGCAAATCAAGGGGTTGGAGCCGACAGACTTCGATGAGGGCGGCCCCGTGAAACCGCGAGATATTCCGAATCCAGGCTGCAATCCCGTAAGCCTCAATTAAGCATCATCTTATATTTTATGTCTCACACATCCCACATCGGGTGGACGGGCATGAAGGAACGGAGCCATGCGAGCGTTAGCGCTGACAATCATTCGACTTGGGCCCTGCGGAGCCTGCTTGCTCGCAACCATCTCGCTTCTGAGTGTCGCGCTGCTTGGCAACACTCCGTCCAGCCCGCTCGCCTGGGCTTTGTACACGACCATGTTGCCGACGACGCGCACGCTTATACTGACGCTCGTGACCGCTTCCGACATGGTCTTTTGGGGCGTGACCTTTACGCTTCTTGTCGCCGCCGCCGTTGGCGGTTATCTCGCGGTTCGGCCGGAGCGAAATCTTCAGCTTCGCTTCATTCATGCGCACGCGGCGCTCATCGCCTCCGGGCTCGCTGTACTTCAGATATCGCAAAACAGCGCCGGGCTCGCCAGTGTTTCGTTTTCGCAACTTCCGCCAGTTGGCTGGTCATTCGTCGATGGCTCGTCTGTGGCGTTCGCCTTGTTCGTTCTGATCCTCTTGGCCTGCCTTAGCGCTCATGCGGCGCTCATCAAGAGCATCCGTTTCGCTCGTCATTGCACCAAATGAAATGATGAGCCTGCCGAGGATGTCTTTTCAACGAGAATTCACGAACTTCATATCCGGGATCGAGGATATCGCTTCACGCATTGATCTGATGTTATGCGATCAAGCAGGCGGCTCTCGGCAAGGGAGCTGCGGCAAGTCGTCTGATCTGCCGCCGGAAAATTGTCTATTTTTGCGGCTGTAGGTTGATCGGACCCTACTCACATCAAGGCGAATACTCCTGCGCGGAAGTTACTAAGAGCACTCATGGAGCCACCAGCAATCGTCAACGACTTGGCCTCGATCATCCAGACGTCCCTGGCGCCCGTCTTCCTGCTCGCCGGTACAGCCGGTTTTGTCAATGTCTATGCGACACGTCTCGGCAGGGTCTCGGATCGGGTCAATGAGGTGGGGGAAAAGGATGGGGACAGTGAGGCGCGGCGCATACAACTGGACTATCTGCGCAGGCGAACCTTTGCCCTGGAGATAGCGGTCGCGTTGGGAACCTTGGCTGCGATCTGTACAGGCTGCGCGATCCTTAACCTGCTTGCCGGCGCGCTCGCGTTCGGGTTCCGCGAGGAAAATCTCTTCTGGTTCTTCGGCGGTGCGATCGTCTCGCTCATCGTATCGCTTTTGGCGTTCTTGTTTGAGATGCTCATCGCTGGGAGGAACATGCTGCGCCAGATGCGAATGGATCAGTCGGCTGCCGGGCCCGATTGAGCTTCGCGAGATGACGGTCGGCTGCGAAGGCAGACCGTTCCCGGCTATCTCGGGTAGCATTGGAGCGTCCGGACCGAGTCATGAAGACGTTCCCACGTTTGCACGTTGAGCTTTACCTCGCCTCGGCAGGACCTCTGCCTTGCCCATCGAGAAGCCAGGCAATGTTCACCTGCAGAATTCGCGCCAGCATGCGGTTTTCAAGCCCGGAGCTGCGCCAGGTCAGGTCGCCGGAATAGCCGACCGTGGAGGGATCCCGAACTGAACTTCCTCGTGTCGGCTTTTGGCTCGAAGCGAGGTCCTTCCTTGACGACTCGCCCCTTTCTTCCAATACCGTCACTCAACGTGCACGGCGAGGTGGCGAAATATGGCGATGCTTCTGGTTCCGGGTTTCATGCTCGACGCCGATCTTTGGCGTGACGTGGTTCCCGCGCTGAGCGAATTTGGCCCCGCCACATACGCTGATCTCTCGCAGGACAGTTCCATACCGGCTATGGCCCGCCGCGCCCTCGGGGAAGCGCCGTCCAAATTCGTGCTCGTCGGCTTCTCCATGGGCGGCTACGTGGCTCGGGAAATCGTCCGGCAGGCTGCCGACCGGGTAACCGCCCTTATCCTGATCGCAACATCCGCACGCGGCGACAGTGATGTCGAGCTTCAGCGGGAGAAAGCAATCGCTGGACAGACTGGCAGTGCCGTCTTCAAGGGGCTGAGCAGGACGGCTGTGGTCTCGTCGCTGCACCCTGACAATGCCGAGCGGGTGGACATCATTGCCCGCATCCAGGCGGCAGGGCAGCGATTGGGCGGCGACGTGTTTCGCAGGCAGTCGATGATCGACCGACGAGACGAACGGGATGATTTGAAAACGATCCGGTGTCCAACCCTCGTCATCGCGGGGGAGCAGGACCGATTGAGGTCTCGAACCGAAGCGCTTGAGCTTCACCAGGGCATCGCCGGCTCAGGCTTCGAAATTATCGAACACACCGGACACATGGTTCCTATGGAGGCGCCGCAGCGCCTCGCCGCCGTGATAGGGGAATGGCTCGAACAACAACGCGCCGGATACTGATGAGCGCTGTTGGCGTGGTATCAAGCCGCGCCATGCCTGGAGAGGTTGGGCGGTGGTGTTGGCCGCCCATTTGATTGACGTCTGCTACCCGAGGCGCTTAGAGCGCAATGACTGCCTCGATCTCGACCTTTGCACCCTTTGGAAGCGCGCTGACTTCGTAGCAGGCGCGTGCGGGGAACGGCTTGGAGAAGAAGCCGGCATAGACCGTGTTGATTTCGGCGAAGTTGCCGAGGTCGGTCAAAAGGACCGTCGTCTTGACGGTGTTGGCGAGGCTTGTGCCGGCGGCGGCCGCAATGGCGGCAAGGTTCTTGAGGCACTGATCGGCCTGCGCGATCGCGTCATCCGAGTTGAATTCGCCGGTTGCCGGATCGATCGGCAGCTGGCCGGAGACGAACAGCAGATTGCCGACCTTGATCGCCTGGGAGAAAGGGCCGACGGCGCCCGGCGCGTCGTTTGTGTGGATTTCCTGGATCATGATTTGTTTCCTCGAAAGTGATTAAGAGAGCTGCTTAAGCGTAGCGAGCTATTGCGAGATCGGTTGCGTCGATCTCAGACTTGCGCCCGCTGACCAGATCGGCGATCACCCGGGCCGAACCGGAGCTCATCGTCCAGCCGAGCGTACCGTGACCGGTGTTGAGATAGAGGCCCGCGACCCTCGTCGCACCGATGACCGGCGTGCCATCCGGCGTCATCGGGCGAAGGCCCGACCAGAAGCTCGCCTTCGACACGTCGCCGCCGGGGAAGAGGTCGGTGACAGAATGCTGCAGTGTGAGGCGGCGGGGCTCGCCGAGATCGTTGGTGTAGCCGGAGATTTCGGCCATGCCGCCGACGCGGATGCGATCACCGAGCCTTGTGATGGCGATCTTGAAGGTCTCGTCCATCACAGTCGATTCCGGCGCGCGCGACGCGTCGATGATCGGGATCGTCAGCGAATAGCCTTTGACCGGATAGACCGGCAGACGGATGCCGTGCGGCCTGACGAGCAGCGGCGAAAAGCTGCCGAGCGCCACGACAACGGCGTCGCCCTGCAGCGTTCCGTGCGCGGTGACGACACCACGTATGCGGCCACCCTCGACGTCGAGGCCACGGATGATGCTGCCATAATTGAAGCGCACGCCGAGTTCTTCAGCCTTTTTCGCAAGCGCGTTGCTGAACTTGAAGCAATCGCCGGTCTCGTCCTTCGGCGTCAGCAGGCCGCCGACGATCTTTTCGCGAACATGCTTCAGCGCCGGCTCGACCCGGATGCAGCCGTCGCGGTCCAATACCTCGTAGGGAATGCCGTCGGCGGCGAGTGCCTTGACGTCCTTTCCGGACGCATCGAGTTGTTGCTGCGTGCGGAACAATTGCAGCGTGCCCTGCATCCGCTCGTCATAGGCGATGCCGGTCTCTGCGCGCAGTGTGGCGAGCGAGATGCGGCTGTAGTCGGCGAGGCGCAACATCCGGCTTTTGTTGATGGCGTAGCGCTTGGACGTGCAGTTGGAGAGCATCCTCACCATCCACGACAGCATGGCGGTGTCGACCTTCGGGCGCAGGATCAGAGGTGCATGCTCCATGAACAGCCACTTCATCGCCTTCATCGGAATGCCGGGCGCGGCCCAGGGCGAGCAGTAGCCGAAAGAGACTTCGCCGGCATTGGCGAAGCTCGTCTCCAGGGCGGGACCGGGCTGACGGTCGATGACCGTCACCTCATGTCCTGCCTTGGCAAGCTGGTAGGCCGAGGTCACGCCGATGATGCCGGCGCCGAGAACGATAACTTTCATGGTGTCCTCACGGGAGAAGAGAAGGGGTCAGCGGTATTGCCGCTCGTAGCGCTGGCCGAGGCCGGTCAGGATTTCGTAGGATATGGTACCGGCGTCGCGCGCAATGTCTTCAAGCGCCTGATTGGAGCCGAGCACTTCCACAAGGCTGCCAAGATGCAGGCGACCGCCCGGCAAAGCGGAGATGTCGATGGTGATGCTGTCCATCGAGACCCGGCCGACGATCGGCATGCGAATGCCGTCGCAATAGACCGCGCCCCGGCCGCTCAGGCTGCGCGGAAGGCCATCGGCATAGCCGGCGGCAATGGTGGCGAGGCGGGTTTCTCCCGCGGCAATATGGGTGCCGCTGTAGCCGACGCGCGCGCCGGCAGGCACGGTGCGGGTCTGCACGATAGCCACATCGAGGCGCAGGACGGGTTCCATCGGATTGGGTTGGTTGGCGGTCGGCGCACCGCCGTAGAGTGCGATGCCGGGACGGGCAAGTACGCCGTGATAGGGCCTGCCGAGGAAGATGCCGCCCGAATTGGCGAAGCAAAGGTGGAACTCGGGGAATTCGGCCGTGATGCGGTTCATCTCGGCGAGCTGGCTTCCGTTCTGCTCGTTCTCGGCCTCGTCGGCGGAGGCGAGGTGGCTCATAATGAACTGGACATCAATGCCGCCGCTTGCCGCCAGCAGGCTAGCAACGGCGGCGCGTTCTGCCGGTGGAACGCCGAGGCGAGACATGCCGGTATCGAATTGCAGAGCCGCCGGCAGCTTGCCGCCGAGCGCCTTCGCAGTCTCGCTCCAGCGCTGCAACTGCTCCAGCGAATTGATGACCGGCACGATGCGATGCTCGGCGCAGGCAGTTTCATTGCCGGGCTGGAGGCCGTTCAACACGTAGACGGTCGCGTCCGCGGCGAGACTTGGCTGCAGGCGCAGGGCTTCAACAAATTGGGCGACGAAGAAGTGACGGCAACCATGTTCGTAAAGCCTGGCGGCGACCCGGTTGGCGCCGAGCCCATAGGCATCCGCCTTGACGACTGCGGCTGCGCGCGCAGGCGCTACCTCAGCCGCCAGCTTTTCATAGTTGCGAGCAATGGCCCCTAGATCGATGGTCAGATAGCCCGATGCGCCGCCCATGGCGGTCGCCGTACCTTGCCTTCTTGCCTGTATTGCCGCGTCCATTCCAGCCTCCCCATGTTGCCGGGAGATTAGTGAAACGATCGTGAAATTGCCAAGGAAAGAATGATTGATCGTTGCGTGAAATCATGTTCATTGAAAGAAACGATGATAAATTGGAATAATCTGCAATGGCCGCACTTGATGCGATAGACCGCAACATTCTTCGCCTGCTTCGTCTCGATGCCCGACGCAGCAATGCGAGCCTTGCCGCCGAAGTCGGCCTTTCGCCATCGGCCTGCCTCAGGCGCATAAAACTGATGGAGCAGGCTGGAGTTATCCGCGGCTATACTGCGCTGGTGGACACATCGAACATCGAAGCCACCATCGCCGTGATCATCAACATCACGCTCGATCGTCAGACCGAGGAATACCTCGACCGCTTCGAGGCGGCGATACGCAGGCACCCCGAAATAAAGGAGTGTTTCCTGATGACGGGCGGATCGGATTATCTATTGCGCGTCGAAGTCGCCAATGCCGGTGAGTTCGAGCGCATTCACAAGGAAATCCTCTCGGCTCTTCCCGGTGTTTCGCGAATACATTCGAGTTTTGCGATCCGTAACGTGCTCGCGACGCGAACCAGTACTAAGCGCCCCATGCGGCCGTAGAGACGACGAGGCGGCGGCGCAGATTCTGCTTGCGCGCCGTGCACACGCGTGCAAATGTGCACGCGTGTGCACTGGAGTCCCACTGATGAACGATCAAAATCCGCACTATTCCAATGATCTCGCAGGGCGAGCGTCGTTATGTCGGGACGTCATTCGCTCCGCTGGCGAGCTGGTGCTCGCCGGTTTCAAAGAGAGTTTCAGGCGCGGCTTCTCGTTGAAGGGCCCTCAGGACTTTCTGACCGAGACCGATGCTGCGTCCGAGGCTCACATCCGTCAGGCGATTGCGACACACTTCCCTGGCGATGCATTTCTGGGAGAGGAAGGCGGCGGCTTGATCGCCGAGCGCATGTGGGTCGTCGACCCGGTGGATGGCACTGCCAATTTTGCGCGCGGGATCCCGCATTTCTGCATCTCGATCACCTATGTGGAGCGGGGCAGGGCAGAGATCGGCGCCATCTATAATCCCGCTCAGGACGAACTCTATTTTTGTCGAAGGGGGGCTGGAGCGACATTGAACGAAAAACCCATCGGCATCTCGTCGACGGTCGCATTCGATGCGGCCTCCATCGAAATGGGATGGTCACGCCGCGTGCCGGACGAGGCCTACCTCGAAACCATGCGGGGGATGCTCGCCAAAGGAGCCAATGTCCGACGCGGCGCGTCGGGCGCACTTGCGCTTGCCTATGTTGCCGACGGGCGCTCGGACGCCTATGTGGAATTGCATATGAACTCATGGGATTGTCTCGCCGGGCTCCTGCTCGTGGCCGAAGCGGGCGGCGTCGTGTGCCCCTTCATGGAGATCGGCAGCCTTCAGGAGGGAGGGCCGGTGCTTGCGTCGACACCGGCCATCGCTGCTGGTGTGAGCGAGGCTTCGGGCATTCCGGTCAGCGCCCGCGAAATGACGGCTGCGCTTCAATCGGCCTGAATCAACGAATGGCGGGATCACCGGCCGAACGACGCGTTCGCCGCCCTAGAAGGAAACACCAATGAATGCACCGGTATATGCGCGCCCCGCAATCAGTCTGATCGCAAAAGGGCTCGGACCGCACAGCGCCGATCTCTATATCGGCGGTAGCGACGGCGCGCGCGACATGGATCTGCTCAAGCGCCACGGGATCACCATCGTCGTCAATTGCGCGGTCAACTTGGATATCAATCTGGTGCGCGAAGAGGAAATTGCAGTCAACGATGACCTCTGTGCGAGTGGTTACGCCGACATACGCTACTACAAGCTCGGCATGATTGACGGTGACGGCAGCCCGGACACGATGATGCTCGGCGCTTATTACATTCTCGATGGCGCTTTGCGCCAGACGATGCCGAAACGCTCAACCTACCCATTCGTCGACGGCGGCAACATTCTGGTCAATTGCCGCGGTGGGCGTAGTCGCTCCGTATCGTTGGTGGCGCTTTTTCTGCACAAGCAACAGCCGCATCTGTTTCCAACGCTGGACGCCGCAGTCGCCCACATCCGGGAGCACCGCGAACTGAGGCAGGACGAATGGTTCGAGACGCCGAAGCCCATGCTGTACGAAGCGGCAAGGCGTGCCTCCGCCTGGATCGATCTCGTCGAAACATCGCGTGCGCAGGTCAATTCCAATGGCTGATTTGCCGCGGATCGCCGTCATTGCCGATGCTCACTTTCATGATCTTGAGGGTAACTTCGAATTTCCCGCCATCGAGGTCGATGGCGAGAGGATTGCCATCAGAAGCTGGGCCGATACCCGCGAGTCCACCCGCGTTTTCAACGAGAGTGCGAAGGCATTGGACGAGGCGCTTGCGGAGGTGCTTCGGCGCGACATCCGGCATGTCGTCCTTCTCGGCGACTACACGGATGACGGCCAAAGGCAAACCACCGAACGGCTGCGCGCCATCCTGGAGCGACACGAACGCGAGCACGATACGCGCTTCTATGCGCTTCCCGGCAACCACGACATCTTCGGCCCGAAGGGGCGCCATCACACGAAGCAGTTCCTTGGTGCGAACGCCGCGAGGGTCATTGTCACGAGCGACGGCGAGAAGGCTGGCCCTGGTACGTACGCAACGCCGCTGATGTACTGTGAGGGATATCCGAAGGGTCTCGCCCCCATGGCCGCGTTCGGATACTTCCGGAGGCCCGGCGACATCCATTGGGAGACGCCGTTCGGCACCTCGGACAAGGCCGAGGACCGGCTATATCAGGTTTCATCCTCCGATGGCCGAAACAGCTACACGCTGATGGACGCTTCCTATTTGGTCGAGCCGGCGCCCGGCCTCTGGCTGATGATGATCGATGCCAACGTGTTCGAGCCGCGCGACGGAACGTTCGAGGAGGGCGGCGAGGCCGCCTTCGTCGACAGTACCGGCGCCGGCTGGAACGCACTCTTGAGGCTGAAGGCGTTCATCATCGAGTGGATCGCCGACGTATCGGCGCGGGCCAGGAGGCTCGGCAAAACGCTTCTTGCCTTCTCGCATTACCCGGTGCTCGACCCCTTCGACGGCGCGACGGGAGCCGAAGGCGTGCTATTCGGCGAGACCAACATTGCCCGTAGGACGCCACGCGAGGCCGTCGCGGAAGTGCTCATCGACGGCGGGATGACGGTGCATTTCAGCGGACATCTGCATGTCGAGGGCGTCACACGCCGAGAACGGGGCGGTCGGCAACTCACCAATATTGCCGTGCCGTCACTGGTGGCCTTTCCACCAGCCTTCAAGGTTGTCGAGTCATCCGCATCGGATTTGTTGGTTGAAACTATTGAACTGTATTCCACTGCTGTCGATCCGCGCATCCTGCACGGCTATCGACGCGAAATGGCGCAACTGGAAGAAAACCTTGATCCCGCCTTTGATCCGTCTGACTACGGAGCGCTCCTGAAGGCGCACAAGCGTGCTCTGGTCCAGCACCGCTATTTCCCGAAGGAATGGCCGAAGGAAGTCGTCGACGAAATTTCCGGGCTCACTGTCGAAGGTGTCTGCGAACGCCTCGGTGGTCCCGGCACGATAACAGATGTGGTCGCGGCATGCGCGCTCGAAGATGCCGGTCAGTTGGCTCGCCTCGATATGCTCGAGCTGATCGCCGATTGGTATTGCCTGCGGCAGGCCTCGGTGCTTGCACTCGACAAAATTCCCGCGCCACGCCTTTGGCTTTATCGCGCACTCGCTGAACGGTTTGGGCGCCCTCCGGAAAGCGGCTGGGATGGCTCGACGGACGGGTTCCTTTCGATCTTCTTCGGCGCGTTTGACGCCTTCCTCGATCGCGCCGAGGCTGGCGGTCTTCGCATCCGCATTGAGAACGCGTCCGCGAAAGAGGAGGCGGCCTGAACATGACGCATCAGTTGTCCGTCCGCGCGACCTCCACCGCCGCGCCTGCGACCTTCATCGAACTGCGAGAGTTCTGCCGCCTCGGCGTTCGGCGATTGAAGGGCGGGCGCCTCGAGGTGGCGAAGTTCGTGCTTGCTCACCCCTATGATGTCGCCTTTGCGAGTGCGCGCGAAGTGGCCGAACGCAGTGGTGTCTCGACGACGACCGTGATGCGCCTGGTCAGCGATCTTGGCTTCGAAAGCTACGCGGCGTTTCAGCGGCTCTTCCGGGCCGAGTTGAAGCGCGGCAGACAGTAGCGTTCAGGGGAGAGGCCATGGATTCGGCGATCGTCAGCATCAATCTCTTCGGCGCCGTGGCCCTGCTTCTGTTCGGTCTCGGTCTGGTGCGTGACGGCATGCAGCGCGCCTTCGGTGCTCGCCTGAAGGCGGGCCTGGCGACCGGAACGCGCGATGGTCCGCGCGCCTTCTTTGCCGGCCTTGTCGCGACCGTCGCACTTCAGAGTTCGACCGCCACCGCCCTCATGGTCGCGTCCTTCGTCGAGCGTGACCTCATCCTGCCCCACATGGCGCAAGTGGTGTTGCTTGGCGCCAATGTCGGAACGGCAATGACTGCTTGGATCGTCGCAATGGGCGTGGGTCGGCTTTCGCCGCTTCTGTTGCTTTCTGGCCTTGTCGTGGGGCGTGGAAGCTCGAACGCACGCAAGGGGGCAGGTGCTGCCCTTGTGGGCATCGGGCTGATGTTGCTGTCGCTGCATCTGATCGGCGCCGCGACGGAGCCGCTTCGCACATCGGCCGCGCTTTCGGCCTTCCTCGCGCTGCTCGACAACGCCTGGCCGGTCGCCCTCATCATCTCCGCCGTCCTCGCCGTGCTTGCCTCGTCCAGCCTCGCGATCGTGGTGTTGATCCTCTCGCTTGCGGCGTCCGGGCACCTTTCGACAGGTCTGCTCATCGTCCTTGTGCTCGGCGCAAATCTTGGCGGGGCCGTGCCGCCGGTGCTGGCCACGCTGCCTGCAGCGCTGAGCGCCAGGCGCGTTGCGGTTGGTAACCTGATCGTACGGGCGGTCGGTTGCTTTCTGGCGCTGCCGCTCGCTGGCTATTCAGCCCAATTGCTCGAACTGTTGCCCCTGTCGCACGACAAGCTGCCGGTCGACGCGCATCTCGGCTTCAATCTTGCGCTGGCGGTCCTGGCTGCTCCTTTCACTGGCTCGCTTTCTCGCCTGACCACGCGGCTTTTGCCGGACCCGGCTAAAGCCGAGAATGGCCGGTCGTTTCTGGAACAGAGCGATCTACAGACACCTGTTGCAGCCCTCGCTGGCGCCAGCCGCGAGGTCCTCGGCGTCGGGGACATGATCGAGCGCATGCTCGTGCAGGCAAACGACGCGCTACAGCAGACGGACATTTCCAAGCTGTCGACGATCAGTGCGCTCGAGGGGCGGGTCGATCGCGTTCAGCACGAAATTAAGGTGTATGTCTCCCGCGTGGGCCAGACCGAAATCGGCGACCAGCACCGACGCCGGGCCACGGACATCGTCGACTATGCCATCAACCTCGAGCACATCGGCGACATCATCGAAAAGGGTTTGTTGGCCGAACTCGCGAAGAAGATTACTCGAGGCCTTACCTTTTCCCGCGACGGCCACGAAGAACTATCGCGGCTGTTCGCGGTCACGATCGACAACCTGCGCATGGCGCAGGCGGTATTTGCCACGCGCGACAACGCCATGGCGCGCCGCCTTGTCGAAGCGAAAGAAGATGTTCGCAGATTGGAGCGGCAATCGGCCGAACGGCATCTCCAACGGCTACGCGACGGACGCGCCGAAAGCATCGAAACCAGCTCGCTTCATCTCGACATGTTGCGCGACTTGAAGCGCATCAATGCGCATATCGCGTCGGTTGCGCATCCGATCCTGGATCAAAGCGGACTGTTGATCGACAGCCGCATCAGGCCGGCGGCTTCTTGAGGAAATGGCTTAGCGTCTTGCCGTCTTGCGCTCGACCATCGCGACGGGCACGACCTGGAGACGGGTTTCGGCATCGTCGGAATCAAGCGCGGCCAGCACGTGATCGGTCAGCGCGGTAAAGGATTGCGCGACGGTGGTGAGCTCGTAGCTCTTCCAACTCGCCTGCGGAATATCGTCGAAGCCAACGACGGAAAGGTCGGCAGGGATGCGGCGATGCATCTCGGTACGCGCCGCATCTAGAAAGCCGAGGGCGAGCAGATCGGTGACGCAGAATGCGCCGTCAATGGCCTCATCTTTCAGCACCTCACAACCGGCCTGATAGCCACTCTCGTAGCTGGTCGGGCCGCCCGACCAGGCAACGACTTCAACGCCTGCCGTAGCCATCTTCTGCTTGAAAGCCGTTGCCCGACGAACCTGCGCCGGTGTCTGACTGCCGCTTGAAATGACCGCGACCTTCTTGCACTGCGCCTCAATCAACCGAACGGCCGCGAGATCGGCGCCACGGGAATCGTCGCTCAAGACCATGCTCGTATCGGTGCGTTCGAGTTTCTGGTTGATGAGGATCAACCTAACGCCGTTCGCGATGCACTGGTCGACGATCGATTCCGGCGGCTCTCCGGAAAGAACCACGATGGCCTGCGCGCGGAACTCGAAGAGCAGTTCGATCAGCGGCGCGATATCCTTGCGGGCATCCGCGGCATTGAGTAGCAGGCACTGCAAACCCTTTCGCAAGAGGCCGATGCTCAGCAGATCGAGCTGTTTCGAAATGAAGGGTGAGCTGAGGTTGGCGCCGACGACACCGATCAGGTTCGATCGGTCGTTGTTCAAGCCTTGCGCCAGCCGGTTGACACGGTAGCCGAGCTCCCGGGCAGCCTTCAAAACCTTGCGCCTCACGGACTGGGAAACGCTGGCTCCAGGTGTAAAGGTCCGAGAGACCGCCGAGCGCGAGACGCCCGCGCGCTTTGCGACTTCCTCGGCCGTCACGAACCCTCTTGCCATGCCTTCCCCCATTGAATCAGACATTTCCATCAGGGCCATAAAAGCTGCCCCATTCCAACGAAAAAGTGCAAGCACCCGCTTAGGACCGACAGTCCACGGCTCCCGCTCGACAGCCTCTATCCACGGTACTTTTACCTCCGCGCTCGCCATTGATCGTAGCCTCGGAAAGACCCCTCGATAGGCGATTGATCACGTGTTCTAAAATGAATAGCCAACCATCAAAAAAATATCAATTAAAACAGACGGATAAATCATTGCGCACGTGTGCATTTTTTTATTGACAAGATTAAGTCTGCGTTGGATCATGCATTCCACAGCCGGAGAGTTTTTGGAATATTTGTTCCGTCTGTGTTCGCGACAATGGCGGCGCCTTTGAGGAGTTGGAGCTGTCGTTTTGGCAGGGCGTTCGTACCTGTCCGCGAGTGGGGAGGATTGGAGCCGGGCGGGTGCGGTATCTTGTGTCCGTGTGCGGCGCTGCGCGCGCTGCGTAGAGCGAAGCGCGAACTCTGCTTCCCCATCAACATTACTGGAGCGCTGCCCGGCTTCGATCGCCGCGACAGATTGCGCATGTCGAGTTCCGAGGGGAAGAGCATGGCCTTATTGAGTGAAACAGCCAAGGCGTCGACAGTGCCAGATGGCGCGATCGCGCCGACGCCATGGCAGCGCTGGCGCTATCGCGCGAAGGTCGCTTCCCGGGAGCCGACCACATTGATCGGAATCCTGACGGCTCTTCTGTTCACCTATCTGATCGTCGTGCCGATTATTTCGATCGTCTTGGATTCAGTTCGGGTTCAGTTCGGTCACGAGCGGCGGCTCGGCAAGGATTTTGGTGATCTGACGCTCTACTATCTTGATCGTGCGTTCCTTTCACCTGTTTCGGTTGATCTCTTCTGGCGGCCCCTCCTGAACACCCTGTCGGTCGCCCTCGGGGCCATCAGCCTGTCGCTGCTGATCGGGACTGTGCTCGCATGGTTGATCAGCCGAACAGATATGTTTGGGCGCCGCTGGTTCGCGACCGCGCTCATAGTGCCGTACATGCTGCCAGCCTGGACCTTCGCGCTCGCCTGGACGACGCTCTTCAAGAACAGGACGGTTGGCGGCCAACCAGGGTGGTTCGAGGCGATGGGGCTGACGCCGCCCGATTGGGTCGCCTATGGTCGCTTCCCGATCATCGTTATCCTGGCGCTGCACTATACGCCGTTCGTCATCCTGCTGTTTGGCTCGGCTCTTCGCCGTTTCGACTCGCAGCTCGAAGACTCCGCGCGCATCCTGGGAGCCAAGCGTTACCAGGTGGCGATCCAGATCATCCTGCCGCTGATGCGCCCGGCGCTGCTGTCCTCCATGGTGCTGATCTTCGCCAAATGCCTCGGCGAGTTCGGCGTACCCTATGTCCTCGGCCTGCCGGTCAAGTTCGAAGTGCTCTCGACGTCTCTCTTCCGCAGCATCGCCTCCCGTCAGACGGGCGTTGCCGGTGTCGTCGCGGCCTCGATCATGCTGATCGGCATCATGACCCTGATGATCGACGCCCGGCTTGTCCGCGAAGCTAGACGGTTTGTCACCGTCGGCTCGAAGGGCTCGATGAACCGCCAGAGCCGGCTTGGTAAGTATCGTCTGCCGGCGACGGGTTTCGCCGCGCTTATCTTCCTGCTGAGCGTCGGGTTGCCGCTGCTCACCCTGTTCCTGTCCACCATCATGAAGCTGCCGGCACAGTTTACACTCGACAACTTCACGCTCGACTACTGGATCGGCCGTGATCTCAACACTGTGGCGCTGCAGACAGGCATACTCTTGAGCCCGGACCTGTGGGCTGCCGCCAAGAACACGCTCATGATCGTCGGTCTTGCCTCGCTGACCTCCGGCATCCTCGGCCTGTTCGTCGGCTATGTCGTCATCCGCACACCGGTCAAAGCGCTGTCGGTCTATCTGCGCCAGGTGACCTTCCTGCCCTATCTGGTGCCCGGCATCGCCTTCGCCGCCGCCTACCTCTCGCTCTTCGCCGTGCCGCGTGGGCCAATGCCCGCTCTCTACGGCACGGTCACGATCCTGATCCTGGCGCTGATTGCCGACCAGATGCCCTATGCCTCGCGCGCCGGTATTTCCGCCATGACCCAACTCGGCAAGGATCCCGAAGAGGCCGCCCAGATCGCCGGCGCCGGCTGGTTCCGACGGATGATCTCGATCGTCATCCCGATCCAGAAGGGGTCGCTCGTCACTGGCGTGCTGTTGCCGTTCATCTCCGGCATCAAGGGGCTGAGCCTCTTCGTCATCCTCGCCGTGCCGAGCACCGATGTGCTGACGACCTACTCGCTCCGGCTCGTCGACTACCACTACACCCAGGCGGCAAACGCGGTCGTGCTGATCATCGCCGCCATCGCCTATCTCGGAACCCTGGCAGCCCAGAAGCTGACCAAGACCAACCTCGCAGAAGGACTCGGAAGCTGATGCCCACCATCAATCTCAGCGGTGCTCAGAAGAACTATGGCGTGAATTCCGCCAATGCCGTTTCGAACCTTGACCTCGAAATCCGCGACGGTGAGTTCATGTGTCTGCTCGGGCCGTCCGGCTGCGGCAAGACCACGACGCTGCGTATGATCGCCGGCCTCGAAAACCTCTCCGATGGAGAAATCCGCATTGGCGAGCGTGTGGTTGACTCGGTCAGGGCAGGTGTGTTCATACCCCCGGAAAAGCGCGAGATGGGGCTTGTTTTCCAGAGCTACGCGCTGTGGCCGCATCTGACCATCGAACGCAATACCGACTTCGGTCTGCGCCTGCGCAAGCTGCCGAAGGAAGAGCGGGAGCAGCGGGTCGAGAAGGTCATGCAAGCGCTCGACATCGCCAAATATCGCGACCGCTACCCCTCGCAACTTTCCGGCGGCCAGCAGCAGCGTGTGGCGCTTGCCCGGATGCTCGCGGTCAATCCGGGCGTGCTTCTGCTCGACGAGCCGCTCTCCAACCTCGATGCGCGGCTGCGTCTCGAAATGCGGGCGGAGCTCAAGCGCATCCACAAGGAATTCAAGACGACGATCGTCTTCGTGACACACGACCAATGGGAAGCGATGACGCTGGCGACGACGATTGCCGTCATGAACGAAGGCACGTTGCAGCAGATGGGCACGCCGAACGATATCTACGACCGCCCCGCCAATCGCTTCGTTGCAGAATTCGTCGGCAGCCCGCCGATCAATATCCTGACCTTCGGATCGTCCGCATCGGCGATGTCGCGGGCCGCCGCAGCCTATCTCGGCGAGCGCTATCCGTCGTCGCGCGGCGTCGGTTCGGTCGGCATCCGGCCGGAAGCGATCGGCTACGCGACAAAGGGCGGGGATGTTCCGGCCGGAAGCTTCACAGGTGAGATGACGGTGACTGGGGTCTTGCCGACCGGCGGCAGCTGGATCCTTGAACTGAGGAACGACAACGACACGCTGTTCCTGACAACCAACGCGCTCCCGCGCGTCGAGACCGGATCCAGGGTCGATTTTTTTGCGCCATCCGATGCGCTGCACGTCTTCGACAAAGACGGCCAGCGCATCGCCGAAGCGGACGCGCTTCTGCGTGCGCGCACGCTGAACTAAGGCGCCACAGCGATAAACAGAAACACGCTCTGAGGGAGGAACAGACGATGCAATTTCGGAAGACTGACAGGACAAGACGGGCAATCAGACGCGCGTTGCTGGCATCGGCCATCGCCACACTGGGTGGCCCGGCGCTGGCGGAGGAGCCGTTCGATCTCAACGCGCTGATCGAGGCTGCGCGCAAGGAGCCGCCGATCACGGTCTACGACAGCACCGGCAAGATCGTCGAAATGGCCAAGGCCTTTGCCGAGAAATACGGTGTGGGCGCCGAGGGTTCCAAGGTCAAGGCGACAGCACAGCTCGAGATGATCATTCGCGAAGCCCGGGCCAACAATATCCAGGGCGATGTCTCGATCATCAGCGACGCGCCGGCCGCGATGGCGCAGCTCATACCGCAGGGCTTTGCCGAGAGCTGGCTGCCGCCGGACCTCGCATCGAAGATTTCCGCGCAATACCACGACCCGCTCACCGTGGTCACCAGCGCCAATGTCTGGGCCTACAACACCGAACTCTTCGACAAGTGTCCGGTCACGAACATCTGGCAGCTGACCGGACCGGAGTGGAAGGGTAAAGTCGCGATGCAGGACCCGCTCGGCAAGGCGTCCTATGTCGACTGGTTCAACCAGATGGCCAAGCACGGCGACGACAAGGTTGCCGCCGCCTATAAGGAGCTCCATGGCAAGGACCTTCAAACCGACGACGGCAGTGCAACCGCCGCCTGGGTGAAGGCGCTTGCCGCCAATGCTCCGCTCCTGACCGATGCCGATGCGGCGGCTGCCGATGCCGTCGGGGCGCCCGGTCAATCGCAGCCGTTCATGGGACTGATGAGTTCGGCAAAGTTTCGTGACAATGCCGAGAAGGGCATGAAGCTCGGGCTTTGCAAGGACCTGAAGCCGTGGCTCGGCTGGATGTATCCGGGTGTCGGGCTGATCACAAAGGGCACCAACAGCCCGAACGCCTCGAAGCTCTTCATCCACTATGTGATGACCGCCGATGGCATCGCCCCGCAGGCCGAAGACGGGAAGATGTCGACGAACAAGGATGTCTCGCTGCCTGCCGACGAACCGTCCGGCATCGGCGCCGTCCTCGACCAGGTCATGCCTTATGAGATGTCGACCAGCCTCGACGACTGGGACGCACGCGAAACCTGGCAGGACCTCTGGCGCATTAACTACCAGAAGTGAAGCGAGATCCGAGGATAATTTTATGAGCACTCAAATCATGGAGTCCCGTCGGCTCGGAGCGGTTGTGTCCGTCACCGCCTTGGGTATGGCGGCCGTTATATCCTTCGCTTCCGCAGCCAAGGGCGAGGAAATCTTCGATATTGAAGCGACGATCGCGGCGGCAAAGAAAGAACCGCCGATCACTGTCTATGCCGTGACCGGCAAAATCGTCGATACTGTCAAAGACTTCACCGAAAAATACGGAATTGAAGCAAATGGCAAGAAGGTGAATGAGGCGACGCAGGTCGAACTCATGATCCGCGAGCATCAGGCGGGCAACGCCGTCGGCGATGTCAGCCTCGCCATGGATGTTGCTTCCGCCGTTGGGCAGATTCTTCCCGAGGGCATCGCCACCAGCTGGACGCCGCCCGATCTTGCGGGTGACATTGCCGAGACGTCGCGCAACCCGTTGGTGGTCGTCTCCGATCCGCACGTATGGACCTACAACACGGAGAAGTACGAGAAATGCCCCATTACCAACATCTGGCAGCTGACCGAGCCGGAATGGAAGGGGAAGGTCGCGATGCTCGATCTGTTCGACAAGCCGCTCTATGCGGATTGGTTCAATCAGATCGCTGCTCATCGCGACAACGACGTCGCGCGCGCCTATGAGGCGCACTACGGCAAGACGCTCGATACGCAAGGCGAGAGCGCAACGGTCGCTTGGGTCAAGGCATTCGCCTCAAATGGCCCGCTGCTCGCCGATTCATCAACCGTGGCCGAGGCCGCAGGTGCGCCCGGTCAGGCAGAGCCGTTCTTTGCGATTACCTCGACTGCAAAGTACCGGGAGAATGTCACCAAGGGACTGAAGCTCGGTATTTGTGCCGGGGTCGAGCCGTTCACGGGCTTCCTTTATCCCGGCCTTGGCTTGATCGCCGCCCAGACGAAGAGCCCGAACGCGGCGAAGCTTTTTGTTCGGTATCTCATGACCGCCGAGGGGATCGCGCCGCAGACCGTTGACGGAAAGGTCTCCGGCAACAGGACGATTGCCCTGCCTGCGGACGAGCCTTCCGGCGTCTCCAAACACCTCGGTGAACTGATGGTCTTTGATGCTGCGACGGCCGATGACGATCTCCAAAAGCGCGAAACCTGGCAAGACCTCTGGCGGATCAACTACCAGAAATAGCTTCGTGAATTTGAAACGGTCTCCTTGGGAGGGGAAACCATGAAAAAAGGCAACAGCAAGTTTCTTGTAATGGGGGTGGCGTTTGCCGCCCTTGCGACCGCTGTCGCAGTTGAGGCGCGCGCCGAAGAAGCCTTCGATCTCGAAGCGTTGGTCGAGGCTGCGAAGAAGGAAAAACCGATCAACGTCTATGACAGTACAGGCAAGATCGTCGAAATGGCCGAGGCCTTCACTGCCAAATACGGGGTCAAGGCAACGGGCGTGAAAGTGTCGGCAAACAGCCAGCTGGAGATGATCATCCGGGAGGCGCAGGCCGGCAATGTCCAGGGCGATGTCGCGCTGATCACCGATGCACCCGGCGCGCTGGCGCAGCTTCTGCCGCAGGGCTTTGTCGAAAGCTATCTGCCCGGTGATATGAAGGAAAAAATACCGGCGGCCTTCCAGAACCCTCTGGCAATTTCGACCAATGCCAATGTCTGGGCCTATAACACCGAGGTCTATGACAAATGCCCCATCAGCAACATCTGGGAACTGACGGAGGCGAAATGGAAAGGCAAGATCGCGCTCGTCGATCCCCTGACCAAGAGTACCTATACCGACTGGTTCAACCAGTTGGAGAGACACGCCGACGCCAAGGTCGCGGAGGCCTACAAGGTCCACTTTGGCAGGGACTTGGAGACGGGTGAAAAGAGCGCCGCGGCGGCATGGATCAAGGCGCTCGCCCAGAACGGACCGCTCGTCACGGAAGGCGACGACCCGGTGGCTGAAGCGGTTGGCGCCGCCGGCCAGAAGGAGCCTTTCTTCGGGCTCCTGAGTTCGGCCAAGTTCCGCGACAATGAAGGCAAGGGCTATAAGCTCGGGCTGTGTACGGAACTCCGGCCATGGGTCGGTTGGACCTACACCAAGCTCGGCCTGGTCGCGGCAAAGACCGCGAGCCCGAACGCCGCAAGGCTCTTCATCCATTACGTGCTCACGGAAGAGGGGATCGCGCCGCAGATGAAGGACGGCAAGCTGCCGACCAACTCCGATATCAAGATGCCGGCGGACGAGCCGTCGGGGATCATGGAAGTGGCGGACCGCCTGTTCCCCTACGATGCCGCAACGGGTCTTGAGGATTTCGACCGGCGCGAGGAATGGCAGGACTTCTGGCGAGTTAACTACGGCAAATAGAAACTTGGGCTCGGCGCGGCCTCACGAATGCGGGTCGCGCCGGCCGTTTCTGAATGAACGGAAAAAGAGCATGGACAACGCCTATCCGCAGGCAAGCCAGAGCCGATCGGACGATGCGGGCCGATTTGGCCGCTCGCGTCATCTGATGAAGATTGCCGAGGGCGCTGCCCGCGCCGTCGGACCGTCGCTGATTGCCGCCTTTCGGGCCGAAATGGCGGTCGATTACAAGCGCGACCTGCACGATATCGTGACGATACATGACAGGAATGCCGAGGCGTTGATCCGCGACGTCATCTTCGCGAACGAACCGAACTCCACCATGCTTGGCGAGGAAGGGGGCCAGATCGGCAAGGGTGACATCCAGTGGTATGTCGACCCGATCGACGGAACGGCCAATTTCGCCAGAGGGCTTGCTTTCTGGTGCGTGTCGATCGCCGCGGTCGAAGCCGGGGCCGTCGTGGCAGGGGTCGTCTACGACCCGGTCGCCGACATGCTCTTCGCGAGTGATCTCGAGCGCTCCTATTTGAATGGGCACGTCATCGTCTCAAAGTCGGTCAGCGATGAAAACCGTGCGACCTTGATCACAGGATATCCCGTTTCCAGGGACTTTCGCCTCGATGGGCAGGATGTCGCGCTTCGCCGCTTCGGCGATCTGGTCGAGACCTTCTCAACGTTGCGAAGGCCCGGTAGCGCCGCGCTCAGCATCGCGCATGTGGCCGCGGGCTTCGCCGATGCCGCCGCCGGCTTCGGTGTCAATGCATGGGACGTGGCGGCCGCCACGCTGATCCTGAAGAACGCCGGCGGCCGCTATGTGCCTCTGACCCTCGGCAAGGTGCCGGCCGGTTCCCCCGATTATCTGTGCCCGGGTTACATAGCATACGGCGCCGGCGCGGATTATCCGACCTTGAACCGTGTCGCCATGGCCATTTCGGATGGCCGTGTTGCTAAAGTCCTCGCACCATGACTGCCTATGAGGAAATCATGCAAATTAGCGCGACCGACACCCCAACAACCGAAAAGACCAGCAGCGTGTTGCCAAAGCTCAGCCTCATATACGCCAAGCATCCGGCCTATGGGGTCGACATCTTCATCGCGGGCAAGGAGGGGGCGAGCGATCTCGATCTCCTGCGCAGCAATGGCATTACCGCCGTCGTCAACTGCGCGGTCAACCTGGATTTCAATTTCGTCCGCCAACCGCAACTCGTCTCGGATCATCGCAACAGTGTCCATGGTCCAGGTGAGATCCGTTACTACAAGGTCGGGCTGATCGACGGGGACGGGAATCCGGATACCCAGATGTTGGCAGCGTACTATATCCTACGCGCTGCGCTGGAGCAGATCCTGCCGGAAAAGCCGTCCTACCCAAGGCGCGAGCGCGGTGGGGTTCTCGTCAATTGCCGCGGCGGCCGTTCGCGGTCCGTAGCCGTCGTGTCGCTGTTTCTGCATCTTACACTACCTGAGCAGTTCCCAACCCTGGAGGCCGCGATCGACTTCGTTCGTGATAGGCGCAACCTTCCTGAAGAGGAATGGTACAAGGCACCAAAGCCCGTGTTGACGGAAGCGGCGCGGCGCGCGGCCGGATGGGCACGCGCAATTGGTTGCTGATACACCAAGGACGATGGCCTCGACACTCGCGCGAGGCCCGGGAGCAAGCTGACAAATCGGGGCCTGCGAAGTGGCGTGTGTGCAAATGAAAGTAGAGCACTCTGCGGGACGCGGCGGCCCCGCAGAGTGCCGTTACGACCGAGGCGTCACTTGAACGCCGACGACGACTGCGATCAGCGTGTCGCCGCCAAGATCGGCAACGCCGACAGTTGCGCGGGTGGGCAGCTCCTCGGGAGCCATCCGGGCCTTCCATTTGGCATCCATTTCCGGCTTGCCGAGATCAAATGCCGATTTGTTGGTGCGCTCGCGGCGATTCAATGCGTATAAGTGACGCAAACTTGTGCCCCGTTTAACGGCCCCCGGCACATTCTCGTTAAATGGGCGGGGCGCGGTGAACGGGACGAACGCGGATTCAGTCCTTGAAGCCGATCGCTCGCTTGACGCCTGATTTAAGCAGGTATTCGGCTCGGGAAATCGGGAATCGCTCGATGAATATCTCGGAGTAGTCGTAGTGTGTCGCGCCAAAGCGCTCCTTGAAATGTGAAAGTGAGGCCGAATTGCCGCTCTCGCCAAGGTGATAGAAACGGCAGCCCGCCCTGCACGCATCTTCGATGGAGAGCTTTTGAAGGAGATCGTTGGCGCGCGACGTACCCAATGCAACCCGGTCGATTGCGCCGCGTGCGTCGTTCACATTCTTCCCCATCAAGACCAGGGACGCTGCAACGGGTTGTCCGTTCACCCAGGCTGCCCACACCTTGCAGGATGCTCCGAGCGCCTCCTGAATCCGATAGAGCTTTTTGATGGGATCCCGTCTCCCAAAGCGAAACTTCGCCAGCCAGTGCGGTTCGTTGTGCTGTTCGGCCCATCTCTTGACGGACGTCTCAAGCAAGCTGTGGAGCAACGGGATTAACTCGCCGCTGCTGCTGCTCTTAACGACAACGGCCTCCCTCTCGGCCTTGCGGATACTGACCCTTGTCGCCTTGGTGAAGAGCTTGCTGTAGACGTGATCGAAACCATCCTTGAGATCGATAACGTGCGCGCGTCGCGGTTTCGTCATCAGACCTAGGCCGGCCGCCGCTTCGGACCATCGTTTTCCCTGTAATGGGTTGGGCCTGATCCGAATGCTGAGGAAACGCAAAGCCATGAGATCCTTCAGGACTTCCCTGAGGTGGCGGTTGGTCGTGTTCTCGCAGCAGACAGCCCCGCCCATACCGCAACCATCGGGATACGACCCCGCAACAAGGTCCACGGGACCAATGGCCGTCACGGTCACGAGCGGAACTAGGATCTGGCACCCGTCTTCGAACTGGTAGTAGCGGCTGATGTCCCTGAGCCTGCCCTCAGCGCAGATTGCATTGTTCCACTCTGGCGATTGATAAGGCATCGCCTCGGGGTCATGGTTCATCAATTGCCTCCACGCGTCACGCGGTGCGGGGCTTGTGACGCGATAGCAAATCGTGGGTGCGATCCGGTTGTCGTAAGTGTGTTGCATTGGCCCAATACGCAAGAAGAGTGGACACGCAAGAACAAGAAAATCATTTTATGCAAATAAATCGCGTGGAATCCGACACTTAAGCGTCGGTCCGCGAAGAAGCTAAAACCCATAATTCACTTCGGCCGTACAAACTTCCGCATGATATATATTACGTATGTTTTAATTTAAGGAAAGAGGGCGCAGACTACATTCGCGCGCCCCCCGGCACGGAGTAGACCCACAACTAGTTTACGACCAGGAACGGCCCCAAGTTTTGGCAGCCAGGATTTAGCGCTTCGCATGCCCTCTCTCGATGCCCGCTACCTGGACGCGAGTAGCAAGGATGGGGGGCATCGGTGACTTGACTGCTAGGCAGCGAAAATAGAGGATTGAATAGAGACGCTGAGAGCGTCGGTGGTGGCGCAGAGACAGCAAAGTATTGGTTTCGTTCGCAACTCATTTGCGCGTTCTGGTTGGCTAATTGCCGCGACAACTTTCGCCGAGACCAAATGTCATGGGGGAAACGGGTTGAAAACGATCTTGGTTACCGGGGGGGCAGGGTTCATCGGTGCGCATCTGGCGCGGCGATTGCTGGAAACTGGCCGCGAGGTTGTGGTGCTGGATGACCTCAGTTCAGGAAAGCGTGACAATGTGCCGAAGGCAGCCACGTTTATTAACGGTTCTATTCTGGATAAAGAGGTCGTTCGCGGTGCGCTTTCCGGTGTCGATGCCTGCATTCATCTGGCCGCTGTCGCTTCCGTCGAAAAATGCAATCGAGAGCTGACGCATTCTCACGCAATCAACATCACCGGGTTCCTAAATCTGGTTGAGGAAATTGCGAAGTCTGGCACCAAGCGAACAGTAGTCTACGCCTCCTCAGCCGCCGTTTACGGCGCGAGCCAGAACCTGCCGCTCTCGGAGGAAGGCAAGTGCGTTCCGCTTTCGCCCTACGGCGCCGACAAGCTTTCGTGCGAATTGCACGCCCGAGCCGCCTACGAAGTCTATGGTCTCTCGACGACGGGCCTTCGCTTCTTCAACGTCTTTGGACCGGGCCAGGATCCGCAGTCACCCTATTCCGGTGTGATCACCAAATTTGCGCAGCGGCTGGGAAACAACGAGGACATCGTGATCTACGGCGATGGCAAGCAGACCCGTGATTTCGTTTACGTCGCCGATGTCGTCGAGGCGCTTATCCGATCAGCGGAGCGGATTCCGGACGGTGCTCGGATCTTAAATGTTTGCAGCGGTGTCGAGACATCGATCAATGAGCTCGCGCGGATCATGATCGAAGAAACCAAGTCTCAATGCGCAATCAGTTACGTGGACGGACTGCTCGGCGAAGTCAGGCGTTCTCAAGGGTGCACCCAAGCGCTCCAGGCAGAGCTCGACCAACGATGCCGTACGGATCTTCGCACTGGACTGGCACAGTTGCTTACGCAAGGGCGGCAATAGCCTGAAAGGCCTTGTTGCGGCCCCCACGCATGACCACACCAATGTGCGCTCCGATGCGACACACCTTTCTGATGTTGGTTGAGCTCCGCTCAATGGTACCGATTGTCGCGGGCGCTGCCGTCCGCAGTCGCGGGCAGTAAGCGAAATACTTTCGCATTGGTCGATGCCCGCACCAGCTTAAAGCGAGGCGAGGTCAGCAGGTCCCGTTCGATGTGGTCGAAGTCGCCCGGCCGCAACTGCCCGTTGGCTTCGAGAGAAGCTTTCTGGCTGCGCGTGAGAATCACGTAGGCGTCACGCCATTGGGGACTATCCATCCACCGCAAAAAGACACCTGATGGGTCGGCGGCAATTTCTTCTCGCGCTGACTTCGCTTCCAACGAAATCGCCAAATAGTAGAAATTCTCGTAGTTCATGAACTGCGACGGGTAACTACGCGAACCTTCGATGAGGAGTGTGCCCTCCGGAGCTGTGCGATAGAGCCATTCGGCCACGGCGACCTCATCTTGCGCAAAGCGGTATTCGCGGTCCTTGCCATTGTTTGCGAATAGGAAACCGATGGTCGAAAAAAGAAGCACGATAGCAAGCGGCAGGAAGACATAGGCCGGCTTTCCCGCCCGCGTCGATGGAAAGAACGCGGCGGCAGCGAAGAAGGCAAGGAAGGGCGACGCAAAGAGGTAAACGCGAAATATCGACTCTCCGCCATACGCAACCGCTATCAGCGGCATTGGTGAGAGCAAGAGTGCGGCGGCGGTGAGGTCCCAGTGGCCATTTAAGAGCCGACGCAAACCGCCGAGGAGCGCAAGGACTATGACGCCTGCCGAAAGCGCGCGCCCGAACAAAACCACCCATGCACGTTCGGCACTCACGTCGGCCACATTCGCGAGCTTGCTGGTGGCTTCTGACAGCGTACCCATGCTGGCCAGTTCGCTCAAAATTTGCTCGTAGACAAAGGGGGCCGCTGGCCAGAGAAGCCATCCAATTTCAGCGACGATAGCAAACACCAGATAGGCGGGCGAAAGCCATCCGAGGAGGGTCAGCGATACCGCCGCGAGGATGATCATGAGAGGCGTCAGCTGATGCGTGACCACGACCACGCAAATGAGCACCATCGCCAGCAACGCGGAGAAGGTACGCACAAAGCGGCTGCCCGTCCAGGAAGGTAGCCCGATGGGGCGTGAGACAGGGCCGAACACATACAGAAAACCAGGTCGTCGCGCCGCCCAAGTCGTTTCGCGTTTGCGCAAGGGGCCAAGAAATAGGCCTATGAGAATGAGGTAACAAAGAAATGTAACGCCTTGCGGCGAAAAATAGTCCTGGCCGACCCAGTTGGCGACTACGAATAGCCAACAGGCCGTCAGTTGTAGGCGGCGATCTGCGGACAGGCGTTTGGCAATTCCCAGAAACGCCCCGACAAGCCCGAGCGTGAGGACCGGCGGGGTGAAGCTTACGATTGGTGCGAGATCGACCGATCTCAAGCCGAAGCGGTCGGCCAACCAAGCCGTCGCCGCGAACAGCCCGGGCCAATTGTGATAGGCCGCGAGGAAAGATGCATTTCGGTCAACGGCTCCATAACGTTGGATGTAGTCGACGACGCCGAGGTGCTTCCAGGCCCAGGAATAGCGCAATGTTCCGTAAACGATCGGCGGGGTCGCGTGAAGGACGATGACGAGCGCGATCAGATAGAAGACGGGTAAGGGGCCAGCGGTACGCCCAGCACATACCAGCCAGGCAAAACCTGCTGCTAGCAACGCCAGTGACAGAAAGAAGCTCCTGGGCAAAACCGAAACCAAGCCGACGTCGGTCATCCGATCGGGCTCGATCGCAGGCAACGATATCGCCCAAAGGAGGAGCGTCGCAAAGAGTATAGCGGCCAGGGCTACGCCATATCGCTTGGAGACTGTGTCAGCGCCTGTGTTCAATGGCATGTCTTCGACGCGGGCAAGAACGGTCATTACCTGTTACCCCCTCTTCGTGGAGCCGGCAGGAATGGGGTAGGACGACGTCGCGCTTGTCTTGCGCTTTTGTCTGCGGAGGCAGCCGATCGCAAGTATGTGCGGTGCCGCGTTCACCTTACCGCCATACCAGGCCAGGACGAGGTCGATGTTGACCGCTAGCCATAGCGCCTTATCAGCAAAACAAGACGATTTGGTCAAATTGGTCGCAATGTGGTGCCACCACGCCAACCCGCAAAGCGCGCGCAACACGGCGGGGTCCGTAAGTGCACCGTAGCTCTCCTCAAGTGTGGCACGCATTGGTGCCATGGCCTTCACCTCCTCGGGTGACAATTGCGGCACTTCCAAAAAGCGGCGTACAACGAAACCCAGGTCTTCGCCGCTGCGCAATGCGCGCGCGGTCAGCAACAGGAAGATGACATCAAGGCCGGGCGGGGTATCCTGGGTGGCCGTCTCCCAGTCAATAATTGCACTCAGGCGGACATCAGCTTCATCTGGGCCGGACGTGAAAAGCAAGTTTCCGGGGGCGAAATCCCCATGGCCGAGACTGAGAGACAACGAACGACCGCTCCAGAACTCGCGTTGCTGCGCCTGAAAGACAGCAAGTGCCTCTGCGCGCGACGCCGGGCCGAGCAAATGCGATTGCGATGCGCATACAATATCGGATCCATAATAGAGCCAGCTTTCCAGCCAATCCTGGTTGATTACCCCTTTTGTTCCTGTGCGCGAGTGCATTATGTGGATGGCGTCTATCGCCTGGGTGAGTGCGGAAAGGTACTGTTCAGACTTGGCAAAAACCGAACGACCGTCGGCACCCGGCAACGCGCGCTCCGCGAGCTTCGCTCCTGATGGGTCAACAGAACTCGCGATAATCGTTGAAACCGCAAAATCAAGGTGTCGGAACGCGGGATTGGTGGCGAGCTCACGGCTGCGTTCGATGTGGCGGGTAACTGCTCGGTGCCCTTCTGGCGAGGTCGATGCCTTGAAGACGAGGAGTTCGTTCGCAGCGTCATCCGTCCGGAACATGCCTGTTCGTACGTCGCTTTCACGGTAAAATTCCCGCACGGACTGCACAGCTGGCATGGCAAGCCCGGTGGCGGCACAGAAGCTCGCAATTGACGCCTCGAGTGGCGGCGCTGAATGCCGCCGCGGTGCGACATTGCTCCAGATCCGCGCCAGCGACGATAACAAACGCAATGTAAGATCGATCCGACCGGACGGTCCGAGACGGCGCGACAGGTCGCCTAACAGGCCGACCGCCGTTAAGCTGTGGGCGATCAGCCACGCGGCCGCCATCCCTAGAGCGCCATAGGCTGCGACAAGCGGAGTGCCAAGACCAAGCACTACGACTAACGTTACGACTTGTGCCAGTGCAACGACTTGTGTCCGACCCGTCGCACGGTGGACGGCGAGAACGAGCGTGACGAGGCTCCAAGGCAGGCAGGATATAGCGAGTAGGCGCAGCAGCGTCGAATTTGTAAACGAGACATCGATACCGAGCACCGTCAACAGAAGTGGCGCGCCTATGATCAACACCAACACAACAGCTGCCAATGGCGCGATCGTGTAGAGCAAGGCATCTACGGCGAGCCGATGCAATTTCGACTTATCGAACGCGATTTCTGCCAAGAGGGAGACGCCCATCGAACGGCTGATCAAATAGACCCCGTAGACGATTTCCCAGCTGATATAATAGACAGCCAGATTGGCCGAGCCGCCATAATGCAGGACGACGAGAGGCGCGATGCCCATTGCCGTCATTGAGGCGAGCGTACCCAGATAGTCCCACCCAAAATATCGAGTGAGCGCTCTGCGGTCAGCTCTCTGGGACTCGCCGTTGATGCGGTGTTTCGGAAGAAAACGGATAAAAATCAGCCAATTAATGCCGGCCAACAAGAGTGGCAGCGGCAAGATCCACGCCGCATAGAGGCCAGCACCGAGAATGGAGGAGCCTGCAAATAGTGTAAGCAACAAAAGCTTGGCAACGGCGAATATGGCGTTTTCAATAGGCACGACCGTCGCGCGCCGCAAACCCGCTAACACGCTATCCTGTAGGGCAAAGAGGGTCCAGGCGACCGTTGCGACCACGAAGGCTGCGGCTGAGATGGGCTGCTCTCGCAGGAAACCCAATTCGGGTGTGATACGGGAGATGAAAATGATGGCGAGCGTGGAAAGAAAAGCCGCCGCAATGGCGGCTAATGCATAGGCCCAAAGCACCAGACGCCGGACGCCCTCCTTCGCGGTCGCAGGTAGATAGCGGTTCAGAAAGTTGCCCATGTTGAGCTGCGAGATGTTTCCAAGCGCCAGCATGGTAGAGATGAGTGCTGCCCCAAGCCCGACTTGTTCGGGGGAGTAAAAGCGGGAAGCCAGGCCCCAGAAGGCGAGTCCGAGCACCGAAGTGAGTCCGGCGCTCGCGATTAGCGCGTAGCCGTTTTTTAGGAGTGACGAGTGGGCAAGCGCAGCCAACGCTGGATAGGCCCCCGAGACTCGGGCCATGAAGTTGACGTGGTCGTGGTTGTTACGCTGCAACATCAGCCGTCGTCCCGCTGCCAGATACGTACGTAGTCGACGAGGTATGCGGAGGGAAATTTCGTAGTCTTCGATGGAGCCCCCGCCCACTCACCGCCAACAGCCAGATTGAGGAGCAGGTACATCTCTTCACTCGATATCGTCGGGACGTCCGCGTGTCGCCAGACCTCCTTGCCGTCGAGGTACCAAATGATCTTGTCCGCGTCCCAGGTCAGACTGTAGACGTGCCAGTTCGCCGTCAAGTCTGATGTCTCGACGTCCTTCCCGACGCTTTTTTTCTCAGAGGCCGCGTCAAGGTAATGATAGTGCATTCGCAACGTGGAGGATGAATCGCCAAGAACCTCCATAATATCGATTTCCGGACGGGATTTGCGTGTCTCAGGCAGAAGCCATATCGCGGCCCAGAGCCCCGTGCCCGCAGGAACTTTTGCCTTGACTTCAACGTGGCCGTAACGGAACCGAACACGCGAGGGACGAGGCAGTTCGTCGTAGTCGCGCCCCGTGGTGACGATGCCGGAAGTGTAGTCGAAAGTCCGGTCTTCGATGCCCTTGGCCTTTTGTCGTCGAGCAGTGAGCCGCAAAAGTCCTTCGGACATAGTGACGTTTTCTGGTCGGTACCATTGCAATTCGGCATTGCCGAGATTGGTACAGCCGTCCTTGTTCCACCAATAACAGGTGGTCCACTTTTCCCGGTCAAGTTCGGGTCCGTCGAAGTTATCTTCAAAGATCAGCCGCCACGAACCTTTGGCAGCGATCGGAACCGCTCCGTCAGCACGCGCCGCCGATGTTGCGAGACAGAGAGACAGGAGTATGGCGGTGAGGGTGATCGATTGCCTAAGATGCATCACGAAACCCCACCACGCGTTTGACTGTACTTCGGGCGAAACTGTCGAGGCTTGCGAGGGGAAGTCGCTCATAGCGGTATTCCGCATAGGGGATGGCGACCGCGCCGAAGCGAGATTTGAATTGGGCGAGCGAAGCGGAATTGCCGGTCTCGCCCATATGATAATGTGTACTGCCGAGCCGGCAGGCATCTTCGATTGCCCGGGCTTGAAGCAGGTATGTGGCGCGGCTTTCGCCCGCGAGCTCCTCATCGATCGCGCCGCGCGTGTAATGGGCTTGGTGATGCATGAGCACTAATATTGCGGCAACGGGCCGGCCGTTGATGCGCGCCACATAGAGCCGAAAAGCCTCGCCGAGATGGCTCGCCATTTCGGCGAACTTTGAACGTGGATCACGGCGCAACCCACGGAAGCGTGCAAGTACTGCAGGTTCATGCTGCTTGCGCGCCCAACGCAACAACGAAAGTTCGAGCAGGCTGTGAAAGTCATCGATCAGTCGAGCGCTGTTACCTGCTTCCACCTCAACGCCACATTTTTGGGCGCGTCGGATGTTGGTTCCAGCATTAGAGCGAAAGCGCGCCCGTACAACCTCAGTCCCTCCGGCCAAGTCAACGACATGCGCCAGACGGGGAATGGTCGCCCAGCCGGGGCGGGCAGCCTCAGCCCAGATATTCGCTAAAAGAGGGTTTGGTCGGATTTTAAGTCCGACATAGGACAACGTCTCAAGATGAGCGAGAACGCAACGCAACTTGTCAGGTGAAATTCCCTCGTCAGAAAGCAGGCCACCGAACCCCCAGGCCGGCGGTGGCGACCAAGCGTAACGCAATGAGGCAACACCCTTGGTAAATAGGGGCAATACCGCTTGGGAACCGTCGGCGAAATGGAAGTACTGCGGGCTGCGTTGGTAGTTGCCGCTGGCGGTGACGGCTTGTGCCCATTGGTGCGATTGGCTGACGAGCGCGGTCGGGTCACTTTGATAGAGGTCAAGCCAAACGGCATCTGAGGCCGGCCCACTTGATTGGATGAGGTGACCAAAGGCGTTGGGGCCGATCGGTTGCGTTGATGCCGTCTCCAAACTCATACAGCCGATCCAGCGCTTCCCTCATGGTCGTTCATCGATGCGTTTCACAAGCATAGGACGAATAAGCAGGAAATGAAATGCCCGAGAATGATCTCTTAGGGGGCGTGCATCTTCACAATTTTGTGCTTTACTAATATAGGACAGCACACTGGCAGGTTATGTTTGGAGCCAGCAAATGCCGCATCGATCGCAAAACCGAATATTAACGGCGAAACAGAAGCTCAAAAAGATGAACTGGTGCGTCACAAGGTTCCTTACCGCTGGCGCCGTCTGGATGTTTGCGGTCTTACCGGCGTCAGCCCAATCGGTGGTACTCGACACGCAGGAAATTTCCTTGCCGTATCTCGCGCGGGCACTTGAGCAGGCTTACCAATTGCCGCTTCTGTTAGACGCCGGCGCTTCGCCGGCCGAACGAAAGGAGGCGCTCGCGACCGAAAAGGCCCGGCTCAAGGGCGTGATCGCCGGCTTTGGCTATTTGGACGCGGAGGTATCCGAGGAGGATCAGAAAGGGCAAATAGTTCTCCACCCCAAGCTTGGTGATATCTACAGGGTGACGTCCGTTGAACTCAAGGGCATTCGTCCATCGGAACTGGACCGTGAGGTCCTCGATCGGCTCGCCGCGATCATTGATGAGTTTGTCGGGCAGCCCGCGACGACATTCGTCGTTGATACGTTCACTCGGCGTATCCTCCAAATCGTCACCGCTCAAGATTTCGCGCACGCACGGCGACGGGCAACGGATTGGGTCCGTAAGGGCGAGGGTGTCGCGACTGCTGTCATTGATCTCGACTTGGGCCCCCGCAACCGTTTCGGTGAGGTTCGATTTAGTGGCGGTCTTCGCATGCAATCCGAACTCCAGCGCCTCGTTCCCTTTCGTTCCGGCGACCGCTACAGCGCCGCAGCTGTCGAACAGCTACGTCACAATATTGAGGCCCTTGGTACTGTGAAGTCTGTAAGGATTGCCATAGGTAAAGACGAAGACGGAATGGTCCCGATCGATGTCAGGATCCGCGAAGCGCCTGCAAATCTCGAGACGCTACGCCATACGAACCCGCTCGACGTTGGAAGTGGCCTCGCCGCGATCGCAGGTCTATTTTTTGTTCAGATGGGCGCACAGACTGGCTTGCCGCGATCCCGGTTGCGCCCACTAATATGGTGCACAGGTGGCTGCCTATTGATATTTGCAGTGTTGGCGGCTCTCCGGCTCGTTAGCTTCTTAGCTTGACACGGCATGCGTTAGGCTGAACGTGTGCTATTGCTCGCCTTTGGGCGTCGGAATAAGGGTTCCGACAATCAGTGGGCCGTTGACTGGCTGGCGTTGACTGGCAGCCTCGCCGAGAACAGCGTCAATCTCTTCCTTAAGCGCCTGGCCTTTGGCGACGAGCGCCGCCTCGGCCTGGATTAAGGTAGCGTTATCCGCGCTCGCGGCTGTTGCGATGGAACGTCGCAATTCCCTCAAGTCCGCAATCAGAGCGTTCCACTCTTCCATGAGCTTCATCCACCGCTTGACTGGGTCCGTTGTCGGTGCCTTGGCGATATGTTCTTCCGACTGCATCAGCCTCGCTTACCTTTGATTGCACGGTAATCTGCATCATGCCTCGCGCTGCAAATATACGCGATTCCCGCTTGATAAGCCATCGATCTTGCAACCTTCGTGGGTCGCAATCCTCCGTTATCCCTCATAACTAGGCAAATTCAATCGGTTAGATTCGACTGCGCTCAGCTTTGCGCGGCGCTATGTTGTGCTTCTACGGCACACAAACCAGGATATCCGAGGGCGAGCTGTTCTTTAACTGACGCGGCGACGAGGCGCTCTGGTCACGACAACGTGTGTGGATAGCAGTCAGCCATATGCGCTCACAGTGTGGCTCCGCTCGTTATGGATCTCCGGCGAATTCTCTCATTTAAGGAGTTGCTGATATTGAGGTGTATGTATTGAAATTCGGAAAATATCTTATTTTCCAGAGAAAAATAAAGGGTATAAATATAACGATGCCGGAGAAATTGCGTCCGAGAGAGAATTTGTTTCCTAAATTTTTTTGTGAACGGAACTATTCCATCCATTATACTGTGACATATTTCTGCAATAAAACGGTACCATCGAGCCTATCTTGGAATAAACCAAGGAAAATAACGGCTTCTACTATAAAGTGCTCTTTTTCAAGAAATTCACGCGGTAGTTTACAAAGTTAGAATATTGTAATAAAACTGAATATGTACAAGTAATACACACTTTTCTCTTCCGCGGCCATCTGCATGACCGGGGATGAACGCTTATTGTTTTCAATTTTCTTTTTTTTTTGGTTGGAGGATTTTGAATAAGATGGGTGAGCATTTTCACAATTCATTAAGAGCAGCCCTCCGCCCGTCCACCATGGACAGGGCCATCGTTGTCCCGAGGGTCAGTGTCATCGTCCCTACGGTAAATGAGGCAAAAAACCTACCGCATGTCCTGCCACGCATACCCGCCTGGATAGACGAGGTCATCCTTGTCGACGGAAACTCTACCGATGGCACCGTCGCCGTTGCGCGCGAACTTATGCCCGATATCGTCGTAATAGAGCAGCCGCGCCTTGGAAAAGGGGTGGCGCTTGCTGCTGGTTTCGCCGCGGCCCGCGGAGACATCCTCATCACCCTTGACGCGGATGGTTCCGCTGACCCCGAAGAGATGACTGGTTTTGTGGGTGCATTGCTTGCAGGCGCCGATTTCGTAAAGGGTTCGCGGTTTCTCCAAGGCGGCGATACGCGTGACATGGAATGGTACCGACGTCTTGGAAACTGGGGCCTGCTGCAATTGGTGCGTCTGCGCTTCGGCGGTCGCTACAGCGATCTTTGCTACGGTTACAACGCCTTCTGGCGTGACGTTTTACCCCATTTGCGGGTCGAGTCCGCGACCGGTTTCGAGATCGAAACGCAAATGAATATCCGCGCGCTACAAGCAGGCCTCGCCATAGCGGAGCTTCCGAGCCGGGAATATGCGCGGATCCACGGCGTCAGCAATCTACGCACGATTCCCGATGGCTGGCGCGTCCTGAAGACAATTGCTCGGCTGGGCCTCAGTCAACGCAGTCGCGCCGGTGCCATGGTCAGAAACCGTACGCAGCGGGCAGGTTGAGGCCTGCCATGTCTTCGATTGCGGTTGTGATCTGCGCTTACTGCGATGAGCGCCGCCTACAACTGGGCGACGCTATTAACTCGGTATTGAAACAAGACGGCAAACCTGATCGGCTCGTCGTCGTCATCGACCACAACGACGACCTGCTGCGGGAGATGCGGACCTCTTACCCAGGTGTCGAGGTGATCGCCAATGACGGGGCGCGAGGCCTCTCGGGTGCGCGAAACACCGGCGTGCGTGCCGCCGCGCCCTGCGATATCGTTGCGTTTCTTGACGACGACGCTGTCGCCGAAGCCGACTGGCTGCAACGGCTCGCGCTGCACTTTGTGGATCCAAACATTATCGGCGTCGGTGGCAAGGTGCTGCCACTTTGGCCAGATCAGCGACCGCGCTGGTTTCCAGAAGAATTCCAGTGGGTGGTCGGCTGCAGTTACAAGGGCCTGCCGAACAGGCTGAGCCCGGTTCGCAATCCGATTGGCTGCAACATGTCGTTCCGACGGACCGTCTTCGATGCCGTGGGCGGCTTTCGCGAGGGTCTCGGTCGCAGTGGCCAGGATGCCGCCGGGTGCGAGGAAACAGAGCTTTGCATTCGCGCCCGCCGGCACTTCCCGGCAGCAGTCATTCTCTACGATCCGCTAGCCGTGGTTCATCACCACGTTACCAGAGAACGGACGCGGTGGGCCTACTTCCGCAGACGATGCCAGGCTGAGGGACGCTCGAAAAGTGCTGTGGTCGAAACCGCAGGGGCGGGCGACAAGCTTGGTGCCGAGCGTGCCTATGTTACCCGCACCTTGCCGGCTGGCGTCTTTCGCGGCTTAATGGATATGGTGACGCGACTTGACCCTTCGGGGCCGATGCGTGCGTTCACAATCGTCGCGGGGCTTATGTTTACGACGGCAGCCTATCTTGCCGCAAAATTCTCCAGACGCTCAAGTCCTTTCCGCCCAATTAAGATCGTAGACATAGACCATACCAAGCCACTTCCGGCGATCGACCTTACCAGGCCGAGCGGCGATGTGCCCTATGGCGGCGTTTTCTGTTTGATCCGCTCTGGCGCGCAGCCGCTCGCACTCGTCGAGTTGCAGCATTCTGGCCCCATGATTGCGCCTGCAGACTTGCTCGCGGAGATCGGCTCCGTGCGGTCCTTGCCTTCAGTTAACTCCAACCGTGCGCCTGCGCGTGAAAGAGTGGCGGTGGTGATTGCAACGCGTGATCGCGCAGAGAGCCTGGATCGCTGCCTCGCGTCGCTGTTTGATCAGACCCGCGCCCCCGATGAGGTGCACGTTGTAGACAACGCTCCGGCCTCGAAGGCGACATTGGATCTGATTTCGGCACATTACCGCGGACGGGTGCACTATGTGCTCGAGCCAACCCCGGGGCTCGGACGGGCACACAATACTGGCCTGCGCTACGTGTCCAGCGACATCGTTCTCTTTACCGATGATGACGTCGTGCTCGACCGACATTGGGTCGAAGCGATGGCGGCGCCGATGGAGGAGGATAAGGCTGTCGGTTGCGTGACCGGTTTGATCCTGCCAGCCGAACTCGAAACTCGGGCGCAGGTCTGGACGGAGCGGCATGGCGGCTTCGGGAAGGGGCTGCAACGTCGAGTTTACGATTTGGAGGCGAACCGTCCCAAAAGCATGCTCTTTCCCTTCACCGCTGGTCAATTCGGTTCAGGTGCCAACATGGCGTTCCGGGCAAGTGCGTTGCGCCGGCTTGGCGGCTTCGATGCAGCACTCGGTGCTGGAACGCTGGCGCGTGGCGGCGATGACCTTGCTGCCTTCTTCGCCATCGTTAGCGGCGGCTTTAGACTGGTCTACCAGCCTCAGGGCATTATCTGGCACTACCACCGCCGCGGCGAAGACGGCATGCGTCGGCAAGCCTTTTGTTATGGCATGGGGCTTGGCGCCTACCTGACGAAGATCGTTGTCGACGAACCACGTCGGGCTATTCGGCTCGCTGCGGCAATTCCAGCAGGCATCTTACACATGGCCGGGCCGACATCGCAGAAAACCGCGCGGCTACCAAGCGACTACCCGCTACGACTCGTCTGGATGGAGCGCCTTGGCATCCTTGCAGGTGTACCAGGCTATTTGCGCAGCCTAGCAAAACGTCGGCGCGACGATCGACCGCGTAATGGCGTTGACGAAAGACGACCGGCAGAAAGAGAGGTTTGACATGCAAGCTATCCCGATCCTGGTCTATCACAGCGTCGGCCGCACTTGCGGCCCGGCCTATCGACGCTGGCTGGTGACCGAGCGGGAGTTGGACGCACATCTCCAGGCCCTGACGCAGCGCGGCTACCGCTCAATGACGGTTCGCGACCTTGCGCTATTGCGTTGCAGCGGACAACCGATCCCTCCGCGCACCTGCGTCATTACCTTCGACGATGGACTTCGCGACTTTGCCGAAGCCGCAATGCCGGTTCTGGTCGACCGGAAGTTTGCCGCCACACTCTATGTCGCCACCGGTTTCGTGGGGGCGACCGCCCGATGGCTTGCGGATCTCGGTGAAGGCAATCGCCCAATGCTCAACTGGTCCGCGCTGCGTGACCTGCACGACGCCGGGATCGAGATCGGCGCGCACTCTGTAACTCATCCCGAACTTGACACGCTGTCCTTTGCAAAGGCTACCAGCGAGCTTCGCGATAGCAAAAAGGCCCTGGAAGACGGGTTGGGCGCGGCAGTCACCACATTCGCATACCCTCATGGCTACGCGTCCCGCGCAACGCGCAGGATTGCAAAAGATGCTGGATACCTCGCCGCCTGCCGTGTTCGTCACGCGCTCAGCGACGAGACGGAAAATCTCTTCGCTCTTTCTCGCATTGTTGTCACCAGTGAAGTAACGCCAGACGCGCTCTTGGATATGATCGAGACGCCGCAGCTTCCCGTCGCACCACCAGCCGATCGGCTGATTGCCACCGGTTGGCGCGCAGCAAGACGCCTGCGCGCCTTGCACCGCTCGGTGTTTCCAAGGCGCCAAGTGGCCGGAGCAGAAAGTGGGGCGTGATGAGTTCCTCAGGCTGGATCGGACTTGTCGCTGTCGGTGTCCTGTGGGCCGGGTCGGCGTCTGCCGCCGCGCCGGAAACCTCAGCGATCGACCCTCTATCCCAACACGATCGGTCTGAAGGAGGGCAACAGGTTGTCTTCCAGCCCAACCTAGGCCGGGCATTGGCGCAACTGGCTGACCTCTACATTGCACGCAAGGTCGATGCCACGACCGTGGATCGTCTGCTCGGCGAGTATGAAGGTATGCTGCGCAATGCCGGGCCGGATGCGATTGTCGCGGTATCGCAGCCGAGAGGCTCGGGTGAGGTTGTCAACGAAGCGCCCGATGGCACCCGCGTGCTTACTCTCTACGAACGTGCGGCAGCCTACGGCTATCGGGGCGCGCTGTTTGGTCTCGGTGATCTCTACAGTCGTGGCGAACTCGTCCCTCGCAATCCCGAAAAGGCATTTGCCGCTTATGCCGAGGCGGCAAATCAGGGGATCCCCGCGGCGCAGTTGCGGATGGCGGAATTGATGATCCGGGGTGAGGGCACGAAACGCGATGTGACGGCAGGCGAGGCGAGCCTGCGCGTGCTCGGTCAATCCGAAAATCCCAGCGTGCTGGAGCTAGTAGCTGAGCTTTGCCTTTCCGGACGCATACCGGAACAGACCGATATGGCGGTTTCGGCGCTGCGCAAGGCGGCAGATATGGGTTCCGCAAGGGCGCACTTCAGGCTCGGCGAACTCTACTACGCCGGAACAGTCCTGGTTTCGGACTATTCCGCCGCGCTTGTTCATTACCGTCTGGCTGCGGGACACGGAAATGTGGATGCAAAAGTTCGGATTGCCGAAATGCAGGCGCGTGGTCAAGGCATGGCCCGCGACGTGACGAAGGCGGTGCGCGAATTGCAGGTTCTGGCCGATCTCGGCGCACCGATTGCCGACCTCTCCCTTGGAAGTCTCTATCTGAAAGGCGATGTCGTGCTGGCCGACCCGGTTCGTGCGGCAAAATACTTCCGTCAGGCCGCCGCCCGTGGCAGCGGGACGGCGCTGATGCAGCTTGGAGACCTCTATGCGGATGAGGGGGCGGTGACTGGCGACTATGGTCCAGCCGTTCAAAGCTATCAACAGGCCGCAGCGAACGGCAATCCAGGCGCGAGAGTACGGCTTGCGGAAATGAAGGCGCGAGGGCGCGGAATGCCGAGGGATCTTGCCGCGGCGACGACGGAACTGATGACGCTTGCAAGTGCAGGGGAGGCCGGTGCCTCTTTGGCGCTTGGCGATCTCTATGGCGAAGGGCGCGCGTTAGCCATCGAGCCCGCCAAAGCTCTGATCTACTATCGACAGGCCGCCGCTCAGGGCAGTGTCACGGCGTTGCTCCGGCTCGGGGAATTCCATTCGCAAGGCGAGTTATCCCGACCCGAGTACGGACGTGCGTTGGAATACTATCGTGCCGCAATCGCTAGGGGCAGCGTCAGTGCAAAGGTCCGGTTGGCAGAAATGACGGCCATGGGCCGAGGTGTGCCGCAGGATGTCGCCGCCGCCAAAGCCGAACTGGAAAACCTTGCAGCCCGCGGCGAGGGGGAGGCATCCCTTCTTTTGGGTGATTTCTACGCCCGTGGGGATGTCATGCCAGCCGATCCTGCCCAAGCCTGGCTCCACTATCGGCGTGCTGTCGATCAGGGAAGCGTCGCTGCGCTGACACGGCTTGGCGATCTCTACGCCGGCAACGGTAGGGCTAAGCCAGACTATACCCTCGCGCAGGACTACTATCGGCGCGCCGTCAGCAGAGGAAGCGTGAGCGCCCAGGTGCGGCTCGCAGAAATGGAGGCTCACGGGCAGGGGCTCGTTCGCAACGTATCGACGGCGACGCGAATTTTGACGTCGCTTGCCGAACGGAGTGAACCGGCTGCCGCCCTTAGCTTGGGTGATCTCTATTACTCCGGGGAAGTCACCCGGGCGGATCCGGCACGCGCAACCGGATATTACCAGCACGCTGCCGCGCTTGGAAGCATAACGGCCTTGCTTCGACTGGGCGATCTCTACCTCACCCAGGGCGCACTAACGGGCGACTATAGGGCCGCAAGAGTAAGCTATGAGCAGGCAGCGGCGAGGGGAAACGTCGGTGCGAAGGTGCGGCTCGCGGAAATGAAGGCGAGAGGACGCGGCACAACGCAGGACGTTGCAGCCGCGAAGGCAGAGTTGGATTCTCTCGCGTCGGCCGGGGACGCGGGCGCTTCGCTATCGCTCGGCAATCTGTACAGTGACGGACAGGCTCTGGCAGCCGAGCCAGCTCAGGCCCTCCTCTACTATCAGCAGGCAGTTGCACAGGGCAGTGTCACGGCGCTTCTTCGCCTTGGCGACCTTTATTCCGACGGTGAACGGACCGCCGCCGATTACGCGCGCGCCATCGAGTTCTATCGCAAGGCCGCAGATGCAGGAAACGTCAACGCAAAGATACGGGTGGCGGAGATGAAGTCGCGGGGGCGCGGCATCAACCAGGACATCGCCGCCGCGAAAGCCGGACTCGAGCAGCTCGCAGCAGCGGGCGAGGCAGATGCCTCACTGGCTCTCGGCGACCTCTATGGTAAGGGCGAAGTTGTCGCGTTCGATCCTGAGAAAGCTCTCAGCCAGTATCGGCGGGCTGCCGATGGGGGCAGCGTGACCGCCTTATTGCGGCTCGGCGACTTTTATTCACAAGGCCAACCGACGATGCTCGACTACGGGCTTGCGCAGGACTTTTACCGTCAAGCGGTCGGCCGGGGGAATGTGAGCGCCAAGATCCGGCTCGCCGAAATGCAAGCACGCGGGCAAGGTATTGCGCGGGACGTATCCGCCGCGACCCGGGAACTGACCGAGCTCGCGCAGCGAGGTGAGACGGCTGCCGCGCTGGCGTTGGGCGACCTCTATGGCAGGGGAGAAGCCGTACCGGTCAATCCGACGCAGGGTTTGCAATATTATCGCCAGGCGGCCACGCAAGGCAGCATGACTGCGTATTTGCGGCTTGGCGACCTCTATTCCGCCGGCACCACATCGGCGACGGATTACGCGGCAGCGCTAGACCACTACCGCCGCGCTGCTGAACGAGGGAATTTGGTGGCGAAGGTTCGGCTCGCCGAAATGAAGGCGCGCGGCCAGGGTATGGCGCCGGATGTCGCGTCGGCGACAAGCGAATTGACCGCCCTGACAAAAGGAGGAGAAAAAGCCGCAGCGATTGCGCTTGGCGAACTCTACAGCAATGGACAGGTCGTGCCTGCCGACCCAACCCTTGCTGCCGGCTATTATCGCCGCGCCGGAGAGCTTGGCAGCGTTGAGGCAAGGGTGCGGCTTGCGGAGATGGAGGCAAGAGGGCTGGGCGTCAAGCAAGACGTGACGGCTGCCACCGCCGAGCTGGCGGCGCTTGCCAAGGGAGGGGAGGCCAGCGCGTCCCTCGCCCTTGGTGATCTCTATGCCGAAGGAAAGGTCGTACCCCAAGATCCATCAGCCGCCGTCAACTACTATAGGCAGGCGATCTCGCAGGGAAGCGCCACCGCACATCTTCGCTTGGCCAATCTTTACTCTGCCGGCGGTCTTTTGGCGACGAACTACGCCGGAGCATTCGACCAATATCGCCAGGCGGCAGAGCGCGGCAGCAACGAGGCAAAGATCCGGATGGCTGAAATGACGGCGCGGGGCCAGGGGACTGCCCGCGACGTAGCAATGGCAACGCGTGAATTGATTGCGCTCGCCGACAGGGGAGAGACCGCCGCTGCGATCTCGCTCGGGGACCTTTATGGCGCGGGAGACGTGGTCCCAGCCGATCCGGTGAGAGCGCTGCATTACTACCGGCAGGCCGCCCAGAACGGCAGCATTACCGCGTTGCTGAGACTGGGGAGCTATTACTCCGAAAGCGGGTCGCCAGTGGCGGACTTTGCTCTGGCGCAAAACTATTATCGGCAGGCTGCCGGTCGGGGGAACACAGAGGCCGCAGTCCGGCTCGCCGAAATGAAGGCCCGGGGACAGGGCATGGCGCGGGATGTGGCATCGGCCACACAAGAATTGGCTGCCCTGGCCGAAAAGGGAGAGACAGTAGCCGCGCTTTCTCTCGGTGAGCTCTATCGCCAGGGGGAGGTTGTGCAAGCCGACCCTGGGCGCACGGTCGAGTACTATAGCCAGGCGGCCGAGCGCGGCAGCGTGACGGCGATGATACGTCTCGGCGAGTTTTACTCCAAGAGCCAGACGGCCATGACTGACTACGCTCGCGCGCAAAACTTCTACCGTCAGGCGGCAAGCCAGGGTAGCGTTGAGGCGAAGGTCCGGCTTGCGGAAATGAAAGCCCGGGGCCTTGGCGTTCCGCAGGACCTCGCGGCGGCCCAGGCCGAGCTTAAAAGCCTTGCTGCATCCGGCAGACAGGAGGCTTCACTGGCATTGGGTGATCTTTATGGTGACGGAAAAGTTGTGCCGGCTGATCCCGCGCAAGCAGTGCAATATTTCCGGCAAGCCGCGTCGCAAGGCAGCACAACGGCGAATATTCGATTGGGCGACCTCTATTACGCGGGCAAGGGGGGGAGGACGGACTTTGCGGCCGCCTTCGATCACTATCGCCGCGCGGCAGAGCGGGGCAATTTGGAGGCCAAGGTTCGGCTTGCGGAAATGCGGGCGCAGGGCAAGGGCATCCCCCAGGACCTCTCCGCTGCCAAGACCGAGCTGGAAAACCTTGCCGCGCGCGGCGGGGCCGAGGCGTCGCTTGCCGTCGGCGATCTTTATAGCAAGGGCGAGGCGGTGCCGGCCGATCGCGCCCGTGCGGCGGACTATTATCGACAGGCCGCCGCGCAAGGCAATGTCGCCGCATTGCTGCGGCTTGGGGATTTCTATTCGAAAAGCGAGGCAGCCACGACCGACTTTCCGCTGGCCCAAAGCTACTACCGCCGGGCGGCAGAACAGGGCAACGTCGAGGCGAAGATACGGCTTGCAGAGATGCAGGCCCGAGGCCAAGGTGGAGAGCAGAACATGGAGGCCGCCAGTGCCGAATTGGCGGTGCTTGCCGACAGAGGCGAAGCCAGCGCTGCACTCGCCCTTGGCGATCTCTATGGACGTGCAGGCGTGATGCCCAATGATCCGATCCGGGCCGCCCACTACTACGAACAAGCCGCAAAACAAGGGAGTTTGACGGCGCTGCTGCGGCTCGGCGACGTTTATCGAGGTCGCGAACCAGGCAAGGCCTTCGCCGCCTTTAGCGCAGCGGCCAAGCAGGGTAGTCTAGACGGCAGCCTGCGTGTTGCGGAGCTGACGATCCGTGGCGAAGGGACGTTACGCGATGTCCCGCAAGGCGTTGCGACGATGCGTTCGCTCGCCGAAAGTGATAATCCGAACGTACTGGAAGCGCTGGCCGACCTCTGCTTGTCCGGTCGCGTGCCGATGCAGCCGGAACTCGGCATCACAACCTTGGAGCGCGCTGCGCGCCTCGGCTCGGTGCCGGCGCATGTACGGCTCGGCGATCTCTACGCCGCCGGGAATGCCGTAACGGTCAACCATGCTCTCGCGCTAGAGCACTATCGCCAGGCGGCCGATCAAGGCAGCCTGGAGGCGAAGGTGCGGCTCGCTGAAATGAAGGCACTCGGCCGGGGCATGGCTCCCGACGCGGGAAGCGCCACCGGCGAACTCGCGATGCTTGCCGCCCAAGGTGAAGCGGGCGCGGCCTACTCTTTGGGCGACCTTTACGCCAAGGGTCAAACGGTGCCAGCTGATCCGCTGCGGGCTCGGCAATATTACCAGCAAGCCGCAGATCAAGGCAGCGTGAGGGCCATGTTGAGGCTTGGTGACGGCTATCGGTCGGACGATCCAGGTAAGGCGTTTGCGGTCTATAGCACAGCAGCAGATCAAGGTAACCTGGAAGGCCAGCTACGTGTCGCCGAACTGACAATCAGGGGCGAGGGGACACAGCCAGATGTGAATGCCGGAATGGCGGAGCTTCGTGCACTCGGAGCAAGCGAGAGCCCGGATCTCCTGGTCACACTCGCCGAACTCTACCTCTCCGGACGTATCCCTTTGCAGCCAGCGCCTGCCGTCGCGGCGCTTGAGAAGGCGGCGCATTTGGGATCCGTCCGGGCGCATGTACGGCTGGGCGACCTCTATTCCGAGGGAGATGATGTAAAGGCGGACTACAGCGCTGCGCTTGAGCACTATCGCCAGGCAGCCGAGCAGGGCGATGTGGACGCCAAAATACGCCTTGCCGAGATGGAAGCACGCGGCCAAGGCATAAAGAAGGACGTCGCTTCGGCGGTCAATGTGCTTTCATCGCTGGCGGCCGAGGGCTCAGCTTCCGCCCTGCTCTCCCTCGGTGACATTTACGGCGGGGGGCAAGTTACTGCGCAAGATCCGAAGCTGGCTGTGAAACATTATAAGGCCGCAGCGGAGCAGGGTAGCGTTTCAGCGATGCTCAGACTCGGTGATGCCTACAACAACGGACGTCTTGTCCCGCGTAATACGAAGGAGGCCGAAAGGTACTACCAGATGGCCTTCGAAACGGGGAACCCGGGTGCCAATGTGGCGCTCGGCCGCTTCAAGGCGTTGACAAAGACACGCAAGAATGCAGCTGCGGGCATGGCCTTGCTCCAACGCTCCGCAGACGAGAAAGTGGTCGGAGCATCATCGGTTGTCGCTGAGGCCCTATTTTACGGTCAAGGCGTCACGCGCAGCAGCAAGACGGCTCTCGCCGTCCTGCAGAACGCTGCCAAGGAGGGCGATCGGATTGCGGCAATCGATTTGATCGAAGCCTATCGTGATGGCAAGCGCGATGGCCGCACACAACTCGTAAAAAGGGACAACGCGAAAGCGAAGTCGGTCTTGCTCGCGTCGGCCGACCTGCTCTCAGGCCCCGAAAAGAGCATTCAAACCTTTCTGTTGGATGCCTCGACGGCAAAAGCCAGCGCGTTTGCGGCGCTCAGCAACAGGTTTAAGTCCCTGACACAACCGGAACGCCAAAGGGTCGTGCGTGATTTGGCAAGGACCAACCCTCGACTGTTTGCCTACCTGATAGAAGCACAATTGCGCCAAAACGGTGTGCGCGTCGGGCCGGTTGACGGACGGCTTAACGCGGCCGCCCAAAGGGCAATGGCCCGGCAATGCCGCACGCTTCTTCCGGGGCGCCAATGCAATCAAGGTCTCTCGACGCCGCGGGTCGTTGAGACGCTTGCCCAGATGTTCTGAAGCAATATCGCGATTGGGGGAAGCCCGTCTTCCCGTGCGACCCTGATCGCCACTGCCTGTATAGGCCGGCTGCGGCTGCCAACGCCTTTCTAGGGGCCCTGAAACTGAAGATTTTCCTTGAGCAGGATCTCGATGCGAATCCTCTCCTGCGAAGCCAGCAGCTCGCGATGATCTGCGCGGGCGCGCATGATGCGCAGTGCGCTTCTGACCGCATGGCCGGGGTCCTGGGCGATCAGGGCATCAATGCGTTCGTCCATCAACGCCCGCTCGCTGAACGGCGTGCGCTCGTGAGCAACGACGGTGAGCTGACGCGAGCCCTGCGCATTCCAGACCGCCGTTAACGGCGCTCGCGCCTCGGAACTCAGCACATAGACGGCAAGCGTATCGGGGTTGTGTTGCAACGTCCTGTTGATGATCAATTCGGCGCGTTTCTCGTCAGCATAGGTTTCGAGGGAAGGCAGACACTGGAGATGCGGAAACTGCGCATTGATGATGCTGTCGAAGCCGAGACGGCGCTGGATGCTGTCGAGTGCCATCATGGTCTCCGCCACGACCATGATCTTGCCGGGCTGGTTGCCGATGAAGCGGCCTGCGATCTTGCCGGCCGTGGCGCCGGCCGCGAAGTTGTCGATACCGACATAGTCGGCCCTTTCCAGCCGTTCCTGGCCTGACAGGAACTGCACGACCCTCACGTCTCGTTCCACGAGCCGCACCAGCGCATCGCGAACCTGTGGCGATTCCGGTGCCATCACCGCGACGCCATCGAGAGTTTCGTGATCGATGAGGCTCAGATACTTGGCGACGTGGTGCGGGTCTGCCATCGGGATCTGCACGGCCTCGACCTCGGTGGAATCGGCGCGCAGCGCGTCGCGTGCCTCGGTGACGCGCCCGATCAGTTCGCTCAGATACTGGTCGCCGGAGACGGGAAGGACGAAGCGAAACCGGTAGGTCTTGTTGCGCGCAAGTGCTACCGCCGCCGGGTTCCTGACGAAGCCGATGCGCTCGATGGCGTCGTTGACCTTGCGGAACGCCTTCTTGCTGACATTCGGCCGGTCGTTCAGCACGCGGTCGACGGTGGCCAGGCTCACGCCGGCTGCCTCTGCAAGATCTTTCGCGGTAGGGCGCATGCAATCGCTTCTCTTTGCTCTCGATCCTTCAGGGCGATTCCTCCAACAAAAGCAATCGAAAAGCAAGAATTGATGTGCGCACCTCAAAATTTGCTTGCATTGAGGTGCGCACCTCAATAAAAATAGTGCTGTGGCCGGCAGAGGAGTGCGTGAGGCCACGGAGCGATGCGAGGGAGGCCTGCCCACGAAGAAACGTCGCTTTGCGCCCGCTATTCGCCACAGGCGTTTTCAGCTTCCGATGGAGGTCGGGAGGAAGGGGAGGAGGCCCCAGCTATGGAACTTCGTCATTTCAAATCATTGGCCGCATCGGGTGCCCTGCTGGCGGCAAGTGTCGCAAACACCGGCCACGCAAGCGCAGCTGAGCTGACGCTCTGCTGGGCGGCATGGGATCCGGCAAATGCCCTGGTCGAACTCAGCAAAGATTTCGAGGCCAAGAGCGGCATCAAGATGAAATATGAGTTCGTGCCATGGCCGAACTTCGCCGACCGCATGCTGAACGAGCTGAACTCCGGCGGCAAGCTGTGCGACCTCATGATCGGCGACAGCCAGTGGATCGGCGGTGCGGCTGAAAACGGCCAGTACGTCAAGCTCAACGATTTCTTCGACAAGGAAGGGATCAAGATGAGCGACTTCATCCCCGCAACCGTCGTCGGCTATGCCGAATGGCCAAAGAACTCACCAAACTACTGGGCGCTGCCGGCATTCGGCGACGTCGTCGGCTGGAGCTACCGCAAGGACTGGTTCGCCCGCCCCGAATTGCAGGCGGAATTCAAGAGTAAGTACGGCCGCGACCTTGCTGTGCCGAAGACCTTTGCCGAACTCAAGGAAATCGCCGAATTCTTCCAGAAACGGGAGATCGACGGGAAGACGGTCTACGGCGCTGCGATCTACACCGAGCGCGGATCCGAAGGCATCACCATGGGTGCGATGGACGTGCTCTACAGCTTCGGCTTCGAGTATCAAAACCCCGACAAGCCCTACGAGCTCGAGGGATACGTGAATTCCGCCAAGGCGGTGAAGGGGCTGGAATTCTATAAGGCGCTCTACGACTGCTGCACGCCGCCTGGGCATTCCGACGCCTACATGTCCGAGGACATCGACGCCTACAAGTCAGGCCAGGTTGCCCTTCACATGAACTTCGCCTTTACCTGGCCCGGCATCAATGCCGATGCCAATGTGGGCGGCGACAAGTCGGGCTATTTCCCGAACCCGGCCGGTCCCGATGGCGTTGCCTTCGCGCAGCTCGGCGGCCAGGGCATCTCCGTAGTCTCAGCGTCCGAGAAGCAGGACGATGCCCTCGCCTACATCAAGTGGTTCGCCCAGCCGGAAATCCAACAGAAGTGGTGGCAGATGGGCGGCTATTCGGCGCTGCGCAAAGTCGTCGAAGATCCTGGCTTTGCAACCAGTCAGCCCTATGCCCAGACCTTCCTCGACTCCATGGCGATCGTGAAGGACTTCTGGGCTGAGCCATCCTATGCCTCGCTGCTTCAGGCGACGCAGAAGCGCTTCCACGACTATGTGGTCGCCGGCCAGGGTTCTGCGCAGGATGCACTCGACGGTCTCGTCAAGGACTGGACGCAGATCTTCGACGACGAAGGCAAGTACTGACCGCCATCAGGCCATGGCTGTGCACCTCCCAGCGCGCCATGGCGCGACACGGAGCCGGGGATTTTCCCCGGTTCTGTCGCCGCCTTCTGCGTGGTTCCTTCGATCGTGGTCGATTGAAGGACGAAAACATGCAGTAATTCAAAGTGCTGCAACGGCCTTTGCGCCTCGATTGAGACGCGCGGCGCGGCAGTCAAATGAGGGAACTACCCATGCTGAAATCAACAGTGGACCGGGTCGCGGGAGCGACACCGCATGCCCTTGCCAAACGGGTCCGAGGTCTCTCGGATCGGTCGCTGGCCTGGCTGTTCGTTGCCCCGTCCATCGTCCTGCTTCTCGCGGTCAATATCTTTCCGCTGATCTGGACGGTCCGACTGAGCTTTACGAATTTTCGCGTCAACAGGCCGAATGCCGAGGTCCAGTTCATCGGGCTCAAGAACTACCTGAGCATCCTGTCCGACAAGGACATCTGGCTGACCATGCAGGCGACGGCCCATTTCCTGATCTGGACGATCGTCCTTCAGGTGCTCATCGGCTTTTCCCTTGCCTACCTGATCAACAAGAAGTTCCGCGGCAACGATCTGTGGACCACGATCATCGTTCTGCCGATGATGCTGAGCCCGGCGGTGGTCGGCAATTTCTGGACCTTCCTCTACCAGCCACAGATCGGTCTCTTCAACTACGCAGTCGGTTTCCTGACAGGGGCTGATCCCTCAAGTTTCTCGATGATCGGCGATGTGTCGCTTGCCCCTTGGGCAATCATCATCGTCGACACCTGGATGTGGACGCCCTTCGTGATGCTGATCTGCCTTGCGGGCCTTCGCTCCATTCCGAGCAGCATTTATGAGGCCGCCGAATGCGACCGCGCCAGCAAATGGCGGCAATTCTGGACGATCACCATTCCGCTCGTACTGCCGTTCCTGATGCTCGCCGTGCTCTTTCGCGGCATCGAGAACTTCAAGATGTTCGATCTTGTCGTGCAGCTGACGGGCGGCGGACCGGGATCGATCACCGAACTCACCTCGATCAACCTGAAGCGTGAAGCTTTCGAGAAGTGGCGCACCGGCTACGCATCCGCCTACGCCGTCATCCTCTTCGTCACCGTCTTCGGCCTGGCGTCGATCTACGTCAAAGCCCTGAACAAGGTCAAACAACGATGAGCTATTCCGTTACCGAGCCGTCGCAACGGCAAAAGTGGTTCGCCGGGATCCTGGTCGTTGGCTACGCGCTGATCACGATCCTACCGCTTGTCTGGATCATCGCGACGAGCTTCAAGTCGCCGGCCGACGCGATCGCCTATCCGCCCAAGACCTTCTTTACGCCGACGGTGGAAGGCTATGTCAACGTCTTCACGACGCGTACCCGGCTCACCGAGGAGCAGTTGAAGGCGGTCGGCGAGCCGCAGACATGGTATGACCGGCTGGTTCGCAAGGATGGCCTCGTCATCTCCGGTCCGTCGCGCTTTGCCGAGCGCTTCACCAATTCGGTGATCATCGGCTTCGGCTCGACCGTGCTCTGCATCGTGCTCGGCACGGCCGCCGCCTACGCCTTCTCGCGCTTCAAGGTACCGCTGAAGGATGATCTGCTGTTCTTCATTCTATCGACGCGCATGATGCCGCCGATCGCCGTCGCCATCCCGATCTTCCTGATGTTCCGGTCATTGGGCTTGAACGACACCCATGCGGGCATGATCCTGCTCTACACGGCGGTCAACCTGTCGCTGTCGGTTTGGCTGCTGAAGGGCTTCATCGACGAGATACCTGTCGAGTATGAGGAGGCGGCGCTCATCGATGGCTACACCCGGTTCCAGGCTTTCTACAAGGTGGTGTTGCCGCAGGCGGCGACGGGCATCGCCTCAACCGCGATCTTCTGCCTGATCTTTGCCTGGAACGAATACGCCTTCGCAGTGCTTTTGACCTCGGGCAACGCCCAGACGGCGCCTCCCTTCATTCCGACCATCATCGGCGTCAGCGGTCAGGACTGGCCGGCTGTTGCCGCCGGGGCGACCCTGTTCCTCGTGCCGGTCATGGTCTTCACCATTCTTCTGCGCAAACACCTGCTGCGCGGCATCACTTTCGGAGCCGTACGCAAATGACGAGATTCTTCAATGGATTGCTGCACTTGCGCCGCGGTGCCTGGGAAATGCTGGCATCGGCCCTGATCGCAGCGGGCGTCTTCATGCTCATGCAGCCCTTCGCTCTCGCGCTCTACTCCTGGTCCTTCGTCATAACCTTGCTGGGTACGGTGATGTTCATCATCGTCAGCCATTTTCCGGAGTAAACCGATGGCGCAGATCAGAATTCAGAATGTGCGCAAGGAGTTCGGCGCCTTCACCGCGGTGCGCTCCTCGAGCTTCACCATTGAGGATGGCGAGTTTTTCATGCTGCTCGGCCCATCCGGCTGCGGCAAGACGACGACCTTGCGCATGATGGCCGGCCTGGAACTGCCGACGAGCGGCGAGATCTTCATCGACGGTGAAGAGGTCGGGATGAAACCGGCCAGCAAGCGCGATATCGCCTTCGTCTTCCAGATGTTTGCACTCTATCCGCATATGAACGTGCGCAAGAACATCTCCTATCCGCTGGTCAGCCAGGGCTTGCGCGGCGAGGAAGTCAGGTCGCGCGTCGCCGAAGTCGCCCGCATTCTCAAGATCGAGACCATTCTCGACAAGCCCGTCGGCGGCCTTTCGGGCGGCGACCGCCAGCGCGTCGCGCTCGGGCGCGCCATCGTGCGTCGCCCCAAGGCCTTCTTCATGGACGAACCCCTCGGCGCACTCGATGCCGAGTTCCGCGAGCACATGGCCGAGGAACTGCGGGCACTGCACGACCGCATGGGTGCGACCACCGTCTATGTGACCCATGACCAGCTCGAAGCGATGCAGATGGGCGACAAGATCGTCGTCATGAACCATGGGGTCGTCGAACAGTTCGGCAAGCCGCAGCAGATCTACGACTGGCCCGCGACGAAATTCGTAGCTCAGTTCATTGGTTCTCCTCCGATGAACTTCCTGGAATTCGAGGGGATGATCGGCGTGGGCGGCGCCGCTATCGATCTCGGCGGCATAGAGGTCAAGGTGCCGACCTCGCGGGAAGGACGCGCCGGAAGGCTGACGCTTGGCGTCCGGCCGGAACATGTGAAGTTCGTCAGTGACGGCGGCTATCGGGGCCGCGTGAGCGCTGTCGAATATCTCGGGACCACCCAGATCGTGACGCTTGCAACGAGCCACGGCGACCTCAAGGCACGCATTTCATCGGGCCACCGGGTTCAGGAAGGCGAGCAGATCGGCCTCGAATTCGATGCGAGAACGCTTTCGGTTTTCGATGCGGAAACCGGCAAGGTGCTGTTATCCGACGGCAATCAAGGAGTGCTGAGACATGGCTGAAGTCGTCTTGGAAAACGTGACGAAGACGTTTGCTGGTACGGTTGCTCTCGATAATGTCTCACTGACGGTTCCGGACGGTTCTTTCGTCGTGCTGCTCGGGCCGACCGGTGCTGGAAAGACCACGACACTGAGAATGGTCTCCGGCTTGGACACCCCCGATCGCGGCGACGTCTATATCGACGGAGAACCAGTGAAAGGGCTGGCGCCTGCCGAACGCAACGTAGCCATGGTCTTTCAACAATACTCGCTCTACCCACACCTCACGGTTCGTCAGAATCTGGAGTTCCCGCTGAAATCTCCGCTGTTGAAGACGCCGAGGGAAGAGATAGACCGGAAGGTGAGGGAGGTTGCCGAGGTTCTCCAGATCGCGCACAAGCTCGACAACAAGGCAACGGCATTGTCAGGTGGAGAGATGCAGCGCGTTTCCATCGGCCGTGCTCTTGTCCGAGATCCGCAGATATTCCTCATGGACGAGCCGTTGAGTTCGCTCGATGCTAAGCTCAGGGCCGATCTTCGCATCGAGCTCAAGCGCATCCAGGCGAGGTCGGGCGCAACCCTGCTCTACGTCACTCACGACCAGATCGAGGCGATGACGATGGCGACCCATGTCGGGGTGCTGAATGAGGGCAAGCTCGTTCAGTTCGGCTCGCCGCGCGCGGTGTATGAGCAGCCGGTCAGCGTCTATGCGGCGACGCGGCTGGGACAGCCACGGATCAATGTGCTTCCGGCCGACATTTTTGCCGGCGCCCCCTTAGGCGCGGCAAGCATCGGCCTAAGACCGGAGCACATCCAGCAGGGTGCGGGGGAGGATGCTCTGGTCAAGCGCGTCGAGCACTTGGGCGACCAGACGCGTCTGCATCTGACCTTCAGGAAACACGATCTCATCACCGTCACGGACGCCCACACGCCGCTGCGGGGCGGTGAAACGATCAAGATTCAACCTCTAAAGCCGCTCTACTTCGATGCGGCAGGCATGCGTTTGGCTTAAGGAGCTCGATATGGCGCAATTCATCAATAAGCGGGAAGATGTCGTGACAGAAGCGATCGACGGTGTTCTGGCCCTGTCCGGCGGCGCGCTGACCCGCCTTGACGGCTATCCGCATATCCGGGTCGTGTTGCGCAGCGACTGGGATAAATCGAAGGTCGCGATCGTCTCAGGCGGCGGTTCCGGTCATGAACCCGCTCATGTCGGCTTCGTTGGACACGGCATGTTGACGGCTGCGGTCTGCGGCGATGTCTTCGCTTCGCCGAGCGTCGACGCGGTTCTTGCCGGCATTCTCGCCGTGACCGGTCCGGCCGGATGCCTGCTCGTCGTCAAGAATTACACCGGCGACCGGCTGAATTTCGGTCTTGCGGCAGAGCGCGCCCGCGCCTTCGGACTGAAGGTCAGCATGGTGGTCGTCGGGGACGATATCGCGCTGCCCGACCTGCCGCAGGCGCGCGGCGTTGCCGGCACCCTTTTTGTGCACAAGATCGCCGGCGCACTCGCTGAACGCGGTGCCGATCTCGACACGGTGACGGCGGCAGCCAAGAAGGTCATTGCCGGCACGCACACCATCGGCATGTCGCTGGACACCTGCCGGGTTCCGGGGTCGCCAAAGGAGGAACGGATACCTTCGGGCAAGGCGGAGCTCGGCCTCGGCATCCATGGTGAGGCCGGTGTCGAACAGATCGATTTTGCGGGCGCCCGCTCGGCGGTGGCGACCATGGCTGAGCGTCTGGCAGCCGTCATGGGCGAAGGCACGCACGTCGCGCTGATCAACAATCTGGGCGGCACCTCGGTGCTCGAAATGTCGGTGCTCGCCCACGACTTCATCAATTTGCCTCTCGGCAAAAGGATCACTCACACGATTGGTCCAGCGCCGCTGATGACATCGCTCGACATGCAAGGCTTCTCGGTCTCGGTTTTTGCAGCAGACCAGGCGGAACTTGAACTTTTGAAGGCACCGGTGGCGATCGCCGCCTGGCCGGGTGTCTCGGAGGTCCGACCGATCGCCGTCAGCGCGTTGCCGGATGGCTTGACTCCGATCACGCCGATGGCATCCGATCATGGGGCAACGCGTGCATTCCTGATCGACTGCTGCAAGGTGTTGATCGCCGCCGAGCAGGATCTCAATGCGCTCGACGCGAAGTCCGGCGATGGCGATACGGGCTCGACGCTGGCGGGAGCCGCTCGCGCCCTGATCAATGCGATCGATCGGCTGCCATTATCCGATCACACCCAGCTTTTGCGTGCGATCGGCCAGGAGCTAAGCCAGACTATGGGCGGCTCCTCCGGGGTGCTGCTTGCCATTTTCTTCGCAGCCGCCGGCGACGGAGCATCAAGCGGTCTACCGATGCGCGAGGCGCTTCGAACCGGGCTTGCGCGCATGCAGGAGATCGGCGGCGCCAAGATCGGCGACCGAACGATGATCGATGCTCTGTCTCCGGCGCTCGATGCGCTCGGCGACAGCGTGGTCGCGGCAGCGGCTGCCGCACGAACGGGGGCGAACTTCACCTCCACCTTGACGCGTGCCAAGGCCGGTCGCGCGGCCTATATCAATGCAAAGCAGCTCGAGGGCCATGTCGACCCCGGTGCCGAGGCCGTCGCCCGGCTGTTCGAGCACCTGGCCGCTTAGGCTGTCGTGCCGCTCATGAGACGCCGCCGAGCCTAGCGTTCGGCGGCGTAGGGGACTTGCCTCTCGTCTATGTCTGATCGAAAGCCCGCCACATCTCGCCGATGGATCGTAAGACGCCGCCAGGACATCAAGGGCATCGAGCATTCCCAATGTCCGTCGGAGGCTGCAAAGCCACAGCCGCGACTTCCGCTTCGACAGTGCGCGAAGGGACGAAGGGCAATTTCGAGCCAGGATCGATATTTCCGCAAGATCGTTGGCGGCCTAGCAGCAAAGATCGGGATATTTTCTTCTGCATATTGCCAAAGTATCTTTCGTTATGGTAACGTTCCCACATAGTTCGGGTGATGCCTTGAGAGGCATTGCTTGAGCTTTGGGAGGAAGCTTCATGAACAACACGACGGGTCGAAGGGCGACCATTATCGACGTTGCCAAACGCGCAGGCGTTTCGAAGAGCACCGTCGCGCGTGTTCTCGGCGGCTCCGCCAACATTTCCGAGGAAGCGCGCGACCGCGTATTGAAGGCGGTTGCTGCCACCGGTTACGAGCCCAATCAACTTGCCGTCGGAATGCGTTCGGGTCGCAGCGGCCTGCTCGGCATCGTCATTCCTGATATCACCAACCCGTTCTGGGCCGAAGTTGCCCGCGGAGCGCAGGATCGGGCGGCGAAGGATGACATTTCGCTTCTGATCTTCTCGTCGGATTGGGATGCGCACAAGGAGGCGACCCACCTGCGCGCCCTGCGCCGGGCCCGTGTTGACGGGGCGATCATCAATCCCGTTGCGGATAATTTCGACGACCTCGACCGTTTCGGCATGCCTTTCGTCTTCATCGGCTCCAGCGCCGAGCGCTTCCCCGATACGTTGAGCGTCGGCTCCGATATCGCTCAGGCGGTGCGGCTTGGCATGGATATTCTCGTTGAGCGCGGACATCCGGCGCCGGCGCTGATGCTCGGCCCGCGCTCCCGTCTGGCGCGCGCCCGCTTCCTGCGGGCCGTTCATGAGCATTGCGTCGCCCGTGATGTCGACCCCGAAGTTCTGCTCGTCGAAGAGTCCGATTATACCGTCGAGGGCGGTCGCAGCGCGATGGCCCGCTTGCTTGCGAAGCCGTGGAGAGGAAACCGCGCCGTGTTCGTCGCCAACGACCTCATGGCACTTGGGGCCATGATAGCGGTCCGCGAAGCGGGGCTGAGATGCCCGGAGGACATCTCGATCCTGGGCTTCGACGGCATCCCGGCAGGGGCCTTTTCCTGGCCGGGCCTGACGACCATCGAAAAGCCCGGCCGGCAGATCGGCATTCGTGCGGTCGAATGCCTGATCGATCAGATTGCTGGTGGGCGCCAGCGCGAGCGGATTTATCTGCCGTGCCGACTGGTGGAGCGCGGCTCGCTTGCCGACGTTTCGGCCTCGGCACCCGTGCGTGTGGCGGCAGGGAGGTAAGCAATGACGGTAAGCAACGAGCTTGTGGTGAACGCAACTATGTCACGAAATGGGAACGTTCCCAAAGCTCGCCGCCGGAGCTTCGCCAAAAGCGTTCGGCAATGGTGGCCCTATTACCTGATGATGGCTCCTGGCCTGATCTTCTTCGTGATCTTTCATTATTTTCCGATCTGGGAAGCCAAGATCGCTTTCGAGCAGCTGCGTATCATCCCGCCGAACATCTGGGTCGGTATCAAGCATTTCCAGACGCTGTTCTCGTCTCCGATCTTCTGGCAGGTGCTGGCGAACACGCTGATCCTGTCAACGATGAAGATTGTCTTCTTCTTCCCGGTCCCGATCATCACCGCGCTCTTGCTCAACGAGATCCGGGGAGGCGCCTTCCGTAAATTCATCCAGTCGGCAATCTACCTGCCGCACTTCCTCTCCTGGGTGGTCATCGCCGGCGTGTTCATCGCAGTGCTCTCGCCGAGCGACGGCGCGGTCAATGACATCATTGGTTTCTTCGGCATGCAGCCGGTCTCCTTCATGACCGATACCGGCTCGATCCGCTGGGTGCTGGTCTTCTCGGAGATTTGGCGGTCAGCCGGCTGGGATAGCTTACTCTATCTCGCTGCCATCATCGCCATCGACCAGGAGCTCTATGACGCGGCCGAGATCGATGGGGCGAACCGCTGGCAAAAGATCCGCTACGTTACCATTCCCGGCATCGTGCCGACGATCGCGACGCTCTTCATCCTGAACGCCGGCATGTTCCTGAACGCCGACCTCAACCAGGTGATCAACTTCTCCAACGACGTCGTGCGCAGCAAGATCGATATCATCGACACCTATGTCTACCGCATCGGCCTGCAGACCGGCGAATACTCGCTGGCGACAGCGGCCGGCCTTTTCAAGGCCGTGCTCGGCATGCTGATGATCGTCGCAGCGCACCTTCTTTCCAAACGTCTTACCGGCAAGGGGGTATGGTGATGGCCGCCCACAACGTCCGCAGAACACCGCTTGAGCGGCTCGAATATGCGATCATCGTTTCGACGCTCTTGTTCCTCGTCGTCCTGACGGTCCAGCCGCTCCTCAACCTGCTCGCCATTTCGTTCTCCGACCCGGGCAAGGTCGCAGGGATGAGTGGCTTGACGGTCATCCCCAATGGGTTTTCGACCGAGGTCTGGGATCTGCTGATCAACAATTCCGCCGTTCAGCGGGGCCTCCTCAACTCGATCTTCATCACGCTCGTCAGCACAGTTCTTGGTGTCGTGCTGACGGCGCTGATGGCCTGGGCGCTTTCGCGTCCCGGTCTGCCCGGGCGGCGCATCATATTCGTCTTCGTGCTGGTCACGATCGTCTTCGAGCCCGGCATCATCCCGGACTACTTCATCAACAAACGCCTCGGCCTGCTCGACAGTTACTGGTCGCTGATCCTCTTCAAGGTGGTCAACGCCTGGTACCTGATCATCCTGGTGCGCTTCTTCGAGGAGGTGCCGAAGGAACTGATCGAGGCCTCCGAGCTCGACGGCGCCAATCCGTTCCAGATCTTCTGGTACGTGGCGCTGCCGCTCGCCAAATCAGCGCTCGCAACCATCGCGCTCTTCTATTTCGTCTTCCACTGGAACGAGTTCTTCCGGGCGATGATCTACCTCAACGACCAGTCGAAGTGGCCGCTGCAGGTCGTCCTGCGCCAGTTCGTGGTCGAGGGCGACAAGCTCGCCATGGTCGGGGTCGTCGAAAGCAACACTTACACGGGTGCGAGCCAAATCAACATCCGTGCGCTGAAGGCCGGCATGATCCTGCTCACCATCGCGCCGATCCTCGCGATCTACCCGCTCATCCTGAAGTTCTTCACCAAGGGCACCATGAGCGGTGCGCTGAAGGGCTGACGATGTCGAACCGAACATAAATGGCCAAAGCATATTGGGAGGAACAAACATGCTTGGAAGACTGATCCTTGGCGCAACGACCGCCGTGGCACTGATGGCGAGCGTCGCGATGCCCGCCTTCGCCGATCCAGTAACGATCCGCGTCGTCTCGAAGGACCTCACGACGAGCAATCCTGACGACGTCAAGCTCATGAAGGCCTACGAGGAGGCGCTAAAGGCGAAGGGCACCGACATCCATATTCAGGTCATCGACCTGCCGTCCTCGGGTTACGCCGACAAGCTGAGCGCCATGCTTCTGTCAGGCGATATCCCGGATCTCATCTATTTCCAGGGCGGCGACGCCAAGATGGCCGAACAGGGCGTGCTCGAAGACTGGAACAACTGGCTGCCGAAGACGACCTATCTCAAGGACGCGCTTTTTCCGCACAATGTCGAGCGGCTGAAGAACTATCCCTATCTGCTCTATGTCTATCCGCCGCGCATGCCGCAGCCGGTCATTCGCACGGATTGGCTCGAGAAGTCGGGCGTTGCGGCGCCGAAGACGACAGACGATTACGTCACCCTCTTCAAGGCGATCAAGGACGGCGATCTCGACGGCAACGGCAAGGCCGACAGCTATGGCGTCACCACTGCCGACAACACCCAGGAGCTCGATGCGATCTTCAACCAGGCCTTCGGCGTCACCGGCACTTGGCTGAAGAACGATGCCGGCGAATGGATCCATGCCCGCGTCTCGGCAGCGGAAAAGGCGAAGATCGCCTTCTATGCCTCGCTTCGCGAGCAGGGCCTCTATGACCCGGAGTTCATCACCACCAAGTGGGACGTGAAGGAAGACAAGTTCTATTCCGGCCGGGCCGGCGTGATCTTCGGCTCTTCCGCAGAGGTCATCGACATCTATGGCGGCAAGATGCGCCAGGCGCATCCTGACGTGACGCTGAGCCTGCTGTCTCCGCCGAAGGGGCCGGCCGGCCAGGGCCTGATGGCACTCGACGTTTCCAAGGAAGCGCGCGGCCTCGCCATCGCGACGACTTCGGAGCACAAGGAAGAGGTCGTCAAGCTGCTCGATTTCATCGCCAGTCCCCAGGGCCAGGCGATCGAACGCCTTGGGTTTGAAGGCGAGCAGTACACCAAGGACGGCGAGACCATCAAACCGACCGACAAGCTCGCCACCTGGTATGCCCGCTTCCTCGTTGCCGCCAACTGGCAGCCGCCGGTGCAATGGCTGAGCGAGGCCGCGCAGCAATCGCTGAAGACGATTTCAGCTGACTTCAAGCCGGACAATGCCTTCGTCTGGCCTGCCGAATACGCCACCGACATCGACGCGACCGAAAACGTCTACCGGGCCTGGGTGTACAAGTTCGTCTCCGGTGAAGCCAAGATGGACCAATGGGACCAGTTCGTTTCCGAATGGAACGCTGCCGGCGGCGAGAAAATGACCGAATATGCAAGGACGGTTCTCAATGACAAATGATGCTGCAGGGCTCTCCCTTAGGGGAAGGGTCCGGGCGCTTCTCTTTGGCGTCGCTTACGGCGACGCCATCGGGGCGCCGGTCGAAAAACTCTCCGCCGCAGAAATTCGCGAGCGCTATGGCCGGGTGACGTCGCTCGATACCGAGTGGCACCGGATGAAGCAGAGCGAAGCGGCCCGCAACGGCCGTGTCCGCGGTGGCGGCATCGTCACCGACGACACGCTGATGACGCTCTGCGTCATGTCGATCTACGACGACGTCAAGCGTCACCTTGATGCCTGGGACATGGCTTCCGGCATGGTGCGCGAGATCGCCTGGACGCCGCGCTGGGTGCCGGAATTGCAGCGCGAGACGATGCTGATCGAGCGACTGTTCTATCCGGAAAAGTGGATCTTCCAGCGTCATCAGCTTTCCGGCTGCGACCCGCGACAGGGTGGCGTCGGCAACATGGTGAATTGCGGCGCGGCCATGTACATCGCGCCGATCGGCGTGGCGAACGCCTGCGATCCGAAGGCAGCCTATGACGAGGCGATCGCCTTTGCCTCCGGCCACCAGCAGAGCTTCGGTCTCGAGGCCGCCGGCGTGCTCGCGGCCGCAGTTGCTGCCGCGTTCGTGCCGGGAACCACGCTCGACACCGTCATCGAAGAAACGCTTGCCGTTGCCAAGGACGGTACGCGTGATGCGATCGCCGACATTGTGGGCGCCGCGCGCTCACTGAGGGGCGCGGACCATCAGACGGTCGTCGCCGAGTTCCATCGGATCATCGCCCGCTATTCGCCGATGGGCGACAATGTGCAGCATACGCCGCAGAAGGCAGGCATTGCCACGGACGCCTACCAGCCGTCGCGCCTCCACGCGATCGAGGAATTGCCGCTGGCCCTCGGCTTTGCCGTCGTCAATGACGGGGATTTCTACAAGACGATCGTCGACGGCATCAATTCCGGCCGCGACACGGATTCGATCGGCGTCATGGCTGGCGCGATCCTCGGCGCCATGCATGGCGAAAGCATCATAGACCGGGCGATGGCCTCCCAGCTCGACCGCGTCAACAAGCTCGACCTCTTCGGCTCCGCCGATGCCTTCACCGAAACGGTGACTGCCATCCAGGCGGCAGACCGCAAACGCGAAACAGCGCGGGCGCAGGCACGCGCGGGCCTCGTTGCCGTCCCCGAACTCACCCAGGTTTCCAGTCTCTAGTCTTTGAAAGTATCCGATGCTCAGCACCACAGAAATCTTCGAGCGGATCTATTCCGGTTTCATCGGCAAGGCGATCGGCGTGCGCCTCGGCGCGCCTGTCGAGCCGACCATCTGGAGCTATGAACGCATCCGGGACACCTATGGCGAGGTGACGGAATATCTGCGCGATTTCAAGAATTTCGCGGCGGATGACGACACCAACGGTCCGGTCTATTTCATCCGGGCGCTGCGCGACTACGGCCTCGGCGCGACCGCGGAAGAGGTCGGCAAGACCTGGCTGAACTATGCGGCCGAGGAACACGGCATGTATTGGTGGGGCGGCTTCGGCAATTCGACCGAGCATACCGCCTACCAGAACCTTCGGGCCGGCATCCCGGCGCCGCAGTCCGGCTCGATCGCCCAGAACGGCACCACGGTTGCCGAGCAGATCGGCGGCCAGATCTTCATCGATAGCTGGGGCTGGGTGCACCCGGCCGATCCCAAGACGGCGGCCAAGGCCTCGGCGCGCGCGGCAAGTGTCGCCCATGACGGCGAGGGATTGAATGGCGCGCGTTTCTGCGCCGCGGCGATCGCTCAGGCCTTCGTTGCAAAAAGCATCGAGGAAGTCATCGAGACGGGCCTCGCGACGATCCCAGCCGATTCCATCTACGCCAAAGTTTCTCGCGCGGTGCTTCGTTTCCACGACAGCAATCGGAACGACTGGCGCGCCTGCCGAGACATGCTGACTGCGGAATGGGGCTATGACCGCTATCCCGGCGTCTGCCACATCATTCCGAATGCCGGCGTGCTTGTCATGAGCCTGATTTATGGCCAGGGCGACCTGCCGCGCACGGTCGAGATCGCGACCATGGCCGGCTGGGATACGGACTGCAACGCCGGCAACGCCGGCGCGATCGTCGGCACCCTGCAGCAGGTGCAGCCGGGCTGGGACAAATACCGCAAGCCAATAAACGATTTCGTCGTCGCCTCGGGCGTTACCGGCACGATCAACGTCGTCGATATTCCCTCTTTTGCCCGCGAGCTGACCGTGCTGGCGCTCCGCCTGCAGGAGCGAGAAGCTCCGGCGCTCTGGGTCGAGGATTTCGAGCGTCGCGGCGTGCGCTTCGATTTCGACGCTCCAGGCGCAACCCACGGCTTTCGCACCGAGCCGTTCAACCAGATCGCCGTCAAGGCATCGGCGGAGCGCCATACGGAGAATGCGGGGGGATCGTTGGAGATCCTGCTCGACCGGCTGGAACGCGGGCAGGGTGGGCGGATCTTCTGGAAGCCCTTCTATCGCCGCTCCGACTTCGACGACGAGCGCTACCGCCCGATGTTCACGCCGCTTGCCGATGACGGCCAGACGGTGAAGTTCAAGCTCTGGCTCGACCCGTGGAATGGCGACGGCAACCTGCGCGTAGCGCCTTACGTCCGTCGCGCCATGAGCGGCACCATTCAGGAAACAGGCGCCTGGCACGTGCCATCGGCGAGCGGCTGGCAGGACTATGCGTTCACCATCCCCGATGGCAATGGCGAGGCGGTCGACGAGATCGGTATCCTGGTCGAATATTTCGGCCGCCTGAAGTTCCTCGGCCGGCTGTTCCTTGCCGACTTCTCCGTATCGGGCAAGGGACGTGCCGTCATCGACCCGGCAAGGGAAGCGCATGAATGGGGCGGCATCACTCGCTTTACCTGGAACCGCGGCCATTGGAGCCTGCAGCAGGGCCGCATCCACGCGCATACGGCGACCGATGCGGACGCCTGGACCGGCAATGCCTACCTGCGGGACGTCAGTGTCATAGCGGAGCTTCAGCCGCTCTCCGGTGCCTCGCACCTGGTGGTGGCACGCGCTCAAGGAACAAGCCGCTTCTATGCCGCCGGTTTTGAGAATGACGAGGCCGTGATCCTCCTGGAAAATCACGGCACCACGATCCTCGCCCGCAGCCCGTTCCGTATCGAATACGGCCGAAGCTACGCGGTCGATCTCACGGTCGAAGGTGGCAAGCTGACGCTTTCCGTCGATGGCGAGCGAGTGCTCCAAGCGGACGATGCGACGCTCCGCTACGGCATGGCGGGTCTACGCATGACCTCGGCCGGACGAATGTCGATCGGCCGGCTCGAGGTCGCAGAGCGCTAGTCGCGCGACGAGGAAAGGAAGGGAGGAAACATGTCCGAGATAGAGCTCAGAAGTGTCGGCAAGAGCTATGGCAGTGTCGCCGTACTCAACGACATCTCGCTGGAGATGGGCGATGGCGAATTCGTCGTGCTCGTCGGTCCTTCGGGCTGCGGCAAGTCCACGCTGTTGCGCATGATCGCCGGGCTGGAAGATATTTCAGCCGGCGAAATCACCATAGGAGGCAAGATCGTCAACGACATGCCGGCGAAGGAGCGTGACATCGCCATGGTCTTCCAGTCCTACGCGCTCTATCCGCACATGAAGGTCGCGGAAAACATGAGCTTCGCGCTGAAACTCGCCGGCGCGCCGAAGGCGGAGATCCACAAGCGCGTGATCGAGGCCGCCGAGATCCTCGGCTTGGAAAAGTTGCTCGACCGCTTGCCGCGGGAACTCTCCGGCGGCCAGCGCCAGCGTGTTGCCATGGGCCGCGCCATCGTGCGCGACCCGCGCGCCTTCCTCTTCGACGAACCGTTGTCGAACCTCGACGCCAAGCTGCGCGTGAAGATGCGCGGCGAGATCAAGAAGCTGCACCAGCGGCTGCGCCGGACGATGGTCTACGTCACCCACGACCAGACCGAGGCCATGACCATGGCCGACAAGATTGTGGTGATGAACGGCGGAAAGATCGAGCAGGCGGGCGCGCCGCTCGAACTCTACAACGATCCCGCCAATCTCTTCGTTGCCGGCTTCATCGGTTCGCCGGAGATCAACCTCATCGAGGCGATCGCTGACGGCGAAACGGCATTGACCCGCGGCGGGGTCTCCTTGCCGCTTGGAAGACAGGTGCAGCCGGGTACGCGCGTTGTCTGCGGCATCCGCCCGCAACATATCACGCTTGGAGCAACGGGCGTGCCGGGCCGCATCAGCCTGGTCGAACCGACCGGCGAAGATCAGGAAATCGTCGTCGATATGGGCGGCGAGGATATTTCCGTCGTTGTCCACGGCGGCAAGCTGCTTTCGGCCGGCCAGGATGTGACGCTCACGATCGACGTCGACAAGGTTCTGCTCTTCGACAAGGAAACCGGGGAGCGTATTCGATGAGCGGGTTTGCCAAGCGACAGTTCGATCCCGCCGCCACGGGGCCGCTTGTCGGCACAAGGGTTCTGGATCTCTCACGCCTCGTCGCCGGCAACATGCTGTCGCTGCAGCTTGCCGATGCCGGTGCAGACGTCATCAAGATCGAGTCGCCGGCCGGCGATCCGCTGCGGGACTGGAAGGACGACGGCCACTCGCTCTACTGGAAGACCTATAGCCGCAACAAGCGCTCCGTCGTGCTCAACCTTCGGCAGGAGGCGGCCATGGCGGCGCTCTGGGCGCTGATCGAAACGGCGGACGTCTTCATCGAGAATTTTCGGCCGGGGACGCTGGAGCGCATGGGCCTCTCGCCGGAAGCGCTGCATGCCCGCAACCCCAACCTGATCATCGTGCGGATCTCTGGTTTCGGACAGACCGGCCCCTATGCGCAGTTCCCGGGCTTCGGCACGATCGTCGAAGGCATGAGCGGATTTGCCTACCGAACCGGCTTTCCCGACCGCGAACCGGTGCTGCCGCCGCTGGCGCTCGCCGACATGATCGCCGGTGTCTACGGAAGTTCGGCCACCGTGACGGCGCTGCTCGCGCGTGATCGCGGCTACGCAAAGGGGCAGGTGATCGACCTGTCGCTGCTGGAACCGATGTTCTCGGTGCTCGGACCGGAAGCCGCGATCTACCAGACGACCGGAAAGATCAAGGAGCGCGTGGGCAGCGCCTCCAACACAGCCGCGCCGCGCAACGTCTACCGGTGCCGCGACGGCAAATACGTGGCGCTGTCCGGTTCCACGCCGCAGGTCGCAAGGCGGATCTTCGAGATCATCGGCCGCGCCGACATGAACCAGGATCCGCGCTTTGCAACCAATTCGGAGCGCGTCAAGAACCGGGACCTCATCGATGAAGCCGTTGGCGGCTGGTTTGCCGGGCACGACCACGACGAAGCGCTGAAGATCATGCGCGACGCCGGCGCGACGGTTGGACCGATTTACAACATCGCAGATGCCGTTTCCGACCCGCATTTTACCGAGCGCGAGATCATCGTCGATGTAGAGGACGCGGACTTCGGCAGCCTGCCGATGCACAACATCGTGCCACGGCTTTCGGAGACGCCGGGTGCATGGCGGCGACCGGCACCAACGCTTGGGGAACACACGGCTGAGGTCCTCACAGAAGCCGGGTTGGATGCAAGCGCAATCGACTTTATTCTGAAGGGAGAGGCGGCATGAGACTGCGGTCTCTTCTCTACGTGCCCGCCTCGTCCGAACGCTTCATCGCCAAGGCGCACGAACGTGGCGCCGACGCCATCGTCCTCGACCTCGAGGATTCCGTCGCCGAAGGCGATAAGCAGGCGGCACGCGCTGGACTTGCACAGTCGGTCCCCATGGCCGGGCAAAGCGGCGCCAAGGTGTTCGTGCGGATCAATGCCGAACCGGAAATGCAGAAGGCGGATGCCGAGGCCGCTTGCCGCGCAGGCGCCTTCGGTCTTTTCATCGCCAAAACGCAATCGCCACAGCAGGTGTGCGATCTTGGCAAACACCTGGAAACGACCGAACGCGAACTCGGGCGCGAACCGCTCGTCTTCGTGGCGCTGTTGGAAGATGCCGGCGCGGTGGTAGACGCAAGACCAATTGCCGCCTGTCAGCGCGTGTTGGGCCTTGTGGCCGGTGGAGAGGATATTGCCACAAGCATGGGGGCCGAACCGCTCCCCGAGGTGTTGCGTCTGCCGAAGTTGCTCGTGCATCTCGCAGCCAAGGCGGAGGGCAAGCTGTCGCTCGGCACTCTGACGACCGTTGCGGACTATCAGCAGCGCGATGCCCTTGAAGCCGCCGCCCGCGAAGCAAGCCGCCATGGCTTTGATGGCGCAACCTGCATTCATCCCTCTGCTGTGCCGATCATGAATGCGGCATTTTCACCCAGCGAAGAAAAGGTTGCCTGGGCGCGCGCCGTGCTCGACGCCGCGGCGAGTGCAGCGGCCGAGGGCAGGGGCGCCTTCCTTGTCGGCGAGAGGATGGTGGATGCACCGATCATCGAGCGTGCCCGCCGCATTCTGCAGAAGATCGATTAGTCAAAGCCCGCGAAGACCCCGCATTCTTGCAAGGAGCCGCCGGTCTGGGTGTCACGCTACGCGGGACGTGGCGAAACACCCTACAGCGCCGCGCGTCTTATCAGACGCGCAAAGTTCGCTGTAGCACTTTGAATCGCTGCATGTTTTTGTCCTTTAACCGGCTACGATCAAAGGAAACATGCAGTGGACGCCGTAACCTGAAATCACATGGCGTCCTTGCCCTTCATGGCATTCTCCATGTGGGTCTTGCATTTTGCCGTATCTTTCGCCGCCATTGCTTCCTTGGCCATGGCCAGTTCCTTCGTTGCCATGTCCTTCTTGGTGGCGTCGGTGATGGAGCCCACGTCCGTTTCCAGCTTTGTCATGCCCGCCTCATCGCACGTCATATCGGCCTGGGCCATGGCGGCGCCGGTGAAAGAAGTGGCCATGACGGCTGCAATTAGAAGTTTGTTGAACATCGCATCTGCCTCCTGTTTTGGGTGGTATTTCGCGCCCCAAACCAGCGGGCGGAAACTACGTTCCCTTGAAGGCGACAATTGCCGTCCGCGCGTTGGCTTTCAGCGGCTCGCGCGGAACCAAAGCGGCCTCCCAACGTTATGCGCTCGCAAGGGGAGGTGCAGGATGAAACACGCGGATATCCGAACAGTCGACAACCCCCAGGCCAGGCATATCTGGGATGTCGCCGATTATTGCCGGCGCACTGGCATTCACAAGACCGAAGAGCAGCGCCTGATCAAGGTGCTTGGCAGATACGCGACGAGTCATGAGCTTCAGATGAACATCGTGCGCGTTCAGACGCGCATACGCTGATAGCTCGAAAGAGGCGTTTCACGGAGTACCTCGGCCGGACCGCTCGTTTGCGCGGCTGCACGCTCTCATTCGCGAGGTCGTTTCAGCCCTTCGCAGCGTTGAGGTGGCTCAGTCTACAAACTCAACGATGACGCCAGGTTTGACCATCCCCGCCAATTCTTCCGCATCCCAGTTCGTCAAGCGAACGCATCCGTGCGATCCGGACTTGTCGATCATCGATGGTTCCGGCGTGCCGTGAATTCCGTAGGTTGGCTTTGACAGGTCGATCCAGACGCTGCCGACAGGGCCGTTCGGACCGCCGGGGAGGGTCAGTTTCTTCCGGTTGTCGCCCTGCTGGAAATTGATCTTCGGATTGTAAACATAGGGAGGCGTGCGAGCGACCCCCTTGACCTTATGCGTGCCGGAAGGCGACGGGGCCTCGCGGCTGCCGATCGTGGCTGGGTAGGCGGCGACTAGCGTCCCGTCGCCTGCGAAGGCCATGACTTGGCCGGAGCGTCGGTGCACTTCGATGCGTTTGACTGTCCCCTGCCTTGGGGCTCCAGGGACCATGACGGACACGCTATTGCCGACCGAAAACATCGAGGCCGCATTGAGCGCCTTGAGGAGATCGATGTCCATGTGAAAGCGCTCGGCCAGCTTCTCGGCGACGCTTGTATATCCGAGCTGATCCATTTTCGCCTGTTCGGAGTAGTCTTTGGGTATGGTAGCGACGAGCCCTTTGGTGTCTTCTTCGGAGATGACATAGGGCTGTACCGCCGGCGTCCGGTCCGAAAGTCGTTCAATGACATCCGGGTCCAATTTGCCGTCTGCGGGCAGACCTTGCATGGTCTCGAAGGCGGCAATCGCCTTGCGGACGTTCTCGCCGTCGTAGCCGTCTATTACGCCAGGCGACGCACCCGCGCGATCCAGAAGAACTTGAAGCCGAACGATGGTGGGGTCGGGTTCGTCAGTTGCTCCAGTCTTCGGCTCCAACGAAGTGGGCGCGATCGAAGCGTTGTTGATCGCATCTGGCTGAAGCGGCTGGGCCAGAGCCATAGCGGCGGGAAACAGCATCAACAGTGCTGTCGACAGGGTCATGTTTTTCATGACCATTCAATCAACTGGGCGCCGGATTTGTTCCCGCCCATCGAGATACCGCAGCCGGCCGGGATCATAGCTCGGAAAGCCGACACGCCGTTGATCGCGGCAACAGCCACTTTCCACACCGTCCCGATGGCCGGCGCGGAAGCGCTCTGCCCTCAAAAGGGATCAACCTTGCAGGTCTCGCGGATCTATCTATCGGGCGGAGCTAGTTGAGCACACGCATCGGCGCGCCGCGTCGGGGAAAGGACGTCGCCTCCGAACGCGATCGCTCCAGCAACATGGCGTTTTCAAACAGGGTACCCTCGTCGCAGATGCCGCCGCGAAGCTGATCTGTCAGATACCGAACCAGGCGCCCTGCACGCAGACTGTTCGCGGGGATGTTCTGCCACAGGCAGACCCGGTCGAAGGTGCGCTGGAGCATTTCAAGCTCAGTTGCATTCCATTGGCCATTGAGATCATTGACTGCCCACTGCATTGAAACCTCCCTGGCGGCCGCGGTTCCCGGCGCATCTTCCAGTTGACGCTTTCACTTTCACGCGGGGGTATCGCTGATATTGGCTTCGCCCCGCGGACCTTTTTGAGGGAGACAGGCTTCAATCGCTCGGACTCCCTTGCAGTCATTCCCGGTCGTCGGCTCCGGGGTGACGACCGGCCGGTCAATCTATACCTCTTCATGGAATTACGCCAGTGACGATGGGTTGCCGTGAGTTCGGCAGCCGCAGCACATGTTTTGTGGCTATCGTAGTTAACTCTGAAAAAGGGAGCGGTTGACAAGGTCCGGTTCCGCGCGTCGTTCGATGCGGCGGGCGCTAAGTCGCGGCCCAGGTGCTTCACTAGGTCTGCACGGTTGATCGAACAACATAGGAACGGATACGCATCACCGAGCAAGATCAACCAAAAGTCCCGGCGATCAGCCGGCACCAGTGTTCTCCGGCAATGCCGTTGAAAAAGCCTTGTCCGTCCCGGCAGGCCTGGACGATTGCCGGGTCACGGGAGTGGAGTACTGTTGAGTAAACATGGGCGAAGGCAATCCGACGCCCGAGCATGGCTTCCATAAGCACCGGCTGTGTCCGTCCCCTTAGGCCCGGAAGTCCGCGCTTGGCGGCATGATCGACAAGACAGTCGATGACCGGGCCGGCCTGGCCCGGCAGCGCCAAAACCTGCAGTACCCGCCCGATCTCGCCCGCCTTGGCGTAATAGGCGAAAGCGCCAACGAGCGTGCCGGTGCGCGCCGCGACCAGAGCGTAGACGAGATCTCCCTGTTCGGGCTTTTGCTCCGCATCGCCGAGAATGTAGTCGAGCTGCCCTTCGGCCCATTCGGGGCGCAGCGGAAACTGCGCGATGAAACGATCGACCACGGCGGCAAAGCCGTTGCGATCGGTTTCCTGTGTCGTGAAACCGGCCTGGCCGATGCCGGCGGCAGACACGGCGGACCAACGTTGTTCGCCCGGCGCCATCCGCTTGCGGTAGGCGCTGTCAATGGCCCGCGCGAAAGGTGCGGCAAGTCGCGCCGGCTTGATGCGGTTGGACGCAACACTCAGGCTGAAGGAAGCGGGCTGGATGACGCGCACCCAGTCGAGGCTGTATTGCGGCAGGACGACGCCCCGCAGCCGTGTCCACATCTGCATCGAAACGTCGCTTGCGGTTTCGCTGAAGGAAAGATCCTGTGGGCCGGCCAGAAAGGCCTTGAGGATGCGCGCTCCGGCCAGGGGGTCGCTCTCGCGATCCTCGACCATCAGCGAGCCGCAGATGGCGGCGCGCAGCCGGCGGCCATTCAGCACCATTGGCAGGACGTTGACGCCGACAAATCCGGAAATGACGCCCTTGTCGTTCACGTGCACGAGGGGGCGTATCTCGGGATCGCAGCCGGGCGCATCGAGGTAAAGCTGCTGCATGTAATCGGCAAGTGCCGGCGGCGGTGTGTTCTGGTCGTTGCGGAACACCCGCTGGAACATGCCTGCGATTGCCGGGATGTCCGCGCGTTCAAGCGAACGGATTTCGCTCATTTTGACCCGTTTCCGACCGCAAAAAGATAATCATACCAAGTCGACTTTCTATCGGTCCCGCCACATCGAGTTATGAATCTAGTACTGTAAGTCGGGCCAAATACTCGAGTTGTGCGAAACGAGACCTAACTCCCTGGAAGAGGCGAATAAAGGCTCTTCATCACCCCTAAGCTACGCAGTTTGGTGCAATGCTCCCAGGATGGCAACATCATGTCACCTCCCACTTTGGAGCCACGCCTACGGCCGCTGAGGGTATGACGCGATAGTTGCATTAACATAATCTCACACTGAAGCTTGTGCCAAGTAGAATTAGACCTAAACGAGCCCAACGGAATGGCATTGAACGGACTTGCAACGCCGCAGAACTGACAAGGCGCGAAGCGCATCGGAGCAGAATTAGTCAACTGGAAAAGACCCCGGGGATAGGGAAAAAGAGGGCCGCGCCCGGCTATCCTTTTGGCCGGGGCGGCCATATCGCCTCCACCTCGAACTACCAGGTTTGGCGACCGTACCAGTCATCAACTTCGCGACGAACCCGGTCTCGTTCGATCCCGTAAAGCTCCTGAATTCGGCCTTCGAGTTGTTCGCGGTTACCGGCGATCTGATCCAGATCGTCGTCGGTGAGCTTGCCCCACTGCTCCTTGATTTTGCCTTTGACCTGCTTCCAATTTCCTTCGATACGGTTCCAGTCCATTCTAGGATCCTCCTCAATTTAGAGACGCCACCCCAACTCGCGGATGCCGATTTGGTTCTCGCCAGGCCGCTCGCCTGTCCGAAGTTCAGGAAAATTGGGAAAGCATATTGGTTCGAGCTGCCGTGCAGCGGAACATTTTGGGAGGTCGGACGTACTAGTTGGGTCAGGTAGCACGAATCCGCAAATGAATGCCTGGTCGGAAGCGAGCAGAACCGATGCCGTCACGCCTATTCGATGAGGACGCAGTCGCCGACGATGTCCTTCGGGCGCGTTTCGCTGCGATCGTGGAATCGTCTTTCGATGCCATCGTCAGCAAGGATCTGGATGGCACTGTCCGTACTTGGAACGGAGCCGCGGAGCGGCTCTTCGGCTACATGGCAGACGAAATGATGGGGCAGTCCATCCTCACCATTATCCCGCCGCATCTTCACGAAGAAGAGATGAGACTGCTCGACCGCCTGAGGCGAGGGGAGCAGATCGAGCCGTTCGAGACGGTACGCCAACGCAAGGCTGGAAGCTACGTTACCGTTTCGCTGACGGTCTCGCCTATTCGAAACGGCGTGGGCAAGATCGTGGGTGCGTCGGTGGTTGCCCGCGACATAACGTCGACCAAAGAAAAGGAACGGCGCATTCGCCTTCTTCTGCGTGAGGTCAACCACCGGGTTCGGAACCAGTACGCAATCATCCTTGCAATGATCAGGCAGAGCCGCAGCGAGGCATCCAATGCCGCCACTTTCCAAAAACGTCTCGAAGAGCGCATCTGGGCATTGGCGGCCTCTCACGATTTGATTGCGTCGGCCGACTGGAAGGGGGCCGATCTCGGTGATCTCGTCGAGACACAGATGGCGCCCTTCTATGCGGGTGACACCTATGAGATTGCAGGGCCGTCCCTTGCGTTGGCACCAGTCGCGATCGAGAATCTCGGCATGGCGATCCACGAGCTGGCGCTGAATTCGCTGCGCAACGGTGTCCTGAAAAATCGAACCGGCGCGATCTCCGTGCAATGGGCGCTTGCCCAACGGGGGCCGATCCGAGGCTTCTCAATCACATGGGAAGAGCGTGCCGAACCGGGAAGCAAAGGTCCGAGTTTTCCGCACTCCGGGTTCGGAGCAGTCGTGCTGAGGCGCAGCGTGGCGCAAGCGCTGAGCGCGACGGTGGACGTCATCTGCGGTGACGGGGTGCTCCGGTGGCGGTTGGCGGGACAGGCGGATCGTTTCCTGGAGCCATACCAGACCGCCTCGGAGCCGCGCGCGACCGATGGGTTATAGCGGCTCTGCGGCTCGCGCAGTCACCTTGCCAGGTGCTGGCGAGGTTCATTCATGTATTTGTCGAGATCACTGCGCGCTGGCCCGACACGACCGAAAATCTCGCGCGCGACCAAGGGCGTCAAACCGTATTTGGCAATGAATTCCGCGAGGTCGTAATGCCCGTAATAGACGGCTTCCGACGGATTGATGATCTTCGCGCGCCCTCGTTTTGCAGGTGCAGACGGTGTGCTCCCATCGGAAGCGGGCTGGTGCTGTGCCATCTCAGATCTCCTGATGCTCTATGACGTCGGTGTTCGCTTCGCAGCGCCGACCTGTGGGACACCCGAAGTGCTCCAAACGGCTTTTTGTTCCCTGTAGAAACCTTCGAGCGCTACGGAAGAAATGGTTCGCCGCTGTCGCATCGTCAGGGTGGGCAGGGGCGGTCGGTCGATTTGGTCAGTCGATCTTTCCCATCAGCGCCGTGCCGAGACTGCCCATCGCGAACGAAGCGCCGAAGGCGAAGATTTGCATGAGTAGGGCGACGGGTTCGATTGAGCCATTGTGTCCAAGCGCCTGGGGGTTCTGGGCAACGATCACCAGAGCGGTCATTGTTCCCAACAGGAAGCCGGACGACAGGTGCCAAAAGAGAAAACGCAACAAGCTAGGCATTTTCCACCTCCGTGGATGAGAGGCGAGTGCCTTTGGCAACAGGGGCTGTCGCAAGCTGCGCTCAATCGGAATTGATCGCCTCGCGGCCCACACGTTCCTCCAGCATCACCAGGCAGGATTGCAGGCGGAGAAGCTTCTTCCGATTGTCGGCAACGAGCGCTTTGATCACCTTGGCGCGGTTGATGCCGGGCGCCGCGCGAACGACCTCGCTCGCATCCGCAAGGATTGCGTCGATCTCGTGTTCGAGCCCTTTCGTCATTTGCCGTAGCATTACCAATTGGTCTTCGAGCCGATGTGCATCCGCATCTGAATCGAGATAAGGCTGGTTGTGTGGTCCAACATCGAGTGTCGGCGCTTCCTTACCCATCAGCGTGCACTCCTCCGGCAGCCGAACCGGCTAGCACGCAATTGGTTCCCAGCATTTGATTTCGCTCGCTCAACGTGCGGTCCGGAGGGCTGCAATTGATCTTATCCAGAGCCTCCGGATCACGGACGCCCGATCGAAACAAACATGCGCGGCATCGTTGGCTCTATTGCGACTTCTTCGGCCCGCGCCGTCTCAGAAATCGAGCAAACTGGGCTTCATCCGTTCGAAGGCCGCTGGCCGGCTTCACGTTGCGGCTTGCACGCGGGATTGTTTCGCCCGGCTTTGAAAGAGCGAGGACAGCCGGATGGACATAGCTCTTGCGGCAAACGGCAGGCGTGTTGTGGAGGACTCCCGCCGCCGCCTCGCACATTTGCTTGACTGTCGGGTGCCGGCCCTCCTGCAGAGCTTGCCGCGCGACAGCAAAGGCAGCAACGCTTCCCGCCCAGGTTCTGAACGTCTTGGCGGAGATCGGGGTGCCGGAAATATCGGCGAGGTAACGATTGAAACGGCCGGACTCGATAGGTTTAGACTTGCCGTCGGGCCCCACTGACACGAAGAGCTGCCGCCCGGGAAGCTCGGCAATCTCCTCCAGAATCCGCTGTAGCCGGGGATTGCGCAGGCGCCTTCGGATCCGCTGCCCGCCCTTGCCCTTGAAGTTCAGCTCGATGCGGCCGTCGCGGATCCTGAGATGTCGCTTGAGAAGCGTAACGGCGCCGTAGCTGCCGTTTTGTTCCACGTAGCTCGAATTCCCGATGCGAAGAGGTGCTTGATCGAGCAGAGCTGTCAGTACAGCAAGAATTGTGGTCGGGTTGTCAATCGGCCCATTCATCTGTTTGCGGACGGTTCGCCGCATCCGTGGAAGCGCTTTGGCAAAGGTAGGAAGCTGGTCGTACTTGGCGCGGCTACGCAATTTCTGCCAGGCATCGTGATAGCGATATTGTTTCCGGCCGCGCGCATCATAACCGGTTGCCTGAAGGTGACCGTTCTTGTTCATGCAGATCCAGACACGCTCGTAGGCTGGCGGCAGTCCAAGCGCCTCGATGCGCGCAATGATGCCGGGGTTCTTCAGGGGCGCGCCGTTCGGGCGTCGATAACAAAAGCCGTTGGCCGTGCGCGACCGGCTGTAGCCCGGTTCCCTGTCTGAAACGTAGACAAGGTCGGGTTCAGCCGGTGATGCACTCTCGCCTATCTTCAATTAGATCCGCCCCATCAACAAGAGGACCAACACGACGACGACCAGAACGCCCACGAGACCGGATGGCCCGTAGCCCCAACTCGAAGAATGGGGCCATGCGGGAAATGCGCCAACCAGCAGCAGGATCAGGATGATCAGCAGTACGGTTCCAAGCATCTTAAGGTCCTTCCGCTATTTGTGCCGTTGGTTGATAATCATTGCAGGACCTCGATGACCTCGCGGGTCTGCGGATTGATGAGCACTCTCCGGTCGTTAAGGACCACGTAGCCATAGGTAGGCTGATCCGGGATCGTATGGATCTCGACGGTGTCGGGCAGGCGCGTTCCGACCACCAAGTCGCCCTGATAGACTACGGAAGGGCTGCTCTGCTCAAGGACGTATGTCTTAACTTCACCGGGCACGACAACGGTCGTCTGCGCCACGGCGATACCGCCGAAGGCGAGGCCCGCGAATACACTTGCTAGGATGATTCTCTTCATGATCAAGCCTCCTAACTTGCGGGGGACTAACCGACGAGCACGGGAATGGTTCCGAATGCCGCAAACAGGCGGGGCGGAGTGGGGCGGGTGGGCGAGCGTCTTGCGGCAAGGGTGCCGTGACGATGTCTATTAGCGGCTCAGCATCGGTTGCCTATCCAACGGAAATATTGCGCTTTTTCGCGCTTTGGTTCCGGTTCCGGTTCGATGGACTGCGGCCGGTCGATCAACTTGGCCGGAACCCGCGGTCGTCCTCCGAGTTTATTTGTCGAACAGGAGGAACGATGGTGAAAACGATCGAAACGAATGTCGATGCCGGTGCCGAACGTGGCTTCGAGTGTCAGTTGGCGATGAGCGATCAATTTCGGCTCCTGACGGAATGTGCCGAACGCGCCGGTTGGTCGTGGGACGAAATCGCGATCGCTTTGCTGGACTTGACCGATGATTATGTTGCCGCCATGCGCAGGCCGCTGGAAGCAGCTGTGGAAGCAGCCGTGGAAGGCGCCAACTTTGTCCCGAAGAGCAACACGCGGCACTGAGGTGGCTGGCATGCGCTCCGCACCAGGGCATCCTGCAGTCATGCTCGCAGCCGGGAAGCTTGGCTTCCACTTCCGGGGGGCGTATCCTTCGCACGGTTTCGCCACTACAGGCGACGAGAGCACGGCAGGAACGACCAAGGTAGAAGCGATGGCTTCGAGCAAGAAGACAGATGATGAAAACGATCGCTTGCTGATGGGCGATCCGGCTCTTCGTGCGGTCGAGCCGGAGGTGGAACGAGTCGATGATGTCCCGGACCGGCTGTTGATACTCGCCAACAGGCTGCAGAGGGCTCTCGATTCCCGGCGAGCCGCAACCGCGCACAGCGCCAGAACTGAGGTGGACAGAAAGATCGAGGACGAACGATGATGCCGGGCCTGCAGCATTTGCGGGTGCTGGTGGCGGAGGATGAGTTCTATGTCGCAAATGACATCGCCCTATGGCTCGAGCGGGCCGGGGCGACCATCATTGGCCCCACACCAACAGTGCAAGAAACCTTGAAGAGCCTGTCGAAGGCGGACGATATTCAGGTTGCCATCCTCGACATCAACCTGAATGGAGAGTTGGTTTTTCCCGTAGCGGACGAACTCGCGCGCCGTTCGGTGCCCTTGATCTTCTTCAGCGGCTACGATGATGTGAGCGTTCCGGAGCGGTTCAGGTCGGCAGCGCGTCTGAGCAAGTGCGCTGGCTCCTCAGACCTGGTTAGCGCCGTTTTTGAGCAATACCTCCTCAATGTGTCGACCCTTGCGCCGATCTACGGCGGCCTGTCCGATCAACTCGTCACAGATCTCGTTCCTGGTTTGCGTCTCCGGGCCAGGGTGCTGATGTCGAGCGCCAAGGCGGCGGATTTTCTCGTCGAGCGGACACTCGAACGTGCGATTGCCTTGGCTGCCACGAGAGAGAGGGCACAGCCGCTCGATACGTGGCTACATGAGTTGATGACGATCATTTATAGCGAAGGCCCATACGGGCAGAACTGAGAGCGACCATACCCGGTTACCCAAATGATGGGTGAGTGTAAATTGGTGGTTCACGGACTTCGTCCGGGTTGGGCGTGCGCTTTTCATCCGGCAGATCTTCGGGTTCTGGTTCCTCGATCGGGCGCGGTGTCCGGTTCGGCTTTGGTACCGGGGGCGGCTGTTCGCCGGGTCTATATGGGCTCGGGCTCATTTCGCTCTCCTCGTTTCCATGAAGAACCGGCGTTTTCCCGCATGGTTCCGAGAAGTTTTTGGGGATCGTTGGGGGCGGCGCTTTCGAGGGTATTCGATGGATCCGCCAATTCGGCTTGCTGGTCGTCAAACGGGGCACCGCAGACGAGAGGAGACTGCTCGCAAGACCACGCGGGAACGGCATGCGTGGCTCGCCTGGCGCGCAATCGCCGGATTCCGGCATTGTCGCAGAACCCTTGTCGGCGCGGCGATCCGCCGAGGTGGAAACGGAACAAATCCATGTTTTCAGAGTTTGCAGAGCGCAACACTTGAGGAGGGTCAGCGTTATGGACGACAGGGAGGAACTCATTCGCCGGCGTGCCTATGCGATATGGGAAAGCGAGGGACGGCCCGAGGGGCAGGACGAGCGACATTGGGAACAGGCAAGCCGCGAACTGGCTGAAACTGAGCGCCCCCATCCCACGCAAGAAGCCGACGACGATACCGGCACCATTGTTGCGCCGTCGACGGCTCCGCACGGAAAAGCCGGTCGCGGAGCCGATGAATCTTGAACGGGAAAGGAGAACATCCATGCGAATTGCCGAAATCATGACAAGGGACGTTCACATTGCCAGTCCGGACGACACGATCTCAACGGTTGCGCGGGAGATGGCCGATAACGACATCGGCTTCCTGCCGGTCAGCGATAACGATCGCCTGGTCGGCATGATCACCGACCGCGATATCGTCGTACGCTGTGTCGCGGATGGTCGCGACGACAAGACCCGTGTCGGCGATATCATGACTGCCGACGTCAAATACTGCTTTGACGACGAAGACGTGTCCGAGGTTGCCCGCAACATGGGCGACGAACAGGTGCGCCGCCTGCCGGTCGTCGATCGCAACAAGCGCCTCGTCGGCATCGTTTCGCTGGCAGATGCGGCGCGTCGCGATCCTGCGCTCGCGGGCATCGGCCTTAAAGGCGTGACCGCTCCGGGGGGCGCTCACAACCAAAGGCCATAACGATGGCTGACACCCGCGATCGGCGCTCACTATGGCGCTCCCCAGTCCTGCTGTCCGCGTCCGAGGAGCATGCTTGGGCGCGAGAAGTCGCAGTTCACGCCCACGCCGGCCAGCGCGACAAGGCGGGTGAACCTTATATACGGCATTGTCAACGTGTCGCCGATGCCGTTCAGGGTGACAAGGCCAAGACCGTTGCCTTCCTGCACGATGTCCTGGAAAAGTCGCCGGGATGGACGGCTGAAAGGCTGCTGGATTCCGGCTTCTCGCCAGAGGTCGTTGCCGCCGTCGAATGTCTGACGCGGCGGCCTGGAGAAACGAAGGATGCGTTGACGATCCGTGCCGCCGCCAACCTGCTTACGCATGAGGTGAAGCGGGCGGATCTCGGCGACAATCTTGCCCAGCTTGAACGCCAAGGCAAAAGCGGCGCCGAATACAGGCGCAGACTTCACCTGCTTGAAGAAGTGGTCAGCGATAAGGAAGGCGCGGCGGCGGGCCTCGAGCCCGGCGATGTAGGCCTGACGAGCGAAGCGCGGCTTGCCCGCATTGATGCCGCTCGCCGCGCACTTCGTAGCCAGTATACCGCTCGTGTCGCGAAACGATCTCTCGTCGTTCTTTTCGGCCTGGCGATCGTCGGTGCGTTCTATTTGATTTTCATGCAGTGATCCGAACGTGCCGGTTCATTCAACCGGCACGCCGTTCATGCGGTAGGCGAGCTCGTCACGAGCTCGGCTGAGCCTGCTCTTGATGGTTCCAACGGCGCAGTCGCAGATATCGGCGGCTTCCTTGTAGCTCAGGCCGTAGCCGGCGACGAGGACCAGGACCTCCCGATGGACGGGGGCCAGCGTTTCGAGCGCAGTGCGCAATTCGCAATTCAGCACACACCACTCCTGCGGCGGCGCCATGGGTATCGGCAATTCTGCGCAATCGATGACGCCTGGCGCTTCGCGCCGGCGCAACTTGTACTGGGTGCGGAACGCATTGTGCATGATGGTGAAGAGCCACGACTTCAAATTTGTGCCGGGCTCGAAACCATCGATACCGCGCAGCGCGCGAAAAAGCGTTTCCTGAAGGAGATCGTCCGCCTCGAAGCTGGAGGTGACAAATGTGCGTGCAAACGCTCGCAACGCCGGAATGAGATCAACGACCTGGGTTTCCAGCGGCTGCGTATGCTCTTCCTTCTTGAGGGTGGAAGGCATGGGGAAACTGCCTTTCGGGATAGTTTGTTGCTGTTTTAACAATGCGTGGTTGGCCTTTATGTTCCGCCTCCGCGCTACGAGCGCCGGGGATGAAACCGAAGGGAAGTAGCGGAACCGTCATCGCTTCGCCAAGCGCTCGGCGACCCTCCTAGAGCGTTTCCCTGACTGATTGAATCATTTGGGCTTTGCAAATCAGATGGGTTCTGATTCAAACTTTCTGCCGATGGAGGTCGGCAGATAATGTCGAAAGCCCTTTCCGTTGATCTTCGCGCACGTGTTCTTGCCGCCGTCTCAGCCGGAGCGTCGCACCGGGAGGCTGCCGAGCGCTTTGGCGTCAGTGCGGCCAGCGTGAGCCGGTGGCGAAACCTGCAAGTCCGTCAGGGCCATGTTCGACCGGGTCCGCTGGGTGGAGACCGTCATTCGTACAAAACCGAAGCCAACGCCGACGCGATCATGTCGTGGCTTGAGGAACACCGGGACGGCACCTTGTTCGAACTTCGTGATGCCCTTGCAGCTCAGGGCATCGCCATCAGCAAGTCGGCGCTGCACCGTTTCCTTGTCCGGCACAATCAGACGCGCAAAAAAAGACTGGCCACGCGATAGAGCAAGCACGCCCAGACGTCTTGGAACTCCGTCAGCGGTGGTTCGACGAGCAACTTGATCTTGATCCGTCGCGGCTCGTGTTCATCGACGAAACATGGACCGCGACCAACATGGCCCGCACTCATGGAAGATGCACCAGAGGTGAGCGGCTGCGGATGGGTTTCCCGCATGGCCATCGCAAGACGACGACGCTTGTCGCCGGTCTACGAAACACCGGAATGGTCGCGCCTTTGGTCATCGACGGTCCGATCAATGGCGAGTGGTTCGAGGCCTATGTCGCTCAGGTCCTGGTCCCGACATTGAAACCCGGTGAGGTCGTGATCCTCGACAATCTTTCCAGCCACAAACGGCCAGCAGCAAGAGCGTTAATCGAAGCAGCGGGCGCAACGATGGTGTTCCTGCCGCCCTACAGTCCCGACTTCAACCCCATCGAAAAGGCCTTCTCCAAGCTCAAGGCACATCTGAGGAAGGCGGCTGAGCGGACCGTGTCTGGTCTGTGGGACATGATTGGCAAGCTCGTCCATCTCGTCGCGCCAAAAGAATGCAGAAACTACTTCAACTCATGCGGATACGATCCAGCATGAAAGGGAAATGCTCTAGAGCAAGAACATTCCGGCCGTTGCAGCCAGCATCACCAAGGCAGTCGCGCCGCCGAGCGTCAACATCCACCAGGGCGCCTTGAGCTGGCCCATGATGTGACGATTGGCGGCCATCATCGTCATCATGGCGATAAGGGGGCCTGCGAGCATGCCGTTTGTGATCGCGCTCCAATAGAGCAGCAGGAACGGGTCTACCCCGACGAGAAAGACTACGGCACTTCCAAGCGTCGCCACGGCGATTGTGCCATAGAAGGCCTTTGCCCTGCGCGGTGCGCGATCCAACCCTTCGGGCCACTGAAACAGTTCGGCAACGGCGTAGGCCGCCGAACCCGCAAGCACTGGAACCGCCAACATGCCCGTTCCAATAATGCCAGCGGCAAAGAGCGCAAAGGCGACATTGCCGGCGATCGGTTGCAGAGCTTCTGCCGCTTGTGCGGATGTCTCGATGTGGGTGGTCCCGTTGGCGTGCAGTGTCGCGGCGGTCGCAATCATGATCGACAGGGCGACGACGCCGGACAACGCCATGCCGACAATCGTGTCTATCTCAATGCGCACGAGCTCCGGTTTGGCGGCCTGCGGGTTGGCGCCCAATCTCTGGTGATGCCGTCGTCCGAGTTCTTCCACTTCCTGGCCCGCCTGCCAGAAGAGCAGATAGGGGCTGATCGTCGTTCCCAGCACAGCGACGAACGCCGTGGCTTGCTCGCCGCCGAATGTGAACGAAGGAATGAAAACGCCACGCGCCGCCTCCATCCAGGGAACGTCGACGATGAAGACGACCGCGACATAGGCAAAGAGTGAAAGTGTCAGCCACTTCAGAAACATCGCATAGCGTCTGTATCGTACGAAAATCTCTAGCAACACGCAGACGATGCCAAACAGCACGGCATAGACGAGCTGTGGCCCGCCGGCGAGCAGGTGTAGGGCGGCGCCCATGGCTGCGAGATCGGCGCCGATATTGATGACGTTCGCGACCAACAACATCAACGTGGCCACGCGCGCCAATGACGCGGGGTAGTGCCGTCGCAGGTTCCGCGCGAGACCTTGACCGGTGACGGCACCAATCCTGGCGCTCAACCCTTGCACCCCAACCATGAGCGGGTAACAGAACAGCACGGTCCAGCCGAGGGAAAAGCCGAATTGCGCGCCGACCTGGCTGTAGGTGGCTATCCCGCTTGGGTCATCATCGGCAGCACCCGATATCAGGCCCGCGCCAAATTTGCGTGAGAAACTGCCGCCCTTTTGTTCGGGCAAAGTCGTTGATGAACGCCGCCCATGCTTTCCATCGTCGCCATCTTTGTCAAATGTGCTCGTCTGCCGGACCGGATCCACCATGATCGGCCCTCCGTTACTGGTGTCAGTTCAGCGTCGAACGGCCTTGCCAAGCGATTGTTCCCTCCCATCAGGCTGCTCTCCGGCGCTCCCACTTTGCCGCGTGATGAAACTGGCGACCCCTCCGCGCAATTCGGACTGCGCGGAGGGGTCGCCAGATGAGAGGATGTCCGCTGCTATGCGGTGACGTTCAGCTTCCCGCTGATGTATCGAAACTCTTGCGTCTTGCCGCCGTAGCCGTAGGCGGCGGCCGGCACCTCGTGCACGAGAATGTAGCTCTCCGAATGCAGCCTGCCGAGAAGTTGCTCGAAGCGGCCGTATACCGCCTCCAGATAGGCAGCCATTTCCGGCTTCGTGTTTGTCCCGTCCACAACTTTGATGTCCAGCCAGAAGCTGTTCAAATCCTGTGCCGCCAACGACGTGCCGCCGGCGAACCAATGGGCGGGATCGATGTAGGCGATGGCGATCGCGGTGATCGTCGGGTCCTTGCGCAGGTGCGTGGCCGTCAGCTCGCTGACCGCAGCTGCGATCCGGGAAGAGAGAGCCGCGTCGGCCTTGCCGCTGACCGTGATGTTGATGATAGGCATGGAAGGCTCCTTTTGGTGAATTGTGATCCGTTGTTGAACTCAATGTGCCATCTTACTTCGTGAATAAAAATCGAATTGTTTAATATCGATGCTTCGATTATTGTGAAGTATGCAAACTTTCGATCCCGACCTGCTCCGAACGTTCCTCGCCTTTGCCGAAGGCGGCTCGCTTGCTCATGCGGCTGCCGCAGTGGGCCGCACCGCTTCCGCTGTCACCGCTCAGATGCAGCGGTTGGAGGCAATGGTGGGAGAGCCGCTTCTCGCACAGGCGGGGAGAGGACGTGTTCTGACGCCGGCTGGGGAGGAATTGCTCGTTCATGCGCGGCGGATTCTCGAAGTCCATCGGGATGCGTGGCTCAGCCTCAAGGGCGCGAAGGCCGATGGTCGCCTGACGCTCGGCTGCACCCAGGACTTTGCCGACAGCAATCTGCCTGATCTCTTACGTCTCTTTGCGCGCACACATCCGCGCGTGCGCCTCGATCTCCGGGTTGGGCGCTCCCGGGAGCTGACGGTAGGCTACGACCAAGGAGCGATCGATGTCCTGATCGTCATGCGGGACGGCGCGCAACCGGACGAGATCGCGATGCTGAGCGAACCGATGCTGTGGTTATCCGCATCGGCAGATCCGGTGCCCGCCGGTGGTGAGCTGCCGATCGCGGTACTGGATCCGCCCTGCGGGTTTCGCTCGGCGGCCACCAGTGCGCTCGAAGACGCCGGCCTTGCCTATCGTATCGCGGCGACCAGTCCGAGCCTTTCCGGGTTGCGTGCTGCGGTCCGCAGCGGCATCGCGATCACGGCACGGACCGCGCGATTTGTAGGCGAGGGGGTCGCCGTCGCGCCCCAAGCCTCGTTGCCGGCGTTGCCGAAAGCGGAGTTCAGCCTGCGGCTCAAGCCGAAGGCGGACAGGGCAGCCTCCAGTCTCGCGATGCTTCTCGCAGAAGGATTGCCGAACGAGAGCAGCAGACCTTGATGTTATCTTGGGGGCCAACGGCAGCTACATTTGCACGGTCATGCCGCCATCGACGGTCAGTGTAATGCCGTTGACGAAGCTTGCAGCGGGCGAAGCCAGGAACACGGCCGCCGGCGCGATCTCTTCCGGTCGGCCCCAGCGTTTCAGGGGAATGCGGACGTCAACGAAAGCCTGGAGCGCCGGATCGGCGGCAAGTGCCGCATTGGTCTCTGTCGCGAACCAGCCAGGCGCGATAGCGTTGACCGTCAACGTGTCGGAGCCAAGCTCGACTGCAAGCGAGCGGGTGAGTGCATCAAGGCCGCCTTTTGCGGCGGTGTAGGCTGGGTCTCCAGGGCGCGCGGCGAAGGCGGCGATGGAGGTAACGAAGATCAGCCGCCCGGAAACCGAACGGCGAAGGTAAGGAAGCGCAGCCTTCGCCATCCCATAGGCCGCCGTCAAATCCGCGTTGATCAGAGCCGCAAAGGAGGCGGGATCCATGGCGTCGGTGCCACGCCGGTCGCGTTCGCCAACCGCATGGATCAGGATGTCGAGCTGCCCTGTTCCCGCTACCGCCGCGTCGACAATCTCTGGCGCATCCGTCGCGACATCGCCCGGGGCAATATCGAGTGCGATGCCATTTTCGGCAAGCTGCCGGCGCACAGCTTCAAGTGTCTCGTGGTTGCGACCGTTGATTGCCACCGCCGCGCCGGCTGAGACGAGAGCCTTTGCCATTTCAAGGCCCAGCCCGCGACCGCCGCCTGTGACCAGTGCCGTCTTTCCGGTGAGATTGAACATGCCGGCCCCTCGGTGCCCGTTGTTTCCTGGTCGAAGCGAAATCAAATCTTCAGGAATGAGGTTTAGCGCCTGTCTCTCCACCCGCCAACCTCGGTGCAGCCGCGGCACCAATTTCCGAATGCGTTCGGCGTGTACTCTCGGGGATCGAATGGCACACGCATGCCTCGAACAAAGGGCGGACGCGATCGTCAGGGCAAGTGGCCTTGTCGAGGTGGATAGGCAGATAGCCTAGGGCGGCACCCCCCGGCGGGACATGTCGGGGACCTCGATCCCAGCGCCCGCCACGACTTGGTAACGATTGGGATGTGACCCGACCGCACCATGACGGCGCGGTCGGATTTCTCGAGGAGCTGGCTGATGCCAGGCGCCTTACTTCATCGTGTAGACGTCGATCGAGAAGTATTTGTCGTTGATTTTCTTGTAGGTGCCGTCGGCACGGATTTCGTCGAGCGCCTTGTTGAGCTTCTCGCGCAGGTCATTGTCCTCCTGGCGAACGGCGATACCGACACCATCGCCGACAAACTTCTTGTCGGTAATCGGCTCGCCGATGAGTTCGCAGCAGTCCTTGCCATCGGCGTTCTTGGTCACCCAGTCGAGCAGCGGCAGCATGTCGCCAACCTGCAGGTCGAGACGACCATTGACCATGTCGAGATTGGCTTCGTCCTGGGTCGGATAGAGCTTGATCTCCGCATCGGGATAGGTGGCGGTGATGTATTCGGCCTGGGTGGTGCCGGATTGCGCGCCGATCACCTTGCCCTTGAGGGCTTCATTGGTGAATTCGGTGATACTGGAGCCATTCGGCGCGGCATGCGTCATCGCGGCGAGATAATAGGGATTGGTGAAGGCGACCTGCTTCTTGCGTTCCTCGGTGATGAACATCGAGGCGATGATCAGGTCGTATTTCTTGGCAAGCAGGCCGGGAATGATGCCGTCCCAATCCTGGGCGACCACTTCGCACTCGACCTTCATGCGCTCGCAGAGCGCAAGCCCGATATCCACATCGAAGCCGCCGATCTTGCCGGCAGGATCGATGAAGTTGAAGGGAGGATAGGCGCCCTCCGTGCCGATCTTGATCTTTTCCGCTGCCTGAGCCGACGACGCGGTCGCTGCCATGATGGCCAGCATGGCTGCTGCAATCTGCTTCTTCATTCGCGTTCCCCTTTGTTTGCATCATTCTTGATGCTTCCAGGGAAGACTATGTCGCTCCGGCCTATAAGCGAAATAGATAGGCGCGATAACCGTTATTGTTTTGGTTGATTGGTGTTGTCTGTCAGGTGTCACTTGTAGCGACCGTGGCGCTGAAGCACCTCGATCTTGTAGCCGTCGGGATCAACCAGGAAGAAGAAACGAGCGAGCAGGGCGCCATCGCGGTTGAAGGTGACGATCTTGCCAGGGTTGAGGCCCGCATCGGCGGCACGTTGATGCTCTGCATCGAGATCGTCGACCGAGAGCGCCAGATGGCCGTAGCCATCGCCGAGCGCGTAGGGCTCGCTTCGATCCTTGTTGACCGTGAGCTCGAGCTCGAATTCGCTCTCCTCATTGCTGAGATAGATGAGGGTAAAGGTTTCGAAGTCCAGCCTTGCGGCGACTTCAAGCCCAAGGGCTAGGCGATAGAAATCGACCGACTTTTTCATCGCGAACCCGGATCATCGAATGGATCGCCTTGGCCATCTACCTCTCCTTCAGCGTTGATTGCGGGCGGGGTAGCAGAGAACGACGCTCCACGAAACCCCGCCTGGCTGCTCAAGCCTTCGCCTGCCGCTTCTTCAGTTGTTGCTCGCGGAAGAAGATGAAGAGGCCCGAGGCGACGATCAACGCCGCACCGATGATCACGGTCGGGCGGGGCGTGTCGCCGAAGAAGAACCAGCCGAAGACCACGGCCCAGAAAAGCAGTGTGTATTGCAAGGGCACGACGGTCGCGGCATCGGCAAGCTTGAGCGAGCGGTTGACGAGGATGTGCGCCAGCATCGCGACGATACCGAGCATGCCGAGTTGCACAAGTGCCTCGCCGTCGACAGACGCCCAGCCGGAAGGGTTGGCCGCAACGCCGATGAGCGAGAAGATCAATGCGCCGACGATCTGCCAGAAGACGAGGGTGGTGTCCGGTGTCGAGCGCAGCGTGCGGCCAAGCATCAGTGCGAAGGCAAAGGCTGTGCTGCCTGCAAGCGCGATCAGCGCCGGCAGGCTGAAGCTCTCCTTGGAGGGTTCAAGCGCAATCAACACGCCGGCGAAACCGACGAGGATCGCCGTCCAGCGCCGCCAACCGACCTTTTCGCCCAGCAGGAACGGTGAAGCGGCTGCAACGTAGATCGGCGCTGCCAGCCAATAGGTCATGGTATCGGCAAGCGGCATATAGGCGACGGCGAAATAGAAGGCCGAGGCATCGATTGCGAAGAGCAGCGAGCGAAGCGCCTGCAGTCCCGGCCGCTCGACCCTGAACATCGAGCGCAGGCCACGCCTTAGGATGAAAGGCGACAGGAACAGAAGTGCCGCGATGCTGCGGATCACCATCAACTGACTGACGGAATAGGTCGCGACCAGCCATTTCCCCATGACGTCGTTCAACGAAAACATCAGCATGCCGAGCAGCATGATGAGGACGCCGGTTCGGGCGGCGTTCGGGGCGGTTACGGGAGCGGTGATCACGGTCATGTTCGGGCCTTCAGCAAGTTGCGCACGCCATGACATATTCCGCCGGGCCGATCCATTGCCGTCTGCATATGGAACCATAAGTTTTGCGAATGAATCGGTTTGGGTATTGCGCCTCGACCTCACGGGACAAAATTGGTTCCGACCGGGGGCTAAATTGATTTCACCGTTTACGGCGCATGTTCCGATCCAAAAAAAGCTCGCCGCCTCAAACATTTAGATCCCAGGAATTAGCATAGCCCGTTGCGGGCGCAGTGATTGCGCCCGCAACGGGCTATGAGATTACTTTTCAAGTGCTGCTTGTGGCGTGTTACGGAAGCTGATCGCCATGCGGTTGTAGGCATTCATCAGGCCGATCGCGATCGTGAGGTCGGTGAGTTCGCGCTCATTGAACTCGGCGTGCGCAGCCGCATAGGCTTCGTCCGGCACACCCGTCTCGGCGACGCGTGTGACTGTTTCGGCCCAGGCAAGGGCCGCCCGCTCACGCGCGTCGAAGAGGTTGCCGGCTTCCCTCCACGCCTGGACCAATGCGATCTTTTCGATCGGTTGGCCCTTTTTCAGGAGGTCGCGGGTGTGCATGTCGAGACAATAGGCGCAATTGTTGATCTGTGAGATGCGAAGATAAACCAGATCCACCAGCACTGGCGCCAGGCCACTTTGCAGGACGTAGCCGTAGACACCGCCAAGGGCCTTGGCGCCGGCCGGTGCAATCTGGTTGTAGTCGAGACGCTTGCTCATTGTTCTGCTCCTTGGGTTCGGGTCTACTTGATCGGGGTGGTGAGTTCTTTTTCATCCGTGTCGGCGACGAACACCGCCAGCAGCTTTGCCGGCTTCGCATGGCTCGCGTTGCGGCTGACGAGGTGGGTGGACGCCGGCGGCTCGTACCAGCTCTCGCCGGCGCGGTAGGTCTGCGTCGCACCGTCATTGACCTTGGACACGATTTCTCCGGAGAGAACGTAGGCGAAGATGAAGGACGACTTCGCATGCGTGTGCGGAACCTAGAGGTGTGTGGCGAAGCGCCGTCGCAATGACGCGGTGGTCGCTTGATGTCGCCTCAGGCTAAGGTGAAGTCGGGCAAGCTAACATGCTTGCCCGACTTCTTTGCGACATCGGCGGCCGGCTATTCAGCGGCGGTCCGCCGCGGCAGCACCCAGTTCCGGCGTGGGAAGTGGCAGGTGTAGCCGTTGGGGTAACGCTCCAGGTAATCCTGGTGCTCCGGCTCCGCTTGCCAGAAGTCTCCGACCGGTTCGAGTTCAGTCACGACCTTGCCCGGCCACAAGCCCGAAGCGTTGACATCTGCGATTGCGTCCTCGGCAATTCGCTTCTGCTCGTCGTCGACGTAGTAGATTGCCGAGCGATAGGACATGCCGATGTCGTTGCCCTGGCGGTTCTTTGTGGTGGGGTCGTGGATCTGGAAGAACACCTCCAGAATCTGCCTGTAGCTGATCGTCCCCGGATCGAAGGCGATCTCGATACCCTCCGCGTGGGTGCCGTGGTTACGGTAGGTGGCGTTAGGCACATCGCCTCCGGTATAGCCCACGCGCGTCGCAATGATCCCGGGGAGCTTGCGGATCAAATCCTGCATCCCCCAGAAGCAGCCACCGGCCAAAACAGCTCTGTCAGCTCTATCGGTCATTTAGATATCCTCCACCTGGTTGATGAACGCGCCGTAACCTTCGCTCTCCATTTCCTCGCGTGGAATGAAGCGCAGGGAGGCGGAATTGATGCAATAACGTAGGCCGCCTCGATCCCGTGGCCCGTCGGGAAACACATGGCCAAGGTGACTGTCGCCATGCTTCGAGCGAACCTCGGTGCGGATCATGCCATGGGAACGATCATGCAGTTCCTCGACGTTTGCTGGCACGATCGGCTTGGTAAAGCTTGGCCAGCCACAGCCGGAATCGAATTTGTCGGAAGACGCAAACAGCGGCTCGCCGGAGACGATATCGACATAAATTCCCGGGCGTTTGTTGTCATTGTACTCGCCCGTGAAGGGACGCTCGGTCCCGCTCTGTTGAGTGACGCGAAACTGCTCGGGCGTCAGTTTTCGGATCGCTTCGTCGGTCTTTCTGTAGGTCATTTCGTTGTCTCCATTGGGGGCGTGTTGTTTGGAAGCTGCGACTTGACTGGCAGGCGCCACATCCGCGGCGCGCGGCCAGTTTCCTCCTGGCCAGGACGCTGGCCGATGCATCTCTTGCGCAGTACCTCGTTGCACCGGCCCGCGTCGTGGCTTGGTCACTGGTTGAACTGCCGGCGAGCGATATCGTCGATTTCGAAGCGGTCGATGCCGATGTCGTCGAGTTGGTGATCGCTATATCGCCCAAGTTCCAAAGCGGTCTGGCGGTAGCGCTGGTGAGCGCGGATTCTCGACAAAAGATAGTGCATGATCATGAGACGTTCCTTTGTTCAGCCGGCCACGTCGCCGGAGATGGTGTAGTCGTAGATTGCAGTGGATGAGGCGGACCGTTGGGTCGCACAATTCGTCAATCAGGCCCGTGTCGAACGGAGCGCCGCAAACGAGTCGACGGCGATCCAGACGGAGAGGGCGAAGAGCCCGACATCCTTGAGCAGGAACTGCCCGGGAGCGACCGAGATCGCTGGAAAGCCGAGCTCAGGCACAAACACACCGGGTGTCGTCACCATGAAGCTGATGGTCGTTGCGAAAAGCCCTGCCGAGAGCAAGCCGCCGACGAGCGAGTAGATCGGCTTTATGAACCGGGCCACGATGAGGACGGCGATGCTTAGCTCGAGGATGCCGAGAAGGTTTGAGAAGCCTTCGACGCTGAAGAGCGAATAGGTCCAACTCAGCAAGGGATTGTTGCTGACCAGGCCAACCAGCCCTTCCGCTTCGTAACGGGTAAATTTCATGCCGCCGAACCAGCCGTAAACCACGGCGAGCGAGCCATAAAGGCCAGCCGCAGTGACGGCCTGGCCGTGGCTATCGATCAGGTCGAGCGCGGAGGCGGCGGAACGAACGTGGACACGCGGACGCGCCGCGCTGTGGTGTGCGAGATCACGAGGCATTGTCTTCTCCCGGTTGGCGGCGTCGGGCCATTCTCCCGATTGGCCTAGTAAACGATACAGGTCTGTATCGATGGGTGCCTAAATATACCGATCTGTATCGTTTGGCAATCCCGCATGCGGGAATTTGTTGTAATGTTACCCGAGAAATAAAGACTGAAGGCGTGGGAGATACGTTGGGGTCGGCCGCCTGGGCGGCCGGCGCGCGTGGCTTGCATTTCTCGCCGAGCGCGATAGAATGATACAAATCTGTTTTGTTTTAAGGAGTGAATATGCGCCGCTCAGAGATCCGGGGTCATCTGCTCGATACCGCTTTGCGCCTGTTCAACCTGCACGGTTACCACGCGACCGGCATTGATCTCCTCATCGCCGAAGCCGGGGTGGCCAAGACGACGCTCTATCGGCATTTTGAAACCAAAGAGGATCTTATCCTGGCCGCACTTGAGCGGCGTGACGAACAATCCCGCGCCGAGATGCGCATCTTTGTCGAGCAGCGTACGAACGATCCCTATGAGCGTCTTCTCGCGACCTTCGATTTCCTCGAAGCTTCGGTCCGGGACAAACAGTTCCGCGGCTGCATTTTCATGAGCGCGGCGGGGGAGCACAAAGAGGCCGTCGATCCGGTGTTCCGCGCCGCTTTGATGCACAAACGTCTGGTCCTTGCCTATTTCGAGGAGCTCGCGCATGCGGCCCGGTTCGCGGAACCGAAACGCATTGCCGACACGATCAACCTCTTGCACGAGGGGGCGACGGCCATTGCGCAAATGACGCGAACAGGCGAGCCGGTTCGGCAGAGCAAACGCATGGCGGTCAGCCTGCTCGCGCAGGAGGTACGCTCTCCTCTGGAACTGTCGGCCAGGAGCGCGCGTGCAGAACTGCAGGCGACGGCTTCAGATGTTGGCGAAGCATAGGATCACAATGTCATAGACAACGTCGGAAGCGCTTGCGGGGGATACGATGGATCGTCTTGAAGCAATGAAGATGCTGCTGGCAGTCGTCGATGCCGGCAGCATTTCGGCAGGGAGCAGGAAGCTGAACGCTCCTTTGCCCAGCGTCAGTCGCAAGGTTGCCGAACTCGAACGGCACCTGGGTGCGAGCCTTATCGTGCGCACCAGCCGCAATCTACAGCTCACCGATGCCGGCAGGGAATATGTCGAGGCAGCCCGCAAGATCATGGCAGACCTCGAGGAAGCGGAGCGTCGGGCATCGGGCGAGTATCAGACGCCTCGTGGTACTTTGACGATCACCGTGCCGGTTGAGTTCGGCGCCCGCTATGTGATGCCGATCGCGCTCAGCTACATGGAGATGTATCCGGAGGTGTCGCTCAATCTCCTCTCGCTCGACAGGACGGTGCATCTGGTGGAAGAACAGGTCGACATCGCCATCCGGTTGGGCGACCTCGCTGACAGTTCTCTCTACGCGGTCAAGGCCGGTGAGTTCCGCCTGCTGACTTGCGCGAGCCCCGCATATCTGCAGCGCCGGGGCGTGCCGGAGCATCCGAGCGATCTCGCGGACCATGACGGCATATTCTTCAACAAGCGGACTTTCTTCTGGACCTTCGATGTCGCCGGCCAACAACTCGAGTCAGTCCCTCGCAACCGTCTTGAGCTGAACACTGCGGCCAATTGCGTGGCAGCAGCGGTCGGCGGAGCCGGCATCGCCCGTTTGTTCGATTATCAAATCCCGGACGAGTTGGCTTCAGGCGCCCTCGTGTCGGTTTTGGAACCTTTCGACCAAGCGCCCCGACCGATCCACATTGTCTATTCCGGGCAGGGTCCGCTCACGCTGAAGGTACGGTCCTTCGTCGACTGGGCGCTGCCCCGCCTTCGCGCTTTCTGCAAACGAGGCGAGGCATCGCAGGCCTAGTTTGCAAATGCAGCCCGAACCTCTTCAACAGTACCGGCCGGATCCTGCAGATGCGGGAAGTGGCCGATACCTGCCAGAAGGTCGAACTCCGAATTGGTGCGCTCGGCAAACTCCTTGCCCATCTCCGGCCTGATGTAGATGTCTTTTTCGCCCCAGATCACTTTCACCGGCGTTCTCAGCTTGGCGAGGTTCGCCTCGAGATAGTCCTCGTCGCGCGTGAAATGGGAATAATAGAAGGCGAAGGCGTCGGCGCTTGTTACACCGTCGCGTGCCCAGGAATCCTTCATGTCCGCTTGTACCTCGGGCGGCAATTCGTACTGGGCATCCGGTGCAAGGCCTCGGCGATGTACGTTTTGCAGGATCTCGTCGCTGGTCTTGTTCATGTAAGCCCGCGTCGGCGTCGCCGCCGGCTCTGTCTTGAGGTTTTGCAGGCTCTCGTACATCCATTGCGGCCTGTTGAACGGGGCGAAGTCGCCGACGATGATCTTCCTTGCCACGGTTGGGTCGTCCAGTGCCAGCAGCAGTGCGGGAAGGCCGCCGATATCTGAGGCGTAGATGACCAAATTCGCTCGGTCGACGCCCGCCTTGTCGATATAGGCCTTGAGAATCTCGGCGTAGTCCCTCGGCGAATAGGAGAACTGCGGCGGTGAGGGGCGTGACGACTGGCCATATCCGGGCCAGTCGAAAGCATGCACCTCGTATTCCTTGCCCAATGTTCCCGCGATCTCTTTCCAGACGGCCAACGTTTCCGGGAAGCCGTGGAGGAAGAGAACCGTGCCCTTGGGATCACTGGGATGGGTAACCATGCGCCGCAGCGTGATGGTCTCGTCGATCTTGATGAAGTCGATCTTCGGTCCTGTCACGGAGATGGCGCCGGCGTGAGCCGATGCCGCCGATGCCATTGCCACCGAAGCGGTTGCGACAAAGTTCTTGAGCGATGGGATAACCATGTCAGGCGTCCTTCTGGTAAATCTGATCCTGACGAGAAGATCCTATATCCATTTGGTCGCTGGCAGATGGTGTTTCTGAGAGGAACCCTCTTGAAGTTACCAAATACTCCGCAGCGGTATCCTGCCTATTTCAATCCCAAAAGGACTCCAGCAGACTAGGCGCAGCGGCACTGGCCGCGGCTGCGACCCAGCGTACGGCGCCTCGCTATCAGCCGTCCCGATCGAACCATGTATCCGCATGAGAGGATGGCTCTCAATTTCGCTGGGTGCTGGCCGCCCGACCTCGTTCTTAGATTTCCGTTCATTCGCGGATCGTTCGTTTTCGACGGCGATCCCAAGCGAACCAGCGAGCCGAAAAAATCGCTCGCTTAAATAAAGGAAGATCAGAATGAACGATATGACGTCCTCTTCGCAAAAAGCGGCTTTGGAAAAAGCCCGAGCGCTCCCTGGCCACTCGACCGTCGGTACGAACGATCTCGACGCTGCCGCTGCCTACTATGACAAATTCCTCGCCGTTTTTGGCATCGGTCGCGTGCTCGTTCAGCCGGGGCGTGCCGTCTACTACGGGCACCGGGCCCTCGAGTTCGGTGTGCTCAAGCCGTTCAATGGCGAGACGGCCATTGCTGGCAATGGTACGATGATCGCCTTTGAGGCCCGCTCTCGCGCGCAGGTGGATCTCGCTCATGCAACGGCTTTGCAAGCGGGCGGTTCGGACGAAGGCGCTCCCGGTCCAAGAGGCCCTGACGGCGGTGACCCTTACTGCGCTTACTTTCGCGATCCGGAAGGAAACAAGTTCCTCATCTACCGCACGGGTCCCGACGAAGCCTGACGATCAGCGTAGCTCGGGACCTCGCTGTAATCGGTGAGGCCCCGGCTTACGCCCAAACCCGTTCGATGCCGATTGTGAGTGTTCAAAAGGGATCTCTCAAATGGACTTGGAAAACAAGGCTGGGAAGCGCCAGGTGACGCGACGCTCGTTTCTGCTTTCAGGCGCTGCGATCGGTGCAGCGGCAGCGGTACTACCGACGTCCGGCGTTGCCTCCAACGTCGCGAAAGCGCCGATCAGCAGCGACGACATCCGCCCCTTCAAGGCCGACATTCCCGAGACCGCCCTCGCGGATCTGAAACGCCGTCTCGCGGCGACGCGCTGGCCGGACAGTGCGACCGTCGAGGATCGTTCCCAGGGTGTCGATCAGCAGACGCTTCAGGACCTCGTGGCCTATTGGCTGTCCGCCTACGATTGGCGCAAAGCGGAACGAAAGCTCAATGCGTTTCCTCAATTCCTGACGAACATCGACGGGCTGGACATTCATTTCATCCACGTCCGCTCGCGCCATGAGAATGCACTTCCGCTGATCATGACCCATGGCTGGCCGGGTTCGGTCTTTGAGCTGCTGGACGTCATCGCCCCGCTGACCGACCCGACCGCTCATGGCGGCAAGGCTGAAGACGCATTCCATCTTGTCATTCCCTCTATCCCCGGCTTCGGATTTTCGCAGAAACCAACCTCGACAGGTTGGGACGCACAGCGGATCGCCATGGTCTGGGACACGCTGATGAAACGGCTCGGCTACAACCGCTATGTCTCGCAAGGCGGTGACTGGGGCGCCATCATCAGCGACGCCCTCGGGCGTCAGGCTCCGGAAGGGCTGCTCGGTATCCACGTCAACCGGATCGAGCGCGCGACGACGTTCCCACCCGACGCCGCCCAGGCGCTGAAGAGCGGAGGGCCGGCTCCCGAAAGCTTGTCGGCCGACGAGAGGCAAGTTTTCGACGAGGCTCGCGACTTCCTGAACAACGGCTTTGGCTACGCGTCGATCCTCAGCACGCGTCCGGAGACGGTCGGCTACGGGCTTGCGGATTCTCCGGTGGGCTTGGCGGCCTGGCTCTACGACAAGATCGCAGATTGGGTGTTCACACGAGGTCACCCGGAACAGGCTTTGAGCCGGGACGATATCCTGGATAACATCACATTGTACTGGCTGACGAACACCGGTCCGTCGAGCGGACGCATTTACTGGGAGAACCTCAAGGCTGGAGCGAAGCTTACCGCGGCCAAAGTTCCTGTCGCCGTAACCGTGTTTCCGGGGGAGGTCTATCGGCCGCCAAGAAAATGGCTGTCAAAAGCCTATCCGAAGCTCGTGTACTATAGTCACGCCTCGAAGGGCGGGCACTTTGCTGCCTGGGAGGAGCCGGAACTCTTCGCCGAAGAGGTCAGGGCAGGCTTCAAGGCGATGCGTTTTCGGAATTAAGTTCGTCTCCAAGTATGGCGGACAACGAATTGGCCAGGGATTGGCGGCGGCGACCACCGGTTGGCAATCCTGAGGGCGATTGATTGATGCCCGCCTCATTGGTCAAGTTCCGGGATATGGCTGGCGAGGTGCGATGGCGACTAGCCATTCGCGGTGAGTATCGCAGCGCACCATTCATCAAATTGTGATCTCGACAAGGCCGCGATCGCGAGAGTCGTTTGCGTCGGACCGAAACACGGCGCCTTTGCGTGAACGACTTCCTAAAGCGAGAAGCGCCCTCTTGACGTTCCACCGGACGCTGCTAATTAGAAAGTGGTCCCGCCCTTAAGACATCGGACGCGGGATGAACACTGGTGCCGGGCCCCTCTGGCGAGAGTTTTTACGGCGCTCTCGTGATGTCGGTACCGCCAGCAAATTAGCCGGCGGATTAGCTCCAATGAAAACTGATCTCATGCCTCACGCATGTGCCCCTTCGGCCGTGCGCATTTCCGTTTTGAAACCACATTTCTTCACCGAATCCGGCGTCGTTCGCGCGAAGGAGGCCCGTCGATGACACAGCCTCAATCGCATACAAGCGCTCTCGGTTATTTCAAATGGGCCTTCATTGTCACGGTGGTGGGCCTGGTGCTCGGCGCCTGGCTCGGTTGGCAATCGACCGGAACCATCGGCGGTATGGCCTCGGTCTTCTTCATCTGCACCGTGCTTGCGGTGCTCGAGATCTCGCTGTCGTTCGATAACGCGATCGTTAATGCCAACAAGCTCAAGGACATGACGCCCGAGTGGCAGCATCGCTTCCTGACCTGGGGCATCATCATCGCCGTCTTCGGCATGCGCATCGTCTTCCCGCTGCTGATCGTCGTTATCGCGGCGAAGATCGGCCCGATCGAAGCGATCGTTCTCGCCGCAAGTAGGCCTGAGGAATACGCGCGTATCATGAACGACGCGCACCTGCCGATCGCAGCCTTCGGCGGCACCTTCCTGATGATGGTGGGCCTGACTTACTTCTTCGATCACGAGAAGGACGTGCACTGGATCAAGTGGGTCGAGAGCAAGATGGCCAGGTTTGCGACCATCAAGGGCATCGAAATCGCCTTCGTTCTCGCCCTTATTCTTGGCTTTTCGACTCTGCTCGAACCGGCAGAGGTCCACACGTTTGTCTATTCGGCGATCTACGGCCTGTTGACGTTCCTCGTGGTTGAGGTGGTCGGCGGTTTGCTCGATGCCTCACAACAAACCATGAGTGCGGCGGCAAAAGGCGGCTTTGGCGCCTTCCTTTACCTCGAAGTCCTCGATGCCAGCTTCTCGTTTGACGGCGTCATCGGCGCCTTCGCCCTGACGCAGAACCTCTTCGTCATTGCGATTGGCCTCGGCATCGGCGCCATGTATGTCCGTTCGATGACGATCATGCTGGTTGAGAAGGGAACGCTCAACGAATACCGCTACCTGGAACACGGTGCGTTTTACGCGATCCTGATCCTTTCGGTCGTCATGTACTTCCAGACGCTCGTCCACATTCCGGAAGTGATCACCGGTCTTGGTGGCGCGGCGCTCATCGGCATCTCGCTCTGGTCTTCGATCCGGTACAACAAGCGCGAACGCGAAATGGAACAGATGGAAACGCGGGATTCGCAGCAACTGCGAGCCTGATAAGATCTTTGGATGTGACAACGAGCCCGGCGGACATGTCCGCCGGGCTTATTTTTTTCGAGACCCTTCGACGGGGTGGAGTGGTTTTGCGTTAAAACGGCTACGTGCGAAGATACATTTTTGTCGTTTTTGAATGAACGACTTCTGTCGCTCAGCCGAGAGATCGAGCCGTAGATTGTGACCTAACGATTTCACGCCGCGAGCAGGGGAGGGGCGCACAAAGCCCCGACGCATTGGCGGGATGGGTAGGGAAGCGGTCGCGGCAGTATTTGCAAGTCACTTCGTCCGGAACGTGCCCCAGTTGCTTTGCACATATCGCTCGTCGATCTGCGCCGAAGACGCTAGATCCGCTCAAGCTCGGCGGGCGCGCCACCCGCGACGGTCGGCAATCTGCGGTCGCTCGACTAAGTGCGCCACTTCCTGGTCATTGAGATGATCCGGGCCGACGCCCTTGGCACTGCCACCCTGATGGGCATCTCATCAGATTGACAAATGTGCTACTGAGTAGCAAGTTAGGCTCAAAGGAGTTAAGCCGATGAGTGTGAAATCGTCGATCTCGCTGACTGAGCAGCAGGATTCGTTTGCCCGTTCGCTGGTGGAGAGCGGCCGGTATTCCAGCATGAGTTCCGTTCTTCAACAGGGCCTGGAACTACTTCGCCAAAAGACCGAAACTGAGGCCGTCGAAACGGCAGCGCTTCGCGAATTGGTCCAGCGGCGATTGAACGGACCAATGATTTCTGCGACGGAAATGGAAAGCCGCGTCGCGGCAATGATTGAGCGGAAGCGACGGGTTGTTCGTGTGGGCTCTTGAATATTCTGAGGATGCCAAACGCGATTTCGAGTTGATCTTCGATCATCTGTTCGACGCCTATGTCGAACTCGGGGACGCGCCTGACGAGGCGGTGGAGCGTACCGCTGAACGGATCCGCAAATTGCGTGTCGAAATCGATCGTCTCGTCGATACGCCTTATATCGGGACCCTGCGCCCCGATATTCATCCCGGGATCCGGTTTCTTCGGCGGGACAAAGCAGCTATTTGGTTTCTTCCGGTGGAACATAGCCGCGCAATCGTTGTCGCGGCAATTTTCTACGGCGCGCAGGACCACATCAGAAATATGCTCGCACGTATGCTGGCGGGGTAAGATTCCTACAGCCCCGTGGCCTTCGTCAAATTGACCCTAAATCGGTCGCGTCGGCGCTGGTATCTGCGGTTCATTTCCGCACTCGCATGGCCAAGCTGCTTTTGCACGTGGCGCTCGTCGGCTTCGGCCGAGGAGGCCAAGCCGGCGCGCAGCGGACAGATGTTCAGGAACGGCGCTGGAAACTCGACCTATCTCGTTGGGTCGTCGTGCCGCGCATTGCAAAACCGCGCGCCGCGCCGGATAAACATTCAATGCTGGCCAGTGATTTAAGGAATGTGCTTGAGGAGCTTTACAAGGCTGGTGCCTATCGGGTGCCGGCCGACGAAGTCTATTGGCCACGAGAACTGCATGCGGCGGTCTTTCGCGCCCTCAACATGCAATACATTACCCGAAGAGAAGGAGACGGCGGCCGTGTCGAGTTCTCGCTGACGCAAGCCGGCTACGAGGCGATCGGTGCCGAGGTGCCCTGGTCCTACATCCTGCGCCGGCGACTGCGGGATTTCTTCCTCTTCGGCAAAGGCCGCTAAGAGGCTTCGCCAAAATGCAAAACTGCTTCGCGATCTCGCGAGCGCGGGCTGCTTTATCCAGGCGATGGCAAGGCACCCCTCAAGGCGTAGTCGGCGTCTCCGTGCTGAAGTCCGGAACGTTGATCGGGATCAAGGAATAAGCCGCTGATGGCGGTAGGCTTGAATGAAACTTGGAGAAGGAGGATCCCATGTTTCGCAATATTCTTATACCCACCGACGGTTCGCCGTTGGCAACAATCGCGGTCGATGCAGGCATAGCCTTCGCGAAGGAGGCCAGCGCAAAAGTGACCATCCTTGCCGTTACCGAACCATTCCATCTCTTTTCGGTCGATCCCGAGCAGGTGTCGGGCACGCGCGACGAATACGAAGCGCTGGCCAGCAAGCATGCCGCGGAGATGCTCGCGGCTTTGGCGCGCAAGGCAGAGGCGGAAGGCGTGGCGTGCCAGACGGAGCAGGTCAGCAGCCACGAGGTCTACCGCGCAATCATCGACCAGGCGACACACAAAGATGCCGATCTCATCATCATGGCGTCGCATGGTCGCGGTGGTGTCGGAAGCCTGATGCTCGGCAGCGTAGCTGCCAAGGTGCTGGCTCATTCGACGATACCGGTATTGATCTATCGCGCGAAGAAATGAGGCGACTTAGCGCGACGCGTCGTTATGTCCTGCGTACGCCGACAGTGGGTTGAAGGCGTTCGCTAAGCCTGATGAGGCAGGGACGCGCTTTTCCAACATAGCAACGGCTCGGCGATCTACCGATCCCGAGCCGTTTATCCTTGGGAGGATTGGCGCGCCTTAGGCGCGTTGAAATTCATTAGTCGCGGCGCGTGTCCGGGAAGTTCGCCGGGTCGATGCCGAGGGTGCGCAGGTCGCTTGCCTTGGGGCGGCGGCGACCTTCGACAGCGGCGGCGGCAGCGCTAGCAGCGCCGAGAACTGCGAACGCACGACCGATGAAACCCGTGTGGTAGCCATCTTCTTGCTCGCTTTCGTTTTCTCTCTGATGAGAAAAAGATGGGGGCTGGCCGGTCTTGCTGCAATGCACAATTTGGCACGTCAGCCATGCAGGGAAAGCAGTCCGGTTGCTCGCGTCGAGGCACTACCCCATAAACGCACAACGGCCCGGCGATCTTCCGATCCCGAGCCGTTTTTCATCCTTGGGAGGATAAGGCACCCATTGGGCGCCGGAATTTTGTTAGCCGCGGCGCGTGTCCGGGAAGTTCGCCGGGTCAATGCCGAGGGTGCGCAGGTCGCTTGCCTTCGGGCGGCGGTGACCTTCGACAGCGGCGGCGGCAGCGCTGGCAGCGCCGAGAACTGCGAACGCACGGCCGATGAAACCCTTGTGGTAAGTTGTGGTAGCCATCTTCTTGCTCGCTTTCGTTTTCTCTTTGATGAGCAAAAGATGGGGTCTGCCCGGTCTTTTTGCAATGCACAATTGGACACTCCAGCCATGCAAACGAAGCAGGCCCGGTCGGTAGTGAAATCGACCGGGCCTGCGGATAGGCCTTGGGAGGAGGCGCTAATTCGGACAACTCCGAAAGGGGCTCCCGGAGTTGTTTTGCGAAGACGACTTAGTCTTCGTTCGCCGCCAGTTGCGAAAGCACCTCGCCACGACCGCGGGCCCTGAGGATCAGCGGTACGATCAGCGCAGCAGCGGCAATAACCAGAAGTACAGCTGCGATCGGCGAGGTGAACAGCACGCTGTAGTCACCCTGGCTGATGGCGAGCGCCCGGCGAAGCTGCTGTTCGGCCAGCGGACCGAGGATCAGGCCGACGACGACGGGGGCGATCGGATAACCGAAGACACGCATGGCGTATCCGAGAAGGCCGAAAGCGAGCAGCATGCCGAGTTCGTAGACGGATGGGTTGGCGCCGATGGTTCCCAGCGTCGCGAACAGCAGAATGCCGGCATAGAGCCACGGCTTCGGGATGGTCAGTAGCTTCACCCAAAGACCGATCAGCGGCAGGTTCAGGACCAGCAGCATGAAGTTGGCGATGAGCAAGCTAGCGATCAGGCCCCAGACGAGCTGCGGGTTGGTCGCAAACAGCAGGGGGCCCGGCTGCAGGCCGTATTGTTGGAAGCCGGCGAGCATGATTGCAGCTGTTGCTGTCGTCGGCAGGCCGAGCGTCAGGAGAGGTACGAGCGTTCCGGCGGCGGACGCGTTATTGGCGGCCTCGGGACCTGCAACGCCCTCGATTGCGCCATTGCCAAACTCTTCCGGATGCTTCGTCAGACGCTTTTCTGCAGCATAGGAGAGGAAGGTGCCGATCTCGGCGCCGCCAGCCGGCATGGCGCCGATCGGGAAGCCGATGATGGTGCCACGCAGCCAGGGCTTCCAGGAACGCGCCCAGTCGTTGGCGCTCATCCAGACGGAGCCACGAACTGCCTCGACCTTGTCGGGCCCCTTGTCGCCTTGCGCAGCGATGAAGAGCGTTTCGCCGATGGCGAACATGGCAACGGCGAGCGTCGTAACTTCGATGCCGTCAAGCAGTTCCGGAACGCCGAAGGAGAGGCGCGCCTGGCCGGTCAACTGGTCGATGCCGACGACGGAAAGTGCCAGCCCGACAAATAGCGACGTCAGGCCGCGAAGGGTGGAATCGCCGAAGGCCGAAGAGACGGTGACGAACGCCAGCACCATCAGCGCGAAGTACTCGCGCGGACCAAAGACCAGGGCCAGCTTGACGATATAGGGCGCGATGAAAGCGAGGCCGAGCGTGGCGATGAGGCCGGCGACGAACGAGCCGATCGCAGCTGTCGCCAGCGCCGGGCCGCCGCGTCCGGCGCGCGCCATCTTGTTGCCCTCGAGCGCGGTCACGATCGACGCGCTTTCGCCTGGTGTGTTCAGGAGGATCGACGTGGTCGAGCCGCCATACATGCCGCCATAGTAGATGCCGGCGAACATGATCAGCGAACCGCCGGGATCGAGCCGATAAGTAACGGGCAGGAGGAGAGCCACGGTCAGTGCGGGCCCGATGCCGGGCAGAACGCCGACGGCGGTTCCGAGCGTGACGCCGATCAGCGCATAGAGCAGGTTCATCGGCTGGGCAGCAACCAGCAATCCCTGCAGCAGGAAATCAAAAGTAGCCATGGTCGTCGGCCCTCTTAGAAGAACAGGCGTTCAAGCGGCCCCGCGGGCAGCGACAGTTGCAGGAGCTTGGCGAAAATCACCCAGACGACGAAACAGAGCACGATGCCGACGGGGAGAGAAAACCAAAGCTTGCGTTTGCCGAAACCGCGCGCGGTCAGCGCGAACAGAATGCCGGTGGCGATCGAAAAACCCGCGACTTTCAGCAGAAGCATCTGGGCAGCCAGGCCGCCAACGATCCAGATGACCGGAGCAACCTCCTGGCGTTCACGCTCCGGAAAATCGCCGCGAAACGCTTCGAATCCCGTCCAGATAGCGAGAGCCAGAAGACAGCAGGCGATCGCATAAGGGACCGTCGTCGGTCCGACCTGGGAGTAGCCGGCAGCGCCTGCCAGGCGCGACACATCCCAAAAAATGAGGCCAGCGATAGCGGCGAGAACCACCGCGATGAAGAGCGCCGCCCGATCCGGGCGACGCGTTGCGGTTGAAGGGTGATGCCCCTTGGTCATTTCACCAGTCCAATGTCCTTGAGAACACCTTCGGTTGCCGCAACGTCCTTTTCGAGCTGGGCGTTGAAGGCATCACCGGCGAGATAGCTGTCCTGCCAGCCCTTGGTCTTCAGAACTTCCTGCCAGCCGGCGGACTTCGCAAGCTTCTCGATATCGGCCGAGACGGCAGCCTTCTGCTCATCCGACAGTCCCGGAGCGGCTGCGACCATCCGCCAGTTTTCGACGACTACGTCGAGGCCCGATTCCTTGAGTGTCGGAGCGTCGACGCCCGCAATGCGCTCGGGGCCCGATACGGCGAGCAGGCGGAGCGTGCCGGCCTTGATCTGCGATTCGAATTCACCGTAGCCCGATACACCAGCCGTCACCTGGCTGCCAAGGATTGCGGCAAGCGCTTCACCGCCACCGGAATAGGCGATGTAGTTGATCTTGGTCGGGTCGACACCGGCAGCCTTGGCGATCAGGCCAACGGCGATGTGGTCGGTACCGCCGGCCGAGCCGCCGGCCCAGGAGACCGCGCCCGGATCCTTCTTCAGGGCTTCGACTAGGTCTCCCATCGTCTTGATGTCAGACGAGGCCGGGACGACGACCGCTTCGTATTCGCCGGTGAGGCGCGCAATCGGCGTGACGTCCTTGAGGGTGACCGGCGATTTGTTGGTCAGGATCGCGCCGACCATGACATAGCCGCCGACGATCAGGGCGTTCGGATTGCCCTTCTGCTGGCTTGCGAACTGCGCGAGGCCGATGGTGCCGCCGGCGCCCGGCACGTTCTGAACCTGAACGTTGCCGGAGATGCCTTCCTGCTGCATGACCGTCTGCAGCGAGCGTGCCGTCTGGTCCCAGCCGCCGCCCGGGTTTGCCGGTGCGATGATGGTGTAATCAGCGGCAAAGGCCGGCAGCGACATGGCGCCGGCGAGAATCGTTGCGAGGAAAAAATGTTTCAAAGGTCAGTCCTCCGTGAGGCGCGTTTTCACCGCGCACGTTGTTGCTCAGTGCGAACGGGAAGACGGCGACGGGTTCTTTCGACCCTTGTCGCTTGACCGGATTGGTGGCTTCCTCCCAGTGCGCAACCGGCGACCCGCCTCCACGGGTGCCAGTGACCCTAAGGCAACATAGAAAGCTGACATTTAGCTGACATCAAGCCCCGAATGCGCTTTTCTGTGCGTGACGTTTACGAAATCTTAGATTCTTGGCCGCGCCAACGAGGGAGATAGCCTCTGTCAGCCTCGGTGGCCGAATTCGGAGAGGTTGATCCACCGGGAAATGGGCGAATCGAAACCTCGGAGCCGAGGTGCCGGTTCCACGTATGATGGCAGCGATATCGCGACGACGGCAAGCTGTGGTAGTGTCGCGCCGGCCACCCCGAAGACCTGTTCGCCCCGAGACCTGTTCGAAAGGATGGAGCAATGACCAAGACAGCCAACTCCAAGATCGCCAATGTGACATCGAAGCGACCAACAAAGTATGACGCCACGCGGACGCGAGTGTCAGCTAAAATGGAAGGCGAAAAAGAGGAGAAGGGACAGGCGGTTGCAGATCAGCCGAAATTGCTTTCAGGCGGCAATCCCCAGATCGCCAAGGGCTATGGCGATGCGCCGGTGCAGGCCTATATCGCCGCCATGCCGGGCTGGAAGAATGCGGTCGGGCGCCATCTCGACCAGCTTATCATGCGCGCCGTCCCGAAGGCACAAAAGGCCGTGAAGTGGAATTCGCCGCTCTATGGCATGGAGGGCGACCGATGGTTCCTTGGCATCCATTGCTTTGCGAAATACATCAAGGTCGCGTTCTTCAATGGCGCGTCCCTCAGCCCGCCGCCACCCGTCGAATCCAAGATGGAGAATGCGCGCTATTTCCATATCCATGAGAAGGAAGAGATCGATGAGGCGCAATTCAGCGATTGGGTAAAACAAGCGAGTCAATTGCCCGGCGAACGTATGTGAGCGGAATGTCAGTGACGTCGTGCAGAGCGCACCCCGCGTGATGTGTGATACCTGCGTGGAGATGATCGGATGAAGAAAGCAACGGGAAAGATGACGAAGACTGATGCGGTGGAGGGAGAAGCGCCTGCCTCCGAACGGATCGATGCCAGGATAGCTGAACTGGGCGACTGGCGGGGAAAGATGCTTGGGCGGGTTCGGAAGCTCATCAAAGAGGTCGATCCCGAGGTCGTCGAGGAATGGAAATGGAGAGGCGTTCCGGTTTGGGAACATGCGGGGATCATCTGTACAGGCGAAACCTACAAGGCGGTGGTCAAGATGACCTTCGCCAAGGGCGCATCACTGGAAGATCCCTCGGGTCTCTTCAATTCAAGCCTCGACGGCAATACCCGGCGGGCGATCGATATCCACGAAGGCCAAGAGATCGACGAGGACGCTTTGAAGGCCCTCATTCGCGCTGCCGTGGATCTGAACCAGTCGGTACAAGCCGAGCGTAGCGGTCGATCCCGCAAGAAGACCTGAAGTCCCCGTTCAGGGCGCCGCCGAATTGGCGCGCCCCTGATTTCAGTGGAGCCGCAGGACCTCGTTCCATTTGGCAATCAGACGCGAGCGCTTTACCTGGTCAAGATAGACCATCAGTCCGGGGCTGACGGGAACCGGGCGCAATTGAGCGCCCAACATTTCCTGCATGGTGTTTGCGGTATTTTCTCCGGCGACCTCTGGGCTGACGGCGGCGATCTGGAGTTCGCGCGCCATGATCGTCTGTCCTTCCTTGGACATGAAGAATTCGAGATAGCGGCGTCCAAGGTCCGGAGAGGCCGAAGCCTGGGGAACGAGGCCAATTCGCGACATCACCACCGTGTAGTCCTTGGGCAGCATGATCCCGACATCCGGATGCCGCGCTGCCCAGTCCGCCGCATAGGAGCCAAGGATGTTATAGCCGAGCACGAAGCGCCCGTCGGCCACCCGCTCAAGGATGGCCTCGCTGGTGGAGTAGAGCTTGACGCCAGCGGCACCCATTGCCTGGATCACATCCCAGATATCGCCGAACTGCTCCTGGTCACGTGCCATGAAGAGGAAGCCGACGCCGGAGCGCTCGATGTCGTAGGTCCCGATACGGCCGAAGACGTTGGCGCCCTGGCGCTTCAGGTAGTCGACGAATTCGGAACGCGTGGACGGTGGTTTTTCCGTCGTGAAACTCGGCTTATGATAGACGAAGACGGCCGGCTCGAAGGTGAGCGCATAGGCCGTGTTGCGCCAGTTTGCCCATGCGGGCCAGCGGTCGCTCATCGGCAGGTCGCTGCGCTGGGCATAGCCATCGTTGCTGAGCTTGACTTGCAGATCCATGGCGGAAGAAAAGGCGAAGTCCGCCGTCTTCATTCCGGCATCCGTCTCCTTGATGATGCGGTCGTAGATCTCGCCGGTCAGCATGTCTTCGTAGCGCACAGTGACATCCGGATTGGCCCTCTGGAAGCCGATGATCATCGGCTTGGCGAGAGGCTCATCGAGCGAGGAATAAACCACCAGCGTGCGCGCATCGGAGTTGCCGGAAAGGGCTGGAAATATGATCGGCGCCGCAAGGAGCAGCCGGGGGCAAAGTGCAAAAAAAATAAGAGAAATCAAGAACCGCATGAATTCACAATGCCTCAGCGTGTCACCGTTCACAAGCAAGGCGTCGCCGGATAAGGTGGATCGGGGAGTGACGATATTTGCGTATCTTGCTTGTTGAGGACAACCAGGACCTGGCCGAGGGCCTGTCTGCCATTTTGCGTGGCAGCGGCTACGCCGTCGATGTTGTGAGTGATGGCGCGTCGGCGCATGCGGTTGCGGCAACTGAAACCTTCGATCTGGTCATCCTCGATCTCAACCTGCCGGAGATGGACGGGCTCGATGTTTTGCGGGCGATGCGTGCCCGGCAGAACCGCGCGGCGGTGCTGATCCTCACGGCGCGGGGTGCGCCCGAGGAGCGGATCAAGGGTCTCGATCTCGGCGCCGACGATTACATGATCAAGCCGTTCGACGTCGGCGAACTCGAAGCGCGGGTGCGCGTTTTGCTGCGCCGGCAGGCGGGGCTCCGGGCCTCGACCGTGAGCTATGGCAATGTTTCGCTCGATCTCAATACGCGCAGCTTCTCGTCAGGCGGCGTGCCGATCGAGATCCCGGCACGCGAACTCGGGCTACTCGAACTCCTGTTCATGCGCGCCGGCAAGGTCGTCGCCAAGGACGCGATCATGCAGTCGCTGACCGGCTTCGACGATGATTTGAGCTCCAACGCGATCGAGCAATATGTCAGTCGGCTGCGCAAGCGGCTGGCGCCGCATGGCCTCACAGTTCGCACGGCCCGCGGCATCGGCTACTACCTTGACAAGATGGCCGGGCCGGAATGAAGGCGGCGGTCTACTCCCTCCGCCGGCGCCTGCTTGGCTGGCTGCTGATCTCGACGGTCGTCATCGGCGTCATTGCGCTCATGGACACCTACCGCGAGGCTGTGACGACCGCCAACGTTGTCTCCGACCGCGTGCTCGCCGGCTCCGCGTTGGCGATCGCGGAACGCGTGGTCGTCGCGGAGGATGGCTCGCTTGAGGTCGATATTCCCTATGTTGCCCTGGAGATGTTGACCTCCGCGGCCCAGGACCGCGTTTTCTATAGGGTCGACGGACCGCCCGGCCAGTTCATTACGGGTTACCAGACGCTGCCGTCGCTTGCGGAGGAGCCGGGGACATCCACGACCTTTGCGGATTCTACCTTCCGCGGCGAGCCGATCCGCATCGCAGCGCTTCGCCGTTCCGCCTCGACCGGGATCAATTCGGTACCCTTTGTCGTGACCGTTGCCGAAACGACGATCGCGCGGCGGCAACTTGCGCAGACCATCCTTTTCCGCTCGGCGCTGCGCCTCGGCATGATGATCGCAGGTGCTGCTGTCATCGTCTGGATCGCAGTCACGTTTTCGCTGCGCCCGCTCTACCGGCTCGGAGATGCGATTTCGGAGCGCAATCCGGATGATTTGCACCCGATCGGAGAACGGGTACCGAACGAAGTCCAGGGGCTCGTCGATACCGTCAATTCCTTCATGGGACGCCTGCAGTCGGCCCTTGACGCGCTGCGCAATTTCACCGGCAATGCCAGTCATCAGCTCCGCACACCGCTTGCGATTATTCGAACCCAACTCGCCCTGGCGCAGCGCGCGGGGTCGATCGAGGAAACGCATGGCGCGGTGAAAAAGGCCGATGAAGCGGTTGCCAATGCCGAGCGCATCCTCGGGCAATTGCTGCTGATGGCGAAAATCGACGCGGCCGGCAAGGACGAGACGCGGATGCTGGGGCGCGTCGATCTTGTCGAACTCGTGCGGGAGATCACGGCAGAACATGTGCCGGCGGCGGGAGAGGCCCATATCGATCTCGGCTTTGATGGCGACGGTGAAGCCTTCATTCGCGCCGAACCGCTGCTGGTGGCTGAGATGCTGAAGAACCTGATCGGCAACGCGCTGCTTTATGCCGGCCGGGGTGCAGAGGTGACAACGCGCGTACTCGCCGAAGGCGGTTCGGTGTCGCTCGAGGTGGAGGACAACGGGCCGGGAATTCGGCCGGAAATGCGCGAATCGGTGCTCCGCCGCTTCGAGCGCGGAGGCAGCGAAGCGCCGGGCTCGGGGCTTGGTCTGCCGATCGTCGAGGAGATTTCCGAACTCTACGGCGCGACGACCCGTCTCAGCGAGGGGGCCGATGGCCGGGGCCTCAAGGTGACCATCCTCTTTCCAGCGGGCTAGTCACAGATCGGCTCTGTCGGGCCGGCTCTGTCCGGCGCCGCGATTGCGGGCCGGATGAGCAAAAACCATCTGCAGGCCGTCAGGTCGACACGCCCAAAATGGTTGCGGCATTTTCGATTGTTTGCTTAGCGGCCGCGGTGGCCGAAGAGGGAAGCTGTCTCGCGGGTCTGTACCCGCAGCATCGCGTTCCAAAGCTGTAGAACGAAACGCGGATGAAACTGGCTCGCAAGCTTGCGCTGCGACAACATGATAAGTCTCCGATAGTTTTGGACGCCTGTCGTATAGTGCATTGGCGGGGATTTTGCCAGAGCGCTCGCGCCGGGGCAGCTCTGCGCGCCAAGCATATGTGGAAAACGGCATATGGCGGACGAAATACCTGCCGGCGAAAAAGAAAATGCCGGGATGATTTTCATCATCCCGGCCAGTTGGCTTCACTGGGAGGAGGGTTATTCTTTTGAGCGTCAAGCCTTCTTGCGGTTTTTCTGTCGGTAGACGTCGATGACGACGGCTGCGACGATGATCAGGCCCTTGACGATTTCCTGGTAGTAAGCGTCGACGCGCAAGAAGGTGAATCCAGAAGTCATGACGCCGAGGATAATGGTGCCGATCACCGTGCCGGTGATGCGGCCGACGCCGCCGGTGAGCGACGTGCCGCCGATGACGGTCGCGGCGATCGCATCCAGTTCGTACATGACACCCATGCCTGCCTGTGCGGTCTGGGCGCGGGCAGCGGTGACGACGCCGGCGAGGCCCGCCAGCATGCCGGCAATGGCATAGACCTTGATGAGGTGTGCTTCGACATTGATACCCGAGACGCGGGCTGCCTGAACGTTGGCGCCGATCGCATAGGTAAACTTGCCATAGCGGGTATAGCGCAGGGCGATGTGGAAGATGATCGCGACGACGAGGAAGACGATGACGGGCCAGATGCCGGTGCCGATGAAGTTGAACTGCTCGGTGAGGCCGGAGACCGGCTGGCCCTTGGTGTACCACTTGGAGATACCGCGTGCCGACACCATCATGCCGAGCGTCGCGATGAAGGGCGGGATCTTGGTGCGGGCGATGAGCTGGCCGTTGATGAAGCCTGCGAGGAGGCCGATACTAACGCCAAGCCCGATCGGAACGATCGCCGGCATGTCGGTCAGGGACGGATAGAGCGCTCGGGGCCAGGTGGAGGCCTGGGCGACGCTTGCCGAGATCATCGCCGTCATGCCGACCACGGAGCCCGAGGAAAGGTCGATGCCACCTGTGATGATGACCTGGGTCACGCCGACGGCGATGATGCCGATCACCGAGACCTGCAGGATCATGATCGTCAGGCGCTGTGGGTTCATCAGGAAGCTCTGGCCGACGAAGATCCAGCCAAGAACCTCATAAACCAGCGCAATGCCGATCAATACGAGGAAGATGTTGAATTCGGGGGGCAGGCGGCGCTTTGCGCCGGTAAGCGATGTGCTCGCGCCCTGTGCGGCGACATTGGTATCCATTTTCATTCCTCCCTTTCGTCGGGTCGCTTCCCGCTCAACTCGCGGCGAGCTCCATGACCTTGATCTGGGTTGCTTCCGCCCTGTCGAGGAAGCCGGTGACGCGGCCCTCGTGCATGACCATGATGCGGTCGCTCATGCCGAGCACCTCTGGCATTTCCGAAGAAATCATGATGACGGCGACCCCGTTTCGCGCGAGTTCGGTGACGAGCCGGTGAATTTCCGCCTTGGCGCCGACGTCGATGCCGCGCGTCGGTTCGTCGAGGATCAGGATGCGCGGATTTGTGAGCAGCCAGCGGCCGATCAGCACTTTCTGCTGGTTGCCGCCGGAGAGGTTCTCGATGCGCTCCTGCAGGTTCGGCGTCTTGACGCGCAGCTTGCGGCTCATCTCTTCGCAGGCGGCGGTGATCTGTTTTTCGGTGACGAAGCCGCCTTTGACGAAGCGATCCTGCAGCACGGCAATCTGCATGTTCTCGAGGATGTCGAGGATCAGAAGACAGCCTGTGTCCTTGCGGTCCTCGGTGAGGAACGCCATTCGGTGCCTGATTGCAGTGTTAGGGCTATTGATTGAAAGGGTTTTTCCGTCGATCGATATCGTGCCGGAACTTGCCGGTGTCACGCCAAAGAGCGTCTCGGCGACGTTGGAGCGGCCGGAGCCGACGAGGCCTGCAATGCCGAGGATTTCGCCGGCGCGGACATCGAAGGAGACGTCGCGGAAGACACCGTCGAGCGCCAGGTTCTTTACCGAAAGGACGACATCGCCGATCGGCACTTCCTCCTTCGGGAACATCTGGGTGATTTCGCGGCCGACCATCATGCGGATGATGTCGTCGCGGGTGACGTCGCTCGAGGCATGGGTGCCGATAAATTTGCCGTCACGAAACACCGAGAACTCATCGGCAATTTCGAACAGCTCGTTCATCTTGTGGGTGATGTAGACGATGCCGATCCCTTGCTCGCGCAGGTCGCGGATGATCTCGAAGAGGTGCGCGACCTCGCGCTCGGTCAGCGCCGAGGTCGGTTCGTCCATGATCAGCACGTCGGATTCATAGGAGACCGCCTTGGCGATCTCGACCATCTGCCGGCTCGCAACGGACAGATGGCGGACCTCAATCTCCGGATCGATCTTGATCTTCAGGCGATCGAACAGCCGGGCGGTGATGCGGTTCATCTCGCCGTGGTCGACGAAGCCAAAGCGGTTCTTCGGCTCACGGCGGATCCAGATGTTTTCCGCGACCGTCATGAACGGCATCAGGTTCAGTTCCTGATGGATCATCGCGATGCCGTTTTCGAGTGCGTCGAGCGGCGATTTCAGTCGGATGTCGACGCCCTTCAACCTGATGTCGCCCTTGTCGGGCGTATAGATGCCGGCGAGGATCTTCATCAGCGTCGACTTGCCGGCGCCGTTTTCACCCATCAGCGCATGGACCGTGCCGCGCTTCAACTTGAATTCGACGTCGTCAAGGGCGACGACGCCCGGGAATTCCTTGCGGATGCCTTCCGCCGAAAGAAGATATTCGGCCTTCGGTACGGCGCCGCTGGCGCGCACGGCTGCCATCGTTGTCGGACTGAGCGTCATGTTCCTTGCCTCCCCCGTCGTTTCCGGCTGTCGCGGAAAAGTCCTCATCGCTGGCGGGTCACCAGCCCATTTAATCGCAGGTCGCATCCAAAAGGACGCAGACATCCGCAGCGGGACTTGCATATTTGAGCGGGAGCGCAGGTGATCCTGCGCTCCCGCTGCAGGCGATCAGTTCTTGGCCTGATACTTGTCGAGGGTTTCCTTGGTCACCAGCTCGAAGGGAATGTAGACCTTCTTGTCGACCGCCTCGCCCTTGGCGAGTTTCAAGGCGGCGTCGACCGAACCCTTGCCCTGGCCGGCGGCGTTCTGGAACACCGTCACGTCGAGATCGCCCGCAGCCATGGCGGCAAGCGCATCCTGCGTTGCGTCGATGCCGCCGATGACGACGGAGTCCATCGAACGGCCGGCGGCCTTCAACGCCTGGATCGCGCCGATCGCCATTTCGTCGTTGTTCGCGATGACCGCATCGAACTCAAGTCCGGCGGAGAGCCAGTTCGTCAGAAGGTCCGACCCTTGCGTACGCGACCAGTTGGCCGTCTGCTCCTCGACGATCTCGATACCCTTGCATTGGTCGGTCGCGAGCACGTCGTGAATGTCCTTCGTGCGCATACGGGCGGCCTGGTTGGACAGTTCGCCCATCATGACGACGGCCTTGCCCTTGCCGCCAAGCATCTTGCAGATTTCCTGCGTCTGCAGCGTGCCGGATTCCTGTTCGTTCGACGCGACGAAAGCCTGCTTTTCCGGCAGAGTGTCGACGTTGACCGGCTCGCGGTTGACGTAGACGAGCGGAATGCCGGCGTCGGCGGCAATCTTCGACATGGCTGCCGTCGCATCGGTATCGACCGGGTTGACGATGATGGCGGTCACGCCGGCTGCGATGAAGTTCTGGATCTGGCTCTGCTGCTTCGAAACGTCGTTCTGCGCGTCTTCGATCTGCAGTTCGACGCCGTCGAGCGTCTTGGCGTAATCGGACATGCCGTTGCGCAAGACCGTTAGGAAGTTGTCATCGAAAAGGGCCATCGACACGCCGATGGTCTCGGCATGCGCAGCCGTCGACATCATCACGGCCAGCGCTGTACCCAGCACGAATTTCTTCATTGTCTCTCTCCTCCACAATGGTGCCCGGCGACACCTTCTCCTGCCGGGAGCGAAATCCTTGTCGGATTGCGCTCATTCACATCGAAAGCGTCACTCCCGTTACGCCTTCGGATAAAACGGAATAAACGAACCAGTAAATTGCAATTACGGAATATGTATTCCATTTTATGGGGGCGTCGTCAAGACCTGATGCGGCGCCACGCATCGTTTTCCCGCAGCCAGGCCGCGGCGGATCAGATCCGGGTTTGAATGTGGTCCACACTCTGCCTGATCGCAGCCGCCGGATGGGCGACCGCGTGGACTTCGGCGGCAAACGCTTCAAAGGAAAGCGGCCCTCTATAGCCCTCGGCACGCAGGCGCCGTATCTGGCCGACATTGTCGAGAACGTCATCCTGATCGACCAGAACGCGATGCGAGTCGCGCAGATCGGAAACGGCGACCCGACCGTCGGTTACGCCGGAAATATGCACGAGCCCGGTCATCTCAGGAGAGGTTGCGGGTTCGCCGGCGAGGTGGTGATGGAACGTATCGTGCACCAGTCGGAAGGTACTTTCTCCTCCGACCGCCTTGATCCCCTCGACAGCCTCCGTCTTCGAGCGCAGCGAGCAGATTTCGAAGCCCAGCGGCTCGACAAGGCCGATAATTCCGGCCGATTCGAGCATCGGTTTCAGTGCGGCAAGCGCTTCACGAAGGTTTGCCTGTCGCTCGCCGTCCGCCTGGCCGGAGCCGTCGTTGACGGGCACGAGGACGAGGGCCTTGGCACCGCAATCGCGCGCATAGGCTATCAGCTCTCCGGCTTCTTTCTGACGATCCGAATTCCACTCGTTGAAGCGCTGCAACGCGTTGATCGAGATAATCGTAATGCCATTGCGACTGGCGATAGCCGCTACATCCTTGGCCGGCGTGCCGTCGATGATGGCATTGCCGGAAAGGTCGTTGCGGATCTCGACGGAGGAGATCCCGAGGGATTTGGCAAGTTCGAAGAAGGCGCCGAGCGGAAGACCGGGCGTGGTCATATGATTGAGGGCGAAGGGCAGGGTTGTCACGGGAATGTCTCCTCCAGTGGGACGGGTCACGCTTTGCAAATAGAACGTTCATTCCATTTACAGCGTCGCAGACATTTCACCAACTGCTGGAGGACAGTCAAAGAGCGAGTGGCTCAAAGGACTTGCATTGCCGCAACATTGTCTTTCGTCAATGATGGAATTCTATCATATCCCGCTAGATATTCTCTGGCGTGAAGAGATCAAAGGGAAGGAAGGTTTGCCCAGGGGCGCCCGTCGGACCTTTGTCGATCGCCTGGATCATCAGATTGATCGTTTCGCGCGCAAGCGTCGCTGTTGGGGTTGAGATCGCCAGCGTGACGACATCATCTCCGAGGGCCGCCCGGGACTCCGGCGTCAATTCGTTGACGACGGCAATAAGCTTGCCTTCCAGCTTTTCCTCGCGGATCGCAGAGATGGCACCTTCCATGCCCCCGCCGCAGACGTAGAAGCCGATCAAATCCGGATGGCGTTGCAAAAGGTTCAGTGTTGCCTCGTGCGTGATCTCGGCCGTATCGAGATTGACCATGGTATCAAGCACTTCGAAGTCCGGTGCATGTTCACGAAAATAGGAGCGGAACCCAATCTCTCGAAGTTCGTGGCCGAGGAAGCGATGGCTGCCGACGAAGGCGGCGACCTTGCCGGGGCGTTTGGCTGCCTTGGCGATCATCCATGCCGCGGTACGGCCGACCTTGTGGTTATTGAGCCCGACATAACCTTCACGCACGCCAGCCGCGAAGTCCGAAAGCAGCGAGAAAACCGGGATCCCGCGCTCCTTCAACTCCTCGATCGCGGCCGTCACCGCCGGATAATCAGGAGCAACGAGCGCAACCGCCTGGTTTCGCGCCGCAGCCGCACGAAGCTTTTCCGTAATCGCCGTTGGTGTCGAATTTGCTACGAAGTCGACCTGGGCGAAAACTCGTGCGTTTGACAGCGAAAGCGCCGCGGTTTCGATCTCCTTTGCAACCGCCTTGTAGAACGACTGCTCCGGCTTCTGCAGCACGAAGCCAAGTCTGTACTGCGGCAGGTCCTCGAAGACGCGCTGCCGGATGAGGCCAACCGCGTGGTAGCCGATAGACTTGGCTGCCTCGTAGACACGGCGCGCAGTCTCCTCTCGCACCGGATGCCGTCCGTTTAGGACGCGATCGACAGTCGCGACGCTGACACCGGCGGTCCGCGCAAGGTCGGCAATGGTCGGACGGTTGCTCATTGCTTCTCCTGATAGGTTTGCATCACAGATGATATGCGTCAGATGACATCATTTGAGAGAATATATCATTGCTGCATTGAGACCTAGCAAAAGTCAACCTATCGTCATTGCACGACATCGGACGCTCCTGGTCAAACTGGCCGGATCGCAGGGAGGAGAGCAAATGGCGATGGTTCCAACGAAGCGAGATTACAGTCTGCTTGGGCGCGATGCCCAGGCGGCTGTCGCCAACGGCCTCTCAGCGGCGGAGTGGTATCACACGGAGATCCCGCGCAAGCAGATGAAGGAACTGATGAAGCGTGAGAACGGACCCGCGATCCGCGATACCGTGATCTGGCTCGGTTGCCTCGTTCTTTTCGGTGGGCTCGGCATCACCTTCTGGGGCACCTGGTGGGCCGCTCCGTTCTTCCTCGCCTATGGCGTTCTCTACGGCTCGGCCTCCGATAGTCGCTGGCACGAATGCGGGCATGGCACCGCGTTCAAGACGATGTGGATGAACAACGCCGTCTACCAGATCGCCTGCTTCATGATCATGCGCAATCCCGTCACCTGGCGTTGGAGCCACACCCGCCACCACACAGACACGGTCATTGTCGGCCGCGATCCTGAGATCGCCGTCATGCGGCCGCCGGATCTCTTGCGCCTGGTCTTGAACTTCTTCGGCATTCTCGATGTCTGGCATGCAATGGTCGACATGGTTCGCAACACGCTTGGCATCATCAGTTCCGAGGAAGCGACATTCATCCCGGAAATGGAACAGCCGAAGGCGATCCTCGTTGCCCGCATCTGGTTTGCCATCTACGCCGCAACGATCGCGCTCTCGCTCTACCTCGGTTCGATCCTGCCGCTGATGTTGATCGGTCTGCCGCGGCTTTACGGCGCCTGGCACCATGTGCTGACCGGGCTGCTGCAACATGGCGGTCTTGCCGACAACGTCACGGATCATCGGTTGAACAGCCGCACGGTCTACATGAACCCGGTGAGCCGCTTCGTCTATTGGAACATGAACTACCATGTGGAGCACCACATGTTCCCGATGGTGCCCTATCACGCGCTGCCGAAGCTTCACGCCATGATCAAGCACGATCTGCCAGAGCCGAACCCGTCGATGCTGCATGGCTATCGCGAGATGATCCCGGCCTTCCTGCGGCAGTTGCGCAATGAGGACCATTTCTTGAAGCGCGAACTGCCGGCGACGGCGAAGCCTTATCGGGAAGAGTTTCACAGCGACGCGATCGTGCATGCAGCCGAATAGCCAACGAAATTAGGAATGGGAGAAAGTCATGAGCGGAAGCTGGGTCGAAGTCTGCGCGGCGAACGAAATCGATGAGGAAGACGTCATCCGATTTGATCACGAAGGGCGCACCTTCGCGGTCTACCGGAGTCCTGACGACGAATTCTTCGCAACCGACGGGCTTTGCACGCACGAGCACATCCATCTGGCGGATGGCCTCGTTATGGACGACATCATCGAATGTCCGAAGCACAACGGTCGCTTCAACTACAAGACCGGCCAGGCCAAGGGCGCCCCGGTCTGCGTCAACCTGAAGACCTATCCAGTGAAGGTCGAGTCAGGAAGCGTGTTCATCGCGATCGCTTGATCGCGGCTTCAACGCGAAGAACTCAGCAAGAGCGGGCAGGGAGGTTGAGATGGGTGGAATTGTCATTGTTGGTGCCGGTGAATGTGGCGCAAGAGCCGCCTTTGCCCTGAGGGAGCGGGGCTACGACGGCTCAATCACGTTGATCGGCGCCGAGCCGCATCTTCCCTATGAACGACCGCCGCTTTCGAAGGAGGGCCTTAAGGATCAGCTTCAACCGAAATATGTCGCCGATGCCGAGCGCTACGCTGCTTCAGGGATCGACGTACTGACCGATACCCCAGTCAAGGCCATCGACCGAGTCGCCAAGCGCGTGGAACTCGTCGACGGCGGCAGTATTGCCTATGATCGGCTCTTGCTGACGACCGGCGCCCGAGCGCGAACGATAGCGGGAACCGGTGATGTGTCTCGGCGCGTTCGCACGCTCAGAACGCATGCCGACGCAGAAGAAATCCGCCGCGAACTTCTGCCCGGGCGGAGGTTTGCCATCATCGGTGGCGGATTTATCGGCTTGGAGCTCGCGGCAACGGCGCGCTGCCTCGGTGCAGACGTCGTCCTGATCGAAGGGCTGCCACGCATCCTTTCACGCGGCGTGCCGGCTGAGATCGCGACCGTCGTCGCAGAACGGCACCGCACGGAAGGCGTCGACATACGTTGCGACACGAAAATCGATCGCATCGATACTAATGAGAACGGCGTGCGTATCCTGCTTGCGAACGGACAATCGGTCGATGCAGATTTCCTGGTCGTTGGCATCGGTGCATCGCCGAACACGGAACTGGCAGAAGCCGCTGGCCTCATGCTCGACAATGGCATTGCCGTCGACGCGACGCTCAGGACTTCGGATCCCGACATATTCGCGGCCGGCGATTGCTGCTCCTATCCGCTCTGTCACTATGGCGACCGCCGCGTGCGTCTTGAGGCCTGGCGCAATGCGCAGGACCAAGGAACACTCGTCGCCGGCAATCTGCTGGGTGCGAGTGAGACGGTCACCAGCGTGCCGTGGTTCTGGTCGGACCAATATGACCTGACATTGCAGATTGCCGGACTTGCAGACGGCGCGACTGTGACCGTGCGGCGCGATCTCGCAGACGGGGCTTTCATTCTTTTCCATCTCGACGACACTGGGCGGTTGCTTGCCGCTTCCGGCATCGGCCAGGGAAATGCCGTCGCGCGCGATATCCGGCTGGCGGAAATGCTGATCGCGGCCGGAAAGCGGCCCGACCCTCAGGCGCTCATCTCGCCGGAAACCAAACTCAAGGCCCTGCTTGCCGCCTAGTGCGAGAGCCTTTTGCTACCCCTTACTTGATCACTGATATCGGAGACTTCCCATGAAAAGCCGCCGCCCGACTGTTGCCGACCTCCTTTCGATGAAGGGCAAGCGCCAGCTCACCATGTTGCGTGTGGAAACGCTTGACGAAGCGCAAGCGGCGGAAGCTGCCGGCATCGACCTCGTCTCCGTGCCGCCGGCACTTCTGGGGCCGCAGTTTCGGGAAGTGGCGCCGACCTGTTTTGCCTTTCCCGGACTTGAGTATGGCGACTACGTTTCGGCGGAAGAATACATCCGTGCGGCATTCAAGGCGCTGAAGGCCGGCGGCGATGCCGTCTATTGCGCTGCCGGGCTTTCGACCGTCCGGCGCATGCGGGAAGAGGGCATTCCGGTCTGCGGCCATGTCGGGCTCATCCCCTCCAAGGCCACCTGGACCGGTGGGTTCCGCGCAGTCGGCAAGACGGCGGCAAGCGCGCTGGAGATCTGGCAGCAGGTGAAGGCGCTTGAGGAAGCTGGAGCCTTTGCTGCCGAAATCGAGGTCGTCCCTGGCGACGTCGCATCGGCGATCAGCGCGCGAACCTCGATGCTGATGCTGTCGATGGGGGCGGGGGCGGGCTGCGACGCCCAGTATCTGTTCGCCGATGACGTGCTCGGCAGCAATCGTGGCCACGTGCCGCGCCATGCCAAGACTTATCGAAACTTCGCTGCCGAGTATGACCGCCTGCAGCGGGAGCGGATTGCCGCCTTTTCGGAGTTTGCTGAAGACGTCCGGTCCGGGGTCTATCCGCAGCAGCGGCATCTCATCGGCATCGAAGAGGCGGAACTGGGCGCGTTTCTGACAGAGCTCGAGCGCGGCTAGGACCGAACGACTTGCGCCGGAGAGGGCGGTTGGTATAGTCCACGCACCAATTCAACTTATCTCCGCGACGGATCCCGATTTGAGCGCCCTTCTCCAGGACAGTCTCACCTTTGTTGCCTTGCTTGCCGCGATCTATGCGGCGACCGTGCTGTTGTATTTCATCTTGGGCTACGGCATCACCTGGCTCAACGACCGCAACCCCGAACGCCGCATCCAGAAGGGGCGGCGCGGCGAGAAGCGCAAGGCCATCGAGATCCGCCAGAGCATGGCCTCGATCCTCGTCACCTGCACGTCCGTTGCGATCGGTCTCTTTGCCCAATATCAGGGCTGGACCTTGTTCTCGCCCTGGTCCTTCAGCTGGTGGACGGCCGTTCCGCTCTTCGTACTTTGCATGGTGCTCTTCGACGCCTGGTTCTATTTCGCCCATCGCCTGCTGCACACGAAGCTTTTCTACAAATACCACGTGCTCCACCACCGCAGCGTCGCGCCCACGGCCTGGAGCAACGATTCGATCGGCCTCGTGGATACGGCGCTGTCTCAGGGCTATTACGCGGTGGTCGTCTTCCTCGTCCCGTTCCCGCCGATCATTCTCTTGGCGCACCGGCTGTTCGACCAGATCAACGGCACCTTCGGCCATGCAGGCTTCGAATATTTCGCCTCACGAACGGCGCGGTATCCCTCTCCGATGCTTTGCACCACCTACCACGATCAGCACCACGCCGAGTTCAAATACAACTACGCGAACTACTTTTCATTCTGGGACCGCGTGATGGGAACTGTCGCGCCGAATTATGATCGGCGTGTGGAGGCGTTTGAAGGGGAGGCGCCGGCGCTCAATCTGCGGAAGGCGTCCACGGTGACGGGAGCGGCTGAGACCTCTGCTACCGACTGAGGCGGCTTGCGTTCCAATCCATTTTTCTGCGATGGCAATGGCTCGACTGAGAATTGAATACCCGCCAGGCGGTGATGGATTGGAGCAGATGGTCGAGCCATCGCAGAATGAAATCGAGGTCGCGTTGAGGCGTGGACCCGTCCAATACGCGGATCGACCGATTACGATTTCGGTCTGCGATCCCGACAATCGCCTTGGTCGCCGCCCACAGCTTGCCTTTAAGCGCCGTGACAGAACCCCTGACACAGTCTTCCGTTCCTTCCTCGTCGATCGGCGAGGGCGGGGACGCTTCTACGGGTGGACACCCGTGCAGCTTGAAGCTGTGGCTTTGGTGCCTGACGTCGCAACCGCAAACGATTCAGCAAGCACTGAACCGCAGATCACGATCCGCCGTCTGTCTCTCGCCGAGGCGGCACTCCTGATCGCATTCCGGCGAACCCTGGCGTTCCTGCAGATTATCAGACTGTTCCTTGCGGGTAACCGAAAGGGAGCCGAGTTTCGGTTCGTTCGGCAATGCGACGCCCTTTCCGCCCCAGACTATCGGGCTTGGGTCGAAGCCCAAGCGCTGGCGGAGGCGAGCGAGACGGGAGACGATGCGCTTGCGTGGCCGCGAAGGCTGAGGATCCTCGTTTCGATCGAAGGAACCGATGCGACCGCTGTCGTGGAGACGCGGCAGTCACTCGAAACCCAGACATGGCGAGACTTTCAGGAAGCGTCCGCAGCAGAGATCGACCAGTTGCTGGAGCGAGGCGAGCCGACCGACGATCTCTTATGGCTACGCGTTCCGGCAGGAATGCGCGTCGCCCCAAAGGCCCTGGAGCGATTGGCGCGTCCGTTTGCATTCTCTACGGACGTCGTGGTCGTTTACTGCGACGAAGATCAGATCGACGCCCTCGGCGCGCGTGTTACCCCCTTCTTCAAGCCGGCCTGGAATGAGCCACTCGCCCGCTCGGGATGGCTTCCCCTGGAAGGCGCCCTTCTTCGCTTGGCCAGCATCCCCGATGGCGTCTCTCTGCAAAGCGCATCCACCGCCGAAATTGTCCTCGCGATAGCTCAGGTACCGTCCGGAACGATTATGCATCTGCCGAGAGTTCTGTTGCATCGAGGACCATCGTGCCGTCGGCGCGACCGTCGCGAGACGATTATTCAGCCCAAACGGGAACGCCCGGCAGTCAGTGTCATCATTCCGACGCGTGACGGGGCCGACTTGCTTGAGGCCTGTCTGAAAGGTCTCTTCGAGAACACAGCCCCGGCGGATCTTGACGTCATTGTCATCGATAATGATAGCGCCGAACCAGCCACACTGGCGTTGTTCTCGCGGTATGAGCAATCAGGACTCATCCGTCGGATACCTCTTCCCGGAGCTTTCAACTTCTCTCGCGCCTGCAATGTCGGCGTCGACGCCGCCCGGCATGACCTCATTCTCTTGTTGAACAATGATGTTGAACCAATTGATTGCCAGTGGCTCGAGTGCTTGGCAGGTGAGCTTGATGATCCAGCGGTCGGCGCCGCCGGAAATTTGCTTTTGTTTCCCGATGGCTTCGTTCAGCACGGGGGCGTTACGCTCGGTGCGAGTACAGTCGCGCGGCACAGTTTTCACTTTCTTGACCCGAAGGACGGCGGCGACAGGGGGCTTCTCCGGCAACGGCGCGACATGTCGGCTGTCACTGCGGCATGTTTGCTGACGCGCAAGGACCTGTGGCACCGCCTTGGCGGCATGGACGAGCAAGAATTGACCGTCGCGTTCAATGATGTGGACTACTGCCTGAAGCTACGAAAAGCGGGCTTCCGTATTGTCTGGACGCCGAAGGCGGCAATGTTGCATAGAGAGAGCGTCTCGCGTGGAGCCGACGACACGCCGCAGAAGCTTCAGCGCTTTGCGGGGGAGGAGCGAGCCATGCATGAGCGCTGGAGCGATACGTTGAAAGCCGATCCATACTACAATCCGAACCTCTCGCTTATCGCCGAAGAATTCGTTCTCGAAGCGTGTCCGCGAGATCTCGCGCCGAGGTCGAGCGCTTGAGCAGCGCGCGCGAACGACTGGCGCGCTGGATCGAGCGGCGGTTGCCTCAGCCGCGGCTGCGGGAAGGTGCTACCGGCCATCCGAGGCGGCCGGTGAAGCGGATCATCGTGTTTGGGCGGATACCGAACCCGACCTTCGATTACTACCTCGCCGCGCGCCTTCAGGCACCGGACATGCCACCGTATGAGGTGGCGGATATTCGCGGTCGGGAAACGCCGGCTCTGGATGCGGATGGAGCCTTCGCTATCCTGTGTCGCTACGCCTCCCCATCCGTTTTGCGCTGGATCGAGCGAAATGCGGAACGCCTCTCCGGCGTGGGCCTGTTCCTCGACGACGACATCCCCGCGGTTGTGACGGGCAAGGACGCAGATTTTTTCTATCGCCTATTCCTCTGGTATCGCGCTCTTTGGCCGCTTCGCCGATTAAACCAGCATCTCGATATCGTCTGGGCTTCGACACCGCACCTCGCCTCGATATTGGCGGACTCAAATGCCATGGTGTTGCCCCCGGCGCCGCCGAGGGCGCTTTGGCAAGCGGAGGGGCGTGATGGCGATCAGCTTGGTCAGTCAAACCGGGATGTCTTGATCGCTTATCACGCGACGGGGGTACACCTGGAGGAACACCGATTCCTCAGGCCAATTATTGAAGAGGTTCTGCGTGAACGCCCACAAGCTCGATTCGAGGTGTTCGCCGATCGGCGTGCCAAGGCGATCTGGCAGGGCCTCGAGCGCGTGCAGATCCGGGAACCGATGCCTTGGACGGAGTATCTGGCCGACGCAAACGGGCGCCGCATCCACATCATGCTCGTTCCGTTGGCTCCATCGCATGTAAACGACAGCCGCGCACCGACGAAACGCATCGACGTGGCGCGGTACCGGGCGGCGGGTGTGTTCTCCGACGGGCAGGCGTACGGCCCTTCAACAGAAACGAATGAATTGAGAATGCCCTACGCCATTGACGCTTGGCGTCGCGCCATCGAACGACTCGTTGACGACTTAGGGTTGCAGGAAAAGGTTGCGGTTGCGACGCGGCAAGCGGTCTTGCAAATGACCTCGGCAGCGGATACGGGTCTTGAGGTCTTTAAGGAGCGGCAAGCGTAGATGCGCCGTCGTGTATTCGCTGGGCTGATGGCCCTCGGTTTCTGCATGTAGGGTATTGCCAATGACTTCCAAGGTTGTGTTGCTTCGTCCGAAGCGTTTCGGTGACGATAGGGGATGGTTCTCCGAAGTTTACAACGAGAAGATTTTTTCTGGTTACGGTATCGACGACCGCTTCGTTCAGGATAATCATTCGCTTTCCGTTCCTGTGGGAACTCTGAGGGGGCTGCATTTTCAGACACCGCCTTTCGAGCAGGCCAAACTCGTTCGTTGCATCCGTGGCCGGATTTTCGATGTCGCCGTTGATATTCGAAGCGGTTCGCCGACGTTCGGTCGGTGGGTCGGTGCCGAGTTGTCTGCGGAAAACGGGAATCAACTTTACGTGCCCGTCGGGTTTGCGCACGGCTTCGTGACGCTCGAACCTTCGACCGAGGTCACCTACAAAGTGTCTAATCTCTATTCTCCGGAGAATGATGGCGGCATTTTCTGGGACGACCCACAGATCGGCATCGAGTGGCCCTTGCCGCAAAGTGTTGACCCGATCCTGAGCCCCAAGGATGCGCGCCAGCCGCTGCTGCGTGATTTTGACAGCCCCTTCTCCTACGACGGGGTGCCGCTCGAACTCGTCGAAGTTTAGATCTGAAAGGACTGATCATGCGTATTCTGGTTACCGGCGGCGCCGGCTTCATCGGATCGGCCTTGGTTCGGCACCTTGTCGAGAACACCGAATATGAGGTGCTGAATTTCGACAAACTGACCTATGCCGGTACGCTGACATCCCTATCGTCCGTTGCTTCCTCACCGCGATATCGCTTCAGGCAGGGGGATATCTGCGACGAGCAAACGGTTGTCGGCGCCATCGAGGATTTCCAGCCGGACGTCATTACGCATCTTGCTGCCGAATCTCACGTCGATCGGTCGATCGATGGCCCGGGTGCCTTCATTCAGACAAATGTGGTCGGCACCTACACCATGCTGGCGGCGGCATTGGAATACTGGCGTAAGCTCCCGAAAGATCGTGCGCAGAGCTTCCGCTTTCACCACATCTCGACGGACGAGGTTTTCGGTTCACTGGGAGAGACGGGTTACTTCACTGAAGCGACACCCTATGATCCTCGCTCGCCCTATTCCGCTTCCAAGGCAGGCTCGGACCATCTCGTCTCCGCCTGGGGCCACACATTTGGTCTGCCCGTCCTGATCACCAACTGCTCGAACAACTACGGGCCTTATCATTTTCCGGAAAAGCTCATTCCGCTGATGATCGTCAAGGCACTCGCAGGCGAGCCGCTTCCCGTCTACGGCAACGGTACCAATGTCCGCGACTGGCTCTACGTTGAAGACCATGTGCGAGCCCTGCAATGTGTGTTCGAGAAGGGGGTTCCGGGTCAGACGTACAACGTGGGCGGCAACTCAGAGCGTCGCAACATCGATGTCGTGAAGACCGTTTGTGAAATTCTGGATCGCTTGCAGCCACGCGTCGACAGGCAATCCTATGTCGAACAGCTTACATATGTTGCCGATCGCCCCGGTCACGATCAAAGATACGCTATCGATGCAGCCAAAATCGGCAACGAACTTGGCTGGAAGCCGGCTGAGAGCTTTGAAAGTGGAATTGAGAAGACGGTGGCCTGGTACTTGGCGAACCGCGACTGGTGGACGGAGATTCTCGATCGCAGCCAAGCCGCTAAGCGACGAGGGCTGGGCGCATGAGCAAGCGACGGATACTCGTTACCGGTGGCACGGGTCAGGTGGGGACTGAACTGCTGCAGCGTGTTTGGCCAGACGATGTTGAATTGATCGCGCCGACCCGCAGCGAGCTGGATCTCACTGATTGCGAGGGCATCGAAGAATATATCTCGACGGGGGACTTTGCTGCCGTCGTTAATTCGGGCGCTTACACGGCGGTCGACAAGGCCGAAAGCGATGTCTTGACCGCTTGGAAGGTCAACGCATTGGCACCGGCTGCAATTGCGGCCGCGTCGAAGCGACGTGGGATCCCGATCGTGCATATCTCCACCGACTACGTTTTCGATGGCTCGAAGACAGAGCCATATGTCGAGGACGATCCTGTCGCGCCGCTTGGTGTTTACGGTGCCTCCAAGGAGGCCGGCGAACAGGCTGTTCGAACCGGAAACCCACGGCATGTGATCTTGCGAACTGCGTGGGTGTTCAGTCCCCACGGGGCCAATTTCGTTAAAACGATGCTCCGGTTGGGCGCGGAACGGACAGAGCTCCGAGTTGTCGATGACCAGAGAGGCTCTCCGACCGCCGCTGCGGATATCGCCGAGGCAATCAAGACAATCGTGCTTCGCCAGTTGTCCGATTTCGGTGCTCCGGCAGGAACGTATCAGTTTGTCAATGCTGGTGACGCCACCTGGTGCGAATTTGCACGACAAGTCTTTGACGATGCGGCCAATCTAGGTAAAGCCGCCCCAAAGGTTACCGGTATTCCGACAAGAGAGTATCCTACCCCAGCGCGCCGACCACGAAACTCTTGCTTGTCTGTCGAGGCCATCAAGCGTGATTTCGATGTCGCCCCGCGGCCTTGGAGAGAAGCTCTGAAGTCCACTTTGAAGTTGTTGTTATCTGAATCGAGAGCCGAGGTGAGTCGTTCATGAAGGGAATTATCCTCGCGGGGGGCGCTGGTACAAGGCTTCATCCGGCCACCTTGGCGGTCAACAAGCAGCTTATCCCTGTGTACGACAAGCCTATGATCTACTATCCGCTGTCTGTTTTGATGCTGGCGGAGATAAGGGATATTTTGATCATCTCCTCCCCGGAGTTCATCGATAGCTATAGACGCATTTTCGGTGATGGTTCGGATTTGGGCTTGCGGATGCAATATGCCGTCCAACCGAAGCCTGATGGGCTCGCTCAAGCTTTCACGATCGGGAGACAGTTTATCGGCGACGACGATGTTTCGCTGGTCCTTGGCGATAACATCTTTTTTGGAGCGGGCCTCAAGGAACTGCTGCTGGATGCAAAGGGGCGCAACAAAGGGGCGACAATTTTCTCGTACGAAGTTGAAGACCCGGAGCGCTACGGGGTCGTCGAACTCGATCCTCTCGGGCGCGCAATCAGCTTGGAGGAGAAGCCTTCAAAGCCGCGGTCGCGGCTCGCGGTAACCGGTCTGTACTTCTATGATAACCGCGTCGTCGAGATCGCGACCAATTTGAAGCCCTCAGAGCGTGGCGAGTACGAAATAACAGACCTGAACCGGGCATATATGGAACGTGAAGAACTATATGTGCAGCAAATGTCGCGGGGCTACGCGTGGCTGGACACAGGGACACACGACAGCCTGCTGGAGGCATCCGAGTTTGTTCGGACTCTGCAACACCGGCAGGGCACGCATATCGCGTGCCTGGAAGAGATCGCCTATCTCAACGGCTTTATTGACCGAGAAAAGTTGATAGAGCGCGGAAACCTGTTCTCCAAGACTGCTTACGGTCGCTATCTTCTGAAGATAGCCACTGAAAAGCAATTCTAGGGCGCGTTCGCCCGCACAAGTGATTATCGATTCTGCATGCCGAGGCCCCCGATGCGAAACGTAGTAGTGGCTGTGCCATTTTACCGAAACAGTAATTTGGTAAAGCCCATGCTTTCGTCACTGCTCGCATGCCGCGATGATTTGACACGCCTGCAGGCAACGGTAATCGCGGTTATCGATTCACCGGAAGACCGCCAACTCATCGATGCGGTCAACTCGTTCCGCGAGCGGTTCCTGGGGGTGTGCCCGTTCGACATAATCATAAATGAGCAGAACTTGGGGTTCATCCGATCTGTAAACCTTGTGTTGGCGAGGGTCCTGCATGACCAGCGCGATGTTTTGCTTCTCAACTCCGACGCTCTGGCTTACCCTGGCGCTCTGTCGGAAATGCACGACGTTGCCTACTCTGACCATATGATCGGCTTTGTAAGCCCCAGATCCAACAATGCCACTATATGCTCGCTGCCCTACGCAGACAGCTTCCGGGACCTCACCCCGGAGGCTTCGTATGACAACTTCCTTGCGCTAAGGGATCGACTGCCTCGATTGCAATACGTCCCGGTGGTCGTCGGTTTTGCGATGTACATCAAGTTTGAGATGGTGTCGGAATTCGGCTTTTTTGATCTGGCCTATGGCATGGGCTATAACGAAGAAAACGATCTCATCATGCGCGCCAACCGGTGCGGCTATCGTGCAGCAATCGCAAACCACGCTTTTGTCTATCATGAGGGTGAAAAGTCGTTCGGCCTTCTGGCGGAAAAGAAGGCGGCCCGAGAGGCGCTGAACTCCAAATTACTCAATACTCGTTTCCCGGAATATGAACGTACGCTTCAACGATATTTTTCGTCAGCGCAGTTCAAGGCTTACCGGTTGCTTGATTCTCTCGTGAGGGACGGAGAAAGCATAAATGTGGCGTTCGATTTGCGGCATTTTCGTACGGCGCATAACGGTACGTTCGAGGCCGCGATCAAGATAATGTTGGAGTTCAAAGAGGCGGCTAGGAACCTAAACGTCTTTGCGATCTGCAGCGAGGAAGTGTTCGCATTTCATCGTCTTCACGAGGTTCCAGCGCTCAAACGACTGGATCAACGTGACGACCGACTGTTGGCGGCGATTATTCGTATCGGGCAACCGTTTCGCGCCGAGGATATTACCTGGCTCAGATTGAGAGCCCCAGTCGTGGCAATTTTCATGCTGGATACGATCGCGCTCGACTGTGCCTATCTCGATGATGTTGAGTTGGAACGACTCTGGCGAGCTACGTTGAATGCAGCCGATATTGTCCTCTACAACAGCAGCTACACCAGAGATCAGTTCAATAAGAGATTTGTCATTCCGGAAGATCTGGCTCAGGTCGTCGCTCTGCATTCAACCGATGTTGCCGAGTATAGTGGGAAATCCGACGCCTCTCGCGAGGGATATATTCTAGTTGTAGGAAATGAGTTTCAACACAAGTTTGTGCAAGAAGCTGTGCGGAGACTTCGAGAGGCGGGATCTCTGCAGCTCATGGTTCTGGGTGTGGCCGGTAAGTCGGACGATCGAGTGAGATATGTCCAGGGCGGAAACCTGACGCAGGCAGAAGTGGACGCCCTGTATCAGGGAGCCCGGTGTGTCTGTTTTCCGTCGCACTATGAAGGATTTGGTTTTCCGGTGGTCAATGCGCTCGCGCATCGGCGGCCGATTGTTGCGCGCGATATGCCTGTCTACGGCGAGATCGCCGATGCCACGCCCCATCGCGGGAATATTCATCTGTTCAAAACGTCAGACGAAATGATCCGCCTGCTTCAGCCGGGCGTGGTCAATTGGACCTCAGAGGAGGTCAGTGTTGAGCCGATCCGCTGGCGTGATACGGCAGAAGCGCTTTCTCTTGCGGTTTCAGAAGCTGTTGCGTCTCAAAGCCATGCTCGTTTGGAGCAAAGAATACGGGCTGTGGAGCCCGCGCTCGCCGGGAAAGGTGGTGCAACCGAAAAACTGCTGTCTCTACTCTCCGTCGTGGTCGGCTCAAAATGGAAAAAAAAAATTCGACTCATTAAGGGGCGCCCCTTTCTTTTGGCGAAGGCTCGGGTTGAGCGTCAGCTTGTGAAATCGTCGATCTTCTTCGACGAAAAGTTTTACAAGGAAGCCTACGGCGACGTTTCCGAATCCGGAGTGGATTGTGCCAAGCATTTCTGCTCGATTGGTTGGAAGGAGGGGAGAAATCCGAGTATATACTTTGACGCGAGTTGGTATATCTCGAAAAACTCAGATGTTGCACGGTCAGGCATGAATCCGCTCGTTCATTACTTATGTTATGGCTTGTTCGAGCGGCGTCCAATTAAGTTTCTTGAAGACGGTTCTGAGTTTGTCTTGGATTATGTAGAAACGCGCAGCCGTTTCGGCACAGGCTCGTAAAGCGATATATGTTGGTGTGCACATGATTGAAATCACTGAGGAATTTCCAGGCGAGAACCGGCTCGAAATTGATGAGCATGTGCAGACGGCGCTGAATGGTAGGATGGTTGTTCGCGGGAAAAACAACACTGTCCGCATCCACCCCCCGCGAATGTGCTATAATATGTACATAGAACTTTCAGGTTCAAATTACCTGGAAATTGGTGAAGGCTGTGTATTCCACGGGCAGTCGATCCATTTGCTCGCACCCGGACGCTTGATTATTGGTGGCGGATGCGGATTTAACGGGCATTCGAATATACAGATGCATGAGGCTGCCAATATCGTGATCGGTAAAGACTGCCTCTTTGCCGGAAATGTCATGATTTCGTCCAGCCACGTTCACAAGATCTATAGTCTCGATACGGGCGAGCGATTGAATCCGCCGGGCGATATACATATAAGTGATCGGGTATGGATTTCCGAAGGCGCCAGCGTGTGGGGAGGCGCATTGCTTGGATCGGAATCGGTTGTTGGAAAAGACACTTATGTGTCCAAGGCGTTCCCCAGCAACTGTATAATTGCCGGAAATCCTGCCCGGGTCATACGAGAGCGCATAACCTGGAAATTTTGACGGAACACTTGAGTGGGTTACCCGGTTGGCCGTGGTGTTGACAACATTTGGTGCTCCTTGGTGATCGACCCTCACAATGGAAATCTCGATGCCGAGCGCCCAAAGTCAAACGCTTGCCGGAATTCTTCGGCTTCGTGTTAATGTCATCCTCGCATTGATTCTTCGCGACATGCGCACGCGCTTTGGTCGTTCGCACCTAGGTTACTTGATCGCGATCGGGTGGCCACTGGCGCACTTGGTCAGCATCGTCGGCGTCGCGGCATTCATCAACAAGGTCATGCCTCTGGGAACAGACCCGGCCATATTTGTGGCCACCGGTGCGCTGCCCTACATTCTGTGTCTGTATCCTGCCAGGATGATCGGGCAGGCGATTGTGTCCAACAAGCCGCTGTTTCTGTTCCCCATCGTAACTGTCTTCGATGTGATGGCGTCTCGAATCCTCATAGAATTCATTACGGCTTTTATTGTCGTGATCATATTCGGCTCAGGTCTCTATGTGTTGGGTGTCGACATCGTTCCGCTGGATGCTACCGTCGCGATGTCGGCGATTTTGGCAACGGTATTCTTTTCTATATCTGTTGGAGTGCTCAGCACCGTGATCACATCCATTTTTCCTTTTTGGGGAATTGGGTTCGTGGTCATTATGGTGCTGCTGTACGGGTTTGCAGGCGTCTTTGTCTTGCCCACCAGCCTATCGCAGGGAATGCGAGAACTTATGTGGTATAATCCACTGTTCCACTGTGTCGAGTGGATCCGCTCCGCCTACTACGAGGGATATGGCGACGATATGCTATCAAGATCGTATTTGCTGTGGTCAGCTGCGACGGCACTGTTGTTGGGACTTCTGGGGGAGCGCTTTGTTCGAGGGAAGCTGCTGCTGTCATGATACAACTGCACGACGTCTATAAGTTCTACCGAATTCGGGGCAGCAAGAAGGTGATCCTAAATCACGTTTCGACCGAGTTCAGGGCCGGTATCTCCTACGCTATCTTAGGCATCAACGGCGCCGGCAAGTCGACGACGATGCGAATGCTCGCCGGGACCGAGTTGCCCAACTCCGGCAGGGTGAAACGGTCCGCGCGGATATCGTGGCCACTCGGCTTTGCCGGAGGGCTACACGGCGCCTTGACGGGGCGGGAGAACGTGCAATTCGTTGCGCGTATCTATGGTCACGACCCACAGAAGGCCGTATCTTTTGTCGAGGATTTTGCCGAGATCGGCGCTTACATTGACGAACCTTACCGCACCTATTCCTCTGGAATGGCGCAGCGGTTGGCGTTTGGCCTCTCCATGGCGATTGACTTCGAGTGTTATCTCATCGATGAGGTTACCGCAGTCGGTGATGCACGATTCCAGGCGCGCTGCAATGAAGAGTTCGCCAAGCGGCGCGAGAGGTCAGACATCATTATGGTTTCGCATTCGATGGAAACCATCCGTTCCTATTGTAGCCGGGCGATCGTCCTGGCGCACGGCCTCGCTCATGAGTTCTCTGACGTCGATGACGCCATCGAACTCTACAAGCAGTTGAACCGCTAAACTAAGTTGCGACGAATGGAGCCTGTGAGGGTCAGACAAGCGCAATTGCTTTCGCCGGAAGATGCCCGCGAACGGTCGAGACTGATCTCGCTCGAGCTGCGACGTGTTGCGCGAAAGGCCCGAGCGTCGCGCTCGACGGTGAGGGGCGGGTTTCGGCCGCGCCGGTCCGACAAATTGTTTCGCGGTTTCCTCATCGGTAGTTTCCTGACTATCTTTTTGGTGCCGTTTGTCGCGGCTTGCGTCTATTTTGGATACCTTGCGTCAAATCAGTACATTTCCGAGGCTCGTTTCTCGGTGCGCTCCGGAGAGGGTTCCGGTGTTCTTGCGGGGTTGTCGGACCTGGTTGGATTGGGCCAAGGAAAGGATGCCTTGGTCGTCGCGGATTACATTGAGAGCCGCGCTCTCCTTGATGCTTTGCAGGACAAACTTGATGTTCGCGGCATGTTCTCTCGCGACGAGGCGGACTACCTTGCCAGATTGAATTCCGATGCGCCGGCCGAGAAATTCCTCAAGTACTGGAAGAACAAGGTAGACATATCCGTCGACAGGAATTCGGGGTTGGCGACACTCAAAGTCCGGGCATTCTCGTCGGCGGACAGCTTGACCCTTACATCAGCGATTTTGGGCATGTCGGAGGCATTGGCCAACGACCTGACCAGGCGTAACGAACAAGATGCTTTGGCGGATAGTAAAAAAGAGCTTGAAAGAGCCAAGAATAAGCTTGAAGTCGCCATTGCGAACTTGCGCGACGAGCGCAACAAGGCGGGTGTCCTGGACGTCGCGGTGACGGCAAAGGCCTATGGGCAGATTGTTACGGCACTTCGCCTGGAGTTGTCCAAGATCGAGCTGAGCATCGAGTCGCTCAAGCGCAACAACGCGCAGAACTCTCCGCAACTCGCAACCTTGACGAACCATGCCTCATCGCTTCAAGAGCAGATTCGCTCCTACGAAGACGCTATGGCGTCCCAGTCGACTACGTCTCCGAATGACAGCAACGAGACGTTGGCCGAACGAGCCACGTTGTTGCAGGAGAAGGAAATCGAACTCAACATTGCGCAACTTGAATATCAGAGCGCCACTACGGAGTATGAAAAGGCTAGGCTCGTGGCCGAGCGACAAAGAGCATATCTTTTGACATATGTGGCGCCCCGCTTGGCGGAAGAGGCGCTTTATCCGCGTCGGCTGCTGATGATCACGGTATTTGGGGTGGTTGGTTTCTTGGTCTGGTCAATTGCCGCTGGTATAGCGTTGCTCGTCCGCGATCACATGGCGCCATAGTGAGGGATTTGATTTGTTCTTCAATATAGATGCTGACACAGGCGCTTCTGTTACTGGATGGTTGATCATGGACAATCCGGCCGAAGTCCCTGAGTTCACGGTTGATATCCCTGAGCGAAAGCAACTGTCGTTTAAGGCGAATGTGCTCCGGCACGACCTTCTGAGCCTTGGCGTCCATGCCACAGGTCTCGCGGGGTTCTCCCTCGATGAGCAACTAGTCCCTGATCTGTTTGAACTTAGCGATTTCACGCTCTCTGAAGCGTCGACCGGTCTACCGATCTATCGTCGGTACAATTCCGATATTCACCGGCCATTGAAGTTCATGTTCCTGGAGGTGGCCGCTTTTCCTCAAGTAAGGATCATGCGAGCGTTGATGCCGCATTTTACTCTTCGCTACCCCTTTATGGAACGCTGTACTCTAGATACGACAAATGCCGTAATCGCGCATAACTTCACTCCGTCTATATTTGCTGCTGGCCAAATCAATTGGCCGCGACACGGCAGTTTTGCCAGAGAGAAGGGCTTTATGAGTGCGGCCCTGATTAGGGATCCCTTTGAAGAGCTCGCTGAGAGACTTTTGTTTCTCACCTATCTCTCGAAGCAGCCATCGGCCGCTGCGCAGGGGAAGAATTATGCCGTTCTGCTGCCAATAGTTGAGGGTGCCGATCTGTCGGATACGCACTCCATATTAGCTGCATTTCGAAAGCTCTCGCCCGAACAACGCCGTCTGCTGCGATCGCCAATGACGGCCTTGTTTGGCTGTACGCCTGACGAGGATGTGCAGAGACGACATGTCAGTGTGGCATTGGACAACTTGGCTCTGTTTGATGCTGTGGGGACACGCGAGCAATTTGCTGACTTCGCGGAGTGTGTCGATGGACTGATAGGAGTTCGGGCGTTCGGTTCCCATTCAATGGAAAAGCTGCCTGGGACGGACGGTTTGCAGTCGATCTTGCGCGATATAGGGTTTGTCGCCGATCTGCTTGATGAAGACATTGCGCTTCACAATTTTGTCAAGGACGCTGTAAAAGAGGGCTTGCAGCAGGAAAGAAGAGGATCAGAAGGCTCGCAAGAATTCGTTTCCCTCAACAGCAGGGTTAGCTAACGATGCTCTCAAGAGTTTTGCGGCGCACGGGCCCTTCAAATCAGCCGGATGATCAAGAACTTGAAGTTCCTGTCAATTTGCAGGCTCACGTTTCAAGGGGTGCGCTATCCAGCGTTCCAGAGAAGCTCAACGCCTTACGCCAGGACCTACGGCGAAGGTTAAATGAGCGTGATCTGATACCTTTTGTATCCTCGTCTCCAGACGCAAAAAGCGGCTCAGGTGGTTCGCTGCTTGGCACTTTCATTCTTGCGGTTGTTCTGCCGACTGTTCTTGCTTTCTTATACTATGCGGTTTGGGCGTCCGATGTATTTGTCGCTGAAGCAAAGCTAACAGTTAAACAAGCGGTCGCGGGTGGCGCCAAAACAGATGCAGGTTCAATCCTGGGCGGTTTGGGAATTGGGCCGATCAATCTGGGCAAGGCGCAAGCGACGACCCAGGACGCGATGATGATTCTTGACTACATCAAGAGTCGAGCGATTGTTCAGGACGTCGGCGGCAAGGAGCGTATGGCCTCCATCTATGCCAAGCCGAGTGTCGACTGGTTTTCTCGGTTGAACCCGGACAACAACCTTGAGGAAAACTGGGAATACTGGAAGGAACGCGTAACGGTCTCTGTGGATACGGTTTCGAGCATACTCACCTTGCGGGTTAGGGCATACACTCCAGAAGACGCGCTCAAGCTGGCGCAAGCGATCGTCGCGAAAAGTGAAGTCCTGGTCAACGAGCTTTCGCGGCGAAACCGCACGGATGCGATGACCAGAGCGGAGGAGGAGGTGCAGCGCGCAGCCGAGAAACTTGTCGACGCGCGCGCTTCGGTTCTGGCGTTTCAGCAGCGAAGCGGCTCGATCGATCCTCTAGAGTCCGCAAAGAGAATAACAGAGAATGTTTCTGCGCTAACACTTCAGAAGATCGACCTTGAAACCCAAATCGCGACCGCTTCCGCAAACGGAGTTGCGGGGCGCCCAGGCGAAAAGTATATCCAGTCGCGACTTGCCGCTGTCAACGAGCAACTTGCGATTCTCGAAGATCGACTAACTGGCCCCGCAAACGACGATAGTCTTTCAGCGCAACTAAAAGACTATCAGCTCTTGAGGTTGCAGGAGGAATTCTCCGAGCGCATGTATTCGCTCGCGCGTTCTAGTTACGAGGAGGCAAGGAGAAACCTCGATCGCCAGCAGTTGTATGTCGCTGTCATCGTACCTCCCCTGTTGCCGGAATACGCACTCTATCCACGAATATTTGCTGATACCGGATTGGTGTTTCTTAGTTGCCTTGTGCTTTGGGGGATTGCAGGTCTCTTGATCGCAAGCGTAAAAGACAGTGTGAGCTAGCGTGCGCGTGGTTAATCGTGAGCGCGACGAGCAGCCCACGGCTTTCGTCTGTTAACGGACGAGGAGCCGTCCGTTGTTTCAGAACTTCTGCTTTGCGCGCTTTGGCATGAAGTAGCTTTGGATATTGACGAGGGCTTCGGCGGCAGCGGCAGCATCCTCGTGGGTGGTGGGCCGCTGAGTTTTGCGGATTGCTGCGATGATATCGCCGGTGACGGCATGGCCGCATGGCCGCGAATGACGGGCCGCCACAGCTTGGGGGCGAACCCGGTTCCTATCAGAAAGCAGACGTCCCAGTCCATGGCATCGAAGGTTCGATCATCGATCCTGAGGCGTTTCGGCGAGGCTTTGACCGGTTGGCCGCGCGGCAGGAAAGGAGCAAGCCGCTGTTCGACGGTGAGCGATGGGGTGGACGCTCCCACCTGAACAGCCGGATCCGCCGAGAAGGATCGTTGTCCGGCACGAGCATTGCGGCGCCAGCCAAATAATTGCGACGGATGTATTCCTGCGCAATCGCCGAAACGCTTGTGCCGGGCTCCATTGCCTCAGCCACGGCCCGCTCCTTGAATTCATCGGACCACCGCCGCCGAAACTGCCGCGGCGCACCCTCAAGCCGTTCCGGAACGGCTTCGATCATATGGAAGTTTCTAGTTCCAGAGCTAGGCGCAGACATAGAAGCTCACAGTCTGTGAATCGTCTGTCCGCAATACAGGCGCCCGCGCTACCTACGCCAGATGGGGTCAGCTTGCCGCTTACGTTTGAAAGTTTGAATCTTCCCCAGGTGCTGCGGCCGCCGGTCTTCCGGGGCGCGCCCCGGAAGACCGGCGGCGCGTCATCGCCGATACTCCTTCCGATGTGAGCGCGACGAACACCCCACCTTTCCTTTTGTGAGTGAGGCCGCGAGATAAGCTCCTTCATCGACGGGAGTGGAACGGGATGGTTGGAGATCGCGCTGATGCCATGCTTGAAGCCATGGATGAAGGCATGCATGAAGCCAGGCATGATGGAAAGTATCGCCGGATCGAGATGATCACCGGTCGGCGCCAGCGGCGGAATTGGACCGACGAAGAGAAGGCGCGGATCCTTGCCGAAAGTGCAGAACCCGACGTGAACATCTCGGCCCTCGCCCGGCGCTGGGGCGTCAATCGCGGCTTGCTGAATGTCTGGCGCCGCGAAGCTGGATTGACCTTTCGACGATCCGCGCAAGCCGGCGCGCAGCAGGCCATGTTCGTGCCGGTGACCGTGGTTGGAGAACGAACGCCGCCCCAGAGCGCGTCGTCGGATATCGCTTCCGTTGCTTCCGGTCGCATCGAGATCGAGATCGCCGGCGCGCGCATGACCGTGATCGGGTCGGTGGCGCCGGAGTTGGCGCAGGCGATCGTGGCGGCGTTGCGAGGGCGCCGGTGATCGGACTTTCGCCGAATGGCGTGAAGATCATGGTGGCGACGCAGCCTGTCGACTTCCGGCGCGGCATGAATGGCCTTGTTGCGCTGGTGGCATCAGCCCTTGCGGCCGATCCCTATTGTGGTGACGCGTTCGTGTTCCGCGCCAAGCGGTGCGATCGTCTGCGCTGCATTTATTGGGACGGGTCGGGCATGATCCTGGCGACGAAGTGGTTGGAGGCTGGCAAGTTCGTTTGGCCACCGATCCGCGATGGCGCGATGCAGATGAGCAGCCAGGAGTTCTCACTTTTGCTGGCCGGTATTGACTGGACGCGGGTCAAGCGAAACGTCGTAAAGCGGCCGACGAAAGCGGGCTGATCCTATTGGATTTGCTTGAAGATTCATGATCATGTGCTAGGGTCTGCCATGCCGCTTCGACCCGACCCTTTGCCTCAGGATGCCGCGCAATTGAGCCGGATCATTCTCTCGCTCGATGCGGAGAATGCCGACCTCAAGGCGCGCGTTGCCTTCCTGGAGGGTCAGCTCATTGGCCCGAAATCGGAGAAGATGACGGCGATCGACCCGACGCAGGCGACGCTTGACCTTGGCGATCTTGGCGACATTCCCGCGGCGGCCAATGACGATGTTGCACCCGTCGCCGAGGTGACAAAGCAGGAGCGGCGATTGCCGTCGCGCAACATCGGTCGTTTGCCCAAGCATCTCCCACGGTATGAAGAGGTCATCGAGCCGGAGAGCAAGGTTTGCCCGTGCTGCTCGTTCGAGCTTCATTGCATCGGCACGGATGTCAGCGAAGCGCTCGACATCGTGCCTGCGGTTGTCCGGGTGAAACGGACAATCCGGCCGCGCTATGCATGCCGGGCCTGCGAGAGCGTCATGGTCCAGGCTTCGGCGCCGGCGCGCGTAATGGATGGCGGCATGGTGACCACGGCATTTGCTGCCCATGTCGCCGTTTCGAAGTTCGCCTGGCATTTGCCGCTGCATCGCCAGGCGCAGATGCTTGCCTCCTGCGGCGTGATCATCGATCGCGGCACGCTCGGCGCCTGGGTGACGCGGGTCGCCTGGTGGCTTGAGCTTCTCTATGATGCGCTGCTTGCCTTCATCCGCTCGCAGCCGAGGGTATTTTGTGATGAGACGCCGCTGCCGCGGCTTGATCCGGGGCGGAAACGAACCAAGGTCTGTCAGTTGTGGGCTCAGGCGGTCGATGACCGGCCGTGGAATGGTCTGGCGCCGCCCGCGGTGGCCTATACTTTTGCCGAAAGCCGCAGCGCTCGCGAGGTCGAGGGGCAACTGTCGTCGTTTGCCTGCGTGCTTCAAGTTGACGGATACCAAGCCTATAAAACTTTGGCCAAGCGCCGTGGGAAGAGCAATGTCGCCCCCATGCGACTGGCCTTCTGCCTTGCCCACGCACGACGCAAGTTCGTCGAAGTCGTCAAGATGACCGGGTCTGCTGAGGCCCTGTCGATCCTGGCCAGGATTGCCGAGATCTATCGCATCGAAGCGAAACTGCGCGGCGAAAGTGCCGATACCCGGCTCACGGTACGTCGTCGCGAGACAGCGCCCGTCATGAGCGAACTGAAGGCCCAACTCACCGAACTGAGCGACGAGGTGTCGGCGAAATCGGCGCTGGGCAAGGCCGTCTCCTACACGCTCAACCACTGGAGCGGGTTGGCAGCCTTCCTCGATGATGGCCGGATCGAAGTGGACTCCAATGTGGTCGAGCGTTCGATGAAATCGGTGGCTCTGACGAGGAAGAATTCGTTGTTCGTGGGCAACGAACGCGGCGGCAAGTCCTTCGCGGTCCTGGCATCGCTCGTCAACACGGCAAAGCTAAACGGCGTGGATCCTGAAAAATGGCTTGCCGATGTGCTGGAACGCATCATCTCCGGCAAAGTGAAAGCCGACCGGATGGAAAGCCTCTTGCCGTGGGCTTGGAAGGCGGAACGCGAGGACATTGCAGATCGGGAGCGACGGGCGGCATGACACAGAACAGCCAAGCGACGACGACACGACCGAAGCTCGATGACGAGGCGTTCGAAGCCTTCATCAGGGCACGTCGTCCGGTGTCGCCGATCTGGTCGATGAGCGGTCTCGATGGCTATCTCACGGCTCTCATCATCGGTCCGAAGTTTATCGACCCACGTCAGTGGATCCCGGAGCTGACTGGCCCAGAGGCCCTGAACCTGCCAATGGAAACAACCGAACATCGGGCCGTGCAGACGATCGTTGCAGAGTACAACCGGATATCGGCAAGCCTCGCCGAAAGACCGAAAGACCATCGGCCCAGGTTCACCAGGATCGATGATCAGACCTTTGATCCCTTCGATTGGGACCTCTGCTTTCTTTTAGGAACAAGGTACGCGCCCAAGCTTTGGCAGCCCGTCCTTCGAGGTCATGCCGTCACTGGCGATATCGTCGCGCCTATCCGCAAGCTCGGCGAGGCAAAACGGAAAGCGACCCGCCAGGATGCTGCTGAGGTCGCCGAAGCACTCGTCAATATCCGAAGCTATTTTATGCCGAAGCGGGCAAAGCAGAAGTTCTGAGAAAAATCGCTGTTGCCGTTGCGTCAACGCCCAAAGCAGTGGGCTGTTCGTCGCGCTCACCTTCCGATGGTCGGAAGGGGGATTTTGGTGATCAAGCTGAGGGAGACGATCATGATCCTGGATCTGCATCAGCAGGGCCTGACGGTGTCGGCAATTTCCAGAGAAACGGGTATCGATCGCAAGACGGTGCGCAAATATATCGAACGGGGTCTTTGCGCACTCTCGAATCGCAAGAAGCGCGAGCGCGACCCTTATCTCACTCTGCTTCCGGTGCTCGCGCTAGGCGGAAAGGATGTCGCCAACCAGTTGATCCAGGTTCCCACCAGCATAGACGAAGCCCTCGATTCCAGCCCTGTTAGCTGCCTCAATATCGGTAGGTTTGTCTCCGATCAAAAATGATCGTTCAACATCGACGGACCAATTCGTCATCAGATCGATTATCATTCCAGGCTCTGGTTTACGCCAAGGATGAGCTCTATCGTAGTGTTTCAGCGGTGCGCCAAGCAAGAATGGACAGTAACGCCAGTCATCCACGTGAGCTCCTAATGAGCGCAGACGGCGCTGCATCTCTGTGTGGAAGGTCGTCACAGCGCTTTCTTCGTAATAGCCTCGCGCCACGCCTGATTGGTTGGTCACCACGAACACGTAGTATCCCGCGTCATTCAGCCGCTTCACAGCCATTTCAGCGCCGTCCACAAAGGATAGGTCGTCGGGCTTGTGTGTGTAACCACGATCTTGATTGAGAACGCCGTCTCTGTCGAAGAAAACCGCCGGCTTCACCAGCTGCTTCGGCACTGAATCTTGCGCGGTTGTAAAATCGTCTGGGACACCGATATCGATGAAAAAACCGTGTGTTGGAACGCCTAACACTCTACCAGCAACGGCCTGCATCGGAAGGAGATCTCGCTCCAATGAAGCTTTATCGGGAAACGACGCGACAAAGGAACGCTTAAGCAGGTAGACACCGGCATTCACATAACCAGGCCCGCCGCCTCCACGCTCGTGGAACTCAGTGACCTGCTGGCCATCGAGACGGACCACCCCATAGCGACCGGTGTCTTCCAGTGTGCGAAGGCTTAAAACTGCATCCCAATCATCCTGCGAAGAGGCAACAGCGGCCAGTTCAAGCCAATTGAAACAAAACCATGAGTCGCCGTTCAATAGGTAGAATTGCTCGTCGAGTTGCGGCAATGCAAATCGAAGAGCGCCCCCGGTTCCCATAGGGGCGGGTTCAGAAATCACCGATATCGAAACGCCCGGCGGCAGATCTTGGGCTATGTCTCGTGCAAAAACCACGATTTGATCGGATAGATAGCCCGCGAGTAGAAGGATGCGCTTGAAGCCGAATCTGATCGCTTCCTGCACCAAGTAGGAAAGAAATGGCTTGCCGCCCACCAGCAGAAGTGGTTTAGGGCACTGTTTCGTCATATCCCCAAGGCGCGTACCGAGTCCGCCAGCCAATATCACGCATTGTTCAGGTGCCGCCATTAGGATCCCCGAATATCGCTCTTTCAACCAGTCCGCATATGGAATGGGCAGCCGTAATGTGAACCTGCTGAATTAGCGGCGTTTTAGCAGACGGCACCTTCAAAATGTGATCGCAAAGGTCGTCCATACTCGATTTGGCGGCACCCGTCAGTCCGACTGTTGTGATGCCGGCGGCGCGGGCAGCCTCCAGCGCGAGGAGTATGTTCGGCGACTTTCCGGATGTTGAGATCGCGACGAACACGTCGCCCGCCTTGCCAAGACCCCGAATCTGTCGCTCAAAAACGTGCACGTAGCCATAGTCGTTACCGATGGCGGTGAGCGCAGAAGTGTCGGTCGTTAGCGCCAATCCAGCAAGAGGTGCACGGTCGAAATTCAGCCGCGATACAAATTCAGCCGCAATATGCTGAGCGTCGCCTGCACTGCCACCATTGCCCGCGAACATAATCTTGTTACCGTCCTTCAAGCTGGCAGTCATTGTCCGAGCAATAGCGACGACATTGCTGACGAAGGATGCGTCATTGGCCGTATCGCGCATCACGCTAACGGCTTCTTCAAATTCCGTGCGTACAATTACGTCCGCGTGTGCCATGCAACTGCTCCTTGCTGCGTAAAATAGACGGGTGACGCTACGCCACCAAACTTGGCCAATGCGTTCGCCAAAGGAATCCGGTCAGCAGGATCGACCATAAACATCATGAATCCGCCACCGCCCGCGCCTGAGACTTTCCCTGCTGTAGCCCCGTTGCGGCGTGCCAATTCATAAAATTCTTCAATATGCGAGTTCGAAATACTCGCAGAGGTGTTCTTCTTGTTTTGCCAGGATCTGTCCAAGATCACCGAAAACAGTCCCAACTCTCCCTTCAGAAGCGCCTGTTTCATCTCAGCCGCGTCGGTCTTTAAGCGCTGAAGACTCTCCATACCCAATAGATCTGTCGTGTTTACCGTCTTGATCTGATCTCTGATAATAATGTCAGACGATCTTGATACGCCTGTGAAGCAGATAAGCACCGAGGCCTCAAGCTCACGAACGACGGACTCTGGTATCCGGAGCGGATTCACGATTACCCGCTCCTCTTGCAGGAATTCCATATAGTTAAAGCCACCAAATGCGGCCGCATATTGATCCTGTCGCCCGCCTGCCAGGCCGAGGTCAATTCGCTCTATCTCGAATGCAATTCGCGCTACGTCATATTGGCCAAGGGGCAGATCGAACGCTTTGCCGAATGCCTCTACCATGGCAACACACAATGCCGATGACGAACCTAGTCCGGATCCAGGCGGCGCATCGATAGTTGTCACCATCCGTACAGGCGGTTTTCTTCCATCAAGAAATTGTTCGCTGATTCTATTGTAGGTAGCAATATGGAGGCTCAAGCCGTCAATTTCCCGCGGCTGACGCAAGTCGGCAACGTCAAAATGCGATTCGACACCGATGTCTGCAGCGCGAAAATGCGCTTGGCCGCCCGATTCCTTGCTCGCCACTTCAAGGTGGCAATAGGCGAACCGATCGATGGTAACATTCAGAATAGCGCCGCCATGGAGGTCGCAGAAAGGGGAGAGATCTGTGCCTCCGCCGGCAAATCCCAGTCGCAACGGGGCTCGTGCTCTAACGCCAATCATCTTGTCCAAATCTCCAAGTTCACCAATTGACTCCCGAAAGACAGCCGTTTTGGATTGCTATAGCAGCGCAAAATTGAGCCAATGAAAATTACGTTAAACGTGGCGCTTCGTAGTAGATGCAGATTCTCGCTGTCAAGATGTTTCAGCCGCGGAGAGCACCTTGGCGGATCAGGGCACCGGAGGCCAGATCCCGCCGAAGCAATGGTCGCGAGCGCTCGAAAAGATGTTGAACGAAGCGCCCAACGTGTATATCTGGCCCGACGCCTGTCGAATATTGCGACGCAACAGCCGATTCTAGCGGCCAGTGATCCTAACAGGAGGGTTGATAATGATTGTCGAAGACAAGATCGTTGTCGAAAAACTACAGCAAGTTGAAGTTGCAAATAAGCAGGTTATGGATTTAACAAAGAGGCTGGCTGCCTTAAACGAAGAGGTCGTGGCATTGAAAAATCGAATGTCGACCCTCGTCAGCTCACAGCATGTCAAACCTGCTGAGTGATGCCCCTCTTTTGTCGCAAAAAAACTAACGGGTTAAATCGGCGATGGACTTATCAGGAATTTGCTACGAGCAGGCCGGTGTAGATCTGGCAATTGCGAACAATCGTATAGTCGAGCTTTCGCTGAAAATTTCAGCTGTGGCAAAGGAACTTCAGACGCTGCGCGCGCAGTTGCAGGTTCTTCATGAAAAAGAGCGAGACGAGTTGAGGTCGAGCACCGCGGTGGCGACTTCCACTTCCGGAGAGGGCAGCCTCGGCGGGAATGTTGCGAGCGGGGCAGCAGGTATCGCTTCGCGTCTATCGCGCCGCCTCGTGTCTTCGCGTGGCAAGCGCCAGGAGGTGCTTCATTGGGGCATCGACGAGGTTTGTGGAGGTTCGCCACGCCTGCCCGGGCGGCACATTGTCAATTTGGCGGGCGAGCGAAGGCTGACAATTTCCGGTTGGGCGGTACCAGCTGATCTGCTCGCTCCGTTCGAGCGAATACAGATTATCCTCATCGGTGGAGTTGGGAAGCTCGTCAGGTCGGTTTCTGTCAAGGAGAGAGGGGACGTTGCTGACCATTTCCAACGTCCGGCCATGTCGCGATCCGGCTTCGTTTTCGAACTGGCAGCATCGGATTTGCCGCCGGGTATCTACTCAGTAGAGATAGAAGGAGAGCGCAAGGATGGCGCTACTTTGAAGTCATACGTAGGAGAGATCGAGGTTAAGTAATACCTCTGCGTTTCGTTCTTCAGCCGTTGCATTTTTCTTTTTAATTTCTGGTGATTATCATGGAAGACGTAGTTATTTTGACTGGCGGCGCCGGGTTTATAGGAAGCCGGCTGGCGGAGCGCTTGGTAGGCGGTCCTCGCCGTGTGATAGCAATTGACAATATGCATCCTCAGGTACACGCGACGCCTTCGCGCCCGTCCAACTTGCCATCTGAGGTGGAACTCGTTGTTGCTGACGTTGCTGACCGGGATTTTTGGGACAACTTTCTATCTCGGTTTCGGCCGAAGGAAATTGTGCATCTTGCTGCCGAAACTGGCACGGGGCAATCGCTGACGGAATCGACAAGGCATTCCTATGCAAATGTGGTCGGAACCACGCAAATGCTCGATGGATTGGCCCGGCACAAGGCGATTCCAGACCACATCGTCCTGACGTCAAGCAGAGCGGTCTATGGCGAAGGTGCTTGGAGAAGTGCGGCGGGAACAACATTTTATCCTTCGCTGCGCGACCACGCGACCTTGTCAAAGGGCGTCTGGAGCATTCTGGGGGCGGACGGTGAAGCAGCCACGCCGATAGAGCATTGCGCAGCGACCATGTTTCCGAAACCCTCGAGCGTCTATGGTGCCACGAAGTTGGCACAGGAGCAGATTGTTGCTTCTTGGGCGTCGGCGATGGGCGTACCGGCGACTGTGTTTCGTTTTCAGAATGTTTATGGGCCAGGCCAGTCCCCCTACAATGCCTACACGGGAATCATCACCTTGTTCCATCGAATCGCCCGTCAGGCGGGGACAATCGAAGTCTATGAGGACGGGCTTATCGGTCGAGATTTCGTCTATGTCGACGATGTCGTTGACAGTTGCGTCGCCGCGCTTCTTCAGCCGCCGGCGTCTGTAAGATACCTTGATGTGGGAACAGGGCAGGCAACCACCATCTTGGCGGCCGCCAATTTGATCGCAGCACTGCACGGCGCACCACAACCTGTAATTTCGGGAAAGTTCAGGGACGGTGATATTCGCTGGGCAGTTGCTGAAACCAGGCATTTGGCTTCGGAACTGGGCGTATCGTGCGACACAAGTTTCGCGGACTACGGCGCTCAGCGTGTGGGCGAATGGTTGATTGCGGAGAACATCGTCTGATGGGCATCGACACTCTGAGCACAAACCCGCCAATAATTACAAAGACACTGTCGCCAACCTCTTCATCTCGCGGCGCAGTGGTTGGTGCCTCGAAGGTCATCGCATTCATATGGATCGATCGGGCTGCCAGAGAATGGACCGAAACTGTGGTGTCCGTGCTTCGCCTGGATGGGGTGCGGGAGGTGTACGTTGCTTCTCCGGATGCGGAGGCTCCTGGGAAGATTGGCCTCAACCACCAAAACCTCGTGTTTCTAGAAGAAAATAGCTTCAACGATGCGGCTGCGGCTGTGCTCCGGCAGGGCGGAGATCAATATCTTTTCGTCGTGATGCCCGTCGTTGTCTCGCCAGATGCGCTTGCACTCGCTATTCCTCTCGCTGCCGATGACCCGCGGATCGCAACAATTTCATTTTTGTCGAATTCGGCTGGATATATCAGCTTCCCCCACAGGAACACTCCTACGCCGTTTGGTGTAGATGGCCATAACCATGAGACCTTAACTCGGCATTTGCGGAGCAAGGGTAAGAAGGACGGCGGGTTGGTGCCGCTCCCGGTATCGGAGGGTGGAGCAGTCCTTGTGAATAGGAGTGCTTGGGAAGTCAGTGGCGCATTGGACGATCAGCAAACGGGCAACGGTTCGTTCGCATTGGCGGAGTTCTCGCTGCGTGCGGCACGGCGCGGCTTCAATAGTTTTCTTGATCCATCTACATTCGTGACCAGGCCATGGGACGGTGTGGGCGCATATCCGAGCGTCTTAGAGGACCGGGATTTCCGCCACCAGTTGCATTCGATACACCCCTCCTTTCCGGGGGCCTACGATAGTGAGAGGTTGTCCGAGCGGTCGGTGCTGGCCGAATCCCTGGATCTAGCCCGGGCAAAAGCTACCGGTATTCGCGTACTGATCGATGGATCGGCGCTTGGCCCCAAGGAAATGGGCACGCAGCTGCTGATTATGGAGCTAACAAAAGCGCTGGTTCGACATCCCTCCATTCAATGGGTGGCACTCGCTGTTCCCGATCCTCTCAGTCTGCCGCACTATGCTCAGGAACTGCGGGCTACTGACAAAGTCCGACTCGTACCCGCTGCCGGCCTTAATTTTGAAGGTGCCCCCCACGTAGATATTATTCACCGACCATTTCAACCAAGCAGCCCCATTCCATGGGATCGGTGGCGTGCTATTGCGAAACGATCCGTAATCACGATTCAGGATTTGATTGCCTATAGAAACGGTGCTTACTTCAAGGATTGGGAAGACTGGGAACACTATCGCAACAATTTCAAGCGCCAAATAGCGAACGCAGACGCTGTGGTAAGCATAAGCCACGACGTTGTTACCTCGATTAAAGAAGAGCGGATGCCAGTCAGCGATCCGCATCTTTTCGTAATTGAAAACGGGGCCGATGCGCGTTCAAAAGATCAACCGCAATCTATCCCCGACGCTATTTTGGAGCGAGGTTGGGCGTCGCGTTCGTTCCTTTTCGTTCTCGGAGCTACCTATGCTCACAAGAACCGGGATCTCGCTTTGCGCGTTTGGGCTCGGTTGCGTGACAAGGGTTTCAACCATGCGATCGTACTTGTTGGCGCGGCAGTACCTTTCGGGTCTACGCGCAATGAAGAAGCGCGTGTGATTTCAACGGAGAACCATGCTGACGTTCTTTCGCTGCCCGAAGTCACCGCTGAAGAGCGGAATTGGTTGCTGCAAAACTCCAGTCTTGCCGTCTATCTGACAGCCGCCGAGGGATTTGGGCAGGTGCCGTTCGAGGCCGCGCTCATGGGGGTACCAACGTTGCACGTTTCGTTCGGTCCGTTGCGCGAACTGATCGACGATGAGTCAGTGCCGAGAACCTACCAGCTAGATGACCTGGTCGAGCGTGCCGAAGCCCTGTTGACGGATCCTGCTGTCGCGAATTCTTCGGTGCGCAAAGTGCTCGGAACGCTTGGCCGCCTCAATTGGGATGAGACCGCGCGTAAGACTGTTGACGCGTACTACGAAATACTTGGGCTGACGTCCAAGCACAGCGCAAACTAGGAATGGATTATTGACCATGAAGCCGCGCGTATTGCATGTAATCACTGTATATAATGGTCGGGCGTTCGTTCCTCGTGCGATCCAAAGTGCCGTCCGCATGGACAAGTCAGTGGCTGATATCGACGTGTTGGTATTGGACGACGCGAGCCCAGAACCTGGTTGGAGCGATGACCTCCGAGAATTGTGCAAGTCGCTGGGCGCGGAATACTACCTTGCTCCTCGCAATCTCGGAATACCGAGAAATGTGTCGTTAGGTCTGCTAACCGCAGTCAAGAACGGGTACGACTTCGTAACGATTAATAATTCCGATGTGATATTTCCCTCGAACCTTATTTCTGTTCTTGTTGCGTGTTGCCAGCAAGAGAATGTTGGATCTGTGACAGCTTGGTCGAACAATGTATCGATCTATAGTTTACCAAATGCTGACCCCGACGTTTTCCTTGCCGAGCAGGGGACAGTAGATTTTATCTCGGATGTCTTCTTCGAGAAGCATCAAGATGTGGTCGTTGATGTGCCGGCGGGTATTTCCTTTTGCATTATGATGCCGGTAGAAGTGGTAAAGAAGGTTGGGTTGATGGATCCGATCTTTGGCCGAGGCTATTGTGAAGAAACAGATTGGAGTCTCCGCAGCCTGAAGATGGGTTATCGCGTCTGCCTCAGTCTTGGTACTTTCGTCTACCATCAGGGGCGGGGATCTAATTTGGCTGCGGGCCTTGTAAGTGGCGCGCATACTACGGTTCCTGAGAATGAGGTTATCATTGACATGAGATACCCTGAATTCCGGGACCAGGTTAAAGCCTTTGAGGCGACGGAGGCTATGAACCTGCACAAATCGCAGGCGATTGATTACCTTCTCGATGCCGCTGCGAAGAAATTTGGCTACTCGATCGTTTCAGAATGGGAGAAGGCATCCCGGAAATCGGAATCGAATGAGATGAAGATTGAAGTGGTGCTTCGTGACGGTGCGCCTCACCTCAACTATCAGTTCTCAGGCTTCGAGCAGTCGTGGCCTCTGACAGGGGAAGAGACGCTGAATGCGTCCATCGCCCGATTTGGCGCGGATAAACTTCGGCACAACAGTTTCGCTATCCCGCGGTCAGTCTCATCGAATGACACCTCCGCGGACGAGGTGACCGCTTACCCGCGGCCGATTTGGTAGCTTCGCTGACCCTTACTCCTGCTTGCCCGCCGCGCTCGGAGCGACTCGAGCCTTGGGAAGGCGCGGCGAGCGGCTGGTCACCTATTGTCCTGCGAACTAAGAAGATCGAGAGCAGTCAGCTTTGGCTTGGCGCTCGGACGGATTTTCGCTCGCGACCAAGCCACCGCTTTCTCTCGTAACCACTGCCGGCGCAGGGTGTCGGTTGCGATCGCCAAGCCCGTGAGAAAACAAGGCGCGAAGGCTTCTCAAGGTTATCAACCAAATCGCATTAAGTGTGCGAACGCAACTTCTTACAAACTTCCTCCGCACTTTCTTTCACGAAAACGGCCCACGGCGCCCCTTCCTTGGTGGGTACTGTGGTGCCGATTGCTGTGCAGTTCTCTTGGTTAACGACGTATACGACATGGTCCGGGTTGACGTAGATTGTACCGGCACTCGTGTCCGTACTTGTGAATGCGATCATGCCCATGATATTCGCTCCGTCTCTCGTCCAAGAATGATGACTCACATAGATCATCCACCATTGCGCATCTTTGCGTGGTTGCGCTGTCGCGATGATTCCGCAGGCGCTGAAGCCTGCTCTGGCCTATGAGGCGCAGAATAGCCCAGTGGATGGGCGCTATAAGGACCAGTTCGTCAATGGCAAGCGCGACAACATCCACAATAGCATGCTCCAGTATCGCAAAAAGGCGTTGGAGTTTGCGCGCGCTATAATTGTGGGGCTTTGGCCCAAAAAACGGCGTGGGTTCGATGAGATGGCGTTCCCGACGTCGCTCTTCGACGGTGCCAATGGTTGGTCTTCCGCCGCCGGCGATCCTCTGAAAATTTCACTGTCAGAGAACGGGCGAGTTTTCTTTTCTGGCGATTTTGCTGTCGGCACGCGGTCGGCCAGCGGGGTAGTCGTTGCCAGGCTGCCAGAGAACGTAACGTCTTTGGGTCCGCGAGAATTCAAAGTAAGCGGTGACGTGAGGCCGTTACTTCTTGAAGTTCCAGGGCATCAGAGCGTCGAGATCGCTTGATGGCCAACCTGCGGCGATACGCTCAAGCGTCTGCGTCAGCCAGGCCAGCGGATCAACTTCGTTCATCTTGGCGGACTGGATGAGCGTAGAGAGTGTGGCCCAAGTCCTTCCGCCCCCTGCATTTCCGGCAAATAGGCTGTTCTTCCGTACAATTGCCTGAGGCCGGATTGCACGCTCAACAATGTTGGAGTCTATTTCGATGCGCCCGTCATGGAGGAACTGTTCGAAGGCTTCCCGCCGATGAAGGGCATAGCGAATGGCTTCGGCGAGCTTTGATTTTCCAGAGATGCGGGGCAGCGTGTCCTGCCAGAGTTTGTAGAGATCGGCAACGACTGCAGCGGAGGCCTCCTGACGGGCGGCAGCGCGAACATCGGGGCTTTGTCCGCGCACCTTTTCCTCGATCGACCAAAGTGCGCCCATCTTTTCGATTGTCGCCGTTGCCACCTTGGAACTGTCGTTGGCGTGCAGCTCGTAAAACCGACGGCGACCATGCGCCCAGCATCCTGCCAATAGAGCGCCGTCGTTTCCGCGCTCAGGTCGAGCAACACGGTTATAGGCAGTGTATCCGTCGATTTGCAGGATGCCGCGATAGCCTTCGAGATGCCGCGCGACACAATCGCCGGATCGACTGTCTTCAAAACGATAGGCCACCATCGGCGGACCACTGCCGCCGAACGGTCGATCGTCCCGGGCGTACGCCCATAAATACGCTGTCTTTGCCGACCCCGATCCGGGAACAAGTGTCGGTAATGTCGTCTCGTCGGCGAATATTCGTTCGCCTCTTTTGATCTGGCTGAAGGTGTAGTCCGCGAGAATCTCGAGTTCGAACCCAAGCTTCCCCATCCACCGCGCCATGATACCGCGCTCGACCTCGACATGGTCGCGCAGGAAGATCGCCTCCTGTCGATAGAGCGGCAACCCGTCGCCATATTTGGAGACCGCGATATAGGCGAGCAGCGCTTCCGTCGGAATGCCGCTTTCGACGATATGCGCCGGGGCTGAGGCCTGGATGACGCCGTCTTCGTTCTTGAAGGCATACTTCGGGCGATGGGTGACGATCACCCGGAACTTCGGCGGAATGACATCAAGCCGCTCGGAGGTATCTTCCCCGATCAGGACCTTCTGTTTGCCAGCGTGTTCGGGCAGTTCGTCCGGCTCGATGACTACATGGACCCGCTCCAGGTGCGGCGGGAAGCCCTTGCGCGGGCGCGGCGCACGCTTTGCAGCGCCTGGATTGCGGCCCTTGGAAACCAGCGCCTCAATCGCGGCAATGCCAATGTCGATTTCTTCGAAGACAAACGCGCCCTGTTCGTCCAGGTCTGCCTCGATGGACTTGCCCTGCTTTTCCGAACGGCGGCCATACCTGTATCGATTGAAAGCTTTGAGGATCAGCTTCAACTTGGCGATCTGTTCGTCCGCGTCCGTATTGCGGGCCTTCAGATCAGCGACTTCGTCTTCCAGAACATCGGCGCGCGCAGCCTTTGCTGCCATCGCCATGACCATGGCTTTCAGCGCATCAACGTCATCAGGAAGCTCGAGATCGGCTGGTTTCATGCCCTTATGTAGAGCATGTTTCGGCGAGATTTACCCTCAGTTTCAGCCGCCTGATTCACTCTGCCGCAGGGCTTTTACCCAACAAATTCCGGTCGTTTCACCGTAGCCGAGCGGACCCGTTTCCAGTCCATGCCGTCAACGAGTGCAAGCAGTTGCGCGTGATTGAGCTGCACGCGGGCCGGTCCGATCTTCGGCCAGACGAACTGATTTTTTTCGAGCCGCTTCGAATATAGGCAGACGCCTGAGCCATCCCACCAGGCGATCTTGATTCTGTCTGCTCTTTTGGCGCGGAAAACGTAGAGCGAGCCATTGAAGGGATCACTTCCAGCATCACGCACCAGCGCCAAAAGACTGTCTGGACCTTTGCGGAAGTCAACGGGATGACTGGCCAAGAACACCTTCGCACCAGCGGGGATCATGCAGAGCGCACCGCGCGGATCAGCCTGACGAGATGTGGCTCGTCGATCGCGACATTCACCCGGATCACAGCGTCGCCGATCATGATGCGGGTTTCGGTAATTCGCGGACAGGGTTTCCATTAAATCCCGGACAGCGATTTCACTAAATCCGGGACAGCATTTCCGCTAATTCCCGGACAGCGATTCCGGTAAATCCCGGACAGTCTTTCGGCGATTAAAACATCGACTTTCGCACGCGCCGTTTTGCCATTCTGGACCCCGATTTGAGAGGGGTGCGGGGAATGGCGAGACGGAAGCAGGCGAGACTTATTGACGTGAAGGACATTCGATCGATATTGCGACTGACGCACGAACAGGGGCTTTCGGTTCGTGCGATATCGGAACGGCTGAAGATCAGCAAAACGACCATTTCGACCTATCTGCTGCGGGCGCGTGAGGCCGGGCTGACGGGCTGGCCGTTGCCGCCTGGGCTTGACGAGGACGCTGTGTTGCAGCGTCGCCTGTTCCATCGTCGCGGCCGCCCGCCCCAGGACATGCACGCGCCCGACTGGGGCCAGATCGCCAGTGAACTGAAGCGAAAGGGCGTGACGCTGACGCTGTTGTGGCAGGAATATCGCGAGCGGCACCCCAACGGTTATGGATACACATGGTTCTGTGAGCGTTTCGCCGCTTTCGAACAACGCGCCAGCGCCACTTTCCGCAATCGCCACACCGCCGGCGCGGCGATGCAGACCGACTATGCTGGCCACACCGTCCCCGTCATTGATCCGGCGACGGGCGAGATCCGGCCGGCGCAGATCTTCGTCGCGGTTCTGCCGGCCTCCTTGTACACCTTCGCCTATGCGAGCTTCACTCAACGGCTGCCAGACTGGATCGAGGGTCAGCAACGGGCGTTGAGCTTCTTCGGTGGCGTGACCAAGGCGATCGTCTGCGACAACCTCAAGGCCGGCGTCGCCAAGCCCTTGTGGTTCGAGCCGACCATCAACGCCACTTTTGCAGCATTCGCCGAACATTACGACACAACGGTCCTGCCGACCCGCCCAAAACGGCCGAAGGACAAAGCCAAGGTCGAAGGCAGCGTTCTGATCGTTGAGCGCTGGATCCTGGCGCGACTGAGGAATGAGCGCTTCTTCAGCCTCGTTGATCTCAACGTGCGGATCAGCCAGCTCCTCGACGATCTCAATAACCGGCCGATGCGGCGGGTTGGCAAATCCCGACATCAACAATCAACTCTTCGAGGCGATCGAACGCGAAGCGCTCGCCCCCTTGCCAGCAACGCCATTCGAATATTCCGAATGGAAATCGGCAAAGGTTCATCCCGACTATCATGTCGAGGTCGATAAGGCCTTCTACTCCGTGCCGCACCGCCTGATCGGCCGCCAGGTCGATGTCCGGCTTACAAGCCGGATTGTCGAGGTCTTCCATGATCACCAACGTGTCGCCAGTCACCGCCGGACGTCGCAGCGGGCTGGTCACGTCACCGTCAACGAACACATGCCCAAGACGCATCAGCACTATGCCAACACCACCCCGGCGAGCCTGATCAAGCAGGCCGCAAAGATTGGCCGCAACGCTGCGATCCTGATCGAACGGCTGATGCGCGACAGGCCCCATCCCCAGCAGGGATACCGCGCCGCTCAAGGCGTTCTATCACTCGCGCGCCGGTACGGACCTGAGCGTCTTGAAGCCGCGTGCGATCGGGCGCTGACGATCAATGCGACCAGCTATTCCTCCGTCAGCACCATCCTCAAATCCGGCCTCGATCAAGCTCCACCAGCCGCCGAGCCGGTCAAGCCTGCCCCGCCGCATGGCAACATCCGCGGCAGTTCCTATTACCAGTGAAGAAAGGAAGACACTTGAATGCTCACACATCCAACCCTCGACCAGATGCACGCACTCGGTCTATCCGGCATGGCAGCAGCTTATCGTGAACTGGCCAATCAGCCCGAGGGCATCGATCTCAACCGCGACGAATGGCTGGGTCTGATGCTCGACCGGGAGATGGCTGTGCGCGGTGACAAGCGCCTGACCAACCGGCTTGCAATCGCCAAACTGCGCTTCCCCGACGCTTGCATCGAGAACATCGACTTCGCCGCCCATCGCGGCCTTGACCGCAGACAGCTTCTCTCCCTGGCACAAGGTGAATGGCTCAAAGCCCATGAGCACTTGATCCTGACCGGACAAACGGGAACCGGCAAAACCTGGCTTGCCTGTGCCATCGGACGGCAGGCGGCCCGCCTCGATTATTCCGTTCTCTATGTCCGGATGCCTCGTCTCTTCGAGGATTTGGCCCTGGCGCGCCTCGACGGTCGGTTCCCTCGATTGGTCGACAAGCTCGCACGTGTTCAACTGCTCATCTTGGATGACTGGGGAACCCATGCGCTCAGCGATCAGCAGCGGCTGGATCTCCTGGAAATCTTCGAAGAGCGCTACCGCAGGAAATCAACTCTGATCACCGCCCAACTCCCCGTGGCGCAGTGGCACGAGATGATCGGGGAACCAACTATCGCTGACGCCATCCTCGATCGCATCGTTCACAACTCTCACCGAATTGCGCTCGAAGGCGATAGCATGAGGAAGCAAAAGCAATCCTCGCTCTTGACCGAAATGCGAAACGCCGAAATCAATAACAAATGACATCAACCAGGCGAACGAAAGTCGATCCCGCAAGACTGTCCGCGATTTAGTGAAACGACTGTCCGGGATTTACCGGAATCGCTGTCCCGTTAATCCGAAATCCGCAATCATGATGTCCGCGGTGGAGCTTTCGCCCCGAGCCGTATCAACAACAGCCTCCGCTTTCAGTCGGGCATTGCGCCGCCACGTGAACAATTGCGATGGGTCGATCCCTATGCGCCTCGCTATCGCAGAAACGCGCGCACCTGGCTCCAGGCTTTCGGCTACCGCCTGAGCCTTCAACTCATTTGACCAACGTCGAACCTCTCGCGGCGCGCCCTCCAGGCGACCCGCAACGGCTTCGATCATATGGAACGTTCTATGTTCGGACATAGGTTCAGACATAGCAATTCATACCAAGCTCATTCCCTGAGCTCACACGAATAAGCCCGATCCACCGCTATCGCCAGACGGGGTCAATGCACCGCTTACAATTCAAATGCTGGAGCGCCAACAACAATCCTGTGAGGTTCCTCCTGCAGACCAGTGGCGATTTGGTGGCCTACCACGAAGTCACGGCCGACACATCCGATGTCTCGGCCAACACCATGCACTGGCAAGCCCGATAATGTTCGATTATGGTGCCCCAACACCAATTGGAGTTCGGGTTTGGGCATAGTCGAGCGCATATCGAAAATGGAAGAGAGCAATCTGGTCGAGTTCACCAACTCGGTATGCGCCGCCTCCATCCCATTGATTTTGCGTGTTTGTGACCATTGAGGTTTCTGCCTTTCTGCCAGAAGATTTTCGGCAAGAGCTGGAGATTTGGCATGACGGATGGCGGTGATGGATTTGTCGGGCGATGCGATGTTGTTGAGCCTCGTCGGGGGAACCGACGCTGGCCCGACGCCGTGAAAGCGCGGATTGTTGCGGAGAGCCTTCAGCCTGGAGTTCGGGTCGCTGACGTTGCGCGTCTTTATGATCTCGCTGCGCATCAGCTTTCAGACTGGCGGCGGCAGGCGCGTCAGGGTCTTCTGACGCTGCCTGCTGAACTGATGACGGCCGTGCCGGCGTTTGCGGACGGGCCTATCGAACCCGCCTTTGTGCCACTGGCGCTTACGACGGAGCCGAAGACGGCTACCGATACTTTGCCGACACCGGATCCGGTCGCGTCCGCTTCGCGGATCGTGACGATAGAAATAGGCGCAGACCTTGTGATGAGGGTTCCCGGCGATGTGCCGGTTGATCGGGTTGCAGCCTTGGTGCGCGCGATGCGAGGGACGGCATGATCGTCGCGGGCCAACGCTTGCCGATCCTGATCGCGACGCGGCCGGTGGACTTCCGCTGTGGCCATCAGGCGCTGGCCTTGATGGTGCAGACCGAGTTGAAGCTTGATCCGCATTCCGGGGTGACCGTGATCTTCCGGTCGAAGCGCGGGGATCGTTTGAAAATCCTGGTATGGGATGGCACCGGAATGGTGCTGATCTACAAGGTTTTGGAGCAGGGAAACTTTGCCTGGCCCAAGGTGCAGGATGGAACGATGCGTCTTTCTCGGGCTCAATACGAAGCCTTGTTCGAAGGGCTTGATTGGCGACGGGTGATGGCGCAACGGGTGACGCCACCGACTGCGGCAGGATGACTCAATCGCCCTGTTTTGGCATTGTTTTGTTAGGCTTTTCTGCTTCGGTTTGTTATGAAGACACATGTCACAGCCCATCGATCTCAGCCAGTTCCCGGACCTTCCTTTGGAGGTGGTGAAGGCTTTTGCGGCGGTGCAGTTCGAGCTGTCGGTCGAGCGTGCGGCACGCCAGCATGAGCAGGCGGTGGTGGCCGAAAAGGACGCCTTTATCACCGAGCTGAAGGAACTGATCGAGAAGCTGGAGATCCAGGTTCAGGACTACCGGCGCACGAAGTTCGGGCCGAAATCGGAAAAGCTCGATCCGACGCAGATGGAACTGGCGCTGGAGGACCTGGAGACGGCGATTGCCGAAACGCAGGCCCAGATCGCCTTCGTCGAGGAAAAGATCGCAGCCAGCGCAGCCGATCCCGAAAAGAGCGCTCCTCGCAAGAACGCAAGGTGCGCGCACTGCCGCAGGGCCTGCCGCGGGTCGAGCGGGTGATCGAGCCCGATAGCATTGTCTGTCCCTGTGGTTGCGGCAACATGGTTCGGATCGGCGAAGATCGGACGGAACGGCTCGATCAAATTCCGGCGCGCTATCAGGTGATTGTCACGGTCCGCCCGAAATACGCTTGCCCCAAGGGGCGGACGGGCGTCGTTCAGGCCAGAGCGCCGGCGCATTTGCTGGAGGGAAGCTGGCCGACCGAGGCATTGTTGGCGCAGATCGCCGTGTCCAAGCATTCCGAACATATGCCGCTGAACCGGCAGGCGCTCGTCATGGCCCGACACGGAGTGCCGATCGACCGAACGGTCCTGGCCGATTGGATGGGCCGAACGGGTGCTGCGATCGCGCCGGTGGTCGACCGCATGGCCGTGGTCCTGAAACAGGGTAGCTCACGACTCTATGTCGACGAGACCACGGCTCCGGTGCTGGATCCCGGGCGCGGCAAGACAAAGACCGGCTATCTCTGGGCCGTGTTGCGCGACGACCGTGGCTGGAATGGGCCTGCGCCGCCGGGCGTGGTGTTCCATTATCGGCCTGGGCGTAACGGCGAATATGCCGCAGAAATCCTCGACGGCTTCAACGGCACGATCCAGGTGGACGCCTATGGCGGCTACTCCCACCTCGCCACGCCCAAACGCACGGGCGGCAATCCATTGCGACTGGCCTTCTGCTGGTCGCATGGCCGCAGAAAACTGATTAAGGCTCAGCCGAAGAAGGGGTCGCCCATCGTCGACGAGGCGCTGTTGCGCATCGCCGCCCTCTACAAGATCGAGGACAGCATCCGCGGTTGTGATCCCGATCATCGCCGGGCTGTCCGCCAGAACCTGTCCCGCCCGCTGGTGGACGAGTTCTTCACCTGGCTTGCCGCTCAGGCCAAACGCGTCTCGCGCAAGTCCGACCTCGGCGAAGCCATGGCCTATATGCTCAAACGCCAGGATGGCTTTAGTCTGTTCCTCGACGATGGCCGCGTCGACATCGACTCCAACCTGGTCGAAAACGCGATCAGAAGTCCGGCCATGAACCGCCGCAATGCGCTCTTCGCCGGCCACGATGAAGGCGGCCGTAACTGGGCACGATTTGCCAGCCTGATCGGCACATGCAAGATGAACGGCGTTGAACCCTACGCCTACCTGCGCGATCTCTTCACCAGCCTCGCCAGCGGCCACCTCGCCAAAGACATCGACGCCCTCATGCCCTGGGCCTATGCGCAACGGATCAGCGCCTCACAATGAGCTCGTCCGGGACTCCCCGATGAGCTCACGGGACCTTCGCAAGCGATCGACATCACCGTTGCAACCGAAAAATCAATGGGGCGGAGACGCCGCATACCCAACTCGGTGGTTGACCTCATGATATCTCGCTACGTGCTGCCGGGTGATGCAATTGCCGACGCCGGCACTCTAGTTGGTGCGGAGCGATATCTGCAGCAGCCAGAAGGCTCGATCGCCGAGTTGGAAACCCGCCCGGTCTCGCTGATCAGGATCCCGACAGAGGGCCACCCGTCTTGCGATCCGAAGCTCGTGGAAGAGCTGTTGAACTCGTGCGCTCCCGTCTTCGTCGTCGACGGCATTTGGAGTTGCCCCCAAAAGACCGGACAGGATCAGGTTTCTGTTTGACGGTTTATGAACTCGCGCGGTGATCGATATCCCAAAGCCTTGTGCGGGTGAAGCGTGTTGTAATGCTCGAACCATAAGGGCAGTTGGGCGATGACGGTTTCGGCGTCCGGAATGGGATTGACCGAGACGTAGTCGCGCTTGAAGGTTTTGACGAAGGCTTCCGCCATTCCGTTTGACTGCGGGCTGCGAATGGGTGTCGAGCAAGGCTCCATCCCGATATCCAGCAGCAGCGATTTCGTGTCCTTCGCAATGAAGCACGAGCCATTGTCAGTCAGCCATTCGATGGGCTTTGGAAGGGCGTTGATGCGACCGAAGCGGTTCTCGACGGCGGTGATGACAAGGTCCTGAACGTCCGCGCTCTTGATGCCTTCAGTGGTGGCGACGTGGGCAATGGCCTCGCGGTCACAGCAGTCGAGGGCAAAGGCAACGCGCACCTTCTCTCTGTTGTCGCAGCCAATTTCGAATCCGTCCGAACACCAACGGAGGTTCGAGTGCTCCACAGCGACGCGGCCGTCGTGGCGACGGTATCCTCAGCCGCACCAGTATGGCGCTGAAGGAGCAGGTCGTGCACCTTCATCACCCGATAGACGCGTTTGACGTTTGGCCAGGAACGGCCATCGTTGCTGGCGTTTCGGCGCAGAATGGCGTGAACCCGGCGATAGCCGTAGGTCGGCATATCGGCGATGATCGTTTTGATCTCATCCACCAGGCCCTGATCAGCAAGCGGCGGTCGCCCACGGGCTTTGGAAGGGATTTGCTTCACGCGCTCTGCAATGTTTGATCGGGCGACACCCAAAGTCTCGCACACCGCCGTCATCGCGAACTGCCCTTCGGCAATGACAGCGAGCGCAACAGGTGTTTTTTTGGGCCGGTGGCGATCTCAAGCGCTTCCTTGAGGATTTCGCCTTCCATCGTCTTCTTGCCCAACAGGCGCTGCAGTTCCTTGACCTGGTTCTGAAGGGCTCGATATTCGGATGCCGGAACGACGTCTTCCTGCGATGCGGTTGCGGTGAACGCTCCCTGCGCTGCAAGCTTGCGCCAATTGAACAACTGGTTCGGCTGGATGCCGTGACGCCGCGCGACGATGCTGACCGTCGCATCCCCTTCATACGTCTCCTGAACGATGGCCAGCTTTTCGGCCGTCGACCAGCGACGGCGGCGCTCGGGACCGGACAGAACTTCCATCTTAAAATTGCTACCAGTCATAATACCAACATTACTCCTACCACTTAGCTAAATGGGGGAGCATGTCCGGGCCTTTCGGGGGCTGTCGATACCGGATGAATACTCCCCATTAGTGCCGTTTGAATCTTCCCCAGGTGCTGCGGCCGCCGGTCTTCCGGGGCGCGCCCCGGAAGACCGGCGGCGCGTCATCGCCGATACTCCTTCCGATGGTCGGAAGAGGGGACTTTTGGTGATCAAGCTGGGGGAGACGATCATGATCCTGGATCTGCATCAGCAAGGCCTGACGGTGTCGGCAATTTCCAGAGAAACGGGCATCGATCGCAAGACGGTGCGCAAATACATTGAGCGGGGCCTCGAGGCTCCGGCCTATGGTCCAAGAAAGCCTCGGGCAACGGTTATCGACCCGTTCGCTGCATACCTGCGGGAGCGGATGGCAAATCCTATCCCGGTTTATAGCGGACGACGGCTGCTGCGAGACGCTCGAGGAGCGGGGCTATACCGGCGGCTACACGGCGGTGACGGATTTTCTCCGTGATGTGCGCCCTGCTGCAAGTCAGGGCTTCGAAGTTCGTTTCGAGACGCCGCCCGGAGAGCAGGCCCAAGTCGACTTCGCCCAGTTCCACGTCGTTTTCACCGACGAGCCGATGATGCCGAGGATCGTCTGGCTGTTCTCGATGGTGCTGGGTCATAGCCGCCTCATCTGGGCGCGTTTCGTCATGCATCAGAACCTACCGACCGTCCTGCGTTGCCATATGGCGGCTTTCGAGGCCATTGGTGGTGCTCCGCGGGAAGTGCTTTACGACCGGATGAAGACGGCCGTCATCGGTGAAGGCCAGACAGAGGGCATCGTCTATAACCGTGCCCTCATAGACCTGGCGCGCCATTACGGATTCCATCCCAAGGCATGCAAACCGTATCGTGCCAAGACCAAGGGCAAGGTCGAGCGGCCATTCCGTTATATTCGCGAAGACTTCTTCCTCGCCCGCTCTTTCCGTAACCTCGATGATTTGAATGCTCAGCTTCGGCACTGGCTGGATACCGTCGCCAATCCAAGGAAGCACGCCACGCCCCTGCGCGTCATCAATGAAGCCTTCGCCGAGGAACGGCCGCACCTGCGACCATTACCGCTGGCCCCGTTCAAATCCGTCCTGAAGCTGGAGCGCCGCGTGTCGCGGGAAGGTATGGTCAGCGTCGGCGGAAACACCTACAGCGTTCCGGATGCGACACGAAGCCGCATGGTGGAAGTCCATTCTCTCGCCGACGAGGTCCGCATCTTCGAGAACGGCATCCTGATCGCAGCCCATCCTGTCCTGGAGGGTCGTAAACAGCGCCGGGTTGATCCTGAGCATAGAACCCTTCGCTCCGCGCCGCAACATCGGTCCAGGACACGGGACGACGCCATCATCGTCAAGCCTGCCGGCGACACTGTACTTCAGCGATCCCTCGCCTTTTACGACGCTGTGGGCAAAGTCCTGGCACAGGAGAACCGCCCATGAGCGCGACCCTCGATGCCATTCCGTCCATGATCGATCGCATCCGTCATGATCTCGTCGGCCTGAAGATGCCACGGGCGCTGGAAGCTCTCGACCATGTCGTGCGCCGCCTCGAGCACGGTGAACTATCGGCACTTGAAGCCATCGACATCCTCCTGTCCGAGGAACTGACGCTGCGCGAGAACAGCCGCATCAAGACCGCCCTGCGAATGGGCAGGCTTGCAACGATCAAAACGCTAGCCGGCTTCGACTTTACGTTCCAACCCTCGCTCGACCGAGATCGCATCTTTACCCTGGCGCAGCTTGGGTTCATCGACCGTCACGAAGCAGTTCATTTCCTCGGCCCACCGGGAACGGGAAAGAGCCATCTTGCCACAGCGCTGGGCGTCGAAGCCGTGAAAGCTGGAAAGAGCGTGTACTTCACGACGCTCGCTGACCTGATCGGTTCGCTCGCCCGTTCCGAACGGGAAGGTCGGCTCCAGGAGCGCATTCGCTTCTTCTGCAGGCCAAGCCTGCTGATCGTCGATGAGATCGGCTATCTGCCGGTCGTCTCGGGCGGCAATCTGTTCTTCCAACTCGTCAATGCGCGGTACGAACGAGGGGCAATGATCCTGACATCAAACCGCGGCTTTGCAGAATGGGGCGATGTCTTTGGCGATCCTGTCGTCGCAACGGCGCTGCTCGACAGACTGCTTCACCACGCCGTTGTCGTGCAGATCGAAGGATCCAGCTACCGGTTGCGGCAGCATGCTGAACTTATGCCGGAGCATGTCCGCTCCAAAGCCCTCATTGCGCCGCCGGCATTCGCCCCGCCGCAAAGGCCACGAGGACGACCGCCGAAAAATACCCAATTCTCCATGCCGTCGACGTCGGCATAATTGGGGAATTTTACTTCGGCACTTTTGGGGAGATTTCAGTCGGCATTGACAGGGGCTATTTCAGTCGTCGACGGCATTTCCCTGGAGATGGCCGTCGCCCTTCGCAAGCGCAACTACAGGATCGTCAACCTGTTAAGCCTGGTGACGGACGAATGCGAACTTTCCAGCGTCTTGGCGATCCCTATCCCACGCGAAGATGAATGCTATCGGATTCTTCCGGATAAGCGTGACCTCGAGGAGATCGAGGCAGGTATCGAGGCAAAATCGGCTGTCTTTCACTGAAGTAGCGATCAGCCTGCCAGCGGTGAGAACGAAAGAAAATCTTCCCAATCGCTTTCTGGTATCAGCTTCTTCATGCTGTCGTACAGGCTGCAGCTCTGGTTCCATGCTCGGTCGCCACGGCTAGGTCGCGATAAGGAGCCTCCTTAAACCAAGCCTCAAAATCTCGGCCTTCTCTCCGAGCGCAGGCGTAGGCGAAACCTTCGACAACGCGATCTACCGTCAGCTTTCCGAAGGTCGGCCGCTCCTTAAGGACTGAGTGCTCTGTATCGAACGAGTGCGTCGGGCCTTCTATCCAAACTTTGAAATGGGCTTGGGGGTGCCTCGGGTTTTTGTCGATTCCTTCAACCGGCACGATGTAAATTTCAATGTGGTGCCGTTCCAGGAAGTCGGTAATCGCATCGGTATCTCGCATAGAAAGCCCCTTTGTCGCGCGTCTACTTATGGCGTGAACATGATTTGATCAACAACAAGGTGCACCAGTGCGGAAAGATGACGCGCTCGTGTTTGAATTCTATATGAGTTCTGAGGCGAGACGCCGACCATAGGAGTTCATTTTTGCTGAGGCGCTATTTAGAGGCCACCTTGCTGGTGGTGTCTGCATTTTTCACTGTCAGCTTGGTTGAAGGCGCGCGTGGTTCAAAAGCCTTGGAAATGTTGAAAACGGTGACAGTTCGTGAGCCTGATGTATTAGGGTCGGCAACCGTAGAGTTGCAGCGACCAGAAGCGGTGAGCGCGCGTGACGTCAGGTCTCTCCAGTTTGGCTGGAAGCAGCCGCTGTCCTTCCAGTTCGTCACCGACGCGATAGTGACAGAGAACGCGACTGGCGAACGGCTCGTCGAAGGAAAAGACTACCAGATCGACTATGACGCTGGCTGGATTAAAGGCCTGCGCGAAAACGAGCCTGTGGATGTCACAGTCGCCTACGTCGGCGAGAAGAGCCGATACGACGCCATTTACCGGGACCCAGCGACGGGCAAAGTGGACGTGGCGAGCGGGGCCGAACGCGGTGCTGACGTGACCGAGTACAAGCCCACAATCCCTGCAGGGACAATCCATCTTATGGATGTTTTCGTTACCCGCTCGAACGGTTTCGATGTCATTCCGGCTAAGACCGTTCTAGAGCCCGACTGGGTTGCGGAATCCCGGCGCAGGTTGCCTCATTTGCTGCGGAAGCTGCGCGCCGGTGAGGCTATTACTCTAGTCGGGTACGGTGACAGCATCACCTCGCAAGGTGGGCCAGCCCCGATCGACTGGTATCGACCTGATGGCGAGCTGCGAGATGTCCTTGAGGGCTATATCTACAACGGGCGTTTTCAAGCGGACACTGTTGCTGCGATACCGCTGTTTGACCATGGCGACGGCGCAGGGCCGATACACACCCACATCGGGTGGAACTGGCACTTCAAGCGCGCGATGGAAGAAGCATACAGGGTTGCCGTTGCCTATAGGAACCTCGGCATTGGAGGGACAACGTCCCGCCCCACTTTGGTGAACAGTCTCCCCGGCGCCCTTTATCCGCAGAGATTGGAGGCGCTTAAGTCTCTTGAGCCAGACGTCGTGGTTATCTCGGTTGGTATGAATGAGTTGGGTGACGCCTCGCTCGAAACGAATGTGCGCGAGCTTGTTCGCTTGGTCCGCAGCTTTGGCGCAGAACCTATTGTCATGGGCATCCCGGTAATTCCGGGAACGGATCCTGACCTAAGATTTGATGCCTGGATAAAATCAAATAGAGATCTGGCGCAGGCGGCGAAGAAGGAATCGGCAGCGTTCGTTCCCATCCTTGACTTGGTAACTCCAGCCGGGAAGTCGGTTTTCGGTTTCGCCATCCGATCGTCCGCGTCAACGAACGGGATCAATCACCCAGGCCCAGCAGAACTGAAGGTGTACGGGGAACTCCTATCCGAGATAGTCTCGGTCGATTGACGGGAGCTGCATCGTGCAGCTCCCGCCCAAACGTTCCTTTATCAATAGAAGGGCAGACCCGCTATGCTATCGACCATCAAGATCAACCGCGTCATGCGCTTTTCGTAAGCGAGGCTTCGATCAACTCTTCTTCGCAGGCGGTTTCGACAACTTCGGTCATCCGTCTCAGGAAGTCACGCCCATCATCGACTGGTGCGGGCGCGCTCTTCACCCCGGCACCGTCGGCAACATGCGTTAGGAATAGCCGCATCACGTGGCCCACTCCATCCTCCGTTACCGAACGGAGGTCCTCTGCGAAGTACCGGCCTCTGTTGTAGGATCCGGTGATGATTTCGTAACTCGGGAAATACTCGACGTGCGGATGCGCGTTGACGATTTCCTCGCAGGCCACTCGAAGCACCGATTTCGAATAGGTCGTAGATACCAGCACGTGGCGAGTTTCGGCCGTGGCGATCAGCGGGACCGGCGACACAGTGAGGATGACGCGCGCGCTCTTGTTTACCTCGGCAAGGAGATCGAGGAACTCATTCAGGTCGGCGATCACTTCGCCTATCCCGAAATTGCGGAACTCGTATTTGCTCTCGTCAAAAGTCCCGCCTGCAACGCCAGGGCAAACCGGGAAGACGGCCCCATCAGTCTTCGCAACCCACGCCTCGGTGAGCCCTAATGTGAAGACGAAAACACTGAGGTTCTCGAACATCTCCTGAACTTTGCTCAGGTGTTGCTGGCGGTCGGCCTTCATCTCGGCCAGCGAAGCAAAGCCGTCGGGCTCGACGTTTGGGCGGAACGGATCGACAAACCTGCCGGTCTCGTTCGTCCAGAAGTCCTCGACAGGTTTGAACGAACCATAGGCCCGCTTGAACAATTGAGTGAGTTGGCGTGTCGTGTAGATGTTCCCGTAGCGGGCGGAGAACATACCGTAGTTGAATTGCGCCCGCTGCGCGTCGTCACCAAGCGGGTGACCGTCCTCGACGACGTAGTAGTCGAAGCCGTTGCTTTTCAGGTGGCGCGCAATGTGCTGGGCGAAGCAGCTTCCGGCAGTCGCCACTTTGTCGGCACCCGTGATCTTCCAAGGGAACGCCACGACCGGATCGACGTCCGGATAGGACGGTTCTGCAACAGATTTGCTCCAACGGGTGAACGCGGGCAGTCCGTGGTATGGGGTTTTCATCTGGTCAATCCGTCTTTAGAGCCACTGCCATCCGCCGTATTTCGAGCCCAGCCGTCGTTCGAGATCCTTTAGGATCAGTCCCCCATACGAGGCTCCGGCGTGCGTCGAGTCCCGAGCATGCTCACTCTTCATGAAACCTGCGGCATCAAGACTTTCCGCAGGCGATGGCAGAAACTCTATCCCGGCTTGCGCGCAGAAGCCACTGATCAGAATAGAATGCATCCGCCAGAGTTTGTACCGTAGATATATTGGTGCGATCTGAGGGTTATTCGATTGTTCGATGAAATAGCCTTCGAGATTATCCATAATGAAGCGATTGTCGCCAACCGGTGGCGGTGACTCAAAATGGTAGATCGCCTCTGAAACCGAGTGTCTAAGCGCAGCCATGTTGAGCACAGCGACCGCCGCCATCTTGTTCAAGAAGGCATTGATGTAGCTCGAGGTGACGAGTTCTCTGCCAGGTTCGACTGGAAGGTTAGGGCGCTCTGGAAGAATGAAGTCGAACGGCCTCGGATGCTCCAAGAGCGTCAGCGCGTTGTGCGCGTTGCCCCCAAACATTGAGATGTAAATCCTCTCAAGACCCTCAGGTACCCGGCTGTTTACAAGGCCCAGAATTTCCGGGTTAATGCGGTAGTTGCCGCCTCCGGAGTCGACAGAGAATTGAAAGTTTGCGCCCATACGCACTGTGTCAAATACGAAGTACTGGAGCGATTCATCGCCGCCATAGACCTCGCCAGGTCGATCCTTGAGTTGGAGAACAACCGACGACAAATGGCTGTTCCCCAATACGATTGCTGCTTTCCCAGCCATTGACACTCCCTGCAACGCCTTCCAATTTCCGTGCAACATAGGGCGAATTGAACGTCTTTGGGAAGTGGCGAGGGTCACAAACCGGCCACTTTCAGCGCCTTTACCAACGCTAGTTAATATGCAGTGAGCAACGATCCGGGATTCCGGTCGGTCCGTTGACCAACAAGACGTTGACCAACTATCAATCGCTCAACCATGCTGGTCGATTGCGCCGCCGGTATGGAAGGGGGCGAACTAGTGAGAATACTGTTCTACATGGAGCCGGCGGTTTTCCGCGCGAATCCGATCTACTTCACACCGTTGATCAATTGCTTTCGATGCATCATCAATGTGAATCGGCGGGAAGACGTTTCATACGCGCTCGCTACCAGCCCCGCACTCCTCGAAGAATACAACAACTGGCTGAAACATGGCGGCCTGCCATCAATTGGGCGCTATCCGATCGACTCTGCGGCTATCGTTGAGCCTTATGACTACGATCGTGCCGCTTACGCTCGAGATTTGTTCAGTGGCAAAGGGAAGAGGCTCGCCGTTCTGCGGTCACTCCTGAGGCAAATCAAGGCTGACTTTCGCCCCGACATCGTGATCTGTCCCACGCAGAATAGCCTGGTCCAGGCGGTCTTCGGTGCCCAAAAGACCCTTTTCTTTGAGCGTGGTCCCCTGTCGCGTTGGAACGGACGTGACAATTTCTATTTCGATGCAGGCGGCCACCAGGTGAATTCCGTGCTGGAAACCGAGATCGAACACATTCTGGAATCATCAGTGCCAGACGAGGATGCGATCGCAGTTTCCGCCAGATTCGCACAGGTGCACCGAGAAATGTCGGCCACCAAAGACGCGGCGGCATACTTCGAGGCCAGGATCTCGGAGAAGGCGAAGGGCCGAAGGGTCGCGATCATAGCTCATCAGCCGGAAGACAGCATTCTGGTCGCTGGTGGATATGGTTATGTGCTGACCGACGAGTTTGCGCCGCGCGTTTTGCGCGATCTCCCAGAGGGTTGGGTAGCGACGGCGACCTACCATTTGGACAATGGTGACAAGAGCGCCTTCGACGGATATCTCGAGAACTCTTTTGACAACTTCGTGGCGATGCCTGCCGAGTTGCGCCAGTTCGGCTCCGATCCGTTTGCCGCCTCAATAGATGGTCTGATCACGATAGGCTCAAAGGCCGCATTCCCGCCGGCGCTCCTTGGCAAGCGTGTCGTGGCCTATGGGCAATCAATGCTTCGCGGTTTCAGCGCCCACTCTGCAAGGGACATCGACAACGCGCCAGTGATGAGCGAAGCGCAGCGAGGGCGTCTTCTTGCTTTCCTATCGAACCGGTACACGTTCTCATTTGAAGAGTGTTTCGAACGCACGCATGCTTTGTTGAATTTCTTCGATAGCTTCAGGGCAGCCAGCAACAAGGTGGATTTTCAACTTGATCTAGCTGGCTGGTCGACCGACAGGGCGAACGCGCTATTCGGTCTTTAACGAGACAAATAATGCTCCTGCATGAGCATATATAGGTTGTTCAATGCGGCAATAACCGTTTATGCAGGGTTGCTATAGACAATTTGTAGGTGGTTAAATGGCGTTCATTCAGGACCAAGACCAGCTTGTAGTCGCACGATACACGGAAGTTCCAACGAAGATCGTAGAGTTCGTCGGAGATGTTGCCTACAAGCACATCCTCGATGTCGGATGTGGATCAATGATGTGCGACTTCAGGCTCGTTGAGTGGGGCGCCCAGACGGTTACCGGCTATGACATCATCCCGGCACAACCGAATTTCTTCCCCAACGTCGTGAAGCAGTTGACCGATAACGGGTTCACTCCTCCCGATCCGACGGGCCGGCTTTTCTATCAGCACTATGACGGCGAGAACTTCCCGGCCAAGGACAATTCATTCGATATCGTCTTCTCGTGGGGGGTCTTCGAGCACGTCGCCAACGTGCCACGCGTCCTTGAGGAGATGTATCGGGTGCTAAAGCCTGGCTGTACGGCATTCGTCGCGGTCTATCCGTGGTGGCCCTGTTACCAGGGAAGCCACCTATCCGACTACATCGACGAGCCGTTCTTCCATCTGCGGCGATCGAACGAGTGGGTAAAGGAGAAGCTTGACGAATATTCCGCCAAGCACCCAGAACAGGCGGAACTCGTATCTGGTCACATGTGGCGAGAGTACCAGTCCCTTAACAGGATCTCGCACGAGGACTTCTATCGATATGCAGTAAAGGCTGGCTTCGAGATCGGCGCTAGCGATATGATCAGCTATCGGCCGGACCTCCGCGGCGCGCCGGAGGGGTATTCTTTCAGCGAACTTGTTACCTCGACAACGCGCATGGCGTTGCACAAGCCGCAGAAGTAAACACGCCCCGTTCGCCGGCTAAAACTAGTTTTGACCGGTTTTTCGTCCTTGTCGCCCGATGATCGCGATCACCGCAGGCTGGATTTTCAACGGGCAAAGATGTACCTGTGTCCGAGCACTGTAAACGATGAGCGTAAGAGCATGTTCAGGAAAACCGCTTCTGCCATCCACAGACAGGTATGGGGAACTCAAACGCACCGTCGCGAGGAACCACAGCAGGACTCCCGGAATAGCGCCGAGAGCGAAGAGCAGCGCAAGTTCATACCCAGGCACCAGCACCTTGAACTGTCGAGGGCGCGGGCTATGGCTTTTCTGGACGCGGGCAATCCTGGGCAGGCGGTCTACTCGATGACCACGGACCTGATGAAGCATCCGCAGTTTGATCCCGAGGCGATCAAAACGTTCGGATATATACAGATGATCCATGTCGGCGCCTACGACGTGAACAACACCCGTAAATGGATTGAGAGCATCCGTTAATCCTACCTTAGATGAGATGAACCGAAAGCCCCGCCATCGAGCGGGGTTTTCTGATTCTACGCAAAACCTCTGTCACGACGTCCGCGCGGTTTAGGCATACCTGACGGCGTCGTTACCGGCATCTCCCACACCAACACCCAGGAGTACCCAATGAGCGTCATCGCCGCTCAGCAGGTTCGCGATGCCTCGAAGGGCAAAGCGAACGAGAGCAACCTCGCGTCCGTGCTCGTGGCATTGGACAAATATGGCAGCAAGTTCGGCATGGATCGGCCGGACCGTCTCGCCCAGTACTTCGCCCAGCTGATGCATGAAAGCGGCGACTTCAAATATGATCGGGAGATCTGGGGTCCGACGCCGGCGCAGCAGCGCTACGACACCCGCACCGATCTCGGCAACTCGCCGGAGAAGGACGGCGACGGCTACCTCTACCGAGGCCGGACCGGCATGCAGTTGACCGGCAAGGACAACTATCGCCAGTTCCGCGATTGGTGCCGCAGTGCCGGCCTCGATTGGCCGGACTTCGTCAAGGATCCGGATGCGGTCAACACCGACCCTTGGGAAGGTCTCGTGCCCTTGTTCTACTGGGACAACCGGGGGCTTAACCGGTGGGCCGACGAGGGCGATGCAGAGACTATCACGAAGAAGATCAACGGCGGCAAGAACGGGTTGGCTGACCGGTTCGACCGGCTCGCCCGCATCTCGCTCGTGCTCCTCGGATACCGCGCCGACAACGTTCGGCAGTTCCAGGCTAATCAGCGCCTCGACGTCGACGGCGACGTTGGCCCGAAGACGCGTGCCGCCATGCACAAGGCGTTGGTGGCGCTCACCCCGGGCGAAGCTGCCAGGCCAGAGGTCAAGGTGGCGCCGATGACCGAGGAAAAGCCGGTACCCGTCCCGGTGACGCCTCCCAGCCTCGATGCGCCATGGTGGAAGTCGAAAGAGGTCGTCGTCCCGGCCGTCAGCGGCGGCGGCGCGTCGATCCTCACCGCGATCGGCGGCATACCCTGGCAGAACCTGTTGATCCTCCTGCTCGCACTCGGCGGCATCGCCGGCTTCCTTTACTGGCGGAAGAGTGCGGACCGGAAGGCCGTGGCGAAACAGGTCGAGAGGATGGCATGATGTTCAGCCGTCTCTCTCTTGCCGCTGGCGCAGCTGCCGGCGGCCTCGTCGTCTTCCTCGCCATGCAGGCGATCAACGCCGTCTGGTCGCTGCCGGCGGCGCGGGGAGAAGGCAGGGCTTCAGAACGGATCGAAGCCCAAGCCGCCACCAACAAAGCAATCGGAGAACTTGCCAATGCAAGCGGATCGCGCTCGCGTTAACCGTCGCCTGTGCCGTGAGCGCGGCTGGGTGTACCTCAACGGCTCGGGTGAATGCATCGAAACAGCAACTCAACCAGACGGCTAGGGCGGTCGTTGGGACGGCACTCATCGGCGCCCGTGGCGCGACGCCGACTGACCAGGACAAGATCGACGAAACAGTCGCGGGGCTATGCGGCGCCCGAGTCTGGACTAATACCAACGAGCACGGATCATGACCGATGCGCCCAATCGCGCAGCCCGATGGACATGATCTTCCACGGCTGATCGACGAGCCTGTTCCAAGCGCGGCAGCATTGATCGACGATGTCGACGTAGTCCTTGAAGACGCGGTTCGACAACCAGTTGTCCCTGATGAACTGCCAGAGGTTCTCGACCGGGTTCAATTCCGGCGACCGGGGCGGCAGGAACATCAAGGTGATGTTGTCCGGCACCTTCAGCTTCGGCGTGACGTGCCATCCCGCCTGGTCGAGAATGAGCACGGCATGTGCTCCGGGATCGACGGCGTTGCTGATTTCGGCAAGGTGTTCCTGCATGGCCTCGGTGTCGCAATAGGGAAGGACGAGGCCAGCCCCCTTGCCCTTTTTCGGGCAGATCGCGCCGAAGATATAAGCCCACATGGTGCGCTGGTCGTGCGGGGCCGACGGTCGGGTTCCCCGGCGTGCCCAGCGGCGCGTGATCTTGTTCTTTTGCCCTATTCTGGCTTCGTCGGCCCACCAGATTTCGATGTCCGTGTTGGGCGGGCATTTCGCCCTGATCTCTGCCAGCGCGGCGGGGAAGTCTTTTTAAAAAGCTCACCCTCCAATTCGTTCTGGGCGTAATGGCGCGGACGAGCGGAAAGCTTGGCAAAGCCGAGTGTCTTGAGTTCTCGCCCGACCGTCGTCTCGTCGACAGAGACCCGAAACTCCTGGAACAGCCACTGCACGAGGTCCTTACGTCGCCAGCGGACCACGCCGTGGACGGCAGGGATCGGACCGCTTTCGACAATCTTCGCCAGCGCTTGACGCTGCGCGTCGTTTAGCTTGGCCCGGCCGCCCGGTGCTTTTGTGTTGATCAACCCGGCGGGACCGCGTTCGTTGAAGCGCAAGACCCAGTCGCGGACGATCTGCACCGTCACCCCGCCGATCTCGGCTGCGTACTGCCGGGAGCCGCCATCATAAATCGAAGCCAGAGCCAACAGCCGCCGGACCTGGGCGGCATCCTTTGCCTTCTTCGCCAGCCTCCTGAGGGCTGTTCCGTCGTAATCTACCCGCAACGATATCGCCTTCGTCATGCCAAACCTCCGTTTGGCACAATGAGTCAGAATTCCTCTGATTTGGGAATCCCATCACGAGTCGGCGTCACTGCTCGTTGGTATAAGGAAGAATGCAGCGCTCACGACGCTGCGCGGTGATCATCAGCATTTGCAGACACGAGGGGCAGGATGCGGCAGGAGCATGGACACATGGAACTCCCGAAACGAGGGCAGAAGCCAGAGTGGAACCTCAACACGATCATCCAGTTGGTCACGCTGATCGGCATGTGCGCCGGCGGCGTCGCGATCTGGGTGAACAAGGGCAGGGACATCGAAGAGCTTCAGAACTGGAAGGCCGGGCACGAGCTCCTGACCGTTCGAAACCGCCAGAGGATGCCATTCAGTACCCGCCGATCATCAACGCGGGCAACGCCGCGTGGCTTGTTGGGCAACAACGGCGATATGATCGACCATTCGTGGTCAGTCAGTTCGTAGCGACGACGCGTCATCAAATGCTTCCCTATTTCGAAGCCTTGAATCACGGCGGCCGATAAATGCCAAGAAATTTTATGAGTTTACGCTGTAGGAGGAGGTAAGCAACATTGAATTTCGAATTCTTGGCGCGGCCCCGAGAACATGAAGCGACTAGGTTGGCTCAGATTCATCCATCGTTCACAAGCCTGGTGACGGTCCTCGGCCCGTGGTTCTCTTGACATAAGGCTAACTTAGGCGAGTTTACTCCGCCTTTTAGGCGCCTGTCGGCGACGGCCGCTTCTGAGCGGCTCGATTTCAGTTGTGCCTTCTGGAACTCTTTCAAATAGCTCGGCGATCTCACACTCCATCGCGAGGGCAAGTTTTTCGAGTGTGACTATGGTTGGGTTCTTGGTGCCGCGCTCTAAGTGACCGGCGTACGAGCGCTCAATACCTGCCGCCAACGCCAGATCATCCTGCGATATCTGCCGCGCAACCCGCAATCGTCGAAGATTCAGAGCCACTAGCTGCCGTACGTCCATAGCTGGAACACAGCATTTGACAATCTATGAAACCACGTATTATAGAACTATGAAAGCGGCCGTTACGTGTGGCGTCGCGAAGCCACACCTTCAAAGGAGGTTGCTATGGAACTTCGCCAACTCTCGCTCTTCGTTGCGGTGGCCGAGGAGCTGCATTTCAATCGGGCGGCCGCGCGGATGCGCATCGCCCAGCCCGCGCTGAGTTCGCACATCCAGGCGCTGGAGAAGGAGTTGGGTGTGCGGCTGCTCGAGCGGTCGACGCGTAGAGTCGAGCTGACGCGGGCAGGGGAGGTGTTCTACGATCGGGCAGTCCGGATCCTTGGCGATGTTGGGTTGTCGGCCGAGGTGGCGCGCTCGGTCGCCGGCAAGGCGGCGCGGACGATCAAGATCGGAACCGTCTATCCGGCAACGACAGGCGTGCTGCCGGCGTTTCTTTCCCGGATCGGCCGGAAGTTTCCGGATGTCGCGCTTCATGTGACGAGTGGCTCGACTAGCGACATCATCCGCGGACTAGAAAACGGCCAGATCAATCTCGGCTTCATCCGTCCGGTCGAAAACATCGGATCGTTGCGCTTCTTCTCGATCGCGCATGAGCGCTATCTGTTGGCGGTCGAAAAGACGAGTCCGCTTGCGCTTCGCAACGAAATCGACATCGAGGACCTCCGCTCCGAGAAGATCATCGCCTTCTCCCGTCAGAACCTTTCCTACTCGGAGCGCTATTTCTCGGAGATGTTCGAAACCCACGGATTGACCGGCAACATCGCCTATAGCTGCGATGATACCTTCTCGCTGGTGTCGCTGGTTTCGGCCGGCCTTGGCATCGGCTTTGCGCCGGAATGGACGAAGGATCTGCCCAACCGCAATTTCGAACTCAGGCCCGTGCGTGGCGTCGATCTGAAAATTGGGCTTGGTGTTGCCTGGAACAAGGAAGATCCGACCGCGTCTCGCGATGACATCATCGATATTGCCCGGTCGCTGGCGCGGTCGGGCAGATAAGATAGGCCACGGTTCCTTTCGACGCCCTCGCTTGCGCATAACCGCGCGGCATGCGGTCTCTCACCTCGTCGACGTGCATTCTCGTTTGATTGTGAACTGGCGCGACATGGGCGGGATTTGCGACGCCTAGTTTCAGCGGCTGCAGCCGCAATACTTGGGCCTATGCCAGACCGTTGAACCGCCAAAGCGCTCACCCCGCAAATTGGGGAGCACTTTTGTCCCTTTCGCAATGGGCATGGAACACAGACCTTCATTGGCATTTCCGGGAAGCGCCCGGCAAGGCCAGACATGCGCCTAAGGCTCCGCTCCTTACATGGCCGGATCGCGCCCCCCCCCCGGAATCGGCGGAAATTCGAACCGAGCCGGGAGCAAATATTATGGTCAGCCCCCATTTTGACGTGAACGTTATTAGCCGCGGAAAAGGGCGTAGCGCCGTACTTTCCGCTGCTTACAAGCATCGAGCGAAGATGTACTTCGAGCGTGAAGCCACCACGGCGAACTATTCTGAGAAGCGTGATCTTTTGTACGAGGAATTTGCCATTCCCGTCGATGCGCCGGAGTGGTTGCGGACGATTGCGGCTGACCCTTCGGCCGCACGTGCATCGGAAGCATTCTGGAACCGCGTGGAGAATTTCGAAGAGAGACTGGACGCCCAGCTTGCCAAGGATGTGACACTTGCACTTCCAATCGAACTTACGAGCGATCAGAACATTGCATTGGTGCGCGAGTTCGTTGAGCAGCATGTCCTAGGGAACGGCATGGTGGCTGATTGGGTCTACCACAACCCTCCCGGAAATCCTCATGCACATCTTATGATGACGCTCCGGCCACTCAACGTCCAAGGCTTTGGATCGAAGAAAATAAAGGTGGTTTCAACCGATGGTACGCCGCAGCGCAGCTCCAATGGCAGAATTGTCTACCGAAATTGGGTTGGCGGACTTGCGGAATTCAATGCCTTTCGTGACGGATGGTTCGCCTGCCAAAATCGTCATTTTGCGCTCGCCGGCCTCGATCTCCGGATCGATGGGAGATCATTCGAGCGGCAGGGCATCGACCTTGAGCCAATCATCCGCTTTAGCGCTGAAACGAAGGCTATTGAGCGGAGAATAGAGCGCGAAAAGACACCGGTTCTGCGAAAACCGAAGTCGATTGAGTTGCAAGCGGAGCGGCGCGCACAGAACACCCGCCGCATTCAACGCCGGCCAGAAATAGCACTTGACCTCATCACTAGCCAAAAAAGTGTCTTCGACGAACGCGACATCGCTAAAGTGCTTCATCGATATACCGACGATGAGAGGGTGTTCGCCCAACTCATGGCACGTATCCTCCAATCTCCGGAGATCTTGCGTATCGATCGCGAGCGTATTGACTTAATGGCCGGCGCTCGTTTTCCAGCCAAATACACCACGCGGAAGCTGATCCGTCTGGAAGCCGAAATGGCCAAACGTGCTGCTTGGTTGGCCCGTCAATCAACCCACGGCATCCGGAAAGAGCTGACGCGTGCTATGTCCGTGTCGCGCCTGTCCAAAGAGCAACAGGCGGCCATCGCGAATGTTACAGGTGAGGGCCGACTTGCTGCGGTTGTTGGTCGTGCCGGCGCCGGCAAGACCACAATGATGAAGGTTGCGCGGGAAATCTGGGAGGCGGCCGGGTATCAAGTGGTCGGGGGCGCACTCGCCGGCAAGGCTGCAGATGGATTGGAGAAGGAAGCGGGTATCTACTCCGCAACCCTTGCTTCTTGGGAGCGGCGTTGGGCCGAGGGAAACGCTACCCTCAACAACAAGACAGTTTTCATTCTTGATGAGGCGGGCATGGTCTCGTCGCGGCAGATGGCGTCCCTGATCGAGACCGCCGCCAAGGAGGGCGCGAAACTTGTTTTGGTTGGCGATCCGGATCAACTCCAGCCAATCGAGGCGGGTGCACCATTTCGCGCCATTGTGGAGCGCGTCGGTTACTCTGAACTAGATACTATATACCGCCAACGCCAAGTTTGGATGCGAACGGCGTCACAGGCTCTCGCTCGCGGACAAGTTGGGGATGCGGTCCGTGCCTACGGAGCCCACGACAAAATCGTCAGTACCGGGCTGAAAGCCGAAGCAGTAGAAGCGCTAATCGCCGATTGGGACAGAGAATACAATCCAACAAAAACCTCTTTGATACTCGCGCATTTACGTCGCGACGTTCGGACATTGAACGAGAAGGCACGTGGTAAACTGGTCGAGCGCGGTGTGGTTGGAAAAGGGCTTCCGTTTGCGACGCAAGAGGGCGTTCGCCACTTCGCGCCGGGCGACCAGATCGTTTTCTTGAAAAACGACGGGATACTAAACGTCAAAAACGGAATGATCGGGCGTGTACTCGAAGCTCGCCTTAATCGGATCGTTGTGGAGGTCGGTGAGCCTGGCTATCGCCGCCTTGTGACCATCGAGAGCCGAATATACCCGAACGTAGATCTTGGTTACGCTACCACGATACACAAAAGCCAAGGTGCCACGGTCGATAATGTGAAGTTACTAGCCTCGCTCTCACTCGATCGACATCTCGCTTATGTCGGAATGACACGACACCGCGAAGAACTGGCGGTTTACTATGGACGACGCTCGTTTGAAAATGCTGGTGGGCTGGTTTCAGTGCTGTCGCGCACAAACGCAAAGGAATCAACGCTCGACTATACAGATCGTTCCCTCTACCGGCATGCCCTGCGCTTCGCCGAGTTACGAGGTTTGCATTTGGTGGCAGTGGCACGAACGCTCGTTCGTGATCGTATCGAATGGACTGTGCGACAGAAGCAGCGGCTCAGCGACCTTGTTCAGAGGTTGACCACCATCGGCCATAGCATTCTGCTCGCCGCATCGGACGCCCAAATGAAGCAGCCCGGCACAGGCGACGACAAAGCCCCGATGCTGGCCGGAATCAAAACCTTCCCGAAGACAATAGCCGAGACAATCGAGGAGAGGATTGCGGCCGATGTGAGTTTGAAACGCCAGTGGGAGGACGTGAGTTTGCGTTTTCGGCTCGTCTACTCTGATCCACAGACGGCCTTCAATGCGATTGACGTCGAGGCCATGCTTAAGAACGGAGACGTGGCCAGGGCAACTCTCGCCAAGATCGCACGTCGCCCAGAGACGTTTGGTGCCATCAAAGGAAGTAGCGGCATGCTCGCGTGGCGGGCTGACAAACAGGACCGCGCACGCGCCCTGGCCAACGTACCTGCCCTTTCAGGGGACCTTGAGAGCTACATTCGACTTCGTCGCCAAGCAGAAGAGAAATACCAAGCGGAAGAGCAGAAACTGCGAACGAAGCTCGCGATCGACATCCCGGCGCTTTCATCACAGGCGAGGAAGGTTCTCACGGAGGCGCGAGATGCGATCGGCCGCAATGATGCGCAAATTGCTCTCCACGTTGTGCATGCCGACAGCAAGGTGAGAGCCGAGCTTGAACGGTTCTCGAAGGCCGTGACCGAGAGGTTTGGTGAGCGCACTTTTCTGGTAATTGCGGCGAAAGATGCCAATGGATCGGTTTTCAAAGAGGTCGCAGCTGGGATGACCGCGGCCCAAAGGGAAGATCTGCGGGCGGTCTGGAGTCTGTTGCGGACAATACAGCAAGTTGCTGCCCATGAACGAGTGTCCGTCGCGTTGAAGCAGACAGCGTCTTTACGGCAAACCAGGAGCCAAGGGTTGTCGCCCAGATGACGAAACGCGCGTGGTGAACGGATATGGCGTTTCTCACAAAGCAGGGCCGGAAAGGGCAACAAGCTATCGCGTCTCTGTTCTCAATAGCTCGGTCGGTCCGCCGCTGGTCGTGCTGGAGAAACAACAAGGTCCGTTGCATCAAATCGGTTCGCGATCATATGGTTGGTATCGCTCGCCGCTCTAGGCTTTCCATTGAAGCGCCGAGGTGGTCTAACGTGAGGCTTCCGACGCGTCCAGGCTGATGGAGAGAGCCGTGATCCAGCTCCAAGACGCGGGGGCTTCGGCGAGTGCGCGGAGTTTTCGTGGAGTACCATAATGTTTCTGATTGACAGTGAACTTCAGGCGCTCGTGGCGTTTCGGCGCGAACTGCACCGGCGACCGGAGGTCTCAGGCGAGGAGCGGGAGACGGCGGAAACGATCGTTGCGGCGTTGGTCGAGACGAAGCCGGATGCGGTGATATCAGGTCTTGGCGGGCATGGGGTGGCGGCGATCTATGAAGGCCGGGAGCCGGGGCCAACCATCATGGTGCGGGCCGAGCTAGACGGGCTGCCGATCGAGGAGATTTCGGAGATCGGACATCGCTCGGAGATCACGGGCAAGGGGCATCTCTGCGGCCATGACGGGCACATGACAATCCTGATGGCGCTCGCCAAGGGATTGGGGCGCGAGCGGCCGGTGAAGGGCCGCGCGATCCTGATGTTCCAGCCGGCGGAGGAGAACGGCGCGGGTGCATCGGCCGTGCTCGCCGATCCGAAATTTGCGGCGATCAAGCCGGACCTCGTGTACTCGCTGCACAACTTTCCGGGATTAAGCTTTGGCCATGCGGCGCTGCGCACCGGTCCGGTCAATTGCGCTTCGCGCGGTATGCGCATTTCGCTGTCCGGCAAGACGGCGCATGCCTCGACGCCGGAGGACGGCATTGCGCCGACTTTCGCTGTTGCCGCGCTGCTTTCCGGCCTGACGGCGCTCGGCAACAACGGGCCGCTCGACGAGGATTATACGCTGGTGACGGTGACGCATGCCCGCCTCGGCGAGGCGGCCTTCGGCATCAGCCCCGGTTATGCCGAGATCTGGGCGACGCTGCGGACGCTGACCGACGAACGCATGGCCGATCTCGTGGCCCGCGCCGAGGCGCTGGTTGCCAAGGAGACGGAGGCTGCGGGGCTGAAGGTTACGATCGGCTATGAGGACGTGTTCCACCAATGCAGCAATGCGGAAGCGGCAGTCATCGCGCTGGAACGCGCCATGGACGAGGAGGGCGTCAGCCACGATCACGGCGAGGGCGTGTTGCCGATGAAGGGCTCGGAGGATTTCGGGCTCTTCGGGCGGGTGGCGCCCGCGGCGATGTTCTTCCTTGGCGCCGGCGAGAACCACGCGCGGCTGCACAATCCGGACTATGATTTTCCTGACGAGCTGATCGGCATGGGCGCACGGGTGTTCATGCGGACGATCCGCAACGAGTTGGGGTGAGGGCAGCGCCGGAAGGTCGCTTGCTCAACGGTTGTTGTGATGGCACTCTCAGAAATTGCGCAATTCCCGACGGAGAGCCGTTTGCGCCGCGTCCGGATTTGCCTTCAGGAGGACCAAATGGATGAGCCATTTCAGCTTCCGTGACGCGGTTTGCCTCGCGATTGCCATGGCGGGAGTGGCGAGCGCTTACGCGGCGGATATGCCCGTTGCAGATATCATTCCTGAGCCGCGACAGACTGAGAATGTTAGTCTGCAGGACTTCATCAAGGCCAATCCGGATTGCCTGGAGTTCACCGACCAGTGCTCGCATTGCGCGATCGTCAACGGCGTTGCCGAATGCTCGACGGCGGAGATAGCTTGCATCAAGCGAGAGAACCAGTGCACTAAGCGGACAGCTAAATAGAACATTGCGGTCAGAAATTTCCTGCAGCCGTTCAGCAACATGCAGGGACCGGTTTCCTAAGCTGCCTTCCGAAGCTCCGAGATCTTTTGGAACTCTGCCAAGATATCTGGCGCTTTTTCCTTCGTCGGCGTATGTCCACGCGATTTCGAAGCGACGCTTGGCGGGCAGCGCTCGATGGCGGCGATCTGGTTGTCGGTCGAGTACTTCTGATGCTCGGTCGACATCCGAACGTAGATCGCCGCGCGAACCTTGGGTTGCTCGTCCGAGGGCGGTTGTTCGTCGCCGTTCTCAGTCCAACCGATAACCATGACGTGCCGGTATATCACGTGTGAATTGAGGTCAGAATGCCGGAGTATAGACTGGGGAGGTGGGCAGTATGGTTCTGAATACGGGCACAATGGTTCTAGCATCAGCGCGCGCCGCTAGAGACGATTACTTTGCCGCCGTTGCGGCGGCGCTGCGTCACGAATTGGGTGGGGGAGGCCGTGCGATAAAGACGATCATGCGCTGGACAGGCGCGAGTGGCCGAACGGCAAAGTATTGGCTAGCCGGCGATCGCGGCCCCAACGGATGGCACCTCGTTCTGCTGGCCTGATGAAGTGTTGCAGGTCGTGCTCGCAATGGCACACCGCGATATTCTGTCTGTCACACTCGAACCGCGTGCAGCGGAAGCCGCCTTGGACCGAGCAAGTGCAATTCTCAAAGCATTGCGGTGATATGATGCGATGAGGCGCCTAACATCTATCGTTATGCGTGGAAGGCCCGCCGCCCGGGATTGCATAGGCTCGCGTTCGAAATCCCCTTGCCTTAACGGCCTTCAGGTGGATAGTCTGCCAAGGTCTGTGAAGTCGAACGCTCAGACGGAAGGCTCCTTATGCTTTCGAGGCAAAAGGGGCCTTTTTGCTGGTTGTTTCCTTTCAGGTCCTCCGTCTTCCGCGTCGAGCCGACGCATATACGGGCCTGCTAAACTCAAGCAATTGACATCCCCTGTCACGCTCCCATAGCATTCATGCCTGCCGAGGGGCGCACCTGACAGTGCTGAGATGGCGGTGAGCCAGACCCTTGAACCTGATCCGGATCATACCGGCGTAGGAACGGCAAGGGCCTCTCTGGCACCCCGCGTCTTCGCCGTTCATCTGGATCTCCGTGATTTTGGTTTCGGGAGATCGTTGGTGCCAATACGCCGTTTAGAATGTAGCGACGAAGAACTCCTGGGGGCGGGACGACCGACCCATCGGCTCAATCTGTCGGATTCTTCGAGGTTGCATGGAAGACCCACCTCAGTTTGCGCGTGCTTGAGCCGGTGGCTTGAGACCGCGTTTGCCATATTTGGACCCGCTTCCACATTTCAGCGGAGCCAGGCATGACTGCCATCGCCGTTACTATTGCTGGTTCGGATTCCGGTGGGGGGGCCGGCATCCAGGCGGATCTGAAGACGTTTTCGGCGCTCGGCGTCTATGGTGCCACCGTCATCACGGCCGTCACCGCGCAAAACACCAGAGGTGTGACGGCCGTTGAGGATATCTCTCCGGCTGTCGTTACAGCTCAGATCGATGCTTTGTTTTCGGATCTCGCCGTTGGCGCGGTGAAGGTCGGCATGGTGTCCCGTCAGGAGACGATTGCGGCGATCGCGTCCGGCCTGAAGCAATACGGGCATTTGGCGGTCATCGATCCGGTGATGGTTGCCACTTCAGGTGACATTTTGTTGCGTCCGGATGCGATCGCGATGCTCAAGGGGGAGCTGCTGCCGCTTGGGCTTATCGTGACGCCGAACCTGCCCGAAGCGGCACTGATGACGGGGTGCAGCGTTGCCGAGAATGAGACAGAGATGGGCCGCCAGGCGCAGATGCTGCTGAAGCTTGGTGCGCGCGCCGTGCTCATGAAAGGCGGGCATGCCAAGGGCGACGAAGCTGTCGATATCCTCTTCAACGGGGATACCTCCCTGCGCTTGTCGCGACCCCGGGTCGAGACAAGGAACGATCATGGAACTGGCTGCACGCTATCTGCCGCGATCGCGGCTGGTCTCGCCCGTCGCCGCACCCTCGAGGAGGCGGTTGTCGCCGCCAAGACCTATCTGCATGAGGCGCTTGTTGCTTCATCGGCGCTCAAAATCGGGCAGGGGCGGGGACCGGTTCATCACTTCCATCAGTGGTGGGGCCCGAGCGGTGATTAATTCCATTCCGGCGCTTGGCGCCGGTTCCACCATTCAAGTGGACGTTTAAAAAAACAGGACATTCCATTGCCCGATAAGCAATGGAATGTCCGTCGAGTCGGGAAGTCGGCCGCTTGTAAATGCGAGGTGAGTGCCGGGACGGAGCGCTTTTCGGTTCAGGCCACAGCGGCGCTCGGGTGAACCGACTGTTCCTCCTTGAGCAGTTTCCGATAAAGCGCGATATGTTCGCGGCCGCAGTCGACATGGCTCATCGGGCGCCTGAGGGTTGCCTTGAGGTTGTCCCATGACCTTGGCGTGCTCAGCACATCGATCAGTCGATCAGCAAGATCTTGCGCGCTGCCGGAGCGGAAATGATAGCCGTCCAGCCGATCGCGAACCTTCTCGGCCATGCCGCCGATGTCGGAGCAAATGATCGGCCTCCCATGGTGGAGGGCCTCCTGGATCACGATCGGCGAGTTTTCCCACCAGACAGAAGGCATCACAACCCAGTCGACGGAACGCATCAGCCTGGGCATGTCCTGGTTCTGGTAGGAGCCGTAAAAGCGGACGCGGCGGCCAGCGTCTTCGATCAGTTTCGCGACCCGGTCCTGATACTCGGCCGGCTGACGCTCGAGGTTGCCGCCGAAGATCATCAGCGTGGAATCGTCACCCCAGATATCGTCGGGCACGCGCGATACCGAGTCGATCAGCACGTGAACGCCCTTGAAGGGGGTCATCTGCCCGAAATAGGCAAAACGATTGCGACGTGCCGTCGGCGCCGGCAATTCACGCGCCGGCGTCTTTTCACCCAGGACGATGCCGTTTTCGATCACGAAGATCTTGTCGGCAGCGATGCCCCACTCGACATAGCGATTAGCGAGAAAGGCACTCGGGGCGATGAAGGCGTCGGCAAGGTTCAGCATGCCCCGCACGAACTGCTCGCGGCGTACGAAACGCGAAACCGGGATTTCGGGAAAGCACGTATGGCAGCTGATTGGCGAAGCGCCATTGCAAAGCTGACCCGAGGGCCGCTTCACCATTTGCCCGTGGTTGTGACAGATCGGCAGGTACTCGTGGAAGGTCACGACGATGCGCGCTTTCGGCAGAGCATCGCGCACCGCATAGAGCGCTTCCAGCCCGAAGCCGATGATATGGTGGAAGTGGACGATGTCGGGCTTGATGTCTCCCACAAAGCGCAAGAGGTCGCGACGGATCGCGTCGGTATCGCCGTTGGACAGGAAGAAATGATCAAAGTCCTCGGCATGGTAGAGCACTTCGTCCATCGCCAGGCGAAGGCTCATCAGCGCCGATGCGCCGTGGCGCGGCACGGGATTGCCGACGCGGGCGAGGTAGATCGATTCAATCCCCGGCAGGCCGTTCAATGCCTTGTGCAAACCATGGGAGGCGATCTCGGCGCCGCCCAATGAATGGGTCGGGTGGCCGTGCGAGACGACCAGCACGCGGAGTTTGTCACTCATGCCGAAACCTCATTGTGGGTCGTGGTGTCTGGCTCGACGGTCTGCATCCAGCGGCCACGAAAGAGCGTCTGATCGACACGCTCCACGTACCTGGCCGTGGCTGCCGAAACGGCACCGAACGCCTCATCCGACCCGAGCATCTGCAAGGCGGGCAGCCAATAGGATTCGTAGCCCCTGCGGCTCAGCCTCAAGGCAAGATCCAGCCCATTGAGAGACGCACCGAGATAAGCCGGCGAAGGGCCGGTATCGTCGAGAAGCGCCTTGCGGGGCATGATGCAGCACTCGAGCGACGCGGTCGCCACCCGCGTCAGCTTCAGGCGGTTCACAGCGCCGACCGGATAACCGGCATAACGGCTCGACTGCAGATGGTCCGCACGATCGAGCGACGAACTGCCGGCCCAGCGGATCGAATGATCCTCATAGGCAAGGGTCGGCGAGATGATGCTTCCGCTTTTTGTCTCATAGTTCGCAACGAGCGTCTGGTACCAACCGGGATTGGCCGGCGTAAGGGAGGCAGACAGCAGAATGACGGTCTCATTGTCGACGGCCTGCGCCGCAGTCCGCGCCAGGTCGCTGGCATCGACTGAACCTTCGACGGACAAAAGGCGCAGCGGCAAGTGATAGAATTCCGCAAGTCGCCGGATGCCGGCGGCGCGCCGGCGAAACTGTTCCGATTGCAGGACGAGCACGATCGGCGCCTGCCGCGTATGTGGATCGAGTGCCAGAAGCCCCAACAGCGCGGCGAAATCCTCCTCGGCCTCTCCCACGGCGACAAGGATTGCCGCCCCCACAGCCTCACCGAAGCGGCCAATGTCGATAACGGTCTCGATGGTCGGAGCATCAGCGCGAGCCGCAGTGATGAACGGAACGACCTGGCGATCGACGATATCGGGCAAGGCCCAACTGGTCGGATCGATAGCGTTCAGCAGCCGCAGCGCCGAATGCCTTGCCGACAGCCGTGTCGGGTGAAGCGGCATATAGGCGCGGCGAGAATCGCGAAGGGTGATTTCGAGGTGAAGGGGTGCTGCCGGATCGCCGACGAGGCCATCCGCGAAAGCGATGAAACCGTGCGAACGGCGATGTCCGGATATCGCGCCCTTGAATTCCGGGCGGTCCACGAAGGCATCTTCGACGTCTAGCCGCTCCGTGCGGGTCCAGGCGCCATCAAGACGCGCTTCAGCGCGCCCCCGACGCAGCCGAACGCTTTGCACATGATCGTCCGGATCAAGCATCCAGCCCGAGATCAGGAAGGCGCCTTCATCGCCCTGATAGACTGCGTCGACACCGAGCCGGACCGGAACGGGGAGACTTGAGATCGTTTCTGTACCGTCAAAGCCGTTGGCTGCTTCGCGCAGGCGCAACAGCACCTGCGGCGAGCTCTGGCTTTGGAGCAGCATCGCGCGAAGATGACCTGGCGTTTCAAGGGGGCCAGCAACGAACTTTCGCTCGTGGACCGGTGCATAGCGCCAGGCGCCACGGCCACGATAGAAAATGCCCTGGATGTCACGCGCCCGCGGCAGATCATCCGCAGACAGGAGGCCCAGAAAGCCGACCGCATCTTCCGGTGCGTCGTTGCGCGGGAAAACCGCGATGCTGCACTCGGCGACCGATGCGTTTTCGGCCCGGATGATGATCCGGCTAACGCCGGCAGCAATGTCATGCGCCCAACCCTTGAGCGCGATCGCATCATCGTGGCTCTCACCGAGCAGTTCTATGTAGCCGTCTTTCGCGGTTCCCGCCTTGAGGAGGGCTGTGATCGCTGTCAGCTTCCGTGGGTCGAGCGGCGGCTTCATCAACACGTCCACCAGGCGGCCAAGCACGTGAACGACCTGCGGGCCGGCGAGCTCTTTCAGCATCGCGGCGACGTCACCTGTCGACACGGTGCGGGGCGCAACGACGTAACGTTTGCCGCTACCTTCCCTTCCGAAGCGCAGCGTTGCCGGCATGCCACGCGCGTGATCGACCGGGATGAGCGCGGCGAAACCATGGGTGGCGGTGGCCTGTGGAGTGGAAAGCCGCCAGCCGATGATGGCAGCGATCGCCTGGGTCGCGGGATCTTCGTCGATCTCGACCGGCAGCTGATCGGCCATCGGGCCGCCGGCGCCGATGACCAGCAGCAAGGCTTCGTCGATCGGGCACACCACAATCCGTCCGCTGCGCATGATCCGGGCAAGCGGTGCCGGGTTCGGCGAAAGGGAAAGCTCCTGATTGGGCATGATGCGCCCCTCAGGTCCGCAGGAGAAGCGTCAGGATCGCACCTGCGGTAAAGCCCGCAAGCACGAAGAGAAGCAGAAATGCTGGCTTCAAGTCTCCGTTCGAGCGTTGCTTCAAGGCATTGAGGCTCTTTTCCATACCAGCCACAACCCCATCGAGACGCATCAGGTGCACGTCGAGATCGGTCAATCGTTGGGTGATTTCTGTACGCAGGCTAGCAACGTCGTCACTGACTGCTGCAAGGCCCGCAGCTTCGCCTTCCTCGCCATCGTCGAGCTTCTGGCGGATGGCCGAGCGTTGCGAGACCTGGAGTTGACGCTGTGCCGCCATCAACACGTCGAGCTTGTCGAGGACCTTTGCCAGTGGAGCGGCGATCAGGGCTTCGGCAGCCTGTTCGTCGGGTTTGGGAACGCGAAGCGGCAATTCGCCGCCTTTTTCCGTCGAGGCCATGACAACCAGTTCGGCCGCGCGGGCGCTCGCCGTTTCAGGCAGGGCTATCTCGAAGGCATGGTTGCCATCGCCGATCCCGTTGCGCTTGAGATCGGATCGGTTGCGATCGGCCAGTGCCTCGGCGATCACCTTGCCATCGAGCAGCACGCGAATGGCGAGCCGTTTCTCTGGCGTCTCAGGATCGAATGCCCAACCGAAAACGCGGCCCTGGTCGATCGCGTCCACCCGGCCCTTCAAGGGCTTTGCATTGTTTTGTTCCGGTGCGACATCCGGTTTGTCGGCTGCTACAGACATGGTCATTCCTCTAGGCCGCGGCGGTTCGTGCCGGCTCTATCTTATCGATGAGCGTGAGATAGCGGCGGGCAGTGGCGTCGATATCATCGGGTTTGCGGGCGTTCGCCGAAAGGCGCCGCCTGAGATCCGGGTTTTCCGCGATGCGGCGCATGGCGGCGGCAAGCGCCCGCGGGTCGTTGGGCGTAACGGTCAGGCCGCTCACGCCGTCCTGAACCATTTCGGCCATGCCGCCAATGTTGCTCGCGATCACGGGTTTGCGCTGGGATTGCGCTTCGCCAATGACGAGTGGCGCATTCTCCCACCAGATCGACGGCACGATGGTGCAATCGACCGCAGCGATGAGGTCGGCAATGTCGTCGCGCCGGTAGGCGCCGCGCTGCTGGACGGTGGGGGCGGTCTTTTTGAACAGGCGGGCGATCTCGTCCTTGAAACCATCGCTCTGGAACGGTGCGCCGCCGTGCACCCTGAGCTCGAAGCGCAGGCCCTCGTCGATCAGTTGTCGCGCGGCCTCAAGCAGCACGGTGGTGCCCTTCCAGGGATTGAGGTTGCCGAAATAACCGAAGATCGGCCGGTCGTTTTCCTGCCGATCCTTCCGCGTCGGAAGGTCCCGCCGTGGCAAGCCATTCGCGATGACATCGATCTGCTCCCCGTAGAGCCCCCAGTCGATGTATCGTTGTCTCAAGAACTGGCTCGGCGATACGAAACGGTCCACCGTGCGCAACAGGGCTTTAAGATGGTGCTCGCGAAGCACGAAGCGGTCGAGCGGGATATCCTTGAAGCAGGCGTGGCAGCGGTCGGGCGTTGACTTGTGGCAAAGCTCCTTGCCGCTGGTTCGCACCATCAGTCCGTCATGGTGGCAAAGCGGATAGTAGTCATGCAGCGTCATGACGATGCGACATTCGGGCAAGGTCCGGCGCACGATGTGCGGAAACTCGGCGCCGAGCAGCAGCAGGTGGTGAATGTGGACCACGTCCGGCTGGAAATCGCGCAAAAGCTCGGTCAGATCAGGAACGACGCCATAGAGGTCGATCTGGCTCATGAAGAAGCGATCGAAATGACCAGACCACAACAGCACCTCGTCGCCCTCAGAGCCAATCGCCTGGAAGCTCGTGCCTGGGCGCACCTGCCTATGGGTCTGGTTGGTAGCGCCGAGGAAGAGTACTTCATTGCCGGCGCGTTGATAGGCGCGGAAGAGGTCGTGCGCGAAAATCTCCGTACCGCCCGGATGGAGCGCCGGATGATTGTGCGCCGCGACCAGAATGCGCTTCTTCATCCGTTTGCACCCCGGCGTTCGGCAACGAAGACATCCTGGTAGTGACCGGCATCCTGCCCGCGCCAATGGCCGAGTGATTTCAGGATGGTTGAAAAACCCGCCCGTTCGAGCGCCCGATCGAGAAAGCCGTCATCGAAACCGACAGCGGCAAGCGGCGGCAGACCCGGCACGAACCAGCAGGGACCATCGCCGCTGCGATTGAAGCCAAGGCGCGAATCCCGCCTGCCGTTTTCGTTCTTCGCCGCCACGCGATCGACCACGAACGCCGTGACGAAAAGCCGGCCACCGGGCTTCAGCATCCGGCTGATCTCGCTGAAATAGACAAGCACTTCGTCCGGCGGGAGATGGGTGACGATCGACGTCATGATCGCGAAATCGAACGTTCGATCCGGATAGGGGAGCTTCAGCGCCTTGCCGTTGATCTTGCCCATGGGATTGTAAAGCTCATGGGCAATGTCAACATGCTCGAAAGTGAAGTTTGGGTAGACGGGCGTCACGGACTTGCGGCACCAGGCGACACCGCCTTCGACCGGATCGACGCCGACGTAGCGGGCGCGATCGGCGTCGAGATACTGTGTGAGCGGAACTGCCATCCGGCCGATGCCGCTACCGATGTCGAGCACGCTGCTTTCCGGCTGCAATCCGCCCATGCGGATGAAATGGCCGAGAAACTCGGCGCCAACCGCCCGGTAGTTGCCGTCTCCGACGAACACGCTGTTGCTGTCGGGCTGTGGCAGGAAACGATTGTTGAGAACCGTTTGAAGCATCCCGTCGATGCGGTCCTCGTTCGGCTGCCAGGCCGTTTGCAGGCTGTCTGCGTGGCGAAGTGCGGGTTGGTTCATGCGGCGCTCCTGGCGGCAGTCCTGTGACCGCTCGGCGCTGCCGCCTCTTCGGCGCCGAGGTAGGCTGGCATCAGCGTGCTGATGTCGTCGTTCCAGCGTTCGGTGTGCAGCCATGCATTGTACTGGCTCGCAACACCGCGCGTGTAATCCTGGCTTCGGCTGATCGACCGCCGCTCCAGATGGTAAAGGCAGGCAGCCGGCTCATAGACGATGTCGAAGCCGGCCTGCCGGATCTTGAGGCAGAGATCGCTGTCTTCGTAGTCGCCGATCACGAAATCCTCGGCATAGCCGCCGACGAGTTCCCATACTTCCCGGCGCATCACCTGGCAGGCACCGGTGACGCCAGGCACGACGCGCGCCTTTTGCGCGGGCGCGTAGGCGCCGGGCATGCCCTTGTAGAAATGATGGTTCAGCCAGATGTCCTGCTTGTTGCGGGCGAAGTAGAGACCCGCATGTTGCAGCGAACCGTCCTCGAAGAGAAGCTTCGGGCCGATCGCGCCAAGCGACTTTTCTCTGAGCACGGGGAGTGCAAGCGTCTCGAGCCACCCCGGCCCGCAGGGCACGACATCCGAGTTGAGCATGACGACGACGGAACCGCGGGCATAGCGCGCGCCTGCATTGCATGCACGGGCATAGCCACCATTGCGGTTCATCACCACCAGCTTCATCGATAGCCCGTGCAGCAGGTGAAAGCCGCCGAGCAGGTGCTCAGTCTCGTCGTGGATTTCAGGGGAATCCAGCACATAGATGATCTCGGCGTTGGCGGCGACAAAGGGGTCGGTGGCGAGGCCTGAGAGCTGGAAGCGCAGAAAATCGAGGACGCGGTAGAGTGGCACGACGATCGAGACCAGAGGCGCCTCCAGCATAGGACCGAAGTCCTTCGTCTGTTCAACCTTGATCGTCTTTCCCAGTCTTTGCTCCACGTCCTTAAGCGCGGGCGCAAGGATCGTGCGGAACGCCGCATCGATGGCGTGCTGTGGCGGAACGGCCCGCAAAATGCGGTTGCGTTGTGTCGCAGGATCGAAGGGCTGCGGCTTCGGCACAAGCGGTTTGACGGCGCCGGAGGCAAGCCGCATCTGGAAACGGGGCTGAAGAAGGGCGCCGAGCGGTTCGCGCATCGGCAGCCAGCTGACAAAGCCCGTTACATCGGTCTTCGAGCCTTCTTCCGCACCACGGGCCCAGCCGGGGAATTCATACCAGTTGCCGTCAAGCGGTAGCGCAGTGCCGTCTTCCTGAAGATAGTCAATGCCCGCAAGCACGCCGGACGGGTCACGGGTCCAGCCGCCGACCAGTAGCCCATCGGGGAGCGCGAGCGCCAGATCGATCTCTGCACCGGGGTGGAGGGGGGATTTTCCGGCCTGGCGTGCCGGCAAGGGCGAACGAAGCTGCAGGTCGGTTGCGAGCGCCGTCCCGCTTTCAGGGATCGCAGAGAGGCAACGAACGACGAATTCCCTGAGGCCTGGCGCGGCGCCGTTTTCGGGCCACCATTCCTGGACGCGCGGATGGCGCGAACTGCTATGGGCGACCTCGCGGATGGCAACGCCACGCTTGCCCATGATCATGAGAGTGAGCGCCTGCGGGGCGCGTGGTGTTTCGAGCACGAAGTGGCAACGGCGCCAGCCGCGCTCCGCCCGACCGGTTATGGCAAACTGCTGCGGCAACGGCAGGACGGCGTCGGCGCTCAGCGCGTAGATCGCACTGATTTCGCCAAACTCGGCGCTGACGGTCGTTTCCGCCAGGTATCGGCCATGGGCAAGCCGGCACGCGATCGTCGCGGGGCGCTGGCCAAGGTTCAGGGCATGGATCGTGTCGTCGACCAGACCGGTAAAAAACTCGTCGCGGGAAAGCCGGAATGCGCTGCGCCAAACGGTGAGCAGGGTGTTGAGAAACTTGAAGCGCCCCTCGGGCATGAGGCTGGCGAACTGCGCCGCCATATCGAGGAACGGAAGCCGGCCAGCCGGTTCGAGGACGACGGTCTGAAGGACATCGTGATCGACGGCAATTTCCGCAAGCTCGCGCTCGTCTCCGGGACGCATTGCCCAAAAGACGCGTTGCCCGCCGTCGGCGCGCGGGAGGGTCATGCTGACAAGAGGAACGAGGGATCGCGATGCAGAAAGCGCGTATTTGGTTTTCGCCGGCAGGTCTGCTGGTGCGTCCCAGATCAGCACAGCAACATCAAGGCTGAGCCTGAATGCCACAGCACTTGCGAACTCCTGGCTGAGGCTCCTGATACGGTCGTCTGCCGTCACGCGCTACTCCTGAAGGACGAAAAGGGAGGGCGCCCCACCGGGAGGAAGTGGGGCGCGCCGGTCAATCTCAATGGATCGTGAAATAGTGGTTCGGGTTTGCCTGGATGTCGTCGGCATCGGCATTGACAAGCGTCAGCGTGTCGCCATGGCCGAAGTCGATCACGACGTTGCCACCAACCTGGGTGACGCGCGATGCCAGATCTTCCGGAGAAGAGATGTCGAGGCCGTTGATGTCCTTCGAAATCTGCAGCAGGTCTTCGCCGGGCGTGAAGTCGAGGATGACGTCGTTGCCGCCACCGCCGTCGAAGACGAAGACATCGCTGCCGTCGCCGCCGGTCATGACGTCGTCGCCCTGGCCGCCGTTGATGACGTCGTTGTCAGCACCACCGAACAGGATGTCGCTGCCGCGGCCACCCATAAGCAGGTCGCTGCCGCCGCCGCCAATGAGAATGTCGTTCCCATTGTCGCCATTAAGCAGGTCATCACCCTGGCCGCCAAACAGGACATCGTTCCCGTTCTCGCCATGGAGAATATCGCTGCCCCAACCGCCAAACAGGGTATCGCTACCGTTGCCGCCGAACAGCAGGTCATCACCTTCGTCACCGAAGATGGTGTCGTCGCCATTGCCTCCGTTCACGAAGTCATCGCCAGCGCGAGCGTGGATGAAGTCGTCGAAGCGTGAGCCAAAAAGGGCGTCATCATACGCGCCGCCTTCCAACGTGGCCATATGCTACTCCTCTTAGTTGTTGCTTACGCCCATCTCCGGCTCTCAAAAAACCTTGGATGAGCGCCGGGACATTGCACTGCAAAAAAACATATGGCAACAGCAAAAACAAAATAAATACAGATGTACTGTGCTGTTATCTGCTACCTCAGATGTATATTATGTGTCGTTTTGATGTTTATCCCTGGAATATAAGGGGTAGGTATCTTTGGTATTACTTGGAATTCAATTCAAATTTAGAAATAAATTGCCGGCGAAATTGAATTTCGCCGGCTTCGTATAGTGGTTAAGTTCTAGTTCAGTCTTCGCGGAAGGCGCGGTTCAGGCTGTCCGCAATCGGTGAGACCATGTAGTCAATCGCCGAGCGTGGCTTGTGGACGATCAGGACCTCGGCAGGCATGCCGGGATAGAGGCGAATGTCGGGGTTGGCACTGAGCGACGAAGCCGCAATGCGGGCACGCGCCACGTAGTAGGAGACATTCGATTTCTCATCGACCGACTGGTCGGCCGCCACATAGCTGATCTCGCCGTCAAGAGGCAGGTGCGTGCGTTGGTTGTAGGCCGTCAGCCGGATCTGCGTCTTCGAGCCGATGTCGATGCTGTCGATGTCACGGGTGCCGACATGCATTTCCACGAGCAGTGGTTCGTCCTCGGGCACGATATCGAGAAGCGGTTGCCCCGCCGAGACGGCGCTGCCTGCCGTGCGCAGCTGAATGTTGGTGACGATCCCGGCCTGTGGTGAGCGGATGTCGAGGCGGGTCAGGATGTCCTTGGCGGACACCAATCGTTCTTCGACATCGGAAAGCTCAAGGCGGGCCGTGGTGATTTCGCCGGCAATCTCGGACTGGAACTCATTCTCGATACCGGTCAACCCGAGTTCTGCTCCGGCTTCCGCCTTTTCGGCCTGGGCCTTATTGCCGGCGAGTTCGCCACGGGTTGCCGCCAGTTCGCTGAGCTTGGCATCGATCTCGATAAGCTTCGAGCGCTGCGCGAACTCCTTCGCGACAAGAGTGGCGATCGCGGTTCGCTGCTCGGTAATCAGTTCGATCTGTCGATCGGTCGCGCGGATCTGCTCGGCGAGCGATTTGGCTTTCTCCGAAAATTCTTCGATGGTCTTGCCCTGAACATCAAGGCGACCGGCTTTTGCTTCGCGCCGGCGCTCGAAAAAGTTCGTTTCCGCTTTCACCGCATCATCGGCCGCCGGATCCGGCGCGCCCTTCAGATCATCAGGGAACGTGATTTCTTGTGAATCCGTCTGTTCCGCCCTCAGGCGGGCAAGCTTCGCAATCAGACCGAGGCGACGGCTTTGCAGCGCCTGCAGGTCGGAGCGCGCACGGGTATCTTCGAGCTTGACGAGTGGTTGCCCGGCCGCAACACGATCCCCCTCCTGGACGAGCAGGCGCTTGAGAATGCCCCCCTCGAAGTGGCTGACGGTCTTGCGTTTCGAATCGACTACGATCGTGCCGCTTGCGACCGAGGCGCTGCTGAGCTCCGTCGAGAAGGCCCAGCCGAAAAAGCCGCCAAAAGCGACGAGGATGGTCGTGAGACCGGCAAGGACCACGCCGCGCAGCGGGGCGGAAGCGCTGCCTTCGGCATCGGAGTCCAGCCCATGCAGCGGATGAGGCCGGTCGATGATGGCAGGCAGGTTCTCACCACCACGCGATGTCACTGCGTTCTTTGCATCGCGCGCGATCGGTAGATTGGGTTTCTTTGTCATGCGGAAACGCCTTCCCGTCTCGGTTCGCCCGGGGTCATGGATGCGACCACGTCGGTGCGCGGTCCGAACTGGGTGATTCGACCGTTTTCGAGGACGAGCAGCTTGTCTGCCGCCTGCATGATGGTTGGCCGGTGGGCGATCATGATGACGATCGCGCCGTCGTTGCGGGCACGCTCGATCGCACGGATCAATGCTCGCTCGCCGATCGCGTCGAGGTTGGCGTTCGGCTCGTCGAGAACGATCAGTCGGGGGCGGTCATAGAGGCAGCGGGCAAGTGCGATGCGCTGCCGCTGGCCACCGGAAAGCGTCAAATGGCCGTCACCGACCGGCGTATCGTAACCAAGTGGCAGCCGGCCGATCATGTCGTGCACGTCGGCAAGGCGGGCGGCGTCGAGCACCTTTTGAGGCTCGCCTTCCTCCATGCGCGAAATGTTATCGCGGATGGTCCCCTCGAGCAGCGAGACCGATTGCGGCAGGTAGCCAGTCATCTGCCCGAACGAAGCGCGCTCCCAGAGATAAACGTTGTTGCCGTCGAGGAAAACGCCGCCCGTGGTCGGCTTCAAAATGCCGACAAGGAGGCGGGCAAGCGTCGACTTTCCCGCAGCCGACGGCCCGACGATGCCGAGCACCTCGCCCGGCGAAAGCGAAAATCCGATGCCCTTGATGATCGGTACATCGAGACCGGGGGCGGCATAGACCAGCTTGTCGACAACGAGATCGCCTTGCGTGCGCGGCTGCGGCATCGTCTGGCGTACGGCGAGATCCTCCTTGAGTGCCGCCTCGATCCGTCGCCAACTGGCGATGGCCAACACCCATTGGCGCCAGTTTTCGATCATCGAATCAAATGGGGCGAGAAGGCGTCCGACCAGAATGGTCGTGGCCATCATCGCGCCGGGCGAGATCTCCTGCTTCATCACGAGGATAGAGCCCGTCGCCAGCGCTGCTGCCTGGATCATGAAGCGTATCGAGCGGGTGATGGAGGCCATCGCCTTGCTTCGGCTGCCGCTGACTTCGAGCGCATCCAGCGCATGCAGTTGCGCCGCGCGCCAGCGGCGGGCGAGTGCGGGCAGCATTCCCATTGCCTCAATCGCCTCGGCGTGGCGCAAGCTCGCACCAATTTTCGAGACGGCCTCGATATTGGCTTGATTGGCCTCTTTCATCAGCCGGCGAGTCAGCAAATCAGTCAGCAATCCACAACACACGAGCAGGGCAATGGAAATGGCGCCAAGAAGGCCGAACATCGGGTGCAGCGCAAAGAGCACGCCGAGGAAGATTGGCGACCAGGCGGCATCGAGCGGTGCACTGACGGCGGAGGTCGTGAGAAAGCTGCGCAACTCAGCCAGGTCCCGTAGCGACTGGGTCGCGCGGGTCAGCCCTTGATCGGCCGCCGCCTGCACTGCCGCGGTCAACACTGGCAAGTTCAGCCAACGCACGACCGCGCTTCCCATCGCCTGGAACGTCAGCGCCCGGATGTATTCGAGCACGCCATAGATAATGAGCGCGCCGATCACCAGAATCGTCAGCATGGTAAGCGTATCCATGCTCTGACTGTTCAGGACGCGGTCGTGGACCTGCATCATGTAAAGCGGCGTGGAGAGCTGCAAGATGCCGATGCAAGCGCTCAGCACCGCTGCATAAATAAGTGCCAAAACGAACACGCGGCGCGCCTTCAAAATAAGCAGCCGTGGATCGTTTGCTCCATTTTGCGCCGTCTTTGGCCCAATTTGGTTCTTGCTAATCATATTGCCTCGTTTGCTGTCACGCGTGGCGAATTTCTGGATAAGTTCGTTGGGGTCTTGAGGAAGCTATTTTGTTTGTTATCACTTAAATCACAGTGTTGCCGTGATAAGTGTGACACAATAATGGTGGAATGCTCAAGATAATCATATTCGGGGGGAGTAAAGGGGGCCAAAAATTGCTTCAAAATTTGAAGTAATTTTTGAATATCGTAGTAATGCTTAGTTGGAGAGAGGGATGAATCAAAAGATTCTCTACCCGTTCGCAGATTTCGGCGGCGCTGTTGCCATCCGCCCCGGGGATGACGCAGTTGGTAGTGCCGCCGAACACGAAGATATTGGCCAGGAGAGCGAAGCCTCCGTGGTCAGTTATTTCGAGCTGGCGCGGATGATGGAGCGAGCAAGCAGACGGTTTACCGGCCTGTTGCGCGCCGAGCTGACAAAGCTTGGCGTCGACGACATTGGCCCGGCGCAAGCCATGGTCTTGCTCGCGATCGGCGATGCCGAGGTGTCCGTGGCTGAGCTTTTGGATCGCGGCCATTATGTCGGTTCCAATGTGTCCTACTATCTGAAACAACTCGGCGATGGGGAATATATCGACCGGGCTGCATCGCAGCGCGACCGGCGCTCGGCTCGCATTCGGCTTTCGGAAAAGGGCAGGCAGCTCTGCGATTCGCTCAGGAAAGCTGCCGGTGCCTATGAACGGGTGCTCAGCCACGGCGAGCAGGACCGGCGCAATCTCGAAACCGCATTTCAAACGCTGCACCGGCTTGAGCTGGTTTGGGGGAATGCGACGCGTTACGGCATCTGAGCCGCGGCGCGAACGCTGTCCTTTCATCGGTAAAAGGCTAGGAACATGCACGTAGCATTTGTACACCGGCGCGGCTTCTGCCAATTCGCCGCTCTCGCGGCCCATTTGGCGCAGACGGGAAATGAAGTAACCCTCGTGACGGAAACCGTGGATCAGCGGATTCCGTCCACGCGGGTCATCCGCCACAGGGCGGAGCCGGGACCGCAGGCCAATGCGCAAATGGCAAGGCATTTGGGCGTTCCGGACCATCACGTCCGCATAGGTCACCGGGTCGCAGAGACCTTCGAGGCGATGGCGAAGCAGGGCCAGATGCCCGACGTCATCGTTGGGCACACGGGCTGGGGCAGCATGATGTTCGTCAAGGACGTGCTGCCGAACGTACCAGCGCTCGGCTATTGCGAATTCTTCTATCGCGCGGAAGGGGCGGACATCGGTTTTGCCCCTGACGACCAACCCGATTCGGACACGCGAAAGCGGCTGCGTCTGCGCAACATGGCGCAGCTGCTGTCGCTGGAGGTAATGGATGGCGGCATTAGTCCGACCCATTGGCAAAGGAGCCTCTATCCGGCCGAGCACCGCGGACGCATTGCCGTTTGCCATGAGGGCGTCGATACGCGCGTCTTCCGTCCGGATGCGTCGGCCTCGCTCAAGCTTCCGGATGGGCGGGTGCTGAAGGCGGGCGATCCGTCGATCGTCACTTTCGTGGCCCGCGACCTCGAGCCCTATCGCGGCTTTCCGCAGGCGATTGCGGCGGCGGCGAAAGTCGCGCGGGAACATCCCAATGCGCTCTTCGTGTTCGTCGGAGGCGATGGCGTCAGCTACGGCGCTCCGCCGCCGGGCGGAGGATCCTGGAGGGATCACCTGCTTCAGTCCCTGGATGTGCCGGCAGACCGGTTCCTGTTTCCGGGCGTCGTGCCACATGCCGTGTTGCGACAGCTCTTCCAGATCTCGGCGGCGCATATCTATCTGACCTATCCCTTCGTGCTTTCCTGGTCGGTGCTGGAGGCCATGGCCTGCGGTGCACTTGTCATCGGGTCGGATACCGCCCCGATGCAGGAAGTCGTGAGTTCCGGTCGCAACGGCCTGCTTGTGCCATTCTTTGATACGGACGCGCTCGCGGGCGCGCTCTCCGAAGCGTTGCGTCATCCGGAAAAGTATACCGAGATGCGTGCGGCCGCCCGCCGGACGATCGAACAGCGGTTCCGGTTGGGTGACTGCATCGCGCGGCAGATGATGTTGCTGGACAAGGCAACAAACAGTGCTTCTACCTCTAATATCTCACTGGTTTCATCTGTATAATACTTCAAAATCCGAAGTATTATTTCACGAAAAACACAAATATCACTTATTGTGCAGTGCAAATAACCTTGATATGATTTTCGTATGAGCTTGAATTCGCCGATGTATTTCGTTTCGGCGAATTCAACTTCAGAGGGAACTTGTTCATATTGAAGGTGGCGCGTGCAAGAGTTGATGTCTTCTGGCGTGAGGTATTCGCAAGCGAAGCGAAAGCTGGTGGTGGCATCTGATCATGACAGGGCGAGTGTCGAAGGTAGCGGCATCGAGCACCTGGTTCATTTCCTTCCCAAGGGCGATCGGGCCCAAACCACTCTCGAAAACGTATTCCCGCTGATCGGGCTTGCCTTCTCAAAAGAGGGGGAGGAGGACCTTGCGGAACGGCTCGTGTCCTTGCGTGCGCTTGGCACCGTACCGGATTTCCCGGTCAAGCGGTTGAGCGCACACACGGCGGCAGAAAGTGCCGTAATCATTCAGGCGTTGGTCGACGGTGGTGTCGGGCGTCTTGCGCGGTTTTCGAGTGCGATCACGTCGGAGCTCGCGCTATTGCGCCGCGAGCGCGAAACGCTGCTCGAGAATTATCGTGCGCTCGAAGACGCCTTCCAGGCGCGCAATTGGGAGCCGGTCACCGAGGTCTTTGCGCACGATCCCTATGTCGACCCCAAGGACGAAGGCATCGGCCATCTGATCGCCAATGCTTTCGTCGAGCAACTCCTGCCGGTTTCAAGCCATGGCGTGGCAGGCATCGCGCTTCATTTCAATTCCGTTCCGAGAGACGGTGGCGAACTGGTCGTCGTCCTGAGTTATGTCGAAAGCGGCGAAGGCGTGGCCGAATGGTCCGTGCCGTTTTCACAGCTGGTGCCTACGTGGAACTTCTTCGCCTTGCCGCGCACCTGCGGAGGCGGCGCAAGAACGTTGCGGTTGAGGGTGTCAACGACGGGCTCGGAAACCATCGGTCTTTCGCTCGGTTACCCCATTGCCAGCGAGCATTACACCGCACGCTCCGAAACGCGTCACGCCGACCTCGATCTGCGTCCGCTCGCGTTCCGCATCTATACGGGCCTTCCCGGCGTCAAGCCGACACGCATGCCGAACATGATCGCGCCAACGGCGCTGCTCGACGGTCACTTCATCGAGGATTACCGGCTGTCGGTGGATCTCTTGAGTCAGATCGTCGACGTGTCGGTCACGCCGGTGGTTCCGGAGTTCCAGACCGTGCGCTACCTCGAGCACGAACACGCAGTGGTCTGCCACCCGCTGCCGAGCGGCGTGTCGGCCGGCGCCATCGGTCGGGCGGTCGAGCCCGGAACCATTTCGTTCTCCGCAAGCGCCATCGTCGATCATCCGAAGGGGGCGCCCGCTGCCGTCAGCTTCCTGCTCGCGCCAGCGACTTCGAACGCGCGTTCGGAAGTTGCCGAACTCGCCCGCAAGGGCTCGGTGAAGCCTTCGGCCTTTTTCAGTGGCTGGCGCGAGGTCACGAACCAGCAGCCGATCAATATCAATTTCCAATTGGACGAGCCGGTGCGCCATCCCATGGATCTGATGATCCTCAGCCGTGCGGTCACCGACTCCGTCGACTTTTCCTGGCTCAAGGTGTCGGGCTTCCGGATGGTAAAGCAGTCGGGTGGTGCGTCTCATGTCAAGCAATAGCGATCCACGCGACCTGATCGCGATTGCCATGCCGCTCTACGGGCACGCGGCGCTGGCACTCGAGGCAATCGAGTCCGCATTAGCTTCGGCGCTTTCAGATTGCCGGATCGCCATCGTCGTCTCGGTCGATGGTGACCCACGGCACGAGACCTTCGATCAACTGCTGTTGTTTTCTGCGGCTCATCCCGACATCCACGTGGTCTTCGGCCGGAATGCAGGGCCGGGCGGCGCGCGCAATCGGGCCATCGACTATGTGCTTGAAAACCTGTCTGAAGCGAAGGCTGTCTATTTTCTCGACGCCGACAATCGCGTTCTGCCGGGCACGATCGAAACCCTTTACCGCCAACTGCGTGAGAGCGGCGCCGGCTGGGTCTATACCAATATCGATACCTTCTCGGTGAGCTGGCGAGCGCACTACGGCAACCACTATTCCAGGCTGGTTCACTGCATCACCGACAACATCTGCGACACGGGCTCGATGATCTCCATCGATGTCTTCCGGGAGGGCGTTCGTTTCGACGACGACCGGCAGAACGGTTTCGAGGACTGGGAATTCTGGCTTTCCTGCGTGGAACACGGTTTCGTCGGCACGCCTTGCCACGAGACGACCTTCGAATACCGCTTGCGGGCGGAAAGCCGGTTCAAGGAAGCCAACCGCGACCGTGCGACGTCCGTAAGCTTCCTTAGGAAGCGCCACAGAGCGCTGTTCCAAAGGCCGATGCTCGTCGACTTTGAACACGAGGAATGCCCCCGCTATCTCTTCGCACGCACCGAAGACGCGGCGATCTCGTTCTTCACCGACCCGACCAAGCAGCCGAAGAGGCTGCGCCTGGACGATATCATCCCGGCCTTCTGGGCAAATACCGGCGAGCCGGACAACGTGCACTTTCCGCCATTCGTGATGGCCGGCAGCGGGGCGACGATCGATCTGCTCTTGCGCTCGCGCATGTTGCCGAACGTTCTTTGCCACTTGGAGCGGCTGAGCGAGAAGGCGAACGTCGTGTTCGTCCACCTCGGCAACGACGCCACGCAGCGCAAGATCGAACCGACGTTCCTCGATGCCGGATCCGAGCACCTCGGCCAGCCGGATCTCATCTTCATTTCGACGGCGCTTTTGCGCGATGTCATCCGCAACAACGCGCTCGACTGGTTCGCCTCGATCGGCAGCCAGCAGGTCTGGCCGACGTCGGCGGTCCTCAATGTGCGGTTCCCGTTCCCAAGGGCTCTGCCGCGCCGGACGCTCATCACGCCGCAGCAGGTCATGATCAACTGCGTCAACGCAATCGCCACGAGCCCGCTGCGCCGCACCGCCGGCCGCCGCTGGACCTGGCGCCCGCCGAGGCTCATGCCCTATTCCGATCTGCATAAGGCGTTGCGCACGGAAATCGGCGGTTCGCCGGTGCTGCCGCTCGGGCACAGCGAGGCCGGAAAGAAAACGGCCGCGCTGCTCGTGCCGAACGCCTCCTTCGGTGGTGCCGAAAAGGTGATCTACGCTGCGTCCCGCGAATTGCGCGCCGCCGGCTATGAGACGCACCTGTTCGTGCTTGGCACCAGCCGAATGGACGTGATCGACGAGTTCGATGCGAGCTTCGATTACGTTCATTTCTGGGATCAGGGCATTCCGGCCTGGGGTGGCTCCGGCTCGTTCCTGGGACACGACTTCATCGCCGAACATCATGAGGTCGACTGGGGCGCGTTGAAGGGCCAGCTTTCGGGCTTCGATCTCGTCATCAACAACCACGTCATGGCGGTGCACCCGCTGATCGCCCGATTGCGTTCCGAAGGCACGCGCACGGCCTGCTATCTGCACGTCGTCGACAACACGCCGTTCAAGCGTCCGGCCGGCCAGCCTTTCGCAGCGATCGCGCACGAGCATTGCTACGATGCCTTCCTGACCTGCTCGGAACAGCTCAAATTCTATCTGCACAGCTTCGGCGTACCGCTTGAGAAGATCTTCGCGGTTCCGAACGGCGCGAGCTTCTCCGTCCCACCGAAGGTGCTTGCGGAGGTGCTGCAGGTGCGGCGGATCGAACGCAAGGACGATCGGTTGAGGCTTCTCTACATGGGCCGCCTCGACCAGCAGAAGGGCATCGACCGGCTCGCCGCGACGATTTCGGAGCTGCGCGCGGCGCGTGTGCCGTTCGACGCCCGGGCGATCGGCGGCGAGATCCTGGCTGATGCCAGCTTCTCCTGGACCGACCGGCTGAAAGAGCTTGGCGTCGAGGTGCGCCCGCCCGTCTTTGCAAGCCGGGATCTGATCAAGGCGCTCGGCTGGGCCGACGTGCTGGTCATGCCGTCGCGCTGGGAAGGTGCGCCCTTGATGATCGCTGAAGCGCAGCAGCTTGGCTGCGTCCCGATCGCGACTGCCGTCGGCGCAGTGGACGAGCTGATCGTTGATCGTGAGGACGGCATCCTGATCGACGCTCCCTCCGACCCGCAAGTGGTACGAGACATGGTGAAGGCGATCACCGAGGTTGCTCATGACCGCAACCTGCTTGCCCCCATCATGGAAGGCTGCCTCAGAACGGCGGCGCGCCGTGCCTGGCCAAACTCTTTCGCGGAGTTCCTTGGCTGGTGTGACGGCTCCGTGAACAATTCATCTCTTTCGCGCGCCAAGGTTATCCGTGCGCGTGAGACATCCAATACCGGCGTTGCAGCAGCAGTTTGAGCGCGCCGGGCGACTTTTTAACTAGAAGGGACTTACGCATGCGTCCAAGAATCCTCCTGACGGGCATTCCTGGCCATTACACGCGCCTCGCCAATGGCGCGAATGGCCTGTCGGTTTCCTATTCGGAACGGCAGAAACAGCCCGAATCCAAGGACGAGTTTCTTCAGGAGCTTCGCAACATCAGCAACACCGGCAACTATCTGATCGGTGAGGGAGCTCTGCGTGCCATCGCGCCGCATGCCAAGCAGATCCCGTTCTGGCATCTCTACAACTGCCACAAGAACGGCAGCGGGTTCGACGAGTTCAACAACAACTTCGACATCTGCGTCTTCACCTGCGCAAATCTCCTGCGCAAGGGGCTGTCGGCGGATGCCGAAGCCGATGTGCTGAGCAAGCTCAAGATGCCGATCGTCATGCTCGGCATCGGCCATCAGAACCGCAAGGATCTGGAAACCGGCCTGCCGGAAGGAACGAAGCGGCTGCTCGACGTGCTCAAGGACCGCGAACACTATTTCCTGACCCGTGGCTATGAGACGGCTGGCTATCTGAAGGACCAGGGCTTCAAGTACGTTCGACCGACCGGCTGCCCCTCGGTCTATTTCGCGCCGAACAACATGCGCGCGTCGATGAAGAAGCTGCCGAGCGTCAAGATCGGCCAGGCAAAGACGATCTTTTCGGGTTATCTCGGCGCCAATCACGATTGCATCGTCGATGCCATCGCGCTGAACCCCGAGGGAGCAAAGCCACAATATGTTATCCAGGATGAGTTCCTGCACTTCGACATGAAGGTCGAGCCGGATGCCGATGGCAGAGTTTTTGACTCCTGCTCGGGAAAGATGCTCGGCGATATCGCCTATCCGGGTACGGATCGTCTGAAGATGCCGTTCGACTTGCGCACCTTCTTCGATACCAATCAGTGGCGCGCCTGGGCCTCGCATATGGACTTCAACTTCGGCCGGCGGTTCCACGGCTCGATCATCGCCATGCAGGCGGGAGTGCCGAGCCTGATGGTGGCAGTTGACGACCGGATGCGCGAAATGCTGGGCTTTACCGGCCTGCCGTCGGTCGAGGTGCAGGAACTCGAAAAAGCCGAAAACCGCGCGGACTTCGTCGCCAGCCATCTGGCCGGGCTGAACGCATCCGAACTCGTCGACCGTTACTCCGATCGCGAACGCAACTTCCGCACGGTACTGCGCGAGATCGGCATCGGCCAATAAATCGCTGACGCCTCGGGTGCGTTCTACCCGAGGCACGAATGCGATCGATTTCATAATGTTCGGGCGGGATGAGGAAGACTGCGCACACGTTTCCTCATCCCGCTCTACGTCAACTGTGGGTCAGCCCATAACTCAGGTGTATCGATGCGTATCCTGCTCACCGGAATCCCTTCATATCTCCAGCGTACCGTCTCGCGTGTTTCCGGTGCGACGGTCCATCACAAGCCTTACTTCGACGACATCCGAAGCAAGAAGGAACTGATCGACCAGGTCAAAAAGATCGCCAACACCGGTAACTACCTGATCGGCGAGGGCGCAGCTTACGCCTTACGCGGACATGACGTGACCTATGTGCCCTTCTGGCACCTGGTCAACAGCCGCGGCGCCAACGATGTCTATGATGCCCTGAACAAGGAATTCGACATGTGCGTGTTCGCCTCGGCGAACCTGTTGCGCCCGGGATATTCCGCCGATCTCGAAGCCGATGTCTTCGATAAATTGAAGATGCCCGTGCTGGTGATGGGCATCGGCATCCAGAAACGGGAAGGGCTCAAGGAGAACCTGCCGGCTGGCACATTGCGGTTCCTCGAGGTGTTGAAGCAGAAGGAGAGCTTCTTCCTGACCCGTGGCTATTTCACCGCGGAGTTCCTGAGAGCCGAGGGCATGAAGTTCGTCAAGCCGACCGGCTGCCCTTCGCTCTTCTTCGCGCCGAACGAGATGCGACGTTCGCTGACGTCTCTTGCCAATGCGGACCTGGCATCGGCCCAGAAACTCGCGCTCGGCGGTTATCTCGGCAGCGTCGCCGACACGATCGTCGATGCCCATGCGCTACTGAAGCCCGATAGCGTCGCAAGCTACGTCATCCAGGACGAGGTCGTTGCCTATAACCTTACGCTCCCGGTGGACGACAACGCTCCGGTCTACGACCGCTCAAGCGGACGCATCACCGGCAAGACCGAGTACAAGCATCAGGAGAAGTGGCAGAGAGAGAACGAGCTCATGGTGTTCTTCGACACCAACCAGTGGCGCGCCTGGTCGTCGTCGAGAGACCTCTGCATCGGCCGGCGGTTCCATGGCTGCGTCATCGGCATGCAGGCGGGTACGCCGTCGTTGATGATTGCCGTCGACGACCGCATGCGGGAGATGCTCGAATTCATCGGCTTCCCCTATATCGAGGCGGGCGTGTGGAACCGCGAAAGCGACAAGCGCGCCCATCTCGCCAACTTCCTGTCCAAGATCGATGCACAGGCCGTCACCGAGCGGTACTCGGCTTGCGAGGCGAACTTCCAAAGTGCGCTCAAACAGGTTGGCATCTAATCGCCTCTTGACGAGAGCAGCGCCATGGGCGCTGCTCCTCGCCGCCCAGCTTTCCCTAGCGGCAGTCTTTGACGCACCGCCGGCGTTGGCCAAGGACACGGCTCTCGCGCGCTACGGGGTCAATCGGCTCAATCTTGCCTGGCTCGACCGCGCCGAGCAGGAGCGCGTGCTTAAGGAGATCGCCGATAGCGGCGCCACACATGTGCGGCTCTCCCTGTCTCGGCCGGTCGAAAAGAGCATCGACGCGGTCGGCATAGCAAGCCGACTCGGATTGCGTATCCTGCTCGAAATCCAGCTTGCGAACAAAAGCTACTATGCGGATGCGGTACGGCCCCGCAGTGGCCAGGGGCGCATCTGGGACATCAACCGCCTGTCCGAGCTGGACCTCGATCGATATCGCCTTGGCCTTCGCGAAGCGCTCACCCGCCTGGACGCGCTCGGTGTTCGCCTCGACGCGGTGGAGCCTGCAAACGAGATCAACCTTGCCGGCTACAACGGCGATCTTGCCGTTTATCAGAAACCCGGTCAGCTGACGCCGCGAACCGTCGGGGATCTCAAGGATCGCGCAGCTTTCGAAGAGGGCCTCGACCGCTATATCGAGGTGCTAAAGATCACCCGTGAGGAGGTGCGCAAAAGCGCCAAGAGCAGCGGCGCCGCCATTGTCTCCGCCGGGCTCTCTGACATGGGCGCCAAGGAAGCGGACCGGCAAGGCATGGAGCGGCTCGATCCGGCTGAGGTGATAACGCTTCTGCGGGACCGGGGAATGGACAAGCATGTCGATGCCTACGGCATCCACATCTACCCCGCCCGCAAGGATCCGAAAGCGATCACATCCGTCGTCACCAAGCTCCTCGATTTCTGCGAGCCATCGGATAGCGGCAGGCCGTGCTGGGTGACGGAGTGGGGGATCGCCAACACGGCCCGTACCTGTCCCGTCGATGATCGTCAGCGCGAGGGCGCGATGGCAGCCATGCGCAGCGTCTTCGCCGAGTTTGCGAAGGCGAAGCGACTGGATGCGGCCTACTACTATGACTGGGATACGCAGCAATCTTACCGGCTCTGGCGGTGCGGTACGCTCAGCCCTGCCGGTGCCCTCGCGATCGCACCGGGTGACAATTGACCCTCCCTGCGCAGAGTTCCGCTTGGATCAGCGCCCGGCTGCGTCGGTTAACGGCGCGCAGCTCGGCTTGTTGCCGGTTCAAGGCCTTTGCCACGATATGTGACGGGGATGCCGAGTTCCTCGTGGGTCCGCGCCAGCGTTTCCAGCCAGGTCGCCAGTTCGTCCGGCACCTTCTCCTCGCCGGTCTCCATCTCCTCGATCCACGCCAGGTTGCAATGCAGGGCGCTCGCCAGATTGATCGGCGTCCAACGAAGAACGAGAAGGCATTGGGTGAAACGGGCGGGTGTCATCGGTTGTGCTCAAGGTTGCATGTGGAATGGATGAAGCAGGCTTTACACGCTGAAATAAGTCAAGGTGATGACTTGTCGCGCCCGAAAGGCCTGATCTTTTCGTGAGTTAGAGTTGAATGAGCAAAATGCCGCAGAACGGCTGTGGAAACCGCAGCCTATCGGCGTTTGCCGCGGCTGCTCGTCCCACCGGCAGTGATGAAACGCGCCGAATGTGAGATAGGAAGCGGGCTCTCGGCCTGCGTCCGATGAACTTGCCGGCAGCGGCGGGTGCGAATCGCGCGACTTTCAGATTGAATGGCGCCCGATCCCAACAGCCGATTCGGGCTTTCGGACAACTGCGCTGGGGCCGTCGACCATTGCATGCATCTCTCTACCAATCCGCGATCAACATCGCCGCGAAGGCAGCCTTCTACCTGTCCCTCACGATGCTTCTTCCGGCGGCGGTGGACCTGTTCTATGGGCATCCGGATTGGCGGATATTTGCCGTGTCGGCCTTCATTACCGGGGGCGTCTCACTTCTGACGATGGCCGCGACGCAGGGCGGCCCTCCGCCCTTCAGCCGCAAGATGGGCTTCCTCGTCGTCAACTTGCTCTGGCTCGTCATCTCGCTCGTAGGCGCGGTGCCTTTCTGGTTCTCGTCGCTGAAACTCGATTTCGCCAAGGCCCTGTTCGAATCCGTTTCTGGCATCACCACGACTGGCTCAACGGTGATCACCGGTCTCGATTTCGCTCCCCCGGGCATTCTGCTCTGGCGTTCGCTGCTGCATTGGCTGGGTGGCATCGGGATCGTGGCGCTCGGGCTCTTCGTCATGCCCTACTTGCGTGTCGGCGGCATGTCCTTCTTCAAGATGGAATCCTCGGATACGACCGAGAAGCCCTTCGCCAGGATCGTCACCTTTACCCGCGCCTTCATCCTCATCTACGTGGTGCTGACGGTCACCTGCGCGATTATCTACTCCTATCTCGGCATGAGCCGCTTCGACGCGTTGAACCATGCAATGTCGACGATCGCGACCGGAGGCTTCGCCACCCACGACGCCTCGCTCGGCTACTTCAAGAGCCTGCCGATCCTGTGGGTCGCAACGTTCTTCATGACCTTGAGCAGCCTGCCGTTTTCGGTGCTCATTCTCTTCATCGTTCGCGGCCGGCTCGATACGCTGAAGGATCCGCAGATCATCGTCTTCCTGTCCTATCTGACCATACTTGCGCTTGCCGCAAGTCTTTATCAGCGCCTTGCCAATGGCGTCACAGCGAGCGATGCGCTTGCGCATGGGTTCTTCACGGTCTCGTCAATCCTGTCGACGACCGGCTTTGCCAGCGACGATTACATGCTGTGGGGGGAGTTCATCGTCGCCCTTGCTTTCGCCGCCACCTTCATGGGCGGGTGCTCCGGCTCGACGGCCGGCGGCATGAAAGCCTACCGTTTCATCATCATTTTCAATTCCATTCGGGCGGGCCTCTTCAAGCTGATCTACCCGAATGCGGTCCACACGGTGCGCTATGGCAAGGGCCTCGTCGATATCGATGTCCAGCGCACGGTCTTCATGTTCTTCACCGCCTATATGTTCATCTGGGCGTTCGGCAGTCTGGCGATGGGCGCCATGGGCTATGATCTCGTCACGGCTGCTTCCGCCGTTGCCACAGCGCTCTCCAATGTCGGCGCCGGGCTTGGGCCGATCATCGGACCGGCTGGTAACTTCTCGACCTTGTCGGATCCAGCCCTATACCTTCTGTCGGTGATGATGCTGTTTGGCCGTCTCGAAATCCTGACGGTGCTGGTCATCCTGACCCCGCTCTTCTGGAGGGATTGAGCTCTATCGCCATTTTCCTTTTGAAATCAATGTAGGAACGCTGTTCACGCAGCAGACATAGTCCCGTCGTTTGCAAGAAGGTGTTTCACGGTTGGCGGCAGGACCCCAACAACTAGCGAGGGCGGCAGCGTCATCAGCAGGCGAAAACCACGTGCAACGGGGCGAATTGCCAATCGAAATGATGAACCTTATTTGCCAGAGCGTTGTATCTCTCTGGCGACGTCGCTGTTTTCTCCGCAGCATTCGGTGACAATGCCCAAACAGCGTTGCCGCTCCAACGCAATCGCCTCAGCAACCATCGTCGTAGGGTCGCGTTGTCCACGTGCCATATGTCGGGCTGAAATGCTCCAGGCCATTGCGGCAATTTCGTCTGGAATCATGATTTTCCTCAGTTGGTACTCAACTGAGCGTAGGCGCTCTCGCTTTCGCGAAACGTGCGCGTGATGCAAGACAGCTTGCGCCAACTCCTTGTGGCCAGCATAGTGTAAAGATGCGGCACTTCCTGCGGAAATTGGTGGACTATGTGATGTTCGGTTGGTCAGAGCCCGACGATCTTCCGCCACTTAGCGAAGAGCAGCAATTTCTCCTGAAGGAGTTTCGGCTTGGGCTCATCACTGAACAGGAATGGCGAGACTTACTCGAACGCGATCCGACTTTGTCTGCACACTTTAAGGTGAGGGATCCCCGCGTTTCTGCGGGGTGAGAGGTATGGGAGCGGTCGAATCACTCCGACTTAACATTAGGCTCAAAAAACGGTGGTCAGCAGAGTTCTTACTGCCAGGAGCTATGCTCCGGCCGCCGCCACTAGTGTCTAGCTTACGAGCGTTTGGGGATCGCGCCAACTGACTTGCTGTCGGCGCCCCTCAAGCCACCATGCCACCGCCAACTGCAACAGGCAGCCTGTAACGAGCATAGCCACCTGGATCGGTAGCGCAGTGTTTGCTGTGCTGTTCATTAGCGTCTTGGCAACAAAAACCAGTAGGACCCCGAGGGAAAAAACAGGAAGGCTGTGCTTGCCGGCTGCGCAGATCGGGCCAAAGGCCGGTCGGTTAGCTGCAACGTGCACGAGACGGATGTTCCATGCGAGATACAGGATCGCCAGGACATTGAGGATGCGCAGCGGGCCACTGTTCGTTTTCGAAACGAGTTGATGGTACGATTCCCCGAGCGGGGGATCCGCGAGGCCAAGATACACGGCAAGATTGATCGGAATGGCAGCGATAGCGAAGATGGCGGCCGCGGCGAACACCGAGCGATTGTGGCGAAGCACGGGTCTCGACCGCTTCAGTCCGATGCCGATAACGATCCCGATGATGAATAGAAACTGCCAAGAAAACGGGTCGAAATACCACTCACGGCTATCCAGCGCCCAGTTCTGCAGGTTGATGTGGCCAATGCCCGAAGCTAGCCACACCGAGCAAGAAACGCACAACAGGATCGTTTGCGAGCGATTGTGAAGCCAAAAGACAATTGGAACGAGGCCTAGCAGCACAACATACAATGGCAGGATATCGAGATTGCCCGGCATATACATAAGCAGCAGGGCCTCTGCTCCGTGCTGATAAGGAGCGTCCCAGAACGAACTCATATCGGCCCAAGGTGTTGGGCCAACGGCCAGAAACAGGACACCTGAGATGCCTGCCAGCACCGAAAACAACGACATATGGACGAAATAGAGGGTGAAGGCTCGTTTCCACGGCCGTAGGAACTGGATTGATCCATCGGGACGATAATAGGCGAGAGCAGCGGATACTCCTGCTAAGAGAACGAAGACGTCCGCGGCATCTGCGAAACCGCGAGAATGCTGCACAAAACCTGAAAAGGTGAACTCGGAATGCCCGACGAAGATCAAGAGAAGGGCAAGTCCGCGCAGAAGATCAATCCTGCTTTCTCGTTGCTTCTCCATTCATCTCCCCGTGCGGATGTCGACGACGACGCTCTTGCTGAGGAAACCCATACGAGAAAAGCGTTATTATCTGATATCCGACAAGGCGATAATTTTTATTGAAATCGTTGCGTGAACGCCACAGCCACAGGTCGCTACTAGCGCCCCTATTGTACCTCCGGCCGGATGGATGCTGTACGCAGCCAGGGCTTGTGCTACTGGGAATGAGCCAATCTGCAAGCTGGGGAGACCGCTCGGTCGTCCCGAAGTCGTATTCCCGATTCAGATGACGACAAATAGCAAAGCGCTTGCGACCAGAAGCAGAGTTCCGAGCGCCGCTACAATGATCGAAATCAGTTCCCTGTCGTATTTCGGCATATCGGAGTTCTTAGTCACGTTCTCACGGTTTGCGGCAGGTATTATCAAAATATGGTTATAGCGATCATATTTTATGGAAATTCACTCTATCGATGGATCGACATACTCGATCCTGTCAGCCGCTGCCATCCAATATGAGAAGCCTCGAACCGTTTCCGGTCCGAGGCTTCGTATTTCGACGGGTAAGGGAGGGCGGTCAGGCTGCCTCCGTCCTGCGATAGGTCCCGGCGTTCTCGACGTAGTACTTCTCGAAACGATGGCGATAGTGCTCAGCGCCACCAAAGTCGCTGTACTTCGCCAGTTCGTTCATGTCCGTCTTGTTGAGGATCACGCCAAGGATCTTGCCGTTGATCTGCGGTTCGGAATTGAGCAGATCACGCACCAGACGCGACGGCGTGCGGCCCCACTCTGCAACGTAGATGAAGCCATCGGCGAGCGGCGAAAACGCCTTGCCATCGACCACCGGAGCAAGCGCCGCAAGATCGACAATCACGTAGTCGAACGATTTGCGGGCATTGTCGATAAGGTCGGCCATCGCCGGGGAGGCGAGCAACTCGTGGCTGTCATAGGGCTCGCTCTTTGCCCCGGCTTCCCCGCCAACCGGGAAGATTGCCAGTTTTGTCTTCTGGTCGATCTTGATGCCGGCGGGCCAGGAAGATTCGCCGATCAGCGCCTCGACGAGGCCGGTCTTTGGCGGCGGATTGATCATCTTACTCAGCCCCGGCTTGCGGATGTCGGCGTCGATCAACAGCGTCTTCTTGCCGCTCGCCGCGAGCAGTGCGGCAAAGTTCGCCGCGATGATCGACTTGCCCTCGTCCGGAACGGCAGAAACGATGCCGATCACCCGCGAGCCGTTTCCGTGCAACATCCGGTCACAGGCGAGCTTGGCGTTGCGGAAGGTCTCGGCGAAAGACGATCGCGGCGCGTCGAGCACGATGCGACTGACCCGTTCAAACGGCAACGGCTCTGCGGCCTGTGTCGCCGGCTGGGGCGTCTTGCCCTTCATCAACCGCGCGCGAACGCGGTCGGTCGTGGTCAGTTGACGCGGGCCGATCAGCGGAACATAGCCGAAAGACCTGTGTCCGAGGATTGAACGCACGTCGCTTTCGAGCCGGAAGGTCCGCTCGCGGAACTCCTGGAAAGCTGCGAACGCACCGCCTGCCATCATGCCGAGCACCGCCGAAAGTGCCAGAACCAAGGTCTTCTTCGGACTTGAGGGCGAGGTTGGAACACCAGCCGTGGAAATCACCCGGGCCTTGGCGATCGGGAAGGAGCGCTGCTGCGAGGCCTGCTCGTAGCGGTTCAGGTAGGTCTCGTAGAGGGTCTTCAACGCTGCCGACTTCTGCTCGAGTTCACGCAGATGCACGAGCGAAAGGTTCGCATCCGAGTTTCGGCCCGTTGTGCCTTCGATGTTTTCCCTGAGCGAAGCCTCCCGCGAGCGGGCGACCTCATATTCGTTTCGGTAGCTCGCGGTGAGTTGCTCCAGTTCCTGGAAGATCTGCCGGCCGACATCGGACTTTTCCTTGCGCAGCGATACTGCCTGGGGATGGTCGGCGCTGAAGCTTTGCGTCACTTCCTGTTCGCGTTTGCTGACGGCCAGGTAACGGGTACGCAGTTCGCGGATGACGGAGTTGTCGCCCTCTTTGGCGGAAATCGTCGCGTTCTTGACCGCAGTTTCAGGCCCTTGGTCGACGATCGCCTGGAACTGCTTGAACCGTGCGGACGCGCTTGCCGTGTCGGCTTGAGCGATGATGAGCTGGCTGTTGAGATCTGCCAGTTGCTGTTCGGACATCAGTTCGCCGCGAGCGAGCGTCAGGCCGTTCTCGCTGCGGTATTTCTCCACCTCGAGCGAAGCCACCTGCGAGCGTTGCCTGAGGTCGGCAAGACGTTCCTGCAGCCAGACGGAGGCGCGCTCCGTCGCATCGAAATTGGCGTTCAATTGATCGTTGAGATAAGCATCTGCATAGCCGCGCACGATAGCGGCGGCGAGCTGCGGATCGCTGGAACGGTAAGCAAGCGCAACAACGGAGCTTCGGTTTACGCGCTCGACGGCCAGCCCCTGCTGGATGAGCGCGGCCGCCTTCTGACGTCGTCCGTTGCGGGCCGCCTCTTCGGAAATATCGGATCCAAACGAAAAGACGCCGGTCACGGATCTCAGCCAGTCCTTAACGGCGCCGAAGGGCGAGCGTGGCGGATTGAGGACCGTGTCGTTGTCGTCGAGTTTCATCTTGTCGACGACCCGCAAGGCGAGCTCGCCGGACTTCAGGATCTCGACGGCGCTTGCCATCTGGGTGTCGAGCAGCTGGCTGTTCTGTGGCGTTGCCTGCTCCTCGGCATATTTCGAGAGGTTCTCGTCGAGCAGGATCTGCGTCATCGACGTATAGAACGACGTCGCGAAAACGAGGTAGACCGCGCCAAGTGCCATGAACAGCACGACGAACGCGCCAACCAGCCTGGCGCGGCGAACGATGACCGAAAAGAGCCGGTCAAGGTCGATGAACCTATCGGGTTCCTCCATTTCCCTCGGCACAACGTTATTGAAGGGGAGACTTCTTTGGTTCATTGGGTCGCTCTGTCCGTTTCCCTTTTGGTCCGAAGGCTGGCGCCTCGCTTAGAGGCGCCAAACCGGCCTTATGCCGCGCGGATGCGGCCTTCATGAGACAGAACCATGTCCTTGACCGCGGCATAGACCATGTCGCCGAGGTCAGAGCGCGCGAGCGCGAAGGCGACATTGGCGGCGATGAAGCCTTCCTTGGAACCGCAGTCGAAGGTGCGCCCCTCATAGGGATGGGCGTGAAACACTTGATTTTGCGAGAGTTTCAGCATCCCGTCGGTCAGCTGGATTTCGTTGCCGGCACCCCGTTGTTGGTGCGCGAGAATGTCGAAGATCTCGGGTTGAAGGATGTAGCGGCCGTTCAGGTAAAAATTCGACGGTGCTTCGCCGGCACGCGGCTTTTCGACCATTTTCGTGACTTCGAAACCGTGGGGAACGGTGGCGCCCTTGCCGACGATGCCATATTTCGACGCATCTTCCGGGGCGCATTGCTCGACCCCGACGACGTTGCCGCCGGTCTGGCGATAGAGATCGACGAGGCCGGCCATGCAGCCGCGCGCCCCGTGACACAGCATATCCGGCAGGAGCAGCGCGAAAGGCTCGTCGCCGATCACGTCGCGCGCGCACCAGACGGCATGGCCAAGGCCGAGCGGCGCCTGCTGCCGCGTAAAGCTGACCGAGCCGGCACGCGGCAGCATCTCTTCCAGTTCCGAAACCTGGGCATTCTTGCCGGAACGGGTCAGCGACGAGATGAGCTCCGGCGTGTCGTCGAAGTGGTCCTCGATTGCCTGCTTGTTGCGGCTGGTAACGAAAACGATGTGCTCGATGCCCGCCTGGCGGGCTTCATCGACCGCATATTGCACCACCGGACGATCGACGATCGTCAGCATCTCCTTGGGTATCGCCTTTGTCGCGGGGAGGAACCGCGTTCCATTGCCGGCGACCGGGATCACAGCTTTCCTGACGGTCCTGATACGGTCCATGGCTTTATCCTTTACGTACGTGAGGGCTATTGCCCGAGGTGGATCGTTCAGCCGCCACCGTCGGTGTGGCGGGCTTCAATCGTGCGAGCGGCGCAAGCAAGCGTCGCAGCCGCACGGCGATCGGCATTCTGAGGTGCCGAAGCGCACTGGGGTCGGACAAGGCCACCTGGGCGGCCCCAACCAACGATCTGGATTTCAGATGATCGACGAGGCGCAGGAAGGCATGCGCCTCGCTCAGGCTCCTGTCACGGCGACGCTGCATTGTCATCGCTTCGGCGTCGATCGAGTGGTTTGCGAGGAAATCCTTGTCGGCTGCAATCATCGCCTCGATATGGCGAAGTTCGAGCACCCGGGAGATCGAGCCCTCGCGAATGTGGTAGCAATAGCCGGCTGACGGATCGACGATGCAGCGTCCGCCATGGGCGAGCGCAGACGCGAGCAGGATGTAGTCTTCACCGATCCGGATGGACTGCTTGAAGCGAAGGCCATGCTCGTTCAGGAAACGGCGCTCGAAAATCGGCTTCATATAGCCAAAATTATAGGTCGAGCGGAAAAGCACATTGGATTGAATGAAGGCCGCAAGCGTCAGCACCCGGTGGTGTTCGAGCAAGGCTTCGGGAAACATGCGCTCGACGCGCCCGTCGAGGTTCGCGACGTCGATGTTGTCGACGGCAATCTGGGCGCTCGCCGTCGACGCCAGCGCAATCATGCGGGAGAGCCGTCGGGGGCTGATGGTATCGTCCGCGTCGAGAATGGCGATCCAGTTGCCGCGTGCCGCTTCAAGCCCGGCATTGCGCGCTCCGCCAGGCCCACGGTTTTTCGCAAGCCGCAACAGCCGCACCCGTGGATCAGCGATCCCTTCGACCACGGCACAGGTGTCGTCGGTGGAGCAATCGTCAACGACGATCACTTCCAGGTCGACCTCTTCCTGTGCGAGCGCGCTCTCAATAGCGCGGTGGATCGTGTCGGCGGCGTTATAGGCCGCGACGACAAAACTGACGTCTGGTGCTGGGAGCGTCATCCGGCGGTCGCGGCCCCATACTGCTGAAGTTCACGTACGCCGAGAAGCCCACTGACGACACCCGCATGCATGATGGCGCGCAGGGCGTAGCGCGAACGCGCGACCGGCGATCCGAGAAGAAAGAGGCTCGCCGTAGCGCAATAGCCGGACTTGGCCATCGCCCGGGCGATTTCCACCACCTGCCTTGTGGGTTGGCCCGGCTCGCTTAACAGGCGCCCGTGAGTCTGGCCCGAACGGAAGCGGCGCTTGGCAAGCCAGGCAAGGCGCGCGCGCTTTTCCGGAACCGGTTCGAAGACCAATGCATCCGGGGCATAGGCGAGACGTCCGCCGGCCGCATGCATATGGCGGAAAAATTCTGTGTCCTCACCACCAGTCCGCCCAAGAGCCAGGTTGAACCGTCTGTCGAAAAGGACCGGCCGGGTGAGATCGAGCAGCACATTGCAGGTGTAGCCCGTGCGGATCTCGCCATCGACCCATACGGGGCGGGTCGAATGAAAGTCGCCGCGGCGCATCCAGTTCGGCGCGGACAACGCGTATTCGGCGCGAACCGGGCCGAGCACGACATCGGCCCCGGTCGTAGCGGCCGTGTCGAGCAATTGCAGGAGCCACGTCCTCGATACGGTCTCGTCGTCATCGACGAAAGCGAGATAGTGACCGGCGCTATTGTCGAGACAGGCATTGCGGGCGATCGAGATGTTCGACGCCGGGCAATGCACGTAAAGGATCTCGAAGGGCATGGTCGGGCGCATCTGGTTGACCAGCGCCTCGGCACTCGGCGTCGTGTCGTTGTCGGCAACGATGACGCGGATGTCGACATCGGCGGGCACCGTGATGAGCGCCAGCGAATGCAGCGTTTCTGCAAGTTCCGGACGGCGGAAGGTGCAGACCGCAACATCGATCCGTTTCCTGGCTCGATCGGTCATGGCGCCACCTTTCGGTTTCGCGCGGTAAGAAGCTCGCGCCAGAAGCCGGCCGACCAGGCGAAATGCATTACCATGGCCGAAAGGGCTGCAAGCGGGCCGTAGGGGTTCCTCTGTCCAAGTGCCATCCACATTCCGTAGCCGATGCAGGCGGCGGCCCAGAGGACCACCGGAACGACGGCGAGCCAGTTGATGACGGCGAGCAGAGCGCCAATGGCGACGGGTGCCACGGCGAGCGGCAGAAGCTGCCGCAGGTTCGGCCAGGCGCGGTGCTTCAGGACATTGCGCGCGCGCCCCCGTCCATAGGCGAAGTATTGGCGGAAGAGCGGGCCGACCTTGGCCCGCGGATAGTAGACCATGCTCGTCCGGTCGGTCATCCAGATGCGGTAGCCCGCCTGACGGAAGCGGTAGTCGAACTCCGCATCTTCGTTGTGGCTGAAGATTTCGTCATAGCCGCCGATTGCCTGAAAGGTGGAGATCCGCATCAGCGCATGGTGGCCGTGATCGGCCCAGTGGCTCGTCGCGCCCAGCCGATGCTTGGCGCCACCATTGCCGAGCTTGGAATTCTGGGCGTAGGCCGTCGCCTTCTGGAAAGGCGTGAAGCCGACCGTCTGCATTGCGACGACGACGGAGTCCGCACCGGTCTCAAGCGCCTCTTCGACAAGACGCTCGCAGTAGTCGTCTGGATAGGTCCCGTGAGCATCGATGCGGATCAGGTAATCGTAGGACGCTCCATATTCGGCGACGGCAAGATTGATCGCCGCACTCTGGATGCGCTTCGGATTGTCGAGGGCAAGCACCGAGGCATGTGCCTTGGCGAGGCGGGCAGCAATCTCGCGCGTGCCATCCGTGCTGCCGCCGTCGACAATCAGAATGGCGCCGTTGAGATGCGCCGCTGCCGGTCGCAGTCCCTCAACCAGGCCTTCGATGTGCTCAGCCTCGTTGAGGCAGGGAATGACGATAAGGGTTCGTGTCGAAGCCAGCGTGTTGTTGCTCATGACAATCCGCCTTCGTTCTGAGGAGTTGGGGAGAGGTTAGGCGCGATCCGCGGCGGAGCCGCCGACGTGACCGCCGAAAGCCGCCGGACAAGGCTTTCGCAGTCGCTGCGGCTGAAAATCCAAGTATCAGCCGCGCAAGTCGCGATCCGGCCGGATGCCTCAATGTAACGCTCGGGGTCGATCGAGCCGAGCAGGGTGGCGAGCGCCTCCGGCTCCGCTTTGTCGAGCAGCATGCCGAGGCCGCGGATGGCGAGGAACCGTGCCGTCTCGGTACCGCGCAGCGCAATCGGCACACGGCCGAAGCGGCAGCCCTCGTAGAGCCGGTTCGGCAACAACCATTTCGAGTTCTGGCCTTCCTCGAAGAAATCGATCGCCCAGGTGAAGTGCACGTCGGAATAGATGTCGCTCAGTTCTTCCGGGCTGCGGTAGGGCCCGTGGAACTGCATGAAGGGTTCATTGCGCACGAAGCCCTCGAAGTCATCGAACTGCGAATAGGCCGGCCGACCGCGCAGCACGATCTCGAAGCGTCCTTCCATTTTGCGGGAAAAGGCCGACAGCAGCGCCAGCGATTTGCGGCAGCGCAATGCGCCGAACCACCCGATGCGCCACGGCCCATCCTTTGGCGGCGACGCTGCCGGAACCAGCGGTCGCGCCATGGTCTCGTTGAGCTCGAGCACCTTGTTTTCCAGCATCATGGTCGGGGCCGTGATGCCGGAAAGCGGGCGGAAATAGTGCTCGACGAAGGCCGGAGAACTGGTGATCAGGAGCCGCGCATCACGCCCGAGAAACGCCTCGCTCGCCCGCAACGTCTTGCCGGCGATGTCGGGGCGCAGAAGCAGGCGGTGAATGTCGAGACATTCGTAGACGATTGGCACGTCACCGCCCAACACACTCACAGCCTTCCTGGCGATCGCCAGCATGTCGAGATTGCGCGCAATGATCACGTCCGGGCGTTCGACATTGCGCAGCGCCTGCCTGAGCGAGAAGCAGCCCTTGGCGATCGCGCCGATCCGTTGAACGAAACGCCCGTCATGCGTTGTCCCGAGCTCAATGGGCTCGATGCCCTCGATCGCCGCTAGCGGGTTTGCGTCGCGCCTGAACCCCGCAAGCTTGACCCTTGCACCCCCGGCAAGGAGCATCAGGACACGCCGACGAACGGCGGGGTCGGCAAGATCCTGTGCGAAATAAAGTACCTGCAGCATGAATATCGAATATCCGGTTCTCTGCTCGGCCGTCGCCGAGCATGGTTTGAAACGTTGGGCGTCGCGGTTTGAACGCGTCGATTAGGAATGCGGTTCCTGGCCGCCGCTTAGTTCGTTCGGCAGGCGATCGATTCGGCAAACTGGCATTCGTCTCCCGGCGCGGTGAACGCGATCCGGTCGATCTGCATGGTCGACGGTCCCTTGTAGGAGAAGGCGCCCATCCAATCCGAAAGCGTGTCGGTTCCCCAAAGGCTGAAGAAGATCTTCTGCGGGTTGGCGGGGATCTTCGCGGGATCGGTCACTTCGTGGACCAGTTCGCCGTTGACGTAGTAGCGGATACGTTCCTTCTCCCAGACGAAGGCGTAGTCGTTGAAGCCCTGGTTGGCGCCGCCGGGCACGTCGACAAGCTTTTCGTTGCCGCCCTTGGCAGAGACATATTGGTTGATCTGAACCTTTGCGGGGTTCTTGCCGAGGACTTCGAAATCGATCTCGTCGTGCGGCTTCTTGTCGGCCGGGCCGATATAGGTGAAGAACGCCGAGTTCAGCCCGGAACCATCGGCCGTCTTGATGCGGGCCTCATAGGTCCCGTAGCTGAAGCGCTTGCGTGTCTGGATCTCGCCGCAGGCGTAGTTGCGCTTGCCAAGCTTTCCTTCGGTGAAGGAGAGTTCCGCGATGCCGTTCTCGACCTTCACCTGCTTCTTGGACCAGGTGCAGTTCTGGTGGGCGCCATTGTTCCAGCCGTCGGAGACATACCAGATGCCGGTGTCGAGGGTATCGAAGTTGTCGATGAAGGACTTTGCCTCTGCTGTGTCCCCGGCGTTTGCCGGGCCGGCAAGGCCAATCGCGACAAGGCTCAACAGGGCGAGGCGGTGAGGTCCAGAAGATCTCATGGTCAGGTCCTTTGCTGTGGTGAAAGTTCGGCGCGCTGTTCCGCCGGCCGCACCTTTGCGCCTCGGGCGGCGCCCGCTCGGCTGCCGGTCAGGATTGCAGTCAGGTTCGGAAGCCAGCGCCCGGCGAGGCCGTAGGCGGCGACAAGGATTGCGATCGTGATGAACGGAACCGTGTAATAGAAGGCCGGGTAATATCCGAAGCCGGCGCGGTTCCAAATCATCCAAAAAAGAACCAGCAGCGGATAGTGCGTACAGAAGATCCAGAAGCTGAGCCCGCCGCCGCGCGCCAGAGATGCCCCGACGTTCGTGCGGACCAGTAACGCGGAAACCGCCCAGGAGCCGAGAATGCCGGAGAGGGCGGTCAGACTGCGCAGCATATCGACCCAGACCGGAAAGTCGGGTCCGTACCGATAGAGCACGAGCGAAAGCAGCACCGAAGCGCCAAGGACGGCGATGGTGATCGGCCAGGAAAAGCGATCGAGACTGCGCACGTCAACGCGATTCAGGCTCATGTATATGCCGACGCTGAAACCAAAGAGGATCGACTTCTTCAGGAAGATGCCGTTTGGCAGCGGTAGCACGGCATAGGCGAGCAACAGTGCGAGCGTCTGCATCGGATAACGCTTGATCAGCCAAGCCAGTACCGGCGACAGCACGATGCAAAGCAGCAGATCCCGCAGGAAGTAGAGCGGCACGTTGATCGGCAGATCCTGGAGCGCCACGGCGAGGTTCAACCATTCCCGTGTGCTTGCGCCCACGACATCGGGCAGATATCCGAAGCCGATACCGTTGCTTTGCGCAACGAAGGCCAGTGCCAGAAAAGCAATGTTCCAAAGCAGGAAGGGCAACAGGACGGTTCTGGCCTTGGTCTTGAGCGTTTTGCCATAGTCGAAACTGTCGAGGCCACGCCGGAACAGGAGATAGCCGGAGATCGCGCTGAGGCACGGGACGCCGACACGAAAAAGGCTGTCGCCAAGAAAGACGCGCAGCCAATCGAGCACACCATAGGTGCCGACATACGGGCTCGTCGCCGGATCATGCGGCACGTGCACGAAGACGATGCCGGAGATCAGCACGATGCGCATCAGATTGATCCGCGACGAGATGTTCGCGTTCACATCCACGATGTCCGTCACCCCTATCTGCCAGCGCCATTTTCCAGGCGACCGTTTCAACAGAGCAGACCAGAGCCCGCATTCATTGTGCTAAAGGCTAGGCCCGGGCACGGATGAAAATATGGCGCTGCAATAAACGAATCGGCCGTACTTTGTTGCAATGCAGCATCCGATGTTCAATAATTTCTAGGAAGATTTACCCATTTGCGCGCCGGCGTCGGGAATAAAGCCTATGCATAGGGCATTTACGGAATATTATCAGCCGCTTATTTGCTGATGCTTTTACTAGTGTTTGGTGTCGCTAGTCGCGGTAAAATTGTGCTGGTTTTCTCTCTTGTCACGCGACAAATGGCCAATACGGACCCGAGCCGAGCCGAAATGCGGCGAGGATGAGGCAGTTTCCGGCTCTTGAAATCGGTTATTCAGCCGCCGCGGGCACACCAGGCGATGCGTTGCGCTTGCGGATCATGCCGTAGAGTTTCGCCAACAACGGGCGCTCGACGAGCAACATCAGCGCGAGATAAATCAAGCCACCGATTGCCGTGCCAATCAGCACCTGGAGAACCGCGCTCGGTATCAGCGCGCCATAGAAGTCCAGCAAGAGCCTGACGGCAACCGCCATCACGAACGCCGCGATCATCGGCCTGATCGAGATCAGGAAGCCGCGCAAGAAAGGCAGGCGATCGGCCCGGAACACGACCCAGGAATAGCCGAGCAGCGTTGCCAGGTTGACGATGCAGAGCGCAATCATCGCTTCAACAAGTGAGCCGCCCATTGCCCCGTAGGCGACCGCCGCGGTCGTCACGACGGCGCGGATGACTGCCCACCAGAAGAGGACTGTCCCCTGGCCGATGCCCTTCAGGTAGGGGACGTAGGTGCTGCAGGGCGTCAAAAGTCCCTTTGACAGCGCAAGCAAACCAAGGACCGGCCAGGCGGCCGCCCATTGCTGGCCGAATAGCACCAGCATCGCCGGTTCGGCGAGCGCCCAAAGGCCAAACATCATCGGTGCCAACAGCACGGTGGTGACCCGCGTGCTCAACATCAACGCTTGAGACCGCCGCTGGCGATCCTCGCCCATATGGCTGAAGGCGGGAAAGAGAACGCCCATGACCGCCGAAAGCACGATCTGGTTGGGAATGCTGGAGAAACGGTTCGCCGCCGAATAGGCACCGGCGTCCGAAAGGCCGAGATACCGGCTGATCACCACCATTGGCGATTGGAAAGTGACGAAATTGGCAATCTCCGACCCCATCATGCCGAAACTGAACCGACTGAGCGTCAGCACGCGGCGTGGGGAAAAGACGAGCCGGGGCACATAGCCGGACACGGTATAGAGGCCGGCAAGGCGGATGAATGCGGAGACGAAAAGCTGCGCCAGCAGCGACCAAACGCCGAAGCCAAGCACTGCTGTGCCGACGGCAACAAGCGCCCCGACGGTCTCGGAGACCATGGTCCAGACCGCATCCTTGCTGAAATTCATCCGCCTTGCGAGGAGAGAATAGGCGACGTCTCCGCCAAGCTGCAGCGGGATCAGCACGCTCATGATCCGAATCAGGTACCCCGCTTCGGGTGCCCCGAGCAGGCTTGCCAATGGATCGGCGAAGACGAAAAGTGCAAGCGCCATCAGCAGCGCGACCGCGAGATTGGCCCAGAAAGCGGAGTGGATGAGCTCCATGTCTTCGTCGCGCTGAATGATAAGCGCGGAGGCGAGACCAGCACCGCCGATCATCGCCAAAAACTGGACGACAGTGAGTGCAACGGCCACCGTCCCGAACTCTTCCGGCGTCAGGATACGCGCAAGAATCGGCACGGTGACAAATTTCAGCCCGAAAGTACCTGTCTTTGAAAGGACGCTCCAGCCGACATTCCGTGTCACGGACTTGGCATTTACGGTTGAGGGCATAGCGAGCATCCTATGATGCCTTTGAAGGATTTCCGACAAAGGACTAGGGCTAGATGAAAGGCCGCGACCCGGTGGGAGGAGACCACGCAAGACTCTTTTAGAGAAACCGCAGGGGCAAAAAGATGGCGAAGCTGACTGTTATTATTCCGTACTACCAGAAGGAACCGGGTATTCTTCGGCGGGCGCTTGCCTCCGTCTTTGCCCAGACGTTTCAGGACTTCCACGTTCTGGTGATAGACGATTGCTCCCCCTATTCGATAGATGAGGAGTTGGAGCCGTTAAGTGAGCAGGAACGAGCGCGACTGACCGTGATAAGCCAGCCCAACAAGGGGCCTGGCGGCGCACGCAACACCGGACTGGACCATGTTCCCGGCGATTCCGAGTTCGTGGCATTCCTCGATTCTGACGATGAATGGACCCCGGATCATCTGAAGAATGCCTATGAAAGCATGAGCCGCTTCAGTGCCGACTGCTATTGGGCGTCGATCACCGGCGGCGAGGCGTTCTATTACCATTTCGATGTTGCCGAGCTGACGGAAAGCCACAGCGTCGTCAGACTGCAGGAAGCGCCGCTGGTCGTCGAAGTTCCTGACCTTACCAATGTGATGCTCAGAAACTGGAGCTTCCTGCATCTCTCCTGCATGGTGATCGGGCGCAGCCTTTTCGAGACGGTCCGCTTCGATGCGGCGCTGAGACTGGCGGCCGAGGACGTCTTGTTCTTCTGCGACTGCATTCTTGCCGCCAAACGCGTCGTGCTTTGTGATGAAGCTGGCGCCGAGCGCGGCGAGGGCATCAACATCTTTCACTCGATCGACAACGATTCGCCGCAGTTCCTGCAGCAGCAGTTCAACACATTCGTTGCTCTGGAAACGCTCGAGGGCCGGTTCTCACGCAAGCCTGCGGCAATCGCCTCGATCCGGTCCTATCAACATACGGCACGGCGGCAGGCGCTGTGGAGCCAGGCGCGTCGGCTCAAGCGACGCAAGTCACCGCAATTCCGCCTGTTGGCGCGTTGGGTCCTGCGTGATCCAAGGCTCTTGCAAAGCGCGCTGGAACTCGCCGTCGGCAAGTTTTCTCGCGCGCATTGATCGAAGCACTCCTTCGAGGAGGAAGAACAAGACCGCCTGGCGCGGCATCCGGACGTATCCAGCATTTTGAAAGAAGGGACTGCCCATGAACCCCTACTACTGGGAATCTCAGCACGGTAATTTTGGCGACGACCTCAATCTTTGGCTTTGGGATTTCCTGCTGCCTGGGTTCCGCGACGCTCACGAGGAAATCCTGCTGGTGGGGGTCGGCACCGTGCTCAACCGTGCACTTTTGCCTGACGGTGTCAGAAAGCTCGTTATCGGCAGCGGCTTCGGCTACGGCACCTTGCCAGACATGCGCGATCCGAAGGAATGGGATATCCGCTGTGTTCGAGGTCCGCTGACCGCCGGGAAGATCGGCATCGCGCCTGAACTGGGTATCGTCGATCCCGCCGTGATGGTCGCGGAGATGCCCGAGTTCCAAAACCTGCCGAAGCTCCACAAACGCAGTTTCGTTCCGCATTGGGAAAGCGCCATTGCCGGCATGTGGCCGGTCACCTGCGGTACCGTTGGCCTGCACTATATCGACCCGCGGGGCGAAGCCAAAAGCGTGATCCGCGAGATTGCCCAATCCGAACTCATCATCGCCGAATCGATGCATGGCGCCATTCTCGCAGACGCCTTTCGCGTGCCATGGGTGGCCGTCACCACGTCCGAGAGCATCAACAGCTTCAAGTGGAACGACTGGGCAAGCACCGTTGGCGTTCACTACCAGCCGCGCCACGTGCCGGTCTCGAGCCGTGCCGAAGCCATGATCAAGGGCGAGCGCTTCTGGGGTATGGGCTTCGAGGCACAGACGCTGGCTGATGTGCCGAACCTGCGCCCCGTCGATCACAATGTGATGGTGGCGGTGGCTGAGCCGAGACAGACCTTTTTGCGCAGCGCTGCCAAGCAGGTTCTCGCCGCCCCTTCGACGCTTGCACTTTGGCAGGCAATCCGGGCGGCGCCGCAATTGAGCAGCGACGGCCGACTTGCCGAGCGTAAGGACCGTTTTCTGGAGGCTCTTGCGGCCGTGCGTCGCGCGTATTTCTGACGATACGGCCACGGCACCCAGAAAGTGCCGTGGCCTAAATGACTACTGGCGACCGTCCGCAGTGGGGGAAAGCAGGTAACGCAACCCTCCGGAACCACCGAGCGCGGCCGGCGCATCCGAGTGAGGCTGTTTGAAGCGCTCGGTCTTGTCGGCAAGGATGCCGACCGTGACCGCAGGAACGGCATCGGGTTGGCGCAGGAGGTAGCCTATCGCGGCCGCCGCGCCGCGTTCTCTCTTCAGATCGAGAAAGTGCCGGTGCTGATAACGGTCCTTGATATGCCGCTCATGCCTTCGGATGGCGGCCGCAGCCTCGCTCTCCAATGTGTTTGCGGCCAGGATAATCCGGTCGGCCTCGTAGAGGCGCTTGAGATCCTCGGTGCGATGGCTGCCGCTCAATGAATTGCTGCGGACGGTGGCCGCATAACCACAACTGCGGATAACCTTGTAGCGCGCGCCCTTTGCCAGGGCGCGGAGATAGAGATCGTAATCCTCGCCCAATCGAAGCGTTTCCCGGTAGCTGATGGCGTGGCCCTCCAGGAAGTGGCGGCGCATCAGCGGCTTTAAAAACCCGACCTCGCCGCGCTTCACGCCGCGCCGGGAGATGTTGCCTTCAACGAAGTCGATCAGGCTGAGCAGGCGGGGCTGCGGTTGGAACTCATCGATCTTCTGGGCGACGTCGGTCGCTGCGGCCTCGTCGATGAAGGCGATGTTGTCGGCGATAAAGTCCCAATCGTCTTCCGCAAGCAGCCGACCGAGACGACCCGGCAGGAAGAAATCGTCCGCGTCGAGGATTGCAAGCACCGGTGAACGGCTGATCGAAATGGCATGGTTGCGGGCGGCCGAAGGCCCACGATTGCTTTCGAAGCGGACGATCGTCAGGCGCCCGCTCAGATCGTCGGCAGAGCGCGCGGCCGCCTCGGTGTCATCCGTCGAGCCATCGTCGATCACCACCACCTCGGCGCTTTCCGGTTCTGCCAGGGCCGATGCAACGGCTCGGGCAATGGTTGCGTCGGCATTCTTTGCGGCGATGATGACGCAGACGTCTGTGGTCATGAGGGCCTCCAGCATCGTGTCTAACAGGCAGCGCGCTTGTCTTTGCGAGCTCTGCGGTATTTCGGTTCCAGCGCGGCTCCGCTTCTTGGGTTAGCCGCAGCCACGCGACGTCGCCAGGATGGCAACGGCCGAACCATGCAGGGCGATCGTGTCGCAAACGCGTCAAATCTGAGATTTTCTCGAGTACCGCCGTGTGGTCCGCCGAGCGCGGAGACCAGCCTTGATCAGCGATTAAAGTGGCCGGGTCGATGGAGGCGGCGCGGCGCGGTGTTGGCGGCCGACTTGTCGTCGCCGGCCAATTGCGCCATCTCGGCGGCCTGTCTTTCCTTCTCCCGCGCCTTCTTCCACACCAGGTAAAGCACGGCGAAGAAATAGCCGACCTGCATCAGGACGGCGCATATGACGGTCTGGATAAGCGTCGACGCCAGCGAGCCGTTTAGGAAATAGGTAACGATCGCAAACACGGCCAAGGCGCCGAGCATGCTCACAAGAACGCGCGGTGCGTACATAGCGCTACCTCGCGCTCGGTTCTGTCGTCGATGTCGTCATCGGAGTTCGGCCTTTCCTCCTCAGGATTCCAATATATTGGCAGCGCCCTTTCGCTTCAACCGCCAAAAGCCCGCACCCTGCTGCCACTGTGCCTCCAAAGTCTTTATGTCGCGTTTAGAGCATTCGAATCAATTTGGCCGTTTTTCGATCCCGCATCGATTCGACCGTTGCGACTCCGTGGCAATCCAAAGGCAATTCCTCCACCATCCGGCGTCTTGTCGTGACCGCACCGCCCGCTGGTTGCTGTTTGGGCAACGATTGAGATCACCTTTTGTTACGAAATTAACTTTTGGTGTCCCGCCGCGCGTGCGGCGCAAAAACTTGCCGCATTGCAGCATTTCATCGGAAAGACTGACGCCTGCCAATTTTTATCGGCGCCAAGACACGTGCTTGCAGGTGAACGCAAACATAACAGATACAAAGATATATTCGCTTTTCGGAAACGTAGTTGCGCGCCAACAATACAATACACGAAAGCTCCGAACGTAAGACTTTATCGTCTCATAATATATCGGCTGGCTGGATGGAAATATTACATATCAGAAATCAGTGATATTCGTCATTTAGGCGCCTACCGGGTACCCGCCATTATTTCGCCCTCAAAAGACAAATTCTCACCACACACTCTTTCTTGAATAAGAGCGCTCCCTTTCGAGGGACCGACCAATCGCCAACCTAAATGGAGTTATCTCTATGAAGTCTGCGACCCGATCGGCCAGTTCGCCGTTTTTCAGTGCCGCAGAGACTGCAGCGCTCCCGCCCGTGGGTGGCATTTCGAAGCGAGGCTTCGATATCTTTGCCGCTTCACTGGCGCTCGTCTTTCTGAGCCCGCTCTTTTTGATGCTGGTTGCGCTCGTCAAGTTCTCCGACGGCGGCAGCATCTTTTATGGCCATCGCCGTATCGGTCATAACGGGAAGTCTTTCCGTTGCCTGAAGTTCCGTACAATGCGGCCGGACGGTGATCGGATTCTGCAAGAGTATCTTAGAAGCAATCCTGCGGCCTATGAGGAGTGGCGCGCGACGCGCAAGCTGCAGGATGACCCCAGGGTCACCGTCGTCGGCAGCGTTTTGCGCAAGCTGAGCCTCGACGAACTGCCGCAGCTCATCAACATCGTCCGCGGTGAAATGAGCATCGTCGGCCCGCGGCCGGTGGTGCAGGATGAGCTGGAGCTCTACGACCAAGCTGCTGTCTACTACCTGCAATCGCGCCCCGGTCTTACCGGCCTGTGGCAGATCAGCGGACGCAACGACGTTTCCTACGCGGCACGCGTCGCGTTCGATACCCATTATGTCCAGAACTGGTCCTTGCTGAGCGACTTCTCCATCGTCGTGAAGACCATTCCAGCCGTTTGCTTCTCGCGCGGCAGCTACTGACGGATCAGCGCCTTCGCACCCGCGCGACCGATAGGTCGACCGCGGGGTCGGCGTCTTTTAACGGGAACCTCATATGAACAAACACGCTCCGTCAGGGAAGTCCTGGATTTCCCGCAAGGTGTCTCGTTTCCTTCACCACACGGTCCTGGTTGCCGCGGTGGTCCTCGGCGCCACTCAAGCCGGCGCCGAGGAATATCAGCTTGGCACTATGGACAAGCTCAAGATTCGCGTCGCCGAGTGGCAAACCGCCGAAGGCGCTGTGCGCGATTGGTCGGTTGTCACTGGCGAATACACCGTCGGGCCGTCCGGCGCGCTGTCGTTGCCGTTCATCGGCGATCTGCCGGCGGCCGGCAAGACGACCACCGAGGTCGGAGAAGCGATCGGTGAGAAGATGCAGACCCTGTTCGGTCTACGCGATCGCCCGTCCGCCTCCGTCGAACTTGCACAATACCGCCCGCTTTACCTTTCGGGCGAAGTCGAAAAGCCTGGCGAATATCCCTTCGCACCCAATCTGACGGTGCTGAAGGCGATAAGCCTCGGCGGCGGATTGCGTCGCTCCGAAAGCGGGCAACGTTTCGCACGCGACTATATCAACGCTCACGGCGATTCGAGCGTGCAGACGGCCGAACGCAACCGGCTGCTGATCCGGCGAGCCAGGCTTCAGGCCGAGATTGCCGACAAGCAGGGCATCGAATTGCCGAAGGACCTTCAGGGCGTACCCGGCATCGACAAGCTTCTTGCAAACGAGACGGCCCTGATGAGCTCGCGCGACAGGAGGCAGAAGCTGCAACTGAAGTCGCTCGCCGACTTGAAGGCATTGCTGGAAAGCGAAATCCAGTCGCTGGCAAAGAAGTCGGAAACGCAGAACCGCCAGATGGAGCTCGCGGCGGAAGACCGCGAGAAGGTCGAGAGCCTGGCCGAAAAGGGGCTGGCGCTCAGCCAGCGCAAGCTCTCGCTGGAGCAACGGGTCGCCGAACTGCAATCTGCGTTGCTCGACATCGACACGGCCTCGCTCAAGGCGAAGCAGGATGTCAGCAAGGCGGCGCAGGACGAAACCAATCTTCGCAACGATTGGGATGCGCAGCTGGCGCAGGATCTCCAGAACACTGAAGCGGAACTCGACACGCTGCAGATCAAGCTCGGCACCAGCCGCGACCTGATGGCAGAAGCACTGCTGCAATCGGCGGAAGCGGCACAATCGAAGGACAATACGGCAGACGCCGCCATCGCCTATTCGATCATCCGCGAGCGTGACGGCAAGCCGACCGAGATCACTGCCGATGAAAACACGCCGGTGTTGCCGGGCGACGTGATCAAGGTTCAAGCCAACCTCGCGACGCAGTAGGATCGACCGTGAGAATTGCGAAGTCGAGCTTGATATCGCCTGATCGCAATGGTGCCTATGGCACCGTTGCGATTGCGCTGTCGTTCTTCGTCTTCGCCTATTCGTCTCGCTTCGGGCAGGCGTCGATCCTGCTTTACTACGGACTGTGGCTGCCGCTGGTGCTTGTCGATTACCGTCGCGTGCTCGGCAACTACGGCAGGCGTCTGTGGATCCTCGGCTTTGCCGTCTTTGCCTGTATGTCGGTCTTCTGGTCGGAGGCACCCTCGATGACGGCCCGCACCGGGATCCAATATCTGTCGCATGTCGTTTGCGCCCTGATCGCCATGAGGCTCATCGATATCAGAACGCTGACGCGCGGCGCGATCGCGGGCATCGGGATCGTGCTCGTCTATTCCCTGCTCTTTGGTGTCTACCATCTCGATCCGCTCGACGGCACATACAGCTTCGTCGGCGCCTTCGCCTCGAAGAACCAACTGGGTTTCTACGCCTCGCTCGGCATCTACTTCGCCTTCATTGCGCCTGTCGCTCTTGGGGAGCGACGCTTGTGGCTGCTGGCATCCGGCGCGCTCGGGCTGCTTGCGGCCTATTCGCTGCTCGCTTCGCAATCGGCCACGTCCGTCTTGACCAGCGCCGTGATCATCGGGCTCTGGCTTGGCATGCGCGTCGTCGGCCTGCTCTCGCCCGGCCACCGCAAGGGTCTGTTTCTTGCAGCTGTCATCTGTGGGGCGTTGGTTGCTGTCGCGGGCATCTATGGCGGCGGCGTCGATCTGGTGCTTGGTCTCTTCGGCAAGGATGCGACGCTGACCGGGCGCACCTATCTGTGGCAGCAGGGCATCGAAGCTGCCATGGCATCGCCGGTGGTCGGCGTCGGCTACCAGGCCTATTGGGTTCAGGGCTTCTCTGAGGCCGAACGCCTCTGGGAAGAATTCTTCATCTCGACGCGCTCGGGCTTCCATTTCCACAACACCTTCATCGAGGCGATCGTGGAAACAGGTGCAATCGGGCTTGTCCTGCTATCGGGCATTCTGCTGACGACCGTTCTCGGCCATATCAAGCGCCTCTTGACGGAGGACCACGATACCCAGTCCTCGGTGCTCTTCGGTATCGCGATGTTGCTGCTGGTGCGCTCTTTCGTCGAGATCGACATCATGAACCCCTACCACGTCGGGTCGTTCCTGCTCTATTTCGCCGCCGGCAAACTGACCTTGCAGCAACCCCGGCCGGAAGCGCGCTCGGCTGAGGTCCGCAGAGCGCGGGTCGTGCCGCAGGGTATGCCGCAGCTGAGGTACTGATGAGCCGGACCAACGGGGGCGCGATGACCACAATCTACGGGATCCAGTACCTGCGTGCCGTTGCAGCGCTCGGCGTTGTCGTCTTTCATGCGGCCGAGCGCACCGGGCATCATTTCGCGATCGGCGCTGCCGGCGTCGACATCTTCTTTGTCATCAGCGGTTTCATCATGTGGGTGATCAGCGAGCGCAAGCCAATGTCGCCGATCTCTTTCCTGCGTGACCGCGTTCAAAGGATCGCGCCGGTCTATTGGCTGGCGACAGCCGTCATGGTTCTTGGCGGCCTTGCCGGGCTTTTCCCCAATCTCGTTCTTAGCCCCACCCACGTGGTGGCGTCGCTTTTGTTTGTCCCAATGGCCTCTCCAAGCACCGGCGAGGTGTGGCCGGTGCTCGTCCAAGGCTGGACGCTGAACTACGAGATGTTCTTCTACGCCGTCTTCGCCTTGACCCTCTTGCTGCCGCGGTCGCGTCGATTGCTGGCGATCACCGCATGCTTCCTGCTGCTGGTCGGCTTGGGTTTTGCCATCGACAGCGACAATGCGCTGCTGGCCACCTATACGCGGCCGATCATCCTCGAATTCGTGGCCGGTATGATCATAGCCGAACTGTGGCTACGGGACAGGGTACCGGGAAGCAATGCCGGCATGGCGCTCGTTGCAATCGCGATCTCAGGTTTTTCGGCGCTAGCCGTGTTTCGGTTGCCCTTCGACGAGTTCGTGCTTGGGCCCTTGGCCGTCATGCTTGTCGTCGGCACCTTGGCGCTCGAAAGTCGTGGCTGGTTTCGCCCGCGTGGATTGCCGATGCTTCTCGGCGATGCGTCCTATTCCATCTATCTCTGGCACACCTTCGCCATATCGGTTGTGGTGAAGATCTGTGCCAGGGCGGGTGTCGACCTCGCTCTATCGGCGTTCCTCGCCGTCGTATCGGGAACTGCATTGGGCGTCGCCGCCTATCTGCTTCTCGAAAAGCCGCTGACGCGACGTTTGCGCTCGCGGATCGTACCGAGGCCGTTGCGGCAGGCGGCGTAAGTCCTTTCGGTGCGGCGCCTGAAACGCCGCACCGGTTCAGCAATTCATCAGGCGCCCTGGTTGCGGCGCGAATGCCAGTTCCAGGCGGTGCGGGTGATATCCGACAGATCGTATTGCGGGACCCAGCCGAGAATGTCGCGTGCCTTGTCGTTGTTGGCGACGAGCGTCGTGGAATCGCCCTCGCGACGCTCGACCCGGTCGATATTGAACTCGCGGCCGGAGACATCGGCGATCGCCGTCAAAAGCTCCTTGACGGTCGTGCCCGTACCCGTGCCGAGATTGAGCTCGACGCTGTCGCCGCCGGCCAGCAGGTATTCGACGGCGCGCACATGCGCGTCGGCCAGATCAAGCACGTGGATATAGTCGCGCACGCAGGTGCCGTCGCGCGTGTCGTAGTCCGTGCCGAAGATCTTGAAGCTTTGCCGGCGGCCAAGGGCAGCGTCGATCGCAAGCGGGATCGCGTGCGTTTCGGGCTCGTGCCACTCGCCGATGCGGCCTTCCGGATCGGCGCCCGCGGCGTTGAAGTAGCGAAGGATCACCGAACGAAGACCCTTGTACTGGCCATAGTCCTTCAGTGCCTGCTCGCACACCCATTTTGTCCGGCCGTAGGGGTTGATCGGCGCCTGGCGGTGCTGCTCGTCGATCGGCACGCTTTCCGGCAGGCCGTAGGTGGCGCAGGTCGATGAGAAGACGAAGGCCTCGACACCGGCGGCGAGCGCGGCCGAAAGCAGGGTGAGGGTGCCGATGACGTTGTTGTCGTAGAAGGAGACCGGATCCTTGACTGATTCACCGACCTCGATCATCGCGGCAAAATGCAGGATGGCGCGCGGCTTGTGGCGGGCGAGCACCTCGTCGAGCCGCTGGCGGTCACGGATATCGCCTTTTTCGAGCACGCCCCATTTCACGAATTCCTCGTGACCGTTCGACAGGTTGTCATAGACGACGGGTTCGAACCCCTTGTTGGCAAGTTCGAGGCACGTGTGCGAGCCGATATAGCCGGCACCGCCGACGACGAGGACTTTGTTGCTTTCCATGATGCTTTTCGATCCCTGGGAGGTTCAAAGGAATTGCCGAGTTTTTTCAACGGATAATGACAGGCTTGTCAATGCCGGCCGCAATCAAGCACGTGTCCATGTCGCGTGTGTGGCGGGTGGGCACAGGGCGGCTTTTCCACAAAGACGAGATGCTCGGTGCATGTCGAGATCGACGTGAATTTGCACGCCGGGGACAATTATCTCAGCCTTGCCTGCGAGCGAGATGCTTCTTTCCCATCCGTCGAAACATATAGCATATTAATTTACTAGATTTAATTGATAATGGCGCTGGCAGTCGTACCATAGCCTTCGGATTTTCGAAGGAAGGCTCTCATGACGACGAAACTGAAACGGCTTGCGCTCACCCTCGCGACGCTCGCGGCGACCGGCCTGACCCACGTGGGTGCCCACGCCGAAGGCACGGAGCCGGTAAAAGGCGGGACGCTGATCTATCTGGAGCAGCAAGCCCATACCAATCTCTATCCCCCGGCAGGCGGCTTTTATCCGAACGGCGGTATCCTCAATCAGATCACCGACAAGCTGACCTATCAGAACCCCAAGACGCTTGAGATCGAACCGTGGATCGCCGAATCCTGGACGGTCAATGCTGATGCGACCGAATACACGTTCAAGATCCGCCCGGGCGTCACTTTTTCCGACGGCACGCCACTCGACGCGGCGGCCGTCGCCAAGAATTACGATGTGTTCGGTCTTGGCAACAAAGCACTGAAGCACCCCGTTTCCGAAGTCATCAACAACTATGAGCGCAGCGAAGTCGTCGACCCGCTGACCGTCAAATTCTATTTCAAGCGACCTTCGCCGGGCTTCCTGCAGGGAACATCCGTTATTGGCTCCGGGCTTGTCGCCGCCAGCACACTCGCGCTTCCCTTCGAAGAGCTTGGCGATGCGACCAAGATCATCGGCTCCGGTCCCTTCGTGGTCGAGAGCGAGACGATTGGCAAGGAGCTGAACCTCAAGGCGCGCGAAGAGTATGTTTGGGGTCCCGCGAAGCTCGAGCACCAGGGCCGCGCCTATCTCGATGGCATCACCTATATCATCACCGGCGAAGACAGCGTGCGCATCGGTGCGCTGCTTGCGGGCCAGGCGGATTTTATCCGCCAGGTCCAAGCCTATGACGAGAGCCAGGTCGAGGCGCAGGACTATCAGATCTACGCACCATCGACACGCGGCGTGAACAACAGCGTCGTTTTCCGGCCGGACAATCCGCTCGTGGCCGACATCAAGGTGCGCCAGGCGCTGCTGCACGCGACCGATGCCAAGGAAATTGTCACGACGCTGTTCTCGGCAAACTATCCGCAGGCGACCTCTATCATCGCGTCCTCTGCGCTCGGCTACAAGGATATCTCGGCAAAGCTCGCTTTTGATCCGCAGAAAGCCAAGGCGCTGCTCGACGAGGCCGGCTGGTCGGTCGGATCCAACGGCCTGCGCCAGAAGGACGGCAAGGAACTTGTGCTGACCGCTTACGAATCTCTGCCGCAACCGCAGAACAAGGAGACGCTGCAACTGGTCGCCCAGCAATGGGGCAAGGTTGGCGTGAAGCTTAACGTTCTTGCCGGCGATAGTGGCAGCAGGACGGTCGACGATCTCGATCCGCTGAAGACGCCCGTTTCACCGGCGATGGTTGGTCGCGCCGACCCCGACGTGATCAAGAGCCAGTACTACCCGAAGAACCGCGACGTGCTGCGCCAGAAGGGTGGCCTCAGCGACAAGGTCCAGAGCTTCGTCGACGATAAGCTGAACGGCCTGCTCGACTCCCTGGCCTCCGAGCCGGACCGTGCAAAGCGCCTCGCGATCGCCGGCGAGATCCAGGATTACGTCGTGGACCAGGCCTATGCGATCCCGATCTTCGAGGAACCACAGGCCTACGCCGGCGCCCCTTACGTCCAGGGCGTCGCCTTCGAGGCAGTCGGTCGTCCGAGCTTCTACAGCACCTGGCTCGCCGAGCATTGATTGACATGCGGCCACCGCGTTCGCGGTGGCCGCCACTCCCCGAAATTCGCGTGCAGAGGATTGGATCATGTCCGCCTATTTGCTCAATCGCGTCGGACAGGCGCTCTTCGTCCTGTGGGCCGCATTCACGATCTCCTTCGTGCTGCTGCAGGCGATGCCCGGCGATGCGATCCTCATCAAGTTCCAGAACCCCGATCTTGGACTGACCGCGCAACAGGTCGCCGAAATCCGGGCGTCCTATGCCGCCGACAGCCCGGTTCTCGTTCAGTACGTGCAGACGATCGGCAAATTCCTGACCGGCGACTTCGGCTACTCCGTTCAGGCGGGCGTTCCGGTCAGCAGCTTGCTCGCAGCCCATCTGCCGGCAACGTTGAAACTCGCCACGCTTGGCTTCCTCCTTGCCTCCGTGCTGGCGATCCTCATCGCCTTCCTCTCAAGTCTGACGCCGTTCACCTGGCTGCGCGGAGTGCTGCAATCCGTTCCTTCGCTCTTCATCTCGATCCCCACCTTTTGGCTTGGGATCATGTTGATCCAGATCTTTTCCTTCCGCCTGAAGCTCGTTCCGGTCATCAATCCCGGCCCCTGGCAGGAACTGATCCTGCCCGTCTTCACGCTCGCGGTGCCGATTTCTGCACCGCTCGCCCAGGTGCTTGTGCGCAACATCGACGACGTGATGACGCGGCCCTTCGTCGGCGTCGCCCGTGCCAAAGGCGCGAACCGTCACTGGATTCTCTGGCGGCATGTGGCGAAGAATGCGCTCCTCCCGACACTGACCATTGCGGGCGTGCTCTTCGGTGAACTGATCGCCGGGGCCGTGGTGACGGAAACCGTCTTCGGGCTCAACGGCATCGGCGGCCTTACCGAACGGGCCGTCGGCAGCCAGGATGCCGCCGTCCTCCAGGCCATCGTCGTGCTCTCAGCGCTCGCATTCGTGATCATCAATCTTGTCGTGGACCTGCTCTATCCTGTGCTCGATCCGCGCCTCAGGACAAAAGTCGGAGTTGCCGCATGACCACCTTCGATACGCTTCACGACGACATCGCTGCGGATGCAATGCGGCAGACCCAAGGACGGCGCTCTCGCGTGGCCTCGACGTTACGCCGCGTGCCTCCGGGACTGGCCTTGTCCTGGTTCATCCTGGCGACGGTTTTCCTCTGGGCAGTCGCCCCCTCGCTCTTCACAGGCTACAACCCGCTCGAGGGCGTGGGTGGCGCGCAGTTGAAGCGCCCCAGCGCAGAACATCTGCTCGGGACCGATGCTCTCGGACGCGACCTCTACGCGCGCATCGTCCATGGTGCCGTGCATTCGCTGACGGGTGCCTTTGTCGCCGTTGGCCTCGGTCTTATCGTGGGCACCGGGCTCGGCGTGGTCGCCGGCTCCGTCCGGCGTCGCTTTGATGACGCGATCATGCGGCTTGTCGATGTTTTCCTGTCGATCCCGCCATTGCTGCTTTCGCTCAGCATCATCATCCTGCTCGGCTTCGGCACGGTGAATGCGGCTATTGCCGTCGGCGTCACCTCGGTCGCGGGCTTCGCCAGACTGGCCCGGGCCGAAGTCGTGCGTGTACGCCGCAGTGACTATGTCGAGGCGGCCTTCGGCAGCGGCGGCACGTTTGCATCGGTGCTTTGGCGGCACATCCTGCCGAACTCGCTCACTTCAGTTCTCGCCTTCGCATCGCTGCAGTTCGGCTCGGCGGTCCTGCAAATCTCGACACTCGGATTTCTCGGCTATGGCGCGCCACCGCCGACGCCCGAATGGGGCCTGCTGATCGCAGAAGGCCGCAACTACATCTCGACGGCCTGGTGGCTGACGACAGCGCCCGGCGTCGTGGTCGTTCTGGTCGTATTGGCCGCCAATCGGGTCAGCCAATCTTTCGGAAAGGCCGCAGCATGACCGTGTTCCCTCAGCAGGTGTCGCCCGTTCTCGAAGTCGAGGCACTATGCATCGCCTATGGTGATGGAACTGCGGAACGACGCGCCGTCCACGATGTTTCCTTCAGCATCAATCCTGGCGAAGTCGTTGCCCTTGTTGGCGAATCCGGCTCCGGCAAGACCACCACGGCGCAGTCGATCATCGGTCTGCTCGCTCAGAATGGTCGCGTCGAACGCGGTGGCATCAAGCTCAACGGAACCGACATTGCCCGATGGACCGATCGGCAACTGGAAACGGTACGTGGCGCCAGGATCAGCCTGGTGCCGCAGGATCCGGGAAACTCTCTTAACCCGGTCAAGACCATCGGCGCGCAGGTGGGCGAGATCTTCCGGATCCACGGTGCGCTGCGCCCTGACGAGATCGACGATCGCGTCATTTCCCTGCTTGCCCGTGTGGGCCTGAGCGAGCCGGCATTGCGGGCGCGGCAATATCCACACGAACTGTCGGGTGGCATGCGCCAGCGCGTGCTGATCGCGATCGCCATTGCCCTGAAACCGCAGTTGATCATCGCCGATGAGCCGACGAGTGCGCTCGACGTCACGGTGCAGAAACGCATTCTCGATCTGATCGATGAACTGCGAGTCGAGTACGGCACTGCCGTACTTCTCGTGACCCACGATCTCAGCGTCGCCGCCGACCGCGCTGATCGCATAGTCGTTCTTAAGGACGGGCGAATTCAGGAACAAGGCGCAGCCAGCGTCGTTCTCGCCGCCCCGCGCAGCCCTTACACACGACAACTGCTTGCGGCTGCACCGTCTTTCGCAAGCCCCGTGTCCAGGCCGGGGGCCAGTTGGGCAGCATCAGGGGTTCACGACGATATTGTCGTCGTCGACGGTCTTGTTCGCGAATTTGCGGGCGAGGGCAAAAGCCGGTTTCGCGCGGTCGACGATCTGAGCTTTCGTGTCCGTCGCGGGTCGACCCACGCGATCGTTGGTGAGTCCGGTTCGGGAAAGACGACGACCATCAGAAGTATCGTTGGCTTCGACAAACCGACCGCTGGGCGGATCGAAATCGACGGAACAGATCTCTCCCGTCTTGTCGGGGAGGATCTCCGGCAGTTCCGGCGCAAGATCCAGTTCGTCTACCAGAACCCCTACGGATCGCTCGACCCACGCCAAAGCATCCTGCAAATCGTGGCAGAGCCCCTGCTCAATTTCAGCCGACTCAAGCGCAGCGATCGCGAGGAGAAGGCGAGGGCGATACTCTCCCGGGTCGGGCTGCCCGAAGACGCGTTTTCGCGACGACCACACGCGCTGTCCGGTGGCCAGCGCCAGCGGGTCGCGATCGCCAGGGCACTTGTGCTCGATCCTCAGGTTCTGGTGCTGGACGAAGCGGTATCCGCTCTGGATGTGAGCGTCCAGGCGCGCATTCTCGCCCTGCTCCAGGAACTGCAGAGCGATCTCGGCCTGACCTACCTCTTCGTGTCCCACGACCTCGCCGTGGTGCGCCAGATCTCCGACACCGTTTCCGTCCTGAGAGATGGGCGCCTCGTCGATGGTGGGGTGGTTTCTGACGTCTTCGAACATCCAAGCGGCGACTACACCCGCGAGCTGATCAACGCCATCCCCGGGCAAAGCCCCCGGGCCGCTGCCTGATGCGGCGGGAATTATGAACAGGACTGACCATGACACAGACCACCCCACGCAAGCGCCTTGGCTTTTTCACACGTGTGCTCGACGACGTTCCCGCCGGCACCCGCTATTACTACGCCAAGGAGCAGATCGTGACCGCCGAGCGCTTCGGCTTCGATACCGCCTGGGTGGCGCAGCATCACTTCCATGCTGATGAAGGCGGTCTGCCCGCGCCTCTTGTTTTCCTCGCTCATGTAGCAGCCGAAACGACGCGCATCCGCCTCGGCACGGGCGTCATCACCCTGCCGCTCGAAAACCCGATCCGGGTGGCGGAAGACGCAGCGGTTTTCGATTTGCTTTCCGGGGGCCGCCTGGAGGTCGGATTCGGCACAGGCGGAACGCCGTCGTCCTTCACCGCCTTCGGCCTTGAAAGCGCCGAGCGTGGTGCGGTCTTTGGTCGGCATCTCCAAACCGTGCTTGATGCCTGGGCCGGCCGAGCGCTTGCCGGCGGGGATCGTCTCTATCCCGCAGCGCCGCAACTGCTCGATCGCACCTGGCAGGCAACCTTCTCGGTCGCCGGCGGCGAGCGCGCCGGTCGCGCTGGCGACGGTCTGATGCTGTCGCGCACGCAGCCGCGGCCGCAGGACAAGCCGAACGCCTCGTTGGCGGAACTACAGAACCCGATCATCGACGCCTATCTGCATGCGCTTCCCTCCGGTCGCGCGCCCCGCATCCTCGGGTCCCGCAGCCTGTTTGTCGCCGATAGCCGTGCTGAAGCGCTGCGCCTGGCGGAGATCGGGCTGAACCGCGGTGCAGAACGCTTGATCGCCGCCGGCCACAAGGTTGCCGGCAACTCCCTTGCCGATCTGATCGCCGCATTCGACGTCCATGTCGGATCGGTGGACGACGTCATCGAAAGCCTCAGCCGCGACGAGACCCTGGAGCGCGTCACCGACCTCGTGTTCCAGGTTCACTCCGTCGATCCGCCGCACCCTTTGATCCTTCGTTCGATCGAATTGATCGCGACCAAGGTTGCGCCAGCGCTCGGCTGGTCGCCGCAGGAGAAGTTCCACGCGCGCCGGTTTGGTGCCGTCGGTTGAGACTGAGCGCCGATTTCACCCAGTAGAGGAGACAAAGCCATGACCCAAGTGTCACCAGACATCATCGATCTGCTCGCGGGCATCACCCCGGGATCGAGCCTCGACAGCATACGCGCCCAACGACCGGAAACGCGAGAACAGGCGCAGCAAAGCTATCTCGCGCTTTTTCGACCCAAGGCACCCGGCGACGTCTCCCTGGCGGAGCGGCAGACAATTGCGAGCTTCATCGCCGGACTTCACCGTCAACCGGATATCTATGAATTCTACGTCAATCCCCTGGAGGAAAGCGGTACGGATCGCTGGCTTGTCGAGGTATTGAAGGCGGAGATTGGGTCAGGGCAGGCGACGGGTCCCTACGGCGATTACCCCGAGGGGCCCTTGAGCGTCGAGAACAAGGCGGGTCTGCTTTATCGCGTCTCGGACACAAACCGCGACGTGCTCGGCGAAAAGCTCTCAGCGGCGCTGGAACATGCCCATCTGCTCGTCTTCCGCCCGCGCGAGGCCAGCCCGCAAGCGCTGCAGGCGCTGCTCGACGCCGGCTGGACGACAGATGGCATCGTCACGCTGTCGCAACTCGTCTCGTTTGTCGCGTTCCAGATCCGGGTGATCGCCGGGCTCAGCCTGCTTTCCGCCGCATCGAAACGTGCCGCCGCATAAGACGTCGAGAGGAACCGCGACAATGACTGAAGTTGCCATCACACCGGGCGTAGAAAATCCTCCTGTAACCTTCACCCAGGCCGAAATCGGCTGGACGCCGTGGCTCCAGCCCTTGGCGGAGGACGATCTGACCGATCGACACCTCCGCGGGCTTGTCGAAGCGGCGCGCGCAAAGTCTCCCTATTTTCGCCTGCTGGTACGCGATCCGGAGGTACTGGAGGCACGTACGAAGACGGACAAGGACATCTTCTACAATACCCGCACGGGCTTGCCACGCGCGGAGCGCGAACTCGCGGCCACGGCCGCCTCGCGTTCAAATGGCTGCATCTTCTGCGCATCGGTCCACGCGCGCTTCGCGTCTCATCATTCGAATCGAGGCGACGATGTGCAAAAGCTGTTGGATGAGGGTGTCGGTGCCGACCTTGGCGAGCGATGGAATGCAATCGTTGCCGCCTCCGTCGCGCTGACTGCGACACCGCCCGCCTTCGGCGACGAGCATGTCGCACGCTTGGCTGCGGCCGGCCTTGATGAATTGGAAATCGCCGATGTGATCCACGGCGCCGCGTTCTTCAACTGGGCGAACCGTCTGATGCTTTCGCTGGGCGAGCCAACCCCAGCCAATTGATCAGCGCCGGATTCGGCGGCTGACGTATTTCGCTGGCAATAAGAAAGCCCGCAACCTCGGCAGAGGTTGCGGGCCATTGCATCCGATGGTGGTCGGATTAGAAGTTGCGCTGCAGACGGACGAAGCCCTTGACCTGCTCGTCGGCATTGTCCTTGTCTTCGTACTGAACGGAGATGCGGGTCGCCAGACCTTCGGTGATCGCGTAGTCGAGCGTTACGCCAGCGCGCCACATGTCGTCGTCACCGAAATCGGTGAACGAGGTCTGCAGGCTATCCCAGTACTGGACACCGGGGGTGATCTTCAGCTTGTCGGTGGCCTTGAAGGCGTACGACGCTGCAACGGACCACTCGGAAGCCTTCCAGTAGGTGTTCGGGTTCGAAGCCCAGATGCCGGCAAGCTGGAAGGTGCCCGGTCCGAGGTCTGCCGAGAGCAGGCCGCGGATTGCGCCTTCTTCCCACTCGGTGTCGTAGCCGCCGAGCAAGTCGAACGAAACGCCGCCGACTGAAGCCGAAACGATACCGGAGATGCCGATGCCGTTTGCCTTGGTGGACCAGCCTTCGAGCTCGTCGACCGAGATACCGGCCTGGAACGAACCGCCGTCGTAGAGGTAGGCGACCGAGTTGAATTCGGTGACGTTGCCGAGCGTGTCGGTTTCGCCGTTGATACCCTTATCCCACCAGTTGTAGAAGAAACCGGCCTTCAGGCCGCCGAGCTGGATGTAGGCTTCATCAACGTCGATGAAGTCGCTATCGCCAGAATCGGTGTCGTTGTCGGCGTTGAACTCAGCAGCGAAGAAGCCGGTGAGCGTGCCATACTCGGTGTCGCTCTTGGCGTCGAACGAGATGTAAGCGCGCGAGAAGGCATCCCAGTCCGAGGTGGAATAGTTCGGGCCGCCGTTGCCGAGGAAGTCATGCTTCGCCTGGTTGTAACGGCTGGTCGAAGCGTCACTACCGAACGAGGTCTGGAAACGGATGAAGCCGCCGATCTTGAGGCAGGTTTCGGTGCCCGGGATGTAGAAGTAGCCAGTGCCGAAAGCGTCGCAAACGCGAACATATTCCATGGGCTCCGGCTCGGCTGCGACGATTGCGTCAGCTGCCTGGGCGCCGGAGACTGCTGCGAGGGCAGCAGCGGAGCCGAGAAGAAGACTTTTGATATTCATACGGACGATCTCTCTAATGGTTTTCAAGGTCAACAAGGCCCGACCCTGGTGTCCCCCAGAGAATTATCGGCTACCTCGCTCGCGCTGCGACGAAATGAACCGGCCACGATGACTCGCGGCGGGCAGCGGCGACACCGCTATCATCGCCAAACGACAGCTTTGTAACAATTTTGTTTCGAATCTTCGGAGAACTTCTTTGATATATAGTGTGGCACAATAGTCACTATCACGTGTTTCTAAAATAAAAATGACCGCTTATAGATAGTAATGAATCCGAATGATATTTTGACGGCGAGGAACTATTGACAACAATCCCTCGTAAAAACTTCATACACTACACATTGACGGTTTGGTTTCTCTATTTTACCTAGTGCCGGCCTTTGAGAAGAGAGGCTTCCGGTGAAGAGCGCCGTCAACGATCAACGGTTGGCGGCGCCATTAGTTTTTTTGGGGTTTTTCTACTCTGGGAGGCGACCGACCGTTCGCGATCAGTGCTGCAGCGACCCACACGCAACGCCTCTAAAAGCTGCTTAGAAGGGAACCGCTGCGCTGACGCTCCGGCGCGCTCCTGATGGTCGCGACTTGCTTGACGAAATGAAACCAATGATTGTAATTCCTCCTAGGACACAGGCCCGCAAGGCGATCCAGCCTGCACGGTCCCATCGGAGATTTCGGCATGAATCGATGTGCATTCCTCATCGCCGCGGCAGTCATGTCGCTCTCGGATGCATCTTCATCTTTCGCAGCAAAGGCGACCACGGCAGTAACGGTCATTGCTTATTCTTGCGAACAAGGTCCGGTTACCATTGCCTATGCGAAGAAGAAGAGCGGTGAGGAGTCCGTGCTGGCGGAACTTGCGGGCAAAACCGTCCGAATGTGGCGCCTCACCGACCGCTCCGAGGAGATGTATGTGTCTCCGCACGGTGACGGAGGCAGTTACCGTTGGCGGATTGGGGACGAGTTCGGGGCATTGACTTGGCTTGGCCCGGAGGCGGATGCCAAGGAGAAGGTTCTGTTCGACCAGTGCCGCGCTGTATCGAACAGGTGATCGGCCTTCCTGGCGGATGCGGGCGGACGGTATCTGCCGCCTGACAAGGCGCGCCGCCACCTGAAGACGGTCGCCGCACTATCGGCGACCGGTAGCCACGTTCTCGCAGTGAAGCGCGGTCATTACTGCGTTGTCGCAACCGGCGGATCCGCACTTCGCCTGACGACCTTGCCCTCCTCGGCCTTGTAGAAGAACTGGCTTGAGACGAGCCATCCCTTCAAGGGTCGAAGCGGTGGAATACATGTCAGCAGCATGAACGGGCCGGTGACCAGCAGATGCACCCAGAGCGGCGCGCTATACTGAACCTCGAGCCAGACGCCAAGAAGCACGCTTGGCACACAGGCAAAACAGATGACGAAGAAGGCGGGGCCATCGGCTGGATCTGCGAAAGAATAGTCGAGACCGCAGACTTCGCACTCCTTGCGCATCTTCAGGAACCCCTGGAAGAGGTGTCCTTGTCCGCAGCGCGGGCAACGGCCGCGCAGACCGGTCTGCATGGGTGGGATGGGTGGCCATTCGTGATCCGAAGACATTGTCGTTCCTTTCAGGCGTCTCGTCCGGCGCATCCTGATGTTCGCCGATGTTGCCTGGTATGCGGCCAGCCATTCCTAGGCGCCGCCTCAGGTCCGGAGGATTAAGCGCCCGAAAGCATACATTGTCAAATTATTGTATGCATACATTGCTGCGACAATTTCGCCCGCCAGCAGCACCGTTTCCCTTAGACCACGAGGCTGGATGCGGCGGGGGATTGGCCGAGGAGGTCAGCGATGGTCAACAGGCTGCGGCGCAATTCTTCTTGTGTGGCAGCCGCGCCCAGCCCCAGGCGTACGGCTTCCGGGGCCGGGCCGACGGCAAAGGCGTCACTCGGAACGACCGCGATGCCCGCCGCCTGCAGCCGCCCGCTGAACTCGCCGCGGGTCCAGGGCCGCGGCAGGCGCAACCAGACATGAAAGGCATGAGGGTCGCTGACGGCCGTGTCTTTCGGAAGGACGTTTTCGGCTATCTTTTGCCGAGCGGCTGTTTCGGTGCGGATCGCGCCAAGGACGGCATCTGCCGTTCCATCCTCGATCCAGCGGGTGGCGATAGCGGCTGTGAGGGGCGACGCCAGGCCGGCGGTTGCCCGGATGACGCCCTCGATCTGGACCGAGCTGCGGCTATCCGGCACGACGAGATAAGCGATGCGGAGCGCCGGCGAGAGGCATTTTGCCAGGCCCCCGATATAATAGACAAGATCCGGCGCCAGCGCAGCAAGCGCGGGCGGCGGTGTCACCGGGAGGGCGCCATAAGCGTCATCTTCAATGATCGCCACGCCATGTCGTCTGGCGACGGCGACGATGGCTTTGCGGCGCTCCAGCGAGAGCGTGACGGTCGTCGGGTTGTGAAGCGTCGGATTGCAGTAGAGGGCCTTTAATGTATGCGTCGAGCAAAGCTCTTCAAAGGCTTCCGGAATAAGGCCTTTGTCGTCGATGGCGACCCCCAGCAGCGTGATGCCGAGATGGGCGGCGAGCGCCCGAAGACCCGGGTAGGCAATCGCCTCGGCGCATATGGTGTCGCCTGCCTTGGCCAAACTGCTGAGCGCGGCAAGCAGCGCGCCTTGCGCGCCAGGGCAGACCAGCATGCGCCCGACTGGCACCTCGCCGAGGCGCGGTCTCAGCCAGGCGGCGCCGGCGGCTCTGTTGTGCAGTGTGCCGGCGGGCGCCTGGTAGCGCATCAGGAGGTCGAGCCCGTGCGCAGCCTGAAGTGCTGCCATGTCATCCCAGAGCCGCGCAGAAAGCGCGTGATCGTCAAACAACGGTGGCAGATTCATGCTCATGTCGACAATGCCACCGGTCGCCGGACGGGCGACATTGGCCCGCCGTGCCTTAACATAGGTGCCCTGGCCGACGCGGCCTACCACGTGGCCACGGTGCCTCGCTTCGTTGTAAGCACGGCTAACGGTGGTGAAGTCGATCCCCAGCGCGTCTGCCAGCACGCGCTGCGGCGGCAGTCGCATCCCGTCCGCAAGCCGTCCATCGGCAATATCCGCGGCAATCGCATCCGCGATCGCGAGATAGAGAGGTCCATCAGCCTTGCGAATGGTGGGGCGCCACGAAATCTGCAAGCGTTCGTCGTTCATCGCTACAATATCCGGTCTTGATAATTGTATGGATATTGCATGCTTCCGCGTCCCAGGCAAGGCATGTGGCCGATAATGACAGGAGATAGGCGCCTGTCAGAGGTTCGCCGCAGCTAGGGTCTGGTGACACTCGTCGTTGCCAGGAGAAGGCCGAAACCCACCAACAAGGCACCGAAGACGCGATCGATCCAATGCCGCAGTCGAAGAAGGCGAACACGCACGACACCGGACGAAAAGAACAAGGCCACCAAGGCGAACCAGACGATATGGGCGGCTGCGATGAAGCCGCCATAGCCGACTTGCAAAAGCAGCGGGGTCGTTGGCTCGACGACCTGCATGAAGAGGCTGACGATAAAGACCGTCGTTTTTGGATTAAGCGCATTGGTGAAAAACCCGGTGCGCAGGGCGCCGAGATCGGCAAGCGCCGGAACGTCGAGCTTTTCCAGCGGGCCCGCAGGCTTGGCGCGCAACATCTTGAAACCGAGCCAGATCAGGTAGGCGGCACCGCCAAGCTTCAAGATGCTGAAGAGAAGGATCGATTGCCGGATTAGAAGCCCGACACCCAGGATGGTGTAGGCGACATGGACGCAGACACCTGCGCCGATCCCGAGCGCAGTCAAAACGCCGGCCCGTCGGGACAGCAAAAGACTGTTGCGCGTGACCATCGCGAAATCGGGGCCGGGGCTGATAACAGCCAAGATCGTTATGGTGACTACGGCTAACAGTTCCGTCATTGCATTTCTCGCTTGTTCCGTCGATGTTGCAGAAGCAATAGGCGACAAACGGTGCGGCGACTAACGATGAATTCTGACGATATTGGTGAGCCTAGCTCACAGATTAACGTCGTTCGCCTGCCGCCTATGGCAGCGCTTCGCTGCTTCGAGGCGGCGGCGAGGCTCGAAAGCTTCAGCCGCGCTGCGGAGGCATTGCATCTAACCCATGGCGCGATCAGCCGGGCAGTCCGTCTCATGGAGGACGAGTTGGGCGTGGCGCTGTTTGAAAGGCGAAGTCGGCGCGTCTTCCTGACGGACGCCGGCCGCAAGCTCGCGACTGCCGTGCGCGAGGGCTTTGCTCTCGTCGAGGCCGCCGTCCGGGAGATCAGGGAAGAGGCGAGGGTGTCTGCCCTCGTGGTTTCCTGCGAGCCGACGCTTCTGATGCGCTGGCTCATCCCGAGGTTGCCGGATTTTCAAGGGCGGCACCCGGAAGTTCCGGTACATCTCGTTGCCGGGGGCGGTCCGGTAACCCTGGGGCGCGGCATCGATCTCGCTATCCGGCGAAACGATTTCCTGCAGACGGGCGCGGTCCATGCGACCCCGCTGTTTCGCGAACGCACTGGCCCCGTCTGCCGTGTCGACAAGGTTGCGTCTTTTTTCGACCGGCCTGACGCGGGCAGCCTGCCGGAACTGCGCGCCGATGCGGTTCTCCTCCATTCGCGTAGCCGCCCGGACGCGTGGGAAACCTGGGCGAGGCTCGCCGATTGCCGCACGCTCGGGCGGCGCTCACAGAGTTTCGAGCATTTCTACATAAGCCTTCAGGCCGCTGTCGCCGGCATCGGCGTCGCGATCGGGCCTTGGCAGCTTGTTCGTGACGACGTCGATAGTGGCATTCTGGCCGCGCCGATGGGATTTATCGAGGACGGAACGGTCTACCAACTGCTCGCACCAGCAGCCATTGTCGAGGGGAGCCCCCACGCCAAACTGCGCGACTGGCTGTTGGAAGCCGCTATCTGAAACGAAGCGTTTTCAATTCTGTTATTTGCATAAAGGGCAACAACGTCATACGTTTACCGCCGAAGCACGCACAACCGGGGATGCCGATCATCCAAAGGGTGTGTATGCCATCTGAAATACAAACCATTCGACCCCGCGGGTCCCGGAGCGGCGCCATGACTATCCTCAAAACCGATCTCGACCACGGGTGCGGCGCGATGCGCCAGTCCACGGCGCTGCGCCGGAAAACGCTGAACGGGACGGCTCGCACGGTGAAAAATTTGCTGGCGCCGGCAATCACGGCTTGCCTTGTCGCCCTGGCGGCGCCGGCGGTCGGCCACGCCGCGAGTTGCAAGGACGCGGCCGCACCCGGCGCTGATTGGACCGACTGCAACAAGAAGGCGCTCATGCTTGGCGGTAGCGATCTGCAAGGTGCCAATCTGGTCAACACGGATTTCACCTTGACCGACCTGCGGGGCGCCAATCTGATTGGCGCCAACCTGGAGAAGGCAACACTGGTGCGTTCATCGGTGGCTGGTGCCTTGGCCGAAGGGGCGAACTTTTCGAAAATCGAAGCCTATCGCTGCAATTTCGCCGGTATCGCCGCCGAGAAGGCATCCTTCGTCAACTCCGAACTGCAGCGGGCCAATTTCAGCGGCGCCCGGCTGACGGGTACGAGCTTCGAGAAAGCCGAACTCGGACGGGCGAATTTCGATAGGGCGGAATTGACCGGAACCCGCTTTTCTCACGCCAATCTGTCGCGCGCCAGCTTTAGCAACTCGAGCTTCACGGGACCGATCGACTTCGATGGTGCGTTCATGTTCCTGACGCGGATCGAGGGCGTAAACCTCTCCGAGGCGACCGGGCTCGAACAGGAGCAGGTCGACATGACCTGCGGCGATAGCTCGACCAAATTGCCAGCCGGTCTGAACACACCGGCGGGGTGGCCCTGCGCCTCCGATTAGAGGCTTTCGCTGCCCTCCGAACACTCGCGGGGTGCGTTCGACCTGAACTTCGACGAAAGCTCTTACCGATGACGGCGGGACGGCAGTTTCGCGACTCCGCCCCGCGCGTGCTTCGCGAAATCGACCGGGTCCGCGACGAAAGCGACACACCTGAAAACGAGCCACTGCATCCCGATCCGGCGTCCGGAAAGCCGTGGCCTATTTTTGTGCCCGATCCCGACGTGGAAGATAGCGGCTGATTTATCAACGCTTGGGCCGGCAGTGCGGACGGCGCAGATGCCGGGCGGGGATGCGTTGCCGAAGCGTTGGATGTGACAAGCAGCTAATCTGATCGCGGAATTCGTGGTGGTGGTGGTGGTGAAACAAAGCCTTTTAGGATTGCACTCCGCAGTTCGGCTAAATCGACAACCTGACGAGTTTGGCGCGGCCCGCGATCAAGTCCGCAAAGTGATTTATCGTAGCGGAATCGATGCGGAGGTGTGAGATGTCTTCCAATACTCTCGCTACCGCTTCAGCGGTGGAGTCGACCAAGTCTGTAATCCGGCGGCGTACCAAACGGAAACCAACTCCGGCTTCCTTTGCAAAAGCCTGCCAACCATCGGCGTCCATCTCGGCGAGAGTGGCACGCTTTCCGATCCTCATGGCCATTTTTGGTGAAAGGTCTGGATAGGCAACGGTTGAAAGCAGGTCGTACAACGGAGCCATTCCAGGTCCCTGCTCATCGTAGAGGAATGAGAAATTCTTGCCGTGTGCGTCGGCATTCCCGACGATAAGGTTAAAGATCGCGGCGTCCAGCAGCTTCAACACATCTGTAGCGGGCCGCGCCGATACTCGCCGCAATAGCTCAAAGCAATCCTTGAATGTCGGTCCGCCTTCGCTGGCATACTTCGTTTCAGGAGGCACGCTTAGCGCCTGGCAAAAATCTTCCTGGTGTATGCGTCGCACGACGCCGCTGGCATCGCGGACACGGTCATATCTTTCGACCAGAAGAAACGAGCGCCCTTCCGCAGACCTCGGCTCGACGGGGGCGACGTCTAGGCCGATCGTGGCGCCGAGCTTCATAACGAAGGCTTCGTTTTCGGTCGTCCCTGGGAAGCGCGCGATCGGCGGCTTAAGTATGTGTGTGGTCGCCTGGCCGGGAAGCGGAAGCGCGATCTGCCCGTCAACCAGAACAACTGGCACTTTCGATTGCGCGCCCGCCAACGATAGTCTCAAGCCTTCCTCGCCGGCCAGTAGCGGCCGCAAAGGAAGTGCGTCCAGCACGCGAACGATTCCTGCGTCGTCAAGTGGCGTCGGCTGCAGGTCCGCAATCGGTCCTGTCTCTATGGGTTCCTGATCTTCCGGCAAGAATTGAAGAGCGCCGGCAACATCGCCGCCCAAGCGATCGAGTAGCGCGAAATCATTTGCAGGTGAGACGCCCAATGCTTGCGCTGCAACCAAGCGCTGGCTTTCTTCGGGCAGCAGGCCGCCAAAAAATGGTCTGCATTCACGACGGGAAAAACGCTGCGGGCGCTTCGGGAGGGAGGCTGAAAGCGGAAGTGTGCTTTCATCATCAAGCCAAGCTTCAGCGTAGGCGAAACCGATATCGCCGTGCCGATCCTGGGAGAATTGCCCGACAATTCGACCATCCCACCAGACGTTGAGAACCCTTTTCATCATTGTCTGCGTTCACCAGGAACCAGAATATCGACCGAACAGCCGAGCGTTTGCAGAACCTGCAACACTTTTCCTATCTGCGCTGTCGGCTTGCCGGCCTCGAGATCGACAATGAACCGGAGCCCGACGCCAGCAACGCCGGCGAGTTCGTCCTGCCGCAAGTTTTGCTCCTTGCGTGCGCTTCGGACCAGGGCGCCGATATCAGATGGAGTTTTGACCCGTTTTGCCATCGTTATTTTCCCGCTCGGGAAATTATCAGCATATTGGGTGCTCTGTCGAGATTAATTTTCCCGAACGGGAAAATTAACGCGGCCGCATGATGTCTTACGCAGATAATTTCCCGATCGGTAAACTCTATAGGAGGTTGGCTCGGCGCGGCCAATCGATCGATGCGGCTGAGCGGCGCTTGTGGCAATCGAGTCCGGTTTCAGGTCAAGCAAAGAAATTGGCACCATTCGTCGCGATCGCATCCTTCAAAGAAGCGAGAACTGCTTCGGACGTGCAATTTGCGTCGATAGAGCGGCCGGCCGCAACGATATCAGAGATATAAGTTTCGGCGATCGGGCCGTCACGGTCGATGATTTCTTCGAATTCGGCAGGCCCTCGCCGGACGACAGGACCAACCGCAACTCTACGCCAGGTGCCGCTTTGCGGCGATGGCCAGGCATTCCTTGAAAGCCTCGAGGTCGGTAGAGCGATCGGCCTCTGGCACTTCGCGCTTGATCAGCGCCCCCTCGCGGCGAAGGATGCCACCATCCAGCATCAGATTGTCGGCCATGTCGAAATCTTCGATGCTGAGGCCGTCGGCGCCTGCCATGCGTCCGTCGGGGCGCTGTGCAGCGTTGCCTCTGTAATGATCATTCAGGATGCGTTCGTAGTAGCTGCGCGAAGTGTTGGTATAGGCATAGACGTGCTTGCCGCGGCCGCACATGAAGCCGAGCTCGAACACCGTGCCGACATCGGCACTGATGCCGCGAAACGGCGTCAGGTTGGCGATGATCATATCCGAGGCGAGCATCATGCCCTCGTCCACCGCATAGATCGCAAGGCCGCGTTCATGTTTGGTGGGCGCCGGCGGGATTTCGAGATCGCCCGGCACCAGCGGCGTGAAGCCGGCCGCCCGCGCCAGCGCCGCCTTCTCCTTCTGGATCTCGACCGCATTGGGCAGAAAAACTTCCGGGCCAGCGAGATAGACTTTCACGCTCATTCCTCCTCACGTCGCAAGCGGTCAATCTAGGAGAGCAACGCAGCCGCGCCTAGCTGCCGACCAAAACAAGCGCGCTTACCCACGGATTTTTCTCATCTTTTGCCAAGCCGATGTAGACGCGGCCGCCGATGTGACGTTGGTCCGGATCGCCATGGACAGAAGCGCCGGGCGTCCGCTATGTCTGGCAACCGACCTTACGCAACGATCGAGGCACCCATGTCCATCCAAGCTTTGACTACCTATGTCGGCGTCGCTCACTCCTGGATGTGCGACACGATGGGACACATGAATGTGCGCCACTACGCCGCAATGTTCGACGATGCGAGCTTCCAGCTTCTCGGCCACATCGCCGGCGTGGAGACGGAATCGGGCAGGGGGTGGGCAGACGTGCGCTCCGAGGTCGAATACAAACACGAAACCAAGGCTGGCGCGCTGATCTCCATCCGGTCGTGCGTCATCAAGCTTGGCCGCTCGTCGGTCACCTTCGAGCAGATCATGTCCGGTACGCTCGACGGCATCGTGCATGCGGTCAACAGGACCACGACCGTACGTTTCGATCTTGAGGCACGCGCGGCCATTGCGTTGGAGCCAGACGCGCGGGCGCGCGCCGAGGCGCTCCTGTCAAGCAACGAGCCTGCACGCGCAGATCAATCGGCATAGACGCGTTCTTCAACCGGCGTTTCTGCGATCAGCGTCTGCAAACCGGCGATCAGCGCCTTCTCGGCCCGGTTGATCGCTTTCTCCGGGTTCGTCAGCATGAAGATGTCGATGGCGGGCGGATTGTCATAGGGTGGCAGGCGCCACAGGAGCCCGTCCGCCACATCGCGGCGGGCGACATGCAGCGGCAGCGAGCCGACGCCGAGACCGGCGAGCGTCATCCGGCGCACCTCTTCGAGACTTGACGAAACGCCGACGACATTGGCGTTGAGCTTGGCTTCGCTGCGAAGCAGCGCCACAGGCCGAAGCGCGTCGGCGATATGGTCGGTATGGAAGGAAACCGACGTCTCGCCTTTGAGGTCGGCAAGCTTCAATCCGTCCCTGCCGAACAACCGGTGGTGCGGGCCGCAGAAAAAGCCGAAAAACTCCCGGAAGACCATCAGATAGTCGAGCGCCGGATCCCGGACACTGACAAGACAAAGACCGAAGGAGGCACGCTTCTCCCGCACCTGGCGCGTGACCTCGCCGCTTGGTCCGACGTTGATCGTCAGCGTGGCGCGCGGATAGCTACGGTGAAACTCCATCAGCGCCCGATCGAAGATCGGAGACACCACATGGCTTGCAACCGCGATCGTGACATGGCCGGTGACGTCGTCGCTGACGCCGCGCACGAGTTGCGGCAGCTGCGAGATCGTGCCGAAGACTTCCACGCTCTGCTCATAAAGCAACTGTCCGACTTCTGTGAGATCGAAACGCGTCGCGTCACGTTCGACGAGCCGGCGTCCAACGCGGTCTTCCAGCCGTCGAAGCGCGTTGCTGACGCTCGGTTGCTTGAGGTTCAGCCGCTCGGCCGCGCGCGTGATGCTTTTCACCTCGGCAATCACCACGAAGGTGCGCAGCAGGTTCCAGTCGAGCTCCCAGACGAGCCGTTCCAATCGCGGTGATGCCATTCCTGAAATCTATGCCTTCTATTTCCATTATCTATTTGCGCAATGCTGAAGCAGAAGCAATCATGAAATTCGGAAGGCGCCCCTTGCCAATCCCAAGCGCACAGGAAGGCGCGCCCCAATCCAGAGGAACGAGGAACATTTCATGAAGACCCTATTCTCCGGCCTCTTGGCCGCGACGCTCACCATTGCTGCGACTTTTTCCGCCGTCTCGGCTCGGGCTGACGACCTGGAGAACGTCAAGTCCGCCGGCGAACTGAAGATCGCCATGTCGGGCCAGTACCCGCCCTTCAATTTCGTCAATGAAGAAAACCAGGTCGTTGGTTTCGACGCCTCGATCGGCCAGGCGATCGCCGAGCGCGTCGGCGTCAAGGGCACGCTGGTGACCACTGCCTGGGACGGTATCATCGCCGGCCTGCTTGCCAACAAATACGATACGATCGTCGGCTCGATGACAATCACCCCGGAGCGCGAAAAGGTCGTGGACTTTGTCGGCCCCTATTACCATGCCGGCCGCGCCGTTTTCGTCAGCGAAGCATCTGGTGTCCAGAAGCTCGACGAACTCAAGGGCAAGACGCTTGGCGTCACGCTCGGCGAAACGCACGAAAAATGGGCACGCGAGCAGGGCGGCTGGGACGTTCGCACCTACAAGGGCCTGCCGGAACTGCTGATGGAACTGAAGAGCGGCCGCGTTGATGCGATTGTCGTCGACAACATTCCCGTCATGGTCGCCGTCAAGGAAACCGGCGAGAAGGTCCGCCGTCTCGAAACGCCGGATATCGAAGGCGGCAGCGTCGCGATCGGTATCGCCATCCGCAAGAACAATCCGGAACTGAAGGCGGCGATGCAGAAGGCACTCGAGGACATGCTGGCAGACGGCTCCTACGAGAAGATCGCGATGCAATGGGTCGGCAGCGACATCCGCTGATCCCCTACGCTTCCGTCTCTCCGGCCGCCGCATGAGCTGCGGCCGGAGATCATGAGTTTGCCTTCCGGAGTTTCCCCATGGACGTTTCGCTGGTGCAGCGCGTCTTCCCGTTTTTTGTGGAAGCGGCGTGGATCACGATCGAGATCTCGGTACTTGCGCTTGCGCTCGGCCTCGTCGTTGCGTTCCTGATATCGGCCGCAAAGATGTCGCGCTCGTTCCTTTTGCGCGCCTTCGGCACCGCCTATGTCAGCCTGTTTCGCGGCACGCCCTGCCTCATCCAGCTTTTCGTGCTCTACTTCGGTGGCCCGCAGATCGGTATCAATCTGGAGCCCTTGGCTGCCGGCGTCATCGGCCTCGGTCTCAATATCGGCGCCTACATGGCAGAATCCATCCGCGGCGCCATCCTGTCGGTTGACCGTGGGCAAACGGAAGCCGCCCGCTCGATCGGCTTCAGCCGGTTCCAGACCATGCGCAAGGTCGTGTTGCCGCAAGCCGCGCGTCTCATGATCCGCCCGCTCGGCGTCAATGCCGTGGCGCTCGTCAAGGGATCGGCGCTGGTCTCGACGATCTCGGTGGTCGAACTCACCTACACCGCGCAGCGCTACATCGGCTCGACCTACAAGCCGTTCGAGATCTTCGGCGTGGCCGCCGTGCTCTACATGCTCATCGTCTATGTCGTCGCGCGGATCGTCGATCTGCTTGATCGACGCTACGCCATAGCCTGAGGGAGTGCGCCATATGCAAGGTCTCGATTTCAGCGTCGTTCCACCCTATGCCGATATCCTCTGGATGGGTGTCTGCTGGACGGTCGTTCTGACCATTTCCGCCGCAGCGATCAGCTTCATCTTCGGCATCGTTTTCGCCCTCGTCGTGCTCTACGCACCGAAGTCGGTGGCCCTCCCGGTGCGCGGTTTCATGTGGCTGTTCATGGGCACGCCGCTGCTCCTGCAACTGTTCCTGATCTATTACGGGCTCGGGCAGTTGGGCCTCAAGATCCCTGCCTTGATCGCCGGCATCATCGGTCTCGGCCTGCACTTTGCCGTCTACAATGCCGATATCCTTCGCGCCGGTATCGTGGCCGTCGATCCCGGCCAGACGGAGGGCGCGCGCAGCCTCGGCTTCGGCCGCATGCAGACGCTGCGCTACTTCATCGTGCCGCAGGCGACCCGCAACACCATTCCCGCCATGGGCAACAACCTGATCGTGCTTCTGAAGGAATCGTCCCTCGTCTCGATCATCGGCATTGCCGAACTGGTGCACGCAGCACAGCTCGCGATCAGCGAGACATTCCGGCCGTTCGAATTCTACATCACGGTTGCCGCTCTCTATTACATCCTCAATCTCGTCCTCGAAGCGGGTCTGCGCCAGGTCGAAAAGAACGTGGAGGTCTCCCGATGACCGCTCAGAAACCCATGGTCGAAGTCAAGGGCGCCCGCAAAAACTACGGCGCGCTGGAGGTCCTGAAGGGCATCGACCTCTCCGTTGCCCGAGGACAGATCGTCGCGATCATCGGCCCGAGCGGGTCGGGCAAGAGCACGCTGTTGCGGTCGATCAACCACCTGGAGACGCTGAATGGCGGCGAGGTCTGGCTCGATGGCGTAAAGGTCAACCAGAGCCTGAAGGGCCAGGCCTTCGAGCGGCACATCAATGCGGTGCGCCAGCAGATGGGCATGGTGTTTCAGCACTTCAATCTGTTCCCACATCTGACAGTGCTACAGAACATCACCATGGGCCCGATCATCCTGAAGGGAATGGGCAAGGCTGCGGCGCGTGAGCTCGCCATCGAGCTTCTGTCGAAGGTGGGGCTCAAGGATAAGGTCGACGCCTTTCCGTCGCGGCTTTCCGGTGGTCAGAAACAGCGCGTCGCGATCGCCCGGGCGCTCGCCATGCAGCCCAAGGTGATGCTCTTCGACGAGGCCACCTCGGCGCTCGACCCGGAACTGGTCGACGAGGTGAACGCCGTCATGAAACAGCTCGCTGCCGAGCACATGACCATGCTGATCGTCACCCACGAGATGCGCTTTGCCGGCGAGGTCGCCGATCGCGTGCTCTTCATGGATGGCGGGGTCGTCGTCGAGCAAGGGGCGCCGAGCGAGATCTTCCGCCAGCCGACGCAGGAGCGCACCCGGGCGTTCCTCAAGAAATACCTGGCAGCGTGATGGGTGCCGCGATGGACAAAAGCAATCAGTATCCCGATTTCGGCCTGACGCCGGAACAGCGCCGCGAGGCGGTGCTCGGTCACTATTACGAATATCCGGGCATGGACGGTGAGCGCGGCGAGATCTGGTGCTACACCGACGCCTATGCCTATCCGTCCGGTGCCACCGCGCGGCTACAAGTGAGCTCTTCAGCTTCACGGTTCTCGCTCGAAATTACGCGCGATGGAGCGACAGAGACGACGGTTTTCAAGCGCGACGCGCTCGATGCGCGCTGGCAGGAAACGCCGGACCAATGTTCGGTCATCGGCTGCGGCTGGGAAACGTGCTTCGAATTCAAGATTGCCGAAGACTGGCCGTCCGGCGCTTACCGCATCACGCTGAGAGCCGAGGGCAGGGATGGCGCGCCGATCCATTGCCACCATCTCTTCATCGTGCGGCCACTCGCCGGTCGCAAGCCGGGCCGGGTGCTGCAGGTGGCGGCCACCGGCTCCTGGACCTCGTATAACACCTGGGGCGGGTCGAACCACTACCAGGGGATCACCGGCCCCAACCGCGATCAGTATGCGACGACCGTCAGCATCGACCGTCCGTTCTGCCGTGGCTTCGTCGTGCTGCCCCCGGATGCTCCACGGGTGCCCTTGGAAATCTATGCGCCGATGGCGGTTGCCCCGCGCTATCCGCACATGGAATGGGCCTATGCCAACGGCTATTCCAAGAAATATGCCTCGTCCGGCTGGGCGAGCTATGACAGCCACTTCTTCCGCTGGGCGGAACGTCAAGGTTATGCCGTCGATCTCGCCAGCCAGCACGAGCTTCATTTCAACCCGGAGATCCTCGACGGCTACGATTGCGTCGTCTTCGTCGGCCATGACGAATACTGGACCTGGGAAATGCGCGATGCGGTCGACAACTATGTCGAACGCGGCGGAAAGGCGGCGCGCTTTGCCGGCAACTTCATGTGGCAGACGCGCCTCGAAGACGGCGGTAAGCGCCAGGTTTGCTACAAATACCGCTCACGGGCCGAAGACCCAGCCTATCGCTCGGCAGATCCGACGCGCACCAGCGGCTCCTGGGAAGCAGCCGAGATCGGCCGGCCTGGGGCGGCGACATTTGGGCTCAACGCCACCCGCGGCCTTTACGTCGGCTGGGGCGGTTGCGCCCCGCGTGGTGCGCGGGGCTTCCCGGTCTATCGGCCCGAGCATTGGGCCTTCTCCGGAACGGGCATCTATTACGGTGATATCCTCGGTTCGGAAGGCCATGCGTTTGGTTACGAGGTTGATGGCCTCGACTATATTATCCGTAACGGCCTGCCGGAGCCGACGGAGGACAGCGGCGCGCCCGAGGGCCTCGAAATCCTCGCGCTCGGCATGTCGTCGCTGAAGGAAGAAAGCGCCGACATTCCGGCGGACGACCAATTCCTTTCCGATGCCGACGCGAAATTCGTCGCCGAAACGCTGATCGGCGACACTGCCCCTGCGGCCGTCGAACGCGTTAAGCGCGGCTGCGGCATGATCGTAAACTTCCCGCGCGGCAAGGGCGAGGTGTTCCACGCCGGCAGCTGCGAATGGGTGGCGGCCCTCAAGCGCGGCGATGCGATGGTCGAGCGCGTCACCGCCAATGTTCTCAATCACTATCTCACTCGCTGACAGAGATTTGCCATGCTCAAGACGACAGCTTCCAACGAACGACCTGCCTCGCATCTCTTCTACCAGTCGCGCCTGCGTCGGCCGCTGGTCGATCGGGCCGAAGGCATCTATCTCTGGGACCAGGACGGACGCCGGGTAATCGACGGCTCAAGCGGCGCCATGGTGGTCAATATCGGTCACGGCAACCGCAATGTGCTCGATGCCATGAAGAGCCAGATGGACCGCGTCACCTTCGCCTATCGGCTGCACTTCGAAAACGAGCCGGCCGAAGATCTGGCCCGCTGCGCGGCGGAAAAGCTGCCGGAGGGCATGGACAAGATCTTCTTCGTTTCCGGTGGCTCGGAAGCAGTCGAATCCTGCCTCAAGCTCGCGCGGCAATGGGCCCTCGCCACCGGTCAGAAGGACCGCTGGAAGGTGATTTCGCGCTTTCCGTCCTACCATGGCGGCACGCTCGGGGCGCTGGCAGTCACCGGTTATGCGGCGCTCTCCGATCCTTTCTCGCCGATGATGCGCGAAATGCCGAAGGTGCCTGCGCCGACCGCCTATCTCGATCGGGACAACCTGACGATGGAGCAGCGCGGCATCAAATATGCCGACATGCTGGAGGAGAAGATCCAGACGGAAGGCCCGGAGAGCGTGCTCGCCTTCATCATGGAGCCGATCGGCGGCGCTTCCACCGGCGCGCTCGTGGCACCCGACAGTTACTATCCGCGCATTCGCGAGATCTGCGACAAGTACGGCATCCTATTGATCCATGACGAGGTCATGAGTGGTGCTGGCCGCACCGGAAAATTCCTCGGCGGTGACCACTGGAATTGCCGCCCGGATCTGATCGCCCTGTCGAAGGGCTTTGCTTCGGGCTACTGCCCCCTTGGTGCCATGGCCGCACCGTCCCGGATCGTTCAGCCGGTGCTCGACGCCGGTGGGTTCCAGCACGGCTTCACCTATGCAGGCAATCCGCTCGCTTGCGCCGCTGGTCTCGCCGTTCTCGACGAAATCGATCGGCTTGGCCTGATCGATAATGCCGCTGCCATGGGCGATGCTTTGAAGGCTGAACTCGTGGCGCTCTCCAATCGGTTCCCCTTCATCGGCGACGTGCGCGGCAAGGGACTGCTGCTCGCGGCCGAGTTCGTCTCCGATCGTGAGAGCATGAGGCCGTTGCCGAAGGAGTTGAATGCGCACCAGCGCATGGTCGATCTCGCCTATGAGCGCGGCCTGATCATCTATTCACGGCGTACGCGCGGCGGTGTGGAGGGCGACCATTTCCTCGTCTGCCCGCCGATGATCATCACCCGTGAGCAGATCGGCGAGATCGTCGCCATCCTTGGCGACGTACTCGAAGTGCTCGCCGAAGAACTCAATCTTCCCGTCAACCGCTGAGGGCTCGACCATGACGAAGTCCAAAACATCGCGCAGAGTGATCATCACCTGCGCGGTGACGGGATCGGTGCATACGCCGACCATGTCGCCTTACCTGCCGATCACGCCTGACCAGATCGCCTCTGAGGCGATCGCCGCGGCCGAAGCTGGTGCGTCAATCCTGCATCTGCATGCGCGCAACCCTGAGGATGGCCGCCCGTCGGCCGATCCGGCGCTGTTCATGCAGTTCCTTCCGCGCATCAAGCAGTCGACCGATGCGGTAATAAACATCTCCACCGGCGGTTCGTCGCTGATGGCGCTGGAAGATCGGCTTGCGGCTTCGCTGCGCGCCGAACCGGAAATGTGTTCGCTGAACATGGGCTCGATGAACTTCGCTTTGTTTCCGGCGCTCGACAAGCCGACGGAGTGGAAACACGAATGGGAACCGCAGCTTCTCGAAGCAACGCGGAGCTCCATCTTCAAGAACACCTTCGCGGATATGGAATTCATCCTGACGCGGCTTGGCCAGGGCTGCGGCACGCGCTTCGAGTTTGAATGTTATGACGTCGGCCATCTCTATTCGCTGGCGCATTTCCGCGATCGCGGCCTGGTGTCCGGGCACCTCTTCATCCAGTTCGTCTTCGGCGTGCTCGGCGGCATCGGTGCGGATCCTGAGAACTTGACGCACATGAAACGCATCGCCGACAAGCTCTTCGGTGACGACTACAGCTTCTCGGTACTGGCCGCCGGCCGCCATCAGATGCCGATGATCACCATGGCCGCCGCCATGGGCGGAAACGTCCGCGTTGGTCTCGAAGACAGCCTCTACAACGGCCGCGGGACGCTTGCGGCCAGCAATGCCGAGCAGGTCCACCGGATCCGCACAGTTCTCGACGCCTTGTCACTGGAGGTTGCAACCCCTAAGGAGGCGCGCGCGCTTCTCGGCCTCAAGGGCGGAGATCAGGTGGCATTCTGAGGCCGGCGGCACGGGCATGGCTCGACTTGAGCCTTCGCCTGCTGGCAGTGAAAGGGAAAACAGTGACGATGATGCAGCACTCAACGACCGATGTCCGAATTCGCGCAGGCGAACCAGGGGATGCCGACACCATACATAACGCGATCCTGGCTATGGGGCGTGGGCTCGAAATGGCGGACAAGGTCACCTGCACGGTCGATGACTATCGCCGTTTCGGCTTCGGTCCGAACGCCGCCTTCCACAGTCTGATCGCCGAGGCGGGTGCAGATCTTGCCGGTCTTTGCCTGTTCTTCCCGATCTTTTCGACCTGGCGCGGGAGGCCCGGCGTCTTCGTGCAGGATCTGTATGTCGACGATCGTTTCCGTGGCCTCGGTATCGGCGAGCGCCTGCTTCGCGAAGTGGCCACATGGTCGAAGGCGCGGGGCGGCGACTATCTGCGGCTGGAAGTCGACGTGGAGAACTTGCCGGCGCAGCGCCTTTACGAGCGTATCGGCATCACCTGGCAGACGAAAGATCGCGCTCATGCCGCGTATGGCGAGGCGTTCGGGGCTCTGGCCGGGGACTGAAAGTTTGACGACGCAGGAAAGGGAGACAGCATGAAAGCCTTCTATGCAGCCGAACAGAAGCGCCATAACCCGAAGGCCTTTCTCTCGAGCGGCGCGCCGCAGCCCAATCCGGAGCAGCCGGAGCGGGTCGAGCGCCTGCTCACCGGTGCCCGTGCCGCCGGCTGCGAGATCCTGCGCCCGCGCGACCAAGGGCTCGGCCCGATCGCCGCGGTGCACACGCCGGAGTATCTCGATTTTCTCGAACATATCTACGCGCGCTGGCAACGTATCCCGGAAGCCTCGGAGGAGGTGATTCCGAACATCCATCCGCTGGCGCGTTATGGTCGCTACCCGGCGTCCGCCGTCGGTCAGGCCGGCTACCATATGGCCGATACCGCGTGTCCGATCTCGGGCGAGACCTGGGAGAGCGTGTGCTGGAGCGCCTGGAGCGCTGTTGATGCCGCCGATGCGGTTATGGCGGGCGAGCGGGCGGCCTATGCGCTCTGCCGGCCGCCGGGCCACCATGCCTTTGCCGACGTCGCCGGCGGCTTCTGCTTCGTCAACAATTCGGCGGTCGCCGCGCAGCGCTTCCTGACAAATGCTGCCCGCGTGGTGATCCTCGACATCGACCTGCACCATGGCAACGGCACGCAAGGCATCTTCTACCAGCGCTCCGACGTGCTCACGATCTCGATCCATGCGGACCCAGTGCGTTTCTACCCGTTCTTCTGGGGCCATGCGGACGAGCGCGGCGAGGGGCCGGGCCTCGGCTACAACCTCAACCTGCCGCTCGAACGCAAATCCGGCGATGCGGAATTTCTCGCCGCGCTCGACGTCGCCTTCCGCCGCATCCGCGCTTACGCGCCGGACGCGCTGGTTGTCGCGCTCGGCCTGGATGCCTTCGAAGGCGATCCTTTCGGGGGGCTCTCCGTCTCTACTCCGGGCTTTGCCCGGATTGGTGAGGCGATCGCGGGCCTCGGCCTTCCGACCGCGATCGTACAGGAAGGCGGTTATCTCTGCGATGCGTTATCGGACAACCTGACGTCCTTCCTCTCCACCTTTCGCGGCGCGGCATAGCGCTCGAGCAATTCCGGGAAAAATGTGAAGTGGATTTCCGCCCGGAATCGCGTGATCCAAGTGCGCTGACCGTCACTATTGTGTGGTCGGCCAGGTCGTTTTGCGATCGTGCGTGTCGGGAAATGCGCCCGGCAGCGGCGTCGCGAAGACCGCCTCGCTGTCGTCCGGCCGCAATCGGCCCGCTTCGTCGATAAATCCGCGGATCAGCGGCAGGTGCCGGCGCTCGGCAAGGCAGATGGCATATTCGTCGATGAGTTCGCGGGCGTCGTCGATCGGCACGTAGGCGAGACGGGCATCGTGGCCGAATTCGAGGTCGGCGACGACGCCGCAACCGACACCGTTGGCGATCGCTTCGCGCACCCCTTCGCGCGACGAGATCTCGACGATCTGCTGCACGGTGGTGCCGTGTTCGGCGAGGTTCCTTTCGAAGATCTCGCGTGTGCGTGACCCCCTTTCGCGCATGACGAAGGACATGCCCTCCAGCTCCTCATCTTCACGCCGTCGTGCTCGGCAAGCGGATGGCCGACGGGTACGCATAGCCCGATCCGCATGCTGAGGAAATGAACACCATAAAGGCGCGGATCGTCTGGCGTCTGCGCGGTGATCGCAACATCGGCCCGGTAGTCGAGGATCTGGTCGATGACGCGGGCGGAATTGTCGACCGCGATCGAGAAGGTCAGTTTCGGCCGGTCGACTTTTAGCCGCGACAGGATCGGCACCGCCAGGATCGGGCCGTCGGCCGCGACGCGCGAATGCCCGCCATTCGAACCCGCCTCGCCGCGAAGGAATGCATTCGCCTCCTTCTCGGCCGTGAACACGCGCGAGGTGATTTCGAACAGGCGCTCGCCATCGGCGCTGAGGCAGACACCGCGTGGCTTTCGCTCAAAGAGATTGAGACCGCAATGGGCCTCGAGTTCGCGGACATGGGACGAGAGGGTGGACTGGCTGATCGCCATGCCGCGCGCGGCCTGAGAAAACGCGCCGGATTGCGCGACGATATGAAAGGCTCTCAACTGGGTGATCGACATATGATCCGTTCTGCTGCCTTTGATTGCCGCCACCTGGCGGCGCCGCACATCATTGTCGGCAAAGCTGACAGGCACGTGACATCCGCTCATGTTTTGCACGCTGATCAAGACGGCAGGCACCGCCACTCTCTTCCAGAAGGCGCTCATTTTCGGAGATCTCCGATTCCAGCTTTTCGGCTGCCTCTTTCTCCGCCCGCTGTGAGGCGCTGAGGCGCTTTCGGTGTTCTTCGAGGGCTTGGGCTGTCTCGCGGGCTCGACGATGTTCCTCGCTCAGTCTGGAGGCTAAAGCGTCCCTCTCGGCTTTCAGGACGTAGCCTGATAGCGCCTCGCGCCTGACGAGAGGGTCGTCGATCAGCTTGTCGTAAGCCCTTGAGACGGCCAGAGCCGCAGCCGCACCCAGAGCGCCATAGAAGGCGCCCTTGAAAGATTCGATGACGCCGAACATGTCAGAGCCCCGACACGCAGAGTTCCGCTTCGCCGAGGCGCTGCGCGCCTCCCATCTCGCGACGGTTGACCAGCCCGCGGACGATCTTCCTGCCGGCCCTGTTAAAGGCGGTCTGGGCTTCGCAAGCTTCGCGATACTTCCCTTCGCCGATCCGCTTGGCGGCAGTGGACTCCTTGGCCGCGCCGACGCCGAAGTTATAGGCGCCTGACAGTAGCGACGCCTGCACGCTATCGGGTGCGGCGGTGTAGCCCTTCACGCCGTCGACCAGCGGAAGGTAGTAGTCGTTGATGACGCGGGACTTCAGCATCGCCTCGCACTCGGCGTCGTCTTCGTCATGCCGAGCCGGACACCCTTGGTCTCGCCCCAGCAGATCGTCGGGACGTTGACGATATCGAGGTACGCCGAGAGGTGAACACCTTCCCATGGCTTGATCAGCCTTTCGATCGCGAGTTGGACCGGGGCCGGCGTGATGCCTTGGGCTATCGCTGCCCGGACGGTCTGCGGCGTCTCACCCTTGGATTCGGTGAAAGCGGTCCAGCCGGAAGTGACTGCCGCGATGATGGCCGCGGCGATTGCCGCCTTGCCGCGCTTCGTGGCGACAATCTCATTGATCGGCATTGGATCGGTCTCCTGAAAGGGATTTCTGCGGGATGACGCGGAACACGATCGACAGGACCAGCGTGAGGATGACGAGCCAGCGCGGCAGGTAGTCGGCGACGTAGGGGATGATTTCCGGCACCACCTCAAACGCGCCCGCCGCGTAGACGCACCAGATCGACGAGGAGCGCAGCAGTGTGCGCCCTGCGTTCGGGATCAGCTTCAAGGGGGGGCCTCAGTCGTACCGGAGCTTACTGGAAAACTGCATCAGCATTTCGATGATGTCGGTCTTGGTGACGTCGCAGACTTTGACGTCGCCGGCCATAAGCTCTCGGCGGATGGTGCCGTCTTCGTTCTTCGTGACTCTGATGTGGTAGCGGGCCATTGCAGCCTCATGAAATCTCGACTTCGGAGTGCCAGCGGGAGCCCCGGTCGATGTGATAGGTATAGCTCTTCATGGACCGGCCACTCAGATAGCCGTGCCATGCGTGATAGGCGTCCTGAGCCACAGGAGCCCGGTGCGAATAGACATGGACGCCGCCGATCTCGCGCTCGGTGTCGTGGTGAATGTGACCGGTGTGGATGTACCGGGTCGCCGTGGCGCTCCAGTCGTCTTTCCGACGGTTCGCCATGATCAACGGAAGGTCGGGGATCTTCGCCTTGTCCCCATGCGTGCCGCCGATGAGGTTCACCCCGAAACGGCGCCAGTAGAAAGCATCAGGGCTTGTGCAGACCGAAACGCGATCATTGTCGCGCCAGTACATGCGAAGCGCCTGGCGGATGCCGACGGTGCTGTTCTCGTCGTGGTTGCCCGGCTTGAAGACGGCTTGGACGTTCCGGTGCTTCGACGCGATCAGCTCGCTCGATTCGGCCATGAGGTCGCAGACCGTCTCAAGGCACTTCGAATAGCGCGTGTCGACGTCCAGAACGTTGCCTGAGCGCCCGGCCGTCGGGATCGATGAACGCCGAGACGCCCTTGATCCGGTGCCCCTCGGGCATCTCGAAGGGTTTGCCCGGCTCGGGCTTTTGCTCGACTGTGGTGCCGCGTGGCCCGGTCTGGATCCGGGTGATCTCGAAGCCTTCCATGACTTCGGTGGCGTTGCCCGGAGATAGCATCCCGCGCCGCGCTGCCATCCTCATATGGCCTTGCACCCCGCTTCGGCTGATCCCGAGCATTTCGGAGGCGGCACATTGATTGCCGCCGCACTTCTCCATCGCATCCAGCGTTTGCCGGATGACTTAGTCAGGCACTGGCGGTGTGGGCACGGTTCACCTCATAGGGCGGGGAAGAAGCCCGGCGTGACAGCGGGGCGACACACGTTTACATTGCGCTGATGTGACGGTAAGGCTTGCACAAGCATCCGCGAATATTCAGGACGGAACCCTGCGACCCGCTGAAGGAGGTAAGGATATGCGTGCCTTGGTTCTGGTGTTCGTCCGGCTCGGGCCGACGTTCGTCTATGCGGCGGGCGCAATATTCGCGGCCAGCATGATCCTTCTGGCCCTGTTCCCGTCCAGCCCGCTCACTTGGTGGCTGTACCTGACGATGCGGCCGGTGTTGCGACTGCCCATGTTTCTGCTGCTTCGCATTCCGGGCGTGGAGGCGTGGCACCTTATGGCCGCCTTGGTATCCATGGCCGTCGTCGGCGTATTTCTCGCCCGCCATCCTAACGGCAATCTTCGGACGCGCTTCGTTCACGCCCATATTGCGCTCCTCGCTTTGATAAGCGCCAATGCCGGGGCAAGCAGGGCTGAAGCCAGCAGCCTGGGACCATCGCCCCATGGCATGATCGACTGGACGCTCCCGATGCCAGCAACGACGCTCGGTGTGGTGCTGATGGCCGTCGCTGCGCTTGCCTGCCTATCCTGCCATTCCGAGATCGTCAGCCGCATCCGCCGCAGTATGCACGGTTAATTTTCCGTATTTACTAATTTAGTAGGTTGCGATTGCCATTTGCTGCAACCGTGCCAAACTGGCCGCCAACGATTAATCCAGTTGGGGGGCAACCTATGAGCAGCCGATATTTGGCCTTTGCCGACATTCTCGGCAGGATCTGCATCTGTCTCTACTTCATGCCGGCGATGATCCGGAAAGTGGCTTACTTTCGGGATACATTCGCGCGCGACGATCTGGCGTCAGTCGATTTTGTAATGGTGTTGGCCAGCCTTTCGTCATTGCTGTTCCTCGCCATGATGTGCGCCGTCACGATTACTCGCCTCCCGCCAGTTCGCACGACCGATCACCTAGAGGGCTACGTCACGGCGCTGGCCGGCACATTTATCGTTGGCGCTCTGGTTGGTTATCTGCCGCAGGAGGATGTATCGACGACCACGAGAATGATCGGGCTTGCCCTAACGATCATCGGTCTGCTTGCATCGGTCTGTGTTCTGGCCTTCCTTGGGCGGGCCTTCAGCATCATGCCGGACGCTCGGACGCTTGTTACCCGTGGCCCCTATTCTATCGTGCGCCATCCCCTTTACCTAACCGAAGAGATCGCAGTCATCGGATTCATCATGCTCAATCTGTCTGTCTGGTCGGTCTCGCTGGGTATCATCCAGTGGTTGCTGCAACTCCGGCGCATGGTCAACGAAGAGCGGGTGCTGCGGGGCGCGTTCCCAGAGTACGACGCCTATGCTGCAGTTGTACCGCGCATTCTTCCGCTTCCTAGGACCGCTCGCGTGGCGTAGATCAATCCTCAGTGACTGTCGAAGCCGTGGTCAGGCGCGGTGTCACCCCGCTCGATACCGAGATGTTCGGCGTGACGGTGCCCGAATACAGAAGCTTGCCTGCACCGACAAGGTGCTGATGCTGGCCGCCGGCAAACAGCAGGCCTTCGGTCCGAAGGATGAGGTTCTCTCGAAGGTCTTGGGGCAGGCGCCGGGCAATCCCGGTGCGCTCAAGGTCGTGCAAACAGCAAAAGCATGATGGACATGGACGATTGGCAGACACTGCGGCGCTCGATCCGCACGCATTTGATCGTCGGCGCGCTCGGCTTCGCGACGCTCGTTGGGCTTTTCGGCGGCTGGGCCATCGGAACTGAAATCGTTGGCGCCGTGATTGCGCAGGGTTCGGTTGTTGTCGAAAGCAGCCTGAAGAAGGGACAGCACCCGATGGGCGGCGTCGTCAGCGAGCTCATGGTTCGTGACGGCGATCGGGTCCGGGCCGGTGATGTGGTCATGCGTCTCGATGCGACGATGACGAAAGCCAATCTTGCGATCATCCTGAAGAGCCTCGACCAGTTCGCGGCGCGAAAGGCAAGGCTCGAAGGCGAGCGCGACCGTCGTGAGCGCGTGGCTTTTCCCGAGACCCTCCCTGCACGCGGCAGTGAGCCGGAGATCGCAGCTATGATGCATGCGGAGGAACTGCTTTATCAAAACCGGCGCGACGTTCGCGACAGCAAGAAGCGCCAGCTCGAACGGCGCGTGCAGCAGCTGAACGACGAAATCCGCGGCATGGAGGCGGAGCGCGCGGCAAGCGGGCGGGAGCGGGTGCTGATCAAGGACGAACTCGACCGCTACGTCTTCCTGCACGACATGGGCCTCCTGGAGAAAAGCCGCATCAGCACGCTGGAACGCCAGGCAACCGACATCGACGGCGAGATTGGCCGCCTCACCGCGGGGATCGCCGGCGTGCATGAATAGATCGCCGAGACGGCCCTGCAGATCATCCAGGTCGACGAGCAATGGGCGGAAGAGGTCGGCAGTGATCTCCGCGAAATGGATGCCCGCATCGGCGCGTACGTCGAGCGCAAGGTGGCGGCCGAAGACCAGTTGAAACGGGTCGATATCGTGGCGCCGCAGAACGGGATCGTGCATCAACTTGCCGTCCACACGGTGGGTGGCGTCGTCGCGCCTGGCGAACAGATCATGATGATCGTTCCTGACATCGGCAAATTGGTGGTGGAGGCCAAGGTCGCGCCGCAGGATATCGACCAGATCTATTCGGGCCAGCGCGCCATCCTGCGCTTTTCCGCCTTCAGCCAGAAGACGACGCCGGAGATCAACGGTGCTGTGGAGCGTGTCTCCGCCGACGTCACCGTCGACCAGCGGACCGGCGCCAGCTACTACGTCGCTCGCGTCGCGATCTCGCCCGAGGAGATCCAAAGGCTTGGCAATGTGTCGCTAATGCCAGGCATGCCGGTCGAGACATTCATTACCACCGGTGCGCGCAGCGTTGCCTCCTATTTCGTCAAGCCCCTGATGGATCAGGTCAACCGCGCGTTCCGCGAGAGCTGACGCGCCCAAGCACCGAGTAATCTGACAAATCGCATTCGCCCGTCGGTATCGAAAGATATCGGCGGGCGTCCCGTTTCAGGCGTTCCGACAGATTTTATTCGCCTCATAGTTGCTGCTCGACCACGGTCTTCCAGACTGTTTGTTGGGGGAACCGATCCCCACTTTTTACACCGTATGCCACTTTAAACATTTATGCATACAAAATTGTCGACAAAATAGTTGACATTGTCGCCAACAGCTTCAAATCTAGGGTGGCTTGCTCACGAGTGGGCGAGAGCGCCGGCATCGGGCGACTGACGAGAAAACAGAGGGAACGACATGAAACTGAGAAAGCATCTCCTCGCGGGGTTGGCATTTACCGTCCTCGCATCCTCGGCATCCGCCGAAACGCTGCGCTGGGGAAGCCCGCGGGATATCTTCTCGCTCGACCCCTATTCCTACGGCAGCACCTCGAACCTGGCCTTCCTCAACCACGTCTATGAGGGCCTGACGCGCTATACGCCGGAGTTCAAGGTCGAGGCGGCGCTCGCCACGAGCTGGGAGATGGTGAAGGACAAGGTCTGGCGCTTCCATCTGCGCAAGGGTGTGAAGTTCCAGAACGGTGCCGATTTCACCGCCGACGACGTCGTTGCCTCCATGGCCCGCGTCAGCCACCCGACCTCGCCGCTGCGCGGCAACATTCCGGCCTATGTCTCGACCACCAAGGTCGACGACTACACGGTCGACATCGAAGTGAATTCGCTGAACCCGCTGTTCCTCAACGACATGACCAACATCTTCATGTTCGACAAGGACTGGCTGGTCGACAACAAGTCCGAGCTGCCGACCGACGTCGGCGCCAAGGTCGAAGGCTACGCCACCTACAACACCAACGGTACCGGCCCGTTCAAGGTCGAATCCCGCGTTCCAGACAGCAAGACGGTTCTCATCAAGAACGACGGCTGGTGGGATACGCCGAAGCACAATCTCGACCGCATCGAATTCATGCCGATCACCTCGGCCGCCACCCGCGTCGCAGCGCTGCTTTCGGGCGAGATCGACCTCACCGATGGTGCCCCGGTACAGGATCTGGAGCGCCTCAAGAGCTCGCCGGACATCAAGGTCGTCGAGCGCACCGACCTGCGCACCGTGCACATGGTCTTCAACCGCCACGAGACCTTCGCCGACGGTCGCGAAAACTTCTTCAACAACATCAAGGTACGCCAGGCGATCGACCATGCGATCGACCGCCAGCTCATCTTCAAGCGCGTGATGCGCGGCAAGTCGCATGTCGCCGGCACCATGGTCGCGCCTGAGATCCCCGGCTACAGCGCCGAGCTCGACGTGCCGACCGCTTACGATCCGGAACTCTCCAAGAAGCTGCTCGAAGAAGCGGGCGCCGTCGGCAAGGAGTTCACGTTCGTCTGCATGAACGACGAGAGCGTCAACGAGGAAGACGTCTGCAGCGCGCTCGTTTCGATGCTGTCGCGCGTCGGTCTCAAGCCGACCCTCGACATCGGCCCGCGTGCGGTTCAGGCGCCGAAGCGCGCCGGCGGCAAGTCCGACGCCTACATGATCGGCTGGGCCAACGAGCCAACCCTCGATGCCTATTCGATCCTGGTTCAGGTTCTCTCGACCCGCGAAGGTGCCGCCGGCGTCGCCAACTACGGCGGCTGGTCCTATCCTGAACTCGACGCCATGGTGAAGAAGGCCGCGGTCGAGATGGATCACGACAAGCGTCTGGCGATCGAAACCGAGGCGCTGAAGTTCGCCAAGGACGAGGTCATCATGATCCCGCTGCACCAGCAGCCGATGGCCTGGGCGATGTCCAAGAACGTCACGGACGTCACCATTCGCGCCGACAACAAGCCGCGCCACTGGCTGACGCGCATCGGCGATTGAGTTTCCTTGCCCCGGCAGAGTTCGCTCTGCCGGGCTTTCTCATTCAGCGAGAAACCCAATGATTGTCTTTCTCATCAAGCGACTGGCCAATGCCGTGCTGGTCATGCTCGCCGTTGCGCTGCTCGCCTTCCTGATCTTCCGCTTCGCCGGCGATCCGGTGGAGTTGATGGCCAACGAGCAGATGTCGCAGGCCGACCGCATCGAGCTGCGCGAAAAGCTCGGGCTCAACGATTCGTTCGTGACCCAGTTCGGACGGTTCGTCGTCAACGCTGCACAGGGCGATTTCGGCATCAGCTACCGCAACGGCCAGGACGTCATGAAGCTGATTGCCGAACGCTTCCCGGCGACGATGGAGTTGGCGCTGGTCGCAACCGTCCTGTCGCTCTTGATCGGTATTCCGCTTGGCGTCATCACTGCGATCCATCGCGGGCGATGGTATTCCGAGGGGCTTCAATTCGTCAGTATCATCGGCGTCTCGTTGCCGAGCTTCGTCGTCGGCATCCTTTTGATCCTTGTCTTTGCCGTAACGCTTGGCCTCGTGCCCGCCTTCGGGCGCGGCGATGTTGTGCAGCTTGGCTGGTGGAGCACCGGTTTGCTGACGGCTTCGGGTCGCGCGTCCCTGCTTCTGCCGTCCCTTGCGCTCGCGCTTTACCAGATCACTCTGGTCATGCGCCTTGTCCGCGCCGAGATGATGGAAGTGTTGCGCTCGGACTTCGTCAAATTCGCACGTGCCCGCGGCGTGCCGCGCTGGCGGATCTATTTCCGCCACGCGCTCCGCAACTGTCTGATGCCTGTCGTCACCATGACGGCGATGAACTTCGGCTCGCTGATCGCATTCGCGCTGATCACCGAAACCGTGTTCCAGTGGCCGGGCATGGGCATGCTGTTCATTCAGGCGGTGACCTTCCTCGATATGCCTGTCATGGCGGGGTATCTCTGCATCGTCTCCTTCATCTTCGTCACGCTCAATACGCTCGTCGATATCGCCTATGCGGTCATCGATCCGCGGTTGCGCGATGCCACCCGCTGAGGTCGCTGCCATGACAGATCACGTCCAGCAAACCACACCGCCACGCCGGCCCTCGCGGCTTGCCCGCTGGCGCCAAAGCGACCTCTGGTGGTCCTTCACCCACAAGCCGTCGGCGATCATCGGCGCGGTCATCCTCACCTTCCTGATCGTGACCGCCTTTTCCGCGCCGCTGATTGCGCCCCAGAACCCGTTCGATCCGGCCCAGCTCGAGCTCTGGAATTCCGAGTTGCCGCCAATCTGGGAGGCCGACGGCCAATGGCCTTACGTGCTCGGCACGGACACCCAAGGCCGCGACATGCTTTCGGCCATTCTCTATGGCTCGCGCATCTCGATCCTGATCGGCGTCGCCTCGGTCGTCCTTTCATTGGCCGTGGGTTTGAGCCTCGGGCTCGTCGCCGGCTATTTCGGGCGCTTCATCGACAATCTGCTGATGCGCATCGGCGATGTGCTCCTCTCGATCCCGACGATCCTGATCGCGATCCTCGTCAGCGCCGTCGCGCGCCAGATGCTGCCGCCGGAACTCAGGGACGTCGGTTCTGCCGCCGTGCTGGTGCTGGCGATTACGCTCAGCGCCTGGGTGCAATATGCCCGTACCGTCCGTGCCCAGACGATCGTCGAGCGCGGCAAGGAGTATGTCCAGGCCGCGCGTCTTTTGAAAACGCCGGCGCGGCGCATCATGCTGAAGCACATCCTGCCGAACACGCTGACGCCGATCCTGGTCGCGGCGACCTTGAACTTCGGCATGGCGATCCTGACGGAGGCGACGCTTTCCTTCCTCGGCATCGGCATGCCGCCGAGCCAGCCGAGCCTTGGAACGCTCATCCGCCTCGGCAACCAGTTCCTGTTTTCGGGCGTATGGTGGGTCGTGCTCTTCCCCGTCGTCCAGCTTTGCCTTCTCGTGGTCTCCGTCAACCTGCTCGGTGACTGGCTGCGCGATGCGCTCAATCCGAAATTGAGGTGAATAATGTCCAATCTCCTGATCCGTAACGTCAGGCCCAACGCCGGCGAAGCGACCGATATCCTCGTGCGCGACGGCAAGATCGCGGCCTTCGGCAAAGGTCTTTCCGCTGAAGGCGTAGCAACCGAGGACGGCAACGGCCATATCGTGATCTCTGGTCTCGTCGAAGCCCATACGCATCTCGACAAGTCGGTCTGGGGCATGCCCTGGCATGTGAACGCCAAGTCTGCCAGCTTGCGCGAACGCATCGACTTCGAGCGCGAGCAGCGGCTCGAAATCGGCATCGAGCCGCACCGCCAGTCCATGCGTCAGGCAATCATGCTCGCGGCCAACGGCGCAAGCCACATCCGCAGCCACGTCGACATCGACACGACCCATGGGCTTAGGCTGATGGAAGGCATCGTCGAGACCCGCAAGGCGCTTGAGGGCATCATCGACATCGAGATCGTCGCCTTCCCGCAGTCGGGCCTTGTCACTCGTCCGGGCACGGTCGAGCTCCTCGACCAGGCTCTGAGCAATGGCGCGGAAGTCCTTGGCGGCATTGATCCCTGCGGCATCGACTGGGACCCGAAGGGACACCTCGACGCGATCTTCGGCCTTGCCGACAAACATGCAAAGCCAATCGATATTCATCTGCACGAGCAGGGCGAACTCGGTGCCTTCAGCATGGAGATGATGTTCGAGCGCATCCGCGCGCTCGGCATGCAGGGCAAGGTGGCGATCAGTCACGCCTTCGCGCTCGGAGCACCGGATTACCTGCGCGTCGCCGGCCTGATCGAACAGATTGCCGAGCTCGATATCCGTATCGTCACGACCGGCTCACCGTCTTCGACCGTGCCGTCGATCCTCCGTTTGAAGGACGCCGGCGTCAAGGTCGCGGCCGGCTGCGACGGCATCCGCGATACCTGGGGTCCGTGGGGACAGCCCGACATGATGGACCGCGCCCGCATCCTCGGCATGAAGAATGGCCTGCGCCGTGACGTCGATCTCGAACATGCGCTGCATGTCTGCTCCAAGGGGGGCGCCGAGGTCATGGACATTAGGGGATACGGCCTGGACGTCGGCTGCGACGCCGATTTCACCCTGCTCACCGGCGAGACGCTGGCCCATGCCGTCGTCGACGTCGCGCCGCGGCCGCTGGTCGTCAAGCGCGGACGTGTCGTCGCTCGAAACGGTATTGCGGAGGTAGCAATCCCATGAACACCATCAAGGATTTGACACTTGGCCAACGTCCCGAGGGACGCACGCTTCTGACGGCGCAATGGGTGCTCGGTCACCGGGACGGTTCGCACCGGCTGATCCCGAACGGTGAGGTCGTCATTGAAGGCGGCACGCTGCTCTATGTCGGGCCACACTTCGAAGGCGACGTAGCTCGGCGGATCGATCTCGGGGCCGCGATGATCAGCCCCGGCCTGATCGACCTCGATGCACTTTCGGATCTCGACACGACGATCCTTTCGATCGACCATCAGCCCGGTTGGGCCAAGGGTCGCGTCTGGCCGCGCTCCTATATCGAGCGCGGGCCCTATGAGATGTACACGCAGGAGGAACTGGCGTTCCAGAAGCGCTTTGCCTTCGCTCAGCTTCTCCTGAACGGTATCACCACGGCAGCCCCGATCGCCTCGCTCTTCTACCGCGAGTGGGGCGAGACCGTCGCGGAGTTCGCCGCCGCTTCCGACGCGGCCGGCGATCTGGGTTTGCGCGTCTATCTGAGCCCGGCCTATCGCGCCGGCGGCATGATGGTGACGGCGCCGGGCCAGCTCGAAGCGATCTTCGACGAAGCAAGGGGCCTGAAGGGCCTCGAGGATGCCATCGGCTTCATCCGCGAGCACGAAGGGCGTCACGGTGGCCTGGTCAAGGGGCTGCTGGCTCCGGACCGGGTGGAAACCTGCACCGAGAAGCTTCTGATCCGCACTGCCGACGCGGCGCGCGACCTTGATTGTCCGATCCGCCTGCATGCGGCGCAGGGCACCATGGAAGTCGATACCGTTCGCCGCTTGCACGACAAGACGGCGCCGGAGTGGTTGGCAAGCTTCGGCTTCCTCAGCGACCGGCTGATTGCGCCGCATGCTACTCAGGCGACCGATAACGATCTGCGTCTTTATGCCGAAAACGGCGTCAGCATCGTCCATTGCCCGCTGGTTTCGGCTCGCGGCGGCAGCACGCTGAATTCGTTCCGCTCCGTCAAGGCCCGCGGCGTCAACATCGCCATGGGCACCGACACGACACCGCCGGACATGCTGATGAACCTTCTGGTCGGCCTGATCACCTGCCGCGTGGTCGAAAACGATCCGGGCGCCGTCAGCTGTGCCGATCTCTTCGACGCCGCGACACTTGGCGGCGCCAAGGCCCTCGGCCGGTCGGATCTCGGCCGCCTGGAAGCGGGTGCTCGGGCCGACATCGCGGTCTTCGATCTCATGGACCACCACATGGCACCGGCGGTCGATCCGATCACCACGCTGGTGGTCGGCGGTTCGGGACGCGTCACCAAGGCGGTCTTCGTCGATGGCCGTCTGTCGATGCGTGACGGCGAAGTGGCAGGCTTCGATATGAACGAGGCGCGCGCAAAGGCGCAGGCGCAGTTCGATGGTCTGATCGCCAAATATCCCGAAAGAAGCTGGGGTCACCCGCCGGTCAGCGAGATCTTCCCGCCGAGCTACCCTCTGGAGGTGCCGCGATGACGGAAACTGCTTCATCGGCCGTGCTTGACGTTCGCGGCCTCTGCGTCGAATTCCCCGGGCGCCATGGCACGGTTTCGGCACTCTCAGACGTTTCGCTCAGCATTCGCCCGGGCGAGATCCTCGGCGTCGTCGGCGAATCCGGCGCCGGCAAGTCGATGACCGGCCTTGCGGTCCAGGGACTGCTGGAGCCGCCCGGCCGTATCTCCGGCGGAGAGGTCTGGCTCGCCGGCCGCCGCATCGACCAGCTCGGCGACAAGGAGATGCAGAACGTGCGTGGCCGCCAGATCGGCGCGATCTTCCAGGATCCGCTGACCTCGCTCAACCCGCTCTTCACCATCGGCGCGCAGCTCGTCGAAACAATCCGCCTCCATCTGAAGCTCTCCAAGGCCGACGCCAAGGCGCGCGCCATCCAGCTTCTGAAGGAGGTCGGCATTCCGGCGCCTGAAGCGCGCTACGACCACTATCCGCATCAGTTCTCGGGCGGCATGCGCCAGCGCGTCGTCATTGCGCTCGCGCTCGCCGCCGAGCCGAAGCTGATCATTGCAGACGAGCCTACGACGGCACTCGACGTCTCGATCCAGGCGCAGATCACCTCGCTGCTCCGCCGTCTTTGCGACGATCATGGAACCGCGGTCATGCTGGTCACCCACGACATGGGCGTCATCGCAGAGACCGCCGACCGTGTCGCGGTCATGTATGCCGGACGGCTGGTTGAGATCGGTCCGGTCGGCGACGTGCTGAAGAATGCGCGTCATCCCTATACCCGCGGTCTGATGGGCTCGATCCCGGCACTCGGCCGTCGCGTCGAGCGCCTGAACCAGATCGACGGTTCGATGCCGCGGCTGAACGCAATCCCGACCGGCTGCGCCTTCAACCCGCGTTGCCCTGAGGCGGGGCCGCGCTGCCGCAAGGATCGTCCCGAGCCGGCCCCGGTCGGCAGCGGCGTTGCTGCTTGCTGGCTCAATGCAGGAGGAGTTCTATGAGTGATGCCCTGACGGTCAACGACCTGACCTGCAATTTCGATGTTTCCGCGCCCTGGCTCAACCGGGTGATCGAGCGCAAGCCGCAGCAGTTCGTGCGGGCGGTGGACGACATCAGTTTCAGGGTGCCGATGGGCGGCTGCCTCAGCCTCGTCGGCGAATCCGGCTGCGGCAAGTCGACGGTCGCGCGGCTCGTCACCGGTCTCTACCGGGCGAGCGAAGGCGAGGTACGGTTTGCGCCCGGCAAGAACGGGCAACCGCTTTCGGCGCAGATGATCTTCCAGGATCCCTATGCCAGCCTCAATCCGCGCTGGCGCGTGCGCAACATCATCGCCGAGCCGCTGCGCGAGCTGAAGCTTCGCAATTCGGAAGCGGAGATCATGGAGCGTGTCGGCGAACTGCTGACGATCGTCGGCCTCGCGCCTTCGGACGGAACCAAGTTTCCGCATGAATTCTCCGGCGGCCAGCGCCAACGCATATCGATCGCACGGGCGCTTGCCGGCGAGCCGGAGTTCCTCGTTTGCGACGAGCCGACCTCGGCCCTTGACGTGTCGGTCCAGGCCCAGATCCTGAACCTCATGCGCAAACTGCAGGACGAGATGGGGCTGACCTATCTCTTCATCAGCCACGACATGAGCGTGGTGCGCCACATGTCGGACCGTATCGCGGTGATGTATCTCGGGCGCATCGTCGAAGAGGCGGACACCGAAACGCTCTTCGCCAATCCACGGCATCCCTACACGCAACTGCTGCTTGAGACGATCCCGGACATTACCCATCCGAAGCGTGGGCGCAGTATCGCTGCCAGCGAGGTGCCGAGCCCGCTCAATCCGCCGTCCGGCTGCACGTTCCATCCACGCTGCCCCTTTGCGGACCAGCGCTGCAAGAGCGAACGGCCGGAAATGCGCAACTTCGCCGACGGTTCGCGTGCCGCCTGCCACCGCATCGAAGAGACGGCGAAGGCGATCCACGCGGCCTGACACATCGAGTTCCCTGAAGCCTTGGGCTCCGTGTCGTGTCAGTCGCGGAGCCTCTTTTTTCGGCCGATGTTCAGGCGACCCGAATTGCGGACGACCGTGTTTCGTATCCCTGTCGTCAGGCGAATGCTACGGTGCTAACCGGAATTCAACGAAATAGACCGATGACCATTTCCGGGCTTCGACACTCACGTTAGGGTAGGGGCCGAAAGCCGGGCTGCACTCCGCTTGGGGGGCTCGGTTGGGATCGAATGCGTTGATTTGAAGAGTTGGCTTATGAACACGACCTCCGACACCGATTTCCCCATCCTCAATGCCGTTGAAGCCCGCATTCTCGGCTGCCTGATCGAGAAGAAGGAAACGACGCCCGACGTCTACCCGCTGACGCTCAATTCGGCGCATGCAGCCGCCAACCAGAAGACGGCCCGCGATCCCGTCATGGCGGTCGAACAGGTTGACGTCCACCGCGCGCTCTCGTCGCTGGCGCAGAAGGGGTTGGTCCGCCAGGCGTTTGCGTCCAGGGTCGAGCGCTACGAGCACCTGGTAGCCAACCGCTTCTCGCTGACCTCGCCGCAGATCGTCATGCTGGGTCTTCTGCTTCTTCGCGGTCCGCAGACCGCTTACGAGCTCTGGGCACGCAGCGAGCGCATGGCGCGGTTCTCCTCGATCGAGGAGCTGAAGGACAATCTCGATCTGATGATGGGCCGCCGGCCGCCACTGATCGTTCAATTGAACCGAGGCGCCGGTCAGCGCGAGGACCGCTTCGCGCATCTGCTGTGCGGTGAAGTCGAGCAGCCGGCTGCCGAGAGGGCTGTGGTGTCTTCGGCTCCGAGTGGCTCGGCGCTATCCGCCCTCGAAGAACGACTGGAAGCGCTCGAGCAGAAGGTGGCGACGCTGCAGGAGCAGCTTGACGCCTTGATGCGCTGATCTAGCCAATCGGCACCAGCGCGAGCGCTACCGGACGGGGTGCCGCCCGGTGGCCCGTAAAGGCTTAAGATTTAGCCGGCGACGTCAGCCAGCCTGCAGGCCGGGTTTTCCTTGGCACGGGGATAGTCATAGGCGCCGACCTTTGAGGTGGCATAGCCGCCGCCGACCAGCGCTTCGGCTAGCTTCACCGCAGCGGTCACGCCGTCGATGACAGGCATGCCGGTGCGCGCCTTCAGGCGGTCGCAGAGCTCTGACATGCCAGCGCAGCCGAGAATGATTGCTTCAGCACCATCTTCCTGCCGCGCCTTGAGGATCTCCTGCACCAGCATCTCCTCGGTATGGGCGAGGTCCTCTTCCAGCGCCAGCACCGGCATGTCCACCGAACGGACCTTGCGGCAGCGATGACCGGCACCATAGGCGTCAGCCAGATCCTCGATGATCGGCACGGAACGGGGCAGGGTGGTGATGATCGTAAAGCGGGTCGCGATGTTCATCGCCACTTGCACGGCCGCCTGACAGATGCCGATCACCGGACCACGTGCGATCTCACGCGCAGCACCAAGGCCCGGGTCATCGAAGCAGGCGATGACATAGGCGTCGACGCCGCGCATCTCGCCCTTACGAATCTCTGCGAGCATCGCCGGTACGGCCATGGCTTCGTCGGCATGCCCTTCAATGCTGGCCGGGCTTGACGTAGGGTTAATGGACTCCAGTAAGGTATGAGGTGCTGCGACGCGCTCCGCACTGCGATGCGCCTGTTCGGTCATGGAGCGAGTGGAATTCGGGTTGATGAGCAGGAGACGCATGGATCAGCTCGTTTTCCGGAGGACGGGTGCGAAGGGGACGTCGGCCGTGGTGTCCAGAGTGCGCATCACGCCCCTCTCCTGGTCCGGCAGTTCAGTGAAATTAAGGTCCATCGGGGCTCTCAAGTGGCATCGCGCCCCGGCTTCGGGCCGGTCGCGCGGTCGTGTTTAAGCAGTTGCCATTGCACATCAAGTTGCGGTACACAATATTGTCTACAATTTTGTAGTCAATATCTAACTGCAGCTGATGGAATTGACTTTGAGCGCCGCACGGCGAGAGTAAGCGAACGGCTAAGGGAGATTTCATGTACAACGCGGACGAAGCCGCCGGTGCTCCGACGGCGATCATTTGCGAGAAGATCTGGCTTGCGATTGCAGAGCGGCGGCTACGGCCGGGAACGCGCTTGAAAGAAGAGCAACTTGCCGAAATATTCTCCGTCAGCAGGGCCCGCATCCGACAGGCACTGACCGCGCTGGAGCGCGACGGCCTGGTGACGATCATGCCGAACCGCGGCGCCTTCGTTTCCGAGCCCTCCGTCGATGAGGCGCGCGATGTCTTCGTTGCCCGCCGGGCCATCGAGCAGCGCGTCGTCGAGCGCTTGTGTGAACGCGCCAACTCCAAGGATATCGTCCGGTTGCGAGGCCATATCGAGGAAGAGCGCATTGCCGGCCGATCCGGCAATCTCTCTGATATCGTTCGGCTTTCGGGCGGTTTTCACCTTTTGCTCGCGGAACTCTCGGGCTCGGCCTTTCTCTTCGGCATTCTGCGCGACCTGGTCTCCCGTACATCCTTGATCACCGCGATGTACCGTTCGAACCACCTTCACAATTGCGGGCCGGACGAACATCTGGCCGTAGTCGAACACATCGCAGCGCGCGATGTCGCGAGCGCGATCAAGGAAATGGCCGAACACCTGAACCATGTGGAAGCGGAACTGGATCTGGACGAGGAGAAGGATCAGCCCCGCGATCTTCGCACCGCCTTGCTTTGACGCTCAAACGAACCAATTGCACCGCTGATAAGAGGAGGCGGTGCCTGCCAGCAGACTGAAGGAAGATATGACCAACCGTAGTTACTATGCGCCGCATGGCGGCAACCCGCCGCAAACCCAACTCCTTTCGGATCGCGCGGTCTTCACCGAAGCCTATGCCGTTATTCCGAAGGGGACGATGATGGATATCGTCACCAGCTATCTGCCGTTCTGGGATAAAACCCGGCTGTGGATATTGTCCCGTCCGCTCTCCGGTTTTGCTGAAACATTTTCACAATATATCATGGAAATCGCTCCGGGCGGTGGCAGCGACAAGCCCGAACTGGACGAGGGAGCCGAGGGCGCGATCTTCGTCGTCGAAGGCGAACTGACCGTTACGCTCGACGGCAAGGCGCACAAGATGCAGCCGGGCGGCTTCGCCTTCATTCCACCGGCCAGCAACTGGAGCGTTCGCAATGGAAGCGAAGCGCCGGTTCGCTTCCATTGGGTGCGCAAGGCCTATGAGTATGTCGATGGCTTGCCTGTGCCGGAAGCCATCTTCACCAATGAAGCCGAAATCACCCCGTCGCCGATGCCTGGCACCGACGGCAAGTGGGCGACGACGCGCTTCGTCGATCCGGCGGACCTGCGCCACGACATGCACATGACAATCGTCACGTTCGAGCCCGGCGCGATCATTCCCTTCGCCGAGACACACGTCATGGAGCATGGCCTTTACGTGCTCGAAGGCAAGGCGGTCTACCGGCTCAATCAGGATTGGGTCGAGGTCGAGGCCGGCGACTACATGTGGCTTCGCGCCTTCTGCCCGCAGGCCTGCTACGCCGGTGGTCCGGGCAAGTTCCGCTATCTGCTCTACAAGGACGTGAACCGCCATATGAAGCTGCGGGCGCGCTAAGGAAACTTACGCTAGGTAAGGCAAAACCGCGCATTCGACGAATGCGCGGTTTTCTATTTTCCTCAATGCGTTACTGGCGCTTCCGAATGGCTCGCTTGCTTCAATCCACCAATTGCGGATCGACGGGCTGAAGGCTCCTTGGCTGCAGTCGCCGCAGCGTATTGCCTGCCGGGTTCTTGTCGAGGTGCAGCACGCGGGTGAAGAAGTCATTGCCGCGTTCGGTGCGTCCGATATTGACGATCGCGACACCTTGGAGTTCTTCGTCCATGAATTTCAGAACGCGCTGGTAGGCGTCGTCCTCAAGCGTGTCGAGCGCCTCGTCTATGATCAGCCACCGCGGCTTGTGCAAGCTGAGCCGGGCAATCGCCAAAAGGCGCTGTTCCGCTTCGCTGAGGTTCATCTGCTTTCGCGCATCCTGGTCAAGCCGGCCGCTGAGGCGACCAAGCCCGACCTTGGAGAGCACCGATGCAAGTTCACCCTTGCTGTAGCTATCGGCTGGACCTGGATAGGCGAGAACTTCGCCCAGGGTCCCGGGCGGGAAGTAAGGTGACTTCGGAACGAAGGCGAGGCCATCATCGACCGGCAGTGCAATGCGGCCGTGACCCCAGGGCCAAAGGCCAGCGATCGCCCGGAAGAACGGCGCCTTCTCCACCTCGGGCGCACCGGTGACAAGCACCCGTTCGCCCGGATCGATTGTCACGCTCTGCTCCCGCAGCGTGATGCAGCCCGTCGGCGAGACGATTTCGATATTGTCGAAACTCATCTGCGACGTTTCCGACGTCTTGAAGTCGATACGTTTGTCGCCCTCGTGCCTTTCGTCGGTCATCAGCAATGCGGAACGGAAGGCGGCAACGCGTAACAGCGTGGCACGCCAGTCGGCGATCGCGCCGATGTTGTCGACGAACCAGCGCAACGACGCATGCACCTGGTTGAAGGCACCGACCGCCATCATCAGCCCGCCGAAGCTCAGGTCGCCGGCAAAGTAAACCGGCGCCGCAATGACGATCGGGGCAACGACCGTGATCCAGCCATAACTGCCCGTCACCCAGGTCAGGCGTGTCACCGCGCGCAACAGGCCGTAGCTGATCTCGAGCACCGAGGCGAGATCGCGCTGCAAGCGCTTCTTTTCATTGGCCTCGCCTGAAGATAGAGACACCGCCTCGATATGCTCGTTAACGCGCATCAGCGAGAAGCGCAGCGCCGCCTCACGGGCATAGTGTTCACCGTTCAGCGCCACCAGCGGACGGCCGACCAGCCAGCTTAGCCACGAGGCCGTGCCTGCATAGAGAATGGCGGCCCAGACCATATAGCCGGGAATGGCGAAGGCGTAGCCAGACACATGAAAGACGAAGCCGTCGGACAGCGACCACAACACGCCGATGAAGCTCACCAGCAAAATACCCGATTGGAAAAGCCCGATTGAAAGCCCGGCTGACAGATCGGTCAGGTGGCGTGCATCCTCATGGATGCGTTGATCCGGGTTGATGCCGATTGCGCCGGCGTTCGCCAGACGAAACGCGCGCGAGGGGCGCATCCATTCGGTTATGAGATCTTCCGTCAGGCCCTCGCGCAGGCGCAGCTTGATGACCTGTCCGAGCCAGGTTTGCAGGACGTTGAGGACGAGAAGCACGCCAGCGATCTGGGCGAAGACGACCAACTGATGAAGAAAGGCGGGCAGGTCGCGTCGCTCGAGCGTGTCGTAGAACGGTTTGTACCATCGATTGAGGATGATCTGGCCGAAGGCTGTCACAACGATGACAACGACGATGGTTATGCTGAGCCAAATGATCTTGTTGCGTAGCGGCGAGGCCATGAAAGCCCGATGCATCATCCGCAATTGATCACCGAGGGATTGTTCGTCGCTGGGCTCTATCCGGCCGCTATTCTTGACGTTCGTCCGGTTCGACATCGGTGCGAATCTCTCCTTCCCGGTATCTTTACTTGGAATATAGCGTGCCTTACGCTCTCACCCTAGAGCGGATTGTCTAAGCTCACATGTAACCGCGGTCACAAAGGCCCTCGTATCCCGGCGCAAAATTGATTTGTACCATCCGAAAGCGGGTTCATAGTTTCGCCAAACGAGGTCGAAAAACGGCTCCAAGGGAGGAACCAGTATGTCCGCGCATCTCGATCAAATCCGCGATCAGCAAAGAGAAACCTGGGACCGCTTTTCAGCCGGCTGGAAGAAATGGGACGCTCTCGTTCTCGGCTGGCTTGCCCCCTTCGGCCAGGCGATGATCCGCCAAGCAGCGATCAAAGACGGCGATCAGGTGCTTGACGTCGCTGCCGGGACAGGCGAGCCGGGACTGACCGTCGCCGCCTCGATCCCGAACGGGCGCGTCACCGTCACGGATCTATCCGAGCGCATGCTTCAGGTGGCGAGCGAAAACGCCAGGAACCGCGGTCTGACGAATTTTGAAACCAGGATCTGCGAGGCCGGTGCATTGCCTTTCGCGGACGCGACGTTCGACGCTGTTCTTTGCCGGTTCGGCTTCATGTTTTTCCCTGATGTTGCGGCAGCAGCCGAACAATTGAAGCGGGTCGCGAAACCGGGTGCACGTGTTTGTGCTGCCGTCTGGGCCTCGCCTGACAAGAACATCTGGGCAACGACGATCATGTCGACCATTGCGCGCCACGTGGAAATGCCGAAACCGCCGGCGGGAGCCCCCGGCCTGTTCCGCTGTGCGCCCGAGGGCCTGATGACTGCCGTCTTTACTGACGCGGGCCTGCGAGACGTCCGTGAGGAAGAGGTCACGACCACGATGGTTCACGACACGCCCGAAGACTATTGGACCTTCATGACCGAAATCGCCGCACCCGTGGTCGCGGGATTGGGCCAGGCGGATATTGCAACGCGGGAGCGTATCAAGGCTGAGGTTCTGGATCTTGCCCGGCAGTCGATCCGGGCGGGCAAAGTCGAATTGCGCTCGACCGCGACAGTCGTCGCCGGTACGTGTTAGCCGCTAGAGCGCGCTTGCGCTCGAGGCTTTGGCGTGACGCGCCTGGGGCATGAACATTGCGCGGACTAGCGTGTCAGCGCTGGGTCGAGTGGCGCGGAAATCCGGCCATTTTTACCGGCGGCGAGCATCCTGGCCATCTCGTTGACCGCCGCCTCCCGCTGTGGATCCCTTCCTGCCGCATAGGCAAGCGGCGACGCCACCGAAATATCCGGCTCGATGCCAACAGCTTCGAGCCGAAGGTCGTTGTCGATCACCGCATCGGAAACCGCGAGTTCGAGCAGACTGTCATCCGGCAAGACATAGGCGCGGCCTGCGAGCAGGGCGCCCGCCGTCCGTTCACCGACCAGCGGGATGGCATTCTGCCTGAGGGAGTAGGCGAAGAGCTCCAGGCCGCTGCGCGTACCTTTATCGATCAGCGCGATTACCGGCTTTCGCCAACGGAAGTTTGCGAGTGTCGCATCCCCGCGGCGCGGCACCAACCGGAAGGACGGCGTGTCGCCAACGAAAAGCTCCGCCGCATCGGCAGGGCCACCACCCCAGCGCCCGCGCAAGTCAACGACAACACCCTCGGCGTTCTTGAGGCGGCCGGTCGCAAGGGCTTCCGCGACAATATTGAGGCCATTGCGCGTTGAGAGCGTCCACATCCGCACGTAACCGATCTTGTGGCCATCGCGTTCGCTGAGTGCAAGACTTTTGTCGATCGCCCGCTCGAACATCGGCAGCGGCCGCAAGCGCTCCACCTGGACTTTCGCCGAAATCGATGCGGCATCGCGATGGCGTCGAAGCCGGATCTCGACGCTTCTACCTACCTTATCGGCGAAAGAGCCGATTTCCCGGTAGGGAAGCCCGTCAACCGACAGGATCTCGTCACCAACGAGCAGGCCGGCCTTCTCGGCGGGCGATCCATCGTAGACATCGGCAACGAAGCGACGATCACCGTCAACGGCCGTCACCATGCCGATGCCGGGATAGCGGACCTCGCCATCCGGCGGAAAGAGGCGGCGCACGTCATTCCGGATTGCGAAACGGAAAATGTCGGAGAGTTCGAAATAGTCGATCGTATCGGGCTTGTAGCGTCCGGTATGCGAGACCCGAAGGCTGGAAAGGACCGATGTGATCGCGTCGTCGACGTCGCTGGGTGAGCTCGTGGTCGCGATCGAGTGCAACCTCCCGTCGATTTGTGCTCGGGCAGCGGCGTTGAAGCGGGCCAGCGCCGTTGTGTCGTAGAATTCCTCATCCACCAGTTCGACGACGCGGTCAAACACAGGCTGGCCCGAACGCGTGACGTCGACTGCATGAAGAGCAGTCGGCTCCGACAGGAGCAACGCAATGGTCAGCAACGTACCTGCGAAGCCAGGGCGCATAGCTCGTCCTCCGGTTTCCGATCGCTCGATTATCGGCCAAACACGGCTTCTTGGGAGGCGGCCTGCTTGCAAAATCGCGTGATCTCGGCAGCGGACACCGTCCGCCCTGTCTGGTTCCGCTCGTTTTCAGATCGGAGTTCCCGGAGGCAGGCAAGGCATCGCAACGATCGTAGACTATCTGCGCGCAATTGGTGATTGCAATTTTATCGCTCGTTAAACGCGAAGCGATTAATGGACACCCGAATGGCGGTCATGTGGCGGACGAAGCGGCGCTGAGCAGATCGGGCCTCTGATCACTTTGGGTCATCAAAAAGAGGCGGCCGGATTAGCTCGTAGGAGCTATAAAATCCATTCAAACCAATCCGTTAATGGCGACAGATCTATTATGAAAATTCTGCAACGCAGTTGTCATATGCTTTCCGGTTTAAGTAAAAATCTAGCGGATTATGAAGATTTATTGACTGCGAAAGATTACGGCTTGTCTTTCCGCATTAGAGTTTGTTAACATTCGAATATAGGGGTTTCATTACAGCTTTGAACGCGGGAGGGTGGCATGCCGCTGTCGTCGATGCTTGATTCCAAGAATTCCCGACACCTCCGCCGAAAGTCAGCCGCACAGGATGGGCCACCTCCCCAGGAAACGGCGATGATCGAACGCCTTTTCCGGTGGTTCGGTGGCAGGAAGGCACGAAGCTTCACACCGCGCTCGGAAACCAGCCATCTACCCGGGCTCGCGCTCGAGACGCTTGAGCCCCGTTATCTGTTGTCTGCCGATATCATGCCCTTTGCGGTGGACATGGTCGGTGATGGCGGCGCTGACTACAGCCTGCGCTATGACAACCTGATCCAGGCGGTCCAGGTTTACGACAACAGGTCGAGCCTCCTCGTTGCGCAGCGGAATGCCGCGGAAATCGACTATATCCGGGTGACCGGCACTGCTGCGAACGACACGCTGACAATCGATTTCGGCACGGATTTCCTTCAGGCGCTCGATATCGATTTTCAAGGCGGCGACGGCGACGACAGGCTCTCGCTGACCGGCGGCGTGTTCGATCTCGTCGAGTTCGCGGTCGATGGTGCAGGCTCCGGTGTGTTTACCGCCGCAGACGGCGAGATCAGCCATCGGATCGGTATCGGTGGCGTCTCGACCGTGACCGATGCGACAACCGCGCAGGAGCGGATCTTTGCCGACATGACGGGCGAGGGGCAGACTCTGCGTCTCAGCGATGCCGGCACGCCGGGAGACGGGTTCTCGACGCTTGACAGCATCAATGGCGGCGCGCTGGTGTCCTACACCTTCGCTTCGCCCAATCTGAAGCTGACGATCGACACCGGCGCCGGCGACGACACCTTCGTCCATAATGGTTTCGACAACGCCGTTTCGGGCAAGGTCCTGCTGAGCGGTGGGGCCGGCAGCGACGCAGTGATCGGACCGCCGGAAGATACCGACTGGAACATAACCGGATTGAATTCCGGCAACGTTTCAGGGGTGTCCTTCGTCGAGGTTGAGAATCTCAAGGGTTCTGCCGACAACGAGGACACCTTCTTCGTTTCAGCTGGCGGCGGTCTGACCGGCGTCATGGACGGTGGTGCCGGCGGCTTCGACAGTCTCGTTCTCGATGGCGGCTTCTTCCATTCCGTCACCTACGTTGCGACCGGTCCCGCGTCCGGCACGATCACCCGCGATGGTCAGGTTCTGCGCTACGATGGCCTGGAGCCGATCACAGATAATACGGTCGTCGCCGATCGTATTATCGCGACCAGCGATTTCGACGACGAAGCAAGGCTGAAGGATAACGGTGACGGCACTCTGACGCTCGAGTCGCTGTCGCTTATCCCGACCTTCGAGAAGGTCACCTTCGCCAAGCCCACCAACAGCCTGACAATCAAACTTGGCGCCGACCTCGGGATCCCGCTGCTGTCGAAGGATGTCCTAACGGTTACCGGTGTCAATCTAGGGGCTGCAAGCTTTACTGTTTTTGGCGAGAACGCTGCCGATACAGCTGGCGATGACGGCAAGGACGAAGTCTTCATCGAGGGGACGAACACATTCGGCGCCTTGGCGGTTCATGTCGAAAAGATCACGGTTTCAGGTAATGTCTCGGCGACGACGGTCACCCTTGTGGCGCTCGCCGAAGACGACGGCAAAATCACCGGCGGCGCCTATTTCGCGACACCCGAGGCGATCATCGACGTCAGCGGCGCGACCATCACCGCCTCTGGCGCCGTGCAGATCTCGGCGACGGCGGATGCGACCGTTTCGGCTTCGACCGCGGAGGTTGGTCCGCTCGAAGGCGTCATCGTCACCGTTCTGCCGGAGGCGAGGATCAGATTTGACAACAGCACGTTGACGGCCGCGAGCCTGACGGCCGGCAGTTCGGTCAGCGTTTCGCTGACCGCGGCCGACGAAGGCGATGCAAGCGAGAACGACACGACCAAGGATGCCGCGGTTTCCGTGACGGTTGTTCTCAGCGATTCCATCACAGAAGTTCTGGGCGGCAGTGCTTTCAACATATCCGGCTCCGTTTCTCTGACCGCCGACACCCAGTTGGCACTGACGACAACCGCGGATGGCGGCTCGGGCTCCAAGGGCGCGAGCGTTGCCGTTTCGGAAGTGAACGCGACGACGCGCGCCTATATGGCGGGCAACTCGTCGCTCAACGCCAATGGCGGTAACTTGCCCGATTCCGTCGCCTTCAGCGCGACTTTGACCAGCAATGTCAGCACCACCGCGATCTCCAGCGCCGGTGGTTCGAACCAGGGCGATGGCACGAGCGAATCCGAAAAGCGGCTCGCCGACCCGAACCAGGACAGCAATACCTCGGACAAGGCGGCGACCAGCGGCGGCGACATCACCTTCGCAGGTGCCGTCACGGTTTCCGATTACCGGACAACGACGGAAGCCTATCTCGACAGTTCCACCCTCGTTTCCGCAAGCACACTTGCCTTGACGGCGACCTCCACCGAGAGCGTCACGGCAGCCGCCGACGGCTCGGCTACGGGCAGCGCCGGGACCGGCGTCGGCGTGGCTGTCGCGCTTGGCATCGCCGATGTAACCACCCGTGCCTATGTCGCTGGAACGTCGGATCTGACGGCGAGCGCCGTCAACCTCAATGCCACGCTGAATGCCGGCGACAGCTTTGTCGTGACGGCGGAAGCCGGTGCGGGCGGCGCCGAAACCAATGTCGCCGGGGCTCTCGCGATCAACATCATCATGACCGACGTCGAAGCCGTGATCGAGGCCGGTGCGACGGTCGATCTCAATGGCGCGGATCTCAGCCTCACGGCCTCGTCGACCACTCACGCCGAGACGGCCGCCACCCCCAATGGCGATGATCTCGGTGAAGCCGGCGAGACCGGCATCGGCGGCTCGGTAGCTCTTGTCGTCATCGACAACAATTCCATCGCGGAGCTCGAAAACGGTGCGACGGTCACGGCCGCAGACGACGTGACGCTTTCGGCAACCGGCAGCCATGAATCCGAGACGACGGCGGAAGCCGGCGGCACCGGCGGCAGCACCGGCATCGGTGGCGCAGTGGCGATCGACGTGATCGACAACACCACCCGCGCCTCGCTCGGGACAGACGATGTCGAGCTCGACATAACCGGTGATTTCTTGGCAACGGCGACCCATCATGGGCTGAGCACAACCACGGCTGACGGCACGGCGATCGGTTCGACCGCGGTCGGCGCCGCGATTGCGCTTGCCTTCGTCGACAACCGCGCGATTTCGACCACGAACCGCAATCTGCGTGCCGACGGTTCGGTCAGCCTGTCGGCGCTCGGCGATGGCTCCAGCAAGGCGGACGCGAAAGCCAGCGCCAAAGGCGCCGACAAGAACGACGAATCCGCCGATGGCAACACCAAGGCCGATCAGCAGAAGCAGAAGCAGGTAGACTTCGCCAACAGCAAATCCGGCGATGCCGACAACACGAGCCAGACCGCCAACACCGGCGGTGGCAGCGGTGGCGATGTCGGCGTCGCGGCCGCCCTTGCGATCAACGTCTCCGACAGCGAAGCGCTGGCCAGCATCGCCATTGGCCGCAACGTGACGGCTGGCGACGGCGCCGGAACCGGCGGCGTGAGCCTGCAGGCGAAGAACAACATGGATGCTTCGGCCATCGCCGATGGCAGCGCGACGCTCGAAAGCGAAACCTCGGGCACGGCGGTCGGCGCCGCCGTGGCGATCAACGTCGCAGACATGAGCAACAGGGCGATCATCGGCAACGGTGCGGTCGTCAACGCCGACGGCGGCGTCATCCTGTCTGCCACCATGAAGAATGTCGGCGGCGACCAAAAGAACGTCTTCGAAGCGCATTCGACCTCCGGCGCCAGCGGCGGCGACACCGGCGTTGCCGGATCGTTTGCGCTCAACGTGTCGGATGCGACCGCAGAATCGGCGATCCGGCCTTTCGCCAGCGTCACGCTCAGCAGCGACGACGCTTCGCTGACGGTCTCCAATACTTCGGAAAGCAGCGCGGTCGCCGAGGCGGATGCCGAGAGTGCCAGCACCGGCGTCGGAGCCTCCTTCGCCATCAACGCAGCCGACAACACGGCATCGGCCAAGGTCGAAAATTCCGTGGTCCTCACAGGACTCGACGACCTGACGCTCAGCGCCACCGGTAGCCACAAGACCACCACGACGGCGGAATCCGGGGCGACTGCCGAAGATGGTACCGGTGTTGGCGGCGCTATCGCGATCACTGTTGCCGACAATGTGACGGAGGCAAAGCTCGGCACCGGAGGCCTTATCGACCTTGACGGCGCCTTCGCCGCGACCGCGACCCACCATGGCGACAGCACGACTTCGGCACTCGGCGACGCAATCGCCGGGAATACAGCGGTCGGCGCCGCTATTGCGCTTGCGTTCGTCGATGACAGCGCGACTGCGAGCACCGCCCGCAACATCACTGCGGATGGCAATGTCAGCTTCTCGGCCCATGGCGATGGCGCGAGCAAGGCCGAAGCTACAGCCAGTGCCGCGGGTGCGGACAAGGATAAGGAAAGCGACAGCGGCAACACCACCGCTGACGACCAGAAGAATAAACAAAAGCAACTTGCCAACGAGAAATCGGGCAAGACGAACACGGGTGACAAGTCCGCAACGAGCCAGGGCGGTACCGGCGGGGGCCAGGTAAGCGTCGCCGCAGCGCTCGCCCTCAACGTTTCCTCGTCGCTCGCCGTCGCCTCGATCGGTGATGGCGTCACGATCATTGCGGGGCAAGGTGCGGGCACCGGAGCGCTTCAGCTCCAGTCCTCCAACAACATGAATGCCAGTGCGACGGGCGACGGCAAGGCGACGACCACGAGCAGTGGCACCGGCGTCGGTGTCGCCGTTGCCATCAACGTCGCGACCATGCGCAACGAAGCTTCGGTCGGCGCCGGCGCGCACATCATGGCCGACGGCCTCACCGCTTCGGCGACGATGAAGACGGTCGGCGGCAATGCCGAGCACAATTTGGGTGCGAAATCCACGTCAGGTGCGAGCGGCGGCGAAACCGGCGTGGCGGGCTCGTTTGCGTTGAGCGTTGCAACCACCAATACGCTCGGCACGATTGGGCTCGACCACGGCGGTGGCGGCACGACGTCTGTGACGCTCACTGGCGGCAACGTCAGCCTGCAGGCAACCAACACAACCAAATCGACGACAGAAGCGACGGCCCATGGTGCCGGCAGCGGCTCAGGAAGCACTGGCGTCGGCGCATCGATAGCGCTTGGTATTTCGCTCAACACGACCTTCGCCGGGATCGAAAACGGCGAAACGATCAGCGGCAACACCGGCAACTTCCAGGCTCTTGCCACCTCGAACGATACGGTCACCACCACGGGAAAGGCGGGCGCAGCCGGCAACACTGCTGTCGGTGGCGCAATTGCAGTCGCCTACGTGGATAATGACACGGATGCACATATCGGCTCGGGTGCTGGCGGTGCGATCACGCTGACCGGAAATCTCGCCGCGCAGGCGAGCCATGCCAGCACGATCCACACGCTCGGCGACGGCGAAGCGGCCGGCAGCAATGTCGGCGTCGGCGTTTCGCTCGCTTTGAACATCGCCGAAGTGACCAACGATGCCTTTGTCGGCAGGAACTTCTCCGGCGCCAACAATGTCAGTGTCACCGCCACGTCGACTTTCGACACGAAGGCAGAGTCCAAGGCGAGCGCCAAGGGAAATGATACCTCGAAGGCGAACTCCGACCAGGAGAGCAGCAACCAGACGAACATGGCGCAGAACCAGAGTGGCGGATCGAAGGCACCGACCCAATCTGGCAGCAGCAGTCTCGGCACCGCCGATAGCAAGAGCACGAATGAGACGGGTAAGTCGACACAGGGCGGGACCAGCGTCGCCGCAACGATCGCCGTCAACTTCCTCGACGCCGACAACACCGCGACGATCGCAAGCAATGTCGTGATCGGGTCTTCGGGCGCGATGGAAATCGCAGCGACCATGACCACCGACGCGCGTGCGCTCGGCACGGCGACGGCGACCAACACGAGCGCCAATACCGGCGTTGCCGCCGCTGTCGGCCTCAATATCGCCTTGCTCGACAATACCGCGCAGGTCAATTCCGGCGCCGATCTTACCGCCGGTTCGATCAAGGTGCGGGCAATCACGGCCGATGGCGAAAGGAATACCTTCCAGGCGCGGGCACTGGCAGGCGCCGTCTCGAAGAACACCGCCGTCGGCGGCTCCGTCGCGATCAACTATCTCGACGTCAATTCGAGTGCTATCATCGGCAACAACGCCGATCTCGACGCCAACGCCGGCGGGATCGCTATCAATGCGGTCAGCGTCAACGAGATGCAGAGCATCGCCGGCGGCGCGGCGCTGAGCCTCAATGGCGGCACCGGTGTCGGCGTCGCGGTTTCCATCAATATCGTCAACGATCTCAACACCAAGGCCGACGTCGGGACCGGCGTCGATGCCGAGGCGAGCGGCGCGATTGGTGTCACGGCCCATGCCGAACTGCTGCCGATTACGGAGAGCATTCCTGTCATCGGCAATCTGGCGGTGACCAGCTTTGCTGCCGGCGTTGCGGCAAGCAACGGAACGGCGGTGGGCGGTTCCTCAAGCGTCAACGTCGTCTTCATGGAGACGCATGCCTTCATCAATGACGGCTCCGATTTCGACGGCAATGGCGGGGTGACCGTCGAAGCGACCGATATCTTGACCATGGTCAGTGGTGCTGGCGGCATCGGACTGTCCGGCGGCAGCAATGCCGGTGTCGGCATCGGCCTCGACGTGAATGTCATCATCCGCAATACCAGCGCCTGGGTCGGCGGAACTGCGGATCTCGGTGCCATTGCCGGCAATATCCTCGTCAACGCCGATTCATTCGACACCATCACCTCGATTGCAGCCACCTTCGGATTGAGCCTCAGCGGCTCCGGTGTGGCGGCCTCGGTGGGTGTCGTCGTGCTCGACAGCTCGACCGAAGCCTATGTCGAGACGGGAACAGCACTCGACAAATCCGAGCTTCATGCCGGCGGAAATGTCTCCCTCAAGGCAACCGGTGACGCCAAGATCTTTGCGCTCGCCGGCGGCATCGCCTTCGGCCAGGGTGCCGGCATCGGCATCGGCGGCACGGTCTTCGTTCACATCGACGATGTGAAGGCCGAGATCCGCGGCCACGCCGACGTTGAAACCGGCGGACCCGTTGGTCTCGATGTTTCGGCGATTTCGACTGAGGACGTGACCACGATCGCCGCCGCCGGTGGAGTATCGACCAGCAGCGCAGCCGTGGCTGGTTCTGTCGCTGTCACGGTGCTGACGGAAACGACGATCGCGCGCATCGGCTCGAATACGGCGGTCACGGCCCAGTCCGGTGCAAACGATCCGGGTGTTGCCGCCTACGCCTATGACGAGACGGATCTCCTGACGGTTGCGGGATCGCTTGCTGCGTCCGGCGGCAGCGCCGCAGTTGGCGCCGGCGTGAATATCGCGACATTGATCAAGACCACGCAGGCATCGATCGATTCCGGCATGGATATGGATGCCGATGGCAACATCAAGGTCGAGGCAACCAGCAACGAGGATGTCGGCTCCTTCTCGGTCGCAGCCGGCGGGGCCTCCTCAGCCGCGATCACGGTCTCGGCGGATGTGTTCATCTTCGACGTGAAGACTCGCGCCTTCATCGGCGACGATCCGATCGACGGCATTGGCAATGCGGGCCTGACCGACGTTCGCGCCCTTGGCAGCGTGCTGGTGCAGGCGGTCGATGAAACGGAGCTCGATCTGATCGTCGGCGGCGTTGCCGTTGGCGGCAGCGCCGGCGTCGGTGTCGCAGCCGGTGTGGCCGTCGTCACCAAGACGACGGAATCGTTCATCGGTGAAGACGCGCGCGTGACCGGCGAGGGCCAGCACAGCGTGGCTGCACGCACCGGCCGGTTCGACATCAGCTTTGCCGGATCGCAAAGCATGGGCGATGGCTATGACCCGCAGACCGACGGCCAGGTCAGCAAGGACAGTCTCGAAGCGGGCGTGCCGATCAAGCAAGGCGGCGGCGGCCTCGGCCAGTTCAATGACCTCGACCAGGATGAGAGCGATGACGGTACCCCAACCGATCCAGGCTTGACCCAGCAGCGGACGGCGACGGCCGCCGTTGATGGCGGCTTCCGCGGCGTCGCAGTTTCGGCAAGCACCAAGGACGATATCGAAACGGCGGCCATTAGCGTTGGCGGCGGCGGGTCCGTCGGTGTCGCCGTCGGTGCGGCGGTCAACGTACTCAACACGACGACGACCGCGCTGATCGGGGAAGGCGCCCGCATTAATCAGGACATGAGCGGTGGCGGCAATGGGGCGCAGTCGGTCCTAGTCGCTGGGGCCAGCGATTTCAGCCACCTCGGCGTTGGCGCCGGTGCGGCCTTCGGCGGGTCGGGTGCAGCCGCTCCGGCAGTCGACGTGTCGGTCATTACCACGAAAACGAAGGCGACTATTGGCGACGACACGCTCGTAGACGCGAACAATGATGTAGCGGTCATCGCTACTGCGAAGGAAAAGGTTCTCGTCGTCTCCGCCGGGCTTGCGGTAAGCGGCGCCGTCAGCCTCGCCGGCGGCGTCTCGGTTGTCTCGCTCGATGCCGATACGTTCGCGCGCATCGGGGATTCTACGGTTGAGGCCGGCGGCGATGTCGCCGTCATGGCCAAGGACGACTCGCAGTTCACCATCGTTTCCGGTGCGGTCGCCATCGGTCTCGCCGGCGGTGGTGCCGCTGGCTCCGTTGGCGTCGTCAACGTCACCAAGGATACCGAGGCAACGATCGGCGAAAACGCGACGATCGACGCGCGCGCCAACGGCGCGGGTATCTCGAACGTGCTCGACGGCCAGATCACGACCAGCGGCGGCGATCCGACCGGTTTCTCCACGCTTTCCGGTGAGGCGCACGGCGTGATCGTCCAGGCGCAATCGTCGGAAATCGTTACGCATATCGCCGTTGCCGGCGCCGGCGGGCTCTATGTCGGCATTGCCGGTGCGGTCAGTGTGACAATCATCGATTCCGACACTTTGGCCGCCATCGGCGCGGGTGCCGCGATCAACCAGGGCTTTGCAGACTATCAGTTGCATCCGGGCAATGTCGGCCTCGGGCAGGGCGTTTATGTCAACGCCGCCAATGATGTCCGCATCACGTCCTTTGCCGGCTCGGCTGCCGTCGGCTTCGTCGGCATCGGCGGTGGCATCGATTTCGGCAGCATCAAGAACGACACCACAGCCTCGATCGGCGCGAATGCTGACATCCTGGCCCGCAACGATGTCGCTGTCAGTGCAGACTCGATTCAGGTCCTCAAGGGCTTCGCCTTCAGCGGCGTCGGCGGCGTTGTTGGCCTCGGTGCGTCGGTCTCGGTCTGGTCGATCGGACAGGATTTCAAGGACGATTACGCCAACGAGAAGGAAGGCACGTCGGGCGATGCCACCACGGGCGGCGGCGACAATGCGGCCGCCGATGCGGGCGAAAAGACCGATGGCGGCGTCGGCGAATTGACCGGCCAGATGACCGGTTTCAGCGGCGACGGAAACTCCCGCACCGCGGACTCCCGTGTCAGGGACAACATGCAGGGTGCATCGGACCGGCTGAACGACCCGTCGTTCTTCTCGGGCGCGGACCTCGATGCCGCGTTGATCCCGACGAATGAGGAGCACGGTACCACCGCCACGATCGAAGCCGGTGCCGATGTCGAGGCCGGCCATGACATTCTGGTCGTCTCGCGCCAGAACATGAAGGTCGATCTTCTGATCGGCAACGCTGCCGCGGGCCTCGTCGGCGCCGGCGCAGCCGTGACCGTGCTCAACGTCTCCGGACAGGTCAAGGCAAAGGCCGGCGGTAACCTCAGCGCCGGCAACCAGATCAAGGTCGAGGCTGAGCTTGACGAAGAGGTCGATGTGACGACCGTCGCCTTCCAGGGCGGGTTCGTCGGCCTCGGCGCATCGGTCATCGTCATCAACGATACCAGCCGCGTGCAGGCCCGCCTGCTCGATGGAACAGTGGTGGATAATGCCGCCCTGTTGTCGGTCAACGCTTCGAACACGCAGGACTTCGACGTCACGACGACAGGCATACAGGTCGGCGCAGTGGCGGCCGGCGCCTCCTATGTCGACCTCAATATCGGCGACACGGACGACAGCACTATCGAATCTCTGGCGACCATCGGGGCTGGCAGCCAGATCGGCCAGACCGACACGGTCGGTGCGATCACTGTGCATGCGGACTCGACCGTCGACGCCAAGGCGGAGACCTTTGCGCTCGCCGGCGGTGCGCTCGGCCTCTCGTTCAATTTTGCGCTGATCGATGTTGAGACCAACATCGAAGCATCGATCCTTGGCGGCGCAAACATCGATGCCACCGGCACCGTGACGCTGGAAGCGCTTTCGAGCCACAATGCCAAGGGCGATGTTTTCGCGCTCACCATCGGTCTCGGCGCGGTCGGCACGAGCTTCGTGACGGTGAATGTCGTGCCGACGACAAGTGCGCTGATCGGTGGCAATTCGACTATTACAGCCGGCGGCATCGTCATGCTCGCCTCCCACAATTTCGTCGGCGAAACAGCGACGGATCGTGGCGCCAAGGCCTTTGCCGAAGCCTCGGGTGGCGGCCTGTTCAGCGGCCAGGGCGCAGTGCCCACCGCCAAGGCCAACGCCATCGTCAGTGCTACGATCGGCGCGGGCGGCAGCCTGACCATTACCAACGACATCGATATCAAGTCGCGCCTGCGCAACTACGCCGTCGCCAACACCGAGGCGAATTCCTTTGGTGCGGCCGCTGTCGGTGCAACCGATGCTGAAGCGACCGCTAACGGCCAGTCGAACGCGGCGATGAATGCCAATATCGTTTCGGTTCGCGACATCGGGGTCGACGCGCTTGCGATCAACGGCGCGCTCGCCGTTGCGGAAGCGACAGGCGGCGGCGTCCTCGGGGCGCTGACGCTCAACAGCGCCACGGCAACCGCAAGCCCGTCCTCCGTTGCGGCGACCATCGGCAACAATACGTCCGTTCAGTCCGCACGCCATATCCGGCTCAAGGCACTCGCCAACACCGAAGGGGATTCGAAGGTCGTCGGCGTGACGATCGGCGGCATTTTCGGCGCCGGCGATTCCGATGCCACGACCAATGTCAGCCCGACCGTCTCCAGCACCATTGGCACTGGCAGCGTCATCAATGCGACCGGCACGGTTTCGGTCGAGGCGATTGCCGCGCCCATTCCAGGCACGCAGCCCGACTATGCAGTCGTCGACGCCGATGGTGTCGCCAACACCATCACCGTCAACAACCATGGTCTCGTGACCGGCGATACCGTCGAATACGATGCCGGCAGCGGTGGCGCGGTGATCCCCGGTCTTAACTGGCCCGATCCGCAGGATCCGGCGGTCAACCGTCAGTACAACGTCATCAACGTCATCGATGGCGGCAATGTCGACCCGAACAAGCTATACTTCGGCTCGACTTTCAATGCCGCAAGCATCGATGCCGAAACCGAGATTATTACTTTCCAGGGTGCGCATAACTTCATCAGCGGCGATGCCGTGCGTTACTATGCCGGGCCCGACGAAACGGTTAACAGCTTCGGCCTGACAGAAGGAAATCTCTACTACGTATTGGTTATCGACGAGTCCCATATCAAACTGGTCAATACGCATGACAAGGCGGTCAACCCGCAAAACTACTTCAAGAACTTCCAGCCCGACGACATCGCCGGCAATCAGATCACGATCTCCGGTCATGGGTTCACCAATGGCATTGCCGTCACCTATGACGCGCCCGACGCCAAGACCTTCGTCAGCCGGCAGGTCGATGTCCATCCAACGGCACTCAATCCCGATGGCTCACCGATTGACGACGGCACGCAGAACAACATTCGCTTCTTTGACGACAACGGCAACGCGCTGAACCATGGGTTCAGCGAGGGCGAGCACGTTGTCTACAACGTCGAAACGGAAACGGGAGCGCCCGGAACGCCGATCGGAGGGCTGTCCGATGGCCAGACCTACCGTGTCCACGTCGTCAATTCGACGACGATCCAACTGAAACGCAATGACGTGGTCACCGAACAGGTTCAGTTCGTCCGCAATGGGGCCGGCGACCGGATCATCCGTACCGATGGCGAGAACTGGGCCGATTTCGGTTTTGGAACTGGTACTCTGTTCATCAGCGGCGCCGGTGCCAACAGCGGTACCTACACCGTTACCGGCGTCAGCGGCAGCACGCTGATCCTGTCGGTCGTCAACAGCGTTACTGAAACGACGCTCACCAAGACCTTCGATCAGTCGATCATCACGCTCACGCCCAACAAGGCGAAGACTGCCGACGACATCCATTCGCTGATCAACGCCAAGAATCTGCCAATCGGCGGGCTCGAAGACGGCAAGACCTATTATGTCCGTGGCGTCAGCGGGCCCGGCGACGATACCTTCGAACTGTGGGACGCGCCTTCCGGCGGCACGCAGATGACGTTGACGCCGACAGGGCTTTCCGGCCCCTACGCCAACCATCGCATTGGCGCGCTGGCCGTCGACATATCGAGCGACAGCACGAGCGAGCAACAGCTTCGGATCGACATCAACGATGCAGTGACGTCGGTAGCTGGCGGCCAGTTCCTGTTCGGCCCAGGCGAGGTCTCGCTCAGCGAAATCGCGCCGCAGTCAGGCGACGGCGTATCCTCGGCCTATTCAAAGGGTTCCGGCGGCGGCTTTGTTGGCGTCAACGGCAATGACGCCAATATCACCAGCAATCCGAACGTGACCGCCACGATATCGGCGACGCTTGTAACGACGAGCGGCGATGTCTCGATCACCACGTCGGCCACCACCAATACGACGGCGCACGCGGTCAACGGCACCGGCGGCTTCGTCGCCGTCGGCGACGCGGATGCCAACAGCTACCAGGACATCAACAGTGTTGCCTCGGTTGGGGACGGCACGCGCATCGTCGCCGGCAAGAACTTCACCGTTGCATCCAGCACCAATGCCAATACCGGAGCCTCGTCGCATGCGAGCGCTGGCGGTGCCGTTGGCTTGGCTTCGCCGACGACCGTAGTCTGGATCGAGTACAACAGTGCCGCGACGATCGGCGCCGACGCGATCGTCGTGGCCGGCGAACTGGCACGGCTAACCGCCTATTCCGAAGCTGGCGTTTCCGCCAAGTCGACCGGTTCAGGCATCGGCTTCGGCGGAGATGGCGACGCCGTCACGCATGTCTATATCGGTGTTGCGGATCCGAACCCCGATCCGGATCAGGCCGACACGATTGCAACCCTCGGCGACCGGGCGGTCCTGAATGCCAAACGCGCCGTTGCCAGCGCGAAAGTCGGGCGCTTCGACGTCTTCGCCGGCAGCGACGGCCGCGGCGCCGGCTTCTATGGCGAAGGCCAGGCCGAAAGCACCATAACGGCCCGGCCGAAAGCGGAAGTGCACATCAATGCCGACGCCGAACTGACCGGCTGGGAGGGCGTCGACCTCGTCACCCGCTACGACAACGTCAAGACTCATGCCAAGTCCTATGCCCGTGCCACAGGCCTTTTCGGCTTCGTCGATTCCGATGCGCACAACGACACCGACGTGGCGTCGAAGATATTCGGCGCCGCCGGCGCTCTGGTCACGGCCGGCCCGCGCGACAATGCGGATGGTGTTCTCGGCCATCCGGATTATCCGCAGGAGCCCGCGGCATCGAGCGAACACCTGGCGCTCTATGCTTCCACCGTCAACGGCTCGATCTCGCAGACGGATGACGCCGACCACAGCAAGCGTTCGCTTGCCGCCGGCGGCTCCGATGGCAGCAGCCCCGACGACCGGCCGCAACAGATCGACTTCAATTCGGATGTCCTCATTCTCTCCGGGCGCTCGCCAGAACTGGTTGTCAAACAGCTCGTCATCGGTGCTGACGGCCAGATCGACGTCGCGGTCGAGGTGACCGTCAACGATAGCGCCAGCGGTGGTGGCAGCAGCGAAGGAGAGGGCGATACGATCCAGAGCGCCGACATCGTCGTCAACGACATCGTCAATCCTGGCCCGGGCGACGTCGTCTTCGATTCCGACACGATGGTCGGTTCCGGCGGCACCTGGACGTTCCGCGATACGCTGCAGCGCGTCACGATCCGCAACGAGTCCGACAAGGACATCATCATCAACAACATCGACGTGGTAACCGACGAGCAACCGCTTGCCTGGCTGAACCCGTCGAAAGCGGTGACGCTTACGTTCAATATCGAGCGCGAGGTGGCGCCGACGCTGATTGAGATCACCGACACGGGCGGCCGGTCGGATATCTATATCAACGGCACCATCGAAAACCCGATCGGGACCACCTCGATCGTCAATACCGACGGATCCGTTTTCGCCACCAACGATCGCGGTGTGCTCGGCAGCGACGGCCGGGAATCCCTGATCCGCACGCACATCCTCAATATCCGGGCGGACGAAAACGTCGGCACGACAGGAAACCGCGTCAACATCGACATCGTCGACAGCGCCGGCCTGCCGCAGCTTGTCAGCTTCGATACCGGCCGTGTCAGCGGCTTGACGGAGCAGATCTTCCTCGGGCACGAAAACCGCTTCTATACCGGCCAACTCGTGCGCTATGACGCGGTCAGCACGGCGATCGGTGGGCTCGTCGATGGCGGCTACTACTATGTCATCGCTTCGTCCGATGGCCTGAGCGTTAAGCTGGCGAGCACGCTGGCGAATTCCCTCGCCGGTGTCGCGATCAATCTTTCGCCGAGCGGGCCGCTCACCAACCAGCACAGCCTGATTGCGGCGGAGACATTTACCGTCGATGCCGTCCAGAACATCAACCTCGACCTCAAGTCCCTGCTGCGCGAAGATCTCGGCGGCGGCTACTACATTGTCGAAATCGACCGGATCAGCGCCGGCGATAGCGCCAATGTGCTGCTACAGGCGAGCCTCGAGCAAAGCGGCGCAGGCGCCTCGGGCGGCGTGCTCGTCAAGGCGCCGAGCCAGGCAGCCGGGATCACCCATTACAACTTCTTCCGGCCGGACAGCGGCCTTCCTGAAGAGCTGAGCCGCGGCGTTTTCGGAACCGGCAACACGCCGATCGCTTCCACCTACGACTTCCGTGGCATTGATCCAGCTACCGGCAATCGGACTCTGCCCGGCCTCCAGGCCGGAGCGGTCACCAGCGGTGGCGATATCATCGTCGCTGCAGCAAATCCCGATCCCGGCGCAACGACGATCAATGTCCTCGGAATCACCGAAATCACCGGAAACGGCGATATCGATGTGGTGACCAACGGCTATATCGCCTTGAGCGAAAAGACCGGCGACATGCGCGTCGAGCGGATCAAGTCGACCGCGTCGGACGTGCTGCTCTATTCGCCGCGGCGCATCATCGATGCGCGGGGCCTCACGGAAGGCGATGTCGAAGCCGATGTCGCCGGCCGCAACATCACCATGGCCGCCGGTGTCGGTCTCTTTAACCCGAACCATGCACAGGTCGCTGCGCAGGTTCTCAACCCGACGCTGCTCGACATCAACTCGCCGCTCGGCGGCATCGGGCTGCCGACCGATTTCCTCGAGATCAACGTCGACATCCGCAACGGGGTCGGCGGCCTGGGCGTGCTGAGGGCATTCGACACGACCGCCGACAGCACACTCGGCATCTTCCTCGATGAAGTCGTCGGCGACCTGCTCGTCCACACGGTCCATACGACGCGTGACATCTCGCTGCGTACCGTCGCCGGCTCGATCCTCGACGCTCGCAACAACGGCGCTGGCGACGATTTCGCTGACCTGCTCGGCCAGAGTATCGATCTCGACGCCAATGGCGGCGGCTCGATCGGTGCCTTCAATAACGACCTGGAGATAGATTCCTCACGCGGCTCGTCGAACGACGACGTCGCCCTCGAAGCCGACAACAACATCTATCTGGCGGAAGCACCCGTTAATCCCGGCGAGAGCGCCGGCAACCTCAGGCTCGTGCTCGCCCATACCTATGACGGCGACATTCGCATCACCGTTCGCGAGACGGCGGTCCAGGGCGAGAACCTCGACCTGCTGCACAGCGGCAGCGCACGCTTCTCCGAGGACGGCCTCACCTTCCCGACCTTCCAGGCTGATGCCGAGCGTCTCATCCCGCATGGCCAGATCTTCGCCGAGAAGGGCAATGTGCAGTTGCGGGTCGGCGACAACGTCACACTCGATTCGAACAGCGAGATCCTGGCGGCGAAGCGGATCGACATCTATGGCGACGTCACCGCCTTCGACGAGGCCATCACCCTGCTTGCCAATGCCGATATCGGCTTCGGTTCGGTCATGCTGTTGCGCGGGCGCATCATCGCCAATGCCGCAGTAACGCCCGGCAACAAGAGCAATGGCACGCCTGTTGGTACCGCTGCACCAAAGACGGCTGCGCCTCACGCCACGAATCTGACCTGGATCTTTGGCAATACCGATGTCGATACCATCCAGTTCGGCGATCCCTCGGGCGCCGGCGGCACCAACAGCCAGGGGAGCCCCGGCTATATCTTCCTCGGCTCGAAGACGCGGGCCTATGGCAGCCAGACGCTTGATCCGACGGTTGCCGACGGCGAAGATCGCTTCACGGTCTACTACCTGCAGGATACAGCGACGCAGACATCGCCCAACATGACGACAATCGCCGAGCACACGCTGACGCTCGACGGCGTCTCCGGCAGCGATCTCTATGAGGTCTACACGCTCGGCTCGAACAATCCGGGCCGCGGCACGGCCGGCACGGACTTCAACCGCAACTACGTCATCAACGTGCTCGATACCGGGCGCTCCAACGACGGCGTCGATGCGCTGAACGTCTACGGCTACAACTCGGCATTCAACGGCAAGGACGGCGACGGCAACAAGCCGATCGACGACATCTTCCTGCTGCGCGGTGCGAACTATCTGCCGCATGAAACGGCCGATCGCCCGGCCTATGTCGCGATGGTCTATGGCCAGCCGACCACCTATGCGGACACGATCGAAGACAACGAACCGTCGAACGAGAGCGCACGCATCAACTACGACACGGCCCTCAATGGTCGCGTCACCGTCGAAGGCCTCGGCGGTAACGACAACTTCTATTCCGATGATACGACGGCGATCGTGTCGCTTCAGGGCGGAGCGGGGGACGACTCCTTCCAGATCGGGCAGATCTTCGGCAACAAGCGCACCGACGATCCGGAAAACGGCGTCACGCCGTTCTTCGGCGGCGGCCTGCTCGCCCAGGACGTCTTCCCGGACATGGTTGCTACGACACGCGGCTGGCTGAGCCCCGGCATCAGCGCGCCGCTGGTCGCGCAGGGCGGAACCGGCAACGACGAGTTCCGTGTCTATTCGAACCAAGCTGAGCTGAGGCTCGAAGGCGACGACAACAACGACCTGTTCATCGTGCGCGCCTTTGCGATCGCCGCTGTTGCCAACCAGGATTGGAATGGCGACGGCACGATCGACCAGGACGACCTGCCGGCTGTCACGCTCGACACCAATGGCGACGGCGTCATTAACTTTGCCGATGCCGATTCCACGCCCGACGACTACACCGACGACGTGATCGTGCGCGACGACCAGGGCGTTGCCATGCCGATCATCGGGCTCGGCTTCTCTGTTGCGCGGGCGCCCGACATCCGCGCCGGTGGTGGTGAGGACGAGGTCCAGTACAACGTCAATGCTCCGGTTTCCGTCGACGGCGGCACGGGCTTCGACAAGCTCGTCATCCTCGGTACGGAGTTCGCCGACGACTTTGCGATCACCGAACGTGGCATTTTCGGCGCCGGTCTCAATGTGCGCTACACCACGATCGAAGTGGTCGAAGTCGATGGTCTCGAAGGTGACGACGAATTCTTTGTCCAGTCGACCGCCTTCGGCGTTGCCTATCGCGTCATTGGCGGCCTGGGATCCGATACGATCAACGTCACCGGCGACGTGACCGAAGACATCGTGACCCGCGAGCTCGAAGGGGCCTCCGGTGCTGTCGATCATCTCGTCACGTCCGGTGACGCGCTCTACGACGGTGTGCTGATCGACGGTTTCGACTACAACGTCGCTTCCGGAGAAGAGGGCATCATCCGCATCGACGAAACCGGCGGCTTTACTGCCGTGCGCGAAGGCGGCCCGGTCAATGTGGACAGCTACACGGTGAAGCTGGCAATCGCTCCGCTCGCCGGCCAGGTGGTCTATGTCACCGTGTCTGCGGCACGCTCGCCGCAGGAAGAGGAAGACGGCACACTGTTGAACCCAGCGCCCTTGCCGAACGGCCTTGGCGATACGGTCTGGCTGTCCACCGTCAACCCCGGCGGAACCGTCACCGACAGCGACTTCCAGCATGTTGTCATGGTCAACGGCGTACCGCAGATCATCAAGGATCGCGCGGTCGTGCTGCGGTTCGACAGCAGCAACTGGATGAATCCGCAGATGGTCTACGTCTATGCGCCGGACGACCCGCGGGCAGAAGGCGACCGCGTGGTCGTCATCCAGCACAGCGTGATTTCCGATCTGAGCGGCGTTGATACCAATGTCATCGACATCGATGCCGAATATCCCGACGGCGACCCCTTTGACGCGGCTGACGTCCGTAATGTTGAAGTGCTGGTCAGGGACAACGACACACCCGGAATCTATGTCACCGAGGTGGCGCCTGGCACGAACATCGAAGACGGCCGGTCGCTGGTCATCGAAGGCAGCCCGACGACCCAGTTGACGGACGAGATCCTCGTTCAGCTTTCGACGGCGCCGGAAGTGGGTGACATCATCGTCGTCAAGCTCTTCCTCAACGAGGCGAGCGACGAGGATATCCAGATCTTCGATGTCGACGATCCGACGAACATCTTCAACTCGGTCGGCGACCGCATGTACAAACATGCCGACGGCTACTGGCGGCTAACCTTCGACCATACCAACTGGGATGACCCGGTTCGCATCGGCGTTCAGGCGCGTGACGATATCCCGCGCGAAGATCCGCATACGGCGGTCATCTACTTCCAGCGCGACGACGTTCTGACGACTGACGCCGACCACGACTATGTCTTCCCGAATCTGCGCTCCGGCCCCGGCTATGTCGACATTGAAGTCATTGACAACGACACGGCCGGCGCCGTCGTGCTCGAAAGCGGCGGCACGACGCTGCTCAATGCCGATGGCAGCGACACGGACGACTACACGATCCGGCTGACGAAGGCGCCCAGCACCACCGTACAGGTCGCGATCGTCACCGATGGACTGGCGGATGTCGTCAGCGTCAACGGCGTCGCCGTCACACCCGGCTCGGGCTATACGGTGATCGGCGGGCTCCGGCCGACGCAGATTTTCGACGGCAACCTCGTCTTCAGCAATGACGGCCTCAACGGCAAGATTACCCGCGGCACGGGCGCCGATCTCGGCAGCTTCGTCGATGAAGGCTTCTTCGTCGGCCAGCAGATCCGCGTCGGCAACGCCGGCGGCAACAGCGGTGACTATTACATCACCGCAATCGACACGGTCGACGGCAAGTTCATCAAGGTTGACCGGACGTTCGGTACCGGCGGCCAGCTTGCCGATGTCATCCTCTCGGACCTCGCCAGCGATGGCGCCTTGACGGGCAATATCCAGTTCCATACGGTCATCGAGGACGGCACGCCCACCTATCGGATGACGATCGCCGGCCTTGCCGACGATGCGGACGGCTGGCTCGCCTATGGCTTCCTGGAAGGCCAGTGGATCCGTGTCTTCGACGCCGCCGACAACGTTATCGGCAACTTCAAGATCGCGATCATTCGCGGCGAGAACGACACCAAGGATGCCACGATCCAGATCACCTCGGAGAACGCTGGACTGCTGCCGGTCGGCAGCACGCTAGCGGGCGTCAAGGTGCTGCGCACCGCGGCGGTCGCGACGTTCAATCCGGGGAACTACTATATCCAGCAGACGGTCGTCCTGCAGGCGGACGACAACTACGACATCCCCGTCACGCGCGAAGGCGTGAAGGTCTTCCCGGCTTCGGGACATTATCTCTCGAAGCTGCGCGGACCGCTGGCTGTTGAAGGCGGCCCGACGGGCGCTGACCGTTCGCTGGAAAACGGCCTGAAACTGCCGGGTGAAGCGGACGACTTCCTGATCGCCATCGGCGCCCAGCCGCCGGAATCGCAACAGATCGATGTCCTCAACATCTTTAACGACACCAGCAAGGAAGATGTCGACGGCGTCATGACGCAGACGACGCTGACCGGCTTCAACATGGCCGATGATCTGAGCCTCGGCCTCGGTGTCACCGGCGACCCGACCTTCGGCGAATCGGGCTTCTTCCCGGGCGGCATCAGCTTCGGCAAGATCAGCGTCGGTTCTGACGGCCAGTTCGGCACCAATGCGACGCAAAGCACCATCGAGGTCGTCAATCTGATGCTCGGCGAGGGCAATGATGGTCTCGTCATCCAGGGCACGCTCGATCCGGCGCCCTCCGTTCAGGTCACCAATAATTTCACGGTGACGCCGAACGGCAGCAACGGCGGCACGATCGTGCGCGCGGGCTTCGATTGGAAGTCCATGGGCTTCCTCGTCGGCCAGACCGTGAAGATTGCGGGGCAGGTGGGCACCTGGACCGTGGTCGCGATCAACGACGCCCTCATCGATCCGCTGCATCCGGAAGAAGGCGCCGACCCGAACGACAATTCGATCCTGGTTCTCAGCGGCCCATCGCTCGCTGGCGTTGCCAGCGGCGCACTGACCATCACCGCGATCGACAAGGACGTGATCACCGTCAACAAGTCCGTCGACATCGCCCAGACGATTGCCGGCGGGATCATCGTGCGCACCGATGGAGGCTCATGGACCGGCTTTGCGGTCGGCGATTTCATCACTATCGACGAGGACTTCGCGAAGGGTGAATACCAGATCGTCTCGATTGTCGGCTCGACGATGCGCGTCACCGGCGGTCAACTCGCGCTCGTCAGCGACGCGCCCCGGACTATCAACCGCATCAACCCGGTCACCGACGCGATCCTGCAAACGGTGGTCACGGATGTCAGTATCGATCCGACCTATACCGGTGGCATCGTCACCCGTCAGGACGGCATCAAGTGGGCGGATGAGGGTTATCTTGCCGGTCACCTCATCACCATGGTCGATGAAAACGGCAAGCGCGACTTCCGCATTATCGAGATCTCCGATGACGGCTTCTCGCTGAAGCTAGAAGGCGCGCTGCTCGCCACGCAGAACGATGCGGTCAAAAGCTTCTATGTGCAGGGTGCTCATGGCGGCCTGACGCTCGTCCACGGCGGCGGCAACATGTACCTCGAAAGCGCCGGCAAGATGAACATTGCCAGTGCCGGCGGTGGCTCGCTCGTCGTGACCCGCCTCGATGGGCGCGACTGGTCCGAAGACCGGTACCAGGTCGGCCAGGTCATCCAGCTTGAGGGCGAGACCTACACCCGGACGATCCTTGCCATCGTCGACGCGACCCTTCCGCCGCCGCCGAACTCGGCCCTGACCTGGGGCGATCTCAGCGCCCTGGTATTGAGCGCGCCGAACACCCACATCGGACAGGGGGCCGGCGTCTCGCTGGCGGCCGATGCGTTCAACAGTTACGCCGAACGCTCTCTGCACGTCGCCGAAGCACGCACGATCACGGCTTCCGGCACGATGAACGTTGCCACCAACAGCCTGACGCGCAGCGCCGGGAGCTGGCAAGCAGACGGCTTCTATGTCGGCCAGAAGGTCTATGTCAGCGGCTATGCCGGACCGTTCACGATCCAGGCGCTGACCGCCGCGGTGATGACGTTGCAGAACGTGGCGTTGACACCGGCAACGGGCGTCCAACTGACCGTGTTCGGCTATGACACAACGCTCGATGGCGGCAAGCGCGTCGGCGGCGACTACATCAAGGTCAATGGCGGCGCAGGTCCGAACTCGCCGCTCGTCATCTATGGCGACACCAGCCAGGACGGCATCTGGTATTCCGGCCAGGCACACAATGTGCTCGGCATGGAATTCGGTGAAAAGCCGTTCGATCCCTTCCCGCAACTGCAGGATGGCGAGAACGAAGACGATGAATGGGTCTTCCCGCTCGCCAACCCCTACAAGCTCGCCGGCAACGACGTCATCGACGCCAGCGCACTGTTTGCGGGCGTTGGAGGGGGGAGTCTGCCCAGCGTCGGCCTGACGATCTATGGCGGCGCGGGCAACGACACGATTTATGGCAGCCAGGCCGGCGATCATCTGGCCGGTGGTTCCGGCGACGACCTGATCATCGGCAACCGCGGCGTCGATCATATCTATGGCGACAGCGGCGTGAACGTGAACATCTTCACCCGCCAGCTCTTCATCGACACGGTCGACAACAGCCCGTTGCCTTCCGCCAACCCGAACACCGACACCAACGGCACCACGATCAAGCCGGTGAAGTCGGCGGTTCGCGACCTCATGCAGGCCGGCCGTGACTTGATCTTCGGTGATGGCGCATCGCATCTCGGCTACGGACCGAGTGCCGTTGCCGCAGCCGGTGTGCTCGGCGACTTCGACGACATCATCTTCGCCGACCATGGCGTCATCGAGATGTTCGTGGACGATCCGAACCTGCCGTCCGGTCTCAAACAGCGAATCCAGACGACCGAGCTCGTGCTCGTGACGGCGATCAAGTCGGCCGAGCTGCAGAACGGCGCCGACGATATCGTGTTCGGCGGGCTTGACCGCGATGTGATCGTCGGCGGTGCCGGCCATGACATGCTGGACGGCGACCAGCAGGACGATCGCATCTTCGGCGACAACGTCTACCTCACCCGCCAGGGCGGCGCGGACGGCAACTTGCTGGACGACACATTCAGCAAGCGCTTCCAGACCTTGGCCGGCGCGCTGCTCTACAGCCGTACGGATCGGCCGATCCCGGGTGGCTTCGGCACCGTCACTGGCGACAACAGCGGTCTCCTCTTAGTCGACGGTATCGCACGCCGTTACCGCGACCCGGACGGCGCGCCGTGGTGGAGCGAGTATGCGGTCGACTATGCGACCCTTCACACCTTCGCCTTCGACCAGGGAGCTGCCGGCGTTGGTAGTTTCGGCAACGACTACATTGCCGGCAGCGAAGGTCATGACGAAATCTTCGGCCAACTGGGTAATGACGTCATCCAGGGCGACGGCGGTATCGAACTTGCCTTCGCCGGCACGTCGCATGTCGGTGCCTCCCGGACGTCGGGTGGTGTTGTCGATCCGATCGGTCCGTTGACGGTGATCGCATCCTTTGCTGCTGCGAGCGATGGCCAGGACTACATCGAAGGCGGTGGTGGCGATGACCAATTGTTCGGCGGCCTCGGCCAGGACGACCTGGTCGGCGGCTCGTCCTCGTTCTTCAGCCTGACCGATGCAAATGCACGGCCTGACGGCGACGACTACATCTTCGGCGGTACCGGCGGCGAAATCGACCGGAACGACCTCGACCTTCCGGGCGACGGCACCCTTGCGGCTGCGCGTTATGCCCGCGATGCCGACACCATGGTCGGCGACAACGGTAATATCGTCCGTATTGTCGGGATCAATGGCGTCGATATCAACCCCAACGGGCTGGCAAACCAGCAGCTCTACGTCCGGTACAATTACGATGTGAACGATCCGGCCCGCGCCGGCGCCGAACGCATCGTCGTCCGCGGCGTGCACCTTCTCGACTACACACCGGGCGGCCCGGATTTCCGTCCTGACCTGTTCTCGAAGACGAACCCGAACGACGCGGCCTATCGCAACGAATTCGGTCTGTGGGCGAAGAATGACATCGGCGGCCATGACGAATTCCACGGCGAAACCGGCGACGACATCGCCTATGGCGGCGGCGGCCACGACCGCATGTTCGGCGATGCCGAGAATGACGATCTGATCGGCGGTTGGGGCAATGACTGGATCTCTGGCGGTACCGGCCAGGACGGCATCCTCGGCGACGACGGACGGATCTTCACGAGCCGCAACAGCGCTACCTATGCCGAGCCGCTTTACGGCGTCCTGGCCCTCCTTGCCACCGACCCGGATACCCGCACCAGCCAGGGCGACGTGCTCAACGAATTCATCTACACGCCCGGGCAGGTGCAGACCGAGACGATCAATATCGGCGGCCAGCTGAAGAAATCGGTCGACCTCACGCCCTATAACCTGAAGCCGAATGCTCAGGGCGCGGATGATCCGCTGTTCGACGCCAATGTCGTCGACGACATCATCTTCGGCGGTCTCGGCGACGACTTCATCCATGGCGGCGCCGGCGACGATGCCGTCGGCGGCGGCGAAGCCCTGCCGCTCAGCTACACCCAGCGCTTCGAAAACGGCGTCGTGGTCGGGCTGGTGCGCACCGATTTCACACGGCCCTGGAACCCGGGAGACATCCTGCGCTTTGGTGCCGATACCGATCCGTGGAACGCACCGAAGCCGGTTCAGAGTAAGCTCGGCGAATTCTTCCTCTATGACGAATACGATCCGCGCCGGACGATTCTGTTCAATGCTGACGGAACCGCCTGGAAGTCGGGTGCTGCGCCGACCCAGTTCCAGTATTTCCTCAACCTGGTCGACAATGAGGGACCGTTGGTCAACGGCGCGATCGCGTTCTCGCCCAACGGCACGCCGATCGCCTTCGCCGACCGCAATACGGACGGCAGTGACGCCATCTTCGGCGACCTCGGCAACGACTGGATCGTCGGCGGCACAGGGCGCGATCACATCTATGGCGGCTGGGGCAATGACCTCATGAATGCCGACGATGTGCTTAGCACCAATGGCTGGATGAACGACCAGCCGGAAACGCATCCGGTCTACGAGGATCGTGTCTTCGGCGGCGCCGGGCTCGACATCCTGATCGGCAACACCGGCGGCGACCGCCTGATCGATTGGGTCGGCGAGTTCAACAGCTATCTCGTGCCGTTCGCTCCGTTCGGCATCGCGACGGTCAGCCGTCAGGTGCCGCCGCAGCTCTTCGACTTCCTCTATGCGCAAGCCTTCAGCGATGGTGTCGACATCACCCGCACGGCCGATACCGGAAGCGTCAATGGCAGTGACCAATACAGCCATGTGTCGCAGTTCCAGGGCGGGGTCGAAGGCGAACTTGGCCTGGTGACCCAGAAGGATCACGGCATCTGGCAAGACCAGACCGGCGGACCGACTGATCCGCAACCGGGCAATATCCCCGGTGGACGACGCGACGTTCTGCGCACGGCCGACTTCAACGACGGCACGCTTGACGTGTTCGCCGCCGACCAGGGCAAGTTCTCAGTCTCGAGCGGCATGATGTCGGTCGAATCCGAGACATCGTGGGGGCAGGCGGCGGCGGTCTTCTATGCCGACCAGTACCTGCCGATCTATTTCGAGATCTCGGCCAAGATCACCGCTCAGAAGCCTTTGGCGGGCTGGAAGGCCAACGCCTATGTCATCTTCGACTACCACTCGCCGACCGACTTCAAATGGGCTGGTATCAACATCTCGAATGACAAGATCGAAATGGGCTACCGCGACGCCAGCGGCTGGCACCAGGTCGCCCAGTCGAACAAGCCCGTCCAGTTGAAGGCTGGCATAACCTATGACGTGCTCGTCGCCGTCAACGGCACGAACGTCACGGTGACGGTCGCGGGTGTGAACTGGTTCGGCTACACCTTCGCGCCCAGGATCGAGGATGGCGTGCCCGTGGGCCTCAACCGCGGTCTGGTGGGCGCCGGCAACGATGGCTCCAAGTCGAAGGTGGACAACTTCTCGGTTCAGATCCTGCCGCCAAACCTGTCGCTTGACTATACCGACAACTTCGACGCAACCAGCCGGTTCCCGATGAGCGGTACGGCGGCCACGGGCTGGACCGTCGCAGGTGGTCGCTTCGTCGGCGCCGCCGGTGCTTCCATCAGCACGTTCAACCTTGGCACCAAGCTCCGGGCGGACTCCTACCTCGAACTCGAGGCCAAGCTACTGACGGCGGGCACGGGCGGCATCGTCTTCGACAGCTATGGTCCGAACGACTACAAGTTCGTCGCCCTCGATGTGGCCAACGACAAGGTCCTTGTTGGCCACGTCAGTGCCAAGGGCGGCTACAAGGTCGATCAGTCCTTCAGTCGCGTCCTTGATGTCGGCGTCGACTATACTTTGAAGGTGATCTTCAAGGGGGCGGCGGTCAGCATTCAGGTGAACGGCGGCCTCGTCGGCACCTATGGCTTCAATGCCGCACTGGTCGATGGCGGCTTCGGCACGATGTCACGTGTCGGATCAAGCTCGTTCGATCGCTTCCTGATCCGTACCAACGATCCCGCCTTCAACACGTCGACCAATCTGCTGGCGGCGACCGGCGACACGACCGTCGCCGGTGGTGAGATCACGAGAGGACAGGCACTCTCGGTGCTCGACGATGCCGTCGCCCTCTGGGCGAAATCGGGGCTGCTCGATGCATCAACCTTGGCGCGCCTCGGCACGATCGATCTGCAGATCGTCGATCTCGAAGGCGACCGACTGGCCGAAGCCGTGTTCGGCGCAATCAGGATCGACCGCAACGCCGCCGGACGGGGCTGGTTCGTCGATCTCACGCCGCAGGATAACGAGGAGTACAGCCTTGTCGACGGTAAGTGGCAGGCGATCGGTGGCGGCCCAGCCGCGGGACGCTTCGATCTGCTCTCGGTCCTGCTCCATGAAATGGGTCACGAGGCCGGATTGGTCCACTCTGCCGACGATGCTGTCGGCGGCGTCATGGCCGAAACGCTTGAGGTCGGCGAGCGCCGGTTGCCGCTGCCGGCAACCCAGTCCGAAACGCGAAACGACGCCCAGGTGTTCGATGAGGAGTTGGGTCTGTTCGTAACCCCGACTGAGCGACGGCTGATGAAACTTGCCGGCATCAGCGCCTCGGATCTCCATGTCCCAGGGGTTAGCGAGGCGAACGAGACAGCCGCGGCATCCGGCTGGGCCGGAAGCGGCAGAGGCGCTCTGGCGGCCGCGTGGCAACCGGCAACGGGCGGGGGCGATGGCATAGTGCGCTTCGGCAGCAGCGACGAGAAGTCATGGGTCTTCGACGAGGCAACCGGCACGTTTGTCGACCCAACGGCTTGGACACAGGTCGGAGATCATGCCGCCAAGACTTCAGGCGCCGGTGAGAATGATGCGGATACGAGTGAGCAAGAAGTGTTGAACGGCATAATCGAGTGGGAGGCCCGAAAGGGACTGCTTTCTCGACTGGTCAGTCTCTTTGGAGGGCGCTAGCGTGCGAGTAAACTGTCTGGCCACCGCGTGCCGGCATGACTGATCACATTGCCAGGGAATATGCACCACCGCCCCCGGTCGAAGGCCCGGGGGCGGTGAATTACGCTATTTTGGATCAAGCGCTCTGGCAAAAGTTCCGCAATGCGACCGAGCCAGACGAATTCATGGAGACGTGGCTGGCCATACTCTGCCGGCAGATCTCTGGCGTGGCCAGTGGCATGGTCATGCTCGGGGAACCGGACACCGGGCCCTACACGCCGATCGCCTTCTGGCCGGAAAGGGCCGCCGACGAGGGATTGACGGCCGCCGCTGAGAGGGCGCTGAGCCAACGCCAGGGCATCTCCACCGGAACGACCGGTAGCCGTATGGTGCAACTGATCGCTTCGCCGTTGATCGTCAACGAGCGCTTGTATGGCGCCTGCGCGCTTTCGCTTTCCGTCGAGCCTGCTGCCATCAACGCGGTGATGCGCAAGGTGCAATGGGCCTCCGGCTGGGTCGAGGTCCTGCTCAGGCGCCAGCTCCAAGTCGAAAACGAAGAAATCAGCGAACGCAACAGGCTGGCCTTCGACATGCTTGCCGCGGTGATCGAGGCAAAAGGTTTCGCCGAAGCGGCCACCGCGCTCGTGACGGAACTCGCCATGCGGCTTGCCTGCGACCCTGTCAGCGTCGGTTTCGTCCGCGGACGGCGATGTCGTGTCGCGACGGTCTCGCATGCGGCAGGCTTCGGCAACAAGGTAAACATCATTCGCGACATCGGCGCGGCGATGGACGAGGCTGTCGATCAGCGCGCCATCGTTCTCTACCCGCCGCAGGAGCACTGGGAGTATCGTGTCCTTCGGGCGCACGAAGAGCTGGTCGAGACGCACAAGTGCGGAGGCGTGCTGACGATCCCCCTGCAATCTGGGCATCAGATCGTGGGCGCCCTGACGCTGCAGCGCCCACGCGGCAGTGCCTTCGACGAGACGACCGTTGACCTGTGCGATGCAGTGGCAGCGGTCGTCGGACCGGTGCTTGAGGAAAAACGCCGCAACGACAGGAACGTCTTGGTGAAGCTTTGGGAGGCCGCCGGCAACAAGTTGCGGCGCCTGCTGGGCCCAGGCTATTTCGGCCGCAAGCTCGCGACGCTGATCGCCGTCATCCTGGCCGCCTATTTCAGCGTGGCCACGACGGAATACTCCGTCACGTCTTCGGCCGTCGTTCGCGGTACAATCCAGCGAACGGTCGTGGCGCCATTCAACGGCTATGTATCCAGCCAGTCGGCAAGGGCCGGCGAAGTGGTCAAACAGGGGCAGATCCTGGCGCAGCTCGACGACCAGGATCTGACACTGGAACGGCTTCGGCTGACGACCACCCGACAGCAGAAGACGACCGAATATGACCGGGCGCTGATGCAGCACGAACGGGCCGAGGCGCTCATCGTCAAGTCGCAGATCGATCAGGCCGACGCCCAGCTCGCTTTGATCGACGAACAGCTCAAGCGCACCCGGCTGCTCGCTCCCTTTGACGGCTATGTCGTCAACGGCGACCTCAGCCAGTCGATCGGCGCTGCGGTCGAGCGCGGGCAGGAGCTCTTTACGGTCGCACCGCTCAAGTCCTATCGCGTCATCCTCGAAGTCGATGAAAGCGACATTGACGATGTCGAGATCGGCCGCCAGGGAGTCCTGCGAGTTTCCGCGCTTCCGCAGGAGCCGCTCACCTATCGGATCGAGCAGATCACCGCGATTTCCACCCAGAAGGAGGGACACAATTTCTTCAAGGTCGAAGCAGCGCTGGATCATCTGAGCGATCGGCTTCGGCCTGGCATGGAGGGCATTGCCAAGACCTCCGTCGACGAACGGCTCCTGATCCGCGTTTACACCGACAAGATGGTGCAATGGGCCTATCTCGCCGCGTGGCGCTGGATGCCGTGAGGGCGCGGACATGGAACGGTCCTACTTCAGTTCATCCTGGTACCGCGTCGCGCAACTGAAGCTGAAGCTGCGCGGCCATGTACGCATCCATCGCACGGTCTTTCGTGATCAGCTCTGGTACGTGCTGCAGGACCGGACATCCGGGCGTTTCCACCGCTTCACGCCCGAGACCTATCTCATCATCAGCCTGATGGATGGCCACCGGACGATGCAGGCGATCTGGGACATCGCCTGCGACAAGCTCACCGACAAGGTCGTGACCCAGGATGAGGTCATCCAGCTTCTCGGGCAGTTGCACGCGGCGGACGTCCTGTTCGGCAATGTTCCGCCCGATATCAATGAAATCGCCGAGCGCGGCAAGAAGGCGCGCAATCGCAAGCTCTTGATGAGTTTCGGCAATCCCCTCGCCATTCGCTTCGGCCTTCTCGACCCGAACGAGTTTCTGAACGCCACCGCCATTGTCGGCCGGGTGCTGTTCTCATGGTTCGGCGCGCTCGTCTTCATCTGTCTTGTCGCCTATGCCGCCGTTCTTGCCGGCATGAATTGGAACGCGCTGACCGCCAACGTGACCGACCGCGTTCTGTCAACGTCGAACCTCTTCCTGATGCTGATCGCCTATCCGCTCATCAAGACCCTGCATGAGCTAGGGCACGCCTACGCAGTCAAGCGATGGGGCGGCGACGTCCACGAGGTCGGTGCGATGATGCTGGTCTTCATGCCGGTCCCATATGTCGATGCATCCGACAGTCTGGCCTTTGCCAGCAAGTGGCAACGCGCCCTCGTCGGTGCCGCCGGCATTTTCGTGGAAATGACGCTTGCCGCGGTCGCCCTCATCGTATGGGTCAATGCGGAGGAGGGGCTCGTGCGGGCCTTCGCCTTCAACGTCATGCTGATCGGCGGCGTGTCAACCGTGCTCTTCAACGGCAACCCGCTTCTGCGCTTCGACGGTTACTACGTCCTGAGCGATCTTCTGGAGATACCCAACCTCGCGAGCCGGGCCAATAAATATCTCGCCTATCTCGTTCAGCGCTACGCCTTCAAGATCGGCTCGGTCAACTCGCCGGCGACGGCGCCTGGGGAGGAGTTCTGGTTCGTTCTCTACGGCGTCTCGGCGTTCTTCTACCGCCTTGTGGTCACTGGCGCGATCATCGCGCTCGTCAGTCAGAAGTTTTTCATCGTCGGTACCTTGCTCGCCATCTGGGCGCTCATTCTGATGTTTGCAGTGCCGCTGGCAAAGGCTTTCTGGTTCCTGCTGACGAGCCCGCTCCTGCGGCGAAGCCGGGGCCGCGCATTCGCGGTGGTCGGCTCCGTCCTCGCCGCAGTCGCGCTGGTAGTCTTCGTGCTGCCCATTCCGCACGCGACTGTCGTGCAGGGGATCGTATGGTTGCCAGGCGATGCGATCGTCCATGTTCAGACCGATGGTACGGTCGATGAAATCGCCGCCGCACCCGCCGCCGAGGTCAAGGCTGGCGATCCACTGATCCGGCAGGAGGATCCGCTGCTGGCGGCGCGCGTCGAACTGCTGCAACTGCGTGTCGCCGAGCTCCAACGGCGTCTTACCAAGCAGGATCTGTCGGATCTTGCCCATGCGAGCATGGTCAAGGAGGAACTGCGGCTTGCTCGTGCCGATCTCGACCTGGCACGGCAAAGGCAGGAGAATTTGATCGTCCGAGCACCATCGAGCGGCACGCTGATCCTGCCCGACGATCGCGACCTGCCGGGCAAGTTCGTGCAACGTGGCAAGGTGATCGCCTACGTTGCGCACTTCGACAAGCCAACCATTCGGGTCATCGTCCCGGAGGAGGACGCCGACCTTGTCCGCTCGCAAACACGGGACGTAAGTCTGCGCTTCGTTGAGGATTTTTCGAAGATCTACAGGGCGGTTGTTGTCCGCGAGGTTCCGGCGCTAACCGACACATTGCCCAATGCGGCGCTCAGCACCGCCGGCGGCGGCGCCATTACGCTCGACCCCCGCGACACGTCACAGCGGCGGGTGCTTGCCAATCTTTTGCATCTCGACCTGATGCTGACCGAGAGCCCGACCGTGCCTCGAATAGGTGGACGTGTCTTTGTGAGGTTCTCTCACGGGTCCTCGCCCGTCGCCAGTAGAATTTATCGTTCAACGCGCCAGATATTCCTGCGTTTATTTAAAGTTTGACTGGACACGAAGTCTAATAAAGTGTTCGATCAAATTAGCCTGAGTAAAAATCTGGCGATTGTCTTTTAGAATACCTGAGTGGCACTTACAAGATACTGGAGGGAAACCACCATGACAGCGCAACTTCTTTTCTATCAAGACGTGCATCCTGTCTCGGCCGATCGCCATAAGGATGTATCAATTAAAAGCGGAACTTCATACAAGTTCGCAAAAGAAGTGAACTCGGTTCCGGTGACGGCCATCGAATTTGCTCAGGCCGCCGCCGAATATCCGATCGTCTTTGCCGGCACGGACGACACGGTGACACCTGCGGTGGTTCTCGGCGCCCAGCAGACGCAAAACCTCTTCGTCGGCGACGACGGTGCCTGGCTCGGCAAATATGTGCCGGCGTTCGTGCGCCGTTATCCGTTCGTGTTCTCAACGGACCGCAGCGGCAAGACGTTCATCCTTCACATCGACGAAAGTTTCGACGGCTTCAATCGCGAAGGCCGCGGCGAGCGCCTGTTCGACAGCGAGGGACAGCAAACCCAATACCTGAAGAGCGTGCTTGGCTTCCTGCAGGACTATCAGGCAAGGCACCAGCGAACCCGCCAGTATTGTGAGCGGTTGAAATCACTGGGGCTGCTGCAGCCGATGCAGGCCCAGTTCAACCTCAACAGCGGCGAACGCCGGTCGCTTTCCGGGTTCATGACGGTCAACCGTGAAAAGCTGAAAGCGTTGGCAAGCGAAGACCTGCAGGCCATGTTCACCAATGACGAGCTGGAATGCACGTACCTGCATCTTCACTCGCTCAGGCATTTCTCCAGCATGCTGGAGCGCATGCCCGAAGCCGTGGATGCTGCCGGTAAGGGAGACGCTCCGCCCGCCATACCGAAACAGCCGAAGAACTACCGGAACGGCCAAGATGCGCCCGTCGAGGAAGCGAGCGCCTAAGGCGGATTGGGCAAGCGACCATGAATATTCTCGTCCCGAGCTGGTCGCCGCCCCCACTGGTCGTCTACCCCGAACGCCAGGACCGACCCGAGCACTGGCTTGACGGCATCGAGAAGATGGTGACCAGCGTTCCGCAGATGGTTGCCGGTCGTTTGCACCGGCGCCATCTGAGGGAACTTGTCCAGAAGGTCAATGCGGCGGGAGCAGCCCTGGGCGACGAAACCGGGCAGGGGCTCGCTGCGCGCATCGGCGAAGTCCGTGCGGCCCTGCGGTGCCATGGCCTCACCGATGCCAATATTTGTCTCGGCTTTGCGATCGTGCGCGAAGTTTCACAGCGCACCATCGGATTGCGCCACCTCGACGTGCAGATACTTGCCGGCCTTGCCATGCTGAAGGGGCGCGTGGCGGAGATGGACACGGGCGAGGGCAAGACCTTGACCGCCGGCCTGCCGGCGTCGATCGCGGCGCTTGCGGGGCTCTCAGTCCACGTCATCACCGTCAATGATTACTTGGCGGCGCGTGATCGGGATATACTTCGCCCCATCTACGATTTTCTTGGGCTGACGACTGGCCTCGTCAACAGTACTGTGCCAAGACCGGATCGGCCGGCCGCCTACGCGTGCGATATCGTCTATGCCAGCAACAAGGAAATCGCCTTCGATTATCTGCGCGACCGCATCACTTTCGGCGGCCAGCCACGCCCCGTTCACGCGAAGGTGAACCGCATGCTGGACGAGCGCCGGGGCCAATCGCCACCTTTTGTCATGCGTGGACTGCATTTCGCCATCGTCGACGAAGCCGACAGCGTACTGGTGGACGAGGCGAGAACGCCGCTCATCATTTCCCAGGAAACGGACGCGGACGGCGAGCGGCAATGGGTGGAGCAGACCTTCGCGCTGATCGACGGCTTCAAGGAGCCGACCCATTATCTGCTGCTGCTCGACGAGCGCAGGCTGGAATTGACCGAAGCCGGAAAGGCCAAGCTTGCAGAACGTGCCGAGGCGATCGGCGGCATCTGGCGCAATCGCATCCGGCGTGAGGAGGCTGCAAGCCAGGCGCTTGTCGCGCTGCTGCTCTTCAGGAAGGGCGAGCACTATCTCGTCAGCGACGGCAAGGTGCAGATCATCGACGAGTATACCGGCCGCGTGATGCCTGATCGCTCCTGGAGCGACGGGCTGCACCAACTGGTCGAAGGAAAGGAAGGCTGCGTGATCACCAGCCGCAAGCTGACAATGGCGAGGATGACCTATCAGCGGTTTTTCCGCCGATACCTCCACCTGGCGGGAATGACGGGAACCGCACGCGAAACTACCGAAGAACTCCGGCATGTCTACGGGCTGCAGGTCATGCGCATTCCCCCGAACGCGCCCTCACGGCGCACGAAACTGCCGACGACGATTTGCCCCACGCTCGACGACAAATGGCTTACGATCGTGCGACGCGTCCAGGAACTGCAAGCCGCCGGCCGCCCGGTCCTGATTGCGACGCGCTCGGTCTCGGCCTCCGAGGCAGTGAGTGTCGTACTGCAGGGGCAAGGGATCGAGCATCGGGTGCTCAATGCGGAACAGAGTTCGGAGGAGGCCGAGATCATTGCGCAGGCCGGCGGCGTCGGTCGGGTGACGGTCGCCACCAACATGGCGGGACGCGGCGTCGACATCGCCGTGGTCCCGCAGGCCCTCGCGCTGGGTGGCCTTCACGTTTTGCTCAGCGAACGACATGACGCGGGGCGCATCGACAGGCAGATGGAGGGACGAACCGCCCGCAAGGGAGACCCGGGAAGCACGGAAGCGATCCTGTCTCTGGAAGACCCGCTGCTTGATCTCATTCCCTGGCAGCCGCTGCGTCTGCTCGGTCGATGCGGAAAGCGTGCCCGGCTATTGCTTTTCGATCTTGCCCAGCAGCGGGCGGAACGAACACATGCCAAGGACCGAAAGAACCTTCTGGCCCAGGATCGACGCCTGGGCACATTGCTGGCCTTTTCAGGCTTGCCGGAGTGATAAGATGACAAGTGACGCAATGTCAAAAGACGGAGTGGTAAAACCCCTGGCGGACAGGCGCGCGAAGGCGCGGCAGATGCTCGCCGTTCTCTTTCCGCTTTGCTCCATCGCGCCGGCTTCGGCACAAGCTTTCGATTGCGTCATCGACCCTTCTGTCGTCGTACGCATCGGCAGTCCAGTTCCCGGCCTTTTGAAAGAGGTTCTGATCGCTCGCGGTGACCAGGTGAACGAAAACCAGATTATCGCCAGGCTCCATTCCGATGCGGAGCAGGCGACCGTGGAGCTGATGTCCGAGCAGGCCGCGAGTACCTCCGAGATCGAGGCGCAGAAGGCGCGGCTCGATCTTGCTCGCAACCGCATGAAACGGACGGAGGCGCTGCTTGCGCGCAATGTCACCTCGACCGACAAGCTCGAAGAGGCCGTTGCCGAAATGGAGGTTATCCAGAAGGAGCTTGCGACCGCCGAAACCCGCAAGCGCAGCGCTGAGCTGGAACTGCAAAGGGCGCAGACGGTGGTTGAGCAAAGGACGATCCGCAGTCCGATCAGCGGCGTCGTGCTCGAGCGTTCACTCTTCAACGGAGAATACCTGGATCAGGACGGCAAGCTGGCGACAATTGCCAAGCTTGACCCGCTCTTTGTCGAGGCCTTCATCCCGGTCAGCGAGTTCGGCAAGTTACATGTGGGAATGGATGCGCAGGTAGTCCCGAATGCTCCGATCCAGGGCCGCTTTACCGGTAAGATCAAGGTGGTTGATCAGGTCTTCGACGCAGCGAGCGGCACATTCGGCTTGCGAATAGAGCTTCCCAATCCCAACAACCACATACCGGCCGGGCATCGCTGCTCCGTGACTTTTGACGACGGAGCCGACGATCTCGAATAGTCGGCATCCGGACGGCCGGCAAGTTCATAAAATCAGAGCGTTACATTGGCGCTGTTGGAGTGTCGTGTGCGTTGGTGCCGCCATTCAGGTTCATGTCAGGTTTCGATGGCCCTCTAGCCCGCAAATTGGCCCCTGCCGCAACGAAGGCAAGGGTCCGCGTAGTGCTTTGGACGGACAAAGGAACCTGCGAATGGCTAGCAAGGTACCGCACCTACAGGTGCACGAGAACAACAACAGGCGAGACGAGGTTTTCGCGAGACCAGATCAGCCGGTCGGCGACTTCGCGTTCAACGCGACGGTGGCCGCTGTCTTCGACGACATGGTCAGCCGCTCGGTTCCCTATTACGGCGAGATCCAGCGCATGGTCTGCGAACTAGCCGGAGACTTCGCTGAACGGGGTAGCTGTCTCTACGATATTGGCTGTTCGACGGCGACGACATTGCTCGGCCTCGACGCCATGGTTGATCCCTCCGTCCGCTTCGTTGGCATCGACAACGCTCCCGACATGATCGAGAAGGCGAGGGAGAAGATCGTCGAAGCCAACACCAACCGGTCGATAGACCTGAGAGTCGGCGACCTTCACCAGGGCATCGACATTCACGACGCAAGTGTCGTGATGATGCTGCTGACGTTGCAGTTCGTCCGTCCGCTCTATCGCGAGCGCATCATGCGCACGATCTATGACGGGCTCAATGAACGCGGCGCTCTGCTGCTTGTCGAAAAGCTCACCAGTGAAGATTCGACGTTCAATCGTCTCTTCATCGAGCACTATTACGATTTCAAGCGCCGCAACGGCTACTCCGATATCGAGATCGCCAAGAAGCGCGAAGCACTCGAAAACGTGCTCATTCCCTACCGTCTGGAGGAAAACCTCGAGCTCCTGAAGGAAGCCGGCTTCCGCAGCGTCGAGGTCTTTTTCCGCTGGTACAATTTCTGCGGCATCATCGCGATCAAGTAGGAACGTTGGGCCATGATCGCGATCGGCAATTTTCTCTTCCGTTTCCGGAACCAACTGTTTCCGGCCATCATCATTGTTCTGTTCCTGCTGGCGCCGCCTCCGGCCCTGGTGCTCGATAGCCCGGCGCTAACGCTCGCCAAGGACCTCGCGGCCGTACTGGTCATCCTGGCTGGCCTCACCTTGCGTGCGACCGTGGTCGGGTACAAATACATTCAGCGCGGCGGCCTGAAGAAAAAGGTCTACGCCAAGGATCTCGTTACGGAAGGCATGTTCGGCGTCTGTCGCAACCCGCTCTACGTTGGAAACATGCTGCTCTATTCAGGCGTCTTTCTGCTGCACGGCAACCCGCTTCTCGTCGTCTTCGGCATCGGGCTCTTTGCCTTCATGTACCAGTGCATCGTTTATGCCGAAGAAGCCTTCCTCGACAGAACATTCGGCCAAGCCTACCAGGCCTATTGCCGCGACGTGCCGCGATGGGCATTGCGAATGAGGAACTTTGCGCAGTCTACCGAAGGAATGTCGTTCAACGTCAAGCGCGTGATCGGCAAGGACTACTCGACCGTCTCGGCTGCGATGATCGCAATCCTCGCGACCGAAATGTACAAGTTCGCGAGCACCGCCCCCGTGGAACACAATGCCGGTGTACTCGCGGCGCTCGGTGTTCTGATGGCGCTCGTCGGCATCGGTACGGCGATCGTCAGTTACATGAAGAGGCGCGGCGCGTTTCGCGAACGCGCCGCATCCTAGCAGCCCGCTGGCGCCCATTGCTCCACGATCGCGACCATCCATGCGTCGGCGGTGCCGCTGCCGCAAAGTGATGCGCAATGCTTCAGGGGCTTGACGCCCATCCCCCATCGAACATAGGCAAGGACGAACAAGTGTCCGGTGATATCTTGAGAGTCCTACTAGTCGAAGACGATCAGGTTCTGGGGGAGGCGCTGCGCGACCATGTCGCGGCGGCCGGCCACGCCGTCGACTGGTTTACGCGCACTGCCGATGCCACGGCCGCGACGGAGACGGTTCTCTATGGTCTGATACTGCTCGACCTTCGATTGCCTGACGGTTCGGGGTTGTCGCTCCTGCGCTCGCTGCGGATGCGGGGCGACGGCACGCCCGTCATCATCCTGACGGCACACGACCAGATCTCCGATCGCATCGAAGGATTGAACAGCGGGGCCGACGACTATCTGGTCAAGCCGTTCGATCTCGGTGAGCTGAGTGCCCGCATGCTGGCCGTTTCCAGGCGGTATGTCGGCAAGGCGACGCCAACGGTCCGCCTTCCCGGCATCGAGATCGATCAGGTCCATCGCAAGGTGCTGGTCGAAGGTGAAAGCCAGAGCCTCAGCGCAAGGGAATGGGCCGTGCTCGACAAGCTCGTCGCCCACCCCGGCGCGCTGGTGTCGAAAGAGCAACTCCACGACGCGCTCTACGCCTTTGGCGCTGAGATCGAAAGCAATACGGTCGAGGTCTATATCAGCCGCCTGCGCAAGAAGATCGGCTCCGACCGGATCGAGACCGTGCGGGGCCTCGGCTACAGCATCAGGTGACCCGATGTCGCGCGTCGCAAGCATGACCCGCAGGCTGACCATCGCGCTGACGAGCGTCGTCGCCATCTTCTGGTTCGTCGCGCTCGGCCTTGGCGTTTATGTCATGCAGGACGAATTCACCGAGATTTTCGACAGCGGTGTCCAGGAAACGGCCGAACGGCTGCTGCAAATCGTAGTCGACGACATCGCCCGCGACCGTGCCGATGGCACACCCGCCGTCGGCCTGGTCGCGCCAGCGCTGAATTCACAATATCTAGCCTATCAGGTCCGCGATCGCAGCGGCAGGGTCTTGTTTGAGGACGGCGCGCCGGAACCCTTCGCCGTTCCGCTTGAGGTCGGTTTCTCGGAAACGGCAACGCAACGGATCTACACCGCCGGAACAGCCGACGGCTCCCTCTTCGTGCAGGTGGCTGACGCATTCGAGCATCGCACCGAAGCTCTCTTCGAGGGCGGCACGGCGCTTCTCTTGCCGCTGCTTGCCCTGATTCCGACCAGCATCATCGCCATCATCCTTGTCGCGCGCCGCGCGCTTGCGCCGGTCGAACGGTTGCGCGCAGAAATCCTCACCAAGGACAGCGGCAACATGGCCCCGCTCGACGAAGCGGCGCTGCCGAAGGAACTGCGGGCAATTGCCCGTTCGGTGAACCTTCTGCTGACGAGACTCAAGGCCGCGCTCGAAGCAGAACGGGAGTTCACCTCGAACAGCGCCCATGAACTGAGGACCCCGATCGCCGGTGCACTCGCGCAGACACAGCGGCTTGCGAGCGAAGTGCCTCCGGCTTTTCGGCAACGAACCAGCCAGATCGAACGCGCGCTGCTTCACCTCGGTCGACTGGCGGAGAAGCTGTTGCAGATGTCGCGGGCCGAAGCCGGGATCGCCATCTCGGACGAAAACACGGATCTGTTGCCGGTGCTGGCTCTTGTGCTGGAGGACATGGAGCGGTCGGCGCTCGGCGCAAGCCGTCTCAAGGTTCATGTCGCCGAAGGCGCCGAACTCGTGCGTCCGATTCCCCCCGATGCCTTTGCGATCGTCCTGCGCAATCTCCTGGAGAATGCGCTTATCCATAGTCCTTCCGGCAGCCCGGTCAGGATCGACGTCGATACGCAAGGCGTGCGCGTCACCAACGACAGTGTCGTCATCGACGCGGATACCTTGAATGGCCTGACCAAGCGTTTCAATCGCGGGCCGACGGAAGCTTCCGGCTCCGGCCTCGGCCTTGCGATCGTGCAGCGACTGGTGGAACAAATGCACGGACGACTGCTGATCGCTTCGCCGGCCCCGGGGATGGACCGGGGCTTTCATGTCGAAGTTCGTCTCTGAGGATGTCAGGCTGGGCGTCGCCGCCCCGCCATGCCCTTACTGCTGATCGAGCGCACGGGTCAGGCTGAGCGCCGCGATCGTGCAGATCGCACCTGAAATCAGATATCCGCCGATGAAGATGATGCCGAAGCTGCTGGCAAGGCCGAGTGCGACGAGCGGCGCAAAGGCCGCGCCAACGAGCCAGGCGAGGTCGGATGTCAGCGCCGCGCCGGTGTAGCGATAGTACTGGGTGAAGCGCGACGAAACGGCGCCGGAGGACTGGCCGAAAGAAAGGCCGAGGATGGCGAAGCCGATCAGGATATACGCGTCCTGGCCCTTGCCGCCGGCATCGAGTAGGAACGGCGCAGAGAAGCTGAAAATCGCGATCAGGATGGCGCCGATCATCAGCTGGTTTCGCCGACCGACCCGATCGGCGATCACGCCCGACAGCACAATGCCGATGGCGCCGAGTGCGGCACCTGCAACCTGGACCCACAGGAATTCGGCTGCCGACTGACCGCCATTGAGCGTTATCCAGCTCAAGGGGAAGATTGTCACGAGGTGGAACATCGCGAAGCTCGCAAGCGGCACGAAGGCGCCGAGCACGACATCGATGCTGTGCTTGCTCAGCATCTCGAAGATCGGCCTGGCTTCAAGCTCCTTGGCCTCCATGGCTGCGCCGAACTCCTTGCTGGCAACGATGCGCAGACGCGCAAAGAGCGCCACAACGTTGATCGCGAAGGCGACAAAGAAAGGATAGCGCCAACCCCAGGCGAGGAAGTCCGCCTCGGAAAGGTTGCTGACGAAATAGCCGAAAAGAATGCTCGCCAGCGCAAAGCCGATCGGCGCGCCGAGCTGCGGGATCATCGCATACCAGCCGCGGTGATTCTGTGGCGCATTGAGGTTCAACAGCGTGGCGAGACCGTCCCAGGCGCCGCCAAGGGCAAAACCCTGTCCAAGGCGGAACAACGCCAAGAGGGCCACAGCCCAGTAGCCGATCGTGTTGTAGCCAGGCAGGAAGGCGATCGATGCCGTTGAGCCGCCGAGGATGACGAGGGCGATGGTGAGTTTCGTGCCGCGTCCGTAGTTCCGGTCGATCCACATGAAGACGAAGGAACCGACGGGGCGCGCGAGGAAGGCGAGGGGGAACAGCGCGAAGGACATCAGCGTCGCGGTCACCGCATTGGACGCGAACGGAAAGATCAACTTCGGGAAGACAAGGATCGAACCGAGCCCGTAGACGAAGAAATCGAAGAATTCGGAGGTTCGCCCGATGACCACCCCAATGGCGATGCTACCCGGCGACAGTGGCTTGTCGTCTTCATGAATGCGACGTGCATCCCGCTCGAGACCAGACGATGTGGGGTGAGAGACCGAAACCATGAATTTCTCCGACGAACGAACGTCTTGTCGTTAGAGTGTTGACCAATTGGCGTCTGATATCAAGAATGCCGCGCACGTACATGCGCACATGTCTCATTTGAGTTCGTGCCTAACGTTCGCTGGAACAGCTGGCATCGGACCGACAATGAGACTTTGCGCCCGTACAAACGCGCATAGAGCGATAAGGCTGTCACTGCACTGCGGCAAAATGCTGCGCTGCGACGATGGACCTCACTTCCATGCGCGATCATGCCCGAGTAATGCCGACTAGACAAAACGCAAGTTGAGGCCGCAATGCCGAAGCCATTCAGTTTAGCCGGACGATCGATGATATCCGTCCTGTTGCTCTCGACTCTCACGGGGTGCAACATGGTTGTGATGTCGCCATCCGGCGATATTGCCGCGCAGCAAAGGGATCTGATCGTCATTTCGACGGTCCTGATGCTGCTGATTATCGTACCCGTCATTTTCCTGACGCTTTTCTTCGCCTGGCGCTATCGCCAGTCGAACACGGCCGCCAAATATGATCCCGAATGGCACCATTCCACCGGTCTTGAAGTCATCATCTGGTCGGCGCCGCTGGCGATCATCATCGCGCTCGGTGCGATCACCTGGGTGAGCACACACAAGCTCGATCCCTACCGGTCGCTCGACCGCATCGATGCGGCACGCCCGGTGACGGAAGAGATGAAGCCGATCACGGTCGAGGTCGTAGCTCTCGACTGGAAATGGCTGTTTTTCTATCCGGACTATGGCATCGCGACAGTCAACGAGATGGCAGCACCCGTGGACGTGCCGATCAACTTCAAGATCACGGCATCCTCGGTGATGAACTCCTTCTATGTTCCGGCGCTCGCCGGCATGATCTATGCCATGCCCGGCATGGAGACCAAGCTGCACGCCGTCATCAACAAGGCGGGCGAATACGAAGGGCTCTCATCCAACTATAGCGGTGACGGCTTCTCGCACATGCGCTTCAAGTTCCACGGTGTGGACCAGGCGGGCTTCGACCAGTGGGTCGCCCGGGCGAAGCAGAACGGCACGATGCTCAACCGCGATGCCTACCTGAAGCTCGAAAAGCCGAGCATCAAGGAGCCGGTGCGCTACTACGCCTCCGTTGACGACGGCCTCTATGAGGCGGTGCTCAACATGTGCGTGCGGGAAGGGCAAATGTGCATGAAGGACATGATGCACATCGACATGATGGGCGGCGCCGGCGTCGAAAGCCACGAGAACCGCGCCAAGCTCGAGCATGACAACCGTCATGCCGGCGGCGCGACGGAAGCGGCCGCACCCGGCGCAACCTTCCCCGAAACCGGCAATCCTGCGCGTAGCGAGGAACCGGCCGAGGGCGTCAAGCAGCCAGCGCCGATGAACCACGATATGCACAAGACGCAGTAGGATTTCGCGCGCTCGCCGGCTCCGATCCAGCGAGCGCCAAGGTCCCTTTGGGCCGCAATTCGAGACATATTGGAAGACCCATGTTTGGTGACACCAGCCTCACGCAATTCATCTTCGGGCGGCTTACCTGGGAAGCGATCCCCTATCATGAACCCATCCTCGTCGCGACCTTCGCGGTCGTGGCAGTGGTGGGCCTTGCGATCCTCGCCCTGATCACGAAATACAAGCTCTGGGGCTATCTCTGGCACGAGTGGTTCACGAGCGTCGATCACAAGAAGATCGGCATCATGTATATCATCCTGGCGATCATCATGCTTTTGCGCGGCTTTGCCGATGCGCTGATGATGCGCCTGCAGCAGGCGATCGCCTTCAACGGCAATGAGGGCTACCTCAACCCGCATCACTACGACCAGATCTTCACCGCCCATGGCGTGATCATGATCTTCTTCGTGGCTATGCCCTTCGTCACCGGCTTCATGAACTATGTCGTGCCGCTGCAGATCGGCGCACGTGACGTCTCCTTCCCCTTCCTCAACAACTTCTCGTTCTGGATGACCACCGGCGGCGCCGTCATCATCATGATGTCGCTGTTCGTCGGCGAGTTCGCGCGCACCGGCTGGCTTGCCTATCCGCCGCTCTCGGGCGCCGACTACAGTCCCGGCGTCGGGGTCGACTATTACATCTGGGGGCTACAGGTGGCGGGCGTCGGCACGACGTTATCGGGCATCAACCTGATTGCGACCATCGTGAAGATGCGCGCCCCGGGCATGACCTTCATGAAGATGCCGGTCTTCACGTGGACTTCGCTCTGCACCAACATCCTGATCGTCGCGACCTTCCCGATCCTGACGGCGACGCTGGCACTCCTGTCGCTCGACCGCTACCTCGGCATGAACTTCTTCACCAATGACCTTGGTGGCAATCCAATGATGTACATCAACCTCATCTGGATCTGGGGCCACCCGGAGGTCTACATCCTCGTCCTGCCGGCCTTCGGCATCTTCTCCGAGGTTGTTGCGACCTTCTGCGGCAAGCGTCTCTTCGGCTACACCTCGATGGTCTACGCCACCTGCGTGATCATGATCCTGTCGTACCTGGTGTGGCTGCACCACTTCTTCACGATGGGGTCTGGCGCGTCGGTCAACGCCTTCTTCGGCATCACCACGATGATCATCTCGATCCCGACGGGTGCCAAGATGTTCAATTGGCTCTTCACCATGTATCGCGGCCGCATCCGCTACGAACTGCCGATGCTGTGGACCATCGGTTTCATGGTCACTTTCGTCATTGGCGGCATGACCGGCGTCATGCTGGCGATCCCGCCAGCCGACTTCGTGCTGCACAACTCGCTGTTCCTCATCGCCCACTTCCACAACGTCATCATCGGCGGCGTGCTGTTCGGGCTGATGGCCGGGCTCGTCTACTGGTGGCCAAAGGCCTTCGGCTACAAGCTCGATCCGTTCTGGGGCAAGATGAGCTTCTGGTTCTGGCAGATCGGTTTCTTCTTCGCCTTCATGCCGCTCTATGTGCTTGGCCTGATGGGGGTGACCCGCCGTGTCAGCCAGTTCGAAGATCCGTCGCTGCAGATCTGGTTCATCATCGCCGCTTTCGGCGCCGTCCTGATCGCGATCGGCATCGCTTCCTTCATCATGCAGCTGATCGTCAGCTTTCTGCGCCGCGAGCAACTGCGCGAGACGTCCGGTGACGCCTGGGATGCCAGAACGCTTGAATGGTCGACCTCGTCGCCGCCGCCGGACTACAACTTCGCCTTCACCCCGGTCGTGCATGACCACGACAGCTGGTACGATATGAAGAACCGCGGCTATGAGCGTCCGCTCACCGGTTTCAAACCGATCCATATGCCGAAGAACACCGGCACGGGCGTCATTCTCGCCGGTATCAGCGTCGTGCTTGGTTTGGCGCTGATCTGGTACATCTGGTGGCTGGTGGCCGTGTCCTTCATTACCCTGCTTGCGGTCGCAATCGGCCATACCTTCAACTATCAGCGAGATTTCTTCATCCCCGCAGAGACTATAGCGGCGACTGAAGATGCACGCTCCAAGCTGCTCGCGGAACGGACCTGAGACGATGAGCGAAACCCAAGTCCAAGAAAACGAGAAGCCGCAGTTCTACATCACGGAAGAACATCACCCGGAACACAGCACCATGCTGGGCTTCTGGCTCTACCTGATGAGCGACTGCCTGATCTTCGCCGTACTGTTTGCCACGCACGGCGTCGTCGGCCGCAACTACGCGGCGGGACCGTCACCGGCCGACCTGTTCGACCTTAGCCTCGTTGCTTTCAACACGGCGATGCTGCTTCTGTCGTCGATCACCTATGGCTTTGCCATGCTCCAGATGGAGCGCAACGCCAAGATGGAGACGCTCTTCTGGCTCGGCGTCACCGGCGTGTTCGGCGCAACCTTCCTGGCTGTGGAGCTCTATGAGTTCTATCACCTGCTTCACGAGGGCGCCGGCCCGACACGTTCGGCCTTCCTGTCGTCGTTCTTCACGCTGGTCGGCACGCACGGCCTGCACGTCACCTTCGGCATCATCTGGCTGATCACGCTGATGGTGCAGGTCAGCAAACACGGGCTGATCCCAGACAACCGTCGCCGTTTGATGTGCCTGTCGATGTTCTGGCACTTCCTCGACGTGATCTGGATCGGCGTCTTCTCCTTCGTCTATCTCCTGGGAGCTCTCGGATGAGCGCACAATCCGACCACGAAAGCGCGTTCGAACCTCACCACGCGCACAGCCATCACGGCGATGCCGCCGGTCACGGTTCGTTCAAGAGCTACATGACGGGCTTCATCCTCTCGGTGATCCTGACGGCTATCCCGTTCTGGCTGGTCATGGGCGGCGTGCTGGACAGCAAGCTTTTGACCGCCGTCATCGTCATGGGCATCGGCGTCGTCCAGATCGTCGTGCACGTCATCTACTTCCTGCACATGAACGCCCGTTCCGAAGGGGGCTGGACGCTGATGGCGCTGATCTTCACGATCGTCATCGTCGGCATCGCGCTCGCAGGTTCGCTCTGGGTCATGCATCATCTCAACACCAACATGATGCCGATGACCCACGAGATGATGAAGAACATGCCCTGAGCGCGGGACGGGGCAGGCGGATACGACGATGATCACCGACGACAAGGCGACGGGGAGGGTCCGCCTATCCTCTCGCGCTCGCCTGATGATGACGGGTGCCTTGCTCATCCTCGTTGCGGTGTTCCTGGCGCTCGGCACCTGGCAGGTGCAACGGCTCTATTGGAAGCTCGATCTCATCGCCCGGGTAGAGGCGCGTGTCGGGGCGCCCGCGGTGTCGGCGCCGGCACAATCCGATTGGGGTGCCGTCAGCCGGGAAAAGGACGAATACCGCCGCGTCAGCGCGACCGGTACCTTCAGGCACGACCAAACCGCTCTGGTACAGGCGGTGACGGAGCTTGGCGCCGGATTTTGGGTCTTGACGCCGATGCGGCTTGAGGATGGCTCAACCGTGCTGATCAATCGCGGCTTCGTGCCGGCCGATCGCCGCGATGTTGCCGGACGCGGTGAGGGTGAGCTCGACGGAACCGCTACGGTAACCGGGCTTCTCCGCATCACCGAACCCGGCGGCGCCTTCCTGCGGTCCAATGACCCGGCAAGCGATCGGTGGTTTTCGCGAGACGTCGCCGCGATCGCCCCAGCGAAGGGCCTGCACAATGTCGCGCCTTACTTTATCGATGCGGATGCAACACCCAATCCCGGTGGACTGCCGATCGGCGGCCTCACGATCGTCCGCTTTCGCAACAGCCACCTGGTCTATGCGCTGACGTGGTTCGCACTCGCGACGATGAGCGCCGCAGGTGCGTATCTCGTCTACCGCCAGCGGATCAAAGCAGACTGAGAGCGCCGGGTATGCTCGGTTCCGGCTGGGACGGCTGATGCCGCTCGCCCGAGTTCAACGAAACAGGGCGCTCGACCCGTGTTCCGGGGAGCGCCCTGTTCGGACCCGGAGTGCCGTCATCGCATGCTGATAGCATCGCTGATGACAAGCTCTCGAAACGGGTGATGTCCCTTAAATGGAGTGGGCGGCTGCAATTTCAAGGGACCAGTGCGGGGCCGGTTTCGAGTAGGCTTCAGATGATGGCCGGCGCAGCGGCGCATTTGGGACCGAGGGTCCGCAAAGACCTTGCCCGAGGCGTGCGATCCGGCACGATATCCGTCGACAACATGAAGCCCACGCAGGACTGACGGCCAGTGCATGCAGGCGCTTCGGCCCTGCGAAAGTTTCTGTTGGATCGGTCCCGAAGCGCAGAACCTCCAACGGAAAGTGGCCCTCTTGAGAAGGCCACTTCTGATGTCCAGCGGATTACTTGGCGCCGATGGCCTGAAGGCCGGCCGTGGCGCAGTTCGCGTCGATATCGCCCGACGGCGCACCGCCTACGCCGATGCCGCCAACCAGGGCCTTGCCGAACTTGATCGGCACGCCGCCAGCCTGGATCACCATCCGGGCGTCCATGTCGCGAAGACCTTCATTCGCCGGCTTGGAGGCGATGAACTCGCCGAGGCCAGCCGTGTCGCGACCCATGGCAGCAGACGTAAAGGCCTTGCCCTGCGCGCTGTTACCGGTGTGCGGACCGGAATTGTCGGCCTTCAGCAGCACCTTGGTTGCGCCATCGCGACCAACCACGGCAACGCTGACATTGTGGCCTTCCGCGGCGCAAGCCTTCACTGCGGCTTCGGCAGCCTTGACGGCCATGTCGAGCGGCAGGTAGGCCGCGGTCGGGAGTTCCTGCGCCGTGGCGGCGACGGGAGCGAGAAGCGCGGCTGCGAGCACGATATTGCGGATCATCATAGGTTCCTTTCCTGTTGATGTGGAAAGGCTATCCCGCCTCGGCTGTCGCCGGTATTCGTAGACCTTGCGCGAGCATCCGTAGTTCTACGGAGTTTTCGTTCCGTCGAGCCAGATGCGCGTCATCTCCGCCTGCGACGTGCTGCCGAGCTTGGCACCGATTGCGGCGCGATGGCTTTCGACGGTACGCGGCGAAAGGCCGAGACCTTCGGCGATCTGGCGGGTGGTGAAACCCGCAGCGATACGGTCGAGAACTTCGCGCTCGCGCTGCGTGAGCATCGCCAGCAAAGCGAGCGTCTCTGCCTTCTCGGCATGCACGCGCATGGTGCGCTCCAGCAGTTCATGGCCCTTATGGATCGCATCGATCAAGTCCTGCTCGTCGACAGGCTTCGAGAGAAAATCGATCGCGCCATTACGGAAGGCACGACGGCAGGCCTCGATATCACCATGACCGGAGATAACGATCGTCGGCCAGTCTACCCCATGCTCCCTTAGTCTTTCCTGCAGCTTCAGCCCGGAGATGGCGGGCATGCGGATATCGAGCACCAGGCAGCCGGGCTCGAGGCGCGAAACCTGTGTCAGAAAGGCTTGCGGATCAGAAAAACCCGTGACCTTGATGCCGACCGTCGAGAGCAACAGGCTGAGCGCGCGACGCACCGCATCGTCATCGTCAACGAGATAGACGGGGAGGGTCATCGCATCGGCTCCTCGGTTCGGCGCGCACGGGGCAACGTCACCCTGAAGGTGGCACCGGGGTCGCTCTCGACCAGCGCGATTTCGCCGCCGGCGCGTTCCACCAGCCGCTGGCTCAGCGCCAGTCCGAGCCCGGTGCCACCGGCGCGGGTCGTCACGAATGGCGTAAACAGCCGCGGGCGAAGTGTTTCCGGAACGCCGGGGCCGTTGTCGGCGACCTCGAAGACCACCGTGGTATCGTTCGCGCTCAAGGTAACGGTCACGCGTCCTGTATCGCCCGCCTGTTGAGCCAATGCCTCAAAGGCGTTGCGGACCAGATTGAATGCGACCTGTTCAATCTCGACCGGATCGGCAACGACCGAAACCGGTGTTTCTGGAACTTGAAAATCAAGCTGAATTCCGCGTGATATCGCGTCTGGTTCAAGTAACGCTTCAACATTTGCGAGCGCCTGACGCAGATCGAAGGCAGCAACCGGCGCCGCATGGGGCTGCGACCAGTTGCGGAACCTTTCCAATATGGCGGATGCCCGGCGCGCTTGGCTGACTGTATCCTCCAGTACCGGAGCAAGCGCTGCGTCTTGCCCTTGGCTGAGCAGCCGGCGCCCGGCCTGCGCCTGCGCAAGGATTGCAGTCAGGGGCTGGGTCAGTTCATGCGCCATGCCGCTCGCCATTTCGCCAAGCGCGTTGACGCGCGAGGCGTGCGTGAGGCGCGATTCGAGCGCGCTGAGCGTTGCCTGCTGTTCTGCAGCGCGCGTGCGCGCACGCTGGCGCAATGCGGCCAATCCAGCGAGGTAGGCAAGGCTCACCACCAGAAGCGTCAAGCCGGTCTGTACGGTCGGGAACATGTCCGCGAACCCGATCTCCATGCCTGTTTCGAGCAGCAATGGCTGCGATACGCTGCTCAGCGCCTTCGAAAAGCGGATTGCCTCGGGCAGGGCGGCCGGCTGGAGCAGGGGGTGTCCGTCCGGCAAAGATAACCGCACCGCGACCCCCGGGCGAGACCAGAATGGCCCGCCGTCTCCGATCAACTTTGCTGCATCGATACCAAGCATCAAACCATAGCGCGCCTCGTCGGTGTTCGGGCTGCGCTTGACCATGATGTAGTGGTCGGGGCGTTGCGGATGGGGCAGGAGAGCGATGCGCCCGTCCGAAGCTCTGGCAGCTGTCCGGATGAGCTCGGCGGCCTTGGCGTCGAGTGAATCGGTCCCGACGGTCTCCGCATTTGGATCCAGGGGGACGAGCTGAACCTCGTCGATCCGCGGATAGAAGCGCGCAATCGTGCGGGCGACCTCGAGGAACAGGTCGTGCCTGCGCCCTTCGGAGGCGACGGCAACGGCCGACAGCGCGGTCAGGTGCGCATCGTGCTGATCGGCCCGCTGGGAGGCCAGGCTATGGAGAAGCGTGCTCTCTTGCTCAAGTTCGGCAACCAGCGCCTGGCGTTCCCAGACCGCCAGCATGCCTCCACCGACAATCAGGAGGAGACACCAAAGGACGACCAGATAGAAGGGGCGTTCGAAGATCGAGCGATTGCTGTGCATCATCGGTTCGGCGGTCTTGTAGTTATGCGCTGCCTTCAGCAGAGAGCGGTCGCAGGTCAGGCGCGATCGTGTTCGCCTCGATCATCTCGCCGGTGAAATGCGCGCTGTCAATCCATCGAGCTGCAAGCATTGCCCAGGCATCGATGCAACAGCAAGCTTCGCGCCGACTGCGAATCCATGCAGTGCTCCGTCTCCGTCGACGCACCCGCGAGGGTGTCGCTGTCCCTTACCGACCTCTACCCGTCCGCTACCAGAGTCGTCCGAGCCCAATCCGATCCCGGGCCGCAATGTCCCCGCAACACAGCGCCGCCACGCTCTCCGCCTGGAGTGATCGAAGGAGACTGGGCAGGACGGGCCGATCCAGGCGCGATGAGGATGATGCGCTCCTACCAACCCACGCAAGCTCGGGCGTAGTGCGCCACATCGCCGACGTGCTCTGCTCGATTGCTGCATTCCTGGCAATCAGTTGGCACTACAGTGCCACTGCCAAAACAGCGATTTCATCAAGCACTTGGCCAGGTTTTCTAAAATCCGACCATCACTCTCGCCTGACGACCCGCCAGGAGAAGCGTCTCGTGCGGCTGGAGCTGCCGCCAAGCGCCACCACGTGTAGATCTCTAAACATGAACAATTTTTAATTGTTTTTCAGCGTGTTGCGCCATTGAAGCGGCCAGATTCGCGCCCAATTTCGGAAGCGTTGGCACGACGCGCGCTCTTTCCCACGATTCGCCTCCGCCGCCCCAATTGGCCGAACAGATCAGCAAGGATCCGCTGCATGTGCGTTCACCCGCAAACGGACCACGCTGGCTGTGCGGATACCGTCTTCTGGCTCCAACGTCGCGGTCCCTCTTGAGGCGGACGTCCGGAGCATATCAGGGATCGCGGAGGCGCTGATGGCCAGTCGATCAAGTATCGCGATCCTCGTCGCCGCGGGTTTCCTCTGTGTGGCCGCCGTTGGGTTCAGTGTGACGCGGACGGCCGTACTGAGCGAGGCAAAGCCCGCAAATGGTGTTGCAGCCAACTCCAGACATGGAGGCAGCGTGTCCGTCGAAACGGCCACGGTCGCGCTTCAGGACGTGCCCGTCATTGTCCATGCCTTGGGCAATGTCCAGGCGCCCGAAACCGTGGAGGTCGGTGCCCGCGTCGCAAGCCAGATCACCGCCATCCACGTGAAGGACGGGCAGATGGTCAAGGCGGGGGATCTGCTATTCACGCTGGATGACCGGGCAACGCAGGCGCAGCTCGCGCGTGACACGGCGATCGTTGCCAAGGACGCTGCGCAGCTCTCGGACGCGAAAATAGAGCTGGAGCGCGCAAAAACCCTGCGCGACGACAAGACGGGCACGCAGCAGACCTATGACACCGCTTTCGCACTGCAACAGTCGGCGCAAGCAACGCTTGATGCTGACCGGGCATCGGTCGACGCCGATCAGGTCGCGCTGAGCCTGACCCGGATCACGGCGCCTATCAGTGGCCGCCTCGGGGTCGTTCAGGTCGCTCTCGGTGATCTTGTCGGTCAGACGGGCGCTACCTCCACCAATCTGGTGACGATTACGGCGATAGACCCGATCGAGGTTGCCTTCCATTTGCCGGAAGAGCAATTGCAGACGTTCAAGGCGCTGCTCGATCAGGGCAAACCGCCGCGCGTGCGGGCCAGGCTCAGCGGTTCGGAAACGGCCATAGGCGAGGGCGTGCTCGACTTCATCGATTCCTCGGTCGATTCCGCCTCCGGCACGATCACCATGCGGGCGACCTTTCCCAATGGCGCGCAAAAACTATGGCCGGGTCAGTTCGTCGATGTCGATATCGAACAGGAGCAATTGCATCAGGCGCCGGTGATCCCGAGCGTTGCCGTGCAACCAGGCCAGAACGGCCCCTTCGTCTTCCATGTGAAGGATGACAACACGGTGGAAACGCTGGCCGTGAAGCCTCTGTTCGATGACGGCAAGCTGGCCGTGATCGCTTCGGGCCTCACCCCGGGCGAAAGGGTCGTGGTCGAGGGACAAGCCCGCGTGAAACCAGGCGACATCGTAAAGGCGGTGCCTCATGGCAAACAACCGCTGACGGATTGAGTTTCTGCGATATTTCGGGAGTGAACGAAGATGCCACTGTCCGAGTTCAGCATTCGCCGTCCGATCGCCACCACGCTGTTGTCGGTCGCGCTCATCCTGGCGGGTGCCTTCAGCTATCTCGTCCTGCCGATTGCGGCCCTGCCGCGCACCGACTTCCCGGTCATCAACGTCTCGGCCTCACTGCCGGGCGCTTCACCGGACACCATGGCGACCTCGGTTGCAACGCCGCTTATCAAGCAGTTCGCGACGATAGCGGGGATCGACACGATCTCGACGACCAATGCCCTTGGCTCCACGTCGATCTCCATCGAGTTCGTGCTCGGGCGCAGCATCGATGCCGCCGCCGCCGATGTGCAGGCGGCCATCACCAGAACGCTGCGGCTCCTGCCGCAGGATATGCCGGCGCCGCCAAGCTATCGTAAGGTCAACCCGGCCGATGCCCCGGTTCTGCTGCTGGCGCTGAAGAGCGATACGGTGCCTCTCACCGACCTCGATGCAATCGCACAACAGGTGATTTCTCCCACCTTGTCGGTGCTCGACGGGGTTGCCGAAGTGTCCATCTTCGGCAGCCAACAATTCGCCGTGCGCATTCAGATGCACCCGGATGCGCTCACGGCGCGTGGTATCCCCGTGGATGCGCTGAAAACCGCGGTCGTTGCGGCCAACGACAATTCCCCGCTCGGCACCGCGCAGACGAAAGACCGCCAGGTCGCGATCGTTGCCGATACGCAGCGGATGAACGCTGCGAGCTTCGCAAACATCATCATCAAGAGCGACAACGGCAGGCCTGTGCGGCTTGGCGATGTTGCGACGGTGGTCGATTCCATTGCCAACGATCAGACGGCGAGCTGGCATGACGGATCGCGCGCCATTATCCTGGCAATCCTGCGCCAGCCGGATGCGAACACGGTACAAGTCGTCGACCGGGTGCAGGCGCTCCTGCCGTCGCTGCGCCAGTCGCTTCCCGCGTCCGCCTTCATCGAAACGCTCAACGATCGTTCGACCTCGGTGCGCGGCGCGGTGCGCGACGTTCAATTTACCCTCGCGCTGACCGTTGGACTGGTGATCCTCGTTATCTTCGTGTTTGTCCGCCGTCTCTGGGCAACACTTATCCCAGCGTTAGCCGTGCCGATCTCCATCATCGCCACGTTCGCCGCAATGTATCCACTCGGCTTCTCGATCGACAATATCTCGCTGATGGCGCTGACGCTGTCTGTCGGGCTCGTGGTGGATGATGCGATCGTGATGCTGGAAAACATCGTTCGTCACATGGAGGAAGAAGGCGCCGACGCCTTTTCCGCCGCGCTTGCCGGTTCGAAAGAAATCGGCTTCACCATCGTCGCAATCTCCCTTTCGCTGGTCGCAGTGTTCATCCCGGTCCTGTTGATGGGCGGCGTCATCGGCCGCATCCTCCACGAGTTCGCGGTGGTCGTCACCGTGGCGATACTCGCCTCCGCCTTCGTTTCGCTCACGCTGACGCCGATGCTCGCCGCGCGACTGCCTGCCAACAAGGACAACGCGCCAGCGACCGGCGTGCTTGCGCGGCTGGACCTTGCGTTCGAGCGCGGCTTCGCTCGCGTCGTGAATATCTATGAATGGCTGCTTTTCATCTGCATCCGGCAGCGTGGCCTGGTGCTTCTTTTCTTCCTGTTCACCGTCGCAATCACGGCCTATCAGATCACGACGATCCCCAAGGGCTTTTTCCCGCAAGAGGATATAGGCCAGCTCCAGGTCACCACCCAGGCGCGAGAGGATATCTCCTTTGCCGCGATGTCGGATCTTCAGTCCAAGGTAGAGGCGGTCTTTGCCAAGTCGCCCTATGTCGCGCATGTGGCAAGCACGATCGGCTCGGGCGGCGCGTCGACGGCGCTCAACACCGGGCGGCTGTTCGTGGAACTCAAGCCCAAACGCGACCGCCCTCCGCTCGAAACCGTTCTCGCCGAATTACGCCGCGAGCTTGCGGCCATTCCCGGCATCCAGGCGTATATGTCACCGATCCAGAACCTCTCCGTAGGGTCGCGCGCTTCCGCGAGTCAGTACCAGCTGGTCCTCCAGAGCCTCGATCAGCCGCTGATGAACGAGTGGGCACAAAAGCTCCGCGATGCGATGAGCTCTGATCGCGCTTTCTTCACCGACGTCAACAGCGACCTTCAGATCAACGCCCCGCAAACGCGCCTGGTCGTCGACCTCGACAAGGCGGCAACGCTGGGAGTCGATGCCAGTCAAGTGCGTTCGACACTCTACGGCGGCTTCGGCGCCGAGCAGATCTCAACGATCTATACGGCTGGCGACAGCTATGAAGTCATCATGGAACTCGATCCGAGCATAGAGTGGTCTGCCGACAGGTTTTCCGAACTGCGCGTCGGCGGCGCGAATGGTGCGCTTGTGCCCCTCGGCGCCTTCGCCCGCGTCGAAACGGTGTCCGGGCCACTCACCATCAATCAGCTGGGCCAACTGCCGGCAGTCACGATCTCCTTCAACTTGCCGGCGCAGGTTGCTCTTGGCAACGCACTTGCGGAGGTCGCGCGCCTCAAGAGGGAGATTGGTATGCCCTCGGAGATCGCCACCCGAAACTACGGCACCACGCAGCTCTTCGAGGATGCCGCCGCCAATCAGGGGCTGCTGATCCTCGCGGCGATTGTGACGATCTATCTGGTGCTCGGAGTTCTCTATGAAAGCCTCATCCATCCGCTGACCGTGCTCTCCGGCCTGCCGTCGGCGATTTCCGGGGCGCTTCTTGCGATCTACTTCTGCGGCTTCGACCTCTCGATCATCGCTATCGTCGGGGTTCTGATGCTGATCGGCATTGTCAAGAAAAACGCGATCATGATGATCGATGTGGCGCTGGCGCTGCAGCGTTCTGGCAGTTCGGCCCGCGAGGCAATCCACCGCGCCTGCCTTATGCGCTTCCGCCCGATCATGATGACCTCCGCCGCCGCGATAGTGAGCACATTACCGATCGCGGTCGGCAGTGGCGCGAGCGCCGAACTGCGCCAGCCGCTAGGTGTCGCGGTGGTCGGCGGACTCATGGTATCGCAGTTCGTGACCCTCTTCGTGACGCCCGTGATCTACCTCTACATGGAGGACGTGACGCGGTGGATCTCAAATCTGCTTCGCGTGACCGCAAAGCCTGAACGACGACTACCAACAGGCGTCAGCCAAACTGTCGTTGATCCGGCGGGCTCCCCAACCGACAAATGACGGTGCGAACGCGCTCTGGCTTCTATCCCTGTGGCCAGCCAGAAGGTTTTTCTAGTTGAGATTGCGGCGCGACGGTGGTGCAATGCCCGGCGTGTAGCTAGACCATTCTCTCCCGACGATCGAACCGAGCGGCCAATGTCGATTTCAGATGCGATCTACCGCCCCTTCGAAACGCTGATCCGACCGCTCGACATCCCATACCAACCACTTCCCACAAGCGGACCCGTCGCGGTCTTTCTGCATTTCATCCGGATGTTTCGTGGCGTCGTCATTGCCATGGCGCTGACGTCTATGGCCGTGGAGGCCATCAACCTGACGATCATCTGGGGGCTATCGGTGATCGTCGATGGTGTAGCGACACAGGGCGTCGAGGTCTTCGTCGAGAACCGGTTCTGGCTGTTGGCGTTCCTGGCCTTTCTAATCTTTCCGGTGATGCCGGCCTTCTTCTACATCACCAACATCCTGAACTCGCATACGATCGGCATCAGTCTGCCGATCGCCATACAGTGGCAGGGGCACAAGGCCATCGAAGGGCAGGATCTCGCCTTCTTCCATGATCTGTTTGCTGGGCAGGTGGCATCGCGACTCGGCCAGGTCGCAACTGCCGTTCAGCAGCAGATCCTGATTGCCTTTCAGACGGCGCCGCGCTTCCTGCTTCAGATCGTCGGCTCGGTTCTGCTCCTGTTTGCGCTCTCCTGGCAGTTGGCGTTGCCGGTCGTCCTTTGGGTGGTCGTCAATGTGCTCTTCACCATCAAGGTCGTGCCGGATTTCACAGAGCGCGCACGGCGCTCGGCAAAGCAGAACAGTCTGGTTTCCGGCGCAATGACCGACATCTACGGCAACATCCAGTTGGTCAAGCAGTTCGCTGCCGAAGACAGCGAGGCGGGTGCGCTGCGGAAGATCATGTCAAAGGCGGTCGGTACGCTGCACCACGAGCAGCGCATCTACCGGACGACGGAACTCGTCGTCATCAGCCTCAACATGCTGCTCTGGCTCGTCATGCTGGGCATCGGCTTCTGGGGGCTGTTCGACAGCTTTTTGACGGTCGGCGATTTCGTTGCGACCGTCTATATCCTCCAACGGCTTTCGGCGAGCTCCTTCACCTTCCTGCAGATGGGACAGCAGATATTCAAGGCGCTGGGCACGATCAAGGATGCCATGCCGGTCATGACCACGCCGCCGACTGTGACCGATCGACCGGACGCAACGAAGCTCACCGTTCCGCGCGGCGAAATTCGGTTCGAGAATGTTCGCTTCGCCTACAAGGTGGACCGGCCGGTCATCGATGATCTGTCGCTGACGGTTCGCCCGGGCGAGAAGGTGGGTTTGGTCGGCCTGTCCGGTGCGGGCAAGACGACGCTGGTCAGCCTGCTACTGCGTTTTTATGACATCCAGGGGGGCACCATCCACATTGACGGGCAGGACATTCGCGCCGTGAGCCAGGCGAGCCTGCGGCGAAACATTGGTGTCATCGCCCAGGATGTCGCGCTCTTGCACCGGTCGGTCGGCGACAACATCCGGTATGGTCATCCCAAAGCAACCCGGCCGGAGATCGAGCAGGCCGCAAGGGCAGCGCAAGCCGATGCCTTCATCGCTGAACTGACCGACGGCGAGGGTCGCAAGGGCTACGAAGCCTTTGTAGGCGATCGCGGCATCAAGCTATCGGGAGGTCAGCGACAGCGTGTTTCGATCGCGCGGGTGCTGCTGAAGAATGCGCCAATCCTGATCCTCGACGAAGCGACGTCAGCACTGGACAGCGAGGCCGAGGCGGCGATCCAGGATAAGCTCAACCTGCTGATGGGCGGCAAGACAGTGATTGCCATTGCCCACCGCCTTTCGACGATTGCTAGGATGGCCAGGATCATCGTTCTGGATCGCGGCCGGATCATCGAGGAGGGCACACCGGATGCGCTCCTGGAGCGAGACGGGCTCTATGCCCGTCTTTGGAAGCGACAGACCGGCGGCTTTATTCCTGAAGAACTGGATTGATCGCCGCCGTCCAACGTCAAAGGCCGTGCTCCAGTCAGCTGGCATCGTGCCCAAGCAAGGCTCATTTTTCACAGAGTCGCCGTCCGCCATAATAGGGCTGATAGGTGCAGTCCGACGGCCTGAAGGAACGATAGCTGCGGGAGCAGGCCGTGATGTTGCAGGACTGCGGCGCGGCCGGGCTTTCGACAAGCGCTCCCGCCGCAGGCGCCGCCATCGCTTCCCGCATGAAGTCGCGCCAAATATGCGCTGGCAAGGCGCCACCCGTGACCCCCTTCATCGGCGTATCGTCGTCATTGCCAACCCATACGCCGGCGACGAGTGGCTCCGTGAAGCCGACGAACCAGGCGTCGCGATTGTTTTGGCTGGTGCCGGTCTTGCCGGCCGCGAACGCGCCGGGAGCGGCCCCGCGTCCGGTTCCGCGCTCGACCACCAACTGTAAAAGGCCAACGAGATCCGGCTGGTAAGCGGAGAGATCAATGGTCGGCGCGACCTGTGAGCCGACACGGAACGCCTCAGGCTGCCCGGCCGCCTGAAAGTCGATGATGCCCCAGGGTTCTACGGGCGCCTTTCCGAGATGGACGGAGGCATAGGCGCTGGTGAGGTCAAGCAAGCTGACCTCGGAAGTGCCGAGGGCCAAGGACGGCGTATTGGCAAGCGGCGCGTTTATGCCGAGCTCGCGCGCTGCGGCGATCACATTGTCGAGCCCGACCTCCTGGGCAAGCGCCACCGTTGGCGCATTCAGCGAGCGGGCAAAGGCCTCGGCAAGCGTGACCCAGCCGCGATAGCGGCCACCGGAATTCTCGGGCGACCAGCCGTTAATGTCGATCGGCGCATCCAGGACCTGGTCGGACAGAGTGAACCCGGCCTTCAGGGCCGCATAGTAGACGAACAGCTTGAAGGTGGAACCCGGTTGCCGCATGGCGGTCACCGCGCGATTGAATTGGCTTTGCTTATAGTCGCGACCGCCGACCATGGCGACGACCGCTCCGTCGGGCGTCATCGCAACCAACGCGGCCTGGGATACCCCGGCCGCCTTTCCTTCCGTATCCAGCGCGTTTGCCAGAACCCTTTCGGCGATCCGTTGCAGCTGTGGGGACAGTGTCGTGCGTACCGTCGTCGAACCCGGCGATGCGCCGGCGATTTCGCTCGCCTGCGGCGAGATCCAGTCGGCGAACCAGCTTCCGGATCGCGGCGTCGGCGTCGTCGGATGGAGCGTGGCGAAGCTCGCCTTGACTTGTGCAGCCTCGGGTGCGGTGATCTTGCCATTGGCTACCATCGTGTCGAGGACGACCGATGTGCGTTGGCGCGCACCCTCAAAATTGTCGATCGGATTCCACTGGCTCGGCGCCCGCAACAGGCCAGCCAGCATCGCCGATTCCGGTAGGTTGAGTGCGCCGATGTCCTTGTTGAAGTAGATCCTTGCGGCTGCGGGCATGCCGGTGGCGCCGGCGCCGAGATAGGCGCTGTTGAGGTAACGCGTCAGAATTTCCTGCTTGCCCAGCTTCCACTCCAGCCACAGGGCGATCACGAACTCCTGGATCTTTCGTTTCATTGTTCGGTCGCTGTCGAGATATTGCAGCTTGATGAGCTGTTGGGTGATGGTGCTGCCGCCCTCGACCACCGAGCCAGCTTCGAAGTTCCGCACAAGCGCCCGTCCGATCCCTCTGACATCGATGCCGAAATGGTCCATGAACCGGCGGTCCTCGATTGACAGCACGGCATCAATCAGCCGCGGAGGGAATTGGTCGTACTGTGCGTAGGGTCCCTGATAAGGGCCTTGTCTGACCAGCGGTCCTCCGTCCGCCGTTTCCAGCACCACGACAGGCTTCAAAGTTCCGTCCCGGATCTCGCTCCAGGGAACATCCTTCAGCGCCCACACGAGTACAGTACCGGGAAGAAGGAGGCAGGCGAGGAGGGCCAAGCCGATGGCAACCTTCCACCAGCTTGGCCTGACGAAGGTGTGTGCGCGATCTTCGGAGGGCTTCTTACGCAGCGCACCCAGCCGGTTCCCGAACTTCGCCAGAGCAGCCACGAACCACCCACGGGGATCGTCGGCAGTTGATGCGGCTTCGTCTGCATTCGAAGGGCTGAATTTCGTTTTCAGGTACGAAGCCGCATGCTTGGTCTTCGCGCGGACCAAGGTTGCACCCACCTTCAAGTCGTGGCCGAGCGCAACCAGCAGATGGCGAGCTGCCTGTCCGCTTTGGCCGAAGAGTGTCGGGGAGGGGGTGGCTTTCGTGGATTGATCCGGCCCGTCGGATGGGTTTGAAGCGCCCGTCTGGAGCACGACATGCTCGACAGTCGATTCCGAGCTTTCCGGGCGATCGGCACCCTTGCTGGTGGTGTTTGCAATCTGGGTTGAGGTCTTGGGAGGGCGTGGCATCGGCTACCGCTAAATGGATCTTCCGGAAGATAGCGCGACCTTGTGACCTGACAATGTTCATGATGCAATGTGCAATTGGCCGGCAGGCGGGTGTTTCCGGCAACAGAACTCGCTCTCGCGGCGGTGCACATGGCGGGTCCGAAAGGACCGCGCAAAGCCTATCGTTCGGGTTCGGTCAGCGGTGCTAGCGCCCTGTCAGCGCTCAGGACTGGTCTCGGAACAGGTCCTCTTAGCGCCAGTAGATAGGCAAGAAGGAACAGCCCCCATGCCAACATCCAGCATGCGGCCGCGGCGACGACGGGATTGAAATACGCGCTACCGATCCATTCGGCCAGAATGCGAATCATTGCGGCGAGGCAGATAAGAGCGAAAGCACATGCCATCTTCCCGTTGAGCACGAGTACGCCTTCGTTGCGTGCCATCGCAGCACGCATCATGAGGGCCGCCATCATTGTTCCCATTGCCCCCATGGTCGCCGCATGCACGGCGGTCGCGGGTGACATCTGGTCTGGAAAAATGGTGGCGAAGCCAATGAGCAGAAGAGCCGCCGGCGTCCAGGAAAAAGCAAGATGCAGAATGAAGAGCGCCGGGTAGCGCCGGGTTCTCAGGCATTGCCAGCCGCTCATTCGTAACACGAGCGCCAAGCCGGACAGTACGAGGAAGATGCCCTCTGCATTCGATTGTTCGGAAGCGTTGAGCCAGGCGGCGGCAACTATGCCGCCGATCGCCAGGTAGGAAAGCTCGGGCTGGTCCCGAACGAGATCTGCCTCACCAGTTCGTCCGAGCCAGGAGCGTGTGAAAGCGGGCACCGCACGGCCGCCGATCAGGGTGATCAAGGCGAGGAAGATCCGCGGCACTGCCTCTGCGACGAGATAGCTTGCCTCTCCGTCAAGCCACAGCGAGCTGAGCATGCCAATCAGCGCCATGGCGAACGGTGCCCAGAAGCGGCGTCCCGCTCTGCTCGATACACCCCCCCGGGCGAGAACGACCGCGAGAAAGACGAAGTAGGCTGACATCCCGACCGCTGCAGCAACGACCGAGAGGTGCGCCGAAAGAGCCGTCGTCAGGCGGGCCACGCACCAGAGAACGGTCGCGAGCACGGTGACATCACGCGAGACCGGGCCCTTCTTTGTCCAGGCAGGCAGGGCGGTCAACAGGTAACCACCTGCCGCCGCACCGGCCATGCCGAAGAGAAGCTCATGGCTGTGCCAGGCGGCTTTGTCCGGTCCAATACCCTCGGGCAGAAGCCAGACCGCAGGCGCGACAAACGCCCATAGACCCGCCAGAAAGAACAGGGGTCGGTGCGGCGCCTGCCAGATCGATGTCCACGCCTTTGGCGCCGCGATCATCAAATCGTCTGGAGGCCGGCCTCGAAGCGCGGAAACAGCACGGCATTTTCGAGATGCATATGAGTGACGAGGTCGTCGGTGAGCTTACGCAACCCGGTATAAAGCGCAGCCCACGAACCGCAGGCGCCGTCCGGCAAGGAAAGCCCGTGGGTGACGTGCTCGATCGTTCGCAGATGCTCCACCTCGTCGTCGTGCTCGCGCCGCATCTGGGCGATCGGATAGGAAATCGTAGCGCCATCACCGCGCTGCATCATCGGGAACAGCACGAGCTCTTCCTTCATCATGTGGCTTTCGAGCTCGTCGCGCAGCGCCTCCAGGGCTTGGGAAAGCCCGACAGGCGCCGACGGATGGCCGACGTGTACCCGTTCCACCTTCTGAGCAAGCGGAATCAACCATGCGAGCTCAGCACGGTGCGTTTGGTGGTACCTGTGGAGGAGGTGAGCGATGAGATCGGCGGTCTCCTCCGGGGCATCTCGACTTGCGGAACGCTTGAGCGTTTCCAGTTCTGTAAGCAATGCCGAAGGGGCGATACCGGCCTTGAGCGCAGCTTCCGACAACAACATCTTGCCGCCGCAACAGAAGCTGATGCCGTAACGGCGGAAGAGTTCCGCGGCCCCCGGCAATTCGGCTGCGATCGTTGCGACTGTGCTTTCGAGGCTGAGATCGATCATCATCTGTTCCTTGTTGGATTTTGCAGACGGATTCCGAGCAGCGCTCGGACGCATCGAAGTCGTCTGGGGTTGAGGCAATGTGTATCGACCCCTCCGGCGCCGGGGACTTCCGGGCTGCCGCGCGGCGCAGAGAGCATCCTTAACTACGCGAGGTGAGGAGCTTCGTCTTTGTGCCTGCGCAAACGCCAGAACCGCGCGTGCGTCTCGTCTTCGACCTACCGGTTCCTCTTAGGTGCGGGGCGTCGTCCGCCCAGGAATCGACTTCGACCGCGAGCCGTTTTTTGACCGGTAATATGTCCCGAGCCAGGAAAGCGTCAGACGCATCCGCGAGGTCGACACGCCGATCCCACCTTGTCCGTCGAGCACGGTGAAGCTGACGATGGTTAATGTAGAGTAAATGTCACGCTCGGGTCACGCGACAAGGAGACGATGTCGCGATAGGTTGCAGGGTCAATTCAAACCCTGCAATGCCGCTCATAGCGCTTTCGGTTCCTTCAGCATGGCCAGCGCCGAAGCGGCATCCCGTATGGAGTGGAATATCATGCGCCGCTATTTGTTCAACATCTATGCAGCAGGCGTCGTCAGCCGCGACGAAGTTGGCCGGAAATACCCATCGGATGGACCCGCAGTTGCCTATGGTCAAAGGATTGTCGATGAACTGACCAAGGACGACGACTATTGCGACGCCGTCATCGATGTGGTTACGGCGTCAGGGCGTCTGGTTGCGCGACTGATATCGAGCGAAACACCGCTCGTGCATCACGTGAGGCAACCGACGCGACAGATTTCGCTGCACTGAGCCTGCTGATCTCGCCAATCTGCCGACGGGCACAGTGGATTGATCCGCGTGGACAACCGAAGGCAAATCCTACGCAGCCTGTTCGCGACCTGCGTTGTGATCGAACAACGTCCGCGCTGCTGCCGCCAGCAGATCCGTTTGCGAAATCAGTCCAAGCACATGATGGTCGTCATCGACGATGATGACCGCGTGAATTGTTCCGCTGCTGAGCGCCGGAAGCAAGCTCATCGCCCGGTCGTCCTGGCGCGCGACTACTGGCGTCGCAATGTTGCTGCCGACGGTGGCGCCGGGCTCGGTCAGCTCCCTCAGTCCGACTGTACCGACAAGCCGCTCGTTTCCATCCTTTACGGGGATGGTCCGGATATTGTGTCTGAGAAGCAACGAGCGCGCGGCCTCGCTGCTGTCGTCTTGATGGACGCAGATGACGTCGCGCGACATGATGTCCCGGCACAGGATGTGAGGTGTCGCCCGAATTGCCGCCTGCAATTCCACCTGGCGCAGCACCCGATCAAGATCTTCCCGGCTGATGTCAAACGTTTCGTCCAACGCCTCGAGCGCGGCATCGACATCCGCGCCGGTAAAGCCGACCCGGCGATTGGCGGGCGGATCAATGGTCGCGTGCATATTTGCGGGCGGAGCGACGACGTGCGGGTAGTTGCGTCTCGCCAGCTTGTGAAACAGGATCCCGAGAGCCACCAGCAGGCACGAGTTGAGCGCGACGGGCACCAGCGGGAACAGGAGGCCCCAGCTCGCCACGACAGGGCCGCCAAGCACTGCCGTCAACGCAGCGGCGCCGCCGGGCGGATGCAGGCAGCGCGTAAAGGACATCGCCGCGATCGCGATCCCCACGGCAATACCAGTTGCGATCAGCGGATCCGGCACGAACATAGCTGACAGAACCCCCACGAAGGCGGAGATCGTGTTGCCGCCGACGATCGACCACGGCTGGGCAAGCGGGCTTGTGGGAACCGCAAACAGCAGAACCGCGGATGCGCCCATCGGCGCCACGATCAAGGGAAGGCTGGCACCGCCACCAAAGATACTGCCGCTGATCATACCGGTCAGGAGGATACCAACCAGCGCTCCGAGACACGCAATCAGGCGCTCCCTCAATGTCGCACCCGCTAGGATCGGCGCGAAGAAACGACGGCCCGGCGGTTGCGAGGGCGTCTGGTTGGGCGAATTGGTCATGCAGTCACCTGTAAATGGCAGCGCGTAGGTTGAATATTTCAGTGGGCGCCAGCGTCGGTATGCAATGCGCGGCGCAGGATTTCGATCGCAGGGGAGCTGGCCTCCCTACGATAGATGAGCAGTGTCTGAATTTCACGCAATGAATGGGTTCGAGCGTCGCCTGGCCAGTCCATCAGTTCGAATACGGATCGTGGCACTACACCGATCGCGTCACCGGCTGCAACGCTCGCCAGTATGGCGTGATAGGAGGAAACCTCCTTGGTCGCAATCGTCGGCGACGGACGTGCCCATTGTTCCGCGACACGGCGGTACGTGCATCCGGGTTCGAGCGCCGCCAACCAGCTCACACGCACGTCCAGGGCGGTTTTGATCGGCGGATGCGACGCGGGCAAGACGATCAATACGTCTTCGCGGTAGATCGGATCTCCATCGAGGTCCTCGAGCGGGTCGGGTCTCGGCATCGCGATATCGCTTGGCAAACGTGCGATCAGCGCACAGTCGATTTCTTCAGCGAGCACGGCTCGGGTCAGTTCCTCCGTCGAGCCCATTGTGAGCCTCAGCGCCAAATCCGGGTGCGTTCGGTTGATCGTCTGCAGAACCGTCGGCAGGCGGCTGGCAGCGGTACTCTCCATGCTGCCCAGCCGCAAGACGTCCGGCATTGCCGTCGGCTTCAGCGCGTTGCGCGCCTCGTCACCGAGCGCCACCAGCCGTGTGGCGTAGGAGCGAAAAAGACGCCCCTCGCGCGTCAGCGTCATCTTCTTGCCGTCGCGGCTGAACAGGCCGACGCCCAATTCTTCCTCGAGTGCGCGAATACGGTTGGTGACGTTGGATGGCGCACGGCCAATCTCGGTGGCGGCGCGGGTCACGCTGGTGCGCTCGGCTACCAGCAGAAAAATCTCAAGGGTCGTGAAGTCCATTTTATCTACGAAGGGAATGAAGCCGCTTTATTGTTCTCGAATGGGAAATGATAATCAAGGTGATCTCGTGAAACTGCGTTCGAAACATTCCCGGAAACGGAGAAAGGCCATCGACCATGTGCACGCCTGATGAGGACGATCTTCCGCCGCGCTTTTCATCACCGCCTTGCCTGATGCACGAGGTGGATCCGGCCTATATGGGCATGGAATCTCCAGAGGCGATCTCGATTGTGCAATGGCGGGAGCAAGAGAGAAAAAGGCTGATATCCGCGCGACAGGGCATTCCGATTGCAGAACGGACCGCACGGACAGACGCGATCGTTTCTGCGCTCGACCAACTTCTGTCCAACGTTCGAGGCGAAACGATTTCGCTGTATTGGCCGTTCCGTGGTGAACCGGATCTGCGCTCCTGGATGAACACGCTCATTGCCCGCGGCGCCGACTGCGCATTACCGGTGGTGCTCGCCAAGGCAAAACCTCTCGGCTTTCGATCCTGGCGCGCTGGCGAGGCGCTCGAGAGGGGTGTTTGGGGGATCCCAATTCCGACCGAGGGGCGGGATGTTCAGCCGACCATCGTCATCGCCCCGCTCGTCGGTTTCGACGAGAGCGGTTATCGCTTGGGTTATGGTGGGGGCTATTACGATCGTACACTCGCCGTGCTTCAACCGAAGCCATTCGTGATCGGCGTTGGGTTCGAACAGCAGAGAATGGAGAGCATCAGGCCACAATGGCACGACATCGCGATGGATGCGATCGTGACCGAAGGGCGAACGCTTTCATGCACCGTCGGTCAAGGGCGCAAGGGTGCGAGTTCCGCGAACTGCAGATAGAAGCCGAGCGACAGGATGGTGACCGCGAGCGCAACGGTACGTGAGGCGAACCGCGCCGCCAGCCATGAGAGCGCTATGCCGGCGACGACTGCCATTACCCCCAGTGATGGCCCCTGATGACTGAACGCCAATCCCAAAGCGGTCAATCCAGCTGACATCGCGAGCGTTGTTCGCACCGCATCGCCGCGCGATTGCTGGGCGCGGCCATTGCGCACGAAACTCAACTCCGTCAGGCTGAAGGCCATTGAAACGCTCAGCAGCAGCGACAGCAGCAACCCACTCCACATCATCCGACAATCCCTTGGTTGGATGTTTCAGACAGAGTGAAGCAAGAGTTGGGCCACCTGAAACGGTGTTGCATTTGCACGACCGCGCGTCCGATTTGCGGGAAAAACCGGCCAGTGCCAGGCAAACTGCACGTTCCTTGTGCAAATCACGCGGTCGCTGAGGCATGGGCATGATCCGCTTTGAGGTCACGCTCGCTTTCCAGGACGACGGGTAGTCGAAGCAAGCCGTGGCGATGCCCGCAACTCGCGCGCGTCGCTTTCGATGCGTGGGGCAGGTGCTGTTTTCGTGATTTGCCTGTAGGCTTGTTGATCGCTTCTAGAGGCAACCGGGAGGGTGTCATGAGTGGCCATGTCTACAAGAAGGTAGAACTTGTCGGCAGTTCGAAGTCTTCCGTTACGGAGGCGATCGAAACGGCGATCGCGCGGGCGTCGAAAACCATGAGAAATCTCCAGTGGTTCGAGGTCGATCAGATCCGGGGCCACATCAAGGACGGCGAAGTGGCGCACTATCAGGTGGTCATGAAGGTCGGTTTCCGGATCGACGACTGACGCGCGGCCGGGCGGGTCTTCGGCAGTTGCCGGTTACTAGAATCTGTCGACTCTGCTAGTCAGGTTGAACAGTCTGTCGACCCTCGCGTGAAGCGAGGTCGCTGCCGGTGTCCTCAATTGTTGCCCGGTCGAACAGGATGACCGAACGGCAGGCGTTCGCCGTCTAACAGAGCTCAATGGATGGATGACGATGGCTGAACGACGACATGGCGAAGCGCCGCCGAAGATAGATATCACGATTGCCGGTGCGGACTGGTATGGCCGGCAGATCGATCGCGAGCGTCATCAGAACACTCTGTTCGTCGATCTCGACCTGACCGAGGCGCAGACCGTTGGTGTCGTCTTCCACGAATGCACCTTCCGGCGGGCGCGCTTCAATGCCTCGTCGCATCAGGCGGGTGCCTTCGTGAATTGCACTTTCGTGTCCTGCAAATTCTTCGACAGCCGGTTCACAGAGTGCAAGTTCGTCGGCAGCATGTTCGATACATGCGACTTCGACCAGATGCAGGTCTCAGGCGGCGACTGGTCCTTCGTCAGCTTGCCCGGCGCCGGTCTCGGCCGCGCATCCTTCAAGGAAACCCGCTTGCGGGAGGCAGACCTTACCGGTGCCTCCTGCAAGGGTGGCTCGCTGAGAGACGTCGATCTCTCCGGCGCGTGGCTGCACGGCATCGATTTCACAGCCTGTGATCTCAGGGGCAGCGACCTCAGTGCGATCGAACCGGAAAACGTGCACCTCAAGGACGCGATCATCACGATCGACCAAACCATCACAATCGCCGAGGCATTAGGCCTCGACGTGCGGCAGAAGTGAACCCTCCTCAAGAACTTGGATGCGTTGATGAAGGACAGGCGCGCGCCATTGCGTTCTGGCTGGTGACAGGCGAACGGCGAGCCCTCCGGACCGCGAACCACAAGCCAGATGTGCGGCTGATCGCTACCCGCCACCCTCCATTTGGATATCCGGCGCTCGCCCCTATCGCGAGACCGGTGTGCCTCCCGACGGCTCAGGTCACTCCGCGGTCAGACCGTCAAAGACTTCGAGCATGGCATCGCTGATGGCTTTGCCGAGCGCGGCGGCAGTTTCCCCCAGCGTATCCTCATTCATGTCGCGAGCGGCCATAGCAAAGGCGGCGCCCTCGGCCGTGACGATTTCCTGGGCGCGCTGGATTGCCCAAAGTGCGAAGTCGCTGCGGCCGCTGATCTCGACGGTTTCCATGATTCTCCTGATTGGTTTGACCGAGTGGCTTATAGCCGATTTAGCAAATATTGGAGCCACGCGCTGGGGCGCGTTCGAAAGATCCACATGCGTCTCGCCTAGATCTGATCGTTTCGGATGAGAAAGGCCCCCGGACAGTCGGCACTCCATCGTCTCAAGGACGGCGGGCGGGCGCTCGCGCGCAGTTGAGCGATAGGCAAAGTCCGACGCTGAGATCAGCACCGCCTAGCCCGAATTGAGGAGTTCGCCACCCTTTTGATTCGTTGCCTTTAATGGCCGTCGCTGTCACCTTGATAGCTCGTGAATGGCCACCGGACGGGCTGTATGCTCGCCGGATTCATTGCCGGTCACTCACGGCATTGTTTGTAGAGACATTTTAGGCCTGTCGTGAATTACGGGACGGAGGAGGAGCCGCCCCGTCTCACGCCTGCGAGATGTCTCATGTCCGCCAGCTTCGGTCAACGTAGCCGTGCACTTCCGCGCTGCGTGGGTTACTTTCCGATTGTCTGTGGGATGTAGACGACAGCCTGATCACCACCGTCCGAAAATGCGCCGCCGACGGCGAGATAGGCGGTAATGGCGAGGGCTGAAAGAAGCATGATTCCGACCGGCAGTCCGGTTGATGCCCTTTGTTCTGGCCAACGCTCCCTGTCGTACATCATCGGTTCCTTTCGTGGCGCTTCAGCATCGGGCGAGGGCGCCCGGCGGAATAGAAACGCCGAAAGACGGGGAGGGTTCCCGACCTTGCCACAGTTGAACGGACGCATGGGCCCTATCAAGCGCCGAAGACAAGGCGCGCTTCGTCGGTTGTCGGCGGTGCACTCATGTATTGAGAACAAAGCGATCGACGGCAGCCAGCGACTGCTTTGCGCAGCGTTGCTGTGCGCGAGCCCGGTCGGTAAGGTGACATCCGGCATCGAATCGCTTCTTTTCGTCGGTGCAGGTTGACGGCGCGTTCAAGCCCGCGGGAGGGACCGGCAAGCTGCTTTCGGCGAACCGGATATCCCGTTTTGGAGCATTTTTCTTGGAAAGCCCGCATACTGCATAAAGTTGTAGGTACCCTGGAAATGGAATATCCATAAACTCGCGCTAGACCGATCGTTATTGGTGAATCGGGAGCGGTGGATGCGAAGAGAAGTACAGTTCAACGGGCAGAGGGACTGGCGAATCGCGCGATATGTCATCGGTGGCATTATTGGTTTTGCCGTACTCGCGCAGGTTTTGGTCTATCTCAGCCTGGTGGCTCTCGTCGATCGGCCCTATGCGGCGGCCGTGGTTGGCGCCGCGTTGATATCCCTGTTGATGGGCGTGCCGCTGATCGTCCTCGCGGCGACGCAGTTTCGCCGGGCCCAGCGCCTTCGCAACCAGATCAACCATGTCGTCGCCCACGATGCCACGACGGGCTGCGTAACCGGCCGCGGGCTGGTCCAGCAGGTCAATGGCCTCGAGCGTCGCCGGCAACGCGCCGGCGAAGAGCTTCACGGAGCACTCATTCATCTCAGGATCAACAACCTCGACGATGTCGGTGCGGCTTTCGGTCCGGCCTGGAGCGAAGAACTGCTCCAGTTCGTCGCCTCCACGATCAGCACCTCGGTGCGGCGCGATGACATCGTCGCTCGAACCGGCCCGGCAAGCTTCGACGTTCTTTTGGTCGGCGCGAGCGAGTCGGATGCCGAGCACGTTTCCATCCGCCTGACGAAGGCATTGGCTTCGGCACACTTCTCGGCAGACGGGAGCAAGGTCGATCTGGCAATTAGCGTCGGCGGCGCATTGTTCGACGGCAGCGTAGATCTCGAACGGTTGCGCCGTGCGGCAGCATCCGAAACTGTATTGGTTGCCAGCGAGGGAACGCAAACCGTCGATTTCGTCCGGCTGCCTTCAGCGTGATTTACTGGGTGCCGGCGCCAGTGACGGGAAGACGGGTAATCTCCGCTCGCAGCGGCTGAGGCCATAGTGAGGAATTCGCGCTGCCGTTGCGTTGACGGCGACGTTGCAACGGGCCGAAGCGCCTTGTTACCTTGGGCAGAAGCGGCTGATTTATTTTATTTCAATAGGTTAACGGTTACTCTTCTCGCCACACGAATGTTCCATTTTTGCAACATAGCCGTGCGAAAGCTTGGGGCGCCATAGAACCACCCCAAAATTGGTGGCCGCGTTATATTACCTCTGTATTATCTATCGGTAAATTTCGGCAGTTGTAACGCACGCTCGGATTCGCCAGCATGACGTACGGATTGCGAGGGGGATAATATTGAAAGTGGGGAAAACTTTTAAGGGCGGACTTTTTTCCATTCTGCTCGCGTCAACCGTATTTGCAGGTGGCGCGGCCGAAGCGATGACGCTGAGGGAAGCGCTTCAGATCGCGATGGAATCGAACCCGGAAATCGGGCAGTCGATCGAGAACCGCGAGGCAATCGAGTTCGAACTGCGGCAGGCGCGCGGTCTCTATCTGCCGAGCGTCGACATGGAAGCTTCGACGGGCGTTCAACATCTTGAGGACGAAGCCCGTCGCCTTGGTTCCATTGAGAACGATCCGCTCTATCCTTCCGACGTCGGGCTGACCATTACGCAGAAGCTCTTCGATGGCGGTGGTCGTCGCGCCGAACTGGAGCGTCAGGCGGCGCGCGTCGACAGCGCCTCCTTCCGGGTCCTCGAACGGTCCGAGACGATCGGTCTGCAGATCGTCCGCGAATATTTCGAATATATTCTCCAGCAGCAGATCGTTGCGGAAGCGCGCAAGAACGTCGGCGTGCACCAGTCGATCCTGTCGGATATCAGCTCGCTGATTTCAGGTGGCGCCCTTACCGATGCGGATCGCCAGCAGGCGAGTGAACGCCTGTTGTCGGCCAAGGCCCGTCTGCAGGAAGCAGAGGAATCGCTCGAAACCGTCAAGATCAGCTTCAACCGCCTGGTTGGCCAGCCGCTCACGAAGCCGTCCATGCCGAAGTCGGTGGCCGGCATTCTGCCGAAGACGCTCGAGACGGCAATCGGTATCGCCCGCGGCAGCAATCCGCGCATCAAGGCCGCCGATTCCGACATCAGCGCTGCGGATTCGCAGGTCAAAGCGGCACGCTCGAACATGCTTCCGGAAGTCTTCGCCGAAGGGCGTGTGCGCACCGGCAACGATATCGACGGCGCGACCGGCAACAGCTGGGATGCCCAGGCGCGGATCGTGGCGAAGTGGAACCTCTATCGTGGCGGCATTGATATCGCCAACGAGCAGGAGCAGATGCGCCGCGCAAGCGAACAGCGGCTGGTCTTCCACCAGGCACATCGCGAGGTCGAGGAAGCCGTTCGCATTTCCTGGGAACGCCGCAACAGCCAGTACGAGATCTCCCGCACGCTGAACGCGCAGGCTCAGATGAACGTACAGCTCGTCGAGTCCTATCGCGAACAGCTCAAGGTCGGGCAGCGTTCGCTGCTTGACGTGCTCGGCGCGCAGAATTCGCGTTTCAATGTCAGCGTTCTCGCGAAAACCTCGCAGTACGCCGCTCTGTTTGCCGAGTACCGCTTGCTTGCGGCTACCGGCCAGCTCCTTTCTACGATGCAGATCAAGGCGCCGGCCCAGGCCGAAGCCTATGCCCGCAACGAGTTCAATGTTCCGGATACGCCGCCCACGGAAACCTATCGCCGTGTTCCTTCGCGCCAGACGAACGACTTGCCGCTCGATTTGTTGGCGCCGATCCGGCAGAAATGATAGTCCTCGTCAAGGTGGACACAATCGGTGGTAGTGCAAAGCATTGACAGGCATGTGCAGATCGGCCCGTCTTTGACTGGCTTTTCCGAGGCGTTCAAGGAGATCTGTATCTTCTTGAACCGCCCCTCGTCCGACAGCGTGCTTTATTCCGACGTTCCTTTTGACGCGCGGTTGCCGAGCGCCGAGGACGTCTCACGTATTGCGGAGCGGGTCGGCCTGGAAACGGAAATCGTTTCCGGGCGCGCGATCAGCAATCGTGATTTCGTGTACCCGCTGCTGCTCGTCTTTCGTGACGGCAGCGCCATGGCGCTTTTGGAAGAGGCGCCTGACGGCACGTTGAACCTTTCGAACAGAGCAGTTGCCCCCGGCGAAGCGGCGGTGAAACTGTCTGAGTTGCAGCTCGGCGGTCTCGCCTATGCCTTGTCCTTCTCAGCCACCTATCTCAATACGGCGTCCGGCCGCGGCGTCGGTGAGGCCCGTAACATCGACCGCCGGCATTGGCTGACGGCCACGGTCAAGCCATTCTGGCAAGCCTATGTGCAGGTGGCGATCGCGGCCTTTTTCATCAACGTGCTGGCGCTGGCCGCGCCGCTCTTTACGATGAACGTCTATGACCGGATTCTGCCGAACAAGGCGATGGCGACACTTTGGGTGCTGGCGCTCGGCATCAGCACCGCCATTCTGTTCGACTTCCTGCTCAAGACGGTTCGTGCCGCGCTGATCGACTTTGCCGGACGGAAGGCTGACCTGAAGCTCTCCTACATGCTGTTCGAGAAGATACTGCATGCGACGATGGCATCGCGGCCACCTTCGACAGGCGAATACGCCAACCGAGCGATGCAGTATGAATTCGTTCGCGAGTTCTTCACCTCGAATACGCTCAGCACCCTCATCGACAGCCTTTTCGTCTTTGTTTTCATCGCAGCGGTCTACGCGGTCGCAGGCTGGATCGCGCTCATCCCGGCGGTCGCGTTCCTCTTGAGCGTGTTGATCGGCTATGTCGCGCAGTACAAGATCGGCAACCGCGTCGCCGCCGCCTCGAACGAATCGGCCCAGCGCCAGGCGCTATTGGTAGAGACGATCAGCGCCATCGAGACGGTGAAGACGCTGCATTCGGAAAAGCAGCTTTTGCGCCGCTGGAACGAACTGGCCAAGCACTCTTCGAACACGGCCGAGCAAATCAAGGAGATCTCCTCCTGGGCCTCGCACGCGACGCAATTCGTGCAGCAATTGGTGACGGTCTGCATTGTCGTCGCCGGCGCTTACGAATTCACTGAAGGCAACATCTCCTCGGGCGCGATCATTGCGGCCAGCATGCTTTCCGGCCGCGCCGTCGCGCCGCTGGGGCAGATTGCGATGACGCTGGCACGGCTGCGTCAGGCGATTTTGTCGCTGCGCATCCTGAATGCGGTGATGGAGCAGCCGGAGGATCGGCCGGACACGATCGGTTTCGTCAACCGCGAGATCCGCAACGGTAGCATCACTTTCACCAATCTCGATTTCGCCTATCCGGGGACCGACTACAAAGTGGTCAGCGGCATGAACGTTACGTTCAAGGCGGGCGAGCGTGTTGGCATCATTGGCCGTATCGGTTCGGGAAAGACCACGCTCGGCCGGCTTCTCGCAGGTCTCTACGCGCCCAGCGCCGGCCGTATTCTGCTCGATGGCGTCGATATCCGGCAGTTGCATCCCTCCGTCGTCCGCTCGGCCGTCTCCTTCGTGTCGCAGAATTCCGACCTGTTTTCCGGCACCATCAAGGAAAACCTGCTGATGGCGAACCCGACAGCCAGCGATGAAGAGGTGGTCGCGGCAGCGCGGCTTGCCGGCGTCGACGACTTCGTCTCCCATCATCCGCGTGGCTATGACATGCCGGTCGGTGAGCGCGGTTCCCAGCTTTCGGGCGGGCAGCGCCAGGCGGTCGCCATTGCCCGGCTGTTGTTGCGCAAGCCGAAGGTGGTGTTCCTGGACGAGCCTTCCGGGGCAATGGATCTCGCCAGCGAGCGTGAGCTGATCAATAAGCTCTCCAATGTGTTCAGCAGCGATGTCACCCTTTTGATCTCCACGCACCGTCACAGCATGCTGAGCCTCGTCGATCGCCTGCTTGTTCTCGACCGCGGGCGCCTCGTCGCCGATGGCCCGAAGGCCGCGGTCATCGAACAGTTGCAACGACGCTCCGGTCCTGCCGGACCGGCCGAGGGGGCGGCGCTATGATCCACGCTCTCGACATGACGACGAAGCAATGCCTGTCCGCAAGCGGCGGGAGGGGACAGCATGACTGAGAAACCGCCGCTCGCCGCTCGCGCCGGACTGCTTGTCATTGGCCTGCTGATCAGTTGTTTCGTCGCCTGGGCGGCGATTGCCGAAGTGGACGAAATCGCACGTGGTGAAGGCAAGGTCATTCCCGTCTCGAAGACGCAGATCATCCAGTCGAGCGAGCCCGGCATCGTGCGCGAGATCGCCGTGCAGCTCGGGCAGGTCGTCCGTCGCGGCGATCTGATCCTGCGGCTCGACGATACGGCCAGCGGCTCCTCGCTTGGCGAGCTCGAAGCAAAGGCGCGGTCGCTACGCGCGCAGATAGCGCGGCTGGAACTCGAAGAGAGTGGGGCCTACGACGCCAAGTACAATTGCCCCGAGAATATCGCCAAGGTCGCACCGGCTATCTGCGCCAACGAGGAGCAACTGCTCCAGGCGAAGGCTGGAAACTTCAATAACAAGCTGTCGGTCATGCAGGCGCGCGAGGGCCAGCGTCAGAAGGAACTGGCGGAGGCGCAAGCCAACATCACCCGGCTGACCGAGAGCCTGCAGGTCACGGAACGGGAACAGGGACTTATCGAGCCGATGGCCAAACGCAAGCTCATCGCTCAAACGGAGCTGCTGCGGGTCGAAAAGGAATTGACCGACACCCGGGGACAGCTCGCCCTCTGGAAGCAATCGGTCGGCAAGCTGGAGGCGGCGCTCGAGGAGGCGTCGCTGCAGGTCACCGAACTCTCCCTGCAACTGAAGCAGGAGGCCCTGGCCGAAAAAACGGAGGCCCTCTCGCAGCTTTCCGTGATCGACGAAACGATCCGCGGGGCGACCAGCCGGGTCGCCAACACCGACATCCGTTCCCCGGTCGACGGCATCATCAATACGTTGGATGTCAACACGGTCGGTGCCTATGTGACGCCGGGCGCAGTGATCGGCGGCGTCGTGCCGACGTCGGAGACGCTGCTCGTCGAGGCGCGGCTTTCGCCGCGCGACGTCGCCTTCGTGCGTCCGGGCCAACCGGCCTTGATCAAGGTCTCCGCCTATGACTTCTCGATTTATGGCGGCCTCGGCGGCATCGTCGAAACCGTCAGCGCCGACAGTCTCGTCGACCAGAACAATGGCGAGACCTATTATCTCGTGCGCGTTAAAACCGACACGGCTGCGCTGGTGAAGGACGGGCGGGAATACGCCATCATGCCGGGCATGATCGCTTCGGTCGATATCATGACGGGCAAGAAGACGATCCTTGCCTATCTGATGAAGCCGATCAACAAGGCGCGTGAGGAAGCCCTGCGGGAGCGCTGATGAATGAACGAAACGCAGCCTCCACCGTCCGATGAGGACCTGAGCGCGCTGCGGTTCCGCGTCGTCACCGTTGGCGGTCAGCGCCGCGGGATCAAGCTCGAGGAAATCTATTGGCAGTGTCTTGGCGAGCTTGCCGCGCGGCAGGGACGAAGACTTGCGGATATCGTTGCAGCTTGTGAACGACAGCTTGAAGGCGAGGGGAATTTGACGGCGCGACTGCGCTATGTCGCCACGCGCTACATGCGCGACCAGCTTATCGGTGCGAGGCAACGCAGCAATCTGGCGATCGTCGCCGGTCAGGTGCGCGCCAGCCCAACGCCTGCCTTTGCCCTCACGGGAAACAAGAACATCGTCGCCTTCAACCCCGCGTTCCTCTCCTTCGTCCAGTCGCGGGTGCTGCGGTCGCAGCAACCGCAGCCGGCGCGCGGCTTGAGGCTCGCATTCGATGTTCAGTTCGTCGATCTTGTCCGTCGTTTGAAGGCAGCTCCAGGCGAGCCGCAGCCCGCGGGCTTCACCATCGGCGTGCAGGGGCAGGTGACGCGCGGCAAACTCAACGCCGCACTGGCCCCGCTGGCCGACCAGGATGTAATCATCGGCTTCATCCTGGCCTGAGCGCTCGGAAGTGCTGCCTGCCGCGATGACGGCTGGGCGGCATTCATAGCCTGCTTAGGGAAGGCATCGACGTTGGAGCCGACATTCAGCGAACCGCAATGCCCTCGCCGGGCATGACATCCGCGAGAGGTGCGGCAGACGCAACCTTATCACCGGTCGTTTTAATGCCATGGATCCAGGAGCGATCGGCGCTGACCGAAAAGAGCGCCTGATAGCTCGGAAGCGCGCGGTCAAGCTTCACCTCGTCACTCAGGTTGTCGAGAATGAAGTGGCCCTGGCTCGTCGTGATTGCGAGCACCGCGTGATAGAGGTTGCGCCGGACATCGCGAAGTACAACGATCGACATGGCCTCTGACGGCAGACCGGCCGCCTTCAGGGCAGCCATCTTCAGGATGGCATAGTCTTCGCAGTCACCCTTGCCGCGGGCAAGAATTTCATCCGGCTTTGCCCAGTAGTCCTTGGAGCCGTAGTTCTCCGCGTCCGGCTGGTAGCGCACGATCCGGTTCACCGTGCGGTTGATGCCGCTGATTTTCTGGCGGAATGCAAGACCGTTGGCGTTTTCGATCGCCTTGCCGAGAATGCCGCGGGCGGCACAACCACTCTCCTGTGCGCAGCCGTTGAAGTCCGCCGCCACGACTGCCGGATAGACGGTCTTCCATTTGCGCGCCACTGGGATTGAAGAGACGCGGAAGGCGACCGAATGGAACACGGCGGAGGGTTCCGACTCTGCCGCTGCCTGGCCGCCGAGGCTCGGGCGCGCAGTCACCGCCACCTTCTGCACCTGCCGGCTCTTCAGAGCCTCGGAAGCCTGCTTCGACAAGGTGTTGATCGTCTCCGTGGCGACGGCTGCCAGGGGGCTTGCCATGCTCAGCAGCTGCTGGAAGAGACCAGCGTGGAGCATACCGGACTGGCCCGCCTGAACGGATGATGTCGCAGATAGCGACACCAGGCCGATCGCGAACACCGAAGTCTTCAGGTATTTTCCGCAGTGCATCCAGCTGTTCTTGTTCATTGCCGTGTCTCTCGGTTTCGTGAGGACACTGTACGAATGAAAAGAAAAATGCCGGTAAAGCGGTATGTATTATTTAGTGTGCTTCGGAACAATACGTTTTGTGTAAAATTTTATTCAAATTTTATACTTGTGTATTCTTTCGGATCAGGTCGCCAGCCCACCTTGTAGACACACCAATAACATCGTCATTGGCGGCATGTCGCGTGGATTGCAAACCGCGACCGTTTGTTTCGCAGTTCTTCTTGAGGTTCCCTAAGCGATAAGCCTGCACGTCGAACCAATGGAAGGGCTTAGGTGTCGCCGAGCACGATTTCGGGGCCACTCTTTCGAGTCGCCGTGCCCGCGCGGAAGATGGTTATGGACCAATGACCAGAAATACTAAATTTGTACTAAGCTCACCAATTTTGGGTGTTAGCATAATATATTATGCTGTTTTTCGCTAATCCCTCAGCCCCCGATTGCGCTCCAAAAAGCTTGGTGTTTTCTTGCTCGCAAAGGTCGAGGGGTATTTCTATGGCAACCGAAGGCACCACAATTTCGAACGAAGCCGCCGCTACGCAGGCAGAGGCAATCGAGTTCCGCAACGCGCCGGATGGCAAGGCTGACCGACTGGTGGCGCAGGCGGCGACGGGAGCTGAGGGAGAACCCCAGCTCGTCGACCCGGCAACCGGAGCGCCGGTGAAAGGCGCCGAGACAGCGCCACAGACGCCGCCCATGCCCGCGACGGTCACAGCCGATGCTTCGAACGTGGTGCACCTGCCCGCAGGCGCGTCGATCGAGAAAATCAAGGTCGTCGGTACCGATATCGTTTTGGAACAGCCGGACGGCTCGACGATCACCATTCACAACGCCGCATTGAAGGTTCCGACCTTCGTCATCGGCGATGCTGAAATCCCGCGCGAAACCCTGGTGGCCGTGCTCGGCGAAAACGGCATCAACGTTGCAGCGGGTCCGGACGGCAGCATCAGCGTCGTCTCGAACCAGAGCAGCGGCGGCGGTTTTGGTGACGCCAACGCGGACATTGGCCAGGCCGGACCGGTTATCGGTCTGTTGCCGCCGACCGCCCTGGAATTTCCGACCCTCGAGGCGACCGAGCTTCTTCCCTTTACGCTTGACCCAAATGACAACCCGTCGATCATCCCCGATGGCGGCAGCAGCGATCCCAGCGGTATCCTCGTGAGCGACCGGCAGGTCGACGAAGCTGGCCTCGCCAGCGGATCGCGCGCAGGCGATGGCAGCGCTTCGGTCAATGGCATCTTCACGATCTCCGATCCGGACGGCCTGGGCGATGTCGCCAGCCTGACGATCAACGACCAGACTTTCACAATCGGCGGACTCGTCGGCCAATCGGTCGTGGGCCTGTTCGGCGTGCTGACCATCACCGCGTACAACCCCGCCACTGGCGCGGCGCAGTATACCTATGAACTGACGAGCCCCGTTACTGGCTCCGGCCCGGGCGCAAATGTCGAGCAGGACCGGGATACCTTCAATCTGAGGGTCACCGACGTTGACGGCGCGATCGGTACGGCGACGCTGCGCGTGGATATCGTCGACGACGTTCCCTCGATCGGCATCACGGATCCGGCCTCGTCCAACGTGGTCGAGGGCCAGGCGCTTGCCGGCAACTGGACGCTTTCGACTGGCGCTGACGGTGTCAGCACCGTGAATGTCACGGTCGGCAACACCACCCAGACCCTGGCGCTGACGGCAGGTCAGTCGGTGGTGTTCGCGCTTGCCGAAGGCACACTGACGGTCAATGCCGACAAGACCTGGTCGTTCGCTGCGGCCAGCAACCTCAACAATGCCGGTGGCGTCAACGTCACCTTCTCGCTGTCGGCCGCGGATGCCGACGGTGACACGACGAGCGACAGCCAGACGATCAGCATCACCGACGGTGCTGGCCCGACGGTCGATCCGCTTGCGGCCTCCGCATCGCTGACGCTCGACGACCAGACCCTTGCGGACGGCTCGACGCCGGGTTCAAACACGAGCGCCGGCACGATCGGCTTTGCGGCCGGTACGGATGCGATCGCGACGATCGCGTTTGGCGACACCAGCGGCCTGACCGGGGCACTGACCTGGGATCGCGTCTCCGACACGCAGATTATCGGCCGCGCCGGCGGCGTGGCGATCGTCACACTTGACCTGGTGCGCAGCGGCGCCAGCGCCACGGTGACGGCGACGCTGAACGACAACTACGCCAGCCATCCCGGCATCAACGCCGACGACCTTGCGAGCCTCGGCTCGGTCAAGGTGATCGCCTCCGACACGGATGGCGACACGGCCGAGGGCACGGTGAACGTGTCGGTCTCCGACGACGTTCCGGTTATCGGCATCACGGATCCGGCCTCGTCCAACGTGGTCGAGGGCCAGGCGCTTGCCGGCAACTGGACGCTTGCGGCCGGCGCTGACGGTGTCAGCACCGTGAATGTCACGGTCGGCAACACCACCCAGACCCTGGCGCTGACGGCAGGTCAGTCGGTGGTGTTCGCGCTTTCCGAAGGCACACTGACGGTCAATGCTGACAAGACCTGGTCGTTCGCTGCGGCCAGCAACCTCAACAATGCCGGTGGCGTCAACGTCACCTTCTCGCTGTCGGCCACGGACCCCGACGGTGACACGACGAGCGACAGCCAGACAATCACCGTCACCGATGGTAGTGGTCCGTCGATCGAAGCGGAGGCGGGAACCGCATCGCTGACACTCGACGACCAGACCCTTGCGGACGGCTCGACGCCGGGTTCGAACACGAGCGCCGGCACAATCGGCTTTGCGGCCGGTTCGGATGCGATCGCGACGATCGCGTTCGGCGACACCAGCGGCCTGACCGGGGCGCTGACCTGGGATCGCGTCTCCGACACGCAGATCGTCGGCCGCGCCGGCGGTGTGGCGATCATCACGCTCGACCTGGTGCGCAACGGCGACAGCGCGACGGTGACGGCGACGCTGAACGACAACTACGCCAGCCATCCCGGCATCAACGCTGACGACCTTGCGAGCCTCGGCTCGGTCAAGGTGATCGCCTCCGACACGGACGGCGACACGGCCGAGGGCGCGGTGAACGTGTCGGTCTCCGACGACGTTCCGGTAATCGGCATCACGGATCCGGCCTCGTCCAACGTGGTCGAGGGCCAGGCGCTTGCCGGCAACTGGACGCTTTCGGCCGGCGCTGACGGTGTCAGCACCGTGGACGTCACGGTCGGCAACACCACCCACACCCTGGCGCTGACGGCAGGTCAGTCGGTGGTGTTCACGCTTGCCGAAGGCACGCTGACGGTCAATGCCGACAAGACCTGGTCGTTCGATGCGGCCAGCAACCTCAACAATGCTGGTGGCGTCAATGTCACCTTCTCGCTGTCGGCCACGGATGCCGACGGTGACACGACAAGCGACAGCCAGACGATCACGGTGACGGATGGTGCTGGCCCGGCGGTCGATCCGCTTGCCGCCTCCGCCTCGCTGACGCTTGACGACCAGAACCTTGCGGACGGCTCGACGCCGGCCGGTTCGGACACGAGCAGCGGCACGATCGGCTTTACGGCCGGTTCGGATGCGATCGCGACGATCGCGTTCGGCAACACCAGCGGCCTGACCGGGGCACTGACCTGGGATCGCGTCTCAGACACGCAGATTATCGGCCGTGCCGGTGGTGCTGCGATCGTCACCCTCGACCTGGTGCGCAACGGCGACAGCGCGACGGTGACGGCGACCCTGAACGATAACTATGCCAGCCACCCCGGCATCAACGCCGACGACCTTGCGAGCCTCGGCTCGGTCAAGGTGATCGCTGCCGATACCGATGGCGATACGGCCGAAGGCACTGTCTCGGTCTCCGTCTCCGACGACGTACCTTTGGCGTCGAGCGAAGCCGGTGGGAACGTCTCGGAAGGCACGACGATCAGTGGCTCGTTCGACTTTGCGGCTGGCGCGGATGGCGCAACGCTGACACAGATCAACGGCACCTCGGTCGGTGCTTTCGATGCAGTCACCGGTTGGTCCGCATGGATCGATGTCGGTGCAGGCTCGATCCGGGTCAAGGCCGACGGCAGCTACGAGTTCCAGGCGGATGCTCCGACGGTCGGAGCATCTCTGCCGGTCAACGGTACCTACACGGTGACGGACGGCGACGGCGACACGTCGACGGCAAACTTCGGCTTCTCGGTGACGGATGCCAACACGCCGACCGGTGGCGTGGCGTCTGCGAATGTCGACGATGACGGTCTGGCTGGCGCCAACCCGGCTCCGGTTGCCGTTGCAGCGATCTTCTCCGGCATGCTCGGTGGCGCTGTCGGTGGTGACGGTGCGGGCACGAACGGCTTCTCGTTTGCCGGTTTGCATGGCACGAGCGGTACGATCGGACAGGAGACGGTAAACTACAGCTGGAGCGGCAACACGCTGACGGCAACGGGCCCGCGCGGCGTGCTGTTCACGGTGACCGTGACGAACGCGGCCACGGGTGCCTATACGGTCGAGCTCAAGGATAACGTGCTGCATACGGCTGGTCCGAATGGCGAGGACAATGTCTCGGTCGGCCTCGGCTACACGGTCACCGACGCGGACAACTCGGTTGCCAACGGCACACTGACCGTCAGCTTCAACGACGACGTGCCTTCGGCGGCGAATGAAGCCGGCGGGGCTGTGCCGGAAGGCACGACGATCAGCGGCTCGTTCGACTTTGCATCTGGTGCGGATGGAGCAACGCTGACGCAGATCAACGGCACCTCGGTCGGTGCTTTCGATGCGGTCACCGGTTGGTCCGGCTGGATCGACGTCGGCGCAGGCTCGATCCGGGTCAAGGCCGACGGCAGCTACGAGTTCCAGGCGGACACGCCGACGGTCGGAGCATCTCTGCCGGTCAACGGTACTTACACGGTGACGGACGGCGACGGTGATACGTCGACGGCAAACTTTGGCTTCTCGGTAACGGATGCCAACACGCCGACGGGCGGCGTGGCGTCTGCGAATGTCGACGATGACGGTCTGGCTGGCGCCAACCCGGCTCCGGTTGCCGGTGCAGCGACCTTCTCCGGCACGCTCGGCGGCAATGTCGGTGTGGACGGTGCGGGCACGAATGGCTTCTCCTTTGCCGGTCTGCATGGCACGAGCGGCACGGTCGGCCAGGAGACGGTGAACTACAGCTGGAGCGGCAACACGCTGACGGCAACGGGTCCGCGCGGCGTGCTGTTCACGGTCACGGTGACGAACGCGGCTACAGGTGCCTATACGGTCGAGCTCAAGGACAACGTGCTGCATACGGCTGGTCCGAATGGCGAGGACAATGTCTCGGTCGGTCTCGGCTACACCGTCACCGACGCGGACAACTCGGTTGCCAACGGCACACTGACCGTCAGCTTCAACGACGACGTGCCTTCGGCGGCGAATGAAGCCGGCGGGGCTGTGCCGGAAGGCACGACGATCAGCGGCACGTTCGACTTTGCATCTGGTGCGGATGGCGCAACGCTGACGCAGATCAATGGCGCTCCGGTCGGTGCTTTCGATGCGGTCACCGGCTGGTCCGGCTGGATCGACGTCGGCGCGGGCTCGATCCGGGTCAAGGCCGACGGCAGCTACGAGTTCCAGGCGGATGCTCCGACGGTCGGAGCGTCTCTGCCGGTCAATGGCACCTACACGGTGACGGACGGTGACGGCGACACGTCGACGGCAAACTTCGGCTTCTCGGTGACGGATGCCAACCAGCCGACCGGTGGCGTGGCGTCTGCGAATGTCGACGATGACGGTCTGGCTGGCGCCAACCCGGCTCCGGTTGCCGGTGCAGCGATCTTCTCCGGCACGCTCGGTGGCGCTGTCGGTGGTGACGGTGCGGGCACGAACGGCTTCTCGTTTGCCGGTTTGCATGGCACGAGCGGTACGATCGGACAGGAGACGGTAAACTACAGCTGGAGCGGCAACACGCTGACGGCAACGGGCCCGCGCGGCGTGCTGTTCACGGTCACGGTGACGAACGCGGCTACAGGTGCCTATACGGTCGAGCTCAAGGACAACGTGCTGCATACGGCTGGTCCGAATGGCGAGGACAATGTCTCGGTCGGCCTCGGCTACACGGTCACCGACGCGGACAACTCGGTTGCCAACGGCACACTGACCGTCAGCTTCAACGACGACGTGCCTTCGGCGGCGAATGAAGCCGGCGGGGCTGTGCCGGAAGGCACGACGATCAGTGGCTCGTTCGACTTTGCGGCTGGCGCGGATGGCGCAACGCTGACGCAGATCAATGGCGCTCCGGTCGGTGCTTTCGATGCGGTCACCGGCTGGTCCGGCTGGATCGACGTCGGCGCGGGCTCGATCCGGGTCAAGGCAGACGGCAGCTACGAGTTCCAGGCGGATGCTCCGACGGTCGGAGCGTCTCTGCCGGTCAATGGCACCTACACGGTGACGGACGGTGACGGCGACACGTCGACGGCAAACTTCGGCTTCTCGGTGACGGATGCCAACCAGCCGACCGGTGGCTCGGCGTCTGCGAATGTCGACGATGACGGTCTGGCTGGCGCCAACCCGGCTCCGGTTGCCGGTGCAGCGATCTTCTCCGGCACGCTCGGTGGCGCTGTCGGTGGTGACGGTGCGGGCACGAACGGCTTCTCGTTTGCCGGTTTGCATGGCACGAGCGGTACGATCGGACAGGAGACGGTAAACTACAGCTGGAGCGGCAACACGCTGACGGCAACGGGCCCGCGCGGCGTGCTGTTCACGGTGACCGTGACGAACGCGGCCACGGGTGCCTATACGGTCGAGCTCAAGGATAACGTGCTGCATACGGCTGGTCCGAATGGCGAGGACAATGTCTCGGTCGGCCTCGGCTACACGGTCACCGACGCGGACAACTCGGTTGCCAACGGCACACTGACCGTCAGCTTCAACGACGACGTGCCTTCGGCGGCGAATGAAGCCGGCGGGGCTGTGCCGGAAGGCACGACGATCAGCGGCACGTTCGACTTTGCATCTGGTGCGGATGGCGCAACGCTGACGCAGATCAATGGCGCTCCGGTCGGTGCTTTCGATGCGGTCACCGGCTGGTCCGGCTGGATCGACGTCGGCGCGGGCTCGATCCGGGTCAAGGCCGACGGCAGCTACGAGTTCCAGGCGGACACGCCGACGGTCGGAGCATCTCTGCCGGTCAACGGTACTTACACGGTGACGGACAGCGACGGTGATACGTCGACGGCAAACTTTGGCTTCTCGGTAACGGATGCCAACCAGCCGACGGGCGGCTCGGCGTCTGCGAATGTCGACGATGACGGTCTGGCTGGCGCCAACCCGGCTCCGGTTGCCGGTGCAGCGATCTTCTCCGGCACGCTCGGTGGCGCTGTCGGTGGTGACGGTGCGGGCACGAACGGCTTCTCGTTTGCCGGTTTGCATGGCACGAGCGGCACGGTCGGCCAGGAGACGGTAAACTACAGCTGGAGCGGCAACACGCTGACGGCAACGGGCCCGCGCGGCGTGCTGTTCACGGTCACCGTGACGAACGCGGCTACAGGTGCCTATACGGTCGAGCTCAAGGACAACGTGCTGCATACGGCCGGCCCGAATGGCGAGGACAATGTCTCGGTCGGCCTCGGCTACACGGTCACCGACGCGGACAACTCGGTTGCCAACGGCACACTGACCGTCAGCTTCAACGACGACGTGCCTTCGGCGGCGAATGAAGCCGGCGGGGCTGTGCCGGAAGGCACGACGATCAGCGGCTCGTTCGACTTTGCATCTGGTGCGGATGGAGCAACGCTGACGCAGATCAACGGCACCTCGGTCGGTGCTTTCGATGCGGTCACCGGTTGGTCCGGCTGGATCGACGTCGGCGCAGGCTCGATCCGGGTCAAGGCCGACGGCAGCTACGAGTTCCAGGCGGACACGCCGACGGTCGGAGCATCTCTGCCGGTCAACGGTACTTACACGGTGACGGACGGCGACGGTGATACGTCGACGGCAAACTTTGGCTTCTCGGTAACGGATGCCAACACGCCGACGGGCGGCGTGGCGTCTGCGAATGTCGACGATGACGGTCTGGCTGGCGCCAACCCGGCTCCGGTTGCCGGTGCAGCGACCTTCTCCGGCACGCTCGGCGGCAATGTCGGTGTGGACGGTGCGGGCACGAATGGCTTCTCCTTTGCCGGTCTGCATGGCACGAGCGGCACGGTCGGCCAGGAGACGGTGAACTACAGCTGGAGCGGCAACACGCTGACGGCAACGGGTCCGCGCGGCGTGCTGTTCACGGTCACGGTGACGAACGCGGCTACAGGTGCCTATACGGTCGAGCTCAAGGACAACGTGCTGCATACGGCTGGTCCGAATGGCGAGGACAATGTCTCGGTCGGTCTCGGCTACACCGTCACCGACGCGGACAACTCGGTTGCCAACGGCACACTGACCGTCAGCTTCAACGACGACGTGCCTTCGGCGGCGAATGAAGCCGGCGGGGCTGTGCCGGAAGGCACGACGATCAGCGGCACGTTCGACTTTGCATCTGGTGCGGATGGCGCAACGCTGACGCAGATCAATGGCGCTCCGGTCGGTGCTTTCGATGCGGTCACCGGCTGGTCCGGCTGGATCGACGTCGGCGCGGGCTCGATCCGGGTCAAGGCCGACGGCAGCTACGAGTTCCAGGCGGATGCTCCGACGGTCGGAGCATCTCTGCCGGTCAACGGTACTTACACGGTGACGGACAGCGACGGTGATACGTCGACGGCAAACTTTGGCTTCTCGGTAACGGATGCCAACACGCCGACGGGCGGCGTGGCGTCTGCGAATGTCGACGATGACGGTCTGGCTGGCGCCAACCCGGCTCCGGTTGCCGGTGCAGCGACCTTCTCCGGCACGCTCGGCGGCAATGTCGGTGTGGACGGTGCGGGCACGAATGGCTTCTCGTTTGCCGGTTTGCATGGCACGAGCGGTACGATCGGACAGGAGACGGTAAACTACAGCTGGAGCGGCAACACGCTGACGGCAACGGGCCCGCGCGGCGTGCTGTTCACGGTGACCGTGACGAACGCGGCCACGGGTGCCTATACGGTCGAGCTCAAGGATAACGTGCTGCATACGGCTGGTCCGAATGGCGAGGACAATGTCTCGGTCGGCCTCGGCTACACGGTCACCGACGCGGACAACTCGGTTGCCAACGGCACACTGACCGTCAGCTTCAACGACGACGTGCCTTCGGCGGCGAATGAAGCCGGCGGGGCTGTGCCGGAAGGCACGACGATCAGTGGCTCGTTCGACTTTGCGGCTGGCGCGGATGGCGCAACGCTGACGCAGATCAATGGCGCTCCGGTCGGTGCTTTCGATGCGGTCACCGGCTGGTCCGGCTGGATCGACGTCGGCGCGGGCTCGATCCGGGTCACGGCCGACGGCAGCTACGAGTTCCAGGCGGACACGCCGACGGTCGGAGCATCTCTGCCGGTCAACGGTACTTACACGGTGACGGACAGCGACGGTGATACGTCGACGGCAAACTTTGGCTTCTCGGTAACGGATGCCAACCAGCCGACGGGCGGCTCGGCGTCTGCGAATGTCGACGATGACGGTCTGGCTGGCGCCAACCCGGCTCCGGTTGCCGGTGCAGCGATCTTCTCCGGCACGCTCGGTGGCGCTGTCGGTGGTGACGGTGCGGGCACGAACGGCTTCTCGTTTGCCGGTTTGCATGGCACGAGCGGCACGGTCGGCCAGGAGACGGTAAACTACAGCTGGAGCGGCAACACGCTGACGGCAACGGGCCCGCGCGGCGTGCTGTTCACGGTCACCGTGACGAACGCGGCTACAGGTGCCTATACGGTCGAGCTCAAGGATAACGTGCTGCATACGGCCGGCCCGAACGGCGAGGACAATGTCTCGGTCGGTCTCGGCTACACCGTCACCGACGCAGACAACTCGGTTGCCAATGGCACACTGACTGTCGCCTTCAATGACGATGCGCCTTTGGCCGTCTTACCCGACCACGCGATCGTCACCAATGCGGCAGGAAGTCCCGTTATCTTTGAACTGGATCAGGACGGAACGCTCAACAACAACTATGGCGCTGACGGCGCTGGTACTGTGCGGTTCCCCAGTTCACTTGGAAGCCAAGCTAGCGGCCTAACGGCTAATGGCGTTCCGATTGTGTATCACGTCTCTCCAGACGGGCTCACCCTCACGGGCTTCGCCGGTGCGACTTCAATCTTCGTTATCAATCTCAATCCCACCAATGCCACTTATTCAGTCGACATGAACGGGAAAGTTGACAGCACCACAAATGTTTCATTCAGTGGCAGCAGTTACGATTTCGTTGGTGGCAACGCTCCGTGGGCCGGTTTCATCGCTGCAGGCGAGACCGTCTCGCATCCAATTGACAATAACAGCCCGGATCTGCTGCTCACGCCCGCGATCAACGGTCTTCCGGCTGGTACCATCAACACCTCGGCCAACTCTGGGGGTGTCAGTGGGGGAGGAAGCGTCGGTAATGGCGAGACATTCCGAATTGATTTCGTGACTGACCTTAGGGGAGATCCAAGCGGCACTGGTGGTGGCGACTACGATGTTCTGTTGAAGCGCGACCATGTTTTCGATGCTCACTACACGGTCAACGGGTCAACCGCTAGCTTCATCTCAGATGGCAGCACGGTCAAGATTACCGCATTTGACGACCCGGACGGTGACACGATAGTAGGTAACGGCAGTAAAGATGCTGTCACGGCCGTTGTCATAGCTTACAACGGCTCGAGCCAAATCGTTGACCTGACACCCGCACTCCAGCAGACCTACACGATCACCGTCGGCGGACACACGTTCACGGTTAGCGAAAATCTCGACGGTTCGGTCAGCGTCGGGAACGTGTACGGAGACAATAGCCAGTCAACACAGATTGGTATCTTTACTGCGAACGGCTACAATAGCGTCGAATATACTTGGGCTGCGGGGGACCCCTTCAAACTTGGTCAATTCGGCGCTGCCGTACCAACCACCAAGCCAGTCTCCTTTGACGTGCCGATCGAAGTCGTCGATGGTGACGGGGATAGGGCGTCGAGTAGCATAGACGTCACACTCACGGCGGCGGGGCAGGGCATTCAAGACTATTCGCTTGCTGCTAGTGGGCAAACTGCAACCGCTACGTCACCAAATCCGCACATTATCGGTTCGGATTTAGACGACACACTTAACGGGAATTCATCTGACAACGCGCTCGATGGGAATGCCGGAACCGATTTTCTTTATGGTAATGGGGGCGATGACATCCTTTATGGTGGGACCGGCTCCGACCATATTAGCGGTGACGCAGGAGTTGACACGTTCGTGATCGACGCAGACTCCTTACTCCCCGGCATTGATGACGTCATCACCGACTACAACTACGCCGAAGGCGATACAGTCGATCTGACGGCTCTGCTTGGCAATCTGCCCACGGGAACGAACCTCGACGGCAACTTCGTCCAGGTGGTCCAGGACGGACTGAACGCCAATCTACAGGTCGATACTGATGGCAGCGCTGGCAATGCTTCCGCCTGGCACACGGTCGCGGTGCTGGAAGACTTCCAGGTTTCGACCGAGGTGGTGAAGATCCTGTTCACCGAAAACGGTGCGCCGAAGACACAGGACGTTTCATAAACGCTACGTCGATCTCGACAGTACGGCGGTTCTCGGTAATCATCCGGGGACCGCATTTTCCAGGGGGAATCTTTTCATGATCAGAAGCATGCTGGTGGGGGCGATGGTCGCTCTTATGCCCGTTTCAGGTTTCGCGGCCGATCTCATCGTCGACTACGCGCCAGCCGCGCGGCAGTGCGCTGAAGCCAGCCAATCCTCGCTCACCGTTGACCAGGATGTCGCGACATTGACCAAGGAGGTCGTGTCGCGCATGGACGAGGCAATCGCGGTCGCCGACGATCCGCACTGGATCTCCTCGACGCGGCCTACTTTCGTCTGGGCGTCCGAGACCAAGGTTGCCTGCGGCAAGGCCTATGGCTACCTGCAGTCCAACTGGCGCGACGAGGACTACATCGCCAAGTGCGATTGCTTCTATTCCAAGATGCGGAATTTCATGAATTGAGACAGGCGGATTGATCGTCATGTCCGATGCTGTCGTTTCACCGACAAGGCGGCTGTCGTCCTGTCGGCAGTGGCTAGCCCTTGGTGTCCTCGCACTCGGTACGCTTGCGGGCTGTCAGGGCGCCCCCACGCCCCAGGACGTTCTCGACGTGGAATCGCCGCAGGCGAGGCATGCGCGGCGCGCGGCCGAACATGCGGTAAAGCCGCAGGAAACCTTCGGCGGGGGCGCAACGCGGATCGCGCTCATCACGGCGTTGATGGCGCCGTCAGGCGAAACGGTACGCGAACGCGATATCCGGGACGGCGCGTCGCTCGCCATCGACGAGGTGGGTGGCGGCCAGCTCTCGGTGCTAGTCGAAAATACCGACGGTTCGCCACAGCAGATTCAAGAGGCGGCGAAGCGGCTTGCCAGCCAGAACGTCGCGCTCGTCGCGCTGTCGGTCGCCGACGTGCCTGTCAGCACCGTGCGCCAGGGTCTCGGCTCTTCCCGTGCGCCGCTCTTGGTACTGCGGGGCAACGGCGCCGAGCGGCCGGCCGGCACTTTCGCTTTCGTGTCCGACCGCATCGACAGCGCCGTCGAGGGCGCGTCCTATGCGGTGGCGTCCGGGCGCAAGCGGCTCGTCGTGCTCTTGCCGGGCGACGTCTCCGCCGCCGAGCGGCAAAGGCTCGATCGCGGACTTGGCGGCTATGGCATCAAACCGGCGCTCGTCGCCGTGACGGGGACCACGGCATTCACCGGCGACGCGGCCTCCAAGACCACATTGAAAGACACCGATGGCGTGCTCCTGGTCGGATCGGGAGATCCGGATGTCGGCGCTCTGTCGCAACTGAAGGCCAACGGCTATCTGAAACCGAACGCGATGGTCGTCGGAAGTTCTGGCTGGGCAAATGCCGCTTACAAGCGCCCCGAGCTCGCGGGCAGCCATCTCTGTCTGTTTGGTCCTGAAAATGGTTCCCGGATGACCTCGCGCTATCTCGATCGATACGAGCGGGCCGCAGGCACGGATGCGGCCTATGGCTTCGACGTGATCGCGCTTGCCGCCGGCCTGGTGCGCAGCCAGGGCGAAACCGCCATCACGCAGGAGAGCCTTCGGTCTCCAAACGGCTTCATCGGCGCGGCCGCAGCCTTCCGCTTCGAAAAGAGTGGTTCCGTCGAGCGAACCTGCGCGATCTACCAGGTCACCTCCGGCAGCGTGAAACTAATGGATCCAGCGCCGCGATCGTTCTGAAGCGCAAGCGCTGGCCTCAAGCTCCGCTTGCCGGCCCACGGGCGCGATCATCCACAGGCTTGCCGAGCCTCTCATCTCGAAGCAACGCTGCGAGCGGCCCCCGGGCGACGCCGGCGTTACTCTTCGGCATTCCCGGACGAAGGGCAGCGTTGACCGTTGCTGAACATCGGCAGGTTGCCATGCTCAAGTAACCATGTGTAGCGCCCTGATCGTGACCTTATCGATGTTGCGGCCATCTCAGGGAAAGTTAGGCAGACAGCAAGCCGAGATCTGCGCATTCTCCACATCCGGGAAGATGGAGGGTCATCGGAACCGGACAGGGGGTAGGCTGTAGCTTGGGCGCAGGTGGGGTCATGAGAAAAGGTTGTCTCTGAGTGGGCCGGCTTCCGGGGGAGGGGGATGGTCCCCGGAAGCCGAAAGCGGCGTCAAATGTCTTCGTCGCCGCCGAAATCCATATCGTCCGCAGGCTCTTCCGGCTCCGCAGCCGTGGCGCTGGGCTGAGCAGCCTGAGTCTCGATTCCGCCGAACATGCCTGCGATCGCGTTGCCGAGCAGAACGCCGCCGGCGACGCCCATTGCGGTCTGCGCTGCGCCGGCGAGGAAGCCGCTGCCGGCACGCTGTTGCATCGGCTGGCCGTAGGCCTGGTTCTGGTTGCCCCATGGCGAGCTGGGTGCGGCACGGCCATATCCGGGCTGTTTCGGCGCCTGGCGCTGAGGGGCGGCGTTGCTGCCGAACATCGAGGAGAAGAAGCCGCCGCGCTGTTGGCTCTGCGCGGTCTGCGCCTCCAGTTCCTCGATGCGGCGTTGAGCCGCCTCCAGCGCCTGCTCCTGCACGACGATGGTCTGTGCCATGTAATAGGGTGCACCCGGCTGCGCGCTGATCCGTTCCTGGATGAAGCGGTCGGATTGAGCGTCGCGCGGGCCAGACTGGCGCTCGACATGGGCGAGCTTAGAGAACAGGCCGTCAATGGCCTGCTGGTCGTTGCGATCCATGAGATATGTTCCTTGCTATCTGCGGGTATTACTCTTCACGCTGACCTGTGAAGTTGAGCAGCAGCTGGAAGATGTTGACGAAGTTCAGATAGAGCGACAGGGCACCGAAAACCGCGAGCTTCTGCTGGGATTCCTGGTCGAAATTGTCGGCATACTGTTCCTTGATGTTCTGCGTGTCCCAGGCAGTCAGGCCGACGAAGACGACGATACCGATCACCGAGACGGCAAACTGAAGAGCGCTCGAACCAAGGAAGATGTTGACGATCGAGGCGATCATCACGCCGATCAGGCCCATGATCAGGAACGAGCCGAATTTCGCCAGGTCGCGTTTCGTTACATAGCCGTAGAGGCTCGTCGCACCGAACATGGTGGCGGCGATGAAGAAGGTGCGGGCGATGCTGGCTCCGGTGAAGACCAGGAAGATGGAGGCCAGCGATAGACCCATGACGGCGCAGAAGGCCCAGAAGGTCATCTGCGCTGACGACGCCGACATCGAATGCATCTTGAAGGAGAAGAAGAAGACGAAGGCGAGCGGAGCCAGCATCACCACCCATTTCAGCGGCGTGGAGAAGATCGGCACGTAAAGTGCCGGCGTGGTGCCGACGATGAAGGCCACAAGTCCCGTCACGACAAGGCCGAGGCCCATATAGTTGTAAACGCGCTGCATGTGCTGGCGAAGGCCTTCGTCGAGGGCCGCGGCAGAAGCTTGGCTCATGCCGCCGAAGCGGTTCTGGTTCGAATGCATGAAGGTTTCCTCAGTAAAGTGAGTTCTTGAGAAGCTCGGCCTCATCGCTGAGGCCGATGCCCGGCGTGGTTGAGACGACGGCATAGGCGACCTCGCCGACCTGCCACCAGGCAGCCTCGGCGTTGGAAAGATTGAGGTCCTTCACGGGCTCGACCGCGAAGTGCCCCGGCCTGCCGGCGAAGAGTGATATGAGTGTGCCTGCATCGGTCTTGACGCTCGTCTCGACGCTAGGCCCGAAATCCGAGGGGAATACCTGGACGTCGACGACGTTCCAGTCCTTCGGAAGCTCCGGCATGACGATGGCGGTCGCGGCACGAATGTCGTCCCGGTCGTAGGTTTGCACTTCCGGCTGTGACGGCATTCCCGCCCTGACGAGCGAAGTCTGATGCGCGCGGATAGCGTATTCCACGAAAGCCGGCGGATGGGCCGAGGCATTGACTTCGCTCGGACCGACGGACGAATGGGCAATCCACCCTACCGAAATCATCAAGCCGACCGCCGCCACCTTCTGCAGGGCGTTCCACACGCGCGCATTCGCCAGTCCCGAGGAAAGGCGGCGAGCCGCCTCGCGCGTCTCGGGGCGTCCGGCAACGACATCCGATGTCATCGCCAGCTTGAGCGTGGTCCGCATTCCGAGATCGGCCATGACACGGGCGGCCGCATCAGGATTCCTGGCAAGCCAGGTCTCAACCCGAAGCCGACCGGCCGCATCGAGTTGATTGTCCACATAGGCATCGAGATCGGTATCGATAATCGTGTCGACGTCAGTCATTATCGCCTCCGACAAGCCTCAGGTGGTTGGGCTTTTTCGTTCCGTTTTCGAAGTCTCTCAGGCTCGCCCTTGCGCGGGAGACGCGCGACATCAAAGTCCCGACGGGAATGTCGAGTATGTCGGCAGCCTCTTGATAGGAGAGGTCCTCGACGGCAACGAGATGCAAGGCCTCGCGCTGCTCCTGCGGAAGCAGCATGAACGCTTCGCGGACCTGAGCCAGCCGCACGCTGTGCTCCTGGTGGGCGGGGTAAGACGATCCGGCTTCCTGCGCCGTCTGGTCGTCACGCTGGCCACGAGAGATCGTGGATCGCAAGCGGTCGATATGCGTGTTGCGAACGATCGCGAAAAGCCAGTTTCTAAGGTTCGCTCCAGACCGGAAAGTCGAGCGTCGTTCGTAGGCTCTCAGGAGAGCGTCATGAACGAGATCCTCGGCGTCCGGCGAATTGCGCGCAAGCGAGCGGGCATAGCGCCGCAGCGCAGCCAACTGCCCAATAATATCAAAGGCGCCTTTCTTCGAATCCATACCCGCATATACGGAGCGAGCGCGGTTTCTCATCCACTGCGCAGAAAAAAATATGAAAAAATCTGAGAATTACCGTCGAGACCGGGCACCGGACCTGCCGGCCGCAGGCAGATTGGGCCTGCCGAAATCCTTGGCCGTGTCGGCCTCTCACGCGCTGTGCACGCCGCAGATGCAATATCGGACCATCGAGCAAAGCCACGATGATCCGATACAATTTCTCGTCCGGTCAGAACCCGCAACGCGCGAGGTCTTGTCGGATTTGTTCTACGCAGGCTGCTGCGTTTGCCGGCTGACCTTGCTGACGAAACCGACGATCAGCACGAAGGTCAACGCCTCGACGGCAGCCACCAGCCACAGCCCGTGGGTCATGACGCCGGTCGTGTCCTTCAGGTAGCCCATGAGGTAGGGGGCGCCGAAGCCGGCGAGGTTCGCCACCGAGTTGATGAGCGCGATACCGACCGCCGCAGCCGAACCCGCCAGGCAATGGTTCGGCATCTGCCAGAAGACCGGGATTGCGGACATGGTGCCGACGATCGCAAGCGCCAGGGCAGCGAGCGACAGGGCAGCGCTGGCCGGCAGGACAAAACCCAGGGCCATCAGGCCGGTGGCACCTGCGAGTGCTGCAAAGGCGCAGTGGTAGCGCACCTCCGAAGTACGATCGGAATGAATGCCGTTCAGGATCATGCCCGCCGCACCGCCGAGATAGATGGCTGCCATGATCCAGCCGACCGTTGCAGGGCTGGAGAAGCCGATTTCGCGTACCACGGAGGGGCCGAAGAAAGTCAGCGTCGAGTTCGCCATGATGATGCAGAAATAGATGGCGATGAATTTCCATACGGTCGGGTTCTTCAGCGCCTTGAGCACGCTGTGCTCACGATGGCCGAGAGCCTTCTTGTCCTGCTCGATGTCCTGGATGAGCAGGGCCTTTTCCTCCGAGGTCAGCCAATGCGCCTTTTCAGGCTTGTCGGTCAGATAGAAGATGGTGGCGATGCCGGCGAATATCGACGGGATGCCTTCGAGCAGGAACACCCATTGCCAGCCGGCCCAGCCGTTGGCGCCGCCGAGCTGCGTCATGATCGTGCCTGCCAGCGGGCCGCCGATGACGCCGGCAAGAGCCGAGGCCGACATGAAGAGGCCGAAGGCCCTGGCGCGACGCAGCGATGGATACCAATAGGTCAGGTAGAGGATGATGCCGGGATAGAAGCCGGCCTCGAACACGCCGAGCAGGAACCGCAGCGTATAGAACTGCCAGGGCTGGGTGACGAACATCATCAGCACGCAGATGATACCCCAGCCGATGGTGATGCGGGCGATCGTGGCGCGGGCGCCGATCCGTTCAAGCCACATGTTGCTCGGCACCTCGAAGAAGAAATAGCCGAGGAAGAAGATGCCGGCACCGAGACCGTAAACGGTTTCGCTGAACTGCAGGTCCTGCAGCATGGTGAGCTTCGCGAAACCGACATTCACCCGGTCGATCCATGCCAGGATCCACAGGAACATCAGAAAGGGAAGGAGCCGCCATGTCACCTTGCGGTAGACCGACTCGAGATTTTCGGGGTTCGCGGCGGGTGAGCCGCCTCTGTTCCCCGCATGTGCTGCCGATGCCATTGTGGACTACCTCCCGTATAAGTCCATTTCAGGATACCAGCCGCTATGCGGCCGGCGTGATAACCTCCTGCGCCTCTTTTACGAGGGCGCCCAGTCGATAGCGGCTGATGTTGGCGATCTGCCGCAGTGCTTCCGCAAGCTCGGCGTCGGTCTCCCGTCCGATGCGATGCTTGAACTCGGCAAAGATGCCGGCCTTGGTGTAGTGGCGAACGCAAACGATGAAGGGAAAGCCGTGCCGGGCGCGATAGCGGCGGTTCAGATCGTCGATCAGCGCCATCTCGTGGCCCGCCAGGCTGTCGAGCCCGGCCGTTCCCTGTTCGACGGTCGATTCCGCGGTCATCCGGCCTTGCTTGGCCTCCTTGCCGGCAAGGTCCGGATGCGCGCCCAGGAATTCGACCTTGGACGCCGTGTCACGGGCCAGGATCTGGCCGAACATCGCACCATGCAATGCCTCGACGTCGGCGAACGGCCGCTTCTGCCAGCTGCGCTGCGCGACCCAAGGCGAATTCTCGAAGACAGGACCGAGGTAGGCGACGAAGGCGTCGCAGTCCATTTGGTTGATCGCGTCGATATCAAGCATGACTTGCCCTGAAGTTGAGCCGCCGCATCGGGGCGTTTCCTATGCAAACGGTGCTCGGTGGGGGCGATTTGGTCAACGCGGGCAGGCAAATACCCATTATTAGCCAGACGAATAAAAGGTGGTGTTGACCTATTGGCCGGCTCGCCCTGCCGGATTTTGTTGGCTATTCTGAAAATCAGATGTCGAAAGAAGATACCGTTGACGCACATCTCCTAAAGGTGTTCTGCGCGCTTATGGCCGAGGGCAGTGTGACGCGTGCCGCTGTCAAGCTGGAGCAATCCCAACCGGCGGTCAGCCTGGCGCTTGGCAAGCTGCGCGAGATCTTTTCCGACCAACTGCTTGTGCGCGGCCGTGACGGAATGGTTCCGACGGAGCGCGCTCTGGCGATTTTGCCACGCGCTCAGGCCCTGTTGGCCGATCTCACCGGCTTGGTCGACGCCACGGCGCCGTTTGACGCCCCATCAAGCAATCACAGCTTCACGATCGCCTCGCCGGACTACATGGCGCCGGTGTTCCTGTCGGAAATTGTCGATCAGATCAGGCGCAAGGCGCCGAATGCGAGCCTCGTGATCCGGGCGCTCGGTCCCGACTTCGACTTCGAGGGAGCGCTTGCCCGGGGTGACGTCGATGTCGTCATCGGCAACTGGCCGTCTCCGCCCGCCTATCTCAAGCGCTCGATCCTCCTGCAGGACGACATCGTTTGCCTGATGCGGGATAGCCATTCTCTAGCGCAGGGCGAATTCAGCGAAGCCGATTACCTGGCGGCGGCCCATATCGTGCCGGTGGCCTATTCGATGGCCCATCGCGGTGTCGTCGAAACCCACTTGTCAAGCCTTCGGGTCAGCCGGGCGCGCACCGTGGCGCTTTCCTATTTTACGACCGCACCGTACCTCTTGCTGCAGTCGGACCTGATCTTCTCGACCAGCCGTCATTTTGCCAGCTACTTTGCGGGGCTTCTGCCTCTCGTCGTGCGCCAGCCGCCGATCGAGTTCCCGCAGATGGTCTTCCACATGCTATGGCATGACCGCTCGCATCATTCGCCGATGCACCGGTGGCTGCGCGAGATCATCATGCAAGCGCGCAACAGGATCATCAGCTAGATTTCGGAACGAAGTGGCTGCTCTCGGAGTAACCGGACAGTCGCGCCCAATCCTTCATCGCCGTGTCGGCGGCGGCCCAACAGAGTTGCGGACCACCAGGTCGGGCCTCAGCAGGATCTCCGTTTCTGAAGGGGTGCGGTCCGAAAGCATCTCTAGAAGCAGTGCCATCGCGTGCTTGCCGATCGCGGTCCGTGGTTGGCGGATCGTGGTCAGGGAAGGGGTCATGAAACTGGCTTGCGGGACGTCATCGAAGCCGGTGACCGAAAACTGATCCGGTATCTCATAGCCGCGCGCTTTGAGGCCAAGCGCGACACCAAGAGCAGTCTGATCGTTGACACACATGAAGGCGGTCGGAAGGTCGTCGCGCATGAAGAGCTGCTCCAGCGCCAGCCTGCCGCTTTCCACCGTTCCGTCGCCTTCGAGGATAAGGCGGCGGTTCGGGGGGATGCCGGCCGCGGCAAGTCCGGCCTCGTACCCCGACCGACGACGGCCATAGGCAAGGCGCGTATGGGAGTCTCCGATGAATGCGATCCGCCGATGCCCTTCGGAAATGAGAAGATCAACGGCCTTGCGCGCGCCCTCGACGTCGTCGACGCCGACATAGGGAATGCCTCCGTTGAAGACGGGCTCGAAAACACCGACGGTCGGCGGCAGGCGCGGCGTCACCTCCTGATGGCCGAAAGGAAGAATGCCGGTAAACAGGATCAGGCCGGCCGCCTGGTTCGAGTTGAAGAATTTCAGATATTCCAACCCGCGTTGGGCATCATTCTGGGTATGCCCGATCAGCACGCCGTAGCCATGGGCACGCGCTTCATTTTCAAGGCCAACCAGAATGCTGGAGAAGTTCGGATCGCCGATATCGGGCGCGACCACGAGTATCATGTTCGAGCGCCCCAGCCTAAGGCTGCGCGCCATCGCATTGGTGGTGTAGCCCGTCAGCGCGATGGCCTGGTTGACCTTCAGCCGCGTGGACTTGGCAACCTTCTCGGGCATGTGAATGGCCCGCGAAACTGTCGCGATCGACACTTCGGCGATCCGTGCGACATCTTCGATGGTTGCGGGGGTGGAATCGGACACTCGCTTGGCCTCGGGCTTTGTTGCGAGACACTACACAGACTTGCCTGACGGTCAAACGCGCAGGCCGAAAAAATTGTCTTACAAGCAAGATGTAAACCTTTACATCGCGCAGTGTAAAGGTTTACATCATTGAAAAAGCGGTGGAGGCCGCAGGGAGGGGAATATGACCACGGAGGTTGTCGACGGGGCTCCCGTCGTGCTGTCTGCGCGCCGCATCAGTAAATCCTTCAGCGGCGTGCAGGTGCTTTTCAGCGTCGATTTCGAGCTGCGCCAGGGCGAGATTCACGCGCTGATGGGCGAGAACGGCGCCGGCAAATCCACGCTCGTCAAGATATTGTCCGGCTTCGAGCAACCGACCTCGGGCGAGATCCTGCTCGACGGCCAGTCGGTGAAGCTCCCAGCAAACGGTGCGGCCGAAGCGCTCGGAATCGTCATCATCCATCAGGAATTCAATCTGGCCGAACATCTCACCGTCACCGAGAGCCTGTTTCTCGGCCGCGAAGTGACCAGCTTCGGCGTGCTCGACCGCAAGTTCATGCGCGCGGAAACGCGCCGCGTTCTCGATCTCCTCGGCTCCCATGTCGACGAGAACGCGATGATCGGCTCGCTGTCGATCGCCGAAAAGCAGATGGTGGAGATTGCCAAGGCTATCAGCCGTGACGCGCGTGTCGTCTTCATGGACGAGCCGACCGCCGTCCTTTCTCGCGAAGAAACGAACTTTCTGTTCCGCTTGGTGCGCAAGCTGCGCGGCAAGGGAACGAGTTTCGTCTTCGTGTCGCACAAGCTCGACGAGGTCATGGAACTCACCGATCGCGTGACGGTGTTGCGCGACGGCCAATGGATCAAGACATCGCCGACCTCCATCCTCGACGGCGAGGCGATCGCCCAGTTGATGGTTGGCCGTGAGCTTTCGAGCCTCTATCCCGCCAAAAGCGAACCCGACTTCGACGAGGAGGTCGTGCTGCGCGTCAGTTCGGTCTCAACAGGCTACGTTAGGGACGCAAGCTTCGAGGTCCGCCGCGGCGAAATCCTCGGTTTTTCCGGGATGATCGGTTCGGGTCGGACGGAGTTGATGGAGGCGATCGTCGGATTGCGCCCGCGTGTGTCCGGCGAGGTTCTCGTTCGTGGCCAGCCGGTTTCATCCGGTGACGTGCACGCGGTCAACAAGGCCGGTCTCGCATACATGACCAAGGACCGGAAAGCCAAGGGGCTGTTGCTCAATGCCGGGATGATGGCGAACCTGACGCTGCAGTCGCTCGGTCGCCATAGCCGCCTCGGCTATCTCGATCCGGGAAGCGAGGAGGCGGCTCTGGTCAAGGCGCGCCGCCGCTTCGACATCCGCGTCAGGGATGACAAGATTGTCGCCGGACGCATGTCCGGTGGCAACCAACAGAAGCTGCTTCTCGCCAAGGTAATGGAAACCGACCCTGGTATCATCATCATCGACGAGCCGACCCGCGGCATCGACGTCGGCACCAAGCAGCAGATCTACCACTTCATCTCGGCGCTCGCCCGGGACGGTCGCTCGATCATTGTCGTCTCATCGGAGATGCCCGAGGTCATAGGCCTATGCAGTCGCGTGGTGGTCATGCGCGAAGGCCATATCGCCGGCATTCTCGAGGGGGACGAGATCTCCGAGCAGGAGATCATGCGCTACGCCGCAGGATTGAAGAGGAAGACGGCGGCCTGAGGCGGCCGCGGCGCATCCTGCGCAGATGCCGAGAACAACAAGATTCCCGACAGGTGGGACGGAGGTTCAATTGGATATGAGCGTAAACGAGGAAGGCAGTCAGGGCGCAATTCGTCGCCGCAGCTGGCGCGACATCGATCTGAGGGCCGTGGCGCCATTCGTCGCACTGGCGTTGCTGCTGCTGGTAGGGGCGCTGGTCAATCCCAACTTCATCAGCATCAACAACCTCGCCAACGTCGCTACCCGCAGCGCCTTCATCGCCATTATCGCGGTCGGAGCGACCTTCGTGATTTCGTCGGGCGATCTCGATCTCTCCGTCGGGGCGATGGTCGCCTTCATCGCCAGTCTGATGATCCTGTTCATGAACTCCGGGGTCATCGCCGATCCGGTGCTCATGCTTCTGGCGGCGGTCCTGTTTACTATTGTCGCCGGCGCACTCTGTGGTCTTGCCAATGGTCTGATCACCACAGTCGGCAAGATCGAACCCTTCATCGCGACGCTCGGCACCATGGGCATCTATAGGGGACTGACGACCTGGTTGTCGCAGGGCGGCGCGATCACGCTTAAGGAGCCAGAGCTCCAGGAAATCTATCGTCCCGCCTATTTCGGCACGATCTTCGGCCTGCCGGTACCGATCGTCGTCATCCTCGCGGTGACGGCCGTGGCGGCCTTCATCCTCTATCGCACGCGCTACGGTCGCCACGTCGTCGCCGTCGGCTCCAATCGTGACGTTGCGCGTTACTCCGGCATTTCCGTCAACCGCGTCCGCACCGTCGCCTTCGTGATCCAGGGGCTCTGCGTGGCAGCCGCCGTCCTCCTCTATGTGCCGCGCCTCGGCTCGACGTCGGCAACGACTGGCATTCTCTGGGAACTACAGGCAATCACCGCCGTTGTCGTCGGCGGCACCGCGCTCAAAGGCGGCGCGGGTCGCGTCTGGGGCACGATCTGTGGTGCGTTCATCCTCGAACTGGTCGGCAACATCATGCTGCTCTCCAACTTCATCAGCGAATACCTGATCGGCGCCATCCAGGGTGCGATCATCATCATTGCGATGCTCGTCCAGCGCTCGCTGGTTCGGAAATCGTGAGACGGCCGGGTCCACAGGTCTCCCGGCCTCAAACAGGCTGACCTGATATTTGGGAGGAACTTAATGCGTAATAAGCTATTCGGCCTGACCCTCGCGGCCATGACCGCACTCGCTGGCGTGTCGCACGCGCAGGAAGAAAAGAAAGTGACGATCGGCGTCTCGATCCCGGCTGCCGATCATGGCTGGACGGCCGGCGTGGTCTTCCATGCCGAGCGCGTCGCCAAGATCCTGATGGAACGCAATCCGGGCCTGAACGTCATCGTCAAGACCTCACCCGATCCGGCAAGCCAGGCCAACGCCGTGCAGGACCTCGAGACACAGGGCATCGACGCTCTCGTCATCCTGCCGACCGATCCGGATCCGCTGGTCAACGCAATCAAGGAAGTAAAGGGCAAGGGAACCTTCGTCGCGCTCGTCGACCGTGCGCCGAGCGTCAACGACAACTCCGTGCGCGATCTCTACGTCGCCGGCAACAACCCGGCGCTCGGCCAGGTCGCGGGCGAATACATCAAGGCCACGACGCCGGAAGCTGAAGTCGTCGTCATTCGCGGCCTGCCGATCCCGATCGACCAGCAGCGCCAGGACGGCTTCGACAAGGGCATCGAAGGCTCGAAAGTCAAGGTTCTCGACCGCCAGTACGGCAACTGGAACCGCGACGATGCCTTCAAGGTCATGCAGGACTACCTGACGAAGTACCCGAAGATCGACGTCGTCTGGTGCCAGGACGACGACATGGCCGTCGGCGTGCTGCAGGCCATCGAGCAGGCGAAGCGCACCGACATCCAATACGTCGTTGCCGGCGCCGGCTCGAAGGAAATGATCAAGAAGGTCATGGACGGCGACAAGATGATCCCGGTCGACGTGCTCTACCCGCCGGCAATGGTCGGTACGGCGCTTGAGATGACCGTGGCCAACTTCTACGGCCAGGTTCCGGTCCGTGGCGTCTACACGATCGATGCAACGCTCGTGACCAAGGACAATGCCAAGGACTTCTATTTCCCGGATTCGCCGTTCTGATCCAGGCTTGACTGAAAGGCGGCCCGCGGTCGGCGCGGGTTGCCATCCCACAACGATCACCTGAAATCACAGGTCGTGTCGTCTTGAGCCCCAGGCGGGCATCGCCGGCGCCTTTCGATTGCCCGGCACATTTTCCAACGGAGGAGACGAGAGATGAAGACGATCAAGGGGCCAGGGCTCTTTCTTGCGCAGTTTGCCGGCGATGCGGCACCGTTCAATTCCTGGGATGCGATCACCAAATGGGCGGCGGACTGCGGCTACAAAGGCGTGCAGGTCCCGAGCTGGGACGCGCGGCTGATCGATCTTCAGAAGGCAGCGACCTCGAAGACCTATTGCGACGAGTTTGCCGGAAAGGCCCGCGATAACGGCGTCGAGGTGACCGAGCTTTCCACCCATCTGCAGGGCCAGCTCGTCGCCGTGCATCCGGCCTATGACGAGGCCTTCGATGGTTTTGCGGCACCGGAAGTGCGCGGCAATCCCAAGGCAAGGCAGCAATGGGCGGTGGAACAGGTGAAGCTGGCGCTGACCGCCTCGAAGAACCTCGGGCTGAACGCCATGGCGAGTTTTTCCGGCGCGCTTGCCTGGCCCTTCGTCTATCCCTGGCCGCAGCGGCCGGCCGGCCTCGTCGAGACCGCCTTTGACGAACTGGCGAAGCGCTGGAAACCGATCCTCGACCATGCCGAGGACTGTGGTGTCGACGTCTGCTACGAGATCCATCCGGGCGAGGACCTGCACGACGGCATCACCTACGAGATGTTCCTGGAGCGCACCGGCAACCACGCCCGCGCCTGCATGCTCTACGACCCCTCGCACTACGTGCTGCAGTGCCTCGACTATCTCGACAACATCGACATCTACAAGGACCGCATCCGCATGTTCCACGTCAAGGATGCGGAGTTCAATCCGACCGGACGCCAGGGCGTCTACGGCGGCTATCAGGGCTGGGTCAACCGCGCCGGGCGCTTCCGCTCGCTCGGTGACGGCCAGGTGGATTTCGGCGCGGTGTTCTCGAAGATGGCGGCCAATGATTTTTCCGGCTGGGCCGTGGTCGAATGGGAATGCGCGCTGAAACACCCGGAGGATGGTGCCCGCGAGGGTGCCGACTTCGTCAAGCACCACATCATCCGCGTGACTGAGAAGGCGTTTGACGACTTTGCCGGCGGCGGCACCGACGAGGCCGCCAACCGGCGCATGCTTGGGATCTGAGTAAGGTTCAGCCCCTCGCCGGCGGTCGTGACGTCCAGCCGTCCCTTTAATTCGTGCGGAAAGGAAGGGCTCAGCTACAACCCCCGGCGATCCGATCTTGTGCTGCGGTTCACCGAGCTCTCGGCCGGCGCTCGTCGTCACGCCAGCGGCGGATATCGTCCGGGCCTGCCTTGCCCGCCCGCGGGCCGTGGATGGTGACGGAGCGGGAGGCGGCTGCGACGGAGAAGTCCAGCGCCTCTTCGATGGTCTGACCTTGCGACAAACACCAGGTCAATGTGCCGCCGAACGTGTCGCCTGCACCGGTGACGTCAACGACGTCAACCGGAAGGCCGGGAACGCGAAGGATCGTGTCGCCGTTGCGCGCCTCGGCGCCATCCGCAGCGAGGGTGCGTACGACCCAGTCGATATCGTGCGCCTGCATCCAGTCGCTGATCATCGTGATTTCATTGTGGCCGAAGGCAGCGCGGAAACCGACCTGGTTGAAGATAACGACGGTAGCACCGGTGAGATAAGGCATATCCTGCGGCGTGCATCCACCGACGTCGAGATCGAAGATGACGCGGCGGCCGTGCTGGCGGAGATCGGCAAGAAGGTCGGCTTGCTTGACCACGCCTTGATCCGTTCGCGCATGCAGACGACGGGCGCGATAGAGCGTCGTGTAGAGAAAGCCTGGTTGGCGCAACGCATCGAGGGCAGCGGCGCCGAGCCACATCGGCTGCTCGCCCATCTCGACCGTCAGAACGACATGCTCGCCGTCGACGAGGAAGATGAAATTGCGCGATTCCGGAATGGCGGGATCGATCAGCATATGATCAACGCCGACGCCGTTGTCCTTCAAATCGGCGATCAATCGTTGCGACAGGGGACTGTCGTTGAGCAGGGAGATGAACTGCGTTTCACCGCCAAGGCCAGCGTGCACCACGGCGGCGTTGGCAATGGAGCCACCGGCCTCGGCCGGGAGTTCCTTGACCATACCCTTGTCGGCTCGGCCCGGCCAGCGATCGGCGGTGTAGTATTCGTCGAGTGCGACGTCGCCGATGAAGAAGCATGTCATGCGGTTGGTCCTTCGCCTGGAATGGCTTGCACCAGCTTCGGGCCACCGGCAACCGGCACCCAAGGGCTTTCGCCGAGACCGCAGACGGCCATCCAGTAATAGGGGGTTGGTCCCGACACACCTCGGCAGGCGTCGTGCCAGACGTTGCGGTCCATCACCACGGTCTGCCCGGGCGCGATCACGAAGGCTTCGATCTCATTCCGGTCCGGCGCCCTGGCGTCAGATGCGGGAGCGACGGCGAGGACAACCGGTTGGGCGAAGCAGAAGATCGCCTCCTCCGTTTGCGGATGCCGCTCCATAGCGCCGCAGTGCCACGGTGCGCTGCCGCCGCGCGTGACGCCGAGATGGCCGGCACCATCGATCAACGATGTTTTCGTGAAGCCGTCGCTCCATCCATCACCGGCGGTCCAGACCACCTTGGGATCGGTGTCGCCGGTCAGGTCATAGACCTTGCCGTATCGCGAGAAATTGTCCGGGGTCACCGGGCGGGCGAAAACGGAGTCGGCCGCACTCATGCGTCGCTCCTGATGGCGCGCACGACGCGCATCAGTCCGGCGACATGGGCTGCCTCGACACGGCCTGTGTCCTTATGGTCGTGCTTGAACCAGCTCCCGACCACGGCGCCATCGGCCTTGGCCAGTTGCTCGGCGGCATTGGCCTCGGTGAGACCGGCGCCGATCAGGAGCGGCATCGCGCCACCGGTCGCGGCGCGGAAGCGCGCCACCTTTTCCATGTCTGTCGGCTGGCCGGTGGCGTCGGAGGTGACCACCAGCCCGTCGCAGCGCGAAGCGCCGATGCGCACATCTTCCGATTCCGGTCGCCCGGACAGAACGGGCTGGTACTTGAAGCGAACGCCACCGAACAACAGTGCCGAAACGTCCTCGCGGCGTGTCGCGAGTTCGGCTTCGAAGGCTTCGTCCGCTCCCGGCGGCAGATGGCCGGCGACAGAATCCACCTGGACAAAGGAAACGGGGTACGTTTTGGCAAGGGCAAAGGCGCGCGCATCGTCTCTGAGCACGTTGACGCCGATGCGGGTGCCGAGGTCGAACCCGAACAGCCGGTCCAACACCCGCTCGACGTCTTCTGCACCACCGAAGTAGTTCTCGACCACGACCCCGTCCACGCCTTCGCCGGCCATGATGCGGGCCTCTTCCTCGGCCTGGGCAAGCTTGGCCGCGGGGCCGTCACCGGCCAGGTGCAGCATGCCAAGAATGGGTTTTGGGGTCGTGAAAGTGTCGCCGAAGCGGCTCATGTCTTGCTCTCCTGCGCACCGTGCGGCGCGGTCTCGCGCCCCCAGCGCGTTGCAAATTTCATCTGGACGGCCGGCGAGTAGACGATCGACGTGCGCTCGACCAACCGGTCGTCGGCATCGAGCACATCCCCGCTGGCGCAAAGGTAGCCCGGCACGTCAGGCGCCGGAGCAAAGACCTCCCTGAGGCGGTCGGAAGGCGGCACGACGCTGAGCAGCAATTCCGAACGCAAGGGGTGGCGGTCATAGTCGCGGCGCAAAACCTCGTAGAGCGATTGCGCCGCGAAATCGTAGCGGTCGATGCCCGGATAGAGGGCAAGATCAAGCTGAGATGTGTCGACGTTCAGCCAACTCACCGTATCGCCATTGGCAAGCCCGCGGGCGCGCACCAGTAAGAGTTCGCCATTCTCGACCCGGTGCTCCAGCACGCGCGTCACTGGGCGCTGGCCCTGGCGGCGGGCAAGCTCCGTGAAGCTGCCGAAATTCCAGATGTTGTGGCTGATCGGCCGGTGCGAGACGATCGTGCCGCGGCCGCGAATCTGCTGAACTAGACCTTCCGAAACCAAAAGCGCCATCGCATTGCGCACCGTTGTTCGGGCGATGCCGAACTGGTCGCGCAACTGGTTCTCCGAGGGAATCGCTTCCCCTTCGGAGAAGTCGCCGCTGAGAATCGCGGCGCGGAGCGCCCGATAGAGCTGCCGGTAGAGCTGCTCGCTCGAATAGAGATCGAGGCGCAGCCGGGCCAGCCGGTCGTCCGGGTTTCCGTTTGCTGCGATGGTGGAGGCGTCTGGCATGGAAGGATGGGTCAAGGCAGGCTCCGGCGCGGTTCGGTTACTTCGTGGCTCCGTTTATCTTGAACTCTTCGACGGCGGCCTGTTTCAAGCCGTAGCGGTCGAGGATCTGTGCATAAGTGCCATCGGCCTTCATGGCGTCGAGCGCGCCCTTTACGGCATCACGCAGCTGACCGTTCGCCTTGGCAAAGGCGATGCCGTAGTGGTTGACATCGCCGACCTCGCCGATCTGGTAGAACTTGCCCGGCTCCTGCTTCATCAGGTCGAGAAGACCTTCCAGGCCGATGACTGAAGCCTGGGCGCGGCCCTGGCGGATCTGCATGATGTGCTCGGCCTGGGTCGGGATCTGGATGACGGTGATCAGCTTGTCGGCTGCGCATTTAGCCTTGCCGACATTTTCCGCCCAGGTAACCCAGCTGGTTCCCGTTGCGACCGCGACAGTCTTGCCGCAGAGGTCGGCTTCGCTCTTAATTTCACCCTGATGATCGGCAGCCGAATAGAAGACGTTGCCGGTCTTGAAGTAGTCGATGAAATCGAGCTGCGTCTGGCGCTCCACCTTGTCGGAGAAGGCGGTCATGATCAGGTCCGAACGGCCGGTGACGACCTGCGGGATCAATTGCGGGAACTCGACGTTCTGGAACTCGGCCGTCAGGCCGAGGCGTTCGGCGATTGCCTTGGCAAGATCGATGTCGAAGCCCTTCAGTTCCGTCGAGCCGGCGTCGCTGTATTCCATTGGCGGATAGGCAAGGCTGATCGTGACGTTCAGCTTTCCGGTATCGCGCACCGCGTCCGGCAGAGCGGCTGCGAGCTTCTCGTCGGCGGCGTGCGCCAGGCCGCCTGCGGCCAGGCTGATGATTGTTGCGGAGGCTAGCCCCAGAACCATTGGTAGCAGTTGTTTCATTTTCAGTTCTCCCTCTTTTTGAACTCTTTTCTTCAGGCCAGCACGCGGCTGAGGAAACTCCGCACGCGCGGGTCGCCGGGGTTGCTCAGAACGTGCGTGGGCACGCCCATCTCGCGGATCTCGCCGTCGATCATCACCACGACGCGGTCGGCGACCTCCCGGGCAAAGCCGATCTCGTGGGTGACGACGATCATCGTCGTGCCGCCACGCGCGAGATTGCGCATGACTTCCAGAACCTCGCCGACGAGTTCCGGATCGAGCGCGCTGGTCGGCTCGTCGAAGAGCATGACACGTGGCTCCATGGCGAGCGCCCGGGCGATTGCCACGCGCTGCTTCTGGCCGCCGGAAAGCTGCGACGGATAACTCGATGCCTTGGCCGCCATGCCGACCTGCTCGAGCAGGCCCATGGCACGGGCTTCGGCCTCGGCGCGGCTCAAGCCGCGTACAACCATCGGTCCCTCGATGACGTTGCCGAGCACCGTTCGGTGCGCGAAAAGATTGAAATGCTGGAACACCATGCCGAGCTGGCTCTGCTGCGCCCTGAGCCGCTTGACCGGCAATCCCTCAAGCGCGCCGCGGCTGAGCTCGTAGCCCATGATCGCGCCGTCGACCCAGACATAGCCGCCATTCGGCGTTTCCAGATGGTTGATGCAGCGCAGGAAGGTGCTCTTGCCGCTGCCCGAGGGTCCGAGGATGCAGAGCACCTCGCCATAGGCGACTTCCAGATCGAGACCCTTCAGGACCTCGTGGCTGCCAAAACTCTTGCGGATACCGACTGCCTTGACTGCGAGTGTCATGCTTCCCCCGGGGCGACGGGACGACGCGCCCATCCTTTGAACCAGCGGCGCTCGCGGGTTGCGGCTGCGCCATCGCGGCCGAAATGGCGTTCGAGATAGTATTGGCCGATGGATAGAACGGTGGTTCCCGCCAGATACCAGACGGCGCAGACGAACAACAGTTCGATCACAGCGCCATTGATGAAGTAGATGCGTTGTGCAGCGTTCAGCATCTCGCCCATGGCGATGGTGGCGGCGAGCGAGGAGAACTTCAGCATACCGATGGCGCTGTTGCCGAGTACGGGCAGGATCAGCCGCAGGGTCTGTGGCAGGATGATACGCCGCATCGTCTGGCCCGGCGTCATGCCGAGCGTATGGGCAGCTTCCTTCTGGCCCTTGTCGACCGAAGAGATGCCGCCGCGCACCACTTCCGTCAGATAGGAGCCTTCGTTCACGCCGAGACCGAGGACAGCCGCGACGAAGGGCGTCACCACATCGACCATGCGGGCATCGATGAGCCCAGGGATATAGAGGCGCGGGAAGACCAGAGCGATGTTGAACCAGATGAGCAGCTGCAGCAGCACCGGCGTGCCGCGGAACACCCAGACATAGAGCCATGCTGCAAAGCGCAGGATCGGATTTTCCGAAAGCCGCATGATGCCGAAAGCGAAACCAAGCAAGACGCCGAGCACCAGCGCACAGGCCGAGATCAGCAGCGTCCAACCGAAGCCGGTGATGATGACGCCAGCCGTCAGGAACTCGCCGACCACCGTCCACTGGATTTGCCCGACTGCGAAGGCGCGGCCGATCACGGCAAGCAGCAGGATGACGAGACCGCCACTGATCCACCGCCAGGGGTGGTGCAGTGGGCGGATGGCGACATCCGGACCGGGAAGGTCTGCGAGTGACAGCGCGGACGTTGAAGATGAGTGAGAGTGGTGCATGGCATCCAATTGTAGGGTTAGGCCTACAACTTAATAGAAGCACGCCGAAACGGAGTCAAGCTGGCGACCGGAGAATATTTCCGCCTGTGCATATTCGCGCTGAATGCGCTGGAGGATTGGAAGTCAGCGGCCGCGAGGAACAAAACGATCGCCGCTGGCACGGAGGAACCGGCGAGGGGGACAGTTTCTCAAGCGCTAAGCGCCCGGCCGAACTGGCAACTTCCGGGATGCAGCCGCATGAAGGCTGTACCGGGACGGAACCGAACGGTCCGTTGAAGAGAAAATAAGTAAGGCTGCGGCGCGCTATGAGCGTTGCCGGTGTGCCAAGGGACCGCACCGCTTCGACTGGCGAGACGCTGAAAGTCTCGCCAGTCCGCAAGTACTCGTTCTCGTAATCCTATCCAGCGTCCATACCGAACGGCGCAAAGCCGCGCCTTATGCCCAGCCTCGCGCGGATGGCGTCAGGGGCTGGGCGAGCGGATTGCCGTGTCCCCCCTCGATTTGCTCCGCCAGAATGAAGGCGGTCGTCGGGCCCAATGTGAAGCCCTGATGGCCGTGGCCAAAATGGAACCACAGGCCCTTATACCGGGTCGGACCGACGACGGGCAGCATGTCGGGCATGCAGGGCCGGGTGCCCGACCAGGGCGTTGCTTCGACGGCCTCGCCCAAGCCAAAAAGCTCGCGCGCGGCGTTGGCGGCGTGCAGTATCTGTCGCGATGCCGGCGCTGTGCCCGGCGGTGCCATATGCGCACCGGTCAATACCCGCCACCCTGCGTTCATCGGTGCAACCAGCGTGGAACGGTCGACATCCAGCATCGAAATGCGCGGTCCGTTCGAACCTGCGAAATGCCTGTGATAACCGCGCTTGAACACCATGGGGATGCGATAGCCGAACGTCTTCGCGAGTGTCGGCGACCATGGACCCAAGGCGATGACCGCGTTCTGTGCCGTAAAAGTGCCGCCCTCGGACAACACCTGCCAGCCGGCGCCATTCTGCTGCAGGCTCATGGCGTCGCCGCGGGCCAGCGTTCCACCGCGCGCGACGAACAGAGCGGCATAGCGCGCGACCAGTTCACCCGGGTCACGGCAGGTCCAGGGAGAGGTCCAATGGACCGCACCCGCGAGCCGAGGTTGCAGCGCCGGCTCGCTTGCTGCGAGTTCGGATGCACCAAGCACCGCTGACGGCACGCCGTAGACACGCTTCAGCCGCTCCGCGGTGGCAGCAGCCGCTTCGAATGTCGCGGGTGTACGATAGACCGCGCGCCAGCCCTGCCGGACGATCAGTTCCCCAGCGCCGGCGGGTTCGATGAAACGCGCGTGATCGTCACTCGCACGCAGCGCCAGTTGTGAATAGGCCGCGATGGTTCTCGCGTAAGGCGCGGGCGCCGACTGCGCGAAATAGCGCCAGAGCGGGCCCACCAAGCGTGGCATATCGCGCAGCCGCCAATCGACGTCGTTGCCGCGCTTGAGCGCAACCCTGGCGATCTCGGTCACGGAGCGAGGGAAGGCATAGGGCTCGACGGCCTCGGTCTGGATGATGCCGGCGTTGCCATAGCTGGTTTCCCGGCCCGGCGCCTTGCGATCCAGCAGCACCACCTGATGCCCGCTCTCCTGCAATGCGAGCGCGGTTGAAACGCCGACCATGCCGGCGCCGAGGACGATGGAGGTAGTCATTGTTTGATTCCGCAGAAGGACTCGTCAGAATGTCAGGCGCGAATTGTAGCCGACCACGAATTGGATGAAGCGCGATACGTCGACCATGTCGTCGCCCTGGTAGCGGATCGTGTAACCATCAGTGCGCTCGACGCCCTTGAGATAGGAGAGATACTCGGCCGGCAGGCGATTTCGGAACACGATCTCCAGGACAGGGTTTTCCAGTCTGAACGGTTTTGCCGAGCCTGCTCTTGCCAGCGCCGCCTTGACGCCCTCGCGGATGCGGCGATGCGCGACGGCCGGCGTCAGCGTGATCGCCGATTGCGTGCTGTAGACCTGCTTCACCGGCACCGTCACGACGTCGCCGATGCGCTCCCTGATCTCGTCCAAGGCAATGTTGTCGCCCGAGGCGAGCAGCACCGGGACATTGAAATGCCCGGCGATGGCCGCATTGATGCCGGCCTCCGGCATGACGACGCCGTTGATCCGCACCTCGGCGAAGGCTGTGCCGCCGATGGTGTGCGACAGCACGCCCCCCGAGTGGCTTGCCCCGGCGTGATAGCCGAGAAGCATGGCGCCGACGAAGGACCCGAGCTCGATGCCCTGCATCATCATCAGCGGCCGCGGCCAGCTACGCACGACCTGCACATAGTCGGGCAGGCGGTCGATCAGGATGCTCTCGCCATTTCCATGAGAATCGCTGAGGATGACTTCCTCCACGCCTTCTTCACGCGCAGCCTCGCAGGCATGGACCACTGTGTCCGTCATCCAGCGCCGGGCGTTCTCATACTCGAAACCTTCGGGCATCAGCTGGTCGCGGCTGACGACCCCAACGATGCCCTCGATATCCGCGGAAATATAGACGCGCATTCCTGCCTCCCCAGTCAGCCGCGCGAAGGCGCGGATAATGCATTTGACTTTCCGACGATAAACATAGTTTTATGATTAGAAAATATCTTTCTTGATAGGCAAGAGGTAAAAATGAAACTGTTCATCGCTGGGCTGGACACCGAGACCAACACATTTTCGCCGATGCAGACGGGCGTTGAGGCCTTCCGGGAAAACCTGATCGCCTACGGCGATGCCACCAGCAGGCCGCTCACCTGCTGCTCGTCGCAGTTGTCTGTCTGGCGCAAGGCCGCTCAAGAAAAGGCCTGGTGCGTGGTGGAGAGCCTGTGCGCGGTGGCCGAGCCAGGCGGCAGGACCACGCGGGCGGTCTACGAGAGCTTCCGCGCCACCATCCTTGGCGACCTCAAGGCGGCCATGCCGGTCGATGCCGTCATGCTTGCCCTGCACGGCGCCTGCGTCGCCGAAGGCTATGACGATGTCGAGGGGGATCTGCTCGAGCATGTGCGCGGGCTGGTCGGGGCGAATGTGCCGGTTGCCGCCGAACTTGATCTCCATTGCCATATCACCGACCGCATGCTCGCCAATGCGACCATGATCGCTACCTACAAGGAATATCCGCATACGGACATCGAGGAGGTAGCCGGCCAGTTGTTCCGGCTGGTGGAGCGGACCCTCGCGGGCGAAGTGCGACCAGCCATGGGCGTTTATGACTGCCGCATGATCAACACCTTCCACCCGCATCGCGCCCCGTTGCGCGGCATTGTCGATCGCATGAAAGCCGTGGAGGGGCAGGATGGCGTGCTGTCGGTCTCCTTCGGCCACGGCTTCCCCTGGGGCGATGTCGAGGATGTCGGCGCCAAGATGCTCGTCGTCACCGACAATGACCCGGAAAAGGCTGCGCGCACCGCCCGGTCCTTCGGTCGGGAGATATTCGATGCGCGCGAAGAAATGCGCGGAGACTATCTCGGTATCGACGCGGCGCTGGATCGGGCCATTGCCGCGAAGAGCGGTCCGATCGTGCTTGCCGACGTCTCCGACAATGCAGGCGGCGGAGCGCCTGGAGACTCGACCTTCATCCTGCGTCGCATCATCGAGCGCGGCATCGAAGACGTGGCGACCTGCCTCTATTGGGACCCGATTGCGGTGCGCATGTGCCGCGAGGCGGGAGAGGGGGCCACATTGGCGCTGCGGATCGGCGGCAAGGTCGGGCCGGCTTCCGGCGATCCGCTCGATCTGACGGTGACGGTCAGGCGTGTCGCTTCGGGCATCACACAGCGCTTCGGGCCGACGCCGCTCGGCATCGGCGATGCCGTCTGGGTCAGTGTCGGCAACGTCGACATCGTGCTGAACACCGTGCGCACACAAACCTTCCACCCGGAATGCATGACCGCGCTCGGCCTGGACCCGGCGCAGAAGAAGATCGTCGTGGTGAAATCCAGCAACCACTTCCGCGCAGGCTTCGAACCCATCGCGCGCGAAATTCTCTACGTAAGCGCGCCCGGTGCCTTGCAGCCCTCATTCGAGAAACTGGCCTTTACCAAGCTGAAGCGACCCTATTGGCCCAGGGTCGCCAACCCATTCGAGGGGTAGGGCAAGGGCGGTATCGATCCGAAGACGATCGCGGGCAGGGTTGTCGCCGGCACGCATTGCCTTCGAGGCAATGTTGATTTCGGCCACGTATTATAGGAAATGGTTTTCCTATCATGCCAGTCGGATTCTGCCGCGTCGCGGGCTGAGCCGAGATCGGCACGCGGTCCGGAACGGCTGCAGGCAAATTGGAGACGCCAACGATGACCGATGCGAAATCCAGCCTCGGCGATATCCTGAAGGAGATTCGCAACCGCAATCGCTGGACTTTGGCAGAGGTGAGTTCCATGACCGGGCTTGCGGTCTCGACCCTTTCCAAGGTCGAAAACAACCAGATGCAGCTCACCTACGACCGGCTGATCCAGCTCGCCCAGGGCCTGAAGGTCGACATCGTCGAGCTTTTCGGGACGATGACCGGCGCTGAAGACGCGCCCAACATGCTGGGGCGCCGCACCTACACCAAGTCGGGCGACGGGCGGGCGATCATCACGCAGAACTACGATTATCTCTATGTTTGTACGGAGATTTCCAAAAAGTCGATGGTTCCGATCGTGGCGGTGGCCCGGGCACGCACGCTTGAGGAGTTCGGGCCACTGATCCGCCACAAGGGCGAAGAGTTCTTCTACGTACTCGAAGGGGAACTGGAGCTTCACACCGAGATCTATGCGCCTTTGCGCCTCAAGAAGGGCGATTCCTGCTATTTCGACGCAATAATGGGCCACGCCTATCTCAGCGTCAGCGAAGAACCTGCGCAAATCCTGTGCGTTTGTTCGACTCCGGAAACCGAATTGGTCTCCACGCTCGCGAATACGCAGACGATCAAGCTCAAAAGCTGATCGAAACTAAAAAACAAATACGATAAGAAAAAATATTGCACTTAGGAAAATCGTTTCCTACTCTAGAGCTGCGGTGAATGCCGGGAGGGCATCGGCACTGCAGTTCTGGGGAGGACTACGAGATGAACGGTTCCAAGTGGAAATCGATCGGCGTTGCATTGCTTCTGGCATCGACGCCTCTTTCCGGCGCGATCGCAGCGCAGGACGTGCTGGTGCTGGCGCGAGCGGAAGATCCGCCGACCGCCGATCCTGGAGTTGAAATCAGCAACAGCGGCTACACACTGATTTATGCCGCCTACGAAAGGCTCGTCGCCTACAAGGGCGGCTCAACGGAGGTCGGGCCCGAACTGGCTGAAAGCTGGACCGCCGACGATGCCGGCCTCGTGTGGACCTTCAAGCTCGCCAGCGGCCACAAGTTCGATGACGGTTCACCGGTCGATGCCGCGGCCGTCAAATTCAGCTTCGACCGGCTGATGAAGCTGAAGGCCGGACCGTCCGACGCGTTCCCGGTGCTGAAGGAGGTCGAGGTCGTCGATCCGCAGACTGTCAGATTTCATCTGACGGCGCCGTTCGCGCCGTTCATTTCGACGCTGGCCGTCTCCGGGGCAGCGATCATCAATCCCAAGGTGATGGAGCATGAAAAGGACGGCGACATGGCGAAGGCCTGGCTTGCCGAGCACTCCGCCGGCAGCGGGCCCTACCGTATCGCCTCCTGGGAGCGGAACCAGAGCATCGTGCTCGACCGCAACGAACATTACGCAGGCACTGAGCCGGCGCTGAAACAGGTCGTCATTCGCATCGTCGGCGACGTGTCGGCCCGCCGCCTTCAGTTGACCAACGGCGATGCCGACATCATCGAACAGATCCCGCTCGATCAGGCGGAGGCGCTGCAAAAGGACGCTTCCGTCGTGGTCGAGAGCAATCCCAGCATGTATGTGAACTACATCTACATGAACAACCGCCAGCCGCCGCTCGACGACGCCAAGGTTCGCAAGGCGATTTCCTATGCGGTCGACTATCAAGGCATCATCGACGGCATCATGCTCGGCCAGGCCAAGCAAATGCGCGGCGCGGTGCCGAGCGGCATGTGGGGACACGACCCGCAGGGCTTCCAGTACACATACGACATCGAGAAGGCCAAGGCTCTGCTTGCCGACTCCGGCAAGAGCGATATTCACCTGACCTATACCTTCTCTCAGGCGGACCCTGCCTGGGAGCCGGTTGGGCTGGCGCTGCAGGCGTCACTGGCTGAAGTCGGCATCAAGCTCGATCTGCAGGCGGTCGCCGACACGACCAAACGCGAACTGGTGGCCAACGGCAAATTCGATATGGCTCCCGGTGCCTGGACGCCTGACTTTGCCGACCCCTACATGTTCATGAACTATTGGTTCGACGCCGACAAAATGGGCGGCCCGGGCAACCGTTCCTTCTACAGCAACAAGCAGGTGACCGATCTCGTGCGTGAGGCGGGATCGATCGTCGACGAGGTCAAGCGCAAGGCTCTTTACATCGAGGCGCAGAAGCTTTCGACCGAGGACGCGCCCTATCTCTACATCATGGAGAAGAATGACATCTTCGCCCGTCGCGCCGTGGTGAAAGGCTATGTCTACAATCCCATGCTGATCCAGGTCTACAACTTCGGGACGATGTCGAAGACGGAGTGAGGGGCCGGATTGAAGCGATCCTCTCGTTCAACAGGCCTCAATCCACGGAACACCTGCCGCCGGCCCCAACGGCTGTGACGGCAGGGTTTCATCGTTTCCCAAGCAAGGTTTTCCTGCTGGAAAGGCTGACGTCCATGGCAATCACCCGCATCATCATTCCGCGTCTGATATTGCTGCTTTTTGTGGTGCTCGGGGTCGCGGTCATCACCTTCACGATCTCTCACCTCATTCCGGGAGATCCCGCGCGCATGATTGCGGGCGATAGGGCAAGCGCCGAAACGCTTGAGAACGTCAGGCGCAACCTGGGTCTGGATCGCCCGGTCGTCGAACAATTCACCATCTATATCGGCAATCTCCTGCAAGGCGATCTGGGAACGTCCTTGCGGACCAACCGCCCGGTTGCAGCCGATATTCGTACCTTCTTGCCGGCAACACTGGAACTCGGAACGGTCGCGCTCTTCATTGCGATCTGTCTGGGCGTACCACTCGGCGTGCTGTCGGCCGTCTACAAGGACGGCCCGATCGACCAGATCGCGCGGACGGTCTCCGTCTGCGGCATCTCAATGCCGGTGTTCTGGTTCGGCCTGATCCTGATCTACCTCTTCTACGCCAAGTTCCAGATACTGCCCGGCAGCGGGCGCCTGGCCATGGGCATCGTTGCACCCGAACGCATCACCGGGTTCCTGCTGATCGACTCGCTGCTGCAAGGCCGCTTCGATGCCTTTTGCAGCGCCATCTACCACATCATCCTGCCGGGCTTCGTGCTGGCCTTCGCCAATATGGGCGTGATCACCCGCCAGATCCGCGCCTCGATGCTGGATGTGCTGCAGGAAGATTATATCCGCACCGCCCGCGCGAGCGGCCTGCGCAAGGGCATGATCGTCTTCAACTACGCACTCAGAAACGCGCTGATCCCTTCGATCACCCTGTTGGGACTGGCGCTTGGCGACCTTCTCTATGGAGCAGTGCTGACCGAGACGATCTTTGCCTGGCCGGGCATGGGCACCTATGTCGTGACCTCCATTCAGACGCTCGATTTTCCCGCCATCATGGGTTTCACGATCGTCGCATCCATCGGCTATGTGCTGATCAACCTCCTGGTCGATCTCGCCTACATGCTCGCCGACCCGCAAATCAGGGAGGTCTGATCATGTCCGCCGTCATGCCGACAGAACCTGCTGCGTCGAGTGCCGCGATGCGCAGGACCAAGTCCATCTCCGAGCGGCTGCACTATCTGTGGTACCTCAGCCGCCGCAGCCCGCTGACCCTCGTTGGCGCTGCCATCATCCTGCTCGTTCTCATCATGATCATTGCCGCACCGGTGGTCGCACCGTACAATCCCGACAAGGTTTCCCTGACGGCGCGCCTGTTGCCGCCAAGTGCCGCGCATTGGTTCGGCACGGACGAGGTTGGCCGCGACCTGTTCTCACGCGTGATCTATGGGGCGAGGGCGTCCTGCGGCGCCGCCTTCATGATCGTCCTGATTTCGATGTCGGTCGGGGTGCTGATCGGTTGTTTCTCCGGCGTGGTCGGCGGACCGGTCGACACCGCCATCATGCGGCTCATGGACGTCGTTCTTGCTCTGCCGGCGCTGGTGCTGGCCATGGCGCTGGCCGCAGCCCTTGGCCCGAGCCTGTTCAACTCCATGCTGGCCGTGGCGATCGTGCGTATTCCCGCCTATGTGCGTTTGGCCCGCGGTCAAACGCTTTCCTTGCGCGAGCAGGTCTTCGTGAAGGCGTCGCGCACCTTCGGCGCTTCGCCGTTCTACATCCTTCGCTGGCATATCCTGCCAAACGCGATGTCGCCGATCATCGTGCAGGCGACGCTCGATCTTGGCGGCGTCGTGCTGATCGCAGCCGCGCTTAGTTTCATCGGCCTCGGTGCCCAGCCGCCGACCTCCGAATGGGGCGCCCTGGTTAGCAGCGGCCGCAGCTACATGCTCGATCAGTGGTGGTACGCGACCTTCCCGGGTCTCGCCATTCTGGTCACGGCGATGGGGTGCAATCTGGTTGGCGACGGCATTCGCGATATGCTCGACCCGCGCTTGAGGGGCAGATGATGACAGGCACGGCAGAACGACGCGGCCAGGCGCTGGCCATTCACAACCTGTCTCTGGAGTTTCCCACCTTCAGCGGCGCGATCAAGGCGCTCGACAATGTGTCGATCAATGTCGGAAAGGCTGAGATCGTCGGGATCGTCGGCGAGTCAGGCTGCGGCAAATCGGTGACGACCATGGCCGCGACTGGGCTGCTGCCCAGGGGGCGCTACAGGATCACCGGCGGCTCGGTCAGGCTCTTTGGCCATAGCACCCTCGCCATGGACGACAGTCAGTTGCAGGATGTGCGCGGCAAGGTGTTCTCGACCATCTTTCAAGAGCCGATGAACGCGCTGAACCCGACGATCCGCATCGGCAAGCAGCTGACTGACGTCATCATGCGTCACGAGGAGACAAGCTTGCCGGATGCCAGGCGCATTGCGCGGGATATTCTCGCCGACATGCTGATCGGCGAGCCAGAGCGGGTCATGAAGCTCTACCCGTTCGAACTCTCCGGCGGCATGCGGCAGCGCGTGCTGATCGCCATGGCGTTCTCATGCAATCCCGGCCTCATCATCGCCGACGAGCCGACGACCGCGCTCGATGTCACCGTGCAGGCGGTGATCCTGAGGCTGATCCAGAACCGCGCGCGCCGCACCGGCACATCGGTCATCTTCATCTCGCACAACGTCGCCGTCGTGTCGCAGCTCTGCGACCGGCTCTACGTGATGTATGCCGGACGGATCGTTGAGCATGGTGCGACCCGCACCGTGCTCGAGGCGCCGCAGCACCCCTATACCCAGGCGCTATTGCGCTGTCTGCCGGATCGGGTGGCGCCAAAACAGGAGCTCGAAGCGATCCCAGGCGCGGTGCCTAATCTCCTGCATCCACCGGCGGGCTGCTATTTCCAGCCGCGATGCAAGGAAGCGGTTGATCTCTGTCGATCCCAGTCTCCGCAATTGGCTGGGGCCGATCGCCAACAGGTGGCGTGCTGGCGGCGCGGTGACGCGCGAGAACTGTCAGAGCAAGGGAGCCGGAAATGACCGCAGGCGTTGAAACGATGGCGCGGCCGGTTCTGGAGGTTTCCGATCTCCATGTCCGCTTCCCGGCGTCCCGCAACTGGCTCGGGCGCCCCACCTCGCATGTGCACGCCGTCAACGGCGTCACCCTTAGAGTTCGTGCCGGCAGAAGCCTCGGCATTGTCGGCGAATCCGGTTGCGGCAAGAGTACGCTCGCCCAGGCGATCATCGGACTTGCGCCTTACGAGCAGGGTAGGGTGGCGATTGACGGTCAGGATTTTCAGGCAGCGCAGGGCAGAGAGAAGCGCCAGCTGCGGCAGAAGATGCAGATCGTTTTCCAGGATCCGCAATCCTCGCTCGATCGGCGCCTGCCGGTCTGGCGGCTCATCAGCGAGCCGCTGCATATTCGCGGCGGGCATAGCAACGCCGAGCTGCATGCGAAGGCGGAACAACTGGCGACCGCTGTCGGTCTTAGGCCGGAACATCTCGATCGTCTGCCACACGAGTTTTCAGGCGGACAGCGCCAGCGCATTGCCATCGCCCGCGCCATCAGCACGGACCCCGACCTCATGGTGTTGGACGAACCGACATCGGCGCTCGACGTGTCGGTCCAGGCGCAGATCATCAACCTGCTTCTGAAACTGCAGCGGGAGCGGGGGCTCGCCTACCTCATGATCTCGCACGATGTCGCACTGGTGCGCCACTTCTGCGACGATGTCGCGGTGATGTATCTCGGCCAGATAGTTGAATCAGGCCCGGCCGACGTGGTGCTGGGCGATCCTCGGCACCCATATACGCAGACGCTTCTGGCCGCGGCTCCGAGTTTCGCAAGTCCCTTGCCGACCATTGCGGAGGTGCGGACCGCCGAGCTTCCAAACAACCGAAAACTGCCAACCGGTTGCTTCTACAAGGAACGCTGCGGCAAGGCTGCAGCCGGCTGCGAGGCGCCGCAGGTTCTCCAGCACCTAGGCGAGGGCGCACGCTGTGCAAGGTGTCATCTGGCGCAGGGGTGAGGCGCAGACGAGCGTTATAGACACACTCCGCCGACCGTTGGCACGGCTGGCGGGGTGGCCGCTCCATATCATTTGATGCGCTGTTCCGATATTTTAAGAAAGATAATTTTCGTATCGGAAAAATAATTTGATTGATATTTCCGACTGTGCATATTTGGAGCGGATCCCACCACTGCACTCGAACGAAGCGCGACCTACGCCGCCGGAGACTACATTGACCTGACCGATGCCGATCGGTGCCCCTGTCAGCTGCCGCTTCCGCATCTTTCCCCATGTCGGCGGACGCCGTCGCGCGTGCGGCAGTCCACGCGGCTACGAGCCGAAATGAATTTGATCTGATGAAAGAGGCCTAAGATGAAGAAGGAAGTCGAATGGGCGCGCATGACCGCACCCAGCCTGCGTGAACTCGCCGGAAAGCCGGGCGCGCTTGCCGTCCTGCCGATCGGTTCGCTGGAACAGCATGGGCCGCACCTGCCGGTCATTACCGACACAGCCAGCGCATCGGCCGCGGCCATCCGTGCCGCCCGTCTCGTGGCCGACGACATCCCGGTCGCCGTTCTTCCCGGCCTGTGGCTCGGCATGAGCGAACACCACCTGCCTTTCGGCGGCACCATCACGCTGGACTACGATACGCTGAGCCGCGTCATTCGCTGCATCGTCCGATCGCTGAAGACGCTCGGTTTCTCGCGGCTGTTCATCGTCAACGGTCACGGCGGCAACATGGACCCGCTCGCGGTTGCCGTGCGCGAACTGGCGGTCGAGTTCGCCATGCCGATCGTCGCCACAACGCCGTGGATGCTGGCGCCAGAGGAGGCCAGCAAGATCTTCGAGGTCGACACCGGTGCGCACCATGCCTGTGAGGGCGAAGCGTCGGTCATGCTGGCGATCGTTCCGGATGCGGTAAAGACCGAGATGTTCGGCCAGGCCTTCGGCAACCAGCAGCATCCCGTTGACGTACCTGCGGACGTGTCGCGCTTCTATTCCTTCGCCGAGCGGGCGCCGGTCACCGGCACCTGGGGCGATCCTCGCAGCGCAACCGCCGAAAAGGGCGAGCGCTTCCTCGACCTGCAGGCGAACGAGTTGGTGAAGCTGATCCGCAACGACGTGCTTTGGACCGCGCCAGACCCGGTCTGGACGCCAGGCCGTGGCCTCAGCACGACGGCCGGCAAAGCCGATTGACCTCAGCCGGCGAGACATCCGCCGGGCATTTCGCATTCCATTCCCAAGGGAGGACACGCCAATGACTTTGAAATTCGCGCGGACGCGCAAAACCCTTGTTTCCCTGTTTGCAGCAACCATGCTTTCGGGCGTGGCGCTGACGCCTGCCATGGCGAAGACGCTCGTCTATTGCTCGGAGGGCGCGCCAGAGGGGTTCGACGCAGCGCTCTACTCGGCCAACAGCACGTGGGATGCTTCGGCCGAGACGATCTACGATCGCCTCACTGAATTCGAGCCCGGCACCACCAACGTCGCCCCGGGCCTCGCCGAAAGCTGGACCATTTCCGAGGACAATCTCGAATACATGCTGAAACTGCGGGAAGGCGTGAAGTTCCAGACGACGGATGATTTCACCCCGACACGGGATTTCAACGCAGACGACGTGCTCTTCACCTACATTCGCCAGTTGGACAAGGACGACCCGTGGAACAGCTACTTTCCTGGTGCGAACTGGGAAATGTTCAACGCGATGGACATGCCAACGGTCATCAAGGACATCGTCAAGGTCGATGAAAAGACCGTCAAGTTCGTGCTGAAGCAACCGGATGCGTCGCTTCCGGCGAAGCTTGCCCTGAACTTCGGCTCGATCATGTCGAAAGAGTATGCCGACAAGCTGGCGGCTGAGGGACGGCGCGAGGACCTCGACCGCAAGCCTGTCGGCACCGGGCCGTTCCGGTTTGTCGACTACCAGCAAGATGCGGCGATCCGCTTTGCAGCCAATGCAGACTATTGGGCCGGCGCGCCGAAGATCGACAATCTCATCTTCGCGATCACCACCGACCCGACGACACGCATGCAGAAACTTCAGGCGGGCGAATGCCATATCGCGCCGTACCCGGCGCCGGCCGATGTTGCCGGGCTGAAGGCAAATCCGGACCTGACGGTATTGGAACAACCGGGTCTCAACGTCTCCTATCTCGCGATGAACACCTTGGTCGCGCCGTTCGACAAGCTGGAGGTGCGCCGCGCCATCAACATGGCGATCGACCGCAAGGCGATCGTTGATTCCGTCTATCAGGGCATGGGCCAGGTCGCCAAAAGCGTCCTGCCGCCGACGATGTGGGGCTATAACGGCAGCATCGAGGGCTACAGCTACGATCCGGAAGCGGCAAAGAAGCTTCTCGACGGAGCCGGCGTCAAAGATCTGAAGATGAAAATCTGGGCGATGCCCGTCAGCCGTCCATACATGCCGAATGCTCGTCGCGCGGCCGAGCTGATGCAGGCGGACCTTGCCAAGGTCGGCATCGGCGTCGAGATCGTTTCCTATGAATGGGGCGAGTACCTGAAGAAGGTGCGCGACGAAGCGCGCGATGGCGCCGTCATCCTGGGCGGCACGAGCGACAACGGCGATCCCGACAATCTGCTCAGCTACTTCTTCAGCTGCTCGGGCGTTGGCGGCAGCAACAATGCCAACTGGTGCGACAAGCCGCTCGACGAGATCTTCCAGAAGGCGCGTACCAGCTCGGATCAGAGCGAGCGGACGAAACTGTACGAAGAAGCGCAGGCCATGATCAGCGACCAGGCACCTTGGGTTCCGATTGCTCATTCCACCGTTGTGCTGCCGATGTTGAAAAAGGTGAAGAACTACGTGATGGAACCCTTGGGTTCGCATCGATTCGACAAGGTCGATATCGAGGAATAATCCCAACACGTTGGGTTTCTGCGCGCCTGTTTCGGCAGGCGCGCACGATTGATATAATTTGAAAAAAGTCTCCCAGTTAAGTTCCATTGATGTGTCATCTGCGACGGCTGGCAGGTGAGTCTCGTATCCCGCTTAATCAGGTTCGTGGTTTCGCACGACAAGCAGAAGGGTCGCACGGTGTATCGACCGGAACAGGATTTTCTTGCCATTGGCTGGGGAAGTCCGAAGGCGCACAGAACGGCTCCGTCGCTTGAGAGTTCGCACTTTGCTTGCACATGCAACACGTCAAGCAAACCGTCTTACAATCTCAAGCAGGCGGTCGCAGGATCTCGCAAGCTGCCGTGGCGGCGCCGTGGCAAGGCCTAGAAGCAAGCCGGATTTTGCAGAATCCGGCGACGCGTACCAGGCCGAAAGCGGTGCGGGCGACATGCCGAAAGCCAACGTTTCTCTGGCAATAGCGAGATCCGGCGCCCCGTCCGGCAAACGCAACAGCACGGCCAATCCGGCAACTGTCGCTTCCTCTGGCCGCAGGGATTTCAGCAAGGCGTCGCGTTGGGCGGAGTAGACCCGCTTCGTCCGCCGGAGATGCCGCAAATAATGCCCCTCGCGCATGAACTCAGTGGCTGCAAGCTGCACGGACGGCCCGGGGGGCGGTGCGAGACAGGCTGCGACTTCCGCAAAACGGGAGGCGAGCGCCGGCGGCGCGACGAGAAAGCCGAGCCGGAGGGCCGGGCTGATGGTCTTGCTGAAGGAGCCGATGTGAATGACGCGTCCACCGCGGTCGAGGGAGGCGAGCGCCGGTGCGGCGCGGCCGTCGAGCTGCAACTCGCTGAGATAGTCGTCTTCGATCACCCAGGCCTGCGCCCCGGCCGCCCAGTCGAGAAGACGCAGTCGGCGTGCCAGCGATAGGGTGGACCCGAGCGGCGCCTGTTGCCCCGGGGTCGCGACAACCAGCGCTGCATCCGGGGCACGGCGTATGCCATGCTCGACGTTGACGCCATCGGCATCGACGGGGACCGGCACAATCTCCAGTCGCGCAAGCTCCAGCCCGCGCCGGGTGAATGGGAACCCTGGCTCCTCCATCCAGACCTTTTGCCCTTCGAGACCGAGGACGCGGAGCGCCATTCCAAGCCCGCTGGCGTATCCCCCGGTGATGATGATTTCGGAGGGCGAGCACTCGATGCGACGTGCGACGGCAAGATAGGCGGCAATTTCCCGGCGCAGTTCCAGTTCGCCGCGTGGGTCGGGATAGATCGCCGGAGCGCTCGTCTCCACGCGTACGGCGTGCGCGCGGATCCTCGCGAAGAGCGTTGCGGGAAAGGTTTCCTGCGCCGGTACGCCCATCTGGAAGATCGCCGGGCCGGCTGTCATCTCCCGATAGCGCTCCATGAACGAGCCGGGATCCGGCGGCGGCTCGATCCGCGCAACCGCTGCAGGACGAGCGGCGACGCGGGTCCCGGTCGAGCGTGAGGCGACGATGAGCTGGGCCGCGGAAAGCTTGTCGTAGGCCGTACGCACAGTGCCGCGTGCAACACCAAGCTGAGCGGCGAGATCCAGCCAGGACGGCAGACGCGCGCCTGGGGCAAGCACCCCGCTTTCGATCGCGGCGCTGATGCCCTTTCGTATCTGCTCGGCCAGTGGCGTCCGCGCCGACCGATCGAGGTTCAGTTCCAGCAGCTGATCCATGCTTTCCTGGTACACGTTGTTTGTCGGTTCTTGGTGCTTTTTTTAGAACCAGGAAGTCGTCATTTCTAGGGGCAGGAAGAAACGTCATCAGGACCACACGGAAAGGAGATCCCTGGCATGACCTTACGATTCTTCATTGGCGCTGCTGCCGCCGCCCTTGCAATCGTCACCACGCTGCCGGCCGCTGCGCATGATCCCGGCGACGTTGTCACGCCGCACTTCGAAAAGGCGATACCCAATATTCCGGGCAAGACCTTGACCGCCCTGATCGTCGACTATCCCCCAGGCGGTGCCTCGGTTCCGCACACGCATGCAAAGTCGTCCTTCATCTTCGCCTACGTTCTCTCCGGAGAAATCGTCTCCAAGGTCAATGACGGCCCGACGCAGACCTACCGCGCCGGCGAGAGCTGGTACGAGCCGCCGGCGTCCACCCACCTCGTCAGCCGCAACGCGAGCCAGACGACGCCGGCAAAGCTGCTGGCGGTGTTCGTCGCCGACAGCGATGAAAAAGAACTCACCACCCCGATCAAGTAGACCCGAACCCAAGGAGCAGAACAATGAGCAAGCGTCTCGACTACAACCAGATTGCACCGGCCGGCGCCAAGGCCCTTGGCGGTGTCTACGGCTACGTCCTGCAAAGTGGCCTGGCGCCAGTGCTGGTGGATCTGGTTTATCTTCGCATCTCACAGATCAACAATTGCGCCTATTGTCTCGACATGCACACCCGCGACCTCCTGAAAAAGGGCCAACCGATCGAAAAGATCGCATTGGTCCAGGCGTGGAGGGAAGCCGGCAACCTCTTCGACGCGCGCGAGCGGGCGGCCCTTGCCTGGGCCGAAACCGTCACACGCGTCGCCGAGACGGGTGTGCCGGACGAAGCCTATGAAGCTGCGCACGCCGAGTTCAACGAGCGTGAACTCACCGATCTCACGATCGCGATCAGCCTGATGAACGCCTACAACCGCATGGCGATCAGCTTCCGCAATACGCCGCAGGCAGCACTTGAAAAGTAAAGGCGGGCGCACGCCCGAAACGCTCAAATTGAGGAGTTGGCTATGAAGATATTCATCGCGGGCGCCACAGGCGCCGTCGGCTCGCCGCTGGTGCGGGCGCTCTTGACCCTTGGCCATCAGGTGACCGGCATGACGCGCCCCGGCCCAGGCGTGGATCGTCTCCGCGAACTCGGGGCCGAGGCGTCGACCGCCGATGCCTTCGACCCCGAGGCGGTCCATGAGGCAATCGCGGCAGCAGCGCCGGACGTCGTGATCGATCAACTTACCTGGCTTCCGGCCAACCCCGCCGACATCATCAAGGCCATGCCGGACGATACGCGCCTTCATCGCGAGGGCGGCGCCAACCTGCTCGCTTCGGCGGAGAAGCTGGGCGTTCGCCGCTACATCATGCAGTCTCGTGGCTTCTACCTCGATGCCCCGGCAGGACAACTCGCCGACGAGACCGCGAGGCTCAGCTACGACGCGCCCGGGGAGATCGGCGAGAGCACGCGCACCATCGGCGCCTATGAGGACCGTGTGCTCGCCTCGCCGTCGCTCGATGGCGTCGTCCTGCGCTACGGCTTCTTCTATGGGCCCGGTACCTGGTACCGGCCGGACGGAGCGATTGCCGATCAGGTTCGCAATGGCGAGGCGGTGATTATCGGCGAAGGAAATGCCGTTTGGTCGTTCGTCCATATCGATGACGCGATCGCTGCGACCGTCGCCGCGCTTACGGCCGAACCGGGGGTCTACAATATCGTCGACGACGACCCGATGCCCGTCGCCAAATGGCTCCCGGCTTTCGCTCGATGGGTTGATGCATCGGAGCCGGGGCGGGTCAGTGTGGAGGACGCGCTGAAGTCGGCCGGCGAGGAAGCGGTCTACTATCACACCCGTCTGACCGGCGCCGCGAACACGCGAGCGAAGGAAAAACTCGGCTTCGCACCCCGGCCGCTGCTATGGAAGTGCGCGTGATTGCCGCCCGACGGGGCAACGGAAATAGTCGGACCCGCTAGAGGGATAATTGCCACGACATCCAACCGCCGCCAACAACACAGAGGCGCTTCGCACGGACGTCGATCGCAGCGCTGCGATCATCGATCGCATTCCTGCTCGCCGCTGGGGCACCCCCGAGGATATCGGCGAGGCTGCCGTTTTCCTGCTGACGCCGGCTTCACGCTACCTGCATGGTGCCGTCATCCCGGCTGATGGCGGCTGGTTGGCGCGATGAACGGAGATTCGTTGGCGGGCCGTTCAGTGACGCGAGCACGAAGCGCTTCGAAGTGACCGGCTGGCGTTGGTGCGGCAGATGATGGAGCGGAAGCTGTCCGGCCGACGCACCTCGTCGAAACTGCCGGAACTGAGTGAGTTGGTCATGGCCATGCCGCTGGTATCGGCCGGTATGGTCCACCAAGGCGTTCGACGTTGGGCCGAAGCAGCCCGCCGGATCGTCGGCGAGCTTGGCTTGCGGGAAATGACGGGAGGGGGAGGTCTCGCGCGTGGGGCGTCCTATAAAGATAACGAGTACCGAACGCCTGCCGCGGTATGCTCGCGGATGGAGCGGGATGCGGCGCGAGTACCATCGGTGTTCCGCACCCCGCTTTACTGACCCCGGGGAGGGTTAGCGAACGTAGATCGTCAGCCCGCCGTCAGTCGCCTGTTCAGCGCCGCCAATGTTGTCCATCTCGACGTTCTGCGCCTTCAGCTTTTCAGCCAAGGACTTGTTCGCTTTGACCGCCTCGAGAAGCGCCGCACGTTGTTCCGGCGTGGCATGCTCGACCCACATGCGCGTTTGGTTCTGCTCCGCAAGTGTGCTTACATCGACGACATTGATCTTGTCGCCGCTGTAGCTACGCACAGTTTGCTCAATCTCTTTAGGCCAGTCCATTGCGGCACCTTGACCGTGCACGATTCCAACGAAGCTAAGGGCGGAGAGGCTGGCAATCATAGAAAAAGTCGCAATGCGGTTCATTGTCATGCTCCTTCCTAGGTTTTGCGCTTGTGACGGGGGGCAACCAAGCGCGGCTGCTCAAGCAACTCGTCCCAACTGAGATTACGCGAAACTCCACTGAGCGATATTGTCCTTAGGGGAAGTCGTCTGAACTTGCCGGCCGCTGGTAGGATCGACGGCCGATACTCTGCAAGTTTCACTGACCGGCTAAGGTCGGTGCGTCTTAGGATCATCCAGGGCCTCCACCGTCTCCAACACCGGCCCGAGGACCCAGTTGTACATCTCAGCGATATTGTGCTCCTCATGCGGATCCGGTTCGATGTTGAACACCTTAGGATAGCCTTTCATCGGTGCGGCGCTGCTTCCCACGCCGCCCAGCAGCGTTGCGCCGCCAGGGCCGCTGCGGCCGGGCGCCACGTCGGCGAAAAAGGCCCGGAACTGTTTTCAGCGGACGGCGACCAGATCGGAACCGACCAATGTCAGCAAATGTTCGCGACGTCCGCGTCATTGTCGCCGAGCAGCAGGTCGTTCAGGTCGATCCCGTCGAACGGCCGGTCGCCCCGGCACGTTGCCGCCCGCAAGCTTTGCGAATGTCGGGAAGAAGTCGATGATCGAGAACATCGCGTAGGAGGATCGCGGCTTGATCCGTTGCGGCCAGCGGATCACCGGGGCCCATTGACGTAGAGAAAATACGTGTCTTGGGGCGCGCCCGGTGGATGCGGTAGCGAACGGGTCCCCGCAAGTTCGAGCGGCAAATCGGACAGGATGATGGCATGTGGCGAAAGGACCGCCGGGAGGCATCGGCTCAGTTTGGCGCTTGTCGCAATATTGTTCGCTTCGACATACGAACCCATATCCGCATGTGCCAGGATGACCTGTCCGCCAAAGCGGGTGGCTCCGGAAGCAAGCGTGTCCTCGATGTCGCCGAGCAGCAAATAGTTCTGTGGCGGCGTGCAGTCGGCGAAACAGTCGGTCTCGCGATCCAGCACATAGATCTCGCGCTCCGGGAGATGGATGCGCAAGTGGTCGTAGGTGCGACCGTGACCCAGACCCATCTCGAACACAATGCCCGGACGGACGGCTATCTCTCTTGAAGGCCCATTCGAGGCAGATGCGCTGGGCCTCCAGGCGGAAGAGCAATTTTTCGAGCCGGGAGTCCTTGCGTCTCCCTTCAGCACGCGATTCTTTCGATCTGGCGTCCGTCGGCATACTTATCGTCCCTGGCGCGGTGCTATCATTTCTCAGGTGGCGGCGGCCTCTTTTCCAATCCGATCCATTGGTAGCGGTGAGCGGCTGAACCGACCTATGGTCCTTAGTCGGCCCTCGACCTACATCGGCGTGACGCCGTCGGTGGCAATATGATCGCGTTCAAACCAAAAGGCCCGCCTTCACAACGTATTGACGTTCAGAACCTCGTCATGTTTGCGGCGGGCGGATTGGGTGACCGCGCGAGGCTCGCCTTGTATTCCTCTACCGTCTTCAACAACGGCCCGAGGACCCAGTTATACATCTCGCCGATATTGTGCTCCTCGTGCGGATCCGACTCGATATTGAACACCTTTGGGTAGCCATTCATCGGCGCAGCGCTTGATCCGACACCGCCCATCAAGATTGCACCGCCTGCGCCGCTGCGGCCAGGTGCTACGTCGGCAAAATAGGCCCGGAACTGTTTCCAGCGGACGGCGACCAGGTCGGAGCCGACGAAGGTCAGCAAATGCTGGCGATGTCCGCTGTCATTGTCGCCGAGCAGCAGGTCGCTCTGGTCGATCCCATCGAACGGCCGGTCGTCCGGCACCTTGCCGCCCGCAAGCTTCGCGAATGTCGGGAAGAAATCCATGATCGAGAACATCGCAGAGGAGGATCGCGGCTTGATCCGTTGCGGCCAGCGGATCACCGCGGCGGTGCGGATCGCGCCCTCGCTGACGTCGCCCAGCGCGCCACGATAGGGTCCTGTCGTTCCCATATCCGGCATGTCGGTGCCGAACCGGCTCGCACCGGGGCCGTCTGGTCCATTGTCGGAGGCGAAGACCACGATGGTGTCTTCCTCAATGCCAAGATCCTTCAATGCGTCGAGGATCGTGCCGACGATCGCGTCGCCCTCCATCAGGGAGTCGCCGAACTGGCCGATGCGGGAAGCTCCTTCGAAGCGCTTCGAGGGGAGGTTCGGAAAGTGCGTCCGGGAAATCGGCAGATACAAGAAGAACGGCTTGCCTGCCGCCTTTTGGCGCCTCATGAAATCGACGCCGCGGTCCACCAGTTCCCAGTCGATCCCGCGACGCACTTCCTCGGTATAGGGTTTCACCAGCTTCACCGGCTCTCCCCGTTTGGCCTCGACGATGTGCGGCCCCTTGTCGAGCGGGACGTCGATGGACTTGGTCTGATGGCCCTGGCGGATCATCCCGAACGCGTCCCAGGTGTCACCAGGAGGGATTCCGTAAAACTCGTCGAAGCCCTGGTTCTGCGGCTGGCTATAGACCTGGGCGCCAAGATGCCACTTGCCGAAGATCGCCGTGGCGTAGCCGGCGTCGTGCAGCATTTCCGCCATGGTGATTTCCTTGTCCGGCAGCGAGAAAGGCGTGCCTGCGACCGCGACCAGCGATAGCCCGGAGCGGATGGAATAGCGACCTGTCATCAAAGCGGCGCGCGACGGCGTGCAGGATGGCTCGACCAGGAACTGCGTCAGCCGCAGGCCCTCTGCGGCGAGCTGGTCGATGCGCGGCGTCGGCGACCCGCGCAGCTCCCCGCCGCCGTAGACGCCGATGTCGCCGTAGCCGATGTTGTCGGCGAGAACGAAGAGGATGTTTGGCGTCGATTGCTGCGCAGATGCTGTTCCGACAGGCAACGCATTGGCAACGAGACAGGAGCCGATCGCCAATACAAAGCACATTCCCCGCCACGGTCCGAGCCACTTCATGTTTCGTCTCCCCGTGTTGGCTATCAATTCGAAACGCCGCAACGCGTCCGCGAGTGCCTGCTTCGGAGCGGCTCTCCGCTGCGCTCATGTCATGCGCCAAAATACAACCCCTGCCTATCCCCCCTTGGGGAAGGGGGCCCACCCTTCAATCGTCGGGCGAAACCGTCATCGCCCTTTCGATGGCGTCGATCAGGGATTCGGCCGGGAACGGCTTGTGCAGATAGGCGACGCAGCCCGCTTTGACCGCCTCCTGTTCGAGCGCCTGATCGTCGACGGCGGTGATGAAGATGACCTTTATCTTCGAGCCGCCGTCCTTCAGCCGGTGCCAGAGTTCGATGCCGGATATGCCGCCGAGATGGACATCGAGCACGATGCAGCCGATCTCGCTCGACGTGGCGCGGTTCAGAAAGGCCTCGGCCGAGGCATATCCTTCCGTCGCGAAACCATGCGCGTTCAACAGCCGCGCGACGCTCTTGCGCATGCTCGGATCGTCTTCCACGACGGCCACTTTGCGTGGTTGGCTTTCCAAGGGATGCCTTTCTGAGGCCCATGCGGAAAGGCATGTCTAGCCCCGATCATGACGATCGTATGACCAACGTCGAAGGCTGGATATTGTCCTATGGGGAAGCGCGGCGAACAGCACCGTGCGCATCATCAGACGGTTTTGCTGTCAGGTCGAGAAGTCCCAGTCTCTCTGCGATCGACACGGCCTCGGCCAGCGAATGCACGCCAAGCTTTTCCATGACGTTGTGCCGGTGCGCCTTGACGGTTCGTTCGGAGGTGCCGAGTTCGTAAGCGATCTGCTTATTGAGCTTGCCGCGGACGATCAGGCCGAAAACGTCGAACTCGCGTGGCGTCAGGGCGTCCAGACGCGCCTGGAGTGTATGGACGCGATCGTGTTCGGCGCGCCGTATCTCTGAGCGAAGCAGCGCCCGCTCGACGGCCCCCAGCAACGCCTCCCTCGAGGCCGGTTTCTCCAGGAAATCTTCGGCGCCGGCCTTCATCGCCCGGACGCTCGCCTTGATGTCGCCTCGCCCCGTCAGAAACACGATCGGCAGCAGTGGTGCTTTCTCGGTGAGCCGGTCCTGCAACTCGAGCCCGCTCAGACCTGGCATCTGCAGGTCGAGGAGGATGCATCCGGGGTCGGAGCCCGACAGGTTGGCCAAAAGCTCTTCGCCCGAGCCGTAGGTGACGACGCGATAGCCGGATGCCTCCATCAACCGTGCCAGCGCGGTGCGATAGGAGTTGTCGTCGTCGACGATATGAATGATGGGTTCCAATTGGGTCATCCGTGCTGAGCAAGCGGCAGGACGAAACGAAACACGGCGCCGCCTTCGGCACGATTGTCCGCCCATATCTTGCCGCCATAGGTTTCGATAATCGCGCGGGCGATCGAGAGACCCAGCCCGGTGCCTGTCGGCTTGGTCGTGTAGAACGCATGGAAAACATGGTCGAGCTGGTCGCTCGGGATGCCGCGGCCGGTATCGGAGATCGACAGCTCGACCTCGGAATTCTCGATCAGCGCCGTCCGAAAGACCAGCTTCCGCTCGGTCGTCGCCGCATCGACCATGGCGTCCATCGCATTGGTGGCGAGGTTGAGAATGACTTGCTGGAGATGTACCTTGTCGGCCCGCACCGGCAGCGCCCGGGTCGGGTCGCTGGAGCTGACGACGATGCTTTTTTGTCCCGCCTCGGCGTGGAGGATATGGATCGCGCTGTTGACCACCTCATTCAGGTCGAATTCCTGCCAGTCGATCTCGCTTCGCTTCTTCAGCAGTCCCCGCAGTCGAACAATGATATCGCTGGCGCGCTGGTCGTCCTCGCGGATGTCGATGAGAATCTGCCGGACGAGGTCGAGATCCGGCTGCTCTTTCCGAAGCAGGATTTCGAGGGCATCGACATTGCTGCGGATCGCTCCGAGCGGCTGGTTCAGTTCATGGGCGATCGATGCCGACAGGGCTCCCGCCGTTGCCGACTGGTTGAGATGCACGAGTTCGAGCAGACGAAGCCGCGCTTCCTGCTCCGCGGCCAGCCGGCGCTGCCGCTCGACCAGAAGCACCGTGATGATCGCCCCCTGAAGCGCAAGCGCTGCAACGATGCCGATGATCGCCGCCCAGTATTCCTCCCAGAGGCTCTTCTCCTTGAAGCTCAGGACGGTTCCGGCAGGAAGCCCGCTCTCCGGCAAGCCCCAGCGCGTCAACTCTCTCGCATCGGCGACAAAGGTTTTCGGCACGTTGACGCTGGCGATCGGTTTTCCCGCGATCGCGTCGAGGGCGAGTTCGGCGACCGCCGTTCCGACCGACTCGAAGGTGACGGTATTACCGCCGACGGCGCCATGGCCGATATACGTGGAATAGGGACCGTAGACGGGAGCGCTCGCCTTGGCGGCAATCCGTTCGAGCGCGTTGCGCGGAATGAAGTTCCTGCCGCTGCGATCGGTAAAGACGGTCAGAACCAGAATGATGCTCCCTTCCGGCACACGCGAGGCGCGGTCTGCGAATTCATCGATGGTCAAATCCTCGACGTAGGTCGTTTTAAGACCGCTTGCGGGGCCGGGGAGATCCGAGCGCGCCGTCGCAAGCCAGGAGCGGTCGAAATCCGAGGACCCGCCGATGATGACGAGATCGCGGGCTTCCGGCTGGAGACCGCGCGCCATGAGAAGGGTTTTTGCGATGTCATACTCGCTGAAAGCCCCGACGACGTCGCTCGGCAGACTCAACTTCACGGCGTCCGCGCTGCTGAAGCCGCAGAACACGATCTTCGCATCCGGGGCGATCGCATGCCGGTACTTGACGATGAAGCCCGTTGCCTCCTCACCAAGCGCAATCACTACATCCGGACGTCGGTCGGCGTATTTCTCACTGAGATATCGCGCCATCCGGTCGATGTGAACCTTCTCGGGGAATCTGGAAAGATCGAGAAATTCCGAGAACAGATCGACCTTGCCCATTGTCGCCTGCTGCAGTCGATGTCTCAGGGTCTCGCCAGCAATGGTCGTTGCCGGGATTTTCTCGTCATAGGGATAGAGGATGAGGATGCGTGGCACCTGGTCCACGATCTCCGCCGACAAGGGCTCGGCCATCACAACGATCAAGAGCAACAGAAGGCAACGAAATGCGGATACGATCCGGGTGAACGGGCTCGATGGTTTCGTCGATGCACGAGCCATATTGAACGTCCTTTGCGCCATTCTCCGTCAATGCGTTCGGAGGTGACGATGCGGCCGGGGCGACTGCCCGTCGGCGTTCAACTATTTCAAAAATTAGTCCGGCCCCCGCGCCGAAACCTTCCTGCCCTGCGTACGGCTTCCACACCCAATGCGATTGCTGACCGATCCATACCGCGCCAACTCGTGCGCGCTGCCCCAAAGGACAATACCGCCGAGGCGCGTTCCTGACTAGGCTGCGATGCGATGAATAGCTTTCGCGTAAGTAGCAATTGCGTGAACTCGGCGTAGTTCCAGTTTCGACGACAACAGACGCGCGGCGTGCTTCGGTGCATCCATCAATGCAAGGTCTGCATGTGGTCAGGCCACCGTCAGCTATCTTCGGCTGGCAGAGTGCGTCATCACACGTTCGTCGGGGGGACCGGCAATGAGTCGCACAACCATAAATTATGGTCTTGGTGCGTTGAGGAGAAGTGTCGGACACGCACGCTGAGAAGTCCCTTCGAGGAAACTGCTCCGCTGTGTCGACGATAACAATCGACCCGCCTGCGATAACTGGAAGATGCGGCATGAGGCGTTGCCATATGGGGCGCAGGCTGCCGGCCCATTTCGGGCAGCCAGGGAGGGAATCGAGACCATGAGCAAGATGAAAAACATCTGGTTTGGTCTGCTGGCTTCCACTTTTGTTGCCTCAGCAGCAATCATGCCGGCAGCCGCGCAAGATCAGCAAAAACCCAACATTGTCGTCATCATGGGCGATGATGTTGGCTGGTTCAACATTGGCGCCTATCACCGGGGCATCATGTCCGGGAAGACGCCGAACCTCGACAAGCTTGCCTCCGAGGGCATGCTATTTACCGACTACTACGCGGAAGCGAGCTGCACTGCGGGCCGAGCAAGCTTCATCACAGGTGAAATCCCGTTGCGCACCGGCTTGACGACGGTCGGACAAGCGGGGGCAGACGTCGGCATGCCGGACAAGGCCGCAACCATTGCCGCCGCCCTCAAGACCGAGGGCTACGCCACCGGTCAATTCGGTAAGAACCATCTCGGCGATTTGAACAAGTTCCTGCCAACGCTGCATGGCTTCGATGAGTTCTTCGGGTACCTGTATCACCTCGATGCGATGTCAGACCCCTACTGGTATTCGTTCCCGAATGACCAATCGTACCGGGACAAAGTGGGGCCGCGCAATTTGGTCCACAGCTTTGCAACGGACACGGACGACACGACCGAGCAGCCGCGTTGGGGCAAGATCGGCAAGCAGCGGATCGTCGACGAGGGACCTCTGGCGCCATTCGCCGACATGACCAACGTGCCGAACATGCATGACATCACGCCCAAGGCAAAGTACGACATGGGGACGTTCGACGAAGTGCTGGTCAAGGCCTCGTGCGACTTCATGGACAAGGCCAAGACTGACGGCAAACCGTTCTTTGTCTGGCACAACACGACGCGCATGCACGTCTGGACGTTTCTGTCGCCAAAATACCAGGCGCTCATGAACAGCGACAGCAATTACGGCCTCGAAGAAGCCGGCATGGCGCAACTGGATGACAGCGTCGGCGCCATCATGAAGTGTGTGGAGGATGCGGGCGAGACCGACAACACCATCGTCATCTTTACAACTGACAATGGGGCGGAGGTGTTTACCTGGCCCGACGGTGGCATGACCCCGTTCAAGGGCACCAAGGGTACGGTGATGGAAGGCGGCTTTCGGGCACCGGCAATCATCCGCTGGCCGGGTAAAGTCAGGCCGGGCACTGTCGAGAACGGCATCTTCTCCGCTCTGGATTGGTTCCCCACGCTGGCGGCGGCAGCTGGCAACACCGAGATCACTGAGCAGTTGCTCAAGGGTGTGAAGCTGGGCGACAGGACCTACAAGAATCACCTTGATGGCTACAATCAGTTGGACCTGCTGGTGGGCAAATCCCCATCCGCACGGCATGAATTTTTCTACTTCGGCGGCCCTTCTCTGGGGGCGGTTCGCATCGACAACTTCAAGTTCCAGTTCTTCCAACAGCCGCAGGGCTGGCCCGGTGGGAAGGTCACAACGGACATGCCCACTATGGTGAATATCCGCCAGGACCCATTCGAGCGGACACCATCGATCGGCGGCCAAAGCCTCAATGACCTCGGCGGAGGCTATATGAATGACTTCTTCGCACGCGAGTTCTGGCGGTTCGTCAGCGTCCAGCAGGAGGTCGCAAAACTGGCGCTCACGGCGATTGACTATCCGCCGATGCAAGACCCGGCTTCGTTCAATCTTGATGCTGTCAAGAAGCAGATCGACGCCGCAATTAAGAACAAGCCAGGTAACTAGAAGGCCCGCTCAACACGACGGGCGGTTTTCCAGGGCCGCCCGTCTGGTTTCAAGGCACAGTCCTCCGCATGTCTCAAGGGACGATGCGGGAATCTGGACACCTTACCGATGGAGGGGTCGTTATGACTTTGGGACGTAACTTCCTCAGACTGGCCGGCGGAGTCGTGCTTGGCCTGGCAACGTTGTTTGTTGTTGCCTCGGCGCAGGCCCAGACCGCTCCGCTGCCGTCGTGGAATGACACCGTCCCGAAGGCGGCCATCGTCGCCTTCGTCGAGAAGGTGACCAAGGAAAACTCGCCCGACTTCGCTCCCGAACCGGAGCGCATCGCCGTTTTCGACAATGACGCCACGCTGTGGGTCGAGCATCCGATGTACACCCAACTCGCCTTCGCACTCGACCGCGTGAAGGCCGAGGCAGCTTCCCATCCCGAATGGACGGACACGCAGCCGTTCATGCGCTGCCCCAAAGGACAATATCGCTGAGGCGCAATCCTGACTAGGCTTCGATGCGATGGGTGGCGTTCGCATAGGTAGCGATTACGTGAACTGGGCATAATTCCAATTTCAACGGACAGCAGACGCGAATGCTCCGGCGTGCTTCCGGCGCATCCGTCAATGCAAGGTTTTACATGCGGTCGCCGAATTTCGATGGATTGTCGTCCATGCGTCCAGAGTGTCCTTTGTGCGCTCCCCCTTGAACGCGCGGCGCTCCAGCGCGAAGGCCACCGCAACGGATATCTTCCGAACGGGAGATGTGTATTCACCGGAGGAGCTGAAAATGATCCGCAAAAGCCTTAGTTACAGTCTCGGTGCGTTGACGACTGTGGCGTTTCTCTGGGGCGCGATCGCCCCGGCGCAAGCTCAGGAGACGAGAAAGCCGAACATCCTGTTCATCATGGGCGACGACATCGGCTGGATGCAGCCGAGCATCTATCATCAAGGCATTGCGGTGGGAGAAACGCCCAACATTGACCGCATCGGCAATGAGGGTGCGAAGTTCATGACGTACTACGCCGAGCAGAGCTGCACGGCCGGACGCACTGCCTTCCTCACCGGCATGCAGCCGGTGCGCGTCGGCATGGTCCTACCGGAAATTCCCGGAAGCCCGTCCTACTTGCGGACCGGCACGCCTTCGCTCGCCAAGTTCCTATTCGATCTCGGCTACAACACCGGCGAGTTTGGCAAGAACCATCTCGGAGATCACACTGAATCCCTGCCGACCGCGCACGGCTTCCAGGAGTTCTGGGGGTATCTGTATCACCTCGACGCCATGCAGGGAGTAAGCTTCCCTGATATCAACAGGACACCGACCGAGCAGACACTCGCGCCGCCTTGCAAGAACACGCCGATCCCAGGACTTGCAGAGGATCCCGCGGCCGTTGATCCCAAGACGACAACTTGCCTGACGCCACCGCGTCCGATGCTCGCGTGCACATCGTCCGACGGGACTGCGGCGAACCAAAGCTGCAAGGATCAGGGCCCGCTGACGCTGGAGCGATCGAAGACCGTGGACGAGGAGATCTCGGCCAAGGTTATCGACTTCCTCGACCGCAACGATCCCGAGAAGACGAAGAAGCCGTTCTTTGTCTGGTACAACCCGGCCCGTATGCACATCACGACCGTGCTCCCGGACAAGTACCTGGCCATGGTCGGCGAGCCTGGCGGCAAGGACTGGGGCGTCAACGAAGCCGGCATGAAGCAGATGGACGACAACATCGGCTACGTGCTGAAAAAGCTTGAGGAGATGGGTGAGCTCGACAATACCATCATCGTCTTCACCACCGATAACGGCGCCGAGACGATCACCTTCCCCGACGGCGGCACCACCCCCTTCAAGGGCGGCAAGCTGTCCACCTGGGAAGGCGGCATGCGCGCGCCGCTGGTTGTACGCTGGCCCGGGCATATCGAGCCCAGAACGGTGAAGAACGAGATGTTCGCCGCTCTCGACTGGCTGCCCACCTTGGTCGACATTGCCGGCGGCCCCAAGGGCAACGAGCTGAAGGCGCGGATCGAGAAGGGCGAGTATCCTGGCATCGCCAAGACCACGCTCGACGGGGTCAACCAGCGCGACTACCTGGAAGGCAAGTCGGAAAAATCCGCGCGCGACCACTTCTTGTACTACTCCGGTAAGGAGCCGTCGGCAGTGCGATACAAGAACTGGAAGATGTACTTCGCGATGGTGTCGGACGACCCGGCTGGCTTTATCACGGGCGTGGTCCCCTACGCCTGGACGCAGGTCGTCAACATCAAGCGCGATCCTTTCGAGACTTCGGTAGGACAACAGTTGAAGACGCTCTTCGGTACGGGCGGAGCCATCGCATCACCGTCCACCGCCTACGTCTACGATTGGAACATGCTACCCATCGGGCAGCAGTTGTGGCTGAAGCACCTCCAGACCTACGTCGACTTCCCGCCGATGCAGGATCCGGCAAGCTACAATCTGGAGCAGGTCATGCAGCAGGTCCGGGAAATGAAGACCGGTCACGACTGACGCGCCAATGGGCGTACGACATGGCGGGGCGGCCCAGGACGGCCGCCTGCCAACCGGACGCGCTGCGGATCGCTCTGTATTTTTCATGGGAAAGTAGCGGAACGACCCCCAAGGCGCTTGCCGTTACCGCGGCAACTGCTCGCCAACAACAGGAGACACGACATGGGAGTGTTCCATCATTTCGAGCGCGGCCGTCGTCGACTGTTCGTAACGCTCGCGGCAATCTTGGTTCCGATCGCTGTCGCCTGCTCCGGCGATCCTTCACAGGCCCAGACCGATCCGCTGCCGTCGTGGAACGATACCGCCCCGAAGGCGGCCATCGTCGCCTTTGTCGAGAAGGTGACGACGGAGAACACGCCCGATTTCGTTCCGGAGCCTGAGCGCATCGCCGTCTTCGACAATGACGGCACGCTGTGGGTCGAGCATCCGATGTATACCCAACTCGCCTTCGCGCTCGACCGTGTGAAGGCCGAGGCTCCGTCCCATCCGGAATGGAAGGACACGCAGCCGTTCAAGGCAGTGCTCGAAGGCGACATGAAGACCCTTGCCGCATCCGGCGAAAAGGGCCTCATCGAGCTCATCATGACAACCCATAGCGGAATGACCAGCGACGAGTTCCAGAAGGTCGTTTCCGATTGGCTTGCCACCGCACGCGATCCGCACTTCAAGCGTCCCTACACCGAGCTCGTCTACCAGCCGATGCTTGAACTGCTGGCCTATCTGCGCGCCAACGGCTTCAAGACCTTCATCGTATCCGGCGGCGGCATCGAGTTCATGCGGCCGTGGTCGGAACAGGTCTATGGCGTCCCGCCCGAGCAGGTCGTAGGCTCGTCGATCAAAACCCAGTTCGAGATGCGTGACGGGATGCCGACCCTGTTTCGCCTGCCGCAGGTCAACTTCATCGATGACAAGAGCGGCAAGCCGGTCGGCATCAACGAGCATATCGGCCGCCGCCCGATCGCCGCCTTCGGCAATTCCGACGGCGACCTGGAAATGCTGCAATGGACGACAATGACGGGTGGGAGCGTCCGTTTCGCCATGCTCATTCATCACACCGATGCCGAACGTGAATACGCCTACGATCGCGACACGGAATTCGGCCGCCTCGACGAGGCGCTCGATGCAGCGGCGATAAACAAATGGACCGTGGTCGACATGAAGGCAGATTGGAAAGAGATCTTTCCGAAGAAGTAGACTGCGTTGCGTGCATCGTATGCGACCCTCTTGTGCAGTCAATGTCCATCCACGTTCGTGAGGCCATCAGGACAGGCGGCCCTGCCGCTTATCCCAAACTCGAAGGACATCCATGATGAAAATCAATCATGTCGCCGGCTTGATAGCCGTTGTCGGAGGCCTGGCACTGGCGGCAACCGCTGCACTCGCCCAGGATTCCACGAAGAAGCAGCATGTGCCGCTGGGCAAGGCGATCGGAACGGTCGCGCCCACCGGTCCGGTGCCGTCACTTGCGGTCATCAATTCGGATGGCGCCAAGATCGATGGTGACAAATTGGTTCTGACTGGTGTGTCGGCAAATTCGATCGTCTTTGCCGATCGACCGGTGCGGGCCGCCGGACATGTAACCACCGAACAGTTCATCATGCAGTGGGATGAGGGCAAGGACAACTTCGCTGTCGACCCTCCAAACGCAACGGTGTCGGTGCTGGGAGGTGGCGGCTCGGACGTCAGTGACGTCGTGGTCACTCTGAAATCTCCAAAACTGGAAGGTACTACGCTCACATTCGATATTGCCGTTCTGGAAGGAAGTCTGAGTGGTGCGGCCGGACCCGCTGCGGTTTTCATTGATCATTTCGCCGGTGGTTTTGGCGGCGGTGATTTTGGCGGAGGTGGCTTCCGCGGTGGGGACTTTGGTGCCGGCGGGTTTCATGGAAGCTATGCGCGTGTCGGGGACGCCAGTTTCGCCCATGTCGGAGGTGCCTATTGGCACGCGCCCGTCTATCACGGGGCTTGGTATCGCGGCGCTCCGGTTGCCGCGGGGGTGGTGGCTGGTGCCGCCGTCGGCGCTGCAGCAGCCAATCCGTATTACTACCCGCCGCAATGCGGCTACTATCCGTACCCGCCTTGCTACTAACCTGGCAGGTTGTTGTAGTCAGCACGAACACAGCCGCCACGAACAAAAAATGGAAAGCTCGGCTGATTGGGTTCTCTCAGTTGCTTTTCTGCCCGATGCTTTGGTCACGCTGCCGGGTGCAGCGAGACCTTTGTTCCAGAACGATACGGAGCGTTCGATTGACGGGGTTTGTTCTCTCAGCGGCATTTATTCGGGCAGCCCTATTGTTTGGCGCCTTGCTTGCGTTCGCCGCACAGACCGTTGCGGCCGAGACGGTTCCGCCTGCCGCCGATCCGCTGATCGCGATTCATGACGGGTTCGTGGCCGAGACGACATGTTCGTCCTGCCACGCCGATGAGGCGGCCGCATTCGCCACGTCGCATCACGCCAAGGCGATGGCCCTTGCCGACGACAAAACCGTGCGTGCCGATTTCAACAACACCCGGTTCGAGCGCGATGGCATTGCGGCAGAGTTCTTCCGCCGCGACGGTCGCTTCTTCGTCCGCACGGAAGGACCGGACGGCCGGCAAGCGGACTTCGAGGTTAAATACACTTTTGCCTACGAACCCTTGCAGCAATATCTGATCGATCTCGGTCACGGGCGATTGCAGGCTTTCGACGTCGCCTGGGACACAGACAAGCAGGCGTGGTTCTGGCTCGGCGAAAGCAAACCGGCACGGCCAGCATCCACCTATCATTGGACAGGGCCTTTCTATCGCTGGAACCGCACCTGCATCGACTGCCATTCCACCAACCCTCAGGTCAATTTTCGGCCGGAGACGAACGAATACAAGTCGTCCTACGTCGCGACCAGCATCGGCTGCCAGTCCTGTCACGGCGGCGGTGCGAAGCATGTCGAGTGGGCCAAGGCCAAATCCAAAGATGCCCCGACGGCGGCGCCCGGTCTGGGCCTGTCGAAGGTCGATGCAGGCACCTGTTTTGCCTGTCACGCGCGGCGGACCAAGCTTGTCGATGGCTATCGACCCGGAAACGCCTTCCTCGACCATTTTTCGCCGGCACTGCTCCGCCGGGACCTCTATTTTCCGGACGGACAGATTCTCGACGAGGTGTTCGAGTACGGCTCCTTCCAGCAGAGCAAGATGGCGAGAGCGGGCGTCACCTGCTTTGATTGCCACAAGCCACATGAAGGTACGGTCAAGGCCGTCGGCAACGCCCTATGCACGCAATGCCACACTGAAACGGCACCGGAGCGTTTTGAAAAATACGATCCCAGCGGAGTGTTCGACACGACGGCACATACCCATCACCCGACGGGGTCGCCCGGCGCGCAATGCGCCAACTGCCACATGCCCCAGCGCACCTACATGAAGGCGGATCCGCGACGCGACCACTCCTTCGTGATCCCGCGCCCAGACCTTTCCGAAGCCTACGGCGTCCCGAATGCCTGCACCTCGTGTCATGAAGGCAGGACAAACGCATGGTCAGCGGAGACCATGGACAAATGGTACGGCAAGCACTGGCGCAATCGCCCGACGATAGCGCACGCCTTCGCGGCAGCGGCGCAGGACGATCGTGCAGCGATCGATGATCTGCGCAGGTTTTTGGCCGACCGCGAACAACCAGGCATCGTCAGGGGCAGTGCGATTGCCGAAATGACGAGGCTCGACGGAGTAGCCACGGCCGCAGACGTCGAAGTTGCAGCGAAAGACTCCGATCCGCTCGTCCGACTGGGGGCAGCAGAAGCGGCTGCCAGCTTGCCGGCTGAACTTCGATTGGCCGCGATCGGCGTTCTTCTTGGCGACGAAACCCGAGCAGTCCGGGTGGCCGCAGCCAGGGCTCTTGGCAGCACCCCGTCACTGGACCTTCTCGGCGACCAACGCCGGGTCTTCGATGCGGCCGTCGACGATTTGCGCGCCTATGTCGAGGCCAACGCGGACGTCGCCGAGGTACAGAACAACCATGGGACCTTCCTGTTCGAACAGGGGCGCACGGACGACGCGGAAAAGGCGTTCCGCCAGGCGATTATTCTCGATCCGACGCTTTCGGGTGCGCGCATCAATCTCGCCGAGCTCTATCGAGCCAGCGGTGACAATGAGAAATCCGAACAGACCTACGCCGAGGCGGTCGCGGCCAACCCGGATCGGCCCGAGCTCCGCTACGGGCATGGTTTGTCGCTCGTTCGTCAAAAGGCAATGCCGGACGCGATCCGGGAACTGGAGGCTGCCGTGCGCCTGGCCCCTGCCAACTCCCGATACAGGACGACGGCGGCGATCGCGCTCGATGCGGTTGGCCGGACGGATGCCGCTTTCGCGTTATTCGATCCGGCTGTCGCAGGTGGTGCAACAGACGCCAATCTGCTCGGCACTGCCATTCAGTTTGGCCTCAAACTTGGCCGCCATGCCGAGACGCTCGAGTTTGCGGAGGCACTCGCTCGTCTCCAGCCGAACGATCCACGGACCGCAGAACTCGTCAGGCAATTACAGGATGCAGTTCAACATGGCAGGTAAGCGCGCCTGTCGGACGAAGTGACCTATCCAGCAGTCAGAATTTTTGTGGGATCAATATCACCGGACCCAACGGGCTCACGTCGGCAGGCCAAAAATTGTGGCCGGGGAGCGACCGCAGTTTTCCCATCATCTCCATTACGAGGTACGGAGAACCGGGAGAATTGGGATATTTGGGGTTGCCCACAATCCGGATGAAGCCATTTTCGGTCATTGGGCAGGTCGCCTCGGCGAGCTGGCCAATCGCTGCGAACCATTCGTGCGCATCGTCATGGGTTACATGGCTTGGATCAAACAAAGCAATCAAAATATTGCTGTAAAACAATAATATAACGGCAATTCATCACACAAGACATTAATAACTTCGAGCGTTATTGGCGGCGCATCCAGCCGAGGTGACAGGAGAGGAACGCCATTGCGCTCGCCGCCACTGCGCGGCCGGCGCAGAGGCGTGGCTGCAACCTAAGCGCTCTATCTCGGCTGGGTTGACGGTAAGCGTTCAACGCTGAAAAACGTTTCTCCGTTCGACGAAAGCGGTTTTCAGACCAACCAGCAACGAAAATTGTGAGCCACTACGTGATGGGGAGGTCGGAAATCAGGCGCGCTGACACCTTCCGAGCAGAAGTCCGCCGTGCCGTGCCAGGAAGTTCAACGACGGACATAATCCCTGAGGAAACGGAGCCAGGCGTGGATTTTCTGCGGGACCATCTGCATGGGCAGGTGCATCGCGTAAATCTGGTGATCGGGGAAGCGATAGGACGGCAGGGCGTCGGCCAACTTGCCCTCGGCGAGTTCTGGCGCCACGAACCAGTCAGGCAGAAGTGCTACGCCTGCGCCGGCAACCGCCAGCGCCTTGACGACCGACGCGTTGTTGGCAAGCAGCCGGGACTGACGAGGCACCTCGAATGTGCATTCGCGGCCGTCTTCGTCGTACATTTTCCAGCTTTTCACACGGTCGACGGTGGCATTGCTGATGTACGGCAACGCGCTCAGCATCTCCGGCGTACCAATAGCAGTTTCTTCGACGCCGGCGATGATGTCCGGCGACGCGACCAGCCTGATCTGATACGTCCCCAAATGCACACCGGCATATGGCGAGGTCTGGAATTGCTCGTTGCGCCCCAGCCGGATGGCGACGTCGAAGCGATCGCGCACGAGGTCGACATTCGTCGGATAGGCCTCGAACTGGATGTCGAGGTCTGGATGCAGCGCGGCGAATTCCTGAAGGGCCGGAGCAATCACCGCGACGCCATATTCAACGGTCGATGTCAGCCGCAAGCTGCCGCTCAGCACCGTTTGCTCCATGCGCGCTTCGGCAATCGCCTCATCGGCTTCCGTGAGAATGCGCAGGCAGCGCGCATAAAACCGTTCGCCGGCATCGGTCAGACCAAGGCTGCGCGTGGTGCGATGAAGGAGTGTGACGCCCAATTCGCTTTCGAGCTGCTTGAGGTTGAAACTGATGGCGGCTCTGGCCTGATTGAGTTGCTTGGCAGCCGCTGTGAACGATCCTGTTTCCACGACGGCTCGGAAAACAGTCAGGCGATCCAGACTCACCGCCATGCAGCACTCCAATTGGTAAAAATATACGACAGGTGATGTCTAATTGTATCGACTTATTCGACGGCATGAAAGGGAATATCCCTGCGGACGTCATTCCCATCGAAGGTTTTCCCGTTGTCCGCCCGCTCCCGAATTGCCACCCTCTACCTTCTCGGATTCGCCGTCGATCTCGCGAATATGTTCATCTTCAACGCCGCCCTGCCGGCGTTGCAACGCGAGTTGAGCGCATCGGTCGTGCAGCTCGCCTGGGTCGGCACGATCTACATGCTTGGCCTGACTGTCGCCATTCCGCTGGGGAGTTGGCTTGCGCGCCGGATCGGCGAACGCCGCGTGTTCATTGCCTCCCTGCTCATTGTTGCGGTGGGCGGTATCGGCGGAGGCAGCGCCACTGGGATTGAGACGCTTCTTGCCTGGCGCCTCGTTCAAGGTCTCGGCGGAGGACTGCTCGTGCCGGTCGGCCAGAGCATGGCCTATCGCGCCTATCTTCCGGAAGACCGCGCCCATCTGACGGCCGTGGTCATGACGGTCGCGCTGTTGGTGCCGGCACTTTCACCCGCCATCGGCGGGCTCGCGGCCGATCATGTGTCCTGGCGCTGGGTATTTATCGGCGTTGCGCCACTGGCAGCGGCGATAGCTGCGTTGGCCCTTGCCTGGGCTCCCGTCGATCGATTGGCGGAAGCGAAGCCGGCGCTCGACATTCCCGGCTTCCTGCTGAGCGCCATCACCCTGTTTTGCCTTCCCCTTGGTCTGACGCTCATTAGTCAGACGGGAAACGGCGTTCATGCCGCAATTGTCCTTGCCTTGGCGATCGTCGCGGGCGCTGCCTATGTCCGCCATGCGTTGCGCTCGCGCAATCCGCTGCTTGATCTGCATCTGCTTTCCGATCCGATGCTCAGGACTGGCAGCATCATCTACCTGTGTGTGCCGGGCGTTTTCACGGGCGTAAACCTGGTCGCCTCCCTGTACTTGCAGGACCGCCTTGGTCTGACGGCCACACAGACCGGCATGCTCATGCTTCCATGGGCAGCAGCATCCTTCGTCGCCATCATGTCGACGCGGCGGCTGTTCGCGTCCCGCGGCCCGCGCCCGCTCTTTCTCGTCGGCATGACGGTCACCTGCGCCGGCGTGCTGCTGCTGGCCACGCCATTCGCCGGAAAGTTCATCATCGCGTCCTTTGCTGCAATGGGCTTCGGGGCAAGCCTTTGCACGTCCACCGCCCAGACGGCAGCCTTTACGTCGGTTCGGACGGAACGGATGGCAGAGGCAAGTGCGCTGTGGAACATCAACCGTCAGCTCAGTTTCTCGCTCGGTGCGAGTGTGCTGGGAGGCCTGCTGGGGCTTTTCCTGGCGACCAGCGGCGGCGTGGCCGACGTCCTGCCCTACCGCTACTGCTTTGTGATCGCTGCCGTTCTGATTTTGTTGCCGCTGCCCTTCGTTCTGCGGCTGCCGCGAGCCAGTCAGCGCGCGTAACCCATTCTTTCAAGCTGTCCGACAAGGAGCCGAACATGACCGACATTGAAAAATTCTTCCGTGAAATTGTCGATCTCCACATTGAGATCGAGCGCTGGTTCACCGGGACAGCCCACCCCAACGATCTGGTGCAACTGCTCGAACGCTTCTCGCCTGAGTTTCGCATGATTTCCGTGCAAGGGACGGCTCTCGGAAAAGAGGGCGTGGGTGAATTGTTCGCACGTCTGCACGGGAAGCGCCCGGAGCTGCGGATCACGGTCGACGAGATGCAGATCAGTCAGGAATGGTCGGGCGGAGCCTGCGTCACTTATCGCGAGACGCACGCGGATGCGGGCGGGGTTGAAACAGCAAGACGCTCGACCGTCGTTTTGGAAGCTTCAGCGGATGGCTCGCTCCGGTGGCGGCATCTGCATGAAACGCCGATTGCGGCTTAGGCACGTCTACGATGCCCTGTGCGCACTATCCTCGCTGTACAGGAAGTGTGCTTCAACGATCGCATAAGTACGCGGTTCAAACCTGGTCAAGAGCAAGGGAATTTTTAGTCGCGGGGCGTGCAAGTCTCAGCTGGATCATAGACAAGTGAAACGACAGCGCTTATATTTAGCGCCTGGTATTACCTTTAACTAAGGAGGGTTGCCATGGCATCCCCGACCTCGCTCAAGCTCGATGATGAGCTCAAGGGCCGCGTTCAACACTTGGCCGAAATCCGCCGCCGGTCTTCTCACTGGATCATGCGTGAAGCGATTGCACAATACGTGGAGCGAGAAGAGAAGCGAGAGGCATTGCGACACGCCACGCTCAGAGCGTGGGAGGAGTATCAAGCGACCGGCCTACATGCCACTGAGGACGAGGTCGAAAAATGGCTATCCACGTGGGGAACGGACGACGAGAGCGCCGCACCTGAATGCCACAAATAGTCTTCTCGCCAGCAGCTGTTCGTGATCTTGAACGCCTTCGCAAATTCTTGCAGGCCAAAAGCCCATTGGCAGCCAAGCGAGCAGGTGAAGCCATTCTGAAGGGTGTGCAAGCCCTTGGCGCACATCCTAAAATGCGGCGCCTCATTGATGATCTGCCTGACCAATATCGAGAGTGGCTCATTGATTTTGGAGATAGCGGATACATCATGCGCTACCGTATTGATGGGGACATTTTGACAATCCTCGCCGTGCGCCATCAGAAAGAAGCTGGCTTCTGAGAGTGCCGGCGGTGTCGTCTTTGAGCGATTGCTCGTCCTATGTGACTGTCCTCAATGCTGGACTGAAACGGGCTTCGCCGGTTTAGGCGGAAGTTTCACTTATTGAATGGGCCGATCACCAGCGGATGCACACGGGCTATACTGCATCCTTCCGCAAACCAAAGGTCAGCGATGGCTGGAACCTCAAGCGTTAAGCCAGGCAAGGCGCTCGACGAATACAGCTTTGGGGGCATGCGGCGGCCCGATAGAATTGCTGCTCCTACGCGAACGCCGCTCGCTTATGCTATATATTCCTAATCCATCATACATGCGAGCGGTGGGGGTGGCGGATGCTCGAAAGTCGGGTCAACAACCCACGACAACCGACGAAACCTTCGGGACGCAAGGGACGCCTCTCCGAATTTGGAGGTGAGCGGCGGATCGTCACCGCCATCTGCTATGATCTCGTCGGGTCGACGAGACTTCTCCACCTGCTCGACATAGAAGACTATCAGGAACTGATCGTTGCGTTTCAGAATGCAGCGAAACACGCGATAATCTCTCATTCCGGCGTCATGCAGCTTGAGGCTGGAGATGGCGGCGTGGCGCTCTTTCCGATCGAGTTGGGTGCGAAGGATGCGGCTTCGCTCGCCATTCGCGCGGGTCTCGCGATCGTCGAGGGCTGCGCGGGCGTTGCCCGAGAAGCCGGGCGCAACGACTTGCACGTTCGAGTCGGGATCGCGACATCCGTTGCGCTCATTCAAGAGACGCAGGAGGAGAAGGGGGAACCGGTTACGGGTGCTGCACTGGCCATAGCCACCCGTCTGGAAGAGATTGCCGACCCAGACAGCGTTTTCGTTTCGGAGGACACGCGCGACCTGGCCGGTAGGTCGCATGCTTTCGTGTTCGAAGGCGCCAGGACGCTCAAGGGCTTCACTGTGCCCGAGAAGGTATGGCGCGCACTCGGTCACAAGATTGATGTCGACAGGTTCTACGCTTTCGGGAGCCTTGGCGGCCCCTTCATTGGCCGCGAAAGCGAGTTGAACACGATCGCCGCCTGTTGGGAAAAGGTCACCGCGCAAGGTGGCGAAATCCTCCTGCTCGAAGGAGATGCAGGCATCGGAAAATCGCGGCTTCTGCGGGAAGTCCGCAAGATGACGCGCGACCGGCGATCAGGGCTGTACTTCTTTCAGTGCCTGCCAGGCGGGCATCGCTCGACGCTGCATCCCCTGTTGAACAGTCTTATGGGCGCAACGTCGGGACAAGACGATCAACTGGGCCTGTCCGCCTCCGCTGTAGCAAACCCCTTTGAACGAAACGGCATTCGCGACGCAGAAACGATTGAAACATTCGCGTATTTGCTGGGTGCGCTGGGACGAAATCAACGGCTCGCCGACAACGACCCAAAAGCCATCCGGGAAAAGGCTCATCGCGCCGTGTTTCGCGCACTCGCGGCGTTGTGCGCGAACGGCCCGATCGTCCTGGCTGTCGAAGACATCCACTGGATCGATCCAACCTCCCGGGATTTGCTGGCGGAGGCCGCTCGGGTTGCACACCAACTTCCGATTTTCCTCGTCGCGACCTCACGTCTCGGGTTTGCGTCGGATTGGCTGGACGCGGCCAACCCCACGCGGCTGACGCTGCTCCCGCTTGATCGTGACGAAACACGACGGGCGATAGAGGCAAGATGGCCGGAGCAGAGGCAGGGCATGCTTCCTGAGCTCTATGACGTTATCGAGAGGATATCCGGCGGCGTCCCACTCTTCATCGAGCAGATCTGCCAATGGGTCTCGGAGAACGTTGCTGCAGACACTATGAGCCTGTCGGAAAACGTCAAACCCAGCCATGTGTCGGCATTCGAGGAAATACTGGACGCACGCCTCAACCACCTGGGCACGGCCAGAGACGTGGCGCGAGCGGGAGCAGTTGCGGGCAGCCGGTTCACGCTATCGTTGCTTCGCGAACTGCTGCCAGGGCTGGGCAAAAAGTCTTTGGTCAAGGCCGCCGATACCCTGAGTGATTCAGGGTTCCTGATGCGGATCAGGACGCGAGGGCATATCGCCTACGGCTTCCGGCACGTTTTGATTCAGGAAACGATCTACAATGGGCTCTTGCGCAGGCAGCGGCAGGCATTGCATCGGCGGCTGTTCATTGCTGTCAGTCAAAACCGCCAAATGGCCGCTTGGATGGACACCGGAACGCTCGCCGAACATGCGGAACGAGCGGGCTTCATCGAAAACGCAATCGAATTGTACACTGCGGCAGGGAAGGAAAGCTCGAGCCGATCGGCGATGGTAGAGGCGCGCAACTACCTGGAGCACGCCGTGGAGATTTGCGACCGGTTCGGCGCGGGACATGCGATCGAAACACTGCAGCTATCCGCGCTGATTTCGCTCGGCCCAGTTTTGACCGGTCTTGTCGGACTGAACTCACCTCCGGCTCGCAAGTTATATGAGGATGGCGTAGCCATCGCCCGCCGGCAACCGATGGAAGAGCAATCCAGATGGTTTCCGATCTATTGGGGGTGGTGGCTCACGGGAACAGACTTTCGCGTTATGCGCGAACGCGCTCTGCAAGTGCGGGCCATGCAGGCTGGGACGGAAGATCCGGAGATCAAGCTCCAGGTTAACCATTGCATCTGGGCCATTGCTTTTAACCTTGGCCACCATCGAGAGGCCCAGGATGCGATTAAGGCCGGACTGGCGCTTTATGACGAGCAATCGGCGAAAACCAACCGAACGTTATTTGGCGGCCATGACGCCAAGGTGTGCGGTCTAGGGCAACTGGCCCTTTCGCTGTGGCTGACAGGACAATCGAAAGCATCGGATTCGGCTCTTTCGAAGATGGTCGCGTTCGTTGACCGGATATCACACGCGCCCAGCAAGGCGCATTCGCTTGATACGGAAGCGGTGTCTGCGTTCTATCGGGACGACTATGGGCGTCTCACCGAAATTTCCAAGAGAATGGCAGACTTCGCGAGATCGCATGAAATGCAGTCGCTGTCCGGCCTGTCGCTGCTGTTTGCTGGATGGGCTCTAGCGCATGGGGAAAGCCTCACGAGGGGACATGCGATGTTTCGCGAAGGGCTGTCGCTCTTGAGAAGCCTCGGTGTCGTCGCAGATCTCCCGATTTATCTCTACATGCACGCCACGCTGCTCGGGCAAGCTGGCAACTATGAGTCAGCGCTCGAGGTCACGAATGACGCGATCGAAAAGGCGAAGGAAACCGGTCATGCCTATTGGCTCGCGGAGCTCTACCGTCTCCGCGCCGTTCTTCAGGCGCGGGGCAACACCACCAAGGATCCCATCATCCTCGACCTGCGCTCAGCCGTAGATATCGCCGAACGTCAAGGAGCAAAGGCACTTCTGCGACGGGCGAGACATTCAATGCAGGAGCTTGGCGTTGCCGGTCAACATTGAACGAACGAGGCAGAAAACCGACGATCCGTCAAACCTTGAGGGGATGCTTGCGCGTTTTCGCGACGCCATACTTGCCGGCTTAAGCAACCCGCTCTCTCCTCCCGCGGACCTAGAAGCCGAGCAATGCTTGCGCGCGATTTTACGGCTCTGTCGTCGTGCGGGCATAACCCGGCTTGGTGATCTGACCGGACTTGACCGGATCGGCCTGCCGGTGGCTCAAGCCGTTCGACCCGCCGCTCTTTCTGAAGTCACGTCGCTCGGGCGCGGCCTTTCCATGGCGGGAGCGGCGGTGGGGGCGATCATGGAATCGCTTGAGCGGTTTTACGCCGAAGCCATTCCCTCGGGGCGGGTATTTTCCACCACGGCGGATGAACTCAAGATCGCCGACGGCCTGTTTGAAAATCTTCTGGCACCTGATCGCCAGGGGAACTGGCGGATACGGGCGATACCCTGGATCACCGGCGTCGACATCACGGCTGGTTTCCCACAATCGGTCCCCCTGGAACTTGTTCACACCTGCTACACGGACCCGCCGCCCGCTCATGATGGCCTGTTCATGCGCACGACCACGGGTCTCGCCTGTCATATGACCGTCTTCGGTGCATTTGCGCATGGATTGTTCGAATGTATCGAGCGCGACGCCCTCGCGCGCGCCTTCGCCACCCACGGCTTCTTCGATCGAATGCGCATTTCCCCGTTCGGGCTGGGTGACGGAGTTGATCACATACTGTCCGTTGTGGGCGAGCATCATATTTCCTTCGGCCTTTGGCTAGCTCCTTCGCCGGCAGATGTCCCAGTGGTCTGGTGCCAGACGATCGAGACAGGCCCCGGCGAACCGATCCTTGCTCTTCCGACCGAGGGCTACGCGGCAGGACCGAGCATCGCCGCGGCAGCGGAGAGCGCGATGCTCGAAGCGCTGTCAGCGCGGGCCGGGGCGATATCGGGGGCGCGCGACGATCAAACCCGGGAGCATTACAGACGTAGCACCGACTCGGTCGTCGCCAAGGCCCGCCAGCTTATTCTTATGGGTACGTCCGGGTTGCCGCGTCAGGCAATCGAAGCACGCGCCGTTTCGGATCTCGGCGCGCTGATCGACAGGGTCCTATCCGCCGGCATGGGGCCCATATTGGCCGTGCCGGTGGGAACGGACGTCGAAACAGGCGTTCAGTGCGTGAGAACCATCCTTCCCGGAGCCATTCCCTTTTCCATCCTGCGGTGAGTGTTCACATGGTCGATGCGAGCGAGAAAGGTCCGATCCTGGTGTTTCTTGGTCCGACGCTTCGGTTGACCGAGGCGGAGCCGGTTCTCGACGCCACCTACCTGCAGCCCGCCGCGCAAGGCGACATTCTGCTTGCCGCCCACGCATTCCGCCCGCGGGCGATGGTCCTGATCGACGGGCAATTCGAGGACAGGCCGGCTGTCCGACACAAGGAAATCCTCTGGGCAATGGCACAGGGGATCGTCGTGATCGGCGCGGCAAGCATGGGCGCGCTCAGGGCGGCGGAACTCAGTGAGTTCGGCATGATCGGTGTCGGCCTGATCTACAGGTGGTATCGGCGCTGGCGGCTTGCTCCCGATGATGCGGTCGCCGTTCTTTCGGGGCCGCCGGAGCTTGGCTTTCTTCCTTTGACAGACGCCTTGGTCGATCTCCAGCGGACGTTCGCCAGCCTGACACGCCGGGATTTCATAACGGCAGCCGATCGCGACTTGCTCACAACAACTGCGCGAAACATGAACTTTCGAGAGCGCCGGTTCGAAGCGATTTTACGGGATGCAGGATGGCAGGAGGAGGGGCTCAAGCAATTGCAGAAGGAGATGGTGTGGCAAAAAAAACGGGACGCTCTGCTTGCGCTGCGAAACGCGCGGTCCCTCGTGATGCAGGAAAATACGGGGCCTGTGAGCTGTGCGTGGGTTGCAACGAACACCTTTGTCCGGGATCTTGAGGCGGGCGGCATTGACTCAACATTAGCAAACACTTATAAATTGAATCCTTAATCCCAGATTTTTCAATCGAGGGGGGCAATTGTGCGATGCGTCTGCTTCGGGACGATGCCCTCGACTCTGGAAATGCGCGTGTCGGCACGCGGTTTTGGATTTATCCGCAGCCCCCCTTCATTCCCGGATACGAACAGCCCGATCGTGTGTGGCTATCGATACCACGCGACGAATTAGGCGAGGGCCCCAGTGACCTCTCCATGTATGTCGCGGATCCGCTCTATGACAAGCAGCCCTATGGCCTCGCGAGCTTGCCGCCATTCGGCGGGGCGAAGCGCGCGCCGGTGAGGCCGGGTCCGGATCGTCACTTCGACAACATCGATCCGACCTCCCGGCCATTTCTTGCTGTTCACGCCTACGCCTGCGTGCGTTTCGTTCTCGACATTTGGCAGAGCTATTTGGGGCGGCGGGTCCACTGGTTCTTCGATCAGACCTTTCCAAGGCTAGAAATCGTTCCATTTGTCGATTGGGACAATGCTCAAGCGGGCTACGGTTTTCTGGAACTGGGTTGGTCCGACGTCGACGGCATCCTGAGACCTTACGCGTTGAATTTCGACACGATCGCGCACGAGGTCGGGCATCTGATCATGCTCTCGGAGACGGGTGTACCGACTGTGACATCGCCTGATGGCGACTTCTTTTCGTTCTCCGAAGCCTTTTCGGACTGTGTTTCACTGATCTCGTTCTTGCACTTTGATTCCGCGATTGACCGGCTTTTGCGGCGAACGAGAGGCAATCTGCTGCTCTACAACGAACTGAACCGCTTTGCGGAGACGAGCCCCGAAACGCAGATTCGCTTGGCCACCAATTTCCGGCGAATGTCCGCAACTACCCGCGAGGTGCACGACCGCGCGCTGCCGTTCGTTGGCGCCATCTTTGACAGCATCGTTGCACTTTATCATCGCGATCTGGTCGCGAACGGTTGCGCCGACAGGCGGCTTCTGGATGTCGATATCCGGGAACTGGCGCGGGACGAATTTGATACTTTTCGGCAGGCGACGGCGGAGGCCTTCGGCACCAAGCCATTATATTTCAAGCTGGCATTGACCGCCGCGCGAGACGCGGTGGGTGCGGCACTCGCGACGTCATTGAGCACACTCGATCTGAACACACTGCGCCTTGAGCAGGCGGCAGAGGCCATCGTCGCCTCGGCGGACGGGCCGGCCGCCGAATTGCTCGAAGAGAATTTCGCTTGGCGCGAAATCATCGCTTCAAGGTAAGTCAAGGGAGGAAAAAATGAGTGGTTGTTGCGCGAATCCTGTTGTTGGATATCCACTAGATCCAAAGGATCTAGAAGATGTAATTGAATATAAGTCGTATCGACCAGGAGATATTAGATTATATGGACGGCCGACAAGGTTTTATGAAAGGAAGAATAAAGATAAAAATATTAGAGAAGCTCTCGATGGGATTGAGAAGAAGCTAAGAGCCATTGGAGAAACGGGGATAATTGATGATATAAACAGGATGATAGAGGAGATTTTGGATTACATAAAGAAAAGCTCTGGAATTGTTGGCGATGGAGTAACGATCGCATTATTTGATGGAAAATACTATAGCTTCCTTCCCGTTAGTTTTGGGGGTGAAGTAGAGTATCTAAAGAGCATTGGCGTGATTTATGGTTATGCCTATGAGGGGCACTGCTACAAGCTGCCAAAACCGCAGATCATGTGTCTATCTGAAAGGCCGACGGCAATCGCCGACGGCGATTGCGGCTGCGATTGTGGATTTGACGCGAAATTCGGCTACGCTGTTTGGTCGATCGACAAACTCGAGCGGGCCATATCTCTCGACATCCGCGCCGACAACCTCAAGACGTTGGTGCTGGACGAAAACCTGCCAGGCAACCGGTCGCCGCTCGCCTATGCGCAGACGATGGCGTTGGCCCCACAGCGGCAACGCGACTGACGGGCGCGCCCTTTTATCCTCGGGAGCTCACGGCCTGCACCAGTGAGTTGCCAACCTTTCAGGTTGGCAACTGCGCGATTTTCGCCGGACCGCACAGACTTTGCAATGAACCACGCTACCATTCTTCGGCGAGTTCAGACCGGCCGGCAAAACAACACCCGCCTCCAACTGTTCGAAAGCTTCGGACCGCAGCGAGAGACGACATTATCGACATTGCCCGGTCGCTGGCGCGGCCGGGCAGGTGAGGGGCGGGGATTTATCGGTCCGCCTCGCATGTTGAGCGGGAGCCCGAACGCCTTGCCGTTCCAGCTCCGCGCGAGGGTTACTCCGCGAAATGAGTCAGCCAGTGGCGTGGCTTGTTGTCCGCCAGCTGAGCGACCCGGTCGATCCTGTTGCTCATCACCCAGGCCATGGGCTGCTGGTGCAACGGCAACATGATCATTTCGTCCTTGACCATCTGGAGTGCCTTGGTCTGCAGCTCGAGCCGTTTCGTCCGATCCATTTCGGTCGATGCCTGGATGACGAGCTTGTCAATCTCCGGATAGCTCCAGCCACCCCAGTTGAACACGCCCGCCTTGTCGCTCTTCGTCTCGATCATCTGGAGCAGGATCGAGTAGCTGTCGAGCATCGGCTCGTTCGCCCAGCCGATGATGTAGACGTCGGAGAGACCACCCGTGCGCTTGGGCGCCTGTGCGGCCGTCGGGCCGATGTCGAGTTGCGGCTTGAAGCCGGCGCGGCTCAGCATGTTGACGATGCTCTGGCAAAGCTCCTCCTCGTTGACATAGGCCTCGTTCGTGCAGACGAGTGTGAAGGGGAGGTCGGTTGCGCCGGCTTCTGCCAGCAGCTTCTTCGACAGGTCGGGATTGAACGGCACCACCTTGTCCAGTGCTTCGCTATATCCGGGAATCTCCGGCGCAATGATCGCGCCCGCCGTCCTCGACTTGCCGCGCATGACCCGTTTCTGGATGAGCTCCTTGTCGAGCGCGTGTGCGACGGCCTGGCGAACACGCAGGTCGTTGAACTTGTTGTCGACGCCGTCGGCCAGTTTCGGCTTGCGGTTGAAGCCCATCATGATGGTGCGCAGGTCGGTGCGCTCCATGACCTTCAGATCCGGCTGCGCGAGAAGGCGCGGTAGATCCTGCGCAGGCGCATTCTCGGTGAAGTTGATCTCACCCGACAGCAGTGCGGCGACGCGCGTCGCGGCCGAGACGATCGGTGTAAACTCGATACGATCTATGTTGGATTGCGACTTGTCCCACCACTTGTCATTCTTGACGAGAACGGTCTTGCTGTCGGGCGCGCGGCTCTCGAGCTTGAACGGACCCGTGCCGTTGGTGTGGTAGGTGGCGTAGCCTTCGATCTTCTTGCCGACGTCGGTCGGCTTCAGCGAGTTGTTGTCGGTGAGCCAGGTAGCGTCGAAAATGTGGATGTTCGTCAAGTCGTTCAGCAGCAGCGGATAGGGTCCGACCAGTTCGATATCGACAGTGTGGTCGTCCACCTTCTTCGCCGACTTGTAGGCGGGAAGGTTGCCGCGGAGTGGAGACACCGGATCGCTGACCCGAGTGAGAGAGGCGATCACGTCGTCCGCGGTGAAATCGGCGCCATCGTGGAACTTGACGCCCTCGCGCAGATGAAACCGCCAGACCGTGTCTGATACCGCCTCCCAGGACGTTGCCAGCGCCGGCTCGATCTTCAATTCGGCGTCAAAACGGACAAGCCCCTCATAGACGTGGTTGAGGAAGGACAGCGTGTAGCTGTCGCCATAAGAATAGGGGTCGAGCGAATAGATGTCGCGCGAGGCGCCCCATTTGAGCGTTTCCGCATGGCCCGGCGCGGAAAGCGCAGCCGACATGACGGCTGCGAGAATCAATTTCTTGAGCATTCTGCTGTTCTCCTTTGTTAAGGTCACCGGTCCCCTTGAACGGGAATCTTCTTCTTGAGAGGCAAGGACGGCTCACAGGCTGTCCGTCTCGCCGCCCGCTAGGGGGCGGCTAGTGGCGTGGTCCGTTGTTGGCGCGGGCATGGCCTGCTCGGTTGTGTCGATCACCGCAAAGGCCGTCGACGGCCCCCTGGGGATCTTGATTAACTGGCGTCCCTGGGCAGCGAGGCATTCAAGCGAAAGCCTCCCGGCGATGCTGAAGCGCCAAGTCCTGTCGTCGATATGGCTGTCATTCGATGGCCAGCGCCAAAGGTCACCTCGAACAGGGGTAATCTCCGCACCGCTTTATAGATGCGGCACAGAAACCCAAGGTTCAGTGTTAGAAGCTGGAATGGCGATCGAATGAGGGGATGTCAGGCGAGCCGGCCGGGCGGTGCGGGCTCGTATGTGCGGCGCCGCCAAAAGTTGCATGAACTCGCTATCGCGGCGGTCTTCTGAAGCCCTTGCATCAACCTGCTCCTCCCTAGCTCGTTGCTGCTGATCGGCACCATCGCACGCCAAAAGTTTTTGTCAACGACTTTGTCGACAATATTGAATACGATCGCGGCGACAATCCAAAGCGACAACAAGATGGCGGTTGCGGCGAGCCCGCAGCGTTCGAAGCAAAGGAAAAAGCTGCGTTAGGTCGTCGCGCGCACCAGCCCGCTCGACGGGAAATGGCCGACAGTGGTCCAGCCCCTCTACTTCGCAGTGGAGGTCTTGTCGTTGCTGCTGCAAGCAAGGGCGTCGATGCGGGCGCGAACGCGGGCGACGCCCTCGGCAATACTGGTGCCTGGAATGGACGAATATCCCATGCGGAAAAAGCGGCAGGGCCGGTCGCTTCTAGGGAAGAAGGGCGAGCCGGATTCGACCAGAACGCCATCCTGGCGCAACTCGCTGACCAGACGGTCGGCGTCGAGCCCTTCCGGCCCCTCCATCCAGAAGGACGTGCCGCCGAAGGTCGAGGACCCGGCGACGGTCAAATTCTCCCGACGCAGCGCCTCGGCCATCAGCACGTGGCGCTTGTGATACTCGGTCCGCATGCGGTGCAGTACGGCGTCATAATGCCCAAGCGCCAGGAAATAGGCAGCGGTGCGCTGCAGGTGGCCGGGCGGGTGACGCAGCATCAGCGAGCGAAGCGCGCGCGCCTCGCGAATGAAGGGTGCAGGCGCCACGAGATAGCCGAGCCGAAGCCCGGGAAACAGGGATTTTGAGAAGCTGCCGATGTAGAGCACCCGGCCCGTCGGATCGAGCGCTTTCAGCGCCGGCGAGGGCGGAGCGAGGTAGCTGATCTCGAACTCGTAATCGTCCTCGACAATGACGAAGTCTTTCTCCTCCGCAGCCACAAGCAGTTGCGTTCGCCGGTCGACCGGCATGGTCGCGCCTGTCGGCGAATGGTGGCTCGGGGTCACGAAGACGGCGTCGACTTTCTCCGGTAGCGCATCCGGCGACAGGCCCTCGCGATCGACATCGACGGTCGTGACGTCAGCACCGCTGAGCAGGAGCGAGGCGCTGATATCCGGGTGGCAGGGGTTTTCGCAGACGGCGGCTGAGCCCTTTTCCAGGATCAGTCGGGTGACGATCCAGAGCGCATTCTGCGCGCCGACGGTAACGAGGATTTCGTCCGGAGTGGCGTGAATGCCGCGCCGCGGCAGCGTGCGCGAGCAGATGTAGTTGACGAGCCGCACGTCGTCGGCAGCGGCAAAGTCGCTCGCCATCAGCACGAAGTCCTCGCGCGCAAGCGCCCGGCGGGCGCAATCACGCCAGGCGTTAAGGTCAAACAGCGTGGGGTCCATCTGGCCGTAGAGGAAGGGGAAAGGATAGCGTCGCCAGTCCAGCGGTTTGTGGACCTGGCGCACGACATCGAAGCTCATCTTGATCTTGCGGCTCCAATCGACCGGATCGGCGCCGCCCGATGGGCGTTCCCCTTCCACATCCATGCCTGGCGGATTGCCGGCGATACGATAGGAACTGCGGTTGACGGCCTCGACATAGCCTTGGCTGATCAGTTCCTGATAGGCGAGCGTTACCGTGATGCGCGAGATCCGGAGATAGTCCGCGAGTTTGCGCGTGGAAGGCAGGTGCGCGTGCGGCTGCACCCGCCCGGCAAGCACGGCCGAAACGATCGTTTCGCGCAGCTGTGCCTGCAGGCCAATCCCGCTGTCGCGATCGATGAAGAAGATGGTTTCGGAAACATTCGTCCGCACGACGCCGGCCTCCAATGACGTTAATCTGGATCTATTCAACTTCCATACTGGATATAACGCAAGCCGGATCTCGGCCTTATCGTCATGAGCAAGATCGGAAAAACCGGTCAGTGAATAAACAAAGAGGAGGACGAAGCATGCTACATGGACATTTCAGACGACTGGCTGCAGCAGCCAGCATTGTGGCGAGCCTGGCCGCATCCGGCGTGGCTTATGCCGAGACGAAGCTCGTCGTCGGCTATCAGCAGATCGTCGGCCCGTTTGTGGCTGCGATCGCCGACGGGCGCTTCGACGCCGCCGCCAAAGAGGCCGGCTACTCGATCGACTGGCGCCAATTCAGCTCGGCCGGCGACATCACGACGGCGCTCGCCTCGGGCGACGTGCCGATCGGCGTTCTCGGTTCGACTGGCACCGCGGCTGCCGCCACGCGCGGTGTCGAACTGCAACTCTTCTGGATCCTCGACAATATCGGTCAATCGGAGGCGCTGGTCGCCCGCGACGGTTCCGGCATCGAAACGCCCGCGGACCTCAAGGGCAAGAAGGTCGCCGTGCCCTTCGTCTCGACCTCGCATTTCCATCTTTTGGTCGGCATGAACAAGGTCTGGAACGTCGACCCGCGCGAAGTGGAAATCCTCAATCTGAAGCCGCCGCAGATCGTCGCCGCCTGGCAGCGCGGCGATATCGATGCCGCCTATGTCTGGCCGCCGGCGCTTTCTGAAATTCAGAAGACTGGCAAGACGATCTCCGATTCCGAAGTGATCGGTGCTGCGAGCGTGCCGACCTTCGACGGGCTGGTGGTTGATAAGGCCTGGGCCGCGGAAAATCCGAAGCTCATGGAGGCCTTCACCAAGGTTCTGGCGAAAGCTTATGCCGACTACAATGCCGACAAGGCGGCGTGGACGGAGGAGTCTGAGCAAGTCCAGGGCATCGTCAAGCTGATCGGCGGCGATGGCCCGAGCACGGTCGAAGCCTTGCGTCTTCTTTCCTTCCCGAATGCGGATGAGCAGGCCTCCGAGGTTTGGCTCGGCGGTGGCGCCACGCGCGCGCTCACCGAAAGCGCCAAGTTCCTCGTCGAGCAAAAGCAGATCGGCAATTCGCTCGACGATTACGCGCCCTATGTGAACGCCGACTTTGCCAAGGTGGCCGCGCAATAATTTGATCTGCTGATTGCGCCGGTCCTGAGGAGCGGCCGGCGCGTCCATCTTCAAGACCGTGACCGAGGTGCAGGGAGGCATTTCTCATGGAAACATTGAGCGTCAGGAACATCAGTCTGACCTATCCGGGCCTGTACTCGGACCAGGCGATCATCGCCCTGAAAGGTGTCAACCTTACCATCAACAGCGGCGACTTTGTCGTCGCCCTCGGGGCTTCGGGCTGCGGGAAAACCACCTTGCTCAACCTGATGGCGGGCTTCATGGCCCCCTCAGAGGGCGACATCACGCTTGGCAATCACCAGGTCAACGGACCGGGCGCCGAGCGCGGCGTGGTCTTCCAGAAGCACGCATTGCTGCCGTGGCTGAACGTCATCGAGAACACCGAATTCGGCCTCAAGCTGCGCGGCGTCGACAAGGCGACCAGGCGGGATCTCGCCACCAAGAACCTAGCCTTGGTCGGCCTGCAGGACTTCCACCGGCATATGATCTACCACCTGTCGGGTGGGATGCAGCAGCGCGTCGGCATCGCACGGGCGCTGACCTGCGATCCCGCCATGCTCTTGATGGACGAGCCGATGGCGGCACTCGACGCGCTGACGCGCGAGACGATCCAGGAGTTGCTTCTGAAAGTCTGGCAGCTCACCAACAAGATGTTCTTCTTCATCACCCATAGCGTCGAGGAGGCGCTGTTCCTCGGCTCGCGGCTGATCGTCATGTCGCCGCGCCCGGGCCGCATCACCCACACCTACGAACTCAACTTCAACAAGCGTTTCCTCGCCGAGGGCAATGCCCGGGCGATCAAATCCAGCCCGGAATTCATCCGCATGCGCGAGGAGGTGCTCGGCATCATCTATGGCGACGAACGTGCGTCCGGCAACCCGGAGGTGGCCCATGCTTGACAGAGTGACACGCGCCAAGCCCGTAAAGGCCGGCAAGATCTTCGGCGCTCCGGGTGACGGAAGCAGCGGTCTCATCAGTTTTTCAACGACACTCGTGCTCGTCGCCCTCTGGTTCTTCGTAACCGAATCCGGTTGGGTCAAGCCGCTGTTCCTGCCGTCGCCGCTGGCGGTCTGGGACAAGTTCATGCTGGCGCTGACGGACGGTGTTTCGAACTCGACCCTGATCGAGCACACGCTCGCCAGCATCAGTCGCGTCTTCGGTGCCTTTCTGCTGGCGCTGGTGACGGCGGTTCCGATCGGCATCCTGATGGGCGTCAACCGCTTCGTGCGCGGTCTGTTCGACCCCATCATCGAATTCTATCGGCCGCTGCCGCCACTTGCCTACCTGCCGCTTGTCATCATCTGGCTCGGCATCGGTGAGTTCCCGAAGGTGTTCCTCATCTATCTGGCAATCTTCGCGCCGATGGCGATTGCCGCCAGAGCAGGGGTGCGTTCGGTCTCTACCGAACAGATCCACGCGGCCTATGCGATGGGGGCCACCCGCGGGCAGGTCATCAGCCAGGTCATCATGAAGGCCGCCTTGCCCGAGATCTTCACCGGCATGCGCATCGGCATCGGTGTCGGCTGGACGACCCTGGTGGCGGCGGAAATGGTGGCTGCCAACCGAGGGCTCGGCTTCATGGTTCTGAATGCAGCTGAAAACCTCGAAAGCGACACGGTGATCATGGGCATCTTCATCATCGGCATCTTCGCCTTCGCCTTCGATCTTCTGATCCGCTACCTAGAAAAGGTGCTGATCCCCTGGAAGGGCCGCCTTTAACCAGAGAATCCCGCTCTCAAGTCGAATCACTGGAGACGGAAAGATTGCCTAGAATCAAAGTGCTAGAGCGTTCCTTTGCGCGTTCAATTGAACGCACGGCGCTCTAGGCGACAGCTTCGACAAATCATTCGTACCCGGCCTGGCGGCCTTTGAAGACGGCGTCTCCCGTCTCCGGCGAAGCCATGCCTGACGACTAAGCCAAAGGACAGGACGATGACACTGACTGCAACCGATCTCAAAACCTTGTTCGATGCCTTCAACCGGCACGACATCGATGGGGTCATGCGCTTCTTTGCCGAGGACTGCGTTTTTAACGCGGTCGGCGGACCCGAGGTCTACGGCGCCCGCTTCACGGGTAGAGCGGCGATCGCCGACGCCTTCAGCGGCGTCTGGACATCGATGCCGGATGCCGAATGGGGCAATCACAGCCATTTCGTCGAAGGCGACCGCGGCGTGTCCGAATGGACCTTCTCCGGCACGGCCGCCGATGGCAGCCGCACTGAGGCCGAGGGCTGCGACCTCTTCACCTTCCGCAACGGCAAGATCGTGCGCAAGCAGGCGTTCCGCAAGAACCGCCCGGTCCTGCAACCCCGCTACTGACGGCTGGAGCGAAAGCAATGCAACTGCGCGCCACTCCCTTGAAGCCTGCAAGAGAGCCGTTCGATCCGGCCTATGACCCCAACCATGCCCGCAGCCCCGGCAGAGGCAAGGACTACGCGCCGACCTATTGGATCGGCACTGCCGGGCCTGAACCGGAGGATGACGGCCCAGTCACAAGCGACATCGACGTCGAAGTCGCCATCATCGGCTCGGGCTATACGGGCCTCTCCTGCGCCATTCATCTGGCGCGTGAGCACGGCATCAAGGCGACGGTGCTGGAGGCAAACGGCGTTGCCTGGGGCTGCAGCACCCGCAATGGCGGGCAGGCGCAGATTTCGGCTGGCCGTCTTAAGCGCTCGCAGTGGATTGCCCGCTGGGGCGTCGACGTCGCCCGCAAGATGCACGAGGAGATTTCCGAGGGATTCGACCTCTTTCGCACTCTCGTCCGCGAGCCCGAAATCGACTGCGATCCGCAGGATGGCGGCCATCTCTATATCGCCCACCGCGACAAGATGCTGCCGGCGCTGCAAAGCGAGGTCCGTGTTCTCAACGATACGTTCGGCTATCGCGCCCGCATGGTCTCGCGCGACGAGATCCACCGCGATTTCGTTCGCGACGAGGAAGCACGCGGGGCGATGTATGAGCCCGATGGCATGGGCATCCATGCCGCCAAGCTAGCCTTCGGCTACCTCAGGCTTGCCCGCAAGCTGGGGGCAAAGGTGCATACGTCGAGCCCGGTGCTTGATTGCACTGCCAAGGGCGGCATGCATTACCTGACGACGCCTGGCGGAACGGTGCGGGCGCGTGCCGTCTGCATCGCGACGGCCGGTTACACGTCACCCGGCATGAACGCGCTCACCCGCCACCGACTGATGCCGATCCTGTCGAACTCGATCGTCACTCGACCGCTGACGGAAAGCGAGCAGAAGGCGCTGAACTTCAAGGCGCGCATCCCGCTCACCGATACGCGGACGCTGCGTCACTACTATCGCATGCTGCCGGATGGCCGGGTGCAGATCGGCAGCCGCAGCGCCATCACCGGACGCGACGCGAGCAATCCGAAGCATCTCGAGATCCTGCTTGCCGGCCTCTACCGCAAGTTCCCGGCGCTCCGCGGCATCGACATCGACTACTCCTGGTGGGGTTGGGTGGATGTCAGCCACGACATGATGCCGCGCATCTTCCAGCCGGATCCGGGGCAGAGGCTGTTCTACGCCATGGGCTATGGCGGCAACGGCGTGATGTATTCCGCCCAGGCCGGCCGTCGCATGGCCCAGATGGTCGCCGGCAAAGGCGGCGGCCTCGACCTCCCCATCTTCACTTCGCCTCTGCCGGGCCACGGGCTTCTGACGCCGTTCCGACGGCTCGGCCAATGGGGAATGTACCGCTGGTACTACCTCCGTGACGAGATCCTCTAACTCTTTGAAATAATACCAGGAAAGGAACCACCCCATGAAAATGACCACCGAGGAAGCCTTCGTCAAAGTTCTTCAGATGCATGGCCTCGAACATGCCTTCGGCATCATCGGCTCGGCCATGATGCCGGTGTCGGACCTTTTCCCGAAGGCCGGCATCAAGTTCTGGGACTGCGCCCATGAGACCAATGCCGGCATGATGGCGGATGGCTTCAGCCGCGCGACGGGCACGATGTCGGTTGCGATCGGCCAGAACGGCCCTGGCGTCACCGGGTTCATCACCGCGATCAAGACGGCCTACTGGAACCACACGCCGCTCCTGATGGTGACGCCCCAGGCGGCCAACAAGACGATCGGTCAGGGCGGCTTCCAGGAAGTCGACCAGATGGCGATGTTCGAGGAAATGGTGTGCTACCAGGAAGAGGTACGCGATCCCTCGCGTATACCTGAAGTCCTGAACCGCGTCATCGAAAAGGCCTGGCGCGGTTGTGCGCCTGCGCAGATCAACATCCCGCGCGACTACTGGACCCAGGTGATCGACGTCGACCTGCCGGCGATCGTCCGCTTCGAGCGTCCGGCCGGCGGACCGCAGGCGATTGCGGAAGCCGCAAAGCTGCTGTCGGAGGCGAAATTCCCTGTTATCCTCAATGGTGCCGGCGTCGTCATCGGCAATGCCATTTCCGATTCCATGAAGCTTGCCGAACGCCTCGACGCGCCGGTCTGCTGCGGCTACCAGCACAATGATGCCTTCCCCGGCAGCCATCGCCTCTCGGTCGGCCCGCTCGGCTATAACGGCTCGAAGGCAGCGATGGAGCTGATCTCCAAAGCCGACGTCGTGCTGGCACTCGGCACCCGGCTCAATCCCTTCTCGACGCTTCCGGGTTATGGCATCGACTACTGGCCGAAGAACGCTTCGATCATCCAGGTCGATATCAACGCCGACCGGATCGGGCTGACCAAGAAGGTGTCGGTCGGCATCTGTGGCGATGCCAAGCAGGTCGCCCGCCAGATCCTCGAGCAGCTCTCGCCCTCGGCCGGCGATGCCGGCCGTGAGGAGCGCAAGGCGGCGATCCACCAGACCCGTTCGGCCTGGCAGCAGCAGCTCTCCTCGATGGATCATGAGGACGACGATCCGGGCACGGAATGGAACGAGAGCGCACGCTCGCGCGAGCCGAACCGCATGTCGCCGCGCCAGGCCTGGCGGGCGATCCAGGCGGCTCTGCCGAAAGAGGCGATCATCTCCACCGACATCGGCAACAATTGCGCGATCGGCAACGCCTATCCAACCTTCGAGGCTGGCCGGAAATATCTGGCACCGGGCATGTTCGGCCCCTGCGGCTACGGTTTCCCGTCGATCGTCGGCGCCAAGATCGGTTGCCCGGATGTGCCGGTGGTCGGCTTTGCCGGCGACGGCGCCTTCGGCATCTCGATGAACGAGATGGGCTCGATCGGCCGTGAGGGCTGGCCGGCGATCACCATGGTGATCTTCCGCAACTACCAATGGGGTGCTGAAAAGCGCAACACGACGCTCTGGTACGCCAACAATTTCGTCGGCACCGAGCTCAACCCCAACCTCTCTTACGCCAAGGTGGCCGAAGGCTGCGGGCTGAGGGGCGTGACCGTCAATACGACGGCAGCACTCACCGAGGCGCTGTCAAACGCGATCGCCGACCAGAAGAGGGGTGTCACCACCTTCGTCGAAGTCATCCTCAACCAGGAGCTCGGCGAGCCTTTCCGGCGCGACGCGATGAAGAAGCCGGTGCCGGTTGCCGGCATTGATCGTGCCGACATGCGTCCGCAGAAGCGGGCCTGAGCCGACCCGATTGCACGATGCCCGCCCGGCTTTTCCGGGCGGGCGCAGCGTCCCGCGAGCGACCGGAATGACATCATGACCTTTATCGCATCTGTCCACGAACGTTTCCGCAGCGTGCCCTCCGGCTTTGCGACCTACTGGCCGGGCTTCGCCGTCACAGCGGCCGTCGCCGTCGCCGCCCAGTTCCTCTCCGATCACTACGGCGCGCCGGCCATGCTGATGGCGCTTTTGCTCGGCATCGCCTTCCACTTTCTGTCCGAGGAGGGGCGTTGTGTCGCCGGGATTGATTTCTGCGCCAAGAAGGTGCTGCGCATCGGTGTGGCGCTGCTCGGCATGCGGATCAGCGTCGACCTCCTGATCGGACTCGGCGCCGGCACCATCCTGCTGCTCGTCTCGGCGATCGCGGCCACCATCGGCTTTGGCCTGCTCGCCGCGAAATTGCTCGGCCGCGGCTGGCGGCTGGCGCTCATCACCAGCGGTTCGGTCGCCATCTGTGGCGCGTCGGCGGCGATGGCGATCGCCGCCGTCTTGCCGAAGAACGAGTTTTCCGAGCGCAACCTGATCTTCACTGTGCTCTCGGTCACGGTGCTCTCCACCCTTGCCATGATCGCCTATCCGATCATTGCCCAGACCATGGGGCTCGATGCCCGCGCGACTGGCATCTTCTTCGGCGGCACCATCCACGATGTCGCGCAGGTCGTCGGCGCCGGCTTCTCGGTCTCGCCGGAGGCGGGGGAGACGGCGACGCTCGTCAAGCTGATCCGCGTCACCATGCTGGCGCCGGTCGTGCTTATCTTCTCGCTGTCGCTGCGCAAGGTGCCGCAGCCCGAGGGCGAGACCGGCAAGCGTCCGCCGCTTTTGCCCGGTTTCGTCGTCGCCTTTCTGATCTTTGCGGCGTTCAACTCCTTCGGCCTCGTGCCCGAACTGGTGGCCAAAGCCGGCATGGAAACCTCCCGTTGGGCGCTGATTGCCGGCATCGTCGCCGTCGGCATGCGCACCTCGCTCAGGCGCGTTCTCGACGTCGGCGGAGATGCGGTCGCGCTTATCGTCGCCGAAACCGTCTTCATCGCCCTCTTCATTCTCGTCGGCATTCACTATTTGGGACACGCCTGATGAAACCGCTCGATCGCATTCTCGAAGCCGCGAAATCAGCACCTCGCCATATCGTGCTTGCCGAAGGGGAAGACCCACGCATCGTCGAGGGGGCCTTGCGCGCCGTGCGCGAGGGCGTTGCCGAGACAACCCTCGTCGGCAGCCGGAACATCGTCGAGGAACGGTTGGCGGCCGCCGGCGCGCGCCCGGGCGAAATCCGCATCGAGGATCCGGCGTTGTCGCCGCTCACCCCGCGCCTTGCTGCGGCCTACCATGAATTGCGCCGCAACAAGGGCGTCGACGCGGCGGCGGCAGCCGAGGCTGTGCGTTCGCCGCTCGTCTTTGCCGCGATGATGGTGCGCGAGGATGCCGCCGACGGCACGGTTGGCGGGGCGGTTGCGACCACCGCCGATACGGTGCGCGCCGCGCTCCAGACCATCGGTCGCGCGCCGGACGTTGGCCTGGTGTCGAGCTTCTTTCTGATGATGCTGTGCGCGCCGCATCACGCAAAGAAGGGCGCTTTCGTCTTTGCCGATTGCGGCCTCGTCGTGGATCCCGATGCTGCGGGTCTCGCCGACATCGCGGTGACGTCGGCGCGCTCCTTCGAGCAGCTTGCCGGCAAGCCCGCGAAGGTGGCGATGCTTTCCTTCTCGACCGCCGGCAGCGCTGCGCATGAGCGCGTTTCCAAGGTGGTGGAGGCGACGAGGCTCGCCCATGCCGCAGCACCCGGTCTGGTCATCGACGGCGAGCTGCAGTTCGACAGCGCCTTCGTCGAGGCCGTCAGTGCCGCCAAGGCCCCCAACTCGGCGCTCAACGGCGAGGCCAATGTCTTCGTCTTCCCGAACCTTGATGCGGCGAATATCGGCTACAAGATCGCGCAGCGGATCGGCGGTGCGACGGCGATCGGCCCGATCCTGCAGGGGCTCGCAAAACCGGCCAACGATCTTTCGCGCGGCTGCAATGTCGAGGATGTCTTCCACATGATCGCCGTCACCGTCGTTCAGGCCTCAGGCGGGAAATCGAGTGGGTAGGCGGATGAAAGCCGACAGCTCACGTTACCGCTTTTGAAAGACTGCGCGCGATGTCGAAGAAGGCGCTGACAAGCTTGCCGTTGCTACGTTCGCGCAAGCAGATCAGTGCTTCATCCATCAGCATTTCCGGCGCCTCGATCCGGATCGGAACGAGGCGATTGTCCTGGCCGAACTCGGCCGAGGAGACGAAGCCAACGCCGCCGCCCGCAGCAACGATCTCGCGCACGGCCTCGCGGCCCTCGGCTTCGATGAGCGGCGTCAGAGGCACGCCGCATTGTTCGGCCATCGCTTCCAGTTTCTGCCGGGTCTTGGAGCCCTGTTCGCGCATGACGAGCGGGTGTTTGGCAAGGTCGGAGAAGGTGACGGTCTTTTGACCGGCGAGGGGATAGTCGCTGCTGGCAAAAGCGATGATCGGCGTCGAGTTCAGTTTCAGGATGTCGAAATCGCTCGATTGCGGGATCTCGCCGAGTACGCCGATATCCGCCTCGTAGGCGTGCAGGCTGGTGATGACCGTCTCGGTGTTGCCGGAATCGATCGAGACCTGCACCGTCGGATAGGTGCGCCGGAAGGCGGCGAGAATGTGCAGCAGGTGGTGGGCGGCGTCCGCCACGATGCGCAGCTTTCCAGCCCTCAGTGCCCGCGATTCCGAAAGAAGATCCAGCGCCTGCTGTTCGACATCGAACATCCGGCGCGTGACTTCGAGAAGCTGCTGGCCCGACTGGGTCAGCGTCACCTGCTTCTTGTTTCGGTTGAAGAGCAGGACGTCGTATTCCTCCTCGAGCTTGCGCACCTGGTCGGAGACCGCAGGCTGGGTGAGGAACAGCGCTTCCGCCGCGCGTGAGAAGCCGCCGTGGATGGCCACGTTGTGGAAGGCGCGAAGCTGGACATAGCGCATGCGTGCGACGCCTTTCAGGATAGATTTGATCTATGGATTCATTAAAACGAACGATTTGATTTATGTAAAGCGGCAAAGGATAGTTTTCGGATTCCATCCTCTTTCCGGAGCGCGCCCATGAACCTCCCGGCTGTCGCCCTCGAACTTGCTGCTGCCACCGTCCTGTTGCTCTATGCCGTCAGTCTCGTGAAAAAAGGCGTCGAAGCAGCTGCCGGCGACATCGTCGCGCGAACGGTCGGCGGTGCTGGCGGCCGGCCGCGCGCCGCCGTCTGCGGCTGCGTGGTGGCGATTGCTCTACAGAGTTCGACAGCCGTCGCCATGCTTGCCGCCGGCTTTGCCGTCAGCGGCGCGCTGGGGCTCGATACCGGTCTCGCGGTGCTGCTTGGCGCCGATCTCGGCTCGGCGCTCGTCGTTAAGATCCTGTCCTTCGATCTGCATTGGCTGGCGCCGCTCCTGGTCGCGGCCGGTGGCCTCGTGCATCTGAAGGCATCAAGCCGCAAGGCGGTCGAAGCCGGACGCGCCGTGCTTGGCATCGGCCTGTTACTTCTGTCGCTGCAGATGATCGGCCATGCGACGCAGCCGCTCGCCCAAAGCCCGGTCCTGCCCTCCGTCGTCGCCTTCGTCGGCAAGGATGCGCTGACGGTTATGATCCTCGCTGCGTTTTTCACCTGGGCGCTGCATTCGAGCGTGGCGGCGATCCTGCTGATCCTGACTTTCGCCGCGAAGGACATCGTGCCTGTTGATGTCGGCATTCCGCTGGTTCTCGGGGTCAATATCGGTGGTGGGCTGATCGCGCTCTGGCTGACGCGCGGCCTGCCGGTCGAGGGGAGACGGCTGCCGCTCGGCAACCTTCTCTTTCGCGCCCTGTTCGGCGCAACCGTCTTCGGCGCATTCTCGTTGCATGCCCCCTTCGACTGGCTTCCGGGAGAGACGGCGGCCGCAAAGCTCGTCAACCTGCATGTGCATTTCAATGCCGCCCTCGTTCTCGTCGGGATGGCCTCCTGCGGTCTGATGGCGCGTCTTGTCCAGTTGTTCATGCCGGATGCCGCCGGCGCCGGCGACCGATCGGTCCATGTCAGCGCACTCGACCGCACGCTGATCGACAAGCCGCCGCAGGCGCTTGCCGCTGCGGCGCGCGAGGTATTGCATATGGGCAATCTCATCGCCCGAATGCTGGAGCCGGTGATGACGGTCATCCACGCGCCAACGCCGGAGGCCGTAAAGACGCTGCGAAGCATCGACGGGGAGATCCATCGGGCGCATAGCGAGATCAAACTTTACATCGCCGCCGTCAACCGAGGTTTCCTCACCCAAGACCAATCCAGGCGCGGCATCGAACTCACCGAGGCGGCAATCCATCTCGAATATGCCGGCGACGTGGTCGCAAAAAGCCTGCTGCAAATGGCCGAGGAGCGGCTGGAGGGGGCGGGTGCGTTCTCGCACGACGGGTGGCGCGAACTCACCCTGCTACACGCGGCCGTGTCGTCCAACGTCAGGCTTGCGGCCAGTCTTCTCGTTTCGCCCGACCCGGTGATCGCCCGCGAGATGGTCCGGCAAAAGGAACATGTGCGCCGCCTCGTCGAGGAAAGCAGCAAGAGCCACCTGGAGCGGCTTCGCCAAGGTGTGGCGGCCAGCATCCTGTCGAGCGACATGCACCTGGAGATCGTTCGGGCCCTGAAGGAGGTCAATTCGCTGGTGACCAACATGGCCTATCCGCGCCTGCGCGAGAGCGGTGACCTGCTGGAAAGCCGGTTGGTTCCCGCCGTATAGGAAGTATAAATCAGATCGATAGATTGATACAAAAGAACGATTTTACAGATAGATGTTTCCGCCCCATTGTCGTTCTCGAACACGCCAACCGCGAGGACGGACAATGCCAAACACAGCTTCTGACAGAACCATCGCGCCCCTGGAAACGCCGAGGCTCGGCGAGCCCTATCTGCTCACGCCCGGCCCACTGACGACGGCCTACGAGGTCAAGGAAGCCATGCTGAGGGACTGGGGCTCCTGGGATGGCGACTTCCGGGCAATGACCGCCAGGCTGCGCCGCGAACTGCTCGACATTGCCGGTGATAACAAGGGCGAGTTCGATTGCGTGCCGATGCAGGGCAGCGGCTCGTTTTCGGTGGAGGCGATGCTTGGCAGCTTCGTTCCGAAGGACGGCAAGGTGCTGGTGCTGATGAACGGCGCCTATGGCAAGCGCATCGCCCAGACGCTCTCCTATCTCGGTCGCGACCATGTGACGATCGACAAGGGCGATTACATGCCGCCGCGCGGTCCGGAAGTCGCAGCCGTTCTCGATGCCGACCCTGCCATCACCCATGTCGTCGTCGTCCATAGCGAGACCAGCTCCGGCATCCTGAACCCACTGAAGGAGATCTCCGACACCGTCTATTCCCGCGGCCGCAAGCTGCTGGTCGATTCCATGAGCGCCTTCGGCGCCGTGCCGGCCGGCGTCAACGACTTCCGCTACGAGGCGATCGTCTCGTCCGCCAACAAGTGCATCGAGGGCGTGCCCGGCTTCGGCTTCGTCATTGCCCGCAAGAGCGAGCTGGAGGCTGCCAAGGGTCGCAGCCATTCGCTGAGCCTCGATGTGCATGCCCAGTGGGACTACATGAACAAGACGGGCCAGTGGCGCTTCACGCCGCCGACCCATGTGGTCGCGGCCTTCCTCGAAGCACTGCGGCTGCACCGCGAGGAGGGAGGCGTCGCCGGTCGCGGCGCGCGCTACGCCCGCAACCGTGATGTCATGGTCGCCGGCATGCGGGAGGCAGGCTTCGAGACGCTGCTTGCCGACCAGTGGCTGTCGCCGATCATCGTCACCTTCTTCAGCCCGGCCCATCCCGCCTTCGCCTTCGATCGTTTCTACGACCTGATGAAGGACACGGGCTTCATCATCTATCCGGGCAAGCTGACCGTGGTCGACAGTTTCCGCGTCGGCTGCATCGGCCGCATGGACGAGCATGTCATGCGCCGCGTGGTCGCAGCCGCTCGTGAATCCCTCAATGAAATGGGCGTCGATAGCGCCGCCCCGCCGGCCGTCGCCCTTGAGGAACGCCGCCGTCTCGCTGCCTGAACGAAGGAAATTCCAATGAACCAGATGTCCAAGATTACCGTCACCGCCAACCGCCGCACCTATCCCTGGCCGAAGGTTCCGGCCATCGCCATCTGCCTTGACGGCTGCGAGCCGGCCTATCTCGACGAGGCCATCAAGGCCGGGCTTATGCCGACGCTCGAGCGCATCCGCAAGACAGGAACGGAGCGCACGGCGCTCAGCGTCATCCCGAGCTTCACCAACCCGAACAACCTCTCCATCGCCACCGGCCGCCCGCCGGCGATCCACGGCATCTGCGGCAACTATCTCTATGAACCGCAGACCGGCAACGAAGTGATGATGAACGACCCGCGCTTCCTGCGCGCGCCGACCATCTTTAGGGCATTCTACGATGCCGGCGCGAAGGTGGCGGTGGTAACGGCGAAGGACAAGCTGCGGGCACTTCTCGGCCACGGCCTCAAGTTCGACGAGGGCAGGGCGATCTGCTTCTCCTCGGAAAAGTCCGACAAGACGAGCAAGGCGGAAAACGGCCTCGACAATGCCTCGGCCTGGCTCGGCCGCCCTGTGCCGGAAGTCTATTCGGCTGACCTTTCCGAGTTCGTCTTTGCCGCCGGCGTCAAGCTGCTCAAGGAGTTCCGGCCCGACGTCATGTATCTGACGACGACCGACTACGTGCAGCACAAGTATGCGCCCGGCGTGCCGCAGGCGAATTCCTTCTATGAGATGTTCGACAAATACCTGACCGAACTCGATGCGCTTGGCGCCGCGATTATCGTCACCGCCGACCACGGCATGAAGCCGAAGCACAAGAACGATGGGTCGCCGGATGTCGTCTACGTCCAGGACCTGCTCGACGAGTGGCTCGGCAAGGACGCCGCCCGCGTCATCCTGCCGATCACCGACCCCTATGTCGTGCACCACGGCGCGCTCGGCTCCTTTGCCACGGCCTATCTGCCGGAAGGCGCCGACAAGGAGGAGATCATCGAGCGCCTGAAGGTGATCGAGGGTATCGATGTCGTCCTTACACGCCCGGAAGCCTGCGTGCGTTTCGAACTGCCCGATGACCGCATCGGCGATCTCGTGCTGATCTCAACCGAAAACAAGACGCTCGGCACCAGCGAGCACCGGCACGATCTCGCAGCACTCAACGAGCCGCTGCGTTCGCATGGCGGGCTCACCGAACAGGAGGTGCCCTTCATCGCCAACCGCAAGCTTCCGGAACTTCTGACGGCCGGCACGCTACGCAATTTCGACGCGTTCTTCTACGCGCTCGTCGCAGCGGCACAAACGGCGCACTAGGGAGGGCTCGATGACCAAGGTGGAAACGACGTTCGCCATTCGCCACGAGCCGATGCGGATCGCCGGCAAGGCGGTCGATACCGAAGGGCGCATCGAGGTGCGCTATCCCTTCAACGATGCCGTCATCGGCACCGTGCCGGCGGGTAACGCCGAGCACGCCCGCAAGGCCTTCGAGATCGCGGGGGCATACCAGCCGAAGCTGACACGCTATGAGCGTCAGCGCATCCTGCTCAAGGCCGCCGACCTACTCGTCGCCCGCAAGGAGGAGATTTCCGACCTGATCACGCTGGAGCTCGGCATCTCCAAGCAGGATTCGCTCTATGAAGTCGGCCGCGCCTTCGACGTGCTGACGCTGTCGGGGCAGATGTGCATCCATGACGATGGCGAGATCTTCTCCTGCGACCTTACCCCGCACGGCAAGGCGCGCAAGATCTTCACCACCCGCGAACCGCTCAACGCCATTTCGGCGATCACGCCCTTCAACCATCCTCTCAACATGGTGGCGCATAAGGTGGCGCCGGCGGTCGCGACCAACAATTGCGTGGTGCTGAAGCCGACCGAACTGACGCCGATGACGGCGCTGGTCTTCGCCGACATCCTCTATGAGGCCGGCCTGCCGCCGGAGATGCTCTCGGTCGTGACCGGCTGGCCCGCCGATATCGGCATGGAGATGATCACCAATCCGAACTTCGACCTCATCACCTTTACCGGCAGCGTTCCGGTCGGCAAGCTGATCGCAGCACACGCCCATTACAAGCGTCAGGTGCTGGAGCTCGGCGGCAATGATCCGCTGATCATCCTCAACGATCTGTCGGACGACGATCTCGCAAGAGCGGCGGATCTTGCCGTTGCCGGCGCCACCAAGAACTCCGGCCAACGCTGCACTGCGGTCAAACGCATCCTCTGCCAGGAGAGCGTTGCCGACCGCTTCGTGCCGCTGGTGCTGGAGCGAGCGAAAAAGCTGAGGTTCGGCGATCCGATGGACCGGGCGACCGAGCTCGGCACGGTCGTGCATGCTCGCGCGGCGGAAGTCTTCGAACAGCGTGTGTTGAAGGCTGCGGAAGAGGGAGCGGAGATCCTCTATCACCCCGGTCGAAAGGGTGCCTTGTTGCCACCGATTGTGGTCGACCGGGTAGCGCATTCCAGCGAGCTGGTGATGGAGGAAACCTTCGCGCCGATCATCCCGATCGTGCGCGCCCCCGACAACGACGACGCGCTGATCGCGCTCTCGAACTCGACGGCCTTCGGCCTTTCTTCCGGCGTCTGCACCAATGAGTTCCGGCGAATGCAGAAATACATCGCCGGGCTGAAGGTCGGCACGGTCAACATCTGGGAAGTGCCGGGTTACCGGATCGAGATGAGCCCCTTCGGCGGCATTAAGGATTCCGGCAACGGCTACAAGGAAGGCGTCATCGAGGCGATGAAGAGCTTTACCAACGTCAAGACATTCTCCTTGCCATGGTGATCTCAAGCGTTTCCCCCCGCTGACTCACCCCTCTGGGAGCCGCCTTGGCGGCTCCCTTTTTATGGTTCGGAGCGTCTCACTGCATCGTCTTCGGTGCACAATCGTAGATCTGCCCCTTCTTTCGGCAGGTCGTGCGAAGTTGTATCGAAACTTGCCGCCGCCTTGATCAATCGTGGCTTGTCATGCCCAGTTCTGCGGCGGATCATCCATAGTTTTAATCTTCTGAACGATAAGAATAATAAATTTTACTTACAGGAAACCGCTGCGCAGAATGTTTCCCGAAGCCGATCACAAGAGGGCAACGACAAGATTGCCCGCCGCGCTTCCCCGGTTTTACCAGGACCTCAGAGGAGAACTTCAATCATGAACAGACGCATGCTCTTCGTGCTTGCCGGCGCCGCTTCCGCTGTGCTTCCTGCCATCGCTGCCGCTGAAACCCAGCTCACCGTCTACACCGCCGTCGAAGCCGTAGACCTCGACCGCTACAAGGCGACCTTCGAGAAGGCCCACCCGGACATCAAAATCAACTGGGTGCGCGATTCCACCGGCGTCATGACCGCCAAGCTGCTCGCCGAGAAGGACAATCCGCAGGCCGACGTCGTCTGGGGGCTCGCTGCAACCTCGCTGCTGCTCCTGAAGACCGAAGGCATGCTGGAGCCTTACCAGCCGAAGGGTGTCGAGGCGCTCGATCCGAAGTTCGTCGACAAGGACACGCCGCCGAGCTGGGTCGGCATGGACGCCTATGTCGCAGCCCTTTGCTACAACACGGTCGAGGGTGAAAAGCTCGGTCTCACACCGCCGGCGAGCTGGAAAGACCTGACGAAGCCCGAATACAAGGGCCACGTGGTGATGCCGAACCCGGCATCCTCGGGCACCGGTTTCCTCGACGTCTCGGGCTGGATGCAGATGTGGGGTGAGGAGAAGGCCTGGGACTTCATGGACAAGCTCCACCAGAACATCTCCGCCTACACCCATTCCGGCTCCAAGCCGTGCAAGATGGCGGGTGCCGGTGAAGCCGTCATCGGCGTGTCCTTCGAGTTTCCGGGTGCCAAGGCCAAGAGTGCCGGCGCACCGATCGACATCATCTTCCCCGCGGAGGGTTCAGGCTGGGAGGCGGAGGCAACCGCGATCATCGCCGGCACGGCAAATCTCGAAGCCGCAAAGACGCTGGTCGACTGGTCGGTCACCAAGGAAGCCAACGAGATGTACAATTCCGGCTATGCCGTCGTTGCCTATCCGGGTGTCGCCAAGCAGGTCGAGCACCTGCCCGACGACATCGCTTCCCGGATGATCGTCAACGACTTCGAATGGGCCGCCAACAACCGCGCGGAAATCCTCAAGGAATGGCAGAAGCGCTACGACGCCAAGTCTGAGCCGAAGAGCTGAGCCTGATGGCCGGGCGTAGCACTACCGCGCTGCGCCCGTTCGCATTTCTCTTGGAAATCCCTCAAGCCAGCGGAGCTTGCAGATGAGGCATGCCCTGTCGATCGAACCGACGCCCACCAGCCGTCAGCACTTCGCCGATGACGCGGCCGCGGAGCCGGCTCCCTATTTGCAGATCTCGGATCTCTGGAAGACCTATGGCGATTTCGTTGCGCTGCGCGACATTTCGCTGAGCATTGCCAGAGGCGAGTTCGTCTGTTTCCTCGGTCCCTCCGGCTGCGGCAAGACAACATTGCTGAGAGCCATCGCCGGTCTCGATCTGCAGACGCAGGGCACCATCCTGCAGGATGGCCGCAACATCTCGACGCTGCCGGCCTCCAGGCGCGACTATGGCATCGTCTTCCAGTCCTACGCGCTCTTTCCCAACCTGACGATCGAGCAGAACATCGCCTTCGGCCTGGAAAACACCGGCCGATCGAAGGCGGGGGTCGCCTCCCGCGTCGCCGAATTGCTGGAAACAGTCGGCCTGTCGGCTCACGGCAAGAAGTATCCGGCTCAGCTTTCCGGTGGCCAGCAGCAGCGCATTGCGCTTGCCCGCGCCATCGCAATCTCCCCGGGGCTGTTGTTGCTTGACGAGCCGCTTTCGGCACTCGATGCCAAGGTCCGCGTGCATCTTCGCCATGAGATAAAGGCACTGCAGCGCAAACTCGGCGTCACCACCATCATGGTCACGCACGACCAGGAGGAGGCGCTTGCCATGGCCGACCGGATCGTCGTCATGAACCACGGCGTCATCGAGCAAGTCGGCTCGCCCACCGAGATCTACCGTCACCCCGAAACGCTGTTCGTCGCCGATTTCATCGGTGAGACCAACCAATTCCCAGCGCGTGTCACCGGGGACGGCGAGGTCGAGATCGGCCACTCGGCTTTCTGTTGCTCGACCCTGGATTTTTCGGCGGGCCATGCGGCAACGGCCGTCGTCCGCCCGGTTGATATCATCCCGCACGGTGCCGATGCCCATGCCGCCAACGCCATCGACCGGCCGGCGACGCCGCAGAACCTGATCGATGCCGAAGTGCAGGAGATGGAGTTCCTCGGCATGTTCTGGCGCACGCGCTTGACGGCACCGCGCCTTGGCGAACGCACGCTTGTCGCCGACTTCTCCGTCAATGCCGTCAGGCGCCTCAGGATCGAGACGGGCGGCGCCATCCAGGTGGAAATCCCGCGGGAACGTCTTCTGCTCTATCCAAGGGGTGCCTAACGATGAACATGGTCCTCGAAGCGCCTCACCTCCCCATGATCGGCAAACGGCTCCGGCAGGACGCCTCCCGCGACGATCGCATCAAGCTCGGCTTCATGGCGGTCATCGGGCTTTACCTGATCGTGGCGCTCGGCGCGCCGCTCTTTGTCATGCTGTCGAAGTCGCTTTCGACTTATCGGTTCGACCTTGCAGCTTTCGAATTCAAGATGAGCGATGAGACCGGCGCGAACTGGGGGCCGATCGTCAGTGCCGCAGACCTGAACCGGGAACTCGGAGCGGTGACGGAGGGCGAGCTTTCCAGCAGTTCAGACGGACGGCTGGCGGCCACAAAATTCTTTCCGGAATTCAAGTTCCGCAGCCCGGTCCATTACCGCATTCGCGGCACCACGGATGATGCGGCCTTCCTTGTCGGCTCCACCCTGGAAAAGGGGACGGAGTGGCGCGAATACGATTCCGGTACCTTCCGGCGCGTGGTGCTGCGGCCCGCACGTGCCTTGGGTTTTACGAACTTCACGGCCTATTTCTCGACGCCCGCGTTGGCGCAGTCGATCTACAATTCCGTGCTGATGGCGGTAATCAGCACGGTGTTCACGATCTCGATCGCCTTTGCGCTTGCCTACGGTCTGACGCGAAGCTGCATGCCGCTCAAGGGTCTGTTCCGCGGCATCCTGACGATACCGATCCTGGTGCCGTCGCTGCTGCCGGGCATCGCACTCGTCTACCTCTTCGGCAACCAGGGCATCTTAAGGGATTGGCTTCTCGGCTATTCGATCTACGGGCCGATCGGCATCGTCATCGGCTCGATCTTCTTCACCCTGCCACATGCCTTTCTGATCATCCTGACGGCGCTCTCCATTGCCGATGCCCGGCACTATGAGGCTGCCGCGTCGCTCAAAGCCAGCAAGTGGCGCACCTTCACGACCGTTACGGTCCCCGGTGCGCGCTTTGGCATTGTCTCGGCCGCCTTCGTCGTCTTCACGCTGGTCATCACCGACTTCGGCTTGCCCAAGGTGATCGGCGGGCAATACGGCATGCTGGCCGTCGACATCTACAAGCAGGTGATCGGCCAGCAGAACTTCGAGATGGGCGCGGTCGTCTCCGTCATCCTGCTTGTCCCAGCCGTGCTTGCCTTTGCCGTCGACCGGCACATGCAGAAGCGACAGGTAGCACTGCTGTCGGCGCGCGCCGTGCCCTACGCGCCGAAGCCCAACGCGCGTTTGGACGGGCTGTGCTTCGCCTTCGCCTGCCTCGTCAGCCTCTTCATCCTCGGCATGATCGCCATGTGCCAGATCGCAGCGGTGGTGAAGTTCTGGCCCTATGACCTGACGCTCACGAGCAAGAACTTCGCCTTCGACCTGATGGACGGCGGCGGCTGGGCGGCCTATGGAAACTCGATCCGGCTTGCGCTTTTGACAGCTCTCTTCGGTTCGCTCGTCGTCTTTGCCGGCGCCTACATGGTCGAGAAGGCCGACGGTTTCCGCTTCGGCCGCGGTGTCTTCCATTTCCTGGCGATGATGCCGATGGCCGTGCCCGGCATGGTGCTCGGCCTCGCCTACATCTTCTTCTTCAACAATCCGACCAATCCGCTGCACCCAATCTATGGCACGATGACGATCCTCGTCGTCTCGACGGTGACGCACTTCTACACGGTCGCGCATCTGACGGCGCTGACGGCGCTGAAGCAGATGGATCCGGAGTTCGAATCCGTCGCCGCCTCGCTGAAGCAGCCCTTCCACCGGCTGTTCTTCCGGGTCACGGTGCCCGTCTGCCTCCCGGCGATCCTCAACATCGCGATCTATCTCTTCGTCAACGCGATGACGACGGTCTCAGCGGTGGTGTTCCTCTATTCGACGGACACCAAGCTTGCGTCGGTCGCGGTGCTCAACATGGACGATGCGGGTGACATTGCGCCGGCTGCGGCCATGGGCATGATGATCTTCTACACCAATGTCGCGGCCAAGCTCGTCCATGCGCTGATCGCGCGCGGCCTGCTCGCCCGTACTCAGGCGTGGCGCTAGCCCGCTTCCGCCCCGCAATTCGTCTCGCCTTCCTTCGTCGCCGAAGGGGGGCGACGCCTTTGCCGCGTCAACCTAAGCCACCCGAATCTCTGCCATCACCGCTCTACGGTCGTTTCCCGCGCGCAGGCGTTCCATTTCGGCGAGACGCGTGCGCTGTGGCGTAAGTCCATAGCGCTCGCGGTAGGTGCGGGAAAAGTGCGAGGCGGTGGTAAAGCCGCAGGCGACCGCGATCTCGATGACCTGGAGAGATGAGGTGAGCAGCAGAAGATGGGCGCGCTCCAGCCGTAGGTCGAGATAATAACGCGCCGGCGTGCGGCCCATTTCCTTTCGAAACAGCCGCTCCGTCTGCCGCCGCGAAAGGCCGGTCGCCGGCGACATGTTGGCAAGCTTCAGCGGCTCAGCAAGATTGGCCTCCATCTGCTCGATGATCCGGATCAGAAATGGGTTGTCGATGCCAAGGCGTGCCTGCAGCGGAAGGCGCTGGCGCTCGCCTGTCTCGCGAAGACGTTCGCAGAGCGCCGCCTCGCAGATGCGGTTGACCACGTCCGGGCCGAGGTCTGCTTTGATGATACGCAGGAACATGTCGAAGGGCGCATTGCCGCCGGCGCAGGTGTAAAGGCTGCCGTCGATCTCGAAGGCGGTCTGGCGCGCACCGGCAATGAAGAACCGTTCTGAGAAATCCGGAAAATGCTCCCAGTGCACCGCGCATCGACGCTCGTCGAGCAGGCCCGCGCGGGCCAGACAGTAGACGCCGCCGGCAAGTCCGGCGAGGCGCACCTGACTGCGAGCGCAGTGCCGAAGCCAGGCCTCCAGAGCCGGGTCGGCGGGCGGCTTCGTGCGGCTGCCGCAGATGACGACGAACCCCGGCTGTTCGCCCCGGTGGAACCGGCCGCGCTCATCCGCGAGCGGTCCGGCCGCAGCAAGGCGTGTGCCGCAGGAAGAGACGGCGGATGAGCCATCTGCCGTTACAATGTGCCAGTGGTAAACGGCGCGCTCGGCCACGTCATTGGCAAGGCGCAGCGCTTCGATCGCTGCGGAAAAGCCATGCAGGGCAAAGCCATCGAGCAGATAGAAGGTGAAGTGGCGGACCAGCGCGCGTGCCTGCTGCATTGTCTCTTCCTGATAATGAAAGGTCGCGACGTGTTGCGAGTTGGATAGAATAGTTACATTATGCAACATAATTAACCGTTGCCAAGCCGGTTTCGACGGCTGCGGAGGAAAATTCTCCGCGATCTCGCGTGAAATGCCGGTACTTTCCAGCTAGGCGAGCCGCGAGGCTGTGGCGCGACTTGTCAAATGGACAAAAATGAACACAGTTGGTTCCATGTCTGACTCTCAAAGCGCCCGCGCTCTTGCCCCACGCCGCCATGGCGAAATCCTTAGACGTCTTGCTGCCAACGGTACCGTGGGTATCACCGAACTGGCGGACTTTTTCGACGTGTCGCGCCAGACGATAAGGCGCGACCTGAAGCTGCTTGCCGATCGCGGCCAGCTTGATCTTGTGCATGGCGGCGCCACCCTGTTCGAACCCACTGAGGCAGCTTTTACCGAGCGACGGGAGGAAAATGCCGGGGCGAAGGCGGCGATCGGCCGTGCTGCGGCGGGTCTGGTGCGCGACGGCATGGTGATCTTCCTGGATTCCGGCACCACGACGCTGGCCGTGGCCCACGCGTTATCCGGGCGAAAAAACCTAACGATTTGCACGACTTCACTGTCGATCGCGCTTTTGATGTGCCGGCAACCACTCGTGCGGGTTCATATGCTCGGCGGAGAGATCGATCCGGACGAGGAAGCGGCCGTCGGCATCGATGCGCTCGAGGCCATCAACCATTTCCGTGTCGATGTCGCCTTTCTCGGCGGCGGCGGGCTCTCGCCGGATGGCGAGGTGACCGACTTTACCCGCAGCGGCGCCGAGCAACGATCCCGCATGGTGACGACTGCGGCCAGAGCCTATTTCGTGCTCGACAGCTCCAAGTTCGGACGGCTGACGCCGCTGCGTATTCCGCGCTTCGAAGTCGCCGCCGGGGTGATCGTCGATCGGCGCCCGCCGGAGGCGATCCGCGAGGCGCTGGCGCGTAAAGGTCCCACTCTAATCGTCGCCGAACAATGAAATGTAATATTTTGTAACTTTTTGTCTTGTTCTTTGTCAGCGTTTTGTTACCGTGTGGCCTTCCATGGTTTCGGGAGGTCGTTTCATGGCGCAGGAATTTCCAACGCAGGCCCAGGTCGTCATCGTCGGTGGCGGTATCATCGGTTGTTCGGTCGCCTATCATTTGACCAAGCTCGGCTGGAACGATGTCGTTCTTCTGGAGCAGGGGCAGCTGAGCGGTGGCACCACATGGCACGCGGCCGGTCTCGTCGGCCAGTTGCGCAGCCACGCCAACATGACGAGCCTCATCAAATACTCGACCAAGCTCTATAGCGAGCTGGAATCGGAGACCGGTCTTGCCACGGGCTGGAAGAATTGCGGTTCCCTTTCCGTCGCCCGAACAGAGGACCGCATGACCGTGCTGAAGCGCACGGCAGCCTCCGCCCGTGCGCAGGGGGTCGAGATCGAGGTGATCTCGCCGAAGGAGGCACAGGACCTCTGGCCGGTGATGGCCATCGACGATCTCGTCGGCGCCGTCTGGCTGCCTGGCGATGGCAAGGCCAATCCGACCGACCTCACGCAATCGCTCGCGAAAGGCGCGCGCAATCGCGGTGCGCGTGTCATCGAGCGCGTCCGGGTCACCGGTATTTCGACGAAGAACGGCGTCGGGACCGGGGTGGAAACCGATCGCGGGGCCATTGCCGCCGAGATCGTCGTCAACTGCGCCGGGCAATGGGCGCGCAAGGTCGGCCAGATGTGCGGCGTCACGGTGCCGCTGCACTCGGCTGAACACATGTATATCGTCACCGGCCGGATCGAGGGCGTGCATCCCGATCTGCCGGTCATGCGCGATCCAGACGGCTACATCTATTTCAAGGAGGAAGTCGGTGGTCTCGTCATGGGCGGCTTCGAGCCGGAGGCGAAGCCCTGGGGCATGGCCGGCATTCCTGATGATTTCGAGTTTGCTCTTTTGCCTGATGACTGGGACCAGTTCGAGATCCTGATGCACAACGCCCTGCAGCGGGTGCCACAGCTTGCGACCTCAGAGGTGAAGAAATTCTACAACGGGCCGGAGAGTTTTACCGCAGACAACAATTTCATTCTCGGCGAGGCGCCGGAGCTGAAGAACTTCTTTGTCGGCGCGGGCTTCAATTCCATGGGGATCGCCAGTGCCGGCGGAGCAGGGCGGGCACTTGCCGAATGGATCGTCAACCGCGCGCCGACCATGGATCTGTGGCCGGTTGATATCCGCCGCTTCGCCGGCTTCAACAACAATCCTCGCTGGCTGCACGACCGTGTCAAGGAGACACTGGGCCTCCACTACGCGATGCCCTGGCCGAACCGGGAACTGGACACGGCCCGTCCCTTCCGCCGCTCGCCGCTCTACGATCGCCTCGCCGCCAAGGGGGCGTGCTTCGGTTCGAAGATGGGATGGGAACGCGCCAACTGGTTTGCCGCAGAAGGCGAGAGTCCCGTGACGGAATACGCCTTCGGCCGGCAGAATTGGCACGACGCGGTCAAGCGCGAGATGCAGGCGACGCGCGAGGCTGCCGGTATCTTCGACCAGACCTCGTTTGCCAAGCTGCTCGTCCAGGGTCGGGATGCCGCAGCAGAGCTCAATCGCATCTGCGCTGCGGAGATCGACGTCGAGATCGGCCGTTCCGTTTATACGGGCATCTTGAACAAACGTGGCGGCTACGAAAGCGATCTGACGGTGATGCGCCTTGCCTCCGACCGCTTCCTGCTGATTACCGGATCGGCGCAAGCCGTGCACGACGCGGACTGGATCCGCAAGAACGTACCCGCGGACGCCCATTTGACGCTGACCGACGTTACCTCCGCCTATGCGATCCTGGCGCTGATGGGGCCGAAGTCGCGCGACATCCTCTCTCGGGTCACCTCTGCGGATCTCTCGAATGAGGGCTTTCCCTTCGCAACGATCCGGGAGATCGATGTCGGTTACGCCACGGCCTATGCAAACCGCATGACCTATGTCGGCGAACTCGGCTGGGAACTGATCGTGCCGACGGAATTCGGCGTCGGGGTCTACGAAGCGCTGCACGAGGTCGGCCGCGATTTCGGACTGACGGATTGCGGCTACTATGCGCTTGAGGCCCTCAGGCTCGAAAAGGGCTATCGCGCCTGGAGCCGCGAGCTGACGCCGGACGTCAATCCTTGCGAAGCGGGTCTCTCCTTTGCAGTCGCCGCCGACAAGACGGGCGGCTTCATCGGCCGGCAGGCCTATCTTGCCGCAAAGGCGAAGGGCGCTCCTTCTCGCCGTATTGTGCAGTTTACTGTGAACGATCCGTGGCCAATGCTCTGGGGCGGCGAGTTGATCCTTCGCGATGGGAACCCCGTTGGCGAGGTGCGCTCGGCCGCCTACGGACATACCCTTGGACGTTCGGTCGCGCTGGCACTGATCGAACATGCAACCGGCGTGGATACCGACTTCGTGAAGTCCGGCAACTTCGAGGTCGAACTCGCCGGCGTTCGTTTCGCTGTCACCCCTCACGTTACGGCCGCCTATGACCCGAAAGCCATCCGCATCAAGGCCTAGTCGCTGCAAGCACTTGGCGCGCCAGGCCGATCGCGCGCGCCAACCGATATTACCGCAAGGCGATATCTGCCGAGGGAATATGGCCGGTGTCCTCAGTGGCCGACCATCTTGAGCGCCGCTTCGGGAAGACGCTCGCCCTGAACCTCGATTTTGGAGAGGCCTGCGGCGATCTCGGAGCGGTCTTCGGCGGTCAGTTCGAGGTCAACCGCGCCGAGATTTTCCTCGAGCCGGTGCGACTTCGTGGTGCCCGGGATCGGCACGATCCAAGGCCTTTGGGCAAGAAGCCGAGCCAAGGCGACCTGCGCGAGCGTGGCTCCCTTGTGATCCGCTACCGCTTTCACGATATCGACCAGCGCCATGTTGGCTTTGCGGGCGTCGGGGGAGAAGCGCGGCACCATGTTCCGGAAATCCGTCGGATCGAACGTGGTGTTCTCATCGATCTTGCCCGTCAGGAACCCGGCTCCGAGCGGGCTGAAGGGGACGAAGCCGACGTTCAGTTCCTCGAGTACCGGAAGCAGTTCGGCTTCAGGCCCACGCCAGAACAGCGAGTATTCACTCTGCACGGCGGCAAGCGGATGGACCGCATGGGCGCGACGGACTGTACCGACACCTGCTTCCGAAAGTCCGTAATGTCTCACCTTCCCTGCCGCGACGAGGTCCTTGATGGCTCCGGCAACGTCCTCGATCGGCACGTCCGGATCGACGCGGTGTTGATAGAAGATGTCGATACGATCGGTCTTGAGCCGCTTGAGGCTGGCGTCGGCGACCGCCTTGATGTGCGCGGGGCGGCTGTTCGTTCCCCCGCCACGCTTGCCTGTCTTGAGATCAATGTCGAAGCCGAACTTCGTCCCGATCACGACCTGGTCCCGGATTGGTGCGAGCGCTTCTCCGACGAGCCCCTCGTTCACGAAGGGCCCATAAGCTTCGGCAGTGTCGAAAAACGTGACCCCACGTTCATAGGCACCGCGGATAAGCTTTATCATCTCCGCTTTGTCGGCCGGAGGACCGTAGGCCGCGCTCATACCCATGCATCCGAGCCCGATGGCAGAGACTTCGAGTGCTCCTAGTTTGCGCGTTTCCATTTCTCTTTTTCCTTGTGTTTGTGGCGACGACACATCGGTGACAAACGTTGTGGGGCGCCGGGCAGTTCATGCCTCATGATGGCGGCGCCCGACCGCGCTGTACTTGTCCGGAATCTAGCGATTGAGACTGTTTTCGATTAGTCGCTATAATCGGCATGAACCTATTAGCTGGACTACTGAATGCCCCAGGAAAATTACAACGACCTCGTCGCGTTCCTGACCGTCGCGAGAGAACGGAGCTTCACCAAGGCGGCAGCAAAACTCGGCGTCTCGCAGTCTGCGCTCAGCCAGACCGTGCGGGGACTGGAGGCCCGCCTCGGCATCCGGCTGCTCACGCGCACGACGCGGAGCGTCGCGCCGACAGAAGCGGGAGAGCGCCTGCTCAAGACGGTCGGCCCGCGCTTCGAAGAGATCGAGGCGGAACTCGGCGCGCTCAGCGAACTCAAGGACAAGCCCTCGGGCACGATCCGGATAACGGCCGGCGAGCACCCGGCGATTTCCGTTCTCGCGCCCGCGATCCGGAAACTTGCCATCGAGTATCCCGACATCAACGTCGAGGTGACCGTCGATTACAGTCTGACGGACATCGTCGCGGAGCGCTACGACGCGGGCATCCGGCTTGGCGAGCAGGTCGCCAAGGACATGATTGCGGTTAAGGTGAGCGGCGACATGCGCATGGCGGTCGTCGGGTCCCCGGCATACTTCGGGCGCCATGGGCGGCCGGAGACGCCCCAGGACCTGACCGGTCACAACTGCATCAACATGCGGCTGCCGACCCGCGGTGGCATCTATCCTTGGGAGTTCGAACGCGACGGTCGTGAAATCCGGGTCAGGGTCGATGGCCAACTTGTCTTCAACAATCTCGCAATGCGGATCGACGCAGCACTTTCCGGCCTGGGCCTTGCCTACCTACCCGAAGACCAGGCGACCGAGCACCTTGCAACTGGTCGCCTTGAGCGCGTCCTCGAGGACTGGTGCGAACCGTTCCCCGGCTATCATCTCTATTATCCGAACCGAAGACATGCTTCGCCTGCCTTTGCCGTCTTTGTAGACGCCCTTCGGTTTCGGGGCTGAAGACTGTTTTTTCAATCACGGCTTATCAACTGACCGTGATTAAGAAGCAGGCCTAATAAGCTCATCCCGGTTTCGGCGTCTAATGCCGCGGCCCGCTCTCACGTACCGTTCGCTTGTCCAATTCGTGAGAGAAACCGATGACACGCACTAAACTCTGGCTGGGCGCGCTGGCATTTTCCGCCGCAGCCGTTGACACCCAGGTCTACGCCGAAGCGAACCGCGTCCAGTTCCCGAAAGATCTGGACGACCTTGTGCACTACACGACCGTCCGCCGGAGCGAGGTGGCGGAGCACATCATGACCACGCGCGAGGCGGTCGACGCGGTCAAGAACGGGCAACCCATCCCTGATGGCACGCACTTCGTGCTGGTCGACCACCGAGACGGAAAGGTCCGCCGCTACTTTGTCATGCAGAAGGGGGAAGGTTGGGGCAACGACTATCCCGAGAGCCGGCGGACGGACGACTGGCAGTTCCAATGGTTCTGGGCCGACAAGTCCGTCAACATGGACGAGAACACCGCCCGCTGCCAGTCCTGCCATTCCTCCCGTTCTGGGGAGAACTTCCTCTACACGTTCGACGCGCTTGGCGCATTCGACGGCACGGTGATCGAATGACGGAGGGTTGGCGATGCCCCCCGTTTTCCTGATGCGCCTCGGGTTGGACTTCCTCGCCGTCGGTCTGTTTGTGGTCGCCATGGCCTATTGGTGGATGGACAACCGTTCGCATGAACTGATCGGCACGAGCATGTTCGCGCTGCTCCTCTTCCACAACGTCTTCAATCGCCGCTGGTACGGGGGCATAGCCCGAACGCGGCGTCAGGCGAGGCCGCTGGTAACCGTCGGGTTGAACCTCACGCTGCTGGTCACGATGCTGACCTTGCTGACCACGAGCATCCTGATTTCGCAGTCGCTTTTCGGGTTTTTCGCCGTCGGCGGCCCCTCCGCCAGAGACGCCCATATCCTGGCCGCCTATTGGGCCTTGATCATCGTCTCGATCCACCTCGGTCTTCACTGGTCGATCGTCATGAACGTCGTCCGAAGCCTGCTCGGACTCCATCGAAACCACCTCGGCCGTACGGCAGTCCTCAGGCTTGCCTCCTGTGGAATCGCGGCCTGCGGCGTCTACAGTTCCCTCGAACTCGATATCGGATCGAGACTTCTCCTGATCCCCACCATGCAGTTCTGGGATTTCAACGAAGGCGCCGCTGGGTTCTTCCTCCGCATCGCCTCCATCGCCGGACTATACGTCGCTGCGGGGTACTACGGCATCTCGGCCATCCAGGCTCCCCGTCGTCGGTCCGCCGACGCCGATGCGCTCGGAGAGGACCGAGCCAAATCCATCTCCATCTCCTGACCAGTTCGCCCACCCCCTTCAAATCAAAACGAGAGAGGATACGAGAACATGGAGCTTAATCGTCGAGACCTGCTTTTGGCAGCGGGCACCCTGGCCGCCGTGACGAACGCCGGTGTCGCTGAGGCGCAGACCGCCACACGGGAGCGCGTCCCAACCAGCACGGCTGTGTCGGAAATCGGACGGAGGAAACTCGGCTCCCTCGAAGTTTCGAGCGTCGGGCTCGGCGTCCAGAACATGAGCCGGACCTACCAGCGCATCGTTCCGACGCGCGCGGAGATGCACAATATCATCCGAACCGCCTTCGACCGTGGCCTCACTTTCTATGACGCCGCCGAAGCCTATGGCCCGCACGAGGTGGAAAGGATCCTGGGCGAGGGCGTGGAGCCTTTCCGCGACCAGGTCGTCATCGCCACGAAGTTCGGCTGGAACATCGATCAGGAGACCGGGGAACGGAAGCCCGGCCTTAACAGCCGCCCCGAGCACATCAGGCTTGTCGTCGAGGGCATGCTGAAGCGGCTGCGTACCGATCGCATCGATCTTCTGTACCAGCACCGGGTTGATCCGCAGGTGCCGATCGAGGACGTCGCCGGGACCGTCAAGGACCTGATGTCCGAAGGCAAGGTCCTGCATTGGGGGCTCTCGGAAATGGGCCTGAACACGCTTCGTCGCGCACATGCGGCGCTGCCCCTGACCGCGGTTCAGAGTGAATATTCGATGCTTTGGCGCGGCCCGGAGACCGGTGCGATCCCGGTTTGCGAGGAACTCGGCATAGGGTTCGTGCCGTGGAGCCCTCTTGGTGTGGGTTTCCTCAACGGTGCGATCGACGCGGAGACGCGGTTTGCCCCCGGCGATATCCGCGGCATCGAGACCCGCTTTGCCCCTGAAAACCTGCCCCACAACCTGGCAATCGTCGAGCTCCTGAAAGTTTGGGCCGAACGCAAACAGACCAGACCGGGGCAAATCGCTCTGGCCTGGCTGCTGTCTCAAAAGCCATGGATCGTGCCGATCCCCGGAACGACGCAGATGGCGCATATGATCGAGAACATCGGCGCGCCGGCAATCCAGTTTTCGCCCGCCGAAATCGCCGAACTGAACGCCTCCGTATCAGTGATCGAAATCCGTGGCGCGAGGCTGCCAGACGCTGTCCAGGCCTATTCGGATGTTGAAGCACCTCTGAAGTCGTAATCGCAACTTAGGCCCGCCCAAAGCAATCTGTTTGCTTTAGGCTCGCAACGGCAAATCGGAAGTTATCTGTTCTAAAGTCGTCGTGTTGGAGGAAGCCGCGTTCATTTGTGGCCCGCTTGTCGAAATAACGGGCGCCCAGGCGGTTGCGTGAGGTGGGGCGTTCGCGGGTCCTATTTCGCAGATTGCCTTGGCATCTCGATTAGCCACTGCGCCAGAAGTGTCAGTGCCTCGGTCAGATCTTCGAACGATGCGCCGCCAAGGCAAAGCCGAATTCCGCTCGCCCGATCCTCTCGGTCCACCATCATGGAATCCGGTGGGGTCAGTTTGATGCCGGCCTCCGCAGCGGCGGATACGAAGCGGTTGGCAGCGTCGCGCGGCATCGGCAGCCAGGCGTTATACGCATCGGGATCAGAGACAAGTTCGGCCGTACCGAGAAGCGAGACAGCCAGACTGGATCGACGCCGCGCCTCATGGCGCAGATCGCGCTGGATCGAAGGGATGACGCCGGTGATCAGCCATTCCTCGACCACTGCACAGGAGAGCGGCGAGGGGGCCAGAGGCATGTCTTGCAAGGCGTCTTCCGCTGCTTCGTTAAAACCAGCCGGCAGCGCGAGCACGCCGATCTGCAATCCGGGGCCAAGCGACTTGGACAGCCCGTTCACATGAAAGGCGATCTCGGGCGCCAATGCCGTCAGCGGAGGCAAAGCCGGCTCGGCCGGCGCATAGACGCCGTCCTCGATGATCCATGCGCCCGCCAGACGGCAAATTTCCGCGATGGCCTGCCTTCGCTCCCCGCCCATCGTGGCGGTGGTCGGATTGTGAAGCGTCGGAGTGAGGTAAACTGCCTTTCTGCCGGCCGATGCGGCCCTGTCGAGCGCCTCTGCCAGTGCCTCTGGCACCATCCCTTCTGCGTCGATCCTGACACCCTGCATCCGATATCCCTTGCGCCGGGCCAGCGCGATCGCGCCGGGATAGGTGATCCGTTCGGTCAGAAGCAGTCCCTGCGGACCGCAGGCGAGGTCGAAGGCCAGTGAGAGCGCCTGGCGGGCGCCGCTCGTCAGCACCAGATGCGACGGATCGACGATGAGACCCAGTGTTTCGAGCCAGCGGGCCAGAACGCGGCGGTGCTCCAGATGTCCGGCGGGTGGGGCGTAGAGATTGAGATGATCCGCATCGATCTTGCGCGCGATCCCGGTCAATGTCCGCGCCAGCAGGCGTGCGTTGAGCGTTGCTGGCGGGGCGTTGGATGAGAGATCGATCTGCCGATCCTTGTGTGCGTGGCGGATCGCCACGAACGTTCCCCGGCCCTTGACGCTACGCGTCAGACCTCGACGTTCCAGAGCGGCATAGGCTTTCGTCACCGTGCCGAGGCCAATCCCCAGTTTCCATGCGACATCGCGATGCGCCGGCAGGCGGTCGCCTCCCGTCAGCCGCCCTTCGATGATGTCGTCGGCGAGAGCGAGGACCAGCCGCTCGGCGGCATTCGCCTCTATGTCGGCGAGACGTGGTGCCCATGGCGATTGAAGGAGCATGTTCGCCACCTCGATAAAAGTGTCACATGACACTATTCAGATAAACAGCAAGTGTAACATACGCTATGACGACGCTGAACGAAATACACACTTGCAGGAGGCGCCTGACCGCGATGACGGGCGCATGGAGAGCCAGATGTTCAGTCATGTTACCGTCGGGGCGCGCGATCTTGAGCGGGCGGGTCGTTTCTATGACGCCGTGCTCGCTCCGCTCGGCCTGAAACGCCGCGTCGTTGCCTCCGATGGCGGGCCTCCGGCGCTTTGCTGGGTGGCTATTCAAGCGCCACTGCCGCGCTTCTATGTCTACATCCCCTTCGATGGCGAGCTGGCGACGGCCGGCAATGGCTGCATGGCCGCCTTTCTGTCCCCCTCGCAGGAGGCCGTGAGGACGGCCTACACGGAGGGTCTCACGCACGGCGGGACGGACGAAGGCGCACCAGGCCCGCGCCCACACTACGGCGACGGTTACTTCGGTGCGTATCTGCGCGACCCCGATGGAAACAAGGTCCACATCGTCCACCGCGGAGACCTCCAGCATTAGTGCTGGAGAAGCCTCCTGTTTCTGGAGAATTTCGAATGATCGGCAGTCAGATAGCACTCGTCTACGGCACCTATCTCGTCGCCACCGCCAGTCCTGGGCCGAGCAACATGGCGATCATGGGAACGGCGATGCGCGACGGTCGCCTGCCCGCGCTCGTCTTGGCGGCGGGCGTTATCACGGGCTCACTCTTCTGGGCAGTACTGGCGGCGACGGGCATTTCCGCCGCGTTGGCCGCCTATGCAGAGGCGCTTTTCGTCATCAAGATCGTTGGCGGTGTCTATTTGCTCTATCTGGCTTTTCGTGCGGGCAAGTCGGCTCTGAAGCCGATCTCCGACATCACGAAGAAGGACGCAAGGCCTGCCACGCCTTGTTATCGATCGCTCTATCGGCAGGGCATTCTCATGCATATCGGAAACCCGAAGGCGATTCTGGCCTGGATAGCGATCATGTCGTTGGGGTTCCGTCAGGATGCTCCCGCAGGCACGCTACCGGTGATCATTGGCGGTTGCGCCATCCTCGGCGTCCTGGTGTTCGGTGGTTACGCCATCGTCTTTTCGACGGCCTCCATGATTGCCCTATACGCCAGATTGCGGCGCTGGATTGAAGGTGTGCTCTCGGCGGTGTTCGCGGGGGCGGGACTTAAACTGCTTGTTTCGCAGAGCTGATATCCGGTCCGTCGATGCCCCAATGAAGTGACCCAAATTGAAAGCGCGATGTCATGACCCTTGCCGTCCATATGGTCGATGTGTTTGGCGCCGGGCCGTTTTCTGGTAACCCGCTGGCGGTCGTCATCGGCGCAGATGCCATGTCGACGGATGAAATGCAGCAGTTGACGCGGTGGTTCAATTTGTCGGAGACCGCCTTCCTCTTATCGCCCACGCATCCAGATGCTGACTACCGGGTCAGGATATTCACGCTGGACAGGGAGATGCCTTTTGCCGGGCACCCGACGCTTGGAAGCTGTCATGTCTGGCTCTCGACGGGTCGGGTGCCGAAGAAGGCGACGGAAATCATTCAGGAATGCCGCGCCGGTCTGGTCACGATCCGGCGTGCGCATGGGCGGATTTCGTTTGCCGCCCCGCCGCTGATCCGTTCCGGCGCGCCAACACAGGGTGAATTGGATGGGGCCCGTCAACTGTTGGGCATTGAACCTTGCGATATCCTTGATGCCGCCTGGATCGACAATGGGCCTGGATGGTTGGGGATCAGATTGGCATCGGCGGAGAAAGTGCTTTCGCTCAATCCGCTCCGAAACTGGGCCGGTCGGATCGACGTTGGTGTGGTTGGTCCGCGTGCAAAGGGTGGCGATGCAGCCTTCGAGGTTCGTGCGTTCTTCAGCGACCATCTGGGTGCAATCGTCGAAGACCCCGTCACCGGAAGCCTCAATGCCTCGATCGCACAGTGGTTGTTCGCTGGAAGTGTGGTTGAGGAGGACTATGTCGCCGCCCAGGGGACCCGTCTTGGGCGCCATGGCCGAATTCATGTGGGCCGCGATGATGTTGGCCGAATTTGGGTAGGTGGCGAAACGCGCACGCATGTCGAAGGCCGGCTACACGGCCTTTGAAAAGGGAAAGAAGAGGTGTTTCATTGGGTACAATCGATAGGGCAGAAATTGAGCTCCCCGTCCAAAGACAGCTCGAAGCCTACAACGCCCGAGACATTGAGGCATTCATGCCCTGGTGGGCTGATGATTGCCAGTACTACGCATTTCCCTCCACGCTTCTGGCAGGGGGTGCTGTCGAAATTCGAGAGCGACATATCGAGCGGTTCAAAGAGCCTGATCTACACGGAACGGTGCTGACACGTATCGTGGTCGGCAATGTCGTCATCGACCACGAAACGGTTGCGCGAACTTTTCCGGAAGGGAAGGGCGAGGTCGATGTCGTTTGTATCTACGAAGTTGAAAACGGCAAGATTGCCAAAGCCTGGTTCAAGATCAGCGAGCAGAGGCATTTGTAGCCTTAGACAGACTGTATGAGGCCAATTGCATGGCCATTGAAGCGGCAAACAAGAGAGTGGTGACTTGATGGACGAGAGTGTTTTCCGGCCGATCGCGGAGCGTGTATTGGCGGATGATTGGGGACGGCTGACCAAGTACGAATTTGAACTTCGGCTCAGGGATGGAGGTTGGCAGCGGCAGACCCGAGAGACTTACGATCGTGGCAACGGGGCGACATGTCTGTTGTACAATCCCGGAAGTGGCCGTGTTCTGCTGACCCGTCAGTTTCGTTTGCCGGTTTTCTTGAATGGTGGTCTGGAGTCACTGATCGAAACCCCGGCGGGACTGCTTGATGGTGCCGAGCCGGCAACGCGGATGCGTGCAGAACTGATTGAAGAAACTGGTTATGATGTCTCCGAGCTGACGCATCTTTTCGACATCTACATGAGCCCCGGATCGGTCACGGAATACCTGGCATTTTTCTACGGCGAATATACCGAGAAACACAGGGTGGGAACTGGCGGCGGCGCTCCTGACGAGGGAGAAGACATAGACGTACTGGAAATTTCGTTGTCCGACGCGATCCAGATGATCGACCGTGGTGAGATTCGCGACGCCAAAACGATCATTCTGCTTCAGCACCTGACGATCCGGCTCTTTCAGGAACACGACGTGAAGCGCTGATCCGGATCTCCGGGCCATATCGATCTCGGACAGATGATGATCCTGCTAAGATTGCCGTCCCCGACATGGGAACCTCGAGATGGATCAGTTTGCCCCGAATGTCCTTTCCGACTTCGACATCGACATCGACATCGACATCGACATCGAAGTCATCCCGCCAGAGCGCGACGGAGGCCAGTCCGGAAACGCGATGATAGGCCTCTGTTGTCAAAAGAAGCGGTCGGCCTCGCGAATGGACGCCGACGGTCGCTGCAATTGTGACGAGTGCCTCGCGCCATGACGCCGTCGGTGCCAGAGCTATCGTCTGAGGTGCTGGTCAAGTTTGAGAAGGCGCTTGCGCAGCTTCCCGACGGCTATGGACAGGGAAGCTTCGCAGGTCGCCCATGGGGCGTGACCGTCAGGCGCTCGGCCGATGGCAGGCGGATCTGGTTATATGGCGAGGAACTGGGCGGAGCGGATGTCGTCAGCTTCAACTTTTATGTGCTTTCTGGTGCGAGCACCACGCTCAAGCCCTGCGAAATGTCCTCGTCGAAGGTCGTCGATTTCGTGCTTGGCTTTAAACCAACCTAAAGCGGTGATCTGCTTTCCGCTTTGATGGCTCAGCTTGCCATTACCGAGATCGCCCGACCAAAAGAAGTCCGGTAGGTCGAGACGTTCAAGCTGGCCTGACGTTTTCGGCTTTCGATTTTCCTGTCTTGCGGTCCTGGCCAAGTTCGTAGCTGACCTTTTGACCCTCTCGAAGTGGGCTTCCGCCTTCCACCGCTGACACATGGACAAAGACGTCCGCTCCACCGTTGTCCGGTGTGATGAAGCCAAAGCCCTTGTCCTGATTGAAAAACTTAACGGTACCGATTGCCATGATTATCCTCGTCAGCTGAGTGGCCTGCAAATTGCCACTGCAGCTTATTCAAGGCTGCCCCCTCCCGCAACCGCGCATTCACGCGATTCGCGGCTCGGACGGCGCGCGGTCGAGCTCTTTCGTGTCGTGTTGGCGAAGGCCGCCTGCGGCCACTGCCGTGCCCGTCGTAGACGGTGCCTAATGATTGAAGGCGAACGCTGCGACTTTTCGCGCACGATATCGCGCGGCGGGGCAGTGAACTCTCACACAAGCGGAGGTGCGCTCGGGGGCCTCATGCCATCCGACCTGACGATCATACATTGCGCCCCGATTGCGCTATGAGCTCATCGGTATTGGCTAGAAGTCGCCGCACGGCATTGCGAGCCGCGTTCGGGCGTCCGAGGCGGATGCTTTTCTCGATGTTCTCGTGGAGCTTCAGCGCGTGGACGGAGCTGCTGTCCTCCCGGGTCACCAGCAGGAAAAGGTGGTTGAGTGCAGATTCGATCAGCGCGCCCAGCGGCACCAGGAGATCGTTTCCCGACGCGCGCAGGATTGCAAGGTGGAAGCGTGTGTCGGCCTGGATGCGGGTCTGCAGCGTTGTCGCCTGTTGCATGTCTTCCAATGCGGCGCTGATTTCGGTCATCTGCTTTTCGTTCCGGCGGGTGGCGGCGAGCGCCGTCGCCTCCGGCTCCAGGATGTGGCGAAATTCCTGCACGGTCTTGAGGAACTGGAGATGGTCCGGTGAGACCGCATACCAGCTCAGAACGTCGCGATCGAGCAGGTTCCAACGCTCCCTCGGCTCCACCCAGCTGCCGACTTTCGGGCGCGAGGCGAGCAAGCCCTTGGCCATCAATATCTTGATCGCCTCTCTCACCGCAGTGCGACTGACGTTGAAGATTTCCGTCCATTGCGTCTCGTTCGGCAGGATCGTTCCGGGCGGATAGTCGCCACGCACGATACTGAGCCCGATGTCATCGGCAAGCGACATGTGGACGCTGGGTCCCGACATACGCGGCGCATCGAGGCGTCGGCTCGCACGCTTCGCCTCTGCCGTGGTCGAACCGGCGGAGACTTTTTCTGATTGTCGTTCAGCCATTTTCGTCTTTTCTCGCGTCTGTAACGCTCAGCCGCGCAGAGCGTCACCCGACGTCAACATATTTCCGCCAGCTGTGTTGCGGCTCAAAGTCGAGCATCGCGCGGGCTTTGCGGTTTGATAAGAGCGTCTCGTATTCGCCGATCTGCCCCTTGACAGGAACGCCTTGGTAGAACCGGTCGATCAGTTCGCGGGTTGGAATGTCGGAGGACGTATCGTCGCTTGCTGCGTTGAAGACCTGGAACCCAAGACCGTCCGTCTCCACGGCCCTCAGTGTGATCTGGCCGAGGTCGCGCGCATCGACATAGCTCCAGGCAATGCGCTTGCGAAAGCCCGGATCGGCAAACCAGCCGGGGAAGAGATGGTATTCGTTGGGCTCGATCACATTGCCAATGCGCAGGGCATAGATGTCGGCGCCGCTTCTGAGTGCAAAGGCGCGCGCGGTCTTTTCATTGACGACTTTGGAGAGTGCGTAGCTATCCATCGGGTCGACGTCATAGTCCTCGTCGAGCGGGAAATAGCGTGGGTTTCGCGGCTCGTTGGCGAAGACGAGGCCGTAGGTCGTCTCACTCGATGCGATGACGATCTTGCGGATGCCAAGCTTCACCGCCGCCTCGATGACATTGTAGGTGCCGATCGCATTGACGCGAAAGAGCTCGTTGTCGGGGGCGATCAGGATGCGCGGGATCGCGGCAAAGTGGACAACGGCATCGATCGGCTGCGGCGCGAGCGAAGGGTCGAATTCGTGCAGGCCCGTGTAGCTTGACAGTGCATTGAACACTTGGCCGCTGTCCGTGATGTCGGTGATCAGCGTGCGCACTTTCGGGTTGTCGAGGGGCTTCGTGTCGAGGTTGAGCACCTGGTGGCCCTGTTCGACGAGGTATTGCACGACATGGCGGCCGGCCTTGCCGCTCCCTCCGGTGAAGATGATCCGCTTGGTCATTGTGTTCTCCATGTCCTGCAAGATTGGGGGATGATCCCTATCGATGATAGTTCGTAAGGGAGATCTTCCAAGCGGGGTCGTTGCAGGTTGCCGCGGCCAGCCGGCAAGAGTGCGCGCTGACCCCGGTTGTCGCGGATAGGGCGAAGGCCGGGACGCTCGGTAAAGGGCGCCCCGGCGGCGGTTTTACTTCTGAATGCAGGTATCCGCCGTGTCCTTGGTGCATTCGTCGAGACCCGTGAATACCGGATCCTCCACCGGCTTGCCGGCGATCAGGTCCAGCATGACCGACGGCGCCTTGTAGCCCATTTCGAACGGGCGCTGGCCGACGAGCGCAGTTACGAGACCTTCCTTGGCAATCGCCACCTCGTCGCCGATCGTGTCCGCCGCGCCGATGACGAATTCATTTTTCGCGATCTTGTCCGCCATCGGCTTGAACAGGTCGCGATAGGGTTGCGGCGCGCCGAAAAGCGGCCAACCGCCCATGATGCCGAAGGCGTCGAGGTCGGGATTGGCAGCGAGGATATCCGTCATCGCCTGTACGCCCTTGGCGCCGTCGTCATTGGTAAAGACCGGGCAACCTGCGACCTCCGTCCACCCGCCTTCACCCTTCAGTTCGGCAAGCCCGTCTTTCCCGGTGAGCACGTCACGCATGCCCTGGGCCCGCCGCAGGATGTTGTCGGCACCAGGGTTGCCCTCGATCGTGCAGATCTTGCCACCGTTCGGCTTGGCCTTCTTGATGTAATCGGCGATCCGCGCCCCCATCGTGTAGTTGTCGGTGCCGAGATAGGTCTTGCGCAGACCCGCGTCTTCCTTGGCGAGATCGGCGTCGAGCGTCATGACCGGAACCGTCGGATTGGCGGTTTTCAGTGTCTGGGCAATCAGCTTGGCGTTGGATGGCGAAATGGCGATCGCAGCCGTGCTGGGCTTGCCGAGCATGTCCTGGACGATCTGCGCCTCGCCGGCTTCGTCGGAGGTCGACGCCGGGCCGGTATAGAAGCACTCATATTCCGAGCTTGTGTTTTCCTTGTTCCACTTCTGGCATCCCTGGTTGATTGCCTCGAAGAACGGATTGTCGAGGCCTTTGACGACAATGACGAGCTGCTTCTTCGTCTGGGCGCCGGCGGAGCCGGCGGCCAGCGCGAGCGCTGCAACTGCAAGCACCAATGCTTTCCTCATTCTATCCTCCCGTTGAACAAGCGGACACTATCTGTCCGCGGCACAAATCAACCCGGATACCAGACGATGCGAGGGTCGCTTGACGGCCGCTCGTATTGCCAGGCCTGGTCGATAAGCTTTTTAAGATCGTATTCCGGCTGCCAGCCCAGCAGGTACTTCGCCTTGCTGTTGTCCAACCAGTTCGAGTGGAAGTGGCTTGGAACGTCGACGGACGGCAGACCGCGCGTGCGCCTGAGGTAGCTTGCGACCTCGCCGTAGTCGACCGGGCGATCCATGGCGACGTTGAAGCGCTGGCGTTCTGCGCGCGGATTGTCGATCGTGTTGAGTATTGCCGAGACGAGGTCGCTGACGTGAACGAAGTTGCGCTTGAGCGGCCTTCCGTCGGCATCGCGCAGCAACGGAACCGTTCCGGCCTCTGCGTAGCGCCTGGCTTCGTCGGGCGCAAAAAGCGTTTTCCAGTCGGGTCCACCGAACACGTCGTCACCGAAGGAAAGCGAATATTTGAAGTCGTCCTTCTCCATGATCCACGGAGCCCGGAGGCAACAGACGTTCAACCCGTATTGGATCGCGTACTGCTCGACGACCACTTCCTCGAGCACTTTCGAGAGCGCGTAGCAGCCGGGATAGGCGCGGTGCGGTGTCGACTCCGTTATCGGTCCGTCATGAGAATAGAAGAAATGCCCGACCGCGGCGTCGCCGCCGATCAGGATGAACTGCCGTGCCGTGGGGCTCGTTCTGAACGCTTCGAGCAGCCAGAAGAGGCCCTTGACTGTCACGTCCATGACGTCGGCCGGTGTTTCCTTGCAAGTCGCCAGATGCACGACGTGGCTGACACCGGCAATCGCGTCTTCCGCGACCGCACGATCGGCGATAGAGCCGCGGATGATATCAAGCCGCTCGGCTGGATCGAGCACACGGTTATGGCAGAGCGCGCGAACGCGCGCTTGCGAAAAACGTGGCCGATCAAGCAGCGTTGCTATGAGGTGCCGCCCGACCTTGCCAGTTGCCCCGGTGACAAGGATAAGCATGCTTATCTCCCAAGAATTAGCTAATATATGATCGCTTCGCCTCAATGTCTATTTGTCATACAAAACAGGTTTATCGGGTGAGAGATCATTGACGCGTTCATGACGATTTGCGTAAATAAGCAGTCGCTGGATCGCGAGGGGGCGGACATGCGGCGAGGCGTCCTGGCGGATTGGCGCGTGTTGGCGAGTCTGGAAGGCTGATCGTGCTGCTAGAGCTCAGCAATATTTCCAAGCATTTCGGGGCCATACAGGCAGTGAATGACATTTCGCTGTCGTTAGAGGCCGGTCAGGTTGTCGGCCTGATGGGCGACAACGGCGCCGGCAAATCGACGCTTGTCAAAATGATCGCAGGCAATTTCCGTCCGAGCCACGGAACCATTCGCCTTAACGGCAGCGATATCGTGCTGCATCGCCCCATCGAGGCAAGGCAGTTCGGCATCGAGATTGTTCACCAGGATCTGGCCCTTTGTGACAACCTCTCCGCGGCCGCGAATGTCTTCCTCGGCCGCGAACTGAGGCGCGGTATCGGCCCCCTGCGCGTGCTAGACTACAAGGCTATGTACCGCCGCGCCGGGGAGATCTTCAAAGAACTCCGCTCGGAGACCAGGCCACGCGACCTCGTGCGGCAGATGTCGGGTGGCCAACGGCAAGCGGTGGCGATTGCGCGTACGATGATCTCGCAGGCGAAGATCGTCTTGATGGACGAGCCGACGGCGGCAATTTCCGTGCGCCAGGTGGCCGAAGTGCTGCATCTGATCCGGCAGTTGCGCGATCGCGGCATCCTGGTTGTGCTCATCAGCCATCGTATGCCCGATGTCTTCGATGTCGCCGATCGCGTCGTCGTCATGCGCCGGGGCCGCAAGGTGGCGGACAAGCCGATCTCGGAGACCTCGCCGGAGGAGGTGACGGGGCTGATTACTGGCGCCATCGAGGTTGGATGAGGGACAAGCGAGCTCGATCTTCTGCACCGGAGGAATGGGAGGAACGATGGCAACGACGCTGGACCAGACGATCGAGCGCAGGCAGCGCACGCTCGGAGGAACGATCCTCGGCAACCAGACCTTCTGGGTTCTGATCGCTGTCATCCTTGCCTGCATCTTTCTGTCCTTTGCCACCGACAGCTTCGCGACCGCAAAGAATCTTTACAACATCACCCGCAACGTCACCTTCGTCGCAATCATCGCCCTCGGCATGACGCTCGTCATCATCACCGGCGGGATCGACCTCTCGGTGGGCTCGGTGCTGTGCCTGTGCAGCATGGTGCTCGCCGTCACGATGCACGCGGGATACAGCATCGAGACAGGTATTGCCGTCTCAATCGCGACTGCGTTGGTGATCGGTGCGTTCAATGGCATCCTCATTGCCTATCTCGGCTTTCCGCCCTTTGTCGTGACCCTCGGCATGCTCTCGATTGCCCGAAGCCTGGCCATGGTCGCGTCCAACAATACGGTGGTTTTCGAGTTCGGCCCGGACCACGACAAGCTGCTGTCGCTCGGCGGCGGATCCGTCTTCGGTATCGCCAACCCGGTGATCTACATGATCATGTTGGCACTGCTCACCGGTTTCGTGCTGCGCTGGACCCGGATTGGCCGCTACATTTACGCCATCGGCGGCAACGAGAAGGCGGCCACGGCCACGGGCCTCCCCGTGCGGCCGATCAAGGTCTGTGTCTACATGATCTCGGCGCTCTCGGCCGGCGTCGCCGGCATCATCCAAACCGGCTGGCTCGGTGCGGTGACGACCAATATCGGCGCCGGCATGGAACTGCAGGTCATCGCCGCGGCCGTGATCGGGGGCGCGAATCTCGCTGGCGGCGTCGGCACTGCCTTCGGCGCGCTCGTCGGCGCAGCACTGATCGAGGTGATCCGCAATAGCCTCGGGCTTCTCGGCATCAACGCCTTCTGGCAGGGTACGTTCATCGGCAGCGCGACTATCCTCGCAGTTCTTTTCGATCGTATCCGCAATTTCCGCCAGAGCGAGTAGCATTCAGTCTTCCTCTACACTGGTGCGTGAATTCTCACGAGGACTGCAGAAGGGGATGGGATTGCGACGCAAGCCAGCCGTTACGCGGTGAGTGGTGTCCCGCCGAAGCATCCCAGTTCTTCAATGAATCTACTGACATTGCTCGCTTTAAAGCCGGCGACGGGGCCGCAAGTTTGTTTGCGGGCTCATGAAATCATCTGTTCCGGAATGTGCGCAGACTGCCAAGAAGGGAGCCACCCTGAGGGTCGCGCACTGGCAAGTCGCCCATACGAAGCCGGTTTGGGCTCCGCGCGGCCTCATTCGATTATGTTGCCGACAATATTCTTGTGAAAAATCCTTCCCTCAGGCACAATTTATGAACGCAACCGAAGTGCGGCGCTATCTGAATTCCGGCCGTCACGCGCCGCGGAACGGTTCGCGCGGGAGAGGCTGCGTCAATGGGCCAGGGGTTCTTCCTTCTGTTTGCTGCGGGGGCCGTGATCACCGCCCTGACAGTCGTCCTGGCGCGCAACCCTGTTCACAGCGCATTGGCGCTGATGGCATGTTTCCTGCAGATTTCGGCAATCTTCGTCCTGCTCGAGGCGCCGCTGCTCGCGGTCGTGCAGATCTTCGTCTATGTCGGCGCCATCATGGTCCTCTTCCTGTTCGTGATCATGATGATCGACGTGCGCGAGGCGGTGCTGCAGCGGTTTATGCCGGGGCGAAATCTGCCTGCTTTGACCCTGCTCGTCCTGCTTGGGGTCGAGATGCTGGCACTGGTGCTCTGGAGCGGCCGCTTCTCGGCGGTTGAGCCGATAGCACGGCGCGCCGGTGATCAAGTCAGGCAGCTCAGCACGACACTTTTCGCCGACTATCTCCTGCCGTTTGAAGTCGCTTCGATCATCCTTCTCGCGGCACTTGTCGGCGCCATTGTGCTGGCACGAAAGGAGTCCGGGTGATGGTTCCGCTCTGGTGGTACATTTCACTCGCAGTGGTCCTGTTCGTGATCGGAGCCGCGGGTGTGCTGCTCAGGCGCAATATCCTGGTCGTGCTGATGTCGCTCGAACTGCTGCTCAACTCGGTCAACATCAATTTCATCGCGTTCGGACGTTACTACGATGATTTTCGCGGGCAGATCTTCGCGATCTTCGTCATCGCCATCACCGCGGCGGAGGTTGCCGTCGCCCTCGGCATTCTGGTCGCCCTCGTGAGGAACAAGTCCACCCTCAAGATCGACGACGTGACGGCGATGAAAGGATAGCGGCTTGGAACCGGTGCTATCAGTCCGGCCGCTACTTGCCGTCGCCATCGCCGGGCTGGCGGCACTTGCAGTTCTCCTCCTGAACAAGCACGAGAAAATCCGGGATGCCGTCTCGCCTCTGGCTGCGGTCGCCATGTTCGCGATCGTCATCTCGATGGCGCCCATCGTGCTGGCGGGCGGCACCGTCGAACTGCGCCTGTTCGAGATCCTGCCGGGGATCGACTTCGTTTTCCGGGTCGACGCGCTCGGCATGGTGTTTGCCACCGTCTCGTCGCTGTTGTGGATCGTCGCAGCGGTCTATTCGATCGGCTACATGCGGCACCTGAACGAGCACGCGCAGACCCGCTTCTTCGCCTGCTTTGCCACTAGTCTCGCCGCCGCCGTCGGTGGTGCTTTTGCTGCCAATCTGTTCACGCTGGTGATCTTCTACGAGGTGCTGAGCCTCGTGACCTATCCGCTCGTCTACCACCATGAGGACGAAGAGGCCTGGTCGGGCAGCCGCAAGTACCTCGTCTACCTGATGGGCGCGTCGAAAAGCGTGCTTCTCGCCGCGCTGGCGCTGACCTATCAAATTGCCGGGTCCCTCGACTTTGTACCCGGAGGGTTGCTGGCGAGGGTCGATGCCTCGGCGCCGCTGCTGACGGTTATCTATTTCTGCTACCTGTTCGGCTTCGCCAAGGCCGCAGTGATGCCGATGCATGCCTGGCTGCCTGCTGCAATGGTTGCACCGACGCCGGTCAGCGCGCTCTTGCATGCCGTGGCGGTGGTCAAGATGGGCGTATTCTGCGTGTTGCGGGTGGTGTTCCATGTCTTCGGCGTGGAACTGGTGGGCAGGCTGGGTCTCGGCATTGCGACGGCCTACCTCGTCTCCTTCACCATCCTGATGGCGTCGATCTATGCCCTGACCCGGGACGACCTCAAGGCGCGGCTCGCCTATTCGACGGTCAGCCAGCTCTCCTACGTGGTGCTGGGCGCGGTGCTTTTGTCTCCCGTGGCGATGATTGGCGGCATCCTTCATATCGCAGTGCACGCCTTCTCCAAGATCACGCTGTTCTTCTGCGCCGGGTCGATCTACTGCGCCTCGGGAAAACGAAACATCAGCGACATGGCCGGCATCGGCCGCCGGCTGCCCTGGACGATGGGGGCATTCTTCGTCGCTTCACTCAGCATGATCGGCGTGCCGCCAACCGCCGGTTTCATCAGCAAGTGGTATCTGACGCTCGGCTCGGTCGAAGCAGGCGAGATGGCGTTCCTGGCCGTCCTCTTGGCGAGCTCGGTCCTCAACGCCGCCTACTTCCTGCCCGTCAGCTATATCGCCTTTTTCAAAGCGGAGGCGCCGGGAGCGGCGGAACCTGTCCGTGAAATTCCGCTGGTGACGATCCCACTGGTCGCGACCGCTGCCTTGTCGGTGTTGATGGGCATCTTCCCCGGTTATTTCCTCGCCTTGGCGGAAGGAGTGGTCAGATGATCAAGCGGCTCGTCGATTTCTTTGGTGACGAGGGCTATGCGCGGTCGCGCCGCCGGTTGTTCTATATCGTGCTCGCTCTCATCGTCGTCGCCGATTTTCTGGTTCCGCGCGAACACGCCGAATATCTCTGGGACCGTTTGCCTGGCTGGTCTGCCGTCTATGGCTTCGGCTCCTGCCTGCTGCTCATCTTCGTTTCCAAGTTCCTCGGCCATCAGGGCGGGCTCATGCGGCGCGAGGACTATTATGATTGAGTTCGTCCATCCCGCCCTTCTGTTCATTCTCGGTGCCGTGCCGATCCCGTTCCTGAAGGGATCCATCCGCAAGACCTACCTGGTGCTAATCCCGGCTCTGGCGATCGCCGCGGTCCTCGCGATGGAGCCGGGCAGCTATGGCGCGGGGCGCTTCATCGGACAGGAAATCCTGTTTGCAAAGGTTGACAAGCTCAGCATCGTTTTCGCCACCGTTTTCACCATCATGGCGCTGATCGGCATGGTCTACGCGCTGCATCTGTCGCAAGCTGGCCAGCATGTGGCCGCCTTCGTCTATGTCGGCAGCGCGCTCGGTGTTGTCTTCGCCGGCGACTACCTCACCCTTTACCTCTTCTGGGAGGGCATGGCGTTTGCGTCGGCCTATCTGGTCTTCGCGCAAGGGGGTGAACGGGCAATCCGTGCCGCGTTCCGCTATCTGATGGTGCATCTCACGGGTGGCGTCGCTCTGCTCGGCGGTATCGTGCTTCACGGGCTCGCGGCCGGCTCGCTGCTCTTTGGCCCGATCGGGGGCGGCGCTCTCGCGGGAACAATGGATACGGGCGGCTATCTGATCCTGGCAGGGTTCCTGCTCAATGCCGCGGTGCCGCCGCTCAATGCCTGGCTGACTGATGCCTACCCCGAGGCGACCGTCACGGGGGCGGTGTTCATGAGCGCCTTCACCACCAAGACGGCCGTCTACGTGCTGGCGCGCGCATTTCCTGGAACCGAGCTTCTCGTCTGGCTCGGCGCTGTGATGGCGCTCTACGGCGTCATCTACGCGGTGCTTGAGAACGACTGTCGGCGGCTGCTTGCCTATCACATCGTCAGCCAGGTGGGTTACATGGTGGCGGGTATCGGCATCGGCACCGAGATGGCCGTGAACGGAGCCACCAGCCACGCGTTTGCCCATATCCTCTACAAGGCGCTTCTCTTCATGGGCGCGGGGGCGGTGATTGAGGTCACCGGGCGGCGTAAGCTCACCGAGTTGGGCGGCCTCTATAAAATCATGCCGCTGACGGTTGCCCTCTACATGGTCGGCGCTTTCGCGATCTCGGCCTTTCCGTTCTTCTCGGGTTTCGTCACCAAGTCGATGGTGATAGCCGCCGCCGGGCAGGACCACCGGGCGCTCGTGGTTCTGGCGCTCACGATGGCATCGTCAGGGACGTTCCTGCACACCGGACTCAAGCTGCCCTACTACATGTTTTTCGGCACGGACCGAAAGCTGGAGGCGCGGGAGCCGCCCCGCAACATGCTGGTTGCCATGGGGATAGCGGCGGTGTTTTGCATCGTGATCGGCGTGTTCCCGGAACCGCTTTACGCGCTGCTTCCCTATCCGGTCGCTTTTGAGCCCTATACGGGCGTCCATGTCACCGAGAGCCTGGGCTTGCTGATGTTTACCGCGCTGGGCTTCGTCCTGTTCTTGAAAGCGCTCGATCCGGAAAACACAATCAGCATCGACACGGACTGGTTCTACCGCAAGGGTGCGCGTGCCTTCCTGTGGCTCGCAGAGAAGCCGCTGGCGCGCTATGAAAAGGCGGTGAGCAACGTGTCCGACACCTTAGCGCTGCCGCTTCTGCACGGGACGGCGCGCGCCGGGCTGCGGGTCGACCTCAACGGCGTCGATGCCGCCGTGAATGGCTTCGCGCGTGCCATCCTTGTTGGCGGCGGTGCGCTGCGGCGTCTGCAGACCGGTGTCGTCACTCACTACGCGCTGGCGATGATCGCCGGTGTGATCGCGGCGATCGCCGTTTTTGCCGTCGTGTGGCAGTAGAGGAGGAGTGATGGCGTTCCCGCTGCTCAGCCTCATCGTCTTCGTACCTGCCGCCGGGGCAGCGGTCGTGATGTTCTTGCGCAGCGACGATCTCGTGCGGTGGGTGGCGCTCGGCTTCACCGTGCTCGACTTAACGCTCGCCATCGCGATGCTCGCCGGTTTTGACACCGGGACCTCCGAGATGCAGTTCGTCGAGAAGCGCCCGTGGGTGCCGGCGCTCGGCATTACCTTTGCGCTCGGTGTCGACGGAATCAGTGCGCTCTTCGTGTTCCTGACTGCGCTGTTGGGCTGGATCTCGGTGCTCGCCTCATGGATCGCCATCGACCGCAAAGTGAAGCAGTTCATGGTCAGCCTGCTCACCATGCAGGCCCTGATGTTGGGTGTGTTCTCGGCGCTCGACCTGTTTCTGTTCTATGTCTGCTGGGAGGCGATGTTGATCCCGATGTATCTGATCATCGGTATCTGGGGCGGCGACGGCCGGGTCTATGCGGCGTTCAAGTTCTTCCTCTACACCCTGGCGGGCAGCCTCCTGTTCCTGATCGGCATCATCGTGCTGTATTTCGAGGGCGGCAGGACCTTCGACATCCTTGTCTTGATGGAACTCGACCTACCATTCGAGGTTCAGTCCTGGCTGTTCTTTGCCTTCCTTGTCGCATTCGCGGTCAAGGTGCCGATGGTCCCGCTCCATACCTGGCTGCCGGACGCCCATGTGCAGGCTCCAACGGCAGGCAGCATCATCCTTGCCGGCGTGCTCCTGAAGATGGGCGCCTACGGGTTCCTGAGGTTCTCGCTGCCGATGCTGCCGGAGGCCTCGGTCCATTATTCGACCCTGATGATGGCGCTTTCGGCGCTCGCGATCGTCTATGGCGGCCTGCTGGCGCTGGCGCAGGACGACCTGAAGAAGCTCGTCGCCTATTCCAGCATCAGCCATATGGGATTCGTGACGCTTGGGATTTTTGCCCTCAACCCGCTCGGGCTCCAGGGCAGCATCCTGCAGATGTTCAATCATGGCGTGACGACCGGCGCCCTGTTTCTGTTCGTCGGCCTGATCTACGAGCGCACCCACACCCGCAGCATCGCCGACTATGGCGGCTTGATGAAGGTCGCGCCTGTCTACACCGGGTTTCTGGCGCTGTTCGTGCTGTCCTCGATGGCGCTACCGGGAACGAACGCGTTCGTGGGTGAGTTGCTGGTGCTGTCGGGCGGGTTTGCGGCCAACCTTGCCCTCGGCGCGGTCGCGGTTTTGGGCGCATTGCTGGGCGCAGCCTATCTGCTCGGCATGTACCGGAAGGTCGCGCTTGGTCCGGCGAGCGTCGGTGCGCGCTTCAAGGTCCGCGATGTCAACGGCCGCGAGATGGTGGCGATCCTGCCGCTCGCCGTCTTCGTGTTTTGGGTCGGGCTCTACCCAAAACCCTTTCTCGCCATCATCGATAGCTCGGTCACGCATCTCTTGCAGCAGGTCTACGACAAGGGGAACGGCCCATGACAGCCGTAGCGCTCCTTCCGTCGATCCTCGCGAGCCTGCCCGAAATCATCGTGGTTACGGGGGCCTGCATCCTGCTGATCGCCGGACAGTTCGTACCGAAGGGGCGGGACGCGGTCCTTGTCTGGTCCTCGGTCGCAATCGTGCTGCTTGCCGCCCTGGGGACATTCACACTGTCGGGTGGGGCGCAGCCGGCCTATGCGGGCATGTTCGTCGCCGACCCGTTCTCTGTCTTCTTCAAGTCCGTGTTCTACCTGGCGATCGTCCTGACGTTCCTGCTCTCGCGAAACTATGCCGACATCGAAGGGATTGGCGGCAGTGAATATTACGTCCTGCTGCTCCTTGCGCTTTCCGGCATGATGATCATGGCCTCGGCGACCGATCTCCTGTCGATCTATGTCGGTCTCGAACTGATGGTGCTCTGCACCTACGTGCTGACCGGCTTCCTGCGGCGTGAGCAACGGTCAAACGAGGCGGCGCTGAAATATGTGATCCTCGGCGCAGTCTCGACCGGGATATTCCTTTATGGCGTCTCGCTGGTCTACGGCCTCACCGGCACGACGCAACTGGACCGGATGGCGGCGGCAGTCACCGGTGATCCGCTCGATCCGGGCTTGCTTTTGGCGGTGGTCTTCATCGTCGCCGGACTGGTCTTCAAGATTGGCGCGGTGCCGTTCCACATGTGGGTGCCGGATGTCTACGAGGGTGCACCGACGACGATTACCGCCTTCATGTCCGTCGGGCCGAAGGCGGCGGGCTTCGCGGTGATCCTCAGGGTGTTTCTCAACCCGCTGGTCGCCGGCTCCAACGTCTGGATCATATTGGCCGTCATCGCGGTGGTGACGATGGCGCTCGGCAGTTTCGTGGCGCTGGTGCAGGACAATTTCAAGCGTCTGCTCGCCTATTCCAGCATCGCCCATGCCGGCTTTGCCATTTTCGGCATTGTGGCCGGCGGTGCCGACGGGGTCGCCAGCGTGATGCTCTACCTCTTGATCTACACCTTCATGAATCTCGGCATCTTCGGCGCCGTCATCATGATGCGAAACGGCAATTTCTCGGGCGAGGTTATCGAGGACTATGCCGGTTTCGCCAAGCTGCATCCGGGGCTGGCTTTACTGATGTTGCTCTATCTGTTCTCGCTCGCGGGTATTCCGCCAACGGCCGGCTTTTTTGCCAAGTTCTACGTGCTGGTCGCGCTCGTCGAGCGTGGTTTTGTCCTGCTCGCCGTGATCGCAGTACTCTTGAGCGCTGTCGCCGCCTATTTCTACATCCGCATCGTCATGGTGATGTTCATGCGCGAGCCGGAACGGGTGTTCGAGCCGGCGCTGACGCCTCTGGTCGGCGCCGCTCTCGCCGTCACTGCCGCCGGCACGGTCGGCATCGGTCTGTTTCCAGCATGGTTTCTGAAGCTCGCTCAGCAGTCGGCCTTCGGCGGCTGAGCGATCGGATTTGCATTGGCCTATGCGACGGAATAAACTAGCGGTTTAGGAAAGGAATGCCCTTAGTCGCTTCCCGGGGCGACCGCGTTACCGGCCCGAAGGAGCCGATCGCGGCTTGAGCAACGTCCCCGATGGGTGACCGGGCTGCGCAATATGTCTGCAGCGGAATTCCTCCCGGTTCTTTTCATGATCGCCGGAATTGTTCTGGTGGTGGGGGCGACGCTTTTTGTTTCCTCGCTCTTGCGGCCGTCCAATCCTTATCTCGAAAAGAACATGCCCTATGAATGCGGCATGGACCCGGCAGGCGAAGCCGCCGGGGGGCGCTTCAGGGTGCAGTTCTTCATCCTCGCGATCCTCCTGGTCGTCTTCGATGTCGAGGCGATGTTTCTCTTTCCCTGGGCGGTCGTCCTCAAAGAGATCGGTATCGTCGGCTATCTTGAGATGTTCGTCTTCATCGTCCTGCTTCTCGTGGGCTTCGCCTACGCCTGGCTGAAGGGAGCGCTGGAATGGGAGGAGTAGGAAACACGATCCAGGACAGCGTGCTGTTCACCACGGCCGAGAGCGTCATCAATTGGAGCCGAAGCTCGGCCTTGTGGCCCGAGACCTTCGGTATCGCCTGTTGTGCCATCGAAATGATCTCGGCCGGTTGCGCGCGCTACGACCTCGACCGGTTCGGTGTGGTGTTCCGCCCTTCGCCGCGGCAGTCCGATGTGATGATCATCGCCGGCACCGTGACCCGGAAGTTCGCGCCCGTCGTGCGCCGGCTCTACGACCAGATGCCGGAACCGCGCTGGGTGATCGCCATGGGTACCTGCGCCATATCGGGCGGCGTCTACAACACCTATGCCGTGGTGCAAGGGTCTGAAACCTTCGTTCCGGTTGACGTGCACGTCCCCGGATGCCCACCGCGCCCCGAGGCGCTGATGCATGGCTTCCTGCTGCTGCAAGAAAAGATCAAGAGGTCCCGCGCGCTGGCCGGAACGCCTCTCGATCGGGCTGCGGCATCATGAGTGTCGAACCGTCTCTCAATCGCGCTCCGATCCTGGAGCGCTTCGGGGAAACGATCGAGGATCTCGGCACTGCGCATGGCATCGATGTCTTTGTGGTTCCGCCCGAAAAGATCGTCGAGTTCTGCCGGTTCCTGAAAGACGATCCGGAGCTCAGGTTCAATTTCCTTTCCGACATCTGCGGCGTCGACCACTATCCCGAAACGCCGCGCTTCGAGGCGGTCTATCATCTCTATTCGCTGCCCAACCGCTGGCGGGTCCGCATCAAGTGTCGGCTTGGCGATCCGCCCGAGGTCCCCTCGGTCACCCCGGTCTGGCGCACCGCCAACTGGCATGAGCGCGAGGCCTGGGACATGTATGGCATCCGGTTCCAGGGGCATCCCGATTTGCGCCGGATCTATATGTGGGAGGGCTTTGAGGGCTTTCCTCAGCGCAAGGATTTCCCGCTCAGGGGTTACAAGGACAAGCTGAACCCGTTTGGTGCCGAAGGCCCGCCGCCGACACAGCCAGACCTCGCCACGCGGGAGATTCCATAGGGAGGGAGGAAAGGTGCGGGCGGATTTCCGCTGGGACCGATCCGAAATCATCATGAACTACGGAGACCGATCGACGCTGGAGAGTTGAGATGACCGAAGTCACCGAGCTCACGAGGCCGGAAGGAGAAGCGCTCAACAGCAAGGAAGTGCTTCTCAATCTCGGGCCCCAGCACCCCAGCACCCATGGGGTCCTCCGGCTCGTCCTCGAACTGGACGGCGAATATGTCAAGCGTGTGGACCCCCACATCGGGTACCTGCATCGCGGCACCGAAAAACTGGCGGAAAGCTTCACCTATACGCAGATCTTCCCGCTGACCGACCGGCTCGACTATCTCTGCCCACCTTCGAACAACCTGGCCTTCGCGCTTGCGGTTGAGAAGCTCCTTGGCATCGAGGCCCCGATCCGGGCGCAATATATCCGCGTGATGATGGCGGAACTCGCGCGCATATCCGGTCATCTGCTGATCACCGGCGCACTGCCGATGGATCTTGGCGCCATGACCGCGCTGCTTTACGTGATGCGCGAACGCGAAATGATCATGGATCTCATGGAAATGATCACCGGTGCGCGTATGCACACTTCCTTCTGCCGGGTTGGTGGCGTGCGCGAGGACCTTCCTGACGAATTCTTCCCGAAGATCCGGGAGTTTTGCGAGATCTTCCCGAACCGGATCCGCGACTATGAGCGGCTGCTCGAAGACAACCGGGTGTTCCTCAAACGCACTCAGGGGATTGGCGTGATCTCTGCCGAAGACGCCATTGATCTGGGCCTCAGCGGTCCGAACCTGCGGGCCTCCGGCGTCGACTGGGACATCCGCCGTGACGAGCCTTACGAGATCTACGACCGGCTCGATTTCAATGTCATCACCCGCACCGAGGGCGATTGTTATGCGCGTTGGCGGTGCCGGGTCGACGAGATGCGCGAAAGCATGCGGATCATCGAACAATGCATCGACCAGATGCCCGAGGGGCCGTTCCAGGTCGACATGCCGACGATCGCCTTCCCCGTCGACAAGGAGCGCGTGCATTGCTCGATGGAGGCGTTGATCCAGCATTTCGACCTGTCGGCCTACGGCTTCAACGTGCCGAAGGGGGAGGTCTATTCGGCAATCGAGGCACCCAAGGGTGAGCTGGGGTTCTACATCATCAGCGACGGGTCGCCGAAACCGTTTCGCATGAAGGTCAGGGCACCCTCGTTCGTCAACCTCCAGGCGATCTTCGGAGTGACGAACGCTCGCTATCTGGCGGACATGATCGCCGTGCTCGGCAGCCTCGATCCTGTGATGGCGGAGGTGGACAAGTAGCAGGGATTTGGACGTGATGACGTTGCGTGAAAAGATCGAACAGGCGGCAGCGCGGTACCCCGACCAGCGCTCGGCGATCATGCCCGCGCTTCTGATCGCGCAGCGGGAACATGGCCATCTGCCCGGGCCGGTGCTGGAAGAGGTCGCCGACCTCCTCGGCGTCGAGCGGATTTGGGTCTACGAGCTGGCGACCTTCTATACGCTTTTCCATACCGAGCCGGTGGGGACGTTCCATCTACAGCTCTGCGACAACGTCTCCTGCATGTTGCGGCGATCCGAGGATCTGCTGACGCATCTGGAGGAGGTCCTTAGGATCAAGAAGGGCGGCACGACCCCCGACGGGCTGTTCACGCTCTCGACCGTCGAATGCCTCGGTGCCTGCGAGATGGCCCCGGTGATGCAGGTCGGCGACGACTATCACGGCAATCTCGACGTCGAGCGGATCGATGCGCTCCTCGCCCGGCTGCGCGCGACGGTGCCTGAGACGACCGGCGCCGATCTTGCTGCCGCCGAACCACCGGGGGAATAGCGCCATGTACGAACCGGTTCTTTTGAAGAACGTGCACGTGCCGGATGGACATCTCCTCTCCACCTATGAGGCCGGCGGTGGCTACCGAGGGCTTGCCAAAGCCCTCAAGGAATACACGCCCGACGAGATCATCGAGCTCATAAAAAGATCGAACCTGCGCGGCCGCGGCGGAGCCGGGTTTCCGACCGGCATGAAGTGGAGTTTCGTGCCGAAGCGGGCCGACAAACCGAAATATCTCTGCTGCAACGCAGACGAAGGGGAGCCCGGCACCTTCAAGGACCGTATCGTCATGGAGCGCGACCCGCACCAGCTGATCGAGGGCATGGCGATCAGTGCCTACGCGATCGGGGCTGAGGTCGCCTATGTCTATATTCGCGGAGAGTATGTGCTGGCGATCCGGCGGCTGGAACAGGCGATCGCGGAGGCCAAGGCCAAAGGGTATCTCGGAACCCGGATACTGGGCTCGGATTTCAATTTCGTCGTCCACGTCCATTGCGGCGCGGGTGCCTATATCTGTGGCGAGGAGACCGCGATGCTCGACTCGCTGGAGGGCAAGAGGGCGCAGCCGCGCCTGAAGCCGCCTTTCCCGGCGGTTGCCGGGCTCTATGCCAGCCCGACTGTCATCAACAATGTCGAGACGCTGGTCTGCGTGCCGCATATCGTGGCTCGGGGCGCCGATTGGTTCCGCAGCATCGGACCGGAGAAGAGCCCCGGACCGAAGCTCTATTGCGTCAGCGGGCAGGTGCGCAAACCCGGGCTTTACGAACTGCCGATGGGAATTCCGCTTCGCGAACTCATCGAGGACCATGCCGGCGGGCCGCCGGCCGGTCGCAAGATCAAGGCGGTGATCCCAGGTGGTGTTTCCGCGCCGGTGATCCCTGAGCCTGGCCTGGACGTCGGGATGGACTTTGACTCGCTTGCTGCCGCCGGCACGATGCTGGGCTCGGCCGGGGTGATCGTCGTCGACGACACGACCTGCATGGTCAAGGTCGCCACCCGCATCATCGAGTTCTTTCACCACGAGTCCTGTGGCAAGTGCACACCCTGCCGCGAGGGGCTGAACTGGGTGGTGAAAGTGCTGCGCCGGATCGAAGCGGGCGAGGGCGCCCCCGGCGACATGGAGCAGCTGGATATGCTCTGCAAAGGCATTTTCGGCAATACGTTTTGTGCTTTGGGTGACGGCGCGGCGATGGGATTGCGGGCCTCGCTGGCGCATTTCCGCGAGGAGTTCGTCGCCCATATCGAGGAGCGGAAGTGTCCGTTCCACTGAGGAGCGCTCTAGCGCGGGCGAGTAGGCCATGGTTAGCGTTACGATCAATGGGCAAACACTGGAAGTCGAGGCCGGCTCGACTGTGTTGCAGGCCGCCCAGCGATTGGGCATCGAAATTCCGACCTTCTGCTACCTGAAGCGCCTGCCGCCGCTTGCCTCCTGCCGCATGTGTCTCATCGAGATTGAGGGGCTGCGTCGGCTACAGCCGTCCTGCGCCACAGCTGTCACTGAAGGCATGGTCGTGCGAACAGACACGCCGCTGATTGATGAAACGCGTTCTTCCATGCTGGACATGCTGCTCGCCAACCACCCGCTCGACTGTCCGATCTGCGACAAGGGTGGCGAATGCGAGCTTCAGGACATGGTGATGGCCTATGGTCCGGGGAGAAGCCGCTTTCATGATCCCAAGCGCGTCTTCCATTCTCGCGATATTCGCCTCAGCCCCGTCGTCATCATGAACGTCAACCGCTGTATCCAGTGCCAGCGCTGCGTGCGGATGTGTGAGGAGGTCGTCGGCGCGGTCGCCCTCGGCACCGTCGAGAAGGGCATGGATACGGCCGTCACCGGCTTCGAGGGCAGTCTCGCCAGTTGCGACCAATGCGGCAACTGCATCGAAGTCTGCCCGGTCGGCGCGCTGATGAGCTTTCCCTATCGCTACAAGGCGCGGCCCTGGGATCTCGCCGAGGTCGACACGATCTGCCCGCATTGCGGCACCGGATGTCAGCTGACGGTCGGCGCGCGCAAGGGCGAGTTCATGCGGGTTCGCTCCAAGGAGGAGCACGGCGTCAACCGCGAAACGCTATGCGCACGCGGCCGGTTCGGCCTTGACTTCATCGAAGGCCACGACCGGATCAAACGACCAATGATCCGCCGCGATGGCGCGCTGGTTCCGGTTTCCTGGGACGAAGCAGGAGACTATCTGCGCCGGCGGCTGGCGGCGGTCGAAAGCAAGGCTTCTGGCGGAGTTGTCTCGCCGCGCCTGCCCAATGAGGTGCTCTATCAGTTCCAGAAGCTCATGCGTACGGTCTTCCGGACCAACAACATCGACTGCTCGTCGCGCTGGTCTACGCCCTTCGATGCACTCGCCCCTCTGATGGCGAGCTACACGCGTGCGCCGCTGCAGGAGGTGATCGGTGTCGACCGCGTGCTTGTCATCGGTGGCAACGTGACCGAGGAGAACCCGGTCACAGAATATCTGCTGCGGGATGCCGCCCGGCGGCGCGGCACCCGATTGCTCATCCTCACAACGCGACCGTCCCGCCTCGACGCCGATGCCGAGGCTGTGGTTCGCGTACCGCCCGGTGGCGAGGCGACGAGCCTTGCGTCCGTTGTCGCCGCACTGGCGGTGGCAGCCGGCGAGAAACTGTCGGGTGACGTTCTTGCAGAGATCGGGGCAACGATCGGCGGCCCGGCAGCTCGCATTGGCAGCGGACCAGATCGCCTGGCCGCCGCGCTCAACGAAGGCGACACCGTCACCGTGCTCGTCGGTGTCGACCTCCTGAGATCGTCCGAAGCGCGGGTGGTGTTGCACCAGCTCAACAACCTCTTGCAACTGCTCCGCCTCCTCGGCAAGACCCCAACATTGCAGATCCTTTTCGACCGCGCCAACCAGATGGGCGCGTGGGATATGGGGGCTTTGGCCGCCGACGATACGGTGCGCAGCGCTCTTGCCCGGAACTGGGGCACCGAAATCCCTCACGAGCCGGGTTCTGATCTCGACGCGATGCTGGATCTGTGCGTCGCTGGGCAGATGGGCGCCCTCTACCTTGTCGGAACCGACCCGCTGATCGCCTATCCGGACAGGGAGTTCGTGGCACGGGCCCTTGGGGCTGCTGATCTGCTGATCGTGCAGGACAGTTTCCTTACGGAGACGGCCGCACTGGCCGAGGTCGTTTTGCCAGCGGCGGGCTACGGTGAAGAGCACGGCAGCTTTACTAACAACGAGGGTCGCATCCAGCAGGTCCGCAAGTTCCGGGAACCGGTCTTCGAGGCGCGGGGCAATCTCGCTATCTTCGATTTTGTCGCAGCACTGCGCGGCCAAACATTGCAGCATTCGACACACGTCGAGATTTTCGATGAGATCGCCCGGCTGCTTCCGGCCTATCAGGCGTTGACCTGGGCCGGGCTTGGCGCCGACGGTGCCTTCACCAAGGCGAGCCCGACGCCACCCTTGGGCGCCTTCTATGCACCGCCGGCTGTTTCCCGGGCGAGCGACGGGCTCATGCTCGTCACTGGCAACTGTTTGTTCCACAATGGCTATCTTTCGGAGCGCTCGGAGATTCTGAATACGGTCGCCAACGACCCCTATGTCGCGATGAGCGCCGAGGATGCTGCGCAGCTTGGCCTTGCAGATGGTGATCAGGTTGTCGTTCGGTCAACCCGTGGCGAACTGAGCGCGCAGCTTAAGGTCGAGAAGCCGTTTCCCAAGGGCCTCGTCTTTATCCCCGAAAACTATCGGTCTCTGCGCCTCAACAGCTTGATGCAGCGGGGTGAATACCCGTGTCCGGTCGAGGTTCAAAAGGCGCAAGCCGCCCACGAAATCAAGGGTACGAATCGAATCTGGCGTGGAGCGTGAGGTTGGGCGCGAGGCACTGTTCCCTGCATTCTCGCCATTCGGCCGGCGCGGACCTCATCAGTGGTAACCGGCCCCGGCAATGTATTCGTGCAGGTGCCGCTCCGTGCGCTGCGCTTCGTCCAGCCGATGCTTGACCACATCGCCGATGCTGACGACGCCCACAATGGCCTCCTCCTCTATGACCAGCACGTGACGTGTCCGTCTCTGGGTCATGATCGACATCACCAGGGGTAGCCCGTCGACAGCCGAGCAAATCGCCACGTTGCGGTTCATAATATCGGCGACCGGCATCAGCGCCGCCTCGGGCCCGTATTCCGCAAGTGCGTTGCAGCAGTCCCGTTCCGACAGCGTGCCCAGATACCTTCCGGGCGCGTGGCTGACGACCACGAAGCCGATATTGTTGTCACGAAAGAGCCGCAGGATCTCCACCATCGTCTGGTCGGGAGCGACCGCGATCACTCCAGCGCCCTTGTCTTTCACGATTTCACCGACAAGCATCTGAGCCTCCTATCTGCGCGCGCCGGTTTGATCGTTGCTCCTCACGTTCGCCGGATGTTGCGCCACCAGTTATAGCCATGCGGCTCGCTCGTCTCGACCAGCACGTCCTGTTCCGTGTTCAGGCGTGCGGCGACGACGCCACCGCCGGTCATTGCCTTTCCAGGTTTGCCAAGCAGATCGTCACGTCCGATCACCAGGTCACGTGACGAGAAACTCGAGAACTCGTACTGCTGGCCAAGTGCGATGGCGTCCGCAGGGCAGGCGTCCTCGCACAGGCCGCAGAACAGGCACCGGGCCGTGTCGATCTCGAATTTTGCTGGGTGGCGGTTGCCCTTCTCGTCCTCATAAGGAACGACTTCGATGCAATCGCAGGGGCAGATGCGAGCGCAGAGTTCGCACGCGACGCATTTGATTTCGCCCTCTTCGTCCCGTTTCAGGAAGTGATGCCCGCGATAGCGCGAGTAGGGGAGCCATTTCTCCTTGTCCGGATACTGCATGGTCACCGGCTTGGAGAACATATAGCCAAAGGTCAGCGTGAAGGCGCTTAGCAGATCCGCAAAAAGCGCCCAGCCGATCCATGTTCCAGCTCTGTCGACTACGCGTGACATCGTCGCGCCATTCTACAGCGGCGTGCGTTTATTCCGACGCAGGAGGGTCGCTGTAGTCCCTTCGATCGCTGTACGTACCTTCCTCGGATCGACACCGATCCAGGAACGCACGCGGAGGAGCCGCCATGGCCCCTAAGTGAAAGCAATACCAGTGATAATTATGTTCGCCATCGACAAAGGAAGCAAGACCTTCCATCCGATCGCCATCAGTTGGTCATAGCGATAGCGAGGCAAAGTGAAGCGGAACCACATAAAAACATAAATGAAGAATGCCACCTTGAGCGCAAACCAGAGAAGCGGTGGCAGCGGAATCAGAATACCGTTCCAGCCGCCGAAAAACAGGATGACGGAGAGAACCGATACCAAGAGCACGATGACGTATTCGCTGACCATGAAGAGCGCGAAACGGATTCCGCTGTACTCGGTGTGGAACCCGGCGCCGAGATCCCCTTCCGCCTCGGCCAGGTCGAAGGGAATGCGCTGCGCTTCGGCCAAGCCCGCGACGAAGAACACGAAGAACCCGATCGGCTGATAGACGATGTTCCAGAGATCGCTCTGGGCGCGCACGATGTCCACGAGGCTCATCGACTGTGCCAGCATGACGACGCCGATGACCGCGAAACCCATGGGGATTTCGTAGCTGATCATCTGCGCGCAGGTCCTGAGACTGCCTAGAACCGCGTATTTGCTGTTGGCGGCCCAGCCGCCGAAGATGACGCCATAGACCTCCAACCCGATCACCGCGAAGACGAAAAGCAGTGCCACGTTCAGGTTGGAAACGTAGAGCGTGATCTCGGCATTGAGCACTGAAACTGTCTCCCCGAAGGGGATCGCGACGAATACGACAAAGGGCGGAGCGAGCGCCAGGATCGGCGCCAGCTTAAACAGAAAGCGGTCAGCCTCTGCAGGGATGTGGTCTTCTTTCGTCAGAAGCTTGATACCGTCCGCCACGGGCTGCAACAACCCGTGCCACCCCACGCGCATGGGACCCATCCGCTGCTGCATATGGCCGGCAATTTTGCGTTCCAGCCAGGTCAGCGGCAAAGGCAAAAGAAGCAGCATTGCGATCAGCAACGCGATCTTGATGGCGATCAGGCCAAGGGCGAAGAGAAGTTCCATGTTCCGCGGCCAACTAGTCAACAGGCTGAAACACGACTGGACTTGGCCCAGCTTACCCGTTGAGCGCTTCGGTACTTCCGATTTCTCGATTCTCTCACGAAACGGCGGCTGTGGACAAGCTGCTCCTTCCAGCTCTGTGCTTTACGGCGAATGCCGAGATCATCGCGGGATCCTTTGCGGGTGAACAACGCCCAGACGAAACCGGAACCCACCTGTCAAGGGTGAATGGCCTTGTTGGCGGCATCGCGGAATGAGACGAGTCTCTTGCGTCCGTCATCCCACAAGACGAGCCTAACGCAGCGCAAGCTTTCCCAAAAAGTGATGCGGCCGATATCCGCGAGTTGGGGGTGGTCGCGCAGAACTTCCGGCAATCTGTAGTAAGGGATCCTGCTCGACAGGTGATGCACGTGATGAATGCCGATATTGCCGGTCAGCCATCTCAGCACCAGCGGCAGGTCATAGTGGGATGCGCCATGGAGGGCTGCCTGGGGAAACTGCCAATCCTCGCCGGCCGACCAGTGCGTCTCCTCAAACTGGTGCTGCACGTAGAAGAGCCAGATGCCGGCGGCGCCGGCCAACAGCACGATCGGCAGGTGGATCACAAGGAAAGGCAGGAGCCCAACCATCCAAGCCACCAAGGCGGCGCACACCAGGATCGCAGCGTTCGTCGCCATGGTGGAGACCCAGGGCAGGGCACCTTCCTTCATCATCCCGAAAGGCATACGCTGCTTAAGGAGAAAGAGCCAGGCAGGGCCGATGCCGAACATCACAAGCGGGTGCCGGTACAGGCGATAGCCCAGGCGTTTCACGGGTGAAAGTGCACGGTATTCCGAGATCGTGAGCGTGGTGATGTCGCCGGTACCCCGCTCGTCCAGATTGCCAGCCGAGGCGTGATGAGCGGCGTGCGCCCGGCGCCAGTAGTCGTAAGGCGTCAACGTAAGCACACCGATGACACGACCTGTCCAATCGTCGGGGCCGCGACGGGCGAAGAACGAACCGTGGCCGCAATCGTGCTGGATCATGAAAAGGCGCAGGAGGAAGGCTGCGGCGGGAATGATTGCGATCAGCCCGTACCAGAACCCATACGCGAGGGCAAAATAGGCGATGGCCCAGAAGCCGGCGAACGGCACGACTGTGACAAGGAGCTCCAAGGCGCTGCGCCCAATGCGGGGCTGACGGTATTTCGCGAGGATCTTCAACCACGCTCGGGCATCATTTTCCACAAGTGATGCCGGTGAGTAGACATGTGTGTTCATCAAAACTGGTCCGTATTTCCTAGCCTCGCAAATAACCTGCCAGGCCTATGGCTTGCGCCGGAGTTTCAAGCGCAATGGTGGAGAGTGTCGGGCCCGACGAGCCATGCGCGCCGCATAACGGCGATCGCGCTCGGCCTCGTCGGTCAAAATGTCGTCATGGGTGCGCTTCTGGTGGCAAGGTGAATGTCGCGGGAGGGTGCCATAGCTTGGCAGCATTGAACCTTCGGGCGCTGCGTGCCGGAACGTATCCTACGAAGTGGATGCGCAATGCAATAGCGTTGACCGCAATTATCTCCTGCAGGGCGGCGTTCGAAAAGCTTGCGAATCCGGGATCGCCACGCACCCCCGCGCGTGCCGGCCGGATCAGGGAGCCGAACGGATGAAAACGGAAGCTCCATAGATGAGCCACCGCCTTAATCAAAGCTGCCCACCGCTCGCCGTCGATAAGCCGATAACCTTGGCGTCATCAGCTGTGGCAGAGGCGGCATGCAAGTCGCCTCTGCTCCACTAGAGCTATTTCTGCTTCTTGCCTACGCTGGGCGCGCTCGTGGCGAACTTGACCTGATTGCCCGGCGCGGCGGCGGCGGCCGGTGCCACGGACTTGTCCTTTTTCGGCTTTCGAACTTCGCGATTGCTTCTTACCTGGCCTTTGGCCATCTGATCCTCCTGGATTTTCGGTTGATTGTGGGTTGCAGTATTTCAATGCTGCGACATGACCGTGCCTTTGTGTCCACTCAGCAAGGACGGAACGTTCCGCCACGAAGGCAGGAAAGCCTGGGGCCTCGTGCTGCCGAACTGAACCGCTTGATACGGAGTGCGGCCGTAGTTTCACCTTTGCATATTTGCTGAAGCCGACCGCGTTCGCGGTATCCAAACCCGCTAACGTTGACGAGATTACGCGCGGTAATGTGAAGGTGAAGCTCGGAAGACACGCGGTCCTCCTTTCGTTGGGGCCAGGACACTAACGCCCCGAAGCAGCAGCGCCCTGAAAATGGCTACTGAAGATGAGAGCATGTGCTATTTGAAGGTCGTACGCAATGGCCCTTGTCCTCTCTTTGAACAGGCGGGTCGGCCCAAGACGCGCCCGCTGACATTGCACACTTTTTACCATTCGTCTTGGTATTGAGCTCAGCTGAGTTCTTGGGCGAGTCCGATGAGAAGCCCTTCAGGTCCACGGATGTAGCAGAGCCGATACGCATCCTTATACTGGACTACTTCGCCTACCAGCTGCGCGCCGCGCTTGAAGAGCCTTTCAAGCGTCTCGTCGATGTCGTCCACGGCGAACATGACGCGGAGGTAGCCCAGGGCGTTGACCGGGGCGTTCCGGTGATCTGCGACCACAAGTGGCGTGAGGAAGCGGGAGAGCTCGAGCCGGCTGTGGCCGTCCGGTGTGCGCATCATGGCAATCTCGACACGCTGATCACCCAGTCCAGTGACGCGTCCGGCCCATTCTCCTTCGATCGTTGCCTGGCCTTCGAGCTCGAGGCCGAGCTCGCGAAAGAAATCAATCGCCGCTGCCAGGTCTTCGACGACGATTCCTACGTTGTCCATCCGCTTGAGCGCCATGTTTCCAATCTCCAGGGTGGCGTTCCAATCTATAAGGTGTCCCCTCGTCTAACAACGGACGCTTGAGATGCCCTGAACATCGGCAGTCATCCGGGCCCGATCCACGATTGGAGAAAGGCGCCTCTTGGGACGTCAACGAAAGCGGCAACTTTTCTTGTTTTGGGCAGCGAAAGAGAACGTCATTCCTATAATCTATAAAAATTATGTATTTAATGATGTTATGTTGTCCACTGTGCCGGAACTCAGAACCCATGTCCTATCTGCTCAGCCTTCTCGACAAGAGTCCCGTCGATCCCGGAGGCACGCCGACACACGCCCTGCATGCGACGGCCAACCTTGCCGTGAAGGCCGAGGAATGGGGCTACCATCGCTTCTGGGTCGCGGAGCACCATAACATAGCCGGCCTCGCAAGCTCCGCGCCGGAAACCTTGATCGCGTACCTCCTGGCGAAGACGTCGAAGATCCGCATCGGTTCCGGGGGCGTCATGCTGCAGCACTATAGTGCTTACAAGGTCGCCGAGACCTTCAACCTGCTTGCCAGTCTCGCACCATCCCGGGTCGATCTCGGCGTCGGCAAGGCACCTGGTGGTTTTCCGTTCTCCACCAAAGCGTTGCAGGTCGGAGTTGACCCGGCATTGCGGCCGAGTTTCCCGGAGCAATTGAGCGATCTCAACCGTTATTTCCTGGCGGAGGGCGGCGCGGATTCGGAGCTGTTGGCGACGCCGCTGCCGCCCGTCGCACCGGAACGCTTTCTGCTGGGAGCGAGCGTCGACAGCGCGTTGCTGGCTGCCGAAAAAGGCTGGAAGCTTGTCTTTGCCGGCCATCTCAACGGCGATCCGGACAATCTGCAAAGAACCTTCGACGCCTATGATCGCGCAACGAAGGGCGAGCGGCCGCTCCTCGCTCTCGCAGCTTTCGCGGCTGAAAGCGAACAGCGGGCGCGCGAACGCGTTGCCGATCTGAAGATCTTCAAGGTGCTGCTTGCAAACGGCCAGAGCGTCAATGTCGGCAGCGAGGAGCAGGCAGCCGAATACGCCCGCCAGGCCGGCATCACGGACTACCGCGTCGAGAAAAAGACGCCGAGCGTGCTCACCGGAACGCCTCGGCAGGTGCGCCGGGAGCTCGACGACTTGCATCGTCGCTACGGCGTCCAGGAATTCATCATCGATACGCCTTCGGTTGCTGCTTCCGAACGCTTCGCCTCGATCGAACTCATTGCACGAGAACGACTGTCTCTCGCCGCCTAATCATTCCGGGAAGGAACTGTCATGACCAAGAAGAATGTGACTTTCGGTATCATGTTGCAGGGGCCGGGCGGGCACATGAATGCCTGGAAACACCCGAGCGGGCCGGCCGATGCCAGCGTCAATTTCGGCTTCTTCGTCGAAACGGCGCGCAAGGCCGAAGCCGCCGGCATCGCCTTCGCCTTCGTCGCTGACGGCCTCTACATCAACGAGCAGTCGATCCCGCATTTTCTCAATCGCTTTGAACCGCTGACGATCCTGTCTGCCCTTGCCGCTTCGACGTCGAAGATCGGTCTCGTTGGCACGGTATCGACCTCCTACAGCGATCCGTTCACCACTGCCCGCCAGTTCGCTTCACTCGACCTGATCAGTGGTGGCCGCGCCGGCTGGAATGCCGTGACATCGCCGCTTGAAGGTTCCGGCCGCAACTACGGGCGCGAACATCCGGAGCACGAGCTGCGCTACGAGATTGCCGACGAATATCTCGACGCCATCAAGGGGCTCTGGGACAGTTGGGACGACGACGCCTTCGTGCGTGACCGCGCGTCCGGCGTGTATGCCGACAAGTCGAAGCTGCGCCGGCTCAACCACAAGGGACGGTTCTTCCGGATCGAGGGGCCGCTCAATATCGAACGCTCCAGACAGGGACAGCCGGTGGTGTTCCAGGCGGGAGCCTCCGATTCCGGTATTCGGCTTGCCGGCAAGCACGCCGATGCGGTGTTCACCAACGGCGGCCCGATCGAGGATGCGAAAGCGTTCTACAAGCAGGTCAAGCAAAGTGCGGTGGCTCAAGGGCGCCGCGCCGCCGAGATCGGCATCTTCCCCGGCATCGGCCCAATCGTAGGCGCGACTGCCGAGGAAGCCGAGGCGAAGTACCGTGCCATTCGCGATCTGGTGACGATCGAAGAGGCGCTTCTCTATCTCGGCCGCTTCTTCGACCACCACGACTTCAGCGCCTATCCGCTGGACGCGCCGTTCCCCGATATCGGCGACATCGGCAAGAACAGTTTCCGGGCAACGACCGACCGCATCAAGAAGACGGCGCGCGAAACCGGGGCGACCCTGCGCGAGATCGCGCTCGATGTCGCAACGCCAAGGACCGCCTTCATCGGCACGGCCGGGCATATCGCCGACGAGATCATCCGCTGGACCGAAGAGGATGCGGCAGACGGCTTCATTCTCGGCTTCCCGGTGATCGCCGAAGGGCTCGCCGATTTCGCCGAACATGTCCTGCCGCTGCTTGAGCGCCGCGGCTACTTCAAGCGCGAGCTCGAAGGCGAAACGCTGCGCGACCACCTCGGGCTCTCCTACCGCGAGAGCCGCTACGCCGCGCCGGCAGCGGATGTCGAACGAGGAAGGGCCGTCGGGGCCTGATGGCATCGGCGGAGCTGCGCACATGAACCTCATTCTCACCGACACCCAGAGGTCCGCCGCCGTGGAGCGAGGCCTTGCCGCCTTTCTCGATGAGATCGTCGCCATTCGCCACGACCTGCATCAGCATCCGGAGCTAGCCTTTCAGGAGAAGCGGACGAGCGGTCTCGTCGGCGATCTGCTCGCCGCCTGGGGCTATGAGGTGAGCCGCGGCATCGCCGGCACGGGTATCGTCGCAACACTTCGGCGCGGAAGCGGCGAGAAGGTGATCGGCCTTCGCGCCGACATGGATGCGCTGCCGATCGAGGAGGCGACCGGGCTTGCCTATGCCAGCCGCCACAAGGGCGTCATGCACGCCTGCGGTCATGACGGGCACACGGCGATCCTGCTCGCCGCCGCGCACTTTCTGGCGGTCGAGGGCCGTTTCGACGGCACGCTGCGGCTGATCTTCCAGCCCGCCGAGGAAATCGGTGCCGGCGCACGCAAGATGCTGTCGGAGGGCTTGTTCGAGCGCTTCCCCGTGGACGCCGTCTTCGGCCTGCACAATTGGCCGGGCGTGCCCGCCGGACGCTTCGGCTTCGTCGCCGGTCCAGCCATGGCCTCGGTCGATCAGGCCAACATCACGGTCGTCGGCAAGGGCGGGCATGGGGCTGAGCCGCATCTGACCGTCGATCCGGTGCTGGCGACGGCGTCGCTGATCACCGCGTTGCAAAGCCTGGTTTCGCGCAATGTCGACCCGCAGGACATGGCCGTCGTTACGGTCGGCTCCATCCACGGCGGCCAGGCGTCGAACGTCATTCCCGAGAGCGTCTCGCTGAAGCTGACCTTGCGTGCCTTCAATGGCGAGGTCCGTCGCCTGCTCGGCGAACGTGTCCAGGCGCTGGCCCGGGCGCAGGCCGAAAGTTTTGGCGCGAGGGCCGAGGTCGACTACAGGCTCGGCTTCCCGGCGCTGGTCAACCACCGGCGTGAAACGGATTTCGCCCGCAATGTCGCGCTTAGGGCCTTTGGCCCCGAAGCGGTCGTTGCTGACTTCAAGCCGCGCACCGCCAGCGAGGACTTCGCATTCTTCCTGGAGGAGAAGGCGGGCAACTACGCCTTCGTCGGCAACGGCGACAGCGCGCCTCTTCACAGCGCCGAATACGATTTCAACGACGCGATCATCGCACCGGCCGCCCGCTACTGGATCCGGCTGGTGGAAACCTTTCTCGCATGACGACCATGGGATGGCGAAAGACATGAGCGACACGTTTCTCTACACCACGCCCCTCGACCCGCGCGCCAAGCCGCTGATCGACGAACTGATCGTGGAATACGACAGCCGCTACGGCAACTACTTCAGCGAAGAAGGGGCGGCGGCGGAGATGAACCGCTATCCGGCAGAGGCCTTTGCGCCGCCGCACGGCAATTTCGTGCTCCTGATCCGCAACGGCGAAACCATCGGCGGCGGCGCCTTCAAGTACTATGACGACCACACCGCCGAGTTCAAGCGCATCTGGACCCGCTCCGATCTGCGGCGCCAAGGCCTGGCGCGCAAGGTGCTGTTCGAGCTCGAGGCGCAGGCGGCGCGGCAAGGCTATTCGCGCATCTATCTGACCACCGGCTTCCGTCAACCGGAAGCGGTCGGCCTCTATCTCGCCAACGGCTATACCGCGCTCTTCGACGTCGAGGCCGACCCGGAGGTCTACAAGACGCTGCCCTTCGAGAAGGACGTCACCCACCTCGTCACGACGCTTGCGTTTCTCGGCGAAGTGCCGCCTTCCCATCCCCAGACCGCAAGCCACGCCTGACCCCGAGCGATCGCGCCGGTCGCGAGTCCGGCCGCCAACCGACTTTCAAGAGAGGATCCAACATGGCAGTTCTGAGCGATCTCGCCGGCGCGCCCGGTGTCAGCCGGACCAGTGAGCCCAATCCGGCCTATGCGCACTACCGCATCGTACCGGCTCGCCATCCGGGCCGCGCGCTCGGCACGCTGTTTGCGGCGCTCGTGATTGCCAGCGTGCTCTATTCGGTGCTGACCAACCCGCGTTGGGGCTGGCCGGTTTTTGCCGAATGGTTCTTCGCAGAACCGGTGATCGCGGGCCTCGGTCGAACCTTGCTATTGACGGCGCTTGCCACCGTCTCGGGTTCACTTCTCGGTACCGCTTTGGCGCTTGCCCGCGTGTCGAAGTCGCCGCTGCTTGCCAGCCTCTCCTTCGGCTATATCTGGCTGCTGCGCTCGATCCCGCTGATTGTTCTGCTATTGGTGCTCAACAATCTCGGCTACCTCTACGAGACGATCGCGATCGGCGTGCCCTTCACCGACACCGTCTGGCTGAACTATCCGACGACCCAGCTGCTGACGCCCTTTGCCGCCGCCTTCCTTGGCCTTACGCTCAATCAGTCGGCCTTCTTCGCCGAGATCGTGCGTGGCGGCATTCTCGCCGTCGATCAGGGGCAACACGAGGCGGCCGCGGCGCTGGGCCTGCCGCGCCGCCGCCAAGCCTTCCGCATCGTGCTGCCACAGGCCATGCGCTCGATCCTGCCCACCGGCTTCAACGAGATCATCGGTCTCGCCAAGGGCACCTCGATGGTCTACGTGCTGGCGCTGCCCGAGCTCTTCTACACGGTTCAGGTCATCTATCGCCGCAATCTCGAGGTCATCCCACTCCTGATGGTCGCGACCGTCTGGTATCTGGTGATCATGACCGGGCTCTCGATCGCCCAGCACTACATCGAGCGCTACTATTCGAGAGGCGCGGTGCGCAATCCGGTGCCGCTGCCGTTTCAGGCACTCGTCGCGCGCTTCCGCCGGCCCTTGCCCGCGGTCGCTGGCCCTTCTGGTGCAGCCGCAAGAGTGGGCTTTCGCGACGCCCAGGTCCTGCGCTCCGGCGGCGCCGTGCATGTGCACGGCATTTCCAAGAACTTCGGGCCGCTGAAGGTGCTCGATCGGGTCGAGCTGAACCTGCCGGCCGGCAGCGTCACGGCGATCCTCGGGCCGTCCGGTTCGGGCAAGTCCACGCTCCTGCGCGCCATCAATCATCTCGAGCGCGTCGACGATGGTTTCATCGCGATCGATGACGAGCTTGTCGGCTACAGCCAGAAGGGCGACACGCTCTACGAACTGAAGGAAAAGGAAATCCTGAAACGGCGTGCCGACATCGGCATGGTGTTCCAGAACTTCAATCTTTTCCCGCACCTGACCGTGCTTGAAAACCTGATTGAGGCGCCCATCCACGTGCGTGGTCTCAGCCGGGATGACGCGGTGCGCCTCGCTCGGGATCTGCTGGACCGCGTCGGCTTGAGCGACAAGATCAACGCCTATCCGCGTCAGCTCTCCGGCGGACAGCAGCAGCGCGTCGCGATTGCCCGTGCGCTGGCGCTACGCCCGAAAGTGCTGCTCTTCGATGAGCCGACGTCGGCTCTCGATCCGGAGCTCGTCGGCGAAGTGCTCGACGTCATCAAGGAATTGGCCCGCACCGGCACGACGCTTGTCATCGTCACCCACGAAGTCGGCTTTGCCCGCGAGGTCGCCGACACCGTGATCTTCATGGAGGCGGGGCGCCTGCTCGAGGCCGGACCGCCGGCGCAGATCTTCGCCGAAGCAAGCCATCCGCGCACCCGCGAATTCCTCGCGCGCGTTCTCTGAAAAAGCTGTCCGCCTTTCCCGATGGGGAAGCTTTGCCATCATCAACACTCAATGATTGAAAAGGAGAGCACTATGACAATATTCGACACTGCAAAGTTGCTTCTCGCCGGTGCCGTCACAGCCGTGACCCTCGGCTTGGGTCCCGTCCAGGCCGAGGAGAAATTCGATCTCAGCCCCGACACCTCCAACCGCATCCGCGCGGAAAAGAACGAAGCGGCGATCAAGGCGATCGCTGCTGACTTCAAGTTCGTCAATCCGGGCAAGTTTACCGTTGCCGTCAACCCGTGGGACCCGCCGATTGCCACTTACGCATCGGACTCCAAGACCGTTGTCGGCGCCGATCCGGATATCGCTTCGCTGCTCGCCGACAGCTTCGGCCTTGAGCTTGAACTCGTGCCCGTCGCCTGGGCGGATTGGCCGCTCGGCGTCAGCTCCGGCAAGTACGACGCCGTGATCAGCAACGTGACGGTGACCGAGGAGCGTAAGGAGAAGTTCGATTTCTCCACCTATCGCAAGGATGTGCTCGGCTTCTTCGTCAAGTCCGACAGCAAGATCAATGAGATCAAGGAACCGAAGGACGTCGCCGGATTGAAGGTGATCACCGGTGCCGGCACCAACCAGGAGAAGATCATTCTGGAATGGGACCGGCAGAACGTCGCCGCCGGGCTAAAGCCAATCGAGGTGCAATATTACGACGACCGCGCCGCCGGCGATCTCGCGCTGCAGTCGGGCCGCGCCGACGTCGAGTTCAACCCGAATGCCACCAGAGCCTATGCCGCGTCGATCAAGAATGACACCAAGGTGGTCGGCATCGCCAGCGGCGGCTGGCCGCTGACGGCCGAGATCGCCGTCACGACGCGCAAGGGCGGCGGTCTCGCCGATGCCGTCACTGTCGCGCTCAACGATCTGATCAAGAGCGGCAAATATGGCGAGGTGCTGAAGCGCTGGAGCCTGGGTGCCGAGGCGGTCGACAAGGCCCAGACCAACCCGCCCGGCCTGCCTAAGAGTGGTTCCTGATCTGGCCTCGCTGGATCGGCGGCGGCGCCGCCGGTTCAGCTCCTGCATTTCACCCGGAGACTAACAGCATGAACGGCACGACCCGATTTCGCACTCTTCTTGCCGCCGCGGCGGCCCTTCTTCATGTCGGCTCGACGCAGGCCGACACTGCCTTTGATCTCAGCCCCGAACAGCCCGGCCGCGTCCAAGCCGTTCGCAACGAAACCGCAATTGCGGCCATCCCAGCGGACTTCAAATTCGTCACGCCAGGCAAGTTCACGGTCGCCGTCAGTCCGGGCGGGCCGCCGCTTGCCACCTACGCTACCGACGCGCGTACGGTCATTGGGGCCGATCCGGAATATGCCGGTGCGATCGCCAACAGCTTGGGGCTCGAGCTTGAGCTCGTGCCCACTGCTTGGATCGACTGGCCACTGGGGCTGACGTCCGGCAAGTACGATGCCGTGATCTCCAATGTCGGGGTCACCGAGCAGCGCAAGGAGAAGTTCGACTTCTCGACCTATCGGCAGGGGCTGCACGGCTTCTTCGTCAAATCCGATAGCGGCATAACTTCGATCAAGGAACCGAAGGATGCGGCGGGCTTGAGGATCATCGTCGGCGCCGGCACCAACCAGGAGCGCATCCTCCTGAAATGGAGCGACGAGGATGTCGCCGCCGGCCTGAAGCCGCTGGAGCTGCAATATTACGACGACGAGGCGACGAGCCTCGTGGCGCTCGCTTCCGGGCGGGCCGACGTCATCGTACAGCCGCATGCGCAGCTCGTCTTCATTGCCGCCCGAGACAACAACATCAAGCGTGTCGGTACGCTGAGCGCCGGCTGGCCGGAGCGTTCGGACGTGGCGATCACAACGCGCAAGGGCAGTGGGCTCGCCAACGCTCTGACGATCGCCACCAACGGTCTGATTGCGGATGGCACCTATGGCAAGGTTCTGGAACGCTGGCACCTCCGGGAGGAGGCGTTACCGAAGTCCGAGACCAACCCACCCGGTCTTCCGAAATTCTAAGGAGCCTTGGCGTGACGCGGAACAAGATATCGATCAGCCATATCGGCTTCCTGAGCCCAGGCAACTACCCGGCGGACGACCCGTTGGATGGGCTGGAGAAGACCTTGGCGTTGCTGCAATATGGCGAGGCGCTCGGTTTTGCCAGCGCCTGGGTTCGCCAGCGACACCTCGAACCCGGGATATCGTCGGCCGCCGCCTTTCTTGCGGCGGCGACCCAAAGGACAAGCCGCATCGAACTCGGCACTGCGGTTATTCCAATTGGCTACGAAAGCCCGTACCGGCTAGCAGAGGATCTCTCGACCGTCGATGTATTCTCGCGGGGTCGTCTGAACATCGGCCTCAGCGCCGGACGTCCACTGCATGCCGATCTGATCGGCCGGCTTGTCTTCGACGATGGCTGGGAAGGTTTCGACTTCACGCACGCACGTGTGCTGCGCTTTGTCGAAAATCTACGCAGTCGCCCGATCGGCGATGAAAACACCTTCATCAAGACGCCGTTTGGCCCGCAGCGCCCCCGGCTCCAGCCCCATGCCAAGGGACTGACAGACCGGATCTGGTACGGCGGCGGCTCGTTGAAATCTGCCGGATGGGCAGGGCGCAGTGATCTCAATCTCCTGATCGGCAATGTTACGACCGGGGAAGGCACCGACGATTTCTTCCTCGCGCAGCAGCGCCAGCTCGAGACCTATCGCGCGGCGGGCGGTACGGAGAGGAGGGTCGCGCTTGGCCGGGTCATTGTTCCGCTGGATGGTGCGGACGCAAGAACGCGCAAGCGCTATCTCGACTACGCGGCCGGACGCACCGAGCGAACGCTGGCGCCGCAGGGCGATCGGCGCACGCTTTACGCCCGCGACCTCGTCGGTAGTTCGGATGAAATCCTTGAACGGTTGTTTGCAGACCCGATCCTGCCGCATGTCCGCGAACTCAGGCTCGAGCTCCCTTACGAATTCGAGGACGAGGACTACCGCCAGATCGTCCATGACTTTGTTGCTCGCATTGCTCCGCAGCTCGGGTGGCAGCCCGCCGACCAGAAAGCGGCCTAGAAACGAGGGTCCTCCGAGATGAGGCCTCGCAAACAGGAACATATGAGTGCCAAAGACGATCGACTACTTCTTCTCCAATGGCTCGTTGTGGTCGTATATCGGATTCGACACCTCGTCGGCCACGCAAGGACTATAGCCGCGAAATCGTAATGGCGCGAAATACAAAGGCCTCAGTCACGATAACCTCCGGGCGCTTGCCGCGCTCTTCGACGTTCCTGCGGTCGTTATTCTCGTTGCGGAGGATAAGGCGGCTTTCTTCGAGAGCGTTGGGGACATTTCGCTGTAAGAGGCAAAGTTCGACGCGGCGCTGTCGTCAGCGGCTCCGGGAACCGTTCAACTTGCCGAGGTCCATCCGGAGTCGCGTTTTGACTTTTGGCCTGTTGCAACGGCGTCCGGGCAGCGCGCCGTGATTGGGCTCGCGTTCGATCCCGACCGGCGCCCGACATACCGGAGACATTGATCGATCAGTAGCATCTTGGCGTTGGCACTCGATCGCCAACAGACTTCCTAAAGCCAGCCAGACCTTTTGAAACGCCAGTACAGGATGGCGCAAAGCGTGACGATAACGCCGAGGACGGCAAAGTAGCCGTAGCGCGTCGCAAGCTCGGGCATGTTTTCGAAGTTCATCCCGTAGATGCCGGCGATGGCTGTCGGCACGGCGAGGATTGCCGCCCAGGCCGCAAGCTGCCGAGTAATGGTGCCCTGGCGCTGCTGCTCCAAGAGATTGGAGGCCTCGAACACGGACGTCATCACCTCGCGAAGGCCGCCGACCGACCCCTCAACGCGCCTCACATGGTCATACACATCTTTGAAGAAGGGTTTCGCATTGTCGTCGATGCAGGGGAGTTCGAGGTGGCTGAGCTTTCCCGCCACTTCCCCCATGGGTCCGAGAACTCGCTGAAAGCGGATCACTTGGCGACGCATGCGGAAGATGCGCCGGATTTGCTCGGGCTGCAGCAGCGACACGAGCACGTGTTTCTCGAGCTCCAAAACTTTGTCCTCGAGTGTCTCGACCACCGGCAAGTAGCCGTCGACAACGAAGTCAATGATGCCGTGAAGGACGTAGTCGGGACCGTGTTCAAGTAGCCGTGGGGACTGCTCGAGTTGCAGGCGCAGTTCCTTGTGGGAGCGGGCTGAACCATGGCGAACGGAAATCAGGTGGTGCTTCCCGACAAAGATGCAGGTTTCGCCGTAGGCAATCTTGTCACCCTCCAGATGCGCCGTCTTGGCGACGACGAACAACTGGTCTCCGTAGACGTCCACCTTCGGCACTTGATTGCCATTGAGGGCGTCCTCAACCGCCAAGGGATGAAGGCCGAACATTGCCTGAAGGCTCGCCATTTCGTCTATGGAGGGATCCGTCAGCCCAATCCACGCAAATTCGCCGTCTGGCGCTTCGAATGGCTGGGCAGCAAGGGGCACTTCTTCGGCGCGCTTGCCCAAACGATACAGATAGGAGGCGACGACTGTCATTTAAGCTTTCCGAAATTGCGTTGGTCGCGCGTTCAGCGTCTGAGCGGAGACGACTAAATCGTGACCTGCTCGCCGATCTCGACGACGCGATTGGCGGGCAGCTTGAAGTATGACGACGGATCAATGCCGAGCCCCGCGAGCGCGATGTAGAGCTTGTCCTGCCAGCCCGGCAGACCGGAGTTTGGATCACTGATAAGGGTCCTGCGCCCCAGATAGAACGACGTCTGCATGATCTCGAACTTGAACCCTGCCTTCTTGCAGAGCGAGAGCGATTTCGAGACGTTCGGCTCGTCCATGAAGCCAAAGCAAAGTTCGAGCCTTGCAAACCGGTCCGAAAGTTCCGTCAACGTAACGCGCTCTTTCTCCGCGACATACGGGTGCTCGGACGTCCGAACGGTCAGAATGACGTTTTGCTCATGAAGGACGTGATTGTGCTTGATGTTGTGAAGGAGGACGGCGGGAGTCTTGTCGCCCACGCTTGTCAGAAAGACGGCGGTTCCTCGAACCGTCTGGGGCGCATGGGTCGATTTCTCGATGGAACGGATAAATGTCTCCAGTGGGATGTCGTTTCGCGCGGTCTTCTCGCGCAGCATTTGTGACCCGCGCGTCCAGGTCCACATCACGATCATGATGGACAATGCCAGCGCCACCGGTACCCAGCCACCATCATGGATCTTCAGCAAGTTGGCAAGCAGGAAGACGGTCTCGATGACAAGCAAGGGCGCAAGCAGCAATGCTGCGACAACCGTGGAGTAGCCCCAGACGGAGCGAAGGAACTGGAATGCCATCAACGTGGTGACGACCATCGCGCCGGTGACCGAGATCCCGTAGGCGGTGGCAAGGGACTCCGAGTCGCCGAACGAGAAGATGAGCACGATGACGCCAACAAACAGGAGCACGTTTACGGCAGGCACATAAATCTGCCCGGTGTTGGTCTCGGAGGTGAACTTGATCAGCAGCCGAGGGAGGAAGCCCAAATGAACCGCCTGCCGTGCGAGCGAGAACGCCCCCGTGATGACCGCCTGGCTGGCAATGATTGTGGCCATGGTGGCGAGGATGACCATCGGCAGCAGAGCCCAGTCCGGATAGAGAAGGTAAAAAGGATTGTGCACCGCCTCGGGGTGACTGAGCACGAGCGCGCCCTGTCCGAGGTAGTTCACCGCCAATGCGGGGAACACAAGCGCAAACCATGCGGTGCTGATCGGCTTGCGCCCGAAGTGACCGAGATCCGCGTATAGGGCTTCTGCTCCCGTGACCGTCAGGAAGACGGCGCCGAGCACGATCAGGCCTGCCCAGCCCGCGTGGGTGATGAACCAAAAGGCATTGATCGGGTTGAGAGCCTGCAGGATCGTCCAGTCATCGCCGATGTGGATGAGACCGCCCCAGGCCATCGCGAGGAACCATACCACCGTGATCGGCCCGAAGAACTTTGCGACCGCTTGAGTACCCTTTGACTGGACCGCGAAGAGCGCGACCATGACGGCCGCGGCCAGAGGGAGTACGTAGTCGTCAAAGGTGGGCGTGACGAGCTTCATACCCTCAAGCGCCGACATGACCGAAAGGGCAGGGGTAATCATGGCGTCGCCGATGAAAAGTGCGGCCCCGATCAAGCCGGCGAAGAACAAAACCGGCATGAAGCTGCCCGTCTTCTTCATCAGAAGCGCGAGAAGCGACAAGGTTCCGCCTTCCCCGTCGTTGTCGGCGCGAAGCAGGAAGAGCACGTATTTGAATGTGACGATAATTGTCAGCGTCCAGACCATCAGTGAAATGAGGCCGATAACCTTGTCTGCTTGCACGCCTTCATTCAAAAAGGGACGAAGTGCCTCCCGAAAGGCGTAGAGCGGGCTCGTACCGATGTCGCCATAGACCACGCCAACGCAGCCAATAAGGAGAACAAGAAAGCTTCGCATCTCCGTTTGAGGTTCGAAAGCTTCGCTATGCGAGGTGGGCATGAGGTCTCCTGGATCGAACCGCTAAAAAACGGCCCCACTATATGGTGCATTGCGAAAGGTGAGGCAAATACGGATTTGCGGGTTTCCCGCCTGATACGCCTCAGGTCGTCACCCAGATCCGTCTCATGCGCGGGAATTTGCGTCTCGGGAAGACGAGCGCCGCTACTCGCGGTGTGGAACGAGTGGAGTGGTCCGATGCTTCTTCGTCCGCCTGGTAATGCCGATCTTGCTGGAAACCGGATGGCTCATGCCAAGGGCGTAGGACTTGTTTTGGTCATAAGGCGTTCGCGTCTGAAACGCTGGACGTGGTCGACCAGGGCGCGCAACTTGGGCGCCATATTGTGCCGGCTGGGGAAATAGAGAAAGAAGCCAGGGAAGGGCGGCAGATAGTCTTCCAGGAATGAAACCAACTCGCCTCGTTCGAGATAGGGGCGAAAGGTCTCCTCTAGCGCGAATGTAATGCCGCCGCCGGCCAGCGCCGTCCGTATCATAAGGCGCAGGTCATTCGTGGTGATCTGGGGTTCGACTGAAACGTCGAAGGCTTCCCCTTCCTGGGCGAATTCCCACCGGTAGGGTGCCGTGTCCGGTGACGGACGCCATCCGATGCAGCGGTGATGGATCAGGTCCCTCGGATGTGTCGGAAACCCGTGGGCTTCGAAATAGGCGGGGCTCGCCACGACGACTTCCTTTTGTTCGCCCGACAGCGGAACGGCCACCATATCCTGCTCGATGACATCCCCCAGCCGCACCCCTGCATCGAAGCCCCCGGCGACGATATCGAACGTATCGTCCGTCACCGTCACGTCGACGATGATATTGGGGTAGGCCTCGGCAAAGGAGGCGACAAGCGGCCCGGAGAGAAAATCTTCGGCAATCGAGGTCACCGCGATGCGAAGCACACCGTGGGGGTTGGCGTTGCCGCCGACATCTTCGAGCGCAGACAGTACGTCGGCCATTGGACGCGAAAGCGTGTCGCGCAGGCGCTCACCCGCTTCGGTGAGTCGGACGCTGCGCGTGGTGCGGGTGACGAGCGCTATCCCGCAGCCGTCTTCCAGCCGCCGGATGCCCTGGCTGACGGCCGAGCGCGTGACGCCGAGGCGGGCGGCGGCGGCCGCGAAATTCGCCTCCTCGGCCACCGCGAGGAAAAGCGGCAGCAGGTTCAGATCCAGATTCATTGTCGCACCATGCTAACCAATCTGATTAGTTATAGCGGAGTACCGACGACAATCAACCGCATCTATTCTTCCTTCATCCCACGGCTCAGACGGCGAATGGGGATCGAAACGGCACCCGCGATGAAAGGAAGTACGATGACCTCTTTGAAGATCATGTTTGCCACCGGGGCAATCGTCGGCGCACTTGCCGGCCAGGTTGCCGCTCAGGATGCCGCTTGCCCGCAGGATGGCCACAAAGCGTCCCTTGGGGCTTCCCGGAAAGAAATCGTCGAAACGCTTTTCCAACGTCATTCGCCATGCCGGTTATCCGCTGGAGGAAAAAGCTCTGCTGGTCGCGCAGGAGCGCATGTCGCTGTTCGTTGCCAGACAGGCGCCTGCGGCATAGCCAGAGAAGCGCCTTGCGCAAGATCCCGACCGCTCGCGCAAGCCGGCAAGAGAGTTCTGCCGGTGACGGCCTAGGTTCAGTCGAGCCATCCGGATTGGATGAGGCCGGAGCAAACAGGAGCCACCCATGTCAGCCTACCTCGTTGTCGATCTCCACATTCAAGACCATGACGCGATTGCCGATTACCGTTCCAAGGCCCTGCCGCTCGTCGCCGAAGCCGGCGGCCGGCTCATTGCCCTTGATGATGCCCCGCTCCAGCTCGAAGGCTGGGAGGCGAGCAACATGCTGATCATCGAATTCCCCGACATGCAGGCGATCCGCGATCTTTTCGCGTCGCCGGCCTATGCGCCTCTCGCAAGACAAAGACAGTCTGCGGCGGGCTCGCGGATCATCGCCCTGCGCGGCTTCGAGCCGGCGTGACGATCGTTGGTGCGAAGCCGCAACATGACCATCACACCTCAAGAAAGGACATTCCTATGAGCAACATCACAAACAAGATCGTTCTCGTCACCGGTGCCAGCAGCGGCATCGGCGAGGCGACGGCGCGTGCCCTTGCCAAGGCCGGCGCCGTGGTCGTGCTTGGGGCACGACGCATCGATCGCCTCGAAACCCTGGCCGCCGAGATCACTGCCACAGGCGGCAAGGCACTCTACCGGAGCCTCGACGTCACATCCCGCGCGGATGTCCAGGCCTTCGCCGATACCGCGCTCGATGCCTTTGGGCGCATCGACGTGATCGTCAACAATGCCGGCGTCATGCCGCTTTCGCCGATGGCTTCGCTGAAAGTGGATGAATGGGACCGGATGGTCGACGTCAACATCAAGGGCGTGCTTTACGGCATCGCCTCCGTGCTGCCCGCCATGAACCGGCAGGGCGCCGGGCAGGTGATCAACGTCTCGTCCGTCGGAGGCCTTTCGGTATCGCCGACGGCCGCCGTCTACTGCGCCACCAAATATGCCGTGCGGGCCATTTCCGACGGGTTGCGGCAGGAGAACGATCGGATCCGCGTGACCTGCGTCTATCCGGGCGTCGTGGAATCGGAACTCGCCGATAGCATCACTGATCCGACTGCCGCCGAAGCGATGGTCGCCTATCGCCAGATAGCCCTGAAGCCGGAGGCCATCGCTGACGCGATCGTGCATGTGATCGGCCAACCCGCGGATGTCGATACCAGCGACATCGTCATTCGGCCCACTGCAAGCATGTGATCGGAGGACGGGATGTCGAACCGATCTGGACTTGCAACGGCGGGCCTTGCCGCGATGCTGTTCTGCATGGCCTCCGCCCAGGAAGGATATTCCCAGATGAAAATGATCCGGAACCCAACTCCACCAGACCAGACGCATCCCTATGTCGGTATGTGGATCACCGCGGATGGCCGTATTCGTCACAACCTGATGCCGAGTGGCCGCTACGACGAGGCGCGCGGCCGTCGGGAGAGCGCCTATCAGGGACGATACGAAGTCCGCGGCAATCACATCGACTACTGGGACGATACCGGATTTACCGCCGATGGCGACTTCATCGACGGAATGCTGCACCATGCCGGCATGATCCTCTATCGCGACGGAAAGAAACCGGACTAAGCGGCGAAGTCTTCGTTCTTCCCTTTTCCCTGGCGCCGGATATCCTTGATCCCGGCGCCACATTTGCTTGAGCGATCCATGGGGAGGGAGACGATCATGGCTTTGGACGAACCATCCGCGTGTCTGCCCATCCCTGAGCGAACCTCCCCGGTCGGTCTTGAAAGTTACATCAGCGGAAACACGCTGGTCAGCGGCGACGGTCCGGCGTGGAGAGATGTCTTCGTGCAGGTGCTTTCGCGCCATCGCGCTCAACATCCCTTCCTGGTGCCCGCCGTCGCCGAGCCTCTTATCGTCTGGATCATGTCTGGGAGTGCCGTTGTCGAGGAACGGGATCTCGGCGGAAAATGGATGGCAAACCGCGTCGAGGTCGGCGATTTTTTCCTGACCTGTTCGCCGGTGCCCTATGAAATGCGCTGGCAGGCCGAGGGCAACCAGCCCTTCCGCGTCATGCACCTTTACGTTTCCGTGCCCCTGTTCGAGCGGGTGGTCGAGGCGATGTTCGGCAAGGACGGCGGAAACGTGACGCTGAAGGACGTCTCCGGCGGCCGCGACGCGACGCTCTCGCATATCCTCACTCTCCTTAACGAGGAACTGGCAGCGGATGGCGGTGGCAGCCCGCTTTATGTCGAAGGGTTGGCGCAAAGCCTTGCCGTCCATCTCGTGCGCCGCTATGCGGTCGCCAATGCCGAGATGCGTGCGCAGAACGCCTTGCCCGGCGCAAAGCTCAGGAGAGCGATCGCCTTCATGGAGAAACATCTCGAGGAACCGTTCGATCTCGGCCGCCTGGCACAGGAGGTCGGCATCAGCGAATTCCATTTCAGCCGGCTGTTCAAGAAGGCGACGGGTCTTCCTCCCTCGCATTATTTCATCCGGCAGCGGGTGGCCAAGGCCCAGCAGCTGCTGCAGGAAACCGACACCAGCATCATCGAGATCGGCCTCATGGTCGGCTATTCCAGTCCCAGCCACTTCGCCCAGATTTTCCGCCGTGAAACGGGGCTTACGCCGAGCGACTATCGCAGGGGCTAGGCTCATTCGGCACACAGAATGGAGCAAAATCCCAATAGCCTAGGCAAGCCACCGGGAGAGGAAAAATCCCGGATTTCATAGGGTTCTCCTTGCCGAAAGCAAACACCTCTCCGCTTCCGGAGCGGGTTTGCAAGCAACAAGGAGATATCATCATGACGAATATCAACGGCAAAGTCGCACTGGTCACCGGTGCTTCTAGCGGCATTGGTGCAGCAACGGCGCTTGCGCTTGCCGGAGCCGGCGTAAAGGTTGGCATCGCGGCACGGCGCACCGATCGTCTGGAAGAGCTGAAGGCCGAAATCACTGAGAAGGGTGGTGAAGCCCTGGTCATCGAGATGGACGTGGTCGATCCGGCTTCCGTCGAAGCCGGTGTGAAGAAGCTGATCGATGCCTATGGTGCGATCGACATTCTCTTCAACAATGCCGGCCTGATGCCGCTTTCCGACATCGACCAGTTCAAGACGGCCGAATGGCTTCGCATGGTCGACGTCAACGTGAAGGGCCTCTTGAACACGACGGCGACCGTGCTGCCGCAGATGATCAAGCAGCATTCCGGCCATATCTTCAACACCTCCTCGATCGCCGGCCGCAAGGTCTTCAAGGGACTGTCGGTCTATTGCGCCACGAAGCATGCCGTGACCGCCTTCTCCGACGGTCTGCGCATGGAGGTCGGCCAGAAGCACAACATCCGCGTCACCTGTATTCAGCCCGGCGCGGTCGCGACCGAACTTTATGACCAGATCACGGATCCGGGCTACCGCCAGCAGATGGACGATCTCGCCAAGCAGATGACCTTCCTGCAAAGCGCCGACGTGGCCGACACGATCGTGTTTGCGGCCCAGGCACCCGCGCACGTCAATGTGGCCGAGCTCTTCGTCCTGCCGGTTGAACAGGGCTGGTAGTCGTGAACCATCGGCCTTCCCGTCCGGGATGGGGAGGCCGACGATCAAGGAGATTTCCTATGAAGGAAGTACCGGCCTCTGGGGCCTTTCGTCAGCTCGAACCGGGTCCGATCGTGCTGGTGACGACCAGCTATGAAGGAACGCCCAACGTCATGACGATGGGTTTCCACATGATGATCCAGCATGCGCCGCCGCTGATCGGCTGTGTCATCGGTCCCTGGGATCATAGCTACCGCGCTCTGAGGGGGACCGGCGAATGCGTCATCGCCATCCCGACCATCGATCTTACAAGGGCGGTCGTCGATATCGGCAATTGCTCGGGCGACACCGTCGACAAGTTCAAGCGTTTCGGCCTGACGCCGCAGCCGGCACGCAGTGTCGCGGCGCCACTGATCGGCGAGTGCCTTGCCAACATCGAATGCAGGGTGGTCGATACCGTCGAGGCCTATAGCCTCTTCATCCTGCAGGCCGAACGGCTGTGGATCGACTCGGACCGCAAGGAGCGGCGGACCCTGCATCATCGCGGCGACGGTCATTTTGCCGCCGATGGCGATGTGCTCGATCTCAGCGAGCATATGGTGAAATGGCGTCACCTTCCAAGGTGACGCCATCGCCGTCTTAGCAGTCGCCGGGCTGGAAAGCCCCTCGGCAATGGTCGAGTTCCGGCCCGGTCTCGTCGAAAGCGGCTAGCGCCGAGGGCGCTAGGGCATTGGCATTGCCCGTCCACCGATCGAAGTTGACCGCAAACACGAGCAGCAGGACGACCGCTGCGGCGCGAGCCCGGACATGACGGTTTCCTTCTAAGCCGATCAGGGGACGAGCACCATGGGGCCGTCGCCGCGGCGTTCGAGAATGTCGGCATGCGCGCGCTGCGCTTCCGGCAGAGGATATTTCCGGGCGCTGACCGTGCCGAACACTCCGTTCCGCCAGGCATCGAACACTTCGTCTGCGGCGGCCTGAAGGTTGTCCTTCGTCACATGCTGGCCGGTGCTGCCACGCACCAGGCGGATGCCGCGGCGGCTGAGTCCCGTCTCATCGATGGCGGCGCCACCCGATGCCGCGCCGATCACAGCAATCGTTCCGCCATCGCGGATCACGCCGAGCGTCGTGGCGAAGGTCGTTGCGCCGACCAGTTCATAGACGATATCGACGCCATTGGGGGCGAGGGTGCGGATGTGCTCGTCGAGCGCGACGGTCTCATATGCAAATGCGTGGTCGACCGCCTGTTCCAGATCGGCGAGCTTACGTTGCGACCCGGTTCCGATCACCGTGATCCCCCGCGCCCGCAGCCAGCGGGCAAGCAGGTTTCCGACGCCGCCGGTCGCACCCTGAACGAGCGCGTGGTCGCCTTCGCCGGGTTTCGCCATGGCGTTGATCGCCATCCAGGCGGTCAGGCCCTTGGTGAGGATGGTCGCTGCCGTTTCGACCGAGACGTCGTCGGGCAGTTTCACGAGTAGGTCCTGGCTGACAACGCGCTCTGCGGCGTAGCTGCCGGGTGCGAAGAAATAGGCGACCCGGTCGCCGGCGGCAAAGCGGGTGACGCCCGGACCGACAGTTTCGACTATGCCGGCGCCTTCCACTCCCGCCACCGCAGGCAGGCCGGCCTTGAACGTGCCGTCGCGAAACATGGTGTCAACGAAGTTCACGCCGATTGCTTCCTGCCTGATCAGCACTTCGCCGGCGCCGGGTGCGCGGGCATTTTCCTGTTCGACGCGCAGGACGGATGGACCGCCCCACTGGCTGTATTTGACGACGTAGGTCATGGCTTTCTCCATGGGCAGGCGGGGCCTGCCGACCTGTTGATCGGACTTCGGGGTGAGTGCGGTCGCAAAAATGCGTTTGCTGGTATTTCGGCTTACAGCGTCAGCGCTTGAACGCACCGAGCTGGGTGAGACCGGACATCCAATCCTCGGTGTGCCAGGTCTTTTGGATCCTGCCGTCTTCGACAAGGTGAATATCGACGGCCTGGATGAGCAGTTTCCGCCCGGATGCCGGGAGCCCGGCAAATGATCCCTTGTGGGTACCCGAGATTGTCGATCGGACGACGACCTTGTTTCCGTCGGAGATGATGTCCTCGACCGTGATCTGAAAGTCCGGGAAGGCGGTGTGAAGCATTTTCAGGACAGCCTTCGCGGCTTGCGCTCCCCGAGGGGCGTCGGGTGCATCGGGAATGTCACGCCAACCGTCGGCGAGAATGGCTTCAAGGATCTCCGGCTTGCTCTGTCGAAGGCTTCGTACCATTTGACGGCGATTGCCGTTTCATCGTTCTGCGGTGCTGCCATTGCCCAGCCGCCGGCAAGCAGCGAAGCGACCAACGGAAGGATCTTCAGGACGCGCATGGGATCTGCCTTTCTTGCTTGGAGTGGAAGCTGCCAAAGGAGCGCCGGCTCGAAAGCCGGCGCGGTCCTTCCGCCTAGCGGCGCCAGCCATCGATGCTGAACTTGCCGCCGCCGAAAGCGACGACATGCAGGAGCCCGCCGGCCATGGCGACGTTCTTGAAGAAGTGAACGAACTGGTTCAGGTCTGCGAGATCGTTGTGGAAGCTGACTGCTGTGGCGACGGAGAACACGGCAAGACCCGCTGCGACGAGGCGCGTCTGGTAGCCAAGGACAAGGGCGGCGCCGCCGATGAGTTCCACGGCGAGTGCTGCGCCATAGGCCAGCGTCGGGAACGGCAGGCCGACAGATTCGATATAGCCGATCGTCATCGCCGGGGCGGTGAGCTTGCTGAAGCCTGACAGCAGAAAGATCAGGCTGATGAGGACGCGGCCGACGGCCGGCAGAACGGCCTGAACGGCGGCGGAGGACGTCAGGTCTTCGTTCTGACGAGCGGTTGCGATATGCGACATACTGGTTTCCTTTGAAATCGGCAGCCACCATGGCCGCTCTGTGGAAACAACTATGCCGCGATCGAACTCATCGTAAAAGCCGAATAAAATAGACGATAACGCTCTACAATTTCGAACGTTTTGGGCTGCGTTCCAGCCACGGATTCCCATGCGAAAACCCCCATCGCTGGCGCGATGAGGGCGTTGACGCTGAGTATGGGCGGGCCGTGAAAGGGCTCCGTCAGCCCTTCTTGATCAGATTGACCGCCACCAGCGGACCGCCGAACTGTTGCATGGGCGCGGCGGCCTTGAGGCCACCGACATCGAGCGCTGCAAAGCCCAGGTTCTCAATAAGACCTGCGACGCTGGCATTGGCGCCCTCATCGTTGCCGGACAGCAGCACCACCCTGCGCCCCGACGCCTCGGCGGGATTTGCGGCCAGCACGGCGGCCGGAAGCGTATTGAAGGCTTTGACCACTTTTGCGCCTGGAAGCGTCTCCGCGACGATCTCGCTCGATAGCCTGCCGCCGAGGTCGGCGGGGCGGAATTCGGGGAAGGTGATCGCATTGGTGGCGTCGATGACGATCGTCCCCGTCCAGTCCTTGCGAACCTTTGCCAGGTCGGGCACCGCCGTGAACGGCAGGGCGAGGATGACGATATCCTGCGCCACGGCTTCGTCGATCTCGACGGGGATTGTCGTGTCGCCGGACTTCCTGGCGGCGGCAAGCGATGCGGGTCCTCGGCTGTTGGCCACTTTGACAGGTATGCCCTTTGACGCGAAATGTGCGATGAGCGCCGAGCCGATGGCACCGGATCCGATGATTGCGTAGGTCATTTCGATTTCCTTCAGTTTCCTTGTTTGGGATGGGGCTAGGTGATGTTTCTGGGCCCATCGGGCAGCGGCGTAAACTCCGTTTCTCCCGGCACACCTGGGAACACCCGGTCTTGCCAGTCGAGGGCCGCCTGCTCGATGCGGTCGCGGCGGCTCGACACGAAGTTCCAGAAAATGTGCCGTTTCTCGGCGAGCGGTTCGCCGCCGAGCACCATGAGCCGCGCTGGGCCAATCGCCTTGAGGACGATTTCGGAGCCGGGTTTGAAGACAACCAGTTGATCCTGCATGAACCGCTCTTGCTGTCCGGTGACTTCGATCGTTCCACTGATGACGAAGACGGCCCGCTCGATGTGCTCGCCGTCGAGACGGAAGCGCGCCCCGGCCGCAAGGGCCACGTCGGCATTGAACATGTCGGAGAACATTCTTGCCGGCGCGCGCTCGCCATGAAGCGAGCCTGCGATCAGGCGCATGTCGACGCCTTCCCCCTCGATGCGCGGAAGCGCATCCGCCGCAATATGCTGGAAGCCAGGGTCCGTTTCCTCGTGCGTGGTCGGCAGCGCCACCCAGCTTTGGAAGCCGAACAGACGTCCTCCTGTCTGGCGTAGCGTGTCGCTGCTGCGCTCGGAATGGACAATCCCCCTACCTGCGGTCATCACATTGACTTCACCCGGCCTTATCTTCTGGACATAGTTCTCGCTGTCGCGATGGATGATTTCTCCGTTGATCAGATAGCTGATCGTCGACAGCCCGATATGCGGGTGCGGTCGCGAGTCGATCCCGGCGCCGGGACCGAACGTCACGGGTCCGAAGCTGTCCAGAAATATGAAGGGACCAACCGTGCGTCGCAGCGGTGACGGAAGCGCACGCTTGACCGAGAACCCGCCAAGGTCGCGCGTCGCCGGGAGGATGATCTGTTCTATTCGTGTATTCGAGGCATAAGTCATTTTCGCTCCTTCAACGATCCAGTCTCAGCCGGGAGGCGAGGGGGACGTTGCTGTCGAGTTCGAAATTACCGCTGGTCGCTTGTGGAAAAAACTGACATAAAATCAAGGCAAACGTTCGAGGAAATAGATATGCAGAATCCGGGCATGCCGACCCTTGATCAACTCAAGGTGTTTCTCACCGTGGTGGATGTCGGCAGTTTCGCGGGGGCCGCGCGCAAGCTGGGCAGGGCCACATCGGTCATCAGCTACTCGATCGCGAACCTTGAGGCACAGCTCGGAATTTCCCTGTTCGATCGCGACACGACGAAGAAGCCGCAGCTGACGACCGAAGGACGCACGGTGCTCGCCGAGGCGAGGATCGTGTCGAACGGCGTCAGCGGTCTGCGGGCGAAGGTAAGGGCAATGCTCGAGGGCGTTGAGCCCGAGATTCATGTGGCGCTGGACGTCATGCTGCCCGCTGCACGCGTTACCGATGCATTGAAGGCGTTCAGCGAAGAGTTTCCGTCTGTCACGCTCCATCTCTATGTGGAAGCGTTGGGCGCGGTCGCGCAGATGGTGCTGGATCGCAAGGCGGTGATCGGCGTCAGCGGGCCGCTCGATATCGAGATTGATGGCATTGAGCGGATCGGCGCCGGCTTCGTCCAGCTTATTCCCGTGGCAGCACCATCCCATCCGTTGGCAAAGGCGGGCAGGAACCTTCCGGGCGCCGGGCGCGAGCACGTCCAGCTCGTTCTCACCGATCGTTCGAAATTGACAGAAGGGTTTGAGCTGGGCGTTGTCGGCGCCAGAACATGGCGTCTGGCCGATCTCGGCTCCAAGCATATGCTCTTGAAAGAGGGGATGGGTTGGGGAAACATGCCCGAGCCGATGGTCAGAGAAGACATTCGAACCGGCCGCCTGGTTCATCTCGACCTACCGGACTGCAAGGGCGGTCCCTATCGGCTCCAGGCGGTCCACCGCACGGATGTCCCTCCCGGTCCCGCCGGCCGCTTCCTGATATCTCATTTCGAAGGCCAAGCCGAAGGCGACGACATGGTCTATTCCAACCGTTGGTAGCCGTCGCACTTCGAGCGTTCTTCACGCAGAGCTGAGCCTGGCAGTCAACCGGGCGGGTCAGGGCATCGGTCGACGAGAAGTGAACCGACTACCGCTGAGCGCACCGGCCACCACGGTCAATTCATGATGAGGACATTCTTGGCTGCGGCTTCACCCGAAGCGGTGCTGCGATAGGCATCGACCGCCTGGTCGAATGCCCATTGCCGCAAGGCTGGTTTCTTGAAGGAACCATCGTCGAACGCGGCCCTTAGCCGGTCGAGGATGCCTGCGACCTCTTCACCCGACAGCTTTGCGGTGTCGACCCCCAAGAGCGCCGAACGGTTGTGGTAGAAATCGGCGAGATCGAACTCGACGCGCTTCTGGCCGACGCTGGTGATGGCAAGATGGCGGCCGCCCACAGCCAGTGATTTGAGCGACGGCTCGAACATGGCGCCGCCCACCGCATCCAGAACCAGATCGGTTCCCTTGCCCCAGGTCGCTTTGCGGACGGCGTCTGGCAGGTTCGCTTTCGATAGGTCGATGAGATCATCGGCGTCGTTTGCAGCTTCGCTTCTGGCGGCCACGATGACGCGGGCGCCAAGATGACGAGCGACCTGTGTGGCGGCCCGACCGACGGCTCCGAGACCTCCGGTAATCAGAAGCGTCTCGCGCTTCTTCAGCGAGCCGACATCGACGAGTGCATGCCAGGCCGTGACGAAGGGGGCTCCCACCGCGGCCGCCTCGGCCATCGACAGGCTCGCGGGCTTCTCCGACAACCAGCTTGCCGGCAGGACGACATAGTCGGCATGCGCACCGTCCCGCCGAAACCCGAAGCCGGCGCCGCTGCCCCAGACATGTTTGCCGACAAGTGCGTTGCCTTCGACGACCACGCCGGCGAAATCCCGCCCAGGTGTGCGCGGAACCGCGCCGCCAAACAATCCGCTGACGATCTTGACGTCGCTCGGATTGATCGCCGCAGCGTGGATCTTGACGAGAACCTCGCCGGCATTGAGGGCGGGGGTGGGGATATCCCGGTGAACAAGCACATCCGGCGTGCCGCATTGTTCGAAACGAAGGGCTTTCATTGTCGAGTTCCTTTAGGGGTCAGAGGACTGCCAGCAGGCCGCCGTCCACGAGAAGCGCGATGCCCGAGACGTAGCTGGAGAGATCCGAGCCGAGATAGGCGACCGCGTCGCCCACCTCGGAGGGCTGGCCGAGGCGGCGTAACGGCGTGCGCTTGCGAAACCCTTCCGATGCCTCGGCAATGCCGGGGCTGGTGCGCAAAAGCTCAGTGTCGATGGTGCCCGGTGCGACCGCGTTGACGCGGATGCCGTCGGGGCCGAGCGCGTCGGCAAGCGATTTCGCCATGAGAACGACGCCGCCCTTGCTGGTGGAATAGGCAACCGTGATGCCGGCACCCGATATCCCGCCCATGCTGGCCATCAGCACGATGCTGCCGCCCTTGCCGTTCGCCTTCATCTGGCGGGCGGCGGCCTGCGCGCCGAACAGCGGGCCATCGAGATTGATCGACAGCAACCGGTGGTAATCTTCCTCCGGTACGTCCGCGCCGTCGGTGCGCAGCGTGATGCCGGCATTGGCGACCATGACATCGACGCCGCCGAATTCGGCCGACGCTTCGATGAGGGCGTCATTGTCGGCGCGTTTGCTGACGTCGGTTTTGACGAAGCGGGCGGCCGATCCGATCGCCTCGATTTCCGCGACCGTCAGTCGGCCGCCTTCGCGCGGCGCCTCGGTGATATCGGCGACGATCACGGCTTTCGCCCCATGTTCGGCGGCGCGGATGGCGATGGCGCGGCCGATGCCGCTCGAAGCGCCGGTCACGACGACCACCTTGTTCTTCAGAATGTCACTCATGGCACGTTTCCTTCGGCAAGATGGGATGGCTCAGCTCTTCGGCTGAAGCTGGAGGCCGAGTTGGCCGACGAGCGAATAGAGGTTGGCGACGCCCCAGTGTTCGGTGATCTTGCCGTCGACGACGCGCATGGCATCGACCGTCTCGAACTGGATCGTCTTGCCGGTGGGCTCGATGCCGAGGAAGGCTCCCTTGTGCGTGCCGTAATAGGTCTTGAAGGTCGTCACGAGGTTGCCGTCGGCCGTCTGCCAGTGGATGACCGCATGGAAATCCGGGAAAGCCTTGCGCAGGCCGGCATAAAGGCCGCGCACACCCTCCTTGTCTGGCACCATGTTCGGTTGCGGCGTGTGGTCGAGAAAATCTTCGGAAAACACTTCGTCGAAGACGGCGAAATTGCCCTTTCCCTGTACTTCCTCGGTGTTCCGGCGAACCACTGCGATCGCGGCTTCGCTTTCTGCACTTCTGGTCATGATCGTATCCTTCGATGTCAGGGGTTAAAGTTCGAAACCGCCGATGGTCATGCCGCCATCGACGACGATCATCTGGCCGAAGACGTAGCTTGCGGCCGGAGAACTGAGCCACACGGCCACTTCGGCGAGTTCGCGCGGCTGGCCGCCCCGCTTGGCGGGGATGGCTTTTCGGGCAAGGTCGGCAAAAGCCGGGTTCTGGGCGCTGTTGGCCACCACCATCGGTGTTTCGGTCCAGCCGGGGGCAAGCGCGTTGACGCGGATGTTGCGGCTGGCGTTCTCCATCGCCGCGACGCGGGTCAGGCCATGGATGCCGTGTTTGGAGGCGGCATAGGCGCTCATGCCGCCCGGCCCGGTCAGCGCCGCGACGGAAGCCGTGTTGGTGATCGCGCCCGCACCTGTTTTTGCGATCAGCGGGATCTCGTATTTCATGCCGAGGAACACGCTGCGCAGGTTGACGGTCAGCACCCGGTCGAAATCGTCGGTCGGGTAGTCCTCGATCCGGTGGGTGCCGCCGGTGATGCCGGCATTGTTGAACGCCGCATCCAGCCGACCGGCATCCTTTTCGATGCGGACGAGGAGGGCTTTCACCTGCTCTTCGCTCGAAACGTCAACACGGGTGGCCTCGATCTTTCCTGCCGGCGCGAGGTCCTTCGTTTCCTCAAGGCCGCTCTGATTGAGGTCGGCCGCGAAAACACGGGCACCGCGCTCGGCAAACAGCCTTGCCGCCTCCCGGCCGATCCCCGAGCCTGCACCGGTGACCAGGACCACTTTGCCGTCGAAATCCGCTGACATGGCTTCGCTCCTCGCCCGCGCGCGGGACGATGTTTCCTTGGAATTGTCGGGGTTGTGATCCGAAGTCGAAGGCACCAGCCTCCGACGGATCGGCCTAGCCGAAGACCTTGATGGCAGCAACGGCTACCAGTTCGCCCTGGTGGCGGGCACCGGCGAGGTCGATTGCGGTCGGCCGGCGCGATCCGTCGCCGCCGGCCACCGTGGTTGCGCCGTACGGAGCGCCGCCGACGATTTCGTCGACGCTCATCTGGCCCTGGTGGCTGTAAGGAAGCCCGACGATCATCATGCCGAAATGTAGGAGGTTGGTGATGATGGAGAACAGGGTGGTTTCCTGTCCGCCATGCTGGGTTGCACTGGAAGAAAAGGCCGCACCAATCTTTCCATGCAAGGCCCCCTTGACCCACAGGCCGCCCGCCTGATCGAGAAACGCAGCCATCTGCGAGGACATACGGCCAAAGCGCGTGCCGGTCCCAACCACGATTGCATCATAGCCCGCAAGCTCGGCAATGGTGGCGACCGGAGCTACCTGATCGAGCTTGAAATGATTGTTGCGCGCGATCTCTTCCGGAACGGTCTCCGGAACGCGCTTGACGTCGACTTGGGCTCCCGACTTTCGGGCTCCCTCCGCAACGGCATAGGCCATCGTCTCGATGTGTCCGTAGGCTGAATAATACAGGACCAGTACTTTCGCCATTGTTGTTCTCCGTTGGTTTGAAGCAGTCGCCCTTGCGGCTTGGGAAAAGGCTCGCATCAAATAGCTTGAGGGAATAGTCGAATAAAATGATTGGTTACGGTCGAGAAAATCGAACGATATAGCGCAAGATGCGTTGGCCAGACCGTTCGATTTCTTCGACCGTAATCCTCGAATCTTTGCCGCTTTTGCCGAAATTTCAGACGTGTAGCGTTCTGCGGGAAGCAAGCGAGTGTGCTTGGGAAGGGAAGGCGGACATGGATTTGCGCAGACTTCGCTATTTCGTTGCCGTGGCCGAGGAGCTTCATTTCGGCCGGGCCGCCGAGCGGGTGCATGTCGTGCAATCGGCCGTCAGCCAGCAACTGAAACTTCTGGAAGACGAACTCGGCTTCACCCTGATCCGGCGCTCGCGCCAGGATGTCAGCCTCACTTTGCTCGGCGAGGTCTTTCTTCCCGAGGCGCGCGAGATCCTGCAGCGCACGGAAGAGGCCGTGCGCCGGCTGAAGGCATCGGCCAGCGGCATTGTCGGGCGCCTGTCCATCGGCTTCGTCGACAACGTGCTGTGGACGCTGCTGTCGCCGATCATCCGCGACTTTCGCGAGCGTTGGCCGCATGTCGATCTCAAGCTGATCCCAATGGACCGGGACGTTCAGGTGGAGGCCATCGCCGCCGGCACGGTCGATATCGGCATTATCCCGGCGCCCTCCCATCTTGCCGCGGCCGTCAGGACCGAGGTTCTAATCTCCGCGCCGCTGATGGTCGCCCTTCCATCCGCGAACGTGCTGGCGTTGAAGGCGAAAGTCGAGATGGCCGAGCTCGCCGCCGAGCCCTTCGTGACCTTTCCCCTGCAGATGAACAGCCGCATTCTCGACCTGCTCAAGACGGCTTGCGCGGGGGCGGGTTTTGCTCCGCGCATCGCTCAAGAAGGGGGACAGTTGCACACGCTGCTCTCCCTCGTCAGCGCCGGGCTCGGCGTGACGCTGGTGCCAAAATGGGTGGCGCAGCTTCCCCAGCCCGGAGTCGTCTTCCGCGACCTCGCCGATTTTTCCACGCCCTACGAACTGCTGCTTGCCTGGAAGGACGACGAATCGAACCCGTCCGCCGTCACTTTCCGTGAGGTGGCGCGTGATGTCGTGCAGATGATCCTCAGCGGTACGTCGCGAACTGGCAGGCCCTGATCTCAAATCCTGATCACGAGGTCATTAATCCTCGTTGGACGGCGATCGCAATACCAAGAAGACTTCAAGCAACGCAAAATTGAGATGGGAGGATTCCAATGATAGACGGTCTGAACGTGATAGACGCGGTCATCCATGCCTACAATATGGATGAGAAAAATTTTGCCAATCGCTTCGCAAAACCTTTGTGCGATCTTGTCTATGACTCGGTCATAGCATCCGCGCTTCCCGGTTATGCGCCGACGAAGAAGCAATTCTACCGGGACTGGAGTATCGAGGAGACGGTCGACCAGGTTTTCGTCGAAAGCGACACCGATCTGGCAGTTTACCACGCCCTGCCGATCTACTCCTTCCACGATGGCCTCTGTAGTTTCGAAAAGGCCGTCGAGGCGAAGGAGCGGTGGCCGAACCGGATGATTACCTACTGTGGCGTTGATCCGCTGATGGGTGCCGCCGCGCTCGACGAACTCGAACGCCAGGTTGAGATCCTGAAGCCCGTCGGCCTGAAGCTCTACCCAAATAGCTGGGTCGGACAGGAAATCCAGGGCTGGAAGATGGACGATCCGGAGGTGGCATTCCCGCTGTTCGAGCGTGCCCAGGAACTCGGCATCAAGGTGGTGGCGATCCACAAGGCGCTGCCGCTCGGCCCGGTCGCCATCGACCATTATCGTGTCAGTGACATCGACCGCGCCTGCATGGCCTTCCCGGACCTCAATTTCGAGATCATCCACGGCGGCATGGCTTTTGCGGAAGAAACCGCCTGGCAGCTCGCGCGCTTCCCCAATGTCTACGTAAATCTTGAAATCACCTGCGCGCTCGCCGCGACCCGGCCCGCCGCCTTCCAGCACATCATGGCGTCGCTCGTCGGCCCCGGCGGACCAAATGCGATCGACCGAATTTTATGGGGAACGGGCGCGATGGCCTTCCATCCGCAGCCTCTTCTGGAAGCCTTCGTGCACAAGTTCGCCTTCCCGGACGAACTCGTCTCCGGCGCGGGCCTGCCGCAGATCGACCGGGCGGCGAAGAAAAAGATCCTCTTCGACAACTACGCCCGCATGACCGGCCTCGACCTGGAATCGCGCATTGCCGCGACGAAGGACGACGAATTCGCCAAGCGCCGGCGTGCCGGCGTCGCAGCACCCTTCTCGACCATGAAGGAGCCGACCCATGCTTGACGAGGCAGCAATCTATGGCGCCCTCGAAAGGGTCGTCGACCCGTGCTCGATCGCGACCGGCGCGCCGATCACCCTTCGGGAAATGGGCATGATCGAGGCAATCGACATCGATGGCGGCGCGGTGCGGGTGACGCTCCGGCTGACAAGCCCCGTCTGCTGGCAGGCGGCCAACATCATCGCCATCGTCGAGAAGGCGGTCGGTGCGCTGCCGGAGGTCGACAGCGTGGTCTGCGCGCTGAACGGCCGGGCGCAGTGGATGCCCGACATGATGCACCCGGACGCGACGGCCCGCCTGCGCCGCCTGCGCCCCTTGCCGGAGGCTCGGCCGTGAACGCCGCCGAAAAAGTTCCGCCAGTCGAAAAGGCCTATCGAAGCCGTTTCGTCGATGTCGACGGGATCCGCACACATTACCTGGAGGCCGGCGAGGGACCCATCGTCGTCCTACTGCACAGCGGCGAATTCGGCGGCTGCGCGGAGCTGAGCTGGGAGTATCTGATCCCGAGGCTTGCGGAACGCTACCGGGTGATCGCCCCGGATTGGATGGGTTTCGGAAAGACGGCGAAGCTCCATGATTTCGAGGGCAAGCGGGCGCGCATGATCGCGCATATAGCGCGCTTCCTGGCGGTGCTGGCGATCGGCCGGGCCTCATTCGTCGGCAATTCCATGGGCGCGACCTTCCTGTTGCAGATCGCGGCGGAACGGCATCCCGGCTTTGCCATCGACCGGCTTGTTGCAATCAGCGGCGGCGGCTGGATGCCGGAGAATGCGGCACGCAAACGTCTCACGGATTACGACGGCAGCCTGGACGGTATGGTCGGCATCCTACAGTCTCTGTTCGAGGGCAGTGTCTGGCACGCCGACGAGGATTATGTGCGCCGCCGCCATGCCCTGAGCATCGCGCCGGGTGCCTGGGAGGCGGTGGCCGCCGCCCGATTCCGGTCGCCAAATGCGCCGGAGCGCAAGGAGTTTGGCCAGGCGGACGCGACCAACTACGAAGCGATCGGCGTCCCGACGCTGCTGATCGCCGGCGCCGAAGATAAGCTGCGTCTGCCCGGGTACGCCACTGACGTTGCAAAGCGCATTGCCGACAGCAAGGTTGCCGTCATTACGGGTTGCGGCCATTGCGCTAACATCGAACGGCCGGACATCGTGGGCGATCTTCTCCTCGATTTCCTGACGGATAAGGCCGGACAGCCCGTCGCGGCCTGACCGCCACAGGCGAATACCGAACGATCTTCAAGACATCGATCCCGCCGCGAAAGCGGCGGCGGCGAATGCCTGCGCCCGAAAACGGGGGCAGGGACCCCATCACCAACCATTCAGGGAGCAGGACATGCCCAATCGTCTCAAGGGAAAAGTCGCAATTGTCACGGGTGCCGCCAGCGGCATCGGCCAGGGAACCGCGCTGCTGTTCGCCAGGGAAGGCGCGACCGTCATCGGCGTCGATGTCAATCAGGAGGCGCTGGCCGGCACCGTCGCCACCGCTAAGGCCGACGGTTTCGAGATCGACGACGTCTCCTATGACCTCACCAGCGAAGAGGGCGCGGCGGCCCTCATGGACTATGTCGCGCAAAAATACGGCGGCATCGACACGCTGGTGACGGCGGCGGGGTTCGTCGAGTTCGCATCCGTGCCCGAGATGACGCTGGCGCAGTGGCACAAGACGCTGAAGGGCGAACTCGACATCGTGTTTCTGCCCGTGCGTGCTGCCTGGCCGCACATGATCAAGCGCGGCGGCGGCAGCATCGTCAACTTCGCTTCGATCTCCGCCTGGGGCGCGACCCGCAACATGGGCGCCATTGCCCATTCCACCGGCAAGGGCGGCGTGCTCTCGATGACGCGCCAGATGGCCTATGAGGGCGCGCCGCACGGCATCCGCGCCAACTCTGTCTCGCCCGGCATCATCCACACGCCCGCCGCCCAGTTCGCCTTCGACAACCTTCCGGGCTTCGAGGACTCGATGAAAGCCAACACGATGATCGGCCGCCACGGCAAGCCCGAGGATGTTGCCTGGGCCATCGTCTACCTCGTCTCCGACGAAGCGAGCTGGGTCACCGGCACGGACATCAAGGTGGATGGCGGCCTCACGGCCTGGTGAGACCCCGATCTCGACGGAGCGCGTCATGACAAACAGCCATGTCTTCCAGCCCCCGGCCGTTCCGGCAGTCCCGATCGTCGGCGGGGGCACCTTTCCGGTCCGGCGCATCTATTGCGTCGGCCGGAACTACGAGGCCCATGCGCGGGAAATGGGTTTTGCGGTCGACCGCGAGGAGCCGTTCTTCTTCCTGAAGCCTGCCGACACGGTGGAGCTCGACGGTGCGCGCATTCCCTATCCGCGCATGACCGGCAACTATCACTACGAGGTCGAGCTTGTCGTCGCCATCGGCAAGGCAGGCGCTGACATTCCGATCGAGGACGCCGCGTCGCATATCTTCGGCTATGCCGTCGGCCTCGACATGACGCGCCGCGACGTGCAGATCGCCGCCCGTGAAAAAGGCCGGCCCTGGGACATGGGCAAGGCGTTCGACCGCTCCGCACCGATCGGCGAAATCGTTCCCGTCGCAAGATGGGATGCGGTTGCGGAGGCGATGGTGACGCTCGACGTCAACGGCGAGCGCCGGCAGGAAAGCCGGCTCTCCAAGCTGATCTGGTCGGTCGACGAGATCATCCACTGGCTGTCGCGCTACATGGACCTCGCCCCCGGCGACCTCATCTATTCCGGCACGCCCGAGGGCGTCGGTGCCGTGGTGAGCGGCGACAGGCTCGAGGCCCGCATCAACGGCCTGCCTCCGCTTCGGGTGTCGATCACATGAGCGCGCCCGTCACCCTCCACGGCTATTACCGCTCTTCGGCTTCGTTCCGGGTCCGCATCGCTTTCAATCTCAAGGGGGTGGCCTACCGGACCGTGCCCCATCACCTGAGGCGCGGTGAACAGAATCTACCGGACTACCGCCACATCAATCCGCAAGGGCTGGTTCCGGCAGCGGAGATCGACGGCCAGATCTTCACGCAGTCGCTGGCGATCATCGAGTATCTGGACGAGACGCGGCGCGATCCGCCGCTGCTGCCCGAAGATGCCGCTGGCCGTGCTCGCGTGCGCGCGCTCTCGCAGATCATCGCCAGTGATGTGCATCCGATCGACAATCTGCGGGTGCTTAACTACTTGCGCGGGCCACTCGGTCAGCCGGACGAGGCCGTCGCCCGTTGGTACAACCATTGGATCGGCGAAGGATTTCAAGCGCTCGAGGCCCTGCTTTCGAAGAGCCGCCATACCGGACGGTTCTGCCATGGCGACACAGTCTCGATCGCCGATGTCTGCCTCGTGCCGCAGATCATCAACGCGAAGACCTACGCCTTGGACCTCTCTCCCTTTCCCACAGTCAAACGCATCGCGGATGCGGCGCTCTTGCTGCCCGCTTTCGAACGCGCTTTGCCAGCCAACCAGGAGGACGTAGAATGATACCCGTCGTAACGAATGCAACCGATACGGTCGACCGATCCGGGCGGCCGAAGGGCTACGAGTGGAAGGCGGTGACGCTGTTGTCGCTCGGCCTCGGTCTCGTCGGTGTCGACCGTTTCATCATCGTGCCGATGATGCCGGTTCTCGCCCGCGATCTCGGCCTCGATTACCAGGACCTCGGCATTATCACCGGGGCGCTCGCGGTGGCCTGGGGTCTGTCCTCGCTCTTCACCGGTAACCTCTCCGATCGCTTCGGTTTCAAGAAGATCATCGTGCCGGCCCTCTTCATCTTCTCGCTGATCGCAGGCTTCAGCGGCCTTGCGACGGGCCTCGCATCGCTGGTGCTTGCCCGCGTCTTGATGGGTCTGGCAGAAGGCGCGTTCACGCCGGCCAGCATCATCGCGACGATGGATGCCTCGCCTCCCAAGCGGCACGGACTGAACGTGGGCATTCAGCAGACCATGCCGGCACTGCTCGGCCTCGGCCTCGCGCCGCTCGCGGTGACGCAGTTGCTCAAGGTCGTCGATTGGCCGTGGATCTTCCTGATGGTCGCTATTCCGGGGCTGGTCGTCGCCTACCTCCTGCACCGGACCCTGGAGCAGCCGGCGCCTTCGGAAATCGCAACCCATAGTACGACGCATGATGCCGGAACGCACCGCTGGTACGAGGTGTTCTCCTACCGCAACGTGCCGCTCGCGATTCTCTGCCAGCTGTTCTGGCTGACCTGCATCATCGTCGTCGCCGCCCTGTTCCCGAGCTACCTTGTCGACCATCTGCACCTCAACATGGACCAGATGGGCTTCATCCTCTCCTCCATGGGTTTTGGCGGGGCAATCGGCGCGTTGCTGCTGCCAGCGCTGTCCGACCGGGTCGGTCGCAAGCCCGTCATGCTCCTGTCGGCCGTGCTGGCCTTCGGCGCCTTCTGGATTTTCGGCGGAGCAGGCGCGAACGTCACCGTGCTCTTCCTCTGCATGATGGTGACGATGGGCAGCCTCTATGCGCTCCTCACGCTGACGGTCGGTCCGATCACGGCCGAATCCGTGCCCGCTCGACTGATGGCCACGGGCTCCGGGATGGTCATCGGCATCGGTGAAATCTTCGGCGGCGGTTTTGCGCCCGCCATCGCCGGCACCATCGCAAAACACTACGGCATCGAGCATGCCGCGGCGGTCCCACTCTATGCCCTCGGCCTTGGCATCGTCGTCATCCTGCTTCTCAAGGAAACCGCTCCCGTCCGTCTTCGCGCCAAGGCTGTGGTCGAATCCATCGCGACAGGAGGCGTCAATGTCAGCTGATCATCGAGCGACCGCCTCGACGGAGGCCTTGCGCCAGGACTTCTACGACCGGATTGGCCGGAGCAACATGACGCCGCTGTGGACGTCACTGGCCGATCTCGTCACACCAACGCCACGCAGCCATTGCCGTCCGGCGCACTGGAGCTTTCCGACGATCCGCGAGGCGATCCTCGAAGCCGGCGGCCTGATCACCGCCAAGGAAGCCGAGCGGCGCGTCCTCGTGCTCGAAAATCCCGGCCTGCGCGGGCAATCGAAAATCACCACCGATCTTTACGCCGGGGTGCAGCTCGTACTGCCCGGCGAGGTGGCGCCGGCCCACCGCCATACGCAAAGCGCGCTCCGCTTCGTGCTGGAAGGCAGCGGTGCCCATACGACGGTCAACGGCGAAAAGACTATCATGCACGAGGGCGATTTCATCATCACCCCGCCGATGGCCTGGCACGATCACGGCAACCAGAGTTCCGAGCCGATCTTCTGGCTCGACGGGCTCGACATCCCCATCGTGCAGTTCCTCGACGCCTCGTTCGCGGAACATCTAGACCAGGACGAGCAGCCGCTGGACCGCCCGATCGGCGACAGCGACGCCCGCTACGGCGCCAACCTCCTGCCAGTCGACCATGGTGTTGGCGGAGGCACGTCCCCCGTCTTCAACTACCCTTACGAGCGCACACGCGGCGCACTGGAACGCATGCGCCGCCACGATGCCTGGGATCCGTGTCACGGACTGAAGATGCGCTACACCAATCCGATCACCGGAAACCACGCCATGGCGACCATCGGCACCTTCATCCAGCTCTTGCCAAAGGGGTTTACAACCGCCCGTTACCGCTCGACCGATGCCACCGTTTTCGTACCGATCGAAGGGCGCGGGCGATCACATATCGGCGATACCGTGGTCGAATGGGGCAAGCGCGACATCTTCGTCGTGCCCTCGTGGCACGACGTACGCCATGAGAGCGACGAGGACAGTGTGCTCTTCTCCTTCTCGGATCGGCCCGTTCAACAGGCGCTGTATCTGTTTCGGGAGGACCGCTATGCCTGAGGATGTATCAGGCATAGTGGTCCATCATTTCGGGATTACGGTCTCGTCCCTAAAAACGTCGCTGAATTTCTGGATCAACGTTCTCGGCTTCGAGCTCATTGGAAGGGATGTTTTGGAGGACCGTGATTTCGTTCGCGACGTGACGGGAGTTCGTGACGGGTCCATTGAGCTTGCCATGCTAGCAAAGGGGCCGCATATCGTCGAACTTCTGGAGTACAAGACGGCTTTAGGGCGAAAGGCGCTTGCCTTCCAGGCATGCGACAGCGGGGCATCGCACATCGGACTCATGGTGCGGGACGTTGATGCTACTCTGCGCATGGCAGCGCCCTACGGGTGGAGCGCCTTCGGCGCGCCGCAGGTCGTGGCAAACGGGCACTGGGCGGGGCGGCGGGTTGTCTATCTAAAGGGCCCGGACAACGTGCTGATCGAACTCGTCGAACCAGGTCCGGAGGGCGAGCGGCGTGATATCATGCTTCGAGCGACAGAACGGCGGGACTAAGGGGCGGCCACCTTGAGCACCGCTTAGGCCAACTAGCTTGCGCACGCGAAGGTTTTGAGAGGTGCGAGCTGGCGATCGGGGAACAGCCCATCCGGTAGTCAGACTTGTTTGGGCGGCGCCGCGCATGACCCGGCTATGCGGCCCTCTCGATTTCCGGATCCGTTACAACTCATCCGTGAACAGCGGATGAACCGGGCGATGGAACTTCTGCGCAAAGAGGGACATTGCATAACGGAGACTGCTTTCGAAGCCGGTTTCTCTTCGAGCTCCGCATTTTCAAGTGCGTTCTTTGGTTATGTCGGAAAGACACCCTCAGTTTACGCAAAGGCCTTTAGCCGGCGTCAGAGATCGAGTGCTGAATGAAGGCCAGGGAGTCGCGGCCGCCTCTCGGGGAGGCTTGAGCGGGCGCAGCCCACCCGGGTTTTCCAACTTCGATCGTCAACGGGTGGAGAGGGGCGGGGGAGGCGGTGGCGTCGTCGCGCCGGTGCCGAGCGAGCGTTGGACCATGACGCTGTCCGCCCAGCGCCCGTAGCGATAGGCTACCCCCTGCAGGAGGCCAACGCGAACGAAGTTGAACCGTTCGTGCAGCGACAGCGAGGCAACATTCTCGGCATCGATATAGCCGATCATCTGCCGGAAGCCGGCTGCAGCACAAGCGTCGATCAGGCCGCGCATGAGCAGACCTCCGATGCCCTGGCCGAGATGTTCATGATGAACATAGATCGAGTGCTTGACGGTATAGCGGTAGGCAGGTCGCTTGCGAAACAGTACGACATAGGCGTAGCCGACCACTGCGCCCTCCTTGATCGCGACAAGGTGCGGGAAGCGGCGGCTCTTCAAGTTCTTCCGCCGCTCGCGCAGATCGTCCGGCTGCGGCGTGTCGCCCTCGTCCACACCCTCCTCGATGCCGCGGCGAATGTGGCGGCGATAGATCGCCAGCATCGCGTCCACGTCGCCGTCCCGCGACGGGCGAATGACGATTGACTTGTCCTGCTGCATGAGGGATCCGAAATTCCTAAATCCTATTCGGCGACGACGTAGGTATGAAGTCGTACGCGGCCCGATGCGTCCGTTTCACGGTAGAGACCTTGGATCTCGACGTCAAAGCCGGGAAACGCGTTGAAACAGGCTTCGAACATCTTGAGATAGTCGATCATCGGCTGCGCTCGCTCGGTCAACCGCTCGCCCGGCACGATGGTGGCGATCCCCGGCGGATAGACGACGAAAGGCGTCGTTGCGATCCGCCCGGCGATGGCGTCGATCGGAAGATAGTCCACATCGTTGCGCACGAGGCAGCGCGCCGCGTCGTGGGGCGAAAGGGCGATATCAGGCAGGTGCGCTTCGGAAAATTGCTTCGCCTGCAGCGCGCTGACATTGGCGTCGCGGAAGAAGCGATGCATATCGCCGCACAGGTCGCGCAACCGCACGCCAGCGTAACGACCGGGTCGGCGGCGATAAAATTCCGGGATTGCCTCTTCCAGAGGCGCATTGTCATCATGAAGCCGCTTGAATGCTACGAGACCACTGATCAACGTGCCCGCTTTGCTTGCCTCGACGCCGGGTGTGAGCAGGAACAGCAGGGAATTCAGGTCGTTCTTTTCCGCGACGATCCGGTTCTCACGCAGATATTGCGCGACAATCGGCGCCGGAATGCCGTGCTCGGCATATGCGCCGGTCGCCCTGTCGAATCCGGGCGTGAGCAGCGTGAGTTTGTTGGGATCGGTCATTGCGAAGCCCGGCGCCATATCGGAAAAGCCGTGCCACGCAGCACCTGGGGCTAGGTGCCAGAAGGCCGGGTTGGTGGCGAGTTGATCGGTGGCAACACTCTCCCAGGGCACGTCGTGCACCGCTCCAGGGCTTGCCACATCCGGCATCGCCACACGGTCCGGCACGAAGGGCTCGAAAAACCAGCGGCGCTCAGGCCGACGCTCCTTCTCCTCGAACTCCCGGCGCACAGCCCGTATCTTCTTGCGCAGTTCGATGCCGAGGCGGATCGTATCGTCCCACAGCACTTCGCCAGAGCGGCCCTTCATCATCTGCGCGCCGACGTCCAGGGAGGCGAAGAGGGGATAGAAGGGTGAGGTCGAAGCGTGCTGCATGAAACTCTCGTTGAAGCGCCGGTGCTCGACCCGGCGCTTCTGGCCGGTGATGTGCCGATCCCTCATGTGGATCTGCGAAGCCTGTGAAAAGCTCGCAAGCTGCTTGTGAGTGGATTGCGTGGCGATGATGCCCGGCGCATCGGGTCCGAGTTCGGCAAGGCCCATGGCAAAACGTCCGGCATAGAGCGGATGAAACTTCATGAAGCCCGCCCAGGCCTCGTCGAACAGGATGTAGTCGCACAGATGCCCGATGGCCTTCAGGATCATCTCCGCATTGTGGATCGTGCCGTCATAGGTGCACTGTTCCACCACCGCCACCCGAAACGGGCGCGGTTTCTGCCAGGCGTTAGGGTCTTTGACCAATGGGTGGGTGCGGATGCGTTCCCGCAGCGCCTCCTCGTTCAGGGAGCCAAAATCCATGGGGCCTATCAGACCATGGGCGTTTCGCGCGGTCGGCACATAGACCGGGATACCGCCGGAGATCATCAGCGCGCCGTGATGCGCCGCTTTGTGATTGTTGCGGTCGAACAGAACCAGGTCGCCATCGGTGACGAGGGCGGAGAGCGCGACCTTGTTGGAGGTCGAGGTGCCGTTGAGGACGAAATAGGTCTTCTCCGCGCCAAAAATCTTGGCGGCTTCCTTCTGCGCCGCGAGCGCCGGGCCCTCATGGGTCAGGAGATCGCCAAGGTCGAGCACCGAATTGTCGAGATCGTCGCGGAACACCGCTTCGCCCAGATGCTCCATAAACACGCGGCCGACCGGGCTGCGGCTATAGAACACGCCGCCATTATGGCCGGGACATGTCCAGAGCTGGTTGCCTTCCTCGGCGTAATCCACCAGCGCGCCGAAGAAAGGTGTCTTCATCGTCTCGGCATACTGCTTGAGGCGGCTGATGAGGTTCTTTGCGATGAAGGCGGGGGTCTCCTCGGACAGGAAGACATAACCGTCGATGAAGTCGAGCACTTCTACCGGCACATCCTCGAAGCGCTTGCGGCGGATCAAGAGAATGATGGGGAATTCGAGGCCGCGACGGCGCATCAGATTGATAAGGGAGGCTGTCTTGCCCTCCATGCCCTTCTTGCCCCAATCGACCATCATGCAACCGATGGCCGCGTCCGTCTGGACGGCGATTTCGGCGTCTTCAAGATTGCGCGCGCGCACCACCTCGAAACCGGATCGTTCGATCTCCTCGACGATTTGGTTATAGCGGGCCCCCTCCAGGTCCTCGCTGTTGAAGGCGGGTGTCGCGAATAAAAAGGTGAAGCGCCTGAAGTAGTCCATCTGAGCCTCCGCCATCAATACGCAGCGAGTTGTTCGTGTGTTTCGTGACGATGTTGTGACAGCGGCCCGGATTATCTGTGATGTTCGAGACCAACTCGTGCCGGCCATTCGTCCAAGAGTCCTCGTGGAGCAGCGGGAGAGGGGGCGGTGGTTCTCTCTATTCAAAGTTTGTCTGCCCCCATCAAACGGGATGCTGTGTAAGATTTCCCCAACTGCACCGGACGGATCAAGGCTCTCAGGGCCGCACCCCGGTGATCTTCGTTCCGTGGGGAAAACAATGGATCTGCAAAAGATCAAGACGCTTCTCGACTTTGTCGGGCGTTCGCGTGTCTCGGAGCTGACAGTCAGCGATGCGGACACGACTGTCGTCATTCGCAATCCGGCTCGTGTAGCCAACCTGGAAATCCCAACCACAGTGCAGGCAACGCCATCGACGGTCGAGCCGCCAAGGTTGGACGACCAGCCGCAAACGCAGCTTGTTCGTGCTTCGACCTCAGGCATCGTACATCAGTCAAACAGCCCGGGATCCGCTCCAATCGTGGCGGAAGGCGATCCGGTAGAGGTGGGTCAGGCTCTCTGCATCGTGGAGGCGATGAAGGTCTTCACGACTATATCGGCTCCGTTCGGCGGCATCGTCAAGCGCATCTTCTTTGCGGACGGCCAGGAGGTCGCCTTCGGCGACCTGCTCGTGGAGATCGGGTGATGGATGCGTCTTTCGAGCCCGGCCGGAAAACCGGTCATCCATTTCACTCCGTCCTCATCGCCAATCGAGGAGAAATCGCCGTCCGGATCGAACGGGCCTGCAAGGAACTCGGCCTTCGCGCGATCCGTGTTGCATCCGAGGCGGATAGGGCCGGCGCGGCAGCACCGGGCGAAGGTGGTCCACTCTCGATCGGGCCGTCGACACCAACAAGGAGTTACCTCAACCAGGCGGCGATCCTGCTTGCAGCGCGTGTGACCGGCGCGGAGGCGATCCATCCGGGTTATGGGTTTCTCTCGGAGAATGCGGAATTCGCCGAAGCGGTCGAAAGGGCCGGACTGGTTTTCGTTGGCCCGCCGGCCTCGGCAATCCGCATCATGGGCGACAAGATCGCTGCCAAGCGCGCGATGATGGCGGCCGGCGTCCCTTGCGTGCCGGGACCGGGCGAGCCGCTACCTGATAACATAGATGCCGTGCGCGCCACCGCTGAGGCCATTGGTTACCCGGTCATCGTCAAGGCGGCCGGCGGCGGCGGCGGGCGGGGCATGCGCGTTGTGCGCGATGGCGCCGATATAGCCGATGCGGTCGTGATCACGCGCGAGGAGGCGCGCCGCGCTTTCGGCAAGCCTGAGCTCTACGTGGAAAAGTTTCTGGAGCACCCCCGCCATGTCGAATTCCAGGTGCTCTGCGACAATCACGGCAATGCAGTCTGGGTTGGTCATCGCGATTGCTCCGTTCAGCGACGGCACCAGAAGGTCGTCGAGGAGGCGCCGGCACCCGGTATCGCACCGGAACTCGCAGAGAGGATCGGCGCGCGCTGCGCAGAGGCCTGCCGGCAGATCGGCTATCGTGGGGTTGGGACCTTCGAGTTCCTTTACGAGCACGGCGAGTTCTACTTCATCGAAATGAACACCCGGCTGCAGGTCGAACATCCCGTGACGGAGGCGACAGCGGGCGTCGATCTCGTGCACGAGCAGCTGCGTTCGGCCCAGGGCGACGTGCTCGACACGCGCCGTTTCCACGGAGAGGCGCAAGGACACGCCTTCGAATGCCGTATCAATGCAGAGGACCCGACCACTTTCGTGGCCGCTCCCGGCCGCATTTCAGCGGTTCGTTTTCCAAGCGGACCGGGCATTCGCGTCGATACCCACATCTCGGCCGGATACCGGGTTTCCCCATACTATGATTCCCTGATTGCCAAGCTGATCGTCCACGCCCCGACCCGCGACGAGGCGATCCGGCGCATGCAGGTCGCGCTTTCGGAAACCAGGATCGAAGGCATCTCCACCAACCTCCCGCTGCACGAAAGGATCTTTGCAGATCCGGATTTCATGCAGGGCTGCGTCGATATCCATCATCTTGAAAAAAGTTTGAGGGAGGAAGCCGGTGTCAAGGCGTGACCGCTCGTCAGGCAGATCCGGGATCGGTGACTTCTCCGATCCGGCCCTCATCTCCACTCTAACCACCTGGCTTGGCGCTTCCGGCGCGAGCGAGTTGGAGATCAGCACGAAGGACGGTCACGCCTTGAAGATCGTGCTGGCCCCCGACGCCAGCCCGGTCGAGCGTCGTCAAGAGGCTCAGGATGTGACCTCGTTGGTGCCCGAAGGCCGGGCCGTCAAGGCGCCGCTTGCCGGGGTTTTTCGCGACCGGCATCCCGCTGGATCGGACGCTTCACCGCTTGCCGGTGAGGGCCGAGCGCTCGAAGCCGGCGATATCGCCGGTTTTGTCGAGGTCGGGCCCATCCTCGTCCCGGTGGTCGCGCCGGCAACCGCGATCGTCGCAGGCGTTCATGCCCGTGCCGGAGAGTTGATCGGCTACGGAGATCCCGTTTTGACCATGGAACACGCCCAATGAGCCTCCTGCAACAGGCCCCGTTCCCGTCGCCTGCCTCAATCGTCCCGAATACCGAGGCGCTGGCGAAGATTTCCTTCATCGGCACGCGTGCCTTTCTGCTCGAAGCACCCGGGGCCTTCGACCTGCCGAACCAGAGGCGCATCTGGGCGCTCTCCCGCGCGCTCGAGACGCACGAAGACGTCGCCGAAATCGTTCCTGGCATGACCAACCTGTTGGTCCTCTTGAAGGAGACCCCGGACGATCCGCAAGCTGTCGTCCGGCACCTGCAGGACGAATGGCAGCGTTCGCAGGGCATCGAACTTGCCGGTCGGCAAATTGAAATCTCCGTCACCTATGGCGGCGAACATGCCACCGACCTGCCGGCGCTCTGTGACCTCAGCGGTCTCTGCGACCGGGAAGTCGTGCGCATTCACCACGAAGGCATCTATCGCGTCTTCGCCCTCGGCAGTGCGCCGGGCTTCGGGTACCTGCACGGGCTTGATCCACGCATCCACATGCCGCGAAAGACCGTGCCCTCGCTCAAGATGGCGCGGGGCTGCGTCACGATCGGCGGCATGCAAACCGGTGTTGCCGTGCTGACCGGCCCGAACGGATGGAATTCGATCGGCTTTGCCGAACTTCAGATGTTCGATCCGCTGGCTGCAGTGCCCGCCTTGATGGCGCCTGGCGATACCGTGCGCTTCCGCCCTGAAAGGATCGACTTGTGATCGAAATCCTCGAAACCGGCCCGCTGAACACTGTCCAGGATCGGGGGCGTCCGGGCTATCGAAATATCGGGGTCACGGCCTCAGGAGCAATGGATCCCGTGGCACTGGAGATCGGCAACATTCTCCTTGGCAATCCGCAGGGTGCCGCCGTCATCGAGGTCCAGACTTTCCCCTTCCGGCTATGTTTTGCCAAGGGTGGCGCATACGCGCTCACGGGTGCCGATTGCAGGGCGAAGCTCGATGGTGTCGCCCTGCCGCCCTGGTGGGCTGCGGAAGCTGAGGCCGGTCAGGTGCTGGAGCTCTTCCCGCCGCTTCGCCATGCGCGGGCCTATGTAAGCCTGGCTGGCGGGGTCGACGTGGCGCAGGTGATGGGATCGCGCAGCACGTCGTTGCGTGGAAGCTTCGGCGGGCTTGCGGGCAGGACCCTCGCCGCCGGCGACGGCATCGCGACCGGTCCGGTTGAACCCGCTGTCCTGCCGAAAGGTGGTTTCGGCGTTGTGCCGCCAGCGGTTGCTTTGAAGGATGTGTTTCCTGTCGACGAACATGGTGCGCTTCTCATTCGCGCACTCCCGGCCGGCGAACACGACCTCTTCGGAGCCGACGCGGACCGGTTCTGGCGCCAGCCGTGGAAGATCTCGTCGCGCAGCGACCGCACCGGCTACCGTCTCAGCGGAGATCCGATCCATCCGGTAGAGGTGGTGGAGATGCGTTCGCACGGCGTCGTGCCCGGTGTCATCCAGGTGCCGCCTGCAGGCGAACCGATCGTCCAGATGAGCGATGCCAACACGGCCGGAGGCTATCCGAAGATCGCCGGCGTCATCGAGGCGGATCTCTGGCGGATGGGGCAGGCTCGCATCGGTTCGACGCTGCGTTTCGTGCCGGCCACGCACGCTGAGGCTCGGGCCATTGAGAAGGCGCTCGCCGCCTATGTCGAAGACATCAGAAATACCGCGCGCCTCGTCCGCAAGGCGCTCGCCGCCATGGCTTAGGAGACATTCATGAAGGTGGATCTCAATTCCGATATGGGCGAGGGCTTCGGACCCTATTCGCTTTGCGACGATGAGGCGATGATGGATGTCGTGACCTCCGCCAACGTCGCCTGCGGTTTTCATGCCGGCGACCCCGAGACGATGGCCCGGATGGTGCGTCTCGCACGGGCGAGGGGAGTTGATGTCGGTGCGCATCCGGGCTTGCCGGACCGGCAAGGTTTCGGTCGCCGCGAACTGCCCTTCGGACCTGATGAGCTGCGCCAGCAGATGCTCTACCAGCTGGGCGCACTGATTGCGATCGCCCGCGCGGAAGATGTGCGCGTCTCCCATGTCAGTTTTCATGCTGCAATGGGCAACATGGTCAATCGCGACCCGACCCTGGCGGCTGCGGTGATGGCGGCGATCCGTGCGGTCGATCCCGAATTGATTGTCTTTGGCACGTCCGGCAGCACCATTGAACGCGCGGCGCTCGATGCCGGGCTCAAGACGCTGACCCTCTTCCTTGCGGACCGCGCCTATGACGCCGAAGGCAAACTCGTGCCGCGTGGCAAGCCCGGTGCCCTCGTCAAGGAGGAGGCCCTGGTGCGCGCGAGGGTGCGGAAGTTTCTGATCGAGGGGACCGTGACCGCCATCGACGGGACCGTGATCCCCATGCTGGCTCGTTCCATCCTCGTGCACAGCGATACGCCGGGTTCGCTCGAACTTGCCCGTACCGTCCGCAGCGAAATCGAGGCGGCTGGCGGCGTGGTCACGCCCGTCTCCAAGCTTCTGGGTTGAGCCCTCGCACACTGCAAAACCTTATCCGTCCCTATCGAAAGCAACGATCATGCCCGCTATTGCCGACCGCTTGAAGAACGTTTCCGTTTCCGCTTCTGCCGCCATGAGCCAGCGCGCCCGCGACCTTGCAGCAAACGGCATCAAGGTTATCAGCCTCTCCTCAGGCGAGCCGGATTTTCCGACGCCCGCCAACGCCGTCGAGGCGGCCCATGCAGCAGCTCTTGCAGGCGACACGAAGTATCCACCACTCGACGGAACGCCGCCACTTCGGCAGGCCATCGCCCGCAAGTTCAAGCGGGACAACAACCTCGACTACGATCCCTCCGAGATCGTTGTGGCCGGCGGCGGCAAGCAGATCATCTTCAACGCCGTCCTTGCCACCTGCAATCCCGGCGACGAGGTCGTCATCCCTTCGCCCTCATGGATCAGCTATGCGGATATCGTGAAATTCGCCGGCGCGGTACCGGTTCCGGTCGATTGCCCGCAACAGAACGGCTTCAAACTCAGGGCCGAAGACCTCGAAGCCGCGATCACGCCGCGCACTAAGTGGCTGTTTCTGAACTTCCCAAACAACCCGACCGGTGCTGCCTGCTCACGCGCCGAGATGAAAGCGATTACCGAGGTGATGCTCAGGCACCCGGATGTCTGGATCATGACCGACGACATGTACGAGCACCTGATCTACGACGACTTCGAATTCTGCACGATTGCCGAGGTCGAACCGCGCCTTAAGGATCGCGTGCTGACGGTCAACGGTGCATCGAAGGCCTATGCGATGACCGGCTGGCGCCTCGGCTTCTGCGGCGGCCCGAAGGACCTGATCAAGGCGATCAGCAACGTCAACGGCCAGAACAGCGGCGGCACGTCGACGATCACGCAGGCCGCTGTTGCCGCAGTGCTCGACGGTCCGCAGGACATCCTTAGGGAGCGGGCGGCCATCTACCGGAAGCGGCGCGACTTCGTGGTTGAGCGACTGAGTGCAATCGAAGGGATCCGCTGCCATAAGCCGGAAGGTGCATTCTACGTTTTCCCGAACATTTCCGAGCTCATCGGCCGGACCAGCAAGAAGGGTCGCAGGATCGAGAACGACACGGATTTCGTATTGGCGCTGCTCGACGAACAACACGTGACGACCGTGCAGGGGGCTGCCTACGGCATGAGCCCGTTCCTCCGCATTTCCTATGCCACCAGCATGGAACAGCTGAGCGAGGCCTGCGACCGCATCGCTGATTTCTGCGCCGGTTTGAAGTAAACGCTCAGCAGTTAAACCTTGAGGCGGGCGGTGAGCTCCATGAGGATAGATCTCACCGCCAGTGCCGGCTCCGACAGTTCGCTCTGATCGGAAACACAGAGCGAAAGGGTCTCTTCGATCTTCGGCGTGACCATGCGCGAGACGAGAGGTTCTGGCGACTCTGCAATGATCCGTTCAGCTATGGCGCGTGGCATGATGGTCGCCCCGACCCCGCCGCTGACGGCGCGCGCGAGTGTGCGGACGATCTCGACCTCGGCCACGACATTCAGCGAGAAGCGGGCGCGCGTGAAGGCAAGGTCGATCGCCCGGCGCACGAAATTGTAGGGCGGCGGCAGGAGCAGCGGAACGTCGTTGAGAGCACTCAACGGCAGCGGCGCGTCACCCGGTTCGATGCCGAAATCGCGGTGCGCCACAAGGTGAAATTCTTCCACGAACACAGGCTCGAACCGAACACCCTTGATGGGTCCGGTACCATGGATCAGTGCCATTTCCAGCCGGCCATTCATGATCATCTGGCTGTAGGTCTGACCCACACTTTCGGTCAGATGCAGTAAGATGCCGGGATGGCGCTTACGCGTTTCTGTCAACAGCTCGACGGAGAGCGTGGCCGCACTCGAAAAGGGCACGAGACCAACCGAGACGCGCCCGACAAGCGTATCGCCGGCTGCCTTTACGTCCGCCTGTGCCTGGTCCATTTGCCGCAGGATGATTTGGGCGTGACGGTAAACGGCCTTGCCGGCCTCGGTCATCGAGACCCCCTGCTGGCTGCGGATCAGAAGCTTCTGGCGGAAATGGTCTTCCAGCGCGGCAAGCTGCTGGCTGAGGGCCGGTTGGGCGATGTGGAGAACGTCGGCTGCCCGCGTGATGCTACCGGTGTCGACGATGACGATGAAGGATTTGAGACGCCTGATATCCATATGCCCTGCCTGCCTGTTCGCCCCAGATGTTACAGAGCAACGGGCTCGCCGCAAGTCCATAAGCCATCCTTATCCATCCAGATTCAAACGGTCTTATTCAGAGCCGGAAAGCTTCGCTACTCTCTCTTTCAACAACAGGGGAACCAAAATGTCCTTTTCCGATTACAGAACCGCACTCGTGACGGGCGCATCCTCCGGGATCGGTGCTGCGGTCGTCGAGCGGCTCCGCCGCGAGGGCCTCGAAGTGCATGCGGTTGCCCGTAGCGCCGATGCGCTGAAGGCACTTGCCGAGCGCACCGGCTGCATTTCTCACGCAATCGACGTAACCGACCGTGCCGCACTGGCGAAGCTTGCCGGTGAAGTTGAGTTCGACATTCTGGTGAACAATGCCGGCGTCGACCGGCCGAAGAAATTTCTCGAAGCAGAGGATGGCGACATCGATCTCCTCGTCGATGTCAACCTGCGCGCCGTCCTCCATCTCTGCCGGCTGATCGTGCCTGGCATGGCTGAACGCGACCGCGGCCATGTCATCAACATTTCTTCGATTGCCGGCAACTACAACTTCAATGGCAACTCCACCTATCACGCAACCAAGGCCGGCGTCAGCATGCTGTCCAACCAGCTGCGCATCGACACCTTCGGCAAGCGCGTGCGCGTAACCGAGATCTGCCCGGGTCGGGTCGCAACCGACATCTTCAACCATGTTCACGGCAACGATCCTTCCATCCGCGAGCGCTTCATCGACGGTTTCGAACTGCCGCAGGCGAGCGACATCGCCGATGCGATCGCCTTTGCGATCGCCGCACCCGTCGCTGTCAACATCGGGCACATGGAAATCACCCCGACGCTTCAGGTGATGGGTGGACTGCAGACGGCCAAACCGCAGCGGAAGGAACCACGGTCGTGAAGGGCTTCGAACTCGCCGCGATCCTCGGGAACCCGGAATACGTGGCCATGCTGCTGCATGGCATCGAGATGACCTTCATCATCGCCGTGTGCTCGTGGACCCTGGCGATGACACTTGCGGTCATCCTGCTCGCCGTCCGTTTTTCTCCCGGCCGCATCGGCAATGCGGTGGTCGCAGCTTACGTCTCCTATCACCGAAATGTGCCGACGCTCGTGCAGCTCATGCTCTGGTACTTCGGCATCTACACCATCCTGCCCTCCGGGCTGGCTGACTGGCTCTCTGCGCATTCGGCCGAAATGATCTTCGCCGTCGTCGGCCTTGGCCTCTGCCAGGCGGCTTACTTCAGCGAGGATCTGCGCTCCGGCCTGCGCTCCGTCAATCCCGGCCAGATGGAGGCGGCACGTGCCCTGGGTCATGGCTATCTCTCTGCGATGCGCTTCGTGCTGATCCCGCAGGGTGTTCGCAATGCCTTGCCGGCGCTTGTCAATCACAGCGTTTCGCTCTTCAAGAACAGCAGCCTTGCCATCGTGATCGGCGCGCCGGAGCTCACCCATGCCGTCAAGGAGATCGAGAACCTCTCCTTCCGAACCTTCGAAATCTACCTGGTCGGTACGGTCCTCTATCTCTTCTTCACCCTGATAATCATGGCCGCTGGTGCCTACCTCACCTGGCGAGCTGATCCGGCGAATGGAGCGAGACGATGATCCATGACCTGATCGCCATCGTCGACCAATACTGGTTGCTGCTCCTTATCGGGCAGTACCCGAACGGACCGCTCGGCGGCCTTGCCAATACGCTGATCCTTTCGGCGCTTAGCATCGCGATTGCCTTTCCGTTCGCGATCCTTCTCGCTTTCGCCAGGCTCTCTAAATACCGGGTCCTGCGCTGGCCGGTGACCGTACTCGTCTACGTGACGCGCGGCGTGCCGCTCCTGATGCTCGTGCTCTGGAGCTACTTCCTCGTGCCGCTGCTCACGGGCGCCGATGTGCCGAGCTTCCTCACCATGCTGACGACCCTGGTTGTCTACCAGGGCGCGTTCCTGAGCGAGATCATCCGGGCAGGCATCGTTGCCTTGGGGCAGGGCCAGATGGATGCAGCTCGTGCGCTCGGTCACAGCTATTTCAGCGCGATGCGCTACGTCATCCTGCCGCAGGCGCTCTACAACATGATCCCGAGCATGCTGTCGACCTTCGTCGCAACCATCAAGGACACGACGCTCGGCTACGTCATCAACGTGCCGGATCTCACCTTCGCTGCCAGCCAGGTCAACAACCAGCTCCTCACGCAACCCTTCCAGGTCTTCCTCATCCTGGCGCTGACCTACTACGTGATCTGCTGGTCGCTCACCTGGCTCACCAATGTCGTCGAGCGGCGCATTACACGCCGTCGCGCTGGCCTTATCGCCCCGAAACGCCGTGGGCAGTTGCCGATTTCCCTGACACCGAACGCCACGGAGCAGCCATGACCGCGTCAACCTCCACTATTGCAAAGGATCAGGCAATCCGGCTCGCCGATGTCCGCAAGAGCTATGGCGACTATGACGTCTTGAAAGGCATCGACGCGACAGTCGCGCGGGGCGAAGTGGTCGTCATCTGCGGTCCCTCCGGCTCGGGGAAGTCGACCTTGATCCGCACGGTGAACCGGCTCGAGGAGATCAACAGTGGTTCGATCTTCTTCGAAGGGCAGGACGTTCATGCACAGATGAGCGGGCGAGACCTCAACCGCCTGCGCAGCCGCATCGGCTTCGTCTTCCAGAGCTTCAATCTTTTCCCGCACCTCTCCGCGGTCGACAATGTCGCAATGTCCCCGATCCGGGTGAAGGGCGTGGCCCCGGCAGAGGCACACGAGAAGGCGTTAAAGCTGCTCGACCGTGTCGGCCTTCGCGAAAAGGCAAACTCCTATCCGGGCCAATTGTCCGGCGGGCAGCAGCAGCGCGTGGCGATAGCTCGCGCGCTCGCAATGGAGCCACCCGTGATGCTGTTCGATGAGCCGACCAGCGCGCTCGACCCGGAAATGGTCGGAGAAGTGCTGAACGTCATGAAGTCGCTCGCCGCCGAAGGCATGACCATGATGTGCGTCACGCACGAAATGGGCTTCGCCCGCGATGTCGCTGACCGCATCTGGTTCATCGACGCAGGCCAGATCATCGAGACCGCGACGCCTGAGGAATTCTTCAAGAACCCCAGGCATCCGCGTGCGCAGCGGTTTCTCGCCGACCTGCGCCACTAGAACAAGCAAGACCAACAACGAAGGAGAACAGCAATGAAGTGCAGCCATCTATTTCTTGGAATGACCGCCGCGGCGGCAGCGCTCGCAGGTCCGGCGAAGGCCGATCAACTCGAAGACATCCTCGCCAACAAGACACTGCGGTGCGCGACTTTCGCAGACGTGCCGCCCTTCGCCGCTCCGGACGCAAAGACGCGTGAAATGGTCGGCTTCGACGTCGATCTCTGCGGCGCAATCGCCCGTGAACTCGGCGTGAAGGCCGAGGTCAAACCGGTTTCCGTTGAAGCACGCGTACCGGAGGTGAAACTCGGCCGGGTCGATATCACCGTCGCCAATCTTGCCTATACGCAGAGCCGTGCCGAACAGATCCAGTTCAGCGATCCCTATTACCTCGCCAAGGAAATGCTGATCGTGCCGGCGGACGATGCAGGCAAGGCAAAGACCGATTATGCCGGCCAGCGCCTTGCCTCCACCAAGGGTTCGACCTCCGAAATGTCGATCAAGCTCAACAAGTCCGAGCCGCTCACCTTCCAGGACACGGCGTCGGCTTATCTCGCCGTGCAGCAGGGCAAGGCCCGCGGCATGGTCGCCAACACGATGACGACCACCAAGCTGGTCAACGAATCGAAGACCCGCGGCAAGGAAATGCGTATGATCCCTGACCCCATGCTGTTCCAGCCGATCGGCGTCGGCATGGCAAAGGATCAACCGGCACTGACGGCCAAGATCAACGAAGTGCTGCACAAGCTCGATGATAGCGGCGAGATCAACCAGATTTGGGACAAGTGGCTCGGCCCGAACACCGAATACAAGATGGCTCGCACCGACAAGGTTGCACCGCTCTCCGAACTGAAATTCGACCCGATCCCCTGATGGGGCCGGGTCGCGCGTAAGCGACCCCCGTTTTTCCAAATGTCTTGAACAACGCAAACGGCGGGCGTCGCGCCCGCCGCGACCACCCATGGGAAAAATCATGACGCATATCAAGAAAATGCCCGTTCGTCCGAGTGCCGCCGAAGTGGAAGCGGTGGCCAAATTCTCGCCGGCAACGATCCATGAGGCGCAGGGACGCCGGGGGGCATTGTCCTCCCGCATCAAGCCCGTCGACTACCGCATGAAGCTCTGCGGTCCGGCCTTCACGGTCCGTTGCGCACCGCGCGACAACATCATGCTGCAGCTTGCAATCAACTACGCTCAGCCAGGCGACATCATCGTCGTTTCGGCGGGCGAATACGAAGAGGCCGGATCGTTTGGCGACGTGCTAGCCAACGCCTGCCTCGCCAAGGGAATTGGCGGTCTTGTGACCGACAGCGGCGTGCGCGACACGCTGCAACTGCGCGAACTCGGTTTCCCGGTGTTTTCGCTCAGCGTCTGCATCAAGGGCACGGTCAAGGAAACCCTGACCTCGACCAACGACCCGATCATCATCGGTGGAGAGGTTGTCCATCCCGGCGACATCATCGTCGGCGACGCTGATGGCCTGGTGGTGGTGCAGCGGGAAGAAGCATTTGAGGTCGCGAAGCTGTCTCAGGCGCGCGAGGATGCCGAAGCCGAGTACATTGCCGCATACAAGGCAGGAAAATCGGTCATCGAAGTCAGCAAGCTCGAGCCGGTGCTGAAGGCAAAAGGGCTCGTGGTTGAAGGCTGACCAAGGGCCGGGACGTCTCGTGCGAGCGCCCGGCGGTAAAGGAGAGTAGGTTTGTCATTTCCACTTTTTGACCTCAAAGGGCGGCGCGCCTTGGTGACGGGCTCGTCGCAAGGGATAGGCTTGGCGTTGGCGCGTGGTCTTGCCGAACACGGCGCAGCACTTGTCCTCAACGGTCGCGACCGTTCAAAGCTGGAGGCGGCCGCTGCCGCATTGAAGGATGCCGGCTACACTGTCGATGTCGCGGATTTCGACGTCACGGACGCGGACGCGGTAAAGCGCGGCGTCGATCAGATCGAGCAGGATATCGGCGCCATCGACATCCTCGTCAACAATGCCGGCATGCAGTTTCGCGCGCCGCTTGAAGACTTTCCCGCCGAGCGCTGGGAGCAATTGCTGAAGACGAATGTCTCCAGCGTCTTCTATGTCGGCCAGGCGGTCGCACGACACATGATCGGTCGCGGCGCCGGCAAGATCATCAACATCGCTTCGGTACAGAGCGAACTCGCGCGCCCATCGATCGCGCCCTACACGGCGACCAAGGGTGCAGTCAGGAACCTGACGCGCGGCATGTGCACCGACTGGGCAAAGTATGGATTGCAGGTGAATGCTATCGCGCCCGGCTACTTCAAGACGCCCTTGAACCAGGCGCTGGTCGACAGCGCCGAGTTTTCTTCCTGGCTGGAAAAGCGCACGCCGGCGGCCCGCTGGGGCGATGTCGAAGAACTGGTGGGTGCAGCGATCTTCCTGGCGAGCAACGCCTCCTCCTTTGTCAACGGACACACGCTCTATGTCGATGGCGGCATCACGACCAGTCTCTGAACTCCGTCGCGGCCTTGGTCCGGTCGTCGTCATGGGCGTATCCGGCTGCGGCAAGTCCGCGGTCGGCGAACGGCTCGCCAGCTATCTCGGCGCGCGCTTCATTGAGGGCGACAGCCTGCATTCGGCCGCCAATGTCGAGAAGATGCGCAGCGGCACCCCGCTGACCGATGCTGACCGCTGGCCCTGGCTCGACGAGATCGGCGGCCGGCTGGCCAGTCCGGCCGCGACCGTCGTGTCGTGCTCGGCGTTGAAGCGAGCCTATCGCGAACGGCTGAGGGAAGTCGCCTGGCAGCCGATCACCTTCGTCTTTCTGCAGGGCACCCGGGCACTGCTCGCGGCGCGGCTCGGAGAGCGAAAGGGCCATTACATGCCGCTGTCGCTGCTCGATAGCCAGCTTGCCACCCTCGAACTGCCCTCGGGGGAGGCGGACGTCGTTACCATCGAAATCGATCAGTCGCTGGAGCGCATCGTTGCGTTGGCGATGAACACGCTGGCGATCCGCGCCGATCGCGCGACCAGTGAACAACCCACGGGAGAGAACTGATGACGAAACCGGACATCCTGCTGATGGGCCCCTATCCGGATTGGGACCTGGTGGAACTGGAAGCGCGCTACGCGGTCCACAAGATCTACGAGGCCGAGGATCGGGACGCTTTCCTAACAGCGCATGGGCCGAAGATCCAGGCGATCGCCACCCGAGGCGAACTCGGTGCATCGGCGGATTTGATCGGCAAGCTGCCGCAGGTCGAAATCGTCTCCGTCTATGGTGTCGGCTATGATGCCGTTGATCTCGCGGCCTGCCGGGAGCGCGGAATCCACGTCACCAACACCCCTGACGTGCTGACCAACGACGTTGCCGATCTCGGCGTCGCCATGATGCTTTGCCAGTCGCGGGGCATGATCGGCGCGGAAAGCTGGGTGAAGGACGGCAGCTGGGCAGCCAAGGGTCTCTATCCGCTGAAGCGGCGGGTCTGGGGGCAGCGCGCCGGTGTGCTCGGCCTTGGCCGTATAGGCTTCGAGGTGGCCAAGCGCCTCAAGGGCTTCGATATGGACATCGCCTATAGCGACGTCTCCGAAAAACCCTATGCGGATGGCATGGCCTTCGTCGCCGATCCGGTTGCTCTTGCCGCCCGATCCGATGTCCTGTTCGTGACGCTCGCGGCCTCTGCCGCGACCCGCCACATCGTCTCGAGGCAGGTGATCGAGGCGCTCGGCCCCGAGGGCATGCTGATCAACATCTCGCGGGCCTCCAACATCGATGAGGATGCGCTGCTTGATGCGCTCGAGCGCGGTGCGCTGGGCTCGGCGGCTCTCGATGTCTTTGAGGGTGAACCGATGCTCAATCCCCGCTTCCTGAAGCTCGACAATGTCCTACTGCAGCCCCACCACGCCTCCGGCACAATCGAGACCCGCAAGGCGATGGGCAAGCTGGTACGCGACAATCTCGCCGCGCATTTTGCCGGCGAGCCACTGCCCACCCCTGTCGCTTGAGGTCCTGAAATGAAAGCCGTTGTCATTCACGCCGCCAAGGATTTGCGGATCGAGGATCGGGAGACGCAGGCGCCTGGAAAGGGCCAGGTCGAGGTTCAGATCGAGGCCGGCGGCATCTGCGGGTCGGATCTCCACTACTACAACCATGGCGGCTTCGGCACGGTGCGGCTGCGCGAACCGATGATCCTCGGCCACGAGGTCGCCGGCACCGTCAAGGCGCTCGGCGACGGTGTCTCGACGTTGGCCGTCGGCGACCGGGTGGCGGTGTCACCGAGCCGCCCCTGCGGGTCCTGCGACTATTGCCAGCGCGGTCAGCAGAACCATTGCCTGAACATGCGCTTCTACGGCAGCGCCATGCCGATGCCGCACATCCAGGGGGCGTTCCGGCAGCGGCTGGTTGCCGAGGCGTGGCAGTGCCACAAGATTTCTAACGGTGTCTCGAGCAACGAAGCGGCAATGGCCGAGCCCTTTGCCGTGACGCTTCACGCCGTGGCGCGTGCAGGCTCGCTACTCGGCAAGCGGGTCCTGGTCACCGGCTGCGGGCCGATCGGAGCGCTGGCGATCATCGCCGCCCGAGCGCACGGCGCGCGTGAGATCGTCGCGACCGACGTCATGGACGGTGTGCTCGACAAGGCGCTATCGATCGGCGCGGACCGAGTGATCAACGTTGCCAGCAATCCCAATCAGCTTGCCGCCTACGGCGCCAACAAGGGTACCTTTGACGTTCAGTTCGAGGCCTCGGGCAATGCGCAGGCGGTGCGCTCCGGTCTCGACGTCCTCAAACCCCGATCGGTGCTCGTCCAGCTCGGGCTTGGCGGCGACGTCGCCATCCCGCAAAACCTCGTGGTGGCAAAGGAGATCGAGATGCGCGGCACGTTCCGGTTCCACGAGGAGTTCGGGCTGGCCGTCGATCTCATCAACGCCGGCCGGGTGGACCTAACCCCACTGTTGACCGGGATCTTCCCCCTGGAAGACGCGGTGCGCGCCTTCGAGACTGCTGGCGACCGCAGTCGTTCGATGAAGGTGCAACTCGCCTTCTAGTCGCCATTGCTTCATCGGTCGACCGGTCCCCCGATCGATGGAGCCTCCACGTCGAGCGCGCGAAAACGTCAGCTCGCGTTCAATCTCCTGAGGAGCAATCACGTGTCACAGGCGGAAATCGGCCTAATCGGTCTCGGCGTCATGGGCTCGAACCTGGCGCTCAACATCGCTGAAAAGGGCAACAAGATCGCGGTGTTCAACCGCACCGTCGAGGCGACGCACAAGTTCTACGCGGAAGCCGGTGAACTGAAGGGCCAGATCGTGCCCTGCGACACCATTGAAGCGTTCGTCGCCGCCATCCGTCCGCCGCGCCCGATCATCATCATGATCAAGGCCGGCGAGCCGGTCGATCAGCAGATGAAGATCCTCGAGCCCTACCTTTCCAAGGGCGACATCATGATCGACGCCGGCAACGCCAACTTCCGCGACACGATGCGCCGCTTCGAGGCGCTGAAGGACAGTGGCTTGACCTTCATCGGCATGGGCGTTTCCGGCGGTGAGGAAGGCGCGCGCCACGGCCCGTCGATCATGGTCGGCGGCAAGGAAGAATCCTGGAAGCGCGTCGAGAGCGTTTTGACCTCGATTGCCGCGAAATACGACAACGATCCTTGCGTTGCCTGGCTCGGCGAAAACGGCGCCGGCCATTTCGTCAAGACCATCCACAACGGCATCGAATATGCCGACATGCAGATGATCGCCGAAATCTACGGCATCCTGCGCGACGGCCTGAAGATGTCGGCGACCGAAATCGGCGAGGTCTTCGGCACCTGGAACAAGGGTCGCCTCAACTCCTACCTGATCGAGATCACCGAGAAGGTGCTGAAGGCGGCCGATCCTTTGACCGGCAAGCCGATCGTCGATTTGATCCTCGACAAGGCCGGCCAGAAGGGCACCGGCAAGTGGTCGGTGATCGAAGCGCAGAACATGGGCGTGCCGGCAACCGGCATTGAGGCGGCGGTTGCGGCGCGCAGCATCTCCTCGATGAAGGACGAACGCGAAGCGGCCGAAAAGATCCTCGGGCTGCCTGAGGTCGGCGAGTTCAAGGTAGCCGACAGGGCAGCCTTCATCAGGGATCTCGAAAGCGCGCTGCTGGCCGCCAAGATCGGCGCCTATGCGCAAGGCTTCGCCGTGATGTCGGCGGCATCAAAGGAGTTCAACTGGAACCTGCCGATGCCGACCATTGCCAAGATCTGGCGTGCCGGCTGCATCATCCGCTCGCAGTTCCTCGACGAGATCACCACCGCGTTTACCAAGGCGCCGGATGCCGCCAACCTGATCGTCACCCCGGCCTTTGCCGCCATGGTCAAGGAAACCGACGCCGCCCTGCGCCGCGTCGTCTCGGCTGCCGTTCTCGGTGGTCTGCCGGTACCGGCGCTTGCCTCGGCACTCGGCTACTTCGACAGCTACCGCCGTGGCCGCGGCACGGCCAACGTCATCCAGGCGCAGCGCGACTTCTTCGGCGCCCACGGCTTCGACCGCATCGATGGCGCCGACAGCCATCACGGACCTTGGGGCGGTGGCTTTTAGCCGGCACCCAGAAATTGCGACCGTTCGATCCCTTCAGGAGCCAAGAGGCGAGCAATCAATTGACAAAGCGAGGACTAACATTGGTAAGCAAACTCACGACTTTGTCTTCGATCGCCTGACAGTCGTTCTCGTATCGGGCGGTCAGAGGTTCGCCTGAGATCGCGTGTTCTCGGAGTTCATCCCGGGTGATCACCGCGATGCCATAAGCCTCTAACAGGGTACTCAGGGAAAGGAACCTTAGCTCCGCAAGCTGTTGCCGATGCCTCGGCAACCGCATCATCAGGCGTGCCCGTCCGATCTTCTCAAAATCCATCGTTTCCGCCTTCAGGTAACGCCTGAAGGCCAGTGTCCTCCACAATCCGAGGGGTAGCAACATGAATATGACCGTGCAGGCTCTGTAGCGGCAATTGAGCGCGGCAGGACCGCGAGATGGAAACCCTCAATCCGACCAGTGAGATCAGTAGCGTCAAGAGTGATGTTGCCGAGGTCACTCGCTCGACAGCCGCGTCTCGGCCCTCCAATGACCAAACGCGTTTGTGCCGGAACGAGGAGTGGGGGGATCCCAGAGCGCTTAGTCGAATGGGACTGGGGCGAGCGCTCTGGGATCACTAGCGCCAATGACGGAGGGCAGTCCTTGGCTCTTTGGCGCTTAAACAGCATGGCGAGCGGATTCGGAATGAGCAACGCCGCTAGGACCTTTGCCAGAGCGCACCAGACCTAGGTCTGATAAGATCTCAAAGAAATGCCCCCCCGAAAATCGACCACTGCGCCAATCAAGTGCACCCGTTGGGCTCCCCATCGGAATAAGGGACAGACCTCTGAGCTCGGTCGGTCGAACACGAACGTTTCGTAGGGCTATGCGGGAGAATTGAGGTCGGAACGACTATCGGGCAACGACGCGCGTGGCGTGGGCTTTCTTGGCAGATGGTGGACCGTGATGTCGGGCGTCGCATTGCATTTGAGGAGCAAATCTATCCGCGCATCATCCGCTCGGTTGAAACGACCAGAGGCTCATCACGTGCCTTCTTGCTCGCCCAAAGCCAAACGAACCCGTTCGTCGCTCTTCTACCGCAACCGGGCTGGCTCCCTATTTTTCCCGTAGCGCCCGGCGGAAGTTCTGCGTGATTGGTTCTGCAAGGTAGGCAAGCACGGTACGGACACCCGTCCGGATCATTGCCTCGCTCGACATGCCGGGCAACAGTTTGCGACCCTCGAGCTTGGCGAGTTCGTGTCTGTCAATCAACACGGTTGCGGTGAAGTATGGCACCCCGCTGCGTTCCTCTACCATGCGGTCAGCCGATACGATCTCCACGACGCCGTCGAGTGGCGGCAGGTTGTAGCGTGCGAAGGCTGGAAAGCTGACACGCGCCGCCTGTCCGGGGGCGATCGTCTCGACATCCTCCGGCCTGACCATAGCCTCGACCACGAGTTGCTGTCCGAGAGGCACCATGGTCATTAACGTTTCGCCGGGCTTCACGACACCGCCGTCCGTGTGGACCTTCAGGTCCATGATGATACCGTCAACCGGTGCGACGATGTCGGTGCGGGCAAGCACGTCGTTGGCGGAACGCTCCTGCTGTTTGAGGTCGAACAAATCCGCCTCGACCTTGCTCAATTCCTCGACAGCATCTTTCAGCCGCACGGTGTTAAGGTTCAAAATCTGCGCGTCAATTTCGGCCATGGCGCTTCTGGCACGAGCGATCGCCGCGATATTGGTAGCGCGCTCCCCCTCGATCTCGCGCTGTTGTTGTCTGAGCAGCAGGTTCCGTGCGCGGGTGGTGAGTGCTTTCTTGAGCAGAGTTTCAAGATCCTTGGTCTCCCCTTCGAGAGCCTCGATCTGCTTGTCCTCGGTCGCAACGAGTCTCTCCAGTCCGGTTATCTCCTCCTCGGCCTGGTGGCGGCGTTGTCCGAGAATGGTCCGCTCGTCGTTCAAGTTGTGGCGCTTTGCCGCGAACACGTCGCGCTGCGTGGCCACCGCGTCCTTGGCAGCGGTCGCACGGTTTGCGAGCAGCGCCGGATCAAAGTCGATCTCGGCCTTGTCGTCACGCTCCGCCCTGAGCCGCGCGGCCAGCGCCTCGCGCGTTGTGATCCGGTTCTGAACCAGGTCCAGTTGTGCTTTGGCTTGCGTGTCGTCGAGCCGGATCAGAACCTTGCCAGCCTTGACGATGTCACCGTTGGCGGCGTTCAACTCCGCGATGATGCCGCCCTCAAGGTGCTGGATGAGCTTGCGGTCGCCGGCGACCTTGACAACGCCCGGTGCCACTGCGGCGCTGTCCAACGGCGCCAGTGCCGCCCAACCTCCGGCCATGCCGAAGAACAGGAACATGATGGCAAATCCGGCCCACGTCACGCCCGCGATACGCAAGGGTATCGGCTTCGGCATCGGGGACGGTGGCGCGGGTAGCGGCACAACGGTCATATCTTTTTCCATTCGGGTGCTTGTGCCGCGTCTGCATCTCCTCCTGAAATGCTTCCGGCAACAATTTCTGAAATAGGTGACGAATTTCGGACTGTGAATCGACTGGCCGGACCAGCGCCGACGCCTTGGTTCGCGGCTATGGCTGTGATCCGGGTTACCGCGCCGTTGCGCTTGGCAAGTTCGTTGAAGACATGGTCACGCGGACCGAAGAGATCTTGTTGGCCTCGGTTGAGGACCAGTATCTTGTCAACTTTCTGCATGATGCTCGGTCGGTGCGCGATCAGAATAATCGTCGTGCCTGCGGCCTTGATCGCGCTGATGGCTGCGATCAACGCGTCCTCACCTTCGCGGTCGAGATTGGAATTTGGTTCGTCCAGGATAAGGAGTGCCGGATCGCCGTAGAGTGCCCTCGCTAACCCGATGCGTTGACGCTGCCCGCCCGACAGTGTCGCGCCCGACTCGCCGATCTCGGTAGCGTAACCCTTCGGCAGTCCCTTGATCAGTTCGTGAACTCCTGCCAGTTGCGCGGCCTTGACGACGTTGTTGAAGACCGGCGTGTCGAGCTTCGCGAAGCGGCAGATGTTCTCGGAGACAGTGCCGGCGAAGAGCTCGATGTCCTGCGGCAAGTAACCGACATAGCGGCCACGGTCCTCTGCCGCCCATTGGGCGACATCCATGCCGTCAAGCAACGCGCGTCCTCCGGATGGGCGCCAGGCACCGGCCAGTATCCGCGCCAGACTCGTCTTGCCGGCCGCGCTTGGGCCAATCAGCGCCATGACCTCGCCCGGTTTGAGCTGGAAGTTGATCCCTTTCAGGATATGTTCGCCGCCCGGCCGGGCAAGCACAAGATTGTCGGCCTCAAACCTACCCTTCGGCCGCGGTAGTGGCAGAACCGGTGTGGCCTCCAGGTGTTTGCCGGCGACTGCGGCAAGACGACGGTAGGCGGCCCGCGCTCCAACAGTCGCCTTCCAGGTGCCGATCGCTTGCTCGACCGGGGACAATGCGCGACCCATGAGGATCGAGGCGGAGATCATGATGCCGGGCGAAGCCTCGTTGCGAAGTACGAGATAGGCCCCGAGGCCCAGTATGGCCATTTGCAAGGCCAGTCGGTGACACCGCGCGATGGCCGCGATGAAGCCGCCACGGTTGGCGGCGAGAACCTGTCCATGGTTTGCCTCGTCCTGCTGCGCCTTCCATCCCTCCAGCAGTGGCTTCAGCATGCCCATCGCCTGCACGACCTCTGCATTGCGGATAGCCGCCTCGGCCTGCACGTATGCGCGCGATTGGGCGCTTTGGGCCTCGGTCAACGGCTTGCGTGTGAGGTATTCGTTGAGCAATGCCAACGAGAACAGGACGATCCCGCCACCCAGCGCCAGCCAACCGAGCCAAGGGTGCATGAGGAATATGGCCCCGAAAAACAGCGGTGCCCAAGGTGCGTCAAGGATCGGGAAGATGCTCGGGCTTGTGAAGAAATTCCGGACTTGATCCAGGTCGCGCAATGGGCGGGCATTGACCTGACCGGGCGCTGAAGCGGCATATTCCACCGCTGCTGTCAGGAGCACCGGCGCCAACCGCGCATTCATCCAGGATCCGACTGTTGCGAGCAGACGCCCGCGCACGATTTCCAGCCCCGCCATTGTGGCGAGCGCGCCCACCGCCATCAGCGACAGCATCCCCAACGTTTCCAGGCTGTGGCTGGACAACACGCGATGGTAGACCTGGAGCATATAGATCGCGCCGGTCAGCATCAGCACGTTGATGCCGGCACTGAACCAGATTAGCGGCCGGATGGCGCGTCTGGCTTCTGTCATCACAACCTGCAGGGCGGGGCGTTGTTGGCTGGTTTTCATCTTCTATAACTCTAGGACGCGGAACAAGACGAACGCTTAGCGGGACGACGCCCCGGCAAACCACGGGGGCAGGCTTGGCTGCCCCCGTGGAGAAGTGTCAGCTGACGTCAACAAGTATGTGCTGCGTCGCTGTCTGGTCGGCGTCCGCGTCCGCGACCTGGAAGGCGAAGTCGAGGTCGGCCGGGATCGTCCCAGACGTGTTTTGGACAAACCCGATGTCCACGATCTTCAGCACATCGTTATCGGTCGGGTCGAAAGCCGTCAGGCTGCTAGTGGCATTGCTGCCGCCATTGGCCCCGGTCGCCCCGTTCAGGTTGATGGCGTTGCCCGTCAACCCATTGGCGCTCTGCATGATCTGGACGCCCTGTATCTGGTAGGTCTCGCCAGCGACCGTGTAGTCGTTCTGTTCGATGATGAGCAGGGCATCGTTGTTATCGAGCGTGAACTCGGTGTTGTACGGGGCTGGGACATTTGCGTTCCCTTTGATCAGGTCCGCGTTCTGCACGTTGACCGCCCTCGTCACCTCGTTCCCGTTGGCATCCTTCAGGTCGAGGATCACGATCAGGTCTTCACTGTTGCCGATGCCATCGAACTTGATGACAATGCCGCCAGCTTTCGTGGTTGGATCCAGCCGCTCAGTGCCACCATCGGGGGCGCCCGGGTTTACATCCCCCAGAATGTTCTCTTGGAAGAACCGCAAGGTCAGAAGTTCACCCTTCTGGATCGTGTCGCCGGCGACCCCGTTTGTCGCTTGGGTTGCACTAACCCAGTCTTCGTTGACGTTGGTGACCATGTCATGGGCACCCTGCGTGAATGCGACATCGGTCGGCGGCCCAGTCGGCGCTCCATCGCCGGTTGAGTTGAACCCGAACCCGATCTTCTGGGTGATCGTGTTCGCGGTGAACTGTACAAAGAACGGATCCGGATCGCCGTTGGGCGTGAGCTGCTCCGCCACGATCAGCGGATGGCCGGTGTTGCCGGTGGGGGCCTTGGCCACCAACTCACTGGTGTGCAGCACGTCGAAGCTGAACCCGTCGATCACGTCCGTCAAGGTGAAGGTGTAGGTGTCGGCCACCTTGTCGAAGACAAGAGTGCCGCCCGCCGTTGCGTCCTGCACGCCAGCGGTGATCGGATCCTTGTCGTAGTGGAACGAGAAGTTGAACGTGGCAGATGTTTCGGTCTCAGCCGTGAGGGTTGCGACCGCTTGGGTGATGTTCGAGTTCTGCACGTTCTCGACCGTACCGGTGAGCCCGATCTGGGTGCCTGCCAAAGCACCGTTGGCATCGACAAAGTCACTGATACCCGCCACATACTCCGCGGCCGTGTGCCTGTCGGTCATGTCGTAGCCAAAGGTTCCGCTGGCCGTTGCTGCCGCGGTGTTGGCAAGGTGCTCCGGGGTTTGGATGCCAGGAGTGCCGGGATCAGCGTCGAACGCTGCCGTGATCGTCGGATCGGTGTCGTTGAAGGTCAGCGACAGCCCGGCAATCGTGCTTTGCTGCGACACGACGTCTTCGTCGCCGTCCGTCACCGTCACCGTCGCAACGACGTTGATCAGGCCATTGAGATCGAGGGTGTTGTCCTCGCCAGCACCTTGCGGCGCGTTCGAGTGCTCAAGGGCAACCAACGAGGTCAGCGTCACCGTCGTGCCAGACAGCGTCACCGTGAACGCCGTCGCATCGAGCGAGGCGTTACCGTCGCTGTCGTATTTGCCCGAGATCTGGCTGGCCGAGTCGGCCACCAGCGTGATCGCATGGTTGCCGTCCGTCGTCGTGAGCCCGGTCGCCGCTCCGCCCGCCAGGGCGAGTGCGTAGCTCACATTCGTCGTCTTGCCGTCAACCGCGCTGGAATCGAAGGTCGGGGGCGTGATCGTTACCTGATTCTGCCCGCTAGCCCCGCTCGCCTCACCCACCACGGCGGCGCCAACCACCGGTGCGGCCGTGATCAACAGCGTCGGATCGGTGTCGTTGAAGGTCAGCGACAGCCCGGCACTCGTGCTTTGCTGCGACACGACGTCTTCGTCGCCGTCCGTCACCGTCACCGTCGCAACGACGTTGATCAGGCCGTTGAGATCGAGGGTGTTGTCCTCGCCAGCACCTTGCGGCGCGTTCGAGTGCTCAAGGGCAACCAACGAGGTCAGCGTCACCGTCGTGCCAGACAGCGTCACCGTGAACGCCGTCGCATCGAGCGAGGCGTTACCGTCGCTGTCGTATTTGCCCGAGATCTGGCTGGCCGAGTCGGCCACCAGCGTGATCGCATGGTTGCCGTCCGTCGTCGTGAGCCCGGTCGCGGCTCCGCCCGCCAGGGCGAGTGCGTAGCTCACATTGGTCGTCTTGCCGTCAACCGCGCTGGAATCAAAGGTCGGGGGCGTGATCGTTACCTGATTCTGCCCGGCAACTCCGCTTGCCTCGACAACCTCGGCGGCGCCAACCACCGGTGCGGCCGTGATCAACAGCGTCGGTCCAGAGTCATCAAAGTTGATGAACGAGCCGACCTCTTCGGTGTGGGCGTTGGTGTTCGTCGCTGAGAAATGGACCTCGGTGATGTCGATCCCTTCATTCGAATCGACCGACTCGACATGCAGTCGATCCATAAAGCCGCTGGTAGTGATATCGACGGTTGTGGTGTTATCCAGCCCGGTGATGGTGACAGCATTCCCGGTCCCGCTGAGCCCGGTGATGGTGACGTTGCCGCTCGCGGTGGCATAGGTTCCGTCCGCGGTGATGGTGGAAGCAAACCCCGATGCACCGGTCAGCTTGATGCTGGTGATGTCCACGGCGGTGGTCGGGCTGCCGTTGAAGAAGTCCGAGCCTTGCTCGTTGCCCTGAACGTTGAAGGCGCGGATCGCGATGTCCGCCCGCCCAGCCGATTGAGACGGCGTGAGCTGGTTGATTATGAAGCCAGCCTGCGTGATGTTTTCGAGATGGCTGCCGTACGCGATGTCCGCGCCATCACCTGCATCGGGGGTGCCGCCGGTCACAAAATCAATCTGCAGCACTTCGCGTCCGAGTGGTTGATTTTGCCCGTCCGTGTCCGGTTGGATGCTCTGGTTATCGACGCCAAAACCCTGCTGACTCACGTTGCACTCGCTGTTGACCAGCGCGCTGTTCGGGTCGGCCTGGGAGGACCGCACGAGCCCCGTCACCAGCAACTGCTTGGATGCGTCACTGGGTGAACTGAGCAGGTTGAATTCATTGCTGCCGGGATGGGCATTCTCACCGGTAAAACTGACCACCGAGGTCCCCGCGACCGAGGCGAACACGTGATCAGTCAGATCGATCCGGTCGTCCGGGTCGGTCTCATCCGGATGGAGCAGCGGCACGTACTGAACCAGGTAAAGGTCCGCTTTAGTGGCGCTTGTGGGGTCCAGCCCAAACGCAAAGGCGAGCGACCCGTCAGCAGCGGGCGGGACGTCCGGGTCGGAGGTTCCGATGACGCCGATCACGACGTTGGGATTCGTTGGGTCCTGGAACAGCCAGACATAGTTGCCATCGACCGTTTGGATGCCGCTGTTCACGCCGACGGTTTTGGAAAAGGGTGTGCCGGAGGCATCCTGCGCAAGAACGATCCCGGAGATGGTTTCCCCTGCGCTCGCCGAGGCCTGCACGAAATTGGCTTGGTAAGCGACCTCTGGTGAGGTCAGCCCGCCCGTATCGTCGAGAGTTAGGAGATACAACAGGGTGGGGTTGGTGTCGTGAGGCGGATCCGACGGGTTAATATCGTCGTCCTGAAGTAGAGTACTCTCGTCGATGATGATGTCTTGAGTCTGGATGTCCAGCGCCATCGAGGTTATCCTCCACGAAAATGAATTGGCCAAAGAAAAGGGATAGGGGCCCTCGAGCGTTATGGCCTCTATCCACTTAGGAAAAGCAGATTTGTTCTGGGAAATCCCCCCCTATGCGTGTTCTCATCACGCCTTGTCAGGTGCTCTACGTTGAGGCACCTGGTTTAGACTGGGACGCTACGCCTCTCGTATGGGCCCTTCAAGTCATCCTTAAGGACTATCTAATATATCGGAAGTTGTGCCGCTTCGCGAAGCCGGATCAGCGTAAGGGCATCGATAGCGTTGCGGCTGAACGGCCGAGCCGCCTGGCATAAATGTCCCAGCGAAAAGCAGAGATGAGATGCGGCAGGTTCGGATTCTTAATTATTATTAATGAACCTGCGAGCAAGTTTGGCGCTGTGATCCAGAGTCGCCCGGAAAGGCGTCACAAGCGACTCTGGAACAACTTTTGCGGCCGTGGCGGTGGATGACGCCATGGTTGTAGTTAGGATATTCTGGGATTGAATTGCGTCACAAGCAGAGTAGGACCTTTGCCGACGCAAATAGGACTTAGGTCTTATGTGGGACAGGACCCCAGCAGCGAGGCCGACAAGCAATCTAATCCTCAACCGGGCGTCCGCCCGTCTTGGTATACGACGACAGGCCTTTTGGTCGACTGTTGCAACGCCACTGTTCCGATTGAGACGTTGGTTCTTGCGCAGGACGCTGCCTTTGAAATCTTGCTCATGAGGAATAGATTGTAAGGTGTGCGGCTGCCACGCTCTTAAACCGCTGCCCGACATTTTGTTGTGCAGGCCCCCGGTTATATCTTCGGCTAATCAGGGCTAGTCCCTTTAGGGAAGTTGTCTTTGGGCGGGGCCTCAGTCACCCTTTTCTCATTGCGATTGCCACCCTCGATGCAGTCCCCGCTGCAGAGGCCAATCGCAAGCACCGACTGAGCCTCTTCCTTAGCGGGTAGAGGCTCTTTTTTTCGCGATGACCGCCTGAGCCTCAACGGAAGGGGAGCTGCCCGATAGGCTTTTGTCCTCTGGGATTCCTACCAGGCGAGAGTTTTGCCGTTTCAGAACGAGAATTCCCGGACACCTATCTCACGCCGCGATGAGAGGTTTCGAAAGTACTTCTGACGACCTCCGGAAGGATCGGGCAGCGGCACCAGAGCCGTCGGGCGGGGACGATAGGACCGCTCCGAAGCCGCTACCCTCCCATGGCGGTACGGGCCGAAGTGCCATGGGCTGAACAGGAAGACTAGGGTGAACGGAACGCGCGACAACGGAACTAAGACCTTTGCCGCGAGGAGTGAGACTGAAGTCCCATGGCGGAACCTTTGGCACCACTCTACCTTTTGGAGAAGTACCATACGCCGGCGCGGCAATCGACGAATATCTAGCCCCGCCCGAACAGCATGCCCTTCAAATGGGGTCAACCAGGAGCCTTCATAGATCGGTGATCCTGACATTTGGCCCCTTCGCTTACCTCATCGGCTCCTCCGGGAGCCGTCTTTTTAACCAGACGGCGGCATCAGGCTAAACCCGGCAACCCTCCAGTCAGAGACCGGCTCAAGCGCGTTTGCCTGGCTGATCCGCCGGATCGCACCAGCGGACCCCCGCCCGGTCTTCCGACCATAGTCTGGCTTGGATGGGACGAAGGTCCAGCCGGGGTAAGGGAAAGGTCCTGTGCAGCCAGGATCTTTGCTGGAGCGAGTTGACTGTGCGTCTCGGTCAAGGGCAAAGTCGGTTGGTTACCCGCCGCGCTGAGTGCGCTTGCGCACGAATGACCTTGGAGACATTATGATCACGCGTCGGATGATCCTGACAGCATTCTTGCCGGCAGTCTGCACCCTCGCCATCTCCTTACCCTACAGCCTCGAAACGTCGAGCGCTGGGCTTACGATCGTCAAGACGGTCGCCTTCGCCAACAGTGGCAATGGTAATGGAGGCGGGGGCGGAAATGGCGGGAACGGTGGCGGCAACGGCGGCGGGAATGGTGGAGGCGGCGGCGGGAACGGTGGTGGGAGTTCAAATGGCAGTGACCGCTCCAATTCCAACAGCGAGCGTTCCAAGAACTCCAATCGTGGGAACGCAAAGGCCAATGGACAGGATGTCGGCGTTCGCCACGAAGGCGGCATTACCGAAGAGATCGCGAATGGCCGCTACATCATGAAGGATGCCCGCGGACGCACCATCATCAACCGCCGCGCGACGGCAAACGACAGAAAACGGATAGATTCATTCTTGCATTAGGTGAGGGTGGGCGCACGAAGCCGGTTGCGCCATCCTTGTTCGACGTGGATCAGACTTCGCGCGCGTCGCGTAGTACCATGGCCGCTTCAGTGCGGTTGCCGACACCCAGCTTTGTCATGATCTGCGTCATATGATGCTTTACGGTCTTTTCCTGCAGGTCCAGTTGGATTGCGACATGCTTGTTGCTCATACCTGCTGCCACCAATTCCAGAACTTCCCTTTCACGAGGCGTTAGACCGGCGATCAGGCCGGACTTGCCGCCTGCCGCTGGTGTCCGGCTGGACAGAAGCTTGGCAGACAAGGTCGGCGCCACATAGCGCTCTCCCGAAGCCACGGTGCGAATGACCTCGGCAAGCGCTCTTGCACCGACGCCCTTCAGCACATAGCCGGTGGCACCTCGATCCAGCGCAGTTGTCACGTCGTCGCCGTCTTCGGAAACGGTGAGCATGATAATCTTCTGTGATGGGGCGATTTTCAGGATCGCCGGTATGGCCTCCAGGCCACCACCGGGCATGGAGATATCCATGAGCATGATATCCGGTCCAAGGCGCTCCGCGATCTGGGTGGCATCGTCCTTCGAGCTGCCCTCGGCGACAATTTCAAAGCCCTCGATCTCCGACAGGCTCCGCGTCACACCTTCCCGAAACAAGGGGTGATCGTCCACGATAGCAACGCGAATGGGAAACACCATGATTGTCATATCTCCTTGACGCTGGTCGTCATGCGAACGGTTGTACCGGTCGATGCCACAACGAGCTCGAACGTTCCTCCGAGACTTTCGATCCGTTCTCGCAAGCCGGCAAGACCAAGACTTGTGGGCAGAACTGTGTCCGGGTCAAAACCGGGTCCACTATCGGTAACCTCGATCGTGACACGGTCGCCATCCGTCCGCTGCGTAACCCGCTGTCCGACACCGCCGGCGTGGTGAAAGCCGTTGTTGAGGGTCTCTTGCACGAACCGGTAGATGCATATTTTCGCCGCCTGCGAGAGGCGTTCGGGAGGCTTCGTCAAGTGCAGCTCGACGGGTGAACCAGTCCGCTGCTGATGCGCCTTTACGCACCGCTGCAGGATTTCGGTCAGACCCGCCGTTTCTATCTGCGGAAGGACCAGGCCGCCGCAGATCGTGCGAATCTCCTGCATCGCTTCGTCCAAGCTCGCCTTTATCGCACCAATTTCGCGGTCGCGCGTGCCGGCCGGGGTTTTGCTGCGCTTCAAGGCTTCACTATCCAACCTGAGCGAGGCGTAGGCGACGAGTTGGGCCGGGCCATCATGCAGGTCCGCTCCGATACGTCTCAGATAACTTTCGTTCAACGCGGTGGCGCGCTGCGAAGCGCGTTGGAGGCGACCCCGCAACTTTTCGTTCTGCGCGAGCGATTCCGAGAGTTCCTCGACCCGTTGCTTGAGGGCATGGCGCTGGCTCTCGATCGTCTTGCTACCGCGAAGCACGATTGCCGACAGCACGACAAAGAAGGCAAGTGTGAAGGCCGCGACCGCCAACCAAGTATGCATGCGCGCCTCATTGAGACTTTGCTGAAACTCATTGGCGACCTCGTGGAATTCCGACACGGCAACCACCTGCCCGGACCAGGGCTGCAGTACGGGATTGTAGATCACAAGCGCCGGTACCCTTGAACCTTTATCAGTCGCTATGTTCCTTTCCCGATCGAAGCGCGCGGCCATCTTGCCGGAAAATGCGGTTTGCAATTCACCGCTGAGCTCAACCTTCGTGCCGACAGCGGCCCGATCACTCGAATAGAGGAGCGTGCCGTCCGCGCGCCAAAGGCGGAAAGAGAGAAGCCGGTCACCCAGTGCGCCTTGGCCGAGGGTCTCATCCAGCGCGCGTGCCACGGTCCCGTCTAGGACTTCGTTCCTCTGCATGTCGGGCAGCAGCGGCGCAATCACACTATCGACATAAAGTGCAGTCGTCGCGGCCGAGTTCCGGGTGACCGCATCTTCGATCCGGTTCGAAACAAAGGCTCCGATCAACACCATGGCGCATGCGGAGACTGCTCCCCCAATCAGCAGAAACTGCCTGGCGAGCGATTGAGAATTCCAGCGGGTGATAAGTTGATTGAAGCGCACCAGGTCTCTCGGATCGGGCCGCCGGCTCGTGCGGCGCGACGATTGTAGCAAGCCCAGCTCAACCTAACCACTCTCGAAACGCGGTCAATGGCAGGACGATCGACGCGAGCTTGATCGGACCTTTGATGCTTTGGGCCCGGACCTAAGTCCCAAGCGCGAAGGCAATGGTCTGGGGTCAATGGCGCCGTGTCCGGGGCGCAGATATCGTCCGTGCATCAATGATCGTTCGCCTGAGTCCGCGAAAGGACAGTGAACAGCAAGTTGGAATAAGGAGATTATCATGGCCATGACGAGACTGATCGCGCGAAGCATCATGACACTGACACTGGCAATCGCGCCGGTGGCTGGCGGCAATTTGGGGCTGAACGGTTTCGCCTATGCCAAGGGCGGCAACGGCGGCGACCATGGTGGCGGAAACGGTGGTGACCATGGTGGCGGCCACGGCAGTGATCGTGGTGGCAGTTCCGGCCACGGCAAGTCCGATAATGCGCGCGGAAGCAAGGAAACGAAGGGAAACAAGTCCGGCGAGAAATCGCATAAGAAGACCCACACATCAAGCGGCAAGGAAAAAGCGTCCAAGCCGGCGAAGGCCGAGAAGGTCGTCAAATCGGCGCCGGTGGAGTTGGATCCGGTTGTTGAACCGGTAACGCCGGGGAACGCGCCGGGCTTTGGTTCGCTCAACCGGAATTACCACGCTTACCTCAATTCGAACGATCCCAAGATGGCCGGGGTTCGGGCCTATGCGATCGCCTATGCCGAGTTTGAGGCTGAAAACGGTGAGGATGCCATCCCCACGGACCCGGCGCTGAGTGACGAAGCGCTGCGTGATGCGCTTGCCAGCTTCACCAAGGACGGTGTGGTGACTGACGACATGGTCGATGAAGCCAAGGAGATACTCGGCGTTGGCCCTGCGGTCGGCAAGATCGACGAAATCCGCGAGACGCTGCCGCCATCGACGGTGGATGAGACGGATTCGGAAGTAGAAACGGATCCGGAAGTAGAAAGCGTCCAGTAAAACAAAGACAGGCAGCCGGCTCCGGTGATTGTTGTCGGGCCGGTTGCCAAACCAGGCGGAATTCGAATGTTTGATCGTGTTGCGGAAGCCTTCGACCACGCAATGAAACAGGGACGTGTCGGCTTTTCTCTTCAACACATCAACTCAGTCGCCGACGTCGGCCGCGTCCTTTACTCGGAATGCCTGGGAAGGCTCGTCAAACCCGATGGCGAGATCATGGCAGCCAGCGAGTTCATAGGCTATCTGGAGGCGGCAGGCCGTGTTGCCGCGCTTGACAGGCATATGCTCGCCCTCGCTTTTGACTGGCTCGCGTGCCAGCAATCCGGTGTCCTCGGGTGCAACATTTCAGTCGAAAGTATTTCCGACGAACGCAACAGAGCACTTCTCTTCGATCTGCTGTCTGCAAATGCGAGATTTGCATCGCGGCTTGTGCTCGAGTTGACGGAAAGTCTGCCCGTATCGGGACTTCCGATAGCCGGCCGGTTTCTGCAAAGTGTGCAGGCGCTTGGTTACAGGATTGCCGTCGACGACTTTGGCACTGGGTTCTCGACACCTGAGGCGCTTTTGTCGCTGCCCGTCGACATCGTGAAGATCGACGGATTCTTCTTGCGCCTGGGTCGTGACGACGCGGAGCGCTTTCTCTCGCACATGGTCGGTCTCGCATCCTGCGTCGCCCCGGTCGTGGTCATTGAAGGCGTCGAAACCTATGCGCAGTTTGAAGCCGCGCAGGCCGCGGGAGCAACACATGTTCAAGGGTTTCTGCTCTCCGAACCTACTCTCGCTCCGCTATTTGGCGGAGAAGTGCACGATCACTCAAGTGCGATGGTTTGCTGAGAGAAGAGGAGGCCTGCGGACGCCCGCCTCTGTCTGAAAATCGACCGCACACACGGCGTTAGTCCGTCCGAATCTTCCGAAAATGAGACAATCTTCAGCTGCAAAACATACAATTTTGAGGGTTGTTCATCTCGTCATCTCACCGGAAGTTAACCCGGCGGTGGGAGCATGTCGCTAGCCCCGTCGTCGTTGTCAACGGTAGTGAGTGGGATTGCGCATGCAGCTCCTGAACCATCGCGTCACACGCATTGTCGTTGGGATCCTGCTTCTGGCACTTGCCATTGTCGTGCTCTTGCCGGGGCTCACGGGCTTTACCAGCCTTGATGGCACGGTCAACGCTCGCTTTGCAGTGATCAACGCGCCGATCGATGGCGAGATTGAGCAGGCACCACCCCGGATCGGCACCCCGGTAGCCGCCAGCGAGACGCTTCTGACGATCCGCAATGATCGGGTCAATCGGGCGATCCTTGCTTCGCTTCAGGCGGAAGGAAAGACCGCGGTAGATCGCGTTGCCGCGCTCGAGCGGGAACGGGACGAACTTGTCGCGTTGCGCACCCAACTCGCCGATCGGCTCGAGAATTTCAAGAACGCCACCATTGCAAGTCTGGAACGCGAGCTTCGCATCCTGCAGAAGCGGGTCGAGGTATCGCGCGCCCAGGACTTCGTCGCCAAGGTAGACCTCGACCGACGGCAGGAGTTGGAGTCGAAAGGGATTTTTACGCGCAAAATGGTGGAGTCGGCCGCTGCCGCGGGCGCCGCCACGGGCGGTGAGGTCGAGATCAGCAATCTGTCGCTCGAGCTGCTCGAACAACGACTGACGGCGCTTCGTCAGGGGATATTCATAGTGGGCGATGGTCAAAACGATGTACCCTATTCCCGCCAGCGCCAGGACGAGGTGATCGTTCGCATAAACGATATCAACACCCGCATAGTCGAAAACAGCACGCGCGCCGACCAGATAGACCATCAATTGGTCGAGGAGGAGAAGCGCGTTCGCAGTCTCGAATTGGCGGCGGTCTCTTCGCCATTCAGCGGCGTGGTGTGGACCCGGAACGTCGTCAACGGTTCCAATGTCATCTTGAACAACGAGCTGCTGCGTATCCTCGATTGCCGCGAGCTTTTCGTCGATATCCTCGTTCCCGAAGTCGATTACGACGAGATCTATCCGGGTCGCGAAGCGGAGGTTCGGCTCCTCGGTCGGAGCGAAGTCTTCAAGGCGAAAGTGCAGGCAGTCAAAGGCTCTTCTGCCGTTGTCGAGAAGGACAATCTAGCTGCCAAGGAGCCGGAGGCCGAGGAGCGCGATGCCAGGATCCGCGTTCAACTCATACCCTCAGCGCTCAACACCGATTTCGGCAATTTTTGCCAGGTGGGGCGGACCGCCCAGGTACGCATCTCCAGGCACAATCTGCAACTGACGCAGTGGATCAAAAGCTTGTGGTTCAACCTCTTTTAGCGCTCGCGCCCACATTGCTGGTTATCGCCTTCTTCCTGCTTGGGCCATCCAACTGGCCACGGCATCAAAGCTGGGCGCGCAGCATCACCTGCGCCGTCGTAGGCGCTGTCGCATTGCGCTATATGGTCTGGCGTCTTTTCGAGACCGTTCTTCCCTATCCAGCCGATGGCGCGAACGCATGGTGGGTTTGGGTTGTTTTCATCATCGAGCTCCTTGCCTTCACCGAGGTTGTCCTTTTCCTCATTTTGATGAGCCGATACGTTGACCGGAGTTCCGAAGCGGACCGCTTGGGAAAGACGTTCTTCGCTCGCGAACAACAGGATCTGCCTACAGTCGACGTTTTTATTCCGACCTACAATGAACCGCTCGATGTCTTGGAGCGGACGATCGTCGGGGCGTTGGCACTCGACTATCCGAAAGACAAGTTCAAGGTCTATGTCCTCGATGACGGCAGGCGTGATTGGCTGAAGAGCTTCTGCGCAGAGCGAGGCGCGGTCCACTTGACGCGAACGGACAATGCGCACGCGAAAGCCGGAAACATGAACAACGGGCTCCGCGCGAGTTCGGGCGACTTCATTGCCATTTTCGATGCCGACTTTGTTCCTTATCGCCATTTTCTCAAGCGTACTTTGCCGTTCTTCTCGGACGAGGAGATCGGCATCGTCCAGACGCCGCAGCATTTCTTCAATGTCGATCCGGTCCAGTCAAACCTGGGTCTGGAGAACATCTGGCCGGACGAACAGCGCCTCTTTTTCGACGAGATCGCTCCGAGCCGCGACGTCTGGGACGTCAGCTTCTGCTGTGGGTCGTGCTCGATCGCCCGCCGCAAGGCAGTCGACGCGATCGGCGGCTTCCCGACGGAGTCGATCACCGAAGATTTGTTGACGACACTGTCGATGCTGAACAAAGGCTACAAGACCCGTTACTTGAACGAGCGCCTGTCGATGGGGTTGGCAGCCGAGAACCTGACGGGCTATTTCGTCCAGCGAGAGCGCTGGTGCCAGGGCGGCATCCAGACGCTCTATCTCCACAACGGCCCCTTGCGCGGACCGGGCTTGTCGTTGTTCCAGCGGATTATGTTTCTTCCCATGTCCTGGCTGGTGCAGTACATCGTGCGCCTGATCGTCCTGATGGTGCCGATCGCCTATCTCTGGTTCGGCGCCTTGCCGCTGCACTTCACCGGCGTTGCCGACTATGTCTCTAACCAGCTTCCCGTTCTGGCGGCCTATTTCCTGTTGATGCTGTGGATCACCCCGACGCGCTACCTCCCTGTAGTTTCCAGCGCCGTCGGGACGTTCGCAACCTTTCGCATGCTGCCGACGGTCGTTTCCAGCCTCGTACGGCCCTTCGGCAAGCCGTTCAAGGTGACCCCGAAAGGCACCGGTAACGAGGCCAACGCCTTCGATGCCTACACGTTCTCTTGGATCGCGGGCTTCATCACTGCCACAGCACTGGGGCTCCTGATCAACATCGTTCCGGAAACCGCGCGGATACACGGCTCGTTTTCGGCGATTGGGGCCGTATGGTCGGGGATCAACATCGTCGTCCTTGTCATCGCTTCTCTCATCTGCTTTGAGAAACCGTGTCGCCTTTTCCAGGCTTTTAGGCTCGATGAGCCCGCCAATGTCGACGGCACGCCGGGGCGCGTGGTCAGCCTCTCACTCGACAAGGCGGTGGTCGCCGTTCCGACTGAAGTGCGTTTCCAGTCCACACAGGTGACGCTCAGACTTGATGGCTTCGAGCCGCTACATGCAGATCTCAGGCAAGTGACGCAGCGGCGCGGCGACATCTCGCGCGCCGGAGACAAGAGGCGCTTCTACCTTCACCTTCACTACGAGCTCAGCGGCAAAGAGCGCGACCAGATGATCGTCAAGCTCTATACCGGGCGCTACTCCCGAGACGTCCCCGACATCGACAAGATCGCTGTTTCGGTGAACCTGCTACTGCGCGCCTTCGGACGCGCGCGCACCGTCTCCCAATAGCAAACTCCAGCCGCCGATTTCGACCGGGTGATCGCCATTAACCTGCGCGGCAGCTTCTTCGTTGGAAAAATGGCGATCGGGCTGATGGAGGGGACGGTGGAGGGGACGGCCCGTCTGATCATGACCGCGTCCGACATGGCCTATCACCGCCGCGAGACCTTCTCGCCCTATGTCGCCTCCAAGCATGGGGTGCTCGGGCTGGTGCGCTCCTGGGCGAAGGAATTTGCACCGCGGGTTGGAATGCGATGCCGGCCGCCTGGTGGAACTGCCCTCGCACTGGGGCCTCGACGACTGGCCGCAATATGTCCAGTCGATGGATCTCGACCACATGATGCCGATCCGCGCGCCGGAGCAGGGGCTTTGCCGCCCCGCGCAGGAGTTCGAGGCCGCCTACCGGCACGGCGCGCCCTGGGTGCCGGTCGTTCACCCATTCGCCACCGGACGCTTTGCGCGCTGGGAAGTGGTGCATCGCTTCCTTGAGCAGGTTCTTAAGCGCGGGGACGTCTGGTTCGCGCCGATGGAGGAGATCGCAGCGCATGTGCGCACGGTCGTCGACAAGGGACTGTGGTCGCCGCGGATCGACCGGCTGCCCTATTACGCCGAGCCCGTTCGGGTTCGGTAGGACAGGAAGTGAAAATGCTGCGCGGCATCGGCTACTTGGTTGCAGATCGGGGCGATAGGGACGCGAGCAGTGAAACTGCGGTCTGCCTTGCGCTTTCCGGCTGGGCAGGGCGCATGCTGCGCCGCTTTGCACCATGTCTGCCCTCAGCGATGCGGCGGTTGCTGCACCTCGACCGGCCCAAGATCATTTCATCGTTTCATCGAAACAGTGAAATGATCCAACTCGTTGAAGCAACGCTACTCCGGACGGAAACCGTTTCACACTTTTCCTGGAATTGTCCTAGGACTGAACCGTCTGCCCCCGGTTTCCGGGGCCAGCGGAAAACATCAGTGCGGCTTTCGTACGCTCTCGGTGATCGCCTCTGCCAGGGTTTCGGCCGCGCGTGAAGGCTTGTTGCGGGGATAGGCGATATGGAACATATCCTCGAAGGTCATGCGCTCGGGGGCAAGGACCCTGAGGCGGCCGGTGCGCACCCATTCCTCTGCATAATGATCGGGCAGGAAGCCGATGTAAGCACCGGAAAGCAGAAGCAGCAGTGTGCCCTCCATATGCGGCGTTGCGGCGGCCCAGGTGAAGTTCACGCCGCAGATCGTCTCGTTGAGCATATAGGTGCGGCCGGCAAAGGACTGGGATGCCAGCATCGCGTCGGTGAGCTCTTCGTCGGGGCGGGTAAAGAGCTGGTGGCGCTCGGCGCAATAGAGCTTCTGGACTTCGGAAAACACCGGCTGGCTGCGGACATGCGGCGTGACGCTGCCGACCGATGGCATGAGCACGACCTGGTAGGAGCCGTTCAGTAGCCCCTGGTGCAGCACCTGCGGTGCTGCGACATCGATTTCCAGATGCACGCGCGGCGCTTTCGCATGGAAGCTGGCGAGCGCGCCCTGAAGGTCGAGTTCGCCATTGGTGATCATCGCATCGACGGTGCCGAAGCTGAGATTGCCGGAAAGCTCACCCTGCGCCTCGCCGATGCGGCTCTGGAATTTCTCCAGCGAGCCGAAGAGTTCGAGCGCCGCGTCATAGACGAGCCGCCCTTCCTCCGTTAGCTGGAAACCGCTGCGGCCGCGGGTGCACAGGCGCAAGGCCAGCCGCTGTTCCAGATTGCGCATATGGGTGGAGATTGTCGCCTGCGTCATGCCGAGCGCTGACTGCGCGGCGGAAAAGCCGCCGTGCTGCACGACTGAGGCAAAGACGCGCAGCAGCCGGAGCTCGGCATCGCCGAGCGACAGGTTGAGAACGCGGTGGCGAACCTTGTTGATCATGCATTGATTAAGTCACAACTAAACATCCAATCATAGATATTTTTAAGCGTATCGACCTTCCGCACACTCCTTCACCTGTGGAGGAGACACATGACCAGCAATTCCTATGAAACCGGGCGTCTGAACCTGCCGTTTGTCGGCATCTGCACCTTCGGCAAATATCCCTACCAGCCGGACTGGGACGCCATCGACGCCGACGTGGCGATCCTCGGTGCACCGTTCGACTGCGGCACCCAGTGGCGTGCCGGCACCCGCTTCGGGCCGCGCTCGATCCGCGAAGCCTCGACCCTGTTCTCCTTCGGCCACGGCGGCGCCTACGATCATGAGGACGACGTCACCTATCTGCCGAGCGGCGCGGTCTCGATCGTCGATATCGGCGATGCCGATATCGTCCACACCGACACGATGAAGAGCCACGCCAATATCGAGTTCGGCGTGCGCAAGATTTTGGCGGCCGGCGCACTGCCGGTGGTGCTGGGCGGCGATCATTCCATCAACATCCCCTGCGTCAATGCCTTTGCCGAGGACTGCGAGAAGAACGGTCCGATCCACATCGTGCAGATCGACGCCCATCTCGATTTCGTCGACGAGCGCCATGGCGTGCGCTACGGCCACGGCAACCCGATGCGCCGCGCGGCAGAAAAGCCCTATGTCAGCGGCCTGTCGCAGCTTGGCATCCGCAACGTCTCCTCCACCGCCAAGGAAGGCTATGAGGATGCCCGCAAGATGGGCTCCGACATCCTTTCGGTCCGTCAGATCCGGGCGTTGGGCATAGAGGGCGTGGTGGACCGCATCCCCGCCGATGCGCGCTATTACGTCACCATCGACATCGATGGCTTCGATCCGTCGATCGCGCCGGGTACCGGCACGCCGTCGCATGGCGGCTTCATCTATTACGAGGTGCTGGAGATCCTGGCGGCGCTCGCCAAGCGCGGGAACATTGTCGGCATCGATCTGGTCGAGGTTGCCCCCGACTACGACCACACCGGAGGCACCTCCATTCTGGCCGCGCAGGTTCTCATGAACCTCATCGGCCGCGTCATGCATGCAAGAGCCGAAAAACGCTGAGCAAAGACCCCGGGAAGGGCCGGCACGCCAGCGGCGGCCGACGAGGAGGAAGAGACATGGACGAAAGCGTCCGCAATTATCTGGATCAATACGGCGTCAGCGATGCGACGCGGCGGTTTCTGGCCAAGCCCCAGAAGATGTTCATCGGCGGCGCCTGGGTCGACAGCGGCAATGGCGCGACCTTCGACATTTTCGAGCCCTCCACCGGCGGCCTGATCACCCGCGCGCCCTCGGGCACCACGGACGATCTCGACCGGGCCGTCCGCGCTGCCCGCGCCCAGTTCGATGGCGGCGCATGGCGTCTCCTCAAGCCACTCGAGCGCGAACGCCTCCTGCATCGCCTTGCCGACCTCATCGAGACCCATGCCGACGAACTGGCGGAAATCGAAGCCATCGACATGGGCAAGTCGGTGACCTTCGCCCGCGAGATCGACATCCAGGGCACGGTTGATACGTTCCGCTATTTCGCCGGCTGGCCGACAAAGCTGCATGGCCGCACCGTCGAACCTTCCATTCCCGGCAATTATCTCGCCTATACCCGCAAGGAACCGCTCGGCATCGTCGCCGCCATCGTGCCGTGGAACTTCCCGCTGCAGACCATGGCGTGGAAGCTCGCGGCTGCCCTTGCTGTCGGCTGCACCGTCATCGTCAAGCCGGCGGAACTCACCTCGCTATCCACCCTGCGCTTTGCCGAACTGGTGCAGGAGGCCGGCATTCCCGATGGCGTGGTCAATATCGTCACGGGCAAGGGCAGCGTCATCGGCGCGGCCATGTCGACCCATCCGGGCATCGACAAGGTCACCTTTACCGGCTCGACGCCGGTCGGGCAGGAGGTCGGCCGCACGGCGGTCGGCAATCTGAAGCATGTGACGCTGGAACTCGGCGGCAAATCGCCGGTGCTGGTGCTCGACGATGCCGATCTGGCAAGCGCTGCCCGTGCAGTGGCAAACGGCGTGTTCTTCAACTCCGGTCAGGTCTGCGATGCCGGCACCCGCGTCTATGTCCAGCAGTCGGTGCATGACGCGTTCCTCGAAGAGCTGGTCGCTGTCACCCGCACGCTGAAGCTTGCGCCGGGTCTCGACCGCGATTGCTACATCGGCCCCATGGTCTCGGCGCAGCAGAAAAAGGTGGTTTCCAGCTATATCGAGGCCGGTCGCCGCGAGGGCGCGGAGCTGATCCATGGCGGCGGCAGTCCCGACCGACCTGGCCATTTCATCGAACCGGCAATCTTTGCCTATTGCAAGCCGGAGATGAGCATCGTGCGCGAGGAGATTTTTGGGCCGGTGCTGGTCACCAGCCCTTTCGACACGCTGGAGGACGCGGTTTCGCTGGCGAACGACACGCCGTTCGGCCTTGCCGCCGCGATCTACTCGAACGATCTCGCGCGCGTGCACACGCTCATCCCGCGCCTGCATGCGGGTTCCGTCTACGTCAATGCCCACAGCACCATCGATCCTTCCATGCCCTTCGGCGGCTTCAAGGCTTCGGGCTTCGGCAAGGACCTGGGGCCGGAGCAACTCGACTACCTCATGGAGACCAAGGCGGTGTGGATCACATTGCCGTAAACCTTGCGGCCGCCGCCCATGGGCGGCCGCTTCGCACCACCGGCGGCTGATGGAGCCGCCTTTCATCGCAGAAAGACGCCGAAGGCGCGACGCGATAGGGGAACCAAAAATGGAAAACGATATCGCCTGGCAGAACGAACTGGGACGCCGCGCCCGCATCTATGAAGACATCGAGGCGGGTCACCGCTTCGAAGGCACGATGACCGCCCTCGATTATGCCGGCATGACCGTGCTGACGCTCGTGCTGGTCCTCGGCTCCTGGTTCTGGGGGGCATGAGATGACCGAACACGTCGCCAATGGCGGGCTTGCCGCCGCTGAAATCCAACGGGAGGAAGCTTCTGCCAACCGTGCCGCTGCCGAACGCGGCGATGCACCGCTTCTGCCCTCGGAACGGCTCTGGGGCTTCTGGGAATTCACCTACGCCAATTCGGCGCTTGCCATCGCCACCTGGGCCTTCCTGATCGGCGGCTCCGTCGGTCTTTTCGTCGGACCGAAGGAGGGCATTGCCGCCATCATCATCGGCAATATCGTCGGTGTCATGCTGACGGCACTCGCCACCACGCCGCTTTCCGGCCGCTACGGCATCGAGCAGTTCGTCGCGCTGCGCAGCCAGTTCGGTTATAACGGCAGCCGCGTTGTCTATGTGCTGGCCGTCGTGGTGCTCACCATGGGCTGGCTTGCGGTGCTGGCCATGATGTTCGGCCGCTCGATCGACGGGTTGACGGCGCTGAGCTCCGGCGAGGCCGCCAACCCGACCGGCATCAAGATGATCGTCGCCGCCGTCGGCGCCATCCTCGTTACCTGGTTCATCGTCGCCAAGGGGCCAACCTCGATCAAGTTCTTCAACATGGTCGTCTCGCCCGCGCTGGTGATCCTGATGATCGTGATGCTCTACCTCATTCTCCAGCACCGCTCCTTCTCCGAGCTGCTGGCGATGCCGGCGCTTTCCCCGCCGTTTGAGGATAATACGCTCAACTTCATTATCGCTATCGAAGTGAACCTTGCCGCCGGCTTCTCCTGGTGGCCCTATATCGGCAATCTCGCCCGCCTCACCAAGAACGAACGTACCGCCTTCTGGCCGAACATCCTCGGCATTTTCGGCGCCGCCGCACTCGGCGAAATTGTCGGCCTGCTCGCAGCCGTCGCACTCGGTGACAGCGACCCGACGATCTGGATGACCAAGATCGCCGGGCCCGTCATCGGCATCATCGCGCTGCTCTTCGTCGCCTTCGCCAACATGACCTCGATGGCCAACATCCTTTACACCTCCATCGTCGGTCTCCGGCAGGTGGGCACGGCCTCGGTGCGGGCCACCTCCTGGGGGGCGATCCTCTTCCTGTTCTGCGTCATCCCGCTCGGCCTCGTGGTCTTCTATCCGCAGATGTATGACGGCTTCTTCATCTTCCTCGTCTGGACCTCGGCGCTCAATTCCGCGCTCGCCGGCATCGGCATTGCCGATTACTTCTTCCTGCGCGGCCAGAAGCTCGACATGCGCAGCCTGCACGGCCCGCAGGAAAACGGTCCCTACCGTTTCTGGGGTGGCTTCAATCCCATCGGCCTCTTTGCGCTTGCCATCGGCTTCGGGGTCTACGTGCTCGTCTTCAATCCGCAGACGCTCGCGAGCCTGCCGGCCTTCAAGTACCTCACCGCCTCCGTGCCTTCCTGCCTTGCAGCCGGCGCGGTCCACTATGCCTTGACCCGGCTTTTCGCCCGCGGACGTGGCTGGGGCCTCTATCCGTAATATCGGGATGACTGCCATGAGCGATACCTACGACTACATCATCATCGGCGCCGGATCGGCCGGCTGCGTGCTCGCCAACCGGCTTTCGGAAGACCCGGCCGTAAAAGTCCTGGTCCTCGAATACGGCGGCAGCGACAAGTCGATCTTCATTCAGATGCCGACGGCGCTGTCCATCCCGATGAACGGCACGAAATACAACTGGAAATACATGACCCTGCCGGAGCCCGGCCTCGACGGCCGCCGGGTCCACTGCCCGCGTGGAAAGGTCATCGGCGGTTCCTCCTCGATCAACGGGCTTGTCTACATGCGCGGCCATGCCCGCGACTTCGACGAGTGGGAGGAGCTTGGGGCGCGCGGCTGGCGCTATGCCAATTGCCTGCCCTATTTCCAGCGCGCCGAAAGCTGGCAGGACGGGGGCGACGCCTATCGCGGCGCCGCCGGCCCGCTCGCCACCAATGCCGGCAACAGGATGCGGAACCCGCTCTACCGGGCCTTCGTCGATGCCGGCCGCGAGGCGGGCTATATCACGACGAAAGACCCGAACGGCCATATGCAGGAGGGCTTCGGGCCGATGCACATGACCGTCAAGGACGGCGTGCGCTGGTCGACGGCCAATGCCTATCTCAAGCCGGCGATGAGCCGGCCGAACCTCACGGTCGTCACCCACGCCATGACGCGGCGTGTACTGCTCGAGGGAAAACGTGCCGTCGGCGTTGAATACGAGCTGGGTGGGGAGCGCGTCGTGGCGAAGGCAAGCCGCGAAGTGCTGATTTCCTCCGGCCCGATCGGCTCGCCGCACCTCCTGCAACGCTCCGGCATCGGCCCGGCTGCCGTGCTGCAAAAGGCGGGCGTCGAGGTGCTGCACGATCTGCCAGGCGTCGGCGAGAATCTGCAGGACCACTCCGAGGTCTACATCCAGTATGCCTGCAAGGAGCCGATCACGCTCAACGGCAAGATGGGGCTTTTGAGCAAAGCCCTGATCGGCGCGGAATGGCTGCTCTTCAAGAAGGGGCTTTCGGTCTCCAACCATTTCGAGAGCGGCGGCTTCATTCGTTCCGACGCCTCCCTCCAGTGGCCGGATATCCAGTTTCACTTCCTGCCCGCCGCCATGCGCTATGACGGCAAGAAGCCGCTCGACGGTCACGGTTTCATGGTGCTGACGGGGCCGAACAAGCCGAAGAGCCGCGGTTATGTGCGGCTGCGCTCGCCGGAGGCGCACGAGCAGCCGGATATCCTCTTCAACTATCTCGACCGCGAGGAGGACCGCGAAGGTTTTCGGCGCTGCCTGCGGCTCACCCGCGAAATCATCGCCCAACCCGCCTTCGACCGCTTCCGCGGCGAGGAGATCGCGCCCGGCAAGGATGTGCGCAGCAACGACGAGATCGACGCCTGGGTGCGTGAGACCATGGAAAGCACCTACCACCCCTGCGGCTCCTGCCGCATGGGCGAGGACGAGATGGCCGTCGTCGACAGCGAACTCCGGGTGCGCGGCATCGGCGGCCTCCGGGTCATCGACAGCTCCGTCTTCCCGGCAGAGCCGAACGCCAACCTCAACGCGCCGACGATCATGCTCGCCGAGCGTGGCTCAGACATGGTGCGCGGCAAGCCGCTGCTTGCTGCCTCCAATGCGGAGGTCGGCGCGGCTCCCGGCGTCGGCGTCACCCAGCGCAGCGGCAAACCGCTGCGTGCCTTTCGGCACTGAGGCGGCCGCGATGTTGCGGGGGATCGGCTATGTGGTTGCCCGGCGGGATCTGGACAATCCCGAGGAGCCGCGCGATTGGGCGCGCTTCATAGAGGCGCATTTTCGCGGGCTCCTGGTCCGCTTTGCCGGCTGGTCCCTTGGGGCTCGACGGCAGCAGCCTCAAGGCCAGGAAAGCGCCTCGGCGAAGCGGCCGAGATAGGACCGCATGCGCTCTGCGGGTACGCCGGCATAGTTCAGGCGGCCCCGGCGGTGCACCGCCATCCGCCTGTGCGAAACAAGGCCCGTGCCGGCCGAGTAGAATCCGCATCAGGTGAACGCCACCGCGTTAGGCATTATCGCGTCTCGTGAAAGTTGTTGGAATCAACCGTCCTTGCCATTTTTTGCCAAGGACGGTATTCTTTTTCACATGAGCACAATGAACATTTCTCTGCCGGACTATTTGAAGAGCTTCGTCGATGAGCAAGTCGCCGGGCGGGGCTATGGGACGAGCAGTGAGTATATCCGGGAGTTGATTCGTCGAGATCAGGACCGGCTCACATTGCGCAGGCTGTTGCTTGACGGTGCTTCCTCTGATCAGACTGAACCGGCCGACGCTGATTATTTCACCAGGTTGCGCGAACGAGTTCGGCAGGCCAAGTGAGTTACAAACGGATTATTCCACGTGAATTGGCTCGCAATGATGCCGAAGCGGCCGTCGACTATTACGCAAGCGAGGCGGGACCTGAAGTTGCCCACGGATTTATCGACGCTCTTCAAACGGCATACGATTTGATCGCGAACCATCCGGAATCTGGATCATTGAGATATTCGTACGAATTGGGATTACCTGATTTGCGGAACGTCTATTTGAAGAGATACCCATATCTCGTCTTCTATCGCGAGCAGGCTGATTATATCGACGTTTGGCGTGTGCTTCATGCCAAACGGGATATCCCGCAGTGGATGCAGGGCCCGGAAAGTCACTGATCTCTCGGAGATATCCACTGTTGGTCTACGAGCCCATCGTCGGGTCGGCTTCGAGCCATCGTGGTGCGCGTAAAGACCAGAACGAGGACGGCCCCTGCGGCCGGAAGTTCGGTCCGCTCTATAATCGAATGGCATCGAGAATGGCCTGTATCAGTCGGGCTGATGGCACGTTGCGAGGTCTGAGCAAGCCGATCTCGCGGCACGGTGCGTTGCGCAGCGGAAGCCGGGCAACGCGCAGGTTGTCGAAGAGGGACGAACGCCAGTCGGGCATGAGCGATACGCCTAGTCCAGCTTCAACCATGACCGATATGGCTTCGAGCGAGTCGAGTTCCAGCCACTCGCGAGGAAGAATCCGCTGGGATTGAAGATAGGCATCTGCCAAGCGGCCGCCCCAATTGCTTCTGTCGTATCGGATGAATGGTTGCTCGCGAAGCAAGCGGTCGGCGGTGAAGTTCGCGAGGTCGGGCGGCGCCAGAAGGACGAACGGCTCCGACCGGATCAGTTCCCAATGTAAGGTCTTGGGTATCGGGAAGGGCGGTTTGACGAGGATCGCCGCGTCGATCTTTTCCTCCAGCACGCTGTTATAGAGCTCTGCCGACGTTCCCGGCAGCAGGAAGATGTCGACGCCCGGCGTCGTGTCGAACACTTTTCGTAGCGCATTCGGAAGCAGGCCCGTCAGTGCCGTCGAGATGGCACCAAGCCGCAGTTCTCCGAATGCCTGGTCGTCGTGTGCCAGTCCTTTCAACTGTCTGACTTCCGATAGAACGCGTCGGCTCTTTTCAAGGATCGCGACGCCCGCTTCGGTTGGCTTCACCCGCCGGCCTGATCGCGCCAGAAGGGGCAGCCCGATCTCGTCTTCCAACGCCTGGATACGTTGCGCGACCGCGGCCGGCGTCACACCCAGGCGGCGCGACGCCTCAGCCAGAGAGCCGTGTTGAACGACGGCCAGGAAGGTTTCGAGAAAGCGGGTTTCCATCGATACTTTTACTATCGTCTGAAGGAATAAAAAGGAAGGTTTTTCTCTTGTTTGCGCGTTGCCATAGTGGCCCGGAAACAAAGGAGGAAGAGGTGGATCTACATTTGAACGGCAAGACGGCGCTTGTCTTCGGCGCCGGCGGTGGACTTGGCGGCGCAATCGCAAGGTCGCTTGCGGCCGAAGATGTTTCCGTCGTCGTCGCCGACATCCACGAGGAAAGCGCCAAGGCGACCGCGGATGCAATCAAGGCCGAGGGTGGCAAGGCCATTCCGCTCACCTGGGATATTGGCGACCTGTCCCTGGTTGGTCGGAAGCTCGACGCCATAAACAATGCGTTTGGCCCGGTCGACATCCTGGTCAACAACACCGGCGGCCCGCCGCCGACGCCGGCCGCAGGCCAGTCGCCCGACGATTGGTCGAAGTACTTCGACCTCATGGTTCGCTCGGTGATCGCGGTCACCGATGCCGTTCTGCCGACGATGCGCGAGCGCAAATGGGGACGCATCATCACCTCCACGTCTTCAGGCGTCGTCGCACCGATTGCAAATCTCGGGATTTCGAACAGCCTGCGCCTGGCGCTTGTGGGCTGGTCAAAAACCTTGGCGCGCGAGGTCGGGCGCGATGGCATCACCGCAAACATCGTGTTGCCGGGACGGATCGCCACCGGGCGGATCGTGTTCCTGGACGAGCAGAAGGCGAAGCGTGAAAACCGGCCGGTCGCCGACGTCACCGCCGAAAGTACCGGGTCCATTCCAGTCGGGCGCTACGGCGACCCGAAGGAATACGGCGACACCGTCACCTTCCTTGCCAGCCCCCGCGCATCCTACATCACCGGCTCCGTCATCCGCGTCGATGGCGGTCTGATCAACAGCATCTGATTTGGGCGAGATCGATCATGACACTTGAGCCTCACGTCGTTGAAACCCTGAAGGGCGTATCCACTGCGACGCTAACGACGGTTCTGCTCAAAAGAGGGCTTCGCAATGTCTGGATGCGTGGCACCAAGCCGCTGAAGCCTGGCCAGGGGCGGGTTGTCGGCAAGGCATTTACCCTGCGCTTCATCCCTGCCCGGGAGGACCTCGCCACGCCTGCGAGCTGGGCATCGCCGATCTCCACCCGGGCGGCGATCGAGGCGATGCCCGAGGGCTGTGTCGCGGTCGTCGACGCGATGGGCATCGGCGATGCCGGCATCTTCGGCGACATCCTGTGTGCCCGGATGGCGAAACGCAACGTTGTCGGCCTCGTCACCGACGGCGTGATGCGCGACGCCGAGGGAGTGTTGGCGAGCGGCATGAAGGTGTGGTGCAATGGCATCGCAGCACCGCCGTCGGTCGCAGGGCTGACCTTTGTCGGATGGCAGGAGCCGATCAATTGCGGCGGCGTTGCCGTGCTTCCGGACGACATTGTCGTGGTCGATGACGACGGTGCAGTCCTCATCCCGGCAGCGCTTCTCGACGAGGTGCTCGCCGAAGCGCCTGAACAGGAGCGCATGGAGGCCTGGATCATGAGTGAAGTCGATCGGGGCGTGCCGCTTCCCGGTCTTTACCCAATGAATGCAGAAACGAAGGCCCGGTATGAGGCCTGGAAGGACAGCCAGAAATGACGTTCAGCACGCAATCCAAGGGCGTCTACGCCATCGCAACCACCCCGTTCTTCGAGGACGGCTCGATTGATTTCAATTCGATCGACAAGCTGACGGACTTTTATGAGGAGAGCGGCTGCACCGGCGTCACGATCCTCGGCATCATGGGCGAGGCCCCGAAGCTCGAACCGGAGGAAAGCCGTGCCATCGTCAAGCGCGTGGTCTCCCGGTCCAAAATTCCGGTGATCGTCGGCGTCTCCGCTCCAGGTTTTGCCAGCATGCGCTCGTTGGCGCGTGACTCGATGGAAATGGGTGCCGCTGGCGTGATGATCGCTCCGCCTCCCGCCCTGCGCACCGATGACCAGATCGTCAACTACTTCGCCGGCGCGGTGGAAGCTGTCGGCGAGGATGTACCGTGGGTTCTCCAGGACTATCCGCTGACCCTCACGGTCGTCATGACATCAGGCGTCATCGCGAAGATCATGTCCAACCACACGTCCTGCCTGATGCTGAAGCACGAGGACTGGCCCGGCCTTGAAAAGATATCGAAGCTGCGCGCCATGCAGAAGGCGAAAGAACTTCGCGACTTTTCGGTGCTCTGCGGCAATGGCGGCATGTTCCTAGACTTCGAGCCGGAACGAGGCGCGGACGGAGCGATGACCGGCTATGGCTTCCCGGACATGCTCACCGAATTCATGGGATTGTTTGCGGCCGGAAAAAGGGATGAAGCGCACGATCTCTTCGATGCGCACCTGCCTTTGATCCGTTACGAGCAACAGCTTGGCATCGGCCTTGCCGTTCGCAAGCATGTTCTGAAACGCCGTGGCGTCATCGCCTCCGACGCCCAACGCAAGCCGGCCCAGATGCTGACCCCGACAGCGCGAACAGAAGTCGACTACCTGCTTGCTCGCGTCGCAAGGCATGACAAGCGCGCTGCCCTCTAGTCAGTTCGATCTCTCTGAGCCCGTTCGTAGCTGATCAAGAGCCGCGGACGGGCCTACAAAGTCATCCGTCGTATCTGCGCCTCTTCATCGCGATCTGTGCTGAGGCTCGCGAGGATGATACTTTGGCTTTGGCGATTGTCGAATACACCTGGCGAAGAACGAGGTTTGACGATGCAGGGCCAGGAAACCTTCCTTGATAGGATTTTGCGTATCGGCGTGATCGTTGCGGTCGCGCTCCTGCTTGCGGCGATCCAGTATGTGGTGTCGTCGCGCTCCCTCTATGCCGTCCTCTGAGAGCGGATTTAATCCCCAGAGTTGATGAGCCGCGTGTTAGCGGTTGCTGCGTCAGTCGGATCATTGGAATTGCCCCGCCGTTCAACACGTTAATCGCCAGTCGAACGGCGGGGTGAATGCTCACATCTACGCCGACGTGTAGGCCGTCTTGACGGTGGTGTAGAACTCGGCGGCGTAGCGGCCCTGCTCGCGCGAGCCATGGGACGAGCCCTTGCGGCCGCCGAAGGGCACGTGGAAATCGACGCCGGCCGTCGGCAGGTTGACCATGACCATGCCGGCCTCGGCATTGCGCTTGAAATGGGTCGCATGCTTGAGGCTGGTGGTGGCGATGCCCGAGGACAGGCCGAAGGGGGTGTCGTTGGCCACAGTGAGCGCCTCGTCGTAATCGCGGACGCGGATGACGGACGCGACCGGCCCGAAGATTTCTTCCCGCGAAATCCGCATCTGATTGGTCGCCTCGGTGAACAGCGCTGGCTGCAGGTAGAAGCCGGGCGTGTCGCGCTTCAGGAGCTCGCCGCCAAAGGCGAGCTTGGCGCCCTCCTGCTTGCCGATGGCGATGTAGTCGGTGTCCTGGTTGAGCTGGCTCTCATCGACCACCGGGCCGATATGGGTGCCGGATTTCAAGGCATCGTCGATCGTCAGCCCCTTCATCCGTTCGCCCATGGCGGCCACGAAGCGATCGTGGATGCCCTCGGTGACGATGATGCGCGAGGAGGCGGTGCAGCGCTGGCCGGTGGAGAAGAAGGCGGAGTTGACCGCGGCCTCGACCGCCACCGACAGATCGGCATCGTCGAGCACGACGAAGGGGTTCTTGCCGCCCATCTCCAGCTGGTATTTGCGATTGTGCTCGACCGAGGCCAGCGCCACGCGTTTGCCCGTGCCGGTCGAGCCGGTGAAGGTGATGGCGTGGATATCGGGGCTGTCGAGCATCGCCTGGCCGACGACCGAGCCCTTGCCCATGACGAGGTTCAACACGCCCTTCGGCAGGCCGGCGCGATGGAGGATGTCGACGATGGCCCAGGAACTGCCGGGCACCAGTTCGGCCGGCTTGAAGACGACGGTGTTGCCGTAACAAAGCGCCGGCGCGATCTTCCAGGCGGGGATGGCGATCGGGAAGTTCCAGGGCGTGATGATGCCGACGACGCCGACCGGCTCGCGGGTGATCTCGACGCCGATATTGGGTCGCGCCGACGGCAGAACTTCGCCCGCCAGTCGCAGGCATTCGCCGGCGAAGAAGTCGAAGATCTGGCCGGCACGCACCGTCTCGCCGATGCCTTCGACCAGCGTCTTGCCTTCCTCGCGCGACAACAGCCTTCCGAGCTCGTCCTTGCGGGCAAGGATCTCGTCGGCGGTCTTCCTCAGGATCGCGTGGCGCTCGAGGATGCCGGAGTGCGACCAGGCCGGAAACGCTTCCTTTGCAGCGGCGATCGCGGCGCGGGCATCGTCGGCAGACGCACGGGCATATTCGCCCACCACATCGTTGGTGTTCGATGGATTGATGTTGCGGGACACTTCGCTACTGGCGATCCATTCCCCGTCGATCAGGTTCTTCTGCACCATATCTATACCTCCGCGGCGTTCAGACTTTGATCCTGTCTTCGCTTATCGGACGGGATCGAACTCGCACAAAGCACAATCTTTCGAGCCCGCCATTGCCGAAACGGCAAACCTGAATGGCCCTTGAGCGTTGCCATATCGGCAATACCAACCGCTAAAAATTGTGCTTTATGAGATGCCAAATTCCATCATCATCGACCCCATAACAAGCAAGGGGAACGATATGTCTCGTTTTATGATGAACCGCCGAGGTTTCCTTTCGAATGCGGCCGCAATGGGCGCGATTGCTGCGACCCATAGCCTTATCAATGTTTCGCCCGGTCTAGCCGCCGATTCCACGACGATTCGGATGCAGCTCGGCTGGCTGCCTTCCAACGGGCTTCTTGGAGAACTCGTTGCCCGCAGGAAGGGTTACTACGCCGAGAAGAGCATCGAGCTCGAAATCGTGCCTGGCGGACCGAATGTCGACGGCGTTGCTGGCGTCGCCGTCGGCCAGTCGACGATCGGCCAGATCTCCTCCAGCCCATCGGTGATGCTGGCACGTTCGGCCGGCGCGCCGATCAAGGCATTCGCAGCCGGCTACCAGAAACATCCCTTCGCGTACTTCTCCCGCAAGGCAAACCCGATTGCCAAGCCTCAGGACATGATCGGCAAGACGATCGCAGCGATCCCGACTTCGGTCATTCTGCTTCGTGCGCTCCTCGCCAAGAACGGGATATCGGAAGACCAGGTCAAGATCGTCAACATGGGTTCGGACATGAACCAGCTCGTGACCGGCCAGGCTGATGCGGTCTGTGGCTGGCTGACGAATGTCAACGCCTTGAAGGTTCTGGGTGATGACCGGGTCGACCTGACGCTATGGGACGGCGGTATCCGCCTCTATGCCAACGTCTACTATACCACCGACGACCAGCTGCAAAATCACGCGGACCACCTTGCTGCATTCGTGTCGGGTTCGGCACGCGGATGGGGCCATGCGCGCGATCACCAGGAAGAGGCCGTCGACATCCTGCTCGAATCCTACCCGAACCTGGACAAGGCGAGCGAGATCGAGGCCATCGGGCCGCTGATGAAGTTCGTGTTCAACGAAACCACCGCTACCGAGGGATGGGGTGGCATGGACCAGGCAAACTGGGAAGAGCAGATCAAGACCTATGCGGATCTCGGACAGTTCACGGGCCCCGTCCCGAATGCAGACGACGTCTACACGATGGCAATCCTGGATGCGACAGCCGATGTCCGCAAGAGCGTAGGTTAAGGCGATGCTGGAAACGCGTAGCAGACCCAACCAGGCAGCAGTCGGTAGCTCCGCCGTGTCGGTGAAGAATCTTCATATCCGCTTCGGCGCAGATGACTCCGGCTTCACCGCACTCTCCGACGTCTCGGTCGAGATACCTGCCGGCTCGCTCGTGACCATGCTCGGCCCGTCCGGCTGCGGCAAGTCCACCCTGTTGCGCACGGTCGCGGATCTCGTGCACATCACCGATGGCTCCGTGTCCGTGCATGGCCAGACGCCGCGCAAGGCGCGCGAGGGCCGCGATTTCGCCTTCGTCTTCCAGGAGGCGACGTTGCTGCCATGGCGCAATGTGATCGACAATGTGCGTCTCCCGCTGCTGGTGGGAAAACGCGAAGCGGGTGCGACCTACGCGGATCCGGAAGAACTTCTGGCTCTCGTCGGGCTGAAGGGGCGCGAAAAGGCGATGCCGCACGAACTGTCGGGCGGCCAACGCCAACGCGTGGCGATCGCCCGCGCGCTGGTGACCCGGCCCCGCATCCTGTTGATGGATGAGCCCTTCGGCGCGCTCGACGAGATCACGCGCGACAAGTTGAACGAAGAGTTGCTGCGCCTCTGGCAGGAAACCGGGACCACCATCCTCTTCGTTACCCATTCGATCCCCGAGGCGGTCTTTCTCGGTCAACATCTGCTGATGCTCGCGGCCCATCCGGGCCGAGTGAAGGAGTTCATGAAGGTCGACTTACCCTATCCGCGGTCTCTCGCGATGCGCGACACGGTCGAGTTCATTAAGGTTACCGCCTATCTGCGCAAACTTTTGGGAGAATGCTGATGGCAAATGCCCTACCATCACAAGCGGATGGCCGCGACTTGACTGACGGCAACAGGTTCAGGGCGCTCGACGCTGCCGTCAGCGCTGCCCTGCGACATCTGCCGGCGACGCTTGCGATCCTTGGTTGCATCCTGCTTTGGCAGCTCGTCGTCTGGGGCTTTTCGGTGCCAACGTTCATGGCGCCCGGGCCAGTCGACGTCATCAAGGCCTTCGGCGAAAACGCCGGCATCCTGTGGACGAACTTCTGGCCGACGCTCATGGAAGCGGTTCTCGGCTTCATATTCGGCAATGTCATTGCCGTTCTTCTGGCGGTCTGGTTCGTCCACAGCCCGCTCGCCGAGCGCGCCTTCTATCCGATCGCCGTGATCATCAAGTCGATCCCGATCATCGCGCTGGCGCCGATCCTGGTGCTGCTCGTCGGCAACGGCATCGCACCGAAGATCATCATTGCAGGCCTGATCTGTTTCTTCCCGACCCTCGTCAACATGGTCCAGGGACTGAAGTCGGCGAGCCCCGCAATGCTCGATCTGATGCGCATCCTGTCTGCCAGCAACTCCGAAATCTTCTGGAGGGTTCGCCTGCCAGGCTCGCTGCCTTTCCTTTTCGCTGCGCTGAAGATTGCGGCAACCAGCAGCGTGATGGGCGCGATTGTCGCCGAGTGGATCGGCTCCAGCTACGGCCTCGGCGCCCTGATCATCGAGGCGACCTACAATTTCCGTTCGCCTCTGCTCTATGCGACAGTGGTGATTGCGGCTTCGCTTGCCGTGGTTCTCTTCTTCGCTGTTTCGTTCGCGGAATCGAAGATCGTCCGTTGGAAACCGACGACGGACCACTGACCCCCAAACCCCTTGCTGCCGGACCTGGATATCCGGGTCCGGTCAACCGACGAAGTCACTGGCTGTGAGCTCCTCACATTTCGCCGGACAGGTCCCCTATGGAGGAACGATTATGGAAACAATCAAAGAACCCTCGCGCAATGCCAGGATCGTCGACCGCTCCGACGTGGTCGTCGTCGGCGGCGGACCGGCTGGCATCTCCGCCGCGGTTTCGGCGGCGCGCACGGGAGCGAGCGTCACGCTGCTGGAACGCTACCCCTATGTCGGCGGCCTTGCCGCTGGCGGCATGGTTCTGGTCCTCGACGACATGGTCAACGGGCTTGAAATCACCGTGCGCGGCATCTGCATGGAGATGATCGAACGGATGAAGACGCTCGGTCTCTGCGTCACCCCAACGGACGGCGACCGCCAGCTCGACTTTCGCGACACGCCGGAAGCCTGGCAAAAGTGGGCGCGCTGGGGCTTGTTCGACTTCCACACGCCATCCGCGCCACATCCGATCTGCTATGCGGCCGCCTTTGATCCGGACGCGTTCAAACGGGTCTCCTATGACATCCTTCGCGAATCCGGCGTGAAGCTGAGGACGCACAGCTGGTTCTCCTCGGCGATCGTCGAAAACGGCACGATGAAGGGCGTGGTCTGCCAGACGAAATCCGGTCGGGAGGCCATCATGGGCGACGTCGTGATCGACGCCTCGGGCGACCTCGACGTCGCTGCCGACGCCGGCGCCCAGCATACGGACGGCAATTTCATCCTGACGACCGTTTCCCGCTGGGGTGGGATCGACACCGCCGCAGCAGAGCGCTTCGAATTCGAAGAACCGGAAAAGTTCAAGGCGATCGATCATGAGGCCAAGCGTCTGATCGGCGGTTGCTGGTCGTTCTGGTGGTTGAAGACGCCGCTGCCGGGCGTCATCTGGCTGAACTGCCCGCACATGCCGAAGCTCTCCGGCCTCAACGTCGAAGACCTGACCTACGCGGAACTCGAAGGGCGGTCCCGCATTGCTCGCCTGCTCGACTTCGCGCGGGCCAACTTGCCGGGCTTCGAAAATGCCCATGTGATCGATTTTGCACCACAGACGGGCGTGCGCCAGTCGCGACTGCTCCAGGGCGAATATGTCGTTACCAAGGACGACGTGATGAACCGCCAGCACTTCGCCGATACGGTGTGCCGCGGCCGCGACTACTACACGCCCTACCGGGCCATGCTGCCGAAAGAAGTCGACCAGCTGATCGTCGCGGGCAGGCACTATTCGGCGACGATCCAGGCCCAGAAGTCGAGCCGCGAAATCCCGCCGTGCATGGCGATGGGCGAGGCTGCCGGCGTTGCCGCCACCGTTGCGCTCAACGCCGGCGTGAAGGTGCGGGACGCCGATGTCCGGGCAATCCAGAAGCAGCTGCGGGCCCAGGGCGCCGATCCCGGCGACGTACCATCCGATAATGCAACCTATCTGGAGGCCGCAGAATGACATCTCTTCCCCTCAACGGTATCCGCGTCGTCGATTTCACCCAGGTCATGCTGGGCCCGTGCTGCACGCAGATGCTGGCCGACTATGGCGCCGAGGTCATCAAGGTCGAAAAGGCCAAGATCGGCGATCTCTCGCGCTGGTCACTGGGGTCGGATCCGGACGGCCTCAACAATCCGGTCTTCTCGTCGCTCAACCGCAACAAGAAGAGCCTGGCGCTCGACCTCAAGCAGGATGAGGCGCGTGCCGCGGTGCGCGCCCTGATCGACACGGCCGACGTGGTCGTCAACAATTTTCGCCCCGATGTCATGGAGCGCATGGGCTTCGGTTATGAAGAGCTCAGGAAGAGCAATCCGCGGCTGATCTACGCCGTCGGTACGGGCTTTGGCCTGGAGGGGCCTTATCGGCACAAGGGCGGACAGGACATCCTCGCGCAGGCGCTTTCCGGTGTCATGCGCCGCAAGTCGGACGCGAGCCATCCGCTGTCGATCTACGCGACGCCGCTTGCCGACTATTCGGCCGGCATGCACCTCGTCCAGGGCATTCTGCTTGCCTTGCTGCACCGTGAAAAGACCGGCCACGGCCAGCAGGTTGCGGTCAGTCTCTACAGCTCGATGCTCGCCATGCAGATGCAGGAAGGCACCACGCACATGATGCGGGAGAAGGACCTGAACTGGGGCGCTTTCCCTCTGACAGGCGTGTTCGAGACCACCGACGGCGCCATCGTCATGGTCGGCGCGTTCAAGCAGAACCCGCTGCGCGACATTTGCACGGCATTGGAGATCGAGGATCTGTCCCTACGGCCGCAATTTGCCGATTTCGACGCACAGATGCAGCGCCGGCCGGAATTGCAGCAGGTCTTCCGCGAGGCGTTCGCGAAGAACAGCAGCGCCCATTGGCTCGGCCGGCTGGAGCAGGTGGACATTCTCTGCGCGCCGGTACGCTCGCTTCCCGAAGCACTCGACGACGAGCAGACGGTGATCAACGGCATGATCCTTCACGCCGGCGAAACGAAGGCCGGTCCGATCCGGCTGGTCGGTTCGCCGATCGATATGTCGGCGGCGACCGTAACGGTGCGCATCGCCCCGCCGAAGCTCGGCGAGCACAATGACGAGATACTCTCGGGGCTCCCCGTTCGCCAGGGAGATGCGGCATGAGCGTCGAGTTCGTCGTAAAAGACCGCGTTGCGACGGTCACGCTAAACCGTCCGGAACGGATGAATGCGGTGGACGCAGCGACCGAAGGCGAACTGGAGGCTATCTGGCAGGAGATTGAAGCCCGCGACGACGTAAGCTGCGTCGTGCTGACGGGCGCAGGCGAACGGGCATTTTGCGCCGGAGCGGATCTTAAAGGGGCCGAAAAGACCGGCCTCGACTACTGGAGCGAGAGCCGGCCGAACGGTTTCGGCGGGCTCGCCTTTCGCCGCTCGCTGGATGTTCCTGTAATCGCCAGGGTCAACGGCTATGCGCTGGGCGGCGGATTCGAGATGGTTCTCGGTTGTGATATCGTCGTTGCCTCGACGAAGGCGGCGTTCGGTCTGCCCGAGGCCCGCGTCGGACGCCTGCCGCTCGATGGCGGCATGGTGCTTCTCCAGCGCAGGATCCCTCACAATCTCGCGATGGGCGTTTTGTTGACCGGCCGGCGGTTTTCCGCAGCCGAGATGCAAAGCTTCGGCATCGTAAACGAGGTGGCTGAACCCGAGGAGCTCGATGCCGCCGTTGCCCGCTGGGTGGCCGAAATCGTCGCCTGCGCGCCGCTTTCGCTTCGCGCGATCAAACAGACTGTCAATCGCACCGGGCATCTGTCGCCGGCGGAAGCACAAGGGCTGCGCACGCCTGCACTCGTGAAGGCGCTTAAAAGCGAGGATGCTCTGGAAGGCGTCAGCGCCTTCCAGGAGAAGCGCGCGCCCGTTTGGAGGGGACGATGAGCGTGTTATAGGTCGGAGCCCAGGGGAGGGGAGGTTCCAATCGAATGCACGCCAGCATCCTGAAATATTTCGTCTCGGTCGCGCGGTCCGGGTCCATTCGCAAGGCCTCCGAGGAGCTTCACGTCGCATCCTCGGCGGTCAGCCGGCAGATCAAGAAACTGGAGGACGAGCTCGGGATCGCCCTGTTCGAACGGCTCTCGAACGGCCTGAGGCTGACCGTCGCCGGGGAAAACGTGCTGCGCCACGCCCGGGTCACGCTTGAGAATTTCGAGCTTCTGCGCAGCGACCTCGGCGCCTTGCAGGGAAAAAAGGCCGGTCGCGTGCAAATGTCTTGTCTGGACAGCCTGGCCATCCAGTTCCTGCCGGACATGGTCAACACGTTCCACAGCATCCATCCGGGCGTGAGCTTCCATATCCACACCGCCGGTCACGGCAACATCAGCAGCCTGGTTGCCGAAGGTGATGTCGACATGGGGTTGACCTTTGATCTCGCCCGTCCAGACGACACGGAGATGCTCTTTCGCGTACCGATGCCGCTGATGGCTTTCGTCGGACGGGGACATCCGTTGGCGAAGCAGCGGCAGGTCTCGCTCGCCGAATGCGCTCAGTACGACCTGCTTCTGCAACTCGATACGCAGCCGATCCGCTCGCTCATCGAAATCGAACTCTCGGTCTTCGAACGAACCGGGCGGCCCTTTGTGCTGTCGAACAGCCAGATGATGCTCAAGCCATTCATCATCTCGGGGCAGGGAGTGGCTTTCTTCACGCCGATCGGCTTCCTCGCGGAAATCAAGGCAGGCGATGTCGTTCCGATACCGCTTTCCGGATCGCGCCTTCAGAACCTGCATATCGGAATTCTCGTGCAGCGACGCCGGCAGCGAACCCACGCGGCCGAAGCCGTCATCGAATTCGTTGGTGCGGAACTGCTGAGGTTCAGCGACCAGATCATGGAGGCAATCAATCCTTGAGTGAACGCCAGGTCCCCGGGCGACTTCTTTTGCATCCTGGCCACGAGGCCGCAAGGCGTGAGCCAAACCTCTTGCGGCATCTGCCTGACGGTGCCTCCTCGGCTGCGATCCCGGCCAATGCCCTCCTGATGCCGCCGCCCGTCAACGCGCATGACCACGGCTATGGCATCCGCACGCTCGATTTCGGCAATGTCGACGATGCTCTGGAAGTTTGGATCCCCGGGCTTCGGCTCCGACCGCGCACCGATCCCTACCTGGAAGCGCTCGTGGCATTCTCCCGGCTGGCGCAAACGGGCATCGGTGCGACCATGCATTGTCACAATTCGCTGAATGTCGACCGACTGGTGGAGGAGGCTGGTGCGGTGATGCGCGCGGCCCGCGACGTAGGCATCAGACTTGCGCTATCCTGCCCGCTTCTCGACTACGATCCGTGGGCTTATGATGGCGGGCCGCAGCGATTGCGGCCGTATCTCGCTCCGGCAGACTGGGACGAACTCAGTGCCTCGATCCCCCAATATGCCCCGCCTTCAATCCAGATTTCGGCGGCCGACTCGGTCGCCGCAGCCAACACCAACCCGCTGATCGATGTCCAGTACGGCCCGATCGGGCCGCAGTGGTGCTCCAATGCACTGCTCGAAAGCATCGCCGAGGCCTCTCACGCAACGGGTCGTCGCATTCACATGCATCTCCTCGAAAGCCCAAGGCAGAGGCTGTGGCTGGACAGGCGCTTTCCGCAAGGGGTCGTCCGATACCTCGACGATATCGGCTTCCTCTCGCCCCGCCTTGCCGTTGCCCATGGCGTTCAACTGCGGCCGGATGAGCTGGGGCTGCTGGCAGCAAGGGGTGTGCAACTTGTTTCGAACCCGTCGGCAAACTTGCGCCTGCGTTCAGGCGTGGCGCCGCTCGCTGCCATTCCGGCAAGCGGGCCCGCCTTCGCTTTCGGCCTCGACGGCACGGGGTTTGACGACGACCAGGACCTTTGGCGCGAACTGCGCCTCGGCCATCTGTTGCACGGTGGCCGCGACCTGGCGCGGACCTTTACGGCACGTCGCGTCTTCGATGCCGCGATCCATGTCGGCGCCAAGGTTGTGAATGCGCCAGCGAACGAAGACCTCGTCCTCGTGGACTACGGTGCGCTGATCGCCGATAGCTTGATAGACGATCTGGACGAGGCCGAGGTTCTGCTCACGCGAATGACGGCGGCGCACGCGAAGGGACTTTACGTCGGCGGACAGGAGATCATGCGCGATGGGAAGCTGACTCAGGTCGATTTCGAAGGTGCCCGGGCCGAACTCCTGCAGCAGGCGCGTGCGGACCTTCCGCGGCTGAACTGCGAGCGTGAACTCGTGACCAAGCTCGCCGCGGCGACGCGGGCCTATTATTCCGGCTGGTGAGCCCAAGCGGCGAGGCCGCAAAAACATCTCGGGATACGTGCGGCGAGGGCCGAGATGGGACGGCTTTCTACCGGCCTCAAGTTTCGTTTCTCTGGGCAACCGTCGACCTGCGTCTGTGCAGCTGCCCTGTCTTGCTCCTGTGGATCAGGTCTGCTTATGCGACGGTTACCGCTTTCTCGAAGGCGGCAACGAAGGGATGGTCCTGCACCGTCGAGCACTCCTTGCTCCACCCGCCCGGTGAGCCCATTCCGGTGACGTCGGCTCCGAAGAACTCCTTGTTCACAGCGATGAAATGGCGCTGGTTGTCGGCGATCTCGTGATCCCAGACGATGGCATCGACGGGGCAGATCGAAAGACAGAGCCCGCAATTTATGCATTCATCGGGGTGGATGTAGAAGGTACGGCCACCCTCGTAGATGCAGTCGACAGGGCAGGCGGCGGTGCAGTCGCCATCCTTCACGTCGATGCAGGGTTCGGTAATGACATAGGCCATCTTGCTGGTCTCTGAAGAGTTGCTTGCACGGCCAATTATCCAGAGTTTCCCTTGCCGAAGAAGCACAGATATTCGCAACGTCGATTGCCAAAAAGGCAACGTCCGGTGCTTCTTCGATCTTGTTTGATGTCGCCGCGTGGCGAAGTTTTGCGGTAAGCGCCAACCTGAAACGAGCTTGATCACCCGGCCGTACAGCCCAGGATCGTGCGCAAGCGCCTTTGTTCGCTCGCCGGGCTTAGGGCTGCCGGAGGATACCTCTCAGGATCGTCTCGGTGATCGTGGCCGCCGCCTTTTCGTAGTCATCGGCTTTCAAACGGGGCTTTTTGAGCGCGTCGACGGCGACGGGTTCGAAGTCCGAGTAAAACTGGGTCGACGCCCAGAGCATGATGAAGAGATGACGTGGATCGACCGGCAGCATCTTGCCAGCGGCGATCCAGCCCTCGATGACCGCGACATGAGTATCCGTTACCTGACGGATGTGTTCGCGATCCTTCTTGGTCAGGAAGCGGGCGCCTTGAATGATTTCGCTGGCGAAGAGCCGGGACTCGGCCATGTTCTTGCGCGTGTATTCCAGCTTCGCCTTGATGTAGAGCCTGAACGCCTCCGCCGGTTCGCGCTCCGGCGAAATGTATTTCAGTGCATCGTCCCAACTGGCGAGCAGATGCGCGATGATGGCGGTGTAGATCTCCTCCTTGGACGAGAAGTAGTAGTAGACGTTTGCCTTGGGCAGGCCCGAAGCCTCGGCAATCTCGGCGATGCGCGTGCCATCGAAGCCCTTGCGGGCAAATATCTCGATCCCCGCCTTGATGATCAGCCGCACGTTACGTTCGCGGATGCGCTCTTCGGGATCTCGTACTGCCCTTGCCATATGGTTTCGCCTCCATCTCGCCGTCGCTTCCTACCAGGCAATCATGCGTGGTGGCGAGATTGCCTTTGCAATTGCCGCGTTTTCCAGCGAAATGCAAGCGTATCGCCCTTCGCCATAAGTTGACGATGCAGTCAAGAAACGTTGACCGAGTCGTCATTTTTTTTGCTTTTGAAAGTTGACACTTTGGTCAGCTTTTGTCTAGTCTCATCCTCAATGAACGGAAGGAGAGCCGTAATGCCGATGCGCTTGAAGGAGGCAATGGCGGAGACGTTTGCAGGCTGGGAGGGCGACCTTCCGAATGCATGGCGCGATGCGCTCGGCCCCGTCGGCGACGATTTCGCCCGTATCGATGCGGACCTCGAACTGGAGCCGTGGGAGCCGATCTTCCCGGCGCGCCGCGGCAAGGTTTTTCCCGGTCAGCCAAGGGGCGCGCATGCCCTGGCGGCGTTCGACGGAATTGCGCCCGATGGCGTTCGCTGCCTGGTTCTTGGGCAGGATCCTTATCCCGAACCGGGTTTTGCGACGGGGCGCGCTTTCGAGGCCGGCAATCTCGCCGCCTGGGGTGAGCTGGACAAGATGTTCTCGAAGAGCATTCGCGCCTACATGCAGCTGATTGCGGCCGCACGCCTTGGTGACGAAAGTCTGGCGCGCGATTTCGACCACTGGCCCGATGTGCGGCATCTGCTGTGCGATCCGGCGGGTTCGTTCGAGCCGCCGAGCCTGATCGCCGACCGTTGGGTCGGGGAGGGTGTTCTCCTGCTCAATGCCTCGCTGACGCTCTCTCGCTTCCGTGTCGATATCGATCCACACCAGTCGCGCGGGCATCTGTCCTTCTGGCGGCCGTTGATGCTGCGCGTGGTCGAAATGCTTGTGGCGCGAGGCAAGCCGGTCGTTTTCCTCGGCTTCGGCGCGGCTGCGGCTGACATTTTTTCGGAAGCCGGCGTTGCCGAGGGGCGCACGGACCATGTCGCCTATGTCCAGCGCGAGCATCCCGCCTTTGCCGACAAGGTGCTCGGCCGAGAAAATCCGTTCCTTCTCTGCAATTCTTATTTGGAGGCGATGGGCGGCCGGCCCATCGCGTGGTGAACCATGGCGCGTAACCCGGAATATGATTTCATCGTCGTTGGCGCGGGCTCGGCCGGTTGTGTCCTTGCGAACCGTCTGTCGAAGAACCCGGCAAACCGCGTGCTTTTGATCGAGGCTGGCGGCAAGGATCGCAACCCGCTGTTCCGGCTGCCGATGCTGATGGGCAAGCTGTTCCATTCGGGCATCTACAACTGGCATTATCACACCGAGCCCGAGCCTTATCTCAATGGCCGCTCGCTCTATTGGCCGCGCGGCAAAGTGCTGGGCGGGACCTCCACCATCAACGGCATGATCTACGTGCGCGGCAATCGCCACGACTACGATCGCTGGTCGCAGCTCGGATTGCCCGGCTGGTCCTATGAGGAAGTGCTGCCGGCATTCCGACGTTCCGAAACGCATGTACAGCGGAAGGATGCCTTCCACAGTGGCGACGGGGAACTCACCGTCTGCCGAGCCCGTGGCAACAATCCGCTGATGGACGTGTTCTGCGAGGCGGGCATCCAGGCCGGCTATCCGGCCAACGATGACTTCAACGGAGAGACGCAAGAAGGCTTTGGCCGCTATGACTTCACCATCCGCAAGGGAAAGCGCTGGTCCACATCATGGGCGTTCCTGCGTCCGGCACTCGGCCGCAAGAACCTCACCGTGCTGACGGGGGCGGAGATCACGCGCCTGATCATCGAAGGCGACCGGGCGTGCGGCGTCGAGTATTTTAAAGACGGCGTGCTGGGACGCGCCCGTGCGGGGCGGGAGGTGATCCTCTCCTCAGGGGTGGTCAATTCGCCCAAGGCGTTGCTTCTGTCCGGAATCGGACCCGCGGACGAGCTCCGGGCGCTTGGCATCGAGCCGGTGTTGGACCTGCCTGGCGTCGGCAAGAACCTCCAGGACCACGTCGACTGCGTCATGAGCTGGGAATGCCGGGAGCCGATCACGCTCTTCAGCGAGCTGCGGGCGGACAAGCTTATTCCCGCCGTTGCCCAGGGCATGCTGTTCGGTGAGGGCGTCACCACGACCTTCCCCTATGAAGCCGGTGCCTTCATCCGCTCGAACGACGGCCTGGTTGCGCCCGACATACAGCTGCACTTCATGCCGGCGCTGGAAAAGACGGCCAACCTGCACTTCCCCAATCCGTTCCGGAAGAAGCAGGCCGTAGAGGCCAACCACGGGTTCACGATCCGCGTCGGCCCCGTCAATCCGGTGAGCCGCGGCGAGATCACGTTGCGCTCGGCGAACGCGACGGACAAGCCGAAGATCCAGGCCAACTACCTCCGTGACGATTTCGACGTTCGCACGATGATCGATGCCATCCGGCTGACCCGTGACATTGTCGGCCAGAAGGCTTTCGACCGCTATCGCGGCAAGGAGCTGGCACCGGGGCCGGAAGCGCTCGACGATGCCGCTTTGACGAGCTGGTTGCGGGCGACCGCCATGACAACCTTCCACCCGGTTGGAACCGCCAAGATGGGCAACGACCCCATGGCTGTGGTGGATGCGCGACTCAAGGTGCGCGGTATCGAAGGGCTGCGTGTCGCGGACGCCTCGATCATGCCGGTCATCTCAAGTGGCAACACCAACGCGCCAGCCATCATGATCGGCGAGAAATGCGCCGAATTCGTCCTGAACGCATAGGAAGCAATCTGATGATCCTGGAACACCGCACCTACACCTTCAAGCCCGGCACGGTCGACAAGTGGATGAAGAAGTACGAGGCCGACGGCCTTCCCGTGCAGAAGCGCCATCTCAACAAGTTCGTCGGTCTCTATGCCTCGGAACTGGGAACGCTTCACACGACCGTGCTGATGTGGGCCTACGACAGCCTCGCTGACCGCGAAGCGCGCCGCGCGGCCATGTATGCCGATCCGGACTGGCAGAAGTTCATTTCCGAAGTCTGGGCGCTGGACGCGATCCAGAAGCAGGAGGTGATGATTATGAACCCGGCCTCCTATTCGCCGCCGCTTTGAGGCGGCAACTGGCGCCAGTACCGCCAGCGCCGTGGCAAATGCGAATGAGAAACAACAAGATAAAAGAGGGAACGATCATGACAGACAAGACTGGGAAGATTACACAGCACATGATGCAGCGCCGGACATTCCTGCAGGCGAGCGCGGGTGCCGCGGCGCTCGGCTTTGCAGCCAGCATCGTGCCCGAATTCGCCCGTGCGTCCGGCGGGCTGGTCGCGCTGGTCCACACGCAAGCTGCAGGCGACAATGGTCCGGTGGACCAGATGATCGCCAAGCTCAAGCAGCTTTCGGAAGAAAAGGGCTTCGAATACCGCGCTGTCTACGCGCAGGATCCGGCGACCTACGAGACGGTCTACCGCACGCTGGGAGATGCGGGCGCGGCGATCATCGTCTCGACCTTCAACGAAGTGGCCGAGCCCTTCAAAGCGCTGGCGCCGTCCTATCCCAACACCAAGTGGATCCAGCTTTTCGCCGACCCCTTCGAGCCGGCAATCCCGAACGTGGTGACCGTTTCCTACGACTACTATCTTGGTTGCTATCTGTCGGGAGTTTTCGCGGCCAAGATGTCGTCGACCGGCAAGACCGGCTTCATCGGCGGCGTTTCCATCCCGCCTCTCAACGCAGACTTCAACGCCTTCAAGGCCGGCGTGCATTCCATTCGACCGGATGCCTCCGTCATCGCCGCCTTTGCAGGCTCGTTCCAGGACCCTGCAAAGGGTCAGGAAATCGCTACCCAGATGTACAATGACGGCATCGACTACATCCAGACCGATGCGGCGGCCACCGACGGCGGCATCATTGCCGCGGCCAACGAGAAGGAAGGGCGCATGGTGAGCTGCCTCGCGCCCGGACAGTATGAGCTCGGTCCGAAATCCCTGATATCGATCGTCAGCCTGGACTTCGGCGCCTCGCTCTACAACGAGGCCAGCAAGGCGGTTGGGCCCGAATGGAACGGCGGAGCGCACGAGCATACGGGGCTTGGCACCGGCGTCATCGACTTCATTCTCTCGCCGGTCTTCACCGAACAGGGGCCGGCGGATCTGAACGCCAAGGCGAAGGAAGCGCTGGTCGAGGTCGCCAAGATTCGCGCCGGCATCCTGGATGGATCGATCAAGGTTCCGTTCAACACCACCCTTTGATCTCCTGACGCTGGCTCGCGGAGCCAGCCCGAAGTTTCGAAGGACGTCGGCACAGACCTTCCCTCTTGGGGAAGGTCACTGGGGTTCGCGGATCGTTTCCAGCCCTGTTGACAGCCGCGAACCTCCCGCTCTCGATGGGAACCATTGCATGTCCAATTCTCCGAAATCGGCCCTGGAGTGCCGGAACGTCACCGTCAAATTCGGAGACGTGACGGCGTTGTCGGAGGTTTCAGCTTCGTTCGCTCCTGGCCATATCCATGCGGTCGTCGGTCAGAACGGGGCCGGCAAGACCACCTTCGCACGGGTTGCCGCCGGCCTCGTCCAGCCGACCTCCGGCGCGGTCAACGTGATGGGAGACGACATCCGGACGGGGCGGGTCAGCGAAAGCCGGGCCGCGGGCGTGGAGCTCGTCCACCAGAGTTTTGCGTTGCCACCGTCCTTTACCGTCGCCGAGACCATGGAGTTTGGCGCTACGGGCAAGGGCGGCATCTATAGCCGCAAGGGGCTCGCTAAAAAATGGCGGGCGCATCTCGCGGGGCTCGACGTCCAGGTCGACTTGAACCGGCGTATCCGAGACCTGCCGATCGAGACCCAGCAGGGCATAGAGATTGCCCGCGCGCTGGTCACGGATGCGCGCGTCCTCATTCTTGACGAGCCGACCGCAGTCCTGTCTCCCGCGGGCATCGACATGCTGTTCGCGCGCGTTCGCCGCCTTAGGGAACGTGGGGTGACAGTTATCCTCATCCTGCACAAGATCCGCGAGGTGCTGGGCATCGCCGACACGGTCACGGTGCTGCGGGGCGGCCAGAAGGTCGAAGGGCCGCTTCCGGTGGCTGAGGTTTCGGGCGAGCGATTGGCCAACCTCATCGTCGGTGCGGCTGTAGCGAAGACGCTCGATCGGCACGATCGCGATGCATTGGTCGGAACGAAGTCACCGGTCCGTGGGGACTCCGATCAGCCGGCGCATGCGGCCGGCCCTGCCATCCTTTCGATGAAGGCCGTCTCCACCCGGCCGGACAGCGGGGGCATTGCCCTCGATGGCATCGATCTGGAGATCCGCCCGGGTGAGATCGTGGGTATCGCCGGGGTGGAAGGCAACGGGCAGAAGACGCTGGTGCGGGCTATCTCTGCTCTCGCCGACCTGACAAGTGGATCGATCCAGCTTGCAGGCCATGACGTGACTGGCGAACCTCTCGCCGACCGTCGCGCGATCGGTCTTAGGATCATTCCCTTCGAGCGCAACGTCGAAGGTCTCAGCCTCACGAGTTCGCTCTGGCAGAACTGGAGCGCGAGGGAGCTGCTGCAGGGCAGGCTGCTCAAGCTGATCCGTCCCTCGGCAGTGCGCGATGCCTGCGACCGGTCACTCAAGGAATGGAGCGTTCACTACCACAATTCCGCGCAGAAGGCGGGGTCCCTGTCGGGCGGCAATGCGCAGAAGGTGATCCTCGCCCGGGAGATCGATCCCGATGCGAAGCTGATCATCGCAGCCCAGCCGACCCGCGGCCTCGATATCGGGGCCACCGCCTTCGTTTGGCAGGCGCTCCGGCAGGCGCGCGACCGTGGCGCGGCCATACTGCTGATCTCGTCGGATCTCGACGAGCTCTTCGACATATCGGATCGCGTCGTGGTGATGCTGTCGGGACGCCTGAACGGCGAGTTCCGTGCGCCCTTCGACATAGGGTTGGTGGGAGCGGCCATGACCGGTGCCGTTGCAGGGGCAAGCGCATGAAAGACAGTCTCATCACCGTCGTCCGCAGTCTGATCTTTGTGATCTTCGCGCTCATCCTCTGCGCGCTCGTGTTCCAGCTTGCCGGTTACAATGCCCCGGTGACGCTCTGGGCGGTGCTCGATGGAGCATTCCTGCGAAGCGGCGCGATCGAGCAAAGTCTCAGATGGGCGCTGCCGCTGTTCATAACGGCCGTCGGCGTCGGCATTTCCTTCCGGGCGGGTTTCTTCAACATCGGTGCCCAGGGCCAGTTCTATGTCGGTGCCATCTGTGCCGCCTTTGCTGCCGAAGCTCTGAAAGGCGGACCAGCCTTTCTGGTTATCCCGGCCTTGCTTCTTGCCGGCATGCTCGGGGGTGCTCTCTGGGCGCTGTGGCCGGGATTGCTGCGGCTCCGCTCCGGCACCGACGAGGTCATCACAACGCTGATGGGCAACTTTATGGCCGGCCTGCTTCTGGTCTATGTCACCTCAGGGCCGCTGAAGGATCCCTCAGGTTCCGGCCAGCAGGCATCGAGCCGCCCGCTTGATGCGGCCTACCGCATCTCGAATTCTCTCGGTCTCTCCCCGGCGATCATCGCAATCGCGGTGGTCGTTGGCATCTTCATGTGGCTGCTGGTGAACCGAACTTCCTACGGCGTCCTGGCAAGCCTTGCCGGCCGCAATGGCACGATGGTGGAATGGCAGGGCGCGCGCCTCTGGAAGCTCGGCCTCTCCAGTTTCCTCATTTCGGGGGCGCTTGCGGGCCTTGCCGGCACCATCGAGTTCATGGGGCCGAACGGCCGCATCGCCTCGGGCTTCCTGCCGGCGCACGGGTTCACCGCGATCCTGATCGCGCTTGTCGCCAATCTCTCCGTTCTCGGAACGGCGGTTGCTGCCGTGTTCTTCGGCGGCCTTGCCTCGGCGGCACTCTATCTGCCGATCATGGCGGGGCTGCCGTCGGCGGCGATCGACATCATCAACGCGGCGATCGCGCTGTTCATAACCGCGCGCTCTACCTTCATCGACAAGGTGCTGCGCCTTGGAGGGCGTTCGACATGAATGAGATCTTCATCGCCATCTTGCGCTCCGGTACGCCGCTGATCTACGTCACGCTCGCCGGCGTTATCGCGCAGCGGGCAGGGGTCTGGAACCTCGGTCTCGAGGGCCTGATGATCATCGGCGCCTGCGCGACAATTCTCGGCATCATGCTCACAAAGTCCGTCGGCGCCGCCATCCTCATCGCCATCATCGCCTGCGTGCTGGCCTCGGTGCTTCTCTGGTTCGTCATCGACAGGTTGAAGGCCAATCCTATTATCGCCGGCCTCGGGCTGACTGGTCTCGGCATCGGCGGTACGGCGCTCGCCGTCCAGTCTATCTTCGGCAGCCAGGCAACCGTAACGGCACCTTTCGGCATTCCAAAATTGGGGCCGGCCTTCGGTTCCTATGGCGTGCTGTCGGTCTCGGTTGCGGCCATGCCGCTCGTCGTCTTTGCCATGTGGGTGCTGTTGCGGCGAACGCGCTTCGGCCTGCGGCTGGCCGCCTGCGGGGAGCATCCGTTCGCTGCGCGCGGCGTCGGCGCCAACCCCTCGCGCATGCGGCTCGTGGCGCTTTCGATCGGTGGGGTGCTGTGCGCGATTGGCGGCGCAGAACTTGCCGCTGGCAGCCTGCAGTTCTTTGCCCAGGGCATGACGGCCGGTCGCGGCTTCATGGCGTTTGCTGCCGTCATCTTTGGCGCGGCCCATCCCGTGGGTGCCACCTTCGCCGCCTTGTTCTTTGCCATCGTCGGCGCCATCGGCATCCGGGCGCAGTTGACGTTCGGCGACAGGATTCCGCACGATCTCCTGCAGGCATTGCCCTATCTCGCGACGGTTTTCGGCGTCTGGCTGTCCGGAAAGCTTCGCGGCGGCGCGAAAGCCGCAAGCTCGTTCGCCGAGCTCAGGGATCAGTAATCATGATGCGCGGCGGACGCCATCCTCAGGTCATTCGGTGGTTTCCGGGGCATTTGTCATGAGCGAAATTCTCATCCGCAATGGGACGATAGTTGCGATGGACCGCGCTCACGGCGCAACACCATTTGCCGCTGACATCCTGATCGAAGGCACCGAGATCAGATCGATCGGGTCGGGCCTTGCCGCCAGGCCCGACGCCCAAATTATCGAGGCACGCGGCAAGCTGGTCCTGCCGGGACTGGTCAATGCCCATACGCATTCCAGTGAGACATTCCTGCGGGGGCGCTATGAGCGCATGCCGCTCGAACTCTGGCTGCTCTATGCCTATCCGCTGTTGATGAACGACCCGATCGGCGAGCGCCTGCTGTACCTGCGCAGCCTGCTGCTGGCGATGGAATCGCTGCGCAACGGCGTCACGACGCTCTGCGACGATTTTTTCGACCCGCCCCGGCACGATCTCGACCGGCTTGCCACCGTCTTTCGCGCCTACGACGATGCCGGAATCCGCGCCAATATTTCCAGCGCGGCGATGAATGTGCATACGCTTGATGCGCTGCCTTTTGTGCGCGAGATAATGCCCTCGGCGATGCAGGATCTTCTCGATTTTGGTCCGCCGATGTCGGCAGGAGCGTATGCGGACTATTGCCGCGCTGCCTTTTCCAGCCTGCACGGGATGTCGGGCCGCCTGCAGTTCATGATCGCACCTTCCGCGCCGCAGCGCTGCACGCCCGATCTCATGGCGGCCTGTATGGAGCTGGCAGTTGAAAGGCATGTGCCGTTCCACACGCATGTCCTCGAGACCAAGACGCAGGCGGTGACGGGGCTCGTTCATCACGGCAGGTCCTTGATCGCCTATATGCACGATCTCGGCCTTTTGAAACGCAACACGACCATCGCGCATTCGGTGTGGGTCAGCGACGAGGACATCGAGCTGATGGGGGAGGCGGGCGTCTCCGTTGCCCACAACGCCGTCTCCAACCTGAAGCTTGGGGCCGGGATCGCGCCGATCCGCCGCCTGCTCGATGCCGGTGTGACGATCGGCCTTGGCACGGATGGCGTTTCGTCGAACGACACGTCTCGCATCTTCGACGTCATGCGCGTCGCCGGTCTCGTTCATAGTGCCGCCGGTCCTGACTACGAGAAATGGCTCAGGGCGGACGAGATCCTCACCATGGCGACCATCGGCGGCGCCAAGACGGCGATGCTGGAACAGGTGACCGGTTCCCTGGAAGTCGGCAAGTCGGCCGATCTTCTTGTCCTGGATATGCGAAATTATCCCTTCGTGCCGCTCAACGATGTCGCCAAACACCTTGTCTATTCGGAAAACGGATCGTCGGTGGAAGCAGTGATGGTTGCCGGACGAATCGTCATGCAGGGCGGACGCCTGACCACGGTGGATGAACAGGCCGTCTTCGATGAAATTTCCGAACTCGTGCCGGCATATCTTGCCGAACACGCCGAACTTGAGCGCCGCAACGCGATCTTCGAACCCGTGCTGGCAGAGGTCCATCGAATGGCGACCGCGATGGACATTTCTCTCAACCGATACCAAGGCGATGCCGTATGACGCGACCTCGATGGCAGACGATTTTTCCCAGTGACGTAGCCAGCCTTGTTGCAACGCTCCGTAGAAAAAATTGGGCAAATCGCATCATACGTGTGGCGCGAACCATGACAACAATCTATGGATGATACTGCACGCATAACTTGCGATTTTCTGGCTCACAAGCTGGGCAAAAGTTCTTCACTGTAGGAAAGCTCTGCTGCACCTGGGCATGGATTGCGGGTGCTTGCGCGATTTGGACGACCTTCGGGGGAAGGCGGACGGGGAACCGATGACATCAACGATAGTTGTTCTTGTGCTTGCTTTTGCAGGCATGGCGTTCACATGGCTGAAAATGCTTAAGCGCTTTCTGTCGGCTCTCTCCGCCGCCGCCTGGATGCTCCGGGCCGTCACCAATGCAGTCCTTCGGCCGTGGAAGGCCTGGTTCGCCTTCGTGGCTGCCTTCTTGATCAGCCTGGCGTTTTTCCAGAGTGCGCACGCTCAATCGGCTGGTTGCAGTGCGATCAACGCAACGTGGGGGAGCGGCGTTTCCCTCTCGAATACAAGCGAGTTGTGGCAGGCTAACCTTAGCGTCCTCGCCGGCGAAAAAGTCACATACAGGGTTACTTCATCTGGCACTGTGAATTCGAACAGCGCAGGCTTCGCGATTTACAAGAACGCTGGCGTTAATATGTCTGACGGCACTTCATTTGAAGCATATGCTGCACCCGGCGCGGAGTTGAATCTAAACGCTACATTGACAATACCCGCTGACGATACTCAATTTGTGGTTTACGCTTGGAGCGAGCCCGCTGGCGGAACCGTACAGGCGACGGTCACATGCGTTGGAAAGAGCGACCAGACCATCACCTTCAACAACCCGGGCCCGCAGAATTTCGGCACGACGCCGACGCTGACGGCGAGCGCCAGTTCCGGGCTCAGCCCCGTCTTCACCTCCGCAACCACCGGCGTTTGCACCATTGACGGCGCAGGACAGCTGAGCTTCGTGACGACCGGGACCTGCACGATCAATGCCAACCAGGCCGGAGATGCGTCCTATAACGCTGCCCCGCAGGTACAGCAGAGTTTTGCCGTCAACCCCGCCGTTCCGATTGCCGGTGCGCTTTCGGCGACAGTCAGCGCCAACTCGTCGGCAAACCCCATCACCTTGAACCTTTCCGGTGGAACAGCGACGTCGGTGGCGGTCAGCGCGCCGGCTGCGCATGGCACGGCGACGGCTGTGGGAGCCACCATCACCTATACGCCGACGCCAGGCTATGCCGGCCCCGACAGCTTCACCTATACGGCGACAAATGCGGGCGGCACATCGTCGCCGGCGACGGTTACCATCACCGTATCGGCCCCGACCGTGGTCGTTTTGCCCAACAGCTCGCTGCCGGCCGGGACAGTCGGCACAGCCTACAGCCAGACGCTGACGGCTTCCGGCGGCACAAATCCCTATTCCCTCTCTGCAGCCGGGACATTGCCGACCGGCCTTACGCTTGCTTCCGGTGGCGTGCTCTCCGGAACGCCGACCACCGCTGGGAGCTACAGCTTCGAGATCACCGCCACGGACAGCTCAACCGGCCTTAACGCGCCATTCTCGGGTTCCCGGTGGTACACGGTGAACGTCAACGAAATTCCCCCGGTTGCAGGCGCAGTAGCCGCGACGGTCAATGCGAACTCGTCGGCGAACCCGATCACGCTGAACCTTTCCGCCGGTACGGCGACGTCGGTGGCGATCGGCACGGCGGCTTCGCACGGCACGGCGTCGGCCTCCGGCACGACCGTTACCTATACGCCGATACCAGGCTACTCCGGCTCTGACAGCTTCACCTACACCGCCACGAATTCAGCCGGCACCTCTTCGTCCGCGACGGTCACCATCACGGTGAACCGACCCACACTGGCCCTGTCGCCAGCAGCAGGGCCGCTGCCCGGCGGCACGACCGACGTTGCCTATAGCCAGTCAATGACCGCATCGCTCGGCACCGCGCCCTATACCTATGGGCTCACCATTACCTCCGGCACGCTCCCAACGGGGCTGTCTTTCAATACCGCAACAGGCACTCTTTCCGGCACCCCGACGACGACAGGCACCGTCAACTTCACCGTGTCTGCAGTAGACACCTACGGTGCGAGCGGCTCGGCCGCCTATTCGCTGACGACCATATTGGGGCTGCAGGCGCCCGTCGCCGGCAATGCGTCCGCGACGGTCGATGCCAATTCGGCGAACAACGCAATCACGCTCGCCCTCACGGGCGGCGCCGCAGATAGCGTGGCAGTTGCGTCGGTACCGACCCACGGCACCGCGTCGGCTTCTGGCACGACAATCACCTACACGCCGACATCAGGCTATTCCGGCGCCGACAGCTTCACCTACACGGCCACCAATATCGCGGGCACGTCCGCGGCCGCGACGGTCACGATCACCGTGAGTGCGCTGCCAAAATTGTCGATCAATGACATAAGCCAGGCCGAGGGTAGTTCCGGCACCACCAGCTTCACCTTCACGATATCGCTGGACAAACCGGCCGGTGTTGGCGGGGTGACCTTCGACATTGCGACGGCAAACGGTACGGCCAACGCCACTGGCGACTACACAACCAATTCCGCAAGCGGTCAGGTCAGCCAGGGTGCGACCGACGCCACGTTCACAGTGCTTGCGCTGGGTGATACGGACTTTGAGCCGAACGAGACATTCTTCGTCAATGTCACAAACGTCGCCGGCGCGACGGTCGTCGACAACCAGGGTATGGGCACTGTCCTCAATGACGACGCAGCGCCTGCTCCGTCGATCGCCAACATCACCCCGAATGCCGGGGGCACGACCGGCGGCACGGTGGTCACCATTAGCGGTACGGGTTTCACCGATACGACTGCGGTTACCTTCGGCGGCGTTACCGGGAGCAACCTCACCGTCGTCGACGACGGTGAGGTCACGGTGACGACGCCCGCTCATGCCGCTGGAGCCGTAGTGGTTGCCCTTACTACTCCGAACGGAACCGATACGTTCAATGGTGGCTTTACCTACCAGACATCGGTTCCGACGATCACGGCATCGGCCTCCGACAGCAATCCGGTGCTCGGCACATCGGTGACCCTCACGGCGACCTTGGCCGGCGGCGCGTCGCCGACGGGAACCGTCACCTTCAAGAACGGATCCACGACGCTTGGAACCGGCTCCGTTTCCGGCACCACGGCCACGTTCAGCACCGCGGCGCTGGCCGTTGGCGTGCATTCCATCACCGCCGAATATTCCGGTGATGCCAACAATGCCGCTGCGGTCTCGGCCGCCGTGACCGTTACGGTCGGGCCGGTTGCTCCAAGGGTCACTGTCTCGGTCTCCGACAGCAATCCGGTGCTCGGCGCATCGGTGACCTTTACGGCGACCTTGGCCGGCGGCGCGTCACCGACGGGAACCGTCACCTTCAAGAACGGATCCACGACGCTTGGAACCGGCACCGTGTCCGGCACCACGTCCGCCTTCAGCACCGCGGCGCTGAGCGTCGGCGCGCATTCCATCACCGCCGAATATTCCGGTGACAGCAACAATGCCGCTGCGACCTCAAGCGCTGTCACGGTCACGGTGGCTGCCTCGGCCATGACGTTCAGCCCCGCCGGCGGGGCGCTGCCCGAGGCCATGGCTGGTGAGGCTTACAGCCAGCAGATCTTCGCAACGGGGGGAGCGGGAGCGCTAAGCTACAGCCTCAAATCCGGCACGTTGCCGGCCGGAATGATCCTCAACATCTCCACTGGCGAGTTGACGGGTCCCCTCGATACGGCGGCCGAGGCGAAGGACTTTAGCTTCACCATCGAAGCGCGTGACGGTCACGGCACCACCGGAACGGCAAGCTACACTCTGACGGTCAAAACACGCGCCGTCACCGTCACTGACAAGACAGTCGACGTTCCGTCTGGCAGCATGCCGGTCAATGTCAACCTCGAGGCCGGCGCCACTGGCGGCCCGTTCACTGATGCGAGCCCCACATTCGTGGAACCGGCCAATGCCGGCACGGCGAGCATCGTGCGGGGTGAATTTGCCGCAGCGGGTCCGACGCCTCTCGGCTGGTATCTGAAGTTTATCCCGAACCCGGCCTACTCGGGTACTGTGCGGGTTGGCTTCAGGCTGATGAACGCGCAAGGCGCCTCCAACACCGGTACGGTGACCTACAAGATCGGCTACAATCCTGCCGAGGTCGCCGATAATATTGATGACCTCGTGCACGGTTTCGTCCAGACCCGGCAGGGCCTGATTGCCTCTTCGATCAGGGTTCCGGGCCTTCTAGAACGTCGGCAGCTGGGCAACGCCACGGATCCAGTCACTGCCCGTATGACGCCTTCGGAAGATGGCATAACGGCCAGCTTCGCGACCAGTCTTGCGCAAATGGAATCGGCCGGCGGCTATGCCCCGCCGTTCAACGTCTGGATCGACGGCACGCTGATGGCGCACAAGCGAGACGAGAACGACGACAAGTGGGGCAGCTTCGCCATGCTCAATCTCGGCGCCGATTATCTGATTTCTGAAAAGGCGCTGGTCGGCCTGTCGCTCCATTTCGACCGGATGACCGATCCGACGAAGGAGGACGCCGAATTGACGGGCAACGGCTGGCTCGCCGGCCCCTATGCCTCGCTCGAGATCGGCAAGGGCGTGTTCTGGGATACAAGCCTGCTCTATGGCGGCTCGGCGAACGACATCGACACAGCCTTCTGGGACGGTTCGTTCGACACGAAACGCTGGTTGATCGACACGGCGATCATGGGCGAATGGCAAATCGACGAGGCCACGGTGCTGACGCCGGAGCTCCGGGCTGTCTACTTCAACGAGACGGTCAAGGACTATAGCGTGCGCAACGGTGCGGGCGACGAAATCACCATCGAGGGCTTCGACGCCGAACAGTTCCGAGTAAGTCTCGGGGCGGAGATCGGGCGTTCCTTCACCCTGGAGAACGGCTCCACTGTGACGCCGAAGCTCGGTGCAACAGCCGGTTATGCCGGTCTCGACGGCTCCGGCGCCTACGGCGCACTGACCGCCGGCCTGACGCTGGAGACCGTCGATTTCTGGATGCTCGACGCCAGCCTCCTTCTCGACATCGAGGGTGACGGCCAGAAATCTGTTGGCGGACGGGTGAGGGCTGCAAAGCAATTCTGAGCAGGCCTGACCCCGACTGAAACAGAAAGCCGCAGTGGACGCACAGCGGCTTTCGTCCCTCTTGAGCCCCAACCTCTATTTCGCGTCATCGGAGGGTTGTTCGCCGTCTTGGCGGAGCGATGTCGGGCGCGAAGCTCTACGCAGCGATCATCTTCCAAGGCTTATGGTGGCGTTTCGATCGGGTGACCGCTTGACAATGGGGCCGGGTTTGAACTAATGGGTAATCGATAACCCACAAAGGGCACAAATCGTGACAATCTCCCTTTCTGACATCGCGGAGCGTGCGGGCGTCTCAGTGAAGACGGTCTCCGGCGCATTGCACGGCGGGTCCGCTCGAATGTCGGACGAGACCCGTCAGAAGGTCAAGGCGATTGCGGAGGAACTCGGCTATGTAACGAACCTGGCGGCGCGCGGCGTGCGTCAAGGCTGGCTTCCGCTGGTCGGCGTTGTGTCCGATGGGTTGATCACCTCGCCCTTCGCCACCGAAATTGTGCGAGGACTCGATGGGGCTGCGCGCAGCGCCGGCATGGCCGTCTTCGCTGTCAACCACAGCAGCGGACAGTCGATTGGCTCGGTGCTCGACGAAGTGCAGCAGTTCCGGCCGCGCGCCGTTGCCTACGCCGCCATGTATCACAAGGACGTCGATCTGCCGCCAACCCTGGCCGGTTCCGTCGGGGTCATGATCAACTGCCGCGAGGCCTCGGGCCGTGTCACGTCGCTGGTCCCGGACGAAGAGGGCGGGGCACGTGAGATCGTGCGTTACCTGCTGGCCGCAGGCCGGCGCCGTATCGCCTTCATCAACTTGCCGGGCATTCTGGCCGGGTCCTTGCGCGAGAAGGGCTTTCGTGCGGCGCTGGAGGAGGCAGGCATCGACCCGCTCGGCGTGTTTCCGGCCGTGCGCCGCAGCGTTTACAGCGACCGCGCGCCAAGCCTTGTCTCGTCCCATGTGGAGGCACTTCTTTCCGGTCAGCGGCCGGACGCCATCCTGTGCGGCAACGACCGCGTGGCGATGGAGGTCTATGCCGCGCTTGCGCGTGCCGGCCTTCGCATCCCGGACGACATTGCGGTGGCAAGTTTCGACAACCAGGTCGAGCTTGCCTCGCGATTGGATCCGCCATTGACGACAATGGCCCTGCCGCACCGCGCGATGGGCCGCCTTGCCATGGAGATCCTGCTCGCCGGGCAACCTGAGCCGCCGCATCTGCGGCAGTTGCCCTTCCATCTGGTCGAGCGGGCATCCGTCTAAATTCAGTTTTGTGATCGCATTCAACAGGAGGAGAAAACAATGACTGCGCACTTGGGTAATCGTTTACGCAATGCACTCTGCGCCGCCACCGCGCTTTTGGGGAGCGGCGGTATTGCCGACGCAAAAACCGTCGTTCATGTCATGCACCAGGGCGATCCGGGCTGGGTGAAGGCCTATGGCGATGTCGCCAAGCGCTTCGAGGACGCCAATCCGGATGTCGACATCGAACTGATCTACGCGCCGCACGACGCCTATAACGAGAAGTTCAGCGCCGCCGTCATGGCCAAGCAGTTGCCGGACGTGATGGAACTCGACGCACCGTTCCTCGCCAACTACGTCTGGTCCGGATACCTGCAGCCGATCAAGCCGCTCGTCGATAAGGATGTCCTTGACGACATGACCGGCTCGAACATCGCCCAGGGCACTTATCCGATCGATAAGGACCTCTATGCGATCGGACTCACCGACTCCTCGGTCGTCCTCTACGGCAACAAGAAATATCTCGAAGCCATCGGCGCACGCATTCCGAAATCCGTCGACGACGCTTGGACGCGCGAGGAATTCGAAGGATATCTCGAAAAGCTCTCCAAGCTCGAAGGCGTGAAGTGGCCGATCGACACGTTCCGCGGCTACGGCATCAAGACCGAGTGGATCACCTATGCCTATGGCCCGCTGCTCGAAAGTGCTGGCTGTGATCTGATCGACCGCAAGGCGTGGAAGGCGAGCGGTACGCTCGACAGCGAAGCCTGCGTCAAGGCGCTGACCATGATGCAGACGTGGGTAAAGAACGGCTGGGTCGTTCCGACGTCGTCGGGTACCAACCAGTTTTATGCCGAAGGCCAGCCGGCAGCACTCGCCATGGGCGGGCACTGGTTCTATGCGGAAGCCGCCGCCGCGATGAAGGACAATATCGTCGTCATGCCGCTGCCAAAGATCGGTAAGAAGGGCGTCAGCCCGAACGGCACCTGGATCTGGGGCATCTCGGCGACCTCCGAAAATCCTGAGGCCGCGGGCAAGTTCCTGAGCTTCCTTCTGAAGGACAAGGACTATCGCGACTACGCCAAGACCCAGTCGGCCTATCCGGGCCTGAAGAGCTTTGCAGCGGAATCCCCGCTCTACGCTGAAGGCGGACCGCTTGCTGTCGCCTTCGAACAGGCCTCGAAGTCCGCGGTCGCCCGTCCGCCGCACCCGGCCTATCCGACGATTACCTCGGCCTTCATGCAGGCGGTCGACAAGATCTTCAACGGCGGCGACGCACAGGAAGCCCTGACGGCCGCCGCCAGGAAGATCGACCAGGACATCGAGGACAACGCCGGCTATCCGCCGTTCGACGAACAGCAATAAGGCGTTATCGCAGGGCCGTCACTCTGACCGGCCCTGCGCCATCTCGGGAGGATGAGCGATGAGGAGGAGACCATGACTTTGCAACAGACGTCTGCGCCGGCCATTCCGCGCGTCGGCAGGCGACGTGACCGGCAGCGATTTTGGCAGGAAGTCGCGATGATCGCGCCCGCCGTGCTGCTGCTCGCCATCTTCCTGATCACGCCGTTCCTTCTGTCCTTCTGGACGGCGATGACCAACCAGCCGCTCGTACCGCGCCCGACGCCGGTGCGCTTCGTCGGCCTCCTGAACTTTCAGCGCGTCTTTACCGATCCGCTGTTCTGGACGTCGCTGTGGAACGTCACGCGCTTCACGGTCTGGGTGCTCCCGGTCCAGTGCGGTCTGGCCTTCCTGACGGCGCTGCTGCTCCACCAGAAGCTGCCGATACGCAATCTTCTGCGCGGCATGTTCTTCCTGCCGGCGATCACCTCCATGGTTGTCGTCTGCGTGATCTGGGGCACGCTGTTTCAGTATCCGAGCGGTCCGCTCAATCAGATCGTCGGCTTCTTGTCCGCTGGAATGATCCAGCCGATCGATTGGCTCGGCGACCCGAACTGGGCGATGTTCTCGATCGTGCTGCTGTCGGCCTGGCAGGCCTATGGCTTCCAGATGATCATCTACCTTGCCGGCCTGCAGGGCATTCCGGAAGAGCTTTACGACGCCGCCCGCATCGATGGGGCAAGCGCGCTGCGCCGCTTCTGGCACGTGACCATGCCGGGCCTGCGTCCCACCCATGTCTTCGTGCTGGTCATCACGACGATCCAGGCTTTCAAGCTCTACACCCAAGTTGCAATCCTCACCCAGGGCGGGCCGAAGGAAAGCACGGAGACCGTGGTGCACTACATGGTGCGCGCCGGTTTCGAGGAACAGAAGCTCGGATATGCCTCTGCCGTCTCCGTCATTCTCTTCGTCATCGTTCTTCTGATCGCGCTTCTCCAGCGCAAACTCCTGAGGCGCTTCGATGTCTGATCTCGTGCTCAACCAGCCCGCCCCGCTGGCCATATCCCGGGGCAACAGCAAGACGGGCCTGCGGGCCGTCCAGACCGTCTGCATCTTCATTGTTGCTCTGGTGATGATTTCGCCACTCTTCATGCTGCTCATTGCCAGCCTCAAGGACGACCGCTTCCGCATCCTTGCGGACATGGGCAGCTTCCGCGCCTTCTGGGTGAGCGACCCGACGCTCTCGAACTACAGGGAGATCGCCAATTTCTCCGGCGAGCTTGCCTATGGCCGCTACCTGTTCAATTCGCTGGTGATCCTCGTTGTCACCGTCGTGTCGGGACTGATCATCAACTCCATGGCAGGCTTTGTGCTCGCCTGGGGCTCGCTTCGCGGCAAGGCGGTCCTGCTTGCGCTCGTCGTTGCGCTCTATGTCATCCCGCAGGAAAGCATCATCATGCCGCTCGTCGTCATGATGTCGCGGGCAGGGCTGACGGACACCTTTGCCGTCCAGATCCTGCCCTGGGTAGCAAGCCCGCTCTATGTCTTCCTCTTCTACCAGTTCTTCGCGCAACTGCCGAAGGAACTCTATGAAGCGGCGGAAATGGACGGAGCCTCGGCCTTTCGCATCTACCGTTCGATCTACATGCCGCTCAGCCTGCCGGCGCTCGCAACGGTGTCGATCCTCATGGGGATCGAGAGCTGGAACCAGTATCTCTGGCCGACACTCGTAACGCAGACCGACCATGCAAGGCCGATCTCGGTCGCAATTGCCACCTTCTTTGGACAGGACAGCATCTACTGGGACCGCGCCATGGCCGCGTCCGTCCTGATGATGATCCCCGTCCTCATTCTCTACCTCGCCTTCCAGCGCTGGTTCGTAAGCTCGTTCGTCGGCTCCGCCGTGAAAGGTTGACTATGACTTCCCAAACAAAACTCGCGAGCCCCGCGCTTGAAATCATTGAGGCCGCGTTTGCCGCCGGCACGGTGCTGCATCTCTGGATCAAGGCGCGCGAAACTGGCGGCAAGGCGAAGCTCTTCGTGAGTGTCGAGCGCAATGACATCGCCGATCCGTCCACGCGCCGCACCGAGGAGTTCGAATTCTTCGCGGTGACGCTCGGGACCGGTGGCCACACTGTACTTGCCTATGATGCGGAAACGACCGCGCTCTCAGTGGTCTACGCATTCCATCCGCAGACGGTGCTGGAGGAGGGGATCCGCGTGTTGCACCACGACATGCGTACCGCACCGCCTCAGGTGCCGGCCGGCTACCACTTCCGGCCGCCCTTCGGCTGGATGAACGACCCGAACGGTTTCGGCCGTTTCGCCGGCCGCGGCCATCTCTTCTACCAGCACTATCCGCACGGTTTGCGCTGGAACACCATGCATTGGGGACACGCCGTCTCGACAGATCTGATCCACTGGACGCACCTGCCGATGTTCCTCTTTCCGGCGGATCATCTGTCCGAAAGGGACGACGGCCGCGGCGGCGCCTTTTCCGGCTCGGCCATCCCCATTTCCGGACCTGAGGGGGAGGAGATCCGCGTCTTCTATACCGAACACGTTCGCGATCGGCAGCCGGAAGAGCAGATCCAGCTCTCCGCCCTCAGCCGCGACGGCATCGTCGCCGGTGCATCCGAGGTGGTTCTGCCGGTCCGTCCGGAAGGCTTGAACCTCACCACCGACTTCCGGGATCCCTACGTCTTCAGGGGCCCGGACGGCCGCTGGAAGATGCTGCTCGGCAGCCGCGACAGGTCGGGCGGCGTCGTTCTGCTCTATGAGACGACGGATCGACAAGGCGCTGCCGGCTGGACCTTCCTCGGCATCATTCATCGCGAGGACCGTTTCGGTATGACCGCAGCGGAATGCCCCTGCATGGTGCCGCTCGGTGGGAAGGCGGACGATCCGGATACCCGTTGGGCGCTGATCTTCGGCCTGCTGACCAGCCGCGATCCCGCAACCGGCCGGCGTAACCTGACGTCGGTTACCGTCGGCCGCTTTGACGGCCGCAAATTCCTGGCCGAGTTCGAGCAGGAGCTGGATTTCGGTTCCGACGCCTATGCCTTCCAGGCTTTCGTCGACGGCGACGAGCCGGTTGGCATCGCTTGGCTCGCCAACTGGACGGACTTTTCCAAGAAAGACGACTTCCCGACCGCAATGACGCTGCCGCGTCGTGTGCTTCTCGACGGAGATGCCGTTCTGACGCCACCGAGCGTCGCAGCGGAAAGCCTCCGCCACATGCTGCTCGACGAAGCGGCGCTCGCTGCCGGCGAGACGGTTCCGCTTGAAAGCGGCGCGGTCGAGATCGTACTCTCGCTGCCCAAGCCCGGCGCTTCGTTTGAACTCGCCTTCGATCACCCGGACGTCAAGCTCGGCGTGAAGCTTGATGGCGACGGCCTGGCGATCCTCTTTGATGCCGGCACTGGCAAAGAGCCGCCGCGATACCTCGCATCCGGCGCCAAGCCTTCGGAGCTGCGCATCTTTCTCGACGCAGGTTCCATCGAGGTGTTCGCCGACAACGGCCGCTGGACCGGCACCAAGCGCATTCCGGGATTTTCCGCCGCTCGTTCGGCGACGCTAACCGGTGCCGCCGCCAGTGCAAAAATCTGGCAACTCAAGCTTTAAGGGAGGAAGACAATGGCATCGGTAACGATCGATCGCGTTTTGAAGCAATATGGGGCAGCCTCCGTCATCCACGGCGTTTCCGTGAATATCGAGGATGGCGAGTTCGTCACGCTCGTCGGCCCGTCCGGCTGCGGCAAGTCCACGCTTCTGCGCATGCTGGCGGGGCTGGAGGACATCAGCGGCGGCGAGATCCGCATCGACGGCCGCATCGTCAACGAGGTGGCGCCGAAGGAGCGGGACATCGCCATGGTGTTCCAGAGCTACGCACTCTATCCGCACATGACGGTCGCCGAGAACATGGGCTTTGCCCTGAAACTGCAGAGCCGCGACAGGGCGACGATCGACCGGCTTGTCAGGGAAGCCGCCGGTATTCTGGCACTGGAACCGCTGCTCGATCGCTTGCCGAAGCAGCTCTCCGGTGGCCAGCGCCAGCGCGTGGCAATGGGGCGCGCAATTGTCCGCCATCCGAAGGTGTTCCTGTTCGACGAGCCGCTGTCCAATCTCGATGCCAAGCTGCGCGTGACGATGCGCAGCGAAATCAAGGAATTGCACCAGCGGCTCGGTACCACCATCGTCTACGTCACGCACGACCAGATCGAGGCGATGACCATGGCCGACAAGATCGTCGTCATGCGCGCTGGCCGCATCGAGCAGATCGGCAAACCGCTCGACCTCTACGACCGCCCAGATAACACCTTCGTCGCAACCTTCATCGGCTCGCCTGCGATGAACCTTTTTGAAGGCGACATTGGCGACGGTGGCTTCCGTATCGAGGGCGGGCTTTCCCTGCCGCTACCGGGGTTCCTGGGCGGCAAAGAAGCCCGAACCTACGGCATCCGCCCGGAAGACCTCGAGCTTGCCGAAACGGGCATTCCAGCAACGGTCCTGACGGTTGAGCCGACAGGCGCTGAAACCCATCTTTCGGTGCGCGTCGGCACGCAGACGGCCGCTATCGTTCTGCATCGACGCGCGGACCTTCGCCCTGAACAGCAGGTCCACCTCGCGCCAAAAGGAGAGAAGATTCACCTCTTCTCCGCGGGGGGCGCCAGGATTAACTGAAACGGCATGCATGTCGCGAGAGGCCGTTGACCCATTCGGGCAGAGACACGCCATCCGCCAAGCTCCTTTGGAGCGTATAAGGAGGCCGAGATCGATGCGGCGGCGGACGTTGGTTCGGAATCATTGCTCCGCTCCAATGGCCCGTGTGACGTCACCAAAGGACCGACGACGCCTCGACGAACAACCCGTCGAGCACCTGGTTCAGTGTGCCGGTAATGACCTCTAGCTCTACGTAGGTAGCGAGGACTACCGCTGCCAGCATGGACAAGGCCGATCCGATTTCGATCGCTGGCATGCGTTCGCGAGGAAGGGATATCGTAGCGCTCTCAGGAGTGGCGACGAACAGGTGATCGGCATCATGCCGGTTGTCGTTGGCTGCGCGAAGGAGACGAGACGGGCGAAAACGCTTATGTCCGCTCTTATCGCATATGCTGAGGTATCTTTCGCAGGGTGAAGTGGGCATCGGAAACGTCCATGACCGAACCAGAGTTGGATTACATTGTAGGCGACTCAACTGCATCGACCGTTCCCGGGGTAACTGTTGCGCTGAGGTTTGCGTCGCGCCCGCGTTTCGCGGGAGGCCGGGTCAAGCGCGGCGAGGCAAGGATCAGCCGCAATCCATGTTTTCCGGCATATCCGATAGTTCCATAATGTATGTTATGTGATCCTTGTGTGTAGCCGCAAAGTTAAAGTGTCCTGTTTCTGCAAAGTAAGAATGTCACTCTCCCCGGGTTTTGATGACCTGGGAGATTGCGGATGGGATTGATTGCGATGAGCGAGCGTGACCTGCAGCGGATCGAGATTTTGTCGAAAGTGACCGCCGGGCGGATGACGTTGGCGTCGGCGGCGCGCGTGCTTGAGCTGAGCACCCGCCAGGTGCGTCGGTTGCTGGAGCGGATCAACACCGGCGGTGCGGCTTCGATCCGGCATAAGGCAATCGGCCGGCCCTCGAACAATCGGATCAGCGACGGTGTTCGGGATTATGCGGTGACGGTCGTTCGCGAACGCTATGTGGACTTTGGTCCGACGCTGGCGGCCGAGAAGCTTGCCGAGCGTGATGGTCTGACGGTGTCGCGCGAGACCCTGCGCCAATGGATGTCTGAGGCCGGCCTGTGGCTGTCGCGCAAGCAGCGGCGGACGTTTCATCAGCCACGCTTGCGGCGCGAGGCCTACGGTGAACTGGTGCAAATCGATGGATCCGAGCATCGCTGGTTCGAGGATCGCGGTGACCCATGTTCATTGCTGGTGTTCATCGATGATGCGACCGGCAAGCTGATGCAGTTGCGGTTTGTACGCTCGGAAAGTGCGTTCAGCTATTTCGAGGCGCTCGAGCTCTATCTGAAGGCGCATGGGGCTCCCGTCGCCTTCTATTCCGACAAGCATTCAGTGTTTCGGGTTGCGAAGAAGGATGCCAAGGGCGGTCAGGGCATGACCCAGTTCGGGCGTGCACTTTGCGAGCTAAACATCGAGATTCTTTGCGCAAACTCGAGCCAAGCCAAGGGCCGGGTCGAGCGGATGAACCGGACGCTACAGGACCGGTTGATCAAGGATCTGCGCCTGGAGGGCATCTGCGGCATGGACGACGGCAACGCTTTCCTGCCTCGGTTCATGGAGCGCTATAACCGCCAGTTTGCCATTACCCCTGCCCGATCTGATGATCTGCATCGGCCGCTGAACCTTGCCCCGGATCGGCTGCGCGACGTCCTGTGCAAACGTGAGCAGCGCTATGTCGGATCGCAGCTGACGTTTTCGTTCGAGCGCCAGCGGATCATGCTGGAGGAGACCGCGGTGACGCGCGGGCTGGTCGGTCGCTATGTCGAGACCTACGCGCTTGCCGACGGCAGGCTGGATGTGCGCTGGAAGGGGCATTCCCTAACCTACCGGGTGTTCGACAAGGACCAGCGGGTGACGCATGCGGCGATCACCGAGAACAAGCGGCTCGGTGATGTCCTGGCCTACATCAAGGAGCGTCAGGAGCAGCAGACGAAGCCGGCCTTAAAGACGAACAGCGAGAAGATTGGCTACAAACCGCGGGGCCGCAAGCCGGGCAAGCGGACGGATTTCATGACCGATCCAGCGGTCATTGCTCGGCGGCGACAGGCGCTTTCCCAGCGAAGTGCGGTGGAGCAAGGGCAACCCTACCCGGCACAGTTCAATGGAGAATAAACTCGGACTGCATGTCCGATTCCAGCTTTAAACATGCAGGCCACAAGGGTGTCTTGTGGTAAGTTCCGCGCTGCCAAATGGTCAGTCCCTCGCGCTCTTCGTGCAGCAATCCCAGCCAGCACAGCGGGCGAATGATATCGTAGCGGAGCGCCGACCGTTCCGCCCAGGTTTCGACAGTCATTTCTGCTGGCTCGGGGTACGATTCGCTCGGGTATAGCTCGTTCGCCAGGTCGTCCAACGAACAGCCCGTTTCTGCTTTCATATTGATAAGATTGAGAAAGACGTGCCACCAACGCATCCGATTACGGACAGCCTCCTGCGTCTGCCCGTAGTGGATATAAGCATAAAGATAATCCGTCGCGATCAGATCGAAGAAGGCCTGCGGTCTCGCCAGAAAGTCTCGGCCGCGTTGGGTTGGTACCAGTACGTCCTTTCGCCGCCGAAGAAGCCGCAAGTACTTGAGCATGTCACGCACGACCAAAAGCGGCGGCATATCGGCTTCGTTGAGAACCTTGTTGATGCTGTATAAGTCGTCCGACGTGTAGCCGGGCCAATCGAAGTGAACAGCGGCCCAGTGGACGAACTTGCGGTTCATCGCCCCCGACGCGGTCAGACCGATGCCTCCCTGGGTCTCTGCGTAGGAAACCGTCATGGCCATGCCGCGAAGCAGTGGCGACAAAGCGGCTACATCGACGTCACCCATCAGCCTGATTTCCGGAAGCATCGCGAGATCCTGGCCCTGCACGTTCAGCTGCCAGCAACATCTACCAGGAACGCATTAATTGAAACTGAGAAAGCTAAAGCCGAAGGGGTGCCCTACGCCCGCCCCCTCCCTTCCCTTGCAACCCGGCCCAGCCGGTCCGGTCGGGGGCTTGCCTCAGCGCCAGTGGAGATGTCGGCTGTCGCATTTCTAAATGGCTGAAGACGTATCCAAAGTGACATTTTAACTTTGCGCCAAAGCGGACAGTTCAACCTGGCCGCCACATGGTCTGTAGCGGCATTTTAGAGATGCGACACATAGGCCAGTTAGAGATGCGACAGTCGTCGCCCCGTTCTCCCTCTTGTCCTCGCCGCTAACAGCACGTCGACAAGATTGCCTCGCCGCGAGCGTCCTCACTGTTTCGGGGTCAGGCCATCGAGAAGGAAATCGAGGCCCTTCCTGAAGGTGCCGTCCCAATCGTTGTCCAGCAACAGCCGCGAGCGCTCGATCGTCGGATAGCGTTCACTGAGCTGCGTAAGGCGCTGCTGCGCGGCCGCTTTGTCTTCGTCCGATCGGTCGAAGCTCGCGAGCGTGACGGTGGCGCCCAGGACATGGTTCCAAAGCGACCAGATTGTCACGTTTAGATCCGCGTCTGCGACACCGGCTCTGGACAAGGCCGTGCCGAGCAGCTCCAGACGGCCGAGGACGTTTGCGCCAAGTGCCCGGCTCGGCAAAAGCAATGCCGACCAAGGATGACGCAGCATGCTGGCGCGCCAGTCTTCGAGCATATGGACGACTTCTGAACGCCAGTCCTGGGACTCACCTGTTTGCCAAGGGCCGCGATATTCGAGCACCGAGTCGAGCGCGAGATCGAAGACATCCTCCTTTGTGTCGACGTGCCAATAGAGGCTCATCACCCCCGAGCCGCAGCGATCGGCCAGCCGACGCATCGTCAACCCGTCGACGCCTTCAGCGTCAAGCAGTTCCACCGCGGTCGTTACGATACGTTCTAGAGAGAGCGAGGCGTCGCTACGCGGTTCCTGCCCGGGTTGGCGTTTCACATTTGCCCGTGGTGATCGTTTCGTCCGCGTGCCGCTACTTTTGGCCGCCATTCCGTCTTCCTCGTCAATCAGTCCATCGAATTTGGCCGGAAACACGATGAATGTCGACCCTCGCCCGTTGACTCGTACGCTGTACGATGCAAATAAATCGTACAGCGTACGAGTCATTCGTCAACTCATGGTCAAATCATGCCGGCGGGAGAGCCGTGCTCATGGCGTTGGGAGCGAGAAAATCATGTCACGCACAGTCAAGCATGTGCATATCGGAGGGCTAATCATCATGAATATCGGAATCCCCAGTGCGGCAACGGCGAATGAGAGCAAGCTGACCATTGTCAATCCCAAGACCCTCTACGACCCCACGCCGAACGGCTATAGCACCGCGGTGGTCACGCCCCCCGGTGCTCGGGTGGCCTACATTTCCGGACAGGGCGGCCAAGACGGCACGGGCGCTTTGTCACCCGACTTCGCCGTTCAGGTTAAGCAAGCCTATGCGAATTTGCGCGCAGCCCTTGATGCGCTCGGCGCACGCCCGGATCAGGTCGCCAAGCTCACGATCTTCGTGGTTGACCACGACATGTCAAAGCTTGGCGTATTGACCGAGAACGTCAAGGAAATGTTCGGCACGGCGCTGCCGGCACAGACCCTGGTTCCCGTTCCCAAGCTTGCAATCGATCCTATGCTGTTCGAGGTCGAAGCCGTCGTCGTTCTGCAGTAGGAATGCGCGGACAAGGTCCGCGAGAAATTGTCTATAGAGCATCGCTTCCAGCGGGGCGTGAGATGCAACCCGCACCGCTGGACTTGCGCCCTGCCCTGGAACGACGCACCCGAGCGACGCAATCAGCGAGGCGCTACCGTACCTGTCTGAAACGTACGGTCGGCCAACCGTGGCAGCATAAGTCGAAACGCAAGGCTGCGGGCACTTTGGAACAGGATCAGCGCGATCCATAGTCCGTCATTGCCGAAGACAGGCTGTAGGACCGCCCAGGCTGCAAAGTAGATGACCAGCGACGCCACCATCAGGTTTCGCATCTGTCGCGACCAGGTGGCGCCAATGTAGACGCCGTCCATCTGAAAGGCGACGATGCCGAAGATCGGAAGTGCTGCGACATAGGGCAAATACCTATGCGCGAGCGCGGACACGCTCTCCGTTGGGGCGGTGATGCCGATCACCCAGTCGCCGGCGGCAAGCAGCGCGAGTGCCACAAGACCGGCGAAGACGAAGCCCCACAATGTCGTCAGTCCCACCGCACGATCAAAGGCCGGCCGATAGCGTGCGCCGACCGCGCGGCCGGCAAGCTGCTCCGCCGCTGTTGCCACCCCGTCGAGAAAAGCGACGCCGAAGAAGTAGAAGCGTAGAAGGATCGTATTCGCCGCAAGAATCTCGATACCGAGCATGCCGCTCTGGCGCGTGAAGAAGGACAGGCCGATCAGAAGCGCGAAGGAGCGGATCATCATGTCGCCATTGACCGAAAAGGCGCGACGGAAAGCAGCAAGGTTCGGCAGGTTCCATGCGGTTCGGTCGGTCTTCGCCCAGACGAGATAAAGTCCAGCCAGCGCAGTAACCGCCTCGGCCACCAGCGAGGCGGCCGCAACACCCGCCACGCCCCAGCCGAGGCCCAGGGCCCAGGAGATGCTCAACGCTGCATTCAGCGCATTCAGCAGGGTTTGCAGGATCATGCCCCAGAGCGCGTCGCCACGTCCGATGATCCAGCCGAAGACCACGAAATTGAACAGCACGAAGGGTGCCGACCAGACACGCCAGGCGAAATAGGTGGCGGCCGCCTCGGCGACCTTTCCTTCCGCTCCCATTGCGGCAAGGCCAAGCGCGCCGAGCGGCTTCTGCAGCGCGAGCAGCGCCAACCCCGCGACGAGCGCAATAATGAGACCGCTGGCGAGCATGCGCTGCTCTTCGCGCCGGTCACCCGCCCCTAGCGCCTGCGCGGTGAAACCTGTGGTCGCACCACGCAGGAAGTTGAAGGTGACGAAGATGACGTCGAAAATGACGGTGGAAAGCGCCACGCCCCCGATCAGGGCCTCATCGCGCAACTGACCAATGACGCCGGTCGCGACGAGCCCGACGAGTGGGCTCGACAGATAGGCGATCATCATCGGCAGCGCGATGCGGAGCACGTCGCGATGGGTGATGTCGAAGGGGCGGACCGTAAAGCCCGCGTGGTCGGAAGGCGCGTGTCCCACTCAATCCAGCCGGTGCGGTTCGCCGAGCGTATGCATCAGCCGGTTGGCCCAGCCGAAGATCGCGACCGCATGAATGAGATCGATAATCTGGAGGTCGTCGAGACCGATCTCGCGCAAATGGTAGAACTGGTAGGCACCGACATTGTCGGGATGGGCCGTAAGGTCAACACCGAAATTGAACAGCGCCTGCTCGAATTCCGGCAGGTTCGCGTCGAGGCCGCGGTCATAGATTTCGTCCACCACCTCCGGCCGCCTTTCGAGCTGGATGTAACGAGCCGCGTGGACGGACGCGCAATAGATGCAGTGATTGACGAAGGAGGCGGCGAGCGCTCCGATCTCCCGCCCGCCGCGGGAGAGCCCGCCCTCGCTATACATGATGTCGTTGAAGAGCGGCGTGCGCTCCTTCAAGGTTTCCGGCTCGTTGGCGAGCACCAGGACATAGTCCGAGATCTTCTTGTTGGAGGGCGTGATCTTCAGCGCATCGAGCTGTTCGACCGTCGCCGTTTCGACATCGACCGATTTGACATAGGGCTTCCAGTCGAGGGGCTCGATGGTGAATTCGTGTACGGGTTGCGACATCTCAGTTGTCCCTCAGCATCTTGAGGCCGGCCACCACCAGCACCTGATAGTTCACGAAAGCGATGAGGCCGGCGAGCGTAACGATGTCCCGGTCGTCGAGCCCTGCGGCGGTGAGCTTTTCGATGTTGGCGCGCGTCGCCTCCTTCGGGGAAAGCGTGACAAGATCGACATGGGCGAGGATCGCAACAAGGCGCGTATCCGCACCTTCGGCCCCGTTGCCTGGATTGGCGATCGACACCAGGGCGGAGCCCCCCTCCTCACTCTCGAGCAATTCCCGGAAGTGGGCGGCGAGCTCCTGCGACTTCCACAGTGCCGCCATGCGTGCGGCAAGCGCTGCCCTCAGCGCATAGGAGAAGTTGCGCGCTTCGGCGGGACGAAGGGCCGCCTGGTAGCTCGTCTGGCTCAGGTGCTTCAGCTTTGCCCGCTGTTCGCGCAGCGCCTGAAGGTCGGGGAAGCGATCAAGGCCTAGTACGGTATCGATCACGTCGTTTGTCGATGGAGCGGTCATTGGCTTTTCCAGTCGTCTGAAATTCGGAGGGGTTCATGCCGTCTTCTGTGCCGGCGTTGGCGCATCGGCATCGACCCATTCGGTCCCGTCGAGTTCCGGCTTCTCGTAGGCGATGAGCGCTTCCCAATGGTAATCAACGTCACGAATGAAGAGCGAGGCGGCAACACCGCGCGCCAACCACAGGGCGCCCTCGCTAATGGCAGGGATATCGCCGCTGACCTTGCCGACGCTGACGGATGCGCCGTAGTTGAAGCAATGGATATCCATCAGCCAGGGTGCTGCACCCGGCTCCTTCTCGGTGAAGGAGAAGTCTCCGTTCAGCCAGGGGAAGCGCCCAAGTCCGGGGTTCTCCTCGCCTGCCGGCGGCGTATAGCGGTGCTCCCAGCAGGCGATCTGGTCCTGATAGGGCGCTAGCTCGCCGCGGCTCCATGGATCGATGGTGAAACCCGTGCCGAGAATGACGAAATCGGTGCGGAAGACGCGGCCGCTGGTGGTGGTGATGACGACCTCGCCGCCCTCCTCCTTCATCGACCGAATACCGCAGTCGAAGTGGAAATAGGCGTTCGCATGCCGACTGACGCGCAGCGTCGAGTTGTGCGGCGCCGGCGTCTGCTGCTTGGCCGCATAATCCATCAGGCGCCAGCGCCATTCCGGTGAAATCTCGGCAAAACCTGCGGTGACCCCGTAGGAGCCGATGCCCATCAGCTTGTTGACCGTCGGCATCTCCTTGCGGCGGGCGAGAAGGCGCACCTCCCCTGCCCCCTGCTCCAACGCTTCTGCCGCATTGTCGACCGCCGAAGCGCCGACGCCGATGACGACGACGCGTTTGCCCTTCAGTCGATCGAAGTCGATGTCGTCGGCCGAATGCGCCCAGGAGGTATGCCGCTCCATGCCCCTGACGAAGTCGGGAATAGTCGGCTCACCCAGACCGTCGCGGCCGGTGGCCATCACCAATTTGCGGGTGACGATCGCAGGCTTTGCCCCACCGGCGATTTCAAGTTCCAGCAGCCCGTCGGCGCGCGGCACGACGCGGGTGACGTGCGTGTCGTTCTCGACCGGAATGTCCATCACATCGCGATACCAGCGCAGATAGTCCATCCACATCGGGCGCGGAATCCGGAACAATTCCTCCCATTCCGCTTCGCCATGGAGTGCCGTGAACCAGGCACGGAAGCTGAGCGAGGCAACCCCGAGCGCCGGGCCAAGAAGGATCTTCGGCGAGCGCAGCGTTTCCATGCGTGCGTAGGTTACCCATGGCCCCTCGAAACCCCTGGGCGCACGGTCGACGATGCGCAGATTGGCGATGCCGGCGCGCGTCAGGGCATGCCAGGCGACAAGCCCGCACATGCCGCCACCAATGACGACCACATCGCTCACCGGGTCGCCGGCCGAGGTGGTGACGAGCTTCGACCAATTGGCTGGCGGGTAGTTGAGATAGCTGAGATCCTGCCTTACCCGCGCGTTCAGCTCCGCAAGCCGTTGCTGTTGTTGTAGATTGTTGATCATCCCGGTCTCCAGTTCAATTCGCCAGCAGGACGGCGTCCCGGTCGCGCCAGCCCACCCACACGTCGTCACCCTCGATATGCGAAAGCGCGACGGGATCGATCTGGACAAGAAGGCTGCTGCCGTTTTCGAGAGCGACGGTCAGCGTGGTGTGCGCGCCCTTGAAGACACGCTGATCGACGCGTCCCTTGAGCGCCGGCCGTCCCTCGGGCTTGCTCGACAGGCAGTAAAGCGCCTCCGGCCGAAGCGCCAACGTGGCGCGTTCACCGGGCACGGGCGACGTCCCGTTCACGTCCGCGTGCACGACATTGCCGCGCCATTCGACAGCAGCGATTCCGTCCGAAACAGAGACGACGGCACCCTCGAGGAAATTGCTCTGGCCGATGAAATCCGCGACGAAGCGGCTGCGGGGCCGGGCATAGAGCTCATCGGGGCCGCCCATCTGCTCGATCCTGCCCTTGTTCATCACGACGATGACATCGGACATGGTCAGCGCCTCCTCCTGGTCGTGGGTGACGAAGATGAAGGTCTTGCCGGTCTTCTGCTGGATCGATTTCAGCTCGATCTGCATCTGCTGGCGCAGCTTCGCGTCGAGGGCCGAAAGCGGCTCATCGAGCAGCAGCACGTTCGGATCGGGCGCCAGCGCCCGCATCAGGGCCACGCGCTGGCGCTGTCCCCCGGAGAGCTGGGCGGGCATGCGCTCGGCATGGTCCTGGAGCGAGACAAGGGAGAGAAGCCCGGTGACCCGTTTGTGGATCGCCGCGTGCTGCATCCCCTTCAATTCCAGGCCGAAGGCGATGTTGCGGCCGACCGTCAGGTGCGGGAAAAGCGCGTAGTCCTGGAAGACGATATTGACGTTGCGCTTGTTGGGCGGCAGGTGCGAGATCGGCTTGCCTTCGAGATAGATCTCCCCTGAGGTCGGGCTATCGAAACCGCCGAGCATACGCAGGGTCGTCGACTTGCCGCAGCCGGACGGGCCGAGCAGCGTGACGAACTGGCCCGGCTCTATCGCCAGGTCGAGATCGTCGACGGCGGTAAGGGCCCCATAGGATTTGTTGACGTTCTTGAAATGGACGACAGGCTGCATTCGCGTCAGCTCCTGGAACGGCGGGTGAAATGCTCGGCATAGATGCCGATGGCGGTGGTGACGACGAGAACGATCGTTGCCATGGCGTTGATTTCCGGCGACATGCCCCCTTGCACCTTGGCGAAGATCAGCATGGGCAATGTCGGCTGGTAGCCGCCGAGGAAGAAGGTGCGGACGAAGTCGTCGATGCTGGTCAGCACGCAGAAGATCATGCCGCCGAAGAGCGCCGGCATCAGATAGGGGATGGTGACGCGGAGGAAGGCGATGAAGGGATCGGCACCGAGATCGCGCGCCGCATCCACGAGATTGGCCGGCATCGAGCGCAGCCGCGTCAGCACCATGATGACGACGAAGGGCACGGCATGGACCGTGTGTGCCAGGATGATCGCGAAGGTGCCGGTCGGAATGTCGACGGTGCGGATGAAGATGCGCATGGAAATGGCGTTGATCAGCCCCGGCACCACGGCGGGCAGACAGGCGAGCGCGAAAATGACCGCCTTGCCCCAAATGTTTTCCGCCGAAACGAGAAGCGCGATCCAAACGCCGATGATCGTTGCCGAAACGGTGGTGGCGAGCGCGATGCCGATCGAATAGAGCGAGGCTTCGAGGAACTGCTTATCCTGGACCACCTTGGCGTACCAGGAAAGGGTCCAGTTGCCGATCGGGAAAGCGATGAAGTTCGCGTCCTTGAAGCTCATCGCCGTCATCAGCGTCAGCGGCAAGACCAGATAGACGGCGAAGATCCAATAGGACGCGCCGAGCGCTGTTTTGGGGAGATCGTTGAAATAGGTTCGCATCGGCCCGCCCTTACATCAGCCGGACCGAGCGGCCGCCGACGATCCGCATGAAAAGTCCGACGGTCGTCAGCGACACCACGAGCATTATCATCGAGAACGCAGCGCCTTCCGGCCATTTGTCGTTCGACCCGTGGAACAGCGTCGCGATGACCTCGGGGAAAATGACTGAATTCGGGCCGCCCAGCAGCAGCGGCGCGGCGAAGACGCCGACGGCGGTCAGATAGACGAGGCTGCAGCCGGAGACGATGCCGTCCTTCGAGAGCGGCAAGATGACCCGGCGGAACCGTTGGAAGGGTCCGGCACCAAGATCGGCCGCCGCCTGGATCAGCGGTGTCGGGATCTTCTCGATCGCCGAATAGAGCGGCAGGAGCATGTAGAGCGCAAGCAGATAGATGACGCCGAAGCTCAGCGAAAAGAAGGTGTAGAGCATCGGGATCGGCCGGTCGATGAAGCCGAATTCCCTGAGGAGCACGTTCAGCGCTCCACGATTGGCAAGCAACATGATGACCGAAAAGGTACGGATCAGCTCGCCGGCCCAGAAGGGAATGAGCAACAGCAACAATGCCCGCATCCGGTTCTTCGGCTGCACCACCTTCGCGACGTAGTAGGCGACGGGATAGACGATCACCAGCGTCGAGATCGTGACCACCGCGGCAAAGACCAGGCTGCGGACGAAGGGCACGAAATAGAGCCGGTCGGAAAAGAAAAGCCCGTAATTTGCCAGCGTGTACTCGCTGCTCTTGTCGGGTTGCGGCGGATAGTTGGCGAGAAGGCTGATATTGGCCATCTGCAAGATCGGCCCGATGTGCAGCATGGCGATCCACAGAAGCGGCACGCCCGCAAGCACGGCGAGACGCACACGTCGGCTGTCGACGAGAAGCCCGATCGTGTTGCGATAGAGTCCCGAACTCGCCGCCCTGCCGATCCATCCGGCGTAGCGCGGTGCCGTCGGCAAACCGACGGATCGCGGTTGCGTTGTCGTATCCAGCATTCTTTTGTTCCCGGCTCTGGAAGAGTCCATTTTTTATGGGTGACCGGCCGGAAGACCGGTCACCCAGAAGGCCGCAGTCAGGCTGCCTTGATCTCCGCAGCGGCCTTGTCGATCAAGTCGTTCTTCATGTCGCGGTTGATCGAGCTGAAGAACTGGATGCGTTCGACCTGCTCGGGCGGCAGCGACAGGGCCGCGCGCTCCTTGTCGTTCAGCACCTTGTCGACCCCGTCGAAGGCCGAAGAGAAGCCGGACTGACGGGTCATCGCCGCGCCGATTTCCGGCGAGGACAGGATCGCATCAAGGAAGGTGTAGGCGGCGTCCGCGTTCGGCGCGTTGTTGACGACGTTGAACGAATAGAGGAAGCCGAAGGTCCCTTCCTTGGGCACCGAGATCTCGATCGGATGGCCGTCCATGACGAGCTTGGCGGCCGGCCCGGACCAGGCCTGCGCCAGATAGATGTCCTCGTTGACGAACATCTGCTGCAGCTCGGAGCCCGCATCGTAGTATTTGCGCACCTTGTCCTTGTGCTGGATCAGGAAGTCACGCGCCTGGTTCGTTGCGGTCTGCGCTACATCGGGCTTGTCGCCATAGGTCACATAGTCGCCGTCATTGCCCTGGTAGCGCATGACGATGGAGAGGAAGTCGCTGACGATGTACGACGTCAGGTTCTTGTTCTCGTCATCGAACATGATGCCCCAGCTATCGGAGGCCTTGGCGTATTCCGTGTTGCGTACGAGACCCTCAAAGCCCGCAAGCAGCGGCACGCCGAAGGTCTTGCCGTCCACGGTGAGCTGCGGCGCACCCTTGTAGGCGGCGGCAAGCTTGTCCCAGTTCTTGAGCCGCGCGGTGTCGAGGGACGCCAGCAAGTTGGACTTCATGAACTGAGACAGGCGGTGGCCGGTAACGGTCACGATGTCCGTGGAAGGCGTGGCACCTTCGGCGGTCAGCAGGTTGTACTGCTTTCCCTGGTCGTCGGTCAGCCGGATGCGGACCTCGATGCCCGTATCCTTCTGGAACTGGTCGATGAAGGACTGCGGTACGAATTTGTCATAGGTCGTGATGTTGACGACCTTACTCTCAGCAAAGGCGGGACGGATGATCGATGGCGCGGCCAATACGCCTGCGCCCGTCGCCAGCAGTTTCAAAGTCGAGCGGCGGGTTACGTCCAAATTTTTCATGTCGTTCTCCTCATTTTACGAGCTCAGTTTTCGTTCTCGGGCGTGTCGAGCTTTTGCTCCCCTTTATTTCGCTGCCGGTTGTCCGACAGCGTGCCATCGCCGGCATTTCGGCCGGCGAAGGTCTTTTCGGCGATGCGCGCCATCTGTCGCGGATCGTGGACGGTGAAATCCGGCATGCGCTCCGATGCGATCCGCGCGATGCGTTGAACCAGTTCCTGGACGCCGGCCGAGAGCGGGCGCGAGGCCGCCGACAGGATCGCCCAAAGGAAGGGAATCTCGACATCAAGCGGGCGAACTGCGACGGGCGCCGATTGCAGGCCATAGGCCGTCGCTGGCTCGATGATCGCGACGCCGAGCCCGAGCGATGCGATCTGCACGGCATTGTTGGCCGCATTGGTCGCGATGACGCGATTGGGCCGCACGCTGGCCGCCTCCAGTGCTTCATCGACACGGCGGCGCAAACGAAACGGATTGGCCATGGTTATGAGGGTGCGTCCGGCGAGGTCCGCGATCGAAATCACGTCCTTCGCAGCCAGAGGATCATGCGGCGCTACCGCGGCCACGCAGCGCCCCTCGAAAAACCCCTGCACTTCAAGCCCCGGCTGATCGGCCGGCAGAGAGGTCACGCAGAAATCCGCAGTGCGCGCGAGCACCGACTGCACGGCCGCTTCCGCCGGCATGCTGCGAAGCTGGATTGTGTGCGGCAGAAAATGCTCGGGTAGTTCCGCAAGCGCGATCGGGATGATGCCACTCGCAAAAGCCGGCGTTGCGGCGATCTCGATCGGCTCGGGTTCCTTGCCGGCAATCGCCTTGGCTCGATTGCGCAGGTGGCCGATGCCGCTGAGAAAGCGTTCGGCATCTTCGTGGAAGGCAATCCCCTTGTCGGTCGGGGAGATCTTAGGTCCATTTCGCTCGAACAGCGCAAATCCAAGCGACGTTTCCAGATCCTGAATAAGCCGCGTCACCTGCGACTGCGATCGGTCAAGCATGCGGGCGGCGCCGGTGATGCTGCCTGTCGACATGACTGCGAGAAAGGCCTCGAGATCGCGAACTTCCATGGATTATCATGCGCTCCATGCATTATGACTGACTCATACTGCATAAAACGCATTCTATGCGCTAGTGACAAAAGACAAGTTTCTTTGTTGGAGCCGTTCGTAGAAAATCCGATCAGCCGGCTCCTAACGGGACACATCGGCTCTTGGTCCGTTTCAATGACCGTGAGGGCCGATCTGCGAGAGCGACGGAAGCGATTGCAGGGAGGGGTTTATGCGTCTCGGTGTTCTCGGCGCGGGTGCGATCGCTTGCGACATGGCGCCTTTCCTCGCCAAGGCCGGTCATTATCAGTTCGCACAGCTCCTTCGGTACGCTCTATCTGCCGCGGCGGCTGGCACGGAGGGCGTAAGCTTACCCATCAACGTCTGGGGCATGACGCTTCTGACCGGCCGTCAGCAAGCTGACCAGCCTTCTCTGCCGCATCGTCGGCCAACCCGCATCGTTGCTCGAGGCCAGCCTGTTCTCGGCGGCGATGGGCCGCAATCTCGTGGGCGACAACGACCTTTTGCCCGACCTCGCGCTCGACAAGCTTTCGCCGACGGCACTGATTGCGCTTTGTGAGGAATGGCCGTCCGCGTAAAGCGACCGCCCAAGCGGCGTGCTTTGGTCGGGCGCCCCGGCCGGGCCAGCCGAGACGGCCATAATAACAGACCTTGCGGCTATTGCCCGCTCAAACGCTCCGCCACCCAATCGGCGACGAGCGGGCGATAGAGCCAAGGGATGTTGTTGCAGACGTGGTTGCCCTCCTCGAATATGTGTAGCCCGGCTCCACGAGAGCAGATGTCGGCACACTTCGCCGCTTCGGAGGATGGGAAGATCCTGTCACGGCCGCCGTGAAGAATGAGAGCCGGCACAGTTGGCGGAGCGCAGCCCCTAAGCGTAAAGCAATCCGCGCGCTCGCGGACGTTCTCGCCGCCAAGTGAGAAGCGCATGTTGTCTCGATAGACTTGCGGGAGTTCGCCCCAGAACCCGCCGAGATCGAAGAAGCCGTTGATGGAGACGATGCCAGCCACGGTCGGGACCGACGCAGCCGCACGCAGGGCGAGAAAACCGCCGAAGGCCATGCCGACGAGGGCGACCTTTCCCGAAAGTCTCGGATGCGCTTCTACCGACGTGATTGCCGCCTGAACGGCCGGACCGATATCCGGGCGCAACGCTCCCATCGAACGCCCCTCGCCCTGCCCGGGACCGTCGAGAGACATGGTGGCAACACCGCGGGCATGGAAATGCCGCTCGAATGCCGGAAACTCCTCCTTGGTCGAATCCGAGCCGGGGATGATCAGCGCCAGCGGATAGCGGCTTTCTCCCTTCGGGATCCGCAGGGACGCCTGCAGGACCCCGCCTTCGAACGGTACAGCGATCATCTCAGCCGGCGGATCGAGCAAGGGAGCGGCGAGGTGGTAGAGTTGCACCTTCCGAGCGGCTGCCCTCGCCTTGGCTTCAAGGTCTTCGAACGCCATGAACTGTCCGAAATGATAGAAAAGGCTCGCGCGGGCATAGGCCTCGCCCGCTGTTAAGTGGCGACCGACAGCAAGAGCCATATCGCCGAGTTCGGCCTGACGCTCGCCCTCTTCGCTCCAAGTCGAAAGCCATTTTTGCCATACTCCGGCGCGCTCGATCACCGCGCGCGCCGTCACCGACGGTATCCCGGCAACCTCCATGCGCGGGAGCCAGTGCTCGACGACGCTGGCCAACCGGTTTTCACTCTGCACCATGCACGTCCTCCCGTATGCTGACACGTTCATCGAGCCGACGTCACCGATCACCATTGCTCCCGGCGCTCGACCGTCGCTGGGGATGCGTGGCTCACGCACCCCCAGCCTGTACCGACCCGATGACCCCATCAATGCTCTCCACCAGTCTTCGGCGACGCTCTCAGGTCGGCATGGCGAGCAGGATGGACGCCGGCGCATTGGTGCGGTTGACGAGCGCGCGCGCCTCGCCGGGTGCCAGCCGGCAACTGTCGAGAAAGCCGAGCGTGGCGCTCTCGGTGCCGGTTTCGACCGTCACCTCGCCCGCAACGACGATGTAGATCTTTTCGACCGTGGCGTCTTTCAGCGACGTATGGCCGCCAGGCAGGAGGTGCGACAGGCCGATCCAGATCGTATCGGTCGTCGTCGCCTCCTTTCCCTGAAGCCGCAGACAATGCATGCCGTAATGCTCTGCCGCCTCGTATGGCTTGGCGCCGCCATAGCGTGTCACCTGCATCGCCCGCTCCTTAAGGTACCAGCAGCACGCGCTCGGGCGTGCCGCGCAACACCGAAGCATAGGCCTTGGCGGCATCGGAGAGGCCGTAGACGGTCGCCGGATTGATGGGGAACGGCTTGAGCTTGCCCTCTTCGAACTTCGGTTTGAGCCTGTCGAAGATGCGCGCGCCCTCGACGGAAGACAGTGCCAGCGTGTCGATGCCGATATATTTGTGGCGGCCTCGGAAGAAGTTGAAGATATCGAAAGGCACTGCGCGATCGAAGGTGGAGATGAACACCTGTCGAGCCTGCTTCGCCATCGCGTTGTTGGCGATTTCGAAATAGGGGCTGCCGACCGTGTTGAAGACGATGTCGGCGCCGTGGCCGCCGGTCTTCTCGCGCACGATCGCGGCGACATCATCCTTGGCGCTGTTCAGCATCTCGACGGGCGCGTTGCTATGCGCCAGCAGCGGCTGCTCGTTGTATTCGACCGCAAAGACCTTGGCCCCCGCCATGGTCGCCAGCTGGATGACCGCCTGCCCGACCTTGCCATTGCCGCCGCAGACGAGCACGACATCCGTCGGCTGCACGCCGCCGGCTTCGCGCAGGCCCTCATGGGCCGTGATGAAGGGCACGCCGATCGAGCCTGCTTCCTGCATCGTGAAATTCGCGGGCTTGGCACGCACGGCCTTCTGATCGAGCACCATCCATTTGGCGTGGCTGCCGTCCTGGGTGATGCCGAGCTCGCCGCCGCCACCCCAGATCTCCATGCCAATCATCGATGACGGTCCTTCGCGCACTATGCCGCCGAAATCGCGACCGGGCGTGCGTGGCCAGACGGCGTGCGGCATATGTCCGAGGGATGCTTTCACGTCGCTGGGGTTTACCCCTGCCGCCATGATCTCCACCAGCACCTGGCCCGGTCCCGGTCGCGGCACTGCAACGTCGACGACGTCGATCTTGAGATTGTCGAGATCGGGGGATTTTTCCGTCACCCTCAATGCCCGGGCGATCTTGGCGTCCACCTGAATGTTCATTCTATGCCTCCTTGGAGATGTCGATGCTTATGCGCGCAGTCCGAGGATCTCACGGGCCTGGGAAGGCTCGGCGATCCTTCCGCCGAGCTTCTCGATCAGGTCTCTTGCCCGTTCGACCAGTTCGCCATTGCCTTTGGCGAGCACGCCCTTGGCGATGTAGGAGTTGTCCTCCAGGCCAACGCGAACGTGACCGCCGAGCAGATAGGCCTGGACGGCCATCGGGAACGACATTCGACCGACACCGAACCCGGTCCAGACGGCGTCGCCGGGCAGCATTCGGGCGGCGGTCGCCATGACGTCGGTGGTCGACGGGAAGCCGTACTTGACGCCGGTCACGATCGTGAACATCGCCGGCGACTTCAGCACGCCCGCTTTCAAAAGGTCCTGTGCGAGCTGGATATGCCCGGTATCGAAGACCTCGAGCTCCGGCTTGGAACCCGCCTCGTTGATGATGTCGGCCATGATCTTTACGTTGGCCGGCGTGTTGATCACGACTTCCGACCCGAAGGTCATGGTGTTGAGATCGAGCGTGGCGATGTCCGGTTTCAGCGCGACGATGTGCTCGACCCGCTTTTCCGGCCGCATCAGCGTGGTTCGTGGTCCGGCGACCGCCGGGTTCTCGTCGCTCGGGTGATAGCGTCCGCCCGGCCCGGTCGTCACGTTGAGGATCAGCGCCGTGTTTTTGGCCCGTATGCGCTCGACGACCTCGCGGTAGTATCCAAGCTCCATGGAGGGCTTCGCCGTAACCGGGTCCCGCACGTGAATATGCGCGATCGCCGCACCGGCATCGGCCGCTTCCAGGCAGGAATTGGCGATCTCCTCGGGCGTGACGGGAAGTGCGGGGGTGTTCTCCCGGGTCGTGAGGTTACCCGTGACCGCACAGGTAATGATGACGTTCTGCTGCATCACAGACTCTCCTTCCCAAGGAATGATCCATTTGATCCGTCAGCCATGATGCGCCACCACCTTCTTTCCGGAGATCGGAGGCACCGGCAGGATCGATTGGCCCTCCACCAGTTTGAAGTGATAGTTGCAGCTGTAGAATGGCGCCTGGGCGCCCGGAAATCCGGAGTCCGGACTGTCGTGCCGGAAGAATTTCCCGACAATCTGCTGTTTCGCGCCGAAAACAACGTCGGTTAGCAGGGCTTCGTGACTGTCGGAAAAGATCTGGGTGACGAGAGTCTTGTAGCTGGGTGCCGAGACGATGAAGTGGATGTGGGCCGGACGCATCGGCGCCCGCTTCTGTGCCCGCAGGAGGTCGCCGACCGGGCCACCGGTTGGAACCGGATAGCCTGCCGGTTTCACGGACACGAAATGAAAGTTTCCATCGCTATCCGTCGTGAGCCGGCCGCGAAGGTTGAAGTCGTCCTGCGTCTCGTCCTGGTTCTCGTAGAGCCCGACTGGGGACGCCTGCCAGACATCGAGGGTTGCCCCCTCGACGGGCCGACCGGCGGGATCCGTCACACGACCCGTGAAATAGAGCTTAGGCTCAGGCGTATCGGAGCGCGCGATGCAGTCGCCGTTCACACATTTCGGCGCGCCACCGCGATAGAAAGGCCCGAGAAGCGCCGACAGCGTCTCGCCCTGCGTCCCGTCGATGTTGATCAGATCGATGAGCGTCGATGCGCCGAGCACGTCGGCGGCAAGCACCGTTCGTTGTGGGCCTCGTTGGTCGCCTGTCCGAGCGCCGTGATCCAGCGCAGGGCGTATTCGAACTCTGCCTCTGTCGGACGCGTCTCCAGCAGAAATGCATGCAGATGGCTGACCATCGCATCCATGAGCTGTTTGAGCCGCGGATCGTCTCCGTGCGACATGGCGGCAAGCACCGTCGGCGCGACGTCGGTTTCCTTCGAGATCAGTTTTTACTTCGGGGCTGATATGGCTGTTCATCCTGTTCTCCTTTCCGCATCACTGGCCTGACTAGGAGACCCGAAGTTCGGGCTTCGCCGACCTCAGGTGCGGGTATTTTTCGGTCAGCAGCGACCCGTAGTAGTAGGTCTCGGTGAACGCGTCGGTTGCGCGGATGGCTTCGAGCCAACGCTGGATCGCCGGCGCATCCGCCCACATCGAGGAGAGACCGATATCGTCCATCCGGACGATCACCGGCATGATCGCGATATCCGCCAGCGTCATCTTATCGCCCATGATCCACGGTCCGCCATTGTCGGAAAGCCAGCTCGCCATGCGCTGAACACCGCGTTGCAGGCGGCCGAGCGCTTCGTTCATTTCCTGCTCCGGGAAGCCGGTGCGCCCCATCTTCATCAGGAACTCGCGACGAAGCGGCTTTGCGTCACAGACCGCCTGGAACTCCTCTGCCGTCATCGCCTGGTAGTGCGGCAGGAAGGCGAGGTTGTAGGAAGGCACCCGGATCGCCGGCGTCGGTACTTCGTCGATGAAGCGCATCATCGCCCGCATCTTCGCCGCTTCGAAGGCGTCCCATGGTCGAAACGCACCTGGGAGAATGTCCTCGAGATAATCCATGATGACGGCGGAGTCGGTGACCGCACGGCCCTGGTGAACGAGCGAAGGCACCACCCCGTTCGGATTGATCGCGAGGTATTCGGGTTTCAGCTGATCGCCGGTGAACAGATCGAGCTTGTGCTCCTCGAATGCGAGGCCCTTCGCGTGCAGAACGTATCGCACCCGTTGGCTGCACGTCGATTGAGGAGCGTTGTAGAGAATGAAGTCCTGCATGGTCGCCTCCATCAATCCCAGTTGAGGACGCGGGGCAGCTTGCCCTTGCGGGCCAGCGTCCCGATCACGCCGTTGGGGAAGAACATCAGTCCCAGGACCATGACGAAACCGGTCGCCATGATGTTGATCTCGGACGCGCCGAGCGTCGCCACGAAGATTTCGTTGAAGGCGACGATCAGAATCGCACCCACGACAGGCCCGGCAATCGTGCCCTTGCCGCCGAGGATGCACATCAGCACCAGGTTTGCCGAAACGAGGATGATCAGGAAGATGTTCGGCCGGAGATAGGTGAGGTATTCGCCCCAGACAGCACCCGCCATGCCGACGAAGAATGCCGACAACGCGAAGGCAAGGACCTTGTAGAATCGGGTGTTGATGCCGGCGCTCTCCGCCTTGACCTCGTCCTTGGAGAGCGCGCGCAGGCCGAGCCCGAACTTGGAATGCTTGATGCGATAGGTCGCCCATACGGTGAAGGCAGCCATCAGCACAAAGGCATAGTAATAGGGCAGTTTGGCAGTCTCGACCGGCAGGTCGGTAACCGGCAGCGACAAGCCATTGGCGCCGCCGATGAACTCCCAGTGATCGAACAGGATACGGGCGATCATCAGGAGCGCGATGGAGGAGATGATGAAGCTCGGGCCGCGAACCTTCAGCGTGATGAGGCCGATGAGATAACCGCAGACGGCAGCCACCAGCCCGGCGAGCGGTGCCGTCAGCAGCGATGAGATCCCGTATCGCGCCAGGAGCACGCCTGAGAAATAGCCGCCGATCGCGAAGAAGACCGCGTGTCCGAGCGAGATGTAGCCGGCGAAGCCGCCGATGATGTTCCAGCCGCTGGCCATGACCGCATAGGAGGCGGTGAACAGCACGAGATGCAGCAGGTAGTTGTAGTTGCCGGTCAGCTGCAGGAGCGGCAGGGCGAGCAGGACACCGAGCACGGCCACGGGAAACCATGTGGCGCGGGTCTGGTCATGCTGGCGCGCAAGCTTCTGATTGTGAATGCGACGGGCCTCGAGCACCGAGCTCGCGTCGGCTTGTTGCAGGTTTGCGGCCATTATGCCAACTCCGGTTTTTCGCCGAACAGCCCCTGGGGACGGATCAGCAGGATGACGAAGAGTGCGAGAAAGAAGGTCATTGTCGACCAGGTGGCGCCCACCCAGGTGCCGACGAAGGCGGCGACGACCGAAAGAAGGAGCGAGGCGACGACGGTGCCGAGCACGCTGCCCATGCCGCCGAGGACGACGACCGACATCAGCATCGCGATCCATTCCCACTGCTTGGCGGGGAAGAAGCTGAAGACGAAGCTCACCAAAGAGCCTGCAGCGCCGGCAAGCCCGATCCCGATCGCGAAGGCCACCATGCTGATCAGGTTGACATTGACGCCGAGAAGCTCGGCAGCCTCACGGTTCTGGGTCGTTGCGCGGATGGCGTAGCCAAGCCGCGAGTAGTTGAGGAACAGCGTCAGCGCACCGATGATCGCCAGCGACACTACCCCGGCATAGAACTGCCCCTTCGGAATGAACAGGCTGCCGATGAAGAAGGCATCCGTCGCGTAATCGGGCGAAGTCACGCGCTGGGTGTTGGTGAAGGCGGCACCGAGGAAACCTTCGACGATCATGGCCAGTGCGAAGGTCAAAAGCACTGTCATTTCCGAGTAGCGCGCGCTTTTTGCCTGGCTTTCGAACATGAGGCGGTAGAGAAGCACGCCGATTGCAGCCATGATCAGTGCCGCGATCGGCAACGTCGCGATCGGGTCGAGACCCCAAAGCTTGAATGCCCAGTAACTAACATAGGCGCCGCAGATGATCAGTGAGGGGTGTGCCAGGTTGACGATGCGCATGACGCCAAAGACCAGCGAAAGACCGGATCCCATCAGCGCGATCACGCCGCCAAGGGCGAGGCCGAGTATCAGTATCTGAAGAATGTCTGTCATCATGTCCTCCGCTACGCGACCTTGCGGCCGCCGAGGTAAAGTTCCTGGATGCGCGGGTCCGCCAGTACCGCTTCGGCCGGCCCTTCGAAGAGGGTGCGGCCGAGGTCGAGGACAACGCCCCAGTCGGAATTCTTGAGGCCCATCATCGCGTTCTGCTCGACGAGCAGCACCGTGACGCCCTCCTTCGACATCATCTTCATGATGTCGAACATCTCCTGGACCACCTTCGGCGCGAGTCCGAGGGAGGGTTCATCCAGCATGACGATGTCCGGCTTGACGATCAGCGTCCGCGCCATGGCAAGCGTCTGCTGCTGGCCACCCGACATGGTTCCGGCATGCTGATCGGCCCGTTCGCGCAAGACCGGGAAGCGCTCGAGGATTTCGTCGATGCGGCGGTCGCGCAGTTTCGTGTCGTCGAGCACGTATCCGCCCATGCGCAGGTTTTCGCGCACCGTCATCTTCGGAAACAGCGCGCGTTCCTGCGGCACGAAACAGATGCCTTTGCGAAGGATCTGGTCCGGGCGTAGCCCGTTCAGACGCTCGCCCTTGAAGACGACATCGCCCTTGCGGATCGTCAGCATGCCGCAGATCGCCTTCAACAGCGTGGACTTGCCGGCGCCGTTTGGGCCGATGATGCAGTGGACCTTGCCAGGCTCGACCGTCAGACGGGCGCCATCAAGTATGGCAGGGCCGTCGCCGTAGCCGGCAGTGATGTTGGTGACTTGCAAAAGTTCGCTCATCAGGCCGCTTCCTCTTCCAGTACGCCGCCCAGATAGGCTTCGAGCACATGCGGATCGCGACGCACCACATCGGGCGTGCCGTCGCAGATCACCCGCCCATGCGCCATGACGACGACGCGGTGCGAAAGCCGCATGATCAGGTCCATGTTGTGTTCGACGATGAGGACCGTCAGCCCCTTGGCATTGAGCGCCTTGATGTGGCCAACGATCTCCTCGAGCAGCGTCGGATTGACGCCGCCGGCCGGCTCGTCCAGCAGAATGATCTTGGGATCGGCCATCAGCAGCGCGGCCAGATCCATCAGTTTCTTCTGGCCGTAGGACAGGTTGTGCCCGTCCTCGTAGGCAATGCGGGTGATCCCGAGGAAATCGAGGATCGACATCGCCTTGTCCCGCTCATCCGCCGAGATTGCGGGCCGAAACAGCTCCGTGAACCCGCGGCAGCGCGCCTGGACGATCACGTTTTCCAGCACCGTCATGTCGGCGAGATTGCGTGAGATCTGGAACGTGCGGCTAAGACCCTTTGCGGTGATCTTGTGCGGGCGCAGATTGTCGATCCGCTCTCCGTCCAGCCAGACCTCGCCGGAAGTCGGAACGACGGTGCGACTGATGCAATTGAAGGCCGTGGTCTTGCCGGCGCCGTTCGGGCCGATGAGTGCCGTGATCGAGCCTTTCTCGACCGTGAAGCTTGCGCCATCCACGGCGCGAATTCCGCCGTAGTGCTTGCACAGGTTCTTAACCTCGAGCATCCGCGCGATCTCCTTTCAGTAGATATCTCAGTAGTAGATGCCTGCCGATCGGGAGGGCGCGCCGCAGGCGGAACGCCCTCCCCTATCTCGCAAACGGTCAGAAACCGGACTTGGGATAGCGGAAGGGCACGACGCCCTCGAACTGACCGGTCGGGTAAACGAAGGTCAGCTTGCCGTCCTGCCACTGCGTCATGATGTGCGCCTTGTCGACGGGTAGGCCGAGATCGTCCCAACTGAAATTACCGAGAACCGTCTGAACCGGCTGCTCCTTTGTGCGGGCGTGCAGCCATTCGCCCATCTTGGCGTTATCCGTGGTGCCGGCCCCGACGATCGCCTGCTCGATGCCCTGGCAGACGGCGAAGGGAATGGCGCTGTCCTCATCCGGCTCGACGCCGTATTCGGCTTCGAATGCCTTCACGAAATCCGCATTGTCGAACGGCTTTCCGGCGAGCGTACTCTTGAAGGGAACATCCTTGTGCCAGGTGGTGTGGATGACGACACCATCGGCCGCATCCTTGCCGACACCCTCGATGAATTCCGTCTGCGCGCCCTGGCTGAGATAGACGAGCTTCGCTGATGCACCGACGGTCTTCAGAGCGCGCATGAGCTGAACCGCTTCTTCCGCAGAAGCCGTCAGGCCGACGATCATTTCCGCGCCGGAGCGCTTGATCGAATTTGCAAGGTTCAGCCAGTCATTGAACCCTTCTTCGGGCCACTTTTCCTCCATTACCACTTCGATACCGGCTTCCTTGAAGTAACCGGGAGCGAGGTCGGCGATTTCCTTGTCATTGGCCGGATCGATCACCTTCTGGCCGAGGAGGCCGGTGGCGATCGCGTTTGCGAAGAAGTCGTCCGCGTGGACGACCGCGACAGTCTTCGGCGCATCCGCCGGGTCCTTGATCTCCTTCAGGAGGCCGATCATGTCCTTGCCGGTATATTCGGCGGCATTGACCTGGAAGTAGAAGAGGTTCTTGTAGCCCTGGGCATAGATCCGGAGCGCCCCGCCCGAGGGAACCGGGTGAACCATGTTGTACTTGGACAGAACGTTGCCGACCGGAAAGGTCAGGCGGCTCGAGAAGGTGCCGTAGACGGCATCGACCTTGTCGACATTGATGAAGCGTTCGTACTGGTTGATGGCCGTTGCCGGATCAGAGCGATTGTCGCTGACAATCAATTCCACCTGCTTGCCGAGAATACCGCCCGCTTCGTTGATGAGCTTGTTGCAGAGCTCGTAGCCCCGCTTGTGCTTCTCGCCGCTGACCGAGAGGCCACCGGTAATCGGCAGCGACGCTCCGATCCGTATTGTTTCCGCAGCGCTGGCAACGGTGCTTGCTGAAAGCACACTGATGGTTGCTGCCGCGATCAGCCGATTGATTCCCATTTCTTCTCCTCCCAGAGGTTTTCGTGCAATCGTTTGCATTCGAGTAAAAGACAAATCGCCCAGCTCCGCCGGACGCCACTCACGCCTTGTGTTCGATCGACGGCAGGGCAGCTCCTCAACTCCTTGCCGAAAACTGGATGTGCAAACGATTGCACGTCCGCGATTATGCGTACCGCTTGCGCTTTGTCAAGCGCCCATGCGAACGATTGCAAAACTCCTGGCAAGATTTTAAATGGAGGAGCGAGGTGATACATGCAAAAGAAACGAACCACCCTGAAGGACATTGCGCGCGCGACCGGCGTTCACGTGTCGACCGTGTCGCGCGCGCTTGATCCCGCTGAGCGAAAGAGCATCACGCCGGAAGTCGTGGCAAAGATCCAGGCGGCGGCGGAACGGTTGGACTATCGCCCCAATCGCATTGCCTTCGGGCTCCGCACCAACAGGACGATGACGGTCGGCGTGGTCATCCCCGACATCACCAACCCCATCTTCCCGCCGATCCTGCGCGGAATCGAAAGCGTTCTGGAACCGCTCGGATACGCGTCGATCATCGTCAACACCGATAGCGAACGCGAGCGCGAAATTCGTCTTCTCGAAGTGCTCAGGGACCGAGGCGTCGACGGCCTCATTCACGCGGCGGTGCTCAGAAGCGATCCCTCAATTGCCAAAGCCGCCCAGGATGGTCTCTCGGTGGTGACGCTGAACAGACGCGTGGAACGTTCGAACATCCCCTACGTCATCAATGACGAGGACATGGGCATCTGCGAGATGCTGCGCCACCTGACGAAGCTCGGCCACCGGCGGATCGCGCATCTTGCCGGACCGCAGGATCTCTCGACCGGCCAGCTGCGCCTCGCGGCGTTTCGCAGCGCCGCCGAGAGAATGTCGATTGACTTCGATCCGGAACTCATCGTTACCGCCATACGCTTCGACGAAGACGAAGGCGCCCGCTGCACGCGCGACCTGCTTGCTTCCGGGCACGATTTCACGGCCGTGCTCTGCGCAAACGACCGCCTGGCGCTCGGCTGCATCGACGTTCTGCGAGAGAATGGCCTCGATTGCCCGTCGGACATTTCCGTCAGTGGTTTCAACGACATGCCATTCCTCCATCTGGCGCGTCCACGGCTGACAACTGTCAGGATCCAGCAATACGATGCCGGCATCACCGCCGCGTCGATCTTGCTGCGCCTGATGAATTCCGGCGCAGACGACGATATCCCCTTGGAGACCGTGTTGCCGGTGGAACTCATGGAGCGCGACAGCACAGGGCCGGTAGCTGCGCGAAGTCGCTGACAATCGTTCCCTGCCGAACGGTCGCGCGCTGGTTGTCAACAGTGTCGGATTTCATTGGAGAGCCCCTCTCCTCTCCAGGCTCAAGCCTTATGGCGTATCCGCGGTCCTTGGTTGGAAAGACAGTTCTCCTTATCGGCGGAAACGGTGCGATCGGCGCCGCGACAGGGCGCCTGTTTGCGGAGGCAGGCGCAACGGTTCTCATCACCCATACGCCGAGCGAACAGAGCGTCTTGAGCGCGGATGCGGCGCATTTTTCCTTTGCAAACGCGGAACGTCACGCGCGCTACGCCGCCGACATCACGGATTCCAGCGCCCTTAGCGGCCTCGCCAGCACCATCGAACAGAAATTCGGCCGGCTCGATATCCTCGTCAATGCGGCCGGTTTCACCAAGCCAATCGCCCCCCGGGATCTCGATGCACTGACCGACGAACTGATCGACGACATTTTCAAGGTAAATTGGCGAAGCCAGTTCGCAGCCATCCGGGCCTTCGCCCCTCTGTTGAAAAAGTCCGGCGATGGGCTCGTCGTCTCCATCTCGTCGATCGCAGCCTTCACCGGCATAGGGTCGAATATCGCCTATTGCGCAGCCAAGGCTGGTATCGACGTCATGACCGAGCCCCTCGCCCGCGTGCTGGCGCCGGAGGTCAGGGTGCTTGCCGTTTCTCCCGGCGTCGTCGACACGCAATTCGTTTCTGGGCGGGGTTCGGGCTTCAATGAGAAGGTCGCGGCCTCGACCCCGCTCGCCCGCATCGGCGAGGTCGACGATATTGCTGCGGCCATCCTGGCCTGTGCGACGTTGCTCGGTTTTTCCACCGGTCATATCATCCAGGTGGATGGCGGTCGCGCGCTCTGACGCAGCAGCAATATCCGCGCGATGGAGCGACGGGGCCCGAAAGCCCGGCTCCGTCACCGTGTTCAATGTCTGGTTCAGGGAGAGCTCAGTCCCTCGGCGGCCAGATCGGAATGGTGCCTCTGCCCGAGGGGAACCGCACATTCTTGGAGCGCGTAAACTCCCGCAGAGTTTCCGCGGCGTTTTCCCTTCCAAAGCCGCTTCCCTTCTGACCGCCGAAGGGGGAGCCGAGGAAGGCGCGGCCATGTAGTTGTTGACGAAGATCATGCCGGCTTCGAGCCTGGCCGCACTCTTGCCGGCGTGGGCTTCGTCGGTCGTGCAGATTGCCGCCGTCAGGCCGTACTCGCTGTCATTGGCGATGCGGATTGCTTCTTCCTCGGTAGAAAACCGCATGATGCTGGCGATCGGGCCGAACATCTCTTCGCGCGCAGGTCGGGCGTCACATCGGCAAGGACCGTGGGGGCGACCCAGTAGCCGCCTTTCAGGCGTTCCTCGGTCGGAAGTTTACCCTGGGTGACTAGGCGGGCTCCTTCCTTCAGCGCGATATCGAGATAGGCCAGCACCTTGTCGCGGTGCTTCGCATCGACCATGGCCCCAATATCTGTCGCGGGGTCAAGGCCGTCACCGACGACCAGCTTCTCGGTCGCACGTGCAAAACGCTCGAGGAACTCGTCATGCAGCGCATCGTGCACGAGTATGCGTGACGTCGACGTGCATGCCTCGCCCTGGTAGAGCGCGACATCGATCGTGCGGATGCCGATCGTTTCGGCTCCCTCGAGGATCGAGCGCGGCAGTCGCTCGCCCGGGCTCATGTCCCATTCGCGCTGCCAGTTCGATCGAATGAAAGGCGTCACTGCGTCGTCGACGAACGCGCGGCAACTGTCGCGCATCAATCGCTGCTCCTGGGACAGGTGAGCCGTCATCGGCGTGAATCATTTCTCGCTCCCTTGGTTCTTCTGGCGGGTTCCTCTTCCTGCCCTCAGATTCGTAGCGTGCTGCCTCGGTGCCAGTGAGGTTCTCACCGTGCTCTTTTGGTGAACTATCGTCCAATTCGACGTGGATTTTCTGCGCGGCATCGGAAGCATTTGAGCGATGGGCTCCGTCTCAATCGCTCCACTCCCTCAGATTGCCCCGACGCCCGCGGATAACGACGGCGTGCAGATGGGGCCGGGCTACCAAAGGAGGCGCGCGAAGAACTCATGAAAGTCGCGCTTTTCGCCGCAGAACGGCGCATCCCCATCGAGATCCATGCCTATACCGATGACGCCGCAAACGCGATCCTCGACGTCTTCGAAGCGGTGCACAAGACGCATCCGTTCAACGACTTGCGCTGGTCGATCGCCCAACACCGGATCGGAACGGACGCTCGACCGGATGCAGAGGATGGGTCTCGCCTATACCGTGCAGATGGGCCCTATTTCGAGGCCCCTGCCATCAGGGAAGCGAACGGTGCCGCGGTGGCCGCGGTCTCGCCACCGACGCGGCTCGCAATCGACAAGGGAATCATGGTTGCCGGCGGCACGGTCTGGTACGACGAGAGTGTTGGACATATGCCAACCAGCCTGATCCATGATGAGGACGGCATACGCATCGTCGGCGACATGACGGGCAATTTCGGCCAAATGCTGTGTCATGGCGTAGGTGTCGCACCATGGCATGACCAGCGCTGCCGCTTTCCCAAGCTTCGGGCAGATGGCGCCGAAGATGTAGGCTGATCGGGTTCGCTGGTCGTGCGGTGCTGCGGATCGCGTTCCACGCTTCGATCGTTGGGCAACAGATCGTTTAACTTGTAGGCGACTTCGGTCCTGTTTGTCGCCTTGACCTTCTTCATAATGTTGCGGATATGAACCTTGACGGTGCTTTCGCGCAGGTTGAGTTCATAGGCAATGATCTTATTGGCCTTGCCGCGCCGCAGCGCCTCGACCACTTCGGCTTGGCGGGAAGTGAACATACCCGCCAGCGGGTGTGGGACCGTGTTGCTCGACTCGAACAGCTGGTGCATTGCGAACAGACAGCTGGCGGGAACGAAGACCCCGCCAACGAGAGCAAGATAGATCGCTTCGATGCAGACATCTATCGTGACCGAGGAAGGGATATAGCCCTTCGCGCCGCATTCGAGGGCTTTCATGATCTGCGCGAGTTCGTCCGTATCGGCCAGCACGATGACCGGCGTCGACGCGAATTCGGACGAGAGCCGGCGGATCTCCTCGGCCACATCCCGCTCGGCAATATTTCTGCCCCCGATATTCAAGAGAATCGCCGACAATGGCGGGTATTGCCCGCGATTCTGCCTCCATTCCTCAATTGATCCAAAGGCCAACACGAGCAGGTCCGTCTTGTGAGCAACAATGCTCTGCGCGAGGCATTGTCGATCGAGCGCACGGGTGTCGATTATCACAAGCAGGCGCTCCCGTTGAGGTTCCGCACGCACGCTGACAGCGCCGATAAGCTCATTGAATGGGGGATAGTCAATATCATTTTCTTTCATACGCCTTGCTCCCGGGATCTTGGAGATAGTGGTTATACTGCCCTCCGCCTTAAATATTATCGTCGCCGCGCAACAGTACTGCCAATCGCCCTCGGCTTGTACTAACGGATTAAAGGAATACTCGGCGAATACGCCAAGCCAAACTACCGCAGAAATTCTCGGCGGTACTCTACTGCCTAAAGAATAGCGTACTACAAAGGCTGGCGACAGAACACATACAAATTGGGGCGCTGCGAGTGAAAAAAGAAGTAGATTACACGATACTGCGGTGAAATTAGTATTATATATGCTACTTGCGTAGTAGAGGTCGGAACAAGAATTGTTTCCCTCAAACACGCGGCCTTTATCAACCAAAAATAGCAATAACCTTGATAGCCAACGACTTCCATGCGATTCTTCGGGCATGATCCGAAGGAGATGAGAATGTCGGAAACGATGCTTGCAGCGCTTACCAACATTCGGACGGCGGAAGATATGATCGTGGCCTTTCGCGATGAGGCGCAGTGTCGGCGATTGCTGGAAAGCATGGTGTGGCCGGCCGGAAGAGTTTGCCCTGCCTGTGGCTACAAGCGCTCGATCGCGATCGCCGGGCGCGATATGGGCAAGCGGCGTGCGCATCCGGGTCTCTATCAATGTTCCAGCGGCGGATGTCGGTTCCAGTTTACGGTGACGACACACACACCGCTGCATTCCACAAAGCTTCCTCTGCGTGTCTGGCTGAAGGGCATGTGGCTGATGCTGCGAGGCCGAAAAAGGTCTACCGAATACCCAGAAGACGCCTGTCATGGTGATCGTGCAGCGACCAGATGACGTCACAACCGGCGCCAATGTGCGCGAGTGGCTCTATGTCGACGACTCCGTCGAATAGGCCGTTCGGACCCGGATCGAGTTCGTACAAGGCCCTCGTGCCGGCGTCATCGGAGAAGTAGAGGTGTTTGTTGATCGGGTTGTAGGCGACACCGGTCGGGTCATCGGAAAAGGCGAAGGCGGTAAGCGGGCTCAGCAGCGCCCCATGATCAGCAGTGGGTTGGCGATGTAGGTAACGCCTGAAGAGTCGGTGCTGCGCGTCGACTAGGTCGAGGTTTCGGTGGTCCTCACCAAGGTCGTGGATGTCGGCAACTGACGAGGCGAGTCGCTCGTGACGTCTAAACTGAAGGATTCCACATCGCTGAATCTAGTCACTTGAAATCTCTCTTGGCAGGCCCGATCGCCACATCGCTAATGTGTCCGAGGGGACTGTTGTCATGCTGGTCGGGCCCGTCAAAGCGGCCAAGCATTTAAAGCGCCGCAGGCCAGCCGAGTGGGGACCCAGGCATGATAGGAAATGAGGCAAAGCGGCCCCATTTCAAATCAGGACTAGTCCTGAAGGGTGACAGGCATGGGGGGCCTCCTACCCGCCTTGCCGCCCCGCCGCTATGTTGGGCGGCGCTGGAGCCAAGCTGGGGCAAGGCTCATGAGGACTTGCAATGCCGACCTGCCATCGTGACCAAGGAACAACGCTGGTGCGCACCAGCACAACAGCGCGCTGGCAGGGGCCGTGGTAAGCACGATCATTCCCAGCAGGGAGAGCGGCGGCGTGTGAAGTTCTCGCAATAAATTCGCAAACATCCAGGCGCCGCCTCCTACCGTGACCGCTAGCGCCACGCCGGGTAGGTGCGCGACGGCAAAGTCCGACCACTTAAGTCCCGTAAGGCGGAGGCTGAGCTGCGCCATGAGAAGGAAGTTGCTCGCCACCGCTATGACGGCCCCAAGCGCCACTCCTGTCACACCCCAATGTTGCCCGATGAATGAGCCGGCCCCGACTGCGAAGGCGAAAACGGCTTGCCGCCACGCGCGGGCGTATACGGCCCCGGTTGCCCGGGTAATCGAATCACTGAGCTTGTAACTGGTGCGGAATAGCATTCCCGCCGCCAGGATCTGAAGCGGGAGTACCGCGTTCTCCCATCCCGGGCCGAGCAGCACCTGTACCAGTTCCGGCAGGACAGCCATTACCACCACGCTGGCGGGAAGCACAAGCAATGCACAGGACGCGACTGCGCCGCGAAATGCGCGTGCCAATCGCGCCGGCTCCTGCTGGATCAGCGCCATCGTCGGAAACAAGACCATATCGAGGGTCTGGCCAACAATGACTGCGGGTGCTGTCATCAGCTGCGATGCGAGCGCATACAGCCCCAGCGACTCAGCTCCTAGCCAACGCCCTACGACCGCTTTGTCGGCCTGACCGGCCAGGTAATTGAATATGCGAGCGATGGTAAAGCCACCTCCAAAATAGAGCAGGTGTCCGATCGCGCGTCGTTCCAGCAGAAGCCGTTTCGGGTGCGGCTGTCCGATGAGCAGCGCAAGCATGCGCACGAAATGCTGGCACACCAGGGCGCCAATAAGGGCCCAGATCCCAAGCCCCCGCCAGGCTAATAGGGGACCGACGAGAACGAACCCGATCGCAAAGGCGCCCGCCTCGATACCCGCGAGCCACCGAAACCGCAACGCGCGCTGGGCCGAGGCCTGCGCCACCATCGATATTCCACGACACAGGAATACGGCGCAGGCCGCGCGCACCACGGGAGCAAGTTCGGTTAAGCGGAACAGGTCCGCGATAGTTGGCGCTGCCCACCAGACGAGCCCAGCCATGGAAAGGCTGAAAATGAGCGACATTGTGAACCCAACACGTAGATGGGATTCTTCCACAACAGGTCGCTGCACAATCGCCTGAGCGACGCCCAGACCTTCGAATATTGCGGAAAAATTAATGACGACCAGCGCTGCGGCATAGAGCCCAAACTCACTCGGAGCAAGCAATCTGGCCAAAACGATGAGGGCGACGAGTTCCGCAACGGCTAGCCCGCCCATAGAAAGGCCAGTCCACATCAGGCCAATCGCGCTGCGCGCTGCCAAGCCTCGCCGGTCACTCGTCAAGACGCGTTTCCTTCTTGGGAACAGGGGGGGACAAGTGATCTGCCGTGATCGTTTCTGGCCAGGTAAGCCGGGCAACGTAAGCCGCAACAGGTCCACCGGGTTGCCCCCAATTGCTCGCCCAAATGATCTGCGAGCCATCAGGTGAAGGCGATGCATGCGCCTCGCTCAGATAGTCGTGTTTCACACTTCGATGATGGACGATACGCCGGATTTCGCCCCTTCCGTCAATTTTTAATGCGACGATTTCCCCATACAAGGGCGTCGTTCCGCTTCGCCCTGCCCGCTCGTGTGAGCCGCTGTATGTCAGGAATACCCAGCCCGGCCGGTTGATGCTGCGGGCTGATGCGTGCTGCGCAAAGCCGGGCGGTGTCAGGACCGTCACCTTACCGTCTGAGAGGCGCCTCTTGATGACTTGATATTTGTCCGGCTCGCTCTTGCTTATTCCGACATAGACATCGCTGCCGTCGCTGTCGATCGTCATGTCGCCGTGGCCAGGTCGATGATGCTCAGGCCAGTGCTGGATCGGATGGCCGTCAAAACTGAAGATGTCGGCGATGTCACTGCCGTCAGGCATGTCTTCATGGCAGAAGATGTACTGGCCCGAAGGCGAAATGGTGCAGTAGTTGTTGGTGCCCTCATGATCAAGCTGGATATCGGGGTATTTTGTCGCCGATCGTATGTCGTATGCAAAGGCGACCCGTTCGCCAGACGGTTTGACAGCCCGGATCACCAGTCGATCACCATTGCGCGAAAGGTTGTTCTTCCCGGGGCCGAATTCCAGTTTTCGGTACTCTGTGGGAGCATAGATCGTCATCCGCTCATCGCTGCGCACTATCCAGCGAAATATCTCAGTATTGCTGACGCAGATCATTTGCTCAGGATCTGTCGGGTGCCATTCGCACACACCGGACGGGCGGCGCTGGAACAGCGGCCGATAGTTCTGCCCGTCCAGAAAGCACAGCCCCGGACAGCCTTTTTGGACAACCAGCAGACTCTGATCGGCATTCCATGCCTGCGCGCTGGAATAGCGATGCCTGCAAAAGGCCGGATCACACGCGATGCCCGTCATGAGCTCCTTGCCCGGATCCGTCACTCGAACGAAAGGAGTACCAAATACTGGATCGGTGCTCCGCTCGAGATAGCCAGGGGCAGCCATCTCTGGCACCGCGACCACCCGTGTGTCCGCCAGATTGTCGAAGGCAAGCACCTTGCCGCTGACCGACAGCGCCAAGATCGAGCCCGTCAACAAAATCAATCCCAGCAATCTGGGCTTGCCTGGGTTCATTGTGGCCTCCGGCGGTCTTTAGGGGTTGCTGCAACACTCCCATTAAAATGCTGGCGCAGCGTTGTGGATGTAAATACCCCCTTAGTGGGTAAGCAGCGTTGCGGCCTAGCCCTTTTTGGGCGTCGTCAGTATCCAATTTGCACATTCCAGACCGAGGCGAATGTGAGAAGATCGGGCCGTCGGCTCGTGCGCCCGGAGGCCAAAGGGCGGGCACTTGCTGCTTTGGGTTTGGTCTAATCAGGTCGTGTCAATGATTAATGATAGACTGCTCGCATTTGGACTGTTGTTGTCGACTGCGACGCAGCTCCGTCTGCCCGGCACGCCTTGGGGAGCCGGCGAAGCGCTGCTCACGATATGGATTATTGGAGCGCTGGCTGACCTCGCCTATCGGGGCGCTCCGGCGCTTACAAGGCCCCTTTCCCATATGCTGCTATTCTGGGCGGTGTTCACCTTCGCCCAGAGCATAGGTTTGCTTTTGGGATTGGCCACAGACAATATCTATCCATCGGGCGTCCTGCACACCGGACAAGCTTACGCCTTCGTGGCTATTTTGTCGCTTCTCTTAGTCATTCTCCCTGCTTGGCGGCTTCACCGCGTGGCGTGGACATTCTCGGTCGGCGGCGCCGTCGCGGTCATTCTGTTAATCGCCGGCGGCTATGGCATGGTTCCCATGCCAGGCCTTGGCTTTTGGGAGTGGAACCGGTTCATTGGCTGGTCAATGAATCCAAACCAATTTGGTCTTTTATGCACTGTCCTTGTGCTGCTGTCGCTTCAAAGGGCAGAAGCGGCGGCTCGCCCGCACACCAAAATTTTCGCGCTTAGCTGCATGGTCCCTCCTTTCATTGCCGGAATTCTGACCCGAAGTGACTCGTTTACCGTGGCCATTGGCTTTGCGGTACCGCTTTTCGTGGGGAGCAAGTTTCTAATCAGGTTCATGCGCGCCGAGCGTCACCCGTCTCTGGTCATGACCGTCGCCTGTCTGATAATCCTGTCACTTCCATTGCTGCTTGCGTCCGTAACCCCGTTCACTCCGAAGATCGCGGAGAATGCGCGCCAAGCGATCGTCGAGACCATGTCAGAAAATGATCAAGCTGAAGATCGATTTCGACTCTGGAGTGAAGCGGTGGATATTGGCCTGAAATCAGGAATGTTGGGCCTCGGACCAGGCCCGCATCTTCTCGGAAAGCGGACGAAACTACCGCCCCCTGAAAAAGCAGAAGCGCATAACACTGCCCTCGACTTGATCACTCAGGGCGGCATCCTAGCTATGCTGATCTTTTTCTGGATCATTACGGTGGCACTCATCGCTGCCTACCGGGCTGGGCTCACAGCGGTGGCAAGTCTGATTTTCTCGCTGTTCGTATATTCCAACTTTCACCTGGTTGTTCGTCACCCGATTTTCTGGTTCTCGGTCGTGCTCGGTCTCGCGGCCATGCACTCAGTTGCACCGCGAAAGTTGACGAGTGCGCGACCGCTCGATATCAGCCCCAGCGCCCCTCGCACCCGAGCCTAAATCAACTGACGAATATTCGCTCGCAGCGCTGCCAACGACGATCTACGGTCCCCGCCATCCACCAAATTGCACTCGTGGTGCCACTACAGCGCCGTGCATCTACAGCGACCTTTTGCGCGTTTGATAAGACGCGCGGCGCTGTAGGCGGTGTACGGGATCGTGTCGAGTGCGTCTTGCCTGCTCCGCCAATACTTCATGCTTACATTCGGGCTTAGTGAGCGGCACTCTTCTTGGGTATTCAGGTTTGCCAAAGCCAGCTGCCGGAAAAACCTTCTCACCCTTATTAGCATTAAGTTGATCGTTAGCCGGCGCGCTAGATTGGAAACGGCAAGGGGTCAAACTCGCCTCAAAGGCGGGTTTCGGAGCTGTGGCATCGGCCTGTTGAGCGGAGGGAGTCCATTGATGAAAGCCGTAATGCGATGTGGCGGTCAGGGAACTCGCCTGCGCCCGTATACCATGGTCCTCCCGATGCCGCTGGTGCCGGTTCAATCACAGCCGGTGCTCGAGTTGCTGCCGTCTGGCTCGAATTTGGCCGGATAGACGATTTCCACACCGCCCAGGAGCTCGATTGAGGATGTTCAGTCGCCGTCATTTGACGTCCATGCAGCCTAAAGCCTATCTCGCTGGAGCAGCCGGCCCCGAAACAACGTCGGCCCTCCCCCCACCGAAGGAGCCGATACGTCGCCTGCTCGCCTCGCTGGACCGTATGGGGCTGCGGTACTGCCACTGGAAGAGCAATCTGCGGCTTGGCGAGAGCCTTGCGGGCGAAGGGGATCTCGACCTGCTCATCGACCGCCAGGACGCCGCCGGCTTCCAAACCGCGCTGGTCGAAAGCGGGTTCAAGCTCGCGGTCTCAGCGAACGGGGCCGGACATCCCGGTGTCTTCCACGCCTTTGCTCTGGACCCCGATGCGCCGCAGCTGCTCCACGTGCACGCCTATTTCCAGATCGTCACCGGTGACAGTCTGGTCAAGGCCTACCATCTCCCGGTGGAATCGGCGCTACTGGCCAATACGCGTCGCTTGCACAGCGTTCCTGTCCCCACGGTCGAGGCCGAACTGGTGCTCTTTGCGCTCCGAATTGCGCTCAAGCATACCAGTCTTGCGGAGCTGTTTTTGCTTCAGCGCCACTACGACCTCGTGCTGCAGGAGCTGAAATGGCTCTGTGCAAGCGCGAACAGTGACAAGGCCGAGGAGCTCTGGACGGCCTGGTTTCCGGGTGCGCCTGTTTCGCTTCTTCATGACCTGATCGAAGCCATCGCCGAGCCGCGGGCCATGGTTCGCCGAATCCTGCTTGGTCGTCAGGTAGCGGGCCAGCTCCGTGGCTGGCGACGGCTCAACACACTCTCGGAAGCGCTGTCACGCATGCAACGTGTCCTACTGTTGCTGCTGAGGCGTCGCCGCAGGCTAATCCCTACGGCGGCAGGGCTCGTAATCGCTTTTGTCGGTCCCATGGGCACGGGAAAATCCACCTTGAGTCTGGCCTCCGCCCGCATTCTGGGCCATCATTTCGATGTCCGCGCCGTCCATGTCGGCAAACCTCCCGCGACGTTCGTTTCGCTCCTCCCGCGCCTCATCCTTCCTTTGGCCCGGCGGATCCTGCCCGGTCACCGATCCAGCGCGCGTGCGGAACGTGAGCAGAAGCAAAACGTGCCGCCTTCTTTGCTGAATACTCTGTGGCTCACTGTTCTGGCCCACGACCGCCGCGCGCTTCTGAGCCGTTGCTGGCGCTATGCCGCCGCGGGGTCGATTGTGATTGCCGATCGTTACCCTTCCGCAACCCTTGGCGCGGTCGACAGCAGTCGGTTCGATGATGAGGCGCTTGCGCGGTGCGGACGTGGCCCGAAGCAGTGGCTGATGAGGCGCGAGCGGGCGCTCTACACCGGGCTCCCGCAGCCGACGCTTGTCATCCGTTTAACTGCGCCGATCGAGACGTCGCTGAGAAGGGACGCGGTTCGCATTAAGAAAGAAGGACCCGATCCCGCAGCCGTAAAGAGGCGCAGAAAGATCGAGATGGAGACTGAGTTCCCCAATTCGCGCGTGATTTCCGTCGATACGGACCAGCCGCTCGAGGATACGGTGAAAGCCGTGATGCAGGCTCTGTGGAGTAGTGTCTAACTGTAGCTGTGGCCGGGGGTGCCGATGTCTATTCTAACGTCACACGAACAGGGGACGACCGAGCAGGTCGACCATCGTCTACGGATCGTTTTCGTGATTTCGCGCGGAGACGAAATCGGGGGGGCACACATTCACGTGCGCGATCTATCCACTGCGCTTCGTTCCAGAGGTGCGGAGGTGACGATTTTGGCTGGTCGCGACGGTCGGTTTGCCAATCACCTCAGAGAGTGTGGAATTCCCATTCATTGCATACAAAACCTGCATCGCAGCGTGGGGCCCTTCCAGGCCGTGAAAGCTGTACTTGAGATCCGAGAACTATTACGTCAGCTTCGCCCCGACATCGTATCGACGCACTCTACCACTGCGGGCCTGCTTGGTCGGATTGCCGCATACAGTCTTGGTATTCCGGCTCTGTTTACCGCCCACGGCTGGGGTTTCACGAAGGGGCATCCATGGATCCAGCGTGTTATTTTTTGGCTGGTCGAATGGGCCGCAGCACCGCTTGCGTCTCGTATCATCACGGTATGTGAATCTGACTTCAGTGCCGCCGAACGGAGCTTCCTGACTCGCAAAGATCGGCTCGTGGCAATTCCGAATGCCATGCCCGACGTCAAGGAATCGCTTCGCGCCCGACCGGAAAGATCGCCACCCAAGATTGTAATGGTGGCACGCATGGCCTGGCAAAAAGACCATGCGACGCTCTTGCGCGCTCTTGCGCAGTTAACGGACCTCGATTGGCAGCTGGAGCTGGTTGGTGACGGGCCCTTGCTCTCCTCTGTCGAGGGGCTTGCCGCCTCGCTGGGGATCGCGTCGCGCGTTCGCTTTGCGGGTTATCGGCAGGATGTGGCAGAGCGTTTGGCGGATGGGCAGATATTTGTGCTCGCTTCCAATTGGGAGGGATTCCCGCGCTCGATCCTCGAGGCTATGCGAGCGGGCCTGCCAGTGATTGCGTCAGACGTTGGAGGAGTGCGCGAGTCGGTTCGCGAGAGCGAGACCGGATTCGTTGTACCGCGGGGAAACATTGATGTCCTCCGCGACCGTCTGCGCTTGCTTATTGCGGCTCCACTGTATCGTCGCCAGATGGGAGAGGCCGGACGGGCTTGGTACGAGAAGCGCTTCTCCCTCGACCGCCTCGTGGCGGAGACAACTGCAGTTTATGATTCTGTGCTTTCGGATTCATGAATGGAGGTGGGGGACTCGGTGGCGATCCCCTGTCGCCTCCGTGGGTACGCCGCCATCTTGAACTTCGCGGGTTCAAGCAGAAATAACGCAACGATGGGGAACTGAGTGCTATGGCTATCGATACGCGCTACGACGGACTAAAGACGGTGATCACTGGAGCCGATGGATTCATTGGTTCGCATCTGGCGGAGAGCTTGGTACGTCAGGGCGCAAAGGTCACCGCGCTCAGTCTCTACAACTCTTTCGGGCAAAGGGGGTGGCTAGATGATACCCCCGCCGAGCTTCGCCAAGCCATGAATCTCGTGGCTGGCGATGTCCGCGACTCCCATTTCGTGCGCAAGCTGGTCGACGGCGCAGATGTCGTATTTCACCTCGCCGCGTTGATCGCGATCCCGTACAGCTATAGTGCGCCGCAATCCTATGTGGACACCAACATAACGGGCACGGTGAACGTGCTCGAAGCTTGTCGCGCAGGCGGGGTCGGCCGGATAGTCCACACGTCCACCTCCGAAGTCTACGGCACCGCGCTGTTCACACCAATCACCGAAGAACACCCACTTCAAGGTCAGTCACCCTATTCCGCCAGCAAGATTGGTGCGGACAAGATGGTAGAGGCCTATGCCCGATCATTCGAGACGCCCGCCGTCATCATGCGCCCCTTCAACACTTACGGGCCGCGTCAAAGCGAGCGCGCCGTCATCCCGACAATCATCCGGCAGGCCCTCCAGCCGGAATCGAAAGAGATCCGGATTGGTGACCTTAGCCCGATACGAGATTTCAATTTCGTTGACGATACTGTCAGTGCGTTTCTAGCCATCGGCCGAGCGGAACAGCTGGAATGGGGTGCCGCTTATAATGCAGGCTCGGGGTTTGCAGTTACCATTTCTGAGACCGTCGAACGCATTCGCGAACTAGTGGCTGGGCCCGCCAAACCGATAATCGCGGAAGACGTTCGCAAGCGGCCGGCTGCATCGGAAGTGATGGCCCTAATCGCCGACTCGGATCGTTTGCGAGAGTTGACGGGCTGGGCGCCTCGCGAAACGCTCGACAGCGGCCTCGAAAAGACGATCGAGTGGTGGCGCTACCGAATCGCAGCCGGGCGGGTTCGCCCCGAGTTGAGCTATCTGACGTGATAGGCTTGGCCCTCGCCGCTTTACGAGGGCAATGGCTTCCAGCGCCATTGCTTCGCCATTGCGCAGATGCGGCGTGGCCTTCGTGACCTGACGGGCGATGCGGTTGGACCTGGCATTGCGCAGCTCGTGCGGTGCGACGAGGAGACTAAGGAACGCAGGTCGCTCACTTGTCTCACCGCCACGCATGCCCTGCCGGGGTTTGCCACCGCCGCCATGCCGCTGGCTGCCGTGGTCGCCTGGCCCGCCTATTGCATGTCTCCTTAAATCGCTCTCGATTTAAGGAGACAGACATTGCGCCAATTCAAAGTGCTACCGCGAATTTTGCGCGTTTGATAAGACGCGCGGCGCTGCAGTGCCGAGCGCACCAGGCAATGGCGCAAAGCTCACGACAGCCGCAACTGAAGTGCTAAGCGACAATGAGCCAATCATTGCCCAAGTCGATTTCGATCACGCGCCCGTCATTCACATGGCTGTTCCCGTAGTCGGCGACATAGAGATTCATCTTACCCGGATCGTCATTGGGATCACTGCTCGGCGCGAATTCCAGGTCCTTGATCTTGGCGCTGGTGTCGCCAATCGGGTTACGGTAATCCTTAAGAAGGTCGATGGTCTGCAGGATGTTGCCGCCGTGATCGACAACCCAGATATTCTTGCTGAAGCCGCCGCCCACGAAGAACACGTTGTGCTGGGCGTCATAGGCCAGCGCCTCCGGATCCTTGATTTCCACGGGAAGAGTGATCCTGGAGAGAACCTGGCTGAATGCCTTGTCGATCTCGACGATCGTATGGGAAGTCCCGTTGACAATGAACACGTTGCCATTGTTCGGGTTGACGGCGACGTCCTCCGGATCGTCACAGTTGAGGGACTTTGCCGAGGCGGTCCCGAGCCTCGCTGTCGGGTTCTTCGGATCGACCCAGTAGATCGAGTACTTGTCATCGTCCGTGATGAGCAAATGACCGGTGACCGGGTTGAATGCCAGCCCCGTCGGCTCCTTCGTGAAGGCTGCAAGGCTGAGGGAGTTCTCCAGGACACCACTCGTGCTGATCTGGAACAGATTGTTCGCGCGGAAAAATGGACTCTCATCCACTTCCGAATCGGAAAGGAAGAGGCCCTGGCCCGGCACATAGGCCAGCCCTGACGGATCCGAACTGTTGATCCCGCCTGCCTTGATGCTGGTATCGATGATGTTGACCACGGTCGGATTCGAAGGCGGGCTGACATCATTGTCGGCGATACTGCCCGTTCCCGAGGAATCGGCAAGGGTGAGCGCCGTGCCGCTCGTGACGAGCTTTGCCGAGTTGATCAGAACCTTGAAGGTCTCGGTATTCTCCACGATGGTGTCGTCGCGCAGATTGATGGTGACTTCGACGCTTGTCTGCCCGGCCGGGATGTCGACCACGCCACCGCTCACACCCACGAAGTCCTCACCGGCTGTCGCCGTGCCGTCTTGTGTACTGTAGGTGATGCGCACCGCCTCGGACGCCGCCTCCGACAGCGTGATCATGAATTTGATCGTGGCCGTGCTGCCTTCCGTCTGCGGGTTGGGCGCTCCGTCCGTGATGTTGACCACGGTCGGATTCGGAGGCGGGCTGGCATCATTGTCGGCGATACTGCCCGTTCCCGAGGAATCGGCAAGGGTGAGCGCCGTGCCGCTCGTGACGAGCTTTGCCGAGTTGATCAGGACCTTGAAGGACTCGGCATTCTCCACGATGGTGTCGTCGCGCAGATTGATGGTGACTTCGACGCTTGTCTGCCCGGCCGGGATCTCGACCACGCCACCACTCACGCCCACGAAGTCCTCACTGGCTGTCGCCGTGCCGTCTTGCGTACTGTAGACGATGCGCACCGCCTCGGACGCCGCCTCCGACAGCGTGATCATGAACTTGATCGTGGCCGTGCTGCCTTCCGTCTGCGGGTTGGGCGCTCCGTCCGTGATCGATATCTGCGGCGGTGGTGCTGAACCGCCAGACCCGGAAATCGTGAAGCGGTCGGCGCTCAGGAGGCTTGCAATATCCGTATCGAAGGTGGCGATCGCGATCCCGGCGGCGCCGCCGGCACCATCTCCGTCCCACATCAAAGTCCGAGTCCCACTCGAGTAGATGAACTGCCCGTGAGACGTGCTCGCCTGATTGCCGGAACTCACAATGGTAAAGTAGTCGCTCGACAGTTTCCCATTGGTCAGACCGCTGCCCTCGCTCAGGCCGTAATCGGCGGCGAAGAATCCAAGTCGGTCGTCCGCGTCGAAGTCCACCACCCGGTCCGTGCTACTGACCGCAGCTGGACCGAATAGGAACGTGTCGGCGCCGCCACCGCCAGTAAGTATATCTTTTCCCCCGTCTCCAGTCAGGACGTTCGCAGCGGCATTTCCCTTGATCTTGTTGTTGAGTTCATTGCCTGTTGCGTTGACGGCGTCCGTTCCCGTCAGCGTCAGGTTTTCAAAGAACTTGGGAAGGGTGAACGTGACGGAACTCTCGACCAGGTCGATTCCGCCATCATCGATGCCGTCGTTGTTTTCATCCTCGCTGATCACATCGCCGACATTATCGATCCTGTAGCGGTCGTTGCCTGCTCCGCCGTACATGGCGTCCGCGCCGGCCATGCCGTCGAGCAGGTCATCCCCACTCCGGCCATAAAGGATGTCATTGCCATCCTTGCCGTAAAGCCTGTCGTTTCCCCCCTTGCCATCGAGCAGATCGTTTTCAGCGCCGCCAGTGAGGTCCTCGCCAGCATCCGTGCCGATCTTATCTACCATAGCTGGTTCTCCTTTCTGCAACCGGCTCCGAAAGCCGCTATGGCGGGGCAGCTCTTGCATCACCCGCGGCAATTGTTTCCGCAGTGAGCGTTGCGCTCGGTCAAGCGGTGCCGGAAGCGACCGATGAAAACGGCCCTGTTTGCTCCGTCAATTCTCAATTCAGCGTCGCGGGTACAAGGCGATTTCGCGCTAAGTCAGGTCATCGCGATCCGTGTCCCTTCTTCAAGATGATTTCGTCCGCGATCGTCTCAACGGCCATTGCGAGGGTGTCTTGGTCCCGCCAACTCACACGCATCGAATGCCGGCCGACCGCTTTCAGCAAATCATCAATCATCGAGGAGATCTCGATCTGCCGAAGCGATCTTTGGATGTCGCTCTCGAACAGTCGCTCAAACACCCCTTGACGACGCAGCCGCTTTTCAAGGCGCGCCTGAAGCACTTCGCGCGGCGTCTCCACGCGAATGAGCAAATCGGGCGCCGGCACAAGCGATAGTCCTCGCGACAGGGCATGCTGGCTTAGCGCACCGGAAAAGAGAGCGAGCGAGCAGAGTGAATTCATAAAACCCTGATCGAAGATGACGACGCTGTCCGAGGTCAGCGCCGCGCTCCAGGAGCCGCAGATATTCCGCAGATAACGTCGAGCCCGGATGGCTCTAGTCCAGCTCTTTGGCGGCAGGATCTCCATCAATTGCCCGACGAGCGGGTCGATGGAGACGCCTGGCACCAGCGCGTCCAGAGCGGTGAAGACTTTCGAGGCGCGGGCCAAGGCTGCGGGCAGTGCGGAGGACGGCCTAGCTCCTGCTCCTGGTGGCTCAGAACCTTTTTCTGCGGGACGCGAGCTCCCGACGAGCCGCACCGCGATGCCCCTAGCATCGAGCGCAGCCTCGAGGCCTCGGGCAAGGGTCGTCTTCCCGGAAGCAGCTGGCCCGAAAAGCTCAACGATGACGGTGTTGCACCTTGGCGCCATCGGTGTCCTTGTCCACGACGATGGAATCGCGCCGGGATTGCATGCTCGCGAGGGGATTGGGCTTTCCGCACCGAGGAGCACGCCCGAACCCCACCTCTCCCGAGGCACTGGCGTTGCCGCTGTCCGGTGCGATGATCCCTGCGTCGCGTCCGCGGGACCCTGCTCAGAGGGCCTCTGCGGAACTACCCAGCTCATAGTTGCATCCTCCTCGCGCGGCTCCAGCTCGAAGGTGGCGATAGAGCGCCTTCCGTCACAGGCGCCTGGCTGGTCCGCAGCGTGGGCAGCTGCGTCGGAAGCTTGGTCAATGTTGGATGGAGGCCAGCCACCGCCATGACTCCGCGAACAATCCACACTAGGTCCTTGAGCATGGTCTTACGCGGGTAATATTCGAGATCGAGACAGGCCTTCAGCGGGAAGATCACCTCTCGATAAACCTTAATCAGGTCGGTATTCACCGGGTACAGGCTCGCCTCATTGCGAAACGCTGCCTGGCTGGGACCGAATATTCCAGGCCTATAGTCCAAGATTGCCCGGTGCTTGTCGTCGAAGCAGTCGGCAAAAGCGAGGCTCTCTGGCCGCGGGCCGACAAAGGCCATATCTCCCCGGAGGATGTTATAGAGTTGCGGGAGCTCATCGAACTTCGTTTTTGCGAGTAATCGTCCAATTCTGGACGTTCGACCGTCATTATTGACCGTCAATGGAAGGCCGAAGGGGCTGCAGTCCGCACGAAATTTGCGAAACTTGTAAATCCGAAAGTGCCTGCCGCCCTGTCCAAGGCGCACCTGCGAGAAGAACACCGGACGGCCGCTCTCCGCGATGATCGCCACGGCAATCAGCAGCATCACGGGGCTTAGAACCGCCAAGCAGACGGCGGCGAAGAGAACGTCGAAGGAGCGAGCAATCCAGCCGATAAGACGTGCTGGCAGACGGTCGTCGTGGCGCATTACGAATCTCCTCACATTTGTTTCTTGACGTCCTTCATGCCTGCGCAGCAGCGGCCAGAGCGGCGACTACGCGCTCGACGTGACCGTCAGCCATGCCGGGATGCAGCGGGAGCGTCAGCTCGCGACGAGAGAATTCCTCCGTCTTCGGGAGCCGAAGGTCCGGTCGCCGAGATCTGTAGAAGGAAAAGTCGTGAACAGGCGGGTAATGGATGCTCGTTTGGATGCCATCGCTTCTCATGGAAGCGATGATCCGATCGCGGTCGGCTTCGGCCGGCAAGACGACCGGCATGATATGATGAGCCGAATCGCAACCCTGCAGGCTGGGGACGAGGATGGTCGGGCAATCGGCTGCCAGACTATCTGCATATCTGGCCGTCAGGACGCGCCGGCGTTCATTCCACGCTGTCAGGTGACCGAGTTGGACCAGACCCATGGCAGCTCGGAGTTCATCCATTCGGTAATTGTAGCCGAGCATTGTCACGTCGTAGCGCGGTGCGCCACTGTGGTGGCGCTGGAATGTGCCGCTTGTCATCCCATGGCCGCGCATTTGCCGGACTCGCTCCAGAAAGTCGGATTGAGTCGACACCACCATGCCGCCTTCTGCGGTCGTCATGTTCTTGTTGCCGTAAAAGCTGAAGGCAGCTGCGTCGCCGAAGGTTGCGGCGTCCTCAAGACCCACTGCATGCGCCGCGTCCCCAATGAGGAACAGGCCCCGCCGGGAGGCGAACTCGCGCCATGCGCTGCGCTGCGCGACACAGCCAGCATAGTGCACGACAATGACAGCCTTTGTTCTCGGAGAGCACTTTTGCGCAGCGTCCTCCAGGGACATCAGCGGCATGGTGAGCGACTCGATGTCGACAAAGACAGGCGACGCCCCAGTATACAAGACGCTGTTGGCCGTCGCCACGAATGTGAGCGAGGGCACGAGGACTTCGTCGCCTGGCCCTATCCCCAGTGCATGGAGGATAAGATGAAGTGCGGCGGTGCAAGAGCTGACCGCCACGGCATCATCCGTGCGATGCCGCTCGGCGAAGGCTAGCTCGAAATCGCGTACACGCGAGCCCATCGTGACCCAGCCGTCGTCCAAGACTTCGCAAACGGCGACCTGCTCCTCACGCCCCAAGATTGGTCGCGCGACGTAAATCTCTGAGCGATCGTCGGGCTCGCTGCCGGGACGCGCCGTTGCGGCACCTCCGCCCTGGGCGGCATTCAGCAGGACAGCCTCAGGCTGCGTGGACGCGTTCAAACGGTGGTGACTGGACATCCCAATCAAGCTCCTGAGCGGTTTGGAAATCTTCGATCCGGCCAATGTCGAGCCACATGCCCTCGTGAATGTAGCTGTGGGTCGGAACGCCTCGCCGAAGGAGGCACAGGATCAAATCATCGAAGCCGAATGGGACGCCAGCAGGAATGTATTGAAGCACCGAGGGCTCCATGCAGTAGACACCCATGCTCACAAGGTTCGAGAGTATCGGTTTTTCCTTGAAGCTGGTGATCCGCCCGTCATGTGCCTCGATGACGCCGAAATCCATTCGAGTCTGCCGGTGCATGGTAGCCACCGTGAGTATTCCGCCCGTGCTGTGATGGTACTGCGCGAACGCACCGAGGCTCAGATCGGTAATGACATCCCCATTGATCACCAGGAAGCTGGTGTCGAGTTCATCGCGCAGCAAGCCGAGTGGCCCGATCGTCCCCAGGGGTGCCGCTTCATCCGTATAGCGGATCCGGATGTCCCACCGCCGCCCGTCGCCACAGAAGCTCTTGATCAGCTGGCCGAGATAACCGGTGGTGATATAGACCTCTGTCAGGTCGTTTCGTCGAAGCCATTTCAGCAGAAGCTCAAGTACCGGCTGAGAGCGGACTGGCATCAGCGGCTTGGGTAGCACCATAGTGTATGGTCTCAGACGCGTTCCCTGACCGCCACACTGGATTACGGCTTTCATCGAATCTCTCCCTGAAGTTGACTCGGTACTGCCTCAAAATCCGCGTTTGCAGAGATGTGACAGATCGATGACAGGAATCTAACAGTCGATCAGTCCTCGGCAATTGCGCATAAGGATAGAAGGCAGTCGAACGGCAAAGCCATACTTTGTGGAGCATCCTTTTGTGGAGCCGCTACCCAAGCGGAGTGACCGCTCCAAAAGGGGTATTACTTGGACGTAAACTCTTAAAATCACTTGGTGTTTTTCGCCGTCGTGATTCAAGATTTCCGAATGAGGGAGCCTCTATGACGCGTCGCCGCTACGAACTCACCGATCACGAATGGTCGATCCTGTCGCCGCTGTTGCCCAACAAGCCCGCGGGGTTCCTCGGGTCGATGATCGGCGAGTGCTGAATGGCATCCTCTGGCGGTTCCGAACGGGCTCGCCCAGGGCGGAAATCCCGAGCGCTACGACCTGTGTCCGCGTTCACCAGCATGCGGCCACGGGAAAAAGGGGATGGAGATGATGGCGGCATGAGACGTTCCCGCGGCGGGCTTACGAGCAAAATCCACGCGCGCGTCGGTGCCGAAGGTCGCCCCGTTACCCTGCGCCAGACCGGCGGACAGATCGCCGACTGCACCGAGGCCGCCGCGCTGACGAACGAACTCGGCAAGGAAGACATCCTCCTCGCCGACAAGGGGTATGACAGCAACGCCATTCGGGCCAAGGCCGCCGCGCGAAAGGCCTGGGCCAACATCCCGCCGAAGACAAACCGCAAGGCTCCTTCGTATTCTCGCGCTGGGTCTATCGGCAGAGGAACATCGTCGAGCGATTCTTCAACAGGATCAAACAATTCCGCGGCATCGCAACCCGATATGACAAGCGTCCCGAAACCCTCGCCGCCGTAAAGCTCGTCGCCACGAGAATATGGTGTCGACGGCTTTTAGATAGCCCTTATTATTCTAAGGCTTGCTGAGGCGGCTTGATCAGGACGGATATCAATCACTGCTGGTACGGTGAGGTCTGTTGCCCTGCACTCGTTGCCCACAAGGCCGCCTCGGTCCGGTTCTTTATCCGAAGCTTCCGCAAGATTGCCTTCACATGTACCTTCACGGTGGCATCCGAGATCTCGAGCTTCCTGGCAATCTCCTTATTGGAGTTTCCCCGACTAAGTGACATCAATACTTCAATTTCTCGCGACGAAAGATTAGGCGCCAGGGAAATTATATGAGTTGAATCCCCGTTGTGACCATTGTTTTGATTGTGCTTCGGCAAGACATACTCCTTTGTGATAAGCGATGTCTTGACCGGAGCGGGGGGAGGGAAAACAGGTTCGCCGAGCAGGACCAATTCCAGCGATTTCACCATGGCTTCGACGCGCATGCCCTTGTCAATCAAACCATGAACACCCGCTTGGACGGCCTGGGTGACTACAGCTTCCTCAACAGAGTCCGCCATTAGAACAACAAATGACTTTGGAAATTGCGTTTTGAGCTTCTCGACGTCCGCTTTAAATCGGCAGATATTTTGCCCCACGTCTATCAAAAACAAATCGACTTCCTGACCCTTTTCTATCAACTCCCACAACTGGGCCATATTGGCGCATTCGATTTGTTCTTTGAATGCCGTTCGTGCAAATATTCGTGCCAGCCCTGCGCATACAATGTAGTTCGGCTCGACGATTGCAAAATTCCACGTTTTCTTCTTGTTCACGTTGCACCCCCTTCCGGAGAGAATTTTTCAAATAATTCCTCATGTCAAAAAAGAAATGGTACCACATACGCGCAGCGGGGCAATCAACCGGGATAGCCCCAAAAAGTCAACGATGACGTTTCAATGGTCATCTCTAGGGTTGTATACATAGCACAATGGATTTACACTTATTCGCCAATGCCCTTATACTGTTACCGCTTTTGACGTAGATATTGCCCAATGCCGGAAAGCAGGCTCTTGCTCGACGAGCGAGTTGTCGATGCGGCCACCGATGGCAAATAAAGCGACCGCGAGATGGGCACGGGGGTTGGAAGAGCTCTCGGTCCGACCGCAAACTTTGGCGAAGCGCTGCGTCTCGCCGTCGGCGGCCATCGCAAAGCCTTAAGGTCCTGCCGCAAGCGCTTCGACCACGGAAATGGACAGCGGTCCGGCCAACACCAGCAGGTTGACGAACTCACTCAAGTTGGCGGCAGAGATGAAATGACAGCGGCCATCGCCGAGCGAAGACTCGGCCTCTTCGTCTATCCGCGCCCCGCTCGAGCATCGATCCGGAAGACCAAGTAGAACTTGAGGGATTGAGAGGTTATTTCGCGCTCTGGGCATATTGAGGCCGGTCAATGCCAAGTGCGCCGACATCAGTGCCCGTCGATAAGGACCCTTGGCGTAACGCGACTTCCACGATATCGCCCGGCTCGACCTCTTCATCATACCCCGCTTCAAAAGCGACGGGCTTCATTTCGATCCTGCGAAAAATGGTAACCGCCGGGCTGGCCTCCTGGCTGGCCTCCTGGCCGCGCGGGACGGCGATGCCAGCGAGGTCCAATTTCGCCCGCAGACTCTTTAGGCGGGCATGTTCGTCGGCCAGTTTCAGATCTATGGACCGCAGTTCTTCATGGATGCCGAGCCGGCGCTGGTCCTCGAGCTTTTCCAACGACCGGCGCGCCTCGTCCAGCCGTCTGCGCATCTGCATGAGCTCGCTTTCCGTTTGCAGCCGGCGCGTGGATGAGAAAAGCACCGAGCGTCGGGCATCCACTACCCGCAAATTGGTGAGTTTGCCTTGCCGTAGAAGTTCTTTCGCGGTCTCGTAGACTTGAGTGTCCTCGCGTTCGCCTTGAGTCTCGAGTTCGACGCGTTGGGATAGCGACTTGATCTGCTCCTCAGCAAGAGCCGCGCTCCGGTCCAAAAAGGCCCGCTCGCGATCGAAATCCACCTGCCGAAGCTCACGAATCTGCTTCTCGGTCGCCAGAATGCGCGTCAACGCGTCTTCAGGCACCGGTGCGGCTGGAATTGATGTCTTGTCGAATTCGGCCGTCTCGCCGAGCTCGGTGCGGAACCTCCAGGCGCGGACGGCATGGCCAGCCAATGTGAGCCAGCTGGCAATGTAGTCGCTCTGCAGCGGGATCGGATCGTATTGCGGCAGCGTGCCGGTAGTCATAATCGGTGGACGGAGCCCGCCCGCAGACGCGATCGCCTGGCGTACCGTCATCCGTGGCTGGAAACGATGCTCGCCGGTCTGAACAACATCTCCGGATACCCATATCGGCGCATATTGCACGATTGCTGCCGATACATCCTCGCGTTCAACCGTACGCGTCAACTCCCGACCATCGGAGGCATAGAGGGTCAGGAGCCGGCTGGTGTAGGCAGCCTGAATAAGTTCGCGAACATTGGCCAACGTGACGCCCTCGACGTCGAGCGTGCCGATGGTCGGAATTGTGATGCTGCCATCGAGCTGAACCGGCGCGCGTTGGCCGAACTGCGGAAGCCCAGCGAGCGAGACCTCGATCACATCGCCCGCATGCAGCCGGTACTCGGAGGCCTCCAACCACGACAGCCCCAGGGCCAGAGCTACTGCGGTGCGGGCCGCCAGACCCAACAACTTGAAAAACGTGCGCGGTCGGGGACGAATGACCATCGGCGTACTCCAATCTGAAGATTTGCTGGAGTCAGTGCATCTGGCCGGCAGACTGGCCCGGCGCGCTTCACCAACATCATCTAAATGATCGCAAAAGCCCCAATATCAATAAATGGAGAATAGGTATGCTCATTCAGGCAGAGCGACATAAGGGGGTACGCCACAAGCACCATGATTAGGTAATCCCCGCCGGATCCTTACTCAATTTGCATCAATTTACGCGTTGTACAAATGATGAAATTCTATACGCTGGAAATGTTGTGAATGGGGGATGAGCACTCGCATTCCCATCATCGCATTTGCCGCCGGCTAGTCAAGCAGCCGAGAACCGGGTGGATGGAATGGTTGAGGAGTGGCACGACACAGGCTACCAAGGTCCCCTCGCCGACCAACGGCGTTGACCGTGGTGTTGCCCACCCGCTCACGGGCCCACTCTTCCGTGGCATCCAATGTCTACTCAAAACGCTTTGATCATGCCGACGAACCGCAAAATTAACAAGAGCGACGCCTTCGCGCCCTTTATCTCCAGGACGAGCAATGACCTACGAAGAAGACCGTACGCTCCATCTCTTGGATCTTATTGCACTGTTGGGACGGCGATGGAAGCTGGTCGCCGTTTGCGCCGCGAGTGGTGCGTTGATGGCCTTGTTGATTGGCACCAGCATCCCGGCCCGCTATACGGCGAAAGCGCAGTTGCTCGTGGCGCGCTCGGAGTCCGGGCCGGAGGGCTCTTTCGATGAGGCTGTCGTCGACACCCACGTGGAACTCATCCTGTCGCCCAGCCATCTGCGTGCGGTGCAGAAAAGCCTCGCCGAGGATCCCGGCACCAGCGGTCCCGCAACCGTTGCGTCCCCGCCCCCGTTTAGTGATCGGGCGCAGCGGCCATGGAGCAAGATGCTTTCAGACGCCATCTTTGGTGCAAACGACGAGCCGCCCTCCGCCCCAACGACGGGTTCATCGGGAGAAGCCGTGCCCGAAGAGTCGGAGCCCATCGATTTCGAGGACCTCCAGCAAAACCTCAATGTTTATAAGGAACAGCACTCACGTGTAGTTGCCGTAACCTTCACTTCAGAGAATCCGCAGATGGCCGCAGTCATTGCGAACCGAGTGGCCGAGATGTACGTAAATAGAGGTCGCGACCGCCTTCAGGCGCGGCGTGAGCGGCTGGAGAAGGAACTGGCCGAACGCATTCCTTCCGCGCGGGCCGCTGTCGAGCGTGCGGAAGCAGCCGTTCGTGACCATCGAATGGCCTCAGGACTTATTGACCAGAAGAGCGTCGAATCGATGGATCAGCAGATTGCCGAACTGAGGCGACAGCTCGCAATTGATCTGGCCAGACTTGGAGAACGGGGAGTGCGTCTCTCAGCCTTGCTGACCCAACAGGATCAGGAAGGGCCTCGCGTCGACGTTTTGAGTGACGGCCAGTCCGCAAATGCCTTCCCACTCGCTACGGAGGCCGAAACAGACGCAGCCGATACCCGTCACCAAGCAGTTTCGTTACAGCGTGAAGAGTTGAGTCGGCTCCTCGATGAGGTCCTTGCCGAACTGCCCTTCGATCGTAGGGCGCTTGGGGAGCGCCTCCACCGCACTCGGGAACGCCTCGATTCACTCGACCAATCTCGGGAAACACTCCGCGAAGCTGAGGCAAAGCTGCGCGAATTGGAGCGTGAGGCCACTGCATCGGCGCAGCTATACGAGAGCCTTCTGCGGCGACAAACCGAAATCTTTGTCCAAGACCGAATTCAAGAGGAAGCACATATTGTCTCTGCTGCATTGCCACCCGCATTTCCGAGCTCGCCTTCGGCGGCCCTGTTCGTGCTGCCGGCATTCGTTGCCTTTGGCATCGGCGGCGGATTGACGGCTGTGCTGTTGGAGCGTTTCCACCGTCGCGTGCGCAGCGAGCGCGATGTCGAAGAATCGGTTGGAGTACCGTGCATCGGGCTCGTGCCCAACCGCTTCCGGATGAGCAGCGCGCGACGCGCGTTGATTGACGATCCGTTCAACAGCTATGGCGAGGCGGTTCGCTCAGTCGTGGCGACGGCCCTGTCGCGACGGCGTATTTTCCCGCATCAGGGCCGAGTCCGTGATTCTGCCGTCTTCGCCATCACATCGAGTGACAAGGACGACGGAAAGACCGCGCTTGCTCTTAGCTTTGCCCTGAGTGCGGGCACGATTGGGCGGAAGGTCCTGCTCATCGATCTTGATTTTCGCAACCCCAGCATCGCGCATAGTCTTGAGGGATTCGGAAAGGACAGGGCGACGTATTTCCGCGAGGAAACGGTACCCGCTGAGGAAATTGTCAAGACGATCGCCGAGTTCGGAATCGACTTTCTCCCGCTTTCCTGCAGGCGGGAATATGCTCTTTCGTTCCTTTCAACAAACCAGCTTACAATCATGCTGGACAACTTCAAGGACCAGTATGATTGCATTGTGATCGTAAGCCCACCGCTCCTTGGTGCAACGGAAGCACGCGTCATTGCTTCCGTTGTAGATAACGTCATCCTTGCACTGGAGTGGAGCGCTACGGAGGTCGACGTCGCCCGCCGCGCGATAAGTCAGCTCGGACATGTCGGGATCAAAGATGCACACGAGCGGGTGTTTGGCGTACTGACGCAAGTTAACATGCGAAAGCACCATTTCGGATTCTCTATTCGGCGTGGTGAGGTCAAGCACCTTCTGACTACCCGTACCTCTGGTGATTGATGTCTTCGCAGTATCGCGCTTCTCTCCGGGCTCGGCCTGTGTGGCCCTCCCATTATGCGACCAGAAGAATGGGGCGGAACAATCCAATCGGCGACCTGATCGCGATGAGCGAATATAACAGACAACCACGCGAGCTTACCCCATCCATCGTACTGCGGAGGACATCTTTCCACCGGCGGCGGAATCTTCTTGTCTCCTCTGGCGCTCTCGTCACTCTGGTTGCTAATTAAGCAGCAACAGGTAAGCTCTCCCTCTTCGAATTTGACCTTACCGACCAATCCGACTTTCAGGCCGAAGTTTCGCAACAATCCGCGAATGTCATACTCGATGGCGATGGCTTTTTCCTGCAAGAGTTTGCGCGCGGTCAGCAATGCCCGGTGCTTCTGGCTCGTCAGTGTCTTCACATGCACAGGCCAATAGAGATTGACGCGCATCATCTGGGCGATTCCACGCGCATCATTGCGGTCCGTCATATTTGATTGAGCTTCAAAAATGCCTTGGCATGCCTGGTCTCAATGCAGATCACGGGTAATTCTGCCTTAGCCAGTCCTTCATAAAACCATTGCGACAGTGGTCGGGCTTCAAGACCGACCCGCTCAATCTGCCACTTCGGATCCTTCATCACCAAGATCAAATCTTCGGGGTGAGTAGCAACCTTTGTCTCCCGGCAAATCTTGCCTGTTTCATCAGGGAGCTCTCAGCCTGCGAGGGCTTCTTTGGACGGTTAAAAAACGAGATGTACTACCACCGGATCAATACGACGCTTGACGACTTCATGCAGCAAGTGGATTCCTATATCTGGTGGCACAATCAGCATCGCACAAAAATCTCACTCGGTGGCCTTAGCCCCGCGGAATACCGCCGGAACCATGCTGCGACGGCGATGGAAGTTGATCGCAGGTTCCGCGCTGTGCGGCGCGCCGATGTTGGAAAATCTGAAAGAAGCTACGCTTGCATAGTGATCGACAGTCCATCCTTGCTTGAGGCAACTGAAGCCCGCGCCTTAAAGATGTACCACAGCGCGTGCTCGGCGTAATAACGCAGGTTGAGGTGCGAGAGCACGCCTTCTATCACCGATAAACTTCACCATCGATGCGGTCCGTTGATTTCTGGTCCCGGGGAGCGGAGCGGATGATTTCCTATTCCCGGAAAGCGCGCTCAATCTGATCTGTGAGTGGTTTCACTAAGTAGGAGATGACCGTGCGATCACCAGTAAGCAAGAACGCTTCTACTGGCATGCCGGGCTTGAGGCTTTCCGGTTTGAAGGAGCCACGCTGACCTTTATCGAGCTTGATTCTCACGCTGTAGAAGGACAACCCATTTCGCTCGTCTTCGACCAGGTCCGGTGAAACGGTTAGTACATGCCCCCCGATTTCGGGCGTGATCCGCTGGTTGAAGGCCGACAGACGCAGATGGACTGGCTGGCCGGGCTCGACTTGGTCGATGTCTTGAGGCGCGATGCGCGCTTCCACCGCCAACTCGTCGGCAATGGGGACGATTTTCATGATCGACTCGCCCGCGGCAACAACGCCTCCTACCGTGTGGATCGCAAGTTGATGTACGCGTCCGGCCTGAGGCGCACGAATGTCGGTTTGCCTCAGAAGCTGATCTGCGGCGATCTTCCGTTCTTCCAACTCCGCGATTTGGGCCTCCGTATCGCGAAGTTCTTTTGCGACGTCGCCGCGCCAATTCTCCTGAACCTGAATGACGGCTATTTCGGTTTCGCTAATCTTGCCCTTGGCCTCGGCGATCGCAGCGATCAGCTGGCCGCGGCCTCCCAGGAGCTGCGCTTCCTGGCGCTCCAACTCCAGCACTCGTGAGTGCTGGACAAGCTTTTTCTCCCACAGGCCCTTCACGCTGCTGAGTTCGTCGCGGACCAGACCAAGCTCCTGCTCCTTAGCCTCCCGTTGAGCCTCGAGTCCCGCTATCTCCTTTGTGAGCTGGCCAATCCGCTCCCGGCGTTGCTCGATCTCTGCTTGATAGGCCGCGCGGCGCAGTGCGAACAATTTCCGTTCCCCTTGGAGGACCTGCGCCACGTGGGCGGCGGAGGAGCGCCTCACAATATCCTGGGGAAAGAGGATCGCTTCAGCACCCTCGCGCTCTGCAGTCAGGCGCGCTTGTCGGGCCGAGAGTTCGTCCAGGCTCTTAGTAATGACGGCAAGGTTAGCGCGAGTGACCGTGTCATCGAGGCGAACCAAGATATCACCTGCCTTAACCTCGTCGCCATCACGCACGTTGATTGCGCCCACAACGCCGCCGCTTAGATGTTGCACCGCCTTCACGTTGGATTCAACCGCGATATGTCCCGGGGCGATCACGGCACCTGACAACCCCGTCGTCGCGGCCCATGCGCCAAGCCCGCCAAACAGCATTGCCACCATCGCCGCGCCGAAGACGATGTGCCTGCGCAGGGAAATATCGTTCTGTGTGGGCGCGGATACACCCTTCGCAGGAGCGTGGGCCGCAGGCAATGTCGGCCGACCAATTCTGCCCTTAGCACCTGCTGTCAAATGGCTTTTGTCCGTAGTCAACAGATTAGCGACGCCATGCGCACGCTGAGCCCAGTCGCGAATACTTATCATCCGGACGCCCTTTCCCCCGCGGGAACCGCTCGAATTGATCTCTCGGGCGCCAGCCGCGTCTGCTCCCGCAAAATCATATCCCGGGGTCCGAAAGCTTTCTGGCGGCCGGACTGAAGAACGAGCAAGAAATCGACAGCCGCCAGCGCGCTCGGTCGATGGGCAATTATGATGACCACGCCTTTGCGGCGTTTCACGGCAAGGATCGCCTGGGTCAGTGCATGCTCCCCATTGGCATCGAGGTTCGAGTTCGGTTCGTCCAGAACCACGAGGAAGGGATCACCATACAGCGCGCGAGCCAGTCCGATGCGCTGCCGCTGGCCTGCTGAGAGCGATGCTCCGCCTTCGCCGATGTCAGTCTGATATCCGCCAGGCAAGAGCAGGATCGTCTCGTGCATGCCCGCGGCCTTGGCCGCCGCGATGATGGCCGCTGGATCCGGCGTGGGATCAAAGCGAGCGATGTTTTGAGCGATCGTGCCTCCAAATAGCTCGACATCTTGTGGTAGATACCCGACATGCCGCCCCAGCGCGTCAACCGGCCACTGCCCGATCGCGGCCCCGTCGAGGCGAATCTTGCCATACGCTGTCTGCCAGACGCCGACGATCGCCCGCGCCAAGGACGACTTACCCGAAGCACTCGGACCGACGATGCCGAGCGCGGAGCCCGCGGTGAGCGAAAATGCAATATCCTGGGCGACAAATCGGCGCTCGCCCGGAGGAATGACGCCGACACCTTCCACCGAGAGTTCGGATTGCGGCGGCGGTAGCTGCAATGCATCCCCGGCGGGAGGAAACAGCGCAAAAAGCTCGTCCAGCCGGCGCCAGCTTTGTCTGGCGGCAAGAAATCTTTTCGAATGCGCGATAGCTTGTTCAACGGGCGCCAGGGCCCGCGCCGTAAGAATAGAACTCGCGATGATGATACCGCCACTGGCCTCCTGGCGGATCACCAAGAACGCGCCGGTCGCTAGCACGAGCGACTGCAGCATCATCCTGAGGCCACGTGAAAGCGCCCCGAAGGAGCCGGTGATATCGCTGGCCCGTATTTGCGCCTGCCTGTAGTTCGTGCTTGCATCGTTCCACAGCGCGGCAAGATTGGATCGCATCCCCATCGCTTCAATGACTTCGGCGTTACGCATGCTTGCCAGTGCAACGTTGTTGCGTGCCTGAGCATAGCTCGACATTTCAGTCGCTGGACGGCGGACCGTTTTTTCCGTGACTACGGTCACTGCCAAAAGCAGGATCGCACCGATCAACGCTGCCGCGCCCAGCCAAGGATGGAAAGCGAAGCAAAGCGCGAGATAGAGCGGCATCCACGGCAGGTCGAAGAGAGCGGCGGGACCGCCGCTCGACAGGAATCCGGAAATTTGGTCGAGGTCCCGCACTGGCTGTAGGCCTTCGCCCGAGTTGCCCCTTATCAGGGGCAACCTCGACATCACACGATAGGTCGCTTCGTTCAGGCGCTCATCTAGTCCGCTGCCAATACGTGCCAGCACGCGGCCGCGTATGGCGTCGAGCGCGCCCTGAAAACCGTAAATTATTAAAATCAGGAAGATCAGTGCGACAAGTGTCGGCACGCTGCGGCTGGGCAGAACTCTGTCATAGACCTGCAGCATAAAGACCGAGCCGGATAGCGTCAGCACGTTGAGAAGACCGCTGAAGGCCGCCACCACGAGAAAAGCCCGTCGAAATCGCCGCAGACAGGCAGCTAACTCGGACTTCGCCCCTGACGTGCGGAGCATTCCTAAACCGGATTGTGACATTTCCGTCCCCTCAAACAACTGCATGTGTGAGCCCGCGATGCGGGCCTTCAACACTACTGGCGCTTGGTTAGTTTTCTAATCGGCCAGCGGCACGCATAATCCCCTGCCTGACCTTCGCCACCCGTGCGAAGGCTAGCCGCAGATACTCGAGCGTTTAGCCGTGGAGTCACTCACAGCAACGGCGTATTCTCCTCCAGAAACCAAATGAATCTGGAGGAGAAGTTCCACCGTCCCCATTGGCTGGGAGTCTAGAGCACGAGGTCACCCGAGGTCAGGTTGACCTCGCCGTGAAGCCAGAGCGTGAACTCAGCCTGAACGTCGGTGTCTACGTTCCCGCTCACAACGGTTGTGTCGGAACCGGCATCGTAGGACACCTTAAGCTGGCCGGGAGCGTCGCTGAAGTCGCCCTGGATCAGATGGAAGGCCTGGTCGCCCGTCAGCTCCCTGTTTGCGTCGATTGCTGACAGTTTGATCTTGTCGCCGGCGGCGAAATCCATGATCGTGTCGATGCCGCCGTTCTCGCGCGAGTCGCCGAGGCGCTCCATGAGGAAGGTGTCGTTCCCGCTGCCGCCCCATAGCTTGTCGACGCCATCATTCCCCCTGATGACATCGTTTCCGGCGGACCCTTTCACGACATCGTTCCCATTGCCGGCGTCGATGATGTTGTCCAGCTCGTTGCCGATGATGGTCTCACCGTCGCTGGCCCCCTTAAAGCTCACGCCGCTGAACGAAGCAGGCTCGGCAGCGAGCGGGGGCTGTTCGGCTACCGGCGGATGGTCGGCTACCGGCTGCTCGGTGGCAGGTGAATCGGGGGTAGTGCCTTCTTCACCGCTGTGTCGCTCGATCCACTCGGTTTTGGCCTCCTGCCAATAGTCGCGCGCCGCCTGGCCCTGCAGGACCGTCCACCCTTCGGGAGGCATCGGGTAGTCGTCCGGGAGCGGTTTGTCCGACAGATTCAGGAAGACGTTGCCTTTGGACTCGACGGTGTTGTTCCAAGCGTCTTGCATGCTGCGGTAGCTGTGGTGCTCAACGTCCTCGATGGCAAAGACCGTGTTGATGAAGCGCAGGTTCGGTGTGAGCTCGCCGTCCGTGGCAGAGTCGGTCTTGATCATCGAGGAGTGCGTCATCTCACCCTCGTAAAGGAAAGATTGCATCCGCATCAGCACGCCATCCAGCGTGACAGTGTTGTTATGACCGTCGACAGGGCTTGACGACGATGGGTCTACGCTGATGCCACCGAACACCCCGTCAAAAAGGCTGTCACGGATAGTGCCCGTCTGGAGTCGGTCGTTCTCGACCGCGTCGTCGCGGGCGTTGGTGACCCAGACGTCCTCGATGAGGAAGTTAGGGCTGTCCCAGGATACGCGGACAGCGTCCCACGTATTCGTGATATGCCAGTCGCGGATCACGACATCTGGCGTGCCCTCTGTCCTGACGCCAGCCGAGTTGCCGTCGTTGTAGACGTCACGCCAATCACCGGTCATGTCGACTTTGCCGTTGATCGTGCCGCCATCAAGTATCGCACCCGGCGAGTCGTAGACCATAAAGGGGTACGGGCTGCCGTCGCTCCCATCGTTGTCTTGTGTCCAGGATGCATTCTCGGCATCGATCAGAGTTCCCGCAGCAAGGCCCGAAGCCTTGTAAGGTGTGGAGCCGTAGTCTCCGGTCAGCGTAATTGTAGTCACGATGAAAGTTCTCCAGTTTCCCTCTTTCCCCAGGAGTGATTGGGGAGGCAATACACGGCTGTGATTTGCAGCCGCGCAGTTCGTATATTAGCGGAGTATGGCGAACCTGCGGCGTTTCCGATCACCTTGGTGGCACTCGCGGGATCATGACGCACGTCGCACGTCCCGGGTCCGGCGCAAAGGCATGATAGTGCACGACGTTCGCCTTCGGTTCGTTGGCCAGCGGTGCATCCACGACCGGCGCAGCGGTCGGCAATTCGGCGAAGCGCTCGTCGTCGCTGTTTGGGCACGAGCCCCAATCAGGCCACAATTCTCCACCTTTGCGGAATGTCGCCATAGGGAAAGCCTCGATCACCATCGCCGTGATCGGTCACATTCCAGGCATGGACATCAATAATTGGGCTGCGTTCTCGGAGTGTTTCCCACTCCGACTTGAGCGCCTTTCCAAGCCGGCAATCCGGAAAGAGAGCGCCTCGATCCGTTCAAGGTAAATGCGTTGGTCTCCACGGCGTCGACATCCTCGATGATCTGCTTCAGCGAAGCCAGGTTCGTCAGCGCCACTTCCAGTTTTGCACAACAGGCCCGCCAAGGCCGTGCCACTTGCCTCGGACCGCGGTCAGAAAGTCAAGTAACCCATGTGGCTGCGGCAATAGCCCTAAAGGCAAATTGAAGCGTGCAGGCCAGGAGAACACAATGCCATAGGACTGAGTTGATGTTGCTCGCACTGGCCATCGGGGTCGGAATGACAGCTCTGGTGGACCCCGCTGGTGCAGTTTTGATCCTGCTACCGCACAGCGGTCCGCGGATGATCGCTGCCCCTCGTATGTCGGTCGCAGCTTCCGAGTTCGTCGAAAACTAGCAATGGAAGGCTTAAGGCAAGTAAAATGTGCGGGATCGTCGGGATTGTCGGGCACTCGCCCGTTGCGCCACTTATCGTGGACGCTCTCAAGCGGCTGGAATATCGCGGCTACGATTCTGCCGGTGTCGCCACTGTTGAGGGCGGGCAGCTCGCCCGCCGACGTGCGGAAGGCAAACTGGTCAACCTCGAGCGCCGGTTGCAGGCCGAACCACTGGGCGGCACGATCGGCATCGGGCACACGCGCTGGGCCACGCACGGCGTCCCGAACGAGACCAATGCCCATCCGCATTTTTCTAGGGATGTGGCGATTGTACACAATGGCATCATCGAGAATTTCGCGGAACTGCGCGCGGAACTGATCGCAGATGGTTTCGAATTCGCTTCGGAAACCGATACCGAAGTTGTCGCCCATCTGATCTCGCGCGAACTGGCGCGCGGCACGAAACCGGTCGGGGCCGCACACAATGCATTGAAGCGGCTCGAGGGCGCCTTCGCGCTGGCAATCATGTTCCGTGGAGACGAGGATCTGATCATCGGGGCGCGCAACGGGCCCCCGCTTGCGGTGGGCCACGGCGAAGGCGAGATGTATCTGGGCTCCGACGCCATCGCGCTCGCGCCCTTCACCGATTCTATCACCTATCTGGAGGATGGAGACTGGGCTGTCGTGCAGCGTGGCGGCTTGCAGATATTCGACATCAGCGGCACGCCGGTCGAACGTAAGCGGCAGCGGTCGATCGGCTCCTCCTTCCTGGTCGACAAGGGCAATTACCGGCATTTCATGGAGAAGGAAATCCATGAACAGCCGGAGGTGATCTCGCATACCCTTGCGCATTATCTCGACTTCGCCCAGGGAAAGGCCAAGCCGGTCGATCTGCCATTCGATTTCGCGAAGCTCGACCGTATGGCGGTTTCGGCCTGCGGCACCGCTTATCTTGCCGGCCTGATCGGGAAATACTGGTTCGAACGCCTGGGGCGGTTGCCGATCGATATCGATATCGCATCCGAGTTCCGCTATCGGGAAATGCCGCTGTCGAAGTCGAGTGCAGCCCTGTTCATCTCGCAGTCCGGCGAGACTGCCGACACGTTGGCATCGCTACGCTATTGCCGCAGCGCCGGCATTCCGATCAGCGCAATCGTCAATGTCCGTGAATCGACGATCGCGCGCGAATCTGACTGCATTTTCCCGACGCTTGCCGGGCCGGAGATCGGCGTCGCCTCGACCAAGGCCTTTACCTGCCAGCTTTCAGTGCTTGCAGCGCTCGCGGTACGTGCGGCCGCAGTGCGGGGGACCATCGGCGGGGAAAACGAAAAGCGGCTCATCCGCCAGTTGTCGGAAGCGCCGCGTTTCGCCAGCCAGGTGCTCAAGCTCGGAGAGCAGATCGAGAAGGTCGCGCGCGAACTCACGCAGGTGCGGCATGTGCTGTATCTGGGGCGCGACACCAATTATCCGCTCGCCATGGAAGGCGCGCTCAAGCTCAAGGAGATTTCATATATCCATGGCGAAGGCTATGCCGCGGGCGAACTGAAACACGGCCCCATCGCGTTGGTCGATGAAACCATGCCTGTCATCGTCATCGCGCCGCATGACCGGATTTTCGAGAAGACTGTCTCCAACATGCAGGAGGTCGCAGCCCGCGGCGGCAGGATCATTCTGATCACCGACCGGAAGGGGGCCACGCAGGCAAGCCTGAAGACGATGGAAACGATCATCCTGCCCGACATGCCGGAGATCATAGCGCCGATCATCTACGCCCTGCCGATCCAAATGCTGGCCTATCATACCGCCGTGCACATGGGCACCGACGTTGATCAGCCGCGCAATCTGGCAAAATCCGTCACAGTGGAATAGCTCTCGCGCAGGACCGAGAGCCGGTGGGCGGGGCTGCTTATCGGACGCGCTCATATGGAATACGATGCCACCAGGCACGCAGTGCAATGCGTATCCAGCCGCTCCAAGATTGACCTGCCCGATGGGATTGAGGTCCGGGCTGTAGGGCGGCAGGAAGAAGAGGCGTGCCTCCTTGACGGCGCGGCGCACGGCTTATCCCTTGTGGCTGCCGAGATTGTCGAGGATTACGATGTCGCCCTTGGCGAGCGTGGGCACGAGGACTTTCTGGACATAGAGGGTGAAGAACTCGCCGTTGATCGGCCCGTCGACGACCCAAGGCGCATCGATACGGTCGCTGCGCAAAGCAGCGATGAAGGTCATGGTTTTCCAGTGGCCGTGCGGGACCGGTGCAGCGAGCCGCCGGCCGCGCGGCGCCCAGCCCCGCAGTGGCGCCATATTCGTCTTGATGATTTCATCGAGAAAGACCAGCCGACAGGCTTCGGAGCCGAGGGGATAGCTTTGTTGGCATCATTGGCAAAATCCTCCTTCAAATGACTTCTGAAACAGGATCCGGCGCGACAAACCGCTCAATCTACTGGTCCCGGAAAGCCCGCATCATCTGATCCGTCAACGGCTTCATCAGATACGAGAGCACCTTGCGCTCACCGGTCTGGATGAAAACCTCGACCGGCATGCCGGGAACGAGCGCTAGCTGGCCGAGTCTCTGCAATCCCTCCGGAACCGGGGTGATGCGCACCACGTAATAACTCTCGTTGGTGCGCTGATCCCGCGTGATGTCGGCGGCGACCCTGGAGACCACTCCGATAAGCTCAGGCGTGCTGCGCAGATTAAAGGCGGTGAACCGAAGCAGGGCTGCTTGGCCAACCAGAAGCTGGTCGATGTCTTGCGGAGCCACCTTTGCCTCGACCGTGAGGGCGTCAGCATCAGGGACAATCAGCATGATCGGTTCCCCGGCACCAATGACACCGCCGACGGTGTGCACAATCGACTGATGAACGGTACCGCTCGCAGGAGCACGAATATTGATGCGCGCCAGCTGATCTTCGGCCGTGACGTTTCGCTCCTCGAACTCGGCTATCTTGGCGTCGACCTCGCGCAATTCGCGTCCCGTTTCGCTCGAGAATTCCTTATCCAGTTGCAGGACCTGGAGCTCCACTTCCGCGATCGCTCCCTTTGTCTGCGCAATGCTCGAAACAAGCTGGGCTCGTTCGCCTTCGATCCGCGTAGCTTCGCGTTCATAAGCCGTCAGCTTGGATATCGGCACCAGCTTCTGTTCAAAGAGGCTGCGAACCCCGTCGAGCTCATTGTTGACCAGCTCGATCTCCCTAGCCTTGGCCACTTCCTGGGCCGAATGGCCTTCGATCTGCTTGCGGTACTGTTCCATCCTTTCGTGAAGTCGTGCCTTGTTGCCGGATCGCGCGATCCGGCGAAGTTCGAACAGTCGCTTTTCGCCGGCAACCAGCGCCGCCACCTCGGGAACGCCCATCCGGCTCGCAAGCAATGGAGCGAGCGTCATCTCTTCGCCGCCATCGCGCTCGGCCTCGAGACGGGATTTGCGGGCGTAAAGCTCGTCCAGGCTCTTGGTCACGAACGCGAGATTGGCACGGGGAACAACGTCGCTAAGCCGGACCACAACATCGCCGGCATTTACGTGGTTGCCGTCACGCACGAAGATCTCGCCGACGATACCTCCGGTGGAGTGTTGCACCTTCTTCTCATTATCCTCGACGACCACCGCGCCATGCGCGATGACCGCGCCCGAAATGTCCACGGTTGCGGCCCAGCCGCCGACGATGCCGGCGAGCAGGGTGATGAACGTCACCCCTCCCATGAGATTGCGTCGAATGGACCGCCGGTTGCAGTGCGTCGACCGAGTATCTGCCATCTTTGCGCCTGCCTCTTCTCGAGCGCTGTCAATTCGGCCGTTTCGGCGAGATCGAAACGGGCTTCGGGTTGGCGTTGTTGGCCGGCTGCAATGGCAAGAGTTTTGCCAGGACCCGTTCTCGCGGCCCGATCATGTGCATCTGTCCTTCCTTCATCGCCAGAACGAAGTCCAACTCAGAGAGGATGTTCGGTCGATGCGTCACGATCACGACAATCCCGGCGCGGGCCTTGACCCCCCGGATCGCCTCGGCAAGCGCCATTTCGCCTTCAACGTCGAGATTGGAATTCGGCTCGTCGAGGACAACGAGGAACGGGTTCCCGTGGAGCGCGCGCGCGAGCGCCACACGCTGACGCTGTCCCGCCGACAAAGCGGCGCCGCCTTCCCCGATCTGGGTCTCGTAACCGTTGGGCAGGCTGACGATCAGATCATGGACGCCCGCCGCTCGGGCGGCGGCAACGACGACGCCAGGGTCCGGGTACGGGTCGAAGCGGGCAATATTGTCCGCCACCGTCCCCGCAAAAAGCTCGACATCCTGGGGCAGATAGCCCACGTGTCTGCCGAGTTGTTCCGATGGCCACTGATCGAGCGCCGCGCCATCCAGCTTTACCCGCCCCGCCAGGGGCCGCCATGCGCCGACCAGCGCGCGAACGAGGCTCGACTTGCCGGAGCCGCTTGGTCCTATGACGCCGATCCCCGAGCCGGCATCCAGATTGAACTCGATGCCCTGGACAACAACCCGCTGCGTCCCTGGCGCGCCGATCACGAGCCGGTCCACGGTCAAGCTCGATCTCGGTGCCGGAAGCGCCATTGGCTGCACGTCCTGGGGCAGGCGGGCGAGCAGTTGCCCGAGCCTGCGCCAGCTCTGGCGTGCACCCACGAAATTGCGCCAATGGGAGATGGCAAGGTCGATAGGGGCAAGCGCCCTGCCGACCAGGATCGAACCTGCAATGATGATCCCGGCGGTCGCCTCGCCATGGATCACGAGCCAGGCACCTACGCCTAGCATTGCGGACTGCAGCATCAGCCGCAATGCGCGCGAAGCGCTACCCAGGCCGCCCGTGACATCGCTGACACGCTGCTGCTGGGCGAGGCACTGGCGACTTGCGTCCCGCCATTGGTCATGGAGGCGCCTCCCCATCCCCATCGCCGCGAGGACCTCCGCATTGCGGCGACTCGCCTCGGCGAGGATATTGCGGCGGGCGCCCGTCAAGACCGCCGCGCTCGCTGGCCTGCGCGTGAGTATCTCGGTGGTCGCTGTGAGGAGAACCAGTATGATTGCGCCGCAAATGGCGGTTATCCCGAGAACCGGATGGAAACTCCAGATGATTGCCAGATAGAAGGGGAGCCACGGCAGTTCGAAGAACGCATTGGGTCCCGGCCCCGAGAGAAAGGAGCGGATGCTGTCGATATCGCGCTGCGGCTGCAGCCCGTCGCCCTGATAGCCGACCAAGAGGGGCAGCCTGGTTATCGCGGTGAAAACACGTCCGGAGACCGCCTCGTCCAGTTCGGTGCCGATGCGGGCCATGATGCGACCACGCACGAGGTCGATGATGGCCTGCCCGACGAAGAGAATGCCGGCCAGTATTGCCAGGCCGACCAGCGTCGGAACGCTGCGGCTCGGCAACACGCGGTCATAAACCTGCAGCATAAAAAGCGCACCGTTCAGCATGAGGATGTTGCTCACGCCACTGAACGCCGCAACACCGGCGAGCGCTCCCTTGCAGGAGCCAAGCGCGCTGGCCAGTTCCGAGCCCGCTGCCGGATTACCGGCAAGGGAAATGGGCCGCGCAGCAGCCGATGGCTGTGGCGAGGGTCCCGTCCGCTTCCGCCGTGCCGGCCCGAATAACAGCAACAGGCCGAGACTTCCGATCATCAGCCAGAACGGGAGCCCGTCCGCTGCGCTCTGCAGGTCTTGAAACAACAAAGGATCGGGCAGGTACCCCGTCAGGGCCGCAAGCGCGCTACCGCCGGGATCGCCGATTTGATGAGGCAACAGCAGAGCCAAAGGTCCGACCTGCGCGAGAGCGATGAAGATCAGAACCATACCGGCAGTCTGCCACTTTGTGAGGCTGCGTCGACGACGGCTATAGCGCGGCCTTTTCCGGCGCCATCCGGCTCGCAACAGCGCCGATCCACCGGGCTCTGCGAGGCGAGGCTCCGCGCGCAGATGGCCCGCCAGAACCACCAGTGCGGTTCCGACAAACATCGTCAAAGCCGGAGGGATGAGATCCAAGATGCCGAGCTCCGCGCCCCCGGGTTCGACACCGTCGGGAAGATAGATCCCCAAGGGCTCCGACAGCGCCTTGACTGCAACGAGAAGATCAAGAAACCGCGATTGGACGAACCAGGCAAATCCAAACAGCAGCAAGACAAAGCCCACGCCCGTGCCGAGCCGGGCGATTCGCCGCACCTGTTTATCTCCCTTGTCTTTTGCGGGCATCGCGCATGAAAATTTGGACCGGATCGGTGGCATCGAAATGATCGCCCATCAAAGCAGCAAGTATTTCGACAAAGAGCGCGAAGAGGACGTTCGAATAGACCTCAGACCTGCTGCATGGCCGCGCCTTACCTGCGCGCTGCAACACGCCAAAGTATTCTCCTCGGAACCGCCGCGAAGCAGTCGGGTCAACACATGCACGATCTTCATTTGCGAATACCTCCACTAACCTGTGTGCCTGAGACGACGCCTCGACCGGGAGCCCGCGGGTCGAAAAAGGAAGGTCCGGATTTCAAGAATGCGCTGCAGCCCGGCTTTGCAGGGGATCATTTTCGTCCCTGAAAAGGCTAGATCGATGAGCGCGCGCGCTGCATCTCATGAGGCGTCTTTGCGAAGCGGCGAAGCCTTCTACAAGGACAACCAGATCTCCTTGAAAAGCTCCCGCTTGACACTCTCAGCGCTGGCGCTGGCGTCGATGGTCCTGATGTCGTTGTCCAAGGCCCGCAGTTCGGCCATGAGTGCCAGCCGCGCGTCGAACCCCTCCCTGGTAATTTCTCCGGGCTTTCGCGCCTCGGAAACCGAATAATCGGAGACGAGATGCAGCGTCAGATGCGGCCTGCAAGAATCCATCCGCTCGTATAGCTTCTTTTCAAGCCGCGCCAGCATGCCCACGCCAGGCGCGGATGAGAGATTTGGCGGTATCATCGGCCCGTCCAGATATCCGTGCCGAAGCTTCTGTGGCCAGCGGTCGCTGATAACGATCATGCCGCGCATTGCCCATCGATGCGCACGGTTCACAACGGCGTACCGTTCGATTGCGATCAGAACTCCCCAGAGCGCCAAACCGACCGATAGTATCCTTCCCATTGCGCGGCTTTCCCGGCCCTCGGTCCGGATCATCGCCTTGAGCTCGCGCCGGCGGTAAAAAGCCAGGCGCTGCAGCCCCTTGCGCAACCGCCATCCTCTTCCCTCGCCGGTGCCGACATAAACCTGGGCGCAGCCGAACTTCCATCGAAATATCCGTGTCAGCAGGCTGACCTGCGTGCTCTTTCCCAGTCCGTCCGGAGCGACGAGCGCCACCACGACCCCACCGGCCCAGGGCCACCGTTTTGGCGGTACGGCGCCGGGCATGACGCGACCTGCGAGCCTCAGGGCGAGATAGGAGGCCTTGCGCACGAAATGAACCGCAGCATCCGCGATACCGCTGGCTCTCGAGAAGCCGCATCTCTGCCGGAGCGAAAGCCTCAGTCTTGCAAGGTCGCCGCTGTGCACCAGAATACCGTCCTCGCTCGGCCGAATCCTGCAGCTGACGCTTCTGCCACGGCCAAATTTGTATTCAATGATGTAGGAATTCGGTTCGCCGGGGGCGGGGGACAGGCGCGCAAGTTGCTCCTTGCGACTGCCACGTATCGCCACCCAACGTTTCCACGGAAGCGTCCACAGACGGAACGCGAAGCGGGCGATCGATATCCGAACCTCGTCCTCAGGGGAGACGACGGGGATGGAAATCCCCCCAACGAATACATGCTCCCACCGCCCGACCGCCGCATGATCGAAAGCCAGGTAGCGCTTGCGAAACTCCCAGCCGACACGAATTCCGACGTGGAGGTCGAGATGGAGATAGGCACCGCATGAAAAATCGGCAACGAACCAATCCTCTCTGCCGGCGCAAACATTGTCGTAGCAAGAGAGGCTTACCCCGCGGCGACCATGCAACTCAGCCATTATCGAACAGAACATCGGGTAGTCCTGCTTATCGAGGAGCACATCCAGATCGTCGCAGCCGGCGACCGCCTCAGGCAGGCTCGCGAGATCCTGGATAATCCCGTATCTCACCCCTGCCTCATCCAGGGCGCGAAACAAGGTTGCCGCCACTGGAAACGCGGCAGCCGTATCGGCTGCGTGCAACGGCGCGATTGCGTCCGAGCCAGCTAGGTCCATGCCTGGTACGTCATTCTGCTTGTCCGCCGCATCCACGGTCAGATTCCGGCGCCCAGCGATTACCTGATGTGGGTTCATATCGTGCTCCCGGGCCGCTTGCCGACCATGGCGCGCGCCGTGTTCGAAGGAGTGACGGTAATGTGCTTGTCCGGGCGGGCTTCGCTTCGCGATCTCTGCATGAAGCGCATGTGTGGCCATTTTGCCAAGGGGACGTCTACTGCGGATTTCTTCGCAAGCTGCCGCACTTAGGGTGAGTCGTGTGACTGCGCCCCCACACCAATAGAAACTATACCAAACAAGAACAATACTCTACATTAACATTCATGTTATAAGCAATTGATCTCTATCAATATACATAGGAACGGATCTATTCATAACATCAATAAGTATTCTTACTGCTCCAGACCGTCCAACATAATCCAAAGTACCAAGCTGGTCCGCAAATGGCCCATTCGTGACCCGTATCTTCTGCCCTGGCTCCAAAAGACTCTTCGGGTGCAGGAACCCCTCGTCATCGGTTGCTGACAGGAGGGTCTCAATGACGCCGAATGGAACCGGAATCGGCGCGCAATCTGTCATGACGAGCTTGCGAACGCCCACGGTGGAATTGATTGGCGACCACCTTTGCTCGCGAATATCGAATGATACGAACAGGTAACCTTCAAAATATGCGGAACAAACCGGTCTGATTTTGCGCGCATGCCGGACAGTTCGCCGTCTTTTCGGCAAATAGGTTCGGAAGTTTTGAGACGACAGGTGTCGTTCGGCCAGGACTTCGCAGTGCTGGTGCGTCTGAACCACATACCAACGTGCACTACGCGCATCCTGGCTGTCCAGCGGTTCCGCTACCGAACTTTCCATTTTTAGCATACTCAACCCTCTGAATGCAGATGGGCCGCCACAAGCAAATTAAATCAACAATTTTGCATGGCCGCGCTCATGCCCGTGAACCATCCATGTTCCGCCACCCGTTGTCGCGAACATCCATGAACATTGCACACCGAGGCGCCAGCCACCCGAGAATGTATCAGGTTCGCGGACCTGCGTGCCATCAGCACTAGAGCGTAACAGGCTGGGAGCAAGTGATTAGCAGATAGATACTTTTTGCCGATCAACCCTGCAAAAAGGCGCAGGCGCATACCACCGTAGTGGAGCGAGCTTACGACGGATTAGACGGATCGGCCCGCTGATTACAGACTTTCAAATGTGCTATTTCTCAAGCGGATTACCGGCTTTGTGAGGCCGAGTTGGGGTGCACCATGATTTTTGCCCCTCTGGCGCGGCTGCCGGCAGAGTGAAGACACGGGGTGCGGTCGGCAATTATGACGCGGGAAGGCACGGAGGAGGCCACGACGATGACCTTACTAGAAGCGAATGAAGCAGCTGTCGTGCAAGTTTCCCCTGATGGCGTGGCGGCGGGCCTCGTGACCCAGGCCCGGCTCGTGCGCATCCGTGGGCAGAACATCCTGTTCAGCCCAACCCAGCGCGCCATCTTCGCCCTTAACGACACGGCCGCCGACATCTGGCGCTCGTTGCAGGAAGGCGCTTCACCGGATGCTATCCCGCGCAGGATCATGCGCGGTCACGTTGATGCCCTCGATGCGAAAGAATACGTTCAAACCGCGCTAAGGGATTGGGAGCGCCTGGGCCTGATCCGGCCACACGCACCATCGGCCTCCGCTTCGCTTCACAAGCATGTGGTCCAAACGCTGGCCGTGGCGGACCGTCGCATCCGGATTGTCTATCCAGCGACCCATGCCTTTCCGGCAATCACCGTCTTCAGGCACCTCGAAGTCCAGCCGGAGGCCACCGACACTCTCCTGGAACTGGTCGAGCACGGGGATCGGATCCACGTGTTCCGGAATAGTGACTGGCTTCGGACCTGCTCCCCCGAGGAGATCCCCACCGTGCTGAAGGGGGAATTGCTGTCCGAAGCGCTCGAGCATGGCATCTATGAACTTGCACTCCACGCAGCCGCCCTCTCCTCAGGCGAACGCCTGATCCTGCTCTGCGGCGATCCCGGTGCAGGCAAGACGACGCTGACATTGGCCCTGGCCCAATCGGGCTTCGGCTTCGTCTCGGACGATGTGACCCTTTTGAACTGCGGCGGGCTTGGCATCGGACTTCCCTTCGCCGCCGGCGTCAAGCCCGGCGCATGGCCTCTTCTTGCCGGATACTATCCCGAGCTCGCTGCAGCACCGATCTTCAGGCGCCCCGATGGCAAGCGAGTGCGCTACATCGTGCCGAAACACTTTTCGCCGGTGTCGCAGGCCCCCCGAGCCATAGGCTGGGTGATCCTGCTTAACCGCGACCGCGGCTCCCGTCCCAGTCTGGATCCGGTCGATGCGGTCGGTGCGTTGCGCGGCTTGCTCAACGGTGCGTTTGCGCCCGGCCGAGATCTCGGCAGCACCGCCTTCGAAATGCTGACACAGGTTATTGGATCGGCCAGGACCTGCTCCCTCACCTATTCCTCGCTGGAAGATGCGTTGGAATTGATCCGGGGAGCTTGCCGGTGATGCGTGCCGACACCGCTCTTGACGCCCTGGTCTCCGGCCTTCAGGGGCACCTCGTCGCCGATGTCGACTGGCAAGCCTTGATCGCACTGGCGAACCACACGCTGCTCACGCCCGCCCTATTCTCCTCGCTCGCCCAATCGGGCCAGATCGAGCGGCTGCCAGGCGACGTGCGCGATTATCTTGCCTTTATCGATGACTGCAATCGGAACCGGAACCTGAGCTTGAGGGCACAGTTGATCGAGACCGTCGCCGCGTTCAACAGCCGAGGGATCGTTCCGATTCTGCTCAAGGGAGCCGTTCCGCTCTTTGTTTCCCCGCCCGGCCGGTTGCCCAGCAGGATGACGAGCGATCTCGATATCGCCGTGGAAGCGGGCGAGGAGGCTGCCGCCAAGGCCTGCCTCGAAGAGCTTGGCTATCGTGAGGTGCCGGACGTTCGTGGCATGGCGCGTCCGCAGGATGCGGGCATCCTGGAACTCCGGCGGTATCGGCCGGACGGATTCGGATGCCCCCAGCCCGTCCAACGGGATGGCCTTCGGGTGAAGATTCCTTCCCTTGAGGCCCGCGCAATGCACTGGATCATGCATGACCTCCTCAAGGAAGGAGATTACTGGCGCGGAAGAATCGATCTGCGGCACCTGCACGATCTGGCACAACTCGCCGAAAGCGAACAGTTGGATTGGGCGGCGCTGCGCACGGCAATGCCAAACAAAACCACCCGGAATGCGCTCGACACCCAACTGCTGACCTTGCACCATTTCTTTGGGACGAAGATTCCGGCAGACGCCGCAGGGCGCCCGATGCCCCGCCTCCAGCACTGGAGGCGCATCTATACGGTCAGGCATCCTGTCTCCGGCGCTCCGCTACGCCTCGCCGGCAACCTGGCATGGGGCCTCAGCCGGCTCACACGTTCCCTTGAGCTGGCGCGTCGCAACCCGATCGAACTGGTGCGTCGCGCAGGCCTCATCCTTTCGAATAAGGGGCTACGCTCAAAGATTTAGGGATCAAATCTAAGGTCTGGATGGTTCCTACACGGACAGGATGTATACTGTTCATGAGTGTTTCCAAAGGAGCCAGGGCAATGGAGAAGAGAAACGACTCAGAAATGATCCCTGAGGGACTGGAAACTGAAGCGCAGGCTCGAAGAGATTTTCTCAAGAAGGCCGGGCGTTTTGCCGTTGTAACACCTCCGGCGATTACCCTCCTCCTTGGTACGAGCCTGAGTTCGCGCGCCATTGCCAAGTCCAGTGGCACACGTCCCGGCTGGGGTTTTGGGGACAAGAACCATACCCACAACGGACCTCCGGGTCTCTGGAAGCGGTTGGGCGGCTGATCGGTGGTCCTTCGCCTCACACTCAGTTTTTGATCATCTTCTTCCACGACTTGGTGTCCACTTATTTTGGTGGACACCTTATGCGTCAGCTTACTCAAGAGAAGACGGCGCGGGGAATTTCGCGCTTGGCGTTGATTTTCCTTGGACGCCGCTCTTTCTGAGCGTGATCTTCCTTTTTCACCCAACGCTCTCGGATAGGTCGCCAGCGGTGGCGGGCTCGTGCTGATCGTCCTGACATTGGCAAACCAGTTGCGTTCCCGGACACCCGCCTCGGCCCATTGGCCGGGAAGCCGAGGCGCCGGGGCAGAATGCCGAGGCGGTTCAGGTTGTCGGAATGCGCGAGGCTGCGGTTTGTGATGGTCTCCCGATTGTCGAAGGAAAAAGGCTATAATATCTCGATAAGCGCCTTTTCGCGCGTCGCCATTTTCAATCCGAAGGCGAGGCTTGATGTTTTCGGCGACGGGCCAGAGCGCGAAAGTCTAGAGAGACTTGGTCAAGAAACTCCGCCTTAATTGAGCCTGGCCAAGGAGCTGCCACGGCACGACATTTTCATCCAGGCATTCGCGCATCAAGGAAGGGTCGCCGGTGTCGATCGTCGAGGCGATGGCCTGCACTTTACCAGTCATCGCCACTGCGATCGGCGGAATTGCCAGCCAGGTCGTCCCTGGGCGGACAGGATACCTTGTCTCCGAGGGCGACGTTGCCGGCATGTCGGTGGCGATGCAGAGATTGGCGTCGGACCCGGCGCTGCGTAAGCAATTGGGAAGCGCAGCCCGCACGCAGGCCGTCGCTTATCATGACTCCACGACGAAGGCGCGGCGCCTTGGCGAGTTAAGCGTCCGCCGGTCGGCAACAGCATGATTGCCGATGTCCGGCGGTGCGAGCTTAGGACAGCGAAATGGCGGCGGCTCGACGAGCAACGGGATCTACGGATTTCGAACAAACCTGCACTGCAACATCCGTGGCGTCGAGAACGGCATAACCGTCTTGGAGCCGGCCCTTATCCAAGACAACTAATTCATAGGTAGTAATTCTTAGGTAGGCGCCGCTAACGGTGGCAGCGATGTTCAGATCTTGCACAGCACGTTGCCAACGAGGTGATGTCTCACGTTCCAGCCTCGGTTCCGTCGATCATGGGAAGCGAGAGCTTGAGAGCTTGGCGCCGCGGTGGCAACAGGAGCGGGTGCGGTGAACCACGGCCGAGAGGTGAGAGTGCTTCCCGGCGCCGATCTTACCCACAAGTGTCTACGCCGCTGCCGATCTCGTGGGGTTCGGCGTTGCGCGCGCTTTCCATTGGTCCCCCGCTGATCGTCTAGGGTAGAAGAGGCGTTCTCTGAAGCGTTCGAGCCCTCGACATGCGAGCTGTCCTTGCGGCAAGGTTTTTACGGCTTGGCTGAGGGCGCAGCTGGAGCCAGCCGCCTTGCCGCACAAATGGAGAGCTTAATCAATGATACCCGATCGTCGGGCAGCGCTTGCTCACTTCGGGCGAGAAATGGTCACCAAACGCTTTAGCCTGCAATGAGCAGCGGATCTGCAACTCGACATCTACCGCCAATCCTGGCCGACCCGCCGAAACGTAGGCTCAGCGATGCGATGCGCTCGGCCCGTCTTTCACTGATGCTCGAAATCGCGAGCCATGATCCGTTCCGCAAGCGGATAAAGAAAGTCCGGGAGCAGACCATCCTGGCCACCGTCTACTCGGGCAACTGGCCCCCGACCCACGGAGAGTGAAACTCTTGTGCCCTGTTCCAGCCGAATGCACAAACTATTTCAGCGCCGCCTGACCTGCCCCTGAGAATTTCCTCCAGAATGGATTAGGCTGTGGTGACGAATTAACCATTTGGGATTCCGTTTTGGGGGCAGATCAGATTCAACGCTGACTTTTGGAGGTTGGCGATGGATGGTGAGGTTCTCAGGGATGATCAGTGGGAGCGGCTGAAGCCGTTTGCGCCCGGCGGTCGCAAAGGCAGGCGCGGCCCGCGCAGCGACGGGCGCCGGTTCTTCGACTCGGTGTTGTGGCTTGCCCGATCGGGTGCCCGCTGGCGTGACATGCCCGAAGACCGCTTCGGCCCCTATTAGACAGTCAAACGGCGTTATTACCGCTGGATCGAACAGGGTGTGTTCGACCGGAGGTACGGTGCAAAAGGCGGATGATCAGTTGCTGACGCGCGAAGAAGCGCTTCGTCTCTATACGCGAAGCGCCGCATGGATCGGCTTTGCGGAAGAGGATCGCGGTACGCTTTCCGCGGGCAAGCTCGCCGACCTTGCCGTGCTCGACAAACCGCACATGACCATGCCGGTGGGCGAGATCGACACGGTCCGCTCCGTCCTGACCCTGCTCGGCGGCAAGGTCGTGCACGACGCGGACGTCATCAAGGCAGCCAGACCATCACCGCCAGCGGCGGCGGATTATCCGGGGGCAATTAGGATGAATTCGGCAACCACGAATACGGACTACGGTCGAACCGTGGCCCGAACTCTTCGGAGCCGAGAACGATGTGAAGCCTGTCGGCGCGGCAGGCTTCCGCATGTGGCTATCGGCGGAGCGGCACTTGGCCAGTTTTCTAACCCCATTTACGCATTTGTCTAATCCTTGACGGCTGCGTGCACTGTGAGACGCTATGACTTCACGGTTGTAATGCGTGGGGGTATCCAGTGAAATTCTCAAAGGCCAAGAAGAAACATCCCGGAAAGATGCATAAAACAGTTGGTGCGATCGGTCGTTACGACGAAGGCTTCGTCAGCGGCGGACGCGCCACCCCCGGTTTCTCTTACCGGGGAAGATGGCTCAACGAAGGATGCCCGGGCACCTTCGAGACATGGCTGGTCAACAAAGGCGTCATGCCCAAGGTTTAACAGCGACGCCCGGACGGCATTTCCATGGACTGCGCCGTTCGGTGTGGTGCGCCATCTTGCGCCTCAGTTGCGCGCAGCGCTCTGTCACGGAAGCCTTGCAATCCGGCGACACCCGCGTTGCGGAACGTCCTTCGCCGGCGGGAAATCTCGCAGGCACTCTCACGCGCTATGTTGAGTTTTGCGCCGGACGAGCAGCCTTTCCAGCGCTTCGTCGACCAAGGCAGGAATTCGCGTCGGATCGTCCAGATATGCGACTTCGAGCAGGCCAGCAACGACCGCGGGATCATCCGCCGGCAGCTGCGTTGAAGCAAAAACGAGACGGACCGGGTTCGCGGAGTTAACATGCGCATTCGGGATGGAAGGATCGTTGAGAGCCCGCGATACGTGAAGGGATAGAGCCCGCCCTCACCGCCCTTCGGGCATCCTGCGGGGCGGGCGCGCGCGTCCAATTAAGGCGACCTGGGCTTCGGGTGTCCGGCGTAGGCGCATCTGCAGACGAGCGGTCTCAAGCCGCTCCGCGGTGAGATCAGTATCAGGCACACGTTGTGGAGGCTTTCACTGAGCGGACGCTGCAACTTTTGCGCATCGTGCGTGGCCAGGCAAAACGAAAAGTTTTGCATCTCTAATATTCGCGATGCTATGGTTCATTCGTTTGGCCCTCTTGTTCGGCGCGGAATCGTTGCCGGCTGGAGGAGGCATAGTCCGGGGGCCCGAGCATGGCATTTACTCTGCCTCGCCTGCCTTTGCTCGCGAACCTGGAAGGTTACCGCGTCGGATGGCTACGCAACGATATCTCCGCCGGACTTGCAATTGCCGCCGTTGGCCTTCCCAGCGCCATCGCCTACCCGGCCATAGCCGGACTGCCCGCCGAAACCGGCCTCTATGCCAGCATCACGCCGCTCATCGCCTATGCGGTCTTCGGCCCGTCGCGCCAGCTCATCGTTGGTCCGGACGCTGCCACGATGACCGTGTTGGCAGCGGTTCTGACAACGGTATTCGCTACATCCGGCGCGACGGTCGACCGCGTGACAGCAGCCGCGCTGCTGGCGCTGATCGTCGGCATCCTATGCCTGATTGCGCGCCTTGTACGGCTCGGGGTGCTGGCGACCTTTCTGTCACGCCCGATCCTGACCGGCTTTTTCGCCGGCATCTCGCTGTCGATCCTGGTTGGGCAGATCAAGCGCTTTACCGGCGTCAATATCGAGTCCGAGGGCTTGGTATCACCTGTGCTCGAACTCCTGCGGCAAGCCGGTTCGATCCATTGGCCCACCCTGGCGTTCGCCTTGGCCTGTTTTGCACTCTTGCAAGTGGCCCGCATCTATCGCTCGCCCATACCTGGCCCGGTAATAGTCGTTTTTTTGGCTGTGCTGCTTTCCTTTCTCTTTGACTTCGAGGGACACGGAATGGCGGTCGTCGGCGACATACCGCAAGGGCTGCCGTCGCTCGTCCTGCCGCGCATTGGGAACCTGCCGATTGATGCCTTGCTGACCGGCGGAGCCGCCATCTTCCTCGTCAGCTTCGGCTCCGGTGTCATTGCCGCGCGTAGTTTCGCAACGCTCGGCGGCTACCGCGTCGATCCGAACCGTGAACTGACGGGCTTCGGTGCGGCAAACTTCGCCGCCGGGCTGTTCGGCACGTTTCCGGTCACGGCTTCGGATTCCCGCACCGCCGTCAACTTTGCCGTCGGCGGTCGTTCACAAATCGCAAGCCTGGTCGCGGCCGCGACCCTCATGGCGGTGCTTGTGTTTCTCGGCAGCGTTCTGCGCATCCTGCCGATCGCCGCGTTGGGTGCGATTCTCGCGGCAACCGCACTCAGTTTGATCGACCTCGAAGGCCTGAGGCGCATATGGCGCGTCAACCGGATCGAATTCGTATTCGCTCTGATCGCCTTGTGGGGACCGATCGGGCTCGGCGTCTTGAACGGCGTGGTCATCGCCATTGCCGCAACGCTGATCTATCTGCTGCTGCAGGCCATGTATCCGCACGACGCCCTACTCGGCAGGATTCCTGGTCGGGACGGCTTCTATAAGCTGCATCGCGCACCGGATGCACGTCCTGTGCCGGGCTTCGGCGCCTGCATGGTCCAGGACAGCCTGCTTTTCTACAATGCGGACTATGTGCGGGAGCGCTTGACGGCCATTGCCGACGAATTGCCGCCGCCGGCCCATTGGCTGGTCATCGATGCCAGTGCGATCCCCCAGATCGACAGCACCGCCGCCGAGATGCTCGGGGAACTGGCCGACGAACTAAAGGCGCGCGACATTGCGCTCGGCCTGGCGGAATTGCACACGGATGCCCGCGCCCTCCTCGACCGGGCGGGCATCATCGAAAGAATTGGCCCGAGCATGGTCTTCGAGGGCATGGAGGACGCGCTCGACGCCTACGAGGCCCGATACGGCGAAGGTAAGACGGCGGACGGGGAAATCACTGCGAACTCCGACGCCATGAAAACAGCGCGCAGTATCGAAACGGGAGGGAACGATGGGAAAACACGAAGGCAAGAAAAAGAATAAGGAAAAGAACGGCGCCGCTGCCGAAGCAGCGGCATCAGAGGAACGATCATCCAGTGGTTACGCCAAGGAACTCGCCCGGCTGCAGGAAGAGATCGCACACCTGCAGGCCTGGGTTAAGAAGACCGGCGCCCGCATCGTCATTGTCTTCGAAGGACGCGATGCCGCTGGCAAGGGCGGCGTGATCAGGCGGTTTACCGAGCGCGTCAGCCCCCGTGTCTTCCGGGTCACGGCCCTGCCCGCGCCAACGGAGCGGGAAAAATCGCAGATCTACATGCAACGCTACATTCAACACCTGCCGGCGGCCGGCGAAGTGGTGATTTTCGACCGGTCCTGGTACAACCGCCCGGGCGTGGAACGCGTCATGGGCTTTTGCTCGGATGACAGCGCCCGACGTTTCCTCGAACTCGCACCCCGCTTCGAAGCGGCAATGGTCGAAAGCGGCATCGTCCTGCTGAAATACTTCCTCGATGTCAGCGAGAAGGAACAGGAGCGCCGGTTCCGTCAACGCATCGCAGACCCGTTGCGCCAGTGGAAACTCAGCCCGATGGATGTCGAATCCTATCAGCGCTGGTGGGACTACACCCGGGCCTATAACGAGATGATCCGCATGACGGACACGGAGTATGCGCCCTGGTGGATTGTACCGTCAGACGACAAGAAGCGGGCGCGGATCAATTGCATCTCGCATATTCTCGCCTCGATCCCCTATGAGCGCGTGAAGTTTTCCGAACCGGACCTCGGCAAGCGCCAGAAGCGACCGGACGGCTTCGCAGACGACGATCACATTCGCAGAACCGTACCTGACGTTTTCTAAGGCTGATAAGCCCGCGCCTTCTGGCGCGGGCTTACAGAAACGGTTGAGCGTTCCCTGATAGTAGGAATGCGGAACCACCGATGCCGGCGGGTCATTCGACACCGGGTATGGTCGCGCCTAAAGCGCGTCGCGATCTTTCAGATTCGCTCCTTGCGCTTTAAGTTCTTGATATTTCAAATGTCGTTGTCGCAAAACCGCTGCGCACTTTTGCGCGACAAGCTTCAGGCCTTGTCCGGAGCCCAGTTCAGGAAGAACCCGACATCGCCGGGCACACCGCCCGGAAAGTTGATGATCATCGCCTTCAGCTTATAGCCCTGCGGCTTGCCGTATGTCTGATAGCGATCGAAAAATTCCTTCGCCTTGCCCTGCAGGGTCTGCGGCCAGTCACGGTCAGCGCTGTTGATGGCGCGTCCGCTATCCGTGCAAAGCTCGGAGGGGAAGCTATAGACCAACGCCTCGAATTTACCGGCCTTGACGGCGTTTGTGACAAGGCGGCGGACGATACCAATTTCCTCTTCCGTCACATGTTCTTTGAGAAAATCAGCGGCAAAGTCGGCATGCTTCTGTTCTTCGAGGGCTTTCAGCCGCCGCTCCTTGTCCATCTCCTCCATTTCGCGCTGGAGCATCTGCTTTCTCAGATCTTGGGCGCTTAAGGGCTTTGCGGTCGGGTCTAGATCTTTTTTCTCAGGCATCGTGTCGATCCACTTCAGGCAAATGGGAACACTGTGGCGGGGCACACGCTTGCCGTGCGCCGTATGCCAAAGACGTCCCGCAGGTACATCCAAGGGAACCCGATCGGCATACCAATCCGGGGACGAAGCATTTCGAATTCGAGCCGCTGCCTGTCCGAGGGCTCTCTATTTATTGATCTTTCTCACCACCAAACGGAATAGCCGATGCGGGCCAATCCCCCACAAGGCTATCCTAAAATACTACAACCGCAAGAGGACGGTGACAATTCGGAATGAGCGATGATATTCACGCGGAACTCCAAGACAATCACGTTTCACCGCCACATTTTCAACCACCGAATACGCCCCTGCTACCGATTGCCTGCGATAGCTCGTGCCCAGACGGAATGCCAAGTATCTGCAGCAGCTTCGGGTCGCTCTCGCTGAGGCGGCCCTCGATCCATCGTTTCGTCCAGTCGTAAGCTTCGACGTAGAGCTCGGAATGCCGGCTCCAGTCCATGAACCCGATTGCGCTCGAAATTGGCGGGGAGACGAGCAGGTCGCATTCACCGAGCATGACTTCTTCCGGCCTGTGGGCCAGCACGCTCGCCGTGATCACCTGGATCACGCTCGGGACCTTCGGCAGGTTGGCACGACCGAAGGGTGTGAGCATCCGCACCGCCAGTTCGGACGCTCCCGGAATACTGTCATAGTCGACATGATGCTTCCGTGGTCCGTCGGATCCCAGGCTCGCGACCACATTGGGGCCGGTTTTGAGTTCTTTCATCTGCTCCAGCGGCAGATTGTTCATGATGGCCCCATCGACAAGCATATCGCCTTCGGCCGTAAAGAACGGCGGCAGGACGCCGGGGATCGAGCCTGACGCCCTGACAGCCTGCCAAAGTTTTCCCCGGCGATGGACATGCGCCTGCCGGCTGCTGAGATTGGTCGATAGAGCGAAGAACGGAAGCCAGAGGTCCTCGATCAGAACGTCGCCATATTCCGCGTGCAGCGTGCGGTCGAGCACCTTGTGATCGAGCAGCGCATATTGCGGCAAGGTGAGGCGACGAAACGCGCGGCTCTTGACGAAGATGAGGTGTGTTCCCCGATCGATGGCGTCGGCGTCCAATCCGCTGGCGAAGCCAGCCATGATAGCGGCTCCGGAACTGGTGCCGCCAAGATAGTCGAAGGACGCACCCGCCTCGACGAATGCCTTGTAGACACCGATATGCGCGCAGCCGAGCGAGCCCCCGCCGGCAGCGACAAAGCCCCTGGCCTTACCTGAGAGGAAACGGGCCAGACGTTCGACATCCAACCGATCTTCCAGCGAAACGTGGTGATGCTGGCGAACGCCGGGCCGTGCGTCGAGCCAGGCGGCAGTTCCGGTAACCGTTGCCGCGCGCGTCCGGTGAACAAGCACAAGCCGAAGGTTGGACGGCGTATGGACCGAGAGCGCCAACGCCTCGCAGGGGCTGAGGCCCGGCGGGTCGGATGCATCGGCAAACAGCAGGACGTTGTCAGCCTGGCGGATACACACACGCGTCCAGTCGCTTGGCTCGTCATCGGCGACATAAACGATGATATCCGCCTTGATCTCGAGATGGTTCAGCCAGTCGAGCACCGGCTGATCGTCGATCGGAAGCCTGGCGAAGCGGTCTTCGAGATCCCTTCGCGTCAGGAACACGGCCCGCTTGTCCGCAGCAAATGCGGTACGGAGCTGTGCGATGAAATCAGGGGAAATACGACTGCTGCCCGCAGGAACGATCGCCAGCGTCCGAAGCCTGCAGGGATGCTTGGTATGCGCCGGCGCTGGAGACTGCATGGCGAACCGGCGCGCGAGAAACGTCGTCACCGACTGGCGCAGGCTGGGCAACGCCTTGGCAGCCCTCTCGAACTGGTCGTCGCGAATCTCGAGTACGATGGAATCACGCGCTGCAATCACGGTGGCAATACGGGGCAGCGCGGCAAAGAAGCCGACCTCACCGACAAGCTCGCCCTGGCCGATCTCGGCGACAGGCTGGGCAGTTCCCTCCCGGTGCACCGTGAAGCGGCCCGACAGAACGACGAAGAACCGGTCCGAGCGGTCTCCCTCACGAACGAGAACTTCGCCGCGGCGCAAGATCCTGCGATCGGAGTTGGCGGCCAAAGCCTCCAATGCGGACAAAGACGTCTGGTCGAACAACAGCGTCGCCGATAGCAATTTGGCAGCAAGGGAACCGGTGGAGTCCATCGAACCTTCCTTGATACAGCGTCTGTCGACTTTAGCGGTTTCGGCAGGAATTGCCGAACAGATTTGGTGCGATCCGCCATCGACCAGGAGCGCGCTGTGCTCAAACCGTCCACGCGCGGCGCGTTCGGCCATCGTGCCACAAATTATGAGATAAATGGCGCAATATATTGTTTAGATAGGTATATTCTATTTTTCGGTGAGGCCGATCGCTGCCATGCGGACGAGAAGCAGCACGCTTCCGGCGCGCCAGAATCTTTCCCTGCATAACGCTCTGTCGGCCTGGGATTTGACGAGAATGAGCTGGGATAACGATCTCGTACAGCAATCGATAATATCTATAAACATCAGAATAGTATCGTCGTTAACTCATGCAAATTGATAACTTTTCGAGATGACCGGGCGCTCGATCAAATCGCGTGAAGGTCAATCCTAACGCCTGGCCTGGGTATTGCTCGCCTCGTCCCGTGGTTCGACGTCCGGCCTTTGGTGGGGCATGGCCCGCGCCTCGATGGAGCCGATGACGAAGAGGACAGAGAAGGCGGAGGCAACTGCAAAACCGGCAACAACCCACTGACCGAAGCCCACCGCAAGACCGATGGCCCCCGCGAGCCACAGGCTGGCGCCAGTCGTTATCCCTGAACTTCACCCCTGGAAAGCACGATGGTACCGGCGGCGAGAAAGGCGACGCCCGCCGTCACCGCTTCCACAACCCGCAACGGATCGAGGCGGACGCGATCGTCGAAGAAACCCCCGAGACGGACGCTTTCGAGCGAGATGATGCCGAAGGTGCAGGCGGCAAGGCAGACGAGCATATGGGTCTTGAGCCCCGCCGGCCGCGCCTTTGCCTCGCGCTCGAAGCCGATGACGGCACCTAAAAACAGCGCACCGAGGATGCGCGCAAATATGACGGGATAGGGAATCTGTGAAGGCGGGAACAACTCGGCAGTGATCTGATCCATGCGGAACCAACGCGAAGCCTTCGCATTGGTTCCGCATGATGGCGTCGCGCCTCACCCAGTGCGCGGTCGCCAGGAGCGGCCTGTCCCCACCCCGCTCCGAAGCGTAGCCAGGCGCTTAGTTTCCGAGCGCCGCCAAGGCGGCATCCAGGCGCTCCTGCGCCTTCTTCGGATTCTTGGCAGCCTTCACGGCGTCAAGGTTGGCAGGAGCGTCGCCGACCTGGACAACGCCGATCATGCCCATGCCGTAGTGCGGCGTGCATTTGACGGCGTAGACCCCGGGAGCGGTAAAGGTCACCTTGTAGTTTTCATTGATCTTGCTTTTGAAAGCTTCGGCGCCATCCGGGATCATGCCCTTGATGGATTCGACATTGTGCCCCTTGTCGGTCGGGATGAAGGTGACCGTGTCGCCGGGCGCAACTTTCAGCGACGCCGGCTCGAACACCATCGCACCGTCCTTGCCCTTGTTCAGCATGTGCACTTCGAAGTCTGCGGCGGCTGCAGGTGCTGCGACAAGCATTGCCGCGATGGCGATACCCAATCCGCTCTTGATTGCATTCAACATCGTCTTCTCCATTTGAGCGACCAGCCCGTGGCTCGGGTTGTTCGAGCAGAGAAATAGGCCCGCGCTGCCCCCTCTACTTTGATGCGCGTCAAATTCGCAGCGCTTTTCTAACGCTCGTTGACAATACATAGGATTCCTATACTAATGACACCATGAGCAACGAACCTGGCAATACACCCACCTTGGTCGGCCGGATTGGTGACGGGCTATCGCGCGTGGCAACGGCCATGCGCAGCGAGGCCTGGACGGCCGCCGAGGCGATCGGCCTCAATCCGACGCAATTGCAGATACTTACCTTTCTCGTCGCCCGCGACCGGAGCGGTATGCGCGTCAAACAGATCGCCGCCTATCTCGGCGTCAGCCAGCCGACGACGACGGATTCGGTCAATGCGCTCCTGCGCAAGGGGCTTGTCGAGAAACGGGCCGACCCCAACGACGCGCGGGCCCTTTCAGTGGCCGTGACGCTGCAGGGCGAGGCCGCGGTTCGCCAGGCCGGTCAACTGGCATCGGCCACGGAGGACGCCATCGCGAGCCTCTCCAAGCTTGAGCAGGAGGACCTGCTGATGCATCTCGTCAGGATCATCCGCCGCCTGCAGTCGGCTGGCGCCATTCCGGAACAGCGCATGTGCGTCAACTGTCGCTACTTCCGCCCCCATGTCTACGACGATCCGAAGGCACCGCACCATTGCGCCTTCGTCGATGCCGCATTCGGGCCGGCGGAGTTACGCGTCGACTGCGGTGAATTTGAAAGCGCCGACGATGCGGACCGGGACGCTGCCTGGCGGGTTTTCAACCGCGGCGCGGCCTGAAATGAGAATGAAAGGAAACACACGCGCCGGCAGCCGAGCCCGGCGCAAGACCGAGCGAGCGGCCATGCTCTCGCCACCAGCTTCAACATCGGAGCCCGCGAGCACCGTTCTCAGTACCGCGAGCGGGTGCCGATGATGTCGGCGCCGGTCCGACGACTGCCATCGGCGGACCGGCAATTTTCTCCCTCCACGCAAATAGAAAGAGAAAACCATGAGCAGAATTAATCTAGTTGACCCCAATTCGGCAACCGGCGCCAGTGGCGAGTTGCTTGGCGAGATCCGCTCCGCCTTCGGCATCGCCCCCAACATGTTCCGGGCGGTCGCCAACTCGCCGGCTGCCCTTGCCAGCATGTGGGGTTCTTTCGGCGCGCTCGGAAACGGCCGTCTCGGCGCCAAGCTCGGCGAGCAGATCGCCGTTGCCGTCGCCGACCGCAACGATTGCCACTATTGCCTGGCCGCCCATACCGCGCTTGGCCGCAAGGCCGGGGCGACCGCGGAAGAAATGGCGAATGCGCAACGGGGCAAGTCGTCCGACCCGAAGACGGCGGCGGCGTTGACCTTCGCCCAAAAACTCGTCGAAGCACGCGGCCACATCACTGATGCCGAAGTGCGGGCGCTGCGTGATGCCGGTTACGACGATCAGGATGTCGTCGAGATCATCGCCCATGTCGCGCTCAATCTCTTCACGAACTACATCAACGTCGCGCTTGCCGTACCGGTCGATTTCCCCGGTGTGAAGCTCGTTCGCGAAGCGGCCTGACAAGGCGGCCGGACGGCAGCGCCCGTCCGGCCATCTCCGGAGATGACAATGAACAGCAACTATCGGATCGCCGCCCCGGAACTCGCCGTTTCGACCTGGTTCAATACGCCTGCGCCCTTCAGCCTCGAACGGCTGCGCGGCCGGGTCGTTTTCCTCCATGCCTTTCAGATGCTCTGCCCCGCCTGTGTATCGCACGGCCTGCCGCAGACTCAGCGCGTCAAGACCGTCTTTCGCGAGACCGACCTGCAGGTCATCGGCCTGCATTCCGTGTTCGAGCATCACGCGGTCATGACGCCGGACGCGCTCAAGGCCTTCATTCACGAATACCGCCTAACCTTCCCGATCGCCGTCGATCAACCATCGGATGAAGGGCCAATACCGAAGACGATGGAGCGCTACGGCATGCGCGGCACGCCAACAGCGATCATCATCGGCCGTGACGGTCACGTTGAACATCATCGCTTCGGGATCGAAGACGACATGGTCATCGGCGCCCGCCTTGCCACGTTGCTCGCCGCGCCGATCCCGAATTTCGCCGCAGCAGGTCCGGAAACGCTCGGGTGCACGAGCGACGGCTGCTCGGTCCCCGACACGCATGATGGACGCCGCTAGAGGAGACGGATGATGACTGCAAAGAAGGCCGTTGCCGTGCGGCACGTGCATTTCGAAGACCTTGGCACCTTTGCGGCTCCGCTGCACGCGGCAGGGTTTGATATCGAGTATCGAGATGTCGGCGATGCAGACTATCTTTCGTTCGATCCGCCCGAACCGGACCTTCTCATCGTGCTCGGTGGCCCGATCGGCGTCTATGAGGATACGACCTATCCTTTCGTTGCGGACGAGGTCGCGATGCTGCAAGCGCGTCTTGCTGCCGATCGGCCGACCGTTGGCATTTGCCTGGGTGCGCAACTGATCGCTCGAGCGCTCGATGCTCGCGTCTATTCCTCCGGCATCAAGGAGATCGGCTTTTCGCCGCTGAGCCTCTCTGCTTCAGGCCTCGCCTCACCTCTCCGTCATCTCGCCGACATTTCCGTGTTGCACTGGCATGGCGACACCTATGACCTGCCGCCCGGCGCTGACTTGCTGGCGTCGACGCCGCAGATCGCACAGCAGGCTTTCATGCGTGGACGGAAGGTCCTCGGCCTGCAGTTTCATCCTGAGGCTGAAACGGGTGCTGCCTTCGAACGCTGGTTGGTCGGCCATGCCTGCGAATTGGCGGCAGCAGGATTGAGCGTGCCGGATCTTCGTGCCGATGCCCAGCGCTTCGGCCCCGGTCTGAAGCGCGCCGCCGCAGCGATGATTGGCGATTGGCTGGAGCAGATCGATGATTGATCGGCAGCCGATCACGCTCGACGCCTTGCTCGTCGGCAGCCTCGCGCCGATCGACGATCGGGGAACCCTGAGCGGTATCGACAAACATCCGCTGGACGGCGCCGTTGAGCTCTGTGCCACTGGCTTTTCCGGCGATCATCAGGGCGATCTCAAAAGGCACGGCGGTGTCGACAAGGCCGTACATCACTACCCGCGGGATCATTATCGGGCCTGGACGGACGAAATCGGCTTCATACCGCTGTTAAAACAGCCGGGCGCCTTCGGCGAAAATCTCTCGACCCTGGGCCTGACGGAGGGCGATGTCGCGGTCGGAGATCGGTTTCGCCTCGGCGGCGCCCTTCTGGAAGTGAGCCAGGGCCGGCAGCCCTGCTGGAAACTGAACCGTCGCTTCGGCTTGCCCGACATGGCGCGGCGCCTTCAGCAATCCAGCCGCACCGGCTGGTACTATCGCGTCATCGAAGCCGGACTGGTTTCGGCCGGCGAGCGAATGCACCTCGTCGAGCGCCGTCATCCCGAGTGGACGATCGCCCGGCTCTGGCACTTTCTCTACGTCGATACGCTCAATCGCCACGCGCTTGAAGAGATCGCCAATCTTGCCATTCTCCCGTCTAGTTGGCGGGACTATGCGGCCAAGCGCCTGCAGACGCGCATGGTCGAGGACTGGTCGCGGCGTCTCGATGGTGAAACCACGCCGGTCAATGGCTAGCAGCGCCGCGGACGGTCGTTACCGGCCTTCGCTGGATTTTTGCCACGGAAGCGACACGTCGGCCGCTTCGCTCAGGCTTCAGCAGCATGCCTGCAATCTCTTCGGCGACGAAAATCGCGTGATCGTTGACCTGTGGCAGGCCCATGAGTTCACCGAAGGTACCGCGCGCCAGCGGTCCGGCAACGATCAGCGATGGCTCAGCCGTGCCGTTCACCCCGATCGCGCGGCTTGCCTCGTCGCAGGCGAGCCCCAAACCCACGTCATCCAAACGTAGCCATCCCTGTGAAGCAAGGTCTGCAAGCCAGCCCTGGCTCGAGAGGATGCCGGTATGGGCCGGGCCGGTCGTCACCACACAGGCATCGAACAGCAGGCGCTCCCGGTGACCGGTGTGTCGGTGACGGATATCGACGGCGATGACATGACCGCGTCTCTCCACCTCCTCGATCGAAGCTCCGAGAATTCGGAGCCGCCCTTGCTCCAGCCCATGCAGGATCCTTCCATCGATCTGCGGCGCCACGCGAAAACGGTGAACGTCCCAGAAGGGACGCAGATGGCGCACGAGGCGGCGGCGCTCCGCCACCGGCAGGGCCCGCCAGATCTGGCCACCCTGGCTGCGAAGCGCGTCGAAAACCCCATGCCAGTTCGTACCGATGTCTGCCGCGTCCTGCACGGCACGTCGGACCCGCTTCAGTAGTTCGAGCGCGGTTCGCACCGGGTCGCTGGTGAAATCGCCGAACGGCTCCTGGGGCACTGCGGCATGGCCGCGTGACCGCAAGCCCCGGCGTGAAAGGGCGACGACCGGCCCGCGATGGTCGGCGAGCCCCAGCGAGGCAATCACGTCGGCTGCCGTCAGCCCGTTTCCGACGACAAGGACGTGATCATCGGTGCGGATGCAAGCCAAGGCACCTGCGACCGTGGAATCGGTCACATAGCGCGGGTGGCCGTCAAGTGCCTGATCCAGGCGCCGGGGGGCACAGGGCGCCGGATGGGTGGTGGCGATAACGACGATATCGGCCAGCAGTTCGGTGCCGGCTGAGCTACTCAGACGCCAACGATCCCCGTGGCGCTCGATATGCGCGACACGTTCGCGCCGATGCTCGACCCTTCCACTTTTCAGGAACGGTGCGACGAACTCGCAGACGTAGCGACCAAAGACCGCTCGGCGCGGATAGAGATTGCCATCGACCGCCAGAGCCTCGGGATCGCTGCGCGGTTCACCTTTTGCAGCCATCCAGTTGAGGAAATCGTCGGGATCATCGGGGATCAGGCTCATGCGCGCGGCCGGCACATTGATACGGTGCGCAGGATTGTCCGTGTCATAGGCGAGGCCCGCGCCGAGGCGCGCCCGCGGCTCGAAGACGATGATGCTCGCGCCGTCGCTTGCTGCGTTCCGCGCGAGATTTGCAGCGACCGCCGCACCGGTGAAGCCGCCGCCGACGATTGCGATCACGGTTCGGCGCGTCGGTCCTGTCACGATTGGGAAACCTTCAGTTTCGGACGATGATCGCCGGCAATCGTCTCGCCAAACGGCCCGGTGTTGATCGACGCTTCGCGGGCCGGAACCGCATGGGCAAGCGGCAGGTTCGGCAGCACCAGTTCACCGAAACGATAGGCCTCCTCCAGATGCGGATAGCCGGACAGGATGAAACTATCGATGCCCGCCTGACGGTATTCCTCCATGCGAGCCTTCACCTGGTCGGGGTCGCCGACAAGGGCCGTGCCCGCGCCGCCGCGCACCAGGCCGACCCCGGCCCAGAGATTCGGAGCGACTTCAAGTTTGTCCCGTCGGCCGCCATGCAGGCGGCTCATGCGGCTCTGACCAACCGAATCCATACGCTCGAACACCTTCTGTGCGGCGGCAATCGTGTCGTCATCGACATATTGTATCAGTTCGTCAGCCGCCTGCCATGCCTCCTTGGCGGTTTCGCGCACGATCACATGAAGGCGGATGCCGAAGGTCACGTCCCTGCCCTCGGCATCGGCGAGCGCACGAACTTCGGCAATCTTCCTGGCAACGTCCTCGACAGGCTCGCCCCAGGTCAGGTACTTGTCGATCGTGCGCGCCGCCACTTCCTGGCCCTTGCCTGAGGAGCCGCCGAAATAGAGCGGCGGATGCGGCTTCTGCACCGGCTGGAACAGGAGCTTCCCGCCCTCGATATCGAAGTGGTTTCCCTTGAAATCGACTTCTTCGCCGCGAAGCACGGCTTTGTAGATGTTGAGGAACTCCTCGGTCAGCTCGTAGCGCTCGGTGTGCGAGAGGTGGATACCGTCGCCCTTGTTTTCGATCGGGTCGCCACCGGTGACGACGTTGATCAGAAGCCGCCCATTCGAGAGCCGGTCGAGCGTCGCCGTCATGCGCGCCGCCAGCGTCGGTGATAGAAGGCCTGGCCGCACCGCAATCAGAAACCGCAGTTTGTCCGTGAGCGGCGCTAGTGCCGAGGCTACCACCCAGCTGTCTTCGCAGCTGCGCCCCGTCGGGATGAGAACCCCGTAGTAGCCGAGCGAATCGGCCGCTTGAGCCACCTGCTTCAGGTAGTTGATATCGACATTGCGGCCGCCGCGCGCTGTGCCGAGATAGCGGCTGTCGCCATGGGTCGGCAGAAACCAGAGAACATTGATCTTTTCGGGGATTTTTACGGGCGCAGTGTTCATCGGCAAATGCCTCCTCGTAAGTTCGTTTCGGCAGCCATGATCGCCTTGCCGACTGCAAAAAACATAAACTCTATAAAATTTATTGACAATCAAAAATCAGGCTATCATTTTTGATGCGAGGAAAAATTTTTCTCGTATCGCCGGTTTGCGATCGGGAATTAGGCGAAATTTTCGAGGGACTGGCCATGACGATCGCGCTCGCCGCATCTCCAGCATTCGACGCAAGTATTCCAACCAGCAACGGCTACGAGCCGATCACGGCGCCCGCCCTCAAGGTGGCGATGCGCAATTTCTCAGGGGGCGTCTCCGTGATTACTGCCGGCATCGGGGACGACCGGACGGGAGCTACCGTCACCTCGGCGACGGCGTTGTCGGTGGACCCGCCGACCATGATCGTCAATATCAACCGGACGTCTTCGACCTGGCCGATCATCCAGCGCTACCGGCATTTCTGCGTCAACGTCCTCTCGCGAGAGCACCAGAGGGTGGCGGAGCGCTTCTCCGGCCTGGATGGAGCCAAGGGCCCTGCCCGCTACGAGGGAGCCGACTGGGTTCGGCTGGCAAGCGGCGCGTCAGCGTTGAGCGGGGCATTGGCCGCGATCGACTGCGAGGTTGAGGAAATCATCGAGCGCCACAGCCACGCCATCATCCTCGGCCGGGTCGTGGCGATCAGCGCGGGCTCCGGCGAGCCGATCGTCTACCACAACGGCCGCTACGGCGGCCTTGATCTCTAGCCTCTCGGCAAGGCCCCGGCAGGCGCACGAAGCTGCGCCGAAACGGCTCTATTTTGGAATGGGACCACTGCGGTTCAGAGAAATGCGGAAATAAATTATCTATATAAAATCCACCTTTTTAATCAGCATTGTGATGAGGCTCCGCAGCGGGGCCAGGACCCAACCGTTGAGGAGCACACAATGACGATCCGCAGACGCACCCTTCTTGCCGCAAGTGCGGCCCTGCTTCTGGCCAGCCAGGCCACTTTCCCCGCTCACGCCGCCGAAACGACGCTGACAATCGGTTACCAACCGATCGTCGAGCCGTCTCGGGTGCCGCAGGCGGATGGCACCTACGAAAAGGTCACCGGAGCCAAGATCGCCTGGCAAAAGTTTGATGGCGGCGCCGACGTGATCGCCGCGCTCGCCTCCGGGTCGATCGACATCGGCTATGTCGGCTCGTCGCCGCTCGCCGCTGCCGCCAGCCGGCAACTCCCCCTCGAAACCATCTTCGTCGTCGGACTGATCAGCGAAGCCGAGGCCCTCGCCGTCAAGGGCATCGACAAGCCGGAGCAGCTTGCTGGCAAGAAGATCGCGACCCCCTTCGTTTCGACGGCGCATTACAGCCTGCTCACGGCCCTGAAACACTGGAACATCGATCCGAAGTCGGTCGAAATCCTCAACCTTCGCCCCCCGGAAATCGCGGCTGCCTGGCAGCGCGGCGATATCGACGGCGCCTATGTCTGGGATCCGGTGCTCTCCGAGATCAAGAAAACCGCGACCGTGCTTGCGACCTCGAGCGACGTGGCGAAATGGGGAGGTCCTACCTTCGATGCCTGGATCGTCAGCAAGAAGTTTGCCGAGGAGCATCCGGATGTCGTGACCGGCTTCGTCAAGGTGACCGGCGACGCCTATGCGGATTACCGCGCAAGGCCGGAAAGCTGGAACGCCGGTTCGCCGCAGGTGGAGAAGATCGCCCGCCTCACCGGTGCAAAGCCTGAGGAGGTGCCGAACCTGCTCAAGGGCTACTATTTCCCTTCGCTTGAAGAGCAGGCAGGTTCCGATCTCTTGGGCGGAGCGACGGCCAAGGCCATCGCCGAGACCTCGGCCTTCCTGCTTGAGCAGGGCAAGATTCCCGCGGTGCTTCCGGATTACACGCCCTACGTCTCCGCCCGATGGGCGCAGGAGGCAGCGAAGCTCTCGTTCTGAGACCCGCCCCGTTCGATAGCTCGCCCGTCTCAAAGAGCCGGGCGAGTGTCCGACGTGCCACCCAATATGGAACAGCAGGATGTCCGTTCTTTCCCTCGAAAAGGTCACGCTGCGTTATGCAGCTTCCGACAGCAGGGCCGCCCCTGTTCTCGCTTCCATCGACCTCAAGATCGCCCGCGACGAATTCGTTGTCGTCATCGGCCGCTCCGGCTCGGGTAAGACCAGTCTTCTCAATCTGGCGGCTGGCTTCGTGGCGGCAAGCAGCGGTCAGGTCTGCGTCGATGGCCGGCCAGTTGCGGGTCCGGGTGCAGATCGGGCCGTGGTTTTCCAGGACGATGCGCTCTATCCGTGGCTGACCGCTCTCGACAATGTCGCCTTTCCGCTTCACCTGCGCGGCGTTGCGAGGCCGGAGCGGCTGGAGAGAGCGCGGAGCCTCCTCAACCGGGTCGGTTTGCCCGATGCGGCGGACCGACACGTCTGGGAGCTCTCCGGCGGCATGCGCCAGCGGGTCGGTATCGCCAGGGCGCTTGCCTCAGACCCGAAGTTCCTGCTGATGGATGAACCGCTCGGCGCACTCGACGCACTCACGCGCAGCCGGATGCAAGGGTTTCTTCTCGATGTCTGGCAGAAGAGCGGCGTCGGCGCACTCCTGATCACCCATAGTATCGAGGAAGCGCTTCTGCTCGCGACCCGCATCATTGTGCTCGCGCCTAATCCCGGGCGCATCGCCAGCGAGATCGCAACCACGTTCGGTCGTGATCTTCTGACCGGTGTATCGCTCGCCGAGATACGCAGTTCGCCTGCGTTCCGGCGCTTGCATGACGAACTGACCGCTCTCATCCATGCCGAAGACGAAGGGATCGCCGCATGAGCCTCTCGATCGAAAGCGCCCCGTCGACGACGCATCAACCGCGGGGCATCGTCGAGCAACCGGAACGGGGCACGACGAGATCGCCGCTACCGCTCGCCTGGATATCCCTGGCGACGATCGTCGCGTTGCTTGCCCTTTGGAGCCTTGCCTCAAGCTATGGTCTCGTCTCGACGCTCTTCCTGCCCTCGCCGCTCGCCGTCTACAAGGCTCTGCAAAGCCTCGCCGTCACAGGCTTTGTCGACGCGACCCTCGCCCAGCATGTAGGCGCCAGCCTTCTGCGGATTTTCGGGGCTCTTGCAGTCGCAATCCTCCTCGGCGTGCCGGGCGGTATTGCCATCGGCACAAGCCGGCTCGGGAAAGGCATCCTCGATCCGATCGTGGAATTCCTGCGCCCCCTGCCGCCGCTCGCCTATTTGCCGCTGGTGATCATCTGGCTGGGAATCGGCGAGGCCTCCAAGATCGCGGTCATTGCGCTCGCAATGTTGCCGCCGATCATTCTGTCCACGGCGACCGGCGTCAAATCCACCTCGAGCGATCACATCAACGCGGCCCGCGCCTTTGGCGCGTCGCGGCTGCAGGTGCTACGCCACGTCATCCTGCCAAGCGCCCTGCCTTCGGTCCTGACCGGGACCCGGATTGCGCTTGGTGCAGGCTGGTCGACGCTGGTGGCCGCCGAACTTGTCGCGGCAACGCGCGGCCTCGGCTTCATGATCCAGTCTGCTGCCCAGTTTCTGGTGACCGATGTGGTGATCGCCGGCATTGTCGTTATCGCGGCCGTCGCTTTCGTCTTCGAGATAACGGCGCGCCTGCTCGAGCGATGGCTGGTACCGTGGGCGACACGACGCTGACGCCCCGGGAGATCGCGTTGTACCGTCACCCGGTTTTCAGCGTCACGCGATGTCGGGTGGCGATCAATCGCGCCGCCGCATAGGTCTGAGTCACGATTTCGGGCACCAGGTCGATGTCCGGCAGGCTGCCGACGCCGAGCGGTCCGATCGCATAGAGGTTACGCGTCGGCTGCCCGGCGGCCAGAACTTCGCCAGCCGGGCTGACGGCAATCCCAAGACTGAGTTCGTCCGGCTCCGCCAGGCCACCGGCAAAAAGGCTCTGCATCAGCGGTGCCCGAAGGTCCGGCGCCGAGCAGCGACAGTCGATCACCTGATCGGCGGAAAGCAACGTCTCCTCGCTCTCACCCGCCCAGCGCACCATCAAGCCATCAGGACGGCGCTTGCCCGCCCAGCCCTTCCGAATGGTGGTTTGCCCGCCGGCAAGCTCCTGCTGGAGCCGCAGGTGCAGGGGCGCCGGCAGGCGGTTGCGGTGGCTGTCATAGATCGACCGAAGGTGCCGGTTGAACCGGTGCTTTTCCTCCTCAGGCAAAGATTGCCAGAGAGAGCGAGCGCGCCTGCGCAGGCCGTTCATGGCCGCCTGCCAACCAAGGCCGGAAGCTTCCGCCTCCGCGCAAGCCTGCCGGACGAAGCGAACGATATCGCCGAGCCGGGTCGGCATCGGCTCGACAGGGAAGGTCGGCGCCGCAGCGAGGCGCGTGTGTGGCTGCGGCAGAAAGCCGTGCCGGGAGAGAATGGTGATCTCGCCGGCAAAGCCGTTGTCGCGCAATTGCAGCAGGCGGTCGACCACCCGAACGCCGCTACCGAGCAGGACCGTATGACGCGGCACGACGAGGCGGCGGGCGCGCACCAGCGGCTTCTCCTCCTCGGCGATCTCCATCTCGCCCTGGCGCAGGCCGAAACCGGTTGCCAGCACGACGGCATCGCACTCCACCGTTGCTTCCTCCTGCACCACCAGGAAGCGGCCACTGGCTTGCTTGCGCAGCCCCAGTACCGCCTGACAGGAAAGCTGCATCGAAATATCGGGGCGGCGGGTCAGCGCTTCGGAAAAGCGCTGATAGACGTAGTCGCTGAAGATGCTCTTCGGCACGAAGATCTGCTGAAAGCCGGGAATTGCGGCGGAAACCGCCGCGCGGAATTCGGCATTCGCCAACAGCCACTCATTGAAATCCTCCGGCTGGCCGGCGGCGACCGAAAGGTCGCGCACTCGGCTGTTGAGGATCTCGCCACTCTGGGCGGCGGCCAACACCTGCCCGCCGCTGATCGTCGGCTGCGGATCGAAGAGGTGGACGTGGAACGCAGTCCGCACCGACTTCATCAGCGCAATGGCCATCATCACGCCGGAAAAGCCTCGGCCGATGATAGCGATATGCGGTTTGGCTCTCGCAGCGGCTCCCTCGGGAGCGACCTTCGCAAACAATCCATGGACAGTCATCTGCACTCTCCCATGGCCGGTTCTCCCCGGCGAAGTCTCAAATGCATGGCTGTTTCGGTTCGGAACGCGGACACCGACCGAATTGTGAATATTGCCGACCAAGGTCTCGATATACGACATAGTCGCGGGGTCGGGAAAACATAGCGCCCGCCGCGGCAGCGGCCGAGCCCGTATCCGTTGTTCTGGTTGGCCTGGCACTTTGGTGCATGGTCATCCCTAGACGGCATACTCTATAAAGTTAGTGCGCTATTAGAGCGCGAAACGATCTGAACATCAAGTGCCATGTGGAAGAGCCCGTCGGGCTAGCTCTCCTTACAGGGCTTCAGGCCAGGCCGCTCGGCACGGGTGAGCGGTCCATGACCTCAAGTTCGATCGGTTGCGCACGCGCCGGCTCCCGGCGCGCGATGCCGTTCAGCACGCGCAACAGATCATAGCCATGCGACCAGCGGCCGAAGCCACTGGCGATATTGATATGGCCGGCATAGCCAAGGTCGACGAGACGGCTCCCCCATCGTGTCGAAACGTGCCGCAGGCGATCGAAAGGCATATAGGGATCGTTGAGGCTACCGACGACGAGGCTGGAAAAAGGGAGCGGCAGGTCGGGCATCGCGCCGAAATCGATGGCGCCGGGATGCAGGCGATCGGTGGGGTCAAGGTCGCAGGGCGCAACAAGCAGTGCGCTGCGCACATGTCTTGCCAGGGGACGCCGCGCCAGGTTGGCAACAAGAACCGAGCCGAGGCTGTGGGCCACCAGGTCGACGATTCCATGCCGGAGGATTTCGCGTTCGAGAGCATCGCGCCAATCATCGAGCCTCGGCCGGTTCCAATCGACCTGTTCGACCAGTGCGGCATCCGGGTGATCTCTCAACCAATGGCGTTGCCAGTGTCCCTCGTCGGACCCGAACAATCCCGGAATGATGAGCGTTTTTGCCATGACATCAATCTCTTGCGAAGGCGATCCGGGAGTTACAACGACCCGTTGCAAGCAGGTCCGGTTCTGGATCGACTATGCGCAAGCGACAGATGGTGGAGAAGCAAGGAATGCCTAATATCTATAAATTCGATAGTATTTATTTTCTTATCTGAAGTTCACGTCCACACGATCGACAATCCGGCATGGAACTATATTCGCAGTAGAGTGTTTCCATCGACGCGGCTCAAAAGCGAAATCAGTTTCCTTGTGACCCGTCCCAGCGTCAAAAAATTGCGTTGTTGGAGCCCGTGAAATTGTTAGTTTGGCGCCGAAATACACCGGCGCTCTGACAAGCCGGCCAACCGGCGACTTGATGATCGGTTTGGATGAGGGGATGGCGCGACCGTTTGCGGTTGCAGGGCTGAAAAGGTGACTGGAATTTGACGGACCGACGCAATGGGAGCCGCTGGCGATTTCGCCAGCCGAGTGTTTTGCCTGGCTTTGGGCTGTCGCTCGGGATCACGCTGAGTTGGCTGGTGCTGATCGTGTTGATCCCGCTGTCGGGGCTGGTGTGGCGGGCAAGCGGGCTCGGCTGGGCCAAGTTCTTTGAGCTGGCGCTCGATCCGCGCACGCTCAATGCCCTGAAGATCTCGTTCGGCACGGCGTTTCTCGCCGCGATCATCAACCTCGTCTTCGGCGTCATCCTCGCCTGGGTGCTGGTGCGCTATCGTTTCCCCGGCAAACGGGTGATCGACGCCATGGTCGACCTGCCGTTCGCGCTGCCGACCGCGGTCGCCGGCATTGCCTTGACGACGCTTTATGCCGGCAACGGCTGGATCGGCCAGTTCATCGAGCCGCTCGGGCTCAAGATCGCCTTTACGCCATCCGGCATCGTCGTCGCGCTGATCTTCGTCGGCCTGCCGTTTGTTGTCAGGACCGTGCAGCCGATCATGGAGGAGATCGACAAGGAGGTGGAAGAAGCCGCAGCCACCCTTGGCGCCAGCCGTTTCCAGACGATCAGCCGGGTATTGTTGCCGGGACTGCTGCCGGCCGGCCTCACCGGCTTTGCGCTCGCCTTTGCCCGCGGCGTCGGCGAATACGGCTCGGTGATCTTCATCGCCGGCAACCTGCCTTATGTCTCGGAGATCGCGCCGCTTCTGATCGTCATCAGGCTTGAAGAGTTTAACTATGCTGCCGCCACCGCCATTGCCGCGGTGATGCTGGCGATCTCCTTCGCCATGCTGCTCCTCATCAACTCGATCCAGGCCTGGAGCCGGCGGAGATATGTCTATGTCGCATGATCTGACCGCATCCGGGCCGCAACGGGCCTTGCCGGCGCTGGCTGCCGCCACCTCGGAAAGCCGCTTTGCCCGGCTGACCCTGACGATCACGGCGCTTGTCTTCGTCGCGCTGTTTTTGCTTTTGCCGCTCGCCGCCGTCTTCACCGAGGCGCTGCGCAAGGGACCGGCCGAGTTCGTTGCCGCGCTCGGGGACACCGAGACCTTCTCGGCCATCCGCCTGACGCTGACCGTCGCTGCCATCGCCGTGCCGCTCAACCTCGTCTTCGGCGTCGCCGCCGCCTGGGCGATCGCCAAGTTCGAGTTCAAGGGCAAGGCGTTCCTGACGACGCTGATCGACCTGCCGTTCTCGGTCTCGCCGGTCATCTCCGGCCTCGTCTTCGTGCTGTTGTTCGGCTCGCACAGCCTGATCGGTCCCTGGCTGCAGAGCCACGGCATCCAGATCCTGTTTGCCGTGCCCGGTCTGGTGCTCGCCACCGTCTTCGTCACCTTCCCCTTCGTCGCCCGCGAGCTGATCCCGCTGATGCAGGAACAGGGCAGTAGCGACGAGGAGGCAGCCCTGTCCTTGGGGGCGTCGGGCTGGCAGACCTTCTGGTTCGTGACGCTGCCGAACATCAAATGGGGGCTGCTTTACGGCGTGCTGCTCTGCAACGCCCGCGCCATGGGCGAGTTCGGCGCCGTCTCGGTGGTCTCCGGCCATATCCGCGGCGAGACCAACACCATGCCGTTGCAGGTCGAAATCCTCTATAATGAATACAACTTCGTCGCCGCCTTTGCGGTGGCGGCGTTGCTGGCGCTGCTGGCGCTGATCACCCTGATTTTGAAGACGGCGCTGGAGATCCGCTACAGCGCCGAGATCGCCGCCAGCCGCAGGCATTGAAAGGTCAAACGCTATGGACGTGCGCGTTCACAACATCCGCAAGGAATTCGGCCGCTTCCCGGCGCTCGACGACGTCTCGCTCGACATCCGCTCCGGCGAGCTGATCGCGCTGCTTGGCCCCTCCGGCTCCGGCAAGACGACCTTGCTGCGTCTCGTTGCCGGGCTCGAAAGCCCGACCGGCGGCACGATCTTCTTCGGCGACGAGGATGCCTCGCAAAAGACGGTGCAGCAGCGCAACATCGGCTTCGTCTTCCAGCACTATGCCCTGTTCCGCCACATGACGGTGCTCGACAACGTCGCCTTCGGCCTCAAGGTGCGCCCGGGCAATCGCCGGCCGCCGGCCGCCGAGATCCGCAAGCGGGCGCTCGACCTGCTCGATCTGGTGCAGCTCTCCGGTCTCGACAAACGCTATCCGGCGCAGCTGTCCGGCGGCCAGCGCCAGCGCGTGGCGCTCGCCCGCGCCATGGCGGTCGAGCCGAACGTGCTGCTGCTCGACGAGCCCTTCGGCGCGCTCGACGCCCAGGTGCGCAAGGAACTGCGCAAGTGGCTGCGCGAGATCCATGACCGCACCGGCCACACGACGATCTTCGTCACCCACGACCAGGAGGAGGCGCTGGAACTGGCCGACCGCGTCGTCGTCATGAGCAAGGGCGCGATCGAACAGGTCGGCACCCCCGACGAGATCTACGACCATCCGGTTTCGCCCTTCGTCTTCGGCTTCATCGGCCAGTCGAACGCGCTCGCCGTCACGCTCCAGAACGGCGAGATCTGGTTCGAGGACCGGCCGATCGGGCTCAGGGCTCCGGCCGAGCCGGACGGGCCGGCCAATCTGCACTTCCGCCCGCACGACATCGAGCTGATCGACGGCTGCGGCGGCTGTCTCGCCGGCCTCGTCACCGCCAGCCGCCGCGTTGCCGGCACCCGCCATCTCGAACTCGACCTTGGCCGCAACCATCCGCATGTCGAGATCGAGCTGTCGCCCGAACGCGCCGCCGCCGGCGACCACAGCCGCATCGCCTTCCGGCCGACAAAGTGGAAACTCTTCAGAGACAACAGAGAGCAGGCTGTAGCCGCGGAGGCAAAAATCGAGAGCCGCGCCATCGAGATACAGGAACCAACATTGGTCGCCCAGGCCTCTTAGGCAGGGGCGACACATCGTCGGACTTAAGGAGTCTCGAGCGGCCAGACCTCGACCACCCCATGAGCCACCGCGCACGGGGTGCGTGACACCATATCGATCGCTTCGGCCAGGTCTGCGGCCTCGATCACCGCGAAGCCGGCCACAGGAAGCGAAGACGACATGAACGGACCGCTTCGCTTCTCGACATGCGCGGCGTTGGCGTTGCGCACCTGAACAGGCGCTCCGGCAATCCCCATCAAGGCTCCTCTTGCACGAAGTTCCGCATCATGCGCGTGCGCCGCATTACGGACGTCCGCCGCCGTGCGGTCGTAGCCTGCACGGTCTCCATATCCAATGGTCACGAATTTAGGCATCAGCAGTATCCTCCCGGTGACGGCACCTACTTCCGACGGGCTAATTGACAGTCGGGCCGACGGAGCCTTCCGTGAGGGAACGCGGCCGCACAGGAAAAAGTTCGTCCATGCCGCGACAGGGAGGATGCAATGCCGACCATCATCGCCCACCACAAGATCACGAAAAGCGCGGAACACTGGTTGAAATCACCGAAACGCAAGGAGTTCTTCAGCACGCTCGGCGTGACCAGCATTCGAACCTTCGTCGATCCCCAGGACCAGACCCGGGTGGCCATTCTCATGGATGTCCCCGATCTGGACGCCCTGTCGAAAGCCATGCAGACCCAGGCCGCGGCCGATGCGATGGTCTTTGATGGCGTCGTACCGGAATCAATCGTGATCCTGGTTGAATCATAGGGCACAGTCCGCCCGTATTCAGCCATTGAGGCCAGACGGAACTCACCGGGGAGCCGCCCTTCCCGCGGTGCTTCGCTGCGACCTGAGCCGACCCCATACATTGCGGTACAATTGCTGGTGGCGGCCGACATATCCGGGATACCTCGCCGGTCCAGATTGCGATCGTCACCTCAACGGCCCCGAAAGGAACGATCGCATGCGCCGCCGAATCATCCCTACTCTTGCCCTCGCCTTTGCAACGAGCGTGGTTGCTTTCGCCGCCCAGGCTGCGGATATCAAGAACATCGTCATCGTGCACGGCGCCTTCGCCGACGGTTCGGGGTGGCGACAGGCCAGCGATATCCTGGAGCGGCGCGGCTTCAACGTGACCGTCGTGCAGGAACCGCTGACCTCGCTTGCCGCCGACGTCGAGGCGACGAACCGCGTTCTGGACCTGCAGGATGGGCCGACCTTGCTCGTCGGGCACAGCTACGGCGGCATGGTGATCAGCGAAGCCGGACATCACCAGAAGGTCGAAGGATTGGTCTACGTCGCAGCGTTTCAACCGGACAAGGGCGAGGATTTGGCAACGCTTGCCGGATCGAAGCCGCCGGCTGCAATGAGCATCAAGGAAACCTCCGACGGCAAATATCTCTATCTCGATCCGACAGCGTTTGCTGTTGATTTCGCCGCCGACCTTCCCAAAGCGGAAGCGGCCTTTGCGGCGAAGTCGCAGGTCTTTGCCGCGAAAGAAGTTTTCACCGCCAAGTCCGGCGAGCCGGCATGGCGGACGAAGAAAAGCTGGGCGGTCGTGGCGACCGAAGATCGCGCCATCAATCCGGACATTGAACGAAGCATGGCGAAGCGCGCCGGCAGCCAGGTAAGCGAAATCAAGGCGAGCCACGCCGTCTTTGCCTCGCAAGCGGAAAAGGTTGCCAAGATCATAGAGACCGCCGCCGAGGACGCCGGCAAATAGCCCGAACACGCCGAGCGTCTGCGTCCTGAGTGCGGCGCCCTTCTGCACTCAGGACAGCGGATCGGCGACGTTCTTCCATTCTTGATTGCCGGCTTGACAGTCCGCTCAAAGAGCGGAAAACTTCGCGCATGGGGGTGCGATCACCCCATGAGGCGCCAGCCGAAGCATCGCGTCCATTCAACCGCTCATCCGGAGGACGCGTCATGTCGTCATTTCTCGAAATATCCTCGGAAAAACTCTCTCGCCTCGTCGGCACGCCGAACTGTCCGACACTGATCGATGTCAGGATCGACGAAGATTTCGACGCCGATCCCCGCCTCATCCCAGGTTCTTACAGGCGCGACTACCGCCAGGTTCAGGATTGGATCGACGACGTCGCCAAGGCATCGGCAATCATCATCTGCCAGCAGGGCAAGAAGCTCAGCCATGGCGTTGCCGCCTGGCTTCGCCATGCCGGCATTGCTGCCGACGTGCTCGAAGGCGGTTTCGAGGCTTGGGCGGATGGCGGCTATCCGGCCGTGCCCGCTTCCGCGATACCCGAACGGGACGCCGGCGGAAGGACCGTCTGGGTTACGCGGGCACGACCAAAGATCGACCGCATTGCCTGCCCCTGGCTGATCCGTCGTTTCGTCGATCCGAAGGCAGTCTTCTTGTACGTGGCGCCGTCAGAGGTCGAGATGGTCGGCGAGCGCTTCGGCGCTACGCCCTTCGATATCGATGCTCCGATCCGCTGGAGCCATCGCGGTGAACTCTGCACCTTTGACGTGATGGTCGAGAAGTTCGGCCTTGCAACCGCTCCGCTTCTGCGGCTAGCCACCATCGTGCGCGGGGCCGACACCGCCCGTCCCGAGCTTGCGCCCGAGGCGCCGGGCCTGCTTGCCGCCTCCCTCGGTCTCTCGCGCATGTATGCCGACGACCTGGAGCAACTGGATGCGGGGATGCTGCTCTACGACGCCTTCTATCGCTGGTGCCGGGATGCTACCAACGAGACGCACAACTGGCCCTCGCCCAAGAAGGACCTCTGAGATGACCGATATTGCTGACAAGGCCGCGCCCGAAGTGGCGCGGCAACGGCAAAGCCACGGCATCCCGTTTGGCGAAGCCGTCCGGGTTTGGGCACGCATTGCGGCCCTCAGCTTCGGTGGCCCTGCCGGACAGATCGCGGTGATGCATCGCATCCTTGTCGATGAGAAGCGCTGGATCGGCGAGCATCGCTTCCTGCATGCGCTGAACTACTGCATGCTACTGCCCGGACCCGAGGCGCAGCAGCTCGCCGTCTACATCGGCTGGCTCCTGCACCGGACCGCCGGCGGCCTCGTTGCCGGACTTCTCTTTGTGCTGCCGGGTTTCCTGGCGATCCTCGGCCTCAGCTACATCTACGCCGCCTTCGGCAATGTCACCGTCGTCGAAGGCCTCTTCTTCGGCCTGAAGGCCGCCGTACTCGCGGTGGTCGTCCAGGCTGTCTTCCGCATTGGCGGCCGAGCACTCAAGAACCGAATGATGATCGGCATTGCGGCCGCCGCCTTCGTCGCCATTTTCTTCTTCCGCGTTCCCTTCCCGTTGATCATCCTGGCAGCCGGCGTGCTTGGCTATATCGGCGCTCGCTCCGGTTCGCCGCTCTTTCGCATTGGCGGTGGACACAAGGGCGGCACGGGCCCGGTTCTGAAGGACGAGGACTCCGCGCTCGGCGAGGAAATCCCCGCGCATGCTCGCCCCAACCTTGCATGGTCGCTGCGGATTTCCGGCGTGCTGCTTGCGCTGTGGCTCGTGCCCCTGGCGTTGCTCATCATCGTCCTCGGTCGGGACAGCGTCTTCAGCCAGATCGGCCTGTTCTTCAGCCAGATGGCGGTCGTCACCTTCGGCGGCGCCTATGCCGTGCTCGCCTACGTCGCCCAGGAAGCCGTCCAGCACTACGGCTGGCTGAAGCCCGGCGAAATGCTGGACGGCCTCGGCATGGCCGAGACGACGCCGGGGCCGCTGATCATGGTCGTCCAGTTCGTCGGCTTCATGGGCGCCTACCGCGACCCGGGCACGCTCCATCCAATGATGGCGGCGACCTTGGGGGCGATGCTGACCACCTGGGTGACCTTCGTCCCGTGTTTCCTCTGGATCTTTCTTGGGGCGCCCTTCATTGAGCGGCTGCGGAACAATATCGCGCTCACGGGCGCCATGTCGGCGATCACCGCCGCCGTTGTGGGAGTGATTCTCAACCTTGCCGTCTGGTTCGGGCTGCACACCTTGTTTGGGGAGCTCGTGAGCGGGCATTTCGGGCCGTTCGCGCTCGACATACCGGTGCTAGGGTCGCTGGTACTGCCGTCGCTCCTGCTGACGCTTGCCGCCGGCGTGGCGATCTTCCGCTTCAACGCCTCGGTGATCACGACGCTGCTTGCCTGCGCGCTTGCAGGCATGGCCTGGACGCTGGCAACGAACTGATTGCGAAAGCCGCGCCTAGTCGTCGTGGACCGATTGCGGGAGGTGGAATCCCTCCGGCAATTGCGATCCATAGAAGCGTTCCTCCGGCGGCGGCGGCGGAGGTTCGCGATGCTTCACCGCGCAGGCGGCAAGCACGGCCTTGAGCTGCACTGGCCGATAGTGTTCGACAAGGCTTGGAGATGGGTCTTGCTTGTCCGTCGGTCGCGACATCAGGATCCTCATGGGCAACTCTCGTCACGGAGCGACTGTGCCAGCCAATCGATCTCGCCGCAACTGCTCGGCGGCATGATCGCCCGTTCGACAGTGCGACCATTGTACAGTTGACCTCTGGCCGCTCCGGGTCTCCTTTATGGTGCGGCATAGTCGGGCGATCAATGCGACCGCTCGTCAACCTTCACCTCAGCCCGCGCGCCGCCGGCACGCAAGAACGCACCTTCATTGAGGAAATCGAATATGCAGGATCCCCTGGCGAGACTCGGCCTGAAGCACCCGTTGATCGTCGCGTCGATGGCCGGCGGCCCCTCGTCGCCGGAGCTCGTCATCGCGTCTTCGGCAGCCGGAGCGCTCGGGTCGATCGGCGCAGCCTATTCGAGCCCGGCGGCCATCACCGAGTTCGTTGACAAGGTTCGTGCAGGCACCGACCGTCCTTTTGCGATCAACCTCTTCATCCAGCACCCGCAGCCGCAGATCGACGCGGCGACGGTCGAGCGGGCGGTGGCAGCGACGGCGAAGTACCGTGCGGAACTTGATCTGCCGGCGCCGCAATTCGCCGCACCCTATGAAGAGGATTTCGATCAGCAGTTCGAGGCCGTGCTGAAGGCGAAGCCGGCAGTCCTTAGTTTCGTCTTCGGCGTGCTGCCTGCCGAGTACATGCGGACCGCGCGCAAGTCGGGGATGCTGATCATCGGCACGGCGACGACACCGGAGGAAGCAGGGGCGCTCGAAGAAAGCGGCGTCGATGCGATCACCCTCCAGGGTTTTGAGGCGGGCGGCCATCGCGGCATATTCGATCCCGAGGCCGCGGACAGTGAAATCGGCCTCCGGGATCTGCTGACCCGAACCCTCCCGAAGGCGAAGGTGCCACTGATCGCGGCAGGCGGCATTATGACGGCCGTGGATATCCGGTCGGTCCTCGCCATGGGCGCCAGCGCGGTGCAGATGGGAACGGCGTTCCTCGCGACCGCCGAAGCAGGAACCTCGGCAGCCTATCGCGCCGCACTCCAGGGCACGGAACGCGCAACGCGGACAACGCGCGCCTTCTCCGGCCGGTTTGCCCGTGGCATCGAGAACCGCTTCATGAACGAGCTGGACGCCGCCGCCGCAATGCCCTTCCCGGCCCAGAACAAGTTCACGCGCGATATCAGAGGCGCGTCTGCAGCAAAGGGATCGGCGGACTTCCTCTCCCTTTGGGCGGGAACCGGCAAGGGAGAGCTTTGGCAGGGCTCAGCGGCCGATCTGATCGAGAAGCTGTTTGCCGATTGATCGCCCGCTGCTCCAATTGTGCCCCGACACCGCTGACGAGAGGATGGAGCGGGTCTCTTTACTTCTGTCCAGTTGCGGGTGAATGCTTGCCAATTGGCAATGATCATCGCGAAAGTCGGCAGAATGGATCGTATCGACGCAATGAAGGTCTTCGTAACCGCGGTCGATGAAGGCAGCCTCGCGGGCGCGGCCCGGCGGCTGAAGCGGTCGCCGACGGCGGTCAGCCGCGCCCTGAACCTGCTCGAAGCTCATGTCGGGGTCGAACTGCTCCATCGAACGACGCGATCGTTGAAGCTCAGCGAAGCCGGCCAGCGCTATGCGGCTGCCTGCCGGCGGGTGCTGATCGATCTCGAAGAGGCCGACATGCTCGCAGGTGGCGAACGTGCGGCCCCTCGCGGCACGCTGACGATCTCCGCGCCACCGATCGTTGGCGAAGAGGTGCTGCGTCCGATCCTCGACGAATTCCTCAACCTCTACCCTTCGGTTTCGGCCCGGCTCCTCCTGCTCGATCGCTTCGTAAACCTTGTCGACGAGGGTGTCGATATCGCGCTCCGCATCGGCCATCTCGCCGACTCTTCGTTGATTTCGACACGAATGGGTGGCGATGTCCGGCGTGTCGTCGTCGGCTCGCCTCGTTATCTCGCCAACCACCCGCGGATTGACGAGCCGGCCGATCTCGCCAAACACCAGATCGTCGCCTTTACCAACTTCGGCCTCGATTCCTGGACATTCACGCCAGCCGAGGGCTCGTTGATCCCTCGCACGGTGCAGTTCAAACCGCGCTGCATCGTCAACAGTGTGCGTGCCGCGACCGACTCCGCCGCCGCGGGTACCGGCCTGACCCGGCTCTACTCCTATCATGTCGCGCGCTACGTCAGCGATGGGCGGTTGAAAATCGTGCTGGCTGATGCCGAGCATCCCCCGATGCCGGTTCATCTTCTTGCACCGCAGGGCCGCATGTCGGTTCCGAAGGTTCGCGCCTTTGCTGATTACGCGCTGCCACGTCTGCGGACCGAGTTCGCACGCATGGCAACGGAAGCTGGCACGCTCGCCTGATTATGCCGGTATGCGGTTGATTGATCGCCAAATAGCGTCAATTCTCTCACACATCGGATGGGTCTAAATCTGATTGCACCAACGCCGAGGGCGGAGGACGGGCCACACCAAGCGCCCGTTGCAATCGAAGAAGGACCACATCCATGAGCAATGAGCAGAAGGTCGCCATCATCACCGGTGCATCGCAGGGCATCGGCGCCGCCTTGGTTCAGGCCTACCGCGATCGCAACTATCGCGTCATCGCCACGTCCCGCTCCATTCAGGAAAGTTCGGACGCTGGCATCCTCAGTGTCGCCGGCGATATCAGCAAGCCTGAGACCGCCGAGCGGGTCATTCGCCAGGGGCTGGAACGGTTCGGCCGTATCGATACGCTGGTCAACAATGCCGGGGTCTTCACCGCCAAGCCATTCACCGAGTTCACTCAGGAAGATTATGATCTGAACATGGGTGTCAACGTGGCCGGCTTCTTCCACGTTACCCAGCACGCGGCCCGCGAGATGCTGAAGCAGGGCTCCGGCCACATCGTCAGCATCACGACCAGCCTCGTGAATCAGCCGATTGCCGGCGTCCCGGCGGCCCTGGCGTCTATCACGAAGGGTGGTTTGAATTCCGTGACCCAGGCGCTCGCGATCGAATTTGCCAAGACCGGTGTTCGCGTCAATGCCGTCTCGCCGGGCATCATCAAGACCCCGATGCACGCGCCGGAAACGCACGCGGCGCTCTCGACGCTGCATCCCGTCGGCCGCATGGGCGAGATCCGCGATATCGTCGACGCCGTCCTTTACCTGGAGAATGCCGGTTTCGTGACGGGTGAGATCCTGCACGTCGATGGCGGACAGAACGCCGGGCGCTGGTAACGGCGCAGGTATGTCCGGGAGCGACCGTTACCCAAGCCGGGCCGCTCCTCCCCTCCCATCCATTGCAGATGCGGCACCTTGATGGAGCCGCCAACATCCAGATATGAAGAGGAGACGGCAATGCCGATCGTTACAGTTCAGGTGACCCGCGAAGGCACCACTCCAGACCGCAAGGCGGTCACGGCCGAGGAAAAGGCCGAAATCATCAAGGGCGTGAGCCAGGTCCTGCTCGACGTGCTCAACAAGCCGCTGGAATCGACCTACGTGGTCATCGAGGAAGTAGAGCTCGACAACTGGGGTTGGGGCGGCCTGCCGACCGCGCAATACCGCGCCCAGCGGGACGCTCAGGCAAAAGCCTGACATCGCCGGTCAGACGTTCTTGCAACCCGCCGCTCGACAGCAAGCGGCGGGTTTCGTTTGCGAAATTGTGTCGAAATGTATCCGGAAGTGCTTGCATTACTTTCGCATGCAAGTCTGGATATCGCGAACACACCGAGGACATATCCTGGGCGCCAATGAAACTGAGCGGATGTTCCCCGGCCCTGGCCGGGTGATGCCGCAAGGATGCGAAGACCAAACCGGATTTGAGGAGTTTGCTCGATGGAGCATATCGACCATGTACTGATTGTCGATGACGACCGTGAGATCCGGGAACTCGTGTCTGGTTACCTCAAGAAGAACGGGCTGCGCGCAACGGCAGTCGCCGATGGGCGACAGATGCGCAGCTTCCTCGAGGGAGATACCGTCGATCTCATCGTACTCGATGTGATGATACCGGGCGACGACGGGCTCGTGCTCAGCCGCGAACTGCGCGCCGGCAAACACAAGGCGATCCCGATCATCATGCTGACGGCCCGCAGCGACGAGATGGACCGGATCCTCGGCCTCGAGATGGGTGCCGACGACTATCTCTCCAAGCCGTTCTCCGCGCGCGAACTGCTCGCCCGTATCAAGGCGGTGCTCAGGCGCGCACGCATGCTGCCGCCGAACCTGCAGATCTCGGAGGCTGGACAGCTGCTGCGCTTCGGCCAGTGGAAACTCGACACGACCGCCCGGCACCTGATCGATGCTGACGGCACGGTGATTGCACTCAGCGGCGCCGAGTATCGGCTGCTGAAGGTGTTCATCGACCACCCTCAGCGGGTGCTCAATCGCGACCAGTTGCTCAATCTCACCCAGGGTCGTGAGGCCGAGCTCTTCGACCGATCGATCGATCTGCTCGTCAGCCGGGTTCGCCAGCGGCTCGGCGATGATGCCCGTGAACCGACCTACATCAAGACGGTGCGCAGCGAAGGCTATGTCTTCTCGGTCCCGATTGAGATCGTGGAGGCGCGCGAATGACGGCGAGCGCAGACCCAAAAGGATTTCGACTATGGCCGCGCACGCTCAGGGCGCGGCTCTTCGTTATCCTGCTGGCCGGTCTCACCATCGCGCATGTCATGTCGTTCACCGTTCTGTTCCTCGAGCGCTACATGGCCGCCAGATCGGTCATGTTCGATACGCTCGAAAACGAAATCGCAACGTCGATCGCCATACTCGATCGCCTGCCCGCGCCCGAGCGTGCCTCGTGGCTCGCTCGCCTCGACCGCGACAATTATGGCTTCCTTCTCGGCCCCGGCATTGCGGGCAATCCGTCGCTCGACCCGGCCGCCAGCGAGATCGCGACCAAGATCGAGCGGGCGACTGGCCTTCAATTTCCGGTCAAGGTCGAAACGATCCCGGGCGACCGCCGCCACCTTCAGGCGCATCTGACGCTGAGCGACGGCTCACCGCTGACGATCGACGTCTTTCCCAAGGGTGTCATGCCCCTGGCCGACTGGCTGCCCTTCGTGCTCGTAGCCCAGCTCGCGCTGCTGCTCCTGTGCAGTTGGTTCGCCATGCGTCAGGCGGTGCGCCCGCTCGTCAATCTTGCCGCGGCTGCCGATACGCTCGACCCGAACCGGAACACACCGCGTCTCAGCGAAACCGGGCCCACCGAGGTTGCCTATGCGGCGACCGCGTTCAATGCCATGCGTGACCGTATCGCCCAGTATCTCGAAGAGCGGGTCCAGATTCTCGCCGCCATTTCCCACGATCTGCAGACGCCGATCACACGCATGAAGCTGCGCGCCGAAATGGCGGATGATTTCGCCGACCGGGAGAAGCTGATCCAGGATCTCGGGCAGATCGAAAGCCTGGTCAAGGAAGGCGTCGCCTATGCACGCAGCGCCCATGGCAATGTCGAAAAAGCGACACGCATCGATCTTGCGTCCTTCGTCGAAAGCCTCGTTTATGACTATCAGGACACCGGCAGGGCGGTTACCGCCAGCGATGTCGATAGCGGCGCGATCGTCACCCGGCCCCAGGCGCTCAGACGCATCCTTACCAACCTGGTCGACAACGCACTCAAGTTTGGTGACAGCGCCGAGATCGAGGTCAGGCGGCTGGCGGACGACACGGTGACAATCAAGGTCCTCGACCGCGGGCCTGGCATTCCCGATGATCAGCTGGATGCCGTGCTCAAACCCTTCGTCCGGCTGGAGGACTCCCGCAACCGCGATACCGGCGGAACCGGCCTCGGCCTTGCCATCGCCCAACAGCTCGCGGCCTCCATCAATGCCTCACTGACGCTGACGAACCGCGACGGCGGTGGCTTGGTTGCAGAGCTTGCCATTCGTCATCATCGGGCATGAGGCATAGCAAAGCGCGGCACTTCACACGCCTCCAACTTTTCCACTTCGAAATAGCCAACCCTCCAATCAAAAAGCGGCGGCCTCATCGGCCGCCGCTTCCGTTGGGTCATGTTGCAGGATGCTCCGGCAATCGGAGCTCCGTCAGACGAGGTTGATCGTCACATCGATGTTGCCACGCGTCGCCTTGGAATAGGGGCAGGTCTGGTGCGCAGTATCCACCAATTGACGCGCCACATCCGCGTCGACCCCAGGCAGGCTGACATTGAGCCGAGCCTGCAGGAAGTAACCGCCGTCCCGGTTGCGCAGATCCACCTCGGTATCGACGGCGAGGTCTGCAGGGAGTGCAACCGTCATCTGGCCAGCCGCCAGTCCGATTGCGCCGATGAAGCAGGCCGACCAGCCGGCGGCGAAGAGCTGCTCCGGGTTCGTGCCCGGCCGCAAACTGCCGGGTGAAGAGAGCTTGACGTCCAGACGCCCGTCGTCGCTTCGGGAGGCGCCGTCGCGGCCGCCGGTCGTGTGGGTCTTGCCGGTGTAGAGTACCTTTTCAGCTTCGCTCATCATGTTCTTCCTTTCGACAGGTGTTCTTTTCGGGCCCGATTGCCCTGTGCGACCGTCGAGACACAGATGGCGCTTCGCAGGTGTATGGGATGTTTCACCGAGAAGCGGAAATGTGTGCAAGTCTGCCAAGTACGGGAACGGATACACGCTGATACGAAGGCGGCCATTTCGGTGCGCGGACCTACGCTCTTCGTGAGGACCTCCCCGCGCGGCGCCATAGTGCGCCAGGCACGGTTCCAAAGCACGTCGGCACACAAAAAAGCGCGGGACCAGCGAACCGGACCCCGCGCCTCCACGCAATCTGCGTGAGAAAAACTAGAAACGGTCGACGTCGACGATCGCCTTGGCAAAGGCGGACGGCGCCTCCTGCGGCAGGTTGTGGCCGACGCCGCCGGTAATCAGCCGATGCTCATACTTGCCGGAGAAGCGCTTGACATAGGCCGATGGATCCGGATGCGGAGCACCGTTGGCGTCGCCCTCTAGCGTGATGGTCGGGACGGTAATGGTCGGGAACGCAGCGAGTTGCTTTTCGAGGCCGTCATACTTCGCTTCGCCCTCGGCGAGGCTGAGACGCCAGCGGTAATTGTGGATCGAGATGTCGACATGGTCCGGGTTTTCGAGTGCCTCGGCACTCTTATCGAAGGTGGCATCGTCGAAATCCCACTTGGGCGAGGCAAGCTTCCAGATCAACCGGGCAAACTCCTTGTGGTTCTGCTTGTAGCCGGCATACCCACGCTCGGTGGCGAAGTAGAACTGGTACCACCAGGCAAGCTCGGCCTGCGGTGACAGCGGCTTTCTGTTCACCTCCTGGCTGCCGATGAGGTAGCCGCTGACCGAGACCATCGCCTTGCAGCGCTCGGGCCAGAGTGCGGCGATGATGTTGGCGGTTCGCGCACCCCAGTCGCAGCCGCCGATGACCGCCTTTTCGATCTTGAGCGCGTCCATCAGGGCAATGATGTCCGCGGCGATCACCGCCTGTTGGCCGTTCCGAGGTGTGTCAGCGGAGAGAAACCGGGTCGTGCCGTAGCCGCGCAGATAGGGAACGATGACACGGTAGCCGGCATCTGCCAGCAGCGGCGCCACATCCACATAGGTGTGGATGTCATAGGGCCAGCCGTGCAGGAGGATCACGACCGGCGCGTCGCGCGCGCCAAGTTCGGCGTAGCCGACGTTCAGGACGCCGGCATCGATCTGCTTGAGGGTTGCGAAGGATTTGTTCGTCCCGGGGGTGACTGCCGGCAGGCGCGGCGCCTCATTGTTTCCCGCTTGCGCTCTGGCGGCTCCCGCTGAAGCGAATTGCGTCGCGGCCAGCGAGAGCGCGATTGCGCCGATGAAACGACGGCGTGGGTGGTTGATTTCGTCCGACATTGATTGCCTCCGGTGAACTGAACTGACATCAGAAATGGAGTGCCGGTGTATCCGGGCCGTGTGCTCTGCGGCTCCTATTGAAAGCGCATGTAGAAACGGCAGGCGGCGGATACACAGCGATACAATTCTCCTGAGGTGCGCCCCATCGCAGTGCCGTCAGGTTCAGACAATGCCTTCGCGCGCATTGCGCCTGACCGTCTGTGGCGGTTGACCGAGCGTGCGCAGGAACGCGCGGCGCATGCGATCGCTATCGGCAAAGCCGGTTTCCTCCGCGATCACATCCATGGAGTGTCGCCCCTGCTCCATCAACAGGCGCGCCGCTTCCACGCGGAGATGCTCGACGGCCTTGGCCGGCGATTGGCCGGTCTCGGAGCGGAAGGCGCGGCTGAATTGCCGCGCACTCAGGCCTGCGGCGTCCGCCAGTTCCTCGACCGACAACACGTTGCGCAGGTTCGCCTTGGCATAGTTGACCGATTTCTGGATGCGGTCCGACTTCGGATCGAGCTCGAGCAAGGCTGAAAACTGCGACTGGCCGCCGGCGCGCCGGTGATAGACGACAAGCTTGCGGGCGACCTGGCGGGTAACCTCCTCGCCATGGTCCTTCTCGATCATCGCCAGGGCCAGATCGATGCTGGCCGTCATGCCCGCAGAGGTCCACACGCTGCCGTCGACGATGAAGATGCGATCCTCCTCCACCCGCACCTCAGGGAAACCCTCCCGCAACTGACGCGCGAACACCCAATGGGTCGTGGCGCGACGCCCGTCGAGCAGCCCGGACTCCGCCAGGATAAAGGCACCGGTGCAAGGGGCGGCCACTCGCCGCGAGGCCTTGAGCGCGTGGCGCGCGAAGGCGACCAGCCCGGGTGTTACCGGTTCGATCTCGGTGCCCGCTCCGAACATGACGGTATCAAAGGCGGTGTTGTCGAAGGCCTTCGTCAGCACGCCGAAGCCAGCGGACGACTTGATCTCGCCGCCGGCCTCGGAAAGCAGTTCGATCTCGTAGGCCTGTTCCCCGAGCGTCAGATTGGCGACCTCGAAGGCAGTGACCGCCGCGAACCCCATGAGCTGAAACCTCGGAAAGACAACGTAGCCGATCCTGTGCATGTCATATCACTCCGTCCGGAATGATCGCTTATAGCAAATTTACGCCATGAAGGGAACGCGGCGGTCATGGGTTCTATTTCATTCGGGCAACGGTTTTCCGGCATGCTCCGCGACCATGTGCGCGGCATACCAATCCGGCCAGTTGTGGTCGTGTTGACCGCCGTTGCGCTTCTCGTGCTCGCCGTGCGCGGCTGCCGCACGACGCAGTGCCGCCGCAAGATCGGCGACCGAAGCGAAGTCCGTACCATCCGCGTCCACGCGGCCGGGCAGACGTTCGGTCACCTCCTGGAGCAGCCAGCCGTTACCATCGGGGTCGCTAAAGGTTGCGTAGGAACGGTAGCTGCGTCCTGCGGGGTCACGTCCGCTGATCGCCGGCTTCCCAGGGCCTTCGCGATGGAAGATCTCGCTGACCTCCGCACCGCCCTTGATGAGCTGGGCACGTGCCGCCTCGATGTCTGAGACGACCAGATAGAGCCCGCTCGCCGAACCTGGCGCCGCAGACGTCAGCCCGGTACCAAAGTGGATCGAAGCCGGCGAACCCGGCGGCGTGAACTGGACAACCCGAAACGTATCTCCGACCGGGAAATCAGCATCGAGCCGCCAGCCAAGATTGGCGTAAAACGCCTTGGCGCGGTCGACATTCGAAACGGGTATGAGCGCGACTTCGAACTTTAAGTCGACGGTTTGCGCTCTCTTTTCGCTACCAGCACTTGTCATGACACTTCTCCTTTGTGCAACGGCGGGGCGCGCTTTCGCGCGCCCCTTTCTGTCAGCTCGGTTGACGCAGTGACTTGAAGGAAGCTCTCAATTCATCGACCAGGGCCGCCGGCTGCTCCCAGGCCGCAAAGTGTCCGCCCTTGGCGAGGCGATTATAATGGATAAGCTTGGGAAACGCCTTCTCTGCCCACGACTTCGGCGCCTGATAAAGTTCGTCCGGGAAGGCACTGACGGCCACCGGAATCTGAATGCCCTTCGGCTGGAAGAAGGCGAGCTTGTTCTCCCAGTAGAGACGCGCCGACGACACGGCGGTATTGGTCAGCCAGTAGAGCGTGATGTTGTCGAGCACGTCATCACGGCTCAGGCCCTCCGACTGGCCATCGAAGACGCGGGCGATCAGTTCGTAGCTGCGGGCGTCATGGTCCAGCATCCAGCTGGCAAGCCCGATCGGCGAATCCTCGATGCCATAGAGCGTCTGCGGACGCTTGCTCATCTCCTGCGCATAGGACAAACCGTTCTTGTAGAAGAAATCGAGCTGGTCATAGGCACGGCGCTCGTCGGCGGAGAGGTTCGACGCCGCTGGGCCACCCGCGTCGAGGCTCTTCTGGATCTCGGCGGGAACGGTCGCCGGCATATTCGTGTGGATGCCCAGCAACCCGGCCGGCCGCTGCAGCGCCATCTGCTCCGTGACCGCATCCCCCCAGTCGCCGCCCTGTGCGACGTAGTGGGTATAACCAAGCCTCTGCATCAGCACCGCCCAGGCCCGCGCAATCCGCACCGGATCCCAGCCGCGCTCGGTGGGCTTGCCGGAGAAGCCGTAGCCGGGCAGCGAGGGAATGACGATGTCGAAGGCATCGGCTTCGCTGCCGCCATGCGCCGTCGGGTTCGTCAGAGGATCGATGATCTTCAGCTGCTCGATGATCGAGCCCGGCCAGCCGTGGGTGACGATGAGAGGCATCGCGTTCTTGTGCTTCGACCGCACGTGAATGAAATGGACGTCGACGCCGTCGATATTGGTCACGAACTGCGGCAGGTCGTTGAGCTTCTTCTCCACCTTCCGCCAATCGTACTTGGTCGCCCAATAGTCGGCGAGCTTCTGCATGGTGGCGAGCTGCACGCCCTGGGTGCCGTCGTTCACCAGTTCCCGGTCCGGCCACTTGGTGGCCGCGATGCGCTGCTTGAGGTCGGCAAGCGCCGCATCGCTGGCATGGAACTGGAATGGCCGAATGGATTCGTCGGCCGCGGGCTTTGCGGCGGCAACGACCTGAGCACCGCCCGCCGAGGAGGCACCTGCGGCGTGGGCGGCGAGCGGAGGAAGCAGGATCGCGATCGCTCCGGACAGCGCGAAGGCGGCCAAGCGACTGCTCTTGGCAGTTGGCAAATAGCGTCTGGACATCATCATTCTCCTGGTTCGAGTTGGGGCGATGCCAGAGGCATCGCCGAGCAATTCCGGGATGGGAGGAGCCCGGAGGCAGATCGGGGCTATCCCCCGATGTTGTAGCGAGCTGCGGGTGCGCTCCTTGAAAGGTTCGGCATGAGTTTTTGCCGAGCCGCCTCATAGGCCGCCCAATCAGCGGCCTCCGGCAGCGCCGGGATGGTGATCACTTCGCCCTGATCGAGACCGGCAAGCGCGGCATCAACCATGTCTTCGGCCCGCATGACGATCTCGCTTGGAACATGTTCGAGCGGCGTGCCGGCAATGCCCCAGAAGTCGGTCGCAGTCGCACCCGGCAGCACGGCCTGGATGCGGATGTTCTTGTCGGCAAGTTCCTTCTGCAGCGACAGAGTGAACGCCAAAACGAAGGCCTTCGTGCCACCGTAGACGCCGTTCAGGAGTTCGGGCGCAACGCCGACGATCGAAGCGATGTTGATGATCGTGCCGGCGCCGCGCGCGGCAAATCCGGGCGCGGCCGCATAGGTCAGCCGCGTCAGCGCGCTGACGTTGAGCGTGATCATCTCCTCCATCTTGTCGACATCGGATGAGAGCAGCGGTGCGGTGGCACCAACACCCGCATTGTTGATCAGCACCGTGATGCTCGCGTCGTCCCGGAGGATCTTCTCGACCCGCCTGACATCGTCCTTGTTCCCGAGGTCCGCAGCGACGACCTCGATGGCGCGCCCGGTCTCGTCCGCCAGCCGGCTGGCGAGCCCATTCAAGCGCTCACGGTTGCGGGCAACGAGGATCAGGTCGAAGCCGCGGCGCGCCAGACGATCGGCATAGATCGCGCCGATACCGGAGGACGCGCCGGTGATAAGTGCCGTACCTTTGGAATTCCTGCTCATTTCAAGCTCCTTTGCCTTGGTTGGAGCCTCGATGGTAAGACGAAACGTCAGTGGCTCAAATGTCGTAATTCCGACGTTTTAGGCCAAACCCACCTTCACCGACTGCAACGCCGTGTAGGAGGGATGCGAACCAAACTTCGCCGTGACCATGCCTGGGCGGTGTATCGGAGATGTGTTCTGGAGCGGCGTCTGTGTACCTCAATGTTTGATCGGCCGAGCACGACGGCAGAGCGATACGAAATGCTCTGGGGTTCAAAGCGAACGGGGCCGTGGAGATCAGCAAAAGAAGACGGGGCCGACGCAGCGTCGACCCGCTCCAGAACCTTTCATCCGCCCATCGGCTTCGCTGCGAAAATCCACCTTGATTGGCTTCAAAGGTTCGCGCCGCCAGCTTTCGCGGTGCGGTGATCAATCGAAGAACGGGTTGGCAAGCTCCTCGTGCGGAGCCTCCGGCAGCAAACCTCCGTCCTCAATCGCGGCCGGCTGCGGCCGCGCCGCGGCCGTTGCGGACGCCGGAATGGCGACGAGCGCCGCAAGAAGCGAGGGCTCTCCCGGGTCGCTGTCCCAGGCGCATGGCGCCGCCGCGAGGACGACTATGGCGAAAGCTGTTGCGAAAATGCGCATGATGTCTCCTTCCGTTGATCATGGCGGCAGCGACGCGTCCCGTCACCACGGGCCCAAGCCTTGCTCACCGCCAGAGTGTCCTTTGGGCGTATCGCGGATGTGTGCGGGCGGCCGCAAAACTGTATCCTTGTGTAGAAGGCCGACTTGGCCCGACCCCTTGCAAGATCCGTTCGAAACGTCACGGGTCTGGTCGTGCTCGCGATCCACACAAGCCCACGATCGGCTACGACGCGCTGTCTGCGACAAGCACCGGCTTCTCGCGATAGAGGCTCGGGAACAGGCGGTGCAGCGCTTCTATCTTCGGTTGCTCGTAGAGGACCACATAGGGCTGGCCTGGATTGTTGTAGACGTAGTCCTGGTGATAGGCCTCCGCTTGATAGAAAGCCTTGCCGGGTTCGATGGTCGTCACAAACGGCCGGGCAAAGACGTCCGCCGCGTTCAGCTGCGCGATGTAGTCGGAAGCGACCTTCGCCTGCCCTTCATTGCGCGGGAAGATCGTCGATCGATACTGCGGGCCGCTGTCCGGCCCCTGTCCGCCAAGCTGCGTCGGATCATGCGCAACCGAGAAATAGATCTCGAGAAGCTGCCCATAACTGATCCTATTGGGATCGAAGGTAATCTCCACCGCTTCGGCGTGGCCGGTGGTGCCGGTTTCCGTCTGTTCGTAGGTCGCCGTCTCCGCGCTGCCGCCGGCATAGCCGGATCTGACGCCCATGACGCCGGCCACATGCTGAAACACGGCTTGCACACCCCAGAAGCAGCCGCCTGCGAGCACTGCCGTCTGCCTTGTCTCCGTTGAAGCGACGTCATGGAGCGCCTTGGGAATGGGTTTGGCCTGCTGCGCCGCCGTTTGTTCGTCGAAGGCGAACGTCAGCCCGCCGCCAACCATTGCCAGCGCGACGAACAGACGTCGGGAAAGGGCGGGCAAGCGGCGCCCACGCTGGTGTTGTTTGTCGGTCATCTGTGAACTCTCATCCAAAAGTGAAAACGAAGGCTTCCGCGCCGGGTTCGAGAAAGCGGATCTCGAAGGTCCGTTCCCGCGCCGCGCCTGACTGGCGCACGAGCTGATAGAGGCGGGTCTCCGTGACGGTCCCCCTGCCGGACGCGTCGATATCCGAGCCACGGTCTGCTGCGGGTGCCACACCATCCACCGTCACCTGAAACGGGATCGGCTTACCGCCGGCGCCAGGCCCAAGCACCAGATGCAGATCGCGAGCGCGGAACCGGTAGGTGATACCGCCGCCCGCTTCGTTGACACGGGCCTGCTCGGCCTCGACTGTCCAGTTGCCGGTAAGGCCCCACTCGTTGAGACGCGGGCTATCGACCGTATAGCGCTTGGCGCTGTCTGCGGAGACGCCCTCCGGAGACACGAAATTCGCGGCCCGCTCATACCCGAGGTAAGTCTCGCCCGATCCGAGCCGGGAGAGGTCGGGCGAGGCTTCGGCGCCCTTTGCATCCGGTTTGACGAAGTTGTTTTCGGCCTTCCGCTTCCCCGCGGCCTCCGCCAGCAGATCCTGGATCACCCGCTCGGAACCTTCATAGTCGCCCTCGCCGAAATGCGTGTAGCGGATCTGCCCTTCGGCATCGATGAAGTAGTGGGCCGGCCAGTAGCTGTTGGAGAACGCGCGCCAGATGGCGAAGTCGTTGTCGATCGCCACCGGATAGGTGATCTTGAAGTCACGCACCGCCTTTTCGACGTTGCCGATCTGCTTTTCAAAGGCAAATTCCGGCGCGTGAACACCAATGACGACCAGACCCTGATCCCGGTACTTCTCGGCCCAGGCCCGCACATAGGGGATGGTCCGGATGCAGTTGATGCAGGAGTAGGTCCAGAAGTCGACAAGGACGACCTTGCCGCGAAGCTCGGCCGGGGTCAACGGCTTGGAATTCAGCCACTGAACGGCGCCGTCGAGCGACGGGAACGGACCTTCGACCGGGAGGTCGCTGCGATAGGCCGCCTGTCTCGTATCCTTAGCGGCAAGGGTCATGCGGGTGCTTGCGACGTCGGCAGGCGCCGCATTGGCGCGCAGGCGATCGAGGATCGACTGTTCGAAGCCCGAAGTGCTCGCATAGGAAAGCTGCGCCAGCAGGCCGGTGTCCAGCCCAAGGGCGATGGCCGCAACGCCGGCCAGCACCGCAACGCCGAGGCCCTGGCGGATGCGGTCGCCAATGCCGAGGAAGCGCTTCATCGCCGCGAACACTCTGGCGCCGGCAAGAACGGCAAGCGCCAGCGAGGTCGCGGCGCCTGCGGCGTAGGCGCCAAGCAAAAGCGTCGTCTGCACGTTCGCGCCGTTCAGCGCCGCGCCGGTCAACACCAGGCCGAGCACCGGTCCGGCGCAGGGTGCCCAAAGCAATCCGGTCGCAACACCGAGCAGGATGGCGCCGCCGACGCCGCCCTTCTCCCCGGTCGCAGCCTTTCTCGACAGCCGGTTTCCCAGCGCCACGAGTGGGCCAGTCACAAAAGCTGCGGCACGCGTTGAGAGCAGTGTTACGCCGAAGACCGCCAGTAGCGCGATCGCGGCGTAGCGGCCAAACGCGTTCGCTTGGACCGCCCAGTTGCCGCCGAGCGCGGCAAGCGAGGCGATGCCCGCAAAGGTCACGATCTTGGCGAGCAGCATCGGAAGTATGCTGGTGGAAAAGGGCTGGCCGGCGCGGGTAAACACGAATGGCAGGACCGGCAGGATACAGGGACTGACGATCGTCAGGACGCCTGCAAGATAGGCTACAACAAAGAGGAGCATCATCGTCTCTCCGCATTGGATCAATGCCCCGAGGCAGTGATCACTTGACATGTGCGGCAGAGGACCATCTCGACGTATCGCGGATGTTTCCGATCGATGGAGATTTGTATCTCAGTGCAACAGTTGCGGCGTATGCGGGGCGGCGGCACGTCGCGACACACGATCGCGGCCAGATGCTCGCTCGACCGGGTGAGCACAGATGGACCAAAGCAAAAGAGGCCAGGACGGTCCCGGGCTCGATTGTCAGATAGCGGTGCACGGCACCTTTTCACTGCGCTCGCCCGTGCGCCCCAATCTGATCGGCACGTCGACCGTCAAGCTTGAAGCTGTGGAAGGCTCAACGCTGCTTGTCCGCAGTCTCGATTGCCTCGACGGCACGCCCCTTATTGACCTGAAGCCCGACCGGACCCCGTTCAAGCCGATCGCGCCGCCGCAGCGCGGCGACTTCGAGGCCGGCGACAGCGGCCCACATAATTGCCAGAAGGCGTGATCGATCAAGATTTGGGTGGGCGCGACGGAAGACCCACGCGCCCTTCCTGAGAATTGTCAGTCAGTCCCGACCATGACGTCCGAAGCCTTGATGACCGCATAGGCCTCGCCGCCGACCTTTAGACCCAACTCGTCGACCGACTCGTTGGTGATTGCAGCAGTCACGATCGAGCCGCCGACGTCGATACGAACGTGGGCGGTGGTAGCGCCCTTGATCACTTCGAAGATCTTGCCCTTGAGGCGATTGCGTGCGCTGATTTTCATGCGGCTCTCCTTCGTGGTTACCTTGGACGTTCGCGGTCGCCGTTTCCATCCACCTGCCGCAGCGGGTGTAATCCGGATAAGGGTTGCGAATAGCGCTGACGCTCTCAGCTTCATTCCCGCAATATAGCCAGCTCAATCGCGCAACGTGATCCAAACCGGCGCGTGGTCGCTCGCGCCCTCCATGCCGCGAACCTCGCGGTCGATGCCGGCGCCAATGAGCTTGCGGGACAGCTTGCGGCTGAGCAGCATATGATCGAGCCGGAGCCCGGCATCGCGCTGCCACCGGTTCCGGCGATAGTCCCAGAATGTGAAGAGCTGTTCCTTCGGATGGGTCTTGCGCAGCGCATCCAGCCAGCCGTGGTCGAGGAGCGTACGGAACGCAGCACGGCTTTCCGGCTGCACCAGCGCGTTGTCGTCGTAGGAGGTTGTCGGGTAGATGTCGCGCGGCTCCGGCACGATGTTGTAGTCGCCGGCAAGCACAACAGGCAGATCGAGGGCGAAGAGCTCGGCGGCGTGTTCGGCCATTCGCTCATGCCAGGCGAGTTTGTAGGCGAACTTGGGGCCGGGCTGCGGGTTGCCGTTGGGGGCATAGAGGCAGGCGACCAGGACGCCGCTGACGGCAGCCTCGATGTAGCGAGCCTGGTTGTCCGAGGGATCACCGTCGAGCCCGACGCGAGTCAGGACCGGCGCGCTGTCGCGGGCGAGGATTGCCACGCCATTCCAGGCGGATTGTCCCTGCCAGACGGCGCCATAGCCGGCCGCCTCGACCGCCGTGCGTGGAAACTGGCGGTCGGTGGCTTTCAGTTCCTGCAGGCAGACAATGTCAGGCTTGGTTTCGCCAAGCCAGGCGATCAGGTTTTCGAGCCGCTTGTTGATGCCGTTGATGTTGAAGGTGGCGATCTTCATCCCGGCAAACAGATCAGCGCGTCAGTCGGGCGGCCCAGGCCGCCACCGCATCGGCCACGGTCCTCAAATGATCGGCGGTTGAAAAGCCGGAAAGGCTCTTGCGCGGCTTCAGGTCATGGTCGCCGTCCTCGAGCCATAGGACTTCGATCGCGTCGGAAAGCGTATAGCCCGGAACCTCCTCGCGCGTGCCGAACTCGTCACGGGTACCCTGGCAAATCAGGGTTGGCGTCTTCAGCCCAGCCAAATGTTTGGTGCGCAACTGCTCCGGCTTTGCCGGCGGGTGGAAGGGATAGCCGAGGCAGAGCAGCCCGGTGATCTTGCCGGTCGCATGGAGTTGGTCGGCGACCATGCTCGCAACTCGCCCACCCATCGACTTGCCGCCGATGATGAGCGGCCCCTTCGCATCAAGCGCTTCGATGGCGGCGACATATTCCGGATTGAGCGTCTCGGCGCGCGGCGGGGGCTTGCGCCCGTTCGACGTCCGCCGCGCCGCCATGTAGCCGAACTCGAAGCGGGCGACGCGGAAGCCGGCGGCAGCAAGCGCCTTGGCGGTCGCAGTCATTGACGCGGAATCCATCGGCGCGCCGGCGCCATGGGCAAGAAGGATGGTGACGGGCGCATCATCAGGTCCGTCGAAAAGGAATTTGTCGCCCATATCAGCCCGCTGTCCTTGGACGGCCTTGCAGATCGACATATTGCACGCCGCGTTCCGCCGTTCGCGCCCATTCGCTGTCGCTATCGAGTTCGAGATAGCGACTCCACCAGCGCCTGGCTTCACCGAGATCACCGGCATCGAATTCGAGCTTCGCCAGATTGAAGACAGCGTCGGCATAGTCGCCGTCGAGCTCGATTGCCTTCCTAAGGTGCCTGCGGGCAGTGTCGATCCGTCCCCGTTCACTCATCAGCCCGGCGAGGTTGAACCAAGCCTCGACGAAGGATGGATCGAGTTTGATGGCACGGGCGTAGTCATGCGCCGCATCCAGCTCCCGTCCTGCAGCCTTCAGGCAATTGGCACGATTGAAAGCCGCAACCGAATCCGTCCGGTCCATGGCGAGATAGCGCTGATAGAAGGTGGCGGCCTCCTCGTAGTCGCCATTCGCCTCCGCCTCCTCGGCCAGATCAAAGAGATCTTCCAGGGCGGCATCATCGGGCGTGCCGAGATCGAAGAGCAATTGCCCATTGAGCTCGCTCAGCCCCTCGGCACTCCGCGCGTAGATCGCATCGGGACCGCCACTATGCAGCGAAAGCGCCGTTAACGACGCGACCTGTCCCGAACGATGAACGGATCGGACGATGGCGCTCCAATTCGCACCGCTTCCAATCAGTTCCGCATACTTTCTGGCGAGGATGAGATCACGGAACGAAAAGGGCTCGCTGTCATGCTCGAAAGCATCGAACAGGGACAGGAGATCGAAGGTCCGCGGAGAAAGCTTGGCCTGATCGATCAGAGACTGACGTGTGAGTGCGGACGCTACAGGCACCGACATCAGCCCGAGAAGCCGGAGGAAGCCGTTCTCGCTGACGAGCCATCGCCCCGCCGCATTTTCCGCATCGAAACGGGCTTCGATCTCCGCTTCGCTCGACTTCGCCAGCAGGTTCCGGCCGAACACCAGATACGTCGTCTGGCGCGTAACGCCGCGCCGCAAGTGGCCGAACTGTCGCTCCACTTCCCGCGCCACAAGTCGCCGCGGGAAGGCCGAGAGGCCCCCGACGATACCGAATGTCTGGCCTGCAACCGCCATCAGGCTTTCTTCTTCGCGGTCGGTTTTGCCGCCGTCCGCTTGGCCGCAGCCGCAGTTGCAGCCTTGGCCGTTTCCTTCGCCGCCGGCTCGGCCTTGGACTTGCTCTTTGCCGGTGGCTTCGACTGCGACAGGCTCGCCTTCAGGGCATCCATGAGATTGATGACGTTGCCACGTTCCGGCGCTGCCGCAATGATCGGCTTATGACCTTTAAGCTTCTCTCGGATCATCTTCATCAGCGCGATCTCGTAGCGGTCCTCGTAGTTCTTCGGATCGAAGACCGTCATCTTCTGCTGGATCAGCGCTTCGGCAAGCTGCAGCATTTCGGGGTCGGGATGGCCGACGGGGATATTGCCAAAATACTCAGCGGTTCCACGCACTTCGCTCGGGTTTCTCAGAGTACACACGAACATTCCGGTTTCGCGTGAACCGATCGTCACAACCCGCTCCCGGCTCGAAAGCACCAGACGCGCGATTGCGAGCTTGCCGCTTTTTTTCAACGCCTCACGCAGCACGACGAAGGTTTCCTCCGCCATCGCGCCGTCGGGCGCCAGGTAATAGGGCGCGTCCTGGTAGATCACATCGACGGAGCCTTCATCGACGAAGGCCTCGATGTTCATGGTGTGGTTGGATTCGATCCTGACGCTTTCGAGATCGGCGTCCTCGATGATGATGTATTTCTTGTCTTCGTATTCGTAACCCTTGACCAGATCGGAGCGCTCGACAAGGCCGAGCTCCGGGTCGACCGGCTTCATGTTGATCCGGTTGTGGGTGTCCTTGTGAAGCTGATTGAAGCTGATGCGTTCGCTCGAGCTGGTCGCCGGATAGAGCCTCACGGGGCAACTGACGAGACTGAGTTTGAGATAACCTTTCCAACTTGCCCTGGGCGCCATGATTGTCTCCTACGCGGCCAAACGCATTACGTCCTCGTTTCGGACAGAAGCGGCAAATCCTTGGCAAAGTCGTCGATATCCGCCCAGGGATCGCCGAATGTATCCAGAAGTCCAGGCAGCGAAGAATAATTCAAATCCTCCGGAGCGTCGATAGTCTCTAGATCCGCCCAGTTGAGCGGCGTCGAGGCGGGCAGATTTGTGCGTGCACGCAGCGAATAGGGTGCCGCCGCCGTATGGCTGCGGGCATTACGATGAAAGTCGATGAAGATCCGCTTGATGCGGTTCTCCTTGCCCATCGTGGTGGTGAAGGTCTGGGGCGCGGTTGCAGCCAGCCGCGTCGCGATCGCACTCGTCACCTGGTGCGTCTTCTTCCAGTCGAGTTTCGGCGTCACCGGCACGACCACATGGATGCCGCTGCCGCCGGATGTCTTGACGAAGGGAACGAGGCCGAGCGCCTCCAGCTCACCGCGGATATGGACGGCCGCCTCGACGACATCGCGCCAGGCGATGCCCTGGCCGGGATCGAGATCGAAGACGATGCGGTCAGGTTTTTCAAGCCGCTCGCGCTTCGTACCCCAGCTATGAAGCTCGATCACGCCGAACTGAGCGAGCGCCAGATAGCCCTTCGTGCCTTCGATCGAGAGGAAGGAATTGGTTTCGCCCTCGGAGTTGGTCAAGTTGAAGCTGATGATCGAGGGTGGCATGCCGGTAAAGGGATGACGCTGGAAGAAGCAGTCTGCACGTTTTCCCGTCGGGCAACGGAAGAGAGACACCGGCCGACCGAGGATATGCGGCAGCATGAAGTCGCCGACGAGCGCATAGTAGACGGCAATGTCGAGCTTGGTCGGCCCGGATTTGCCGAACACTCGACGATCGGCGTTGGTGACGTGGATGCTTGCGAGATCGGCATCCGTGATCAGCCGCCTGCGCGTTGCCCGCGCCGGTGCGGAAAGCTCGACATCGCGAAGCCCCTTGAACACCGCATGGCGCAGCACATTGTCGGTCGTGCGGTTGGAATAATGGATACGGGCGCTCAGCACCGGCCGAACCCAGGTGATTTCCTTCGGCGCGCCTTCCAGCGCCGCCGCGTTGCCGCGCAACGCCTCCAGCCGGGTCAGCAACTGCTTGGCGGTCGCCGCATCGAACCCGGTTCCGACCTTGCCGCGATAGTGCAGCTCGCCCTCCTCCCACTCGCCGAGAGCGAGAGAAGCAAGGCCTTCGGCCGCCTCGGAAGTGGTGTATCCGGCGATCACGAAATCACCGAACTGGAGCGCCTTCGTCTTGGTCCAGGTCTGCGTGCGGCCGCTCCGGTAGGGTGCCGAGGCGCGCTTCGAAACGATCCCCTCCAGCCCCAGCTCCGAGGCTTGTTCGTAAAGCCCGTGTCCATCGCCTTCGATATGGTCGCTGAACTGGATGGCCGAACGGCTGGAAACCTGCCCCTCGAGCAGTTGCGCCAGTAGCGCCTTGCGCCTTTCCAACGGGACCTCGGTCAGGTTCCACCCTTCGAGATGGAGGATATCGAAAGCATAGAAGACGAGCTTGCTGTCGACGCCTGTCGAAAGCGCGTCCTGCAAGAGCGCGAAGCGGCTGATGCCCTTGTCATCGAGTACGACGATCTCGCCGTCGATGATCGCCTCGCGGCAGGGCAGTTTCCGGAAGGCATCCGGCAGATCGCCGTAGCGCTTCGTCCAGTCCAACCCGCTGCGGGTGATGAGCCTGACGTTGCCGCCCGAAATATCCGCCATCGTCCGATAGCCATCGAACTTGATTTCATGCAGCCAGACTTGGCGGTCTGGCGGACCGCCCGGCGGCTTCGGTGTTGGGCTGGCAAGCTGCGGCTCGATCCGGTGCGGCTTTAGGCCCTTCACCGCACCCGGCAGCGCGCCGGGTTTAAGAACGACCCGCTTTGCCGGCTTCTTCGGCGGCTCGACCAGTTCCTCGATCCGCCTGCCGCTTTTCACGCTTTCGGGACGCGACGTCAGGATGTCGACATCAGGGTCGGCTGCAAGGTCATGTTCCTTGAAAAGCAGCCAGTTACGTTGGTCTTCCTCACGCTGCTTCGGTTTCAGCCGCGTCAGCATCCAGCCGCCATTGAGCTTTTCGCCGGCCAGACGAAACTTGAACGCGCCGGTCCTCAGGCTCTTGTCGATATCGTCCATCGGCGCCCAGACGCCGGTATCCCAGACGATCATCGGCCCGCCGCCATACTCGCCTTCCGGAATGACGCCCTCGAAGTCGATATAGTCGAGCGGATGATCTTCAGTCTCGACCGCCAGACGCTTGTCGGCGGGATTGAGTGACGGCCCCCTGGGGACTGCCCAGCTTTTCAGCACATCACCGACCTGAAGCCTGAGATCATAGTGATCGGCCGTGGCGTGGTGCTTGTGCACGACAAAACGATTGCCCTCCCCGCCGGTTCTCCCGGCAGGCTCCGGCGTCCTGGAAAAATCTCGCTTTGCGCGGTAGGCCGTGAGCTTCGACGTCGCCATATCGCAAAGCTAGGGCGTGTTCGCAGAGGTCGCAATATCCGCCAAAAACAGGGAACTGTGCGGCTATGCACACGCCTGCTTCGGAAAACATTTGCTTTCCCATCTGGCAACGACTAAAAATCGCCAAGGAATTTGGAAAGTCCACATGGTCGAAAAGCAGAAATCGCCGCGTTCCCGCGGCCGACCCCAGGTCCGATCCGACGACGAGACCCGCAAGGTGATCATCCTTGCCGCCGAAAGGCAATTCTGCGACCTCGGTTATGAGACCGCCAACATCAACGTTATCGCCCAGAATTCCGGCGTCTCCACCAAGACGCTCTATCGCCTCTTTCCCACCAAGGCCGATCTCTTCGAACGTGTCATCGCCCTCAGGATCTCTGAGTTCGCGCTCGAGGCCGACGAAGAGCATCTCGACGCCATGAGCGTGAAGACCGGTCTCGTGCAGTTGCTTGCCGCCTATGGGCACCTCGTGCTGGCGGCAGACACGATCGCCATCATACGTCTGGTGCTCGCCGAGGCGGAGCGCTTTCCGGAGATCGCTGCCACCTTCTGGGAGCAGGCAATCGAGCGGACAAACGCAACGCTGGAGCGCTGGCTCAGGGCGCAAACGACTCTCGGCCGCCTCGTGATCGAGGATCCGTATCTGGCGGCGGGCATGCTGCGCGGCATGATGGCGATGGAGCCGCAACGCGCCGTCATGATGGGCCGCATCGGCAGCATTGACGAAGCGACGATCATGGCGCGCGCTGAGAGCTGCGCGAAGGTCTTTCTGACCGGCACCCTGCCGAGATAAGTCCACGGCTAAACTTTCGCCTCGTCATCCGGACGTCATCAAACTGTAACATGCGACCGTATAACTCTCCGCGCGGGAGATCTCCCGCCGGGCGCATGAGGCGTCGCGACCAGCCCTTTGGCATGGCCTCCTCTCCTTGAAGCCCGGTGATTGTTATGCGTTTGTCCGCGAAGCTACCCCTCGCAGCGGCGGCTCTGGCTGCCTTCTCCATCGCTGCCACCAGTCTTGCCAGCCTGACCGTCAGCGGCGACCTGTCGTCGCGCGCGGCGATCGAGAAGCTGGAGGCGCTCGCCGATGCCCGCCGCAACGAGCTTCGCCACTATCTCACCACCGTGGAAAACGACCTGCGCAATCTGCAGGCGCAGAAATCCGTCGCCAAGGCGCTCAGCGATCTGAATGGCGCTGCCGCCAAGTTCGGCGACAAGGCCGAGAGCGAATTGCAGCGCCGTTACCTCACGCAAAACCCCAATCTCGATGACAAGCGCGCGCTCTACAGTACCGCTGGCATCGACGACTACGACGCGCTCCATGCGCACTATCACCCGTATTTCCGCCGCTTCGCGGAAGCCCACGGCTATCGCGACGTGCTGCTCGCCAATCTCAGCGGTGACGTTGTCTACTCCCTCAACAAGAAGGGCAACTTTGCCGTCAGCCTCAAAGACGGCTCCTGGAAGGACACGGGGCTTGGTCGCATCTTCCGCGAAACCGCCGAGGGAACAGACAAGAGCAAACTGGCCTTTGCCTCCTACGAGGCCTATGCACCGCTCGGCGGCAGCCCCGCGGCGTTCATCGCCATCCCGCTGGAATCGATCGACGGTAAGATCGGTACCTTGATCCTGGAGATGCCGGACTCGCGCATCGGAGAGATCGTCGGCAACCGCACGGGCCTTGGCGAGACTGGCGAAACGATCCTTCTCGACGGCAACGGATTTTTCCTCACTGACAGCGCCACCACACCCGACAACGATATCCTCAAGGCCCGGGTCTCGCCGGACCAGCCGGCGGAAGATGTCATCGTCAGCAGTAGGCTCGCCGATTTCCGCGGCGAGGAAGCGCAGATGGCTGCCACAAGCCTCGATGCTTTCGGCACTCGCTGGACCATGGCCGCGGTCATGACGTCACGGGAAGCCTTTGCCGCCGTCACCGCCTTGCGCAACTGGACGCTCGCGACGGCTCTGGCCGTCCTCGCGGCAGCGCTGGCAATTTCCATCTGGTATTCACGCCGGCTGACGCGCCCGATCACCGGCCTCGTTCAGGACATGAGCCAACTCGCCGACGGCGACACGACGATCGGCGGCGTCGGCCGGAACCGCAAGGACGAGATCGGTGACATGGCCCGTTCCGTCCTAGTCTTCCGCGACGCGCTTCTCGATCGCGCCCGCCTTGAAACCGAGGCGGCGGAAACGCGGACCATGATCGAAGAGGAACGACAAGTCCGAGAGATGACCCAGTCCGAGGTGGCGCGCCAGATCAACGAGGCCGTAGAGATGCTGGCGTCGGGGCTCGAACGGTTGTCGCATGGCGACCTGACTGCACGCATCGACCGGCCCTTCGGCGCCGGTTTCGACCGTCTGCGCTCGGACTTCAACCTGTCGCTGGAGAGCCTTGCCGTCACGCTTGGCGACGTGAAGGCGAGAAGCGCTGAGATCGACGGCGAGACCGGCGAGATGCGCGACGCCATCGGCCAGCTCGCCAAGCGCACCGAACATCAGGCGGCGACATTGGAAGAAGCAACCGCGGCCTTGAGCGCAATTACCGCCACCATCGGGCGCACTGCCGAACACGCTACATCGGCGACGACGATCGCGGCTGCCGCCAAGGCGAGCTCCGACCGCTCGGGCCAGGTGGTCATGAACGCTGTCGGCGCCATGGCTCAGATCGAAAAGGGATCGGTCGCCATTTCCCAGATCATCGGAACCATCAACGACATCGCGTTCCAGACCAACCTGCTGGCCCTGAATGCGGGGGTCGAAGCGGCCCGTGCCGGCGAAGCGGGCAAGGGCTTTGCGGTCGTCGCGCATGAAGTGCGGGAGCTGGCACAGAAATCCGCCCTCGCCGCCCGGGAAATCAAGGCGATCATCACCACCTCGGCAGAGGAAGTGACGAAGGGCGTTTCGCTGGTTCGGGCGGCAGGCGATGCGCTCGACGAGATCTCCGGCCAGATCCATGCCATCAACGAGCAGACACAGCAGATTGCCGGCGACGCGCGCGACCAGGCGAACGACCTGCAGCACATCAACCAGACCATGCTGTCGCTGGACGCCGTGACGCAGCAGAACAATGCGATGGTTGAAGACAGCACCGCCATGACTCTTCGGCTCTCAAGCCAGGCATCCGGCCTCTTCGATCTCGTCGAGCGCTTCCGTACGGCATCCGGCGCGCACAACCGGACGGAGACAGACGCGCGCCTCCGACTGATCGCTTGACACCTGTACAGGCCCGCGCGCTGTCGCGGTCCCGTATCGGAAGGCGAGATCAGCTCGCCTTGGCAAGCGCCACGGCGTCGGCGCCAGCCGGGAAATGGAGCTGGCCGGACAGATCGTTCGCCGCCTGCCAAACGGCCTCCGCCACATCGGTCTCGGTCGTGACCAAGGGTGGGGCGGCAAACTGCGCGAAGATGGGTGCGGCAAAATCCGCATAGGCCGCCGGGATCAGGTCCTCGACGCGCATAGTGGTGTTGCGGGCGAAGCGGGTGGTCGGCGCGTAGCCGGGCTCGACCAGCTTAACCCTGACGTTGAAAGCTTCCAGTTCGTGAGCGAGCGAGCCGGTGAAGCCCTGGATCGCCGACTTGCTGGCGGTATAGGCTGCGGCGAGCGGCATGGAAGCAAGCGTCACAGTGGACGTAACGTTGACCACGACGCCCGACCGGCGGGCACGGAACTGCGGTATCACCGCCTGGGTCATGGCCATCACACCGAAGGTATTGGTGTCGAAAACCTTGCGGATATGGGACATCGGAGTCGCCTCGAAGGCGCCAACCACGCCGATACCGGCGTTGTTAACAAGCACATCGATCGGGCCGGCTTCCTCAATCGCAGCCGCGATGCTGTCGCGATCGGTGACATCAAGAGCCAAGACACGCAGCCGCTCGGAGTTCGGCAGAATGTCTCGCTGCGGTCGGCGCATCGTGGCGATCACGTTCCAGCCCTCGGCATGAAAGCGCCGCGCCGTCTCCAGCCCGTAACCGGAAGAGCAGCCGGTAATCAGTACGGTATTCATCGCGATTTCCTGTCAGTTGTTTCGATGGAAAAGAGATATCGCCTCCGCTCTGGACGCTCTACGGCTTGAAGTCCTGATTTCATTTGCTATCGTCCTGACATGGTCGATCCACTCTCGCAACTCATTCAGCTTCTTCGTCCGCGCACGGTCTTCACCAAGGGTATCAGCGGCGCCGGCCGCTGGGCCGTGCGCTATGCCGATTTCGGGCAGCCGAGCTTCTGCACCGTCATCGAGGGGGCTTGCCGGCTGGCTGTCGATGGCGAGGTACCGGTCACATTGGAGGCCGGAGATTTCGTGCTGCTGCCGGCAACACCGGGTTTCACCCTTTCGGGGTTCGATCCGGTTCAGCCGACCTTCATCGACCCCAAGGGGATGCCGGCGCCGACCGGCGAGGTTCGCCACGGCAGGCAACACGGCGAACCGGACGTGCGCCTGCTCGGCGGCTATTTCGTCCTCGATTCGCCCGATGCCGGACTGCTTGTTTCGCTGCTGCCGACATTGATGCATCTGCGCGGGATCGACCGACTTTCGACACTCGTGTGTCTGGTGGGCGAAGAGGCGCGTGACGAAAGGCCAGGCCGGGACCTGGTGCTGGCACGGCTTGTGGAAGTCATGCTGATCGAGGCCCTTCGGTCTATTCAAGGCGAAAGCGCAACGCCCGGCCTGTTGCGCGGCCTGGGTGACCCGCGGCTGGCGGCGGCCATTCGGCAGATCCACGCCGATCCGGCCCATGCCTGGACGGTGGCGGAACTCGCGAGCGAGGCGGCACTCTCCCGCTCCGTGTTCTTCGAGCGCTTCACCCGCGCTGTTGGCGTGCCGCCGATGGAATATCTGCTCGTCTGGCGCATGGCGCTCGCCAAGGATCTGCTGCGGCAACGCGACGTCGATCTCGCCTCCGTCGCCGAACGTGTAGGCTACAGTTCAGCCAGTACCTTCAGCACAGCCTTCAGCCGCCATGTTGGACAGCCGCCAAGCCGTTATGCACGCATGGCTGTTGCTTAGCGGCGGCCATGCCTCGCCCTTCGTAAGAAATCGCTCAAATGCCAAGGCGGCCACATTTACACCCCGCTCGGTCGCCTATAGAGGGCCTACCACCAACAGCGAACCGTAATTCATGCTCCGACGCCTATATGACTGGACGATGTCGCTCGCGACACGAGAAACCGCCATTGTCTGGCTTGGCATCATCGCCTTTGTCGAAAGCTCGATCTTTCCGGTCCCCGCGGATCTGCTCCTTATCCCGATGGCGCTGGCGCGCCCGGAGCGGGCGTGGCGCTACGCGCTTGTGGCCACCATCGCGTCGGTGCTCGGGGGTGTCGCCGGCTGGTATCTCGGCCATTATGCCTTCGATACGCTGGCAAGGCCGCTGCTGTTGTTCTACGGCAAGCTCGACACGTTCGAGCATCTGAAGGCGTCGGTCGACTCTGAAATGCTGGCGTTGCTGCTCGTGACCTCAGGCCTGGCCCATCTGCCGCCGATCAAGGTCGTGACCATCCTTTCGGGCGCGGCCAACATCAACCTCGGCTTTTTCATCATGTCGGCGATCGTTGCACGTGGCGCGCGCTTCTTTGTGCTCGCCTGGCTGCTGCGCCGCTTCGGCGAGGAGATCCGTGATTTTCTCGAGCGGCGGCTGAGCGCGTTGGCCGGTGGGGCGGCGGCGATCCTGATTTGCCTCTTCGCCGCCCACCGCCTTTTCTACTGATCTTAGTCTGAACCGTCTCTTTTGGCGGCTACGCCCTTCCCGGACGGGCCATGGGCAAGGATAGCGGCGCTAGCGTCCGCATCCCGCGGCCCTTCGGGTCGTTTTCAGGTGCCTTCCGGCAAGCGTAGTCCTGCGCCTCCTGCAGCTTCGCAAGCGCTCCATCGTAGTCGATCAGGGTTGGCCGTCCGCCGCTGACGACGCAGGTTCCGTCAACATAGACCCGCTCTATCGCCCGCTCGGCTGCACAATGAAGGAGATTGCGCAGCGGATCATAGACTGGCTGCATCGCGTGGTGGCGAAGATCGACCACGAGGAAATCCGCTTTGGAACCGACGGCGATGCGGCCGATGTCATCACGGCCGAGCGCCCTGGCGCCGGCGATGGTCGCAGCCTCCAGGATATCACCGGTCGCGACATCGAAGACGGACTTGCCGGACAGTCGTGCACAGATCATCGCCTGGCGCATTTCTTCCAGCATATTGAAGGGATAGCTGTCCGTTCCGAGCGCAACGTTAACGCCTGCCCGACGGTAGCGGCCGACCGATTCCAGCGCCATGCCGCTGCGCGAGAAGGTGACCGGGCAATGGGCGACGGTCGTCTGGCGATCGGCAAGAAGACGCAAATCGACCTCCGTGCGCTGGCGCGTCCACGAATGGCTGTCGACAAAGATGCAATGGCCGAGGATCAGATCCTTTCCGAGCAAGCCCAGGCTTTCGAGATATTGCACGGCCGTCAGTCCGTGTCGGCGCAGGAGTTCCTCGTGCTCGGCCATGGTCTGGGCGGCGTGGATGGTGACCGGAACGCCGCGCTTGCGCGCTGCCGCCACCGCATCCTGCAGCAGTTCCGGCGAGCAGGTCTCGATCTGCGATGGTGCGACGACGCCGCCAAGCCGACCGGAGGGGTGCGCTGTCGCGGCATCGACGACCTCCAGAGCCCGAGCGAAAGCGTCGCGCCCACGCGCCTTGTCCCAGCGGAAATCGAGACGGTGGCTGCCTTCGACATGCCACTGCGCCTCGCGGAAGCCCGGCGCGACGAAAGCGCGTGCACCGCTTCGCGCGAGCGTCGGCAGCCAGCTTTCATGCGGGCCGGCGATATCGAGCAGCGTGGTGACGCCGCTGCGCATCACGTCACCGACCATGACGGTCAGCGACGCCTCGATCGCGTCTTCGTCGATCTCCAGAAGGTTGGAGTATTCGTAGAGCGCATTGCCCCAAAGGGCTGCCGTGCCCGTGTCCTCGAAGATGCCCTTGGAGATCGGCTCTTCGCCGGAGTGGCAATGGACATTGACGAAGCCCGGCATGATCATCCGGTCGCGGCCGGAACTCTCACTGTCGAACGGACCTTCGTAGTGACCGCCGACATGGACGAAGCCCTTGTCGTCATAGGCGATGTCGGCGTTGTGCAGATAGACATGGCCATTGCGCTCGCTGTCGAAGGCGACGAGCGTATGCACATTGCGGATGACGTGGATCTCTTTAGTCATGCGATGTCCTGAAATATTGTTCGAGGAAACGGCTGTAAGCTCCCATGAGAGCACTGAAAATGAAATAGACGACGGCCGCGAAGACGTAGCCTTCTAGCACCGCGATGCCCTGCCATTCCGGATCGCGCATGGCGGTACGCACGGTGTCGAGGAAGTCGAGCAAGCCGACGATGGTCACCAGTGTCGTATCCTGGAAGAACCCGATGAAGAGGCTGACGAGCGGCGGGATGACCTTCTTCAACGCCTGCGGCAGCACGATCTTGCGCATGATCTGCCAGTAGTGCAGACCGAGCGAGTGTCCGGCCTCCACCTGCCCGTTGGGCACCGCCTGCAAGCCGCCACGGACGATCTCGGCGATATAGGCGGCGGCAAAGAGGATGATCGCCACCTGTGCGCGGATGAGCTTATCGATGGTGATGCCGTCGGGCATGAACAGCGGCAGCATGACCGTTGCCATGAACAGGATGCTGATCAGCGGCACGCCGCGCACGATCTCGATGAAGCTCACTCCCAGGATGCGGATGGCTGGAAGGCTGGAGGCGCGGGCGAGTGCAAGCGCGATCCCAAGCGGCAACGCGCAGGCAAGCCCGATGAAGGAAAGCATGAAGGAGAGCGGCAGCCCGCCCCATTGCGTCGTCGGCACGACCGTCAGGCCAAAGAACCCGCCCGCCATCAGCACATAGAGCACCGGCAGGATGACTGCGATCCAGGCGATCAACAGCGCCCGTCCCCAGACCTTCGGGACCATCGAGACGACACAGGCGCCGAGAAACAAGAGCATCGCCGTCAGCGGCCGCCATTGCTCCTCGAACGGATAGAAGCCGAAGAAGATGTAGCGCATCTTCGTCGACAGGAACGGCCAACAGGCGCCATTCGTCACCTTGCATTCCGCCGGCGTGCCGACAAAGGTGGCGTCGACGAACAGCCAGCCGATCACCAGTTTCGCAACCGCGAAGATCGTTCCGAGGCAAAGGATGGTGATCAGTGCGTTGCCCGGCGTTCCGAAATAGGCGCTGAGCCAGCGCCCTTTCGGTGCCGGTGGCGCTTCGCGGTGGGACGTAAGCGATGCGTCGCCGATGAGGGTATCGATCTGTGTCATTGCTCAGCGCTCCCTCAGCGCGACCTTGGCATTGTACCAGTTCATCACCAGCGAGATGAGGATCGACAGCCCGAGATAGACGCCCATGAAAATGGCAATGGATTCAATCGCCTGCCCGGTCTGGTTCATGATCGTGTTCGAAACCATCACCAGATCCGGATAGCCGATGGCGATCGCGAGCGAGCTGTTCTTGAAGACGGTCAGATAGGTGTTGGTTAGAGGCGGGATGATGATCCTCAGCGCCTGCGGCAGGATCACCAGCTTCAAGGTGCGCGCGCGTGATAGGCCGAGGGCCGTCGCGGCCTCCCACTGTCCTTTGCTGACCGCCTGGATGCCGGCCCGGACGATCTCCGCAACGTTGGCCGACACGCTAAGCGTCAGCCCGAGGAGAAGCGCCACGAATTCCGGGCGCAGGTGATAGCCGCCGCTCAAGCGGAACCGGCCGAGTTCTGGTACGTCCCAAGTGACGGAAATGTTGGCGAGCAGCAATGCTGCCACGAGCGGCAGAAGAAGCGCAATCGTCGCGATCAAGGCAATCGGTCTGTCCTTGCCGGTGACGACGCGCCTGCGGCCGAGAATCCGTGCAACGGAAGCGGCCGCAGCGATGCCGACAACGAGAGCCGTGACCATTGCCGAAAATCCGCTCTCCCAGTGCAGGGCGGGCATGACCAGGCCGCTGTTCGACAGGAACACACCCGGAAGCATCTGGATCGCCTGCTTGACCGGCGGAAAGGTGGAGATGATCAGCGAGTACCAGAGCAGCAGGTAGAGCAGCAGCGGCACGTTGCGGAGGGCCTCCACATAGGCAAGCATCAGTCGCGACAGCACGGGATTGTGCGACAGCCGCCCGATGCCGACCAGCAGACCGAGAATGGTGCCCAGCAGTGCGGCGAGCAGCGAGACTTTCACCGTATTGGCAATGCCGACGAGGATCGCACGGCCGATTGTATCGGTCGGCTCGTAGGTGATCGCGGTTTCCGTGATGACGAAACCGGCCTGGCGCGCCAGGAAGCCGAAACCGGTCGCGATATCCTGCTTGGCAAGATTGGCGCTTGCGGTGCTGAACATCACCCAGGCGATGAGCAGCACGACACCGACGGCGATCACTTGATAGAGATAGGCGCGAATGCGCGCATCATAAAACAGGGGCATCGGCACCCGTCCCTTAGGCAGGACCTACAGCGCCGCCGGTCTTACCGGGGCGCAGAGGTCGCTTTGGCACTTTGAATTTCTGCAGCAGAAAGCTAGGCCCGCGCTTGAGCGTGGGCCTATCAATCCTCAACGGAACGGCGGTGCGTAGAGCAGGCCACCTTCGCTCCAGCGCGTATTCGGACCTCGGGTCAGGCCGAGAGCGGTCTTGGTGCCGAGGTTGCGCTCGAACACTTCACCATAGTTTCCCACACCCTTGATGATGTTGTAGCCCCACTTGTTGTCGAGGTTCAGCATCTTGCCGAGTTCTTCATTGACGCCGAGCATGCGCTGGATCTCCGGATCCTCGCTCTTGGCCATCTCGTCGACATTGGCCTGCGTGATGCCGCGCTCCTCGGCCGCCATCAGCATCCAGGCGGACCAGGATACAATGTCACGCCAGTTGGAGTCGTTCTGGCGAACAGCAGGCGCCAGCGGCTCCTTGGAGATGGTTTCCGGCAGAACGACGTAATCATCCGGGTTGTTGGCAACGGCGCGGATCGAAGCGAGGTCCGAACGGTCGGACGAGATCGCTTCGCAACGGCCTGAGAAGAAGGCGTTGCGGTTTTCGTCCGGGTTTTCGAAGACGACCAGTTCGAACTTGCCGCCGATCGAGCGGAAGAAGTCGCTGAGGTTCTGCGCGGTCGTGGTGCCCGGCAGCGTGCAGATCGCGGCATCCGTCAGTTCCTTGGCGCTGTTGACGCCGAGCGATTTCGGCACCATCAGCCCCTGGCCGTCGTAGAAGACTGTCGGCCCGAAATCGAGGCCAAGCGAGACTTCGCGCGAGAAGGTAAGGGTCGTCTGGCGCGACAGCATGTCGATCTCGCCGGACTGGAGCGCCTGGAAGCGCGTATTGATGTTCGTCAGGACGAAATCGACCTTTTCCGGATCGCCGAAAACGGCGGCGGCCACGGCACGGCAGACGTCGACGTCGAAGCCCCCCATGTGACCCTTGGCATCCGCGGTGGCAAAGCCCGGCGTGCTCATCGAGACGCCACAGATCAGCTTGCCGCGCGCCTTGACCGTTTCAAGCGTCGTCGCCGCGTTCGCAGACGTCGCGGCCACAAGCCCGACGGCGATGCCCGCAACGGTCGCGCAAAGCTGTAGGATTCTGTTTTTCATGAATTCCCTCCCTTTGGTTTCCTTGTCCTGACCGGTCCTGGTCGTGCGGTCCTCATCGCACGCCTCCTCCCGAACCGATCGACACCAACCCGTAATTGTCAGCGCCATCAATTGCATACGATAGACGGATACAAACATCAACATGATTGTATACAATATTGACGACGAAATATTCGGGCGTTATCGAAATGCAGGACATGTTTGGCCGATCCTCGATCGGCCCGTCGGGGGAGGCAACCTTGTCTGAGAAATCGAGCCGCAGCGACGTCGTCTACAGGCTCCTGCGCCAGGCCATCCTGGAGCAGGCATTAAGGCCGGGAACGAAGCTTGCCGAAGACACGATCGCCGATCATTTCAAGGTCAGCCGTACCAGCGTTCGCGCGGCCCTGGTCCGGCTGAACGCCGAGGGCATCGTCGATCTCAGAGCCAACAAGGGCGCCTGCGTGGCGGAGCCGACGCTGGAAGAAGCCCGCGATATCTTCGCGCTAAGGCGCATGCTGGAAGCCGAAGTGATCCGCCGGCTGGTGGCCGATCTCGACAGCGCCGACGTCAAGCGGCTGGAGCAGCACGTGAAGCAGGAAGAAGCAGCCCTTTCCGATCACGGCCCGCTTTCGATCCGCCTCGCAGGCGAATTCCACATCCTGCTCGCCGAACTCACGGGCTCGCAGGCCCTGGCGCGCTTTGTCCGCGAGATCGTCTCGCGCTGCTCGCTGATCCTAGCGCGTTTCGCCCGGCTGCATTCTCCGGAATGCGCAGTCGACGAACATGTGCAGATCATCCGCGCGCTGCAGTCGCGCGACACCGCCACGGCAGAGCGGATCATGCTAGAGCATCTCCACGCCGTCGAGCTGCGCGCCGAACTCGATATCGACAAGACCGAGCCGGATATCTCCGCCGTTCTGCAACGTTACGCCCGCAAGGGCTGACGCTGCCTGTCGCCGTCGGGTCGTGCCGGCGGTCGAGGATACGACGTTCTCCAGTCGATCTGCGGCACCAACTGTCGCGCGGCAAGAATCCAGACGCGATATCTGCCTCCAATATCCTGCAACGATACCGGTGCGCCGGGCGGGTCTTACAAGGGAGGGAGTGAGCCATGCCAAGAGAACTGGAATTCATGAGCCAACAGGTGGCCGCAGGGCGGCTGTCGCGACGGGAGTTTCTCGGGCGCGCCGCAGCGCTCGGCGTTACGGTCGCGTCGGCGAACCTGCTGCTCGGCCAGGCAGCTCGAGCGGCCGGGCCTGTCAAAGGGGGAACACTGAAGGCCGGCCTCGTCGGCGGGGAGTCGACGAACAGCCTCGACCCCGCGACATGGGCAAGCCAGGTCCCCTACACACTTGGGCGCTGCTGGGGAGAACAGTTGCTCGAGGTATCTCCGGCCGGCGAGATCGAATATCGGCTCGCCGAATCCTATGAGGCAACACCCGACGCCAAGACCTGGCGCTTCAAGATCCGCAAGGACGTCACCTTTCACAACGGCAAGGAACTGACCCCGGCGGACGTGGTGGCGACACTCGAGCGTCACGGCGATGCCGATTCCAAATCGGCGGCCCTGCCCTTCGTCCAGGAATTCGAGACAATCAAGGCAGATGGCGACAGCGTCGTCATCACGCTTCGCCAACCGAACGCCGACCTGCCCTATGTTGTCAGCGATTACCACCTGATGATCCAGCCGAACGGTGGCAAGGATGATCCGACGGCGGGCATCGGCACCGGGCCTTACAAGGTGGTCTCCAATGAGCCGGGCGTCAAACACATCGCCGAACGCCACGAAGGCTATTGGGGCTCCGCCGAACGCGGCCATGCCGAGCAGATCGAAATCGCCGTCATCAACGATTCGACGGCACGCACCGCCGCGCTACAGAGCGGCCAGATCCACATGATCAACCGTATCGAGCCCAAGGTCGTGGCCCTGATCCAGCGCTTGCCCGGGGTCGTCATCCGCAACGTGCCGGGCAAGGGTCACTATGTCTTCATCGCCCACTGCAACACGACGCCCTTCGACAACAACGACCTGCGCCTGGCGCTGAAATACGCCGTCGACCGCGAAGAGATGGTCGCCAAGGTGCTCGCCGGCTACGGCACCGTCGGTAACGACACGCCGATGATCAAGGGCTACCCGCTCTTCGACAACGACATCGAACAGCGGGCATTCGATCCGGACAAGGCGAAGTTCCACTACAAGAAGTCCGGCCACAGCGGCTCGGTTCTGCTGAGAACTTCGGACGTCGCCTTCCCAGGCGCCGTCGACGCGGCGCAGCTTTTCCAGATGAGTGCCGCCAAATGCGGGATCACCATCGACCTGAAGCGCGAACCGGGCGACGGCTACTGGTCGGATGTCTGGAACAAGCAGCCCTTCAGCATGTCCTACTGGACCGGGCGGCCGACGCAGGACCAGGTCTATTCCATCGCCTACCTATCGAAGGCGGAGTGGAACGACACGCGCTTCTTCCGCGAGGATTTCGACAAGCTGATCTTCACTGCGCGCGGCGAACTCGACACAGCCAAGCGCAAGGCGCTCTATCGCCAGTCGGCGATGATTTTGCGTGACGAGGGCGGGGTCATCGTGCCGATGTTCAACAACTACATCGACGCAACGAGCGACAAGGTCGGCGGCTGGGTCGACGATCCGAACGGCGAACTGATGGGCGGCCACGCGCTGACGAAATGCTGGCTCAACGCCTGAATTAAATGGGAAGCCGAAGGCCGTCGCCGACCTTCGGCTTCCTTGACGCATTTAGAGAGTTTGACGCAGCGACAGCGTGCCGTCGCTTGCGAGTTCCACCTCGATCTCGTGGTAGCGATCAAGCGTCAGGTGCGGAGTACCTTCCACGGCCGCGTGTGCGCCGGTAACGACGACGACGTCGGCACCGGCCGCGAGACCGGCAAGAATTCCCGCAGGTGCGTCTTCGAAGACCAGGCAATCCTCCGGACGCACACCCAGGCGCTCGGCAGCCATCCGGTAGCCCTGCGGATCGGGTTTGCCGACGGAAACATCTTCGCCCGTAATCATCAACTGCGGCGTCGGGATGCCGGCGGCAGCAAGGCGGCGCACTGCCAAGTCCAGCGGCGCGGACGTGACGATCGCCCATTTTTCCGGCGGTAGTGAATTCAGGAAGGCGACGGCACCGGGAATTTCGACGATGCCCTCGACGTCGGCGATCTCTGCGAGCGCCAGATCAAAGGCTTCCTTTTCCGGATCGACATCGGGCAGTTCGAGGTTGCGGATCGTATCGACGGCACGGACGCCGTGAACGGTCTTTATGAACTCGATCGGATCGATCCCGTTGCGCACCGCCCAGGCGCCCCAGACGCGCTCGACGACGGCCACGGAGTTCAGCAGAGTGCCATCCATATCGAACAGCAGGGCAGCAAAATTCTTCGTGAACACGGATGAAGGCGCGGCGTCCAAGGCAATCCCCTGAGGTGGTGAAACGGGCGGCAGCAACATCGCCCTATGGAGAAGGCACACCTACTACCGGACGGCCGGACGCACAATGACATTTGCGCCGCAACCGCCAGCGATGTCGCTCAGCTTGCGGCCTGGATTTGCGTCGTCATGAGGAAATCGATCGGGCCACCGGGCTGATCGTCGTCGAAGACGGCACAGGACAGCACGCCACTGAAGACGGCGCCGGAATCGACATTGGTCCGGTTTCCGATCGTGCGCGGATTGGCCATGCTGGGTGTATGCCCATGGCAGAGATGTTTTCCAAAGTACTCGCCCGAATAGTCCTCTGGTCGCCGGATCCAGAGGAAGATCTCGTCGCCTTGCTGTTCGAGCGGCAAGGTCTCATCGATACCCGCATGCACGAAAATGCGATGCCGCTCGACAAGGATCGTGGGAAGCTCCTTGATCCACTTCAGATGCCGACCGGGAACGACGCCATTGTAGGAGACCAGCGTCTCCTGGCCACCGTTCATGAGCCACCAATCAACGTCGCTCTCGCCGCTGCTGGCGCCCCATAACATCTCTTCATGGTTGCCCTTGAGTGTCAGCCAGGTCCAACCGGGTTTTGACGGGCCGGCCATGACCAACTCGACGACGCCGCGACTGTCCGGCCCCCGGTCGATCAAGTCGCCGAGAAAAATGACCCTGCCCGCCGGTGCATAGGTTTCAATCTCGCGCAAAAGCACACGCAACTGGTCGAGGCAACCATGAATGTCGCCGATAGCGAAGGTGAGTTGCCGGCCGGCCATGCGTCTACTCTCCACACATACTCCAAACCCTCGAACCGGGCTGATCCGAGAGAAAATATCGATAAATCAAAACACTATAACAAGTCTTTCGTCGAAACGTATGCGCGCGATATCGATTGAAACAACCGACTCACGTCAAAGTGCCCGACAATTTTTCCGGTAGTCCGCCGAGATGGCCGAAACTGGGCGGAGGTACGCCTTCGAGCGAAATCGCGAAAGCCGTATTCCGTCACTCGGGACAGGCGGCATCGTCGCTGAGCCCTCAGCGACGGGAATGGCCCTTTGCAATCGTCGAAGTGGCGATCGATACCGGGTCGCTCGCCGGAAATGTATCTTCAAGCCCCTCTTCGAGCTGCTCTTCCATCGCGTCCCGATCATGCGCCCGACGTGCATTCGGCAGCGGTTCGCGAAAGGCCGCCTTCGCACCGCCCGCAGCCGGAAGCGCTTCGTCTGCGGCGAGCGCCGTTCTGAGCATATCCTTTGCTTTTGCGATGGCGTTGAGCCGGTTCAAGGAGCCGGCATCATCCTGCGGGCACATCACGGTCACCACTTCCCCGCCATCGCCGACGAACTCGACGCTAAATCCGGCTCGACCGCCTCTTTCTGGGGAAACCTGTATACCGACGACGCGCATCTAACCCTCCTGCGTACGGATTGGCGCCTCTGTCCACCGGACTGATATGGCAAAAGGGGTCGCCGATCGTCCGCGCGGAGTCGAGGACATGTAAGCAAGGAAGTGTCGAAACGCGCTTTTGTTCCGAGACCCTGGAAAAATCGCGGCAACCGGTCGCGGTTGCGCTCAGAGTGCGCCCGGCAATGCGACGGCGCGCGTTGTATTGGCCGGCAGATCGTTGGCGGTATCTGCCGACTGGAATATCGGGCCACCGGCCGGCTTCCGCGTGCAATTTGCGAAAGCGTCGAGGTCACGTTTGTAGACCTTCGTCTCGACGTTCATCATGCCGAGAACGGTATGGAAGAGATTGTCGTGCGACTTCGGCTGTGCCGTGTCCTTGGCGAGACAGACGGTGTCGACCCCCATAGCCGCCTGATAGGGCTTCGAAAACCAGGCGACGAACGGCACCTGAGTCTGCTCCCGCGGGGCAATCGCGTAGGGCGCACCGTGCAGATAGATACCGTCTTCGCCGAGCGACTCGCCATGGTCGGACATGTAGATCATCGCGCCCGCCACACGGTCCTGGTGCTTTTCCAGGAGACGGGCAACACTTGCCAGCACGTAGTCGGTGTAAAGGATCGAATTGTCGTAGGCGTTGGTGATCTCGGCGACCGAGCACTTCATCAGTTCCGGCGTCCGGCAATCCGGCGTGAACCGGCGGAATTTTTCGGGATAGCGCAGATAGTAGGACGGACCGTGGCTGCCGAGCTGGTGCAGGACGATCACGCTGTTCGATGTGGTCGCCTGGAGCTTCTTGTCGAGTTCGCCGAGGAAGATTTCATCCAGGCATTCCCCGTTCTTGCACAGGGGGCTGTTCTTCTGGTTGGTCATGCTGGCGAAGCTGATGAGATCGGCAATGCCCTTGCTGCCTGTGTTGTTGTCCCACCAGGTGGTCGAGACACCGGCACGCGTCAGCACGTTCATCAGATTTTCCGTCGAACGCGCCTTCCAGTCACTGTATTCATTGCGCGGATAGACAGAGAACATGCAGGGAAGCGAAATCGCCGTCGCCGTGCCGCAGCTCGTGGTGTCCGTATAGTTCACGACGCCGAGCGCCTTCAGTTCCGGATTGGTCTCGCGTGCGTAGCCGTTCAAAGAGAAGTTCATTGCGCGCGCGGTCTCGCCGGCAACGACGACAACGACCACCGGCTTGCCGGCCGCCGCAATTCGCGGACCCTGGCGGGCGTCGGTGCCGAGCGGCTGCACGACGATGTTGCGCTCTTTGAAAGTCGAAGCGGCATACCGCACGGCGGCCGAGACCGGCCCCGTCGGATTGAACCGCTTCATCAGGTCCTTGTGCTCGCGGATCACGTAGGCGACGTTCGCGAAATTGGCATAGACCAGCCCGCTGCTGACGATGAGGCAGGGGATGATTACCGCAAGATTGACTGCGGCATTGGCGAGGAAGGGGCGACGGCGAACATTGATCCAGATGACGACAAGCGAGGGAAGCAAGCCATAGAGCAGCAGGTGCATCGCCAGACTGGCGGTCAGCAGATGACCGGCTTCCGCCTGCGTGGTTACGGCCGCATTGCCGATCATGTCCTTGTCGATGATGACGCCAAAGGTGTCGATGAAATAGGAGGCCGACGCCGACACCATGATGAGGAAGATCGACACCGGCTTCATCACATATTTGACTGAGGCGGTCGTAAGCCCCGCAAAGGTCAGGAGGCAGAGTGCCGCGCTGAAGGACACAAGCGCCACAACGGAATCGTTGAAATAGGCGAATGTATGCGTCCAGAAGGAATTGTTGGTGACGACAAGCAGATAGGCGCTGACGAGCGCGCTCAGAGCGATACTACCGATCTCTGGCCGGCGAATTCTCGAAAAAATCAATGCGGTCGTCTCCAGCGGCGACTGCACGATCATCTGAGATGGTCAATACAGGCGCGGGCATTCAGTCGAAGTGGAGACCGCAATACGGCCACCTGTTCAGTTGCAGCCTCCCCCTCACCGGTCGAGATACGACGTGCAAGCTGTCGAAACCCCGTCAAGATTGCTCATTGACCGCTTCATGCACGCGGTGGTGGGTATTGCGACCGGGAGTTGGCAGCCCAAGCGAAAGCCCATATGGTCGGCAGCGGCCAATGTAATATCGAGACGATTCAATGCGCCTGCTCCTGGTTGAAGACAGCCCGCGACTGGTAGAACTGGTCGGAGAAACCATGCGGGACGCTGGCTGGCGCCTCGATTCCGTTTCAACCGTTGCGGACGCCGAAACGGCAATCGCCGGGCAGGAGCACGATCTGGTATTGCTCGATCTCGGCTTGCCCGACGGCGACGGCTTGTCCCTGCTTCGCCGCCTCCGCCACGACTATCCGGGGCTGCCTGTGCTGATCATCACCGCCAAGGGATCCGTCGACGAGCGTATTGCCGGGCTCGATGCCGGTGCCGACGACTATCTCGTAAAGCCATTCCATCATCGGGAGCTTCTCTCCCGTTGCCGTGCGATGCTGAGACGCAACCCGCAAGCGGTCCAGCCGGTGCTGGAGGCTGGAGCCTTGCGCTACGACCCGGCGACCGCGGACCTTACCTGTGACGGCATCGTGGTGCCGTTGCCGCCGCGCGAGCGTTCGCTGATGGAAATCCTGATGCGGGAAGTCGGCCGCGTCGTGCCGAAGCGCAAACTCGAAACGGCGCTTTCCGAATATGGCCAGGAAATGACGCCCAATGCGCTCGAGCTCGCGGTATCACGCGTGCGCAAGCGCCTGCAGCCGCTTGACACCGGCGTACAGATCGAGACCGTGCGTGGTATCGGTTATCTGCTCAGGCGCGCCTCATGAAACCCCGCAACCCGTCGCTGATCGGCATCGTCGCCCGCCGCATCATCGCCTTTTCGCTGATTGCCATGGCAATCCAGATCGGCGTCGTCTTTGCCGACTACTGGTTCGACGACGACAAGCTGAGCGTGCTCATGCTCCAGCAGGAAACCGAAAACCTGGCCGGCTATGTCCAGGTCCGCGATGGCGTCGTGACCTACGAGCCCAGTCACGAGATGCGCGAGCGCTATCAGGACCGCCATGACGACGATGGCTCGATCTTCCTGCGCATCCGCACAGCCTCTGGCGTGATCGTCTATTCGAACTGCACGAGCGAATGCGCCCAGCATTTCCTGCCCGTCAGCATGGATGCACCGCAGTTCTGGAAGCGGCTGATCGCCCCCGGCAAACCCTTCAGCGTCGCCGGCGGCCAGTCTTTCGAACGAAGCGGAACCTCCGTGCTCATCGAACTTGCGATCCTCAACGATCCGAACGGCTTCATGTACGGCGCCCTGCTGCATGAGATGTTCGATTCGATGATCGTACCGATGACGTTGATGTTCTGCCTCGTCATCGGTGCGACGATCTGGTCCATTCGCAGCGCGCTGAAACCCGTCGCCATGGCGGCCCAGGCTGCCGATGCACTCGACCCGCGCGACAGCAATGCACGCCTGCCACTGACGCGGATGCCGCAGGAGATCGCTCGCCTGGTCTCTGCGGTCAACCGCATGCTCACACGCGTTGCCGATCTCATTCAGTCGCAGAAGCTGTTCTCCTCCTCGATCGCCCATGAGATCCGGACGCCGGTCTCGATCGCCAAGATGGAACTGAGCCGCATCGACGACCCAAGGGCCCGCAATGCCGAAAGGGACCTCGACGCTCTGACCCATATCCTGGAGCAGCTCACCTCTCTGGCGCGGGCCGATGCAGTCGATCCCTCCGCCTACCAGCGCACCAGCCTGTCGCAAATCGGGGCCGCTGTTGCGGAAGCGATCGCGCCGTTCGTCTTCGACCACGACAAGTCGCTCGAATTCGTCGACGAAGGCACGCCGCCGGTCACCGCGATCCCGGCGCTCGTCGAGAATATGCTGCGAAACCTGATCGAGAACGCGGTCAAGCACAATCCATCGGGCACGCGCATCATTCTCGCCTGCGGTCCCGGCCCGGTGGTCTCCGTCGAGGATGATGGCAAGGGGCTCGTCGACCTGCCTGAACACCATGAAGACCTCGGCTACCTGAAGAGTTCCGGCCAGCTCGGGCTCGGCCTGAAGATTGTTCGGCGCATCAGCGAGCTGCACCAGGCGACCATCGCGGTCGATACGGCCCCGGAGCGCGGCACCAAGATCTCGATAGATTTCTCTGCCGCGGTCTAGGCTCCGCCAATTGGCCGATCCGGCAGAAAATACTCCCCATCCCCTTTTGGTCGCGCGCCGTCCTTAGGCGCCATGCGCAACCATCTACGCTATATGGCCAAATCACAGCCAACCTTTGCGTCGCTCTGCCGTGAACCACGACCGTTTCGCTGATCCGCGGACCAGGAGACGCGCAATCCCGCATCAAAAATTCATTCGATTGACTTAATCAATAGAATGATGTAATTTCAGCACATGATGAAAAACAAAACCTCGACCCAAACATCCAGGCAGGAACGCGGCGACGTCACGCGCGAGAAGCTTTTGACGAGTTCCATCGATGTCTTCGGCCGCTACGGCTTCGATGGCGCCAGCACGCGGATGCTCGCGGAGACTGCCGGCGTGAACCTGCAGGCGATCCCCTACTATTTCGGTGGCAAGGAAGGCCTCTACATCGCCGCCGCCGAGCATCTCGCCTCAATTATCGTTGGACATGTCGGCGATCTCAGAAACGCGATCCTCGAGCGTCTTGCCCGCCTCGACGGCGAAGGCAAGACGATGTCGGCTGAGGAAGCCCGGGAACTCCTGACCCAAGTGGCGCAACACATGGTCGCGATCTTCGTCAGCCGGCAATCCGAGAGCTGGGCGCGCTTCATCATCCGCGAACAGATGGAGCCAACCGAAGCCTTCGAACGGGTCTACGCCAATGTCATGGGCCCGATGATCGGCATGGCTGGCAGGCTGGTTGCGACAATTCTCGGTGAACCGCCGCAGTCCGAACATGTCCGGCTGAAGACCCTCTCCTTCGTCGGCAGCATCCTCGTCTTCCGCATGGCCCATGCGGCCATGCTCCGGCAGATGAACTGGCAGGCCGTTGGCCCCGACGAACTCGACATTCTGCGTCGGCACGTCGCCGAGCTTGTCGCGGCGCTTGGCGGCGAGAAGGAGGGTCAGCCATGAACAAGCCGGCAATCGCCCTTCTGTTGCTCGCTGGCACTGCTGCCGGTGCCTGGTGGTTCGACGTCCCCCAGCGGCTCGGCTGGACCGGCACGGAGCGAACCTCGGTGCTTTACGGCAATGTCGACATCCGCCAAGTCTCTCTCGGCTTCCGTGTCAATGGCCGTATTGCGAGCCTCGGCGTCGACGAAGGCGACGCGGTGAAGCCCGGCGATGTCCTTGCGACCCTTGACGCCGTTCCGTTCGAACAGGCGGTGGCCGCGGCCGAAGCCGAACTCGGCGCGCTCAGGGCCAATCTTGCAAAACTGAAGGCGGGCGCCCGCCCGACCGAAATCGCCCAGGCGCGGGCCACCCATGAAGAACGCCTCGCCGATCTGGAAAATGCCAACCTTGCCTATGAACGCGCGCGGCAATTGCGTCCGAACGGCACCATCTCGCAAGCCAATCTGGATGAGGCAAGCGCCAACAGGGCTGCCGCCGCTGCACGCGCCACCTCCGCCCGCGAGGCGCTGGCGCTCATCGTGGAGGGAAGCCGGATTGAGGACATCGAGGCGGGTCAGGCACAGGTGCTCGCAGCCGAAGCCAAGCTCGAAAGTGCCCGCACCTCGCTTGCCGATACCCGCCTGCTCGCGCCAAGCGCGGGCACGGTGCTGTCCCGGGTGCGCGAAGTCGGCGCCATCGTCGCGCCGTCCGACATGGTCTATGTCGTCTCGCTCAACGAACCCGTCTGGGTCCGGGCCTATGTCGCAGAACCGGATCTTGGCCGGGTGCATCCGGGCATGAACGTCGAGATCACGTCGGACAGTGCGCCGGATCGCCCCTACAACGCGACGGTAGGTTTCATCTCGCCCGTCGCCGAGTTCACACCGAAGTCGGTGGAAACGCCAGAGCTCAGGACCGATCTCGTCTATCGCCTGCGCATCGTGGTCGACAAGCCGGGTCCCGATCTCAGGCAGGGCATGCCGGTGACAGTGCACTTGCCCGCATCCGCAGAGGCAACACGATGAACGACGACGCACCGTTCGTCCGGATCCTGGATGTGGTCAAGCGCTTCGGCGATGCCCCGCCGGCGCTCGACCACATCGATGGCGAAATCCTCCGCGGACGGATCACCGGGCTTGTCGGCCCTGATGGCGCGGGAAAAACCACGCTGATCCGGCTGATGACCGGGCTGATGGTGCCGGACGAGGGAAAGGTCGAGGTTCTCGGTTTCGACACGGTGACCAACGCCGCCGCCATCCAGGCGGCGATCGGCTACATGCCGCAGCGCTTCGGCCTTTATGAAGATCTTTCCGTACAGGAGAACCTCGACCTCTATGCCGACTTGCGCGGCCTGCCGCTTGCCGAGCGAGCCGCGACCTTCGATGAACTGCTGGAATTCACCGATCTCAAGCGCTTTACCGAACGGCTTGCCGGCAAACTCTCCGGCGGCATGAAGCAGAAGCTCGGTCTCGCCTGTGCGCTCCTGCGCAAGCCCCGCTTGCTCCTCTTGGACGAACCGGGCGTCGGCGTCGATCCGATCTCGCGCCGCGACCTTTGGAAGATGGTCGAGAACCTGATGGCCGAGGGCATTGGCGTCGTCTGGTCGACGGCCTATCTCGACGAAGCCGAGGCCTGCGACAGCGTTCTCCTGCTGAACGAGGGCAAGTTGCTTTTTGCCGGCAGCCCCGCCGATCTGACCGCTCGGGTCGCCGACCGCGTCTTCAAGGTTTCCGGTATCGCGCATGGACGCCGCCAGAAGCTCGCTCGCTTGCTCGATGACGACGATGTCGTCGACGGTGTCATCCAGGGTGAAGCGATCCGACTGGTGATGAAGCCGGACACAAAACCGCCGACACCGGACGACGGCTCGTCTGCGCCTGACGTGACGACCACCCCGCCCCGCTTCGAGGATGCTTTCATCGACATGCTCGGCGGCGGCCCCGGCGGCCGCTCGAAACTGGCGGAAACACAGACACCTTTCACGATGGAGGACAGCAAGCCCGTCATCGAGGCCCACGGCCTGACGAAACGCTTCGGCGATTTCACCGCCGCCGACGACATCACCTTCGATATCCCGCGCGGCCAGATCTTCGGATTGCTCGGCCCGAACGGCGCCGGCAAGTCGACCACGTTCAAGATGCTGTGTGGGCTGTTGAAGCCTACGGCCGGCGAAGGCCGCGTCGCCGGTTTCGACTTGCGTCGCGACGCGGCGGAGGCGCGCAACCGGCTTGGCTACATGGCGCAGAAGTTCTCGCTCTATGGAGACCTAAGCGTCGCGCAGAACCTCAGTTTCTTTGCCGGCGTCTACGGCCTTTCCGGCACGGGCAAGCGCGAACGCATCCAGCTGATGACCGATATCTTCGCCTTCGGCCGGCTGCTCGACATGTCGGCCAAGGATCTGCCGCTTGGGCTCAAGCAGCGGCTGGCCCTTGCCTGCGCCGTCCTGCATGAGCCGGAAGCACTGTTTCTCGATGAACCGACCTCCGGCGTCGACCCCATCACCCGACGCGAGTTCTGGACCCATATCAACGGGCTGGTCGAAAAGGGCGTGACCGTGCTCGTCACCACCCACTTCATGGACGAGGCTGAGTATTGCGACCGCATCTCGCTCATCTATCGCGGCCGGTCGATCGCGCTCGGCTCGCCGGATGAACTGAAGGCACAGGTCGCCAGCGACAAGCTTCCGGACCCGACGATGGAGGATGCTTTCATTGCCCTGGTCCAGGGGTCGGAGGAGAAGGAGGCCGCATGACCACACAGCTCTCCACGACCGAAGGCCGGTCCGCCCGCATCCGGCGCTTTGCCGCGCTCGTGCGCAAGGAAAGCTACCAAATCGTTCGCGACCCGAGCAGCATCCTGATCGCCTTCGTGTTGCCGCTGATCCTCCTGTTTCTGTTCGGCTACGGCGTTTCGCTCGATACCACGCAGACCCGGATCGGCCTGGTTATCGAGGAGGAGGCGCCGCTGACCCGCGACCTCGCCGCCGGCTTCCAGGCCTCACGCTATTTCAAGGTGACGGTCGGTCGCGACCGGCGCGAATTCGAAGAGGATCTGGTGCTCGGTCGCGTGCGCGGCATCGTCGTGATTCCAGCCGGCTTCTCGGCGGACTATGCCGCCGGGCGCCACCCGACGGTGCAGGTGCTCGTCGATGGCTCGGACCCCAACACCGCCAACTTCGTGCAGAACTACGCCCAGGCGACCCTTGCCAACTGGGAGCGCCAACGCTTGAGCGACGGCGCCGGCCGGCCGCCGGCAATTTCGGCAGAGCAACGATTCTGGTTCAATCCGGAGCTGACCAGCCGGAACTTCCTTGTGCCCGGGTCAATCGCCATCGTCATGACGCTGGTCGGGACCCTGCTCACCTCGCTCGTCGTTGCCCGTGAATGGGAACGGGGCACGATGGAGGCGATGATGGCGACACCCGTCTCGGCCGCCGAACTTCTGGCCGGAAAGCTGCTGCCCTATTTTATCCTCGGCCTCACGTCGATGACGCTCTGCGTTCTGCTTGCCGTCTTCCTCTTCGGCGTCCCCTTCCGCGGCTCGGTCGCAGCACTCTATGCGCTCTCGGCAACCTTCCTGATGCCGGCGCTCGGCCAGGGCCTGCTGATTTCGGCGGCCACGAAGAACCAGTTTCTCGCCTCGCAGCTCGCGCTGATCTCAGCCTTTCTGCCGGCGTTCCTGCTCTCCGGCTTTCTCTTCGAAATCAACTCGATGCCGACGGTTATTCAATGGATCACTCTCATCGTGCCGGCGCGTTATCTGATCCCAAGCCTACAGACCGTGTTCCTTGCCGGCGACATCTGGCCGATGTTCACGCGCTCCATCGCCGTCATGCTCCTGATCGGCTGCGTCTTCTTTGCGCTCGCCGCCCGCAGCACCCGCAAGAGGATTGGCTGAGATGTGGTGGACAAGGCTCAAGGCACTGATCGTCAAGGAATTGCTGGCGGTGCTGCGTGATCCCAAGGGACGCACCGTGCTGATCGTGCCGCCGATCATGCAACTGCTGGTGTTTTCCTATGCCGCGACGCTGGAGGTAACGAACGTCGACGTCCTGGTGCTGAACCGAGACAACGGCCATTGGAGCCAGGATCTCGTTCAGGAGATCCAGGGGTCGCCGACCTTCCGCAGCATCCGCTTCACCAACAGCCCCGATGAGGTGCGCGTGGCGATCGACACCCAAAAGGTCATTGCCGCGATCGAAATCGGCCCGACGTTCTCGCGCGATATTGAGGGGAGCCGGCCGGCAAAGGTGCAGCTCATCCTCGACGGGCGCCGCTCAAACGCGTCGCAGATCGTCTCCGGCTATCTCAGTCGCATCGTCGGAACGCTTGCCGCCGAGACTCCGGCCGGCCAACGCATGGCGTCGAGCGCCGTCACGGTCGTTGCGCGCAACTGGTTCAATCCGAACCTCACCTATCAATGGTTCATGGTGCCGAACCTGGTGGCGAGCATCGCTCTTTTGATCGGCCTGATCGTGACCGCGCTATCGATCGCGCGCGAACGCGAGCTCGGCACTTTCGATCAGCTCATGGTCTCACCGCTTCGAACCCACGAAATCCTGATCGGCAAGCTGATCCCGCCAATGATGATCGGCCTGTTCCATATCACCATCTACATACTGGCCGCCGTCTTCATCTTCGGGGTGCCGCTGCGCGGATCGCTGTTCCTGCTCTACGGCAGCGCCGTCTTCTACCTGGCCGCCGTCGTCGGTCTCGGCCTGTTCATCTCGGCGCTGTCGATGACACAGCAGCAGGCGATCCTCGGCGCATTTCTCTTCATGGTGCCGGCAATGCTGCTCTCCGGTTTCGCGACGCCGATCGAGAACATGCCCTCGTGGCTGCAACCGATCACCTACGTCAACCCGTTGCGCTATTTCCTCGTCATTGTGAAGGGCGTATTCCTAAAGGACATTCCGGCGGTCGAGGTGGCGCGCCAGACGATCCCGCTCTTGCTGATCGCCATCGTCACCCTCTCGGCCGCCTCATGGCTGTTCCGCCGCCGGCTGGAATAGCGTCAACCTTTCAGGAAACGCCCGATCGCGGCGACCTCGTTCTGGCGGATATCGTGGCCACCCGGGTGCCATTCGGTTTCCGTTACGGCGCCCTGCCCCTGGAAATAGTCTGCCAGGGCCTGCGTCAGCGGCGCCGGGCAGATGGGATCGCGTTCGCCGCCCGTGATCAACACCCGGCGCCCTTTGAGGCCCGCGTTGTCCTTCGGTCGGAACGGGATCAGTGGATGCATGAGCACCGACTTGTCGAAGACACCGTCTTCGATGAGCACATTGGCAAGAATGTTCGCGCCGTTGGAATAGCCAAGGCCGATCACCTCCGAAGCCTGATGCTCGGCGGCCAATGCCTTGACGAAACCGGCCATCTTCTCGGTGGCGCGTGCAAGATCCGCCATGTCGTAGACGCCCTCGCCCGTGCGCTTGAAGAAGCGCGCAGCCCCATATTCCGCCACGTCGCCACGCGGCGAGACGATCGTCGCATCGGGCAGCAGCTCGGACGCGAAGGTGAAGAACTGGTTTTCATCTCCGCCCGTCCCGTGAAAGACGAAGAAGATCGGCTGGCCGGGCTTGCCGGCCTTCAGTTTGTGAACGTAGCCATGATCGACCATTTTTGTCTCCTGGAGCAATTTCCGGAAACGGGTAAACACCCCGTCCGAGATTGCCTGTTTTCAAAGCGTTAGATTCACGGTTTCGACGAAACTGTGAACCGTTCTTCCGTACAATCCGGTGCCGAAGGCTCGCCATAACGGCGAGCCTTCTCTGCATCGACGTGTTAGTCGTCGATCTTCTGCAGGTGGCTTTCCAGAATCGGACGCAGGTGCTTGTGCTGCTGCGGCAGCTTCAGCGCCTCGCCGAGGTGAGCGAGATCCTCGTCCCGGTCGAAGCCTGGCTCGTTGGTGGCGATCTCGAACAGCACGCCCCCCGGCGTGCGGAAGTAGATCGCCCAGAAGTAATCGCGGTCGATGACCGGGGTGACCTGGTAGCCGGTATCCATCAGCGCCTTGCGCACTTCCAGCTGCTTTTCGCGGTTTTCGACGGCAAAGGCGATATGGTGCACCGAACCGGCGCCCTGAGAAGCGCGGCCGATATTCGGCATCGTCTCGAGGTCGATGACGCGCGCATCGTTGCCGCCAGGCACGATCAAACGCGTGACGCCGTCCTTGCGGTCAAGCTCCTCATAGCCCATGAACTTCAGCAGTTCGGCCGTCGCGCCTTCATCACGAAGACGGAGGGCGGCGGAGTGGAAGCCCCGGATCGCGTGATCCGCCGAGATGCCGCCTTCCGTCCAGGGCGTGCGCTGATCGCCCTTGACCTCTACGAGCGCAAAGCCGTCGCCATCAGGGCCGGCAAAGTTCAGGCGCTTCTCGCCGAAGGTTTCTTCGTCCTTGAGACCGGAGATACCCGATGCCGTCAGGCGATCCCGCCAGAAGCCGAGCGAGTCTTCGGGCACGGAGAAGACGGTGGTCCCGACTTCACCGGTACCGGCACGGCCGCGCGGCATGTTCGGGAACGGGAAATAGGTCATGACCGTGCCGGGTGTGCCGGCTTCGTCGCCGTAATAGAGGTGGTAGACATCCGGCGAGTCGAAGTTGACCGTCTTCTTGACGCGGCGCAGGCCGAGCGACTTGGTGAAGAACAGGTTGTTTTCGCGCGCATCGTCGGCCATCGAAGTGACGTGATGCAGACCCTTGATCTGATTGAGCATTGTCGTGATCCTTTCTCTCCGGCGCCACCGGGCGCTCCGTTGGGTCATAGATGCGCTCATCCGGCCGTCGGCGAAAGACGGCGGCGGCCAAACGCATTGTCAACATTTCATTGACGACACCAGAGACTCGTCAACAATCATATGCCTGGCAGCGCTGCGCTTGTGACCGGTTGCGCCGATGCATAAGATCGGCTCGCGGCATGTTGCCGTAAGCACGCGAGGAGGCGCGCGGACACCTGTGAAATTTCGCCTGGCTCTTGGATTCCTGCTGTTGCCGCTGCTTGCGACCATGCTGGCCTGGAAAGGCTATGCGGTCACGACAGACAGCTATCTGCGCGAGGCGACCGCTCAAGCCACCACCGCTCTCCGGCTCGCCGTCACGGCGCTCGATGGTCACCTCAACCGCTATCAGGCGCTGCCAGCATTGATCGCCGATCACGAAGACGTTCAGGAACTGGTCACCCGCCCGCGTGATCGGCGACTGAGGGAGGCGGTGAACACCTATCTGAAAGACATCAACGCGCTGCTCCACTCCTCCGATATCTATGTCATCACGCCGGACGGCGATACGATCGCTGCCAGCAACTATGACGGGCCAACGAGCTTCGTCGGCCAGAACTTCAGTTACCGGCCCTATTTCCAGGAAGCGCTTCGCGGACAGCAGTCGCGGTTCTATGCGCTTGGCACCACATCGCTGAAGCGCGGCTACTATTTCGGCTCGCCAATCCAGATCGGCGACGAAATCCGCGGCGTTATCGTCTTCAAGGTCGATGTCGAAAGCATCGAAGCCTCGTGGCAGGGTGGGGAATACAGGATCTTCGTTTCCGATCCCGAAGGCATCATCTTCATGTCCGGGGACCCGGACTGGCTCTATTCCTCTATCCTGCCGCTGACCTCAGACCGCCGCGCGCGCACCGAAGCCTCGAGGCGGTACGCCGACGCCACCCTGCGTCCGCTGCCCATGGCAGAGAGCAACGCGTCCGACCACCGCTTCATGACCGTCTCCTCCGGCGGTTCGAGCCGCGAATACCTCGTGCTCTCCCAATATATGCCGGATGCCGACTGGACCGTGAACGTACTGGTGGATACGGCCTCTGCCTATACGCAAGCGCTGACCACCGTCGCCGCCGCGCTGCTGTTGATCTGTCTTGCCGGCCTTGGCGTGGCCATTGTTCTGCAGCGGCGTGCGCGGCTCAACGAACGCATTTCAATGCAGGCAGAAGCGCAGGTCGAACTCGAACGCCGTGTCGACGAACGCACCGCCGACCTCGCGCGCGTCAATACCCAGATCGAGGAGGAGATCGCCGAACGTCGCCTGACGGAACAGCAGTTGCGCCGCACACAGGCCGACCTGATCCAGGCAGGCAAACTGGCAGGTCTCGGCCAAATGTCCGCGGCGCTTTCGCACGAATTCAACCAGCCACTTGCCGCCGCCAAGACCTATGCCGACAGCGCGGCCCTGCTGATCGAACGTGGTCGCTCCGACGAGGCGACCGACAATATCCGCCGGATCTCCGGGCTCGTCGACCGCATGGCGGCGATCAGCAAGCATCTGCGAAATTTCGCCCGCAAACCGAATGAGAAGCTTGGGCCGGTTCCGGTCGAAGAGGTGGTGCGCGATACGATGGAGATCGTATCGGTTCGGCTGAAGGCCGCAGCGGCAACCATCGACATCGATCTCGGCGATAAACCGCTCGTCGTCCGTGCCGGCTCAGTCCGCCTGCAGCAGGTGCTCGTCAACATCATCTCCAATGCGGCCGATGCGGTCGAGGGGCTTGATGACCGGACCATTCGCCTTCGCGCCCGACAGGAAGACCACAAGGTGGTGCTGACGGTCAGCGATCGGGGACCTGGCATCGCGCCGGCGATTGCCGAGCGTATCTTCGATCCGTTCTTTTCCACAAAGGGCGTCGGCAAGGGGCTGGGCCTTGGCCTTTCGATTTCCTATAACATTATCAAGGATTTCGGTGGCAGTCTTATCGCAACCAACCTTGCGGAAGGCGGCGCCGAGTTCCGGATCGAACTTGCCGCTGAAAACAGCAATGCCCGGGAGGCTGCCGAATGATCGAAAGCCGGATCCTGCTCGTCGACGACGAAGAGGAGGTGCGCCATTCGAGCGCGCAGGCGCTGGAACTGGCGGGTTTCCGCGTCGATGTCTTCGCCGCAGCCGAACGTGCCCTGGAATTCATCAGCTACAGCTTCGCCGGTGTCGTCATCAGCGACATCCGCATGCCCGGCATGGACGGCATGACGCTGCTACAACGCATCCGAGAGATCGATGCCGAGGTGCCGGTCATCCTCGTCACCGGCCATGGCGACGTTCAGCTTGCCGTGCGCGCGATGCGCGAAGGCGCCTATGATTTCGTCGAGAAGCCGTTTGCGGCACAGATGCTCGCTGGCACCATTCGCCGGGCGTTGGACTGGCGCGCGCTCGTTCTGGAAAACCGCCGGCTGAAAGCCGTCGCCGGCAAACGCGACGACATCGAGCAGCGGCTCCCCGGCCGCAGCCAGGTCATGGTCGATCTGCGCTATCGTATCCGCGCCATCGGCGCAGCCGACGCGGACACGCTGATCATCGGCGATACCGGCGTCGGCAAGGAGGTGCTGGCCCGCACGCTGCATGATCTCAGCGCTCGCGCCAACAGCCCGTTCATCGCCATCAACTGCGCGGCCCTGCCGGAGAACCTGATCGAGAGCGAACTCTTCGGCCACGAGCCCGGCGCCTTTCCCGGCGCCATTCGTCCGCGCTACGGCAAATTCGAGCATGGTCGCGGCGGCACCATCCTGCTCGACGAGATCGGCTCGATGCCGTTCGACCTTCAGGCAAAATTCCTGCGCGTCCTCCAGGAACGCGTCATCACCCGCCTCGGATCGAACGAAGTCGTACCGCTCGATGTGCGCTTCATCGCCACCAGCAAGGTCGATCTCGAAAGGGAAGTTGCCGCGGGGCGCTTCCGCGCCGATCTGCTCTACCGCCTCAACGTCGCAACGCTTCGGGTTCCCTCGCTCGCCCAGCGCCGCGCCGATATCCCGCTGCTCTTCCTGCAACTGGTAAGGGAATCTGCGGCACGCTATGGCCGCGATGAAGTCGAGGTCTCGCAAGCCATGCTGGCGGAAATGGCGGAGCGCGACTGGCCGGGCAATGTGCGCGAACTGCGCAACGCCGCCGAGCGGCTGGTGCTCGGGCTTGATTCAGCACCGCTCGATGCCGCGAAGGAAGAGAGCGGCCGGCTTGCCGACAAGGTGGCAGCCTATGAAAAGGGTCTCATCGCCAGCGCCATTGCCGCGCATGGCGGCGCCCTGAAGCCGGTCTACGAGTCTCTCGGCATTTCGCGCAAGACGCTCTACGAGAAAATGCAGAAGTTCGGGCTCGACAAGAAGCTTGTCGCTGCAGATTTCCCGGCCGATGGCGAACTCTGATCAGAGCCCGCGCCGAAACCGCAAGTGCCCGGAATAAAGCAGGGACGCGATCGCTCGCGTCCCTGTCAACTGCGGTATCGGCCGGCTCAGACGTTGAAGGCTGCGCCGATCAGCGTCTTGGTATAGGGCTGCTTCGCCGCCTCGAAGATCGCGTCCGTTTCGCCTTCCTCGACGATCTTGCCGTTCTTCATGACGATCACATAGTCCGACATCGCCTTCACCACCGAAAGATCGTGGCTGATGAAGATGTAGGAGAGCCCATGCGAGCGCTGCAGGTCGCGCAGGAGTTCGATCACCTGACCCTGAACCGAGCGGTCGAGCGCCGAGGTCGGTTCGTCGAGAATGACGACCTTGGGCTTCAGGATCATTGCGCGGGCGATCGCGATGCGCTGCCGCTGGCCGCCCGAGAACTCGTGCGGGTAGCGGTTGCGGGACGCAGGGTCGAGCCCCACTTCCTTCAGCGCTTCTGACGCCCGGCGGTCGCGATCGGCACGGCTGAGCTCGGGCTCGTGCACTTGCAGGCCTTCGGTGATGATCTCACCGACGGTGCGCCGGGGTGAAAGCGAGCCGTACGGATCCTGGAAGACGAGTTGCAACGTGCGACGCAGCGGCCGCATCTGCCCGCGGTCGAAGCCGGAAATATCCGTCGTCCCGAAACGATAGTAGCCGCTGCTCGGCAGAAGCCTTAGAAGCGCACGACCGAGCGTCGACTTGCCGGAACCGGACTCGCCGACGACGCCGATCGTCTGCCCCTCTTGCAGGCGCAGATTGACGTTGTCCACCGCACGGAAGACAGACTTCCCACCCCGGAAAAGCCCGCCGCCGATCTGATAGTCGACACAGACGTCGCGGCCTTCGAGAATGATCGGCGCGCTGTCGGCCGGCGACGCCTTGCGGCCGCTCGGCTCGGCCGCGAGCAGCATCTTCGTGTAGTCGGCCTGCGGCCGCTCGAAGATGTCAGCCGTCGTGCCTCTCTCCACCACTTCGCCGCGACGCATCACCGCAACGCGGTCCGCGAAGTGCTTGACGATGCCGAGGTCGTGCGTGATCAGCACGATCGCCATGCCGAAGCGCTTCTGCAGCGACTTGAGCAGATCAAGGATCTGCGCCTGGATCGTCACGTCGAGCGCCGTCGTCGGTTCGTCCGCGATCAGGAGATCCGGGTCGTTGGCAAGCGCCATGGCGATCATCACGCGCTGACGCTGGCCACCCGAAAGTTCATGCGGATAGCTGTCGATGCGGCGCCCAGGTTCCGGGATGCCGACGAGCTCGAGCAGTTCAAGCACGCGCGCCCGCGCCTGTTTGAACGTGCCGCCCCGATGGTGCACGATCGGCTCGGCGATCTGGCGGCCGACGGGATAGAGCGGATCGAGCGAGGTCATCGGCTCCTGGAAGATCATGGTGACCTTCGCACCGCGCACCTCGTTCAGCGCCTTGGGCGGCAGGCCCACAAGCTCCTGGCCGCGGTAACGCGCGGAGCCGGTGACCTCACCGTTCTTGGCGAGCAGGCCCATGATGCCCATCATCGTCTGGCTCTTGCCGGAGCCGGACTCGCCGACGACCGCAAGCGTTTCGCCGGTACGGACGTCGAGATCGATGCCCTTGACCGCTTCCACCGTGCCATCAGGCGTCGAGAAGTTCACCTTGAGGCCGCGAACGGCCAGGATGGTTTCCTTGGTATCTGCCATGTCAGCGATCCTTCGGGTCGAGCGCGTCGCGCAGGCCGTCGCCAACGAAATTCAGCGAGAACAGCGTCAGGACAAAGAAGATGGCCGGGAAGATGAGCAGCCACGGCGCCGACTGGATGTTGTTTGCGCCTTCCGAGATCAGCGCTCCCCAGCTCGTCAGCGGCGCCTGAACGCCGAGGCCAAGGAAGGAGAGGAAGCTCTCGAGCAGGATCACCTTGGGCACGACGACGGTCACGAAAACGATGACCGGACCGATCGTATTGGGGATGATGTGCCGGCGGATGATCTGCCAATCGGTCAGGCCGAGTGCCTGCGCGGCGCCGACGAACTCGCGCCGCTTGAGCGCAAGCGTCTGGCCGCGCACGATACGGGCCATGTCGAGCCATTCCACCGCCCCGATCACCAGGAAGATCAGGATGAACGAGCGACCGAAGAACACGACGAGAACGACGACGAGGAAGACGAAGGGCAGAGAATACATGATCTCCACCAGTCGCATCATGACGTTGTCGACGCGGCCGCCGATATAGCCCGATGTCGCGCCGTAGACGACGCCGATGCCGAGCGAAACGAGGCTCGCCAGCAGGCCGACGGCTATCGAGATCTGGCCACCGAGCATGACGCGGACCAGAAGATCGCGACCGTTGGAATCGGTGCCGAAGGGGAAGTATTCCCGGTCGACCTGACCGGTCACTTTCAGCGTGCGGCCGTCATCTTCCGTTGCCACCACCTGGGTGTCGCGGAACTCGTTGGCGCGATCGAAATAGCGCGTTGCGCGCGCATCGATCGGCTGTTCCGAGGTGATCGTCGCGGTGAAGGTCTCACCCTCGAGATTGAACTCCTTGAGCGTGACGCGGGCGCGGGTCGCGATGCCTTCCATCACCCCCTGCAACGTCGAAACGTCGGGCCGCGGCTCGAGGCTGGGGGCTTTCGTGACGTATGACGGAAACACCTGGTCATAGGTATGCGGCACAAACAGCGGACCTAAGAACGAGAACAGCGCGATCAGTGCCAGCATCACGCAACCGGCCATGGCGGCACGGTTGCGCTTGAAGCGCATGGCGGCGAGCTGAAAGAGGCTGCGCCCCTTGGTTTCCGGTGTCACCACCGGGGTCTGGACGATATCAGTCATGGCGAACCCTCGGATCGAGCAGGCCGTAGAGAATGTCGACCAGGAGATTGAAAACGATGACGAAGATTGCAACGAGAATGACCGTGCCCATCACCAGCGTATAGTCGCGGTTGATCGCGCCGAGGACGAAGTAACGGCCGACACCCGGAATGGTGAAGATCGTCTCGACGACAGCCGAACCGGTCAGCAGCGCCGCGGCACAGGGTGCGAGATAGGACACGACCGGCAGCATCGCGCCGCGCATCGCGTGGGTCACCACAACCGTTCGCGCAGGTAGGCCATAGGCCCTGGCGGTTCGGATGTGGTCGGTGTGAAGCGCCTCGATCATCGATCCGCGTGTCAGGCGCGCGAAAACCGCAACCTGCGGCAGTGCCAGCGCAATCATCGGCAGGATCAGGGAGCGGAACGATCCATCACCCCAACCGCCGGAGGGAACCCACGAAAGGCCGACCGCGAATATCAACACGAGCACCGGACCGACAACGAAGTTCGGCACGGTGACGCCGATCGTCGAGACCGACATGATCGCAAAATCGAGAATGCTGTTCTGCCTGAGCGCGGCGATCGTGCCGGCAGTCACGCCGCCGATGAGAGCAAGCAACAGCGCGTAGAAGCCGAGCTCCATCGAATAGGGCAGACCCTTGCTGATCAATTCAGCGACATTGTTGTCTTTATAGACATAGCTCGGGCCGAAGTCGCCGGTCACAGCATTGCTGAGATAGTGCGTGTATTGGCGCCAAAGGGGCTGGTCGAGCTGATACGTCTTCATCAGGTTCGCCATCGTTTGTGGCGGAAGAGGACGCTCGAGGTTGAAGGGGCCACCAGGGGCGAACCGCATCAGGAAGAAGGATATGGTGACGACGATAAACAAGGTCGGCACCGCACTCGCCAATCGGCGGAGGATGAAGGAAATCATGGACGTGCTCCGGAGGCGACGCGCGGCCTGTTACCGCGCGTCGTCTCTGTTCGTTATTCGGCGATGCTCAGGAACTTGCTGAGGTGCTCGTTCGGAGCATTGTCCGCCCAGCCCTTGACGCGGCTGGCAACCAGCCACAGGTCGGCCTGGGTCAGAAGCGGAGCGATCGGCTGTTCCTTCATCAGCAGCGCTTCTGCTTCATGCATCAGCTTCGAGCGGGCTGCCGGATCCTGCTCGTCGTAGGACTTCTTCATCAGGCCGTCGAATTCAGCGTTTTCGAAGTGGCCGTAGTTGAAGGTCTTGTTGGAGCCGACGCTGAGTGCCAGGAAGTTCTCTGCGTCCGCGTAGTCCGCCTGCCAGCCGGCACGGGCAACGTTGAACTTGCCGCCTTCCTGCAGGTAGGCGTAGTGCGAGGACACGTCGAGGTTCACCAGCGACACCTTGGCGCCGAAGGTGTTCTTCCACATGTCGGCGACAGCGGTCGCAACACGCTCGTGGTTCGGGTTGGTGTTATAGCGCAACTCGATATCGAGCGGCTTGCCACCTTCGCCGTAGCCGGCTTCCTTCATCAGGGCGACGGCCTTGTCTTCACGGTCGAGCTGCGACAGCGTGCCGAACTCGGCCTTGGACGGCTCACCGTAGCTTTCGATGCCCGGGGGGACCATCGAATAGGCGGGGAGCTGCGAACCGGCATAGATTTCCTTGGCGAGGAAGTCGCGGTCGACGGCCATGGACAGAGCCTGGCGGACGCGCACGTCGCTATAGGGCTCCTGACGGGTGTCGAAGGCGTAATAATACGTCGCGAGCGACGGCGAAACATGGACCTGATCGCCGTAGGACGTGCGCAGACGCCCGATCTGATCAGCCGAGAAGTTGTAGACGAGATCCATTTCCTTGGCTTCGAAACGGCGAACCGAAGCGGCCTGGTCGTCGATCGGGTAGAAGATGACCTTGTCGAGCTTGACGTTGGCCGCATCCCAATAGTTGGCGTTCTTGACGACGGTCAGGCTGTCGTTCGGAACGTGGGCGGCGAGCGTGAACGCGCCGTTCGAAACCATGACACCCGGCTTGACGAAGTCAGCGCCGTTCTTTTCGACGCTTGCCTTGCTGACCGGAAGCGCGGTCTGGTGCGCCAGCAGTTCCAGGAAGAACGGGGTCGGGCGCTCAAGCGTGATTTCGAGCGTCTTTTCGTCGACAGCCTTCACGCCGAGCTGGTCGGTCGGCAGTTCACCCTTGTTGACCTTTTCGGCGTTCTTGATCGGGAAGAGAATGTTGGCATAGCCGGCCGCGGTCTTCGGATCTTCGACGCGGCGGATGGAAAAGACAAAGTCTTCTGCCGTTACCGGCGAACCGTCCGACCACTTTGCATCGGCGCGCAGCTTGAAGGTGTAGACCGTACCGTCGTCCGAGAGCTCCCACGTTTCAGCGACACCTGGGACGATCTTGGCAGCGGCGTCATAGATCGTCAGGCCCTCGTAGAGGTCCTTGAGGATGAACGCTTCGATGTTGATCGAGGTATGGGCCTGATCCAGGGTTTGCGGCTCACCCGCATTGCCGCGATGCAGGACAGCTTCGGCGAGCGCCGGGCTTGCTCCGATGAGCAGCGAACCGATCAGCGCGGCAGCGCTAAGGTTGAGTTTCAGTGATGCCATTTTGTTTCTCTCCTTCCCCTTGTTTTGGGTTTGTGATCGCAGGAGAGAAGTGCAAATCGTCCTCAAACGCAAGGCGGATTCTGCGGCCGTCTGCATCTTTATCTATAGGACAGAATTCCTTCTATCCTATAGGTTGTATTTCGTTTGCGATTCTTTTCGTCGCCTTTGCGACGGACGTGTGACGGAAGCAGGGCAATTTCGGGAAATCTCCTGCAACGTTTTAGGTCGGCAATTTTTGTCGACAAAACACGGGCGCAGCCACCGTCGAATCCTCGACCGTGCAAACTTTGTGAATTTTGCCGGCAGTTTACGTAATGTGCGCAAAGAATGGCGCCATTCGCCGCAATCTTCTTGCGAACCCCTAACTTCATGTAGACAGACTGTTTCCACCGCGCACTCGACCGGCATGGTGTGCAGTACGAAATAGACACGCACAGGTCGCAAATGCGACTCTTGCCCTCCTCCCCTCAAAGGCACCACCAGAAAGTGAAACCAGTTCACCGGAAAGGTGTTGCATCCAGTCCACAGTAAAATCGATTGAAGCGCGTTTCGACCTCTGGCAACCTGCCTTTTGCCCGGTTGTCAAACCACTTCGATGAACTATTGTGCGCCTGACTTCGGTGGGCGCGACCAATTCGCGCGCGCTGTCACGCCGCACGGAAATTCCGGCCATCGCTTGCCTGCGATGATGTTCATGCGGCGCTTCAAGCCGGATTGTTTTTGTGGCGCACCGGGAAGGCTGCGCCGAGCACCAAGGGAGAATACCGAATGGCATTGATCACATTGCGGCAACTGCTCGACCATGCGGCGGAGAACGATTACGCGCTGCCGGCGTTCAATGTGAACAATCTCGAATACATTCAGGCCGTTATGCGCGCCGCCGATGCCACCGACAGTCCGGTGATCCTTCAGGCAAGCCGCGGCGCCCGTTCCTATGCGGGTGATGCGTTCCTGCGCCACCTGATCCTGGGTGCTGCCGAGGAATACCCGCATATCCCCGTCTGTCTGCACCTCGACCACGGCGACCAGCCGTCGACCTGCATCTCGGCCATCACCAACGGCTTCACCTCCGTCATGATGGACGGCTCGCTCGAAAAGGACGGCAAGACCGTCGCCAGCTATGAATACAATGTCGCCGTCACCGCAGAGGTCGTGAAGATCGCGCATGCGGCCGGCGTTTCGGTCGAAGGCGAACTCGGCTGCCTCGGCAACCTCGAGACCGGTGCCGGAGACAAGGAAGACGGCCACGGCTTCGAAGGCAAGCTGTCGCGCGAGGAACTACTGACCGATCCGGACCAGGCGCTCGATTTCGTCACCAAGACCGGTGTCGATGCACTGGCCGTCGCCATCGGCACCAGCCACGGCGCCTACAAGTTCACCCGCGAGCCCGATGGCGACATCCTGTCGATCGAGACGATCGCCAAGATCAACAAGAAGCTGCCGAACACGCATCTGGTCATGCATGGCTCGTCGTCGGTGCCGAAGGATCTTCAGGATCTCTTCAACACCTATGGCGGCAAGATGAAGCCGACCTGGGGCGTTCCGGTCTCTGAAATCCAGAAGGCGATCCCGCTTGGCGTGCGCAAGGTCAACATCGACACCGACCTGCGCCTCGCGATGACCGGCACGATCCGCAAGAACTTCGCCGAAAACCCGGAGAATTTCGACCCGCGCAACTACCTGAAGCCGGCAACCGCGCTGATGACCGAGGTCTGCAAGGAGCGCTTCGAAGCCTTCCGCACGGCCGGCAAGGCATCGAAGATCCGCACGCTGCGCCTGCCGGAAATGGCAAAGCGCTACGCGGCAGCCTGATCCCGAGGACCCGCCCGCTTTCCGCTTACATCATTGAGACCACGGGAAGCGGGCGGCCTATTCCTATGAGAAACAAACCGGCGCGGCCCGTGATCATACGGCCGCGCGCCGATTTCGTTTCGGTCATCGAAGGCTGGGATCGGCCAAGCGAACCGGAGAGAACGGGGACAAGGCCCCCCTCAAGCCCGCCGCCTTTTCGCGGTTTCGTGCTCGTAAAGCTGATCCATGCTCAAGGCGGCCACGTCGGCGAAAGCTGTCTGACCTTTCACTTGGCCGCCGCCGAGAATGACGACCTCGTCGCAGAACGAGATCGTGCTGCGGTGATGGCTGATGACGATCGTCGTGCGGCGTCCCGCTCTCGACTTCAGCGTCTCGACGATGGCCGCTTCCGATAGCCCGTCGACCGCGTTGGTGGCTTCGTCCAGGATCAGGATATCCGGATCACGCACCAGGGCCCTGGCGAGCGCGACCCGCTGCCGCTGCCCGGCCGAAAGGCTGGCACCTCGATAGCCGACGACGGTTTGATAGCCCTGCGGCAAGCCTTCGATGAAGCCATGCGCTTCGGCCATCCTGGCCGCATGCTCCACTTCGGCTGCGGTGGTCGCCTCCCGGCCATAGGTGATGTTCTCCAGGATCGTTCCATCAACCAGTTCCAGGTCCTGGCTCGCGAGCGCGATCCGGCTTCGCCATTGCACCGGGTCGATCCGGTTCAGCGGGACATCGTCGACGAGAATGTTTCCCTCATCCGGCTCGACGAAGCGGCATAGCAGATTGACGATCGTCGTCTTGCCGGCACCGGACCGGCCAATAAGCGCCGTCGAACGGCCGCCTGGGATTTCGAACGCCGCCGACTGCAGCACGACGTCTCGGGAACCCGAGCTCGGATAGCGGAAAGTGACGTCATCAAATCTGAGCCGCTGCCGCAGCCCGCTGAAAGGCTCCCTCCCCTCCGGCGGCCGCGGCTTGCCGGACGAGTCCAACAACCAATGCACCTCCTCCAGCGATCCGCTCCAGCCCTGGATCTGGCTCCAGGACAATTGCAAGGCACGCACATGCGGCTGCAAACGATAGAGCAGAACCACGAAGGCAACGATCACAGGAAAACTGATGCCGGCAGACCAGGCACTGACGACCACTCCAAGGAAGAGAGCGGAGTGGAGCGTCTCGGTCAGCGGTGGCAGCATGCCCTGGCGGGCCTGTAGTGCGAAGGCGGCGCGCCTGACCGAATCCGACGCCCCATCGAACGCGGCCTTCTCCCGCGCCTCCTGCCCGAATATCCGGATCAGGCGGCCGGCGTGGACCAGGTGGAGCATGCGTGCCGCCAGCTCGCCGTTGAAGGAGGTGACATCGCGGCTCGGCCCCGTGAGGGTTGCAGACAGGACGTAGTGTACGAGCTGCACGAGAACGAGGCCGAGCGCCACGAACAACGTCATCTGCCAGGACAACAGCAGCAGGAACGCGAGCAGGATGACGGCGGCCGCGCCATTCACAAGGGCAGCAAGTACGGTTTGTATCGCGTCGGATGCTCGCCAGGACTCGTTCGAAATGATGTTGAGCAAGCGCCCGGGATTCTCCTTCATGAAGAACGGGTAGCCGATGCGCAGCAACTGACCCGACAGTGCGCTTCGGATCGCGTGGCCAGCCTTGCCGTAGATGAAGGTTGCAAGCACCGTGTTGGCAAAAGCCAGGACGTTCTTGAGACAGATCAGCCCAAAGGCAGCAGCGGCGATGACGATCAGCCTTTCGCGATCGTCCAGTCCCGATCCGACCTGCTGGAAAAGAGAGGAGACGCCGCTCAGTGCCGCCGGATCCTGGTCGCCGGCAATAATGCCCAGCATGGGAATGATGAGGCCGATACCGACGCCCTCCAGTGCCGCGCTGCAGAGGCCGAGGACCACCACGAGCGGAAGCAGACGCATCTGGCCATCCAGTGCATTGCGCAACAGCTGCAGGCTCGGCAAGAGAATTCTGAACATCGCGGCCGTCCTCAGCGCTGGAGTTGCTCTCGGGCCCGTTGTTCGACCGGGCCCGTTGTCCGCTCGGCGACGGACAGGCTCATGAACTTGAGAGCGCCGAGCAGGTTCATGAAAACGATTGGCCAATGCGACAGGTGCAGGACGGGGTCGAACCGGGGGCCGCCGAAGACTTCCCTGATAGCCGACCGGACGGTCCAACAGAAATGCCGCAGCAACCATGGTGTCGTGCGGATATGCTTCATGCAAAGCGCGCCGTTGCCGAAACTGTAGTTGCGGTGAAGCCTCTCGATTGCCAGGCGGGTGCGTCGGCCGTGGTGATGGAAGACGAGCATGTCGGGGACATATTCGATCGGGATACCGAGCCTGTAGGCGCGCAGCAGATAGTCGGTGTCTTCGGCCGACTGCAGGGAGGTGCCGGCGCCGAAGCGTTCGTCGAATGCCCCGACACGCAGCGCAACCTCGCGATGCATCGTCATGTTGCAGCCCAAGACGAAGCCACCCGGATGAATGTCACACGTCAACCGCTCACGCGCGTTCGATCGTTTGATCGTGAAGGGCAGGTCTCTGGCATCTCCGAGTTCCACGCGGCCGCCGCGAATGATTCCGCTTTCGCCGCTTGCGTAGTGGCGCTCCAGGTCAGCCAGATAGTTCGTGTCGATTTCACAATCGTCGTCGATGAAAACCAGAATGCCGCCACGCGCGCGTGCCATGGCCGTGTTGCGCGCGGCAGCGAGGCCCGGTCGGGTATCGATGAGGTGCGTGATTGCCAGCGGGGAAGCGGAAACCATCCGGGCAATGCGTTCAGGCGTGTCATCGGTCGAACCGTTGTCAACAACGATCAACTCGCACCGGCCGGCAGCATGGGTGCCACAAACTGTCTCGATCGATCGAATGCAGGTCTCGAGCGCCGCCGCACGATTGCGCGTGCAGACGATAAAGCTTGCGAAAAGCGCGTTGCGTGCGGGGGGCGACGGCGGCCGTGGCGTCTCCACCATGTCGCTGCGTTCCGCCGCTGTCCACTTCAGGCCCTCGACGGTCATGCTAGCGCATCCCTTGCTGCGGAAGGACGCTCGTCGCAGGCACGGATTGCAGATACCGCGACACAGCATCCAGCCGGCTTGAAGCAGCCAACGTCATGCGGCTGCACCATGGCACTCGAGCGCCGGCGATTAGGCCATATCGTTCCCGGCGACGGATGAGCCCCCATTTTCTCGTCTGCGTCAAAAACTCGTGGGTGAGTTCCGGCCGCCGCTCGTCGCTGACGAGCTGATAGAGAAAATAGAAGAAATTCAGCGCGCCCGCCTCGTATCCGGCGCGGGTTTCCGCAGGAAGCGCCGAGACCCTGGCCTCAAGCGAGAGAATACACGCAGCGGCACGCCCTATCGTTTCCGACGTCACTGCGAGGCCGATATCATTCAAGGCAGAGGGACCGTCGCAAAGCTCTTCGCGTTCGAGATTTTCGCCGACGATCTGCAAATGCGTGCGGCGCATCTGGCGCTTATGCGTGTTCGTAACGCTGTTGCCGTGAATGCGGTAAGCGATCAGCGCCTCGTCGATCATCACGGCCGGAAAACGCTCGGCAACCCTTCGGAAGAGATCGAAATCCTCCGCATGCACGTAATGCGCATCATAGGTCAGCATATCCTGCGGGATGACGCGCCTGTTGAAGACGACGGTCGAGTGGATGAAGATCGTGAAGAACTTCGACAGCGCCCGCAGGCTCGCCGGCTGATAGATCGGGTTGGGCGTGCCGCGGATGATACGGTCGCCAAGCAGCGTGTCGATACCCGAGCCGCACAGCGCAAGCTCCGGCTGCCGCTGGAACAGCGACACCTGGCGTGACAGTCGCGAGGGATAGGAAATATCGTCCGCGTCCATTCTGGCAATGAGGTCGCCCTTCGCCAGCGTGAGGCCTTCGTTCAAGGTCGCGATCAGACCGCGATTTTCGCGCGAGACGATGGTGATGCGGTCGTCCGCCTGCTGATAGCGTCGCATGATTTCCAGCGAACGATCGCGCGAACCGTCGTCGATAGCGATGATCTCCAGCCGTCGATAATCCTGCTTCAGAATGCTCTCAAGCGCCGCAGCCAGATAGGGCTCGGCGTTGTAGACGGGCAGCAGGACGGAAACCAACGGAACGGTCATGGGCATTCTCGAACGTTATTGCAGATCTGAAGCATGGATCGCATTTTCCCTGCCAGCGGCGTCCGTGCGATAGGTCGGCTGCGGCCGCTCACCCTTTTTCCCCTGCAGCCAGTTGACAGAGCTTCCGGCATTTGGGGCCGATCTACTCCGCCGGCCGCCCGCGCGAAGGTAGGGGAAGTACCGTTTCAGGGCGTTGAGCGGTTTCTCGAAGGCGAGCCAGGAGACGGCCGCGACGACCAAAGTGGCGGAACCGGCAACGAGCAACCGCCCGAAGCCCTGTTCGGAAACATTGACCGGTATCCACGCCTGCGCCTTGACGACCAGCGCCAACACGACCGGATGAAACAGGTAGACGCCATAACTGACGCGCCCGAGCGCCGTCAGCGGCGGGAGTTCGAGCAGCCTGCCGAAATCGTTGCGGAACCCGGCGGAGGCGCTGCCCACCAACATTGCAAGCGGAACCAGGGGCGAAACTTCAAGGCCGATCCACACCAGCCAATCGGGCACCGGCCCCATTGCAGTCGAGCGCGCCCAAAGGAGGACGAGCGACAGGATGGAAAGCGGCAGCCAGCTGGCCGCCATCCATCGCGGCCAGGCTGTGACATGCGATCGGTGGACGGCCAGGAGGGCACCCGCCGCCAGCGCATCCATCGAGGCCGGCGGCAGCAGATCGCGCGCGAGCGAGGGGGCGCCTGTCAGCGGCCAATAGAAGCGGTAGGCCAGCGAACAGGCAATCACACCGACACAAAGCCGCCCGAGCAGACGGCGCGGCGTCAGCAGAACGAGAAGCGGCCAGACGATATAGAACTGCTCTTCTATGCTGAGACTCCAGGTGTGGCAGAGCACCCACGGTGTCCACGCGTCCTTGACCGCGTACCAGAAGTTCGAGAGGTAAAGCGCGTGCCAGACCCAGCCTTCCCTGGCGCCCTCCAGGTTGAACAGCCACAGGACGCCCAGCATGCCGAAATAGGGTGGGAAGATACGCAAGGCGCGACGCGCGTAGAAGGATCTGAGAGCCGTCGCCGGTTCGAACTGAGCGGCGGAACGGGCGTCGAGCAATAGCCGCGTGATCAGAAAGCCGCTGAGAATGAAGAACAGCCGCACACCGATGTGTCCCCAATGGGAATCGTCCGCGGCAAAAAAATGCGCGTACAGAACCATGGAAACGGCAGCGGCCCGCAACCCGTCCAACTGACGGTCGCGCGTATTCAACATTGAACATCCCCTCGGAGTTCCGACCCTTGCGGGCCCTGTTCCTTGTGGAGCCAACTCTCTGGTCAGCTACGATTTTTGCCGCGAGGTTGCCATTTGCTTCAAGAGAAGCGTGAAAGGTCTGATCGGTCGCACGACGCATTGAAGGCGGCCCCTAAAACTCTAGGGTCGAATAGGGCCAAACTTTGACCGCTGGAATGGCGGCAGCGCGCCGAGCTCGCCTGCGGGCGGTCGACCGTGACGACCGAGGCGCCGGTCACTACCGCCGGGCCGAGGCCGCAAGCCCTTGTATTGTTTCAGAAACGATAGCGCCTCAAGTCGGCCGGGGCTTAGAATGTCGGTGGCGTATTGACCCAAAGAAGGACGGTTTCACCGTCGTGCCGGTTCGTCCAGGCATGGCGCCTCTTGCTCTCGAAATAGAGCGAGTCGCCGACGCCGAGGTCGTAGAACTGGTCGCTGTCGAGGATGAACTCAACCCGGCCCGAGAGAACATAGACGAACTCCTCGCCCTCGTGCCGGTAGGCGCCCTCGCTGGAAGCCCCCGGTTCCAGCACGAAGCGGTGGCAATCCATCTGGTTGCGGCCGTCGGCCAGCAGTTGCACGGTGACGCCGGGCGTCGTGCGCGGCCAGGTCCGCCATTCGCCGGCTCGCACCACGGCCCGCGCATCCGCTTCCTCCTCGCCGGAGAGGCTGGAAACGGTGGTTCCGAAGTATTCCGCGATGTTGTGCAGGACGGCCACCGAGACACCCTGCGAGGTGCGTTCCAGCGTCGAGAGCACCGATGCGGCGATGCCGATGTCGCCGGCAACCTGCTCGAGCGTCTTTCCTGCCGCGTGCCGCAAGCTTCTGAGCTTGCGGCCGACCTGATTGTCGCCGCCCTCGCCCGCGCTCGAAACAGCGTCGTCCCCGGCACCTTCCGCCTCAAGCGCCTCGCGGATCGCGGCCGGGTTCAGCCCACGTTCGACGCGGAACCAGGCGATGCGCTTCAGCCGGGCAAGATCGCCCTCCGTATATTGCCGATGTCCCGTCGGCGAGCGCTCGGGCACGACCAACCCTTGCGTCTCCCATAACCTCAGAGTCGAAGCGGAGACCCCCGCCAGACGCGCCGCCTCGGCAACCTTGTAGCGCACAGCGCCCATTCCAACTTCCCTTTACCGCCCGCCGGCGCTGCACGAATCCGTGCAGTTCAGACGTGTCCGCAACCTTACCCGTCACGATTGAGATCTGACAAGGACGCCGCATCAGCGCCCGTGTTGTCTCGATCACCAAATTTGATTTGCAATCGACTGTGAAAGGTGTACCACTTCCAGAATAAACTTGCAGAAAAAATGCAATATATTAGCTCCAGACGTGACAGGAACGCGCCATGACCAGCCTCACCGACCGCAAGAACGCCGCCATCTCCCGCGGCGTCGGCATGACCACCCAGATCTACGCCGATCGCGCGGAAAACTCGGAGATCTGGGACAAGGAAGGCAATCGCTACATCGACTTCGCCTCCGGCATTGCGGTCGTCAACACGGGCCATCGTCACCCCAAGGTCATTGAGGCGGTCAAGGCGCAGATCGATCGCTTCACCCATACCTGCCATCAGGTCGTGCCTTACGAATCCTACGTGCACCTCGCCGAGCGCCTGAACGCGCTGACGCCCGGTAACTTCGCCAAGAAGACGATCTTCGTCACCACCGGTGCCGAAGCTGTCGAAAATGCCGTCAAGATCGCGCGCGCCTCGACCGGTCGCCAGGCGGTCATCGCCTTTTCCGGCGGCTTCCATGGCCGCACCTTCATGGGCATGGCACTGACCGGCAAGGTCGTTCCCTATAAGGTCGGCTTCGGCGCGATGCCGGGCGACGTCTTCCACGCCCCCTTCCCGATCGAACTGCACGGCATTACTACCGAACAGTCGCTCGCAGCACTCAAGAAGCTCTTTGCCGCCGATGTCGATCCGGGCCGTGTCGCCGCGATCATCCTGGAGCCGGTGCAGGGCGAAGGTGGTTTCTACCCCGCGCCCGCCGCTTTCATGAAGGCGCTGCGCGAAATCTGCGACCAGCATGGCATCCTTCTGATCGCCGACGAGGTCCAGACCGGCTTTGCCCGCACCGGCAAGATGTTCGCCATGGACCATCACGACGTTGCGCCTGACCTCATCACCATGGCCAAGAGCCTTGCCGGCGGCTTCCCGCTCGCCGCCGTCACCGGCCGCGCCGAAGTCATGGATGCGCCGGCCCCCGGCGGCCTTGGCGGCACCTATGGCGGCAACCCGCTAGGTATCGCCGCCGCCCATGCGGTGCTCGATGTCATCGCCGAAGAGAAGCTGTGCGAACGCGCCGAGCAGCTCGGCGGCCGGCTCAAGCAGCGCCTTGCCGCCATCCGCGAACAGGCACCCGAGATCGTCGACATCCGCGGCCCCGGCTTCATGAATGCCGTCGAGTTCAACGACGTGAAGACCAACCTGCCGAGCGCCGACTTCGCCAACAAGGTTCGCCTGATCGCGCTGGAAAAGGGACTGATCCTCTTGACCTGCGGCGTGCATGGCAACGTCATTCGCTTCCTGGCGCCGATCACCATCCAGGACGAAGTCTTCGCCGAAGCGCTCGACATTCTCGAAGCGTCGATCCTCGCGGCGCGTGGTTGACGCCCGACCAGGCGACCGCTAACGCGGTTGCCCGGTGCATAATTCCTCAAATCGGGATCGACTTGAGGACAAAATTATGCAGCAATTCAAAGTGCTACAGCGACTTAGCGCGTCTATTCAGACGCGTGAAGCTCGGGTGCCGACGTCGATCGGCACCCGCAATAACAAGCAAAAGCGGGTCTGCCGCCTCCCGGCGGACCATCGCCGGAGGATGCCCGCCAATGACCTTGACCCCCGCCTTGACCAAGCACCTGCGCGCCGCCGAACTGTTCGCGCCGCTACACAACATTGCACATGCCGCCGCAGGCTGGACCGGCGCAACCTTCGACGTTTTCAACCCCTCGACCGGTGAGCTGCTGGCGACCCTTCCGGACATGGGGATCGAAGAGGCGCATGGGGCGATCGAAGCCGCGGCAGAGGCCCAGGTTCTCTGGGCGGCAAAACCCGCCAAGGACAGAAGCGCGGTGCTCCGGCGCTGGCATGACCTGATCGTGGAACATGCCGACGATCTCGCCGCGATCCTGACCGCCGAGATGGGCAAGCCGATTGCGGAATCGAAGGGCGAGGTGCTGCACGCCGCGGCCTATGTCGAATGGTACGCGGAAGAGGCGAAGCGCATCTATGGCGAGACCTTCCCGGCACCGGCCAACGACCGCCGCATGCTTGTCATCAAGCAACCGGTCGGCGTCGTCGGCACCATCACGCCGTGGAACTTCCCGGCTTCGATGGTCGCCCGCAAGATCTCGCCGGCCCTTGCCGCCGGCTGCACCATCGTCTTGAAGCCCGCCGAGCAGACCCCGCTCGTTGCCGGCGCCATGTTCGTGCTCGCCGAAAAGGCCGGTTTCCCTACGGGCGTCGTCAACCTGCTCTATGCCTCGGAAGGTGCCGCGATCGGCCGCGAGCTCTGCAGCAACCCGAAGGTGCGCAAGATCAGCTTCACAGGCTCGACCGAGGTCGGGCGGCTTTTGATGCGGCAATGCTCCGACCAGATCAAGAAGGTCAGCCTGGAGCTTGGCGGCAACGCCCCTTTCATCGTCTTCGACGACGCCGACATCGACGAGGCTGTGGACGGCGCCATCCAGGCGAAATTCCGCAATGCCGGCCAGACCTGCGTCTCGGCCAACCGCATCTATGTGCAGTCCGGCGTGCATGACGCCTTTGCCGAGAAATTTGTCAGCCGAGTTGCCGAGCTCACCGTCGGCGACGGCTTCACCCCGGGCATCACCATCGGCCCGATGATCGACAAGCATGCGATCGAGAAGATCGAGGCCCATGTCACCGACGCCGTTTCCAAGGGTGCCAAGGTGCGCGCTGGCGGCCACAGAATCGGCGCGTCAGGCACCTTCTTCGAGCCGACCGTCCTGACCGGCATCTCGACCGACATGCGGGTCGCGCAGGAAGAAACCTTCGGCCCGATCGCTCCGATCATCCGCTTCGAGACGGCCGAGCAGGTGATCGCCGAAGCCAACGACACGATCTATGGGCTTGCCGCCTATTTCTACGCCGAGAACCTGAAGCGTGTCTGGCATGTGGCCGAGGCTCTGGAATACGGCATGGTCGGCATCAACACCGGCCGCATGTCCTCGGAAGCCGCTCCCTTCGGCGGTATCAAGCAATCGGGCATCGGCCGCGAAGGCTCCCGCCACGGGCTCGAAGACTATCTCGAGATGAAATATCTCTGCATGGGCAACATCTGACCCGTGCAGGCACCGGCCGGCCAGCCAGCAGCTAGTCGATGATGTGGTAGCCACCGTCGACATAGAGCACTTGGCCCGTTATCAGCCGGGCGGCGTCATGCGCCAGAAAGGCCGTCGCAACGCCGACATCGTCGATATCGACGAGTTCGCGCGACGGCGACTTGACCTTCGTTTTTTCGAGCAGCGCGTCGAATTCCGGGATACCGGAAGCGGCGCGCGTCGCAAGCGCCCCCGGCGAGATCGCGTGGACGCGGATGCCCTTGGGGCCGAGCTCGGCTGCCAGATAGCGGACCGCACTTTCAAGCGCCGCCTTGGCCACACCCATGATGTTGTAGTTTTCTACCACCACCTGTGAGCCGTGATAGGTCATGGTAAAGAGCGTGCCGCCATTCTTCATCAGCGGCTCGGCCAGATGCGCCATGCGGATGAATGACCAGCAGGAGATGTCCATGGTCTTGAGGAACCCCTCGCGCGGCACGTCGACCACGCGGCCGCCGAGCGTATCCTTCGGCGAAAAGGCGATCGAGTGCACGAGGAAATCGAGCTCCCCCCAGGTCTTGTCGATCTCCTCGAACACGGCTTCCATCTGGCCCGGAACGGCCACGTCGAGCGGCAAGAACAGCGGCGCTTCGATTTCACGCGCCAACGGTTCCACATAGGGCTTTGCCTTGTCGTTCAGATAGGTGACGGCCACTTCCGCCCCGAAGGCGCGAAAGGCGCGGGCGCAGCCCCAGGCGATCGACCGATCGTTGGCAATGCCAACGATCAGACCTTTGCGGCCATCCAGAAGTTTGGCCTTGGCGACAGGAATGGACATGGATTGTCTCCGATGGATCAGGCTGCACGAGTTCGAAGGAGCGCCAGCGTGTGGCGCGCGATCATCAGTTCCTCGTCGGTTGGGATGACGTAGAGCGCGACGCGGCTTGAAGGCGTGGAGATCAGCGTGGCACCCGCCTCGTTCGCGGCCGGATCGAGTTCCGCGCCGAGCCAGGTGAGGTTGTCCGCGATGCGGGCACGGATCTGAGCGGAGTTCTCGCCGACGCCCGCCGTGAAGACGAAAGCGTCGATGCCGCCGAGCGCGGCCGCAAGCATCCCGGCATTGAGCCCGCTGCGATAGAGGAAGTGATCGATCGCGAGTTTGGCATGCGGGTCCTCGCTTGCGAGAAGATCGCGCATATCGTTCGACACACCGGAGAGCCCCTTCAGACCTGCCTCATGATAGAGCAGATCCGAAACGGCCTGGGCACTCATGCCGCGCTGGAGGATCAGGTAAAGCACGACGCCCGGATCGAGCTGGCCAGGCCGCGTTCCCATCGGCAAGCCGTCGAGCGCGGTGAAGCCCATGGTGCTCTCGATGCTGTGGCCGTTGTTGAGGGCGCACATCGAGGCGCCACTGCCGAGATGCGCAACGATGACACGGCCACCCGCCACCTCCGGCGCCACGTCGCGCAGGCGCTCCGAAATGTATTCGTAGGAGAGGCCGTGAAAGCCATAGCGCCGAACGCCTTCGTCATAGAAGCTGCGCGGCATGGCGTAGCAGTTCACCTCTTTCGGGTGGCCGTGATGGAAGGCGGTATCGAAACAGGCGACCTGCGGCACATCCGGATTGATCGCCATGGCCTGGCGGATCGGCGCGAGGTTGTTGGGCTGGTGCAGCGGCGCGAGATCTTGGTAACTCGCCAGACGATCCAGCACTGTCGCGTCGATGAGCACCGGCTCGGCATAGTCGGGCCCGCCATGCACCACCCGGTGGCCAACCGCACGCAGGGTGAAGCCCTGAAGGGTCAACAGCCAGTCCCGCGCCGCCGCGATGGCCGCCGGCAAATCGGAGACGACGTCGGCTTCGTAGTTTCGATCGATCAGCACAGTTCCGTCGGCCGCCTTCGCCTGAAGGCGCGGACGCGTGCCGATGCCCCCGATCTGCCCCTTCACCCGGCGTTCTAGACCGGCATCCGTGATCCCGAAAACCTGAAACTTCAGGCTGGACGATCCGGCGTTGACGACGAGGAGCGCGTCCATGGCTACACCGCCGCGACTTGCGTCGCCCGCCGCCGCGCCGCGTAGAGCGAGGCCACGGCACAGGAGGCAAGACGCGTGCGCACGGAGTCCGCCCGCGACGTCAGCACGATCGGCACGCGGGCGCCAAGGACGATGCCGGCGGCGTCGGCATGGGACAGGAAGGTGAGATTCTTCGCCAGCATATTGCCGGCCTCAAGATCGGGTACCACCAGGATCTGCGCCCGGCCGGCAACGGGAGACTTTATGCCCTTGATATGTGCTGCCTCCGGGTCGATCGCATTGTCGAAGGCAAGCGGGCCTTCGAGCAGGCCGCCGGTGATCTGGCCGCGCTCGGCCATCTTGCAAAGTGCTGCCGCCTCGATCGTCGATGGGATCTTCGTCGTCACGGTCTCGACAGCCGAAAGAATGGCGACGCGCGGCTCGCCAAGACCGATCGTGACCCAAAGATCGATGGCGTTCTGCACGATGTCGCGCTTGGCCTCGAGATCCGGGAAGATGTTGATGGCAGCATCGGTGATGAACAGCGTCTCGGCATGGCCCGGCACATCCATGATGAAGACATGGCTGATCCGCCGATCGGTCCTGAGTCCCGTTGCGGAGGCAGCAACCTCGCGCATCAGCTCGTCCGTATGCAGGCTGCCCTTCATCAGCAGTTCGCCGAGGCCCTCGCGGATCATCGCCACCGCTTTCGCCGCCGCCGCATGGCTGTGCGGCACGTCGACGATCTCGTAGCTACCGAGGTCGAGCCGGTGTTCGGCAGCGACGCTGCGGATCTTCGCTTCCGGGCCGACGAGCACGGGCTTGATCAGTCCCGTCTCGGCCGCCTCAAGTGCGCCACGCAGCGAGGTTTCGTCGCAAGGGTGCGCGACGATGGTGACCGCCGGCGTTTCGTCTCGCGCGGTGGCAATCAGCAGATCGTATTTGGACTGCTCAAGCGGCAGTGCGGTTGCCTCGGACATGTCGAAGCTCCTTCTCGATCAGGATGCGGCACGATTGCGGACGGCCTTGCCAGCATTAATCGCCACCGGAGGCTCGCTGTCCAGCCGGAACATCGCCGCCACCCGTTGCAGCCGCTCGGCCGCAAGACCCGTCAGCGCGCCGGAGGCATCGAGGACCTCGCGAAGAGCAGTGAAGGCGGTGCGACGCTCCTCGATCGCTTCGGGCAGCAGATTTGGAAGCGCCGCAAGGGCAGCATCCTCGTCGATCAGCAGCATGAAATACTGCTCCCGAAGCACTGCTTTGAATGTGGCGAGATCCAGTTGCTTGGCATCCGGGTGAGCGCGTCGAAGTCGCCGAACCGCCTCAAAGCCGCGTTCGTCGGCACCGCCTCGCGCCATGCCGACGAAGATCAGCGCTCGGGCGAGACCTTCGCAAGTGCCACCCTCCGCCATCCTGGCCCTAAGGTCTGCGATCCGCGCGTCAACAAGTTCCTGATGCAGCAGGCTCTTTGCTGCCTTGCGCGGAGCATGGGCGGCATCCACACCGAGTGCCGCCTGAAGAGCCGGGGCGCCGTAAACTGTGTGGAAGGTTTGCTCGGACACGTACTCCGTCATCCGTCGCCAGGCATCCAGGCCGTCCACCACCTGCTGCGACAGCGCCTCCTGCCACGCAATGAACGGATTGTTTAAAGCCGCAGGTTCGCGGTTTTGTCGCACTTGTTCTGCAAGAGCCGCCGTCCAGGCCATGAAGGGATTGTCCGGGCCGAACAGTGCATACTGCAGGCGCAGGGGATGCATGCTGCGCATGGCTTCGGCCACAGGCGGAGTCACCGCCGCCTTCACCGCCGGCTGCAGATAGGTGCGGTAGAGCGCCAGATTGACTTCCGACAGTTTCGCCGCGGCAGCGAAACGCCGCTCATCCTCGATATCGTTGCCGCCAAGCGCACGGATGTCCTCCAACGTCCGCGCCTCACAACGCATCAGCCATTCACCAGAGAGAAGTTCGCGTCCCTCGTCCACACCGGCTGCCGGCGTCAGCACGGCCTCATACAGGCCGGGCGGCAACACGTCGATCAGGTCGATGTTGGACGCGAATTCGTCATGCTCCTTCCGCGCGACCCCGGCGGACACGAAGATGCCGAGATGTCCGACGGTCTCGTGGATGGTATAGACGATCGTTTGGCCGTAGGCGCGGATCTCGTCGACGCTGTCGTAAAGATCGAGGATCCAGTCGAGCGCCTGCTGCGGCGGGGTGATGTTATCCCCTTTCGAGCAGAATACGACGATCGGCGAACGGATGTTGCGCAGATCGATCGCCGTGCCATCGGACGTTCGGATTTCGCCGGCCGCAAGCTTGTTGCCGACGAACAGCTCATCGACGATGAACTGCATTTCCTCGGCATTCAGCGTCACGTGCCCGCCCCACCAGCGCTCGAAGCCGAGGTAGCGGGCGGCCTCCGTGTCGATCTTCGAATAGAGATTGTATTGTTTGGTCCAAAGCGTGTTGGCCGGGTTCTGGTTCTCGAAATTCTGAACCAGCCAGGCGCCGTCGAAGACGCCGGCGCCTAGATCGCCGGTCAGCGCCGTCAGCCAGCTGCCGCCGAGGAGCCCGCCGGAATAGCGCATCGGGTTTTGCCCTTTGACGCCGGCCCAGTAGGAAAGCGGTGCTCCAGCAATGATAATCGGACCAAAGAGTTCCGGCCTGAGCGCAGCAACGATCATCACGGCCCAGCCCGCCTGGCAATTGCCGATCACGCAGGGCTTGCCGTCAGCATCCGGATGGCGAGCGATGACGGTTTCGAGGAACATGGCCTCGGCAAGAGCAATATCCTCGATCGTCTGCCCGGGGACCGGATCAGGAAGGAAGCCGATGAAATAGCAGGGATGGCCGGCCTTCATCGCCACGCCGATCTCGCTGTCTGCCTTGAAACCACCGATGCCAGGCCCGTGACCCGCACGGGGATCGACAACGACGAAGGGGCGCTTCGACGGATCGATCGCGACCCCGTCGGGAGGAACGATGCTCACCAGTGCATAGTTCACCGGCCGCGCGAGTGTGCGTCCGTCGCGGACAAGCTGAGCCTCGAACTCCAGCACGTTCGGAGCGGTCTGCGTCCGGTGCTCCTCATATTGCGCACCGCGCTGCCGCATCACGTCAAGAAAAAGGACCGAGCGCTGCCAGGCATCGAGCGAATAGGAATAGGCATCGGCGAATGTCGGTATTGTCGGTATTGTCGGTATTGTCGGGATGGTGGAATGCTTGGGCATAATGTCCACTCCTCGGTGCGATTGAAGGCCGGCCCCGCTGCTTGAAGCCTATAGAACAATGCAATTCGTCTCGCATTGACTTTAGTCAAAGAGACGGGTGGCAGAGCCGCGGTATGAACTCGACATAGGTGACCCAAGAACGTCTGCTCAGGTCGCAGGAGCATAACAGTGGAGTGTTACGGCGATTTGTCGTCGTAGCGAACCGTCGCCTTGGACCCCGTGGAAGGAGCATACGTGGGCCAGTTTTCAGCGTTCCTTCGCAGTGCAGCATCATACAGAAATGGGTACCACGCAAGACGACCCTTGAAATTGTGGACGCAGCTTGCCAATTGGGGCGCAAAGCACAAGGAGTTGCCAAGGCGATGAGCGAAACCGAAATGTCCGTAGAGAAACATGTCTTCGAAGCCGATGTGGCGCGACTGCTCCATTTGATGGTGCATTCGGTCTATTCCGACAAGAACGTCTTCCTCCGCGAACTGATTTCGAACGCCGCGGACGCCTGCGAAAAGCTGCGCTACGAAGCGATCGTCTCGCCTGAGCTTCTTGCCGGAGACCCCACCCCGCGCATCACGCTGACGCTCGATGAGGAAAACAGCCGTCTCGTCGTCGACGACAACGGCATCGGCATGAGCCGTGATGAACTGGTCGAAGCGCTCGGCACGATCGCCCGCTCGGGCACGCGGGCCTTCATGGAGCGCATCGAGGCCGCCCAGGGCAAGGAAGGCGCACAGCTTATCGGTCAGTTCGGCGTCGGCTTCTATTCCGCCTTCATGGTCGCCGACAAGGTCGATGTCGTGTCGCGCCGCGCCGGTTCCGAACACGCCTGGCTGTGGTCTTCCGACGGCAAGGGCAGCTACACCGTCGCTGCCGCCGAACTCGCCGATGCCCCCGCGCGCGGCACGCGCATCACGCTCCATCTGATGGAGGATGCTAAGACCTACACCTCGCGCTGGACGGTCGAGCGCATCGTCAAGGATCAGTCCGGCCATGTGCCGGTGCCGATCTCGGTCGTCGAGAAGCCCGGGGCCGAGCCGGTTTCCGTCGGCGACGGCACCGCCCTCTGGACCAAGCAGAAGAGCGAGATCAGCAAGGAAGAGTACACCGACTTCTATCGTGGCGTCGCCGGGCAGTATGACGATCCGGCCCTCACGGTGCATTTCCGCGCCGAAGGCCGTCACGAATATACCGCACTTGCCTTCGTGCCCGGCTCGAAGCCCTTCGACCTCTTCGACCCGGACCGCAAGGGCCGGATGAAGCTCTACGTCAAACGCGTCTTCATCACCGACGAGGCGGAATTGCTGCCGCGCTACCTACGCTTCGTGCGCGGCCTCGTCGACACCTCGGACCTGCCGCTCAACGTCTCGCGCGAAATGATCCAGGAAAGCCCGCTGCTCGCGAGTATCCGCAAGGGTGTCACCAACCGCGTGCTGACCGCAATCGAGAAGCTGGCGGAAAGCGAGCCGGAGACCTTCGACAAAGTTTGGGAAAACTTCGGCAGCGTGCTGAAGGAAGGCATCTACGAGGACTACGAGCGCCGCGAACAATTGATCGCTCTGTCACGCTTCCGTACCACCACCTCGGATGAGGGCCAGCGCAGCCTCGCCGACTACGTCAAGGACATGAAGGAAGGCCAGTCGGCGATCTATTATCTGACGGGCGACAATCTCGGCCAGCTCAAGGCCTCGCCGCAGCTCGAAGGTTTCCGCGCCCGCGGCATCGAAGTGCTGCTCTTGACCGATCCGGTCGATAGCTTCTGGGTGACCTCGGCTCCGGACTTCGACGGCAAGCCGCTGAAGTCGATCACCCAAGGGGCGGCTGATCTCAGCAATATCGCCAAGTCTGAAGGCGACAAGGAAGAAGCGCCGAAGGCCAGCCAGCTGGTCATCGATTTCGTTGCCTTCGCCAAGGAAACACTCGGCGCGGCGGTCTCCGATGTTCGCACGTCCGACCGGCTGACGGAAAGCGCCGTCTGCCTGGTCGCGCCGGAGCACGGTCCCGATCGCCAGCTCGAAAAGATGCTGCAAGGCGCCGGCCGTCTCGACGATGCGGCCAAGCCGATCCTCGAAGTCAACCCGAACCACGCACTGATCGCCGCGATGGCTGCCAGCCCCGCCGGCGATATCGCGTTCCGGACTGACGCCGTACAACTCCTGCTCGACCAGGCGCGCGTGCTCGATGGCGACAAGCCGCAGGATCCGCGCGCTTTTGCCGAACGGCTGTCGCGCGTCTTCAACCGCGCACTCAAGGCCTAAAACGAAAAGCCCCGGAAATCTCCAGGATTTCCGGGGCTTTTTGCTATTTTCTCAGGTGGTGTCTTAACAAGCGCCTTCGGGGCGTCACCTTACGTTAGCCCGCCTTCGGGACCTGCATCCCGATCTCTGCCAACACCTCCTCGGTGTGCTCTCCAAGCCGCGGTACGCCGCGGTCCAGCGCAAGCTCGGCCGCCGAAAAGCGGATCGGTGTCCTGACACCCGGCGAGGTGCCGGCGGCAGCGCCCGGATGCGGCGTGTCCACCCGCATCTGCCGATGCTCGATCTGCGGATCGGCGAAAACATCGGCAACGGTATTGATCGGCCCGCCGGGCACGCCGGCATCTTCCAGCAACTTCAAGAGCGTGTCGCGCTCGATTTTCGCGGTTTCGGCTGCCAGTTCAGGCGTCAGCATGTCGCGGTTCTGCACGCGAAGCGCGTTGGTCCGATAACGTTCGTCGGTCGCGAGATCGGCTCGGTCGAGCAATGTGCAGAACTTCACGAACTGCCGATCATTGCCGACCGCAACGATCAGATGACCGTCGGAGGTCGGGAAGACCTGATAGGGCGCTATGTTCGGGTGCGCATTGCCGAGCCGGCGCGGCGCCTTGCCGGAGACCAGGAAGTTCAGCGCCTGGTTGGCAAGAACGCCGGTCATGCAGTCGAGCAGTGCCATGTCGATCTGCTGTCCCTCGCCGGTGCGCTCGCGCTGGGCAAGCGCCGCCTGGACGGCAATTACACCGTAGAGACCGGTGAAGATATCGGCGAAGGCAACGCCGATCTTCTGCGGCTCGCGATCGGGCTCACCGGTCAGGTCCATGATGCCGCTCATGCCCTGGACGATGTAGTCGTAGCCGGCGCGGTGGGCATAGGGACCGTCCTGGCCAAAGCCCGTGACCGAGCAATAGATCAGCTTCGGATTGATCTTCTTCAGGCTCTCGTAGTCGAGACCATACTTGGTGAGCCCGCCGACCTTGAAGTTTTCGAGCAGGACATCCGACTGGGCGGCAAGGCGGCGCACGGCCTCCTGCCCCTCCTCCGTGGTGAAATCCAGCACGACCGAGCGCTTGCCGCGGTTGCAGGCGTGGAAATAGGCGGCGTCGAGCGTCTCGCCATCCTCGCCCGCGACGAAGGGCGGGCCCCAGGTGCGGGTGTCGTCGCCGGCCGGGCTTTCCACCTTGATGACGTCGGCACCGAGATCGGCCAGCGTCTGGCCGATCCAGGGGCCCGCGAGAATGCGGGCCAGTTCCAGGACACGAATGCCCTTCAGCGGCGCTTCCATGATCGTGCCGCTCAGAAGAAGGCCTGGAGGCCGGTCTGGGCGCGGCCGAGGATCAGCGCATGGACGTCATGCGTACCCTCGTAGGTGTTGACGGTCTCGAGGTTCACCATGTGGCGCATGACCTGGTATTCCTCGGAGATGCCGTTGCCGCCATGCATGTCGCGGGCCATTCGGGCGATATCGAGCGCCTTGCCGCAATTGTTGCGCTTGACGATGGAGATCATTTCCGGGGCCATGCGGCCCTCGTCCATCAGGCGGCCGACACGCAGCGAGCCCTGCAGGCCGAGCGTGATCTCCGTCTGCATGTCGGCAAGCTTCTTCTGGAAGAGCTGGGTCTGTGCCAGCGGACGGTTGAACTGCTTGCGGTCGAGGCCATACTGGCGCGCGGCATGCCAGCAGAACTCGGCGGCACCGAGCGCACCCCAGGAAATGCCGTAGCGGGCGCGGTTGAGGCAGCCGAACGGACCCTTCAGGCCCTCGACGTTTGGCAGAAGCGCGTCTTCGCCGACCTCGACATTGTCCATGACGATTTCGCCGGTGATCGAGGCCCGCAGCGACAGCTTGCCGGCAATCTTCGGCGCCGAAAGACCCTTCATGCCCTTTTCGAGCACGAAGCCGCGGATAGCGCCGCCATGGGCTTCCGACTTCGCCCAGACGACGAAAACATCGGCGAGCGGCGCGTTGGAGATCCACATCTTCGAGCCGACGAGGCGGTAGCCGCTCTCCGTCTTGATGGCGCGGGTCTTCATGCCGGCCGGGTCCGAGCCGGCATCCGGCTCGGTCAGGCCGAAGCAGCCGATCCACTCGCCGCTGATGAGCTTCGGGAGATACTTCTGCTTCTGCTCTTCAGAGCCATAGGCATAGATCGGGTAGATCACCAGCGAAGACTGCACGCTCATCATCGAGCGGTAGCCGCTGTCGACGCGCTCGACTTCGCGCGCGACGAGGCCGTAGGCGACGTAAGAAGCGCCGACGCCGCCATAGGTATCGGAGACGGTCACACCGAGCAGGCCGAGCTCGCCCATCTCGCGGAAGATCTCCGGATCGGTCGATTCTTCGCGATAGGCGTCGATGACGCGCGGCTGCAGCCGGTCTTGCGCATAGGCCCGCGCGGTGTCGCGGATCATACGTTCGTCCTCGGTCAACTGATCTTCGAGGAGGAACGGATCATCCCATTGAAATTGCGTCTTGCCGGCCATGTTTCTCTCCCATCGGATTATTCGGCTCATGTTATCGCAAGGGGTGCATGCCGTTTCAAACGAAATTGAGGCACCGCCTCATGCGTTCAGGGAATGGCCCCGCGTCCGACCGGGAGCACCCCGTGTTGCAAAATCGCTGAAATATGACGACAAGAACTCAAGTCCTTCGGGCCACCACCGTGGAGCGAATGGCCAGTGCAACGCCAGAGATCAAAGCAAGCCACGACCATGGCCAATGACCGCCTCGAACGCTTCGCCCACAATCTCGACTGGAATCTGCTGCGCACCTTCGTCGTGCTGGTCGAGGAAGGCAGCATCACGGCCGCCGCAAACCGTCTGCTCCTGCAGCAGCCGGCTGTCAGCATGGCGTTGAAGCGATTGGAGCAGACCGTTGGCCAGAAGCTCATCGACCGCCGCCCCGGGCGCTTCAACCTGACGGATGCCGGCGCCCGCCTGCATGCCCAATGCCGCGATATCTTCGCCGCCGTGATCCGGCTGCCGAACGTTCTGGAGATTGCCGGCGAAGAGATCACCGGCCACCTCAACATCCACTCCGTCAGCCACGCCCACAACCCTGCCTGGGACCGCAAGCTCGAAAGTTTCTTCCGTCTGCACCCAAAGGTGACGCTATCGGTCACCGTCGCGACGACGGTGGACGTTCTAAGCGCCGTCGAGCGAAACGTCGCGACCATCGGCCTTTGCGACGGCAACATACCCGACTGGCTCAACAAACGCTTCCATGTACGCGAACGCTACGCGCTCTACTGCGGCCGCGATCATCCGCTGTTCGGCGTTCAAGGCGTCGACTTCAACGATCTCAGGGGCAATCCCTATATCGCCTTCATCGCCGACGTGCTTGGCGGGCAGCACATGAACTCGGTGACCGCGGTGCGTGCCGTCGGGTCTTTCGGCCAGCAGGTCCGCGCCGTCTCCTGCAATGTCGAAGAGGTGATGCGGCTGATCGCCTCCAATGTCGGCATCGGCATGCTGCCCGACCACCTGGCGGCGCCAGCCGTTGCAGAGGGCGAACTCTGGCAGTTGCCGCCCTACACCGACCTGCCGACGACCGACGTCTTTCGCATTTCCAACCCGAACGCGATCCTCAATCCGGCGGAAGCTGCTTTTCTTTCCCATGTCGCCGATACCGAGCCCCTCGACCACTGTCTCGACGAGATAGCCTGACCATCATCAGAATTGATAGCCACCTTTCCGGTTATAAATTTGAACGCGGATGGCAGCTTGCCTATGGTCCCGCCAACAACCAATGGAGGCAGGACATGCGGGACTACGATGTGGCGATCATTGGCGGCGGGATCGCCGGCCTGTCACTCGCCTATTTCCTGGCACCACATCGCTCCGTGGTGGTGATCGAGCGGGAGGAAGGGCTCGGCTATCACAGCACCGGCCGCTCGGCCGCAGAATTCGTGCTGCGCTACAACACGCCGGAAGTCTGTGCGCTCGCGGCCATCTCCAAGTCCTTCTTCGACAAACCGCCTGAGGGGTTTTCCGAAGTGGCGCTGCTCAAGCAGCGCGGCGGCGTCATGATCGCCAACGCCGAGAAGGCTGATCGCTTCGAAGAGGTCTTCGCCGAGGAAAGTCGCGCCAATGCCGAGATCCAAAGGCTGACCGTCGACGAAGTTATCGCACGGGTGCCTATTCTCCGGCGGGACTACGTTGCCGCGGCCTATTACGATCCGCATTTCTGGGACATCGAAGTCGAGAACCTCGTTCAGGGTTACGTCAGGGGCGCCCGCCGGCATGGCGCCACAATCGTCGAACGCTCGGACGTACTGGCGCCACGTCGGGATGGCGATCGCTGGGTGCTCACGACCAGTGCCGGCGATGTCGGCGCAAAGACGATCGTCAATGCCGCCGGCGGTTGGGCCGATCCGGTTGCGGACCTGTTCGGCGTCGCCCCCGTCGGTATCGTGCCGCATCGCCGCACGGCGATCACCGTCGATCTCCCCGAAGGCATCGATGCGCTCACCTTGCCGGAGATCAACGAGATCGATGAAGACTTCTACATGAAGCCCGAGGGTGGGCGGCTGCTCGCCTCGCCCGCCGACGCCACCCCTTGCGAGCCGGCCGACGTCCAGCCCGAGGAAATCGACGTCGCCTGGGCGGCGCACTACATCGAAGAGGCAACGACCCTACCGGTTCGCCGCATCTTCAAGAGCTGGGCCGGCATGCGCAGCTTCTCGCCCGACAAGTTGCCGGTCATCGGCTTTGCCCGCGACCGACCGGATTTCTTCTGGCTCGCCGGCCAGGGCGGCTACGGCATTCTGACCTCACCGGCGCTCGGCGCACTCGCCGCGAACCTCGTCATCGGTACCACAACACCGGACGGCTTCGAGGCGGTCGGTCTCGATCCCTCGAAGTTCAGCCCGACACGCCTGGAGAAGTGACACGGCCGCTCGCCGCCGCCCGACACCGTTCACGGACCATTTGCCGACAAGTCTAGACCGTCGGCCGGATCACTTGCGCGCCAGGCTGAAGGAAAAATGGCTGCCGCGGTGATAGTCGAGCGCGTAGACCACCGGCAAGCCGGCCGCATTGAAACAGGTCTCGCGGATCAGCAGTGCCGGCCCGAAATCGCGCAGGTCGTTGCGCTCCACCACATCATCGGGAAGCATGACGGCGGAGACGATCGCGGCCGACATCCTGGGCCTGCTCCTGTGCTGGTCCAGCAGATCGAGCAGTGAACCGGTCCAATCGACATCATAAAGGCGCAACGGGATGATGCTGCGCGGGATGAAGTCGACGCAATAGAGGATCGGCTCGTCCTTGTGCAGCCGCAGCCGTTCGAGACGGATCACCCGCTCGCCCGGCTGCAGCCGCAACTGCTCAGCTGTGGTGGCGTCGGGTGCTTCCTCCGCCACCGAAAGAACCTTGTTGGCCGTGGCGTAGCCATAGTGCCGGGCCATGTCCGTGACGCTTTCGAAGACCGTGATCGGGCGATCGACCTGCACGGCGGACATCGCCGAGACGAACCGTCCCCGGCCGTGCTCGACATAGATGATGCTGTCCTGCTCGAGCAGCTTCAGCGCTTCGCGCAGCGCCGGACGCGAGATCTTGAAGCGCTGCGTCAACTGCGCCTCGGTTGGCAGTTTGTCGCCGGGATTGAGCCCTTCGTCGCGAATCAGATCCGCGATGCGGTCGCGGAGCTGAATGACCAGTGTGCGCGTATCACGAAGGGGTTCGTCCAATTCCTCTCACTCCGTTGAACAATCACAAGGATGTTCTTGTCTGACAAATTCTGGAAGGTCAAGTGCGCCTCCGGCCAACCGGATTTTCGCTGGTACTCGGCGTACGTCGCGAGGTGCAGCGGTGCTGGCGAGATATCTCTCTTGACACCGCTTCGCATTGTTGTCAGTTGTCTTACAACATTAAGGAGAACGGCGGACGCCATGACCGCCGACCGAGGCAATCACCGGGAAAGCGTGCCATGCTGAACTTCGACGAACAGAGATTTCTTCGCATCCAGTCGGGCGCTGGCGCACTGCGCCAGCAACTGGACACCACCATCGCGGCTTGTCTCGCCGCCGGCGCGGAGAACATCTTTTTCACGGGAACGGGAGGCGCCGCCATCCTGATGCAGCCGGCAGCCCAGCTTCTTCAGCGCCAGTCCCGCTTTACCACCTTTATCGACATGCCGGCAGAGCTCGTCCTTTCCGGATCGGCAAACCTGAATTCCAGGTCCATCGTGGTCATTCCCTCCCTCTCCGGCACCACGAAGGAAAGCGTGGCGCTGCTCGAGAAGGCAAAAGCGGTTGGCGCGACGGTATTGACGCTGGTCGGGCATCGGGACACGCCACTCGGCCATGGCGGAGACCACGTCTTCGTCAATTTCGCCGAAGACGACACCTCCTGCGAGTCCTTCTTTCTGCAATCGCTGTTCATTGCGCTTTCGATCATGCGCCACCGCGGGGAACTCGAAAATTACGAGCGGATTGTGGGTGAACTCGAAACGCTGCCGCAGGCGCTGCTGGAGGTGAAGCGAAGCTTCGAACCCCGAGCAGAGGATTTCGCGAAGGTTCTTGCCGGCTCCGACTATCATATCATCACCGGCGCCGGGAACGTGTGGCCGGAAGCCTTCTACTACGGCATGTGCATTCTCGAGGAGATGCAGTGGATCCGCACCCGTCCGGTGCATGCCTCCGACTTCTTCCATGGAACGCTCGAACTGGTCGAACAGGACGTCAGCGTCGTCCTGTTCAAGGGCGAAGATGCGATGCGTCCGCTCGCCGAGCGCGTTCAGAACTTCGTGCCTAGCTACACAAGCAAGCTCACCGTGCTCGACACGGCGGAGTTTACCCTCCCCGGCCTTTCTCCCGACGTGCGCGGTCTCGTCTCGCCGATCGTGCTTGCAACGGTGCTCGAGCGCATCAGTGCCCACCTGGAGGTCATGCGCAATCACCCGCTGACGACGCGGCGCTACTACAAGCGCGTTGCCTACTGAGCATTCGAGACGTAATCGTTCGCCCGACGGTCGCGGATGCGAAAACGCGTTCGCGACCTTTCCATGCGCCCGCCAGGAGACGCCATGACCACTTTCCGCCTTGCTGCCGTCGGCGACAATTGCATCGACCGTTTCCAGGCGCCGGTCGGGGAAACCTATGTCGGTGGTAACGCGATCAATGTCGCCGTGCAGTTGGCGCTTCTCGGACACCAATCTTTCTACTTCGGCGCCGTCGGTCGTGACCGCGACGGCACACAGGTGCGGCAGCTTCTCGAGCAGAACGGCGTGCGGCTTGACGGCCTCAAGGAGCGCGACGTCAACACCGCCTATACCGACATCGGCATCACGCCGGATGGCGACCGTGTCTTCCTCTATGAGGATTTCGGCGCCTGTGCCGGCTACCGACCCGACGCGGAAGACCTCGCTCTCCTGAAGACCATGGATCACGTGCATATCGGCTGGCTCGACGACGGCGGCGCGCTGCGCCGGGCACTTGCAGCCGAGGGCGTCAGCGTCTCGCAGGATGTCTCCGTCAACGCCGCCCCCGCCGACCTTGGCGTGGAGGGCCTCAACATCGCCTTCGGGTCCGGCGGCGACGGCGATCAGGACGCAGAACGATTGGCTGATGGCTTCCTCTCTCGCGGTGCTAAGCTGGCCGTTGTCACGCGAGGCGCCCTCGGCTCGCTCGCAATCGACGGAACCGAACTAGTATCGACCGGCAGTCGTCCTGTGGATGTCGTCGACACCACCGGCGCGGGCGACAGCTTTATCGCCGGGTTCATTCTGGCTCATCTCGAAGGCCGCCCGCTGATCGAGCGACTGGAGGCCGGGCGCGACCTCGCTGCGCGCACCTGCACCCATGTCGGCGGGTTTCCGCAACAGCCGCACACCCTGTAACAAGACGAGCCCGCCTCACCCGACCCAGCTCAACAATGGGCCGGGTAAATGGCGGGCGTCTTCAGGCTTTCCACCCCAAGAAATTCGCGTGCGCCGTACTCAGCGGACATCGAAGCGCCCGAAGCGGGCCTCGACACGCGACTGCAGAAACTCAAGACCGATCGACAGGATCCAGTAGATCATCGAGGCGGTGATCAGCATCTCGATGTGCCGGAACTCGGTTTGCCCTTGAGTGCGGGCGAGATACATGATCTCCCAGACGCCGACGACGGAGACGAGCGAAGAGTCCTTCAGCATGGCGATGAACTGGTTGCCGGTCGGCGGGACGATGACGCGCATCGCCTGCGGCATGATCACCAGCGCCATCGTCTGGCTCGGGCTAAGCCCGAGTGCGGTCGCGCCTTCCGTCTGGCCGCGCGGGATGCTCTCGATCCCGGCCCGGAAGATCTCTGTCATATAGGCGCCATAGCAGAGCGACAGCGCCAGGATGCCCGCCGGCACCGCGCCGATGACGTAGCCGACCTGCGGCAGGCCGAGGTAGATGATGTAGATCTGCATCAACAACGGCAGACCGCGGAAGAGCGAGGTGTAGAAGGTCGCGAGACCGTAGATCACGCCGTTCTTCGACAGCTTCGCAATTGCCCCGACCAGCGCGATGAGGGTGGCGATCGCGATCGAGATCACCGAGATATAGAGCGTCGTGACGACGCCCTGGGAGACCAGGTAGCCGATCTTCTTGGCGATGAAGGCGAAGGACAGATCGAACGAGTAGAAAAACAGCATCAGCAGGACGAAGAGCTCGACCCAGACGCCGATCACCTGTCCGCTACGCGGCAATTGCCGCAAAGCCTTCCAGTTCGCTACCGCGATCAGCGCGACCATCAAGGCGCTGACCAACCGGCCGAGCGCTGGATTGGCTTCCAGCCACCCTGCCGAAGTCGGCAGCAGATGCCCAATCCAGGCGGGGCTGATGCCGAGCCCGTAGATCGCCAGCGTGACGAGCGCCAGCATGAGAAACATGCCGGACCGTCGCGCGACATCCGGATAAGTCAGTATCAGACGACCAATCATCTCAAAATCTCCGGCGTTCAGGCCGCGCGCTCGCGCCACCAGTCCTGTGCCTGCAGTTTCCAGTAGGTGAGTTGAGCAACCGCCAGCCCGGCATAGCCGCCGGCCCAGACCAGACCGAACGGCCGGAAGAGCTTGTAGCGCTCGGACTGTCCGAGAATGCCTTCGGCCACCAGCTTGCCGCCGATCGCCGTGGTGTTGAGCCCGTGGCCGCCAAAGGCGGTGCAATGCCAGACACCCGGCCGCATCTCGCCGATCTGGGGCATCAGGTGGCGTGCATAGGACATCAGCCCAGACCAGGCGAGTTCGGTCTTCAGTTCCTTGAGTTGCGGATAGGTGCCTGTCATCTCGCGCCGCAATTCGGCCGCAAGGGCCGCCGGCGAAGCTGCCCGCGTGGTGATCCGCCCGCCCCAAAGCAGTCGCTTGCCCCCATCCACCAGCCGGTAATAGTCCCCGGCGCGGCGGTTGTCGCCGATCGCGTCGCGGGTGGCGATGGCAGAACGGATCAGGTCCGGCGCTTCTTCGCTCAGCATCACATAGGTGGCGATCGGCAGGAACGCCCGCTGCAGCCGGCCGTTGAGCGCGCCGGTATAGCCGCCGGTCGTGAAGACGACCTGGCGGGCCTTGACGCGGCCGCCAGCGGTCGACACCGTCTTCTCGGCCCCATCGAGCATGCTCGCCGTTGCCGCCGAGCCTTCGTAGATCCGCCCACCCAGCCGCTCGATCTCTTCTGCCACCGCACGAAGGTAGTTGAGCGGGTGCATGTGGAAGGCCTTGGGATCGCGCAGACCCTGGAAATAGCGCTTCGACTTCAGCACCGCGCGAATATGATCGGTGTCGAAGTATTCCAATTCATATCCGTAGTTTCGGCGCATCGCGTCGGCATGTGCCTTCATGCTGCCGTCGTCGTCATAGCGCAGCACGCTGGTGATGCCGGGCTGCGCATGCGCGCTCTCGATCTTCAGCGCCGCGATCGTATCGCGAACAAAATCCACGCCTTCGATCGACAGGCGGTGGATCTGCCGCGCCCCCTCGGCACCGGCCATTCGAGCAATATTCTCGCCACCGGTCGCAAAACCGGGGCTGACGAAGCCGCCATTTCGACCGGAAGCCCCGAAGCCGATACTCTCGGCCTCGAGCACCACAACCGACTGCCCGGCGCGTGCGAGCTGAAGCGCCGTTGTCAGACCAGCAAGCCCACCGCCGACAACGACCGTGTCACATTCGATGGTTTCCGAAAGCACTGGTCTGACCTTCCGGTCGACCATCGTATTTTTGTAGTAGGTGTCGGGATAGGACATGTTCTCTCGCTCTGCAGACAGCGATTAAGGGTTGCGGGCGGCATGAACTGCCGCCGCACAGACTTGTCCAACTCAGTCGGCGCTGTAGTCCTTGCCGTACCACTTGGTGGTAAAGCTTGCGAGCGTGCCGTCCTTCTTCATCTCGTCGATGAGATCGCCGATCTTCTTCGTCCACTCAGGGTCGGTCTTTTCTGCGATAACGACGAGCGGCTCCTTGAACGCGTACTCGCCGTCAAGCACCTTGAGCGGATAACCGTTCTTGATGGCGTTGAGCGCGGTCTGTTCCGGCGCGATGACCGCATCAAGGCGCACGCCATTGCCGAGGCGCAGGTCGTCGAAGGGAAGCATGGAGTCGGCGAAGGTGCGGATCTCGCCCGGTTCCAGCTTGTATTCGATCGGCGGAAGCCCCGGCGCGTCGATTTCCAACTGCCGGCGAATGAAATCTTCCGATGTCGTCGCCGTTTCAACGCCGACGACCTTGCCGTTCAAGTCGGTGACAGACTTCGCCTCGCTGTCCTTGTGCAGCACATAGACATAGGGGCTGTAGTAATAGATGCCGGCGAAGTCGATGACCTGGGCGCGCGCCTTGGTGGGGGTGACGGAGCCGACGCCGACGTCATAACGTCCCTGCCAGCGGCCGCCGGTCAAGGTCGCCCAGTCCGGCGTCTCGAAGCTGACCTCGACGCCAAGGCGCTTGCCGATCTCGCGGGAGACATCGATGTCGAAGCCGACCAGCTGGTTGCTGTCGTCGAGATAGCTCTGCGGCGGCCACCCGCTATTGGTGGCGACCACCATCGCCTTCTTGCTCATGACACGGTCGAGCGTCTCGCCTGCCTGCGCGGCGGTGGCAAGCGCCAGCGCGGCAGCGCCGACGGCGAGCTGTAGAACCAGTTTCCTCACGCATTCCTCCTGTTTGAACGTCAGCAATGGGTTCCCGTTTATGTAAGATGTCTGACAACATAAGTTAGAAAAGATCGATAAAGATGAGTCAAGGGCGGAAGCGCATCCGCTCCATGAAACGAAGTGATGGGACCATGTGTCTCCGTGATGAATGAGCCAACGAAGCGCACTCCTGCACCGAGACCCGTTCATGCCGGAAAGATACACTTAGACATCGCCGTCGCTGACTTTGGACAACCGTTAGGACAAGGCGGTGGTCCGGCGCGCGAACTCAAAGGCGCAGTTTCCGGATTACCGCGCGGGCCTAGCGTTAGGTCGCAGCATCCTGGGCCTGATTTCGAGCGTAGCCTTGAACCCATGAACCTCGCCACACCGATTGAAGCCATCGGCGAAACCTGACAGGAATACGTCCGGGAGGACGGTTCATGTATTATGCGATCTTGGCTTATCACACGGCAGGCGTCGTCGAATCCTGGAGCGAGGAGGAGGATGCGGCCCTGATGTCCGATCTACTCCAGGTGCATGATCGCTTCGTTCAGCAGAAATCATTCGGACCGGCCGCGCGGCTCGGCCCTGCTGAGGGAGCGGTGACGCTGAGGGGCAAGGGCGAAGGCATCGTCACGGACGGCCCCTTCGCTGAAACCAAAGAGCATCTCCTTGGCCTCTACGTCGTGGACTTTCCGACGCTCGACGCAGCAATCGCAGCGGCACGCGACCTGCGGCGCAGCAATCCCACCGCGATCTACGAGATCCGACCGATCGCGCTCTATGTTCCGGGGGCAACCTTGGAGCCTGGACCGTAGAGCCAGGAATCGCACGGCGTTACTGTGCCAGGACGCGATCTGGCGACCGCCCTCGATCCAGCCGAATCTCAAGCGGCAATCTTGCGGGAGGTGGCCAATCGGGCACCCACCGGCGCGATGTCGTTCACTTTTGATTAACCCAGCCCGCGCGGGTGTGAACTGTAACAGAACTTACAACAAACTGACATTTCGCTTTCATGAAGCGCCGATATGGCAGGTGTCATACCGATGACCGGTCTCCCCGAAAGAGGACCTGCTAGAAATGTTTCAGTTGAAGAGTGTAACCCGCCAGTTCGGCAAGAAGACAGCCGTAAGTTCGGTTACCTTCGACATCCCGCAGGGTCAAATGGTCGGCGTGATCGGCCGCTCGGGCGCCGGCAAGTCGACGCTCTTGCGCATGATCAACCGTCTCGTCGACCTGTCTTCGGGTTCGATCGTCTTCGACGGCAGTGAGGTTTCGTCGCTTCGCGGCGCGGCACTGCGCACCTGGCAGCGTGACTGCGCGATGATCTTCCAGCAGTTCAACCTGGTACCGCGCCTCGACGTGCTCACCAACGTTCTGCTCGGTCGTCTCAATCACCGCTCGACGGTGCTCAGCATCCTCAACATGTTCACCCGCGAAGAACGCATCATGGCGATCGGCGCGCTCGAGCGCCTCGGCATCGAACAGACCGCACTTCAGCCCGCAGGCACGCTCTCCGGCGGCCAGCAGCAGCGCGTCGCGATCGCCCGCGCGCTAATGCAGCAGCCGAAGGTTCTGCTCGCCGACGAGCCGATCGCCTCGCTCGACCCGCTGAACGCCAAGATCGTCATGGACGCATTGCGCGACATCAACGAACGCGACGGCATCACGGTCATCACCAATCTCCACACCCTCGATACGGCACGCAACTATTGCGAACGCATCATCGGCATGGCGCATGGCCGCGTCGTCTTCGACGGCCAGCCCAAGGATCTGACGGCGGCAGCGGTTGCCGAGATCTACGGCGCCGACACGGGCATCGAGGAGTCGATGACCTCCACCAGCATCAACATTCCCGCGGCCGAACCGCAGGAAGAAACGGCATCTGCCGGCCTCAAGCCGCTGGCACTGGCCGGCATCTGACGCCCGCCAGGATCGAAAGCCCGCGTCAAGGGCACCTCTTTGAAACCGAATAGGATCCGGCCAAGCCGGACACACACGGGAGAACCTTATGCTGAAGAAAGCTCTTCTGGGCGCCGTCGCGCTCCTCGCCCTCGTCGGCCACGCTCAGGCTGAAGACCTCAAGGAATTCCGCATCGGCATTCTCGGCGGCGAAAACGAAGCCGACCGCCTGCGCAACTTCCAGTGCCTCGTCGACAAGCTGCCGGCTGCCATCGGCGTCGAGAAGGTCTCGCTGTTCCCGGCTGCCGACTATGACGGCGTTATCCAGGGCCTGCTCGGTGGCACGCTCGACTACGCCGAGCTCGGCGCTTCCGGCTATGCCAAGATCTACCTCGCCAAGGCTGACGCCGTCGAGCCGATCCTGACGACCGTTCAGACCGACGGTTCGACCGGCTACCACTCGATCATGGTTGCCCGCAAGGATTCCGGCATCACCAAGCTCGAAGACCTGAAGGGCAAGAAGCTCGGCTTCGCCGATCCGGACTCGACCTCGGGCTACCTCGTGCCGCTCGTCACCCTGCCGGAAGCGATCGGCGCGCCGGTCAAGGAATTCTTCGGTGAAACCGGCTTCGGCGGCGGTCACGAAAACCTCGTTCTCGAAGTCGTCAAGGGCACCTTCGATGCCGGCACGACCTTCGGCTCCGGCGTCGGCGAATTCAAGGACGGCTACACCTCGGGCAACCTGAAGAAGATGGTCGACAAGGGCATCCTCGACATGAACGATCTCGTCGAGCTCTGGAAGTCGCCGCTGATCCCGAACGGCCCGATCGTCGTGCGCACCTCGATGAACGACGACATGAAGGCGAAGTTCAAGCAGTTCATGGTCGACCTGCCGAAGACCGACGCTGCCTGCTTCTCCGCCATCCAGGGCGGTGACTTCACCGGCTACACCGAAGTCAACTCCGATTTCTACAAGCCGATCATCGACGCCCGCAAGGAAACGATCGGCGGCTGATAGACCGCATCTTCCGGGAACGCTGGCCGCCAAACGGCCAGCGTTTCACTGTTTGAAGGGTGCTCGACACCAGCCCTTCAACCATACCCTACCGCTTTGTTTTCACGCATTTCCTGACGGAAAGCCGCTCCGTGCTTTTCCTTGAAATGCCATAGAGGCCGGCGCGAGCCGGAACGGTCATGGCAACTTCCCTGCTCCCGCGGAATCTGAGCGACAACGGCGCCGTCATCGAGCGCCATTGGCAGGAACTGAGTTCCCGCCGCCGGCTTTACTCCTGGCTCGGCTTCGGCATCCTCTTCCTGGCGCTCTCAGGCTCGCTCTGGTTCGCCAACGATTCCAACGCCGGCAAGTTCTTCGATCGCCTGCCGCATTTCTTCGACTTCGTCGGCGATCTCGCACCGCGTGACGGGCTGGAAATCTTCCGTGCCATGTTCGACCTGCCCTCGCCCTATGACGACGGCAGCTTCAAATACAACTACCCGGACGGCCGGCTGGACCTGACCGACAGCTTCTATATCCCCGAATACGTGCACAAGATGCTGGAAACCGTGAACATCGCGATCTTCTCGACGATCATCGGCACGGCACTCGGTTTCGTGCTCTGCTTCTTCGCAGCGCGCAACCTGATGCCCAATCCGTGGATCCGCGGTACCGTTCGCCGGATCATGGAGATCCTGCGCGCCTTTCCGGAAGTGGTGATTGCCGGCTTCTTCCTCGCCATCCTCTCGCTCGGCCCCATTCCCGCGATCGCCGCGGTCTCGATCCACACGGTCGGTGCGCTCGGCAAGCTCTTCTACGAAGTGGTCGAAAACGCCGACATGAAACCGGATGAGGGCCTGCGTGCCGCGGGCGGCAACTGGATCGAGCGCGTCTGGTTCGGCATGGTGCCGCAGGTGCTGCCCAACTTCACCAGCTACTTCCTGCTGCGCCTCGAAATCAACGTGCGCGCCTCGACCATCATCGGCGCCGTCGGTGGCGGCGGCATCGGCGAGCTGCTGCGCCTTTCGATCGGCCAGGGCCACCAGGCGAAAACGCTTGCGATCGTTATCCTGCTGTTCGCGACCATTTTCGCCGTCGACCAGTTTTCCGCCTGGCTTCGCCGTCGCCTCGTTGGCGAACAGGCCTTCCAGCTTGCCCAGTAGGTGCGCGCTATGACCACGACCACACGACTGAGCCCAATGGAGATGGACGCGATCGCGGCCCGCCATCCCGAGCTCCTGAAATCCTCGACCTCCAAGCGTGTACGCACGGCAACGATCGCCGGCGGCATTGTCGTCTATCTCATCTTCAGCTGGTGGTTCTTCTCGATCGGTCAGGTGCTTGGCAACGCCAACTGGGGTATCGCCGGCACTTATCTCGCCGACTGGGTCTCCTACGAGGTGCGGCCCGAGATCCACATCGCCTCTGACCGGACAATGAGCCTCAACTATCAGCGCAATTCGCCGCTCGGGCCCAATCCCGATCCGGATTGGATGGAACTCGACAAGGAGACGGTGACGCGCCGCGTGGAAATTCCGGCGTCGACGACGCAGGCGGCAAAGCCGAAGGCAAGCTCGTCCTTCAGCTTCATGACGCCCGGTTCAGCGCTCGGCGGCACCACCACGGCCGAAGCTCAAAACCGCGTCGAAATCCGCACGGAAGAAGTCCTGACCCGAGTCGTCGTGACCTATGACCGCTCAACCAGGATCGAGATCGCCGACAGCCTGGTCAAGGCGACCCATGGCGGCGAGACCCTGGTGATGGCCGTCGATGGCGCCGACAGGGTGATGCCGCAGGGCACGCTGCCCACCTGGGCGACGCAGAAGCGTCCAGGCGAGAAGATCGTGCTTGCGTTCGGCGCCACCGGCTGGGCCGAAGTCGAAGGTGACGAGGTCTCCGTCCGCAACCGCTTCTTCGGCTGGGCGAACTTCCTCTTCGACACCAACTCGCCCTTCTTCGGCAAGAGCTATGGCGAGGTCGTCGAGCTCATCATATCCGGCGAGCGCATAGATCCGTCCCGCTCGAACCTCTCGCTTGCCTGGAACAACATCCTCTATAACGCCGAGTGGCAGCATCTGGATGTCTGGACAAAGCTCCTGCAGACCGTCGTCATGGCCTTTGTCGGCACACTCTTTGCATCGCTGATCGCCTTCCCGCTCTGCTTCCTCGCAGCCCGCAACATCACGCCGAGCTTCATGACCAATCAACTGGTCAAGCGCTTCTTCGACTTCCTGCGGTCGGTCGATATGTTCATCTGGGCGCTGTTTTTTACCCGCGCCTTCGGCCCCGGACCGCTTGCCGGTATCTCGGCGATCTTCTTCACCGACACCGGCACGCTCGGGAAGCTCTATTCCGAGGCGCTGGAAAACATCGACGACAAGCAGCGCGAAGGCGTCAAGTCGGTGGGTGCTGCGCCGCTTGCCGTACAGCGCTTCGGCGTGCTGCCGCAGGTGTTGCCGGTCTTTGCCAGCCAGGCGCTCTATTTCTGGGAATCGAACACCCGTTCGGCGACGATCATCGGTGCTGTCGGCGCGGGCGGTATCGGTCTCAAGCTCTGGGAAGCAATGCGCACCAATTCCGATTGGGAAAATGTCGCCTACATGGTGCTTCTGATCTTGCTGGTTGTCTTTATTTTCGACAGCATCTCGAACGCGTGCCGTTCACGCCTGATGGGTCGCAGGGCACATTGACGACAACCAAGCATTTGCGCGTCCGCCATCATGATGTTGTCATGGAAATCGGCTAGCTGCGCATCGCATCCCGCAAACAATCGACCCGCCTCCCCGGCGGGCCGGTCGCTACAAGAAAGTGAAGACCGTGCGTTATGCAATCTACTTCGCGCCGCCGGCGGACGACCGGCTGTCGCAGACCGCGTCCCGTTGGCTTGGCCGTGACGCCTTTACCGGCCACGCTCTTGCTCTTCCGACGATCGCGGGGATCGACGAAGCGACGCAACGCACACTGACAGCAGACCCGCGACGCTACGGTTTTCACGGAACGCTGAAGGCTCCCTTCGAGCTTGCCGAGGGCCGCGACGAAGACGAACTCCTCAGCATCTTCGAATGCTTTGCCGCTGACCTCGATCCCTTCGAAATCCCTGAAATCGTCCTGCACCAGCTCGGTCCGTTCTTCGCGCTGGTGCCGTCCGCTCCCTCGGCCGAACTGCAGGATCTGGCCGAAGATGCCGTTCACCGCTTCGACCCGTTCCGCGCGCCGCTGTCGGAGGCGGACTTCGCTCGGCGCAAGCCGGAGAGCCTCCCGGAACGCCAGAGGCGCTACCTGAGGGAATGGGGCTATCCCTATGTATTCGAAGAATTTCAGTTCCATCTGACTTTGACCGGTCCGGTGTCCGCCGAGACCAGCGGCGTCATGCGATCGGCGCTCGAATCCGCCTTTGCCGATCATATCGGCAAACCGCTTCACGTGACGTCAGTCGCGCTCTTCGTCGAACCGGAGCGCGGCGCCCCCTTTACTGTCCGCTCCCTGCTGCCGCTCGGCAGCGACACCCAACGAAAGATTGCATGAGATGAGCAAAGAACAGGTTTTGACCAACGCCCGCATCGTCCTCGAGGACAGTATCCTCGGCGGCTCGGTGCTGATCCGCGACGGCAAGATTGCCGATATCTCCGCGGGGACGGTCGCCAGCGGCGAGGACTTCGAAGGCGACTACCTCATTCCCGGCCTCATTGAACTGCACACCGATCACCTCGAGGCCCACTATTCGCCGCGCCCCGGCGTGCGCTGGCTGAAGATCGCAGCGATCCAGGCGCATGACGCGCAGGTCGTCACCTCGGGCATCACCACTGTCTTCGACTGCCTTCGGCTCGGCTCCGACGAAGATGGCGGCTTCCAGAAGGGCGAGATGCGCAGCATGGCCGACGCGCTGGCGCAGGCCAAGGAAGAAGGTCGGCTGCGCGCCGACCACTTGATCCACCTGCGCTGCGAAGTCTCGACCTCCGACGTGCTCGATCACTACGAGGACTTCCGGAACGACCCACAGGTCAAGCTCGTCTCGCTGATGGACCACGCGCCCGGCCAGCGTCAGTTCCAGACGATGGATCAGTACACGCTCTACTACAAATCCAAGCGCGGTCTTTCCGACGCGGAATTCGCCCGCTTCGTCGAACGTCAGCAGGCGCTTTCGGCGAAATATGCCGGCCCGCACCGCACTGCGCTGGCTGAGGCCTGCGCTGCCCGCGGCATCACGATTGCCAGCCATGACGACGCGACGGTCGACCACGTCGAAGAATCGGTCGGCTTCGGCATCAAGCTTGCCGAATTCCCGACAAGCTTCGAAGCCGCCGAAGCGTCGCACCGCGCGGGCCTGAGCGTGCTCATGGGCGCGCCGAACATCGTTCGCGGCAAGTCGCACTCCGGCAACATCGCCGCCCGCGACCTGGCGGAACGTGGCGTGCTCGACGTGCTGTCGTCGGACTATGTGCCCTTCAGCCTGATCCACGCGCCCTTCGTTCTTTCCGACGAAGTCGAAGCCATTGACCTGCCGAAGGCGATCGCGATGGTGACCTCGACGCCAGCGCGCACCGTCGGCCTTGACGACCGCGGTCGCGTCGCAGTCGGTCTGCGCGCCGACATCGCCCGCGTCCACCGCAGGCAAGGCATTCCGGTCGTGCGCTCCGTCTGGCGCGAAGGACGGCGTGTCGCATGAGCGCGAGCGAACAGGGTGCAGGCGCACTCGTCGTCGTCGTCGGACCGAGCGGTGCCGGCAAGGACAGCGTCATGGGCTTTGCCGCCCGGCATTTTGCCGACTGTCACGACGTGCATTTCGTCCGGCGTGTCATCACCCGTCCGTCGGATGCCGGCGGCGAGGTGCATGAAAGCGTCTCCGAAGACGAATTCGTCGACATGCAGAAGGACGGCGCCTTCGCCGTCTTCTGGGACGCGCATGGCCTCAAATACGGCATCCCCTCCGTGGTGCTACAGAATGTGCGGAACGGCATGACCGCGATCGTCAACGGCAGCCGCGGCGCCCTGCCGGCGTTCCGGGAAGCGTTTGGCGACATTGCCGTCGTCGTCATCACCGCCGAGGCACCGGTTCTGGCCAAGCGGCTTGCAGAACGCGGCCGCGAGAGCGAGGAAGAAGTCCTGCGACGGCTGAGCCGCCGGGCCCCCGATGTCACGTCGGGCCCCGGCGTGAGCGTCATCGACAATAGCGGCAGGCTCGACATCGCCGGCACCCGCTTCGTCGACCTGGTGGAACGATTGCGCATCAAGGCGGACCACGCCGCCTGACGGGGGCGAGCGGTACCGTCGGCCTCGCCTCTCGAATCGACATGGCAGGGCTTTCGGCCGGATATCTTTCCTGACGATCGATTGACACGAGCCCCGAAATTCCGGTTTCGGGGCTTTTTTGCGTTCGCGCGCTTCGGAAGCACATCGCACAGAAGTTGCTCACAGAATCAATCTGTTGAAGCCGCTTGCTCATGTTTTTGAACAGCGCTGCGCCTCTTTTCTTCGCCTTTCCGCCCTGTCCTTTTCCTCCCGCCACACGATTTTCCTCTTGTGGAGCGAATTAATATGTATATACATTATATCCAGTGGAGGCGACCTCATGAACGATATCCCGACCCGCAAGCAGGCATCCGGCGTTTGGCGCAACACGCGCCTCGTGACGCTGAGCGAAGGCGCCGAAGGACTTGGGCTTGTCGAGAATGCGGCCATTGCTGTCGTCGATGGGCGGATCGCCTTTGCGGGTCCCGATCGCAATCTGCCGGCCAACCTCTCAGGCCGCCTCGAAACGGTTGACTGCGAAGGCCGCGTGATGACGCCGGCTCTGATCGATTGCCATACGCATCTCGTGCACGGCGGCAACCGCGCCCGCGAGTTCCAGATGCGGCTCGAAGGTGCTACTTACGAAGAGATCGCACGGGCCGGCGGTGGCATCGTTTCCTCGGTGAAGGCGACCAATGCGCTGAGTGTCGACCAACTCGTAGAAAGCGCTCTGCCGCGCCTCGACACGCTTCTTTCCGAAGGTGTTTCGACGGTCGAAATCAAGTCCGGTTACGGGCTCAATGTGACAGCTGAGCTCAACATGCTGCGCGCCGCCCGCAAGCTGGAAACGCTCCGCCCGGTCCGCGTCGTCACCAGCTACCTCGCCGCGCATGCGACGCCGGCGGACTACAAGGGCCGCAACGGCGACTACATCACCGATGTCGTGCTGCCCGGCCTCGATGCTGCCCATGCCGAAGGGCTGGTCGATGCGGTCGACGGCTTCTGCGAAGGCATTGCCTTCTCGACCGCCGAGATCGCCCGTGTCTTCGACCGCGCCAAGGCACTCGACCTGCCGGTCAAGCTGCATGCAGAACAGCTTTCCAATCTCGGCGGCGCGAAGCTCGCGGCATCCTATGGTGCGCTCTCGGCCGACCATCTCGAATATCTCGACGCCGAAGGCGCCGCAGCCCTTGCCAAATCAGGCACGGTTGCCGTCCTGCTCCCCGGTGCGTTCTATGCACTCCGCGAAGAGCGCCTGCCGCCGGTTCAGGCGCTGCGCGACGCCGGCGCCCGGATCGCGATCGCCACCGATTGCAACCCCGGCACTTCGCCGCTGACCTCGCTGCTTCTCACCATGAACATGTCGGCGACGTTCTTCCGGCTGACGGTGGCCGAATGCCTGGCCGGCACAACGCGCGAAGCCGCGCGCGCCCTCGGCCTGCTCGCGGACACCGGAACCATCGAGGTCGGCAAGTCGGCCGATCTCGCGCTCTGGAACATCGAGGATCCCGCCGAGCTCGTCTACCGCATCGGCTTCAACCCACTTCATGAACGCATCTTCAGAGGGCAAAGGATCGGTCAATGACCATCATTCTACATCCGGGCTCCGTGCCCCTTCGCGACCTCGAAACCATCTACTGGACCGGAGAGCCGGCTCGTCTTGACCCGTCCTTTGACGCTGGCATCAACAAGGCCGCAGCGCGCATCGCCGAAATTGTCGCCGGCAATGCCCCGGTCTACGGCATCAACACCGGCTTCGGCAAACTCGCCTCGATCAAGATCGACAGCGCCGACGTCGCGACGCTGCAGCGCAATCTGATCCTGTCGCATTGCTGCGGCGTCGGCGAGCCGCTTGCCGAAAACGTCGTGCGTCTGATCCTGTCGCTGAAGCTCGTTTCGCTCGGTCGCGGCGCCTCCGGCGTCCGTCTCGAACTCGTGCGTCTGATCGAAGCCATGCTCGAAAAGGGCGTAGTCCCGGTCATTCCCGAGAAGGGCTCGGTTGGTGCTTCCGGCGACCTCGCGCCGCTCGCCCATATGGCAGCCGTGATGATGGGCCATGGCGAAGCGTTCTTCGAAGGGCGCCGCATGTCCGGCGCCGAGGCGCTTTCCGCCGCTGGCCTGACGCCCGTCGTGCTGGCCGCCAAGGAAGGCTTGGCGCTGATCAACGGCACCCAGACCTCGACGGCGCTGGCGCTTGCCGGTCTCTTCCGCGCCCACCGCGCCGCGCAGGCAGCACTGATCACCGGCGCCATGTCGACCGATGCGGCCATGGGTTCGTCCGCCCCCTTCCACCCCGATATCCACACGCTGCGTGGTCATCGCGGCCAGATCGATACGGCCGCCACATTGCGCACTTTGCTTGCCGGCTCCGCGATCCGCGAAAGCCACATCGAAGGCGACGAGCGGGTGCAGGATCCATATTGCATCCGCTGCCAGCCGCAGGTCGATGGCGCCTGCCTCGATCTCCTGCGCTCGGTCGCGCGCGTGCTCGAGACCGAAGCCAACGCCGTCACCGACAACCCGCTGGTCCTTTCGGACAATTCCGTCGTCTCTGGCGGCAACTTCCACGCCGAGCCGGTTGCTTTCGCCGCCGACCAGATCGCGCTTGCCGTCTGCGAGATCGGCGCCATCTCGCAGCGCCGCATCGCGCTGCTCGTCGATCCGGCACTCTCCTACGGCCTGCCGGCCTTCCTCGCGAAAAAGCCGGGCCTCAACTCTGGCTTGATGATCGCCGAAGTCACCTCCGCTGCGCTGATGTCGGAGAACAAGCAGCTCTCGCACCCGGCCTCGGTCGACTCGACACCGACTTCGGCCAACCAGGAAGACCACGTCTCGATGGCCTGCCACGGCGCCCGCCGCCTGCTGCAGATGACCGAAAACCTGTTCTCGATCGTCGGCATCGAAGCCCTGACCGCAGTCCAGGGCGTCGAGTTCCGCGCGCCGCTCAAGACGAGCCCCGAGTTGCAGAAGGCAGCCGCGGCACTTCGCGCCGTCTCTCTGACGATCGAGGAAGATCGCTACATGGCCAACGACCTCAAGGCTGCCGGCGATCTCGTCGCCTCCGGCCGCCTGAACGCCGCGATCTCCGCCGGCATCCTGCCTGGCCTGGAGAGCTGAGATGGCGGTCTTCGAAGTCAAAAGGGGGAACTCCCCGGTCATTCTCGGATTTCCGCATACCGGCACTGACGTGCCGGCTGCGATCTGGGATCGGCTCAACGACAACGGCCGGATATTGGCCGATACCGATTGGCATATCCACCAGCTCTATGACGGCCTGCTGCCGGAGGTGACCGTCGTTCGCGCCACCTTCCACCGCTACGTGATCGACGCCAACCGCGATCCCGCGGGCGTCAGCCTCTACCCCGGCCAGAACACGACCGGCCTGATCCCGGAAACGGATTTCGACGGTAAGCCGATCTGGAAGGATGGAGAGGCACCAACCGAAGCCGATATCGCCGAACGCCTTCGGACGTTCCACGCGCCCTATCATGCGGCGCTTGCCGCCGAGATCGAGCGCGTCAAGGCGATCCATGGCGTCGTCGTGCTCTATGACTGCCATTCGATCCGCTCGCACATCCCGTTCCTCTTCGAAGGAAAGCTGCCGGATCTGAACATCGGCACCGACATGGGCAAGACCTGCGCGCCGGAAATCGAGAAAGAAACGGGAGAAATCGCTGCTGCAGCAAAAGGTTACAGCAGCATTCTCAATGGTCGCTTCAAGGGTGGATGGACGACCCGCCACTATGGGCGCCCCGAGACTGGCGTGCACGCGATCCAGATGGAACTCGCGCAATCGACCCATCTGGCAGCGGAAGAACCACCCTTCGCGCTCGACGCCGCCCGTACCTCACTGCTGCGCGTGCCGCTGAAAGCCATTTTGAACCGCATCGAAACCATCGCATTTGACCTCAAGAGACAGACAGGGAGCGAGGCATGACCATGAACAATCCGCGCCACAACATTCGCGACGTGCGCGCCCCCCAGGGCACGACGCTCAACGCCAAGAGCTGGATGACCGAAGCGCCGCTGCGCATGCTGATGAACAACCTCGATCCGAACGTGGCGGAAAACCCGCACGAACTGGTCGTCTATGGCGGCATCGGCCGCGCGGCGCGCACCTGGGCCGATTTCGACAAGATCGTCGAGACGCTCAAGGACCTGAACGAAGACGAAACGCTGATGGTGCAGTCCGGCAAGCCGGTCGGCGTCTTCCGCACCCATAAGGATGCGCCGCGCGTTCTCATCGCCAACTCCAACCTCGTGCCGCATTGGGCGACCTGGGATCATTTCAACGAGCTGGATAAGAAGGGTCTCGCCATGTACGGCCAGATGACCGCCGGCTCGTGGATCTACATCGGCACTCAAGGCATTGTTCAGGGCACCTACGAAACCTTCGTCGAGGCCGGCCGCCAGCACTATGGCGGCAACCTCAAGGGCAAATGGGTGCTGACCGGCGGCCTCGGTGGCATGGGCGGTGCCCAGCCGCTCGCAGCGGTCATGGCCGGCGCCTCGTGCCTTGCCGTCGAATGCAACCCGGATTCGATCGATTTCCGCCTGCGCACCCGCTATCTCGACGAAAAGGCCGAAACGCTGGACGAGGCGATGGAGATCATCGCCCGCTGGACGAAGAACGGTGAGGCGAAGTCCGTCGGCCTGCTCGGCAACACCGCTGAAATCCTGCCGGAAATGGTTCGCCGCGGCATCCGCCCCGACATGGTCACCGACCAGACCTCGGCACACGACCCGGTCAACGGCTACCTGCCGAAGGGCTGGACCATGGCCGAGTGGAAGGCCAAGCGCGAGAGCGACCCGAAGGTTGTCGAAAAGGCCGCTCGCGCCTCGATGCGCGAGCATGTCGAAGCGATGATCGCCTTTCAGGACATGGGCATCCCGACCTTCGACTACGGCAACAACATCCGCCAGGTCGCCAAGGAAGAGGGCCTCGAAAACGCTTTCGCCTTCCCGGGCTTCGTTCCGGCCTATATCCGCCCGCTATTTTGCCGCGGCATCGGACCGTTCCGCTGGGCGGCTCTCTCCGGCGATCCGGAAGACATCTACAAGACCGACGCCAAGGTCAAGGAACTGCTGCCCGACAACAAGCACCTGCACAACTGGCTGGACATGGCGCGCGAGCGCATCTCGTTCCAGGGCCTGCCGGCACGCATTTGCTGGGTCGGCCTCGGCGACCGCCATCGCCTCGGCCTCGCCTTCAACGAGATGGTCAGGAACGGTGAGCTGAAGGCGCCTGTCGTCATCGGCCGCGATCACCTCGACTCGGGCTCGGTCGCCTCGCCGAACCGCGAAACCGAAGCGATGAAGGATGGCTCGGACGCCGTTTCCGACTGGCCGCTGCTCAACGCGCTACTCAACACCGCCTCGGGTGCGACCTGGGTGTCGCTGCACCACGGCGGCGGCGTCGGCATGGGCTTCTCGCAGCACTCGGGCGTCGTCATTTGCGCCGATGGCACGGATGATGCAGCCAAGCGACTGGAGCGCGTGCTCTGGAACGACCCGGCGACCGGCGTCATGCGCCACGCCGATGCGGGCTACGACATCGCTCTTGATTGCGCCAAGGACAAGGGCCTGCGCCTGCCGGGTATCCTCGGCAACTGATACGCTTTCGACTGACATACTCAACGGAAATGCTGATAGGGGCGCCGAAAGGCGCCCCTATCACTTTTTGATGAGACAAGTACCGGGACTGCGTCTTCCTTGCTTCGGCGCCTTGCAACTGTTGATCGCAATGCTAGAAAAATAATGATGCCATCGCATTTCTGACGATGCGTTGCAGAAGATCTCTTTTCGCTCAAGCGAGCGCTGATTGTTTATGAGAAGGCTTCATGTGTAAGGGCAGAAACAAGAGAAGAACCATTAGACATCCTATGTTTGCCGTGGGGCTTCTTACGAGCGTCTTTATTGCTTCGTCTTCGGTCGCCCAGAACGTGAGTTTCTTCGGCCCTGTTCGCAACGGAGAGCGGCATTTTACCGCCTTCCCGGAGTATATCGGCGTCGGAATGAGCCAAGGGGAGACCAAGAAGAGGGACGTGGTCTTCTCAACAATTCAGATGCTCGCCATCACTGCCGGAATTGAGGTGCGAGCCCAACCAGGCCTCGGAAGAAACACCATCGGCGTGATATTCAGAAAAGATGTCGTCCAGAATGGCCGGGTCGACGTTCGCAAAATTGAAGATTTCGGCTTCGACCCCTACTACAGCAAATTGCTCAACGACACGGCAGGAAGCGGCCCAGGAAACTGCGCCTCTGCCGTGAACTATTCTGCGGAAGGGCGGTTTGACCGAGCCGTCGTCGTTGCAAACAATGATGTCCCCGATCAGGAATTGGCGACCTGCGTGGCTCAGGCCCAGGCGCATGCGCTGGGGATAGCCACCTTTAACTCCAGCAAGGCCGACTTCTCGCGCTTCTTCGCGAGAATTATGATCCTTGTCGATCAAAAGAAGAGATGTCTCCAGGACAACCAAACCACATTGACCTGCAAATTTGTCGATGAGCCCTGGGACTAACCCGGTTCGCGGCTGACCGTCCTCTTTCCTTTTCTATCGCCATCGAGCACCAGCAGCAGCAACAACCCGGCAAATCCTGCAACACCACCGAGCAGCGCCGTTCCGGAATAGTTGCTGATCCGAGTGCCGAGCGCAAAAAGCCCGGCGCAAAGCCCGCCGCTCAGGAAAAGGTTCACGGCAAGCAGCGAGCTGCCCAATCCCGGCCGGTCGGCAATCAGGTCCTGAAGGTAGCTGATCGGGATGGTGATCAGCGCGGCTGCGCCAAAGGCGCTGATGAGCGTGAGCGCGTAGATCTGCCAGGTGGCATTGGAAAAGCCGAGCAGCACCATGTAGCCGATGTAGATAGCCGTCCCCAACGCCAGCGCCTTGAACGGCACCAGGCTCAACTGGATGCGCGCCCAGACGAAAATGAAGACGACTTCCAGGAAGGCGACGATGCCGACGATGATGCCGATATCGGTGACGCTACCGCCGATCTCGTCGGTCATGATCAGCGGCAGCACGGCGGCATTGACGTGCAGGGTCGACGTGATCGTCGCAACCGCAATCACCCGCAGGAAGATGCGCGGCGTCAGGATCTCCCGGAACGAGGTCCAGTAGGACAGCCGCTTGCCGAGCGAAGCGTCAGCCCCGCCTTCGTTGGGCAATCGAAAATAGACGATCAGCAGATTGGCCGCGCAGCCGAGGCTGGCGAGCAGATAGGCCGGCAGCATGCTTTCGCCGCCCGCCAGCGCGAAGCCGACCAAGCCCGGCACCAGGACCCAAGACACCGATATGGCCGCACGAGCGCCCGTCGTCAGCGACGCCGCATCGTGGCCGCTCATGCGGCGCGCGATGCTGCGCACATTGGCAAAAAGCAGGGTGTAAAGCGCGCCGTAGATCGGCAGCAGCAAAAGCACGCTGACGACGAAACTCGTCTGGTATGGCAGCACATAAACGATGCCGTAGCCGACGACGCCGAAGAGGATCGCCGTCGACATCAGCACGCGATAGTTGCCGACGCGGTCCGCCAGGATGCCGATCGAGACGCTGACGATGACGTTCACGGTCGAGGCAAGAAGGATCAGCAGCGAATAGACGGCGTCGCTCAAGCCCAGTTCGTTGATGCCGACAACCGACTGATAGGGCGAGGTGGCAGCGCCTGCAAAGCCGAAGAGGAAGATCGCCAGCATGCTGATCCGCATGGCCGGGTTGCGCGTGGCGCTAAGTATGGTGGAAGTCATGCTAGAACGTATCCGCGAAGCGGGTGAAGGGCACTGTATGGTTCCTTAAATCGGGACCGAGTTAAGGACAAACATGCAGTAACTTAGAGCGTTACAGCGACCTGACGCGTCTTGAACGACGTGCGGCGCCGCAGAGGAGGGCCTACCCGAAAATTCGGGTAGGAAAAATACAGATAGTAAAGCCTCAGCCACCGCTCGACCAACGGGACGAGAAGCGGGCGACAGGCTCGAAGACAAAGTCCTGGTCGAACGGATAAGCAGGCCGCTGACGGCGCAAGCTCGCAAGGCCGGCGATGCCCTGATTGACGACGCCTTCGGTCAAAGCCATCAGATTGGGATTGGCGATCGGCGCGAGTTCGGGCGACAGATAACCCGACTTGACGACGAGCAGCCGCACGGCCTGGGGATCGAGACCGAGCCGACGGAAATCCTCGATATCGTGATAGGGCCTGCGGCGCGCGGCAATGACGATATCGATGGCGCCGACGCGCACCACCGCCTGCCGCTCCCTCTCCGCCCCAGGATCATCGAGCCTGACGACCTCCACCAACATTTCGGCGCAGGGGCTTGCCGGGTCGAGGCTACCGCCGATCTTGAGCATCAGCGTTTCGCCTGCACCGGCAGCAAAGCAGGCTTCCACCGCGGGGCGATCGGTTATGCCGGCGATCAGGGCACCGCGCCAGCCGCGTGCCAGCAGTGCCTTCAGCACATCGGCTCGGTCACCGACACCGCCACCGGTCGGATTGTCGCCGGAGTCCGCGAGGATGATCGGCGTCGTCGTCGCCCGTTCGGCGATATCCAGCATCTCGTTGAGCGGTCCGGTCACCGGGCCAAAGCGGAAGTTGCTGCGCTCAGCCCAGTAGCCCGCGGCAATCTCTTCGGCCGCCCGCTTGGCTGCGGCCTTATCGGTGGCGGTCACGACGGCGCAGGCGGTCGCCCGAGGCTCGTCGGCCCAGACGTAGCCGACCATCAGGTTAGCGTCGAGAATGCCCGGCCGCTTATCGATCTCCGGCAGTTGAGCGTAGAGCGATTTCGCCGGCTCGTCTTCGGTCGAGGTGCATTCGCCGGGCAGAAGCACCGGAACCGGCGCCCATGCAATACCCGGACGCGTTCCGTCTCTGAGCGCCGAGACGAGCATCGACCAGGCGCGGGTCATGGTTTCCGGCGTGTCGATATGCGGCGCGGTGCGATAGGCTGCAAAGATGTCGAGCTGATCGATGATCCTCCGGCTGACATTGCCGTGCAGGTCGTAGCTTGCGGCAATCGGGCAATCGAAACCGACAACGCCGCGGGCGGCCGAAATCCAGTCGCCCTCTGCGTCGTCCATGCCATCGACCTTGATCGCACCATGCATGGCGAGATAGAGCCCGTCGATCGGCACGGCCGCACGGAGTCCCTCGAGAAACTCTGCCTTGAATGCGTCGTAGACCCCTCGCGATACGGGACCGCCGGGTACGGCGCGTACGTGCAGTAGCGGCAGATGCTCGACGTCCTCGGCTTTCATGAAGCTGAAGTATTCGGCCTCCAGCAACGCCTGCCCGCGTAGCACGCGAAAGTCCTCTTCCGTCATCAGGACGGGCGAATAGGTGCTGCATTCAGTGTGGATGCCACCAACGGCGATGCGCATGGGCTTTCCTCTTAGAGATTGGGGCTGAGCGGAGCGATGGCCGCGAAGCGCAGCCAGTCCTTCGCCGCCTTAGGTGTCCAGGCCGCCTCGGCAATCGCCGGAAGCCGCGGGAAGACAAGGCGGTTGAAATAGCTGCGGGAGAGGTAATGCTCAGACCAGATGCAGGCCTGGACGCCCTTGAGGCGCGGCTTCAGATCCTCGGGGAACTCACCCTCAGCCTCATAGCCATAGGTATGCGCCGGCGTCGCGGTCCCGGCCCAGCTGGCGCCCGGTTCCTGCCACGCATCGGCCTGCGCCATGTCGAGATAATAGGCCTGTCCGGGAGTCATCACCACGTCATAACCTTCGCGTGCCAGTTCGATGCCGACCTCCGGCCGCTCCCAGGCCATCAGCAGCGTATCTTCGGTCGAGACACCGCCGCCATGCGCCACCTCGTTCCAGCCGGCGAGCTTGCGGCCACGCGCCGTCAGCATCTGTTTCACCCGCTTCAGGAAATAGGACTGCAGCGCGAAGGTGCCGGAAATGCCCTCCTGCTCCATCAGCGTCTTGGCAAGCGGAGAAGCGAGCCACGAGCCGTTCGCCACTTCGTCGCCGCCGATATGGAGGTACTTGCTCGGGAAGAGCTCGACCATCTCATCGAAGACTTTCTCGAGGAACTCATAGGTGAAGGCGACGGCCGGGTTGAGCGCATTGTTCGGATAACCTTGCACCGAGTGGTAACTCTCGGGCGCCTCCTGGCCATCGGAGAGATCCGGCAGAGCGACGAGCGTCGCCGCACTGTGTCCGGGAATGTCGATCTCCGGCACGACATCGATGTGAAGTGCGCTTGCCTGCGCGACGATCGCCTTTACGTCAGCCTGGCTGTAGAAGCCGCCGACGGGTTCTGCACCATTGCCGAGCTGCGGCAGCAGCGCCTCATCTGGGCCGCGCAGCACACCAAGCGTCGTCAGCTCCGGAAACGCCTTGATCTCCAGGCGCCATGCCTCGTCGTCCGTCAGGTGCCAGTGGAAGATGTTGAGCTTGAACCAGGCGAGGATATCGATCAGCCGCGCCACATTGGTGGCCGGATAAAACTGGCGGGATACATCGAGATGGCAGCCGCGCCAGCCGTAGCGAGGCTTGTCCGAGATTGTACCGCTCGTCGGGAAGCGAAATTTACCGGGATGATTGCGCGCTCCGTCCAGAAGCTGGGCAAGGCTGGTCAAGCCATATTGCCGGCCGGCGCTGCCGCCGTAGCCCAGGCGAACTTCAGCTTCGGAGAATTCAAGGCGATAGGCTTCTGCCGCCAACCCGGCATCCGCCGTGAAGACGACCGGCCGCCCCTGCTTCGACGTCGCAAGGCTGAAGGGCGCATGCGCCGCAGGGAACAATCGATGGAACATCGACAGCACGGTAGCAACCGCCGCAATCTCGTCTTGCCCGGCCCCAGCGGCCGGATAGAGAACGACCGGGAAACCAGTTCCAGCCCGAAGCTCGAGCATCGCCGGCCAAGGCTGCAGCGCATAGGGCTGGTCGAGTTCACCTTCCGGCAGCCGCACCGGCGGCGGCTCGCTGACGGCGTTCTCAAGAAGCAAATCCGAGACGGCGACCGGGACGTGGCGGCCATCGGCAAGCGTCAGATAGGCGGACTTGGCTCCGTCGGTGCAATGGCGTGCATTGCGATGCAGGCCGCTGACGGTGAAGGTCCAGCTTCCGCCGCTCTCGATCGCCAGCCCCTCGGGCGGCGCAAACTCATGAAAATTGGCGTTGCGACGCAGGAACACCGCATTCTCGCAGGCCTTGGGATCAATGACCCGCGTCAGCGACGTATAGACGACCCTGAAACCGGAAAGCGGTGCGGCGGAGAAATTGAACAGCGTGAAGGTGAACCGACCAAAGGGCCCGCCATCCGGCTGCCAAGACGCCTCGAGACGATAGGAAACCGGCTGCATGCTCTTCCTCCAAATGCAGTGTCAGTAGTGGCTTGATTGTGAAAACGTGCGGGCCAGTTCCGCCTGGCCGGCAGTGAGCCCGCAATCGACAGGCAGGCAGACGCCCGAAATGGCCGCAGCGAGCGGTCCCGCCAGGAAATGCACCGCATTGGCGACATCATCAGGGTTGACGATCCGCTGCAGCGGATACCAGCGACGTGCCTCCTCGAAGACATCCGGATTTGACGCCGCCCTCGCTTCCCAGGCCTGGGTGCGCACAGTACCGGGTGCGACGGCATTCGAGCGAATGCCGAACTTGCCGTATTCCACTGCGATCAGCCGCGTCAGATGCAGGAGGCCCGCTTTTGCGGCGCTATAGGCCGGGTGGCCGAAGACGTTCATGCCGTTGACCGAGGCAATATTGATCACCGATCCGCGGGTCTCTTTCAGCATATCCTCGACGGCGCGGAAGCACAGGAAGGCCGCTTCCAGATTCAGCGCATTGTCCATGCGCCAGATCTCCGGTGTCGTATCGTGCAGGCTGACGGCACGGGCCGCGCCGGCATTGTTGACGAGCGTGCGCACCGCTCCCCTTTCCTTTGCCGTCGCGGCCATCGCCGCAACGCTTGTCGTATCGGTTACGTCGCAGGCAACGGCCACGAAGCGGTTGTCATCGCCGAGCGTGCGCGCCGCCCGTTCAGCGGCGTCCGCGTCGATGTCGACGAGCAGGATCACATCGTGATCGTCGGAAAGCTTGCGCGCGATAGCGCGGCCGATATCGCCGGCTGCACCGGTTACGATCGCGAGGGATTGCGTCATGCGCTGACCTTTCGCGGCACGTCAGTCTCCGAGAAGCTGGCGATCGTCACCGTCGCGGTGCGTGACCAGCTGCTGCTTGATGCGCCGAAGTGTGGTCGTCGCCTGGGGCTGCACCCGGTAGGCGACGAGGCTGGAGAGGATATCGAGCAGCGCCAGATAGGCGATGCGGGTGGAAGTGGGCCGGTAGATGTTGTTGCCCTCGGGCAGATCGACCGGCACGGTGATGCTGGCGGCGGCCGCCACCGGACTACCGCTCTGTGTCAGCGCGATGGTCGGCACCTTCAGTTCGCGGGCGAGCGTAAAAGCGCGCACGAGCTCGGCGTTGCGGCCGGAGAAGGACGAGCCAATGAGCACGTCGGTCGGCCGCGCCGCCGCCGTCATCATCAGCTGCATGCTGTGATCGGAGCTGGAGGTGATGCGAAGACCATAGCGGAACAGCCGGTTCTGCAACTCGCCGGCAATCATCGAGGAATTACCACCGGAACCAAAGGCGTAGATCATTTCCGCTGCGGCAATGAGCTCTACGGCCTGCTCGATCGCCGCCAGGTCAAGCGAGCGATGCAGAAGGAACAGCGCGTTCTGCGACTTGGTGATGATGTCCTGCGCGACATCGCCGGTCTCGCGGCTCTTCGGCTCCGGTTTCAGATAGCGCATGCCGATATAGGCGGTGCGGGCAAGTTGCACCTTGAAATCGGAGAAGCTGTCGCAGCCGAGCCGGCGACAGAAGCGGGTGACGGTGGGCGGCGACACGTCCGCCTTGCTCGCCAATTCGATGATGGAGGCGTTCACCGCAAACTCGAAATCATTCAGGAGAATGTCGGCAATGCGGTTTTCCGATTGGGAGAGCCGCCCTTTTTCTTCCTGTAGTGTCGCGAAGATGTCCATCGCCCGCTTGCGCCTTGCTTATTGATCAGCCTTCCTTCGGCTTATAGGCGACGCAGTCGATCTCGACCTTGCAATCGACCATCATCGACGACTGGACGCAGGCCCGCGCCGGCGGATGAGCACCGAAATACTCTTGGTAGATCTTGTTGAATGTCCAGAAATCACGCGGATCGTCGAGCCAGACACCACAACGAACCACATGCTGCGGACCGTAGCCGGCTTCGGTCAGGATGGCCAGCACGTTGGCGATTGTCTTGTGGGTTTGCGGGATAATCCCACCCTCGATGATCTCGCCATTTTCCATGGCAACCTGGCCGGAAACATAAAGCCAGCCGTCCGCTTCCACCGCACGGGCGAAAGGCAAGGGTTTGCCGCCCGCGCCGACCTGTTCCGCACCATAGCGCTTGATCGTCATCATGAGCCTTCTTGCAAATTATTTTCTTTGATCGTTGACAAGTGACCATAGAAAGCTGAATTTGGCTAGCGAAAAACACCATTCATGAAAAGAATTTCAATCCAGGGCGCGAATATGCGGGATCCTTTCCTCAATCCATTCCCCTCCTCCGACACGGCACGCCACTCGATCTGGGAGATGCTCGTCTCTCGCGATATTACCGCCTTCCTGGCCGCAGACTGGTCGATGGTCGCAGGTGATTTCGTCGAGGACGGCTTCATCGGCATCGACGGCCGCCGCGAAACCAATCCGGACAATTGGCGGCTGACCTTCCCGTCGCTTGCGGCCTATCGCGAGGAGTGGCTGCGCCAAGCTAACGACTTTGCGACGCAGAGCTTCGCCGAAGATCCGCGCAATGCGATCTTCACGACGACGACTCTCGAAGACATCGAGATCAACGGCGACCAGGCGCTGGCGCGCAAGAAATTCGATGGCAGCCTCAAGAAGTCGGACGGCAGCGTCGACATCCTGAAATGGCAGACCGTCTACTATTGCCGCCTGCACGAGGGACGCTGGAAGATTGCCGGCTTTACCGGCTACTTGCCGAACCCGATGGGCCCGGCCTGAAAGACGCGATAGAAAAGGCAAAGGCATTGCGGATCTTCACAGCGGCGCTTGCGACCGAAACCAACACCTTCTCCCCGATCTGCATCGACCGCCGGGCCTTCGAAGCGTCGCTCTACGCGCCGCCGGGAGAACACCCGGAAACACCGACGCTTTGCACCGCGCCGATTACCGTCGGCCGCCGCGTCGCCGCAAAGAACGGTTGGCAACTGATCGAGGGCACCGCGACCTGGGCGGACCCGGCTGGCCTCGTCAACCGGGAGACCTATGAAGGCCTGCGCGACGAAATCCTCGACCAGCTACGCGCTGCCATGCCCGTCGACGCTGTAGTGCTCGGCCTGCACGGCGCCATGGTCGCGGACGGCTACGAAGATCCGGAGGGTGACCTGCTGACGCGCGTCCGGGAGATCGTTGGCCCCGACATCCTCGTCTGCGCCGAACTCGACCCCCATAGCCACCTGACGGCCAAGCGCGCTGCCGCGTCGAACTTCTTCGTCTACTTCAAGGAGTTTCCGCACACCGACTTCGTCGACCGTGCCGAAGATCTCTGGCGTATCGTCGTCGATACGCTCGAAGGGCGCGTCACGCCTGTCATGTCGATCTTCGACTGTCGGATGATCGACGTTTACCCGACCTCGCGCGATCCGATGCGCTCCTTCGTCGACAAGCTCATGCGCATCGAGAAAGAAGATGCGGACGTGCTCTCGCTCTCCGTGATCCACGGCTTCATGGCCGGCGACGTATCGGAAATGGGAACGAAGCTGCTTGCCGTCACCAACGGCAAACCGGAGAAGGGCGCGAGCCTCGCGCGGGAACTGGGTCTCGAACTCTTCTCCCACCGCGGAACCTTTATCATGCCGCAGATCGACGAGAAGCAGGCCGTTTCCGAGGCACTCGCCGCATCGAAGGGTCCTGTCGTGATTGCCGATGTCTGGGACAATCCAGGCGGAGGCACCGCCGGCGACGCAACGGTGCTGCTCGAAGAGCTCCTGGCGCGCGGCGCAACCGACGTTGCGGTCGGGACGATCTGGGACCCGATGGCGGTGCAGATCTGCATGGCGGCCGGCGAAGGCGCCGAGATCCCGCTGCGCTTCGGCGCCAAGTCGGCTCCCGGAACCGGTCATCCGGTCGATGGCACCGTCAGGGTGGTCAAGCTGGTGCGCGACGCCGAGATGCGGTTCGGGGAGAGTTTTGCCCCGTTCGGCGATGCCGCCCACATCGTCTTCAACGGCATCGACATCATCCTCAATTCGACGCGAGCGCAGAGCTTCGATCCGAGCCTGTTCTCGGTGATGGGCATCGACCCAACGGCGAAGAAGGTCCTGGTCATCAAGTCGACCAATCACTTCTATGCCTCGTTCTCGAAGATCGCGTCCGAAATCCTCTATTGTTCGGCCGGCACTCCCTATCCGAACAACCCTGCGAAGACCGACTACAAGCGGGCACCGAAGAACATCTGGCCGAAGGTCGCCGATCCGCACGCAGAAGGGCGCGGCCCGAACCGCGCCTAGAGTGCGGCCATCGCGTCTCGCCGACACCGGTACGACGGGCTTAGTACGCAGACAAAAAAGACCGCCGTCTTTCGCTAGACAGCGGTCTTTTTCCTTAGTTCTGAACGATCAGGCAGCCGCCGGATCGAGCACGCCCATGTCGATGTCGGTCAGTTCGACGCGACGTTCGAGCGCAAGGCCCGCCTCGTCGAACAGGTGGCAATCCGCAACCTTGATACCGGTCTGGATCGTCTCTTCCGGCCGGATCGCGGCCGTTCCCGGCAACATGGCGCAGAAGTTTTCGCCCTCGCCGCCGATCGCCGCATAGGCGACCGTATGGGCGCCGAGGCGTTCGATAACCGTTGGCGTGACCTTGAGGGTCAGGTCTCCGGAGCCCAGCGTGATATGCTCCGGCCGAACACCAAGCGTCAGTGTCCGCCCGGCAAGGCCGCTCTGCGGGTTGACGGGAATGACCACCGTCTGCCCCTTGTAGTCGACCTCGACACCGGCGTCGCTGATACCTTTGCAGGTGACCGGCAGGAAGTTCATCTTCGGATTGCCGATGAAGCCGGCAACGAAGGTATTGGCTGGCTTATGATAGAGCTCGAGCGGGGCGCCCGTCTGGGCGATCTGCCCGGCATTGAGGACGACGATCCGGTCCGCCATCGTCATCGCCTCGACTTGGTCGTGCGTGACGTAGATCATCGTTGCCTGCAATTGCCGGTGCAGTTTCGCCAGTTCGATGCGCATGTCCGCCCGAAGCGCCGCGTCGAGGTTCGAAAGCGGCTCGTCGAAGAGGAAGATCTTCGGCTCGCGCACGATCGCTCGCCCGATCGCGACACGCTGACGCTGGCCTCCGGAAAGCATCCCGGGCTTCTGCTGCAGGCGCTGATCAAGGTGCAGGATGCGTGCTGCATGCTCCACCTTCGCCTTCAGCTTCTCCTCGGCCATCTTTTCCACGCGAAGCGGAAAGGCGATATTCTCGAAGACGGTCATGTGCGGATAGAGCGCGTAGGACTGGAAGACCATGGCGATACCACGCTTGACAGGCGGCAGGTCGTTGACGCGTTTGCCCTCGATCAGGATGTCCCCCGAGCTGGCCTCATCGAGACCGGCTATCATCCTGAGCAAGGTCGACTTGCCGCAACCGGAGGGTCCGACGAAAACGACGAACTCACCGTTCCTGACTTCGAGATCGATGCCTTTCAGCACCTCGAAAGTCCCGTAGAATTTCTGAATCCGATTGAGATTGAGCTGTCCCAAGAAACTGTCTCCGGCCACCGGCGAGAAGCGGCTCATTTATAGCAGAGTTAGGTGGGGCCGCGAACCGATCCCATCGGCGCGCGGCCCCGGTGGCCTTACTTGTACTCTTCGAGGTCCGCGGCCGCCTTCTTCAAGGCGTCGGCCGGCTCGGCCTTGCCGGTCACGACCGACTGGACCATCTCGATGATGACGTTCTGGAAGCCCTTGTAATCGGTGAAGAGCGGTTCCGGACCACCGTAGGTGATGCCGTCGATGAACGGCTTCCAGTAGGGATCCTTCTTGACGAACTCGTCGACCATCGGCGACGGACGCAGCGGCGTCAGGCCGGCGCCGCCCTGCAGCTCATACTCACCCTGCGGCCCCGGCGAGGTGATGAACTTCGCGAATTCGATCGCCTTCTCCTCGACGCCAGAGCCCTTGAAGATCGCCAGGCTGTCGGTGATGAGCAGCGTGCCCTCGCCCTTCGCTTCAGGACCGAGCGGCAGCGGCGCGACGCCCCAGTTGACCTTGGTTTCCTTCAGGCGCGTAGCCGCACCGGAGCCGGCCTGGATCATGCCGACCTTGCCGTCCAGGAAGATGGCGCGAACCTCGTTCTGCTCGTAGGCGGTGGCGCCTTCAACAGAATAGGGGGTGATGTCCTTGTAAGCCTGGAGTGCTGCCAGCACCTGCGGGCTGTCGATGACGACCTTGTCGCCGTCGATCACCTTGCCGTTGTTTGTGTACACCCAATGCATGAACTGGTGCATGGTGTTGTCGAAGGTCTTGGCCGGAAGGCCGTAGCCGGCGATGCCGGTCTTCTCCTTGATCGCCTTGGCGTATTCGATCTCTTCAGCCCAGGTCTTCGGCGGCTTCTCCGGATCGAGACCGGCCTGCTTGAACAGGTCCTTGTTCCAGTAGAGCGCCTTGGTCGAGAACGCGATCGGAACGCCCCACTGGTTGTCGTCGAAGGTTACGGTATCGACGATATTCGGGTAGTAGCTCTTCTTTTCCTCGTCCGTCATCGGGACGGGAACGATGAGCTCGTTCTGCGCGAACTCCTTCAGCGTGCGCGAGCCGACATAGGCCATGGCAACGGGCGTGCCGGCGGCGGCGAGCGTCGTGGCCTTGTCCTGGCACTGGGCCCAGCCGACGACTTCAGGCGTGACCTTCCAGCCCGGGTTCTTCTCTTCCCACTGCTTGATGTATTTCGCGTGGACCGCGTCCATGGTGTCGCCGCAGTAGATCCAGCTGATCTCCTGGTCGGCAGCCTTCGCGGTGACAGCGCCGAGCGCTGTCGACCCGAGCAGGGCCAGGGCGAGTACCCCTGTCTTGAAATGAATAGACACGTTTTATGCTCCCGTTCTCTGGTGGTTGACTTAAGTCTTATTGTTTCACCGCGCCCGCGGTCAGGCCGCTGACGAGATACCGTTGTAGGAGGAAGATCACGACGACAGCCGGCGCGATGCCGACGAAGCTCGCGGCCATGAGCTCGTTCCAGACCACTTCCTGGCGACCGAAATAGGCGAAGAGGCCGACCGGCAGCGGCATGTATTCGCTCTTGGAATTGAAGGTCAGGGCATAGATGAACTGTTGGGCATAGGCGCCGATGAAGGTGGTGATCGCCACCACGGTGATACCGGGCATGGCAATCGGAAGGATCACCCGTCGCAGCGTGTAGAAATGGCTGGCGCCATCGACGAAAGCGGCCTCGTCCAGTTCACGCGGAATGCGCATCATGTAGGTGCGCAAGAGCCAGATCGCCGAGGGGATCAGGAAGGCGACGCCCGGCACGATCATCGCGAGATAGGTGTTGAGCACGCCAAAAGTGCGCATTAGACGGAACAGCGGGATGAGCAGCACTGCGCCCGAGAACATGTTGACGGCGAGGAAGGCACCAAGCAGCAGCCCGGCGCCGCGAAAATTGAAGCGCGCAAAGGCATAGGCCGCGGGGATCACCAGTATCAGCACGATGGCGGTCACGATGGTGGAGATGAAGAAGGAGTTGAAGATGTAGCGGGCAAAGCCGGGCACGCTGACCCACATGGTCGAGTAGGCGGCAAACGAGCCGTTTTGCGGCCAGAAGCGATAGGGCGAGGAGAACAGCAGCCCGAGCGGCTTCAACGACACCAGGAACCCTTCGACGAAGGGCGCCAGAATGAAGCACAGGAAGACGAAGATACCGGCATAGATGCCAAGGAGCTCGTACCAGCGATAGCGGTTGATCATGGCAGGCTGGCTCATTTCTGTTCCCCCGCGGCAAGACGGCTGGTGACCCGGAAATAGGCAAAGCAGAAGATCGACAGGAAGATGCAGATCAGCACGGCGCGCGCGGCGCCTTCACCGTATTTCTTCGACCCGATGGCGGTACGGTAGGTATCGATGATCATCGTGGTGGTCTCACCGTTGGGGCCACCCTGGGTGAGAATCCAGATGATATCGAAGGAATTGAAGGTCGCGATCAGCGACAGCATCGACATCGTGATCAGCGACGGAATCAAGAGCGGCAGGGTGATTCGGCGGAAACGATAGAGGCGCCCTGCTCCGTCGGTCCAGGCAGCTTCATAGAGATCCTGCGGAATCGCCTGCATGGCCGCCAGCATATAGAGCGTCACCAGCGGCACGCCGATCCAAACGTCGGTGATGATCGTCGCCCAGAAGGCGGTGGACCCGTGGGCGAGGAAAGCGATGGGACCATTGGACAGTCCCAAATTCTGCAGCACGCCGGAGATCATGCCGAACTGGCCGTTGTACATCCAGCCCCACATGAAGATGCCGATCGCCATCGGTACGATCCATGGCGGCATGGTGAGCAAGCGGAAGAGCGCACGGCCGGGCACGGCGGCGTTCAGCATCGTCGCGCCGAAGACGCCGATGATCATCTTGATCGAGACCGAGAAGAACGTCCAGATGAAGGTCCGGAAGATGACCTCGGCGAAGGTCTCGTTGAAGATCTTGTCGTAGTTCGCCCAGCCGACCCAGTTGGTCGTCTTCTTCAGCGACGCATCCGTAAACGACAGGATGAAGGTATCGACCAGTGGATAGGCGACGATCACCGTGACGTAGAGGACGGCGGGAAGAAGCAGGATCCAGGCGAAGATGACCGTGCTGCGTTGAACACTCATCCCCACCTCCCCTTACGCAGCGCGCGAATGCAGTGCTTCGTCGAAACGGTCCCAGATGGGCCGGAGATCTATGACGCTCTTCTTGCGCCGCGCCTCGTCCATCGAAAGCGCCAGGATACCCGCTTCAAGCGCATCGAGCGTTGAAACCGGTAGCGGCCGGCCGTCACGAACATGGCCGATGATATCGGTCGCCATCTGCTCGTCGGCACCGTAGTGCTGCGACAGTTCCGTGGCGGCGTATTTGTTTTCGATGACCTTCTTGCCGGTCAGCATCTCGTGAACGTCGAAATAGCCACGGATGAAATCGCCCTCGGCCATGCCGCGCGAGCCCATGATGCAGAAGCGGCGGAATTGGTCCGGCACGTTGAGATTGGTGTGGAAGTTCATGCCGACGCCGTTGGCGTATTCGACGATCGCCACCTGGTAGTCGATGATGTCGCCGTCGCTGTCGAAGACCTTGTCGGAGCCCATCCAGCCGCTCGGCTTGCGATGGAAGAGTTCCAGATCGTTGATGCCTTCGCGGGCCGGATCGTTGGCGGGAATGAAGCTCTTGCGGCCGCCGAAGCTCGCGACCCGTTCCGGCCGCGCGCCGACGACACCATTGTAGAGATCAAGGTCGTGGCAGCATTTTTCCAGCATGAAACTGCCGGAATAACGCTCGTAGCGGCGCCAGTCGCGCATGAAGAAGGCGCCGTGATAGGGCTCGATATGCTCGGACGCTTCAATCGAGACGACTTGGCCGAGCTTGCCTTCCGCAAGGGCTGCGCGCAGGTCGCGATACATGGGCGCGTAGCGCAGCACCAGACCGACCATCAGGCGCTCATGGCCGAACTTCGCCATCAGCCCCGCGAGTTCCAGGCTCTCCTGGACCGTCGTGACGATCGGCTTCTCGCTGAACACCTTGAGACCGGCTTCGAGACCAATCCGGATATGATCGAGGTGCATGTGGTTCGGCGAGCCGATCATCAAGAGATCGAGCTTCTCGTTGGCGATCAGCTCTTCGGGGGTCGCGTAAGCCTTGCCGGCCGAGATGCCTTTTTCGGTGAGCGTGGACAAACCAGCCGGGTTCGGATCGACGTAGCCGGCGATCTCGAAGTTCTCGTCCATGGCCTTGAAGACATAGCCCAGATAACCCAAACGGAATCCGAGTCCGATGATGCCGACTTTCATGCTCGTCCTGTTCCCCTGCCTTTTGGCGTAATTTATTTTCGCAGACTGGGACAGTTTTTTCAGGCCGTCAACTCAAATCCGCATATTTTGTAAAATTGTGAAATTCATTTTCATACGACAGGCAAATGCCGAGAATGCAGGCAATTCATGGACAACTAAAAAGGGTGCGTATCCCGCAACTCTACGGCAGGAAGAAAGCGGTCCAGACCACTGCACGTTGCGTGGTTGACTTCTGATCAGTTCAGCCCTTTCCGACCAGCCGGTTTCGCCAGTGCAGCAGCCGCAGTAAAGGTCGAGCCAGATAAGGTCGCGGTATCTGGGGATGGTCGCCAACCGTCCCCTGCCGTGCGGCGCGCGCGCTCGGCTCGATCAGGAACGCAACGATCAGCGAGCTGCGAGTGGCGTATAGCTCCAGGGCGTCGTCCGACAGGAATATCCCCTGATCCCCCTCACCGAAGGCGATATCTCCGACCTTTATCGAGCCCGAAAAGAGATAAAAGTAAAGGTGTCGCCCCTCCGCCCGCGGAAACGCAGTCTTTGTCTCAGCCTCGAGCCGGAGATCGAAAAAGTCGACGCTGTTGCGCACGAAAAACGGTGCTGTGCCACCTTCCGGCCCGACAAGATGCCTCCATTGATTGACAGGTGCCACTGCAATGGGGCCGTGCTGGATGGCCGGTGGGAGATCGAGACCGTGAGGGCGCACGAGGATCTGGAGCATCCGCAACGGTGGATCACTCGGCAGGGTCTCCTCCGAATGCCAGAAGCTCTTTCCTGCGTTCATCACCATAAGGTGCCCGCTGTCCGTGACCAGTCTCCCGGTAGCGCGGTCATCGTGGCGCATGACACCCTCCGGCACCCATGACAGGATTTCATCGTTCTGGTGCTCGTGCATGGCGATCAGCCTGCCCGGCTCCAGGATCGACTCAACAACCATTGCTAGAGGGCCGTAGCCGTGATCACGCGGTCGTGGCAGCAGCCAACCGGGCATGTTGAGCCTGGCCTTGAACCCGCCCATATCCCTGACAAGAGGACTTTTGGCGCCGCGGTAGAGCATGGGTCACTCTATCACGCGCCATCGGCATTTGGCACGGCCGGCGAACGCTTTCCGGGCTTCCCGCCTTCCGACGGCACCTCACCGACCCATTCGAGCAGCGAGTTTCCTTTCGGCCGCCTGCAATCCGTCGTGCAGCAGCACCGCAAGTGTCGCGACGATCAGGCCACCCTGAACGACAAAGGCCAGATTGTTCGATTGCAGGCCGGCAATGATCACTTCGCCGAGGGTTTTCGCCGCGACCGTTGATCCGATCGTGGCCGTTGCCAGGCTGATGACCACCGAGAGTCGGATGCCTGCAAGGATCACCGGCATCGCCAGCGGCAGCTCCACCTTCAGGAGCCGTTGGCCGCCTGTCATGCCGGCACCGCGCGCCGCCTCCATGACAGATGGCGGCAATGTCGTCAGCCCCGTCAGCGCGTTCTCGAAGATTGGTAGCAGGCCATAGAGAAAAAGCGCGATCAATGTCGGCTTCTCACCGAAACCGAAGATGGGAACGGCGAGCGCCAGAACGGCCACCGGCGGAAAGGTTTGGCCGATGTTGACCAGGCTGCGCGACAGCGGCAGGAACTCGGCCCCGGATTCGCGCGTCACCAATATTGCCAAAGCAAGCGCAACCAAAGCCGCAGCAGCCACTGCGATGGCGACGGTGCGTAGATGCAGCAGCGTCAATTGCAATAGGCTGCCCTGATTGTAGATCACCGGCGCATTCGCCTGAACCAGCGGCCGCAGCAACGGTTCGAACCATTGCGGCTGCAGCAGGAAGGCGACCAAAACCAGGAAAAATCCCAAGCGAAAAAGCGTCGACAGTTTCGGCATCAGACTGGCCCGGCTGCCCGTTTCGCCAGCCCTTCGAGACTGACCTTGCCAATGATTGCCCCCGCGGGGTCAGCCACGGGCAGCGCGCTCCGCCCGGACCAGAGCAGTTCGGCAAGCGCCTCCCTTTGGCTGAGCGTGCTCGATATGGCTGTGCCGTCTGCTGACCCTGGTTCGACGGCACTCAAGACCGGCTCGATCGCGAGCAACCGATAAGGTCGTTCGCTGACCCCGATCAGGCTCTCGACGAACGGGGTCGCGGGCTTGATCAGCATTTCGGCGGGCGTCGCATATTGCACCACCTTGCCCTTGTCCATGACGGCGATGCGGTCCGCGAGCTGGAAGGCCTCCTCCATGTCATGGGTGACGAGAATGACCGTCGTCTCGAAGTGCTTCTGAATGGCGAGCAGATCATCCTGAGCCTTGGCACGGATGATCGGGTCGAGTGCGCCGAAGGGCTCGTCCATCAGCAGGACTTTCGGTTCGGCAGCCAACGCCCGGGCGACGCCGACACGCTGTTGCTGACCGCCGGAAAGCTCGTGCGGAAAGCGCGGCCCGAAGGCGCCCGGATCGAGCTGGAACAGTTGGAGAAGCTCGTCCACCTTGGCATCGATGCGCGCGCGCTCCCAACCGAGCAGCGTCGGCACGGTGGCGATGTTCTGCGCGACGGTACGGTGCGGAAACAGGCCGTGGCCCTGGATCGCGTAACCGATGCGGCGGCGCAGTTCATAGCCTGGCAGCGAACGGTTGTCCTCACCGTCGAGGCGGATCGTCCCCGAAGTCGGCTCCACCAGCCGGTTGATCATGCGCAGGAGCGTCGTCTTGCCGGAACCCGAGGTGCCGACCACGACGGTGACGGTGCGCGGTGCGATCGTCAGGCTGACGTCGTCGACGACGGCGGTCTCACCATAGCGCTTGGTGATGTTCTCGATCTCAATCATGAGGCCTCTGCCTGCCTGGTGTTGGGTGTGGCCATCTCGATCACCGCGTCGAGCACGATCGCCGCCGCAAAGGCGAGCACCACGGTCGGGACGGCGCCGAGCAGCACGAGATCCATCGCGGTCTGGCCAACGCCCTGAAAGACGAAGACGCCGAACCCGCCGCCGCCGATGAGGGCAGCGATGGTCGCCAGGCCGATGTTCTGGACGAGCACGATGCGGATGCCGGTCAGGATCACCGGAAAGGCCAGTGGAAATTCGATGCCGACCAGCCGTTGCCAATCGGTCATGCCGATGCCGCGGGCTGCGTCATTCGCATCCCTCGGAACGCCGGCCAGGCCGACGACGGTATTAGCAACCACTGGCAGCAGCGAATAGAGGAACAGCGCAACGAAGGCGGGTGCCACGCCGATGCCACGAATGCCGATCGTGGCAGCGCCCGGAACGTTCGCGGCGATCCAGCCGAGCGGTGCGATGAGAATGCCGAACAGCGCGATCGACGGGATCGTCTGGATCGCGTTCAGGACGCCCAGCAAACCGTCGCGCAATCGGGCGACGCGGTGACACAGTATACCGAGCGGAATGCCGACGATGGTCGCGGCCACAAGCGAGCCGAGCGCCAAGGTCACATGCTTTCGGGCTTCCGCCCAGAAAGTGTCCACCCGGCTCGCATATTCCCTAAGGATCGAGAGACCGTCCCAGGTACCGGAAAGCAAAAGCATCCCGACAAAGGCGAGCACGGCGACAAGCACCACGATGCGCATGAAGGGGGCTGGGCGCAATCGCGTCAGGGCATCGGCTGCCAGCAGCCCGAAAGCAAAGAGCATGACCCAGAAGCCGGAGGCAGGCGATACGCGGGCATAGGTGTTGCCCTCAGGCGTCAGGTGGCTGGCGGCGACGCCAATGCCGAGCGCCAGCACGGCCAGCGCTGCGAAGGCAGCGACAAGGCGCAGAATCGCCGGCGAGCGCATGGCCGCGACGAGCACGCCCACCAAAATCACCAGCAGCACTGCCGCGCTCCAGGGCTGCGGCAGGGACTCGACGATCGTCTTCGCCTCGCCGGCGACGATGCGATTGGCACGAAACGTTGCAAAAGGCGCGATGAAGGCGCCGCCAAGCGCCAAGGCCGCGATGATCGCTCCGAGCTTGTCAAAGCGGAGTTGTCTCAAACCACATTCCCTCCCCGCCTGTGCCGGCGCGACTTCGGCACCTGCAGGCACACCCCGGAACGCCAGCCATCGGACCAGCGTTCCGGTTATCCGTCAACTACTTCAGGAAGCCGTTCTTCTTCAGAAAATCCTCGGCAACCGCCTTGGCCGGTTCGCCGCCGACCTGCACGCGGCCGTTCAGGTCCTGAAGCGTCACCAGATCGAGCTTCTCGAACACCGGCTTCAACAGTTCCTCGATTTGCGGGTTTTCCTTGAGCACAGCCTCGCGAATAATCGGGGTCGGCTGGTAGACTGGCTGGACCGCCTTGTCATCTTCGAGCACGACGAGGCCAGAAGGTGCGATGCCGCCATCGGTGCCATAAACCATCGCCGCATTGGCGCCGTTCGTCTGGTTGGCAGCAGCCGCAATGGTCGCCGCGGTGTCACCGCCGGAAAGCGTGATCAGCTGATCCTGCTTCAAGGTGAAACCATAGGTGGTCTGGAAGGCAGGCAATGCGGCGGCCGAATTCACGAACTCAGACGAAGCGGCCAGCACGACCTTGCCGCCACCGGAGACATATTTGCCGAAGTCGCTGAGCGTCTTCAGCTTGTTCTCATCCGCAACTTCCTTGCGAAGACCGATCGCCCAGGTGTTGTTGGCCGGCGACGGCGTCAGCCAGACGATCTTGTTGGCGTCGTAGTCGAGCTTCTTGGCCGCCTCGTAACCCTTGGCGGCATCCTTCCAGACCGGGTCGTCGGCTTTTTCAAAGAAGAAGGCGGCGTTGCCTGTGTATTCCGGATAAATGTCGACCTCGCCGGCGGTGATCGCCTTGCGCACGACCGGCGTCGCGCCGAGCTGGACGCGGTCTACCGTCTTGATATTATTGGCATTCAGCACCGCAAGGATGATGTTGCCGAGCACGCCGCCTTCGGTGTCGATCTTGGAGGAGACGACCACATCGGCGCTCGCCGTGGCAGCGGTCAAGGTGAAAGCAAAGGCAGTTCCGATAAGCAGTCTGGTCAGGCGCATGGGTTTCTCCCTCGAATATCGATCCGCAAGTTTGATCACGGAAAGTCCGCCGCGTCCGGGCAAGCCATTCCATATATGTCAGCCCCCAGCAAAAAATAGGGTTGCACGCAGAGACTGTGACAGACAAAAAATCTCGTCTGCTACTAATCCGACCGAAAGACTAGACTACCGTGCAAGGTGCGCGATTGGCCGTTGCAATCGGTCGTGTTGTCGGCCACTCTGACAGAGGCCCGCCAGAAACATCCGTTTTCACTCTTGGTTGCGATGCCGCTCGACCTGAACCGCTTGGGGGCTAGTGGCTAAGGTTCGCCCGGCGAACGTTCGGGGAATTCATGTCGATCTATCTTCTCGCGCTACTCATCGGCGTGGTCGCCGGCCTTCGCACCATGACCGCGCCTGCGGCCGTCAGCATTGGCGCGGCAGCCGGATGGCTACCGCTCAACGGCACTTGGGCAGCCTTCATGGGCTTTCGCTTCACGCCCTACGTCTTCGGCCTGCTGGCGCTGGTGGAATTCGTCACCGATCAGTTGCCGAGCACGCCGAGCCGTAAGGTTCCGCAGCAGTTCGGCGCGCGCATCGTCTCGGGCGGTTTCTGCGGCGCTGTGCTCGGAACGGTCGCAGGTGCTATGCTGGGCGGACTGGTCGCCGGCGTGATCGGTGCCGTCATCGGCACGCTCGGTGGTTACGAAGCCCGCAAGCGCCTCGTTGCGGCCATCGGCGGCAAGGATCTGCCGATCGCGCTTCTTGAGGATGTCGTTGCCGTTCTCCTCGCACTCTGGGTGGTGTCCTCGGTGTCATGACGAAACATTTCGACGCAATCATCATCGGCGCCGGCCAGGCCGGTCCTTCGCTGGCCGGCCGGCTGACATCAGCGGGAAAGACCGTCGCTTTCATCGAGCGCAAGCACTTCGGCGGCACCTGCGTCAACACCGGCTGTATGCCGACCAAGGCGATGGTTGCGAGCGCCTATGCGGCGCATCTGGCGCGGCGGGGCGCCGACTATGGCGTCACGACCGGGCCCATCACCATCGACTTCGCCCGCGTCATGACGCGCAAGGACACGGTGAGATTCAACTCCCGCAAGGGCGTCGAAGGCTGGTTGAAGGGCATGCCGAACATCACCGTCATCGAAGGCCATGCGCGCTTCATGGGCCCGCACGACGTGCGCGTCGGCGATGAGTTGCTGTCCGCCGACCAGATCTTCCTCAATGTCGGCGGACGTGCGGCGACGCCGGAATTCCCTGGCGTCGAGGACGTGCCCTATCTGACCAACGTCTCGATCATGGATCTCGACACTCTGCCCCGCCACCTGATCGTCATCGGCGGCAGCTATATCGGGCTTGAGTTCGCACAGATGTTCCGCCGCTTCGGCTCCGAGGTCACGGTGATCGAGAAGGGCCCACGCCTGATCGGTCGCGAGGACGCGGACGTTTCCGACGCCATTCTCGCGATTCTGGAGAAAGAGGGCATAAACTTCCGCTTGAACGCCGAATGCATCCGCTTCGCCAGGCGCGGCGACGAAGTCGTCGCCGGCGTCGACTGCACCGCCGGCGCACCCGAGATCGTCGGCTCCCACCTGTTGCTTGCCACCGGGCGACGGCCGAATACGGATGATCTCGACCTCGATCGCGCCGGTGTCAGGACCGACGCCCGCGGTTACATTGAAGTCGATGAAACGCTCAAGACCAACGTGCCGCATATTTTCGCGATGGGTGACTGCAACGGCCGCGGCGCCTTCACCCATACCGCCTACAACGACTTCGAGATCATCGCGGCGAACCTGCTCGACGGTGAAAGCAGAAAGGTCAGCGACCGGATTTCGACCTACGGCCTCTTCATCGATCCGCCGCTTGGCCGCGCCGGCATGACGGAAACCGAAGCGCGCAAATCGGGACGCAAGCTGCTTGTCGGCACCAGGCCGATGACCCGTGTCGGCCGCGCCGTCGAGAAGGGCGAAACCGAAGGCTTCATGAAAGTGATCGTCGACGCCGACAGCAAGGAGATCCTCGGCGCCTCGATCCTCGGCACGGGCGGCGACGAAGCGGTGCAAAGCATCCTCGACGTGATGTATGCCGGCAAACCCTACACGACGATCACCCACGCGGTGCACATTCACCCGACGGTGTCGGAGCTTATCCCGACGGTGTTTGGTGACCTGCACCCGGCCACCTGAGCGACCGGGCGTTAGCGACCGCCCGGTTAGACGAGCGCTGCCCGCGCGAGATGGTAAAAATACGTAGCGCCGCGTTCGAGGATGTCGTCGTTGAAATCATAGCGGGTGGTGTGCAGCCCGCTGCTGTCGCCGTTGCCGATCAGCACATAGGCGCCCGGCACCTTCTCCAGCAGGAAGGAGAAGTCTTCACTGCCCATCAGCGGCTCGGGAAGGTCGACATAGGCGTCGGCGCCGAAGGTCTCAACGATCACAGAGCGCGCGTCTTCAACTGCCTCGGCATCGTTGATCGTCGCGGGATAACCGACCTGCCAGTCGAAGGTCGCTTCCGCGTTATAGCTTTCTGCCTGCAAGCGGGCGATCTGTTCGACGCGCTCCTGCAATTGCCTGCGCACAGCCGGATCCATCGCGCGCATGCTGATTTCCAGCACCGCCGTATCGGGAATGATGTTCGAGGCGGAGCCGGACTGGAACGAACCGACCGTCAGCACCGACGGCTGGTGCGGGGAGACATTGCGCGAGACCAGCGTCTGCAGCGCCATCACCACGCTGGAACCGACGACGACCGGGTCAACCGTCAGTTCCGGCTGGGCGCCGTGGCCGCCCTTGCCTCTGATCGTTAGCGTCAGTACGTCGATCGATGCAGCCATCGCGCCGGCGCGGCTGGAGAACTGGCCGACCGGCAGGCCCGGCCAGTTGTGGAGCGCATAGACGCGCTCGCAGGGGAAGCGCTCGAACAGGCCGTCTTCGATCATCAGCTTGCCGCCGCCGAAATTTTCTTCGGCCGGCTGGAAGATCAGGTGCACGGTGCCGTTGAAGCTCTCGTCCTTCGACAGAGCCCAGGCAGCGCCGAGCAGCATGCTGGTGTGACCGTCGTGGCCGCAGGCATGCATCGCGCCCGGATGTTTGCTCTGATAGGCGAGACCGGTTTCCTCCTGCATCGGCAGCGCGTCCATGTCGGCACGAAAGCCGATGGCGCGGTTGCTGTTGCCGCGCTTCAGCGTAGCGACGATGCCCGTCGTTGCAAGGCCGCGCGTCACCTCGAAACCCCAGGACTGCAGGAGCCCCGCTACGAACTCAGAAGTCTTCACCTCGGAAAGACCGATCTCGGGCATCTCGTGCAGCTTGTGACGGATATCGACGAGTTCGGGCAGGAACTCGGAAAAATTGGCGTCGCGCATTGGGGCCTCCTCAAGCCATCTGCAAGAACTGGCGCAGCCGCGCCGATTGCGGGTCGCGCATCACCTGCGACGGCGCGCCGCGTTCTTCCACCAGTCCCTTGTGCAGGAAGATCACCTCACTGGAGATATCACGGGCGAGTGACATTTCGTGCGTGACCATGACCATGGTGCGCCCTTCTTCGGCGAGCTTCTTGATGACGAGCAGGACTTCGTTGACGAGTTCCGGGTCGAGCGCCGACGTAGGCTCGTCGAAGAGCATGACTTCCGGCTTCATCGCGAGAGCACGGGCGATCGCCGCGCGCTGCTGCTGGCCGCCCGAAAGCTGGTTGGGATAGTGGTCGCGCTTTGGGGTGATGCCGACCTTTTCCATCAGCAATTCGGCCTCGCCGATCGCATCCTTGCGCGTCATGCCGAGCACATGTATCGGGCCCTCGATGATGTTTTCGAGGATGGTCTTGTGGGACCACAGATTGAAGCTCTGGAACACCATGCCAAGGCGCGTACGGATATGTTCGAGCTGCCGCTGGTCGGTGGCATGGAACTTGCCGTCCTTGCCCTTGACGGTGCGGATCACCTCGCCCGAGACCGCGATCTCGCCCTCATCGGGCGTCTCCAGATAGTTGATGCAGCGCAGCAAAGTGCTCTTGCCCGAACCACTGCTGCCGATCAGCGAGATGACGTCGCCGGACTTCGCCTCGAAGGAGACGCCTTTCAGCACCTCGACGGACCCGAAGCTCTTGTGAATGTTCTTCACCGATAGCGCTGTTGCGACCATGATCGTTCCTCTCGTCGCGCCCAGGCGCGCCTCCTCGTTATGCTTTCGCCGTGCGGTAGCGGGTGAGCCGCTTCTCGACGACGCCCATGACGCGCGTCAGGATGAAGACGACGGTGAAATAGATGATGCCGGCGGCAATCAGCGGTTCGAAGATCAACAGCGACTGGCGCTGCAGCATGCGGGCGGTGCCCATGACCTCGAGGATGGTGATGGTCGAGGCAAGCGACGTCGTCTTCAACAAGATGATCAGGTCGCCCGTCAGCACCGGCAGGCAGGATCGGAACGCCTGCGGCAGGGTGATGCGGCGAAGGATCATCGACGAGCGCATGCCGATCGACTTTGCCGCTTCGATCTGGCCTCGCGGGATCGCCTTGATCGCGCCGCGGATAACCTCGGCATTGTAGGAGGCCTGGTTGAGGCTGAGCGCAAAGATCGCGTACCACAGGCCGTCACGAAGATAGGGCCAGAGGAAGCTGTGGCGTACCCAGGTGCCGGGCAGGATTTGCCCGAGGCCATAGTAGATCAGGTAGATCTGTACCAGGAGCGGCGTGCCGCGGAATGCGAAGGTGAAGACATAGGCCGGGACCGAGAGCACGCGCCTGCCGGAAAGCCGGGCAAGCGCCACGAGAGTGCCGATGACCAGACCGAAGACGCCCGCCACCGCCGTCAAAAGCAGCGTCAGGGGGGTGGCCTTGATCAGCGCCGGCAGGAAGCCGATGACGTTGGAGATTGTTTCCATCAGTGGTGCCCCCGGTTGAGGCGGCGCTCGATCTGAGCAATCACCAGGACGGAAACGAGCGTGATCGTCAGAAACAGGATGGCCGTGAGGCCGTAGAAGAAGATGTACTGTTTGGTGCCGGCCGCAGCGCGGTAGCCGGTGTAGAGCAATTCGCTGAACGAACCGAGCACGCTGATGATGGCGCTTTCCTTGGTGATCGACAGCCAGAGATTGCCCATGCCTGGAACCGCGTGGCGCATCATCTGCGGGAAGATAATGCGGGTGAAGACCTTGCGTCTCGGCATGCCGATCGAAACCGCCGCCTCGATCTGGCCGGGGGGCACGGAAAGGAAGGCGGAGCGCAGCACTTCAGTCATGAAGGCGCCGGAGACGAAAGCGAGTGCGATGATTGCTGCCCAGAACGAGCTGAACTGGAAGGTCTCGGCCACCAGACCGAAGTGCTTCAACAGCCGCTCGGCACCGCTCGCGACGGAGAAATAGAGGAGCAGGATGACGAGCAGTTCGGGAAGCGAGCGAACGACGGTCGTGTAGATCTCGGCAAGGAAGCGCGGGACGCGGTGCTTCGACAGTTTGCCGGCCGCCCCGAGGAAGCCGAAGAGAACCGCAACCGCATAGGCGACCACGGACACCTGCAAGGTCATCACCAGGCCCCAGGCGAAATCGTCGCCCCAGCCCTCGCCCCCCCAGGCAAGCAATTGCCAGTAATAGTCCATCCGTCGTTACCTGTTCCCGATTGTCTCGTCAGCCCTCACGCCGCCCTCTGTCGGGCTGGATCGCTGTAGCGGTCGCTGCGAAGATGCCCCGGCGCTGCGGCCGGTTTGGCGATCGAGGGCGGCGCGAAACATAGGCCACACGCCGCCCTTGAAGAGCGATTTACTTCTTGCCGAAGATCCACTTGTCGACGAGCTTCTGGGTCGTGCCGTCCTTCTCCAGAGCGGCAAGGCCGGCATTGACCTTTTCAAGCGTCGCCGCATCGCCCTTGCGAACGGCATAGGCGACGCCTTCGCCGAGAACGACGTTCTTCGGAACCTCGACCTTGACCTCGTAGTCGGCGCCCTCGGGCGACTTCAGGAAGGTCTGGATGTAGAGGTCGGGGATCAGCACGTAGTCGACGCGGCCGGCGATAAGATCGGCGACCGAGTTGTCTGCGGTGTCGTAGCTCTTGGCTTCGGCACCCGTCAGATACTTGGCAACGTAGGCCGACTGTACGCTGGAAGTCTGCACACCGATGATCTTACCCTCGACGCTTGCCGGATCGATGATCTTGCCGGAGCCGTCCGCGGCATCGACCGTCTTGATCTCGCTCGTGTCAGCCTTGGCGCCAACGAAGGAGGTGCCTTCGGTGTAGTAGGGCGTCGAGAAGTCGACGACCTGACGACGCTCGTCGGTGATCGAGAAGGCGCCGATGATGAAATCGACCTTGTTTTCCTTCATCGACGGGATCAGTCCGTCCCAGGCCATCTGGTTGATGTCGCACTTCACGGCCATCTTTTCGCAGAGCGCGCGGGAGAGGTCGGCCTCGAGGCCCTCCCATTCGCCGCCGGCGTTTACCTGGGTGAAGGGCATGTAGGGCTCCGGCGTCATGCCGAGGCGCAGCGTGTCCTCGGCCAATGCGCTGCCAACAGTCATGGAAAGGGCGATCCCTGCGAACAGGGCGGTCTTCAACGTCTTCATTTTGTTTCCTCCTCGGGGATTGCGACGGATCAGAGCGTGTTGCTGAACCAGCGCAGCGACATGCAGGACAGGCCCGCGTCGATCTTGCCGATCTCCGTCGTCTTCATGGGCACGACCTTGTAGCCGAGCTTGTCGAGTCTCTCGATCGTGCGCGGGAAATCGGAGCCGACCATCACGACGTCATTGACGCGCAGCGCATTGGCCGCCGGCTCTTCACCTTCGGGAATGATCACCTGCTTGAAGCGCTCGAATGCACCCGACTTTGCCAGACGCGCGGTCGAAAGCACGGTCTCGTCGTCAAGCAGCGAGCAATCGGTCTTGAAGTGCAGCACGCCTTCCGGCGTCGCGACGATCTCGCTCTTGCGGCCGAGCTTGGCAAGGCAGGCCTGCAGCGCTTCGGCGCCGACCTTGTTGGTGCGGGCCGAAAGGCCGATCATCACGCTTTCGCGGGTCGTCAGCACGTCGCCGCCATCGGCAAAGCCGCTGCCCGGCAGGTCGAGAACGGTCTCGAACATGGCGCGGAGCGTCGGCTCGATCTCCGGCGTTTCCTTGACGCGCGTCTCGGCGCCCGGGCGCAGGAGGATCGCGCCTTCGGTGAAGACCAGCGCCGGATCCTCGACGAAGATCGAATCCGGGAAATTTTCGAGCGCCGGCAGCACCGTCACCTTCACGCCTGCGTCCTTCATCGCCGCGATGTAGGCGTCGTGTTCGGCCTTCACACCTTCGAAGGTGGGGTTGCCGCGATCGTCGGCGCGCAGGCCGTTGACGACCGACTTCGACGGCGTGCGGACGATGATGTTGTTGAACTGGTAGACGGGGCGTGACTGCGACATTTGTGGGACCTTTGGCTTGGATGAGGTGCTTCTATCGATCGGACGTGGCGGCGTAAAGCTTTTGCGTACCGGCCGGTTCTCTTCGTGACAAATGAACGCCGGCGAGCATGCAGCGCACGGAACCGCCGGCAAGCTCGATCGTCGGCACGTCGAAGGCGAGCACGCGGGCGGAGACTTCGAGCGCCTCGATCTGATCGGGGCGGAGCGAGGCGAGCGCGCGGGCCGACATGACGACCACGCGACCGTCCGCACCGTCGAGCTCGATGGCGTTGCCGGCGAAGTTCTCGATCTGATCGAGCGTCAGGTCGATCACCTGGCGACCGGTTTCCTCGAGCCGTGCGCAGATTTCCTGGCGGCGGGCCGCATCCGGGATCATGCTGGTGCCGATCAGCGCGAAGTCGGTGCCGATGCACATCAGCACATTGGTGTGATAGATCGAATTGCCACTGCGATCGACGGCGCCGAAGATCATCGGCTCGAAATTGAAGTGCGTGCAGAAACGCTCCAGCGCCACCTCGTTGGTGCGGTTCGAGCGCGCGGCATAGGCGACGCGACCGATATGGTCGAGCACCATGGCGCCGGTGCCTTCGAGATAGACGCCGTCCTTTTCGAGACCGGAATAGTCGATCACGTCCTGGACGCGATACTCGTTCTTCAGCATCTCGATGATATCGACGCGGCGCTCGCTCTGGCGGCTCTCCGAATACATCGGATAGATCGCCACATGGCCGCCGGAATGGGTCGAGAACCAGTTGTTCGGAAAGACGGAGTCGGGGCGCGTCGTCGTTTCATCCTCGAAGAGATGCACCGCGACACCTGCACCGGTGAGGCCATCAGCCATACGGCTGACTTCGTCATAAGCGGCCTTGGCGATCGCCGACGGCTGGCGTGCCGCGTCGGTCGCCTGGAAGGCGTTGTCCTCAGCGGTCATCGGATTCGGGCCGAAATGATGCGGACGGATCATCACGACGCCCTTCGGCGCCTGCACGGACAGTCTCTTCATGTTATGCAACGCTCCGCTCGGCAAAGGCGGCCGGCTGCTGCCGGAACAGGCCGTAGAGATCGCGCGGATGCTCCGGCTGTGTCGTCAGGTCGAGTTCGGTGTAGAACGCCGTGCCCTGGATCTTGTCGCGCAGGAAGCGCAGTGCCGAGAAGTCCTCAGTGGCAAAACCGACGGAATCGAAGATGGTGATCTGGCCGTTGCTGCGGCGGCCCTCGGCGTCGCCGGCGATGACCTGCCAGAGTTCGGTAACGGGGAAATCCGGCGCCATCTGCTGGATTTCGCCTTCGATGCGGGTCTGCTCCGGATATTCGACGAAGACGTCGGCACGGCGCAGGATGTCGCCCTGGAGCTCGGTCTTGCCGGGGCAGTCGCCGCCGACCGCATTGATGTGAACGCCGGCGCCAACCATGTTGTCGGAAAGGATTGTGGCGTTGCGCTTGTCGGCCGTCACCGTCGTGATGATGTCGGCACCGGCAACGGCCTCTTCCGCCGTCGCAGCAACGACGATATCGAAATCCATGTCCGAGAGGTTGTTGCAGAACTTCTCGGCGGCTTCGGGATCGATGTCGAAGACCTGCAGCCGCTTGATTCCGAGCAGGGCACGGAAGGCAAGCGCCTGGAATTCAGACTGCGCGCCGAGGCCGATGATTGCCATCGAACGGGCGTCGGGTCGAGCGAGGTACTTTGCGGCAAGCGCCGAGGTGGCCGCCGTGCGCAGACCGGTCATGATCGTCATTTCGGAGACGAGGCAGGGATAGCCGGTGCTGACATCGGAGAGAACACCGAAGGCGGTGACCGTCTGCAGGCCGACATTCGGGTTCTTCGGGTGTCCGTTGACATATTTGAAGCCGTAATGCTCGCCGTCCGAGGTCGGCATCAGCTCGATGACGCCCGTCTTCGAGTGGCTCGCGAGCCGCGGCGTTTTCTCGAATGCGTTCCACCGGCGGAAATCATCCTCGATGTATTCCGCAAGACCCACAAGGAACGTCTCAATGCCGATCGATTTGACCAGCTCGATTACGTTGCCGACACCGACATACTGAACCACGTTTAAAACTCCATCGGAGAAATTCGATGAAGTCAGCCTAGGCTTGCAAGAAGTGAGTTGAAATTTTAAACCTGCCTAATATGCAAAGCCTTATTGAGCATTTTGCGCAGTCGGATTATACAATTTTCATGCATATCTTCGACGACCTCGATCACCAACTCATCTCGCTATTGCGAGAAGACGGCCGCGCCCCCTACTCCAAGATCGCGGCCGTGCTCGGCATTTCCCGGGCCACGGTTCAAACGCGCATCGACCGGCTGCTCGAAAGCGGTGCCGTGCTCGGCTTCACGCTGCGCGTGCGTCAGGACTATGACGATCGCGCCATCCGTGCGATCATGATGATCGAGGTCAGCGGCCGCAATACCACCAAGGTGATCAAATATCTGCGCGGGCTGCCCGAGCTTTATGCCCTGCACACGACCAATGGCGGCTGGGATCTGGTCGCCGAAATCCGCGCCAACAGCCTCAGCGATTTCGACCGCATCCTGCGCGAAGTGCGCGACGTCGATGGCGTATCGAACAGCGAAACGAGCATTCTGCTCAGCACCGTCTGATCCCCCACCATCACAAGCGCGCCGCCCGCGCGCCATTCAAGACCGGTAAGACCCATGAGCCATATTCCCCAGATCGACTACGACACCGCTTCCGACGAAATCCGCGCCGCCCATGACGAGGAAGTGCGCGTGCGCGGACGCATGACCAACATGAAGCGCACACTTTTGCATTCGCCGGTCGCCCATCGCATCTACGCGGAATGGTTCACGCTACGCGAAGAACTGCGCCCGTCGTTGAACGACCGCGAGATCTGGTTTCTTTCACACGCGATTTCCGAGGCCATGCGATCGCCGATCGCCATGGGTTTCTTTCGCCGCGCCTTCGCCAATGCCGGCATCGACTTCCACACGGTCACTCCGACCGAAGACGAGCAGCGGCTGATCGCCTTCGGTCGTGCGGTCGTCGTCGATAGCAACGCCGTCCCGGCGGAGATCTGGTCCGAACTTAAGGCGCGATACGACGCCAAGGCGCTGGTCGATCTCGTCGCCTTTGCCGGCATCATGGTGGCGACCGCCCTCTTCAACAATGTCGTCGAGGTCGAGTTCGACAAGGAACTGGAACCGTTCGTCGACTGAGAAGCCGACGAACCAAATGTTTCAGCTTGCTGCCGCAGCAATAGGAAAGACGATGACCAGACCGGCCACGATCGAGGATGCGTCCAGCCTGGCGGCCATTAGCCTGGAAGTCTGGCTCAACACCTATATCCGCGATGGCGTCAACGCGTTCTTTGCCGATTATGCGCTGGAACAATTCACCGCCGCACGCTTCAAGGACATTCTAGATCAGGAGAACGAGAACATCTGGGTTTCGCAGAATGCCGTCGGCATCGACGGCTTTCTGCGGATGTCGTCGAATTCACGGGCGCCGGTCGATATCGTTTCGGACCTTGAAATCGCGACGCTCTATGTGCAGCCCCGTCACCACGGCCGCGGCATCGGCAGGAAGCTTCTGAAAACGGGGCTTCAATACTGCTCGGACATTGGCAGGGCGAGCACCTGGCTGGCGGTGAACGCCGAAAATGAAAAGGCCACGGCCTTTTACATCGCGAGCGGCTTCGAGAAGGTCGGGGAGACCCACTTCAGGATAGGCGACCGGGCCTACCCGAACAACATCCTACATTTTCGCCTAAATCGGTCCGTCGCTGACAACGCTTAAAACGGTGCTTCCGCGATCGCGGACTTGACGTCGGGATATTGCGTGTATATACACACATCATGTCTCGTTGCTACTGTGCCCTTTTACGCAAAGCCACCCGGAGAGTGACGTCGGTCTACGACGACGCGCTGCAGCCGATCGGTCTCAACCTCGCCCAGTTCAGCTTGCTTCGGCACATCGCGCGCGATGAGCCGATCTCGATGACCGAACTTGGCCGCAAGATCGAACTCGAACGCTCGACGGTCAGCCGCAACGTCAAGGTGCTGGAAGGAATGGGGTTGGCGGCAACCGGAAGCGGGAAAGATCAGAGGGAGGCCGTTGTCGAACTTACGGAAAACGGCCATCGGATTCTCATTGACGGCGCACCGCTCTGGCAGGCCGCACAGGACAAGATCGAGGCGCGACTGGGGACCGACGCGGCCGCCCAGCTAGAGGACCTGCTTCTGGCGCTCTAGACAACCTGGCCTGCCAGGAACCGTCAGCAAACTGCAAAACAACAATTCAACCTGCGACCTGCGCTCCGAAAGCCCGCGCAGCGTTCTCGCACACCCGAAAACACGGACGAAAGGAAGTCGACTATGCTCGGTCCGGCGCTTGCGCGTTATCTAGCCAAACGCAATATCCATTACGGCTGGGCTGTGGCCGCCGTCACCTTCCTGGTCATGCTGTCGACTGCGGGAGCGATGGGCTCGGCCGGCGTGCTGATCAAGCCGCTTGAAACCGAGTTCGGCTGGTCGAATGCCCAGATCTCGCTGGCGCTGGCGATCCGCCTTTGCCTGTTCGGTCTGCTCGGACCGTTCGCAGCATCGTTCATGAACCACTTCGGGGTACGCCCGGTCGTTTCCGCGGCGCTGGTCCTGATCATCGCCGGCATCGCCGCCTCCTTCTACATGACGGAGCTCTGGCACCTGGTCGCGATCTGGGGCGTGGTGTTGGGCGTCGGCACCGGCATGACGGCGCTGGTTCTCGGCGCGACGGTCGCGACACGCTGGTTCGACAAGCGACGCGGGCTCGTCGTGGGACTGATGACTGCCAGCAACGCCACGGGGCAGCTGGTGTTCCTGCCGCTGCTCGCGTCTCTCACGGAAACGATCGGCTGGCGCTCGGCACTGACGCTGATCATCGTCATCCTCATGGCAGCCCTCACACTGGTCCTGTTGCTGATGCAGGATCGCCCTGGTGATCTCGGCCTCGCGCCCTTCGGCTCGAAACAGATGGTGCCGGCGGCGCCGAAGGCAAAGAGCTTCGGGGCTCTGCTGATGGCACCGATCAGGGCGCTTTCCGACGCCGCGAAGACCAACACCTTCTGGGTGTTGTTCGCCACCTTCTTCGTCTGCGGTTTCAGCACCAACGGCCTGATCCAGACCCATTGGGTTTCGATCTGCGGTGATGTGGGTATTGCCGCCGTCGCCGCGGCCAGCCTCCTGGCGCTGATCGGCGTGTTCGATCTCATCGGGACCGTCGGCTCCGGCTGGCTTTCGGATCGCTACGACAACCGCTGGCTGCTCTTCTGGTTCTATGGCCTGCGTGGTCTCTCGCTGATGTTCCTGCCGTTCAGCGGCTTCAACATCTACACGCTGTCGATCTTCGCGATCTTCTACGGCCTGGACTGGGTCGCGACGGTTCCGCCGACCGTGAAGCTCTCGGCCGAACGCTTCGGCCCGGAACGGGCCGGTCTCGTCTTCGGCTGGGTTTTTACCGGCCATCAGCTCGGCGCCGCCAGTGCGACCTTCCTCGCTGGCGCAAGCCGGACGTCGCTCGAAACCTACGCGCCGGCGCTGATCGCCGCCGGAATGCTCTGCATCGTCGCCGCCCTGCTAGTCCTGACGATCGGCCGGCGCCAGCCGGAGGCGCTGGTGCCGCAGCCGGCCTGAGTTCTTCCCCATAGTTGTGCGCAAAAAGGGCGGGCTGCCGGTGGCACCCGCCCTTGATGTTTAGACCTTGGACCGTCAGTGACTGAACTCAGTCACGAATTCCGGATTGCCGCGAATGGTGTTGCTGACGGTGCAGATCTCGTTTTCGGCGGCTTCCGCGATCGCATGACGGACCGCATCGTCGAAATCGCCTTTGATGTCGAAGACGATGTTGAACTTGGCTACGCGAGAGGGTTCGTCATGGGCCTTCTCGCCGGTCACCTTGGCACTTACCTCCGTCAACCGGTCGAGCACGCCATAGCGGCTGGCGGCAATGCGGGCGCTCAAGACCAGGCAGCTTGCGAGCGAGGCGTAAAGCAGATCGAGCGGGCCGTAACCCGCCTGCGACGGGCCGGTAACGATATCGAGTTCGCCGCCGGTCACCGAAGTCACATGCGGAAAGCCGGTTCTGCCGACCACGGCCGTTGCACCGGTTTCACGCGTTCTCACTTTCACATCCGCCATCTCGCAAACCTTCCCAGAATTCTCGGAACCGACACCATCGTTGTCGGCAGAAACACGTCGCCCCGGGCCGCAAGGCCCAGGGCGTTGATATGTGCGCCTTTGAAGAACGGCGCAAGAGCGATGCTCGATCAGTTCTTCTTCACCAGGCGGTAGAACACGAAGTCCGACGTCGCGCCATTGACGTAGCCCTCGACCTTGTCCTTCATTGCAACCTGGGTCGCGGCCTGGAACATGATCACGATCGGCGACTTTTCCTGCACCTTGCGCTGCAGGTCGACATAGAGCGCATCGCGCTTGGCCGGATCGGCTTCCTTGAGTGCTGCCTTGGTCGCTTCGTTGAGTTCGGCCGGCACAGCCCAGCCGTTACGCCACGTGGTCGTCGACTGATACTTGTCGTCGGCATTGTCTTCGTTATAGGCGAAGGCCTTGGCGTTCGAATGCGGGTCCATGAAGTCGGGGCCCCAATAGAGCAGCATGGCTTCGTGGGTACGCGCACGGTACTTAGTGATCACCTGGCTGCCGGTGCCCGGGATGATCTCGAAGTTGATGCCGGCTTCGGCGAACGATGCCTGCAGCGACTGTGCCATGTCGGTAAACGGCGTCGAGTTGATGACGTCGAGGGTTACCTTGATCGGCGTCTTGATACCGGCGTCAGCGAGGATCTTCTTCGCCTTTTCGACGTCGTAGCTGTAGGGCGTCTCATCGAGCGAGCCCGGGAAGCCCTTCGGCCAGAAGGCCTGGTGAACTTCCATCTGACCCTTCAGGAAGCTGTCGGTCATGCCCTTGTAGTCCACGAGGTAGCGGGCGGCTTCCCAGACGGCTTCCGGCTGCAGGGCTGCGTTCTTCTGGTTGAACGACAGGAAGTGCACGGCGGCCTGCGGGTAGGATTCGACCTTCACGCCGTCCTTGCCTTCGAGACCCGAAACCTGGTCCGGCGTCAGGTTCTTGGCCATGTCGACGTCGCCGGTCTGCAGCATCAGCTGCTGCGTTGCAGCTTCGGCCACGTGACGGATGATCACGCCCTTGATTGCCGGAGCGCCACCGAAATAGTTCGGGTTGCTCTGCAGGTTCAGGAGCTCGCCGGCGCGGAAGGCCTTCAGCACGAAGGGACCGGTGCCGGCCGAATTGGCCTTGAGCCACGCATTACCGAAGTCGCCATCGGCCTCATTGGCCTTGACGGTCTCGGCATCGACGACCGAAGCCGGGCGGGCGGCGAGAACGTTCAGAACGAAGGCCGACGAGAAGTCGCCTTCATACTTGATCGTGACCTTGTTGCCGTTGGCCGTCACCATCTTGTCGATGTTTTCAGGCGTCCAGCCAAGCTGCGTCAGGATGAAGGCAGGCGCCTTGTTGAGAACGACGACGCGCTTGAAGGAATAGACGACGTCTTCGCCGCGCAGCGGGTTGCCGGAGGTGAAGGTGACCCCATCGCGCAGCGTGAAGGTGATCGTCTTGGCGGCATCGTCGGCCGTCCATTCGGAGGCAAGGCCCGGCGCCAGCTTCTTCACATCAGGCGCATCGTACTGCACCAGGCGGTCATAGGTCTGGGTGACGTATTCGCCCGAAGAAAACTCGTAGGCTTCGGCCGGATCGATGCTGACGATGTCGTCGATGTTCTGCGCCACGACCAGCACTTCCGCCGGCGTTTCGGCGAGCGCCGCCGGCGCTACGCTCATCATCAGGGACGCCGCGAACACCGCGGCCTTGAACATTCTCATCATCATTCTCCTATTTTCGATGAGGCTTGGTTTTTGTCATCGCCGGCTTCAGCGCCTTTTGCGGCGCGCCGGTCTCGTTGGATTGCGATGCCCGCAAGCGGAAGAGCGGCAGCGTGCCGGTCCAGATCAGCCGCACGGGCTTGTCGGTCTTGTTCCACCAAAAGTGAGGCTGGATGCCGCGGAAATGCAGGCCGTCGCCCGGGGAAAGCGTGGTCTCGTCGCCGTCGAGCCCGAACAGGATCTCCCCTTCGAGCATGTAGACGAGCTCCTCGCCCTCATGACTGAAGACCTCGGAACGGTGTCCCGGCGGAATGGTGATGACGAAGCTCGAAAGCTGGTTGCCGGCAAAATCGGCGCCGATCCGCTCATAGGAAACCGGCGAGCCGCCGACCGAAAACACCATGCGCCCCTCGGCGCGCGAGAGGCCGGTATCGATCGCCGGGGCGAGGATGAAGTGGTTGAGCTCGGCGCCGAGCCCCTGGGCAATCTGGGCCAGCGTGCCAAGCGAGGGCATGGCGAGATCGCGCTCGATCTGGCTGAGATAACCGACGGAAACGCCCGCCGCATCGCTCAGCGCCTGCAGCGTCATATGCATCTGCCGCCGACGCGCGCGCACCAGCGCGCCCACCTTCGGCTGCCCTGCCCCGGTGCTTTTCCCGGACGTGGCTTCGTCATCCGACGGAACGCTCACGCTCTCCTCCCCCAGTAAAATTTTTTTGATTTAAGCAAACTTATTTATATACTCCAAGCGAATTTTTGCGGTATCGACAGGACAGACCGCAAGCGAAGAGGGATGGAATCGCCACGTGGCAAATGACAGCACCACAGCAGCAACGCCGGTACGCCGCGCCTCCAGACCTAGCCGGAGCCGGCAGCGCCTTAGCTCATTGGCGGGCTTCCTGGTTACGCTCGCGATAACCTTCCTTGGCCTGCTCGCGATCACCTTCTTCATCGGCCGCATCGTGCCGATCGACCCGGTTCTCGCTGTCGTCGGCGACCGCGCGCCCGTTGCGGTCTATGAGCGCGTCCGTCAGGAAATGGGGCTCGACCAGCCGCTGATCACCCAGTTCGTCAGCTATGTCGGCGATGTCGCCACCGGCAATTTTGGCACCTCGGTTTCCACCGGCAAGCCGGTTATCGAAGACCTTGCCCGCGTCTTCCCGGCGACGCTCGAGATGGCGACACTCGGCATCATCCTCGGCGTGCTCATCGGCGTCCCACTCGGCGTTTTTGCAGCCGCCCGCCGCGGCTCGTGGCTCGATCAGGGCATCCGCGTCATCGGCCTGCTCGGCTATTCGGTGCCCGCCTTCTGGCTCGGCCTTGTCGGTCTCGCCGTCTTCTATGCACGGTTGAATTGGGTCGGCGGTCCGGGACGCGTCGATATCTTCTATGACGGCATGGTTTCTCCCATCACAGGGCTGATCCTCATCGACAGCATCATCGTCGGCGAATGGGAGATCTTCCGCAACGCCGTGTGGCACCTGATCCTTCCGGCCTCCTGCCTCGGCTTTTTCTCGCTTGCCTATATCGCCCGCATGACCCGCTCCTTCATGCTCGACCAGTTGAGCCAGGAATATGTCACCACCGCGCGGGTCAAGGGCGTGCCGGAGCGCCTCGTCATCTGGCGCCACGCCTTCCGGCCGATCCGCGTGCCGCTGATCACCGTCATCGGCCTTTCCTATGCCGGCCTGCTCGAAGGCTCCGTCATGATCGAGACGATCTTCTCCTGGCCGGGCATCGGCAACTACCTGACCGTCGCCCTGCTCAACGCCGACATGTCGGCCGTGCTCGGCTCGACCCTCGTCATCGGTGCGGTCTTCATCGGCATCAACAAGATTTCGGACGTGCTCTATCGCGTGCTCGATCCGCGTGCACGCTAAGAGGAGGCGGACATGACCACACTTCGCGACTGGCTGATCGACGACAGCCCCGCCTCGCCGATGCAGGCCCGCCTCGGACGTTTCTACCGCATCTTCGGCGCGCTGATGCGCAATCCGCTTGCCGTCGTCGGCGCTATCATCATCCTGGCCCTGGTGTTGACCGCTCTGTTCGCGCCTTGGCTCGCCACCCATGATCCGCTGCGCCAATCGCTCGGCGAACGCCTGCTGCCGCCGAGTGGCGCCCACTGGATGGGGACCGACGAACTCGGCCGCGACATCTGGTCCCGCGTCGTCTACGGCGCGCGCATCACGCTTGCGATCGTCACGCTCGTTGCCGTGCTTGCAGCCCCCGCCGGCCTGGTGATCGGCGTTGCCGCCGGCTATTTCGGCGGCTGGGTCGATCGTATCCTCATGGGCATCACCGACATCTTCCTGTCGCTGCCGAAGCTGATCCTGGCGCTTGCTTTCGTCGCGGCCCTCGGCCCCGGCATCGAAAATGCGATCATCGCCATCGCCATCACCTCCTGGCCGGGCTACGCCCGTGTCGCCCGTGCAGAGACGCTGACCTTCAAGAACTCCGAGTTCATTTCGGCGGTGCGGCTACTCGGCGCTTCGAGCCTGCGCGTCAATCTCGGCCACGTGCTGCCGCTCTGCACCTCCTCGATGATCGTCCGCGTCACGCTCGACATGGCAGGCATCATCCTGACGGCCGCCGGCCTCGGCTTCATCGGTCTTGGCGCCCAGCCGCCGCTTCCCGAATGGGGCGCGATGATCTCACGTGGCCGTTCGTTCATTCTCGACCAGTGGTGGGTCGCAACCATGCCGGGCTTTGCCATCATTCTCGTCAGCCTCGGCTTCTGCTTCCTGGGCGATGGCCTGCGCGACGTGCTGGATCCGAAGAGCGGGGAGCAGCGCTGATGAGCAATCTTCTCGAAATCGAAAAGCTGCGCGTCACCTTCCCGACCCCCCGTGGCGACCTCGAAGTGGTACGCGGCATCTCCTTCACAGTCGGCCGCGAGCGCTTGGGCATCGTCGGCGAAAGCGGCTCGGGAAAATCAATGACCGGCCGCTCGATCCTGCAGCTGATCCGGGCGCCGGGTCGCGTCACCGCCGACAAGCTCGTCTTCGACGGCATCGACCTGTTGAAACAGTCCGAACGGCAGATGCGCGCCATTCGCGGCGCCCGCATCTCCATGGTGATGCAGGACCCGAAGTTCTCGCTAAACCCGGTCATGACCATCGGCGAGCAGATTGCCGAAGCGTTGCTGACGCACCAGAAGCTGCCGCGCCGTGAGGTCAACAACCGCATGCTCGCGATGCTGGAATCGGTGCGCATCGCCGATCCGGAACGCGTCGCCCGGCTCTATCCGCATGAAGTCTCGGGCGGCATGGGGCAACGGGTGATGATCGCGATGATGCTGATCCCCGAGCCGGACCTGCTGATCGCAGACGAGCCGACCTCGGCGCTCGACGTTTCCGTGCAGGCGCAGGTGCTCGACATCATCGACGAACTGGTGAAGCGCAAGGGCATGGGGCTGATCTTCATCAGCCACGACCTGAACCTCGTCTCCAGCTACTGCGACCGCATCCTCGTGATGAACACCGGCGAGGTGGTCGAGGAGTGCAAGGCCGGTGAGCTGATGGCGGCGAAACATCCCTATACGCGCGGGCTGATCGCCTCCATTCCGCGCCTCGATGAAACACGGGACGAGCTGCCGGTGCTCGACCGCAGCGCATGGGCCAAGGCATGACCGCGCTCTCTCTCAAGAACCTCGACATCTCCTATGGTGATGTGCAGATCACCCACGACGTCAATCTCGACATCGCCGACGGCGAGAGCTTTGCCCTCGTCGGCGAAAGCGGTTCGGGCAAATCGACCGTATTGAAGGCGATTGCCGGTCTTGCGCCGGAATGGTCAGGAGAAATCACGGTGCTCGGCTCGCCCCGCGGCCACGGCATCGACCGTGCATTCTCGCGCCAGTGCCAGATGGTGTTCCAGGACCCCTATGGCTCGCTGCACCCGCGCAAGACCGTCGATGCGACGCTCGGAGAAGCCTTGACCATCCATGGCATCGGCGACCGCAATGCGCGGATCGAGGAAGTCATGGCCTCGGTCGGTCTCGATCGCAAGTTCCGCTTCCGCTTCCCGCACCAGCTTTCGGGCGGCCAGCGCCAGCGTGTGGCGATTGCTCGTGCGCTGATGCTGAAGCCGAAGGTGCTGCTGCTCGACGAGCCGACCTCGGCGCTCGACGTCTCGGTCCAGGCCGAAATTCTTAATCTGCTGAAGCGCCTCAGGCGCGAGCAGAACCTCACCTTCCTGATGGTCACCCACAATCTGGCCGTCGTCTCGTTCCTTTGCGATCGGCTCGCCGTCATGCGGCAGGGCCGCATCGTCGAAGTGGCCGACGTTGCCGATCTCAAGCGCGGCGACCTCAAGGATCCCTATTCGCGTGAGCTGATGCAGATCAGCGCCGCGCATGCCAACTAGAGCGGGACGATAAACGACGCGCGCGGTCCTCCGCTCGCGTACCGTTCTAAAATACCGAGTAACTCCAAGGACATAGCATGAACAGTGAACAGATCGCTGCCGCGCTGGCGGAATTCGACGCGGCGATTGCCAAGACAACCGATGCCGACGCGGTATGGACCGCGCTGCAGACGCTTTGCCGCCAGGTGATCGGCGCCAAGCTTTTCACCATCATGACGGTCGACATGGTCAACGAAGTCGCCCGCCGCGCCTACACCTCGCACCCCGCGGAATACCCGACCTCCGGCACCAAGCCGATCCGCTACGACAGCTGGTTCGACATCGTGCACAAGGCGCACCAGACCTTCGTCGCCAACACCATCGTCGACATCTCCAAGGTCTTCGGCGACCACGAAACCATCTGGTCGCTCGGCTGCGGTTCGGTTGCCAACATTCCGGTCGTGGTCGGCGGCGAACTGCTCGGCACGGTCAACTGCCTCGACGTCGAGCACCACTACACCCCGGTACGCGTGGCACTCTCCAAGCATCTGGAAATGCCGGCGAAGCTCGCATTCCTCGCCGCCGCGCGCGCCGAGCAGAAGTAACAAGGCTGGCCGAAGGCCCCGCCGCCTTCGGCCTCTCCGTCAGCGGCCGATCGCCATGCCGCTTTCCTTCAGGAAGAAATGCATCTTTTGCGCCTCGATCGGCACTTCGATCTGATCGTCAGGGCCGATACGTGAAGCTGCGTGAACCTGTGCGGTGAAGGCGCCTTGCCCCACCTTGCCGAGCGCCAGCGTGTGCGGCCCAAGCGGCTCGACATCCCGCACAGTGAGCTTCACGGTCGGCGCTCCGGCATCCGTTGCCATCGTATGCTCCGGACGGATGCCAAGCACGACGTCCTTGCCGACAAAGGCACCAAGCCTTTCCACGCGGCTCTCCGGAACCGCAATAGCAACATCGCCTTCCGCCCTGAATGTGAGCCCGCCATCGCCGCGCTCGAGCCGGCCCTCGATGAAATTCATGCTGGGCGCGCCGATGAAGGCGGCGACGAAGAGATTGGCCGGCGCTTCGTAAAGCGTAATCGGATCGGCCGCCTGTTCGATGCGGCCCTGGTTCATGACGACGACGCGGTCGGCCATGGTCATCGCTTCCACCTGGTCGTGCGTGACGTAAACGGCCGTTGTCTGAAGACGCCGATGCAACAGTTTGATTTCGGTGCGCATTTCGATGCGCAGCTTGGCATCCAGATTTGACAGCGGCTCGTCGAAGAGGAAGACATCGGGCTGGCGCACGATCGCTCGGCCGATCGCCACGCGCTGGCGCTGGCCGCCGGAAAGTGCGCTCGGCTTGCGAGCAAGGTATGCACCGAGATTGAGAATTCGCGCCGCGTCTGCGACCGCCTTGTCGATCTCGGCCTTGGGCGTGCCCCGCACCTTCATGCCGTAGCCGATGTTTTCGGCGACCGTCATGTGCGGATAGAGCGCGTAGTTCTGAAACACCATCGAGCAATTGCGCAGGCCCGGCCGCAGCTCCGTGACGTCGCGGTCGCCGATATTGATCGAACCCGACGACGCCGTTTCGAGGCCGGCAATCATCCGAAGGGTCGTCGTCTTGCCGCAACCGGACGGCCCGACGAGCACGACGAATTCGCGATCGGCGATCTGAAGATCGAGCGGCGGAATGACGGTGACGTTCCCGAAGGACTTGGTGATCTGCTCCAGTCGGACCTGTGACATGCGGAAGCCTTTGCTGCTGACGGTACCCGGCGCGTGGCGTCCGGGACATTGAGTGGACGATCCGAACAAGACCGACCACCGGTATCAAAAGGCCCGCCCCGATTGCCTCGGGGCGGGCCCTCGGTTGCCTTTATTCCTGGGGCAGCCCCATCGATGCGCGATAGGCGGCAAGCTGCTTGTCACGGCCGAATTCGTCGGTCAGCTTGTTCCACTGCTCGGCGACGCTATCGAGCGCCTGTTGCGGCGTCACTTCGCCGGCAAGCGCCTTGGAGAGTTCGATCTCCAGCACTTCCGTGTAGGAGAAGTAGCCGGGCAGGCGCATGTCGAGCGCGATGTTCTTGGCGGTCACCGCATCTTTCTGCGCGCCGAGATATTCCTTCGCTTCACGCTCGGAGAAGATCTTCGACCAGAGATCGAGGTTCGTCGTGTGCGAGATGCGATAGGGGTTGACCCCGGTGCCGCCGGTGATTGCCGCCTGGCCGGAGACGGCCGGGCTCGTCAGATACTGGATATAGTTCCAGGCCGCTTCCTGCTTCGTCGATGTCGCTGGAACCGCCGCCTGCCAGCCGCCGAAGGCCATGAACGAGGTCTGGACGACATGGTCGAACTTGTCCCACTTCTTGGTCTTGTAATTCCAGATCTCGTCCGATCCCGGCAATGGCGCCGAGCCGACATTGCCCGCGACCTTAGACTGCTTCGGGTCCGCGCCGATGACGCCGGTATCGCCCCAGCCGATCGATTCCGCCACTTGCCCGCCGGCGAAGGCGGCGTTCACTTCACCGAAGGAGAAGTTCAGCGCGTTCGGCGGCGCGAGTTTCGAGGCGCGTATGTACTCCTCGAGGCCACGAACCCAGCCGGGATTGTTGACCTGGGCGTCCATCGTCTCCGGATTGAAGAACATGGCGCCGGGATTGTCCGGGTGGCTGGTATATCCGGCAACGTGGCTGAACAGGAACCAGAACTGCTGGCCGCCGCGACGGAAGGCTTCGGCCGTACCCCAGAGGTTGTTGGTCGGCTGGTTGAAGTATTCGGCGATGTCGAGATATTGCTTCCAGGTCTTCGGCGGCGCCAGGTCGTAGCCGTACTTCGCCTTGAACGCCTTCTGGTTGTCGGCGTTCTCAAAGAGATCGATGCGGTAGCTGTAGGTGTGGGCGTCGCCGTCCATCGTCTGGGACAGCACCTTGCCGTTCCAGACCATCAGCTGTTCGCGATAGACAGGCGCGATATCCTCCCAATCGGCGCCCTTGCGCATGTCGGCCGGCATTTCCGACAGGAAGTCGGTGAAATCAGGCGCCCAGGCAGGCGCAAAGGCAATCACGTCGAACGCGTCTTCACCAGAGGTCAGCGACGTCACGATCTTCGGGTAGAGTTCCGACCACGGAAACTCGACGACCTTGACCTTACCGCAGGTCTTTTCCTCCCAGCCTTTGGCCGCGAGTTGCAGCGCCGAGGCGATATAGGGGCCGGTCTGTGTCGTTGCCGTCAGCTCGACGCCGGTGTAGTCCGGTTCGCAGGCAAGCGCCGTTCCCGCGCTCCCCATCGCGAGTGCGCCGAGAGATGCAGATGCCAGTAGCAATTTCCTCATTCTATCCTCCCTGTGAATGAATACATGCCAAAGTGGTTGGTTTACTTGATCGCTCCGAGTAGCAGGCCGGAGCGCATGAGCCGGCTCAAAAGCCCGGCCATGACCATCATCGGGATGATGGCAACGAGAGCGGCAGCGGAGATCGCCCACCATTCATCGCCGCGCTGGCTATTCTGGCCGGCGACGAGGATCGGCAGCGTCTGCCATTTGGAATTGGTCAGGAACAGCGCGAAGAGAAACTCGTTCCAGACGAAGGCGAGCGTGATCATGAAGGTGGCGATCAGCCCCGGCTTCGACATCGGCAGCACGATGCCGAAGAAGATCCGCCAGGACGGCACGTTGTCGACCATCGCCGCTTCCTCGACTTCGACCGGCAGCGCCTCGAAGAAGTCGCGCATCAGCCAGATGACGATCGGCAGCGAGAAGGCGATGTAGGCGAAGGTCAGGCCGATGTAGCTGTCGACCAGCTTGAAGCCGAGTTTGCCCATCTCCGTGTACATCAGGTAGAGCGCGAAAGCGGCGACGATCGGCGGGAACATGCGCTGACTGACGAACCAGAAAACGATGTCGTTGTTGCCGAGTTCCGGCCCAGGCAGACGAAAGCGGCTCGAGATCACCGCAAGCGCAAGCGCTGCGACAAAGGCGTAGATTAGCGAAATCCCCTGGCCGTAGCCAAGCACATGGCGCCCGACAAGGAAGCCGCCGAAGGCGATCGCCACGAAGATTAGCGCCGAGAGCAGACGGAAGCGGAAGGTGAAGCGCACCAGCGCATAGGCCGCCATGGCGCCAATGAATGTCGCGGCGATCGATGCCGAAAGACCGATGATCGTCGACGCCAGGAAGGTGTTGAAAAACTGACCGCGCTGGCCCGACAGTAGCTCGCTCCAGGCTGTCAGGCTCGGCTCGAAGTCGACGAAAGGCAGATAGGTCGGGCCGCCGACGACGGCGATCGGCGTCTTGAACGAGGTGATCAGCACCCAGTAGAGCGGAAAGAAGGTGATGGCGAGCCAGACGAGGCAGCCGCCGAGCGCCAGCCAGCGCCGTTTTCCCTTGAGAGTGCGCACGCTCATTTGTGCTTCTCCAGATAGGGCTTGAGGATCGCGAGATAGACGAGGCCGATCACGGTGATGACGATCAGGAACAGGAAGGAGAGCGCCGACGTGTAGCCGAGATTGAACTTCTTGAAGCCTTCCTGATAGGCAAAGAGCGTCAGCGTCTCGGTCGAAATCCCCGGCCCGCCGCCGGTCATGACGAAGACCGTGTCGATGATCTTGTAGCTCTCGATCAGGCGGATGAAGACGACGGCGACCGAGATCGGCAACAGCATCGGAAAGGTGATGTCGCGAAACTGCTGCCAGGGCGTGGCGTTTTCGAGCGCGGCTGCCTCGTAGACATCATCCGGCAGGGTCTGCAACCCGGCAAGCAGCATGAGGATGACGAACGGCGTCCACTGCCAGACCTCGACGGCGATGATCGAGCCGAGCGCCCAGCTCGTCTGCGTGAGGAAAGGCAGATTGGGAAATCCGAGCGCAGTCATCAGCTCGTTGAGCGGCCCCATCGTCGGATTGAGCACCTGGCGGGCAATCAGCGCGACGGCAACCGGTGCCACCAGCATCGGCAACAGGAAACTCACGCGGAAGATCCCCTCGCCCGGAACCCGCGAATTCAGTGCCAGCGCCACCGAGAGACCGATCACATATTGCAGCCCGACGGAGATGAAGGCGATCAGCGTCGTCGTGCCTGCCACATGCCAGAAGCGCGGGTTTTGCAGGAGGTCGATGTAGTTGCCGAAGCCGACGAAACGCGCCGGCGTCGGCGGCACGAGCCGCATGCTCATGAAGCTGGTCGTCAGCGAATAGACGAGCGGAAAGATCGAGATCAAAAGGACGATGAGGAGCGCCGGCCAGATGAAGAAGTGCTTGATCGGGTCGTTGCGCGTCATGCGGCCGCCCCTCTCGCCAGAAGCGCCTCGATCTCGCCAAGCGTCGGCATGGCGGGCGCCGTGCCGCGGCGGGTAACCGCGATGCCGGCCGTCGCGCAACCGAAGCGCACGGCCTCAACCGGCGCGAGATCCCGCGCCAGCGCTGCAGAGAAGCCGCCGACAAAAGCATCCCCTGCCCCGGTCGTGTCGATCACCGGCCCGCTGGCGATCGCCGGCACCAGCACCGACTGCTCGTGGTTGTGATAGAGCACGCCGCGTTCGCCGAGCGTGATCAGCGCCGTTCCGGCACCCTTCTTCAGCAGCACGTCACCAGCGCGACGAATGTCGTCCTCGGAGGACAACGAAAAGCCGACGATGGCTGCCGCCTCGGTTTCGTTCGGCACGAGATAGTCGCAGAGCGGATAGATTGCGTCCGGGAAGGGTTCGGCCGGAGCCGGATTGAAGACGGTGGTGACGCCGGCGGCGCGCGCGATCTCGAGCGCGCGCTGAGCTGCCGCGACCGGCTGCTCCAATTGGGTCACGAAGATGCGCGACGCCTCTATCGTTTCCCGAGCGGCTTCGACGTCATCGACTCCGATCGAGCCTGCAGCACCCGGATAGACGATAATGGCGTTTTCGCCGTTCTGGTCGTTGACGTAGATGAAGGCAGCCCCCGTCGGCAGATCGTCCATCTGCACGATCTTCGGCGTCACGCCGGCTTCGGCATAGGTGCGCAGCGCCATCTCGCCGAAGGTGTCGCGGCCTAGCTTCGAAATGAAGGAAACCGGGCTGCCGGCTCGGGCGCAGGCAACCGCCTGGTTCGAGCCCTTGCCGCCTGGTCCGACGGAAAAGCCGCTGCCGGTAATCGTTTCACCGACAACCGGCATGCGCCGCGCCAGATAGGCCGTATCGGCCACGAAGATACCCAGGATCGAAACACCAACCTTCATTCAAGCCTCCCCCTGCGACCGCACCGCAGGAACGGCGTGCCCAGGCAATCTCTCGCGATTTCATGTGTCGTCTAACACTGCGCGGCGATCGCGCAGGCGGTTCGCTTAGGTCTTGGGCGGGATCACGCCCTTGGTGAAGAGGAAGCAGCCGTAGAACCGCGTTTCACCCGTGGTGATCACGCAATAGGCCTTTTTTGCTTCCTCGTAGAACTTGAAGCGCTCGATGCCGTACATCGGCGCCGGTCTTCCCTCGGCGCTATCGATCACGGCCTGGACCTCCTGCTGCACCGGCAAGACTTCGTCGGGCGCACCCATGACCTCCATGCGGCCTGCGGAAGGCTGCAGCGGCGTATCGAGCGGCAGCACGGAAAGCACCGCTTCGACCGCACGCGCCGCCGAGACATTGTCGATCCGCAGCAGCGTGCCGAGCGTCGTCTTGCGGGCGATAGAGTCGGACGGGAAATTGGTGTCGGATATGACCAGCGTGTCCCCGTGCCCCATGGATCTGAGTGCATGCAGCACATCAGCGTTCAGAGCCGGGTCGATATTCTTCAGCATACAGTCCTCCTCCAGGCGCCATGCCGTCGCAGCCGCGCCATATGCGTTTCCGCTCTCGGGAGAAACGCGTCTCCCCAACTGTTCAAATGTCCATCGCGCAAGCCGGCTCCCCCCGCCTCGCGCATGGCGGGTCCCTTACTCGCCGTAGGGGATCCAGATGTTCTTGACGTCGGTCGCGCGACGCAGATAGGCCGGGCCCTCCGCCGCATCGCGATCGAGCCAGTTCGTCGCCTTGCCGTAGTCGACGAAGGTACGCTTCAGGTTACCGGCCGAAAGCATCTCGACCTGCGTCGATAGCTCCGGCGTACCGAAGGCCCAGAGGGCATCGACGTCGTTGTGGCTTGCGAGCGTCTTTGCCAGCTCAAGCGCCGAACCGGTGACGATGTTGACCACGCCGGCCGGAACGTCAGACGTTTCCAGAACCGTGTAGAAATCGGTCGCAGCCAAGGGATGCGGCTCGCTCGGGACGACGACGACGCGGTTGCCGACGGCAATCAGCGGCGCTACGAGGCTGACCATGCCGAGAAGCGGCGCTTCCGGCGGGCAGATGACGCCGACGACGCCGATGGCTTCGGGCATGGCGAGCGCGACGCCGCGCAGCGGCGGCTGGTGAATGGCACCTTCGTACTTGTCCGCCCAGGCGCCGTAGGTGAAGAGGCGCGCGATCGAGGCCTCGACCTCCGCCTTGGCGTTGGCGGCCGAGGCACCGGTCATGTCAGCGATGCGGTCGGCGAACTCATCGGCGCGACCGCTGAGGTTTTCGGCGATGTAATAGAGGATCTGGGCGCGGTTGTGCGTCGTTGCCGAGGACCAGACGGATGCCGCCTGCGCCGCGACGACGGCGTTGCGGATATCCTTGCGATTGCCCTCGCCGACCTCGCCGAGCACCTTGCCCTTGGGCGAAAGAACGTTGCGATTGTAATTGCCGTCCGGCCGCGCCTGCTTGCCGCCGATGTAGAGTTTGGCAGTGCGGTCGACGGTCGGCATGGCAAACTCGCCAGCGACCGGCTTCAGCGTCGGTTCGGCAACCGCCGCCCTGAGCTTGCGGCCGAGCCATGCCTTGGGCTTCAGATATTCATAGCAGCCTTCGCGACCGCCCTCGCGGCCGAAGCCGGACTCGCGCTTGCCGCCGAAACCGGCGGACGCGTCGAAGAGATTGGTGGCGTTGACCCAGACGACGCCGGCAGCAAGCTTCGCCGCAACATGCAACGCCAGACCGATGGTCTCGCTCCAGACGCTGGCGGCAAGGCCGTAGCGCGTGTGGTTGGCCAGCTGGATCGCCTCTTCCGGCGTGCGGAAGGTCATCGAGACGGCGACGGGGCCGAAGATCTCTTCGGTCGCGACGATCGAGGTCGGCTGCACGCCGGTCAGCAAGGTCGGCGGATAGAAGCTGCCACCCTTCGGCAGTTCGATCGACGGCTGGTGCAGGGCTGCTCCTTCGGCGACGCCCTTGGCGACCAGGCTTTCAATGCGCTGCAACTGCACCGGCGCGACGATTGCCGCCATGTCGATCGCCTTGTCGAGCGGGTGACCGACGCGCAACGTCTGCATGCGGCGCTTCAGGCGTTCGTAAAAGAGCGGTGCCACGCCTTCCTGCACGAGGATGCGCGAACCGGCGCAGCAGACCTGGCCCTGGTTGAACCAGATGGCATCGACAACCCCTTCGACGGCACCGTCGATATCAGCATCGTCAAAGACGATGAAGGGCGACTTGCCGCCGAGTTCGAGCGTCAGCGACTTGCCGGTGCCGGCCGTACGCTCGCGGATGAGGCGGCCGACCTCGGTCGAGCCGGTAAAGGCGATCTTGTCGATATCCGAATGCTCGACGATCAGCGCGCCGGTCTCGCCTTCGCCGGTCACGACGTTGAGCACACCGGCCGGCAGACCGGCAGCGGCAGCAAGTTCAGCGAAGAGCAACGCCGTTAGCGGCGTGAATTCCGCCGGCTTCAGGATGACGGTATTGCCGAGCGCCAGAGCCGGCGCGACCTTCCAGGCGAGCATCAGGAACGGGAAGTTCCAGGGGATGACCTGGCCGACGACGCCGACCGGCACCTGGTCGGCAAATTCGGTTTCCTGCAGCTGCGCCCAGCCGGCGTGATGATAAAAGTGGCGGGCGGCAAGCGGGATATCGATGTCGCGGGTTTCGCGGATCGGCTTGCCGTTGTCGATCGCCTCAACCACCGCGATCAGACGCGCATGGCGCTGGATCATGCGGGCGAGCGCATAGAGATGGCGGGCGCGGGCATGGCCCGGCAGCTTCGCCCAGGGCCCTTGCGCCTTGCGGGCGGCGGCAACGGCGTCGTCGACGTCCTTGGAACCGCCGAGCGCGATTTTCGCCAAAAGCTTGCCGGTTGCCGGCTCGTTCGTCTCGAAGGTCTTGCCGGAAGCAGACGCGACAAAGGCGCCGTTGATGAAGTGGCCGAATTCGCCCTTGTGGCGTGCCAGCCACTGGCGGGCTTCCGTGTCGGCTTCGGGCGCTGGACCATAGGACATTTCGTCAAAAAACCTTGCGACAGTCATCGGGATCATCCAATCGGGTGTCGGTTGAGGGCCGAGTAGGCGCCGGTCACGTGGTGTTCGAGCTGCCGCTCGATGTCGGCAAGCAGGCTCGACGCACCGATGCGGAAGAGATCCGGCTCGAGCCATTCGCGGCCGAGTTCGTCCTTCATCAGGAACTGGTAGTTCAGGATGTCCTTGGCCGCGGAAATGCCGCCGGCCGGCTTGTAGCCGACCTTGAGGCCGGTCTGTTCCTGATAGGCGCGGATCATGCGCAGCATGACGAGCGTTACCAGAAGCGTGGCGTTGACGCCTTCCTTGCCGGTCGAGGTCTTGATGAAATCGGCACCCGCCATCATGCAGACGAGCGAAGCGCGCGCAACATTGCGCAGCGTCTTCAGATCGCCGGTTGCGAGGATGGCCTTCACATGGGCATCGCCGCAGGCGGCACGGAAGTCACGCATCTCGTCATAGAGCGCCTGCCAGTTGCCGGTGAGCACATGCTCGCGGGTGATGACGATGTCGATTTCCTTGGCGCCATCGGCGACGGACGCTTCGATTTCGCGCAGCTTGACGTCATGCGGAATGAGACCGGCCGGAAAGCCGGTGGAAACCGCGGCGACGGGAATGCCCGAACCGTCAAGCGCCTCGACGGCGGTCGAAACGAAACGATGATAGACGCAGACCGCACCGGTCGTGATGCCGCGGCCGCCCATGCCAATCGCATCGAGGATATCCTGGCGCACGGGCTGCCGCGCCTTGGCGCAGAGGCGCTTGACGCGCTCCGTCGTATCGTCGCCATTAAGCGTGGTGAGATCGATACAGGTGACGGCCTTCAGCAGCCAGGCGGCCTGCGCGTCCTTCTTGACGGTACGGCGGCCCGGCAGCGTCGCAACGCGGCGTTCGGCGGCAGACAGGTTGACGCGCTGGTCAAGCACCCAACCAAGATCGAGATCGATGCCGTTGTTACGCGGCCAGTTATGGCCCGCCGCCGGCGATGGCACGACTTTCGACGCGCCTGACTTCACAGCTAGGTCTTCCAAGCGATGGCTCCTTGAACTCCCTGTCACGGCACAACTCTACACCCAGGGCGCAGCCGTGGAGATCGTCAATTTTGTTATTTTTCTACCGATTTTTTGTGACTATTCCATCAAATATTGAGGGTGTCAAGCGAAGCGTCCGGATTTTGACGAATTCGTAATATTTTTGATCCGGTCGCGATTACTGCGCCGGCACCAGGGTTTCGCCCTCTTCGGTAATGACAGAGCGAAAGACATGAAGGGGTGCGAAAAACGCCGGCTTCAGCTTGCCGATCTTGCTGAGGTCGATGACGAGGTGGCTCTCGCGGGCAAGTGAAATGACCTTCTGCTTCACCGATACTTCGTGAAAATGGACGCAGGTGGCACCACGGCCCGGATCGACACCGGCCGCCGACAGGAAGGCGACATTGATACCGAGCGAATCCAGCGTCTCCAGCCCGGAATTGCCAGAGAAGGATGCCGATGACGGGTGATAGACGCCGCCCAGCATGACGATCCGCACATTTGGCTTGTGCGTCAGCTTCTCCGCCACGTTCAGCGAATAACACACTGCAGTTATTGAATAATTTTCCGGAATGAGATCGACGAGGTATTCCAGCGTGGTGCCGCAATCGATGAAAATGGTCTCGTCAGGACAAATGTGGCGGGCAGCATGGACGCAGGCCTCGCGCTTGGCCGCGGCATGGCTGTCGGCCTCGCGCGCCAGTTCATAGGGCGTATCGGGCTCAATCTCTCCCGCCGGCACAATATGCCCCCCGAGAAAGGCGAACTGACCGGGATTGTCGGCAACGTCGCGGCGGATCGTCATTTCCGAGACGCCAAGCAAGGCCGCAGCGTCACGCAGATGCAGAACTCTCCGCCCCGAAAGCGCGTCGGCGAGCTGGATGATGCGGGCTGTCTTGCGGCTGACCATGGTTACTTCCGTGTCCGGATCGTTTTCGCTGCCCTGTGGCCTCGAACAGTATTTGTGAAAATTATCACAAAATGGCATGTGCAAGCAAGGGGGACTTACATTGCTTGCGAAGCAGCCAAGGGGTTTTAGCGGTACGTGGCTTGTCGAAAAAGCGAAACGGCGGACACCTGGCCCGCCGTATGAATGAATGGTTTCGGTCACACCAAATGGTCTCGGTCACAACGGATCGGGAGGCGGTTAAAGATCAGCCTCCAACAGGTGCAGTTCGCGCCGCCAGCCAGGTCAAGGTTTCGGTGTCGAGCAGTTCGTCCACCTCCTGCACAACACGCCGGTGATAGGCGTCGATCCACTGCCGCTCAGCTTGCGTCAACAGACCGACATCGGCCAACCGCATATCGATCGGAACCAGAGTCAGGCTGCGGAAGCTTAAGAAACCGTCGCCGTCGTCTACCACCTCGACCTGGTTCTCGATGCGGATGCCATAAGCACCCGCCTTGTAGTAACCAGGCTCGATCGTCGTCACCATGCCCGGCTTGAGCTCGATCTCGTTCACCCGCCGATCGAAGCGCTGGGGCTGTTCATGGACCGAAAGGAAGTGGCCAACGCCGTGACCAGTCCCGTGGTCATAGTCGAGCCCGAGATCCCACAGGGGACGACGGGCGAAGGCGTCAAGCTGATGACCGTAGGTTCCTTTGGGAAACTTCAGCGTTACCATGGAGATCAGCCCCTTGAGCACGGCGGTGTAGGCACGCCTGATCTCGTCGCTGACCGGACCTATCGCGGTCGTGCGGGTCGCGTCGGTGGTGCCCGTCAGATACTGACCGCCGCTGTCGAGCAGATAGATCCCGCCTCTCGCGATCGGCGCACTGGTCTCGCTCGTCGCGGCGTAATGGCACATCGCCGCATGGCTGTCGGCCGCCGAGATCGATCGGAAGCTCGGTTCAACGAAGCTTTCCTCCATTTGCCGGTAACCGAGGATGCGTTCCTCCGCCTCCAGTTCGCTCACCGGCCGGCCGCTCGCATCCCGATCGGCGGCATTTTGTTCAAGCCAGACGAAAAAGCGGATCCAGGCCGCGCCATCGAGACGGTGGCAATCGCGAAAGCCGGCAAGCTCGGTCGCGTTCTTGTGCATCTTGGCAAGCGTGATTGGGCTTCGGGCAAGCTGTACAGTCCCGCCGGCGGCGCGCGTGGCATGAGCCGTCGCAGACGGGGCAAAGCCCGGATCGATCAGTGCGGTGCGACCGGCTGCGATCGTTCGCACGCGCTCAAGCAACTGGGAGGGTTCGGCAATCGCGACATCGTCAAGTTCGAAATCCGAGAGGTCGTTCGGCAGCTTGCGGTGATCGACAAGCCATTCGGTTTGCCCGGCGCGGTCGAAGATCAGGAAAGATTGCGGCATCGGGTTGAAGGCAACGTCGCGACCACGCACGTTGAGGAACCACGCGATATTGTCGGGCTGCGCCTCGACCAGGAGATCCGCCCCCTGCTCCGCGAGCATGGCGGCGATGCGGCGCTTTTTCTCGGCGACGCTTTCGCCCGAATAGGCAACCGGAAAGGCCATGATCTTGCCGAGCGGCTTTTCCGGCTGATCGGCCCAGATCGCGTCGACAAGGTCGTCGTCGACAGGCGTCCAAAGGCCACCTGCCGCCTCGACCGAACGGCCGCAGTCCGCATCCCAGGTCGATGGCAGCAGCATGGCGTTGAAGCCGACACGCTCGCCCTTGCGCAGGTTGTTCCTCAGCCAATCCTTGAGCGGAGCATCGTAAAAGTGCTCGATCGCAAAGGTGTCGAGATCCACTTCGTCGCGCACCTGCACCTGGTAGCGGCCATCGACGAAGATGGCGGCGCGGTCGCGCATGACGATCGCCACGCCGGCGGAACCGGTGAACCCGGTGACGAAAGCCAGGCGATTGTCGTGCGGCGCGCAATATTCGCCCTGATGCTCATCGAAGCGCGGCACGACGTAGCCGTCGAGCCCGGTTTCCGCAAGCTTGCGCCGCAGGGCGCCGATCCGGCCGGAGATATCCGGCCTTGCTCTCGTATCCATGATGTCTTCCTTATCGAATTGAGTTTCAGGCGTCGCCGATCGTCTCGGCGAAATGGCAGGCGGTCATGCCGGCACCGACCGGACGCAGCGCCGGCTTTTCGCGACGGCAGAGCTCGGTCGCGTGCGGGCAGCGCACGTGGAACGGGCAGCCCGGCGGGATGGCAAGCGGGCTCGGCAACTCGCCTGATAGCGCGGGGGCGCGACGTCTTGCGTCGGGATCGAGCGAAGGCGCGGCAGCAAGCAACCCCTTGGAATAGGGATGCATCGGCCTCGAAAACAGCGCCTCCGACGGGCCGATCTCCACGATCGCGCCAAGATAGATGACGGCGACGCGGTGCGAGACGTGGCGCACGAGCCGGAGATCATGCGCCACGAACAGCACCGTCAGGCCCAGCTTGTCCTGAAGCTCGATCAACAGGTTGACCACCTGCGCCTGCACCGAAACGTCGAGCGCCGAAACCAGTTCATCGGCCACAAGGCAGGTCGGCTCGAGCGAGAGCGCGCGGGCGATTCCGATGCGCTGGCGCTGTCCACCCGAGAATTCATGCGGATATTTTTCGGCGGCCCCTTCGGGCAGCCGGACAAGGTCCAGCAGCTCGTCGACGCGCTGGTCGATCGCAGCCCCTTCACGCATGCGATGCACGGATATCGCTTCCCGCAGTGTATCACGCACGGTCATGCGCGGATTGAGCGAGGTGTAGGGGTCCTGAAACATCATCTGAACACGCCGGTTATAGGCCCGCCTCCGCGCCCCCTTGAGGCCGACGACGCTTTGTCCCTCGAAGAGGATGTCGCCGGCCGTCGGGCGATGCAGCCCGGCGATCAGGCGCGCGAGCGTGGACTTGCCACAACCGGATTCCCCGACGATGCCCAGCGTCTCACCCGGCATCACGTCGAGATCGATGCCATTGACCGCCGAGACGACCTGTTGCGGACGTCGGGCAAGCGTGTCGGAAAGCGAGCGTCGCTTCTCGAACTGGATCGACAGCGCGCGAAGCGAAAGCAAGGGCGTCGTGCCTACCGAAGTCGGAATGGTCGTCATTGCGCCGCCTCCCGCGGTCCGAAATGCGCTTGCGCATCCTCAAGATGATGGCAGGCGACGAGCCGCGACGTGCCGATCGCTTCGAGTTTGGGTCGAAGGTCCGGACATTCGCGTCCTGCGACCGGACAGCGGGCGCTGAAGGCGCAGCCGGGCGGAAGCGCGTTCAGCGCCGGCGGTGCGCCGGGGATGGAATAGAGCGGCGTTCGCGGCGCCACGTCGCGCGGGATCGAACGCAGCAACCCCAGCGAATAGGGATGACGCGCATCGGCGATCACGTCCGTCGTCGACCCGATCTCGCAAAGCCTGCCGCCATACATCACGGCGACGCGGTCACAGGTCTCCGCAACGACCCCCATGTCATGGGTGACGAGGATCACCGCCATGCCGAGGTCGCGGCTGAGCGACTGGATCAGCCTCAGGATCTGGTCCTGGATCGTGACATCAAGCGCTGTCGTCGGCTCGTCGGCCAGCAGCAGTTTCGGGTTGGAGGCAAGCGCGATGGCGATCATCACACGCTGGCGCATGCCGCCGGAGAACTCGTGCGGGAAATCATCGAGACGATTGCGCGCCGCGGGGATGCCGACGAGATCGAGGAGTTCGATCGCCCGCGCTCTTCTCTGCCTGGCGTCGAGGTCCGTATGGGCGACGAGGTTCTCCGAAATCTGCAGGCCGACCGTCAGCAGCGGGTTGAGTGACGACATCGGCTCCTGAAAGATCATTGCGATCTCGCGGCCACGGATGCGCCGCAGCTGTGCCTCGGAGAGCGGAACGAGATCTTGGCCGTTCCACAGGATTTCGCCGGCGACCCGCCCGCGCGGTCTGATGATGCCGAGGATCGAGCGGAGCGTAATGCTCTTGCCCGAGCCGGACTCGCCAACGAGCCCAAGGATCTCACCCGCCGCCACCTGGAAAGAGACATCGTCGACCGCGACCAGCGGACGCTCTCGCGTTCCGAACTCGGTGCGAAGGTGCCGGACGTCGAGTACGACGGGTTTTTCTTGCGTTGCCATGTCAGCGCCCCTTCGGTCGAAGCAGATCGGCAAGCGCGTCGCCGACGAGGCTGAAACCGAGCCCGGTCAAGACGATGGCGATGCCCGGCATCAGGCTCATCCACCAGGCCGTCATCAGGAAGTTACGGCCCTCGGCGATCAGCACACCCCATTCGGCCGCCGGCGGCTGCGCGCCGAGGCCGAGATAGCCAAGCGACGACCCGAGCAGGATCGCGAGCGCCATGTCGGTCATCCAGTAGACGAGGATCGGCGAAATCGCATTCGGCAGCAGATGCCGGAAGATGATGCGCCGGTCGGAATAGCCGAGCACCAGGCCGGCGGCAGCATAGTCGTTGGCCTTCTGTGCCATGATTTCGGCGCGCGTCAGCCGGGCGTAATAGACCCAGTTCACCGCGGTGATCGCCACATACATGTTGACGAGGCCGGGGCCGAGCACCGCGACGATAGCGATCACCAACACCAGGAATGGAAAGGTGATGATCGCGTCGACGCAGCGGCCGAAGATCACGTCGGCAATGCCGCCGTAGTAGCCGACGAAGGCGCCGACGGTGATCCCGATCAAAAGCGCGAAGATCGTCGCGAAGAAGGCCATCTGCATGTCGACGCGATAGGCCCAGATGACGCGCGAGAGCACGTCACGGCCGAAATTGTCGGTGCCGAAGGGATGCGCAAGGCTCGGCCGCTGCTGGATTGCCTGGAGGTCGAAGGCGAGCGGATCGTAGGGCGCAAAGACCTGCGGAAACAACGCGAGTGAAAGCGACAGGCCAAGGATGACGACGCCAACGACAAAGGACGGACGGGAAAAGGCGCGGGCCAGAAAGGCAGCGATCCGACCCCGCGTCGGCGAATGAGATTGCGTGAGAGCCGTCATGATTGGCGAAGCCTCGGATCGAGCCAGGATTGCACGACATCCGTCAAAAGGAAGACGACGGAGACGAGCACGGCGAAGGTCAGTGTCAGGCCCTGGATCAACGGGTAGTCGCGGGCAAAGATCGCCTCCAGCATCAGCCGGCCGACGCCCGGAATGGCAAAGACCGTCTCGGTCACCAGCGTGCCGCTCATCAGGTTGCCGATAGACAGGCCCAGCAGCGTCACGGTGGAGACGAGCGCGTTTCTGAGCACGTGCCGGGTCATGATGATGCGCGGCGAAAGCCCCTTGGCGCGGGCGAACTGCACGTAGTCGGCGTCGAGCACCTCGATCAGCGAGGCCCTGAGATTGCGCAGGATGATCGCCGACGTATAGAGCGCGACGCTCAGCGCCGGCAGGATCAGATGGTAGAGATTGGCGAGGAAGGTCTTGCCGTAACCGCCGACCGGGAACCAGCGCAGTTGCGCGGCCAGCACCGTCAGCAGCAGCAGCCCGATATAGAAGACGGGCATGGAAAGGCCGACCTGAAAGACGCCGCGGATCGCGACATCGACAGGAGTGTTGACGCGCGACGCCGCGAGAAACGCGAGCGGACCGGCGAGGAAGATGGCAAGCACGACCGAATAGAGCGCCAGGAAGATCGTCGTCGGCAGGCGAGCGAGAATGATCTCGGTCACGGGCGCCTTCAGCATGATCGAGCGCCCGAGCTCACCCGTCAGCGTGTTCTTGACGAAAACGAGGAACTGCACCGGCAGCGGCTGGTCGAGACCGAGATTGTGCCGGATCTGTTCAAGCTGGGCATCGGTCGCCTTGGCCTCGGCCATGGCGATTGCCGGATCGCCCGGCAACAGGCGCACGAGCAAGAAAATGAAGATCATCACCAAGAGGAACGTCGGGATGATCTGCAGCAGCCGCGCCACGAGATAGGAAAGTGAGGGCATGGATCCAACCTTCAACGGAAGACCGGGCGGATTTCCACCCGGCCTTCGCAGATCATTCCGCAATCAGTCGGCGCGCCAGGCTTCGGAGAAGTCGTTGGCGCCGAGCGGCGTCTGCACGTAGCCTTCGATCGACTTCGAGACGGCGACGGCAAACGGCGTCTCGAACAGGAAGAGCAGCGGCGCTTCGGTGGCGTAGATCTCCTGCATGCGCTTGTATTCGTCCTTGCGCTTGGCCGGGTCGGTCTCAACGTTGGAGGCTTCAAACAACGTGTTGAATTCCTGGTTGTTCCAGCCCGTGCCGACCGCCTGGCGCTGCTTGTAATAGCCGAGCCAGCCGGTCACCTGCGCCGGGTCGTTGACGTCGTTTGCCCAGCCATAGGTGTGGATGTCGAAGTCGCCGGCGCGGTTCTTCTCGCCGCGTGTCGGGTTGTCGACCTGCTCCACCTTGAGGTTGACGCCGAGCGGCGCCCACATCTGCTGGAGGGCGGTAAACAGCGTCGCGTCGTCGGCGCTGCCGGCAAGCGTCGTGAGCTTCACTTCGAAACCGCCACTGAGGCCGGCATCGGCAAGCAACTGCTTGGCTTTTTCCGGGTCGTAGGGGTAGAGCGGTTCCGGACCGTAGTGCAGCTGGGTTGCGGCCGACATCAGCGAGGTCATCGGCTTGCCGGTATCGAAAGTCACGAGCTTGATCAGCACGTTCTTGTCGGTCGCATAGTTCAGCGCCTGACGCACCTTGATATCGGCAAGCGGGTTCTTCGAGCCGTCCTTCTTCGCCTCGCGCGTGTTGATCGGCGCGTAGACGATACGGGTCGACGGGAAGAGCTCCATCTTCAGGTTCGGATCGGCGCCGAGTTCGCCGACGCGGGCGAAGGGAATGAACTCGGCCGCATCGACTTCGCCGGCCTGAAGCTTGAGAATGCGGGTGGCGTCATCGGGTATGACGAGGAATTCCACCCGGTCGAGATAGGGCAACGGCTTGCCGTCTTCACCCTGGCGCCAGTAGTTCGGGTTGCGCTCGAAGCTCATGCTTGAGCCCTGCACGTGGCTCTTCATGACGAAAGGACCAGAGGTTACCGGTCCGGCTGCGAAGAAGGCGCGTGCCTTTTCCTGGTCCGTTGCACCAGCCGCCTTCTCGAAGGCAGCCTTCGGCATGATGCCGGTGTTGAAGGTCGCGAGGATCGAGATGATCGTCGGATCGGGGTTCTTCAGCGACACGGTGATCTTGTTGCCATCGGCTGTCACCTTGTCGACGGCGCCAAGGAGCCCTGCCCAGGGACCGAGCTCCGGGTTGCGCGCCCGGTCGAGCGAAAAGACGACGTCGGCGCCGGTCAGATCAGAGCCGTCGGAGAATTTCAGGCCAGTTCGGAGCGCCATTGTGATGGTCTTGCCGTCGGCGGAGACCTCATGGGTTTCGGCAAGCCCCGGCACGATCGAGCCGTCAGGGCCATTGCGCAACAGCGTTTCGTAAAGGCCGTTCACCATCCAGAGATCAGGATTGCGGTCCGCATAAACCGGATCGATGACGGTCGAGTCGTCATAGCGCGCAAATGTCATCGCGCCGCCGCGCTCGATCGCAAATGCCGAGGTGGCTGCAAGCAGCCCAAGCGTCGCCCCGAGCATGATTGGCAATATACGTTTCATCTCACTCCTCCTTTTGACCGCAGCCAGCATCGATCGCGCGCTCAACACGTTCAATTGGATATTGGATCCAATTTTTCTTACTGTTTTTAGACGCCGACGGATTGCCGCGAAGACGTTCTTGTAGTTCCCCTTTTCAAGAAGGCCAGCATGCGATCTGATCGCTTGCCGAACCAACTTTAGCTGGACTAAAGTACATCGATAGACGTGAGTCAAGCGGAAAGAAAATCATGCCCTTGAAGATCGAAGAGGCGCCAGAAGCAGCCAGTGGCGCCTCCCTCCCCGAAACCTCGACTCCCGCCTCGCTCGGGCAAATGCTCAGGGCGCGCCGCAAGGAAATTGGCAAGACCATGAAGGACGTGGCACGCGAGGCCGGTCTGACGGAAGGCTTCATCAGCCAGATCGAGCGTGGCATCTCCACCCCGTCGCTAATCTCGCTTTACAACGTCGCCAATGCGCTTGGCACCAGCGTCGACACCTTCCTGTCGCAGCCGCCGCAGCACGGGCATTCCATGGTGTCGCATGCCGGCGAACGGCCCGGCTACAATGTCGAAACCAAGGAGCGCGTCTACGAACTGATCGAGCGCGGCTTTCCGGGCGCCGCCCTCAATGGCTGCATCACCCATATGCCCAAGGGCTACGCCTCCGAACTGACGAGCCACGAAGGCGAGGACTTCCTCTACCTGATCGAGGGCGAGATGCTCTACGAGATCGACGGCAAGGAATATCTGTTGAAGGCCGGCGACACGCTGCACTTCCCTGCCTCGCTGCCGCATCGCGCCCGCAATGTAGGCGCAGGGCCGGCCCGCGAACTTTGGGTCGGCACGACGCGGATCATCAAGGAAGACTAGGGCGGCAACGCCAAACCGAAAGGCGGGCCGCATAACGCGGCCCGCTCCGATATCGCTTACTGCTTGCGCGGCCAGGTATCGGCAAGCCGATAGCCGGCCGGCCACGGATCGGCCGGGTCGAGCATCACCTGGTGCGTGCCGGTGATCCAGGCGCGGCCGGAGATTTCCGGCACGATCGCCGGGCGTCCCCCGACCGTCGTTTCGCCGGCAATGCGGCAATCGAACGTCGAATCGATAATGGAATGGCCGCTGAACCGCTGGCCGACCTTCATTATGCCGCGGGCATGCAATACCGCCATGCGTGCCGAACAACCGGTGCCGGTCGGCGAACGGTCGAGCTTGGCCGGCTGGATCACCACAGTGTTTCGGCCGTGCAGGACACCGTCCTTTTCCTCGACCGGCAGCGTGAGCTGGCAGAAGGAGATGTGTGCCCATTCCGGGTTCTCCGGATGGGTGAAACCGAGCTGTTCATTGGCCGCGCGGGTGATCTTGATGCCGGTTTCGGCAAGCTCGCGCGCCTCGTCCGGCGTGACGGAAAAGCCAAGCGCGCGGGCGTCGGTGATGACGAAGCTGTCGCCGCCGTAGGCCGTGTCCACCATCAGCGTGCCCAGGCCCTCGACCTCGAGCTTGGCATCGAGCTTGTCGGCAAAGGACGGAACGTTGGTGACGGTGATGCGCTCGGCCTTGCCGTTGCGGCACTCAGCCACGACGTTCACCAGCCCGCCCGGCGCTTCCAGCACCATGCGGGTCTCCGGCTCCTGCATCGGCACGATGCCGCTGTCGAGCAGCACGGTGGAAACGCAGATGGAGTTGGAGCCGGACATCGGCGGCGTATCCTCGGGCTCCATGATGATGAAGCCCATCGTCGCGCGCGGATCCTTCGGCGGCACGAGCAGGTTGATGTGGCGGAAGACGCCGCCGCGTGGCTCGTTGAGCACGAAGTTGCGCAGTGTCTGGTCTTCGGCGATGAAGCGGCGCTGTTCCCATAGCGTATTTCCGGGCGGGGGTGCGACGCCGCCGACGATGACGTCGCCGACTTCCCCTTCCGCGTGGCAGGATACGATATGGACGACCTTGTTGCTGCGCATGCCTCTTCTCCTTCCAAGCGGTGGACGGGCGCCACCTGGGCGACCGATACCCTGTGCATCGGCCGTGCTCCCGCATTTTGCCGGGATGATACGCGACAGCGCTGAGCCCGACGAAAAGACTCATAGAAATATTGGATCCAATATACAATCTGAAATATTCGAAATCGCCTCTTGGGCCACAAGGCTCTGTTGCCCGGCGTCCGGATTGGACCTATGACCATTGACCAACAACGCAAAAACGCTTCCGAATTCGCCGAGCCGGAAGGCTTGGCCAGCAGGGTTTGAACACGATGAAACTCGATGCCATCGATGTCAGGCAAGCCGCCTCAGCCGCCGATATCGTCTATGAAGCCTTGCGCAAGGCGATCATCGAAGGTGACCTCGCCGAGGGCGAGAACCTGCGCCAGGACCACATCGCCCAGATGTTCAACACCAGCCGCATTCCGGTGCGCGAGGCGCTTTCACGTCTTGAGCAGCATGGCCTGATCACCACGGAGCGCTACAAGGGCGCGGTCGTCGCCGGGCTTTCGATCGAAGAAATCGAAGAGATTTTCGAGTTCCGCGCGCACATCGAGGCTGAAGTCATTCGTCTGGCCGTGCCCAATCTCGACCGCCGCACGCTCGAGCTTGCACGCCAGCATTGCGAGGAGTTCGAGCGCGAAGAGAATGCGGAGCGCTGGGGCGAGATCAACCGCAACTTCCACTACAGTCTCTACGAGGCGGCGCGGCGGCCCTATTACCTCCAGATCGTCCGCGCCTCGCTCGACCGTATCGATCGATACCTTCGAGCGCAGTTGACGCTGACGTCAGGCGTTGCCCGGGCGCGTCGCGAGCACAAGGCGATCCTGGATGCCTGTATGGCACGCGACGCCGAGCGGGCTTGTGCGTTGACGCGCGACCATATCCTTGATGCCGGTCGCTCGTTGACCATCTTCCTCAGAGAACAAAGAGGCTAGCGGCGCTAGCTTTCCCGCCACTCTGGCCAACCGTCATAATAGTTTGATTTACATATCGTTTTATCTTGTTTCATTCCGGATCGATTCTTGACTCTTCACACCAGGACTCCCGCTGAAATTGCACCGGAGCTTGATCTCTCCTCGGTTGACAAGCGACGCGGAAGCCTGAAAAGTGAAGCCCCTATCGAGACCGGCAGCGTTGGGAGGACTTGATGTCTGTGCGCGCGTTTTTCGGCCTTTCCACCCTACTTTTGTCTCTTTTGACCATCGGAAGTCCCGCCGCTGCGCAGGAGACCGGTCGCCAAGTCGAGATCACGCAGGATGGCGACTATTTCGGTTTCGATCTTAGGACCGAGCAAAACGTCTCGCTCGACAAGTGCCAGCAGACCTGTATCGCCGATCAGTCCTGCCGCGCCTTCACCTACAATCCCAAGGTGAAGTGGTGCTTCCTCAAGTCCGATTACAATCAGCTGAATTCCTTCCCGGGCGCGATCGCCGGCAAGATCGTGCAGCCGCAGGCCGCCGAAGCCGATATCGGCGCACCGCCGCGGCTGAACTTCCTGTCGGATCAGATCCTGCAGGACGCCCGCAACACCAAGGCCAACCTCACCCTTGCCGACGACCAGCAGGGGATGGGCGTCAATACGCTCCTCGACATGGCGCGCGGCCAGGCCGGCATGGGCAATATCGAGAACGCCCTGAAGGCGTTCCAGGGTGCGCTGGCGATCACGCCCGACGACGCCGAGCTTTGGCTTGAGACAGCCCGCACGGCCAACCGCATCACCAACAATTCGGCCGTCTCGATGCAAGCGGCGATCGCCGCAATCAACGGTTATGAACTCACGCGCACGACCGAGAGCCGCGCCCATGCGCTCGCCGTCATGGCGAAATCGCTCGAAGGCGCTGAAAACTTCCGCGCCGCACTGGACGCCTACAAGGCGAGCCTGGAGCTGGTGAAGGCGAAATCGGTCGAGGCGGCCTATCTCGATCTCAAGCAGCGCAAGGGCTTCCGCGTGGTCGAGCATACGATCGACTCGGACGCAGCAACGCCCCGCGCCTGCGTGCAGTTCTCCGAACAGCTTCTGAAGAGCGGCGCCGACTATGCCTCCTTCGTCACCGTCAACGGTGCGGCGCCAAAAGCGCTCGAAGCCAAGGGCGACCAGATCTGCGTCGAGGGACTTTCGCATGGCGAGCGTTACAAACTGACGCTCAGGACCGGCCTGCCATCCACGGTCGACGAGGTGCTGGAAGCGCCCATCACCCTCGACATCTATGTCGCTGACCGCGCCCAGATGGTGCGCTTCACCGGCGACAGCTTCGTGCTGCCCTCGACCGCACGCCGCGGCATCCCCCTCGTATCAGTCAATACCGACAGCGCCAAACTCAAGCTCTACCGCGTCGGCGATCGCAGCATCGCCCAGGTGCTGCAGAGCTCGCAGTTCCTGACCCAGCTCGACGGCTACAGCGCCCAGCGCATTGAGGACGAAAGCGGCGAACTCGTATGGCAGGGCACGATCGACATCGCGCGTGACGTCAACAAGGAGGTTGTCACCAGCTTCCCGGTCGACGAGGCGCTGCCTGAGCGCAAGCCCGGCGTCTACGTTCTAACCGCAGCCCCGACCACCGGCGTCAGCCAGGAATGGGATGCGCGCGCGACGCAATGGTTCGTCGTTTCCGATATCGGCGTTTCCACCTATGCCGGCACCGACGGGCTGAACGTCTTCGTTCGCTCGCTCGCCTCGGCAGAACCGATCGAAGGCGTTGAGCTGCAGCTCGTCGCCAAGAACAACGAGATTCTTGGCACGGCGACCAGCGATAGCGATGGCCGCGTTACCTTCACGGCGGGTCTGATCCGCGGCACGGCCGGGCTGACCCCTGCTGTCATCACCGCCAAGAACGGCGAAGACGATTACGTCTTCCTCGACATGAGCCGCGCCGGCTTCGACCTTTCCGATCGCGGCGTTACCGGCCGCGCCGCGCCCGGCGCCATCGACATTCTCGCCTGGACCGAGCGCGGCATCTACCGCGCCGGCGAGACGGTGCATGCCGCAGCGCTTGCCCGCGACGTCGACGGCATGGCGATCGAGAACCTGCCGCTGACCTTCGTCTTCCTCCGTCCCGACGGCGTCGAATATCGCCGCATCACGAGTTCCGGCGGTAAGCTCGGCGGCCATACGCTCGATCTCGACACCCAGGCCAACGCCATGCGCGGCACCTGGACGATGCAGATCTTCACCGATCCGAAATCCCCGGCGATCGGCGAAAAGCAATTCCTGGTCGACGACTTCGTGCCCGATCGTACCGAATTCGACCTGACGAGCGACGCAAAGGAAATCGCTGTCGGCGAGACGGCAAGCGTCGCTGTCGACGGACGCTATCTCTACGGCGCGCCCGCGGCCGGCCTCGAGCTCGAAGGCGAAGTGACGATCAAGCCGACGCGCGAAAGTGCCGCCTTCAAGGGCTATTCCTTCGGCCTCGCCGACGAAGAGGCGAGCGAAGACACGCGCCTGCCGCTTGAGGAACTTTCACCGCTCGACGAGGAAGGTAAATCCAGCTTCGACGTCCTCATCGATGAAGTGCCCTCGACCACGCAACTGCTCGACGCGACCGTCACCGTCCGCATGCGCGAGGCCGGCGGCCGCGCCGTCGAACGTTCGCTGAAACTGCCCGTGCGCGCCGAAGGCCCGATGCTCGGGATCAAGCCGGAATTCGAAGGCGAACTCGCCGAAAATTCCGTCGGCAAGTTCCGTGTCATCGCCGTCGATCCGAGCGGCAGCAAGATCGCCATGCCCGGGGCCTTGTGGAAACTCATCAGCGTCGAGCGCAATTATCACTGGTACCGTGACGGCAGCGCCTGGAAATACGAGCCTGTCGTCACCACCAAGCAGGTGGCAAACGGCAGCGTCGACCTGACGGAAGACGGCGGCGAAATCGCCGTGCCGGTTGGTTGGGGGCGCTATCGCCTGGAGGTCGAGACAGCCTCGATCGACGGTCCGACGTCGAGCGTCGAGTTCGACGCCGGCTGGTATGTCGCTGCCACCTCGACCGAAACGCCCGACGGCCTGGAGATCGCGCTCGACAAGGAGAAATACGCGGTCGGAGACACGGCCAAGCTCAAGGTCTCGCCGCGCTTTGCCGGTGAACTGCTGGTCACTGTCGGCACGGAGAACCTGATCACCACCCAGACCGCATCGATTGCCGCGGAAGGCGGCGAAGTCGAGCTGCCGGTTACCGAAGCCTGGGGCGCCGGCGCCTATGTGACGGCGACGCTCTACCGGCCGGGCGATGCGCAGGAAAGCCGCATGCCGATGCGCTCGATCGGCATCAAATGGCTCTCGGTCGATCCGGCCGAGCGCAAGCTCGCGGTCACACTCGATGCACCGGAAAAAATGGAACCGCGTAAGGCACTCGACATCAGCCTTCAGGTTGCCGGTGCCGGTGCCAACGAGGAAGCCTATGTGACGATCGCCGCGGTCGACGTCGGCATCCTCAATCTCACGCGTTACGAGGCGCCAGATCCGGAAGCCTGGTACTTCGGCCAGCGGCAGCTAGGCCTCGAGATCCGCGACCTCTACGGCCGCCTGATCGACGGCTCGCTTGGCGCCACCGGGCGGTTGCGCACCGGCGGTGACGGCGGACAGGTCGCTCTTGAGGGCAGCCCGCCCACGGAAAAGCTGGTCGCTTTCTTCGAAGGTCCGATGCAGCTCGACGGCGACGGCAAGGCGACCGTCAGCTTCGACATCCCGCAGTTCAACGGAACGGCGCGGCTGATGGCCGTTGCCTGGACGAAATCCGGCGTCGGCCACGCCACGCGCGACGTGGTGATCCGCGATCCGGTCGTCGTCACCGCCAGCCTGCCGCGGTTCCTGGCGCCGGGAGACCGGTCGGAACTGAGGCTCGACATCGCCAACACCGATGCACCGGCCGGCGACTACCAGATCCATGTCACGACCAGCGGTCCCGCCACGGTCGAACAACCGGGCACCGGCAACACGGTGACCCTGGAACAGGGCGGCCGTTCCTCCATCACCTTGCCGGTGGTCGGGCAATACCCCGGCAACGGCGTCGTCACGGTGGCACTGACCGGTGCGAACGGCCTTTCGCTGGAACAGTCGCTCGATCTGCTCGTGCGTCCGGCCACCCTGCCGGTGACCCAGCGACAGGTCGTCGCGATCGCGCCGGGAAGCAGCCTGACCGTCGACGGGCAGTTGCTCGCCGACGGCATTCTGCAGGGCGCCTCGGTCAACCTCAGCGTCACGCGTTCGGCCGCCTTCGATATGCCGGCGCTGCTGATGACGCTCGATCGCTACCCCTATGGCTGCGCCGAGCAGACGACGAGCCGCGCACTGCCGCTGCTCTATCTCAGCGAGCTCGCCAAGCAGTCCGGTCTCACCGACGACGAAGGCGTGACGAAACGGGTGCAGGAGGCGATCTATCGCGTCCTTTCCTATCAATCGTCGTCGGGCAGCTTCGGCCTCTGGGGGCCGGGTTATGGCGACCTCTGGCTCGATGCTTATGTCACCGACTTCCTGACCCGCGCCCGCGAACAGAAATACGACGTGCCGGAGGCCGCGATGGTCCAGGCGCTCGAAAACCTGCAGAACGGCGTCAGCTACGACACCAATGCCAAGGATCGCGGCAACGAGATCGCCTATGCGCTCTACGTGCTCGCCCGCAATCGCAAGGCGGCGATCAACGACCTGCGCTACTACGCCAACACGCTGATCGACGACTTCCCGACGCCGCTCGCCAAGGCGCATATCGCCGCGGCGCTGGCACTCTATGGCGACGCCCAGGGGTCGCAGGATACCTTTGCCAAGGCGGCGAACATGTCGACCGGCCTCATCAATGTCAGCCTGTCGCGCTCCGATTACGGCTCGTCGCTGCGTGACAACGCGGCGGTGCTGGCGCTCGCCGCCGAAAGCCGTCCGGTGCCGCCGATCGTTCCCGAGCTGTCGAAGATCGTCGCGCGCGAATGGGAGCAGAAGACTTACACCAGCACCCAGGAACAGGCCTGGATGCTGCTTGCCGCCCGCGCCATCCAGAACGGCGACGAGGATATGGCACTGGAGGTCAATGGCGCATCGAAGACTGGCAGCTATGCCGCCCAGATGACCGGCGACGCGCTTACGACCCATCCGATCGTGATCCGCAACCAGGGCGCCGATCCGGTCTCGGCCGTCGTCACCACGGTCGCCGCACCTGCCCAGCCGCTTTCGGCCGGCGGCGACGGTTTCACCATCGAGCGTACCTACTACACGCTCGATGGCGCCGAGGCGAACGTCATGGAAGCGCGACAGAACCAGCGCTATGTCGTCGTACTGAAAGTGACGGAAGCCAACGACTGGCCGTCGCGCGTGCTCGTCACCGACCTGTTGCCGGCCGGCTTCCAGATCGACAATCCGAGCCTCGTCGACAGCGCCCAGCTCAGCAACTTCGAGTGGCTCGGCGAAATCACCGCGACGCATACGGAGTTCCGCAACGACCGCTTCGTCGCGGCGCTGGACCGAAGCACGGGTGCGGGGCGCGAAGTCACGCTCGCCTATGTGGTGCGTGCCGTGACCCCAGGCGTTTACGACCATCCGGCTGCCTCCGTCGAGGATATGTACCGGCCGCAGCTTTCGGCCCGCACTGCCACCGGGCGCATGGAGGTTCAGGCGGCACAATAGGCACGACCATGTCGATTGGGCGCAAACTGCTGATCGCCTTGCCCGTCTGCCTGCTGCTGACGGGGCTGACGGGCTTTGCGATCGAGAAGGCCGACGAGGCCTTTCCGCCCCCACTTGCGGAGGCTGGCGTCGTTTCACGTGAGGTGGACGATGCCAACGGGCAGTTGCTGCGCGCCTTCGCAACACCGGAAGGTCTCTGGCGGTTGAAGACGACGGTCGACGATGTCGATCCGCAGTTTCTTGAGATGCTGATCGCCTATGAGGACCAGCGCTTCCAGGAGCATTCGGGCGTCGATTTCCTCGCGCTCGGCCGCGCTGCTCTGCAATTCGTCAGCAACGGCCGGATCGTCTCAGGCGCCTCGACACTCTCGATGCAAGTCGCACGCCTGATCGAGCCGCGCGCGCAGCGCTCCGTCACCGCCAAGCTCCTGCAGATCGCCCGCGCTATCCAGATCGAAAGGCGCCTATCGAAGGACCAGATCCTCAACCTCTACCTCACCCACGCGCCCTATGGCGGAAACATCGAGGGTGTGCGCGCCGCAAGTCTCGCCTGGCTCGGCAAGGAGCCGAAGCGGCTGACGGCCGGTGAGGCAGCGCTGCTCGTCGCCCTGCCGCAATTGCCGGAAAAGCGCCGGCCGGATCGCAATCATGCCGCGGCAGTCGCTGCCCGCGAGCGGGTGCTGACCCGTCTCGCCGTCGCTGACGTCATCGGGGACGGCGAAGCCGAGCGCGCAATCGCGACATCTGTCCCCTCGCGCCGCCTACAGCTGCCGTCCTATGCCGCCCATCTCGCCGAGCGCGCGTTGCGCAAGGACGCGCACGCGGCCCGGCATCAGACGACCTTGCGCCTCGCCGTCCAGCGTAACCTCGAGGCCGTGGCAAAGGAGGGCGCTGCCAAGCTGGGGCCGAAGGTTTCGGTCGCCATGATGATGGCCGATGCCAAAACCGGCGAGATCGTCGCTTCGGTCGGATCTGCCGACTATTTTGATGCGAGCCGCTCCGGTTGGATCGACATGACCCGTATCACGCGCTCGCCGGGTTCCACCCTCAAGCCGTTCATCTACGGCCTCGCCTTCGAAGAGGGGCTCGTCAGCCAGGAAACGATCATCGAGGATCGGCCGGCGGACTTCTTCGGCTATCGTCCGCGCAACTTCGACATGAGCTATCAGGGCGATGTCAGCGTGCGCGAGGCGCTGCAACTCTCCTTGAACGTGCCGGCGATCCGCCTTCTCGATGCGGTCGGCCCGGCTGAGCTGATGATGCGCTTCCGCCGCGCCGAGGTTAAACCGGGGCTGCCGGCAGGCGAAGCGCCCGGACTTGCCATTGGCCTTGGCGGCGTCGGACTTTCGCTGCGCGATATCGTCCAGCTTTATGCAGCACTTGCCAATCGCGGCTTCCCCCTTCGTCTTGGCGACGGCATCGATGGCAAGGCCGGCCTGATCGAGGCCGAACCCTTACTTTCCCCCGTCGCCGTCTGGAATGTTTCCGATGCGCTCTCGGGCGTGTTGCCGCCGACGGGCAGCCGCCAGCGCGGCATCGCCTACAAGACCGGCACCAGCTACGGCTACCGCGACGCCTGGTCGGTCGGCTATGACGGCCGCCACGTGCTCGGTGTCTGGGTCGGCCGTCCCGACAACGGTGCCGTACCGGGCCTCACCGGCTATGGCAGTGCCGCCCCCATTCTCTTCGAAGGCTTCGCCAAGTCAGGCTTCGGCATAACGCCGCTACCGGATGCTCCTGCCGGCGCGATCCGCATTTCGCAAGCGGAACTGCCGATCAGCCAGCGCCGCTTCTCGCTGACCGCTAGCGGCCTCGTCAACGCTTCAGCCCGCGAACCGGCGCCGCAGATCGTCTTCCCGCCCGAAGGCGCGCGCGTCGAACTTGGGATGGATCATCAGGCAATTTCGCCGCTGACGCTCAAGCTGCAAGGCGGACGAGCGCCATTCCGCTGGCTCGCCAATGGCCGGCCTCTCCCTGAGCTGACCCGGCGCCGCGTGACACAATGGCAGCCGGATGGGGTCGGCTATTCGACACTCACCGTCATCGACGCGGTCGGCCGCGCCGCCAGCGTGCGCGTCTTTATCGAGTAGCGGCGCTCCGTTCACGCACGCCATCCTCGGGATTTGCAGCCAGTACTGCCGCGGTGGCCGATGTCGCCGCCGTGTTCCTCGCTTCCTTCACGCTCGGGCGGCTGGCTGGTGGCGCCGGCCACCTGGTGCCCCGCGCTTGCGGCTCGATCCTCATCGGCCTTGGCCTGATGCTGGCGAGCCAGCCGATCTGACTATCACAAGACGACCGGTGCCCGCGTGGCTACCTTGGTGTATCGTGAGACACGCTGGAGTGGAGGGGCCGGACCATGCTGAATGCAACCGAGATCGCCAAGGCTGCCGAAAGCCTGCATCAGGCAGAGCAGGATCGAAAACAGATCGGGCTTCTGTCGCTCAAACATCCCGACATGACTGTCGACGACGCCTATGCGATCCAGGCGGCCTTGGTCAGGCGCAAGCGCGACGACGGCCACCGCATCATCGGCTGGAAAATCGGCCTGACGTCCAACGCCATGCAGCAGGCACTCGGCATCGACACGCCGGATTCCGGCGTACTCTTCGACAACATGCTGTTCGATGATGGCGCAAGCATTCCGGCCGACCGCTTCATTCAACCACGGGTCGAAGCCGAGATCGGCTTCGTGATGAAGGCCGGGCTGAAGGGTCCGCGCGTCAATATCGTCCAGGTGCTGAACGCCACGGACTATGTGATGCCGGCGCTGGAAATCCTCGACAGCCGCATCGTCCGCACGGATCCGAAAAGCAAGAAGGCGCGAACCCTCGTCGATGCGATCTCTGACAATGCCGCCAATGGCGGCCTCATCCTCGGCGGTCGCGCCGTACGTCCGGATAGGGTCGACATGCGCTGGATGGGCGCTATCGTCTCGCGCAATGCGGTGATCGAGGAGACGGGGCTTGCGGCCGGCGTCCTCAACCATCCGGCCCGCGGCATCGCCTGGCTTGCCAACCGGCTTGCGCAATGCGGCGATGCAATCGAGCCCGGTCAGATCGTGCTCTCAGGCTCTTTCATCCGCACGCTCGAGGCCAAGAGCGGCGACACGATCGTCGCCGATTTCGGTGCCTATGGCTCGGTGAGCTGCCACTTCGCGTAGCGCGAACGTGGCTGGCTACGCACACGCCCGTTTCACTGCACCAGGATGGCGCGGAAATCATTCACATTGGTGCCGGTCGGCCCCGGCTTGAAGAGATCGCCGAGCGCATTAAACGCCGTCCAGCTGTCGTTCTTCTGCAGCAGCGCTGCCGCATCGAGCCGTTGGGCGACGAGCCGGGCGATGGTCGTATCATCGGCAAAGGCGCCGGCATTGTCCTCAGAGCCGTCAATGCCGTCGGTATCGGCGGCAAGCGCCGAGACACCGTTGGCGCCATCGATGCCGAGCGCCAGCGCCAGCAGAAACTCGCTGTTGCGGCCACCCTTGCCCTTCCCGCGGATCGTCACCGTCGTCTCTCCACCCGAGAGAACGACGACAGGCTTGGTAAACGGCCGGCCGCGACCGGCAACCTCACGGGCGATCGCCGCGTGCACGCCGCCAACATCGCGCGCCTCGCCCTCGATCGCATCGGAAAGAATGATCGCTTCAATGCCCGCGGCACGCGCCTCGGTAGCCGCAGCCTCGAGCGAGACCGACGCGGACGCGATGAGCCGGACTTCGTTTCGGGCAAAGCGCAGATCGTCAGGCGACGGCGCGGCGCTATTCGGGCTTTTTATCCAAGCCATGACATTGGCGGGCAAATCCAGGCTGTAGCGCTCGATCAGCGTCAGCGCATCCTCGCGAGTGCTCGCATCGGCAAGCGTAGGGCCGGAAGCGACCAGCGCCGGATCGTCGCCTGGAATATCGGAGACGATCAGCGAGACGACCTTTGCCGGATAGGCGGCGGCGGCAAGCCTCCCGCCCTTGATCATCGAGACGTGCTTGCGCACGGCGTTCATGGCGCTGATCGGCGCACCGGAGGCAAGCAGTGCCCGGTTGACGGCAATCTCGTCTTCCAGCGCCAGGCCGGGCGGAGGCGAAGGCAGAAGCGCCGAGCCACCGCCGCAGACGAGCGCCACGACGAGGTCGTCCTCCGTCAGCCCGCTGACTTCGATGAGCAAACGCTTCGAGGCAAGTAAACCGTTTTCATCGGGGAGTGGATGCGATGCTTCAAGCACCTCGATCTTCTCGCAAGGGGCAGCGTAACCATAGCGGGTGACGACCACGCCAGAAAGCGGGCCATCCCAATGGCGCTCGAAGGCGGCCGCCATCTGCGCCGCGCCCTTGCCGGCGCCGACGACCACCGTGCGCCCCTTCGGCCGCTCCGGCAGATTGGCCGCAATCACCTTTTCCGGGTCAGCCGCGGCAACGGCCGAGGTGAACAGCGTTTCCAGGAAGCGGCGTGGGTCGGTGATGGCTGGCATTTGTCTCCCCTTAGAGCACTTACGCAATTTCCGGGCGGAAAACCGCTTCACACTTTTCCTGGAATTGCTTGATGATGTCTCGGGCGGCGGTTCCTCCAACCGCCGCCCGGACACATGACCGGCCCGGCACAATGGGACGCCAGACGGATCATGTGCATTTCATGCCTTGCGCTTTTGAAGCGGCGCAATTCCGAACGGAAAACCGCTTCACACTTTTCCGGGAATTGCGCTAGGCGACCTGGTGGTTCGCCATGCGCTCCAGCGCGCGCACGAGACCCGAGTGATCGAGACCGCTGTCGCCGTTGGCGGCGCAGTTGTTGAAGAGCTCCTGCGTTGCTGCCGTGTTTGGCAGCGAGATGCCGAGCGACTTTGCGCCCTGGAGAGCCAGGTTCAGGTCCTTCTGGTGCAGCGAGATGCGGAAGCCCGGGTCGAAGGTGCGCTTGATCATGCGCTCGCCGTGTACCTCGAGAATACGCGAGGAAGCAAAGCCGCCCATCAGCGCCTCGCGAACACGTGCCGGGTCGGCGCCGGCCTTGGACGCGAAGACAAGCGCTTCCGAAACCGCTTCGATCGTCAGCGCGACGATGATCTGGTTGGCAACCTTGGTGACCTGGCCGTCGCCGCAGTCACCAACGAGGGTGATGTTCTTGCCCATCAGCTGCAGGAGCGGCAGGGCGCGGTCGAAGCTTTCCTGGGCGCCGCCGGCCATGATCGAGAGCGAGGCGTTCTTGGCGCCGACTTCGCCGCCGGAGACCGGAGCGTCGATATATTCGGCGCCGGTTTCGCGAACCTTCTTGGCGAATTCCTTCGTCTCGATCGGCGAGATCGAGCTCATGTCGATGACGAGCTTGCCCTTGGAAAGGCCGTAAGCAACGCCGTTTTCGCCGAAGAGGACGTCCTTGACCTCAGGCGTGTCCGGCAGCATCAGGATGATCGTGTCGACGGTCTCGGCGAGCGCCTTCGGCGTTTCGACGAATTTCAAACCGTTGTCGAGCAGTTCCTGGCGCGGCGGAATGACGAACTTCGAGGTGACGATGGTGTGGCCGGCATCCTGCAAGTGGCGCGCCATCGGCGTGCCCATGATACCCAGTCCAATGAAACCGATTGTTGCCATGGTGCTTAGCTCCTGATCTTGATGATGTCTGCAGATTGGGTGCGCTGGCGCTCGGTGCCGAGCCAGCTAAGGCCATCGGCCGTGGTGGTGCGCGGCTTGTATTCGCAGCCGATCCAGCCGTCGTAGCCGGCCTCTTCCAGTGCGTCGAAGACGAAGGGATAGTTGATCTCGCCGGTGCCGGGTTCGTTCCGGCCGGGACTATCGGCAAGCTGAACATGGGCGATGCGGTTGGCAAAGCGCTTGTAGGTGCCGACCAGTTCACCCTCGGTGCGCTGCTGGTGGTAGAGGTCGTACTGGATGAAGAGGTTGTCGCTGCCGACTTCCTCGATGATCGAAGCGGCCTGGCCCACCGTGTTCAGGTGGAAGCCCGGAATGTCGAAGCGGTTGATCGGCTCGATCAGCAGGCGAATGCCATGCTTGCCGAGTTCAGCCGCGGCGAGCTTCAGGTTCGCAACCAGCGTCGTGCGCAGGATGCTGTCGGACACGCCATCCGGCGCGATGCCGACTAGGCAATTCACCTGCTTGCAATCCAGCGCCGTCGCGTAATCGATGGCGCTTGCGACACCCTTGCGGAATTCGTCAACCCGGTCGGGCAGGATGGCGATGCCGCGTTCGCCGCGGGCCCAATCGCCGGCCGGCAGGTTGTGCAGAACCTGGGTCAGGCCGTGGCGCTGAAGCTCGGCGCGCAGGCTCACCTTCTCAAATTCGTAGGGAAACAGATATTCCACGCCTTCGAAGCCGGCCTTGGCAGCAAGGGCGAAACGATCGAGGAACGGCACCTCGTTGAACAGCATTGTCAGGTTCGCAGCGAACTTCGCCATGCGATGTCTCCTCCTTGTGTTTGTCTTTGGAGCGGGATGCGGGCGGAAAACCGCCCGCATTTTGCTCAGTCGAGCAGGGCGGCCGTGATCGCGGTCGGCACGTCTTCGCCGCGGATCGCCAATTCCTCGAACTCGACGACGGCATTGATGTCTGCGCCCATGGAGATGTTGGTGACGCGCTCGAGGATGAACTCGATGACGACGGGAACCTGGTGCTCGTCCATCAGCGCCCGTGCCCGATCAAAGGCCTCCTGGAACTCGTTCGGGCTGCGCACCCGGATCGCCTTGCAGCCGAGGCCCTCGGCAACCGCGACGTGGTCGACGCCGTACCCCTTCTCTGCATCGCCCGAGGCATTGATGTTGTCGAAGGCAAGGCTGACCTCGAAGTCCATGTTGAAGCCGCGCTGCGCCTGGCGGATGAGGCCGAGATAGGAATTGTTCACGACCACATGCAGGTAAGGCAGCTTGTGCTGGGCGCCGACCGCCAGTTCCTCGATCAGGAACTGGAAGTCGTAGTCGCCGGAAAGCGCAACGATCGGCCGGTCCGGATCAGCGGCGCGAACGCCGAGAGCCGCTGGCAAAGTCCAACCGAGCGGGCCAGCCTGGCCGCAGTTGATCCAGTTGCGCGGCTTGTAGACGTGCAGGAACTGCGCACCGGCGATCTGGCTGAGACCGATGGTCGAGACGTAGCAGGTGTCGCGGCCGAAGGCCTTGTTCATCTCCTCGTAAACGCGCTGGGGCTTCAGCGGCGTTTGGTCGAAATGGGTCTTGCGCAGCATGGTGCGCTTGCGCTCGCGGCACTCTTCCGCCCAGGCGGACCAATCGCGCAGCTTGCCGGCCGTCTTCCACTCCGTCGCGACGTCGAGGAAGAGTTTCAGCGCAGCGCCGGCATCCGAGACGATACCGAAATCAGGCGCGAAGACACGACCGATCTGGGTCGGCTCGATATCGACGTGAACGAACTTGCGGCCTTCCGTATAGATCGGAACGTTGCCGGTGTGGCGGTTGGCCCAACGGTTGCCGACACCGAGAACGAAGTCGGAAGCGAGCATGCTGGCGTTGCCGTAGCGGTGCGAGGTCTGCAGGCCGCACATGCCGGCCATCAGCGGATGGTCGTCGGGGATCGTGCCCCAGCCCATCAGCGTCGGGATGACAGGAATGCCGGTGATCTCGGCGAATTCGGTCAAGAGGTCCGAGGCGTCGGCGTTGATGATGCCGCCGCCGGCGACGATCAGCGGACGCTCCGCCTCGTTCAGCATGGCCAGGGCCTTCTCGGCCTGGGCACGCGTCGCCTTCGGCTTATAGGGCTCAAGCGGCTGATAGGTGTCCGGATCGAACTCGATCTCGGCGAGCTGGACGTCGACCGGCAGGTCGATCAGCACCGGGCCGGGACGGCCGGAGCGCATGATGTGGAAAGCCTTCTGGAAGACGAAGGGAACCAGCGCGGGCTCCATGACGGTAACCGCCCACTTGGTTACGGGTGCGGCGATCTTCGCAATATCGACAGCCTGGAAGTCTTCCTTGTCGAGCCGGGCGCGCGGCGCCTGCCCAGTGATGCAGAGGATCGGGATCGAATCCGCCGAAGCCGAATAGAGGCCGGTGATCATGTCGGTGCCGGCCGGGCCCGACGTACCGATGCAGACGCCGATATTGCCATGCTTGGCGCGGGTATAACCTTCGGCCATATGCGAGGCACCCTCGACGTGGCGGGCGAGAATGTGGCGGACGGAACCGCGAGCCTTCAGAGCCGAATAGAACGGGTTGATGGCGGCGCCAGGTACGCCGAAGGCACAGTCGATGCCTTCCTTCTCCAGAACATAAACAGCCGCGTCAACGGCACGCATCTTAGCCATGGGAACTCCTCCTATTTCCTGAAAACATAATCCATAATTCTCGATACGCAACACCTAAATGGAAATCATTTCCATCATGTGGAAATAAAGATTTTCAACAATTCGGAGAAAATCCCTCCGTGGCCTGATAGAGGATGATGGCGAGAGACGTGATTTGCAGAGAGGCTTCGATGGACGGCAACGGCAGGGGAAAACGCGGACGCAAGGCGGGCGAGAATGCAGCACCGTCATCCGTACAGGTGCTCGATCGCAGCCTTGCTCTTCTGACGGTCGTCGCCCAGGAGGACGGCTCGACCTTGACCCAGCTTGCCGACCAGACAGGCATGGCGCCATCCACAGTGCATCGCCTGCTGACGACACTGGCCGGCCACGGCATGGTGATGAACGACCCGGACACCGGCGCCTGGACCGTCGGCCTCAAGGCGTTCGAGATCGGCAACGCCTATCTGCGCTTCCGCAAGCTCGGAACGATCAGCCGCCCCTTCCTCAAGGGCCTCATGGAGGAAAGCGGCGAGACGGCGAATATCGGCATCGAGGAAGGCGGCGACGTCGTCTTCATCTCGCAGGTCGAAAGCCACGCGCCGATGCGCGCCTTCTTCCGCCCCGGCCGCCGCGGTCCGGTTCATGCCTCCGGCATCGGCAAGGCGATCCTTTCGACCTGGTCGGACAAGGAGATCGCCCAGCTGCTCGGTGGCCGCGAACTCGCGCATTTCACCGACAAGACCCGCGACACGCTGCCGGCGCTGCTCAAGGACATCCAGGAAATCCGCCACCGCGGCTGGTCCGTCGACGACGAGGAGCACACGCTCGGCATGCGCTGTGTCGCAGCACCAATCTTCAACGAATATGGCGAAACCATCGCCGGCATTTCGATCTCCGGCCCGTCCGTCCGCGTCAGCGACCAGAAGCTTTCGACCTTCGGCCCCATCGTGCGCGAACGCGCCGACGCCCTGACGAGGGCAATGGGTGGCAAACGGCCGGAAGACCTGTAACGGCCCAGACGAAAGCGCCGCGCATCGATCAAGACGCGCGGCGCTGGGAGATTCTGCTTTGAGCACCAATCGGTGTCCGGCCGACGGCGAATGAGGCGCAGTCGGCGTCCGCCCCTATGCGGTCTCGAAGTTTCTCGTCACCGCGTTCGCGGTATGCTTGGCCGCGGTCGCAACACCCTTCATCGGCTTGCCGCCGACATAGGTTTCGGCCACCGACCGGTCGTCGCCCATTGTCTGCAGGATGAAGAGCTCTTCCGCCAGCGAACCGGCGACCCGCATGCGCAGCTCCATCGACGGCTTTGCGCGACTGTCCAGCACCACGATATCGGCATCGGCGCCGATATGCAGCGAGCCTATGCGGTCGTCGAGGTCCAGCGCCCGGGCGTTGCCGAGCGTCATACGGTAGAAGGAGTTGAACGGTGTCAGCCGCTGGCCCTGCAGGTGCAACACCTTATAGGCCTCGTCCATCGTCTCCAGCATCGAGAAGCTCGTTCCGGCGCCGACGTCGGTCGCGAACGACCAGCGCGCGCCGAGCTTGTCGAAGCGATCCCTGTCAAAGAGACCGGAGCCGAGGAACAGGTTCGAGGTCGGGCAGAAGGTGCCGACCGCGCCTGTCTCGGCGAGAACCGAGATCTCGCGATCGCTCAAATAAATGCAGTGGCCGAGCAAGGTCTTGCTTGTCAGAAGGTCGTAGCGCGCGTAGATATCGGTGTAGTCCTTGGCCTCCGGATAGAGCGAGGTCGCGAAGGCGATCTCGTCCTTGTTCTCGGAAAGATGCGTCTGGACGTAGCACTCCGGGTGCTCGGCCACGAGCGTGCGGCTCATCTCCATCTGTTCCGGGGTCGAAGTGATGGCAAAGCGCGGGCTGATGGCGTAATGCGCACGGCCGCGGCCGTGCCACTTGGCGATCAGCGCCTTGGTCTCGTCATAGCCCAGTTGCGGCGTATCGCGCAGCGCGTCGGGCGCATTGCGGTCCATCATCACCTTGCCGCCGATCATCAGCATGCCGCGGGCTTCCGCGGCGCTGAAATAGGCGTCGACGCTTTCCGGGTGCACCGAGCAATAGGCGACGGCCGTCGTCGTGCCGTTGGACAGAAGCTCGTCCATGAAACGGCCGGCGATGTAGTCGGCATGTTCCGGCTTCCGGAACTTCTGCTCCTCGACGAAGATGTAGGTATTCAGCCATTCGAGAAGCTGCGCGCCGTAGGAGGCGATCGCCTGCGTCTGCGGGAAATGCAGGTGCGTGTCGATCAGGCCAGGCAACACCAGATTGGGGCGGTGGTCCGCGACCTTGACGCCGGCGCCGGCGCGGCGGGCGACTTCGGCATGCTCGCCGATATCGGCAACCTTGCCGCCCCGCACCAGCACGGCGCCGTCCTCGAAGTAGCGATAGGAGGCGGTATCGTCGATGCCCTTGGGCTCGTCGACAAAGGTCAGAACGCGGCCGCGGATCAGCAAATCGGTCATTGGGTCTTTCCTCCATTCACGACGGATTCGTACCAGGCGACGAGCAACTGCCGCTCCTCGTCCGATACGCCGGTGACGTTGGCGGGCGGCATCGCATGCGAACGGCCGGCCTGCAGATAGATTTCACGCGCGTGATTGGCGATCTCGGTGTCGGTCTCGAGCGTCACGCCCTTCGGCGGCACGACTAAGCCTTCCCAGCCCGGCTCCTTGGCATGGCACATGGAACAGCGGCCAAGCACCGTGTCGCGCACCTTCGGAAAGGCTTCCGCCGTCACGAAGGGCTGCTGCGCGGCGGAGATCTTTTCCTCGCCACCGCCGGCAAGCACCTTCGGCACGGTCGACAGCCACATGATCGCGACGAAGAGCAGCGCGGTGACGAGCCAGGTCCAGGTCGGATTGCCCTTGTCGGCGTGGCGGGTGTTGAACCAGTGGCGGATGGTGACGCCCATCAGAAACACCAGCGAGGCGATGATCCAGTTGAACTGGGTGCCAAAGGCCAGCGGGTAGTGGTTCGACAGCATCAGGAACAAAACTGGCAGCGTCAGGTAGTTGTTGTGCGTTGAGCGCTGCTTGGCGATCACGCCGTACTTGGGATCCGGAGTGCGGCCCGCGATCAGGTCGCCGACGACAACCTTCTGGTTCGGAATGATGATGAAGAACACGTTGGCCGACATGATCGTCGCGGTAAATGCGCCGAGATGCAGGAAGGCGGCGCGGCCGGTGAAGAGCTGCGTGTAACCCCAGGCCATGCCGACGAGGATGAAGTACAGAAGCACCATCAGCCTGGTGTTGTCGCGGCCGAAGGGCGACTTGCAGATCGTGTCATAGGCGAGCCAGCCGAAGGCGATCGAGCCCAGCGAGATGGCGATCGCCACCGGCTTCGAAACGTCGAGCACATTCGGATCGATCAGGTAGAGGTCGGCACCGGCATAGTAGACCATGCACAACATGCCGAAACCGGAAAGCCAGGTGACGTAGGATTCCCATTTGAACCAGATCAGGTGCTCCGGCATGTTGGCCGGCGCCACCAGATACTTCTGGATGTGGTAAAAGCCGCCACCGTGCACCTGCCACTCTTCGCCATAGGCACCGACCGGAAGGTCCGGTCGCTTCTTCAGGCCAAGGTCAAGTGCAACGAAATAAAATGACGAACCGATCCACGCGATACCCGTGATGACGTGCAGCCATCTCATGGCAAAGGTGAGCCAATCCCAGGCTATGGCATACTCGTACATGGAATTCTCCCATTTCTCCTCGGACCATTATGTGTCATTGCTGGAGGTCGCGGGAACGTCGCTGCTTCACCAACACTTTCAAAAAAATCTATAAAATAGCGACGCAATGGATAGGCTAGAGAGAAGCCGGAGGAGTGGGACGGAGGCATGTCTTATCTGGACAATGTGCGCGTCTTCGTGCGCGTCGTAGAGCTTGGAACCCTATCGGCGGCCGGTCGCGACCAGCGCGTGACGCCGGCGGTTGCAAGCAATAGAATCAAAGAGTTGGAACGCCATATGGGCGTTCGCCTGTTCAACCGAACGACGCGCAAGCTGACCCCGACGGAGCATGGCCGCGTCTTTTACGATGGCGCGGTGAAGATCCTCGAAGCGGTCAACGAGGCCGAAAACGCGATCGCCGATCTATCGCGCAATCCGAAGGGGGCGCTGAAGATTACCGCTCCCTTGGGGATAGGTCGGCGCCTGATTGCGTCGGGCATTCCCGAATTCCATGACAAGTATCCCGACATCGAAGTGCGGCTTCGTCTGTCGGACCACAATGTCGATATCCTCTCGGAAGGCGTCGACGTCGCGTTCAAGCTCGGCATCCTCGAAGATTCGAACCTGCGCATGCGTGGCATCATGAACTGCGAGCGCGTGGTCTGCGGGTCGCCCGACTATTTCGAAAAGCGCGGCGTGCCCCAAACCCCTGACGCGTTGATCGCCGACAAACACGACTGTCTGCTGCTGCGCTACCCGGGTTCGAAGGAGTATTTCTGGACGCTCCAGACCATGGAAGGCATGCGCAAACTCGAGGTGACCGGCCCCTACGATTCGGACGACGGCGACGTGCTTACCCAATGGGCGCTCGACGGCCGCGGCATCATCAACAAGCCTCTCTTCGAGGTGAAAAGCCACATCAATTCCGGCGCGCTGGTGCCGATTCTGGTCGACACGCCGCCGCTCAGCGTACAGCTTGCGGCGATCTATCCACACAAGCGCTTCCAGGATCCGAAAGTCAGGCTGATGATCGACTACATGGCCGAGCGCTGTCAGCGCTTGATCGGCAAGGCGCTGGAGTAGCGTCTAGAGCGCCGTGCGTTCAGACGAACGCACTAAGGACGCTCTAGCACTTTGATTCTAGAGCATCTTGTCCGCTTTCAGTGATTCCACTGAAAGCGGGATGCTCTAGCCTCTCGTCTTCTCAATACCGGCAATACCGCTGACCTGCTCGACGAGAAAGTCGACCAGCAGGCGAACCCGGGCGATGCCTGCGCGCTCGGGCACGATCAGCAGGCTGAGCGGCACCGAAGGCAGCCTGTAGTCCGGCAGGATCGGCAACAGCCGACCACTCGCCAGGAGATCGTCGACGAGCCATTGGTGTGTTGGTGCGATGCCGCGCCCGGCGACCAGCGCCTCGCGGGCGGCAAGCCCATGGTCGACGAGGAACCGCCCGCCAAAGGGTACCGCGTGGCTGCGGCCGTCTGCTCCTTCCAGCGAGATCAGGTCACTGCCTGCGACGTTCGACATGCGGATTCCCTCATGGGCAGCGAGGTCGCGCGGGGCAGCCGGGCACCCACGTGCCGCCAGATAGGCGGGCGCGGCGACGAACAGACGGCGGCTTTCGCCAAGCACCCGGAGCTTCATGGAGCTGTCGGTGAGCGGCCCGAGACGCAGCGCGATATCGACCCCTTCCCGCACCAGATCGATCCGCTCGTCGGTCAGGCTGAGATCGACCTCGATATCAGGATAACGATCCTGAAAGGCGAAGATCAAGCGGGTTGCGTGCAGGACCCCGAAGGCGGCGGTGCAGGATACCCGGATGGTCCCGGCCGAGGCGCCGCGGGTGCTGCGCGCCTCGTCGCCTGCCTGGTCGACTAAGCGTAGGATCTGGATGCTGTTGGCATAGTAACGACTGCCTTCGTCGGTCAACGTGACGCGCCGGGTGGTGCGGCTAAGCAGGGGCACGCCGACGGCTTCCTCCAGCTCCCTCAGATGCCGCGTAACGCTCGACTGGCCGATGCCGAGTTCGCGGGCAACGGCCGACAGGCTGCCGCGCTCGGCGACCCGTACGAAGCTTCGCATCCGTTCCAGCGTCACGTCCGATTTATCCATTTTTCGGTATAATCCTATCCATATTGGATATCTACCGCATGGACAAACGGCGGTCTACCTAAAGTCTCAGTTCACGACTGAAGGATTGCCGACCATGAAAGTTCTGCTTGTCTATGCCCATCCCGAACCGCGTTCGCTGAACGGGACACTGCGCGATGTCGCTGTCAAGGCGCTGGAAGCCGAGGGACACGAGGTGCGCGTCACCGACCTCTATGCCGAAGGATGGAAATCCGAGATCGACCGCGCCGACTTCCCCGCGCTCCTTCCGGATGCCCGGTTCAAGCCAAGCCGTGCCTCGAAGGAAGCCTTCGCGACCAATACCCTGACCGCTGATGTCAGGGCCGAGCAGGAAAATCTGCTATGGGCCGATACCCTGATCCTGCAGTTTCCGCTGTGGTGGTACTCGATGCCGGCGATCCTGAAAGGCTGGGTCGATCGCGTCTATGCCTATGGCTTCGCCTATGGCGTTGGCGAACACAGCGACAAATACTGGGGCAAGCGGTTCGGCGAGGGAACGCTCGCAGGAAAACGTGCCATGTTGGTGGTGACAACAGGTGGCTGGGAAGAACACTACTCGCCGCGCGGGGTCAACGGACCGATCGACGATCTGCTTTTCCCGATCAATCACGGCGTTCTCTATTATCCCGGCTACGACGTACTTCCGCCTTTTGTCGCCTACCGGGTCGACGGTCTTGACGAAGCCGGTTTCGAAGCGACGGCCGAGCGGCTGAGGCAAAGGATGCGCACGCTAACAACCACGCCGCCTATTCCCTATCGCCGGCAGAATGGCGGCGACTACCTGATCCCGACCCTTGAGCTGCGTCCGGATATCGAAGCCGCAGACGCGCGCGGCTTTGCGCTTCACCTGAACGGTGCGATACACCAGGGCAATAGCGCCTGAGCCGTTAGCGTGCAAACTTCGCGACAGCCGGACGACGCGGGCTATCGGGTTGGGCCGGCTGCCGGAAATTCAGCGCCGCCGCCATGACTTCCGCGGCGGCAAGCGCTGCGATGACGGCCGGCCGCTTGTCCTTAACCGACGTGCCGCCGATCGGGCAGACGAGCCGGTCGAAAAGATCCGGGCGGCCGATCTCACGCGACAACCAATTCTTGAAGGTCCCGCGTTTCGTCTTCGAGCCGATCATGCCGACATAGGATGCGTCGTCGCGGCGAAGCGCCTCGGCGGCGATCAGGAAGTCGAGCGCGTGGTCGTGCGTCAGGATCACGAAGGCGCTGCCGGGCGGGGCATCGCGCACGACCGCCTCAGGCATCGCCGTCAGGCAGGTTTCAATGCCCGGTATATCGGCGACAGCCGAAAGCTCGTTCTCGCGGGTATCGACGAGAACGGTGCGGACCGGAACCAGGGACAGCGCCATGGCCAGCGCATCGCCGACATGGCCGGCGCCGAAGACATAGACATGCGGCCGGCTGGCGATTTCCAGGTCGCTGCGTTCAATCAGCATGGCGGCTTTCTCCCGATCGATGCGTGTGAAGGCGAGCGCCACGCGCCCGCCGCAACACTGGCCGATCTCCGGACCGAGCGGGATGGTCATTGCCTCCAGCGCGTCGCCGCGCTTCAGCGCCCGCCGGCCATGGTCGATCGCCATATATTCGAGCTGGCCGCCGCCGATCGTGCCGAAGAGGCTATCGGTGGCGACGAGCATCCAGGCATCGGTGTCGCGCGGCGTCGAGCCGGCTGCACCCGTCACTTCCACAAGCACGCAATCCGGCTCGCGTCGGAGAAAGTCCCTGATATCCTCGCGGCTCGCCACCATGACAATCAGCCCCTGTTACCCTTTCTGCCTCGCGGCCGCCCGCAGCCGCTCGATTGCCATCAGCACTCGTTCCGGCGTCGCCGGCGCATCAAGGCGCGGTGCTATACGATACTCCGCAACACTGGCCGCCGCCATCGACAAGGCCTCCAGAACGGAAATGCCGAGCATGAACGGCGGTTCCCCGACCGCCTTCGAACGGCGGATGGTTTCCTCACGGTTGACCGACCATTCGGCAAGCCGTGTGTTGAAGACGCGTGGCCGATCCGACGCAAGCGGGATCTTGTAGGTCGAAGGCGCGTGCGTGCGCAGCCGACCCTTGGCATCCCACCAGAGTTCTTCCGTCGTCAGCCAGCCCATGCCCTGAACAAAGGCGCCCTCCACCTGGCCGAGGTCGAGCGCCGGGTTCAGCGAGCGGCCAACGTCGTGCAGGATGTCGGTGCGATCGACCTGGTATTCGCCAGTCAGCGTATCGACGCTGACCTCGGAGCAAGAAGCGCCATAGGCATAGTAGAAGAACGGCCGGCCCCGGCCTTCCGCGCGGTTCCAGTGGATCTTCGGCGTCTTGTAGAAACCGGCAGCCGAAAGCTGGATGCGGGCGCCATAGGCGATCTTGATGAACTCGTTGAAACCAAGGCGTTCGGCGCCGATGCGAACCGTGTTCGGCTCGAAAGCGACGTCGGCCTCAGCAACGTTCCAGCGCTCGGCGGCAAAGCGCACGAGCCTCTCCTTGATCTGCTGGGCGGCGTTGGCGGCCGCCATGCCGTTCAGGTCGGAACCGGAGGAGGCAGCCGTCGCCGACGTGTTCGGCACTTTGCCGGTCGTCGTCGCCGTCACCTTGATCCGGTCGAGGTTGACCTGGAACTCATCGGCAACCACCTGGGCGACCTTGGTGTAGAGCCCCTGCCCCATCTCGGTGCCGCCGTGGTTCAGATGGATCGAGCCATCCGTATAGACGTGCACCAGCGCGCCGGCCTGGTTGTATTCGGTCTTGGTGAAGGAGATGCCGAACTTCACCGGTGTCAGCGCGATGCCGCGCTTGACCACATGGTTTTCGCGGTTGAAGGCGATCGCCGCCTCACGACGCTTGGCATAGTCGGCCGAGGTTTCCAGCTCCTCGATGATGCGGCCGATGATGTTGTCTTCAACCGTCTGGTGATAGGGCGTGAGGTTGCGGCCCTCGCCGCCGTAGAAGTTCAGCTTGCGGATTTCGAGCGGATCCTTGCCGACGGCATAGGCGATCTCCTCGATCATGCGTTCGCCGCCGACCATGCCCTGCGGACCGCCGAAACCGCGGAATGCGGTGTTGGAGACCGTGTTGGTCTTCAGCGGACGCGAGCGCAGGCGCACGTTCGGATAGAAGTAGCAATTGTCGGCGTGGAAGAGCGCCCGGTCGGTGACCGGACCGGAGAGATCCGCCGAATAGCCGCAGCGCGCCGAAAAGACAGCGTCCACCGCCTCGATACGACCTTCATCGTCGTAGCCGAGCTTGTAGTCGACATGGAAGTCGTGGCGCTTGCCGGTCGCGCTCATGTCGTCGTCGCGATCCGGCCTGACCTTGACCGGGCAGCGGTATTTCTTGGCAGCAACCGCTGCAACCGCTGCGAAAATGTTGGCCTGGGTTTCCTTGCCGCCGAAGCCACCGCCCATGCGGCGCACGTTGACGGTCACCGCATTCGACGGCACGCCGAGAACGGTCGCAACCATGTGCTGCGTCTCAGCCGGATGCTGCGTCGAGGAGTAGACGAGCACTTCGTCGTCCTCGCCGGGGATGGCGAAAGAGATCTGCCCTTCCAGATAGAAGTGATCCTGGCCGCCGATACGCATCTCGCCTTCAAGGATGTTCTTCGCCTTGGCGAAGCCGGCTTCGATGTCGCCCCGCTCGAGCTTCAAGGGATCGATCACCAGCGGGTAGTTGGCGGCCGCCGCTTCCAGGACATCGGTCACATGCGGCAGGTCGCGGTACTCGATTTTGACCTTGGCCGCCGCGCGGCGGGCCGCCTCACGGGAGGTGGCGATGACCGCAAAGATCGGCTGGCCGTGGAACTCCACCTTGTCGGTGACGAAGATCGGCTCGTCGTGCTTGTGGGCCGGGCTAATGTCGTTTTCGCCGGGAATGTCGGCCGCCGTCAGCACGCCGATCACGCCTTCGCTGCTATTTACCGCTTCGAAGTCGATCGAGAGGATATCGGCATGCGCGCGCTGCGACAGGCCGAGATAGCCGTGCAGCGTGCCCTGGGGTTCCGGGATGTCGTCGATATATTCGGCCGTACCCGACACATGCTTGTGGCCGGATTCGTGGCGTTCGTTTTCGTGCACGCCGCCGCGGATGCGGTCGATGGGCTGCATCACGTTCATGGCTTCCTCCCTTAAACCGCGACAGCAATGGTGCGATCGAGGCGGATCTGGCCGCTCGACTGCGTTTCGAGATAGAAGCGGCGAAGCAGGTTCTTCGCCACCAGTTGGCGGTACTCGGCCGAGGCGCGCCAGTCGGTGAGCGGCGTGAAGTCCTCATCGAAAGCGGCGACCGCGCGCTCGATCGTGTCCTCGTTCCATTCCGCGCCCTTCAGCGCCGCCTCGACATTGGCGGCCCGCTTCGGCGTGCCGGCCATACCGCCGAAGGCGATGATCGCATCGGTGATCCGACCGGCGTCGAAGGCGATGTTGAAGCCGCCACAGACGGCGGTGATATCCTCGTCGAGACGCTTCGTCACCTTGTAGACAGCGAGACGGGCATTATCCGAGACGAACGGGATGCGCACGGATTCCACGAACTCGCCTGGCTCGCGATCCTGCTTGCCATAGGCGATGAAGAAATCCTCAAGCACGACCGTGCGACGGCGAGCGCCCTTGCGCAGCGTGATCGAAGCGCCAAGCGCGATCAGGGCCGGCGGCGTGTCGCCAATCGGCGAGCCGTTGGCGATGTTGCCGCCGACGGTGCCCATGTTGCGGACCTGCTGGCCGCCGATGCGGTCCCAGAGCTCCGTCAGTTCGGGGAAATGCGCGACGATAACAGGATAGGCCTCGGCATAGCTCACACCGGCGCCAAGCGTGACGCCATCCGCATCGACCGTGATCCGCCGCAACTCTTCGAGATGGATCAGGTGAATGACCGGAGAGATGTCGCGCATGAACTTCGTGACCCACAGCCCGACGTCGGTCGAGCCGGCAACGATCGTCGCCTTGGGGTTGGCTTCGAACACGGCAGCAAAATCGTCGACCGAACCCGGCAGGATGAAGCGTTCCGTCTCGGAGCCGATTTCCACACGGCGGCCGTCCTGCAGCGACGCCAGTTCCTTGGCGATCCGATCGCGCTCGACCACGAGCGGGTCCTTGCCAACATCGCCGATCGTCGAGATCGCTTCGGCTGCGCGAATGATCGCGGCATAGCCGGTGCACCGACAAAGATTGCCCTGAAGCGCCTTTTCGATTTCGGCGATGGACGGCTTCGGGTTTTCCATCCAAAGGCCATAGAGCGACATCACGAAACCGGGCGTGCAGAAGCCGCACTGCGAAGCGTGCGTGTCGAGCATCGCCTGCTGCACCGGGTGCAGCGGGCCGGCCGGCTGCGCCAGCGAATCCACCGTGACGATATGACAGCCGTCGAGCGAACCGACGAAACGGATGCAGGCATTGACGGATTCATACTTGAGCTTGCCGTCGAGCAAGCGTCCGACGAGCACCGTGCAGGCACCGCAGTCGCCCTCTGCGCAGCCTTCCTTGGTGCCCTTGAGGTTGCGGTCGATGCGCAGGAAATCGAGTAGCGTCTGGACCGGAGAGACGTCGGCAAGTTCGACGAGCCGATGGTTCAGGATGAAGCGGATGGTGTTGCGGATCTGGATCGTCATCGCTTAGCTCCCGCGGTAGGTGGAGTAGCCATAGGGCGAAAGCAGCAGCGGCACGTGGTAGTGGGCGCCCCGGTTCTCGATGCCGAAGCGGATCGGGATCACGTCGAGGAACGGGTTCTCGCCGCGCTTGCTCGCGCCCCCGAGATAGTCGCCGGCATGAAAATGCAGTTCGTAGGTGCCCGTCTGCATGCGCTCGCCACTCAACAGCGGCTCGTCGCAGCGACCATCGTCGTTGGTCTTGACCGATTTGATGTGCGTCTGGCGATCGCTATCGACCCGGTAAAGCTCGATGCGCAGCCCCTCGGCCGGCTTGCCGCTTGCCGTATCCAGCACGTGCGTCGTCAGGCGACCGGCGTTTCCACCATGAGATTGCATTCTTTTCGCTCCTCCCGAAGTCAGCTTTCCACCTCGCAGTATTCCGGCATTCCGGCCCGCTTGGTAGCGAGCGGATCATTCGAGACTTTCAAATTTTTTGGGGGGAATGGCTCGAAACAAATGCGGCTAGAAATTTGCCGCAGAGACGAAAATGTCTGGAGGAGCTGCTTTGATGAGATACCCCCGCGATCTTCACGGCCACGGCCCGAACTTCAAGATCACATGGCCCGACGGCGCCCGGATCGCCGTGCAATTCGTCATCAACTACGAGGAAGGTGGAGAGAACTGCGTGCTGCATGGCGACGCGGCCTCCGAAGCATTCCTGTCGGAAATCGTCGGCGCGCAGGCCTGGCAGGGCCAGCGCCACTGGAACATGGAATCGATCTATGAATATGGCGCGCGTGCCGGCTTCTGGCGGCTGCACCGCATGTTCACCGAACGCGGCGTGCCGGCAACGGTCTATGGCGTCGCCACGGCACTGAAGCGTTCGCCCGAGCAGGTTGCCGCCATGCAGGACGCCGGCTGGGAAATCGCCTCGCACGGTCTCAAATGGATCGAGCACAAGGACTTTTCGCCCGAGCGCGAACGCCAGGAGATCGCCGAGGCTATCCGCCTGCATACCATCGTTACCGGAGAGCGCCCACGTGGTTGGTACACCGGCCGCTGTTCGGACAACACGCTCGACCTCGTGACGGAAGCCGGCGGCTTTGACTACGTGTCCGACGCCTATGCCGACGACCTGCCCTACTGGCATGAACATGCCGGGCGCCATCAACTGGTCATCCCCTATACGCTCGACAGCAACGACATGCGTTTTGCGACGCCGCAGGGTTTCAACAGCGGCGACCAGTTCTTCAGCTACCTCAAGGACAGCTTCGACGTTCTTTACGCCGAAGGAGCGGCCGGCGCGCCGAAGATGTTGAGCATCGGACTACACTGCCGCCTCGTCGGCCGCCCCGGCCGCGCCGCAGCACTTGCCCGCTTCCTCGACTATGTGCAGAGCCACGAGAAGGTCTGGCTCGCAAAGCGCGTCGATATCGCCTGCTACTGGGCCGAGGCCTATCCCTTCAAGGCCTGGGACGATCGCCCGTCGCGGCTTTCTGAAGAAGAGTTTGTCACCCGCTTCGGCGGCGTCTTCGAACATTCGAAGTGGATCGCCAAGCGCGCCTTCCAGGGCGAGCTTTCGCCCGCCAACGACACGGCGATCGGCCTTGCGGCCGCCCTTTCCGCTGTCTTCCGCGAAGCCTCTGCCGAGGAACGGCTCGCCGTTCTCATCGCCCACCCGGACCTCGCTGGCAAGCTGGCGCAAGCCAAGCGTCTCACCGAGAGCTCGACCAACGAGCAGGCCGGTGCCGGCCTCGATGCGCTGACCGATGCCGAGCGCGAGCGCTTCACCACGCTCAACACGGCTTATGTCGAGAAGTTCGGCTTCCCCTTCATCCTGGCGGTCAAGGGACGGACCAAGGGCGAAATCCTTGCGGCCTTCGAAGGCCGGGTCGAAAACGACCGCGAGACGGAATTCGAGACGGCGTGCCGGCAGGTGGAGCGGATCGCCTATCTGCGCCTCAAGGACATGCTGCCGAGCTGAGGGCCTCGCGATGACGACCGACGGCGTGAGCCCGCCCGAATTCGCGCTGAATGCGATCAACCTCGCCTCCGCCGCTCTCGGCGCGAGGCCGGTCTTCGCAACCGACGAGTTCTTCGCGCCGCTCGAGCGCATGCTTCAAGACGCGCCGCCGGTCTATCATCCCGGTGTCTATGACGAGAACGGCAAGTGGATGGACGGCTGGGAGACGCGGCGTCGCCGCGGCCCCGGCAACGATCATGCCATCATCGCGCTTGCCGCAAACGGTCGTATCCGCGGCTTCGAGGTCGATACGGCGCATTTCACCGGCAACTATCCGAGCGCCTGCGCCATCGACGCCTGTCTGGCGCCCGATGGACCGGATGAGCGGACGACCTGGACGGAACTTGTCTGCGCGCGGCCGCTCGGGCCGAGTGCGCTTCATCATTTCGAGGCCAGGTCGGAAGCGGTCTGGAGCCATGTCCGCCTGCGCATCTATCCCGATGGCGGCATCGCCCGCCTCAAGGTTTACGGCACGCCCGCCCTGGACCGGGCGGCGATCGGCGACACGGCAGTCGATCTCGCCTCGTCGCTGCTCGGCGGCCGCATCATCGCGTATTCGAACGGGCACTACGGCCACCAGCGGCTGCTTGCGCCCGGACGCGGCATCAACATGGGCGACGGCTGGGAGACGCGCCGCCGGCGCGAGCCCGGCAACGACTGGATCGTGGTGAAACTTGCCGCGCGCGGTGCGGTCGAGCGGATCGTGGTCGACACCGCCCACTTCAAGGGAAACTACCCGGACGCCTGCTCGCTGCAGGCAGCCGACCTCAGCGCAGCCACGTGCGAGCTGGCTGCCTCGATCACCGCATCGTCGATGTTCTGGCGCGAGGTTCTGCCGCAGCAGAAGCTCTCGGCCGACAGCCTGCACACCTACGGAGCAAACGAGTTCAAAGCGCCGGGCCCTGTAACCCATGTGCGTTTCAACATCTTCCCCGATGGCGGCGTCAGCCGGTTGCGTGTCTTCGGGCGTATTGCGAAAGCCGGCAGCCCCTAGATCGTTTCGCAGAGGAAACGAAATGACCGGACCTGAACCGCAAGTTCCAGGGAAGCGCTTTCCCTGGAATTGCTGCCATCGATCAACATTGCACGGAGGAGCGTCGCATGAAGGAGATCGTCATACAGCCACTGACCCGGGAGGCCTTTGCGCCCTACGGCGACGTAATCGAAACGGAGAACGCCCACAACTTCCCCATCAACGGTGGCAAATGCACCCGCTATCACGATCTCGCCAAGATCGAAACGACGGGCGAGAAGGCCCGGCCGATGATCAGCCTGGTGCGCGGCGAACCCTATCCGCTGCCACTCAAGCTCACCATGGTCGAGCGCCATCCGCTCGGCAGTCAGGCGTTCATCCCCTTGAGCGACAATCCGTTCCTCGTCGTCGTCTCCCGGGAAACCGACGAAGGCCCGAGTGAACCGATCGCCTTCAAGACCACACCGGGCCAAGGCGTGAACATCGCCCGCAATGTCTGGCACGGCATCCTGACACCACTCGAAGATGTCTCGGATTTCGCGGTTGTCGACCGCGGCGGCGAAGGCGTCAATCTGGAGGAACACTTCTTCAAGGAGCCGTTCCTGATTGTATGAATGAACGAATGGCCCGGTCAACTGACCGGGTCATCGGTGCGTGGGTCAGGGGCGTACCGTAGGGCTCAACTGTTTTCCTGATGCCCATCAATCGACATCAGTAGCCGCCATCCCGACGGAACTTCGTCGGCGTGTATCCCGTCACCCGGCGGAAATCGCGCGAGAAATGATAGGGATCGGGATAGCCGCATACCGCCGCCACCGCGGAAACCTTCGCATCGCGGCCGATCAGCAGGCGTTTCGCCTGGTTGATGCGCTCGTGGCGCAGCCAGTCCATCGGCGTCGTGCCCACCATATCGCGAAAGCGGCGAAAGAGTTGCGACTGGCTAAGCCGCGCTAGGGCCGCGAGATCATCGATCGTCCAGGCGCGGGCGAGATCGTCACGCATCGCTGAAAGAACAGCCAACAAACGATCCTCGCCCGGTGCATCCTCGCCCGGCTCACTGCCGGTCAGACGCGGACCGATCATGTCCACGATCAGCCCGGAGATAGCCGCACTCGCCAAGGCATCGGTCGCAGGCGAGCGTTCCGCAAGAAACCCGCTCACCGCCTCAAAGGCAGCGCGTGCCGTCTGCGTATCCCTCGGCGCGAACAATGGCGACTGCTGGACACCCAGGAACTGGTAGAGCGCATCGAGACCGTGCCCCTCGATCCCCATCCAGAGATAGCGCCAGTTTTCGCTGTCGGGCGCGCAGCTGTGCGCATAGGCCTGCGCGGTATCGAGCCAGGCGACATTGCCCGTTTCGGCCAGGAACCGTTGACCGCGCACCTCTATCAGCCCGCGGCCGCCGGTGGTGTAGACAAAGACATGCTGGTGGAACCGCTTGCGGATCGGCGCTTCCTCAGGATGGGCGGTCCGGCTTCCGGCGACCAGCGCCAGATAGGGAAACGCATCGGCAAATTTGGCCGGCGTATGGAAATGGATCTCTTCGTTTTCAGACAGCATCCGCGTTTTCTGTCAGTCAATGCGAGTTTTGTCCATCATCTTGCGACAGCGTACCATTCCCAACGAGACCGTGGCGACGCTATCATGCAGCTTTATGCACGGAGTATTGCCCATGACCGAAGCCACGCCGAACGGCGAAGCCGCAAAGCTGACCTTCGCGCCGTTGTCCCCGGATTTTGCCCGCGATCCCTACCCGACCTACCGCGCCTTGCGTGAGAAGGAAGGGCTGCATTACTTCCCAGACCTCGACATCTGGCTGGCTTCGCGCTTCGAGGATGTCTCGGCGATCGTCATGGACAAGCGGATGGTGCGCTCGCTCGAGGACATTGCGACCGCCGAGGAGCTTGCGAAACTGCAGCGTGCCGGTAACTGGCATGACATGCCGCACCACGAGCGCTTCGTCCAGTTCAGCCTGCTCGACAGCGACGGCGCCGTGCACGACCGGCTGCGCAAGCAGGTGTTCAAGCTGTTCACGCCTGCCATGATCGCCAAGCTGCGCGACCAGATCCAGGCCTATGTCGACCGCCTGATCGACAGCCTTGCAGATCGCGGCGAGATCGATTTCGTCGACGACCTCGCCGCCCACGTTCCCGGCCATATCATCGGCCGCCTGCTCGGCGTGCCGGACGAAGACTGTCCGCAGCTCCGCATCTGGTCGGAAAACATCGTGCAGTTCTTCGACGTCGACCGTTCCGACGCGCGCAAGAAGATCGCCGAAGACAACACCACCGAGTTCTACGAGTATCTGACGGCGCTGAAGGCCGAGCGCGAGCGCGCGCCGAACGATGATCTCATCTCGGTGCTGATCGAGGCGGAGCGCTCCGGCGCAATGAACTTCGACGAATTCATCTCGACCTGCATGCTGATCCTGATGGCGGGCCACGGCTCGACGATCGACGTGCTCGGCAGCGGCATGCATGCGCTCTTGCGCTTTCCCGAGCAGATGGCGCGGCTGAGGAACGAACCCGGCCTGATCCAGACCGGCGTACAGGAGATGTTCCGCTACGAATCCCCGCTTCCCTTCTTCCACCGGCATTGCGTCGAGGACGTCGAGATCTGCGGCCGGCGTTTCGAACGCGGCACCAAGTTCGGCCTGCTCTACGGTGCTGCCAACCGCGACCCCAAGCAATTCGACAACGCCGACACCTTCGATATCGGCCGCACGCCCAACCGGCACCTCGCCTTCGGCGGCGGCGTGCACTTCTGTCTCGGCAACCACCTCGCGCGGCTCGACATGGATATCATCTTCAGCACCCTGCTTCGCCGCTTCCCGACCATCGAACTCGCCGAGCAGGAACCGGAATACAAGCGCGGCCTTTCGGTGCGCGGCCCCAAGCGGCTGAAGATTGCCATCCGGCAAGCCTGACCCGCACTGAAACCGACATTCTAAGAACCGGAGAATACCCATGCCCAAGATCGTCTTCATCGACGCGGACGGCACGACCAAAGAAGTGCAGGCGGAGGTCGGCCAATCGCTGATGTCCGCGGCGGTGCAGAACGGCATCGATGCCATTGCCGCCGAATGCGGCGGTTCCTGCGCCTGCGGCACCTGCCACTGTTACATCGACGGCGAATGGGCCGAACGATTGCCGGCACCCGATTTCCAGGAGCAGGACATGATCGAGTGCGTGGTCAATCCCAACGAGCGCAGCCGCCTGAGCTGTCAGATCACGGTCTCGGCCGAGTTCGATGGCCTGGTGGTGCATCTGCCGGCCGGGCAATACTGAGCAAGTCCAGGAAAAGTGTGAAACGGTTTTCCGCCCGGATTCGCGTACCTTAAAAAGTCAGATCAGGTAGAAAAAGGCCGGGGCAACATTTTCGTTGCTCCGGCCAGCACTTACGGGGAAGTTCTGATTGGCCGAGGCGACGATGCCCCGGCCAAATTTCGTATTACTCGGCAAAGAACGCGAAGCGCACGATGAACAGGGCGGCGACGATCTGGGTGGCCGGGTGGATGACGCTCCACTTTCCGGTGCAGACCTTCAAGACGACGTAGCTCACGAAGCCGAAGGCGAGGCCGTTGGCGATCGAGTAGGTGAAGGGCATGGCGAGCGCGGTGAGCGCAGCCGGTGCCGCTTCCGTCAGGTCGTCCCAGTCGACTTCGGTCAGTTCGCGCATCATCAGGCCGGCGACATAGAGCAGAGCCGGAGCCGTCGCATAGGACGGGACGGCCGCTGCCAGCGGCGAGAAGAACAGTGCTGCCAGGAACAGCACGCAGACGGTGAGCGCGGTCAGGCCGGTGCGGCCGCCTGCCTGAACGCCCGAGGCGCTTTCGACATAGGCAGTCGTGCTGCTGGTGCCGATCAGCGAGCCGGCGACGATCGCGGTGCTGTCGGCCAGAAGCGCGCGGCCGAGACGGTTCGGCTTGCCCTCTTCGACCAGCTTGGCACGCTTGGCGACACCGATCAGCGTGCCGGTGGCGTCGAAGACTTCCACGAGTACGAAGACGAGGATGACGTGCAGCAGGCCGCCATGCAGAGCGCCCATGATGTCGAGCTGCAGGAAGGTCGGCGCAATGCTCGGCGGTGCCGAGACGATGCCCTTGAACTCACTGACGCCAAGGATCATCGACAGAACCGTGACAACCAGGATGCCGATCAGGATCGAGCCGCGAACCTTCAGCGCATCGAGCACGGCGATCACGAAGAAGCCGAGGATGGCGAGAAGCGGACCGGTCTGCTTGAGATCGCCAAGACCGACGAGCGTTGCCGGATTGTCGACGACGATACCGGCGTTCTTCAAGGCGATGATGCCGAGGAAGAGGCCGATACCGGTGGCAATCGCGCTTCTCAGCGAATGCGGAATGCCGGCAATCAGCCAGCTTCGCACCCCGGTCACGGTGAGGATCAGGAAGATCACGCCCGAGATGAAGACCGCGCCCAGCGCCTGTTGCCAGGTGAAGCCGAGGGCAGCGACGACGGTGAAGGCGAAGAAGGCGTTGAGGCCCATGCCGGGCGCCATGCCGATCGGCCAGTTGGCGACGAGCGCCATGACGGCGGAGCCGAGTGCGGCGGCGATACAGGTTGCGACGAAGACGGCATCCCTATCCATGCCCGTGCTCGACAGGATGTCGGGGTTGACGAAGATGATGTAGGACATCGTCAGGAATGTCGTGATACCGGCGATCACCTCGGTGCGCGCCGTCGTCTGATGCTCTTTCAGCTTGAATAGTCGTTCAAACATCTTTCCTCCCTTGGCGGCGTCACCACGACGCAGCCGAACGACAGTGACCGGGAAACCGTCTCCTCCAGTTCCCGACCAGTGCATTTCGAACGTCCGGAAGTTTCCGGGACGATCGCTTCGCTTAAGGCTTCGTGCCGGCTGGCGATCGTCCGCCCTCTTTCGGACGACGCGAATGCCTTTTGCACAGCCTTGGGATTTTGCGACTTCCGGAGCCGGACCGCTAGCCGTCCATTCCCGGGATCGGTGATGAAAGACTTTCAAATTTTTCGGAGCATTTGGGGGGCCGAAACTGCGTGTTTCGCGTGTTCACCACCATCGGGGTGTGCCAAGAAGAAACTCTCGACAAAATATGTTGGAAGGTCCTCTTGACCTTCCAACGATGGGAACCGCCATGTTTCTCTCACAACGAAACGAAGGAGACAAGCATGCAGAACTACAAGATCGACAACATGACCTGCGGCCACTGCGCCGGTGCCGTCCAAAAGGCGATCCTGAGCGTCGATCCGCAGGCTACGATCAAGGTCGATCTCGGCAACCGGGAAGTCAGCGTCGAGACCGTTGCCGGTGCGGGCCCGATCGCCGACGCCTTGAGGGCCGCCGGCTACGAAAGCCGTGCGCTCTAGACGATGGGCCGCGCCGTGGACCATCCACAGCCCAACTGGGTGGCAACGAATGCCCCGCCCGAAGCGCTTGGGCGGCTTTTCGGCCGCTGGTCGAGAAGTTCGCCGCCGCCTTTGCCGCAGACGTCGAGCCCGGACTTGCCGCCTTCATGACCGACTCCCAGGTTCCGTGGGACCTCGAGGCGCTTCAGGGCGAGGTGGGCAAGCCCGCCTGGAAGGAAAAGCCGAGCTGGTATCTCGCCACCGAGGACCGCATGATCCCGGTCGACGGAACGAAACGCAGCCTCCGACCGCAGCGCCGCTCGGGGGCTGCTTTTGCGATCGACAGCTAACCCCGCAGAATACCGCCTCCAGATGGACGAAAGTGCGGACGGCACTTTTGCTGCTTTCCTTGCCTGCGGGCATCGACCCGAAGGCAAGACGCCGGTCCCCGCAAAGTTGTCTGCAACGTCCAGCGTCCATTATCCCCGGCTCTCGAGCCTGTCTCGGCAGGTCCTAGAAGCCTTTCCCATCAACGGCACCGGCATAACCGCCGAACTCTAGGGGCGAGCGAGCAGCACGGTCATGCCAGGCTCGAGATCGCTCGTGGGCATATCTGCCTCCAAGCGAACACGGAAGCTATTGAGGTCATGGTCTCCGACAGCCCGCGCCGCTCGCCATGTCGCGAACTCGCCCAACGGCCGAAGTTCCGTCACATGTGCGGGAACAGACGGCCCGTTCGGCGTCGAAAGCGTTACGGGGGTGCCGACCGTCATGCCGCGGAGATCATCCTCACGCACGGTGAAGGCAAACCACGACCGGTCGTCGACGTCCATCGTTACCACAGGTTTTCCGGGCCCGATGATTTCCCCAAGTTCGGCGACGCGGATGTTGATCGTGCCATCGGCTGGCGCAACGAGCCTTGTCCTGTCGAGCTTGGCTTGAATACTCGCCACCGTCGCCTCGGCAAGTGCGACCCTGGCATCCGCGAGTGCCCGCTCTTCAACAGTAGGACCGGCATTCGCTGCCTCTGCCTGGGCGCGTTTTACCTCCAGATCTGCTTCGCCCTTGGCGAGAGAGGCAGCGGCTTCGTCGGCCTTTTGCCGACTTGCGAAGTTTTTGGCCGCAAGTGCGGTCGCCCGGTCGTTCTCCTGTCGTGCAAGGACCAGGTTTGCCTCGGCCGTGCGCACGGCCTCCACTGCAATATCAACCTGTTCGCGCCTGATGCCGGAATAGATCCGGTCGCGCTCTGCCTTCGCGCTCGCGGCCGCCGCCCTCGCCTCTCCGACAAGCGCTGACAGATCCGGATTGTCCAACACCGCGATTATGTCGCCTTTACGCACCTTCTGCCCCGGTTTTACGGCAACGCTGGCGAGGCGGCCGGATGTCTCGGGAGCAATGCGGATTTCCGTTCGCCTGACCATGCCGGCGATAGCCTCCCTGTCCGCCGCCGCGGCCAACGATGCGGCGGATGCCGAGAGGGCCAGTGCGGTCGCGGCAATGATCGGTAGGCGCATGGATCTAGCGTTCATTGACGCCCCTCCGTGAGGTGACGAACCGAGCGGAGATCATGGCCAGGGCAGCATAGATGAATGCCAGCATCCAGAGCCGCGCCCAGTCCTTGAAGACGTCGCCGAACGCGGCCCCCATCTGGTTTGCTCGAACCAGCGCATCGATCCCCGACGTGCTTGGAAGGGCGTAGCTCGCGGCCCGCAATCCCGGCGGGATCGCCTCCGGTGGCCAGGCGACGCCCACAAGGAAGAATAGCGGCAGGCTGATCGCTATGAACAGCAGGACGGCGGTCTCTCGGCGCCTGAACCAGCTTCCTGCAAACTGCCCCAGGAAGCTGACCGAGAGAATAAAGGGAACAGCGAGAACAAAAAGGTCCAGCACCCGATTCGTGGCGGAAAATCCGTAGACTCTCGGCAGGACGACGAGAAAGAACACGTAGGCCGGCAATGCCAGCAGAAGATGCGCAAGCGCCTGGCCGAGAACCGATTTTACCGCGCTACGGCTTCGCCGCGCCTCATGCCCGCCGCGTTCGAACGCTACCCCGCCAATCGTCGCCGTGCCCATCAGCAAGGTCTGCTGCAAGATCAGGACGAAGGCAGCCGGCACGACATAACTGCCGTAGCCGCCCGTCGGATTGAACAGCGGCTGGTTGAGAATCTCGACCGGCGAACTGACGGACAAAGCTGCCCGATAGCGGCTTCCTTCGGCGCGCGCGCTCTGCGTGGAGAGGTCGGAACGAACCGAACCGACAGACTCCTGAATGCCCTGAAGCGTCCGACTGTAAAGCAGGAAGTATGTGGAATCGACAAAGGCCGGCAAACGCGCCGTCGACCCCTTCATGACCTCGCGCTCGGTGCCGGCAGGAATACTCAGGATACCGAACACCTGCCGCCGGGCGAGGGCCATCTGCGCTTCGGCAAGGGTCGTTGGACGGGCTGCAACTTCGACCGCTTCGTGTCCATCCAGGGCCTGGACGATCGTGAGGCTGATGTCCGAGTGGTCGTCGTCGACGACAGCGATCGGAATGTTCCGGATGAGTTGCCCGACATAGGGTTGAGGATAAAACAGACCGTAGATGATCGGCCCGAGAACGATGAGGCCGAAAGCTCCACGGTCTCGCAGGACGCGGCCATATTCGTCCGCGAGCGCGCGGGCGACACTGATCCTGCCCGATCGCCGTGGTTCGACCGTCTCCTCCGTGGTGGGCAAGGGTCTGTTCGCGATCGCGCGCAACCGAAGCCATGAGAACAGGAAATAGAGCGCTGCGAGAGCGCCAAGTGCCATGAAGGGCGTAATCGAGTCCTGCTCAGGTACACCGCGGGCCGCCTGGTCGAACAGGACCTGAATGTACCAACGCAGCGGCAGCAGCATCCCCCAGCTTTGGGCGAAGGTATTCATCGCCAGGATCGGGAAGCCCACGCCGGCATAACCGAAAGCGGGGGAGCAAAAGATACCGGTCAGGCTGAGGCCGGAAGCGAGGTTTCTGACGAGCAGTTGAAAGAGAGCGCCGACCGAGAGATAGGCAATGATGAGAAGGCATGCTGCGGCCGCGACCAGGACCGGATTGCCGCGGAACGGGATCTCGTAGAGGCCGTGAATGATGCCGAGCACCACGGCCATCATCAGCAGGAAGATCGCCAAATACGGCAGCAACTTGCCGACGAGAGCCGTGAGGCTGCTGCCTCCGGCCGTGGCAAGCCATTCGCTCATGCTGCGCGATCCGAATTCCGACCCGACAGCATAACCGCCCGCGATCGCGACAACGACATGAAGTACCGTCGGCAATATGGCGCGAAGCAGAAACTGCGCATAGTTCAGGGCCGGATTGGTCAGGACATATTGCTCGACGACGAGCGGGCCCGGCCTGAAACCCGGGCTTGCCGCGCCGCGCGGCAGGTCGGCGATCGCCGCCGAAACCGCCGACTGCAGGGAGGTCGAAGCGACGTTCCCGGGTGTGAAATACTGCTTGTTGAAGAACACCACGATCTGCGGCCGCCGCCCGGCCATGATGTCACGCTCGAGATCCTTGGGGATATAGACGGCAGCGATCGCCTCACCCGACCGCACCGCATGCATGGCGCCGCTAAGATCAAAGGACCGCCTGTCGACATTGACCCCGGGAGCGGCGCTGATTGCCTGCACGAAGGTCATCGAGGTTCTCGACCGATCCTGATCGACCACGTCGACATGAAGGTTGCGGATGACCGCATTTCCGAAAGTTGCGGCAAGCAGCGAGAAAGCCAGAAGCGGGATGCCCACCACCAGAAGCAGGGCTACCTTGTCCCGCCACATCCACAGGACTTCCCGGGCGGCAACCGCAACGAGCCCGCGAGGCTGAGCGGCCGTCATCACCGTGCATCCGCCCAGTCGGCATAGGCGCTCATGCCCGGCCTCAATGTGGCGATCTTTTCGACCGGATAGGCCCGAACTTCGAAGGTTCTGAGGTCGAAATCACCGGTCGCCCGGGTTGCGCGCCAGCCCGCATATTCGCCGCGCGTTGCAATCGTGCGGACCTCGACTTCGACGGGGGTGTCACCGAGCGCTGGAATTTTCACCTGGAAATGGTCGCCCACCTTCAGGCCCTTCACGAGATCCTCTCGAAGGTCAAAGCGTACCCAGATGTCGGAAAGATCAACGAGCGAGAGCAGAGGCACGCCAGGCGAGACATACTCCCCCGGTTCGGTGGCAATCTGGTAGACCTGCCCGGCAATAGGTGCGGTCACCGTCAACTCCGCGACCTGTGCTTTCAAGGTCGCGATTGCGGCCTCCGCCTTCGCCACGGCCGCCTTCGCGACACCGCGCTCCTCTGGCGTGTAACCGGCCACCGCCTCGTCGTAGGCGAGTTTGGCCTGCTCATTCGACCGTTTGGCGACATCGAGATTTGCCGTTGCCTGGTCGAGGTTCTGGACCGATGCGTGTTCGCCCTGGGTCAACTGCAGCGTGCGATCATAGGTCTGCTGGGCCAGCGTCAGGCTTGCCTCGCTGGCTGCGACCGCAGCCTTGCGTTCCGCCACCACCTCTGCCCTTGTGCCGACTTCGATCCGATTGAGGTCGGCCACCGCGACGGCGCGAGCGGCCTCGGCTTCCTGCAGCTTCATCAGCAACTCGGGATTGCTGATCGAGGCAAGGGTCTGTCCAGCCTTGATATCCTCGCCGCGTGAGACCGGTCGCTCGCCGATGCGCCCGTCCACACGGGCAGCGATATCGATGCGGGTCGCGTCCGCCTCTCCCTGCACCAGCAGCGGCTGTGGCTGGACGAGGTACCAGAGGGACAATCCGACGATCGCCAGCGTGAACACCGCGACGATGAGTGCGGTAGCGATCGGCGGCTTCCCGCGCAGGCCCGATTCAGTTGCGTCGGAAGGAACATTTTCTGGATCGTCGGGCCCACGAAGCTGGACGTTCGGGTCCACCGCCTCGTCTCGGTCCGTCGTCTTTTCCATCGCGCTCGCCGCGCCATCGGAACTGCGGTCAGTTTCTGAAACACCGTTGCCTGCGCTGCGTGACGTATCTACCACTGCACCGTCTCCACTTCGGCTTGCCCACAGCTCCAAGCACGGCAAAGCCCTGCTTCGTCCTGGGTGGCGAGGCCTTCGCCCGAGGCGCAAATGGTGCCCGCGTGATGTCGGAGACGTCAACAGGAAAAACCGGTCAAGCGCCGATCACATGTTGCGCGGCACAAATGGAGAAAGCGATGATTTTTGCCGCGTCGGACTTGCCGGGATGATCTTTCCTGGACTCGAGACCATCGCATCACCGATCAGAACGCGGTTACGGGTTCGCATGGGCAGATATCCAGCTAAACACCCCAAACCACGGCCTGTTCATGTCGATGGATGAGGTGCTGAAGCTGGTCGAAGCTGTGGCGGATGTGTTGCGAGAATTTTTCGATGGCCGGGGTATGCGCCGAGGTCGCGCGCCTCAGAAGCCCAAGGGCACGTTCCGGGTGCGGGACGGAAACCGGAAGTGCCGTGATCGATTTTTCGTTGCGTAGCGCGAAGACGACGCTGTGCGGAAGCACAGTCAAGGCGTCGATACCCTTCAGATAGTTGACGAGGCTCATCAGCGAGCCGCCTGTGTAGCGTATCTTGATCTCGGTCGCCCCGAAGGAGAGCAGCAGGCTATGGAGATCCGCAAGCAGCGGGCTTCCCGGCGGCGGCGCCACCCAGGGATATTCGAGTAGCTGAGACGGCTGCGGCCGTCGCTTCAACAGAAGCGGATGCGTGACCCGGCAGGCGACGACGTTTCGACCGGGAAGCACCTTCTGGAACGCCAAGCCCGATCCCTCCTCAAGAATATCGAGCGGGCAGATAGCAAGATCGATCTGATCACCCTTCAGGGCAGCGCGCAGGTCGGCCATGTAGCCGTAGCTCTGGTCAATCCTGACGTTGGGGTTTTGTGCCTGGAAGTCTGCGATCATCGGCGCGATCAAGGCGTCCATGAAAAATGGCGTACCGCCGACGCGCACGAGACCGCTTTTGCCGAGGCGAAAGCTTTCGATCGTGTCGGACGCCTTGCGCGACGCCGACAGCATGACCTGGCCATGATCGGCGAGCGCGCGCCCGAGCGGCGTCGGTTGCAGCGGCCGCCGCCCTTTGACGAAAAGCGGTTCGCCCAGGCGCTTTTCGAGCATGGCAATGGTGCGCGAGATCGCCGGCTGCGACAGCCCGAGCAGCGCTGCCCCTTCGGTGACGCCGCCAGCCTTCACGACCGCAGCGAGCTGAACAAGATGGCGTTCGTCTATCTTCATAACAATTGATTATATTAACTCAGAGTAAAATCATCAATCGCGCCCGCGGCCCGTGTTAGCTTTCATCTCAGCCAAGTGTCTGGAGGAGTGTGATGCGGGGCGCGATGGTTTCGAATCCCAAGGAAGCAGCCTTTACCGAGGCTTTCGCACAGCGAATATCGAAAGCGGACGACGGCTCGCTGCCGCTGGTGCTGAGCACGGTCGTCACCCACCTTCACGAGCTCATCAGGGAATTGCGTCCCAGCGCGGCCGACTGGCGCAAAATGATCGAGTTTCTGACCGAGGTTGGTCACACCACGGACGAGCGGCGGCAGGAGTGGGGTCTGCTGTTCGACCTGCTTGGCGCTTCGGCGCTGGTCGATGAGATCAACTCCCGTCGCCCGAAACAGGCGACACCCAATACGGTCCGTGGGCCGTTCTTTCGCGCCGACACGCCGAAACGCATATCCGGCAGCAACATCTCGCTCGATGGCGTCGGCGAGCGGCTGGCGGTCTTCGGGCAATTGCTCGATCTCGACGGCCACCCGATCGAGGGCGCGGAGGTCACGACCTGGCAGGCGAACGCCGCAGGTTTCTACGAGAACCAGCAACCGGACCTGCAACCGGAGTTTAATTTGCGCGGCGTCTTCAAGACCGATCGCGAAGGGCGGTTCGACTACCTGACGGTGCGCCCCGCCGGCTACAGCGTCCCGGAAGACGGGCCGGTGGGCAAGCTCCTTGGCCAGGCGGGTTGTTCGCTCCGGCGCCCAGCCCATCTACATTTCATCGTCACCGCTCCAGGTTTCCAGACGATTACGACGCATATCTACGACGGCAGCGATCCTCATATCGACGAGGACGCGATCTTCGGCGTCAAGCCGGAACTGGTGCACGAATTCAAATGCTCCGACATCGGCGGCAAGCCCGGCTGGCGGCTGGACTTCAAGTTCCTGATGGCGAGGGCAAGGGAAGGATCTGGGTCGTGAGGAACAATTTCACCTACCAGGGCAGTGCGGCGCACATCGTCTTTGGCGAAGGCAGGAGCCGCGAGGCCGGAGCCTGGGTCGAAAAGCTTGGGTGCAGCCGAGCGTTGGTGCTCTCAACACCGCAGCAACGGGCAGACGCGGAAGCATTGGCGGAGCGGCTCGGGCCACTTGCCGCAGGCGTTTTTGCCGGGGCCGTGATGCATACGCCAGTCGAGGTCACGGCAAAGGCGATGGAAGCGGTCAACCAAAGCGGCGCCGACTGTGTCGTCTCCCTTGGCGGCGGATCCACCACCGGGCTCGGCAAGGCGATCGCCTACCGCACCGATCTGCCTCAAGTCGTTATCCCGACCACCTACGCCGGTTCGGAAGTAACGCCGATCCTCGGACAGACGGAAGGCGGCCGAAAGACGACCGACAGGCATCCTTCGATCCTGCCGGAGGTGGTGATTTACGATCCCGAGCTGACTCTCGGCCTGCCGGTCGGCATGAGCGTTGCCAGCGCGCTCAACGCCATGGCCCATGCGGTCGAAGCGCTTTATGCGCAGGATCGTAACCCGATCTCTTCGCTGATGGCGAAAGAAGGCTTGTCAGCCTTCAAGACGAGCCTGCCGACGATCATTGGGACGCCGCGCGATCGCGAGGCACGGGCCGAAGCGCTTTACGGCGCCTGGCTCTCGGGCACCGTGCTCGGCGCGGTCGGCATGGCGCTGCATCACAAGATTTGCCACACGCTCGGCGGCACCTTCGATACGCCGCACGCGGAAACCCACACGATCATGCTGCCGCATACGGCGGCCTACAACGCCGCGGCCGTGCCTGAGCTGCTTGAACCTGTGGCCCGGACCTTCGGCGGATCGGTTGGCGGCGGCTTGTGGGATTTCGCAAAGTCGCTCGGTGCGCCGCTGGCCTTGAAGGACCTCGGCCTTTTGGAGGCCGATCTGGATCGGACCGCCGAGATTGCGACCGAAAACCCCTACTGGAACCCACGCCCGATCGACCGCCAGTCCATTCGGGCGCTGCTGCAGGATGCCTGGGAGGGCAGCCGGCCGACGAACTGACGAGACCCTTCGGGAGGAAGGGCATTGGGAGGAGGAACCATGCTGACGAGACGCGATTTTCTGAAGACGACAGCCGCAGGTGGCGCAGTCGCCTTTTCATCCGGACTTGCGATGCCGGCGATTGCCAAGGACACGGCGATCAAGCTTGGTTATGTGAGCCCGCAAACCGGGCCGCTCGCTGCCTTCGGCGAAGCCGACAAATTCGTCATCGACGCGTTTCTGGCGGCGACCAAGGCCAAGGGCCAAAACTTCGAGGTTGTCGTCAAGGACAGCCAGTCGAACCCGAACCGGGCGGCGGAAGTCGCCAAGCAGCTGATCGTCGATGACGAGGTCAATCTGGTTCTGGTCGCCTCGACACCCGAAACCACGAACCCTGTTGCAACCACCTGCGAAGCCGAACAGATGCCCTGCATTTCGACGGTTGCGCCGTGGCAGCCCTGGTTCATCGGCCAACAGGGTAACCCAAGCGATCCCGCTTCGTGGAAACCGTTCGACTATGCCTATCACTTCTTCTGGGGCCTCGAGGATGTGATCGCCGTCTTCACCAATATGTGGGCCCAGGTCGAGACGAACCACAAAGTCGGCGGCCTCTTCCCCAATGACGGTGACGGCAATGCCTGGGGCGACGGGACCGTGGGTTTCCCGCCGGTCCTCGAAAAGCTTGGCTACGGGCTCACCGACCCCGGCCGTTACCAGAACATGACGGACGATTTCTCTGCCCAGATCAATGCGTTCAAATCGGCTGGATGCGAGATCGTTACCGGCGTGGTCATCCCTCCTGACTTCACGACCTTCTGGAACCAGGCAAAGCAGCAGGGTTTCGTGCCGAAGGTCGCCTCGATCGGGAAGGCATTGCTGTTCCCGCACGCGGTCGAAGCGCTAGGCAAGGCCGGGCACAATCTCTCGTCCGAAGTCTGGTGGTCGCCGAGCCACCCCTTCGCCTCGTCGCTGACAGGCGAGACATCCGCTCAAGTGGCCGACGCTTTCACCAAGGCGACCGGCCGGCCATGGACGCAGCCGATCGGCTTTGCCCACGCCCTCTTCGAATTGGCCGTCGACGCCGTTACGCGGGCCGACGACCCGACGGACGGGGATGCAGTGGCCCAGGCAATCGCCGCCACAAAACTCGATACGCTCGTCGGTCCCATTGCATGGGACGGCAAGGGACTGCCGCCGTTTGCTGCCCGCAACGTCGCCAAGACGCCGCTCGTCGGCGGTCAGTGGCGGCTGAAGGACGCCGGCGGCTACGACCTCGTCATTACCGACAACAAGACGGCGCCGAACATCCCCGCCGGTGGAAAAATGGAAGCGATCGTTTAAGCGCCTGATGGCGTGGGACTGTGACCGAGGAGGGTCAGGCATGTCTCTGTTAGAGCTCGAGCGGGTCTCGAAGCGCTTCGGCGCGCTGACCGTCGCCGACGAGATCAGCTTTTCGGTCGGCGAGGGTGAGGCGCTGGGCATCATCGGGCCAAACGGCGCCGGCAAGTCGACGCTGTTCAATCTGATTACCGGCAACATCGCCGCCGACAGCGGCACGGTCCGCTTCGGCGGCGTGGATGTCACCCGAACGCCGCCGATGGCGCGCTGTCTTTCGGGCATGGGGCGGACCTTCCAGATCCCGCAACCCTTCGAAAAGCTGACAGTCTTTGAGAACCTGCTCGTCGCGGGCAGTTTTGGCACGCGGCGGCGCGAGGCGGAAGCCTGTGACCGCTGCGCCGAAATCCTGGTGGACACCGGCCTGTTCGAGAAGGCGAATGTACTGGCCGGTGGCCTCACCCTTCTGCAGCGCAAGCGGCTGGAACTGGCAAGGGCGCTTGCCACCGAACCCCGGCTGTTGCTGCTGGACGAGATCGCCGGCGGTTTGACGGAAGCCGAATGCCACCAACTGGTCGCGACCATCAGTGCCATCCAGCAAAAGGGCGTTGCCGTCATCTGGATCGAACATGTGCTTCATGCGCTGACCTCGGTGGTCGAACGGCTTCTGGTTCTCAACTTCGGCAAGGTGATCGGTATTGGAAAACCCGACGAGCTCATGGCGTCGCGTGCCGTCCAGGAGATCTATCTGGGGATCGAGCTATGACGGCTATGCTTGAAACCAGAGGGCTCAAGGCCTTCTACGGCGACTTCCAGGCCCTTTTCGGTGTCGATATCGCCGTTGCCAAGGGGGAAACCGTTGCGATCATCGGCGCCAATGGCGCGGGCAAGACCAGCCTGATGCGCGCGATCTCCGGCGTGCTCACAAGCGAGCCGGGCATGGTCGTCTATCGCGATGAACCGATCGGCGCGCTGGCAGCACCCGACGTGCTTGCCCGCGGCATCGCCATGGTACCGGAAGGCCGCCGGCTGTTCCCGTCGCTGACCGTCGAGGAGAACCTGTTGATCGGCGCCTATGGCCGCAAGGGACAGGGACCATGGACTCTAGAGAGTGTCTATGAGCTCTTCCCGATCCTGCGCGAGCGTCGAAACAACCCGGCGACGGCCCTTTCCGGCGGCCAGCAGCAGATGGTGGCGATCGGCCGGGCACTGATGTCCAACCCGGACGTGCTGCTCTGCGACGAGATCAGCCTCGGCCTGGCACCGGTCGTCGTTCGCGACATCTATGCGGCTTTCCCGCGTATCCGCGCAACGGGCGCCTCGATGGTCATCGTCGAGCAAGACATCGCCCAGGCACTGAAGGTCGCAACCCAGGTCTATTGCCTGATGGAAGGGCGGGTGACGCTTTCGGGGCGTCCGGAGGTGCTGACCCGCGAACAGATCCACCAGGCCTATTTCGGAGCGCCGCGCCATGAGCTTCATTGACACGATCGTGCAGGGCGTTCTGCTCGGCGGGCTCTACGCCCTGTTTGCCGCCGGCCTGAGCCTGGTCTTCGGCATCATGCGGCTCGTCAATCTCGCCCATGGCGACCTGATCGTGCTTGCCGCATTCCTGATCCTTTTGCTGACCTCGGCGCTCGGCCTCAATCCATTCCTGGCAGCGCTCATTGCCGCGCCACTGATGTTCCTGACAGGTTGGGGCCTGCAATACTTCGTGCTCAATCGCACGCTCGGCAAGGACGTGTTGCCGCCGCTGCTCGTCACGTTCGGCATCTCCATCGTCCTCCAGAATGGCCTGCTCGAAGCGTTTTCCGCCGACAGCCGCCGCGTGTCCATCGGGGCGCTGGAAAGTGCTTCGATCGGCGTCGGCTCGCTCAACATAGGCCTGATGCCGTTGATGACCTTCCTGTCGGCGCTCGCCGTGATCTTCGGCCTCAACCAGCTGATCTATCGAACGGCGCTCGGGCGCGCCTTCCGCGCGACCTCCGACGACATCGTGACGGCCGGGCTGATGGGTATTCGCCCGCAACGCGTCTTCGCCATGGCGACCGGGCTTGCCATGGTCGTGGTGACGATCGCCGCCCTCTATCTTGGCACGCGCGCCAACTTCGATCCGACATCGGGACCGTCCCGCCTGATCTACGCCTTCGAAGCCGTGATCATCGGCGGCCTCGGCTCGCTCTGGGGAACGCTTGCCGGCGGGGTCATCCTCGGCGTTGCGCAGACGCTTGGGGCGGCCGTCAATCCGGAATGGCAGATCCTTGCCGGACATCTCGCCTTCCTCACCGTTCTCGTCATCAAGCCACGCGGGCTTTTCCCCCGCGCCGTCGATTGAGGTCAAGCCGATGTCCATCGCCATTCCGTCCTTCAAGGTCGAAACCCGGAGCGGAACCTCATCGCTTGCAGCTTTGGCGGCAGTCGCCGGGCTCGCGCTTGCGATTGCAGCTCCCCTCATCGTGTCCCGCAGCGTCGTGCAGGATCTCTTCTTCATCCTGACCATGCTGGTGCTGGCGCAAAACTGGAACCTGCTTGCCGGCTATGCCGGGCTGATCTCGGTCGGCCAGCAAGTTTTCGTCGGCTTCGGCGCCTATGCGATGTTCGGTGCGGTCATTCTGGCGGGCGTCGATCCCATCGTTGCGATCCTGATTGCCGGCGCTCTTTCGGCGCTCCTCGCCATTCCGACGGCCTTTTTCACCTTCCGGCTGCAGGGACCCTATTTCGCCATCGGCACCTGGGTGGTGGCCGAGGTGGTGCGGCTGCTGCTCGCACAGTGGAAGGCGCTCGGCGGGGGTACCGGCACGTCGCTGCCGCGCGAGGCGACGAAGGACATGGCAGGCGTCGATATCGTGCGTGACCTCTTCGGTATGAAGGCGGCCGCAGCCAGCGATGCCCTCACCTATTGGATTGCGCTCCTCCTGGCGCTCGCGACGATCGGCTTCATCTACCACCTGCTGCGAAGCAAGCAGGGGCTCGGTCTTGCGGCCGTGCGCGACAACGAGCAGACCGCCCGTGCCGTCGGCGTCGACGCCCGCCGCATGAAGGCTCTGGTCTACGTAGCGACGGCCTACGTCACTGGACTGGCCGGTGCGCTGATCTACGTGCAGAAAGCGCGTATTTCGCCGGACGCGGCTTTCTCCGTCACCGACTGGACGGCCTATGTCATCTTCATCGTGGTGATCGGCGGGATCGGCACCATCGAAGGGCCGATCGTCGGCGTGGTGCTTTTCTTCCTGCTGCAAAAGCTCTTCGCCGATTTTGGCTCCTGGTACCTGCTGGTCCTTGGCCTCATCGGCATCCTCGTCATGCTCTTTTCGCCGCGCGGTCTCTGGGGCCTGTTCTCCGATCGCACCGGAATCCAGCTCTTTCCGGTCCGTCGCAAATTGATCGACGGACCACTCGCACACATGCCAAAGGGAGGACCAAATGGCTGATATCACAACCGACGTACTCATCATCGGCACGGGGCCAGCCGGTTCCGCCACGGCCGCCCTGCTTTCGAGCTACGGCATCGAAAACATGGTGATCAACCGCTATCGCTGGCTGGCGAACACGCCACGCGCCCATATCACCAACCAGCGCACGATGGAGGTCCTGCGCGATCTCGGCCGGGACGTGGAAGACGAGGTCTATATGTTCGCCGCCGAACAGGACCTGATGGGCGAGAACGTCTTTTGTACCTCGCTTGCGGGCGAAGAGATCGGACGCATGAAAAGCTGGGGCAAGCACCCGGTCTCGCGCGCCGAACACCAGCTATCCTCGCCGAGCCAGATGAACGATCTGCCCCAGACTTTCATGGAGCCGCTCCTGTTCAAGACGGCTTGCTCGCGCGGTACCCAGGCGCGGATGTCGACGGAATATGTCAGCCATGTACAGGACGGCGAAGGCGTTACCACGACCTGTCTCGACCGGTTGACCGGCAAGGAAATCACCGTTCGCTCGAAGTATCTGATCGGTGCTGACGGCGGCAATTCGAAGGTCGCGGAGCATGCCGGGCTCACCTTCGAGGGCCGGATGGGCGTTGCCGGCTCAATGAACATCCTGTTTGAGGCCGACCTGTCGCGTTATGTCGCCCACCGTCCTTCGGTACTCTACTGGGTGCTACAACCGGGAGCCGACGTCGGCGGTATCGGCATGGGCCTCGTGCGCATGGTCCGCCCCTGGAACGAATGGCTGATCGTCTGGGGATACGATATCAACCAGCCGGCACCGGCCGTCGACGAAGCCCATGCGAAGAAGGTGGTGCGCGACCTGGTCGGCGTGCAAGATCTGGATGTCACGATCAAGCAGGTCTCGACCTGGACGGTCAACAACATGTATGCGACGACGATGTCGAACGGACGCGTCTTCTGCATGGGCGATGCCACGCATCGCCATCCGCCATCGAACGGGCTCGGCTCCAACACCTCGATCCAGGATGCCTTCAACCTTGCCTGGAAGCTCGCTTTTGTGCTGAAGGGCCAGGCGAGCGAAAAGCTGCTTGATACCTACACAACGGAGCGAGCGCCGGTCGCCAAGCAGATCGTCACCCGCGCCAACAAGTCGATTGAAGAGTTCGGCCCGATCTTCAAGGCGCTCGGCCTGCTCGATTCCATCGATCCGGTGAAGATGCAGCAGAACATGGATGCGCGCTGCCGCGATACGCCGGCGGCGGAAGAACAGCGCGCCGCCATCCGCAAGGCGATCGCCGCCAAGGTCTACGAGTTCGACGCCCACGGCGTCGAGATGAACCAGCGCTATCGTTCGGATGCGATCGTCACCGATGGTCAACCCGAACCGGCCTTTGCCAAGGACCCGGAACTGCATTTCCAGCAGACCACCTGGCCGGGGGCCCGACTGCCGCATGCATGGGTTTTCTCTGGCGATGGGAAGAAGGCCTCGACGCTCGATCTCTCCGGCCACGGCCGGTTCACGGTCCTGACCGGGATCGGCGGACAGGGGTGGATCGAAGCGGCGAAGGTCGTCGGCTATGAGCTTGGTGTCGATATTGCGGCCCACGCCATCGGCGCACGGCAGCAGTGGGATGATTTCACCGGCGACTGGGCCGGGCTGAGCGAAGTGCGTGACAGCGGCATCGTTCTCGTGCGTCCTGACCATCACGTCTGCTGGCGCTCGGAGGCGCAGTCGGCAGATCCCGTCGCAGACCTTCGTCGGGTCATGACATCAGTGCTTGGGAGGTGATCCATGGAAGCGCATGAGAAAGGCTTCTTCACCGAAGAAAACTCGATTGAGGTCGTCACGGGCCGCAACAAAAATGCCAAGGACGAACGACTGAAACAGATCATGGACGTCGTGACGCGCAAGCTGCACGAAGCGGTGAGGGAAATCGAGCCGACGCAGGAGGAGTGGATGGAGGCGATCCTCTTCCTCACACGCACCGGACAGATGTGTAACGAATGGCGGCAAGAGTTCATCCTTTTGTCCGACACGCTCGGCGTCTCGATGCTGGTCGACGCAATCAACAATCGCAAGCCGTCGGGTGCCTCCGAAAGCACCGTGCTGGGCCCGTTTCATGTCCAGGACGCGCCGGAGCTCGAGATGGGCGCAAACATCTGTCTCGACCAGAAGGGCGAGGACATGGTGGTCGGCGGTCGCATCCTCGATACCGAGGGCAGGCCCATTGCTGACGCCGTGATCGATGTCTGGCAGGCCAATGACGAAGGTTTCTATGACGTTCAGCAGAAGGGCATCCAGCCGGAGTTCAACTTGCGCGGCGTCTTCCGCACCGGGCCAGACGGCGGATATTGGTTCCGGGCGGTAAAGCCGAAATACTACCCGATCCCGAACGACGGTCCGGTCGGCCGGATGCTGGAGCATCTCGGGCGTCACCCCAACCGCCCGGCCCATCTCCACTACATCATCAAGGCCGACGGGTACGAGACGCTCATCACCCACATCTTCGATCCGGATGATCCGTATATCCATTCGGATGCGGTGTTCGGAGTGAAGCAGAGCCTGCTGGCGACTTTCCGGCGCGTTGAGGACCCGGGCCGCGCCGCGGATTACGGATTTTCGGGTCGCTTCTGGGAAGTAAACCACGATTTCGTGCTGGCGCGGTCAAAGGGCGCCAACTGACCGGTTCCGAGGTCATTGCCTAGCAACGGCACGCCAAAAAAGCAATCGTCGCTCAGGCCGCAGGCTCGCCATTCTGCTGCAAGACCACGTCCAGCATTGCTGGCGTGCGTGACTTCGACGTGGAAGAAGGAGGAGGCAGGAAGGTTATTCCCTTGCCTCCTTCGGATCCTCAGATGAAATATCTGGTGCGGTCACCCCGAAGGGACGGACCGCCAGGAGCAACGAGGCGAAGGCAGCAGGAGACATTCAGTGAAAGAGCAACTTGCCATCATTCAGGCGCTTGGCGTTCGATCGGAGTTCGATGCGCTGAGCGAAATCCGCACGCGGATTGAATTCCTGAAGGCATATCTCGTGCAAGGCGGACAGCGCGCCTACGTGCTCGGGATCAGCGGCGGGGTCGATTCCCTGACGGCCGGGCTTCTCGCCCAGCGCGCGGTTCAGGAGTTACGCGAAAGCGGCCATTCGGCGACGTTCATTGCCGTCCGGCTTCCCTACGGTGTGCAGGCGGACGAACACGATGCGGCCGCAGCCGTCGCTGCGATCCGCCCGGACCGTGTCATCACCGTGGATATAAAACCGGCGGCCGATAGCCTCATGGACGCAATCCTTGCCGGCGGCGTTGACCCGGCCCCACGTCATCATTTCATCCTCGGGAACGTGAAGGCACGGCAGAGGATGGTCGCCCAATATGCGATCGCCGGGGCATCGTCGGGTCTCGTCATCGGCACGGACCACGCTGCGGAGGCGCTCATGGGCTTCTACACGAAGTTCGGTGATGGCGCAGCGGACATTCTCCCTCTCGCCGGTCTGAACAAGCGCCGCGTCCGCGCCGTCGCCTCGAAACTCGGCGCGCCGGAACAGCTCGTCTGGAAAACTCCCACCGCTGACCTTGAATCGGACGCGCCTCTGCGGCCGGACGAGGACGCTTACGGCGTGACATACGACCAGATCGACGACTTTCTCGAAGGCAGAACTGTCGCGTCGGCTGCGGCTGAACGCATACTCTCAACCTATCGCGCCAGCGCACATAAGCGCGCCCTTCCCGTCGTTCCCACGGACCATCACCAGGTCTTGCACGCCACGACTGCATGATATCTGCGGTTCGGCAAATCCTGGTCCATTCCGGTGTGAGGCCCGCGCAGACAAGCGACACCAGCGAGAAGGTATCATCACAGCTGTGAGCGCTGTTGCCGGGTGGATTATGCATTCGGGGCTGCTCCGGCTTCGCGCCAATAGTGGAGAGGAGGATCGTTGGCAGCAATTGACATATCCAATATATCTATTATTCTGGATTAATGGATAATATCACCGCAATGGCGGCGCTTGCCGCACTGGCCCAGTCTACCAGGCTCGAGACATTCCGGCTTCTCGTCCGACATGAACCGGATGGCGTGCCTGCCGGCGAACTTGCCCGCCTTCTCGACGTCCCGCAGAATACCATGTCGGCGCACCTCGCGACGCTGTTGCGCGCCGGCCTCGTGACAAGCGAACGGCAAAGCCGTTCGATCATCTATCGAGCCGACCTCCACGGCCTGCGAAACCTGACCCTTTTCCTGTTGAAAGACTGCTGTGGCGGCTCGACCGAACTCTGTGCGCCGCTGATCGCCGAACTTACGCCCTGCTGCGGACCCGAGGTGAAGCTGTCATGAGCGACATCAGACTAGAGCCAATCCCGGGAAGCGATCCCGGACTGAAGCTGGCGCTATCGGCCTCCGGTCTTCCGATCGAGGACCTCGGAGAGCCGGGACGCTCGTTCTTCAGGGCGGTTTCCTCCGATGGCGGCACAATTGGCTACGCTGGCATTGAGACGTGCGGCGATGCGGTCCTCCTCAGGTCAATGGTCATCTTGCCCGAGCATCGTGGCAAGTCATTCGGCAAATCGCTGGCCAGGGAAACCCTGAAAGCCGTCAAAGAAAGCTCGGCAGTCTTCCTGGCTACGACGACCGCCGCGCCGTTCTTCGAAAGCCTCGGTTTCGTTGCGGTCGAGCGAGCCGATGCGCCGCCCGCCGTTCTCGCAACCCGTCAGCTTTCGGGCATTTGCCCGGCATCGGCCACGATCATGAAACTCAGCAATCCTCCGACCTAACCACGGACAACGACCATGACCGACAAGACCTACAACGTGCTTTTCCTGTGCACGGGCAATTCCGCACGTTCCATTCTCGCCGAATCCATCCTCAACAAAGAGGGCGGCGGACGGTTCAGGGCATTCTCCGCGGGCAGCCAGCCCAAAGGCGAGATCAATCCGCATGCGCTGAAGGAACTGCAAGCACTTGGTTATCCGGCGACTGGCTTCTCCTCCAAGAGTTGGGACGTCTTTGCCGAGCCTGGTGCGCCCGAAATGGACTTTATCTTCACCGTCTGCGACAGCGCACACGGCGAAGCCTGTCCGGTATGGATCGGACATCCGATGACCGCGCATTGGGGTGTCGAAGACCCGGCCGCCGTTGTTGGCACGGAGGTCGAAATCCAGCGCGCCTTCGCGCAAGCCGCCCGCTTCCTGAAGAACCGGATCATGGTGTTCGTCAGCCTCCCGCTGGCATCCTTCGATCACCTGGCGCTCGAAATGAAGCTCGGCCAGATCGGCGCGATGGAAGGTTCGGCGGCAAGCCAGGGAAAGTCCGCCAATGTCGACGTTTGAACGCTACCTGACCATCTGGGTCTTTCTCTGCATCGTCGTCGGCGTCGCCCTCGGCCATCTGATGCCCGGTGTTTTCCAGGCCATTGGCGCGGCGGAGATCGCCAAGGTGAATTTGCCCGTCGCCATCCTGATCTGGCTGATGATCATCCCGATGCTCATCAAGATCGACTTCCGCTCGCTGGCACAGGTGAGCAGCTATTGGCGCGGAATCGGCGTGACCCTGTTCATCAACTGGGCGGTAAAGCCGTTCTCCATGGCGCTGCTGGGATGGCTGTTTATCGGATGGCTGTTCCGTCCCTATCTGCCCGCCGACCAGATCGACTCCTACATCGCAGGTCTGATCATCCTTGCGGCCGCGCCCTGTACCGCGATGGTGTTCGTCTGGAGCAATCTGACGCGCGGCGAGCCGCTGTTCACGCTTTCCCAGGTCGCGCTCAACGATGCGATCATGGTTGTCGCCTTCGCGCCGATCGTCGGTCTCCTGCTCGGGCTGTCGGCCATCACCGTACCGTGGGACACGCTCGTTCTATCGGTCGTGCTCTATATCGTGGTCCCGGTCATCATCGCGCAGGTCCTGAGAGGCCGTCTGACCGCTGACGGCACGACCAGGGCGCTGGACGTCATGCTGGCGAAGCTGCAGCCGCTTTCGCTTGTCGCGCTGCTGGCAACGCTCGTCCTCCTCTTCGGCTTCCAGGGCGAGCAGATCATCGCGCAGCCGACGATCATCGCCCTGCTGGCCGTCCCCATCCTCATCCAGGTCTATTTCAACTCGGGGCTGGCCTACGTCTTGAACCGGATCTCGGGCGAGCGCCATTGCGTCGCCGGACCTTCGGCACTGATCGGGGCCAGCAATTTCTTCGAACTCGCGGTTGCGGCCGCAATCAGCCTGTTCGGCTTCCAGTCCGGCGCAGCGCTGGCGACGGTCGTCGGCGTGCTCATCGAGGTTCCCGTGATGCTCACGGTCGTCTGGGCCGTGAACCGCACCAAGGGCTGGTACGAGGCAGCACCCGCCGTCTCCCGGAACACCATTACCGAAAGGACATGACAATGGACGTCACCATCTATCATAACCCGGCCTGCGGCACGTCCCGCAACACACTGGAGATGATCCGCGCAGCCGGGATCGAACCGACGGTCATCGATTATCTCCAGTCTCCGCCTTCGCGCGAGGAACTGGCAAGGATGATCTCCGACGCCGGACTGACCGTCCGCCAGGCGATCCGCGAGAAAGGGACGCCTTACGTGGAGCTGGGTCTCGACGATCCGAAGCTGACGGACGACCAGTTGCTCGATGCCATGCTCAAGGACCCGATCCTCATCAACCGGCCGCTCGTCGTCTCGCCGCTCGGCACAAGGCTCGCGCGCCCCTCGGAGGTCGTGCTCGACATCCTGCCGGATGCCTTCAAGGGAGCCTTCTTCAAGGAAGACGGCGAGCAGGTCCTCGATCAAGAGGGAAAGCGCATTGTCTGAGACCTTCCCTGCCTTGCAGGAGCCGCATCTTCGTCAGCCTGACCTCGACGCGTTGCGTCCCGCCTTTTCGACGCACAAGCCGCGTATCCTGATCCTCTACGGCTCGCTCAGGGAGGTTTCGTACAGCCGGCTGCTCGCGCACGAAGCCAGACGACTTCTCGAGCGTTTGGGGTGCGAGGTGCGCATGTTCGATCCAAGAGGGTTACCGCTTCCCGACGCGGCTCCGGCCAGCCATCCGAAAGTGCAGGAACTGCGCGAGCTGTCGCAGTGGTCGGAAGGCCAGGTCTGGGTCAGCCCCGAGCGCCATGGCGCGATGACGGGCATCATGAAGGCCCAGATCGACTGGATTCCCCTGTCGCTCGGATCAATTCGACCGACGCAGGGAAAGACACTGGCGATCATGGAAGTCTCTGGTGGCAGCCAGTCCTTCAACGCTCTGAACCAGATGCGCGTGCTCGGCCGTTGGATGCGGATGATCACGATCCCGAACCAGTCGTCCGTCGCCAAGGCCTACCAGGAGTTTGACGCCGACGGCAGAATGAAGCCGTCCTCCTACTACGACCGCGTCGTGGACGTGTGCGAGGAACTGGTCAAGTTCACGCTGCTGACGAGGGACGCTTCCGCCTACCTGACCGACCGCTACAGCGAGCGGAAGGAACACGCTGCCGAACTTGAAAAGCGGGTGTCGTTGAGGTCGATTTAGTCACCCAGCCTTCGTGGGGCTGCGCGTAGAGACAGCCACTGCGATGAATGCAGCGATCCCGAGTGTACCAAGCATGGCATTGACGAACAGCGCCGTGGCGATGCCGAGATTCTCCATCGCCGTGGCGAACGCGAAGGGGGCGGCGGCCCCCACCGCCAGTCTGGCCGCAGCCATCTTTCCTGTAATCGCTCCGTAGCCTGCGGAGCCGAACAGATAGAGTGGCAGGCTCCCTTGAGCGATGCTGTTGATCCCGGACCCAAGGCCAAGACAGACGGCAAATGCCACCGCGCCAGGCAACCAGTTGCCCGAGACTCCGAGTATGAGGACGCCGAGGACCATAAGGGTCGCAGAAACGATCGCAAGCGCGGGCGGCGACAGGCCCTTTCCGAAGGCCATGTTGATCAGGCGGCTCATGACCTGTGCCGGGCCGAACAGCGATCCGATCACGACCGCCGCACTGCCGAGTCCCATCGCGCCCAGCATCGGCACCATGTGGGCGAGGATTGCCGCGAGAGTGAACCCCGAAAGCGAGAAGGCAATGGAGACCAGCAACATCCCGCGGCGGCGCGCTCGCGGCTCAAGTGCGCCGACGACGATTTCGTGGGTTCTTGTCTCATCCAGTTTGGAGCCGACCCTTCCGGCACGCATGATCCAGTAGTGAAGTGGCATGCAGATGAGAAGATTGAGCGCCGCGAACAGCAGATAGATTTCCCGCCAGGACAGGTACCTGATCAGTGTCGCGGCGATCGGCCAGAAGATGGTCGAAGCAAAGCCGCCGATCAGTGTGAGATAGGTGATGCTGCGGGAGGCTGAACGGGGTTCGCTCTCGACCAGCGTCGCGAAGGCTGCCTGGTACTGGACCATGCCGGAGGACACCTCCAGCAGGATGATTGCAAGGGCAAAGAGCGCTACGGACGGCGACCACGCGCAAAGCGCCAGGGTGAACGCCGCAAGGGTCGAACCAACCGTCATCACCGTCGCCGCGCCGACCTTGTCCATATGTCTGCCGATGAACGGAGCGGAAAGACCTCCAATGAACAGCGAGACCGAGAAGACGGCGAAGACCCGTTCCAGGCTGATGCCCAGGTCCTTGGCCATTCCTGGCGCCAGGATGCTGAAGGCATAATAGAGAGTGCCGTAGCCAATAATCTGCGTGACACCGAGAGCGGAGACGATGCCCGCAGGAACCTTGTTCGTATGCAATGACGTATTCCTCGGCGCTCTACGCTTCGCTTGGGCAGCAACGAGCGGATCGCTCGACCGAGCCGCGGATTTCGGGATGTCCTGCGCAGCAGTCCTCCGTCATGAACGTCACCAGGTCAGCCAGCGTGTCATAACTTGCGCTGTAGACAATCGAACGCGACTCGCGGCGCTGGGAGATGAGGCCGGAGCGTTCGAGTTCCTTGAGGTGAAACGAGACGTTCGATGGAGAAACGCCCATGCGCTCCGCAATCGCGCCTGCGGCCAGGCCCTCAGGGCCGGCGACGACCAGCGTTCTTACGATGGCGAGCCGGGTCTCCTGAGAAAGTGCCGCAAAGGACGCGAGGGCTTGACGATCATCCATATTTCAATAATCCTTGAACTATTGAAATCGAGGATAGACGCAAATGAGCAAGATCGACAATAGCCATTCCAACAAATCTGACATCTCGCTCGGAGAGTTGCTTGAAAGGATCGCTGACGCCGCGGACCTCCCACTGGTGTTCGCCTACGACGGAAAGCCCGTAAAGCCCGGCTACCATGTGACTGAGGTCAAGGTTGGCCAGTTCTCCGCGCTCGATTGCGGCGCTAATCCGGAGGCCTGGTCTGAAATCTTCGTGCAGTTGTGGGATATCGAAGAGGGCGAGCGGACCCATATGACGGCCGGAAAATTTTCGGCCATTGTTTGCAAAGTTTCCGAGCACGTTCGTCTTGACGGTTCGGCCAAGCTGACCTTCGAAGTGAGCGATGGAGTCCGCCCGATGCAGTTGTTCTGCGCAAACGATCCTGTCGCGGAAGACGGTGCTCTCCACGTTACGTTGACGCCCCGCCCCGCGAGCTGCAAGCCTCGAGACCGATGGCTGGCTGAACACGCGTCCAATGAAAAGCGGTGCTGCGGCCCTTCGACCGTCGCGGAGTGCTGCGCCTAGGCCACCCGGGAATCCATGCGGTAACCGCCAGCGCTCACCTCGCGCGCCGTTTCCAATTCGAAGATAAGAACCGGAGTTTGGCGCCCGGCAAGCTCACATATCCCTTTGATCAGGTCATCGAGCGGTTTCGATGGTCGCCCGATTTTGAAATGAGGATATTTCCATGAGCAAAGAAGAAGACAACAAGGCAGTCGTCGTTCGCTGGTTCACCGAATTCTGGGGCAAGGACGTCAATCTTGCTGTTATCGATGAGGTCGCGGCGCCCGATATGCTCCTGCAATATTCCCTGCACGAACCGCGCCGCGGCCGCGAAGACATCAAGGCGTTCATGACCGACTTCCGCGCCGCGTTCCCCGACCTCAACTTCTGGGGCACAGCTGACTTGATTGCCGAGGGCGACTATGTGGTCGGCCAGTGGGAAGGCGGCGGCACCCACACGGGTCCGGCTTTCGACGATTTCCTGCTCGGCGGCGTACCGGCGGCGACCGGCCGCAAGATGCACTTTACCGGCAAGACCGTGCTGAAGGTGGTCGACGGCATGATCGTCGAAGAGCATGGTCTCGACGACGGCCTGACCGCAATGATGCAGCTCGGGCTGATCCAGAAAGCCTGATCGAAAACCACATAGCGCCAGTTCGCGTGAGCTGCGCATCTTGGCCAAGAGAATTGAGGCTCGCACAGCTCCCTGTGCGAGCCTCAATTGCATGTTTCACCACCCCGCTCAATGCCGCGCATGTAGTCTGGCCGAACCAAAAGTGGTGTTTCAACATGGGATCAAAACGCTTTTCGCACTGAGTGCCCGTGCACTGGAGGTACGCCGGAAACCCGACGCCCTATCGATCGCCCGCGCAAGTTTCGGGTGGGTTTTGTTCGATTCGAGAGCAAGGATCGGAGTGTGACCAGCGCGGATCGGAGGCACGATCGAGCCAGAACAAATCCGAGTAGAAGACCATGGACATGAACATCCGGCCCGCACCAACCCTTTACAGCTCACCTCCTTCCGTGGGGGACGATCCCCGCTGGGCGCGGATCGTAGCGCGCGACAAGTCTGCCGACGGTCAGTTTTGGTATTCCGTTTCGACGACCGGCATCTATTGCCGGCCCTCCTGCCCGTCACGCACGGCAAATCCGAAGAACGTCGCGCTGCACGATACGCTCGAAAGCGCACGGACAACCGGGTTTCGTCCGTGCCGACGTTGCAACCCCGATGGCCCTTCGCTCGAATGCGAGAATGCCGCCCTAATCGCCAAGGCCTGCCGCATCATCGAAGAGAGCGAGGAGGAACCGTCGCTGGAAGAGTTGGCGGCTACTGTGGACCGCAGTCCGAGCTATTTCCATCGTATGTTCAAGACGTCGACGGGGCTGACCCCGAAGGCCGATGCCACCGGCCACCGCGCGAAGAAAGTGCGTGAGGGCCTCGATACCGGCACGAGCGTCACCGAGGCGATGTATGACGCCGGCTTCAATTCCAGCGGCCGCTTCTACGAAAAGTCGACCGGTATGCTCGGCATGACGCCGACACAGTATCGTGAAGGCGGCGCCAACGAGGAGATCAAGTTTGCGATCGGCCAGTCCTATCTCGGCGCAATCCTTGTGGCTTCCAGCACGAAAGGCGTCGCCTCGATCCTACTCGGCGACGATCCGGACGAACTGGTTCGCGATCTTCAGGATCGTTTTCCGAAGGCGCGCCTAATCGGCATGGACCGCGAATACGAGGCTCTGATCGCCCGCGTTTGTGGCTTCGTCGAAAACCCCACCGTCGGCCTCGATCTGCCGCTCGACGTCCGCGGCACGGCGTTCCAACGCCGGGTATGGCAGATCCTGCAGGAGATCCCTGTCGGCGCGCGTGTGTCCTATTCTGAAATCGCCCGACGTATCGGCTCGCCGAGTGCCACGCGGGCAGTCGCCGGAGCATGCGCCGCAAACACTATCGCGGTCGCCATCCCCTGCCACCGCGTCGTGCGTAACGACGGCGCGCTCTCCGGTTATGCCTGGGGCGTCGACCGCAAGCGCGCCCTGCTCGATCGGGAAGCGTCTCAGACCGCATGACGTCACGGCCACAACCGCCGCTCCGCCGCGGCCACATCCTGACCACCTGCAACCGGCCGCGCTTCGCGGTTGCCGACGAATGCAAGGCGTCCTTATGAATTTGCTCTCCCACTACGATGAATCTGTTGCCTTCCTCTCCAGTCATGACGACGACTGGGCCAGATTGATCGAGCTGGTCGGCCCTTGCCGGCACGACCCCAAAGCCGCCCGCGAACCATACGAGGCGCTCGTTCGCGCGATTGCCTACCAGCAGCTGACGGCCAAAGCTGGCGATGCCATCATTGGACGCCTCAAGGGGCTCTTCGATGACCGCGATTTTCCGAGCCCGGAAGACCTCATCGCGGCCGAGTTCGACCAGCTTCGGACCTGCGGCTTCTCGACCAGCAAGATCGCCACCATCAAGGCAATCGCCCAAGGAACGTTGGATGGCCTGATCCCCACCCACAACATCGCCGCGACGATGGACGACGAGGCGCTGATCGACCGAATGGTCGGTATCAAGGGCATCGGCCGTTGGACGGTCGAAATGCTGCTGATGTATTCTCTGGAGCGGATGGATATCCTGCCCGTCGATGACTTCGGTGTCCGCGAAGGCTACCGCGTCCTGAAATCGCTGCCTGAGCAACCGAAGCCGAAACAGCTGCGCGAGATCTCCAAGCTCTGGTCGCCCCATCGCACGGTCGCAGCCTGGTATCTGTGGCGCATCCCGCGCGAGCGCGGAAACGTTTTGAAGTAAATACGGCTCCGGGAAGTACACCATGCCCCTTCAAAACCGCGTCACGCCCTTCGGTGATATCGTCGCCATTTCTCAGCGCGGGCTGTTTACCGGCAATCGCGGCATCATCCACGATCCGGCAACGAAGACATTGCTGGCCAGGCGCTGGGCGACAAAAACCTGGCTCATATGCGCTTGCGCGTTCAAGGGGTGGCGCCGGGACGTGATGGCGCGCCGGAGCTGGACGGAGTTGTTTTTCCTCGACGAGGCCGTTGCGCTCGCCGCCGGACATCGTCCCTGCTTCCTCTGCCGGCGCGAGGCCGCGGAACGCTTCCGGGCCTGCTGGGCGTCGGCGAAGAAAGAGGCGCCTCCTTCGGCCACGCATATGGATTCCGTCCTGCATGCCGAGCGCCTCGATCACCGCCGCAAGCGCTTGCATCCGATCACGCTTCCGGTGACCGACCTGCCCGACGGCGCGGTCGTCGTGGCAGCGGATGAGGCTTACACGCTGCGCGCCGGCCTCGCGTATCGCTGGGCCAATGACGGCTACGACAGGCCCGAAATCCTCAACGACGCCGATTGGCTCCTGACACCACCATCAACGGTCATGGTGCTCCTTGCGGGCTACCCGCCCGTCTTTCACCCGTCGATCAACACGATACGCAATAGGCCCGAAGATGCCCGATCTGTTTGACATGCTTGCCCCAGCCGATCCCGCAACCGAGATCATGGCGGAAGGTGCCATGCTGCTTCGCGGCGCAGCACTTCCCTTTGAAAAGGATCTGCTCGCCGCGCTCGGCCACATCACCAGCCAGTCGCCATTCCGACATATGGTCACACCGGGCGGCTTCACCATGTCGGTGGCGATGACGAATTGCGGCACCGCCGGCTGGGTCACGGATCGTACCGGCTATCGATACGATCGCGACGATCCGGAAACAGACCGTCCCTGGCCGGCCATGCCGGAATGCTTCCTCGATCTGGCTGTGGAGGCGGCAACACGGGCGGGCTATCCGGACTTCCGCCCTGACGCCTGCCTGATCAACCGCTACGAGCCGGGCGCCCGCCTTTCGCTGCACCAGGACAGAAACGAACGCGACTTCGCCAATCCGATCGTGTCCGTCTCGCTCGGCCTGCCAGCCACCTTCCAGTTCGGAGGCCTGAAGCGGAATGATCCCGTGAAGAAGTATGCGCTGCGGCATGGCGACGTGGCGGTCTGGGGCGGCCCGTCGCGGCTCTTCTATCACGGCGTGCCCGAATTGAAGGATGGCGTCCATGAGACTGTCGGACGGATGCGCATCAATCTCACCTTCCGGGGAGCGTTATAGCTTTCTGATTTGAAAGCAAGGATCGGAGTTTGGCGGCGCGACCAAAAACGTAGTCTCGATCGTGAGGACAGAACAAGGAGCTACGACGATGAACCTCATGATCAAGACTGACGCGCTGCGGCCGCAATCACTGCAGCATTCCCCTTCGACGACCGCCGGTGTTCTCTCCTACGCAGTCGCCGATTGCGAACTCAGCAAGGTGCTGGTCGCGCGCAGCGCCAAGGGCGTATGCTCGATCCTGCTCGGCGACAGCGCCGAAGAGTTGACGGCGGACCTTGCCAATCGCTTCCCGAAGTCCACGCTCGTGGCGAGCGAGGCCGTGGTGAAGAACGACGTTGCGAAAGTCCTGCGCTACATCGCCAAGCCATCCGGCGGCCTTCAGCTGACGCTCGACATGCGCGGCACGCCGTTTCAGCGCCGCGTCTGGGAAAAGCTGAAGGCCATCGCCGTCGGCCGGACGGTGAGCTACATGGAACTCGCCAGGTGGATTGGCCCGTTCGCGAACCCGCGCGCTGTCGCCGGCGCCTGCGCCGCCAACCCCATTGCGCTCGCCATTCCGTGCCACCGGGTCGTGCGCACCGACGGCGACCTCGCCGGCTATCGCTGGGGCCTTGAGCGCAAACGCACCCTCATAGAGAAGGAAGCCACGCTATGAACAAGACTGCGATCAACATGGTACCGGCCTCTGCGGATGCGTCCGCGGCGGCACGGATTGCTGCCTATGATTGGAAGGCGCTCGCCGGCGAGCTCGACGGCTTCGGCTGCGCTGTCCTTCCCCAGCTTCTCACGCCCGAGGAATGCAGCAGCGTCGCGTCGCTCTACGCCGACGAAAGCCATTTCCGCAGCCATATCATCATGGCGCGGCACGGCTTCGGAAGGGGCGAGTATCGCTATTTCAAATATCCGCTGCCCGATCTCATCGGCGGTATCCGCACGGCGCTCTACCCGCGCCTTGCCGGTGTCGCCAACGTGTGGAACGAACGGATGGGATTGGACCAGAGGTTTCCAGGCGAGCATGCCGCGTTCCTCAAGCAATGCCACGATGCCGGCCAGACCCGGCCGACGCCGCTGCTGCTGCAATACGTTGCCGGCGACTTCAACTGCCTTCACCAGGACCTTTACGGCGACCTCGCATTCCCGATCCAGGTGGCGATCCTGCTCTCCGGGCCGGGCCGCGATTTCACAGGTGGCGAGTTTGCACTGACCGAACAGCGGCCGCGCATGCAAAGCCGCGTCGAGGTCGTGCCGCTCAGACAGGGCGACGCCGTCGCTTTCGCCGTCCACAATCGTCCGGTCCAGGGGACGAAGGGAAACTACCGCGTGAACCTGCGCCACGGTGTCAGCCGCGTCCGATCCGGCATGCGCCACACCGTTGGGATCATTTTTCACGACGCCCGATGAGCGCGCGATGCCGGCGCCGCGGTTTCTCAGCGCCGGCTGGCCTTCCGGCGCCCCTGGCCTGCAGCCCGAGCGGACTGCCGCAACTACCACCCAGGATAAAGCGCGTAGAGCCGAGAGCGTGCCAGATGCAAGGCACCCGCCGCAGCCAGACAGTGTCTTTCCCTGCCCGATAGAGCCATAGGATCGAAGCGGCCATCATTTGCCTGACATCCGGCATCGCGCGATAGTCGGCCTGCCATAGCTCCATGCCGTGCGGATCCACCTCGTCTCGGTGATAGTCGTAGCCGGTCGGCCGGATCGCATGATGGTAGGGCGCGTGCCCGTCATTGCGAAACAGAGCGCTAAGCTCGTAGAGAGCGATCACATGGCGCAAATGATGATCGAACGGCTTCGACGCGCCCTCCACGGGTCGCAGGAGATCGACCCCGAGCAGGTCACAGAGCCTTTCGACGTCTTTTTCATCCAGCTCAAGCCGCGCCCCCACCAGCCGCGTCAACCTGTAGCCTGGGAATTGCCGACGGGCGGCATCTACGGAATCGATCGACAGCCTGATGACCTGCAGCGGCTCGGCGATATGCCCGCACGGCGAGACTGCGGAACGAGCATCCGACATCTCATTCCTCCGTGGCGCGCTGCTCGCGTGCCAGCAGAGCACGCTTGCGGCGGACACCCCATCGATAACCGGAAATCGAGCCATCCTTCTTGATGACGCGATGGCACGGCACGATCACGGCGATCGGGTTGTTGGCGATCGCAGCTGTTGCGTCCCGCGGATCACGCGAACCGAGCTTGGCTGCGAGCGCCCCATAATTCGTGGTCCGGCCAGCAGGAATTTCCCGCAACATGAGCCAGACCTGGACCTCATACAACGTCCCGCGCAGATCGAGTGGCAGATCGTAAACCTTGGCCCGATCGTCGATCGCGCCGGCCACGGTTTCGATCACGTCGGCAAGTTCCTGCTGGGCGCGTTCAAGCTCGGGTTCGGGAAAGCGGATACTCAACGCATCCTCCATCGCGGTGCGCATCGAGCTGAATTCAAGCGCCACAATCCCCTTGTTCGACATGGCGACAACAAAGTCGCCAAGGGAACTGGCGCCCCATGCAAATCGAATAGTTTCACGCATCGTCTTACCTTCTTCACTCGTTGTGAAACGAGTTTAGAAGCTGATGCGTTGCGCCACTCTCCGGTCCTTGCTTTCAAATCGAAATACTGATCGTCAGCGTCTCGTTCCGAGGAACTGCTAATTTCGATTTGAAAGCAATTTTCGGAGCGCGTGTGCCCGAGCGGCAGCCGTATCGTTCGTTGGCAAGCCCAATGTAACTGCAAATGGCCGCCGCCCGCCGTCAGCGTGAAAACGCGCGCGCGGCACTCCGGGGCTCTTCCACGACGCTGAGGAACATCAACGCGGTCTGAAGAGGCCCTTCAAATCACAACGGAGGGACCAGCCATGATGACATTGCTGCGAGGTCTGCATTCCATCGCCGCTCAGCGCGGCGACGGTCTGCCTCCGGAATTACTCCGAATGATCACGCCGTCGCCGGCTTGGTCCGAGGTCGAGCGTATGGGCAGTGCGGCGATCGGCCAGGACACCGGCGGCAAGCCCGCCGATGAGATGGAACAGCCCACTCGATCTGCCGAGGTCGTGCCGATGCTCCTGCGAATGCGCGGCAATGTTCGCTAGACTGCGCGAAGGATAGACGTTTCTTCGAACCCCAGAATATTGGTGCCGCGCCTTCAGGCCGCCTTGTCGCGGCCAATCGCCTGGACCTTGTCCCAGATCCGCTCGGGCCTGGGAATCTCAAGGTCGAAAACGGTCTCAAACGTGTCCGCGAGATGGTCCGCGCTTGTGATGCGATGTTCGCGAACGCTGCCCGGCGTGACCGTGCGCAAGCGATCATTCTGTAGGGCGACATAACCGTCCGCGGTATGACGCAGCACTGCAAGCGCGTTTGTGAATGGCGACCCGGGGTCCCGCATCAGCCACGAATGCGTGGCGGCCATGGCGGCCTCGCAGCTGTAATCGGCACGGAAATCGAAGCTGTGTGCGATGCCGTGTACATGGTTGTTGAAGCGCAACCAGCCGTCCTCCGCCGGCATGATCGAAAAATCGAAACCGCGCTGGCTGAACGGTCCGACAGCAATCGGCACGGGTTCGACGATGGCGTCGGCCACGCCGACCTCGGCAAGATAGGGGCGGTCGAGATTAACCCGCAGGGTCAGATGATTGCCGATGGCGATATTGCCCAGTTTTTTGCGGTCGACGGCGCCGCAAAGACGGGTTACCCGGAAACCGAGCGCGTCAAGTGCTGCGCCGAAGAGACCGTTCATCTCGTAACACCAGCCGCCGCGCCTGCCCTCCACCATCTTCGCGAAGGCGGATGCCGGGGAGATCGAGCACGGCCATCCCATGAAGGCATCCAGCGCCTCCCAGGTGAAGGTCATGAGGTGAGCGCGGTGAAGTTTCGACAGGCCTTGAAGGTCGAGAGAAATTGGCCGGTCGACCCGGATCCTTGCGAGATAGGCGTCCAACTGGCCGGCGGTCAGGCTCATTCCGATTTCGTGTGAAGGCGCGTGTGTCATCCTTCGGTCTCCTTTCGATGGACCGTTGTCGAGTTTTCTCGGCACTGTGTTTGGGGCGGTCTGCCGCCGGATCAGGCGACCTTGCGCCTGCCTTCAGGCAGGAAAGTCAGGCCGAAATCCGCTGCGATGGAGGCGATCTCCTCGGGCGTTTCGGGCTTGCAGAGGTCGATGATCGGAAAGAAGTTCTCGAACCCGCCCGGCGTCACGACGACCATGAGGCAGCCTTCCGTCTCCCCGATGTTCCGGAAGCGATGCGGCACGCCGCGCGGCAGCGCGATGCAGCCTCCCTCGGCGAGCTCGACATAATCGCTACCACACCAGAAACCGAAGCAACCGGACAGGACACGGAAGAACTCATCCTCGCGCTCGTGCACATGAAGCGGCGGGCCCTCCCCGGGCGGCACGATGGCCTCGAGCATGCCCAGCGCACCGCCTGTATTGTCGGCCATCATCCGTATCACGTGTTTGCCGAACGCCGCTGCCGGCATTCCATGTCCCGGCGGTGATACCGCCGCGTAAGTGAATGTCTTCATGTCGGGTCTCCTTCTGCTTGAGGACACCCATCGATTACTTTGTGCTTCGTCTCATGATAAGAGCGATGACTTGACATCATTGAACGGATAATCGCGCTCATGAAATCGCTCGATCCGCTTGACGGGATTGCCGCCTTTCTGACGGTTTCCACCCATCTCAGCTTTACCAAGGCTGCGGACGAACTGGCCATGTCGCGCGCGACGGTGGGAGCCCAGGTCAGGCAGCTCGAGGATCGCCTCGGCATCCGCCTCTTTCAGAGATCGACACGCAAGGTCGTTCTTACCGAGGCGGGCGCCGCTTACCGCGAAGCCCTTTCGGGTATCCTTCCGCAGATAAGGGAGGCGGAGCGGACGGCGACCTCGTTCCAGAAGGAAGCCGTCGGACGATTGCGGGTGTCGGCGCCGCCCGATCTCGGGCATCTGGTGATCGTGCCGGCAGTTTCGGAGTTCCTGAAGCTCAACCCGGCCGTGTCCATCGAACTGGACCTGTCGCATCGGGCCGTAAACCTGGTCGAGGATGGCTTCGACCTTGCAATTCGAGGGCGCCTCGAAGTCGACATCAATCTCATCACTCGGCAGCTGGCGACATCGTCCCTCGTGATTTCCGCGTCACCCGCCTATCTGGCCGAACACGGCGCACCGAAGACGCCGCACGACCTGGCAAACCACTTCTGCCTCCACTTCGCCGAATTGCGGTGGGGGCGGATCTGGCCGTTCAGGAGGAACGATGAGGAGTTCCGCATTCCGATCGTGCCGCGGCTGGAACTAAATCACAGCCTTGGTCTTCGTGACGCCGCCTTGCTGGGAGTCGGTATCGTCCTCCTGCCCGACTTTATCGTTGGCGAAGACCTCAGGCAGGGCCGGTTGGTACAGCTTCTCCCCGATTGGCATATCAGTACGTTACAGCTGCAGGCGGTCTATCCGGCCAACCGCCATATCGCGGTCAAGGTCCGACGCTTCGTCTCGTTCCTGGCAGGCAAACTGCGGACGTAGAAGAGGTGATCTCGACAATTCCCGTTGAACGCGAGTTCGATGGGTCTTCGCGTTGCACCTTGGCACAGCCTGGAATACAGTCGAGGGGCAGAACCTGCATTTACAAGGTCATTCCTCAGATATCGCCCAGGGATTGTCGTTGAACTTCGATAGCAAAGACATGGCATGCGTAGGCGTCTGCTTCGGGACGCCAGAGGCCCCATGCTTGAGCACTGTTCCAATCCGCGCCGCGACCTTTTCCGTGACCAGCATTTGCCGCGAACCCAGGGCCGATGAGGCAAACGACGTTCGGCTCCCTGCCTCCCAGTCCTATTTCCTCATGCTCTACCTGGAGGACGCCGAACACGCCGACATTCGGGCGGATGGCTCCTGTACTGAGGTTCGCCACTTCGCGCGCGGTACGATCTGCCTCGTGGATCTCGCGGACGGGGCGGGCATTCGCCTCAACAGTCGGCTGCGCTCGCTCGCCTTTGTGCTGCCCAAGGCCCTTTTCAACGAGACTGCGGAACTATCGCCGGAAATCGGACGACGACGCCTGATCTGCCGTCGCGGCGAACCGGATTCAGTGCTTCGCAATCTCGGTACCGCGCTGCTTGCATTTTTTGCCGGCACCGGAACGGCGCCGGCGCCCCTGCGACCCGTAGCGGTCGCCATCTGCGCCCACCTCCTGCACCGGTATGGCGAGCCGATCGAGGAAAGCGTTGGCAAGGCGCAAGGGGCTCTTATGCGGGAAGAACCCGGAACCACGCTACGGCCAATCGCCGCGCAGATCGGCAGGGCGAAATCACACCTTGCCGACCATGCCCTCTCGCTGGAGGACATTGCGCATGCGTGCGATTTCGACGACCTCGGACATTTTGAGAGGGTATTTGTCAGTGAAACTGGCGTTACGCCTTCAGTTTGGCGGCGACGAGGCCTCCATTAGTCCAATTGCTTCAACGAGAGAGTTGGGCAATCTTTCGTTCGCCAGTTAGTTGGGAGTGCACGATGTACAGGGAGTCCGCCCCAGAAAAGACCCAGGAGCCGGACGCCATACGCCGATCGATCGTCGATGCGTCTCCCATCTCCATAATGCGATTGAAGTCCGATCGGGAAGACTTGGCACCAAGCCCGGCCAACGTGCGCGAGGACGCCTTTAGCATTATCACGCAATTGCGCGACTTTCGGTTACATCGGCTTTGGCGTGGTAAGTCGCTGATTTTCGAAGGCGGCCACCCCGAGGGGGCGCTTGCCATCACGGACCTGCGCGAGGAATGGCGCTGCCATCATCTATCGCCCTTCGACAACGTGCGCTTCCGGATTCCCTTTCGGCATGTGCGCGACTTCGCCACCGAAATCGGGCGGCCCGACCTCATGGGCTTCGAATGCCCTCCTGGTACAGTCGACACCGTCATTCTCGGCCTCGCCCACGCGCTGCTGCCCGCGCTGGAGCGGCCAAAACAGGCCAGTCGGCTATTCATCGATCAAGTCACGCTCGCCATCATGACACATCTCGTGCAGAAATACGGCGGGCTGTATTTTCCGGGCGAGCGCAAGGGCACGCTGGCTCCCTGGCAGGAAAAGCGCGCGCTGGAGTACCTGGCCGCGCAGCTCGACGGAAACCTATCGATGATGGTGCTCGCAAAAAGCTGCGAGCTGTCTCGGAGCTACTTTATACAAGCCTTCAAGGCGAGCTTCGGCCGCACACCACTACGCTGGCTCACCGAATACCGCATCGCCCGCGCCAAGGAATTGCTGCTCCAGGATATGCCAATCGCCGAAATCGCCATTCGCTGTGGCTTCGCCGACCAAAGCCATCTGACCAGAAGCTTTTCCCTGATAGCGGGCATCACGCCCGCTCGTTTCCGGCGTGACCGGCGCACCTGAATCGGCCAAACGGGAGCGACCGTTGGCTGCATGGAACGGACGCCTTGTAAGATAAACACGACGAACAAGCCTCCGCCCCCGGCTCAACCTTGGCGGCGCAACCGGCGATAAGTTCAGGGAAAAACGTCCGGACGTCCACAGAGTTAGATTTCGCTGCTTAAACGTGAGAATCTTCAAAAGGCAGACATTCCCGACAAGAAACTGCAGTGGAATAAACGCAATATTGGAGAAACAGTCCCGCAACCGGCAACTGATCTGGGAGAAGCCGATGATCCTGGCAGCCACGCCGCCGTCCCGCAGCCTTCTGATCTCACCTATCTTAGCGCCGTCCGCCCACTCGACAGCCAGTTCGTTGATCGAGTGACCTTGCCGGCAGCTTGGCGCCCCCCTTCGCAGGTTTTTACCCGCTCCTTTCCCCTGACATTGGCGCCGTCATCTGCTGCGCGGCGGCATGTCGATCCTGCCATTTTCCTTCTGGGCTCCGCGACCACGTCAAGCGCAGGTATTGGACGCCGGGCAGCAACTCCATAGATAGGAAACCCGTATAATGCCTACACGGCGCAATTTTCTCGGTGCAACCGCCGCCGCCCTAGCCTTGGGCAGGGCAACCGCGACACACGCCCAACAGACTGGAGACACCTCGATGACGCCCGACCTGATCCTGCACAACGGCCTTGTCACCACGCTCGACCGCGCCAACCCGACGGCAAGCGCCGTTGCCATCAAGGACGGAAAGTTCCTGGCCGTCGGCGACGAGCGGACGATCATGGTGCTGGCCGGATCGGGCACACAGGTGATCGACCTCAAGGGCAAGCGCGTGCTGCCGGGCCTCAACGACAACCACACCCACGTCGTGCGCGGCGGCCTCAACTTCAACATGGAACTGCGCTGGGACGGCGTGCGTTCGCTCGCCGATGCGATGGCGATGCTGAAGCGACAGGTGGCGATCACCCCGGCGCCGCAATGGGTGCGCGTCGTCGGCGGCTTTACCGAACACCAGTTCGCCGAAAAGCGGCTGCCGACGATCGACGAGATCAATGCGGTCGCCCCGGATACGCCGGTGTTCCTGCTGCATCTCTATGACCGGGCGCTCTTGAACGGCGCCGCCCTCAGGGCGGTCGGCTATGGCAAGGACACGCCCAACCCGCCGGGCGGCGAGATCACCCGTGATGCCGCCGGCAACCCGACCGGGCTGCTCCTGGCCAAGCCCAATGCCGGCATCCTCTATTCGACCTTGGCCAAGGGACCGAAGCTGCCCTTCGACTACCAGGTCAACTCCACCCGCCACTTCATGCGCGAGCTCAACCGGCTCGGCGTCACCAGCGTCATCGACGCCGGCGGCGGCTTCCAGAACTATCCGGACGACTACGCCGTCATCCAGAAGCTGTCGGACGACGATCAGCTGACCGTTCGCCTGGCCTACAATCTCTTCACCCAGAAGCCGAAGGAAGAGAAGCAAGACTTTCTGAACTGGACCTCATCGGTCAAATACAAGCAGGGCAACGACTACTTCCGCCACAATGGCGCCGGCGAGATGCTGGTGTTTTCGGCCGCCGACTTCGAGGACTTCCGCCAGCCGCGCCCGGAGATGGCGCCGGAGATGGAGGGCGAACTCGAAGAGGTCGTCCGGGTGCTGGCCGAGAACCGCTGGCCCTGGCGGCTGCATGCGACCTATGACGAAACCATCAGCCGCGCGCTCGACGTCTTCGAGAAGGTCGACAAGGATATCCCGCTCGACGGCCTGAACTGGTTCTTCGACCATGCCGAGACGATTTCCGACCGCTCGATCGACCGGATCGCCGCGCTTGGCGGCGGCATCGCCACCCAGCACCGCATGGCCTACCAGGGCGAATATTTCGTCGAGCGCTACGGCCACGGCGTGGCCGAAGCGACGCCGCCGATCAGGCGCATGCTGGAGAAGGGCGTCAACGTGTCCGCCGGCACCGATGCCACCCGCGTCGCCTCCTATAACCCTTGGGTCTCGCTGTCGTGGATGGTGACCGGCAAGACCATCGGCGGCCTGCAGCTCTATCCGCGCGCCAACTGCCTCGATCGCGAGACGGCGCTGAGGATGTGGACCGAGAAGGTGCAGTGGTTCTCGAACGAAGAAGGCAAGAAGGGCCGGATCGAGACGGGACAGTTTGCCGACCTGATCGTGCCGAACAAGGATTACTTCGCCTGCGCCGAGGACGAGATCTCGTTCCTGACCTCGGAGCTGACTGTTGTCGGCGGCAAGGTCGTCTATGCGGCCGGCGACTTCGCTTCCCACGACGAGAACCCGGTGCCGCCGGCGATGCCCGACTGGTCGCCGGTGCGCAGCTTCGGCGGTTATGCCGCCTGGGGCGAGCCCGATGGCGCCGGCAAGAACTCGCTCCGCCGCACGGCGATCACCGCGTGCGGCTGCGCCAGCAATTGCGGCGTGCATGGACACGACCATGCCGGCGCCTGGACGTCAAAGCTGCCGATCGCCGATCTCAAGGGCTTCTTCGGCGCACTCGGCTGCTCCTGCTGGGCCGTGTGACGATAGCGGAAGGGCGCAAAATGAAAACGATCGTCGGCGCCGCCGCATTGGCAGCCTCCATCCTGATCACTTCGTCGGCCGCACTCGGCGACGATGGTGCACCCGCAAAGGATAACAAGCGACCCTCCTGGGCGAAGGTGGTTGTGAACCAGCCACCGCCGAAGGCGGGCGCCTATTACAAGGGAGTATCCCGGACCACCTTCGGCAATCTCGAATGGCCGCAGACCCGATGAGGGACTAGAGTCCCGCTTTCAAGCGGAATACTGGAAGCGGAAGGTGCTCTAGAAACAAAGTGCCAGAGCCATCCGGCCCGCTTCCGGTGCGTTGTCGGGAGCTTTATTCGGAAGTCGATTTCGCGGTGTGGTGGTGACCGGGCCGGCATCTGGGCGGCGAAAACCACGCCATCCGTGTGACCGTCACAAGGAGATGCGAAAGACCTTGGAGTGGCGTCGCCTATCTCGATTATTGCCAATATCGCAATTCAATCGAAATGATTATTGCACTTCAGCGGCACAACCCGGTCGGCTACACCTGTTGTCACCAAACCAGTTCACCCCAGACCGGCCAAGACCGGGCACCGACGCCCCGCTTGCCAACCAGCTTTAAGAGGAGAAAATCCATGTCCAGCAAACTCGAAGTCCTGACCCCCGCAAACAGCCAGCTGATCTTCATCGACCAGCAGCCGCAGATGGCCTTCGGCGTTCAGTCGATCGATCGGCAGGTCCTGAAGAACAACGTCGTCGGTCTCGCCAAGGCCGCAAAGGTCTTCAGCATTCCAACCACGATCACCACCGTCGAGACCGGGTCCTTCTCCGGCCACACCTATCCCGAACTGCTCGCCGTCTTCCCGGAAAACGACATTCTCGAACGCACCTCGATGAACTCCTGGGACGATCAGAACGTCCGCGACGCGCTCGCCAGGAATGCCGCCAACGGCCGCAAGAAAATCGTCGTCTCCGGGCTGTGGACCGAAGTCTGCAACACCACCTTCGCGCTCTCCGCTCTCCATGACGTCCCGGACTACGAGATCTACATGGTCGCCGACGCCTCCGGCGGCACCTCGGCCGATGCGCACAAATACGCCATGGACCGCATGGTCCAGGCCGGCGTCATCCCGGTGACCTGGCAGCAGGTCCTGCTCGAATGGCAGCGCGACTGGGCGCGCAAGGAAACCTACAATGCCGTCACTTCGCTGGTGAAGGAGCATTCCGGCGCCTACGGCATGGGCATCGACTACGCCGTCACCATGGTTCACAAGGGCGACGAACGCGTCAGCCACGGCAAGACGATCGGCCCGAACCCGGCGAAGTGAGCATCACTGGGTCCCCTGGTTTGTCGCCAAGACGGACCAGGGGACCCGCATCGTCCTGTCAAGACTCGTTTTCATCGGCGCACCGCGGGATCAGAGCTCGCTTCACGCCATGCCAGGTGACACCAGCGTCGACGGTTTCGTTATCGCTGCAATCGAGAATGTCGCCAGGACTCAAGCAATAGGGGGTAGCGGCATACGATGCTGAACATACTTCGCGGGAAAAGCAATTCACTGGCACTGGCGTTCATTTCCGGGTTCGCTGACGCACTCTTCTTCATTCACTTGGGTGGCCTTTTCGTCGGGTTGGTTACCGGCAACGTCGTGCTCCTCGGACTCGGACTGGTCGGTCACGAAAAAGGCGGCCTGCGCGATCTTCAGATCATGACCTTCCCGCTCTTCATGGTGGGCGCGGGCCTGGCCGCCATCCTCGTCGCCTGGATCAAGCCTCTCGAGCGCGCGACATTCTGGACGCTCATCATCGCCGCGGCCGCGTTTGCAACGGCCGCCCTTCTTGCGATCTTCGATGCCGGGCTAGTATCCGCATGCGCCCTTCTCGCCGTCGTCGCTATGGGGATGCTGACGGCGATCGAGCGTCTCGACCCAAGGCTCGGCCCACCGTTTTCGCTCATGACGGGCAACATCGCCGGCCTCGCAGTCGCTGCGGCCCGTCGCGTCATCGGCTATACCGAGAAGCCGGAAGAGTGGGGGCAGTCGCTGACATCGATCATTCTGGTGTTCGGCTTTGTGATGGGGTGTGCTGCCGGCGCGTTTGCGCAAGTCACGGTGGGCGTTGCGGGAATGCTCTTCCCGGCTCTCTTGCTGCTCGTGGTCGGCCTTTTCTATTCACCGCAAAACACGAAGAAGCCGGGCTGAACGATGGCCGCTGTCGTTTTGCCGCCTCCAAGCGTGATCTCGAAGGGAGGCCAGCCTTGTCCGCGATAGCCGCTTTCAGCCTGCCCCCGCGCGATCGTAACGAGGTCAACCGCGGCTCGACCTCCCTTGAACTGATGTTCGATCTTGCCACCGTCGTGGCGGTGGCCGCCGCCGCCCATGGACTGGCACAGGACATCGAAGCCGGCGAATTCGCGCCCGGCGTCGTCCGCTTCGCCTGCAGCTTTTTCATGGCCTGGCTGGCCTGGGCGAACTACACATGGTTCGCCTCGGGCTATGACAACAAGTCGGCCGCCTTCCGTGTGGTGACGATGGTCATCATGTTCGGATCGCTTACCCTTGCCGGAGGGATCCGAAGCGGCCTCGGCGATGAGCCGCATTGGCTCGTCCTCATCGGTTTCAGCATCATGCGACTGGGCATGATCGCCCTGTGGCTCGGCGCGGCGAACGGGGATCGGCATGCCCGCCCGGCGGCCCTGCGCTACGCGGCCGGGATCGGCGGCATGCAGGTTTACTGGAACACCCTGATCGTCACAGTTTCCCCTGAAGCGCCGCTTTACTTTCCGCTCTTTGCGCTCGGCGCCGCTGGCGAACTGGCCGTACCGCTGCTGGCCGAGCGCGGGACCGCCAGCAACTGGCATCATGGTCACATCATCGATCGCTACAACTCGTTCAATATCATCGTCCTTGGCGAATGTTTTGCCGCCATCGCCTTGATTATCTCGGATCCCGCGACGCCGGAACTAAGGCATTTCTGGTGGGCGGTCCTGTGCTCCATCATCGCGTTTTCGATGTGGGGACTATACTTTGACCGCAACGAACAGCTGCTCAGCCGCAAACCTGGCATCGTTCTGACCTGGGCCTACGGACATTGTCTGCTTTTCGCGGCTGGGGCGGCGACGGCCGCCGGCTTTACGGTGTTTCTTAGCGTCGCCCGCGATGGGACCGTTTCGCAACAGCTTGCCGCTCTCGCCTTTTGCATACCGATCGCGATGTACCTGACCGCCCTCTGGCTGGTCCGCGACCGGGCGTCCAAACATGGCTCGATGCACTGGCTTCTCTTGATCATGGCGGCGCTCGTGCTCGCAAGCAGCACGTTCGCCTCCCACGCTTTGGAATTGATCGCAATGTTGCTGGCGATCACCGTAACGATACGCCGCCGACTATATCCGGCAAGCCTGCATGCGGGCGGCGAACGCGACTGAAATCGGCGCAAGCAAAGGGTGGATTAAAAGGATGGGGGATCCGAGGGCGATGTCGTTGTCAGCGACCATTTTTACGCGCATTCAGGGATTTCGATCCTCAATCATGCCGCTCCTTTTTGCATCCGGTCTACTGACGGCATGTGTCACCGGGCCTGAGCGTATCTCGGTTCCGGCAGAACAGGCTTCGGCTGTGCAAATCGAACACGTGGACCTTGCCCGCTTCTGGGGAGACGAGGTCACGCCCACTCTACGTTCGCTCATAGCGCAACAGTACAAGCAGACCCACGATGCGGTTCGCTCAGGGCGTCGCCCGCGCACCGCCGTCAATCATGTCGACTTTCTTGCCATTTCGGGCGGAGGCGCCGACGGCGCGTTTGCCGCCGGATATCTGACGGGCTGGAGCGAGAGGGGCAATCGACCGCAATTCGAGGTCGTGACTGGCGTCAGCACGGGCGCTTTGGCGGCTCCCTTTGCTTTCCTTGGGCCGTCCCACGACCGGGAATTGCGCGAAGTTTTCACGCAGTATGGTGACCGCGATATCTATAGAAATCTCGGCCTGTTCGGCGTGATGGGCCGTGGTCTCTACGATAATGGGCCGTTGCGGCAATTGATCGGTCGCTATCTCACCGAAGAAATGGTCACGGAAATTGCAGCGCAGTACCGCATCGGCCGGCGTCTGCTGATCCAAACCACCAACATTGATGCCCAGCGTCCTGTTGTCTGGGACCTGTCCGCCATCGCGGCCAGTGCGCGCGCCGATCGTCGAGAGCACATGATCGACGTCCTGTTGGCGTCTGCGGCCATACCTGCGGTGTTCCCACCGGTTCGGATCGATGTAAGGCTGGACAGTCAAGCCAGGCAGGAATTGCATGTCGACGGCGGGACCGTGGCGCAGATCTTCTTCGCCCCTCCCAATATAGAGCTGTCGGGATATGAGAAGCGCTACTTTGGTCATGCCCGCTCGCGAACACTCTATCTGATCCGCAACGGGCGATTGACGCCCGAGTACGCCGCGACCGAAGAAACAGCGCTCGGGATCGCCCGCCGTTCGATCGAAACGTTGATCAAGTATCAGGCGATTTCCGATCTGGTGCGCCTGCAGCTTCAGACGACGGCCGCCCGCGGTCAGCTTTATTACGCATCGATTCCGGATCAGTTCACACTGAGCCCGAAATCCGAATTTGATCGAAGGTACATGCAACAGCTTTTTGCCGCCGGTCACGACGAAGGCCGTCTTGGGCGGTGGCGCAAGCAGCCACCGCTTACGCCGGTGCAAGCGGCCGAGCAGCGCAATCCTGGCTGACGTTCGTCAATGCCTGCAGCCTGGATCGCGGGCTGCAGCGCTCCTGGCTGCAGCCGCCGACATCTGCTCAGCTGCCGTCGGTTCCAAAGGCGGCGATTGCCGCCAAATTGACGATGTCGGAATCGCGCGCATTGAGCGGTACGATCTGCACCGATCTATCGAGGCCGACCAGAAGCGGACCTACGACGGTCGAACCGCCTAGTTCCTGCAAGATCTTTGTCGAAATCGAAGCTGAATGCAGGGCCGGCATGACCAGGACATTGGCCGGACCTGACAATCGGCAGAACGGATATTGCTGCTGCATCAGGTGATGATCGAGCGCAACATCGGCTGCCATTTCGCCATCATACTCGAAATCCACCTTGCGCATGTCCAGGATCCGCACGGCCTCTTGCACGCGCTCCGAACGCTCACTCTGCGGCTGGCCGAAGGTCGCGTTGGCGAGCATCGCGACACGCGGTTCGTAACCCATGCGCCGCGCGAAACCAGCCGCTCCCTCCGCAATATCTGCCAACTGCTCGGCATTGGGCAAGTCATGGATGGAGGTGTCCGCCACGATAACGCTGCGCCCGCGGCTCAGGGCGATCGAGACCCCGATAACGCGTTGACCCGGGCGCGGATCGATCACCCGCCCGATATCCTCCAAAGCGGATGAGTAGTGGCGCGTCAGGCCGGTGACCATGGCGTCGGCGTCGCCAAGCGCCAGCATACTGGCCGCAAAGTGGTTGCGATCATTGTTGATGAGGCGTTGGCAATCGCGCAGCAGGAAGCCTTTGCGCTGTAGCCGCGCGTAGAGATGCTGGGCATAGCTACCGCTGCGAGGCGAGAGCCTCGCATTGGTGATCTCGATGGCGTTGCTGGTAATATCGAGGCCGGCGTTGTTCGCTGTTTCACGGATGCGATCCTCACGACCCACGAGGATCGCCGTTCCGAGCTCCTGATTAACGAATGCGATTGCCGCGCGTACGACACGCTCCTCCTCGCCTTCCGCAAAGACGACACGCTTTGGCTGAAGGCGCACGCGGTCGTAGATGCGCTGGAGGGTCGAAGCGATCGGATCGCGGCGGGCGGACAACTCCTGAGCGTATTTTTGCAGATCGTCGATGTTGCGACGTGCGACGCCGGTCTCCATCGCAGCCTTCGCGACGGCGAGCGGAATTTCTGAAATGAGACGCGGGTCGAACGGTACCGGAATGATGTAGTTGGGGCCGAACTTCGGCCGGTTGCCCTGATAGGCAGCAGCGACTTCGTCGGGCACGTCCTTGCGGGCAAGTTCGGCCAGCGCCTGCGCGGCCGCCACTTTCATGGCCTCATTGATGGTCGTCGCCCTGACATCCAGCGCACCGCGGAAGATATAGGGAAAGCCCAAGACATTGTTGACCTGGTTCGGATAGTCCGAGCGGCCCGTGGCCATGATGGCATCGTCGCGGATTTCTGCGACTTCCTCTGGCGCGATCTCGGGATCCGGATTTGCCATGGCGAAGATGATCGGGTTTTTCGCCATCGACAGCACCATGGCCGGCGTCAGCGCTCCCTTGGCAGAAAGACCGAAGAATACGTCGGCGCCGTCCATCGCTTCGGCCAGCGTACGCAGCTTCGTATTCACCGCATGTGCGGATTTCCACTGGTTCATGCCTTCGGCGCGACCTTCATAAACGACGCCCTTGGTATCGCACAGAATGACGTTTTCCGACGGAAACCCGAGGGACTTGATGAGTTCGACGCAGGCGATCGCCGCCGAACCTGCCCCATTGCAGACAAGACGCGTCGTTTTCATGTCGCGTCCGGTGATGTGCAGCGCATTGATCAGCCCTGCGGTCGCGATGATGGCGGTGCCATGCTGATCGTCATGGAAGACCGGGATATCCATTATCTCGCGCAGGCGCTGCTCGATGATGAAACAGTCCGGCGCCTTGATATCCTCGAGATTGATGCCGCCGAGGGAAGGACCGAGGAAGCGCACACAGTTGATGAATTGCTCAGGGTCCGGCGTATCGACCTCGAGGTCAATCGAGTCGATGTCCGCGAACCGCTTGAACAGGACCGATTTCCCCTCCATCACAGGCTTTGATGCGAGCGCCCCGAGGTTTCCGAGGCCGAGAATGGCGGTGCCGTTGGAAATCACGGCCACCATGTTGCCGCGCGTCGTGTAATCGAAGGCGCGTGAGGGGTCTTCTGCTATCGCCTTGACGGGCTCGGCGACACCGGGCGAATAGGCCAATGAAAGGTCCCGCTGCGTCGCCATCGGTTTGGTCGGCGTGATCTCGAGCTTGCCGGGACGCCCCATGGCATGAAACTCAAGCGCCTCGGCGGCGGTCACCGAGGCTGCGGCGTGGATTCTTTTCGATGACATCAGTTCGTTCCCTTCGCCAATATGAATACGATCGGCAGCGACTGCCGCTAGCGATGCTTGAAGTTGGAAAACCGCGGCACCGGTCGCGGTTGCACCGGCAAGTTCAAGCGCGGGTCAGGCGCTCACGGCGAGCCGCGATGAAACGACGATCTCAGTGCCGGTGGTGGCTCTGACGTCTTCGATCGTCACGGCATCGGCAAGTTCAAGAACCTCGAATGCAGCGGCATCGCCGCGCAGCGGCTTGAAGACGCCGAGGTCCGTGATGACGAGACCGACGACGCCCTTGCCCGTCAGGGGCAGCGAACAATGCGGAACCAGCTTTGGTTGAATGGAGCCCGTCTTGTCCTTTGCGACATGCTCCATAACCACTACGACGCGCTTGACGCCGGCCACCAGGTCCATCGCCCCACCCATGCCCTTGACCATCTTGCCCGGGATCATCCAGTTGGCGAGATCGCCATTGGCCGCCACCTCCATGGCGCCGAGGATCGAGATGTCGATATGCCCGCCGCGGATCATGGCGAAGCTGTCGGCAGACGAGAAGAAGCTGGTCGTCGGCAGCGCGGTGATGGTCTGCTTGCCGGCGTTGATCAGGTCGCCGTCCTCATCGCCCTCGAAGGGGAACGGCCCCATGCCGAGCATTCCGTTCTCGGATTGCAGTTGCACGCTGATGCCGGGTGCGATGTGATTGGCGACCAGCGTGGGAATGCCGATGCCGAGATTGACGTAGAAACCGTCCTGCAGTTCTTTAGCGGCGCGCGCCGCCATCTGATCGCGAGTCCATGCCATCGGTCAGTCCTCCTAAGCCGCGGTCCGCGGTCTGGTCGTGCGTTGTTCGATGCGTTTTTCGGGATTGGCGACGTGCACGACGCGGTCGACATAGATGCCGGAGGTATGGATCCCGTCGGGGTTCAGATCGCCAGCCGCCACAAATTGCTCGACCTCAGCGACCGTGAAGTCTGCCGCGGTGGCCATCATCGGGTTGAAGTTGCGGGCCGTGTAGCGATAGATCAGGTTCCCTTCACTATCGCCCTGCCAGGCATGCACGATGGCGAGATCACCGCGCAGCCCCTTTTCCATGACATAGGTTTCGCCGCCGAATTCGCGGGTCTCCTTGCCGTCTGCGACGATGGTGCCAACGCCGGTGCGCGTGTAGAAGGCCGGGATGCCGGCGCCGCCGGCGCGGATGCGCTCCGCAAGCGTCCCCTGCGGGGTGAACTCGAGTTCGAGTTCGCCCGATAGGTACTGCTGTGCAAAGGTCTTGTTCTCACCGACATAGGACGAGACCATCTTGCGGATCTGGCGCGAGTCGAGGAGGACGCCGAGACCGATCCCGTCGACGCCGGCATTGTTGGAGATCACGGTCAGGCCGGTCACGCCGGATTCGCGGATCGCCAGGATCAGGGCTTCCGGGATGCCGCTCAGGCCGAAGCCACCCGAGAGGATCGTCATGCCGTTCTTGAGGCGACCGGCCAAGGCCTCGGTCGCGCTGCTCATTACCTTCTTCACGGATGTACTCCCTTGTCGATGCGCGGCGCTGCCGCTAGCCGTTTGAGGCGAGATGGTCGCGATACCGGATCGCGTTGCGGACGTAGCGCCCAGCGGATGCCTTCAGACGTTCGGATTCCTCGGCCGAAAGCGTCTTCACAAGCTTTGCCGGCGAGCCGAGGATCATCGAGCCGGGCGGGAACGACTTGCCTTCCGTGACCATGGCGCCCGCCCCGACGAGCGAGCCTTCGCCGATCTCAGCGCCATTCATGACGATCGCCCCCATGCCGATGAGCGAGCCGTTTCCGATCGTGCAGCCATGCAGGATGGCGCCATGGCCGATGGTGCAGTCCTCGCCGATCACCAGGGGAAAACCCGGATCGGTATGGAGGATCGCGCCGTCCTGCACATTGCTGCGGGCGCCGACGTCGATCAGTTCGTTGTCGCCGCGCAAGACCGCGCCGAACCACACACTGGCATCCTTTCGGATGCGGATCCTGCCGATGACCTGAGCATCCGGCGCGATCCATCCGAAGTCTTCATCCAGCACCGGCTTACGGTCTTCGAGATCGTAGAGGGCCATTTCACACTCCCATGGTAACTGTGGTCCGATGCGCGGGGCCGCCGTCGCCGCGGCCCCACCGCCGTCAGATCTTCGAGGCGAGTTCCGGGGTCGCAATGACATCCAGGTCGTCGACGGCCTGGCTATCGGCGAGCGGGCTGCCGGCAAGCACCGCCTGGAGACGGGCCTCATCGAGTTCGCCCTCCCACTTCGCCATGACGATCGCCGCAACGCCATTGCCGATCATGTTGACGAGGGCGCGTGCCTCGCTCATGAAGCGATCGATGCCGAGGATGAGCGCCATGCCGGCCACCGGGATTGCCGGCACCACCGAAAGCGTGCCGACAAGGGCGATGAAGGAGGCGCCGGTGACGCCCGATGCACCCTTGGAGGTGAGCATGGCGACCCCGAAGATTGCCAACTGCTGACTGAGCGAAAGGTCCGTATTGGTCGCCTGAGCGACAAACAGGGCTGCGAGCGTCATGTAGATGGACGACCCGTCGGTGTTGAATACGTAACCGGTCGGCACGACCAGACCGACGACGGGTTTGGCCACACCGGCATTCGTCAACTTTTCCATGAGGCTCGGCAGCGCTGAGTCGGACGACGAGGTGCCGAGCACGATCAGGATCTCTTCCTTGATATAGGCCAGGAACTTGATGATGCTGAACCCGGCCCACCAGGCGATCAGACCGAGGACACCAAGCACGAAGATAATGCTGGTGAGATAGAAGGTGCCGATCAGGAAGGCTAGCGGTCCGAGCGACGACACGCCGTATTTGCCGATGGTGAAGGCCATGGCGCCGAACGCGCCGATGGGGGCGAGGCGCATGATCGCATTGATGGCACCGAACACGAGATGCGAACCGGCCTCGATGACATCGCGGATCGGCTTGGCGCGATCGCCGAGATGCGACAGGACATAGCCGAACAGAACCGAGATCAGCACGACGGGCAGGATATCGCCCTGCGCGAAAGCGTCGACCACGGTCTTCGGCACGATGTTCATGAGGAATTCGGTGACGGATTGCTCCGCCGCCTTGCCGGCATAGACATTGACGGCGTCGGCATCGAGGGTGGCGGGGTCGGCGTTGAAGCCGGCGCCGGGCGTGAGCACGTTACCGATCACCATGCCGATGGCGAGCGCCAGAGTCGAGACGACCTCGAAATAGAGAAGGGCCTTGCCGCCGACGCGGCCGACCTTCTTCAGGTCGTTCATGCCCGCAATGCCCGAGACCACGGTACAGAAGATGACGAGCGCGATCACCATCTTGATCAATTTGATGAAGGTGTCCCCAAGGGGCTTCATCTCGATGGCCGTTTCGGGCCAGAAATGACCAAAGACGATCGCGATCGCGATGCCGATCAGAACCTGTATGTAGAGTATCTGATACCAAGGCTTGCGCGGCTTTGGCGTGGTGGAAGCATGCGTCATGAAAGGTCCTCCCTTCGGAACGAGCAGGATTGCCGCGACGGGCAACCCGTCACGTGAACTGGCATCGAATTTTCGAGATAGCGGCCGCTTGCCTTACGGCGGCTGGGTCGTCGGCATCACCAAGAGGATCGTCGCCGGTCGGTCCGTCGCATTATAGAGCTTCCGGCTTTCCGCCGGTGCAATGCGGCAGGAATCCCATGGCTGCAAAACGACCTCCTCGTTGCCGTTCGAAACCGTGACCTTGCCGTCGAGAACGACGTAGAGTTTTTCGACGGGCGAACTGCTAAGGGTCGTGCCGCCGCCGGGCTCCAACGTCGACACTCCGAGCCAGGCCGTATCGGACGGCCCGGCCTCGAGACCCTGCAGGCGAACCATCCTCATCTTGTCGTGGCCCGGCGCCTGGTAGGGCGGAGCATCCGTGAACTTGACCACGTGCACGGCCTCACGCTCCCGGAACGAGCACGATGCGGTCGCGCGAGGACGCCATGACGGCCTGATAGGCTTCGTGGGCGTTCTCGAACGAATAGATCGCGGTTTCTACAATGGGAAACGGCTTGAGCTTGCCGGCGGCAAAGCCCGGCGCCATTTGTTTGAGGATCGCGCCCGTCTCGACCGAGTTCAGCGAAATCGTGTCGATGCCGACATAGGTGTGCTGCCCCTTGTAGAAGGCAAGCAAGTCAAAGTTGACGAAACGGTCGATCGCCGAGATGAAGATCGCCCGGCCCCGCACCGCAAGCGACTTCTGGCCGATCTCGTAGAACGGGTCGCCGACCGTGTTGTAGACGATATCGGCGCCCTTTCCGTCGGTCAGTTCGCGAACTCGCGCCGGCACATCCGTCTTGTCGGCGGCAATGACCTCGATCGGCGCATTGGCGTGCCCCTGATAGGCCTCGTCCCGGCGCACGACGCCGATGACGCGCGCCCCTCGCCAGGTTACGATCTGGGCCGCCGCCTGCCCGACCTTGCCGTTGAGGCCGAGAATGAGCACGGTCTCGCCGGCTGCGGGCAATCCGGCCCGTTGCAGACCCTGCCAGGCCGTGACGAAGGGCACGCCGATCCCTGCGGCCGCCTTGATGTCGATGCCGTCGGGAACTTCGACGACGGCGTCGGCCTCGACGATCATGTGGCTCGCCTGCGCACCGTCCAGCCGGATGCCGAGGTCACCGGACGAACCGAAGACTCGCTTTCCAATCAGCTCCTGGGGCCCCGCCACTACCTGGCCCGCGAAATCGCGGCCAGGCGTTCGCGGAAACACCGCATAGGGCATCAGGCCCGTTGCCGCCTTGGCATCGGAGGGATTGACGGCCGCCGCATGGATTTCGACGAGCACCTCGCCTGGCCGAAGAGGCCGCAGCGGATGCGTCTCGATGGGGAGCTCGATCGCGTCGTAGCTCGGCGCCTTGGCATGGAGACGCAGGCCCCGCACCGTCGATGCCGCTTTAATGTTCAAATCTTCGTTGTTCATCATCAAGGCCTCCTGTCACGCAGCTTCGCGCAAGCCGAGAATGCGGCGCGCTTCGGATGGATTGGCGATCTGGGCCCCCAGATCTTCGGCGATGCGGCGCGCTTTCTCGACGAGGGCCGCATTGGAGGGCGCAAGTACGCCGCGTTCGATATAGACGGCGTCTTCGAGCCCGACCCGGACATGGCCGCCGGCCAGATAGGACTGGGCGACCATCTGGAAGGCCGAGCGGCCGATGCCGATGGCGGTGAAGGCGGCGTCGGCCGGCAGCAGCCCGCGGGCATAGAGCACGGTCTCCGGCGACGGCTGGAAACCGTACTTCACGCCCATCACGAAGGAAGTCAGGAGCAGTCCCTTGAACGTGCCGTCGGCGATCAGGTCATGAAGCAGGGCGATATCGCCGGAATCGAACAACTCGATCTCTGGCTTGACGCCGGCGTCAGCGATCACCTTCGCCATGCGGCGGATATTGGCCGGCGTGTTGATGACCACCTGTCCGCCCGAATTCATAGTGTTGAGATCGAGCGTGCAGATATCGGGTTTCAGCGCGACGATATGCTCGACACGGAGCTCCGGCACCATCAGCGTCGTACCCTCGCCCGCGATCTTCGGATCATGCTCTGACGGTACGAAGCGGCCGCCCGGCCCCGTTGTCAGGTTGATGATCAACTCGGAATTCTTCGCACGGATGCGATCGAGCACCTCGCGGTAAAGATCGAGTTCCATCGACGGACGCCCGGTCTTGGGATCGCGGACGTGGATATGGGCGATAGCCGCCCCGGCATCTGCCGCTTCCAGCGCGGAATCGGCAATCTGCTTTGGCGTGATCGGCAAATGCGGCGTCTGCTCCGGCTGGGTAATATTGCCGGTGATCGCGCAGGTGATGAACACTTTCGACAGCGGTGCGCGTGTCATGGTTTCCTCCCGTTTACCTGGCTAGAGCATCCCGCTCTCAAGTGGAATCACTCGAAGCGGAAAGATGCTCTAGAATCAAAGTGCTAGAGCGTCCTTTGTGCGTTCGTCTGAACGCACGGCGCTCTAGAGCGCCCGGCCGCCGTCGACTTGGATGATATGCCCGGTAGAGTAGCGGAGCATGGTGGCGCAGGCGGTGATCGCCGCGGCAATGTCTTCGGCGGTGCCGATGCGCTTCAGCGGCGTCGAGGCCTTGACCTTGTCGTTAAAGTCGGCGCCGCGGCCCGGAACAAATTCGGTATCGACGACGCCCGGCGAGACCGCCAGCACTCGGATTTCCGGCGCAAGCGCCCGCGCCAAAGCCTTGGTCATGACGTCGATGCCGGCCTTCGCCGCACAATAGGCGATGGATGAACCGACAGCGGTGAAGGAGGCGATCGAGGAGATCGACACGACCAGTCCGTCGCCAGATGCCTTCAGCAGCGGCGCAAAGGTACGAATGGTCGCGAACTGGCCGCGCCAGTTGACTTGCAACATGAGGTCGATGAGTTCGTCGGTGAGCCCATCGAGGTCGGCATGCGGGACGGGTTTGGTGAAACCGGCGGCATTGACCAGGATGTCGAGGCGGCCGTGTTTCTGTTCAAGCGTCGCGCGAAGCGCGATGAGTGAAGCCGTGTCGACGACATTCGCCACATAGGCGGCGTGAGGCGCGCCGAGTTCCTTGATCAACGCTTCGGCCGCCAGCGTATCACGCTCCGTGTCCATATGCGTGACGACGATCGTCGCTCCTGCCGCTGCGAGCATGCGGCTGGTTGCGGCGCCGATGGCGCCGGCGCCACCGACGACGAGTGCAACCTTGCCTTCGAGCGAACGGGGATAGGTTTCGCGTTTCAGCTGTTCTGTGTTCGACATGAGATACATCCGTTTTCTTATGTTGGGGTCAGCGGATCGGCGGAGCCGGAAGCTTGGCTTCGCCGCATTCCATCACGAATTCATAGGCAAGCCGGTACCAGGGGCCGGTCACATCGGCAGCCGGCGGCGCGCCGGCGCCTTGCGTGAAATCGCCGATCAGGTGGCGGGTGACGCCGAACACCACATCGCTTTCCAGATGCTCGTCGTCATCGACGAATATCTGGGTGATGAGGGTTTTGTAGCCCGGCTTGAAGCAGAGGAAATGCAGGTGCGCCGGGCGGTAGGGATGGCGGAGTTGCGCGCGCAGCAACTCGCCCACCGGCCCGTCGGTCGGCACCGGATAGCCCGCGGGCTTCACCGAGCGGAAAGAAATGCGACCCTGCGCATCGGTCCGGAATTTGCCGCGCAGGTTCATGTTTGCCTGGTCCGGGTCCTGGTTCTCGTAAAGGCCGGCTGGAGACGCCTGCCAGACGTCGATCTCGACGCCTTCGATCGGCTTGCCGTCGGGATCGGTGATGCGGCATTCAGCGAAGAGGGCCGGGCCGGGCGTCTGCGAGCGGATGATCGAACCACCGTTTTCGGTCGACGGCGAATGCATCCGCCAGAAGGGCCCGAGCAACGCCGCGGCGGTTTCCGTCGCGCCGTTCTGGCCGTTGTTCAGCAGGCAGACCAGGGTGGAAAAGCCGAGCGCATCGGAGAACAGCACGCCCTCATTGTGAGCGTCGTTGGTCGCCTGTCCTATCCGGTTGAGGAAATCGATCCCCTGCTCGAATTCCTCCTCGCTGAGGCGGACTTCGCGGGCGAAGGCATGCAGATGCTTGACGAGCGATTCCATGATTTCTCTGAGGCGGGCGCTGGTCGCTCGCGACATCGCGTCGAGCACCACTCCCGTCACCTCCGCCTGATTTCCGATAACGTGGGTGGGCCTAGCTTTCGTCTCTGCTGCGTCCATGGGATCTCTCCAACTATGCAATCGATTGCATGTCTTTTAACGCAATCGATTGCATGATGTCAAGAGCATGAAGGAATGCTTTTTTATCGGGGACTCAAACAGAGGTTCGCTTCCCGTAAAGACCCGGATTCGCATGCAGGCGGCGCACGCCAGCGCTGTCCACATCGCTGAGGCAAGACGCGGCTCGCCCCAGAGACCACGCGCGCGGTACGGGATTCGATCTCGTGCAACGAAGCGGGAAGCGGTCATGCAGCTGATCGCGCGGGCGTGCGCCGATCGCCGTCGACGAACGCGGTCACAGCCGACCAAATCCAATTGCTTTCGGCAAAATGCCGCCTTTGCGTTCAAGCCGCCGGCAAGCCGGACCGCTATCTTTTCCAGCTGTCAGCTATTCCCTGGAGTAAAAGAAATGACGCCCATTCCCCTTCTGACACCCGACGAGCCATTGCTCCTGATCGTCGACCAGCAGGCTGGACTCGCCTTCGGCGTGGGATCCGGCGATCGCCAGTTGCTGGTCGGAAACACAGTGGCTCTTGCCAAAACTGCGCGCGTCTTCAACCTGCCGATCGTCGTGTCGACCTCCGCATCCAAGGTCTATAGCGGCCCCCTGATGCCGATGATCAGAAGCGTCATCCCAGACGTTCCGGTGATCGAGCGGCGCAACATGAATGCCTGGGAGGACGACGGCGTTCGTGACGCGGTCGTCAAAACCGGCCGCCGCAAGCTCGTCGTCTCCGGTCTCTTGACCGAAGCATGCGTCTCCTTCCCCGTTCTTTCCGCGCTTGCTGATGGTTATGAGGTCTTCGTCGTAGCCGACACATGCGGCGGCATCACCGCGGAGAGCCACGCCCTTGCGTTGCGAAGGATGGAGAAGGCAGGCGCGACGATGACGTCCTGGCTGCAGCTTCTCCTCGAGCTTCAGCGGGACTGGACGCGCAAGGAGACCTACGATGGTGCCCGGGCGATCGTAGAAGCGCATGCGGGCGGATACGGGATCGGACTTGCCTATGCGCGTGACATGATTCACCCGGTTTGATCAGATGGGACGTTGCGCGGGTGCCTCTCTGGACTTGCCCCGGCATCCAAGGCCCAGGACCAGCGAGCAACCGCGACCCACCCGCCCTGGCATCCGAGAGATCAATCGACGGAGTTCGGGGCTCACCAACCCAACCTTTGTTTCATTTTACGCAATTCAATCGAAATCATTATTGCAATTCAGCAGCGCAACCCGGTCGGCTACACCTGTTGTCACCAAACCAGTTCACCCCAGACCGGCCAAGACCGGGCACCGACGCCCCGCTTGCCAACCAGCTCAAAGAGGAGAAAGCCCATGTCCAGCAAACTCGAAGTCCTGACCCCCCAGAACAGCCAGCTGATCTTCATCGACCAGCAGCCGCAGATGGCCTTCGGCGTTCAGTCGATCGATCGGCAGGTGCTGAAGAACAACGTCGTCGGTCTCGCCAAGGCGGCAAAGGTCTTCAACATTCCAACCACCATCACCACCGTCGAAACCGGGTCCTTCTCCGGCCACACCTATCCCGAACTGCTCGCCGTCTTCCCGGAAAACGACATTCTCGAACGCACCTCGATGAATTCCTGGGACGATCAGAACGTCCGCGATGCCCTGGCCAAAAATGCCGCCAACGGCCGCAAGAAAATCGTCGTCTCCGGGCTGTGGACCGAAGTCTGCAACACCACCTTCGCGCTGTCGTGCATGCATGACACCGACTACGAGATCTACATGGTCGCCGACGCCTCCGGCGGCACCTCGGCCGATGCGCACAAATACGCCATGGACCGCATGGTCCAGGCCGGCGTCATCCCGGTGACCTGGCAGCAGGTCCTGCTCGAATGGCAGCGCGACTGGGCCCACAAGGAAACCTACAATGCCGTCACCACGCTGGTGAAGGAGCATTCCGGCGCCTACGGCATGGGCATCGACTACGCCGTCACCATGGTTCACAAGGGCGACGAACGCGTCAGCCACGGCAAGACGATCGGCCCCAACCCGGCAAAATAACGGGGCGATCTGCCCACCGCGCAACACCCCAGACCCACAATAAGACCGGCTTCGCATGAAGCCGGTCATTATTTTGAATGTTTCAGATCACGCCCACATTGACCTCACCGGGTCGCTTGCAAAGGAAACACGCATGCACGCTTTATCCAACCAGCTGGCCCCTTATCTGCTCAGCCTTTTGCGCATCGTCTCCGCCCTCGTCCTCTTCAGCTACGGAACGCAGAAGGTCATCGGCTTTCCCGCAAGTGACGGCGGCGGACCGCCCGTCGGCTCCTTGCCCTGGATTGCCGGATTGTTCGAACTCGTCCTCGGCTTCACGCTGCTGGTCGGCTTCAAGAGCCGGCTTTCCGCCTTCATTCTTTCCGGCCTCATGGCGTCGGCCTATTTCCTGCGCCATGCGCCGCAGGGTTTCTATCCGGCTCAGAACGGCGGTACGGCCGCCATCATCTTCTGTTTCGTGTTCCTCTACCTCGCTGCGGCAGGCGGCGGACCCGTCGGCCTTGATGCGGCGCGCGGTGACGCCAAGCTTTGACGGTCGGTCGCGCCGGTCAACCGTCGACGACGTCGCCATAGTCCAGATGGCGAGCGTACCAGGCGGCCACGAACGGGCAACGGATGACGACTTTCCGGTGGCTCGCTCTCACGAGGTCGAAAACGCCGGTCACCAGCCGCGACCCGATCCCGCGGCCGGACAATTCCTCAGGAACCTCCGTATGGATCAACACTAGGCGCCCATCCTCCTGACGGTAGTAGACGGCGGCGATGCCCCCGTCGACCGCCAGTTCGAAGCGGTGCAGCTCCGGGCGCTCGATAACCACATTGTTTTCGGATTGGTTCATGGGACGCTTTCCCTTCTCCGGCCGGGCTTCAAACGGCCTGTTGCAGAAACTGATGGATAGGAGGCGACGATCCGTTTGCGCTCCCGCCGTTTTCGCCGGACAAAACAAGCTTCTTGTCCAGGCGCACCGATACCTAAGTGTAGTTACGTGGCGCACCGCGCAGGTCTACCTTTCGAAACCCCCGGGCCGCCCCGGGCCGCTGAGACCGTCTCCTGCCGCAGGAGACGGTCTTCTTTCTGCGCCGGAATGAACCAGGGCGCGATCCGACATCGGTATGGCGGGGGCGCCGGTTCTTACGTCTGCCTAAAGCGCGTCGCGATCTTTCAGATTCGCTCCTTGCGCTCTAAGTTTTTGATGTTTCGCATGTCGTTGTCTCAAAACCGCTGCGCACTTTTGCGCGACAGGCTTTAGCGGTCGAAGAGATGACGGAGTTGTCGGGGTTGCGATCGCAGATACTGATCGGGCGCCCACACCCGCTCGCCGAAATGCGCGGCGGCATGCCAGGGCCAGCGGGGATCGTAGAGAATGGCGCGGGCAATCGCGATGAGGTCGGCATCACCCGTCGTCAGGATTGCTTCGGCCTGTTCGAACTCGGTAATGAGGCCGACGGCGATGACCGGTATCGCCACATTCTCTTTGACGGCGCGCGCAAAGGGTACCTGATAGCTTGGGCCGATCGCAATTTGCTGGTGGGATGCAAGGCCGCCCGACGAGACATGAATAGCCGAGCAGCCACGTGCTTCAAGCGCCTGGCAAAAGGTAATGGTTTGCTCGATATCCCAGCCGTTCTGGGCCCAGTCGGTCGCCGAGACCCGCATCGTCACCGGCCGGTCCGCCGGAAATGCCGCGCGAACGGCCTCGAAGACTTCAAGGGGGAAGCGCATGCGGTTTTCCAGCGTTCCACCATAGTCGTCCGTGCGACGGTTGGAGAGGGGCGACAGGAACTGATGCAGGAGATAGCCGTGGGCTCCATGAATCTGGACAGCGTCCAGCCCGAGAGCGGCGGCGCGACGGGCGGCGTCGGCGAAGGCCGAGCGGACCTGCGCAAGGCCGGCGCGATCGAGCGCAACCGGATGGTCATAGTCATCGTGGAACGGGACAGGGCTCGGTGCGACGGTTTTCCAGCCGCCTTCGTCCTTCGGGTTGATCTGGCGGCCGCCTTTCCATGGGACTTCGCTGGAAGCTTTCCGTCCGGCATGGCCGAGCTGAATGGCGATGGGCATGTCGGACCACCGACGCACCCCGTCCAGAACCCGGCCCATCGCGCGCTCGCAGGCATCCGAATAAAGCCCGACATCGCCATAGGAAATACGGCCCTCAGGCAGGACTGCGGTCGCCTCGATGGTGAGCACAGCCGCACCCGACATGGCCAGATTACCGAGATGAATAAGATGCCAGTCGGTCATCTGCCCGTCCGTGGCCGAATATTGGCACATTGGCGCGATGACGATGCGGTTTCGCAGATTAAGCGATCCCATTTCGAAGGGCGAGAAAAGCCTGGTTCCGCTCATGATCGTTCTCCAGAGGTCGACAGGGCCTGTCGGATCGGCCCTGCCAATGTTTCGCCGTTTGGCAGCGAGGTTGCAATCTCTCGGTATCGAAGGGGCTTCAGAACTTGCCGTTCCGGCTCTGCCATTTCGATTGGGCTCGTGCTGGACGCGGAAAGGCTTTCGGCGCGGGCTCAGCTATCAGACTTGATCCGAACCCGCTGGGCCGCAGCGACATCGCTCCGGTTTTCTCCCTTCGGCATGTGACCGAACATGTGGGGTTTGATCTGGTTGATCCAGGAAATCACCGCCGGCTCCTTGCCCCACAGAGTTTTGGCAAAAGGAACGATCTGTTCGCCGACGAGAATTCCAAGAAGACCGACCAGGGCGATAACCGGCGGTGCCGGCGAGCGGACATTGAGGAGGCTATAGACAATGCCGACGAGCAGTCCGGCGCCGAGTGACAGGAGATAGAGTTTCATGACGCTGATCCTTGATTGGTGTAGCTGCCACTCCGAGCGGGTCGGCCCAGAGTGGCTTTGCCTATCGTATCCGATGCGTTTTCCAGGGTGGACGCGCTGCTTGCGGGTGGCGCCGGTCAGGCGCTGACCTCATGCAGCAAGCGGAGCCAGATTTGCCTCGATCTTGTTGCGGAAAGGCTCGTATCGGTTCGGCAGCTTCAGCGCCTCGCCGAGATGAGCGGTATCCTCGTCGCGGTCGAAGCCGGGTTCGTTCGTTGCGATCTCGAACAGGATCCCGCCCGGTGTCCGGAAGTAGATCGCCCAGAAATAGTCGCGATCGATGACGGGGGTTACCTGGTAGCCGGTGTCCATCAATGCCTTGCGCACTTCGAGCTGCTTTTCACGGTTCTCGACCGCAAAGGCGATGTGATGGACCGAACCTGCCCCCTGGCGGGCAAACGGTGTCTTCGGGAGCGCCGCCAAGTCGATCGTGTCTGCACCGTTGCCGCCGGGAATGATGAACCGCGTGACGTCCCCTTCGATTTCAGAACGCTCATAGCCCATGAAACGGAGGAGTTCTTCGGTCGCCGCAGTGTCGTGAAGGTTGAAGCGGGCACCGCTGAAGCCGCGGATGGCGTTGGCCTCGGAAATGCCCTCGGCAAGCCAGGGGGCGCGGACGTCGTCGGCCGCTTCGACCAGGGCGAGGCCGTCACCATCGGGGCCCGTGAAACGCAGGCGATTGACGCCGAAGACCGTATCGGTCTGAATACCACCCACACCTTGCGCAATGAGACGGTCTTTCCAAAAGGCCAGCGCCCCCTTTGGAATGGAGAACTGGGTTTCGCCGACTTCGCCGACGCCCGGCCGCCCGATCATCATGTGCGGGAACGGAAAGTACGTCATGACGGTACCAGGCGTACCGTTCTCATCGCCATAATAAAGGTGATACACACTCGGATCATCGAAATTGACTGTCTTCTTCACGCGGCGAAGGCCGAGCGTGTCGGTGAAAAACCTGTTGTTCTGCTGCGCATCCGACGCCATGGAGGTGACGTGATGCAGTCCCTTGATATCCTTGATCATGGCCCGTGCCTTTCTTCGTTGACTTGTCCGTCGATGCGAAGAGATGTACTCGGGTTGATTAGGTCGCAGAATTGCAATATTTCTTTCGAGTGAGTTGCGATTTTTGAAACAATAGAGATGAACGATCATAAAGCCCTGAAAATCTTCCTGATGGCCGCCGAGAAGCGCAACTTCGCTCAGGTTGCCCGCGAGCTCGATATGACGCCCGCTGCCGTCACGCGGGCCATTGCCGCGCTTGAAGATGATCTCGGGGTCCAGTTGTTTGTTCGCACGACCCGCCAGGTATCGCTGACGACGGACGGCGCCGTTTTTGCCGCCCAGATCCAGCCGGCGGTCGAAACGCTCGAAAACGCGCGGCGCGACGTCAAGAATGCCCACAAGGCTGACCAGGGACGCTTAAGGATCAGCGCGCCGACTTGGCTCGGCAAGACGGTGCTGCCGCCGATCCTCTCCGGCTTCCGGGAGCTCTACCCGAAAATGTGCTTCGAGATCTCGCTGTCGGACGGCTTGGTCGATATCGTTGACGACGACTACGATCTCGCGATCCGCATCTCGTCGGCGCCGTCGGACAAGTTCACGATATGGCGCAAGATCAAGGTGGTGCCGAGGATATTGGTGGCCGCACCAGGCAGCAGGTTCGCTGAGATGCAACACCCGAGCGAGCTGACCCCGGACGATTGTCTCGCCTATAGCGGCGAAAGCCGACGGGAGAACTGGCTGCTTTCGGACGGAGGCTCGAGCATCACCATCGTCGCCGGAAGGGCATTCAGCGCCAACAATGGCGAGGTACTTGCCGACATGGCCGCAGACGGCGCGGGCGTGGCGATGCTGCCGGGATTTCATATCGCCGAGCATATTCGCAGCGGACGGCTCGTCCATGTTCTGCGTGGCTGGTCGCCACCAGACCTTTGGTTGACACTCTACTATCCGCCGTACCAGGCCCTACCGCCGCGCATCGCGACGTTCTCGAAATTCTTCGAGGAACAACTGACCGCTCATATGGTCATGCTCGACTAGAGCTCCCGCTTTCAAGTGGAATAACTAGAAGCGAAAAGATACCCTAGAATCAAAGTGCTGGAGCGTACTTTTGTGCGTTCATCTGAACGCACGGCGCTTGTCTTATGACGATCTGCGCTTCTTGTGAGAAAAAGAGGCGTCGGCGAGGACAATCACGGCATCACTGCCTGACACCAAACCGTTGGCGCTTGCTCTCAGGCAAAAATTAAACCAAATGTTTGCTCTCTCCCGCGAAGATGCGACCCAAGCTTGCACAAACCTCCATTCTAGAATTCAAGCTGCCGGGCCGGGCCATTGTACAATCTGATATCGGTCGTGCTGAAGAAGCGCCTCGACCTCTCATTCAAGACTTCACCAGATTTCCGCGCGAGGATCGTGGAAGCTCCCGGGCTGTGGATGAGCGAGCGGGAAGTCGCCAGACTGCGGCACGATCTGCGAAAGGTCGCGCAGCGATCGGTTGCCGATGGAGAGCTGGACTACGGCGTCTTCTCCGAGCGTGAAGACGCCCTCGCCCGAACGATCGTGACGGTCGTCTATCGGGTTTCCGACGGCGAGCCGGTCGCCTTCAACGCCTTGCCGGTCATCCAGGTCTCTCTCTCGGGCAAACCCGTCGACGTTCTCCACCTGGGGCTGGTGATGATCGATCCCGCAGTTCGCAGCCAGGGGCTTTCCTGGGTGCTCTACGGTCTCACCTGCTTTCTTCTTTTCCTGCGCAACCAGCTTCGTCCGCTCTGGATTTCAAATGTCACCCAGGTGCCGGCCGTTGCCGGCATGGTGGCCGAGACCTTCAGTGGCGTCTTCCCTGCGCCCACGCGCGGCGCGCGCCGATCGTTGCATCAGCAACTGATCGCCACGGCGATCATGGGCTCCCATCGGCATGTCTTCGGCGTCGGTCCTGATGCCGGTTTCGACGCCGATCGCTTCGTGATCACCAACGCCTATACGGGCGGTTCCGACAACCTGAAAAAGACCTTCGAGGCGGCGCCGATGCACCGCAAGGCTGAGTACAACGATTTCTGCGCGGCCGAACTCGACTACGATCGCGGCGACGACCTGCTTCAAATCGGACAGCTCGACCTCAACGCGGCGCAGCGTTACCTCATGGAAAGCGTGCCGCGCAACGCGCTCGGTCGTCTTGCCGTCGCAAGTTTCGTCATCCTCGTCCAAAGGCTGGCTCTACCGGTCTTGCATTGGGCGGACAGCCGTCGGCAGTGGGGCATATTGAGGCCTTCAAACCAATGAGCAGCGTCTTCTCCTATGAGGCCTTCACCACGCGCAACATCGGCTTCGTCACGGAGGCGGAGCAACGACGCTTGAGACTGGCGACCGTCTTCGTCTGCGGAACCGGCGGTATGGGCGGCGCCTGCATCCAGGCGCTGGCGCGGGCCGGCATCGGTCGTCTCATCCTCGCCGATATCGACCGCTTCGAGCTGTCGAACCTCAATCGCCAGGTCTTCTGTTTTGCCGACACTATTGGCACCCCCAAGGCAGAAGCGACCCGAGACCTCTGCCTAAAGATCAATCCCGACTTGGACGTGACCGTCTTCGGCCCGGATTGGACCGATCATGCCGAGACGCTCATTGCCGACGCGGACGTCGTCATCAACGGGACGGACGATCTCGGCGCCAGCCTCCTGCTCTATCGCGTCTCGCGAAACCTCGGCCGGACGGTGATCGACGCCTATGCGTCTCCTTTGCCCTCCGTGTACGTGACGCGACCGCAAGATCCGATGCCGGAAGAGCGGCTCGGTTATCCGACTGCCGGAACCGCCTGGAACGCACTGACGGCCGACCAGCGGTCGGAAGCTTTCCTGCGCGAGGCGGAATACGTGATGGTCCATTCGTCGTCACGCCACCATGTCGATCTTTCGCTCGCCGGCGAAGTGATTGCCGGCACCCGAAGTCGCATGTCCTTCGCGCCAATGGTGATCTCCACCGGCACATTGATGGCCTACGAGGCGATCCACGTGGTCCTCGGCCGTCCACAGTCCGCCGATTGCCGCGGCTGGTTCTTCAACCTCCATGCCGGGCGCATCGAACGGCCCCGCAATGCAATCGTCGCTGCGCTGCTGCGTCCGCTGGTACGTCGCTACCTCAAGCGCCTTGCGGCTCCGGCAGCGCCATGAACACGCCGCTCGTTGCCGATAGTTTCGTTTCGCTGGCGGCGCTTGGCGGCCTCCTTGTGCTGATCGGCACCATCCGTAGCTTCGATACGGAAAGCCCGCTGAACCGCCGCTTCCTCTTTGGATTGCAGGTGCTGGCGGCATTGATGGCGAGCCGGGTGCTGGCCTGGTGGACGGACCTCTTCATCTTCAAAGCCGCAACGATCATAACTGCGGGCCTCGTTCCGCTCTCGACAGTTCTCCTCGCCGAGGGTCTGTTGCGCCGCCATGCACCGAGGACGACGAAATGGATCGCAGCCGGCGGCGCGGCCACCTTCTTCGCGCTCGCCTTCCTTCCGGCATCGATCGCCGAGCCCTGGCGTGTCGCGCTGCTGTTCGTCTATCAACTCGTCACCTTCGCTCTCGCCGGGCATATGACGGTAACGCGCGACCGGGCGAGCCTGTCAAAGGCGGAGAACCAGGCGGTTGACCGCATGGCCCTCTCGCTGCTTCTGATCCTGCCACTCCTCGTCACCGATTTCCGCTCGGCCTACATCGACCAGCCGGTGCGGCTCGGCGGGGTCGCGATCCTGTTCCTGTGCTGGCTGCTGATCAGCCTTGGCCAGCGCGCCGCGGGGCATCGTGACACGGTCGTTTCCTTCGCCATCCTGCTTTCGGTCGCTCTGCTCGCAGCCCTTGTCGTCGGCTTCGAAAACGGGCTCGAACCGGCAGCGCTGGTGCGAGCGGCCAGCGTCATCCTCAGCGCCGCCTTGCTTGGCGTGATCTGGAAAGACAGCCTAAGCCTTCGCACGGAGCAAAGGCGGCAGAGCCTGATCCGGCATCTGGCCGAGGACCGCATCGACGACACGCTCGGCTTCCTCAAGGAATTACAGAACCATCCGTTGGTGGATGGCGCACTTTTGCTTGGCGAGAATGAACTTTCAGACCTCGACTTGCCGGTGATCAAGGCGCTCTTTGCTGCCCGGCCGTTGATGCGCACTACCGAAACGGGCAGCCTTTCCCAATCGGATGCCGAGCAGCTTGCCTGGCTGCTCGAAAAATACGAGGCCACCCATGTCATGCTGGTGTCGAACCGGCCGTTCCGGCTCATTGCGCTCAACATGCCCTCCGTCACTGCCACGCCGGGTGCGGAGACAGAGTTGAAGGTCGTCCAGCGCATGGCCATGCTGATCTCCGAGAGGAACCCGCTCCATGATTGAGATCCGCGAGGGGGATATCGACGCCTTCTTCACTGCGCCCCTTCAGATCTACGGTGCACGCACGCCCTATGTCTCGCCGATGTTCAGCGACCTCAGGCGTTTCCTTTCAGCTGAAAAGAACCCTCTCTTCGATACGGCAGAAGACTTCGCCATCTTCACGGCCCATGAAGGCGGCGCCGTGCGCGGGCGCATAACAGCCCACGTGCACCGCGCATCGAACGCGAAGTTTGGCCTCGATCGCTGCTATTTCGGCTACTTCGACTGTGCCGACGACGAGCGCGTCGCGGCCGCCCTGTTGGAGCGGGCAGAGGATTGGGCGCGCGCGAAGGGCTTTGGGGAAATCCTCGGAAACTTCAACCTGACTGCCATGCAGCAAGTCGGCATCATGACCGGCGGTTTCGAGAACGCGCCCTATACGGATCAGATCTGGGGGCCACCGCATCTGCCCCGCCTGCTGGAACGCCGGGGATACGCCCCATGCTTCCCGATGACCACCTTCGAAATCGACGTCCGCACTGTGGCAGTCGACGGTCTGCTCGCCAGTGCGCAAATGCGCGCGCTTTTCGACGACGGCTTCCGTTTTTCACCGATCCGGCGGGCAACGCTCGAACGGAGATTGGAGGATTCCCGGCTGATCCTCAACGAGAGCTTCGCCGACAATCCGATGTTCGTGCCCGTCAGCCGTGCGGAATACGACTTTCAGGCAAAGGAGATGAAGTGGATCATGGATCCACGCATCTCGGCGGTCGCGGAGAAAGACGGCGCGCCAGCCGGTGCGGTGATTGCCATACCCGACGTCAATCCGATGCTGAAGGCGATGGGCTCGCGGCTCGGGTTGAGTGCGCCCTGGCATCTGCTCAAGCACCGCCTCAAGCGCCGCCGTGGCGTGATCATATTCCAGGGTGTGAAACCGGAGCATCAGGGGCGCGGCCTCAATCCGCTCCTTCTTGCCCATGTGCTCAAAGAAATGCGCCGCCGGCTACGAGACTGCCGGCGGCACCTGGATCGCGGACGTCAATGCGGCCAGCCTGAGGCAGGTGGAAAAAGCCGGCGCAAGGCCCCTGCATCGTCTGCATCTCTTCGGAAAGACATTATGAGCCGCATTGACACCGCCATGCTCGTCGATCTGGCGGCTGAGGCCAATCTCGCCCCCTCCGTCCACAATACCCAGCCGGCCCGCTGGATACTGGACGAAGACGGATGCATTCTGCTTGCTGCCGACCTCTCCCGGCACCTCGGCATCGGCGATCCGACCGGTCGCGATATGGGGCTCTCCTGTGGAGCGGCGCTCGAGGGCATGGTGATGGCGCTCGCCGCGCGCGGGATCGGTGTGGCCATCGAAGATCTCTGGGGCGATAACATTCTCGACTGGAGGCCCGACTACCGATTGGCCGCGCGGCTGACCCTTGCGCGCGCGGCGATGCCCACGGAGCTTGCCGGCTGGAGCACCAAGCGCTTCACATGGCGTGCCCGCTTCTTGCCCGCGGCGCCCGAACAGATCGAAAGGCTCGAGCACTGGGTGGCTGAGACGGCTGATGTAAAGCTCGCCAGCGGCCACGAGGATCTCGCCTTCATTGCCGCACTTAACGACCGCGCAAGTCTGTCGATCATGCGCGATAGATCGTTCCGCAATGAACTCGTGGCGTGGATGCGGTTTTCTCCAACCCATCCGGCCTATGCCTTCGATGGGCTCAATATTGCCGCGCTGCAGATGGGGCGGCTGGAAGGCGCACTGGCGGAGCATGTGCTCGCTTCACCACTTTTCGACATTGCCGATCGGCTGGGCCTCGGCAAAAGTCTCGTCGCCGAAGCGGGAAAGACGATAACCGCCGCGGCTTGCCTCCTGTTCCATCGGCCGGAAGACGAGAGCCCAATCGTCTCCGGACAAGCCTTCTATCGTTTCTGGCTGGGTTTCACGCGTCTCGGCTTCGCCGGTTGGCCGATGGCGGTGCTGGCTGATCTACCGTCCGCTGCAGAGGCGATGCGGCAGCGCTTCCCGTTGCCACCCGGCCACCGGCTGATCAATGTCCTGCGCGTGGGGCCGGCGCCGTCGACCGTTCCGAAGTATCGCCTTCCGGCCCATGCTCTCGTGCTGGACGGAAAGCCGGACTGAAGCCGGCTCCCTTTTCCATATCAGGCGGCGTCCTCGGTCCTTGCAGTCTCGGCGAGAAGCTTCTGAGCACTGACGAAGTCCACCTTTCCGGTTCCAAGCACAGGCACGGCTCCCACCCTCACATCCGAGGGAACCATCATGTCCATCGCCCCCTTTTCCTTGGCGAAGCGAAGGAATGCGGCGCGTGTCGCACCCGGAGCGTCAGTGAGCATGACCAGGCGCTCGCCTTTTTTGGCATCAGGCAGCGACGCGACAACCGTCAACTGACCCGGCCACAGCTCTCCCGCCAGCGCCTCCACAGCGCCAAGCGAAACCATCTCGCCGCCGATCTTGGCAAATCGTTTGGCCCGACCCCGGATGACGATGAAACCATCTTCATCGACAGTGACGATGTCGCCGGTGTCATGCCAGCCGTCCGGCGTCGGCTCGATTACGCCGGGCGCTTCTACGCGGAGATATCCGGCCATGACGTTGGCGCCGCGGATGAAAAGCCTTCCGCCCTCCACGACACCCGGCACGGCATCGAGCCTATACTCCATGCCCGGCATGATCTTGCCGACGCTACCGGCCTTGTTGAACATTGGCGTGTTCAGCGCAATCACTGGCGCCGCCTCGGTCACACCGTAGCCTTCGAGGATGCGGACGCCGAACTTCTCCATGTAGAGCGCACGGGTAGCCGCCCTGACCGGTTCGGCGCCGGCGAAGCAATAGCGGATCGACCGGAAGTCATAGGGATGAGCCGTCCGTGCATAACCGTTCAGGAAGGTGTCGGTCCCGAAGATGATCGTTGCGTTGGAGGCGTAGATCAGTTCCGGAATGATCCGGTAGTGCAACGGCGACGGATAGAAATAGACGGGGACGCCGGAGATGAGCGGCAGCACAGTACCAGCGGTGAGCCCGAAGGAATGGAACACCGGCAGGATGTTGAACACCTTGTCGCCCGAGTGGAAATCGATGCGGGACGCGGCTTGAGCCGCATTGGAGAGGATGTTGCGGTGTGTCAGCACCACGCCCTTCGGCGTTCCTTCCGAGCCGGAGGTATAGAGTATGACTGCCGGATCGTCGGCTGTGCGTCGAACAAGCGGACGTGCCTTCTGCAGGAGACCGCGCAGCTTGTCGGCAAGGCCGATCGTCTGGCGCAGATCATCGAGCCAGATAATTTCCACCGTCTTCGCCAACTCCTCGACGACGGGGCCAAGTTTCGCCTGGGTGACGAAGGCACGCGACGTCAGCACGTAGCGGACCTGCGCCGCCTTGCAGGCCGAAATGATGTTGGCCGCGCCCGCCGTGAAATTGAGCATTGCCGGCACCTTGCCGGCGGACATCACGCCGAGGATGGTTGCGACCGCACCGTTGGCGTTGGGCAAGAGAACGCCGAGCGCCTTCTCAGCCGGGAAGAGCGACTTGAACTTCGCGCCAATCACGGCCGCGCCCGTCAGCAGCTTGCCATACGACAGGGAACCGGTGACCGGGTCCTGCACAGCGAGCCGGTTGAATCCGCGCTCCTTGGCCGTCTTGATCACCTTTTCGAGCACGGTGGTGTTGGTATCCGTGGTGCGGAACATCAACATCGACATGACCTGGTAGAGAGCAGCACCCGCGGCCATGCGGCGCTTGCGACCTTTCAGCTCTTCCGGAACAGAGAGGCGAACGGGCTCTAGAATGGTGACCTTCACCTTCGGAAACAGGCGGCGGCGAACGTGCAAGGAACTGAGGCGCGAGAAGTAGCTCTTCTCCAGCCCGTCGATACGAACCGGTACGACCATGGAGCCGGTCTTGTCGGCCACCATCGCGGCGCCGTCATAGACCTTCATCAGCGCGCCGGTGACCGTGATGCGGCCCTCGGGGAAGATCACGAGCGGCTCACCATTGTTGACCGTCTTGATGAGCGTACGCGTTGCCATCGGCTTCGAAGGATCCAACGGCAGGAAGTTGCACATCTTCAGGAACGGTTTCACCCACCACGCCTTGGCGATAGTGTAGTCGACCGCGAAGGTCGGTTCCTCGTCCGTCAGCGCCAGGGCCAGTGCGCCATCGAGAAAGGAAACATGGTTGAGCGCGATGATCGGCGCACGCCCCGCCTTTTTCAGATTGTCGAGGCCCTCCACTTCCAGCCGAAGGAAGGCGCGGAAGAGGATGGATACGAAATCACGGAAAGCATTGGTCGGCAACGTGCGCAGCATGACCCAGGCCGCCACGGCATTGGCGAGCGCAAGGCCGGCGAAAAGTACCGCTGTCGACACGCCGGACGCCTGCAGGACGGCGACAAGGCCGCCGCCGGCGGTGATGAAGGCCGCGGACAATACATTCGACGCGCCGATGACACGCGATCGTTCGTCCTCTTGCGCCCAGGCCTGAAGGGCCGCAAGCGTGGGTACGGCCAGGAAGGCGCCGGCGATGGCCATGCCGGCCAGATCGATGGCGATGCGCAGAGTGTAGGGACCGGCGAAAAAGGCGGAGAGCGTCTCGGCCGCTGCGGCCGCACCGGCATGTCCGACGCACCAGGCGAGATCGAGGCCGAACAGCGCCATGATCAGGGTGCCGAGCGGTGCCGGCAGGAGCACGATACGTCCTGCGGACATCCAGGCAGCGATTGCCGAGCCAACGCCGATCGCCACGGCGAAGACGGCGAGATAGGCAGTGATCACAGTCTCGTCGCCGCCGAGATAGTTCTTCACCATGGGCGGCAGCAACGACAGTACGATCGCGCCCACCAGCCAGAACCACGCCGCCATCAGCGCGGTGCGCCAGAGCCGTTTGTCGCTGCGCAGTGAAGCGAGGAGCCGCCCCGTGGAACGGAGGACGTTGCGATCGACGACAAGGTCCGGCGCCTTGGCGCCCAGGCGAGGAATGTAGCGGCTGGAAAGCCAGCAGGCGAGCGCGAGGCCGAGCATCATGGGGCCAAACAGCCAGGGATCGACGCCATCGGCCGCGGCAAGCCCTGCGACGACTGTGCCGCCGAGGATGGCGATGAACGTCGCCCCCTCGATCCAGGCGTTCGCGCGCGGCAGTTCCTTGCGCTCCAGGTGGTCCGGCAGGATGCCGTATTTGACAGGCCCAAAGAGCGCGGAGATGGCACCGAACAGGAAGAGCGCAACCAGCAGAACGGCAATGGAGGAGAACGCAATACCGACGACCGCAACGGCTGCGGCAGCGAGCTCCCACCGCTTCAGCCTCTCGGCGACGACCGCCTTGTCGAACTTGTCGGCAAGTTGGCCGCCGAGTGCGGAAAAGAGCAGGAACGGCGCCATGAAGACGGCGCCGGCCAGCGTAACGAGCGATCCGGCATCATTTGCCGCCACGGTGGCGAGGATGAGGAAGACGAGCGTGTTCTTGAGGAAATTATCGTTGAACGCCGACAGGAACTGCGTCCAGAAGAGTGGCGCAAACCGCCGAGAAGTCATGAGATTGTTTTTCACGGAACGTCTCCCCTTTTTTTGAGCGTTCTAGATGAAAGTCGTTTCACTCTCGTTCACAGGTTGTGCTTTGTGGCGACAGGGCTAACGATGAATTAAACGTCGTCGGCCTTGATGCCGAGCAGCAGCTTCTCGGTCTTTGCATCATCGATCCTGCGGATGAGCTTTTCAGCTTCCAGATTGTCGCGCAGCGTCTTGGTGACGTTTACCGCCGTCTGCAGGAGCATCAGGATGCCCATGGCGAGATAGCCCTTTCCCCAGAGATCGATCGGCATCATGTAAAGGCCGATCACCACCATGAAGGCGGCCACGCCGAAGCTCACATAGGAGAAGGAGGTCCAGGCCGGGGAGTGTTTCATCAGACTGTCGTTCATCGTCGTTTACCTTTGAGAGATAGTGGGTTCAAAGAGTAGGGTTTGCCTTGGCACGCAGACGCTCGAGCACGTCTTCAGCGCTCGTTACGAGCGGGCGGCCGCAACCGGCAGCGGCCAGTTTCTCTGCAAGCGCGGTCGGATCAGGCCGGTCTTCCAGCTCAACTAGCGCCTCGGCCGTCAACTCAGCCTCGCGCTGGCGCGTTTCGAGCCGCGCAAGTGTTGCCTCGGCATCGCTGAGCGTAGCCAGATCGTTGCCAGGCACGTCTCGGGAAAGGCGCCGCGTCCGGTCACGTGCCTCGGCCAGGCGCTCGCCGCGGCGCAGCGCAGCCAGGCGCGTTTCGCTCTGCCGCACCGCTTGCCTCAACCGATCTATTCCATCTGTAAATTCCGCCTGAACCTGACGTGCGTTCTGCAGTTCGGTTTCCAGCCGAGCAATCGAGGCTGCAGCCTCGGTTGCCAGATCCTCTCGCCCCTTTTCAAGGGCTGCGATAGCGCGCGCTTCGAGATCATCGATGCGGGCAGAGAGCCTCTCGGCATTTTCTTTTTCCAGGCGATTTTGCGCGATCGCCAGAGCGACCGCCCGACGTGCGCTTTCGACGCCGCGCGCGGCATCACGGATCTGCTGCGCAAGTATCGGTAGCGCATGCCGATCGCCGAAGGCCTCCTCCGCCTCGTGGGCGCGACCTCGTATCAGCGTTGCGATTTGTTTGAACATTTCCTCACCTCCATGTATGAACAATGTTCAATAATCTTTTGTCACAAAGATGAACGATGTTCAAGTTAAAAATGAACAACGTTCAAAAATGAGGTTACCGGTGGTCGGAAAGCGTCAAACGAAGAAGGAAGACCTGAAGGCAAGGCTGATAGTCGCCTGCACGGAGCTCATTCGCGAACAAGGGCTGAAGAACCTGCGCGCGCGGGATATCGCCGAACGCGCCGGCGCGGCGCTCGGTGGTCTTTACACGGTCTTCGATGATCTCGACGGGCTGATTCTCCACGTCAACTCGGGGACGCTGAAACAGTTGGAGAACACCCTCAACACCGCGATTTCGCCATCAGCGGCCATTGAGGAGACTTTCCTCAGCCTGTCTCTGGCATACCTGCGCTTCGCGCTAGCAGAGCGAAACCTGTGGTCCGCCCTTTTCGAACATAGGATGCCGGAGGGCGTCTCCGTTCCGGAGTGGCACCTTGCCGAACACGCTTTCCTGATCGGGCTCATCGCAGCACCACTCGCGCGACATATGCCTGATGCTTCTCGCCAAGACGTGGCAATTCGTGCCCGGACGTTCTTCGCGGCCGTTCATGGCGTGATCTCTCTCAGCCTTGAAGGACGGTTCGTCGGCATAACGCCCGAAGTGCTCGAACGTGAGATTACAGTGCTCGCAGGAATTCTCGCCAGGAGCCGGAGCTGACGTACTCGGCGCCAGCTTGGCAGTTCCGTTCGATAGATGACGCGACCTTTTCAGCACAGACCTTGTGGAAGGGATCGCGCCGTCGGCCGTGCGGGTCGACGCAAACAAAGGGCACCGACGCTCGTAGTAATTCAACTCAAAGCCCGGCACCTCCGATCGCATGTCGATGCTATTCAACCTGGGCTCTGACCCGGCCCGACAGTCATTCATCCAGGCGATCCGATCGCGAGTATAGGTGATCATCGCCTCAAGCTCGTTCCGCTTAATATGCGACCCTGAAGCGGTTAGCCGGACGTCGTGTCCAGCCAGATCGTAACTGGACCGTCGTTGGCCAATTCCACCCGCATGTCCGCACCGAAGACGCCATTCGCAACGGCAACGCCAAGGGCCGAGAAATTGGCAGAGAAAGTCTCATATAGGCGTTTGCCCTCCTCCGGCGGCGCTGCCGTAGAAAAGCCCGGCCGGTTTCCTTTCGTCTCGGCGGCCAATGTGAACTGGCTGACGATGAGAGCTGAGCCGCCGACATCGACAAGCGAACGGTTCATGCGATCCGCATCGTCCCTGAAGATGCGCAGGTTGACAATCTTGCGCGCCAGCCATTCGCTTTCCTTTTCAGAGTCACCCTTCATCGCACAAACGAAGACCAACAGACCATTGCCGATTTCCCCCGTCACCGTTTCGTCGACGGTGACACGCGCAGATGAAACGCGCTGGATAAGTGCTCTCATGGCAACGATTCTCCCTATGGCTTCCCGCTCTTATCGGCTCCGAGGCGATGGCGATCAAGCTCTACTCAGAACCGCGCGCCGACGGTCAGGAGATCGTCGCTGAAATCGTAGTGGAAAGCATGGAGGGCTGGCCATGCGCGATCCGCCTGCCCGAGCGACCGTTCCAGACGATACATTATGCGATCGTTGAAGCACCCTTCCTGTCGCGCGGGCGATGCCGCGGAAGCAAGAGAACTGGGTTCCTCGTGAACTTGTGGCAGGGGGTGACGTGGAAACACATCCCCTCTTCGAGGATGGCGTGGTGATCGCGGCGCATCGAACTCGGGATCGACAAGAAGCTGATCCCGATGTGCGGCGGCACCGATGGCGCGGTGCTCTCGGCCCGCGGCATTCCGACGCCCAACGTCTTCACCGGCGCCTACAACTTCCACACGCGTTTCGCGTTTCTGCCGGTGCAGGCATTCGAAAGGTCGCTGGAAGTGGCCGCCAAAATTTGGCAAGTGGCCGCTAGTAGCCGACAGTTCCACGGGGCCTGCCAGCAAGCCTCCTTGCGTATTTAGCACTCGGGAGCGGAAGCCCGCAAAATGAGTTCGCGGGCCGCACGCAAGTGTCCGGCAATCCGATTGCTGCCGAGGCCACCTACTGCTGTGCCGGAGCGGTCTTTTGAAGTTCTGCCTGAACCTTCTTGGCGACTGCCGGATCGCTCTGTGCCGCTGTAAGAATTGCCGAATATTCTTCGACCGAAATGGCCGGCGATGCTTTGACGGCTTCGACCATTTTCTTGCTGCCTTCGGTCTCCAGCTTCTTTTTCGCCGCCTCGTCCGATGTTGCTTCTATCTTTGCGGAATATTCCTGCCTGACCTTGTCGACCTGAAGATAGGCAACAGCAAAGGCTTCGATCTTTTGTTCGCTGATGGCGGCGTCCGTACCCTTGTTGTCGGCCTGGCCCTGCGTCGGCTGCGTCTCTTGCGCCTGAGCAATTTCAAAGGCAGATGCTGGACTGAAGATCATGAAACTGAAGATTGCAGCCGTCAGAGATGAAATTGGCGTGTAACGAGTGATCATATTCATTCCTCTATGATGTTCATGACGTAATCGGCAGCGATAGGGCCTTTCGATCGTCACTCACGTCGGCTGGATACCGAACGCGTCAGTGACGATGAAACGCTGGGAAGGGCTTGGTGCGGCGGTACCGGGGCAATTTGCTGACCATTGAACGGCAGCTTTATGGCTCACCCACGACGCCGGTTCTGTCGAGCCCTATGTTCTTCCCCGCCCTCGAACCCCTTTTGGCGTGTCGGGGCTGCGCCGGGCGAAGGGCGGCAGATCAGCTAGCCTTCGGCGCACGACGGCGCGCCGTCACGGTTGAGTGGCATCCTCGCCATTCGGGTTTGGCGCCGGCGCCTCTCTCGTGTCCCGAGGCGGATGTATCCGTTCTTCGGACTTCGGCGTCGAGTCCTGGGGCTCGGGACGGCGGACGGGCCGTGGTTTGGGATCGCCCTTCTTGGGCGGAGGAACAATTTTCTCAGTCATAAACTCGTTGCTCGCGCTTTCCACTGCAAAACCGGTCGACATAAGTAAAGTTCCCCTCGGATCGAACATCTGACGGCCGCTGAGGCGTACGACTAATTATGGAACTTCCGTATCTATCGGAAACATCCCGAAATTGCCTGTGAAGGTATGAACGGCGAAAAAACGGAAGGGAATTGGACGCAGCCCTTGCGGCCTTCGCCTATACTGACGGCCCATGGATGATCTCGACATCCACGTGGAGTCGATCGCCGCCCGTCTACTCCTGGCTGTCCAAACGCGGCAAAGACCCGCTCAGCATAAAGGCCGAAGAGGTTCGCTACTTCTGACAACCTAGCCCCCAGCTTGATTATGTGGGCGCCGAGAGAGCGTTCGGCGCCCATTCCATCGACGCCGGACCCCTCGGTCGCGAAGGAAAGAGCATCAATAGCAAGTGCGTGCGTGACGCTGGGTCGTCTAGGACGCCTCAACGATCGGAATGAGCACTTGCCTGAGCCGTGCCAGTTACCGACGCAAAGCTGACGTTGGAAGATCAGTTTTTAGGCACACCCTCTGGCCTCAGGTATTTTTTCAGCGCCGCAATGCGAAAGATTGCATTGGCGGCTCCGTATCCGCGATACCCGCGCCGCTCGATGATTTCAAAGAAGAATCCTTCGCCGTAGGTCGGACTGTAGAGCTGGAAATATTCACCGTTCTCGTCCCGGTCATAAAGGATGTTCTCGGCCCTCAGCCGCTCGACAAGTTCCGCGTCGAGCCCGAAGCGCGCCTCGACGTCATCGTAGTAGTTCGGCGAGATCGGCAGCGCCTTGAAGCCGTTTGCACGCAGCGCCTCAGCCGTTGCGAAGATGTCGCAGGTGGCAAAGGCAATATGCTGCACACCGGAGCCGAAGGTCTCGGCGATGAAGTGGCCCGCAAGCGTGTTGCGGTTCTCCGCGCCGTTCAACGTCACGCGCAGCGTCCCGGCATCATTCTCAACGACCTGGCTGCGAACAATGCCGGCCGGATCGACGATGTCGATCATCGGCGTCTTTCGCACATCGAGCAGCGATGTGTAGAACAGCAGCCAGGTCAGCATCTCCTCATATTTGACGGTCTGGGCAATGTGATCGATGGTCGTCAGGCCAGCTGGTATCGCCGCTCCCTTGTCCGGCACCGGATCGAACTCAATCTCCCAGATCCTGGCGAGGTCGGATCGCTCGTCGAGGAAGTAGATGATCCCGCCGCCAACACCGTGGATCGCCGGAACCAGCAATTCTCCTGGGCCGACTGGCTGTTCGAAGGGTTCAGCGCCAAGCGCCCGGGCTCGCTCAGCAGTCGCTTTGGCATCGTCGACCACGAGGCCGAACGCATAGGCGGACGTGCCGTGAACCAGATAGGAAGCGTTGGCGAAGCCTTCCCGCTCGGTGTTGATCACCAGATTGATGGAGCCTTGGCGGTAGACCACCACCTGCTTGGTCCGGTGCTGCGCCGCTTTCCTGAAGCCGATGGTGACGAGCAGCGCTTCGAGCTCGCCCGCCTCGTCCTCCGAGGCGCTGAACTCCACGAAGGCCACTCCCTTGACGTCGACGCGCGGGGGCATCTCAGGAACCGACAGGCGGACGTCCGGCTCGGCGCGCTTCACCTGGTCCCCGAGATAGATCAGCGAGCGGTAGCCGTCGACCGCGATGGCATTGGCGTTACCGCCGCGAAACTGGTCGTTGAAGATTTCAAGCGACAGATATCCATCATAGCCGGTCGCCGCCACCGCGCGGGTAAAGTCGGTCACCGGCAGGTCGCCCTCGCCCGGCATATTGCGAAAGTGCCGGCTCCAATAGAGCAGATCCATGTCGATCAGCGGAGCATCCGCAAGCTGGACGATGAAGATTTTCTCCTTCGGGATCGAGCGGATCGAATTGATCTCGATCTTGCGCGACAGGGTATGAAAGCTGTCGAGGATCAGGCCTATGCTCGGGTGATCGGCGCGCCGGACGATCTCCCAGGCATCGCGATGGTCGCTGATATGGCGCCCCCAGGCGAGCGCCTCGTAACCGACGCGCAAGTTCCGCTTCGCCGCCCGCTCGCCGAGTTCGCAAAAGTCGGCGGCTGCCCTGTCGATGCCAGCCACTGCCGCCGGCGACACGTTCGAGCAGACGAGCACCAAGTCGGTGCCCAACTCCTGCATCAGGTCGAACTTGCGCTCGGCCCTGTCGAAAGTCCGGGCTCTGAGTGGCTCCGGCATACCCTCGAAATCACGGAACGGCTGGAACAGACTGATCTCCAGGCCAAAGTCGCGCACCATTCGGCCGACCTCGCGCGGGCTTTCGTCGAAGGCAAGGAAGTCGTTCTCGAATATTTCGACACCGGCAAAGCCCGCCTTGGCGATGGCGCGCAGCTTGTCCTTGAGATCGCCGCTCAGCGAAACCGTTGCTATCGAGGTCTTCATGTTTCTGTCCTTGCTGGAACTTCCGGCGTCAGTGTCAGCCGGTCATGGCCTTGAAATGGTTGAGCATCCGCGCTGCGTCCGGCTCGAGCCCGGTAAACAGTCGAAAAGCGCCGACCGCCTGGAAGACGGCCATTCCTCCCCCATCGAGCGTGCGGCAGCCGCGCCGTCTCGCCTCCTTGAGCAGCGCCGTTTCGAGCGGGAAGTAGACGATCTCGGCGACCCAGTGGCGCGGATCGAGAAGGTCACCGTCGAGCGGCAGCCCCGGATAGTTCGCCATCCCTGTCGGCGTGGCGTGAATCAACCCCGACGCCGACCGCATTGCAGCCGCAAGGTCCGTGCCGGCTGAGATATCCGCCTCGGGGAACAGGGCGGTCAGCATCTCGGCAAGCGACTGTGCCCGCTCCGGCTCGCGGTCGAAAACCGCTAGACGTTTCAGGCCGAGCGAAAGTGCGGCATAGGCCGTTGCAACGCCGGCGCCGCCTGCTCCAAGCTGCACAGCGAAGGAAAGGTCGGCATCCGGCAGCCCCCGCCTGAAACCTTCGGCAAAACCCCACCAGTCGGTATTGTGGCCATGTCGCCGCCCTCCCTTGAGCACGACAGTATTGACGGCGCCAAGCCGCTGCGCGTCAGGTGCGAGATCGTCAAGATGCGCAATGACCGCCTGCTTGCATGGATGGGTGATATTGACGCCGGCAAATCCCTGCCGTTCAGCATCGGCAAGCAGACGCGGCAGGTCGTTTTCCGTCGCGTCGATTTCGCGAAGATCGATCAGTTCGTACACATAGCGGAGCCCTTGAGCCGCGCCTTCGGCCATGTGCATCGCTGGGGTCAGCGACGCTTGAATGCCTGCGCCGATCAGACCGGCCTTCAAGGGTCTTACAAGCGTTTCGGTCATGATTTGCGTTTCCATCCTCAAAGCCCGCAAGTACGGGCAGCCAGCTTCCGGCCCGCCGTGACTTGCGGGCGGGCCGAAGACTTCGCACCCTGTTACTGGCCCCGTGCGGCACCAATCTCCTTGAACAGCGCCTGAACCGTCTCAGCGCCAATCTCGGCACTGAACTTCTCGATCACCGGCTTGACGGCATCACGCAGCTTCTGCGTTTCCTCCGGACTGAATTCGCTGACTTCCATGCCGGTCTTGCGAATTTCCTCGAGAGCTGCGGCGTCCGCGTCGCGTGACACCTTGCGCTGGTAGTCGCGCGCTTCGGTCGCGGCCGCCTCAAGGACGGCCTTTTCCTCGTCATTCAGCCCATCCCAGAACTTCTTACTGACGAGCACGATCTGCGGATTGTATTGGTGACGGGTCAGCGTCATGTACTTCTGCACTTCGTAGAACTTGGCGTTCATGATGTTTGCGGCCGGGTTCTCCTGCCCGTCGACCGTCCCTGTCTCGAGCGCGGTATAGAGTTCCGTGTAGGGCAGCGGCACGGCATTGGCGCCGAGCGTGTTGAAGAGTTCGATCGGGATGGGCGACTGGATCGTGCGGATCTTCAGACCCTTGATGTCCTCGAGCTTCGTCACCGGATGGCGATTGTTGGTGAGATTGCGAAAGCCGAGTTCCCAATAGCCGAGACCGATAAGGCCGGTATCGGGCAGAAGCTTGAGGAGACTGTCGCCGAAAGCACCGTCCATGACCTTGTCCGCCTCCGCACCACTGTCGAAGAGGAAGGGAAGGTCGACGGCGCCGAACTGCTTGACGTTGTTGGCGAGGATGCCGGCGTTCAGCACCGTCATCTCGATGACGCCGCCCTGCAGGGCCGAGACAGTCTGGACGTCGCCGCCGAGCGTGCCGCCCGGGAAGAGCTTTACCTCGATCTTGCCGCCGCTCTTGTCCTTCACGAGTTCGGCAAACTTCTCCATGCCGGTCACCTGCGGGTGACCCTTGTTGTTGGCCGAAGCGAACTTGATCGTCTGATCGCGGATCTCGGCAAGCGTCGGTCCTGCCGTCAGCAAAGCGAGCGGCAGAGCAAGGCCCAAGGCCAGTTTCGTCAATTTCAACATGTTCTCCTCCCAGATTTGGCCGGTAGTTCCGCCGGCCGTGTTGAAGCTTGAAGTTTCGGTCAGTGCCCGAACCAGGTAACCGGAACGGTCACCAGCGCGGGGAACAGGACAAGCAGGAACAGGACGATCAACTCGGCGACCAGGAAGGGCAGCACGCCCTTCATAAGGTCTTCCATCGACAGTTTCGAGACGCCACAGATGACGTTCAGAACCGTGCCGACGGGCGGCGTGATCAGACCGATCGAGTTGTTGATGATGAACAGGACACCGAAGTAGACCGGATCGATTCCCGCCTGCTTGATGATGGGCATCAGCACCGGCGTCATCACGAGGATGGTCGGCGTCATGTCCATCGCAGTGCCGACGAGCACGATCAGGACCATGATTGCAATCAAGAGAAGCGTCTGGTTGTCCATCAGCGGCTCGATCAGCGAGGCAAGCGCACCGGGGACGTCGGCCACCGTGATCAGCCAGGCGGAGACCGCGGCACAAGCGACCAGGAACATGACGACGGAGGTGATTTTTGCCGCCGACACGAAGACGTGAAAGAGCTGTGCTGGCGGCAGTTCGCGATAGACGACCATGGCGACGAAAAGCGAGTAGACGGCAGCAACAACGCCGGCCTCGGTTGGTGTAAAGACCCCGAACTTCAGGCCGACGATGATGATCACCGGCAGCATCAGCGCCCAGATGCTGTCGACGAGCGCCTTGAGCCGCACGGTGCCGCTCTGCCTTGGCGGCAACTCGAACTGCTCCTTGCGGGCAACGATCAGCCAGGTGATGCAAAGGGCCGCAGCGATCATCAGCCCCGGGAAGATGCCGGCGAGAAAAAGCTTGGTGATCGAGACGCCACCAACGACGCCATAGAGGATGAAGCCGATCGACGGCGGTATGATCGGTCCGATCACCGAGGCGGAGGCGAGCAGCCCGCCAGCGCGCGCTGCGTCATGACCGCTCTTCAGCATCATCGGCAGGAGTAGCGCTCCGAGGGCAGCCGCGTCCGCGACGGCCGAGCCAGAGAGGCTTGAAAGAATACAGGCGGCGAAGATCGCCACAAAGCCGAGACCACCACGAATATGGCCGACCATCGCCAGCGCCAGCGCGACGATGCGCCTGGAAAGCCCGCCTGTGTTCATGACTTCGCCTGCGAGCAGGAAGAAGGGCACGGCCATCAGCGGAAAACTGTCAGCACCATTCAAGACGTTCTGCGCCACGATTTGTGCGTCGAAAAGACCGAGGTAAAGCATCAGCGCCACACCGCTGAGGATGAGTGCAAAGGCGATCGGCACACCGAGCGCCATGGGTCCAAGGAGTGCACCGAGGAAGATCGTAACGGTCATGGCCAGCTCCTCAGCGTTTCGCGGAAACGGGATCGAGCACCGGCTCGGGAAGATCGTCGAGGGCCAACTCGTCCTCGCTCTCGCGCACGAGTTCGGCCGTTGTCACGTCGATGCGGCCGGTGGCGATCGCCAACGCGTCGGCAAGTAGGATCAGGAAGGCAGGAATGCCGAAGGCGAGACCGGCGCCGTAGAAGAAGCCCATCGAAAGCCCGGTCGCCGGTGCACCGACGTGGAGATTGATCAGCGTCTGCGCCCAACTGCCGCTGATCATCAGCCAGGTCGCATAAAGCATCAGCGCATGGCCCAGGAGCACAGCAATCTTTGCCGCGACGGGTGGCAGACGTTTGATGACCGTATCAACGCCGAGATGACCGTGTTCGCGCATGGCGACGACGGCGCCAAGGAATGTCAGCCAGACGAAGAAGATGCGTGACAGCTCTTCGGAAACGGTAATCCCCTGATTGAAGGCATAACGCAGAACGACATTGCCGAAGACGAGGACAACCATGCCGGCGAGCAGCACGGCAATCGCCACCTTCAGCGCGAAGAAATAGAAATCGATGATGCGGGTCATGCGCTCCTCCCAAAGCAGAGTGCCGTCTTTGCGCCCGAGCGTTGTATCGGCTTCGGGATGCGCATCAGGGGCACGGGGCGACCACGCCCTCCTCCAGGCGTAATCGCTCATAACAAAATGTACGAACTAGTACGTATGTCAAGAGGAGTCTCTTGAAAGACCCCTGCAACCTCAATATGACTTTCAATGGAGGCGAGATGACGAGTCCCTGTGGCCCGCCCGTTTCGAATTGGTTTTATTGAGAAAATTTCGGTTAACGCCGGAGGAGTGACGACGAAAGAATGGCGGGGCGGGCTGAGGCAAGTCGGAAGAACGATCCGGAACGGACCAAGGAAGACATCCTTGTCGTCGCCACGGAGGAGTTCTCGACGCATGGTCTGGCTGGCGCGCGGGTCGATGCCATCGCGGAGCGGACCCGCACCTCCAAACGCATGATCTACTATTATTTCGGAGGCAAGGAGGGACTTTACCTCTCCGTGCTGGAGCGCGCCTATCGCAAGATCCGCACACTTGAGGAGGATTTGAAGCTTGCAAGCCTTGCGCCGGAAGAGGCGCTGCGCACCCTCATCTCCAGTACGTTCGACCACGACGAGGCCAATCCCGATTTCGTGCGATTGGTCAGCATCGAAAACATCCACCACGCCGCACATATGCTGCGTTCGGAAGCGATCCGCGATCTGAATGTCTCGGTCATCGAGACGATTGCCGGCATTCTGGAGCGCGGTATCGCTGAAGGCGTATTCAAGCGAAAGGCCGACCCGATCGACGTGCACATGCTGATCAGTGCCTTCTGCTTCTTCCGGGTCTCCAACCGCTATACGTTCGGCACGATCTTTCGCCGTGACCTCTCAGAGCCACATACGATCGGCAGGCATCGGACCATGATCGCCGACGCCGTTGTTAGCTATCTCAAAGAAGCGGACGGGAATGCGCTGGTGCGTCCCTGAGCCACTGGCAAGGGCCAGCCGGAAAGTCGCATATCGAAGCAACGCACGCGCTATAGGGCGGTCAGTATCTGCCCTCAGTCCGGCAAACGCCGTTCGGTATCTGCGTCGAAAAGATGAATGCTGGCGGGTGCAAAGTTCAGTCCGACCCGATCGCCGGCTTGCGCCTGCGATCGCCCGTTGAAGACTACCGAAAGCTCAGGCGTCGTTGCCATGGTCAAGAAGCATGTCGCCCCGGTCGATTCGACCAGCGCCACCTGTACCGAGACAACGCCCTCATCCGCCGGGACAAGCTCGATGTTCTCCGGGCGCAAGCCAACGACCAAGGCCCGCCCCGGCTGCACGGCGCGTTCGAGAGAGACCGTTTGCTTCATACCGAGATCGAGAATGATCGACCGGCCATCCGGACCGCCGACTGCTGGCAGAAAATTCATGGCCGGAGATCCGATGAACCCGGCCACAAACTTGTTGTCCGGCCGGTCATAGAGCTCAAGCGGGCTGCCCTGTTGTTCGATGACGCCATCGCGCATGATGACGACATGGTCCGCCATCGTCATTGCCTCGACCTGGTCGTGGGTGACATAGACCGAAGTGGCACCCAAACGGTCGTGCAACGCGCGGATTTCCTTGCGCATATGAACGCGAAGCGCTGCATCAAGATTGGAAAGCGGTTCGTCGAACAGAAACGCCTTGGGATGGCGGATGATCGCCCGGCTCATCGCCACCCGCTGGCGCTGACCGCCGGAAAGCTCACGCGGATAGCGTCCGAGCAGGTTCGTAAGCCCGGTCACTGCAGCGACTTCATTGGCCGCCTTCTTGCGGTCAGCCTTGGCAACGCCCTTGATCCGCAGGCTGTAGGTGAGGTTCTCCTCGACCGTCATGTGCGGATAGAGCGCATAGGATTGGAAAACCATCGCCACGTCACGCTTGCGCGGCGGCATCGCATTCATGACCTCGCCGGCGATTTTCAGGGTGCCGGACGATATGCTCTCCAGGCCGGCCAGCGACCGCAGCAGTGTCGACTTCCCGCAACCGGAAGGGCCGACAAGCGCCGTGAAGCTGCCTTTGCGGATCGAGAGCTCGATGTCCTTCAATGCATGATAGGCACCATAATACTTGTTGACGTTGGTCAGTTCGATCTGGGCGGTCATTTGAGCGCTCCCGAGGTAAGGCCAGAGACGATGCGGCGTTGCAGGAGGACGAAGATGGCGAGGATTGGCGTCACGTAGATCGCCGCATAGGCCATGATATTGTTCCATTCGTTGGTGTTCGGTCCCATGAAGGAATTCAGTCCGACACTTGCCGGCTGCAGCTCCACCGCCTGGATCATCGACTTCGAATAGACGAACTCTCCGAACGCCTGCATGAAGATCAGGATGGCGCTGACAAGGATGCCGTTTCGTGCCAGCGGCAGGACGATGTTGAAGAAGGCGCCAACCCTCGAGTTGCCGTCAACGAGGGCGGCTTCCTCCAATTCCTGCGGCACGCTCATGAAGGTCGCGCGCACCAGAACCACGAAGAACGGCATGCTTTTCGCCGCGATCGCAAGGATCACCGCAAGGCGGGGATAATTGAGCAGCCCGATCTGAGAGAAACCCACGAAGATCGGCGTGACCATCAGTGAGGCCGGAAGCACCTGCAACATGAGAATGAGGAAGAGCCCGATATCGACCCAAATGTTACGATAGCGCGCCAGCACATAGGCGCAGCCGACACCGAGTACGGTGATGACACTGACCGCTCCGCAAGCGATGACCAGAGAATTCCAGATGTACCGGCCCATGTTGCGGCCTTGCCAGACGTTGCCGAAGATCTGCCATTGGGGATCGGTCGGCCAGAAGGTCGGCGGAGTGGCAAACATCTCCGATCCCGATTTGATCGTGGTTATGTACATCCAGTAGAGGGGAAACAGATAAATGCCGGCGAGGATGATCGCGATTGCGAGCAGCAGACGGTCGCGGGTTTGATGGCTCATCCGCGCACCTCGTGCCGTGTGGAGCGCACGTAGACGACTGAGGCGATCATCACGAAGACGATCATGATCACCGAAATCGTCGCGCCCTTGGCGAAATCGTACTGTCGGAACGACAAATCCCAGGCCCAGTATTGTGTGACGTTCGAAGCATTGTTCGGTCCTCCCGAGGTGATGGCGGCGAAAAGATCGAATTGCTGCAGCGTGAAGATCAGACCGAGCGCGATGATGGCCCCGATGGACGAGCGCATCATCGGCAAGGTGATCGTCCAGAAGCGCTGCCAGACATTGGCGCCGTCCAGTTCGGATGCCTCATAAAGATCCCGTGGGATCGACGACAGGCCAACGGACAGAAGGATCATGTTGAAAGATGTGCCGAGCCAGATATTTGCGATGATGACGGCCCAGAGCGAAAAGCCGGGGTCCGAGCGCCAGAAGATATTGCCGTCGATGAGGCCGGTTTCACGCAGGATAAAGTTGAGCACGCCAAAGTCGCCCGAGAGGATCCAGTTCCAGATCGCACCGACCACAAGACCGGGCATCACCCAGGACACTAGGAACAGACCCCGCAGCCACGAGGCGCCCGGAAAATTCGTCCAGAAGAACAATGCCAGGCCAAAACCTACAAGAAACTGACCCGCGATCGAGGCGACGACGAAGGTCGCGGTATTGACCAGGATCGGCCACGTTTCCGGCTGAGCGAACAGATTACGGTAGTTCTTGAGGCCGACGAAAGGGCGCCAGAAGCTCCCGAGGCTGAACATGTCGACCTCCTGGAGGCTCATGGCGATATTGTAGAGTAGCGGAAGACCGGAGAGCGTGAGCAGGAACGCGAGCGGCAGGCCGACAAGGCCGATATCGAAGCCGCGACCATCGATCATGCTGGATAGAAAGCGTTTCATGAGCTCCTCCGCCGCCAAGGCGCCAGCATATACCGCTCGCACAACCCGGCCTGCAAACTAGAACGACCAGAAGCACGCCGGCCTCGCCGGCATGGTTTTGCGGTTTTTCCGCCCGAGCGCCTCAAGCGGATTAAGCGCTTGTGAAAGGCGGCCGGCTGTTCCGGTCCGTCCGGAAGCCTGCAGGCCGCCTTGCCAGAGGCTTTAGCCAAGGACTGCCTTTATCTTTTCAGCCGCCTGGTCGAGGGCATCTTTCGACGTCATCTGCCCGGTCAAGGCCGCCTGGATTGCGTCCTGGATGGCCTTGGAGATCTTCGGCCATTCCGGATGGGGTCCACGGGGCTTTGCGAATTTGAGCTGCTCGATGAAGACCTTGAGGGCCGCGTCCTTCAGCGGCACACCAGTCTCAGGGATGGCAATATCGGATCGAGCGGGCAGCTGTCCGAAGTCCTTGAACATGCGGACGTCCTGGGAGGCGAAGTATTCGAGCACCTTGAACGCCTCGGCGGGGTGCTGCGTGTTGGAGAAGATCGCCCAGTTGAAATCGCCCATGGCCGACGAACGCTCCGCACTGGCCTCGGGCACCGGCAGCAGCGCCACACCCCAGTCGAACTTCGCTTCGCTCACCATTCGGTCGAGCTCCCACGGACCGGAGATCGCCATGGCAGCATTGCCGGAGTTAAAGGTGCCGGTCGAATCCCACTGTCCGCGGGTCAACGTATCCGGCGAGGCCAGTTTCTCGGTTATGATGGTTTTCCAGATGTCGAGCGCCTTGACGGCACCTTCCGAGTTGATGTGCTCGTAGCTGCCGCCGGCCATCTGGACCCAGGGCAGGAACTGGAATGTCCCCTCTTCATTGGCCTTGGCCGAGAAGGCGAGCCCGTAGACGTTCGCCGAAGGATCCGTCAGCTTGCGAGCCGCATCGACCAGTTCATCCCAGGTCTGCGGCGGCTTGCTCGGATCGAGCCCCTTCGCCTTGAACATGTCCTTGTTGTAGTAGAGCGCAATCGTGTTCGTCGCTTTGGGAAGGCCATAGTTCTTGCCGTCCCACATGGTGGAGGCAAGAGGTCCCGGAAAATAGTTCGAGGGCTTCACCGCGGTCGACTTTGCGATCATGTCGGTTAGATCGAGGAAGGCGCCGCGTGACGAAAAGAGCGCATGTTCCGGATTGTCGATGGCGATGATATCGGGTGCCTGCCCGGTCGAATAGGCACGCATCGCCTCACTGACGACATCGTCGAACTGGATCTGGCGATATTCGACCTTGATGCCCGTGTTCAGCTTGTTGAAGTCCGATATCAGGTTCGGTGCGGGCTGGATGTCGCGATCGAGCGACCAGACGTTGATCGTGACATCTTCCGCCTTGGCTGAAAGTCCAAACAGAGAGACACCTGCAAGGGCGAGAGCGCCCAGGATTGCGGATCCGCGGATAGCCATTTTCTCCTCCTTTGGTTATCCCGATGCCGGCATCCTCCGTGCCGGCCGACATGCACGTCTCAGGCCGGGTCGATGACGAAGTCGCCACCCCGGCAGGTCTTAAGGTAATTCAGGCCATGGACCTGGCCGGTCATCTCCAGTTCGTCGCGATAGACCGGGTCATGCCAGCCTTCGATATCGATCGAGCCGGACCAGCCGGCCAGCCGAAGTTCGGAAATCACGTCGGTCCAATTGGTGTCGCCGAAGCCGGGCGTGCGCATGAAGACGAATTTCTCCTTGCCGAAGATCCCGTGTTCGCGGATGACGTCCCAACGGATCGTGGCGTCCTTGCCATGCACGTGAAAGATCTTCTTTGCCCATTTGCGGATCTGCGGCAGCGGATCGATCAGATAGACCATCTGATGGCATGGTTCCCATTCGAGCCCGATATGATCGTCCGGCGTCTCATTGAAGATCAGCTCCCAGGCGTCCGGATTGTGCGCGATGTTCCAGTCACCGCTCTGCCAGTTGCCGTCCATGGCGCAGTTTTCAAAGGCGATCTTCACGCCCCTGTCGCCTGCGCGCTTTGATAGCTCTGACCAGATTTTCCGGTAGCGCGGCAGACTGTCGGTCAGCGGCTTGCCGCGAAGACGGCCGGTGAAACCGGCGACGCAGGTGGCGCCGAAGTGGTGGGCGTTGTCGATGCAGTCTCGCCAGCCCTGGAGGGTCTGTTCGTCAATCTCTGTCGTCTCCAGCGGATTGCCGAACATGCCAAGGGTAGACATGGTGATGTCGCGGTCGCCGATTGCCGCCACGCAACGTTTGCCAAGTTCGGCAAGATCCTGGCCGTTGGTCGTCTGCCAGAAGAAGGGCTCGAAACTCTCAAAGCCCATGTCGGCGATCTGGCCGATGCGCCTGTCGGCGCCGCCCTTGGTGGCCGAGATCATCGTGCCGATGCGAATGGATTTGCTGGGGTTGGTCAAAATGGGCTCCCTAGGCTGCAATGGTAACGCGTTTGCCCTCGCGCGCGCTGTCGATCGCGCCGAAGACCATGGCAAGGCTCTTGATGTTGTCGCTGCCGTCGGTTTCCGGCACGGTTCCCGCATCGATCGCGCGGATGAAACGCTCGATGACGCTCGTGTGGCCGTTGGTGTCGGCACTGTCTTCGGCCTCAGGCACTGCGATCGCCTCTACGGCACGCAGGAAACCTTCGCTGCCTGTGACGACATTGGCCTCAAAGCGCTCGCCGCCATCCCAAAGCAACGTGCCCTTCGAACCTGTTATGCGCCACGCGCTTTCCCAGCTCGTGTTCGCGCCTTCAGCACACCAGGAACCGCGATAGGTGAAGGCAACGTTGTCGGAAAACTCGAAGATCGCATTGGCGGCGGCGCCATGGCGATACCAGGAACCCTCAGGATTGTATTCGTGGCAATAGACCGCGAGCGGTTCCTTGCCGGACATGAAGCGCGCTGCGTCGAAGGTGTGAATGGCCATGTCCAGAAGCAGGACATTGTCCATCTGCTCGCGAAATCCCCCGAAATGCGGACCGAGGAAGAAGTCGCAATGCAACGCCGTCAGCTCGCCCAAGGCGCCGGACTGGATGAGGCGACGGATGCGACGGACACCACCGATGAAGCGGCGGTTCTGCACGATGGCGTGAACGCGCGAGGCCGCGGTCGCAAGCCGGCGCAATTCGCGCGCCTCATCGAGCGTGGCGGCCATCGGCTTCTCGCTCAAAACGTGGCAACCATGCGCAAGACCGGCAGCGACCACCGCGCGCCGCGCCGCAGGAACGACGATGTCGAAGAGCAGGTCCGCCCGGCTTCCGCGAAGAACCTCCGTCAGGTCCGTACCGATCAGGATGTGGCCAAGGTGGAATTCTGCGGCGAGCGCGCCTGCGGTCGCCTGATTAAGATCCACAAGGCCGACAATCTCTACCTTCTCTCGAAGAACTTTGCTCTGCGTCAGAGCTCTTAGCCACCCTTTGGCCATAGCTCCGCACCCGCACAAAACGGCCCTGTGTCTCACGTGATTTCCTCCAAGAAACGGAAGCGGCAACTCCTCAATTGGCTTCCGTAAACGTTTACGATACTATGCGGCAACGGGTTTTTATGTCAAGAGGTGAGAAAATGACCAATCGCGGGTCTGGGAAGGAACGCGGAAAAATGAAGGGGATTCGCGAACTTGCCGAACACCTCGATATTTCTATCGGCACGGTATCGCGCGCGCTGAACGGCAAGCCCGACGTCAACGAGGAAACCAGAAAAAGGGTTCTTGAAGCAGCAGAATCCCTTGGTTATGTCGCCAATCAATCAGGCCGTGCGCTCAGGAAGGGCGCGACCGGCGTCATCGGCTTCATGATGCAGACCGGCTCCGAAATTACCGGTCAGGGTGACACCTTCTTCATGAGCGTCTTCGACGGTGTTCAGACCGTCTTTGCCCGTCACAAGCTCGATCTTGTTGCCCTGCTCTGCTCCTCCGAGGAGGATCCCAACGACTATTTGAAACGCGTGGTTGCGCGTGGGTTTGCCGACGGCATCATTCTTTCGGCGACCCGGCGCCACGACGCTCGTTTCGAACTGTTGGCCAAACGCAAGATCCCGTTCATCACGCTTGGACGAAGCTTGACGGATGTCGGTCAGCCCTGGATTGATCTCGATTTCGAGGGCATGGCCGAGGCGTCCATCGATCGGCTCGTCTCCCGCGGCCACAAGCACATCGCCGTTACACGACCTCACGACGACATGAATCTCGGCTACGTTTTCGCGGATCAGTGCCGGGCGACCCTCGCCCGACACGGGCTTCACCTCGACGAGCGTCACGTTTTTCGTTCAACCCCGAACGAGGCGGGAGGATACCAGATCGCCCGCGAACTGAGCGCGCTTGAGGACCGGCCAACGGCAATCGTGCTCATCAACGAAGCAATCACTGTCGGCCTTTATCGGGGGCTTGTCGAAGCCGGGATAAAGCCCGGGCGAGACATGGCGATCATCGGACGCCAAAGCCCGCATTCGCAATTCCTGTCGCCCCGTCTGACATCCTTCAGTCTGTCGCTGCGCGACCTCGGGATTGCGCTTGCCGAGTCCCTGCTTGCAACGATGCCAGCCTTTGCAGATTACTACCCGGCGAGGTCTGAGCGATTTCTCTGGCCCATGGCTCTCGTCCCCGGCGAAAGCGATTGAGCAACATTCGATCTTAAGGATATAACCACACCGCAACCCAACGCGGATGGACCAGCATCACGACAAGCCATACTTACGGATCTTGTCATGCAGGGTCGCCTTCGGCACTAGCAATTCCTCGCTGACGCGGGCCAGGCTGTTGCCGTTGCGGCCGAGGGCTTCGGCGATAAGGGCACGCTCGAAGGCTTCGACGGTTCGCGCCAGCGGCCGAGGGGCGGTGCCTGTCGCCCCACCAAAAGGCGGGAAGCCGGCTGCGATCCCCAGCACGCAGCGCTCGGCGACATTGCGCAACTCGCGCACGTTGCCGGGCCAGTTGTAAGCGAGCAGACATCGCGTGCGTTCGGCGTCAGGCGCGAGCACGGGGCGCTCGTGGCGTGATGCAGCCTGCAGAGCAAAATGCTCGAACAGGAGACCGATGTCCTCGCGCCTTTCGCGCAAGGGCGGCAAGGGCAGTGTCGCGACGTTCAGGCGATAATAGAGATCAGCGCGGAATTCGCCTTTTTCGGCAAGTACCGCCAGATCGACTTTGGTCGCAGCGATGACACGGCAGTCGACGAGGATCGGGGTGTTTGACCCGAGACGCTCGAGCGTGCGTTCCTGCAGCACCCGGAGCAGCTTGACCTGCATGGCCATCGGCATGCTTTCTATCTCGTCGAGAAACAGCGTGCCGCCATTGGCGTGCTCGATCTTGCCGATCCGGCGCTTGGCGGCGCCGGTGAAGGCTCCAGGCTCATGGCCGAAGATTTCGCTGTCGAACAGGTTCTCAGGCACGCCGCCGCAATTGATGGCGACGAAATTGCCGCTACGCCTTGGGCTCGCATCATGCAGGCAGCGCGCGACGAGCTCCTTTCCGGTCCCGGTCTCGCCCTGAATCAGCACGTCGGCTGCGCTATTTCCAAGCTCGCCGATGAGATGGCGTACGCGCTCGATGGCAGCAGAATCTCCGATGATGCGGCTGGCGGTCGATTGCCTGTTCTCAAGTCGCGCGCGCAATTCGCGCACCTCCAGCGTCAGCGTGCGTTTTTCCAGCGCCCGCCGCACAATCTCAACGAAATAGTCGGGCGAGAACGGCTTCTCGATGAAGTCGTGCGCTCCGTCCTTCATCGCCTGGACCGCCAGAGAAACATCGCCATGGCCAGTCATCAGGACCACCGGCAGGTCGCGATCCTGCCGTAGGAGGTCATGCATGAGAGCCATGCCGTCATCGCCCGGCAGGCGGATGTCGGTGACGACGACACCCGGAAAATCCGCAGCAACGAGCTGCCGTGCCTTTTCGGCACTTTCGACCGCCAAGACCGCCATGCCTTCGAGCTCGAGCGTCTGCTGACAGCCGAGCCGGACGTTCGGTTCGTCCTCGACGATCAGGACCTTGAGGTGGTCGCCCATGGCGTTTCTCCGATATCGGCTGCGGGAAGAGCGACGGTGAAAACCGCGCCGCCCTCGGGATGGTTCGCCCCCGACAGCGTTCCACTGAAATGGTGCACGATTTCCAATGAAATGGCCAAGCCGAGCCCCAATCCCCTGTTGCTTTCCTTGGTCGTGAAGAATGGCTCAAAGAGGTGCTCGCGCACGTCTTCCGGCAGACCCGGCCCATTGTCATGGACCTCCACGATCACGCGCGTCGCCTCGCGCCGGCCGCGAATGCGCAACATGGGTGCCGCAATGCCCTCGATCGCATCCAGCGCATTGGCAATCAGGTTGACCATGACCTGCTCCAGGCGGTTGGCGTCGCAGAGCGCCGTCATTTCCGCCCCAATCTCGGTGGTTATGGTCACGTTTGCGCGGCGCAGGCGCTGGGCGAGCAGGAACAGCGCGTTGTCGACGGCGCGTCGGACATCGACCGGGCCCGGCATGCCGGAGGATTTGCGGGCGAAGGACTTGAGCTGGTTGGTGAGCGTGCCCATGCCATCGACGATGCTGCCGATGCGGTCCAGATTGCTTTCGGCGGTCGCGATGTCGCCGCGACGGAGGAATTTGACCGCATTGCCGGAAAGCGTGCGTAGCGCTGCCAGAGGCTGATTTAATTCATGGGCAAGGCCTGCGGAAATCTGACCGATCGTTGCCAGCTTGGCAGCATGGACGAGCTCGTCCTGCGCCGCGCGTAGCGTCCGTGTCCGCTCCTCCACCTTGCGTTCGAGTTCGTCATGGGCGCGCTGCAACGCCTCTCGCGCCCGCAGCCGGTCGCGCAGATGCCGCCGCCGCTGGTCGAGCAGCACCAGCAAGATGCCGACGAAGGCACTGGCGATCGCCGCCAGCGCGGCGCGTGTCCAGGCGATAGCCCTGACCTCGCCGGCGGGCGAGAGCACGGTCAGCGACCAGCCAGTGTCGCCCATGGGAGCAGTCTGCGCCAGAAAATTGCCGGACAACTTGGAGCCGCCGTCGACGTCCGACGGCAGAGCAAGCCGCACGAGGACAGCATTTTCATCGAAAGCCTCCTCACGCGTCAGGCCGAGCGAGGGAAGCGGGCGGGCGTTATATTGCAGGCTGCGCTCCAGCCGCCGCCTTTCTTGATCCGGCAACGGGCGCAGCGTCGTGAATTTCCAGGATGACACTGACGCGAGGATGACGACACCGTTCTGATCAGTGACGATGACGGGCACTTCGACGGTCGCCCAGGACTGCTCCAATTGTTCAAGACTGACCTTGACCACGGCAACGCCTACAACCTCGCCATTCGCGAGCAACGGCGAAGAGAGATAGTAGCCCGGCTCGCCGCGGGTGATACCGATGCCGAAGAGCCGGCCGGGCCGGCCCCGCATGCCATCTGTGAAGTAGGAGCGGTAGGACAGGTCCTCTCCGATAAAGCTGTCAGGTCGGTTCCAGTTGCTGGTAGCAACCACATGTCCTTGCCGGTCGAGCAGATAGATAGACAGCGTGCCCGCCCGGTGGTTGAGCTGTTCGAGGTAGCGGTTGACGGTGTCGGTGAGCGGTTTTCCGCGCGCGACCAGGTCGATTACGTCCCGCTCCAGTCCAAGCGTCGCAGGGAAGTAGGCGTATTTGTCGATCTGCCTGTTCAGGCTGGTGGCGTAGACTTCGAGGCGTTGGGTTCCCGTTCTTTGCAACTCAGCGAGCCCCAGGTTCTCGCTGACGCGAAAGCCGGCAATGCCGGCGGCAAGCGCAATAGCGACGAGGCCGGGCAGCAGCAAACCGTATTTGCGAATGAAAGAGGCGATCGACATGGGAACGAATGGAAGCGGATGCACACGCCGCAACGGTGTTGTTGTTGATCCGGCTCCCTACCACATCCGATGAGACCGAGCGAGCGTGCGGGAAACTGCCCGCCTTCTCAAGGGAAAGCGGGCAGACTGTCCTTGGGCGTCCTGCTATTCGGCTGCGGCCAGTCTTCCGCGTGTGCGCTCTTCCGTTTCGTCAGGAATGTCGAGCGCGTTTTCCCACTTGGCGACAACTGTGGTGGCAATCGCATTTCCGAGCACGTTGGTGGCGGTGCGCCCCATGTCGAGGAAATGGTCGATACCCATAATCAACAGCACGCCCGCCTCCGGCAGGTTGAACATCGGCAGAACGGCGGCGACAACGACCAGCGCGGAGCGCGGCACACCGGCGATGCCCTTGCTCGAAACCATGAGGACCAGCAGCATGACGATCTGCTGTTCCATTGTGAGCGGCAGGCCGTAGGCCTGCGAGATGAAAAGAGCGGCAAAGGCTGTATAGATCATCGAGCCGTCGAGGTTGAACGAATAGCCGAGCGGCAGGACGAAGCCGATGACACGCTCCTTCACGCCGAAGTCTTCCAGCTTCTCCATGACGCGCGGGTAGGCCGCTTCGCTGGAAGCGGTGGAAAAACCGACAAGCATCGGCTGGCGCACTTCCCTGACCAGTCGGAACACGTTCGCGCCGAGCACCAGGAATCCTGCGCCGACTAGCACGGCCCAAAGCACGACGAGCGTTGCGTAGAAGCTGCCGACGAACTTGCCGTAGACCATCAGGATGCCGAGACCCTGGACGGTGACGACGTTGGCGACGGCAGCAAAGACGCCGACCGGTGCGAAACGCATCACATAATCCGTCACCTTCAGCATGACCGGGACGGCGCCTTCGATGACCTCGATCAGGGCTCGAGCCTTCGTGTCCTTCAAGCTGCCGAGGGCGAGACCGAAGAATACCGAGAAGACGAGAATCTGGAGGATCTCGTTATTCGCCATCGCCTCGAAGATGTTGCGGGGGAAGACGTGGGTGATGAAGTCCTTGAGATTGAGCGAGGAGGTCTTCAGGTCAGCAGAGGCCGAGACATCGGGCAACGGCACGCCAACATTGGCGCCGGGCTGGAAAAGATTGGCGAAGACGAGGCCGATTGCCAGCGATGCGAGCGACGCCATCAGGAACCAGCCGAGCGCCTTGCCGCCGATACGGCCGACGGTCCGGGCATCGCCCATGCCAGCCATGCCGGCGACGAGGGTCGTGAAAATAAGCGGCGCTATGATCATCTTGATCAGCCGCAGGAAAATGTCGGTCACCATCGCGAAATAGCCGGCGATATCCTTCGCCACGGCCGGGCTGCCCGAGAGCACGTTGCAGCCGTAGCCGACGACAACCCCCAGGATCATTGCGATGACGATCCAGGTCGTCTGCTTGTTTATCTTCATGATAATCTCCTTCCTCCCCCGCCCGGTCCATCCGGGCGGTTTTTCAGTCAACAGATGGGTGGTTCAGCTGCGCGCCGTGATCGGGCGCGGCTGGGTCAGCGCCTCGGGGCGCAGGACTTCGGCGAGCGCTTCGGCGGTCATCAGCCCGCGCGCCTCCACGAGTTCGGCGACACCCTTTCCGGTTCGGTGCGCCTCCGCCGCGACTTCGGTCGCATTGGCGTAGCCGATGATGGGGTTGAGCGCGGTGACGATGCCGATCGAACCCAGCACGCTCGCCTCCAGGCGCTCGCGGTTCGCGGTGATGCCGTCGACGCACTTGTCGGCGAGGATCAGGCATCCCCGGCTGAGGTGGCCGATGCTCTTGAACAGGCTGTGGGCGATGATCGGCTCGAAGGCGTTGAGCTGCAATTGGCCCGCCTCGGCCGCAAAGGTCACCGTCAGGTCGTTGCCGATCACCTCGTAGGCGATCTGGTTGACGAGTTCAGGGATCACCGGATTGACCTTGCCGGGCATGATTGAGGAGCCAGCCTGGCGCGGCGGCAGGTTGATCTCCCCGAAGCCCGCCCGCGGTCCGCTGGAAAGCAGGCGAAGATCGTTGCAGACTTTGGAAAGCTTGACCGCCACGCGCTTCAAGACGCCCGACAGCTGGACGAAGCTACCGCAATCCTGTGTGGCTTCGATGAGATTGGGCGCAGTGATCACGGGCACGCCGCTATCCTCCGCGAGCAACTGGCAAACCAGAGCCGCATAATCGGGATGGGCGGTGATGCCCGTGCCGATGGCAGTCGCGCCGAGATTGATCTCGCGGATCAGTAGTGCGGCTTCGCGCAGCCGCTGCTCGTCCTCGCCAAGCATCACCGCGTAGGTGGAGAACTCCTGCCCCAACGTCATCGGCACTGCATCCTGCAGTTGGGTCCGCCCCATCTTGAGGATGTCGTGGAATTCGTCTGCCTTGCGTTCGAAGGCTGCGCGGAGATAGGCCATTGCATCGATCAGGCGGAAGATCCCGCTGTAGGTCGCAAGCTTCAGCGCCGTCGGATAGACGTCATTGGTTGACTGGCCGAGGTTGACATGTTCGTTCGGGTGCAGGCGCCGGTAGTCGCCGCGGGCGTGGCCCAGGAGCTCAAGCGCCCGATTGGCGATGACCTCGTTGGCATTCATGTTGGTGGACGTACCGGCTCCTCCCTGGATCACGTCCACCACGAACTGATCGTTGAGCGCGCCGGCCTCGATTTCGTGGCAGGCGGCAACAATCGCCTCGGCCCTCTCGGCATCGAGCTGTCCCAGCTCCATGTTCGCCCGCGCCGCCGCCATCTTGATCTGCGCGAGCGCGCGGATCAGATCCGGATAGTGTGAAATCGGAATGCCGGTCACCGCAAAGTTTTCGACGGCGCGCAGCGTGTGAACGCCGTAATAGGCGTCCGTGGGGACCTCACGGTCCCCGAGCAGATCATGCTCTGTACGGCTCAAGGCAACAGTCATCGGGCGTTTTACTCCTCTCCATCCACCCGCTGCCGAGCGAGTGTCACCTGAAGAGAGCAACAGGCGTGCCAATTCGAGCGGGCCCGAGCCGTGCCGCTAAGTCATTGAAGTCAAACGTTGCGGTTTGCCGAGCCGTTGGGCAATGTTCGGATTTCCGAATGGAGAATAGCTTGCGCGTTCGGTGTTCCGAATGATCCAACCCCATTTAGTGACGCCACCGCCATGAACCGAGCGGCGCATGGCCTGGACGTCGCTCCCGCGGATGCATCTGAGGCGACCCCGCTTGCAACTACTTTCCTCGCCACCGGGCGGTCATCGGGATTGGCAAGGCAAGTGGCTGGTAACCCTGCAAATTATCTCTGCCAACGCGAGCCACGGGCCGAGTAAATCTACCGGCCGCTATAGCCTGTTGTTGGCTTGGTTTTATCGCCCGATCGGCTGACCGGCGCAGACAGGCAATTGGTGACCAGTTCCGGTCGATACATTATGCGATGCTAGAAGTACATAACGGGGTCATCGCTCGTCTACGAGTCAACTTCGTGCATGAACATCGGATAATTTGCGATCAGCGGCCACTGTCGACCCATTCTCGACTCTTCTTGCCTCCAGCGTTATTCAAAGACAGCTTGCGCCGGCGACGGAGATACGCACGAAGCACGCATCTCAACATGATGGCAAGCAGTGGGTCGCCGCCTACGCTGCCGGTGGACGATACCGAATTGACTTTGCCTTTTCCAAGGCTTCGATCGTATCGTCGACGCTGAGCAGAACAGTGGTCTCAATAGAACTGAGCGCGCCTCCTGCGCCAATAGAAAGGGCGACTGCCGCCATCGATATATTATCAGGCGCCTCCCACAGATTCCAACCATCATGCTCGCCAAAGGCGTACCAGAACCCATGGAGCTTTCCGCCAACGGATTCAATGTAAGTGCGCGCCGCCTCTCGGCGATCCTCGGGGTTTTCGATCATTCGCGCCCACGTTTCGGGCGTGTAGCTGAAGCGCGTGAGATAAATGGCCATGATTTGTCTCCTCCGCCAGAACAACACAGTTAACGCTCAAGGCGAGGAAAACGCGAGTCATCCAATGTGCGGACTTGTCGTAGTCAACGGTTTCAACTTCGCAGTTTCTGGGCTTGCGGCGGAAAGCCCCAGATAGCGGACGTTGGCGATCGCGCAAATCCAGCGCGCGATAGGCAAAACTCGAATGACGGGCGATCACCAGGAGGCCTTGAACTTTGGAAAATCGGTGATGAGGTCTTCCGCGAGGCCGTCGGCGAAATACCCCTGCGCCGCATCGCTGCTCAGGGTGGCAAACGGCAGCACTGGTAGTTCGAACGCGGCAATGATTACGAGGCGGCGTCAGGCCCTCAGCGCCGTTGCCGGGCTGAGACGCAGGGCCGAGAGCGCCGGCACGATCGATACCAGCACAGCCAGAACCCCGAACCAGGCGGCCAGCGAAACATCCTCGCGGGCGAACTCCACGGGCATGCGGATGGCCGTCGTGGCGGTGACGGTGGCCGAGATCAATTGCGCCGCGCCATAGCCGATGAGAATGCCGAGCCCGAAACCGGCGAAGAAGAGCAGGAAGAGTTCGCCCCAGACGATGGCGACGACCGCGCGTCCTGGCGCGCCGAAGGCCCTGAGAGCGCCGATCTGCCGCTGGCGGGCGCCGACATGCATGATCGTGACCAGAAGGATGGCGGCGATGACGATGACTTGCGTGCCGATGGCGATCGCCAGCAGCAGGCTGCGCACATCACCGAGCGTGGCGTAGAGACGGGTCAGCACTTCGGCGGGGAAGACGGCGAGCGTGGTCTCACCGCGATATTCCTGGCGCAGGCGATAGGCATCGGCGACCGTCTTCGGCTTGACGAGAACGGCGGGAATGCGGGGCGTATCGGTATCGAAATGCTCGTCGAGCGCCGCATCGCCCTCGACATGCGTTTCGCGGTCGCGCTCGTCTGCGGCCGAGCGTTCGGATGCTTCGCCGGCATGATGATGATCGGTCGCCGCGGTACCTTCGGTCACGTGGTCATGGGCGTGTCCGCCGTCCCCAGCCATACCGTGCAGTTGCCAGACAGCGCGGATCGGCACGAGGATCGCCCGGTCCCAGGCGGTGCCGGTCGGGGCCATGCGGCCGGTGACCTCGTAGACGAGCTCGGTGTGGGCATGACCGCCTTCGTCGGCTGCACCATGCATCGGCTTGATCTGTGCGCCCAACCGCTTCGGCACGTCCGAGCCGATCACCGCATCGCCGAGGCGAGCGAAGATCGCACCCTCAGCGAGCGTTGGCGAGAGAGCCGATACGAATTGGACGGTTGTGCCGACCACCGGATAACCATCGGCGGAATCGCCGAAGCCAACCGGGGCGGCGAAATCGACGCGCGGGTCCTCGGAGAGTTTGGCCAGCACGCTGCCGGACATCAGCGGCAGCGGCGAGGGCTGGAGGAAGACGGCCGAGAGGGTAAGCTGGGTTTCGCTGCCGGCGGCGCCGACCAGCAGATCGAAATTTTCCGCCGCCCGGGCGCTGCCGAGCCTGACGGCGCGCTCCTGCAAGGTAACGGTGACGCTGAGCGCGACGGAGAGCGCTATCAGCACGATGACGGCAAGCGCACCACCCTTGAACCGGCGAAGATCGGCAAGGATGAAACGGATCACGCAGCGCGCGCCTCCGCGCTGTCTTCGACGATGCGGCCGCCGTCGAGGCCGATCCGACGGTCAAGCCTATCCACCAGGGCCGGATCGTGGGTGACGACGACGAGTGTGGCGCCCTGCTCGCGGGCGAGCCGGACGATCAGCTCGGCCACCTCGTTGCCTGTGCGTCGGTCGAGGCTGGCGGTCGGCTCGTCAGCGACGATCACGCCAGGTTTTGACAACAGTGCCCGTGCCACCGCGATGCGCTGCATTTCGCCGCGCGACAGGGTCTCGATGGGTTGGTTCGGGCGAGCGATGCCGGTGGTTTCGAGAAGATGCAGCGCCCGCTCGCGCTCGACCGGCGTCAGGCGGCGGGAGAGCCGGACCGGCAGCACGACATTCTCGAAGGCCGAAAGGCCGGGGAAAAGATGAAAATCCTGCATGACGAGGCCGATATGCGCTGCGCGGAAGGCATCGCGGCGTCCGGCCGAAAGGCGGGCGATGTCCGTCCCACCCCAGGAAACGGAACCGCTGGTTGCGATTTCAAGCCCCGTGATGGCGTTGACCAGCGTGCTTTTGCCGGAGCCCGAAGCGCCGGTGACTGCAAGCCGACCACCGGCCGGAATGTGGAGCCGGTCGATGGCGAGCACCGGCGCGTCGAGGCCGGGAAACCGCATCGTGAGGCCGGAAATAGCGAGCGCCAGCATCGTCAGACCGTATTGAATGCGGCTTCGCGCAGGCGAAGCTGGCTGACGAATCCGGTTTCCGGATCGATCCATGAACCATATTCCAGTACGCCCTGCGCCTCGATCGGTGCGTTGAATGGCACGAAGGTCTGCTTGCGGGCGAGATAGACGACAACGATATTGTCCGGCCAGTCCGCGTCGGAAGAGCAGAAGGGGCAGAGCGACATCGGAATTTCGGTGAGCACGAAGAAATTCGCTTCGGCCTTTAAAGGCGGCGCCATGAAGCCTTTTACGGTGACGTCCTGGCCATTCAGCCGCTTCACCTTGTCGGAAAACTCGAGGCCCAGCACGCCAAAGCTCTTGTAGAGCTCGCCGAAGCCAAGCGTCTCCGCCGCCAGCGCCGGGCGGGAGAGGGACAGGATGGGCAGGGCCGCGAGCGCGCCGAGCACCCGCCGTCTGTTGAAAAACCTACGGGTTTCTTCGGTCATGGCCGTGCTTTCCCTCTTCATTCGCAATCATGCGGACAGGCGGCGCGGGACCGCCTGTCCGTCAAAGGGATGTAAGCCCTTAGTCCTTCGCGGTGCCGAGGGCGAAGGCGTCGGCAAGCACGCGGTAGACGTCGCTCTGTTCCATGTAACCGCGGAAGCCTTCCGAACCAGGACCGGCCGCCTGAAGCACGACGTCGTCGACAGCATGAACGCCGCTGTCGCCATCCTTCGGGATGTTGCCCTGGACGAAGACGGCGCCGGGAACGTCCTTATAGGCTTCGTTGGCGACATATTCCTTCGCCTCGTTTTGCACGGCCGGAACGAACGGACCATCCAGCTTCGGACGGAAGGTTTCGTAGTGATCCGGACCGTTGTTGGCGGCCAGGAAGAGACGACGCGTGACGTCGATGCGATCCGGATAACCGTCGCCGTCCTTGTCCTCGTAGTTCGGGAAGCCGGCGTCGTCATAGGTGCCGACCTTCGCGCGCATGTCCTCGCCCGGCTTCTCGTCGTCGACGGTGCCGATGATGGCGACGCCGTGGGTGTGGTCACCGGTGACGACGATCATCGTGTCGGGATTGGCAGCAGCGAATTCGCGGGCCACGCCCACGGCCTTGTCGAACTCGATCGTTTCGACGAGTGCGCGGTCCCAGTCGAGCGGATGGCTCATCTTGTCGACCGAAGCGGCTTCGACCATCAGGAAGAAGCCTTCCGGGTTCTTGGAGAGCTTGTCGAGCGCGACCTTGGTCATCTCGACAAGACCGGGCTGGTTCGGGAATTTCTCGACGGTGCCCTTCTTGAGGAATTCACGGTCGAGCGTCACGTCCATGTTGCCGGTGTGGAAGAGACCAAGCAGCTTGTCCTGGTTGGAGCCGGTGGCAGCGGCCAGTTCCGTCTTGTCGGTCGCGAGCGCGTAGCCGGCGTTCTTGAATTCCGCGATGTAGTCCTTGTCGTCCTTGCGCTTGGAGCCCGGTACGTCCTTGCCGAGGAAATAGGCGGAGCCGCCGCCGAGAAGCACGTCCGGCTTGACATCGAACAGCATGCCGACAATCTCCGCCTTGTCGCCGCGCTTGCGGGTGTGCGAGACGACGGCTGCCGGCGTGGCGTCCTCAACTTCGGCGGTCGTCACGATACCGACGGACTTTTTGGTGGTACGGCGCAGTGCCTCGGCAATCGTCTCGATCTTCGGGTCGTCGAGGCTTGCCCGCGTGCGGTCGGCATAGACGCCGAGCGCGTTGACGCGCGACTTGTGGCCGGTCATGTAGGCCGACATGGTATTGGCGCTGTCCGTTGCGATCGAATGCGTCGAGGACGTGCCGATGAAGGCGACCGGCGGGATGTCGTCCATGGCGAGGCGGCCATTCGCCTTGCCGCCCGTCATACCCTTCGACATGATGCGCGCGCCCGTGCGGTGGGCGACGGAGAGGCCGTCGGCGATCAGGAAGATGACGTTTTTCGCCTTCGGCTCGGCGACGGTGCCGTAGACATCCCAGCCCACCGACTGCGTTTCGCTGCCGGCTGAAGCCTCAACCTTGTAGGCGCCGGCCGTGCCGATCGTCAGGCCGCGCAGGACGAGGGCGGAACCGAGTACCTTGTCTTCCGCGCCCTTTTCCTCGACGACGAATTCGGCCTTCTTGCCGAAAACGGTTTCGTAGTCCTGGCCGTTGACGGTGACCTTCACGTCTTCCGGCTTCACGACGGAATCGAACTCTACCTTGAAGTCGAACGGCGAGCCGACGAGAATCGTCGCGCGATCGATGGGATAAACAGTCGCGGCCTGTGCTGCGCTGGAAAGGATCGTTGCCGATGCCAGGGCGAGGAGAAGTTTACGCATGGGAGAGCCTCTCTTGAGCGGTGGTTACCCTTCTTGCGATAGAAACTCAGCGTGACAGGCGTATTACAGCCGCATCAAGGAGGCGCTTTCGGCCTTCCCGATACCGGTTCGGTCGTGAGGGAGACCTGCACTCTCGTGGATAGCATCCGCTCCGCTTCCTGGACGATACCAGCTCTGAGCTGAGCTCTGGGCCAAAGAGACACCGACCTTGGGAGTTGAACTGTGCATCCGTTGCCTTGATGGGATCGGAACCGAAGACCCGTGGTTCGCATGCATATCCGTCGAACGAGGGTCGCGCCGAAGTGGTGGACGAGTATCAGCCTCCGTGATGTCTGGGAGACGCGGGACGCCCGGATCTCCTTGCATCAGTGCATACAGAGAACTTACCGAGATAGACGAGCGTAACGGCGCCGCGTGACAGTGGTGCCGGATTCTCGGGGTGGAGAGCAAGCAGGGGCAGCAATCACGGTCGTCCGTCGTCAAAGCCCTCAGCGGCGTCTCTGGCTACGTCCCGACAGGCGTGCCGGACGAAACCTACAAGGTTGCTCGCAAAATAGCCGCTACGAACCGATCGTCGCCCTTCCGGGTGTGGAGCCGGACACCATCCCCCACCAAACTTCCGAGCAAGTCGAATTGCTCCTCCGAGCGCAACGCGAAACTCAAGTTCAGCACGAAACATTATGCGATTTTCGAGCTCCCCCCCCCCGCGCATAACGTGGATCGGTTTCACGCCTCCTCCCAGAGTCGGTTAAGTTCAAAGGGCCTCGGCGCCTCTTCTTCGGTCGCAGTCTGTTTGTAGCACACCGCGCCTCACCGTCCTGCTTCCTTGACCACTCCCCTTCCCTTACAATCCCTTCTGAACACAGTGGAGTTCTGCCATGAGCGAAGACGCCTTTAACATGTCGATCCGCAAGTTCCTGAAGGAAGTCGGCATCACCTCGCAGCGCAAGATCGAGGAGACGGTGCGCGAAGGGCAAACCGGCGGCCAAAAGCTGAAGGTCCGCATGACGCTGACGGCGGAAGGCACCGACCTCGACCACGTGGTGACCGGCGAGATCGAACTTCCATAGGAAGCATCGAGCTTCCTACGTGAAACGTCGCATCCCCTCGTACGAATTCGGGGCCGTCAGAAACACGCCATTCAAAATTATCACTACATTGGAATTGCCAGTGATATCTCGCCTATCGCTGGCAACCAGAGCCATATTTAGTTCGAGCTTGAATTACCCTGCACTTGCAAATGGCAAGCAGCCGGGCGGCCGGTTTCACGCCTTCTTAACCATGAATTGTGAAAATGTGCCCATCCGGTGGGTATGATGCCGACCGTTCGTTTGGGGTGAAAAGTGCATGCGTAAGCCGCAAGATCAGAAGCTATCCTCTGACGCTCCCATACCGGAGTCCGGGTACATCGTCTCCCGCCGCGCCGTACTTTCGGGCCTCGGTGTCATGACCCTGCTTGGCGCTTCCGGCTGCTCGCAGACGCTGGAACTCCCTTCGCTGGGACCAATCGAGCCGTCTGGTGGTATGCCGCCTGTGGGCGTTGACCACATGCCGACCGGGTCCATCCGCCCGATCCCACCGATCAGCGTTGACAGCAACATCACCGACAATAGCACGATGTATGCCTCGCTGGTCGACAATGGTTTCGTGATCCCGGCAATCCCATTCCAGAAGGTCAGGCCGGAATTCCGGCGTCAGATTGTTATCGATCCGACCGGCGAGGCGCCGGGTACGATCGTGGTGCGGCTCAACGAGCGGCATCTCTATTGGGTGCAGGAAGGCGGCGAAGCGATCCGTTACGGCGTCGGCATCGGCAAGGCCGGCTTCGAATGGAACGGCCGCGCGGAGATCCAGTACACAAAGGAGTGGCCCACCTGGACGCCGCCCAGAGAGATGATCGCGCGCAAGCCGGAACTGGTGAAATGGACGGGCGGTCAGCCAGGCGGGCTCGACAACCCGCTCGGCGCCCGCGCGCACTATATCTACAAGGACGGCCACGACACTGGCTATCGCGTGCACGGCTCACCGGAATGGTGGACCATTGGCACTCAAGCATCTTCCGGTTGCGTGCGCATGATCAATCAGGACGTCATCGACCTCTACAACCGGGTCAAGGCTTCGCCGACCAAAGTCCCGATTGTGGTGGCGTGAAAGCCTTCCGCGCTGAGTGCGTAGGGGATCGAAGGATCACGACAGTCCCTTCCCGTCGATAAATTATGCGATCTTCTTAGCCCAGAACGTGAACAACCTCGCAGCAAGCCGTGCACGGGGATCGAGGAGAACGGCTCCCTTTGACCCGTTGCTGTCATCCGCCACAAGCGCGGTGAATGGCGCGTTCTGCCCAATGCCATGCGTCTCTTGCTCGAACGGGGTCGGCGAAAACAGTACTCGGACTGAAAGCCGTGCGGGACCGGTTACCCCAGTTTCGCCGTCGCAATACCTTGATCCAAGAGCCAGCTTCTTAGGATCGCAACCTCTGGTCGCGCAAGATTAGCGTCGGGTGTCATGATGACATAGGGCTGCCTAATCGGCAGCGATATCCCGAAGGCATCGACCAGCCGCCCGGTGCAAAGCTCGGTCTCGACCAGGAAATCTGGAACCAGAGCGAAGCCGGCGCCCGACAGACAGGCATCGATCGCAAGGTGCACCAGATTGAACGACAAGGTTGACCGCAGTTCGAGATGCCCAAACCCAGTTGCAGCAAACCATGCTTCCCACCCTTCATCGTGCCAGCCCGGTTCGGCATAATCCACCTTGATCAGGGGCCGGGACAACAAGTCAGCAGGTGTCGACGCAGGCGGGAGGGTGGCCGCCAAGTCGGGCGAACCGACGACAACCAGGCTGCCATTGATCAGCGTATCCTGTCGGACGCCCGGAATCGTTCCACGGCCATGATAGATTGCAAGATCCGGATCCGGCTCCCTGGCGCTCCATCGGTGCGGCAGAGCCATGACAGCCACGGAGATGTCGGGATGAGCCTTGCGAAACTTGCCAATGCGGGGTGCAAGCCACTTCGTTGCGAGTGAAAACTGGCAACGAACGGTGACGGTGCTGAGCCCACCGGGCACTCGCGCCGCAGCGCCGACGGCGGTGAGTTGATCGAAGATCGCACCGAGGCGCGTTGCAAAGACCCGGCCGGTCTCCGTCAACCCCACGCCATTGGCGCGCCGTTCAAACAGCGGTCCACCGACCCACTCTTCGAGCTGTTTCATGTGATGACTGACTGCGCCCGGGGTCACGCTCAGCTCACCAGCCGCCCTGGCGAAGCTCAGGTGGCGCGCCGCAGCTTCGAAAGCGCGCAGTGCGGGCAGCGGTGGCAAATGACGGGCCATGTCGAGACTCAATCCAGCTAAGGGTAACCGAGAGAACTTTTGGTTTGCTTGCATATTCGTCCCTGTGACATCGTGCTGTCAACGCAATGAATGAGCAGGATTATGTCTAGGGATCAATCTATAGCCACCGCCGTCGCCTATCTGGCCAACGGGCGCTTTCTGGCCGATCTGACACGCCGGGTCGCAATCGCGACGGAAAGCCAGAATCCCGCACGGCGCCCGGAATGCGTGCGTTATTTAAACGAGTTCAGGCAGGATCTCGCAAGCCTCGGCTTTACTGGCGACATTCTGGACAACCCGGATCCCATAGGCGGCCCGCTGCTGATCGCGCGGCGCGACGAAGCCGGACATCTGCCAACACTGCTCGTTTACGGACATGCGGACGTGGTGGCTGGCATGGAAGGCGCATGGTCGAGTGGCCGTGATCCCTGGGAAGTGAGTGTCGAGGGCGACCGCCTCTACGGTCGCGGTACCGCCGACAACAAGGGCCAGCACACAATCGTGATGCTGGCTCTGGAAGCGGTTCTGGCGACGCGCGGATCCCTCGGCTTTAACGTCGTGGTGCTTATCGAAACATCTGAGGAGACCGGTTCGGCCGGACTTCACCAGATTTGTTCGGAACATCGTTCGAAGCTCAAGGCCGATTGGCTGATCTCATCGGACGGACCTCGCCTGGCCCGCGATCGCGCGACACTTGATGGTGGCACCCGTGGAACCGTTGATTTCGATCTGATCTGCGATCTCAGGGCTGGCGCACATCATTCCGGCAATTGGGGCGGTCTGCTTGCCAACCCGGCCGTGATCCTCGCCAACGCCATCTCCAGCCTGGTGTCGGCGACCGGTCAAATCAATGTTCGAGGAATTCTTCCGACTGAAGTTCCTCAAGGCGTCATGGCCGCGCTCGGTCGAATAGAGCTTCAAGCCGAGAGCGGCGGCCCGGAGCTTGACGGCTGGTGGGGCGAGCCGGGATTGACGCCATCGCAACGCGTCTTCGGCTGGACGGCGCTCGAAGTTTTGGCGATGACGGCAGGCACGCCGGCTTTACCGATCAATGCCATTCCGCCCCGCGCATCTGCACGACTGCAGATCCGTTACACCGTCGATACCGATCCGGCGGGCTTCATGCAGACAATTCGCGTCTACCTCGACGAAAACGGCTTTGGCAATGTCGCCGTCGTCCCAACGGCAACGAAACTGGAATGGGGCGCCACACGCCTCGATCCCGAGCATCCCTTGATGCGCTGGGCGGCCGCGTCCGTTCAAAGGACGACGACGGTGGAGCCGACAATTCTGCCGAATGCCGGAGGCTCTCTACCGAACGATTGCTTCGCAGATCTGTTAGGAATTCCAACGGTCTGGGTGCCGCACTCCTATTCGGGATGCTGTCAGCATGCGCCGGACGAACATCTGCTGACGCCACTTGTCGCAGAGGGTCTTGCAATCATGGCAGGCCTGTTCTGGGACCTCGGCACGGACGACCGACCCGAACGCTTTTGAGCCTACCAACACAAATACAAAGAGGGGGACAATCATGAATGCAAAATGGACGGAACTGGTCGCAACATTGACGCTTGCAGCATTATGCGCGACACCAGTCTTGGCTGAGGACTTACCTGAAGTGCGCATCGGAACGGATGGCGGCTATCTTCCCTGGACCTCGATGACGCCTGCGGGAGAGCTGACCGGTTTCGATATTGAACTGGCAAGGCTCGTGTGTCAGCGAATGCAGCGCAGCTGCCGCTTCACCGCCCAACCCTGGGAAGGACAGATTCCCGCTCTTGAGCAGGGCAAATATGACATCCTCGTCGGTGGGATATCGATCACCCCAGAGCGGCAGAAACGCCTTGCCTTCACGCAGAGCTACGGCAACCTGCCGATCAATTTTGCGGCCGCCAAGAATTCCGGCCTGAACGGGAAAAGCTCCTGGGCAGAGCTCAAGAATGCGCTGGTAGGCAAGACGGTCGGCGTCCAATCCGGCACGCAAAGTCAAAAGTTCATGGACAATGAACTGAAGGGCGAAGTCAACGTCCGCCTCTACGACAATCAGGACAGCCTCAATCTCGACCTATTGGCTGGAAGGATTGACGCCGCGCTTGCGGGGCGTTCCCCGTGGATAGCTCTCACGGGTTCGTCACAAGGCGAAACGATCGAGATCCTGTCGCCCAATCTTGATTTCGAGCAGTTCGACTATCTCGGCGTCGGTGTCGGCGGACTGATGCGCAAGGATACCGAGGAGCTTCGCAAAGCATGGGACGTGGCCCTTTGCCAACTGAAGAAAGACGGCGAAATCACACGGATTTCGCAGCAATGGTTTGGTTTCGATATCTCGACCAAGGCCGACCCGAAAATCTGCGGGGAATGATTTTTGATGGCTGCGGACGCGTCCATTCTTCAAATGCTGGCCTGGGGCGATCAGGGCTGGTCCAGGCCGCTCCTATTCGGGCTCGGCGTCACCGTAACCTGCGCGAGCCTCGGCTACGTTCTCGGTGTCGCCCTTGGGTTTGCGATTGCACTGGCGAAGCTCGGAAGCAATCGCTGAATCGCGGGCGCAGCCAATCTCTATACGACGGTGATGCGAGGAGTGCCGCCCTTGCTCGTCATATTCCTTCTCTTTTTCGGAACCAACGGGGCGCTGATGTGGGTCGCGCGCGGTTTCGGTTACACCGGCTACATCGAAATAGACGCGTTTTCGGTCGGCGTGATGGCCGTCACGCTCGTCTCGGCATCCTATAGCTCCGAAGTGTTCCGCGGCGCGCACGGCACAATTCCAGCCGGGCAGTTCGAGGCTTTCGCCGCGCTCGGCCTTCGTCCGTTTCTGGGACTCTATTTGGTCATCATGCCGCAAATGTTCCGGCAGGCCCTGCCGGGCCTGGGCAATGTCTGGATCATGGCCATCAAGGAAACGACACTGCTTTCCGTGATCTCTGTGGCCGAGCTTATGCGGGTCGTCGGCCTCGCCGGGCGCACGACCGGACAACCCTTCGTCTTTTACGGCGCCGCGGCTGTCATCTATTTCGTGCTTGTCGCGGTATCCTCGCGGGTGTTCGTCGCCGTCGAGAACAGAATGCGCTGGGGCTGATCATGGATTTCGAAACGACACTACACGTTGCTAGCGAGCTGGCTGGCGCAATCTGGGTCACATTGGCACTGGCGGCAGCAACCCTCCCACTTGGTTTCGTCCTGGCGGGTATTGCCACTTGGGCGCGTGCTTCGCGTCATGGGTCTCTTCGGGCTATCGCATCAGCCTATGTTCTAGCGTTCCGCTCCACGCCGCTGCTGGTTCAGATCTTCGTCCTTTACTATGGCCTCAGCCAGTTCGCATGGCTGCGCGAAAGTCCAGCCTGGATCCTGTTGAGGGAGCCTTTCGCCTGTGCGGTGATCGCCATGAGCCTTTGCTCGGGCGCATATACGGCCGAGGTGATGCGCGGCGGTCTGGCCGCCGTGCCCAAAGGCGCGATCGAGGCAGCCCGCGCGCTGGGACTGTCGTCAATCAAGGTCTTTTTTCTCGTCACCGCTCCGATAGCTGTGAGACGCGCTTTGGCGGCCTACAGCAACGAGATCGTCGTGACGCTCAAGGCGACGTCGCTTGCCAGCACCATCACGGTGATGGAACTGACCGGTGTAGCAAAGGATCTGATGAGCGAGACCTTCGCTGTCATCCAGGTATTCTGCATGGTAGCCGCCATATATTTGGTCATCAATTCGGCACTGATCCTCGGGTTGCGTTTGTTGGAAATCTACCTTGCTCCACAACACGAGCGGCCGCTTAGGCATCAGCGCCGGAGAAATCGAAAGGCTGAAGTAAGATCAGCGGATGCATGAGTTAAAGCCGAGCGAAGTCAAAACTTGACGCTCTCGAACGGATTCGAACCATCGGTCGCATAGTTTGCCGCAGCCTCAGACCGCAACTCCGGCATTACGATAACCATTAAGCCAAAGAGCCGCGTCCTCTTTCAAGCTGCAGATCTCGGCGGTAATGCGGGCGTATAAGGCGGCATCGAAGTCGTCGGGCAGTTCGCTCACCGCCCTACTTGCCTCACTGATCCTTTCCAGCTGCGCAAGACACGCCGCCTCGTTCAGCTGCGAGCGGGGCCAACTCCGCCGGCTTGAAGTCGAAAATGGTTCGGAAAATCGCGATTGGCACAGCGCCGGTGCCCGGGTTGCTCCTATGGGGCATATTGCGAAAATTGCGCGCAACTGCAGGTCAAATTCGCTTGCCTGGGAGCCAGAATGGCGGACAATTCCAGACGAGTTGCCTGTTGGGTAGACAAGCCCAGCGTCGCAGTGGGCGACACCGGCAGCTGCCCTTCGACGGAGGAGAAGATGGCCGGTAACCATTCAGACCCGAGCGGACCCGACCTCGCCTTCGGCATTGCGCTCGCCGATCTCCCCGATGGCGGAAAGTTGGTCGGTCATCGCGATGGCGAGCCGGTGCTTCTGGTGCGCCGCGGATCCGAGATCTTCGCGATAGCCGCCAGCTGCTCGCACTACGGTGGGCCGCTGGTCGACGGCCTCGTCGCCTACGACACCGTTCGCTGCCCTTGGCATCACGCCTGCTTTGATCTGCGCACCGGAGAGGCCCTGCGTGCTCCAGCGTTATCGCCGCTCGCCTGCTGGTCGGTTGAACAGCACGGCGACAAAATAATCGTCGGCGAGAAGCGCAAGAAGCAGTCGCCGGTCTCACGCGAAGGCGATGCCGGAGCGGCTCCAGAAAAGATCGTCATCGTCGGTGGCGGCGCCGCCGGCTTTGCTGCCGCCGAAAGACTGCGGCGCGAACAATTTCAGGGCGCCATCGTCATGATCAGCGATGACGAGGCGCTGCCCGTCGACCGCCCTAACCTGTCGAAGGACTATCTTGCCGGAAAGGCGCCGGAGGACTGGATCCCGCTGCGCAAGGAGGGCTTCTATGCCAAGAACGGCATCGACTTGCGCCTCGGAACCAGGGTTGCCGGCATAGATGTCCGCGCCAGCGAAATCTTGCTCGCCGATGGGGCGCGGGTCGCCTTCGACAGACTGTTGCTGGCGATGGGCGCCGAACCGGTTCGCCTGACCATACCCGGCGCCGACCAGCCTCATGTCCACACGCTGCGCTCGCTTGCCGACAGTCGGAAGATCATCGCGCAAGCCGGCACCGCACGCAGCGCCGTCGTCCTGGGCGCCAGCTTCATCGGCCTCGAAGTTGCCGCCGCCCTTCGAGGCCGCGGTGTCAAAGTGCATGTGGTGGCGCCCGAGGAACGGCCGATGGAACGGATACTGGGGCCGCAGATCGGCAATTTCATCCGCGCCCTGCATGAGGAGAATGGCGTCATCTTCCACCTTGGGGATACCGCGGCGAGCATCGGCGCAACGGAGATCCAGCTGAGCAGCGGCGGCATCTTGGCCGCAGACATGGTCGTTGCCGGCATCGGCGTGCGGCCGCGGGTCGGTGTCGCCGAAGCGGCCGGGCTCGCCACCGATCGGGGCGTCCTGGTCGATGCCTATCTTGAGACCAGCGTGCCGGGCATATATGCGGCGGGCGATATTGCCCGGTGGCCCGATCCCCATAGCGGCGAGAACATCAGAGTGGAGCACTGGGTGGTGGCGCAGCGGCAAGGCGCTGCGGCCGCACTCAACATGCTCGGACGCCAGAAGAAGTTCACGGATGTGCCGTTCTTTTGGAGCCAGCATTACAACGTTCCGATCAACTATGTCGGCCATGCCGAGGGATGGGACGAGATCGAGGTCGAGGGCGACATTCCCGCCAAGGACTGCCTCCTGCGCTTCAAGCGCGGCGGACGTGTGCTGGCGGTCGCCACGATCTTCCGCGACACCGAGAGCCTCGAGGCAGAACTGGCGATGGAGCGGGGCGAGGCCTAGGAGTGACGAATTACTATCTGGTCGATAGGGCGATAGCGAGTTTGACGAAGCACATTCGCAACACGCTATGAGAAGCTCTTCGCCCACTTCAAATCGAGAAACGCCTAGACTGCATTGAAAGGCAGGGCAACGCGCGGGTATTATCGGCGTACTGGATTTCACCACGACGGCTAAAATCGGATTTGCAGACCTTCAAACGGAACAGACAGGCGACCTCAGCGGAGAGGAGTAAGGAAGCGATCGCGATGAGACAACTCAGTGAAGAGGGCCGACGAACCCTGGGAGGGATTGCAGAGCGGTACGGGGTCAGCCTCGGCGCGGTGGAGCACCTTCTGATGGCGATTATCGCCGGGCAGGCGACACAGGCCCAGTTCAACCATCCCGATCTAGGTGGAATGGGGCAATGGTCGGAGGGCGGGATGATCATGGTCGGCGACATGTTCAACAATGCGCTGAAGGCGAACGTGGCCGGAGTTTGTTCCGAGCTTTCTGCCTTGGTGCGCGGCATGGATTTACCGGGCCCGCAGACGCCGTCCCAGTCCCAATATCAAGGTCAGGGCGGCGGCGTCAGCCTGTTCGTGCCTGGCGCGCTGTCTGCTGGGAACTGGTGGCCCGAGGAGTTAGGGCATCCTGCCTCGACCGGGGCGCAGAATGACCTGCGCTATGCCTTTTTCCCGACAACCCGACGGCTAGCGATCGATATCGGCGGCCGGGTTATGGTCTATGACACGAAGGACCATCGCATTGGCGGGTTCTCGCAACAGCAAAGCGGCGACCAGTCGCTGAGCTTTACCTCCCAGTATGGGCTGGTGAAAATTTCGGAACTGGATGTGATACGGCAGGGCGGCAAGGAACCGGCAGACACGCCGACTACCGAAGCATCCGCCGCCACGGCTGCGCCGTCGATATTCGCATCGTCCGCGTCGGAATCCGCCGAGCCACAACAGGGGGCACATCCAGCGCCGGAGGCGGTTCGGTCGGATGAGGACATCTTCGACAAGATCGAACGCCTCGCGGCACTTCATGCGAAAGGCATTCTCACGGATCAGGAATTCGAGGCCACGAAGTCGGAGTTGCTCAGCCGACTATAGTATCCGATGAACGGGGCTTGCCACGGAGGTCAATGGAGGGATTTTCATCGAGCCGCGCCGGGCGATGACGACCGTCAACGACGCTAGGTAAGACCTAATGTTGTGCCCCGCCAGCGGCAGCCGCTTTGGCAAGAGCGGCGTCGCCTTATGAAGATTACCCCGGCAAGACGCTTGGTGCCGCTGCCGGCCGCCAGAGGGGGAACTTGAACTCCACACATGTCGCGCAGACCGTCATCGCCGTCCTCGTCCAAGCAATATTTGACACCAAGCGTCGCCAGGAAGCGCATTTCGTGAGTCTGTGGTGCGATCTTGGCGCTTCGTGACACCGATGGTGTGTATTCGGACAGCCAATCAGGCAACATCCCGAGTTGGTTGGATGTGTGTGACGCGATCTGGTAGGAGGCGCCCGGCGTTTTTCCGGCAAGGTTCGTCCGCGTTGGAGAGAAAGACTGACTGTCGCTTCGCAACTGGTCGCCAATCGACTGATTCGAGGCCACCATCACGCCGGTTGCGATTTGAGGCTCCGAATTGACGGCTGGGAAACGGTCACTCTTCTTGATGTAGGAGGCTAGGAGGTAGGGCATGTCGTCCCCACCCAAGCGGGCGCGCCCCACATACTGCACCCGAACGGATGCCGTGCCACGGTGCTTCAGGTCCAGCATGTCTGCTGCTTTGCTGGAAACGTCGATGATGCGACCCTTTCGATAAGGACCGCGATCGTTGACGCGCAGGATGAGCGAAGAACCGTTTTCAAGATTGGTCACCCGCACATAGCTGGGCAAGGGAAGGGTCGGATGTGCGGCGGACAGGTGTTTCGGGTCATAATCTTCGCCGTTTGCGGTCCGCCTCCCCCGAAAAGCTGAGCCGTACCAGGAAGCCACCCCCTTCCTGTCGTAGTTCGGGTCCTCCTTCGGAAAATAGCTCTTGCCTTTCACTACATAGGGCTTGCCAACCACATAGCGGCCACCGCCCTTGGCGACATTCTTGCGGTGGGCGACCCACGGGTTAGCCTTCGCTCCGTATACCTTTTCGGAGATGTATGCTTTGCTGCGGTTCGTGTTGGGCGCTTGCGTGGTCGTACAGGTAGCACAGCAGGCGCAGATCACCGTAATCGCCAACCATCGCACACCTTTCGCAGGCGTATTTACCTCAATGACCATCTGTCCAACGCTGGCGACGGACTTCCATGCTGCGGCAAGCCTCGACATAAGCGCTCATGTCGGCCACGCGCCAGCAGTCTGTGCACTGGGTCCAGAAACAGACGGAATAGCAGCTGTGGCACTCGTCGATGCATCACTGCACTTGGGGTCTCGCCATTAATTCGCTCCTCCCGTGAAAGTAACTGTTAAATCAGATCTGATGCCAAAAAGTTCCACGGGGACACACACACACACACACACACACACACGACGTTGTTGGAGTCGCCTCGGCCTCGCTACGCTTGAGGCCTCTTTGGGGGGAGGAAACGGCTGCCCACTTGCCTATCATCCAGTTGAAACCTGCACGCCCCACGACCGACGATTCCCTCGCCTTGAGATCCCATCAGGGGTGGATAGCGGCCTGCACCGTGGCAGAGTGAGGTCGCTAGAAAACTCTCTGGAGGCCAACCATGCCGATGACAGCAGATCAAACTCAAGCACGGGCCGCTACCCACATCGATCTTGGCGCAATTTTCGTCTCGTTGGAATTGCGCAAATCCACATGGCTCGTGACGGCGCTTTCGCCGGGGAGCGAAAAGATGTCTCGTTTTGCTGTTGCTGGAGGCGACATCACCGGCTTGTTCTCATGTTTTGCCTCCCTGCGCCAGAAAGTCCAGCGGCGCAAGGACAGGCTCTACCCGCTGGTCGTGATCCAAGAAGCCGGGCTTGATGGCTTCTGGCTGGGGCGAGTGCTCAGCAAGGAAACCTGGATCGAGAGCCATATTGTGGAAGCCGCATCCATTGCCATGCCGCGCCGTCATCGCCGCGCAAAGACGGACCGCATCGATGGCGAAACCTTGATACGCGCCTTGATGGCCTGGAAACGCGGCGAGCCGCGTGCTTGTTCAATGGTCAAGTTGCTTACGCCCGGATGAGGAAGACATCCGCAGGCTTGGACGGGAGCGAAAAACCCTGATTGCGGAGCGTGTTTTCCACGTCAATCGCATAAAGGGGCTGCTGTTTACGCAAGGAATACGAGAGTACGAGCCATTGCGTCGCGATCGCCGTCAGCGACTGGAGGAAGCTCGTACTGGCGATGGCCGGATGCTATCAAAGCACCTGAAAGCCGAAATCTGCCGAGAACTCGATCGCCTTGAATTGCTACTTATACCGATCAAGGCTGTGGAAGCAGACCGGGATGCTTTGATCGCTCGCGAGACAGCCGAGACACCGCCAAGAGCCGCCGCGCTCTTAGGAATCCGGGGAATAGGTCCTGAGTTCGCGACGATCCTCTACTCGGAAGGTCTGTTCAGACACTTCGACAATCGGCGCCAAGTCGCTGCCTACGCGGGACTAGCTCCCTCGCCTTGGCAAAGCGGCAACGTTAATCGTGAGCAAGGTGTCTCGAAGGCAGGAAATCCGCGTTTGCGAGCGACGATGGTCGAGCTTGCCTGGTTGTGGCTGCGTCACCAACCAAATTCGGCGCTCGCTCTCTGGTTCAAGGAGCGCATTGCCCGCAACAGCGGCCGTCTCAAACAGCCGATGATCGTGGCTTTGGCTCGCAAGTTGCTGGTTGCACTTTGGAAATACGTGAGCTCTGGCGTCGTCATCGAGGGCGCGATCATGAAAAGCGCTTAAGCCATCAAACCAGCCAATAGACCTAAATTCCAATCCTCAGGGCTTGATCAGCCCTGACGGATCCAGGTGGACGGACCGGGATTCCGTTTGGCTTTACCCGCCGACCTTGAGATTGGTCCCGTTCTCCTGAGCCCGTTCCCGTCGAAAGCGGGTTAGTGGTGCAGCCGTAACAAGCGGCGACCGGATGTGAGATTGTACAGGTCCGGGGACGGGCCGGTAAATGCTATGGGCTCAGACCGTGGATCCGCTTACGAAGGAACAATTCGATGCCACGTGAATGAACCATTGACAAAAATCCTGATGTGAACGGAATCGAACCGATGGCGTTTTGTCGCGTCGCTTAAGCCACTTCCGCTATTGAACAATGCAAGAGGCGCTGCCTTTGTGCAGGGCACTTCCCTCTTGCGATACTTTCGCGATCAGCGCCAATCGTTAAGCCGACACCTCCGAGACCACCGATGGACTTTGCGGCCTCCCGGCCCCGTACAGGATTCGATCGCCTGCTCCCTTGGTGTTAGAATTGGGACCAACCCGCGGAGTCGAAGATGACGACCAGAGTAACCGCCCTGCCTGATCAGACGGACTTCGACGTGACCGCCAGCGAGACCTTGCTGGAGGCGGCCTTGAGATCGGGCGTGCCGTTCGCGCATGCATGCGGCGGGCGGGCGAAATGCTCGACCTGCCGTGTCTGGATCCTCTCTGGCTTGGAGGCCTGCCCAAATCGGAATGCCGCTGAGGCTTCGATGGCGGACCGATTGAGTTTGACGGACGAAGTTCGGTTGGCTTGCCAGCTTAAACCTCAAGGCGACCTTCGTATCCGGCGACTGGTGTTGGACGAAACCGACCTGATGATCACCAACCAACTTGGCGCAACAGCCGCGACACGTTCTGGGGAAGCGAAGCACGTCGCGGTGTTCTTCAGCGACATTGTCGATTTCACGGCGCTGTCGGAGAAGCTCTCTGCCTACGACGTGATGTATCTACTCAATCGCTACTTCGCCCAGGTCGGCGACATCATCGAGAAGAATGGCGGGTTCATCGACAGTTTCATTGGTGACGGGCTCATGGCCATATTCGGCATTGATGGTCAACCTGACGCACCGCTCCGTGCCGTCAATGCAGCCCTCCAGACTCTCGGCACCGTGGATCGATTGAAGCCGTTCTTTGCCTCGATGTATGGCATCGACTTCGAGATCCGCATCGGCCTCAACTACGGCGAGGCTGTCATCGGGACATTGGGTTTTTCCGGACATGGACGACTGACCGCCGTTGGTGACGTTGTGAATGTGGCGAGCCGGATCGAGGCCGCCAACAAGGATGCCGGTACGCGGCTGCTGATATCCGAACCGCTCCGTAACGCACTTGCCGATAAAGTTGAAATCGCTGACTTTGTCAGGGTGCGCCTTCGCGGTACGAGCGAGCGCACGACGCTATTCGAAGTCGATAGGCTAAGGCCCGAAATCGACGCCGAACTCAACGCCAAGCCCTCCCGCGAAACCATCCGACATGGCGGCAGAAGGTGGGTTTGCGCTCTTGCTGAACAAGACCTTCAGCTCCACGAAAGACGGATCCTCGACTTCGAGGACTACGACATCGTCATCGTTCGCGAAGCGGATGGCTATTGTGCCTTCAACAACGCCTGCCCACATCTTCACCTGCCTTTATACGAGCGTCGCAGTCCAGCCCAGACAAAAGGGCTGCAACTCCCACACACCGAAAGTGCGATTACCAGCGATCTTGGCCTGGTTTGCCGATGGCATCACAGCTGTTTTGATCTGCTCACAGGCGAAATCAGGCAGTGGGCGCAGTTGCAGCAGGATGGCACCGCGCCTGGCTATGAATACGCGGGCGACATTTCGAAAAACCGCGCCAAGCTGGTTGTTTACCCGTGCCGCGTACAGGACGGCTCTGTCTGGATCGGCTTGGACTGACCGCCCTAGCTTTGCCGGAGACCGGGTGGGTGAAGCTCCGACCATGGCTGGCTCGATCGGCCTGCAGTAAGACTGCTCCGCGCCTTCGGCTGTCGGGATGTAGCCTATGGCCTCGTCAGCGGACCCGCGCTGTAAGCGCTATCTGCCATACGACGGGCCCGCTGTCGTTTGTCGGCCTGGCTCTGCTTGCGGGCGGCCCGGCCGTCATCGGGATCTGGACCGGACGCCTCGCCTACTCGCTGCAGTGGACTCGCGCTTGCCGTCGGAGCCGGCGCGATCGCACCAGGTCGTCGTGGAGGTGTGCGGCCTGATCGGGCGCTCGAACAGACAAGGCATCAAGGCAGTCCTTACGCCGCCTCCTTCGCTGGTTTGGCATCCGGTGCTGCCTTTGTGTAAACCACTGGAATACTCGTCAAAATCTGAAGCACGAGCCGCATTGCGAGCTTCCTGATCCTGGTGGCGATCGCCAGGATCAGCCGCCATCAAGCCCGAAGCAGCAAAGGCGGCTAGCCGCACCTTCAATCTACAAATTGCTGAATTAGCGCGGCATCATACTTGACAATGGAACTCACCATTTCATAGAACGGGCTCGCTCCGAGACCGGGTCCCGATCGCGTTTCGGAGCAGCAAATCACAACAGTCCGAAGCATCGGACGTGCCCTGTTTCGGGGTGCGAATGCATTTGCGCGTTTTCTTGGGGGAGTTGGGAAATGGGTGTTCTGGATCTTTCTTTGTCGTCAGCGCCGCAGCTGGCCTCATACATCCGTACAACGCTACGGCTAGTCCATTTCTCGGGATTGGTTCTCGGGCTCGGCGGCGCGGTGTTTCTTGATCTGATGTTGTCACGCTACCGTCGGATGATCGTCAGCTCGGAACTCGTCGAACACGTCGAATGGATCAGCCGGTTTATCGCGGCCGGACTCTTGCTGCTCTGGGCCTCGGGCCTGGGATTTCTCCTTCTCTATCAAGTGACCGAACCCGAGAAGCTGCTCAACCCGAAGATCTGGGCCAAGGTGACGATCGTCAGCATCCTCACTGTCAACGGCTTCGCTATCCATCGCTTCGTGATACCGTTCATCCGCCGCCAAATCGGCTCCACGCTCCTCTCGGAAATCAGACCCGCCACGAAGACCGCTCTGATAGGATGCGGCGTAATTTCGATTGTCTCCTGGAGCGTGCCGGTCATCCTCGGCGCCGCGCCGCAACTGAATTTTGTGGTGCCGTGCGAGATCATACTCGGAGGCTACGCGCTGCTCTTAGTCCAGGGTTTTATTATCGCCACTCTCGTCATGCGCGACCGGCGCGACAGGTGTGCCAGCATCACCGCCTGAAACCGCGAGAGCCAGGGGTTTCCTCGATATCCAAAGAGATGTGGTCAATCGCCAGATACAGCGCCGGTTACTCGAGGCGACTGTTGAGCCTTCGGGCAAAATCATGTCGTCGCTGCAGAGCCTGTGCGTCATATTCATGTTGCTACCTATCGGATTGTGGAGGACACTGGCTTTCAGGCGTCGCCTGAAGGCGGAAACGATGGATTTCGAGAAGATCGGACGGACACGCCTTATGGTGCGGCTGCCGAGGCATCGGCAACAGCTTGCGAAGCTAAGGCTCCTTTCGCTGAGTACCCTGTTAGAGGCTTGTGGCATCGCGGTGATCACCCGGGATGAACTCCAAGGACACACGATCTCAGGCGAATCTCTGATCGCCCAATACGAAAGCAACTGTCAGGCGATCGAAGACAAAGTGGTGAGATTGCTCACCAATATCAGTGCCCGCTTTGTTAATTGGGTGCCCGCCTCTTCGCCTGTGACTTTCTCGGCGATCTGACACTGCTTCCCTTCGCACTGTTTGCTTCACCCTCGAACGCTAGAGGCAGACGATGGAGCAACAGCACTATTTCCACGTCGTCGTTTGGACCGCTCAGAGTGGTGACGAACCGATTTTTCTGTTCGGGGACCTGAGTGAAAAGCAGCTCAAAAGGCAATTTCTCAATCCCTATCACACCGGCGGGAACATCTTTGCGCAGCAGAAAGTTCTGAAAGCCACGGAGCTCACGGCGGTCAGGATCATCGAAACGCCGAATGTGAAGGACGAAGCTCTCAAGGCGGTGCAAGAACGCAGTTTGTGGCGGATAGAGGAGTTTAGGCGACAGCGAAAGTGGGCATCCATGACGTCAGCCGGCTATGGATGGGACGATGACGACATTGCCTATGCCGGCAAAGACGTCACCACCAGCTATGTCAACGGTAAGCCTGGTTCCCCTAGCCTACTGAGCCAAATCACTCACAATCATTGGGTCCGAGTCGTGAGCGCCGGGCTGGTCCTTCTCTTACTGCTTGCGTGGCTTAACGTTTGAGGACCCAACCATCGGGTTACTGGACCTTTGGCTTGCGGACGGATGCAGTGCCGCGAATGCCGTCCACGAGCAGAGGCTCAGTCATGCTACGACGAGCGCGCCGGCGAAATCCGGAAGGGTTAGCGCTTCTCTGGCGCGATACAGAACGGCCATCGTACTGGCGCGGCCCTACTGGCGTTGTCGCAGCTCACGTTGTGAGCAATGCGATCTGAGATTGAAAAAGGGCCCAGAACGCCACGAGGATGATCTGGAGCCTTCCGTCTGAGCGTTCGAATTCACAGACGCGCCATCTATCGCTGGAAATTCACTGATTTCAAGTAAGCGGCCAACAGACCCCGTCTGGCGGGGAGGGAGCCGTCGGATATTCCCGATATCGGATACCGAATTCACCCATAAAACGACGATCCCCAGCATTTGAAAACTGACCTCACGCTTGGTCTTCGGCTCCCTTGTGTTGGTCGATCCGCGAAGAAGTGAAGGTGACAGCGCTGGGGGGCCAAAGCGGTCGCATATGGCGGCTTGAAATCGCCTTCCGTGGTCCTACCTACCATTGCGTTGCCCACCTTGAAGGAGCGCAGCCATGGAACTCACCGTGGTGCCCATCGTCAAGCCGGACGCCGCCAACTTCATCTTTGGCCAGTCGCATTTCATCAAGACTGTGGAAGACCTCCACGAGGCGCTGGTGGGCGCGGTTCCTGGCATCCGCTTCGGGCTGGCCTTCTGCGAGGCCTCCGGTAAGCGGCTGGTGCGCTGGTCGGGTAATGAAGAAGCCATGCTCACCCTCGCACGTGACAACGCATTGGCCATTGGCGCCGGCCACACTTTCCTGATCTTTCTGGGCGATGGATTCTTTCCCGTCAACGTGCTGGCTGCGGTGCGCGCGGTGCCAGAGGTCTGCCGCATCTATTGCGCGACGGCCAACCCGACGCAGGTGATAGTCGCTGAAACGGAGCTGGGCCGCGGCGTGCTCGGCGTGGTGGATGGCGCCTCACCGCTGGGTGTCGAAACCGACGCGGACATTACGTGGCGGAAAGACCTGCTGCGAAAGATCGGCTACAAGCTTTAGTGTCTGGATTAGGAGACGTCAGGGTGCCCTTACGGACAATACCGTCAAGCCCATGATCCAGGCAGGGACTCGTTCGTGCGACGCCAACGTTATGGTGCATGCGGTCGGCCGCACGCCATCTCCCTGGGGGCCTGGCGGCACTCTCATTGTTCGAGGATGGATTTGCAGCACAGTACGAGTCCATACTCGGAGAGACGTTTCTTGCGACCCGAAGGTTCGTCGGTTGTCGTCGATTGATGGCCCGACTTTCGAGCATCCGCCACCCCTACCCCTTGCGCGAATGCTGGAACCAGATTTCCCCTAAAATATATCGCATGGGCGAGCGGCGTTCGCTTCCGCGGGGCCCCTATATAGAAGCTTGATTGGGGGAGTTCCGGAACAACCCCACAATCGCACCCGCAATCTCCGCCTTTAATGAGACGCGGCTCTTCTGGCCGGGGGACGGCTTTCGTCGGCCTTGAAGGTGAGCTATATTACGCATCGCTTATATACAAGGGAGTGCGGTGAGATGTGCCAACCTTTCAGCGCTCTATTGCCAGCTACTTGCCTGGAGGGGGATAGAGATGGAAGACGATCGGACCACAATAACCGCGGAGTTTCAGGGTTTCGAAATCAGTATTGTCTCACGGGAGCCGCTTCTTGGGACACTTGAACTGACCTCATTCACGGGCGCGAACATCGAAGTCCCTTTGGATTACTACAGCGCAGAAGCCCTTGTTTCGGCGCTCGTACAATTTCTGGCGCAAGGCAGCAATGACTGACAGACCTTTCGCCGACTGCATCAGGCGCTCTTTCTCTCTGACGAGTACCGGCGAACCGGTAAGCTCATCAAGCCCAAAGGTTCGCATCTAACTATTTGGTCCCAGGCCGAAGTTGGGTGCCCTGCCCGAGTACCGGATCGACAATATCTAGACCTCGGTGGTGTGCGCGCGCCGTTGAAGCCGTAAAGCAGCGGCGCGGGCCGCCTCTCGAACGTTCCGCTTTTTTTATCCAGAACGGAAGCATCCGAGTCGCTCTCAGCGTAGGGTAAGGGGATAATACCGGAGCCGACCCCAAGCGGGGGCAAAGCTTCTTCAGCCGCTCGATTTTAAGAGATTCAGGTGTGTTTGTTTCCAAAGATTTCGAAGTGATGAATTTCGACGGTCTCAACGAGGTCCGCCTCGTCCTCTAGTAGAATCGGCACTGCCATTCATGTCCAGCAGCCTTCTTAATTGACTCAACATCTTTCCAAATCGAGATCATCCAGAATTCCCGATCCCGTGGGTCGATCGGCTTGCCGGGATAAAATGCGATGAGACCTTCCTGCTGGCGGAGCCACGGTATCGAAATTCCCTCAACCTTGTTCTTCCAATCCGCCAGCCTGCCTGGCAGAACGCGAACACGGAAAATTCGTACAATCATTGAAGTACCCCCGCACCAGAATGCGTCCACACACCTCTAAGGGAGACCACCATTTTATCACTCGACCTCTTTCCCTCCCATCACCGCGCGGGGCACTTCATTTGTTCAGTGGTGATGAGGTGACAGCAGTCGGAAGGCCCTGCAAAGCACTTGGGATGCGTGTTGAAGGAGAATTCCGCATCAACTGCTCATTTGGGCCCCTTGACACGAAATTCGCGCTGTATCCGCACTCTTGCAACTCGGCTTGCGCACGAGGCTCCGCCGGCGCAACTCGCCTTGTACGGATGATGGAGGCAGCATGAGCGAGGTAGACCTCCTTCGCGAAGAAATTGCCGAGCTCGAAGCCCAGATCCTCCGCATCAAGAACAGCATGAACAAAGCCGATAACGGCGTGAAGCTGCAGAAGCTCGCGGTGATCACCCGCCTTCGTGACCGGTTTAATCGGTCTCTGGCAACCCTCGAAAAGCGCGGGGCGGCAGCATAATCGCGAGCAAGTTCCCCGGTCCCGGCGAAAGCCGCATGAAGTCAATGCAGCTTTGTGACCCTAGCCTCGGCAATGGCCGCCGCGAACGCATCTCGCGCTTGCTCCCACGGGTAGGTGCCAAGCATGGCGTCCGTGCATTTGTTCAGGGCGGCCAAATAGGCGACGCCATAGTCGACAGGCCAACTCTCGCTAAGCAGCATAGCTGCCCTGGCGGGAGTCCACACTATTTGAACTCCGTCGAGTTCCGGAAGCTGGATGATCACGCATTCGTTCCAAGTTTCGATCATCGGCGCCTCCGTTTCCTTACTGAATTAACCGCGGGATGCAACCTTCGTTCCGTCAGGGTTGTGCTGGCTGGATTCACGCTTTCAGCTTCGGTGGCTTGTCATTCTCATCCGGGTTCGGATTGGGAACCTCGTCCGGAAGGACGTCGGGCTCTGGTTCCTCGATGGGCGGCTGCGGCACGTCCGACGGCATGCCTGGAAATTCGGGATCGGGGGGCCTCGGGATCGGTTCAGTCGGCATCGTTTTCGACTCCTGTTTAGGAGGTCAACCGATACCGGACTGTGTTTGTTCCAAGATTCGATCGAGGTGGCCGCATGATTAAGCTCCGTCTCCCACCCGTCGACAGGCTGGGAACAGAGAGGCCGCAAGCGCAACCTCTGATGTCGTCATGAGGCGCCGCCGCGTCATCGAAGGGCGTCGTCACCCCGCTACTCCGTATTAAACAGAAGCTCATGAAGGCCTGCCACGGCTTGGAAGTCGAGATGGTCAAGTGAGCAACGCCGAACTGTTTCGCAAGATGCCGAGGCCGGCGCGCCGGCGGAAGAGATCGCGCTTGCGTGTCGATGCCGGCATGGACGAGATCTCTGCGGGTTGGACGGCACTCCAAGTTCAAGAACAACACGCGCGACAGGCCCTCAACATTGCGAACGATGAGCAGAAGAGTACCGACTGGGTAAGCGCGACCACCCAGGGACCGCGGTCTAGGGGTGGTCGCGACACGTAAAAGCTCTACTGAGCAGGCGTCGTAGTTGAAGGTTGCGTCGTAGACGGCTGCGCAGTCGACGGTGTCGTTGTTGACGGCTCCGTAGTGGACGGTGTGGTCGTCGACGGTTGGGTGGTTGACGGCTCAGCGGTCGACGGTGCTGTTGTAGATGGCGTGGTCGTCGACGGTTGAGATGTCGTCGGCTCAGTCGTGGTCGCAGGCGGTGTTGCGGTCTCCGGGGTCGTTTCCTTCTTTGGCATTAGAAGGACGACGAGGATGATGACCACCACGGCAAGAATTATTCCAAGGACGGTATTTCGGCTCATGCTTGGCTCCTCTTGGATGCATCCGACTCGCGAATTGTATCACGGCAACCAAAACCGGAGATGAACAGGTAAACTGGGCGAGGGCGAAGTCCGCGTCGCAAGCGATCGCTTCGGCCTTTTTGTTGGGCGTTTAATCTTCCGAAAGTTGCTCTGCCGTCGCTGCGACCTCGGAATTACCGAACGTGCCCTCGACATACTTGAAAACAAGTATGCTCATGATCGAGGCGACAATTGCAATCACGACTATACGCATGCGGCTGTTCCGGTGGTCGTTGCGATCTACGACGGGCAGCAACGACACGGGAAATAGGGTTTATTCTCTAATGCTCATCGAACGGTATGAGAACGCCATGGCTACGAAAATGGTATCCTGGCCCGTTTGGATCTGAGGAATATTTGGGCCGCCTGTGCACTCCGGCGACGGTTGCCCCAGGAGTGTGAGCAGTACGAGTTGAGCGTTGCCGGTTCGAATGTCGGCGCTTCTTCGCTTCCATGGTCGCTTCGGTCATGTCTCCTGACCACGGCGGCCGCTTGCAGCAGCACCTATCTCGTCATCATCGAAATGGGCCGGCCGGATGACCCGGTCGGGCGTCATCCATTAGGCGTCTCGCCTGGTGTCGTTCTGCGGGTCTCGTCCAAGGCTCCTTTGGCACCTTCGATCGCTCCTTCTGCGGCGGCATCGGCCGTAGCCGCGAGATGGTCGCGCACGCGGTCCGAGGCCGCGCCGGCGGTAACATCCTCCAGCGCCGTTGCAGGCAGCGCTGCTCCAATGGCTGCACCGATCGCAAACGCAAGCGCGCCGCCAACGAGAGGCTGGTCGCGAAAGTTCTTGAGGATGGCAGCGTTCAGCTGTGCTCCTTGAGTCTGAGCAATCTGGCGGACGCCGCGAGCACTGTCCGCCGCCGATCGGCCGGCTTCTGCAATCGTATCGGAAATGCCGCTTGCTGCGCTCTTCATCTCTCGCCAGGTAGCCGACCCCCAGCCGGAGGCTTCGTCGAACAACCTTCCCGTTTCATCACGGATGTCCTCGATCGGTGATCCGGATGCGTCGGTGAAGCCGCGATAGACGGCGCCACTCGGATCCACGAAATGACCGGCCCTGTGGCCGGCCGCATCGGTTCGGGCGCGAAAGCGACTGCCTCCCTGATCTTCGAAATGGCTGTATCGTTCGCCAAAACTTGCCTCGACCGGCCCAACACGCCGAAGACTGCCGTTCACGAAAGCGAGTGGATAGTTGTCTACACCGTTATCGGGGGCCGAAGCTTGAGGTGCACGGGACGCAGGATCCGCCAGCAGCCACGCAAGGCCGATGCCCGTCAGGGCTACCGGAATGGGGTTCGACTTCATCGCGCCGCCGAGATTCTTGAGAAATTCTGCTCCTCCGCTCCTCCTCGCATAGGCAAGAAACTCATCCATCAGTTCGCCAGGCGACATCCGTTCCTGGATAGCGTGAAGCTTTTCTTCGATCCTTTGGCGATCGGCTTCGATCTCGCGCTGCAACTGAGCAGACGAATGCGTGTCCACGGTCATCGTACTGTCTCCTTCGCCACTTCGAGGTCACGGTGGAGGGACGCCGTCGTTTTGTCGAAGCGCACGCTGCGGTTTCCGAGCCCGGCGAGGCTACGCGAGATCATCACCCATGCGAGAAGACCCACGACGAGACCGACGACGACCGCTGATAGGGCATCAGCGTTCGCCTCCTGCATTCCTTGCGCAATGAGGAAGGCGCCGAGCCCTTGCACGACCGCGCCCAAGAGTACACCAACGGCCGCTATTGCGAAGATAAGCCCAACGACAAACGTCTCGATGCTGCCGATAGCCCGATTTAGGTTCTCGCCTGCCTCGGCCTTCGCGAGATCGATTTCCTTTCGGAAAAGCCCGGATATGTCTGTCACCAATCCTGTCATGAGGTCGGATAAGGAGCGGTCATCACGAGGGTCAAGCATCGCGCAATTCCTTTTCAAAGTCCCAGTCGCCTTCCTTGCGGTGTGTCGCAGCGGAATTCGGTTGGGCAACATTCGGGGTGATGTGGGACCGTTCGGCCGAGGCAGACAGGAATCGGCTTGCCGCCAGTCCAGCAATTGCTGCGATTCCGAGAAAGGCGAGAGGCTGCTTTCTCCCGAAATCTTCTGCCATAGCCGCTATTTCGCCCAGTTCTCGGTTTTCACAATCGCGCGCCAGCCGTCCGATTGAATTCCCAATTTGCTGTGTGTAGCGCCCAAGCGCCGGTTGCTCCGACTGGCGAAGTTCGGATCCGACCTTTTCCACGGCGCTTGCTAAACCGCGCAGTTGGCGGGCCAGCGCGCTCTTTTCGTCATCCACGGCCCGCATTGCGGCTCTTTTCGCTTGATTGACTTGATCATCACCGGGTGAGCTTTCATCAGCCTGGCTTTCATCCAGCCACTCGGCAGAACGATTTCCAAGACCTTCCCGGTATCGACCGCGCTCCTCGGACGGTGAGAAACTTTGTTGTTGCTGGGGTCTGCGGTCCTTTGGGTCGTCGATCATTTGCGCCTCCTCTTGGTCAGGCGCGAGCCCGATCCATTGAGCTTCAAACCAGCGAATTTGATCCTTGTTCCTTTGATATCGGCGCAGTCCGGATTGCTCGACGAACCAGACTTCAAGGAGCTGTAAACCCTCGGTTCCTAGTGACTTGAACAGGCGCGATAGCTTCAATGTGGTACCCGCCTGCGGGAGCTTGGCGTGGAGCGAGGAGGGTCCGCCCGCACCTACCAACCGGGACGCTGCCCTACGTCTCGCGGTGGGCAGGAATTGCCAACGAGTGGCTACTTGACTCGTTGTTGCGTGAGGGCGCTACCGGGTGGCGCCAGTCTTTCTGCCTGCTTGGGTGTGACCGCTGCAGCCAAGGTAGGTTCGGGCGGCGGTCGGCTGTCCCTTCCCGAATGGAAGATGGGGGAGCCTCCTCCGGGGGTGGAAGCTCCCCGGGGCTGTGTGCGACTACAAGATCAGCCCACAACTCATCCATTCTGGGTAAAAAAAGGCCCCGATGAAGCGGGACCTGAGGTGAACCAGCGCCCGGCTTTCGCTAGCCGGTCGAGAATTGCGAGCATTAACGACCTCGGTGGGCCCCACATCTAACGGGGACACTAATGGCAGGCGGGGCCCAGAGGCGCCTCGATCGGGTCGAAGATCGAGAACATATCCAAACCTAGGGCGGCGGAAAAGGTTCCGCCATGGGACCTCAGTCCCAGACGGCCAGCGCAAAGGTCTTAGGTTCGTTGTCGCACCCTACCGTCGCGTTAGTTTTCTTCTTAGCCCAAGCAGCACAGCCCTTAACTGCCTTGGGCGGGCAACGGCGCCGGAGCGCCCCTTGCAGTCAGCAGGGACCAGCTTTGATGTCGTTGCCCAATTGAAGGATTGAGGATTTGCGAATGTACGAACGACACACTTACGGAACGCCACAGAGGAAGTTTACGACGGCCCTCCCAATCGGAGTAATGCTTCTATCAATGGCGGTAATCGCTGCTTACCTGCTGGTCGGGGGCGCTTTGAGCGACGGCGGCCGTCCGATCGCCACTGTCCTTCCGAAGCTCTCCGTGGCCACTTCGCGATAGCAGCCGGTCCGGCAAGGCTCTTGGGCGGGGTGGCGTCCCCATCTACCGACCCCGCAGCTTAAGAGCACGAGTCTGGAACATCAAAGAGCTGAGTCTGGAAGGTACAGCGAGCAACCAGCAATAAATCCGAAGAGCTGCAACCGTGCCCTGAGGTGGTCAATCGCTTTGGCGTCGGGCCAACCATCGAGCGAAAGTGACGTTCCTCGGGGCGAGAACACATGGTCGTGATCTGACCTGCCGCCGGTCTCCTTCCTGATACGCCCGATGTAGCCGACACTGTTGCTGTCCAGTTCGGTGCGAGGCCGTTGGCAGCGAGGTTGATTGGGTCGATCTTGCGTTCAAAGGTGGGCTCGCAGGACACGGAAACAAGTGGTTGACGCAGAGGTTCCCGCCCCTCGCGGCCATGGCAGTTAATCCCTTTGGATTCCGGATAGCCACTTCGAGTTAAGGAGCTACTCCGTGACCACCCATTTGCTGTAACGACCTAAGTCCCAGCCGGTCCGCCAATGGTCTGAGGTCAATTGTCGCGTATTTCGATTACGGCATATTCTGATTCAACCAGGGCGTCTTCGCCTCAGCGCCAAGGTCTCTTAACCGGCTCCAGAGCCGCCCGCCCGTCCGGGCCGCTGTGGGCCACTGGAAAATCAATGAGGCTGCTTGGGTGAAGCAATGAAGAACGTAACTCTACCGATAATCGCCCCTCCAACCCGCCGAACCAAATACGAACAGAGCAGCGATGAATGCCAAGAAGCCCTCAGAGAGGCGTTCGGGGTGTTCGTCGATTATTGTACGGCAGCGGGCTGGCTGATGATGACGTCGCCATAGCGTTGATCCAAATCGCTGACGAGCACCTCTGCTCTCTTGCTATCTTGGCTGACTTTTCCGCCGTTGTGGACCAGACCACAGGAGCTGAACTGGCAAAATTCTAGCAAGTCCCCGTCCCAATCAACTCCGCGCTCCAGGGTCCATCCCACACGTGGCCCATGCCCCGAAATCTTGCTGGCACTTTTGCGCCCAGCGACCACTCGGCGCCTCGGCCTACCTCACTTCAGATCCCACATCGGGAGGAAACCAGCATGAGCAAAGCCCTCTGACGCGCCTGATGAGCGAGGGCGAAATTCCTGCATTCGTCGGACGTGATCGAGGCTGGGTGTGACACCAGCGCTGTGAGGCACGATAAGTATGTGATTGGCGATGACGACGAACAGGACGTCGCGATCGAAGAGCTCAACTGCATTGGAGAGAAGTACGGCAACCGCAATCCACAGAAACTGGAGATTGACGCCCATTTGCGGTCGATCGGGAGGTTTGTGGATACCACTTGGCCGAAAACGCGACACTCGCGCGTACTCGAGCAGCCCCGCCGTCGAGTAACTGACGCGCCACAATAACGACCGCTCCGATCCGTTATGAGCGGCCTCAATCACCCTTTTTGGCTATCTTGTCGGATTGATTAGCCGATATTATTTTTTCTTCACACTCGATTTTCGAAACTACGGGGCTCCGGCGAAGGGAACCTCGCGCCGCCCCTGGGAAAGGAGGTCGCGCATGCATTCCCTGCCTAGATCGATGGCGCTTCTCCCTCACGAAATGAACGAGATCGATCGGATCTTCCAAGACATCCTGCGCGAACGCGGGCTGTCGCGAGATTGTGAGACGGCAGAAGTGATCGCAAGACGCATTCTCAGTTGTTACCAGAGAGGCATTCGAGAGAGCGGCGCCCTGAAATACATGACCGGTTTCGACAAAAGATCGGTGGCGCCAGCGAACGCTGAAGCGCTCATCCACGGTAATCCGGAAGTCTCGATGCAGGAGATCGCAGGAGAGCCATCCGTCCAGATAAGTCCGGACGATGTTGATATGCTTCAACGAACATTCGATCGGGTGTGCATCTGGTGCAGCATTCCACGCTACGGAAAGCGCGCTCAAATGTTGGGCCGGAATATCATCGAGCAATTCCGCAACGGGGTGAGCGATGAGGCTGCGCTGTTCGAGAGCGCCATGTGGCAGGAGCAGCACTCCGACGTTGCTCAGTATCGGCCGGACGCATAGGGAACATTCCGCATCGGTGACCGTTCTTTGCTTTGCCGATGATCCACGACGCCGGATGATCGACCGGGCTCCGAGGAGCAGCCTATGTCCACGGAGCCTGCCAGGTACACGCTTGCCCTTTCGGGGCCATTCTTTTTGGCTCGCTCCCTGCCGGCAGGAACCTTTCCGCCGTATGCGCGTTTCTCGCGTGTCTTGGTCCCGACACCCCCGCTCGGGATCACATGGCAGGCTTCACCAAATCCCCGGAGTGAAGTCCGAAGGTAGCCTCTGGCCTCGTCACCCCGACGGGGCCATTTCTTTTAAGGAACCATTCCGAGAACACGCGCGTTGTTAGGCTCGCCAATGATCCAAAATCCCTCCGGATCAAGGTAGAGCTCCATCGACGTTCGGGCGGAGGTGGGGCTCTTCTATTGCAACTTGCGGGAACACATTCCAGCGGCGCTCCGAATAACTACAACTTCTGAAATATGCGCGAACGGTTGTGGAACGCTCGCGGCACGAAAGAGGTCCACGCAGCTTTCCCTAACCCAAGTGGATGAGGAACATAGGCGAACGCCCAGCTCATCCATGCTGGGTAAAAAAACGCCCCGCCGAAGCGGTACCGGTGAGGTGAACAGCGCCCGGCTTTCGCTAGCCGGTCGAGAATTGCGAGCATCAGGGACCTCGGTAGGCCCACCTCTAGCGGGGACACTGATGGCAGGTGGGCCCTACAGGCGTCTCGATCACGGGGACCGAGCACCTATTCTCAACATAGGGCCGACAAAATGTTCCTCCATGGGGACTTAGGTCCCGTCAGCTCGGCGTCACGGCCTCGAAACGTCAGGGCGGTCCTTCCCGCGCTGGGCTCCAGCGGTTTGTCGGCAGAACCGGAAGGCACTTGAGCTATCTGGGTCCCCGGGGGGCTTGGGTCTGGCCCACGCGGTTCCCGACGATACGTTATGCGATCCTAGAGGCATACAACGAGAACAGGAATCCCCTTACCGCACCGCGGAACACAGGACGATCACAGGGCGCCGCTCGGATTCGTAGAGGGTTTCCTCGACCCGCCCTTCAATGCGGCGGCAAACTTCCAGCACTTTGTGCGCATCCCCCGACCCTCCTCCAATGCCATGAATTGGAACCGTCGATTGCTGGGCTCGGGCTGTAGCGACGCGGGCGTATCTTTGGCCTGCTCACGCCTTCATCCCTCCACCGCCGCTCGACCCTCATTTTGGAATTGACTAATTAGTCATTGTGATTTTATAGTCAATATTGAGGAATGGGAGTTGGAGGAGAGCGATCAATGGACGTGCAAGCCTCGCGCGATGTCGCGATCAGGCCGTTTTTCCATGCCGTCGAAACCGAACATTTCGACTGGCGGACCGCATCGATATGGTAGCCATAAGATCCAGAGTGAACCGGCAGGTTCTCCGAACTATCCTCTTTGCCCTGCCGAAGGTGCTCAACCACACGGCGTCCCGGGCTCCCGCATTTGCGGAGCGGCTGAAGCAGCACGATGTCACCGCGTGGATCGGCCTGCAGGACGGCAGCATCGGCCGCATCGTGGAAATCCGAGGCGGCAAATTCCGCTCCCGTCCGGGCACGGCGGCCGAGGGCGAAGTGGTCATGTCCTTCAAGGACGTGGCGACCGCCTTGAAACTCTTGCTACCCAATCGCGATCAGGGTGAGATCATCCACGCGGCCAAGAACTTTAAGGTGGTGACCACCGGGCCCGATGAACTGATTGTCTGGTTCACGCAGACTCTCAACATGAGCGAGACCGCCGGCGTGGCCATGGGGATGCCCATGCCCGATGGCAGCCATCGCTTCACCACCTGCACCAACGGCGGTCCCCTGTTCGTCTATGTCAAGGATGGACGCATTCTGCGGGTTACGCCGATCGAGTTCGACGATACCGACCCGGCCACCTGGGTGATCGAGGCTCGCGGCCGCAAATTCAGTCCGCCTCGGCGGGCGCTGGTAGCGCCGCACGCCTTGACGATGAAATCCCTCGTCTATTCGGACAAGCGTATCCTCTACCCGATGAAGCGGGTGGATTTCGATCCCAATGGCGAACGCAATCCCCAGAACCGCGGCAAATCCGGCTACGTGCGGATCAGTTGGGATGAGGCGCTGGACATCGTTGCCACGGAGATCAATCGGCAGAAGCGCGTCCACGGGCCCGGTTCCATCACGTTCCCGATGTCGTCCCACCACCAGTGGGGCAATGTGGGCTATTACCTGAGCTCGCTGATGCGCTTCGCCAACTTGATCGGATTCACCCGGGTCGCGGCCAATCCGGACAGTTGGGAAGGCTGGTACTGGGGCGCAATGCATCATTTCGGCAATTCAATGCGGGTCGGCGTGCCTGCGGGCTATGGCGGGGTCGAGGATTGCCTGAAGGAAGCCGAGATGATCGTCTTCTGGTCCTGCGATCCCGAAAGCACCAATGGAGCCTATGCGGGGTTTGAGGGCACGACACGTCGTCTATGGGCCAAGGAACTCGGCATTGAGTTCGTGCATATCGACCCGCATTGCAATCCGACAGCCCAGTTGCTGGGCGGACGCTGGTTTCCCGTCCGGCCGCAGACCGACGCGGCCCTGGCCCAGGCCATCATGTATGTTTGGGTCACGGAACGCCTCTATGACGAGGAATACGTCGCGACCCGCACCACCGGCTTCGACGAATGGAAGGCGTACCTGCTGGGCGAAACCGATGGCGTTCCGAAGACTCCTGAATGGCAGGAGGCCGAGACCGGCATACCTGCCAGGGACGTGCGCGCCCTGGCCCGCAAGTGGGGCGGCAGGAAGGTCTATCTAGCTGTTGGCATGACCGGCACGGGGTTCGGCGGCGCAGGCCGCGGCGCGACCGGAGCCCAGTGGGCTCGCTGCATGATCATGACGATGGCCATGCAGGGCTGGGGCAAGCCGGGCGTCAATTTCGGCGGTCTCCAGATCGGGGTCCCGCACGACCTGCATTTCTATTTTCCGGGCTATGCGGATGGAGGGATTTCCGGCGACCTGGCGTGGACCGGCAATGCGGTCAACAATTATCAGCGCATGCCCCACATCCTGACGATGAATCCCGTCAAGCAGATGGTGCCGCGCCAGCAACTGCCCGACGCGATCATCACCGGTCACGCCACCGGCTATCTCTGGGACGGCATGGCCCAAGAGGCCCAGTTTGCGCCTTTCAGCTATCCTATGCCGGGCTACTCGCCGATACACATGATCTACCGCTACGGCGGATCGTCCCTCAGCACCGTAACTCGATCGGGACGCTGGGTGGACGCCTATCGGCACGAGAGCATCGAGTTTGTGGTGAACCAGTCCATCTGGATGGAGGGCGAGGCCCAGTTTGCCGATGTCATCCTGCCGGCCTGCACTTCGCTGGAGCGCTGGGACATCGGCGAATGGGCGAATTCCGGAGGCTACGCCCATCACGGCGTCAACGTGGTCAACCATCGCGTCATCACCCTCCAGCATAAGTGCATCGAGCCCTTGGGCGAGTCGAAGTCCGACTACGACATATTCACAGCCATCCTGACCCGGCTGGGCCTGGGCGCCGTCTTCAGCGAAGGCTGCAGCGAACTCGACTGGGTCAAGCGGGTGTTCGATTCGTCAGATCTGCCCGGCGAAATTTCCTGGAAGAAATTCTGTCGCAAAGGTTACTACGTCGTGCCGCCCGAAAAGCCGGAACTGCGCCAGCCCGTCGACATGCGCTGGTTCGCCGAGGGCAGGCGCAAGGATCTGCCGGAACCACTTCCGATGCCATCCCAGTATGCCGAAGAGTTCGGCATGGGCCTGCAAACGCCGAGCGGCAAACTCGAATTCGTGCCCGAGATCCTCAAGCGGAACACGGCGGACAATCCGGATCGGCCACCGATCAATCACTACATTCCCTCCTGGGAAGGGCGGAGCACCACCGAGCTGACGGAGCGCTATCCGCTGCAGATGATCGCCACACATAGCCGCTACAGCTTCCACACCAGCATGGATGGCAAGAACAGCGCGGTTAATCAGGTGGAGGACCATCGTGCCTTGGTTGCAGGCCATCGCTTCTGGTTGCTGCGGATCAACCCGGCCGATGCCGCCACCCGCGGCATTGGTCATCGTGACCTGGTGAAAATCTTCAACGATCGCGGAGCCGTGATCTGCGCCGCCGACATTTCGGCCCTGGTGACCCCGGGCGTCGTCAAGTCCTATGAGGCCAGCGCCGAGTTCCAGCTTATCGAAGTTGAAGGAGAGACCGTAGAGGTCGGCGGCTGCTTGAACATCCTTACCCCGGACCGGTCGCAGACCCGCGGAACCAGCAGCATGGCTCCCAATTCCTGCCTTGTGCAAATCGAGAAGTGGCAGAACGCGGACGCCTTCAAGATGGCTGCGCGGCGTAGGAGGAAGTCTTGAGCAAATGGAATCTGATCATCAACGTCGGCCGCTGCGAGAACTGCCACAATTGCGTGATCGCGGACCGGGACGAACATGTCGGCAACGACTTTCCGGGCTACGCGGCGCCGGCTGCTGCAGTGGGAGAGAGTCCGATCCGCATCCTGCGCCGCGTACAGGGCAGTGCGCCGATGGTGGAGACCACCTATTTGCCAGTGATGTGCAACCACTGCGATGACGCGCCCTGCATGCGATATGCGGGCGACGCCATCCGCAAACGCGACGACGGTATCGTTATCATTGATCCAGAGAAGGCTAAGGGCCGCAAGGACATTCTCGGCTCGTGCCCGTACCGGGCAATCGTCTGGAACGAGGAGCAGCAGGTGCCGCAGACCTGGATCTTTGATGCCCACCTGCTCGATCAGGGCTGGCAGCGGCCTCGCTGCCAGCAGAGTTGTCCGACGGACGTCTTCGAGGCGGTGAAACTAGATGACGCCGCTATGGAGCTAAAGGCGGCCACCGAGGGGCTCAAGGTGCAAAAGCCCGAGCTCGGAACCAAACCCCGCATCTGGTACCGGGGTCTGGAACGGTGGGAGACATGCTTCATAGGCGGCAGCGTCAGCGCCGACATCGCCGGGGCGGTGGAATGTCTCGAAGGGGCGGAGGTAACCCTATCCCAGGCAGGCAAGTGTCTCGCGAGAGCCACGACGAACAGCTTCGGCGATTTTGGCTTCGACGGTTTGCGGGGTGACGGAAGCACATATCGTGTCGAAGTGTCCCATGCCCATGGCAGCGTCTGGCGCGACTGCGTCCTGTCCGAGAGCGTCTATCTGGGCGAACTGAGGTTGGCCCGTCCCGGCGCCGCAGATTCGCGGGGGGGCGCCGATGCTTGAGAGTGATAACTGCCGCTCGGGCATGCCCCACCGGCGAACAAGCCGGCAGGAGAACCGGGAAACGAATGTTGCCCGTATTCTAAGCGCGGCAGAGAAATTGTGCGCTCTCTATGGTTCCAGGAAAACGAACGTGTGCGACATCGCCAGCTACCTCAAGATGTCGCCAGCAAACGTCTATCGTTTTTTCTCTTCCAAAGTGGCGATATATGACAGGCTTGTTACGCGGGTGCTCGAAGACAATTTTCCCGTCATCCAACTCGGCTCCGGAACCCTTACGAGTGCCGAAACGCTCCGAGAGTTCATTCTGGGGCTGCATGGAGGGGCCCTTGCTCTCATGCGGGATGAGGACAAAATATTCGAGCTGCTCACGATCGCCGATGATGAGCGCTGGCCCGCTTTCGAGGCACACGCACAACGCGTTAAGGGCATCGTCGCTGAACTTGTCGAACAGGGTGTTGATGCACAGGAATTTCGACAACAGGACAGTGTTCGGGCCGCTGAATGCCTTTGCGCGTCAACTGCGGCACTCTGGGAGCCCAAAGCGATAAAGAATTTCAATCTCAGGCACCCGCTCATCACGCCCGAAGTCCTGATTTCCTTCAGTGTTGCGGCCCTCCGGAAGGGTCCTTCTTAAGGCTGGCGATGATTGCCGGCACCAGTCTCGCTGCAGTGCCATTGGTGCTGCAGGGCCATAGGACCTGGGCGGATGGCGGCTCCGACGCTGCGGAGTTCGTGCTCCAGGCACTTGAGATCGAGCCGGAGGAAGCTCGTCGCATCGCTAATTGGGAGTTGCCGCCGGTGTCCAAGTGAGCCGGCGCAGACCTACAGGGAGGAAGATCACTATGCTCGCAAAAACCCATGGCGGCGTCAGTCGCCCCATTGCCACATTGCCCGATGTTGAGGCATTCGAGCAAATCCCTTTGCCGGAGCGTAACCTCCCGGCAAGCACCTATGAGATGCTTGCGCACGGCGCCGCTGTCGCGCCGGATCAGCTTGCCCTGTCCTTCTTTCTGCGCTCTGAAAACTTCCGTGATCCCGTCGTCTGGACGCACGCCGAGCTCCTCGCTGACATCACGAGGACAGCCAATGCCCTGCGGCGGCTGGGCATCGGTCGCGACGACGTCGTGGCCTTCGTGCTGCCCAATCTGCCCGAAGCGCATTTCGTGATCTGGGGTGGCGAGGCGGCGGGCATCACCTTCGCGATCAATCCGCTGCTTGAATCGGGACAGATCTGCGAGCTCCTCATTGCCGGGAAAGCAAAATGGCTCGTCACACTGGCCCCCTTTCCGGGAACAGACATCTGGCAGAAGGCGATCAAGGCCGCGGCGAATGTACCGGATTTGCAGGGAATTCTGACCGTCAGTTTTGAACCGTATTTCCGCGGCACCACCGAGGAAGCCACGGAGGTACGCTCACAGGCTCGGGATGTCGGCGGCCTTTCTATCCCCGTTCTCAGCCTGCGTCAGGAAATTGCCGGGGAACGCGGCGACGGGTTGACCTTCGAGATGCCCAATCCCGGAGATATCTCTTCATACTTCTGCACGGGCGGCACAACCGGACTGCCCAAGATCGCCGCGCGCACCCATTTGTCGGAGGTGTTCGACGCCTGGTCCACCCAAGCCTTTATCGGGAGTGTGTTCGCACCGGGCAAGGCGATCTTCTGCGGCCTGCCGCTCTTCCACGTCAATGGACAGTTGGTGACAGGCCTCATCCCGTGGTCGCAAGGCGGGCATGTCGTCATGGGCACGCCGCACGGCTATCGCGGAGAGGGAGTTATTCCGTCCTTTTGGGAGATCGTCGAACACTATCGTGTCGTGGCCTTCTCGGGCGTTCCGACTGTATACTCGGCACTGATGCAGGTGCCGGTCGGCGGCCGCGACATTTCGAGCGTCGGCTACGGTTTTTGCGGCGCGGCTCCGATGCCCGTGGAACTGTTCCGCACTTTCGAAGAGACGATTGGAATCCGCATTCTGGAGGCCTACGGCCTGACGGAAGGCGCCTGTGTTTCCAGCGTCAACCCGCCGGAAGGCGAGCGGCGTGTCGGTTCGATCGGCCTACGCCTCCCCTACCAGCAAATGGCAGTGGTCAGACTCGACGATTCGGGCTTCACCGGGTTCGCCGGGACGGACGAGGTCGGCGTGCTCGCGATCCGCGGGCCGAATGTCTTTGCCGGTTACATCAATGCCGAACACAACAAGGGCCTCTGGCTTGAGATTGACGGCGAGCGCTGGCTGAACACCGGCGATCTCGCCCGCCAGGACACTGACGGCTACTTCTGGCTGACCGGTCGCAAGAAGGAGCTCATTATCCGGGGCGGGCATAACATCGATCCGAAGCTGATCGAAAATGCCGTGCAAGATCACCCGGCGGTACAGCTTGCCGCAGCGGTGGGAAGACCCGATGAGCGCGCGGGAGAACTGCCGGTGCTCTACGTCCAATTGAAGCCCGGGACGACCGCAACGGAGGCGGATCTGCTTGCCCATGCCGTCGGCCGTATTCCCGAGCGCGCTGCGCACCCCAAATCCGTCCGGATTCTGCCCACGCTCCCCGTCACACCCGTCGGCAAGCTCTTCAAGCCAGCGTTGTCGATGCTGGAGATCGAGGATGTCGTCCTTCAGGAGGCGGCGTCGTCCGGCGTGAAGCTCGAATCGCTTTCGGTCATTCAAGACGCCCGGCTCGGGCTGCTTGCAAGAATTACAGCAGAGGGCGATCCACGCCTATTGCGCGAAAAACTGGGCCACTACGCCTTTAAGGCGCAATTCCTCTGAACACTCGCGAGAAGAAAAGGAAGCCAGTCATGGCGATCAATTTTGCCCTTTCCGAGATCGGGGCGCCAGCACTCTCATGGGCAAACCAGCAGTCAGGAAACCAGTCATGAACGCTCCAACTCGAATCCTCGTCACCCACCTTCAACACCACGTCTTCTACGTTACCGACCTGGAACGCTCAAAGGCTTTCTATATCAAGGTCTTCGACCTGCAGTTCTCCGCTCTCAACCATCCCGACAGCAGCGCCGCGATGCGTTTGTCGCAGCAGGAAATGCATTTCTTCTCATTCGGCTTCCACCATCACGACATCTGCCTGGTGAAGCATCACAAGCTGAAGATGGACAACAATTCCATGCTCCACTTCACGCTAGCCGTGAAGGACGCAGAGGCATTCGACGAGATCAGACGCCGCGCACGAGACATGGACTTACCGATCCGCGAGGGGCGCATGCTCGCCTCCGCGCGCCCTGTATCGCGTGCTTTTTGCCTCCAGGACCCAGACAGGCACTGGATCGAGATCATTGAGGAGCCCAGCAGATGAGCAATACCGCATTCGTTCCCCCGAACGTCCTGCCCCCATTCAAGCTACGCTTCGCAGGCCTCCTGAAGCGGAAATGGTTTCGCGAAATGGTGCTGTTGTGGCCGACGCTGACGAAGCGGCGGTTCTCCAACAAGACTGAGGACTACGGCGTCTTCAAGCCTTCGCTCGTTTCTCATATCGGACAGCTCTCCATCTATGTGCGCGACATCGCGCGAAGCCGGGCCTGGTACGAGAAAGTTGCCGGCATGATCCATAGCCGCACCTGCGAGCTGGAGCCGCATCCGTTCAAGGAAGGGTGGCGCATTCGCTGCTGCTACATGAGTGCAACTGACCACGAGGAATGCCTCGTGCTCGTCGAGGAATACGATCCTTCAGGCAGGATTACCGTACCTTCGGGCATGAGCTTCTTCCATTTCGCGCTCGAGGTGAAAGGAAACCAACTGGAGGATGTCCTGGCCTTTGCCAAGCAACAGCAGGCCGACGGATTCCAGTTGAACTACGGTCCAGTCCGCCACAACAGCGAACCGCCTTTGGGCGACGGCGAGACCGGCGGAAACGTGGCCTGCTATCTCTACGACCCCGACTGGCACAATGTCGAATTCTGCGGGGCAATGGACACGATCGAGAACTATCGCGAGCGATACGGGGAGCTCAAGGGCAAGGACCGCGCCTAACGCCGCGCCGACCTTCAAAGTGCTGTGAGCGGAGATTCGAGCCGCTTTCCAAGCGGCCCCCTCAAAAAAGGAAATGAAATGGTTGTTAAAGTGACCCGATTTGCGATCGGTGGAGAACCCTTGTGGGGAATTTTGGATGGAGAAGAGATCGCACCCCTCGAAGGCACCTTCGTCTCGACTGCCGACATCCTGCGCCTTCCTCCCACTGAGCTCAAGGCGCGGGCAGGCGCTGAACGTTTCCCGATCAACTCGGCAACCATTCTGAGCCCCGTCACAGCGCCGGCGCAGATCGTTTGCCAGGGTCTGAATTATGCAGATCACGCGGATCAATCGGGGCATGCGTCACGCCAGAAGAACCTGCTCTTCATGAAGGCCGCCTCCTCGCTATCCGGAGCGTTCGATCCCGTCATCCGGCCGACAGGATGTCAGATGCTCGACTACGAAGTGGAACTTGGGCTTGTCCTGAAGCGACCACTAACTGCGGGCGACCACGTCACCCGAGAGACCCTCGGCGATTTCATCGGCGGACTCGTCTTGTGCAACGACATATCAGCCCGCGACGTCATGTTCGGTGAAGCCTTCTTGCAGTGGTTCCGCGGCAAAAGCGCCCGGACCTTCTGCCCTTGTGGTCCGTGGCTGGTCATTCCCGAAGCGGACGAGGTGGCGGATCTGCTCGACAGGATTGAGATCCGTCTCTGGCTGAACGACGAACTGCGGCAGTCGGCCCATTCCCGGGACTTCGTCTTTCGCCCGGAAACCTGCCTCAACGACATTGCGTCTCTAATGGACCTGGCTGCGGGCGATCTGGTCCTGACCGGGACGCCGGGCGGCGTGATCCTGCAAGCGAGCGCCCCCCTCGCCCAAATCCTGACGACCAAGCTCTTCAAGGATTCGGAGCGGAAGGAAGCGATCATCCAGGAGGCGACCGCGCACGCACGTTACCTCGCACCGGGCGACATAATGCGTGCCGAAATGCGCACCGATGACAGCGCGGTCGATTTTGGCGGGCAATTGCTCGCAATCGTGGACGCGTGATCTCGGCGAGACCAGGACGCGCACGCCGTGGCCGCCCGCACCACAGTCTAATCGGCGGAGGTGTGAAGGGCTCGGGTGTCACCTTCTGGTCTAGCCCCTTGACCTGGAGCAGCCGGCAACGCGCAGGGCTGCAGGCAAAGAGAGCAATGCGCATTTCCTTGGGCTTTGCGGAAAAGCGACACGTCTCGGAGGAGGGAGACCCGCATGAAAGCTATTAATTTGTCGACCGGATTGTTCAGCTGTCTTTTGGTCACACCGGCGATGGGAGGAGGCTTCGATCTCCTGGGGCAGCCGAATGAAGCCCTATTCGAGACGGGACGCTACGTCGAATTCGGGATCGGCTTTGGCAGTCCGAACGTGGGGGGACAAATCATTGCCGTCGGGCCCCCGTTTGCTTCCGGCGATACGGCGCCCTCGGTCCCATTCTACAATGGCGCCTTCAAGGCCGATATCAACGAACAATTCTCAGGAGCGGTCATCGTAGACAATCCGTATGGGCGCAGAGTCGAGTACGATAGCGGGCCGCTGTCCGGCCTGTCGGGAAAAGTCGAGTCGATCGCAGTCACAGGTTTGCTGCGTTACAAGCTCACGGATCGTTTCAGCGTCTTCGGCGGACCCAGACTGCAACGTATGGGTGGCGACACCGATATCTCAGTTTTCGCAGGCGGCGTGCCCGCCGGTATTGGCAACGTCACCTTTGACGACACCTGGGCGGCGGGCTACGTGGTTGGGGCGGCCTTTGAAATCCCGGAAAGCCATGTCCGGATCGCAGTCACGTACAATTCCGCGATCGACTACGATTTCGACACGTCCGGTGCCTATCAAGGGACCACGGATGTCGAGACCCCGCAATCGGTCAACGTCCATCTCCAGGCGCCGATCAGCCTTTCCACGTTGCTCTTCGCGACAGTTCGCTGGGCCGATTGGAGCGAACACACGATCAATCCGCCGGGCTACCCTTTGGGATCACTCGTCCACTTCAACGACACGACGACCTACACGCTCGGCGTGGCACAGATGTTCAGTGAACAATGGTCGGGTTTCACAACTCTGACATATGAACCCTCGACCGACGTATCGGCTGAAGGGCCGCTCGACGCAACCGACGGTTTGTGGGGCGCCACGCTTGGGGCGATCTATACGAAGGACGGGATGAAAATAACCACCGCTATCAGCTACCACCAGTTCGGTGATGCGTCGGGTTCATTCGGAAATTTTACGGACAACGATCTCGTCAGCGCCGCCGTCAAAGTGGGGTATTCGTTTTGATCCTCGCCGCCGGAAACGGCGTCGCAGATCGACGTCACCTTCTGCTGGGAGCGAGTTTCTGCAGGCTTCTATGCCGCAGATCGACTGGATGATCTCGACGGTGCGCGCTAAGGGGCGCCAAACATGAATGGAGGCAGCTAGGCAGAAAACAGGTCTGCCAGGCAGACCTGTCGTCAATACGCGATCCTTCCATCCACGATCTGCCCGCTCGAGGAAGAAAGTTCGCGTTTCAAGACTTCGCGCGCATCGCCGCTGATGACCGATACCGGAGCCGCAACGGCCACGCGGGCTGCCGACCCGGCGAAATTGGCGGCGGCTACTCCCACGCGATCCGCGAACGTCTCCTCGCCGCCCGAAATCGATTGGCCGGCCAGACGCCGGCCGAGCAGACGCACGATCTCGGGACTGTCAGCAAAGGCATTGTGGCCAAGCGGGTCGTTTGACGCAATGGCGCTTGTGTCGATGACTGACACGCCCAACTCCTCGAGCGCAGCGGCATAGGGTCTGAGATCGGATCCTCCGACGCGGTCAACTCCGCCCGACAGAAAGCCCGAAACCTCGAGCGCCTTGTCACGTGTGGATGTCAGAATCGCAAAATGCGGCCGCTTTGGTCCCATTTCGATAAACTGCCGGCGAAACACATCGATGTCGATGTCCGGCGATGCAAGGATGACATTCTTGATTTTGGCCGGGATCGATTTTTCGCGCATGGCAACACCGCGCAGTGCCTCCGCCGCGAGCCAGGTCCCCATCGAATGCGCGAGAATCGTCACTTCGTCGACATCGGGGCTTCGGGTGGCCTGAAGGATCAGGTCCTCCAAGGCTCGCCGCGAGTAGTTGGCACTCTCCTTGTCATAGAGGTAGTCGAAAACGCGAGCCCGCGATGGCCAGGCGAAGAGTATAGGTGCCGCATCGGTGCCCGAGTCGTGTACGATCTGGGCGAAGCGAAAGACGGCGTCGGCATAAGTGTTGTTAAAGCCATGAACAAAGATGAGCACCTGCCGCTTGGCGTTCCGATTCTTGCGAAACCATGCGAGAGCCTGCCCTTCCGTCGCAACCTTGCCGACTTCAAGGACTGCAAACTCCTTTTCCGGATTCGGCGGAACGCGTGAGGGCCACTGCACCTCGCCGATCTTGCGGTTTCGATCCGGAGGAATGGAGACGGTGAGGTTATTCAGCGAGATCGCCGTTCCACGCTCGCCCGAATAGAGGCGGCCGGGATCGTCGGATGGCCTTCGCGTCGTTGCCACCAGCATGCTCACCCGGCTGGCGTCGTTGGCTGCCACCTGATGAGGCTGAAGGACGTTCTCCACCCGGGTCGCGCAGCCGGTTATGACGACGGACACTATCACTAGCGCGGGGAGCACCTGTCGAGGCTTTGTTCGATGTGTCGTGAGGATCGGCCGCTTGCGGCCGATCCATTGCAAAGCGCAAATGCTGCGCGGGCGGTCGGGAGGCGTTGAACCGGTCATGTCAGCCCTCCTCGATCTCACGCGGTATCCGGAACCAGGCGACATAGAGCGCCGGCAGGAAGAGGAGCGTTAGTGCCGTGCCCACGACGATACCGCCCATCATTGCATAGGCCATGGGTCCCCAGAATATCTCGTGCGAGATCGGGATCAGCGCCAGGGTCGCGGCTGCGGCCGTCAGCATAATTGGTCGCATTCGGTGTTCGGTCGCCTCCACCACCGCCGTCCAGGGCGACTTTCCCGCGGCTCGCAATTCCTCGATCTCCACGATCAGGATCACCGAGTTGCGGATGAGAATGCCAACGAGTGCGAGCACCCCCAGAAGAGCGACGAAGCCGAGCGGGGCATTGCTCATGAACAGCGCCGCGACGACACCAATCAGCGCCAAAGGGGCAACCGAGAAGACCAGGAAGAGCCTGTGGAAGCTCTGGAGCTGGATCATCAGCAGGGTCGCCATGATAAGGAGCATGGCCGGCGCCACCGTGGCGATTGGCCCCTGCGACTTGGCGCTTTCTTCGACCGCGCCGCCGACTGCAACGGAATAGCCAACCGGCAGCGTCTTTTCGAACGCCGCAACCTTGTCGGCGAGCGCCTTCACGATGGTCGCCGGCTGCGTCGTACCACTGATCCCGGCCTTGATCGTGATGGTCGGGACCCTGTCGCGCCGCCAGATCGTCGGCTGTTCGAGCTCGTAACGGAACGTTGCGACCGATGAGAGCGGAACCGACTGACCGCTGCTGCTCTGCAGTTGCAGGTCGAGCAGCGTGTCGATCGAGCCGCGCTCCTTTTCCGAGGCACGACCGACGACATTGACCAGATAGATGTCGTCCCGGACCTGCGTTGCGGCGTCACCTTGTACGACGGTGTTGAGCGCCATCGCGATGTCTTGGGACGAGACACCGAGCTGCCGCGCCTTGTCCTGCAGCACGTCGATCTTTACGACACGTGCCGGTTCATTCCAGTTGAAGGCGAGATTCTTGAGGGAAGGATGGGCACCGATGACAGACCCCAGTTTCTGTGCCAGGTCGCGCACCGTCTGGAGGTCTTCGCCGGACACGCGGTACTGAATCGGCTTGCCGACCGGCGGTCCGATTTCCAGCAGCTTCACATAGGCGTCAGTGCCGGGAAAGGTCTTCTGGAGGTAAGCTTCCGCTTCTTGCTTCAGCTTGTCGCGGGCGTCGAGCTCCTTGGCGACGATAACGGTCTGACCGAAGGAAACGTCTGCCGGCTGCACGTCGAAGGAAAGGATGAAGCGCGGCGCGCCCCTTCCGACATATGTCGACCAGTGATCGACCGCAGGGTTTCCGGCCAGCATCTCGCGCTCGAACTGAGCCATTTGACGGCTCGTTTCGGCAATCGAGCTGTTCTGCGGCAGGTTCCAGTCAACGATCAGTTCCGGCCTGTCAGAGCTTGGGAAGAACTGCTGCGGCACCAATGTCAGCCCCGCGAGCGAACCTGCGAAGAGGAGAACGGTCGCGAGGATCGTCATCCAGCGCCAGCGCAAGCAGAACTGCAGCATGCTCGAGAATGCCCTCGCGAACCGGCCCTTGTGTTCAGCATGCTTCTTCATAGTCTTCGGCAGCAAGGTAACGCCGATGAGAGGCGTGAACAGGACGGCAACGATCCAGGAGACGACGAGCGATACGGCGATCACGACGAAGAGGGTGAAAGTGAATTCGCCGGCGCTGCTCTTGTTGAAGGCGACCGGGATGAAGCCCGCGACGGTCACGAGCGTGCCGGTCAGCATCGGAAAGGCCGTGGACGTGTAGACGTAGGTGGCGGCCTTCCTGAGACTGTCACCCATTTCCAGCCGTGCCACCATCATTTCGACCGCGATCATTGCGTCGTCGACGAGAAGACCGAGTGCGATAATGAGCGCACCGAGCGAGATTCGCTGCAGTGAAATGCCCGAATAGAGCATCACCATAAAGGTGATAGCGAGAACCAACGGGATCGCGATCGCCACGACCAGGCCTGCCCGGAAACCGAGACTGATAAAACTGATCGCGAGCACGATGGCCACCGCCTCGAACAGGGCCTTCGTGAAGCCTCCCACGGCCTCGTGAACGACTTTCGGTTGGTCGGATACCTGTTCGACCGAGACGCCGACGGGAAGATCCTGAACGATCCCGGCCATCGTCTTTTCGAGCGCTTCGCCAAAGGCAAGCAGGTTACCGCCGGTCTTCATGCCAATTGCGAGCCCGATGGCCGGTTTTCCCTTGAATCGGAAGAGCGAGGTCGGCGGGTCGACATAGCCACGCGTGATGTTGGCAACGTCTGTCAGCGGGAAGAATCGGTCGTTTACCCGTAGGTTGATCCCACGCAAGGTGTCTTCGGAGATAAAGCGTCCTCCGACCCGCAATGCGACGCGTTCTGGTCCCGTCTGAATGAAACCCGACTGGGTGACGGCGTTCTGCGCCTGCAGCGTGGAAATAATGTCGGCGCGGTTAAGGCCGAGGGCCGCGATCTTGCGGGTGGAGAACTCAAGATAGATGACCTCGTCCTGCGCGCCGACGATGTCGACCTTGCCGACGTCCGCAATCTTGAGGATCTGGGTACGGGCATCTTCCGCGAAGTCCCGCAGTTCCCGGTGACTTAGCCCGTCGCTGGTTAAGGCAAATATATTGCCGTAGACATCGCCGAACTGGTCATCGAACAACGGACCGATGACGCCCTGAGGGAACTCGTGTTTGATGTCGTCGATCAGGTTGCGCACCCGCGACCAGGTGGGCTTTACATCCTGCGCATTCGTATCCGGCAACAGATCGACGAAGACGATCGTCTGGCCGGCGGTTGTGATACTGCGGGTGTGTTCGAGATTGTTGAGTTCCTGCAGCTTCTTTTCGATGCGGTCGGTAACCTGCTGCGTCACTTCCTGGGCAGAGGCGCCGGGCCATTGGGCCTGGATCACCATCGTCTTGATCGTGAAGGATGGATCCTCTTCACGGCCAAGGCTTAGATAGGCAAACGCTCCCGCCACTGCGAAGATGATCATGAAATACCAGACGAGCGAGCGGTGCTCGAGCGCCCAGTCTGAAAGATTGAATTTGTTCACGGGCGATTATCCTGTTCAGTTCTCACACTCTGCCCCTCGGCAAGTTCATTCACGCCGGCGACGACGATCTCTTCGCCATCCTTGAGCCCGGAGAGGACTTGGACAGAACGGATGTCCGTGGAGGAGCCGTCGAGCCGCACGGCTTTGAGCGAGACGGTGTGTGTCTCCGGGTCAACCACCCAGACACGGTCGGCGCCGTCCTTCTTGACGACGGCCGTTGCCGGTACGTCGATCGCCGCCCCTTGCCGAACGCCGGCTGGTGCCGCGGTCACTACCGATCCCAGCCGGAAGACCTCCGGCGCCTCATCGATGGCGATTTTCAGCCGATGAGTACGAGTACCGGCATCCGCCTGCGGGCCAATTTCGCGCAGGACGCCGGAGGTCTGCAGCGCGTCATCGAGTTGGAGGGCAATGTCCGCTCGGTCCCCCAGACGCAACGATCGTAGATACGTTTCGGGAACGTCGACGACTACGTCGCGCTGATCAAGACGCGCAAGCTTCAGGACAGGCTGCCCGGCAGTTACCGTCTGTCCGACTTCGACCCAGGTCGCAGTCACAACACCATCGAACTCGGCCTTCAACACAGCATAGCCAAGCTGCTCGCGTACCTTCTCAAGGCTGGCATTTGCCTTGCCGACGCCCGCCCAGGCCGATTTCAGCGCCTGATCGGCGAGGTCCAGATCCGCGGTGCTCGCGGCGCTCGTCGAGGCAAGCCTCCGCTTGCGGTCCTGCGTCAACAAGGCATTCTCGAACTGCGCTTCAGCGTTGCGCAGATCGGCTTCGGCGCTGCGGACCGCAAGCTGAAGAGCAAACGGATCGATTTCAGCCACGACATCGCCGGCACGCACGAGGTCGCCAACATTTACCTTGCGCGACACGACGCGTCCCAAGGTTCGGAATGCAAGATCGGTCTCAACCCTGGCCTGGACGATCCCGGGGAGGCGCACTAGCTGCACGTGCGCTGCACTCACCGCAACGGACTTGACCGGCCGCGGCCTGGCGGTCTCACCTGCGCCGGCATCCTGACTACAGCCGGCAAGAATCGCCAGCGCTGCCAGGAGTGAAAACGAGACTTGGGGACGATAAGCAACCATCTTACTTGCCCTCCCAGGCCACCACTTGGCCTTGCTTGAGGAACTTTCCGCCCTCTGTGACGATCAGGTCTTGCGGAGCGATCCCGCCCTCCACGATCAGATCGCTTTGCCGGTACTTAGCGACTGCGATCTTTTGCAGCGAGACGGAGTTCTTCACGGGGTTGATGCGCCACACGGCGGGCTCGCCCATCGCGGAGGCGATCGCGCCGGCGGGCAGGACAATCCCCTTGCGTGACGGCGAACGGAATTCACCGACAACCGGCGTGCCAAGCGGCCATTGCGCATCTTCCGCAAGCGCCACCTTGATGCGGATCGTTCCGGTTCTCGTGTCGATGAAAGGAGCGATCTCCCTGACGGTCGCTTGAGTTTCGAGCGCGCGATCCCCGACCGGTGCGACACCGACCTGCGCCAATGGCCGTCCTTCGAGAAAGAAAGCCTCGAAGACGTCGAAAACGGCGTCGCGGGGGCCGTCATGGGCGAGAGTGAAGGCAGGCTGCGCCGCGGAAACCACCTGGCCGACTTCGATCTCGCGCGCGGTGATGATCCCTCCCGAGCCGGCCTTCAACTCGGTATGCGACAATGCGTCCTTCGCCGTTGCCAACGCCGCTTCCGCAGCATCCAGTGACGCTCGTGCCGTTCGCAGTTCCTTGTCAGCCTGATCGAAGGTCGCCTGAGCAATCGAGCGTGAGCGCAATAGCGCGTCATACCGTTCGAACGTCAGGGCCTTTTGCTTGACGATCGCCTGTGCCGATTCGAGCCCAGCGCGGGCTACCTCCACATCGGCCCGTTGTTCGGTATCGTTGAGACGAGCGAGGACGTCGCCGGCGTCCACATGCGATCCAACGTCGACGAGACGCTCGATAACCCTGCCGCTGACGCGGAAGGACAGATCGGATTGGATCCGTGCCTTGACTTCGCCGGTAATCTCTGCGGCCGGTTGATACTCGGCCGCAGACGCGCGAACCGCCCGAACCTGCTGTGGTGGCGCGGCCACTTCGGCTTTGTCTTCGCAAGCGGCGAGATAGGCGCAGGCGAGACCAATTCCAATCAAACGAAAGGGCTTCATGTTTTTCTCCACAGCGGTTTGCAATCAAAAGGGTGGTGCGCTAGTATCACTGACTAACGAGTTAGTCAATTAGTTGAGCAAGGCGCCGGGATGATCACAGTTGCCAAAGCGGCGAACCGTCTGTACCCGGGCTAACCTGCTAGGATTGCTTGCAACCAGGCGACCCGAACAACCGGTCCAATCCAGCAGGAAATGGAAGTGTGATGACAAAGACCGAAAAGAAGACCTCTCGGGCGGAACAAAAAGCCAGGCGCCCTCAGGAGATCCTCGAGGCCGCGTTCGAAGAATTTACCGTCAAGGGATACGCGGCGACGCGGGTGGAAGACGTTGCTGCCCGCCTCGGGGTGACGAAGGGCACCGTCTATCTCTATTTTCCGACGAAGGACGTTCTCTTCGAGGAAATGTTCCGCCATATGTCGACCCCGTTCGCGGACCTGCTGGCGTCTGTCGGCACACTCGAAGGTTCGACGGCGGACCAGCTACGGGCCCTTCTGCTCCTGGCATACGAAAAGATCGCCGACGACCGGAAAACAAGAGAACTCCTGCGCTTGTCATTGTCCGAGGGGACGCGCTTCCCCGACATTGTGGACCGACACCATGACGAGTTCATCGCTCCGTTGATCGCTGCCGTCCGTACGCTCGTCGATGAAGGCGTGGCATCGGGAGAATTCCGCGAGGGGGCCGCGTCAAAGTTTCCCGACGTCGTCGCCAGTTCGATCCTTCACGTTGCCGTGTGGCGCCTGATGTTTGCGGATCGAAAGCCGATTGATGGGCCTGCCTTCATCGAGGCGCATTTCGACCTGGCCCTAAACGGACTGTTACCGCGTTCATAGCCCCAGGTGGATCTTGCCGATCTCTGTGCACCTCTAAAGTCGCATAGAATCTCCTATCTTTTCCGGTGTGGAACTCGAACCGGGCCGGATCGTCCCCGCCTACCGAATGTTCCTTATCAGGGGATGGCGAGACTTCGAATAAACTGCTCGCCTCCGAGCACGATGAAAGACACGACGGCCATCATAAGGCCCCGCCGGAAGCGCACCTGTTTGATGATCCTGACGCGAGACGTCTTGAGCAGCTCGGCGCCGAGCACCGAGGTCCAGTCGGATCTCAGCGCCTCTCGGACGAAGTCTTTGAGATCGGCAAATGTGTCGGGTTCGACATAGTAGACGCGCTGATCGGAAGCAGCGGACGTTTTCCCGAGCAGGTCCTTTTCTGCGCGGGTTCGGCTCGGATAGAGCACTTGCCCGAACTGCAGGATCGGCAGGATGACAACGCCCCAGACCACGGCGAAGAACAGCGGGCCAAGCGGTGCACGCGTCGGCAGGAGATCGCCGAAATGCAGCACCAGATTGAGTGCCAGGATGTAGCCGGCGCCAACGATCTGCGCCTTGGTGTCATAGGAGCGCGCCGTCACTTGCGTTTCCTGCAACGCGGCAAGGAGCATCCTGTCTACATAATCCTGCTTGTTCTCACTCGGCGAGACGTACATCGGGGTATCCGATCGAAGAGAGCGCTCAAGGAGCGAGGCTGGGGTCTCCGGCATGGCTGTTCCGCCTCAGTGCAGCCGTACGGCAGCAGGCGCCGCGAGTGCACGCGGATCTATCGCCGGCTCGTCCGTCTCCCGAAATTGGTTGACGGCGATATAGGAGACCAGCGTCAGCATGGTCGCGACTGCGAGTCCGAGGACTTCGCAACTGCCAGAGAGATAAAGGCTAGCAACACAGACACAAAGAAACTGACCGGACGACGGGCGCATGAAAGCCTCCGCTCGAAAGGTTCGAGGTTGTAAGGGTTTGACGATGAGAAGGCCTACGCATGATCAAATTTGACCTTCGACTTGACTAATATGTCAATTCGACCTTAACGTCAATATGAGAATTACGCTTTTGTACGATGCAGGAGTTCTCTCCTCGCCGAGCCTAGCGCCGGGAATACGGGGGCGCGATGATAGTACTTCTTGCGCACTGGGTTTGCCGGTAGCTTTACGACGGCTGCAGCGGCACGATCGCACAGAACTAGCCGGTGCTGCCCCTCCGCGACTTAGAAAGGTCGTCGCATCTGGTTAGGGCTGATAACTGGACATTCTGGTCAATATGACCTATTTGCATGAAAAGTTTTCAGGTTGTCTGTACGTGGCCAAAATCGATCCGATCCGACGCGCCGAAATCGGGCGTGAAAAGCGCGCGAGAACTCGAGCGCAGCTTGTTGCTGCCGCCAATTCGCTGTTTGCTAGGCAGGCGGTGGAATCTGTCACAGTGGATGACGTGGTCAAGGAGGCCGGCGTCGCCAAGGGAACCTTCTACGTTCATTTCGACAGCCTGGAGGCAGTGACCGCAGCGGTCGCGGAGGAGCTGGTGCGGTCCTTCGACGAACTGCTGCAGCCGGGCCGAGGCTCCCTCACCGACCCTGCTCTAAAGATTGCCTTCGGGTGCTACTCATTCATCGACAAGGCTCTCAAAGACCCTCTATGGGCCAGCGTTGTCGCAAGACTGGCGGCAGCGGCGCCGAAGGGCGGCGAGATTGCCCGCCGCCGCCTCTTCGAAGACCTACAGCAGTTCTCGAAGGCATTGCCGGACGACGGGGTGTCTGCAGAGCTGAAACTGGAGATTGTCGTCGGAATCATGCTCCAGATCTTACGCGCGCTCGGCGAAGGAAGGTTGTCCTCGATCGACCGTGACGCTGCCATCAGCGCGATTCTGCGCGCGATCGGCCTCAATGCCCAGGAGGCCAAGTCTGTCCTTATGCGCTTACCGGCAACTCCCATGTCGGACAATTCCTCGCGAAGCGCGACCAAGTAGCGAACATGCGGGGCGGAGCAAGCTTCGCGATTTCGGACTGCTTTGCGAGCGGCACACCCCGGGGGCATGGTACATGCTCTATAATGCCGACACGGAAGCTTCGCCAGAACCCATCAAGGACTCGGGCTCTTGGGTCGGGCGCTCCCGATGGCCCGAAGTGCCGCTTCCAGGGCCTGGCTGGACAATTCAGGGGGGGCGACTCGTTGGAGAATGCCACGGGTCACCTGCAGCCAAATTCCAACGAGGATGTCGACAGCCAGTTCCGGGTCCCTCACTGTCATATGCCCTTGGGCAATCGCCTCAGCAATCTCGGTTTTGAGATTGTCGCGAACACTGCGGGCGAACTCGCCGCGGGTTTGCGCGCTCTGAACGACCAACCGCGCCCAGCCAGTGTCTGAAATCGCTTTTTCCAGTGATTGCGTGAAGGCGAAAGAAATACGGGCGATAGGGTCGCTCATCTCGAACCGATCAGGCGACAGCACGTCGTCGAAACTCCGGCCGAGTTGCCCGGTTACCTCAGAAACCAACTCCTCGATATTCTGGAAGTGATAGTAGAAGGTGCCCTTGGCGAGGCCCGCTGCCTCTGCAACAGCTTCCACTGTGAGGGCCTTGGCGGGCCCTTGCGCGAGCAACATCGTCCCCGCTTCGACGATTTGCGCGTGCGTCCTGGCCCGCCTTTCGCGCCCGATCTTCGCCCGGCGCTCCATATTTATCTTTGCCATTCGTCAACCTGCTCCGCAAATCCCGTGGCTCGCTATGAGCATATAGTCGTTTTGACTATTGCGTTCAATTGTATTGGAGCTTTCGCTTCCCGGCGCCGCGCCCGATCGACGGATGCAGCAGGCCAAGCCATCCTGAAAGGGCAACCGCAAAATCGCGACAGAGGCGATCGAAAGCTGGCGTGACCCATTTCTAATTTCCAGATGATCAGTGAACTTTCATATTGACTATATCGTCGAAATGACTTTATAATCATTTCTGTTGATCGAGACTTCCATCTTGCTCAGCCCCATCCCCGCTCAATTCCGTGTGTGAGGTTCATCGATGCCATCCCTCCTGCATCTCGATTCCAGCATTCTCGGCGGAAACTCCGTCAGCCGAGCGCTTTCGGCGGCTGTGGTCACACGCCTTAAGGATCTCAATCCTGGCTTTGACGTGGTGTATCGCGACCTTGCAGCCCAGCCGATCCCACACCTCTCAGGCAACTACGTAGCCGTGGTCAGGGGAGGCTTGGAAGCGAGCCATGATGCCGCGCTTCAGGCCGACCTTGCGCTTGGCCAAGCTGTTCTGGAAGAGTTCCTGGCAGCCGACACCGTCGTTCTCGGCGTAGCCCAGTATAATTTCAGCGTGCCCAGCCAACTGAAAGCGTGGATTGATCGAATCGCCGTCCCGGGCAAGACGTTTCGGTACACCGAAAAGGGACCCGAAGGCTTGGTGTTCAACAAGCGCGTCATCATAGCGTTGGCGCGCGGCGGCTTCTACGGACCGGGTTCACCAGCAGAGAAATTGGAGCACACGCTGAGCTATCTGAAGAGCGTGCTGACTTTCATCGGAATCGCCAGTCCTGAGGTTATCACTGCAGATGGGGTCAACGTAAGTTCCGAGCAGAGAAAGTCGTCGCTGAAGGAGGCAGCGGCAAAGGTTGCCGAGCTAGAAGATAGCAAAAGCATGTTGGAGAGTCCGTCCGCGCGGGCCTTAATCGCTTAAAAGTGCCGTCTGCCAAGAGAATTAGGAGAGCCAAGCCATCAGCCGGGGACCGGGGCCGACTACCCGGCACGCCGCGCCGCGGGAAGGCCAGGGAAGTCGATGCCCCTCACCTCCATGGGCTCGAACTTGCTGTTGGGCAGATCGATGCCAAGACCTGCGGAGACCAACGACACCAGCGAGAAGGTGTCGTCGCAGTATAGGCGAAACTCTTCGACAGATCGTGCTCCTCGAACTTTTTAGTGAAATATCGCTCAGTGTCAGAGAGGTTCTGCCGTGAGAACGAGATGATCTTCTCGCCCTTCAGATCCTCCACGCCGATCTCGCTTCGGGCAAGGCGACGACACGCGACGTGCTGACGAGGCTCTCGCGCGCAGCTGGTCGGGGCCCCAATCGACTGTGCCCCGGCATCGCCCTCCCCCACGCAGTTAAAGCCAGCGCACCATTTTGCCTGAGGCAATGCCGGCCGGACAGATTCACGCGTTTGACACCAAGCACCCCTTTGGTGGACCTCACCGCGGCACAATCCGCGTTAGATACGCTGTGCAGTCAGGGCCGGTGCTATGCCGCACAGTGTTTGACAAAGACCCGCGTGCCCGCTTTGAAACCTACTACTCTCCTTATGATTGTGATCGCCCACAAGGAGGGGCTTACACGAGACTAGGCGCGTCGCCGCCTACCCAAAAAACAGGGTCCATGCTATTTTAGAAACCTAGAAAGGCCAGCCATGCGCGGGTTATTGGCATTGGAAACGCTGATCTTCACGGCGACAATCGCCGCCGCGGGGAATTCCGTGTTCGATGCCGTAACAGCCCGAGATTCCGCCGCTGTCGAGAAGGCTCTGGCCTCGGGCGCCGATGTCAACAGCCGGGCGCACGATCAAGCAACGCCTCTGATAAACGCTGCTTTGGCCGACCAGCTCGCAATCGCCGAGTTGCTGATACATAAAGGTGCCGACGTTATGGCGCGAAACTCTGGCGGCTTTACCCCGCTTCATGCCGCGGCCTTTTCTGGCAGCCTGCCGATCACCAAACTACTGCTCGCCCACGGCGCGACGCTCGACGATGCGGCCAATAAGGCGGGTGTGACGCCGCTGATGGTTGCCGGGGAGGAAAACCACGTCGCTCTCGCTACGTTTCTTCTCGCCAGGGGAGCCGATGTCGGCCGTGTGGAGGTTCACGGCTACACGCCCATCACACGGGCGTTTTGGAAAGGCAATACCGACATTGTCCGGCTGTTGAAGCGGCATGGCGCGACCTGTCCTCCGGCCAGCGTTTTGGGCGACGACGATTACATGAAGTGTTTGGGAATCCACGATTGAGCAGGAGGGAACGATGCATGCGATGAGCAAACGCGCTCCGACTCGGGGGCTTCGCGGATCTGTGGCGATGGTTATCCTTGCGATCGCAGCCAATGTTGGTGGACCATCAGCTTTCGCCGATGACTCGGTGAACACAGGCTACTTCGGCGGCGTAGCGATCATGGGATACGACCCGGTCGCCTACTTCACCCGCGGCAAGGCAATGAAAGGTTCCGAAAAATTCTCCTACGAATGGCTGGGGACGCCCTGGCATTTCGCCAATGCCAAACACCGCGAAATGTTTATCAGCGAGCCGATGAAGTATGCGCCGCAGTATGGCGGCTACTGCGCGGGCGAGGTCGCATTCGGGTCAGTCACGGTAAACATCGATCCAGAAGCGTTCAAGATTATCGACGGCAAGCTTTACTTGACCTACGATCAGGGCGGTGCGAACTGGTTTGCGACCCACGCGGTGGAAGCAGTGGCCAAAGCCGATGACAATTGGCCGAAGATCGCGGCCGACCTCAAGCTGGATCAATATCACTGAACCGCCACGGATGCGCGTATCTATTTGACTGGCGAGAAGTAGAAGACCTTGCTCGAGTTCACGTAAGCATAGCCGCCTTCATCGGGCGAACTTGCACGTTTGTAGACCGGGCCGCAATCGGCTTGACCAAATGCGTTTTCACTCTGCTCACAGAGCAAGTCCCCCTTGACGAAAACCGTTTCGGTCATCATCTGCGTTGCTGAGCGGAATGCCGCCTTGCCATCGCGGTTAACCTGCAGGAGTGCCGGGCTTCCGGAGGGGCCGATCTTACCCCGCAGAAGTTTCCCCATGACCGTGCTCGCTATTTCGTCACTGTTCAACCGGTCGTGCGCGTCGCCTTGGAATCCGAATGGCCACTCCGGCATACCGGCCTCGCGCAGGGCATCGAGGATAAACGCCAAGTCCTGCTCGTTTCGAAAGTGGGCATGACTCATCCGCCAGCCCGCCAGGGACTCCGCAGATTTGCTACCGCCGAGCAGCCGGATTCCTTCGGCGACAGCCGCACGGGCATCCTCAAGCCGGGCGACCTGGACGTAGGCCATAGCGAGAGGGGTAACGAAATAGCCGTTTCCGGGCGAACCATCGCGCGCAAGCGCAAAATTTTCGATGGCCTTCACGTAGTCGCGTTGTAGATAGAAAATCAGCCCAGCGGTATACCGGTCGATGGCCGACAGGTTCGGATCGAGCTTGAGCGCCGTCTCGACGGCCGCAGCGGCTTCGGCAAGGTTTCCGGAGAACAGTTGAACGTATGCGACGGCCATCTGCGCTTCGGCATCGGCGGACCCGAGGGCTATCGCCTGCCGTGCTGAGGCGATGGCCTCTTCATAGCGTCGCTCCACGACCTGAATGACGGCAAGGACCGCGTACGGCGATGAAAGGGCGGGGTCGAGCGCCAAGGCACGGCTTGCCTTGTCGTAGGCCCTTTTTCGCGCCAATGCGCTCTGGAGAACGTCGTCAAATGCGTTTCGCCAGACGTAAGCGGTGGCGCGCGCGTCGGCCGCGAAGGCCTCAGCAAAACCGGGGTCGAGCGCCTCCGCCTTGTCAAACAGGGCTAGGGCCTCCAGCAACTCGGAAGGGCGTCCGGTCCTCGTCGCCTGCTCGGCCCGCAGATAATTGTCATATGCTTCAAGGTTCGCGGTCGGCGGTCGGGCAATCCGTTCGGTCTGCGACCGGGTCAACTCTAACCCGAGTGCCTTAGCGATCTGCCTGCTCATCTCGTCTTGCAGCACGAATACCTCCGCTTCGTCCCGGTCGAACCTCTTGGCCCAAACATGGTCGCCGCTTGCGATATCGATCAGTTGGGCATTGATGCGGATTTGATCCCCCGTTCGACGAACGCTGCCCTCGACGACAAAATGCACGCCGAGTTTGCGTCCGATGTCCGCCGCAGCTTCGGCTTTGCCTTTGTAAGCGAACACCGAATTCCGGGCGGTGACCTCCACGTCCGATAGACTTGCGAGATCGGTAATCAGATCGTCGGTGATGCCATCGGTGAAATAATCCTCGGCCGGGTCGCCGCTCAGATTGGCGAATGGCAGCACCGCAACCGATGTATGCTGCGGGGCAAACGACCATTGCCATGCGAAGACGATCGCCAAGGTTCCGATCAGCATCGCGGCGAGGCCCACTACCAAGATAATAGCCCGACGGCCGTGCCTGCGGCCGACCGTCAAGACCTTTCCCCCCTCGGATGGGTCGAGCAGAACGCGATAGACACGGACCGGGTCGGCTATATTTTTCAGGTGCTGCTCACCGAGGGCCGAAAAGCCGACATTGGCCTTGTGCACGGCGTGATCGAACGCGGTTCCGGATATACATATCCCGCCAGGCTGGGCCACACTTTGCAGTCGCGCGGCTATGTTCACGCCGTCGCCGTAGATGTCATCGCCTTCGACGATGACGTCACCGAGATTGATGCCAATACGGAACTGAATTCGCTGTGCCGCGGTAACAGCCTCGCAGCGGCCGGCCATTCTCCGCTGGATCACGGCGGCACATTGAACCGCGTCCACAACGCTCGCGAATTCAACGAGCGCACCATCGCCCATGAGCTTGATGATGCGGCCATGGAAGTCGGCTATGGCGGGATCAACCAACTCCCGGCGGCAGGCCTTCAGCCGCTCTAGGGTGCCAACCTCGTCCTCTCCCATCAGGCGGCTATAGCCGACAACATCAGCAGAGAGTATTGCGGTGAGCCGCCTCTCCATTTTCCCGCCCACACTCCAATGGCCAACTTTATCCTACCACTTCGAGGGCGCGCAGGCATCGCAATGTTCTAGTGAAGCCATCACGAAGCTTACATCGCATAGCCCTGATTTTGGCGGGCGTGCTGTGCTGTGTGCTCCACTCCATTGTCGCCCGCATGCTGCCGCTCCGGTGACACTCGCAACGTTTCGCCCGGCTTCAGATCAAGGAATGCCGTCAGGCCAGTACGACCACGCCAAGCCAGCCAGCAAGAGCGTTACCTCCTCGCCTTCCCCCAGCCAGCCGGCCTCGCCTCAGATTCGGAGCCGGCGCCGCTGCCTCGATCGCCTATGTAACGGGGCCGTCGAAGAGCAGGGAGACGCGGAGCCCTTGCCATTCCTTCAGCCTTAGCGGACTTTCACGTTGGCGTGCTGGTTGGCGGCATCGGTATCAGTAGCGGGCGTCTGGGTGTCATGGCCGGTGAAGGGACTGCCCTGACCGGGCGCCAAGGTACCACTATGGCCTGCACTGTTTGTCGTGAAAGCGTGTGTGTTGGAAGATGCTGTGCCGCCAGCCGCCAATCCGTTCTGTTGCGCTTGGAATAGATGGTCGTCCGCTTGGGCGATCGCACCGGAGGAGATCAGCAAGGCCGCCGAGGCGGTAATCAAGGTAACGATCCTCATTGCAATAACTCCATCTTTTTTGTTGTCGAAGCGTATGACACGCCTGCTGGCGTCGTTATTCCTTTCGATGCGGTTGGCCACGATAGAATATGGGCTATCGCACAAGCCTTGGCGGTTGATCTACCGCGTCGTGGGATCGGACAGTATGGTCTATTGCGTCGCCGATGGGTCGCGAGACATGCAGTCATTCTCGAAAGGCGCCTATTCTGAGCAACAAGCTGAGGCTGTGCTGATACTGCGCTTAGGCTCGCCGTCAGGCGCTTTGTCGGCTTTCGGAGACGAACTCACGCCCCTCCCCTTCGCCAAAATGAGTTCTATACCTGCGCTCGGTTCTCAATTGCGTCGGCTTACGCGCCAAATGACGTTGCCGACGTCATCTGCCACAAGCAATGCGCCGCTTTTGTCGATCGCTACGCCGACCGGACGACCCATTGCCTTGTTGTCGGGGCCGATAAAGCCCGTGAGAATATCCTGTGGCCGGCCACTGGGTTTGCCATTTCGGAAAGGCACGAAGACAACCTTGTAGCCGCTGTAGACGCTCCGGTTCCAGGAGCCGTGCTGACCAACGAAAGCTCCGTTGCGATAGAGTGGGCCGATTGAAGCGCCCTTTGAGAACGTAAGACCCAGCGAGGCGGTGTGCGAGCCCAGCGCATAGTCCGGCTTGATAGCCTTGGCGACGAGATCGGGACGCTGTGGCTTGACGCGGGCGTCGACGTTCCCGCCGAAATAGCTGTAGGGCCAGCCGTAGAAGCCTCCATCGCGGACGGAGGTCATGTAGTCGGGGACGAGATCGTTACCGATCTCATCCCGTTCGTTGACGGCGACCCAGAGTTCGCCGCTCTGCGGATTCCAGGAGAGGCCGTTCGGGTTGCGCAGGCCCGAGGCGAAGACGCGCGTGCGGCGGCTTGCGCGGTCGATCTCGAGAACAGCGGCCCGGTTCGCCTCCGCTGCCATGCCGTTTTCCCCGACATTGCTGTTCGAGCCGACTGTAACGTACAGTTTGCGCCCGTCAGGGCTGGCGGTGACGTCCTTGGTCCAATGGTGGTTGAGATCGCCCGCCGGCAGATCGACAATCTTTTGCGCCGGAGCAGTTATACGGGTGCGGCCGCTCCTGTAGGGGAAGGCGACGAGGGCATCGGTGTTGGCGACGTAGATCGTGCCGTTCGAAAGAGTCATGCCGAAGGGCGAATTCAGTCCCTCCAGAAACCTCCGGCGCATGTCGGCGGCGCCATCTCCATCGGTGTCGCGCAGGAGCGTGATCCGATTGGCGCTTTTGGTTGCCGCGCCGGCACGCTTCATTGCGGCGCCCATGACCAGCTTGCGGAGGCTGAAGCCGCCGCCCTTCTTTTCCGGCGCGTTACTTTCAGCAACCAGCACATCGCCATTGGGCAGGACGTGCAGCCAACGGGGGTGGTCGAGACCTGTGGCGAAGGCATTGACCCTTAAGCCTTTTGCGGGCGTCGGCGCCGTGCCGTCCCGCCAACCTTTCGCTTCGGCGATCCGGATCGTGGGGATAAGCGTCGGTCGCGGCTTTGGCAGCGTCGGGTTCGGCCCATAGCCGCCGTTGGAGGCAATTGCCCCCGTCTTCTGATCCGAAACGGCGACACAACCGGTGGCGAGGACACCTATGATGGAGACAATGATCGAGAGTCGCGGGATCCCGGTATTCATCGGATGTCCTCCGAACGGAATGCATTTTTCGCCGCTTGTAACTTAGACACGAACCTCGCCGTTATTATTCCGTGGTTTTTGTGATCCGAGGTTCGCGCCCTGCGCGGCCAATCCACCCTACCCTTGCGGAGCAAGGCTCGTTCTGATGCCAGCCGCGGCAAAGCGGGTGAGCTGAATCTGGGTTGCATCCTCGGTGTAAAGGACGTGAACCGCGCGGCCGCTCGCCGTGAGCTTTTCAGCTTCCTTGAAGGCGTCTTCAAAACTGACAGGTATTGCATCACTGGGCGTAGGGGGATCGTCCGGTTCCAACACGTAGAATGTGGCGTTTCGGATGTCTGTCATCGGTGCGCTCCTTTCGCGCAACAATAGCTGGCGAGCGCGATAGTTCCGCTGCATCATCGTTTCGCTTGCGCCCGACGTCACCGGGCTCGTCGATCGCGTTGCGGTCGCCGACAATGCCGTGGTTCGCAAGGGCGACGTTCTCTTCACCGTCGACAGGAGCCGGCGGCCTTCTCGCAGCCGGATTCGGGCCGCGTGCTTGGAACTAATGACGGGCAAGACTGTTCAGCTGTGACTTTGGCATGACGCTGACGCGCCCTCCTGGCTGGGTAAGCCTCGATTATGAGGAGACTCGCATCATGAAGATTTCGTCCAGATTTCGTTCAGTCGCGGCTGCGGTTATCGCTGCAGCAGGAATCAGCTTTGCCGGCTCCGCGCATGCCGACAGCGGTACGATCAGCTTCTCAGTCTACAAGGCTGCCTTCTTTGTGGGTGGTTCTGGCGGCGAGGGCACGCTGACCTTCCATGGTCGCCGCTATCCCATCTCTGTCGGCGGCATCTCGGGCGGCCTCGCCTTCGGGGCTTCTAAGACCTATTTCCATGGTACCGTTCGCCACATTCGCCGCGCCCGAGATGTGACGGGGGTCTACGGTGCGGTAGGCGGTGGCAGCGCGGTCGGCAAAGGGGCCCAGGTGATCGCCATGACCAATGACAAGGGTGCCCAACTCGAGCTCTCAGGCAAGCAGGTAGGCCTGCAAGTCAACGCCGATCTCAGCGGACTTGCCATCACGGTGAAGTAAGGGCCGTCGCTCCGTTCGTCGTCCCTGCAGTCGGCCCACTACGCTGAATACAAGGGTCGGCTTTCAGCGTTGGTCAATTCCAAACTTTGGGCCCCCGCCCATCTTCATGCCAGCAGCCTTGGGGTCAAAACCGGGATTGATCCTGAGGGCGATACGTGCCTCGTCGTCACGCAGAAGGTTGGATGGGTGAGATCTGCAAGCTTGGGAAACGCGGCCTCAAGGCGGACGCCGAGTGGATCGAGGCGCATCGCAAGCTCGTCGGGGCCCGCTTCGAAGCATTGGACGAAATCATCAGCGAAATGAAAAAAGAGGGAAGCGATGATTCAGCAAGTTAACAGTCCCGGTGGTGAGTAGCACGGCATGTCAGTCGAGCGCAGAGGGGATCGCGAACTCGTCGTAACGCGGACATTCAATGCGCCGCCGAGCACGGCTTACAGGGCGTGGAGCCAGCCCGAGCTGTTCCAGCGCTGGTGGGTGCCAAAATCGGCATCCGGCGTTTCGCTCGTATCGTGCGATATGGACGTCCGTACCGGCGGCAAATATCGGCTGGAATTCGGCGCCGGCGGTTCGGACACCATGGCCTTCTACGGCAAGTATCTCGAGGTGGTGCCGAACGAGCGCATCGTCTGGACCAACGACGAGGGCGAAGAGGGCGCGGTCACGACCGTAACCTTCGAGGACCAGGGCGGGAAGACGCTGCTGAATTTCCACGAAATCTATCCGTCCAAGGAGGCGCTTGAGGAAACACTACAGGGCTCGGCGGCCGCATTGCCGGAACAGCTGGAGCAGCTCGACGAATTGCTTTCAAGCAAAGACGAGTAGCGCGGGTCGGGAAACTCGCCTCCGGGGGAACGTATGCTCTTGGGAACTCCACCGGCCATTCCGGAAGGAGCGAGGGCGCAAAGCCGTTGTTGAGCGTGGACCGCAGTTGGCATCGAGCACGATGTCGGACCAGCTTCTCTTCGCCTTGACCAGATTCGAACCTTCCGTCAGGGCTTTCGAATGCGAGAGCTTCTGGCTCACCTGGGACCGAGCTGAAATTGATAACGGCCGCACGTGGCCGCCGTTATCAAGTTTCCCAGTCGGCTTGCGATCAGTCTTCCTCGTCCTCGAATGCTTCTTCGCACGTCCGCCGGAAGGACGGCACGACCATCAGCACGAACATGCCAACCGTTGCGATAAGGAGCATAAGACTGATCGGGCGCGAGATGGTCATTGCGCGGCGAATGTTCGTTTCGAGAAGCGGACCGAGGACGAAGCCAAGTAACGGCGGGCCCGCTTAAATCGCGCGAGAGCGACTAATCAATTTTACATCAAGGACATACGCAAACGGAAACACCAAGATTTTTTGGGTTTGTGCCGTGTGTTTTTGGCGCCGCTTCAAATTAGTTTTGGCCCATCAGGGTTGGCGGCGCAGAGAAAGTTCGGCAGCGCCATTGACCTTCCCATCGTTGGAAGCTCCATCTTGTGACAAAGACAGCGAAAGGAGCACGATCATGGGATCGGTGACCCCCATTAGAACGAACAATCTCGAAGCGATTTCCGCGGCCGCGCTGAGTGCGAGCATACCCGTCGAGGGCATGACCTGCGCGTCCTGCGTCTCCCGCGTTGAAAAGGCGATCCGCGCCGTGCCTGGTGTCACCGAAGCCTCGGTCAACCTCGCAACGGAACGCGCCGATGTTCGCTTCGATGCCAGCACCAAGTCCGCCGACATCGTCAAGGCGATCGAAAATGCAGGGTACGGCGCCGCCGAAGACACGATCGAACTCACAATCGAAGGCATGACCTGCGCCTCCTGCGTCGCGCGCATCGAGAAGGCGCTGAAGACCGTGCCGGGCGTCACGGAAGCCAGTGTCAATCTGGCGACCGAGCGCGCCTCCGTACACGTGACGAAGGGGATCGCAACGGCCGCCGCGCTCGAGGAGGCGGTTCGCGTTGCCGGCTACGCCGCCAAGCGCATCACCGGCGACGAAAGCGTCGACCGCGAAGGCGAGAAGCGCGAACAGGAGACCCGCAAGCTCGCACGCTCGCTGCTGATCGCCGGCGTCCTGACGCTGCCGATCTTCGTGCTCGAAATGGGCTCGCACTTCATCCCGGCCGTGCATGATTTCGTCATGACCAATATCGGCATGCAGGAAAGCTGGTATCTGCAGTTCGTGCTGACGACGCTGGTGCTCTTCGGCCCGGGCCTGCGCTTCTATGAGAAGGGCGTCCCCGCCCTCTTCCGCCTGGCGCCCGACATGAACTCGCTTGTCGCGATCGGCACGTCGGCCGCCTGGATCTATTCGGTCGTCGCAACCTTTGCACCGGATCTGCTGCCTGACGGCACTGCCAACGTCTACTACGAGGCGGCGGCCGTCATCGTCACGCTGATCCTGCTCGGCCGCTTCCTCGAAGCACGCGCCAAGGGCCGGACATCCGAGGCGATCAAGCATCTGATGGGCCTGCAGGCAAAGACCGCCCGCTTGGTCCGCAACGGCGAGACGATCGAGGTCCCGCTTTCCGACGTGCACGCCGGCGATACCGTACTGGTGCGTCCCGGCGACCGGGTTCCGGTCGATGGCAGCGTCATCGACGGCAACTCCTATGTCGACGAATCGATGATTACCGGCGAGCCGGTTCCGGTTGAAAAGATCGCCGGCAGCGAGGTGGTCGGCGGCACGATCAACAAGACCGGCTCCTTCACCTTCCGTGCAACCAAGGTCGGCGCCGACACGGTGCTGGCGCAGATCATCCGCATGGTCGAGCAGGCCCAGGGCGCGAAGCTGCCGATCCAGTCGCTGGTCGATCGCGTCACCGCCTGGTTCGTGCCCGCAGTCATCGCCATCGCGCTTTTGACCTTCGGCATCTGGCTGGTCTTCGGCCCCGATCCGGCGCTGACCTTCGCGCTCGTCAACGGCGTCGCAGTTCTGATCATCGCCTGCCCCTGCGCCATGGGCCTTGCCACCCCGACGTCGATCATGGTCGGCACCGGACGCGCCGCCGAAATGGGCGTACTCTTCCGCAAGGGCGAGGCACTGCAGATGCTGCGCAATGCCGCCGTCATCGCCGTCGACAAGACCGGTACCTTGACCAAGGGACGGCCTGAACTGACCGACCTAGAAACCGCCGCAGGCTTCGACCGCGATACCGTTCTGGCACTGGTCGCCGCCGTCGAAACCCGCTCCGAGCATCCGATCGCCGAAGCAATCGTCGAGGCCGCAAAGACAAAGGGCCTGGCAATCGCCGAGCCGGCGAAGTTCGAGGCCATCCCCGGCTTCGGCGCCAGCGCCGAAGTCACGGGCCGCACCGTCCATGTCGGCGCCGACCGGCTGATGGCGCAGTTGAAGCTCGACGTTTCCGCTTTCGCCGAGCAGGCGACCCGCCTGGGTTCCGAAGGCAAGAGCCCGCTCTATGCGGCGATCGACGGCAAGCTTGCGGCGATCATCGCCGTTGCCGACCCGATCAAGGAGACGACGCCGCAGGCGATCCGCATGCTGCACGAGCTTGGCTTGAAGGTCGCGATGATCACCGGCGACAACCGCCGCACCGCCGAAGCCATCGCCGCCAAGCTCGGCATTGACGAGGTCATCGCCGAAGTCCTGCCCGACGGCAAGGTCGCAGCGCTGAAGAAGCTGAAGCAAGGCGGACGCGCGGTCGCCTTCGTCGGCGACGGCATCAACGACGCGCCGGCGCTGGCCGAAGCCGATGTCGGGCTGGCGATCGGCACCGGCACGGATGTCGCCATCGAAAGCGCCGATGTGGTGCTGATGTCCGGCGATCTGCTCGGTGTCCCGAATGCGATCGCACTGTCGAAGGCGACGATCCGCAACATCAAGGAGAACCTGTTCTGGGCCTTCGCCTATAATGTTGTGCTGATCCCGGTAGCAGCCGGCGCGCTCTATCCGGCCTACGGCCTGCTCTTGTCGCCGATCTTCGCGGCCGGCGCCATGGCATTGTCGAGCGTCTTCGTGCTCGGCAACGCGCTGCGGCTGAGGGCATTCCGCCCGGTCGCGGCAGGACGCGCGGCGTAAGATCGACATTCTCCCCGGCTTCCCGCCACAGCATGGCGGAAGCCGGGGAGAGCCCTTATATTCGAAGGGAATGGCCGCGAAGGCGGCTGCAAGGATGAAATCATGAATATCGGCGAAGCTTCACGCGCCTCCGGCGTCTCGACGAAAATGATCCGCTATTACGAGACGATCGGCCTCATTCCACAGGCCGACCGCAGCGAAGCCGGCTACCGCAACTATGGCGACAACGACGTCCATACGCTGCGCTTCATCCGCCGCTCGCGGGATCTCGGCTTCACCGTCGAGCAGATGGCCGACCTTTTGGCGCTGTGGCGCGACCGATCGCGTGCCAGCGGCGAGGTCAAGAAGATCGCCCTCGAACATGTCGAGATCCTGGAACGCAAGGCGGAGGAGCTGAAGGCGATGAGCCGGACGCTGAAGCATCTCGCGGCCCATTGCCATGGCGACGGACGACCGGACTGTCCTATTCTTGACGATCTGGCCGATGCCGGGAACACCCCAGCAAAGCAGGCGGAGCCCGCCCGTTTCGGCACGGCCGGCATCGATCCTGTTCGCAACCGCCGCCGCGGATGACGTGGTCCCATGCGCTTGGCAAAGTCTCACGCATTCGTGACGGTGCGAAGCGCAAGCGGCATTGACAGGAATCGCGGGCGTTTTTACGGATCGATTATGGAAAAGGTGCGAACCACATATCTGCGTTTGCTGATTGTGCTGAAGCTGGCAGTCATGCTGTCGCTGGCCCTGCTGCCCTATTCCACCGCATCCGGCATGACACATGCGGCCACGCACGGCTCGAAGCAGATCGAAGCGTCCTCAGACAACCCGATCCAGGCAGCGACCGAGCATTGCCCGAGCCTCGACAAGGGCAAGGTGAAGCCGACCCAGGATAGCGGCAAGGCCGACAAGAAGGATTGCTGCAAGACCTTCTGTGCCGCCGTTGCAGTCCTTGCCGATACCGGCGCTAGCCATCCCGTTTTCCCGCGCTCCATCCGCAACTTCGGACCGCAGCCGCAGCTGACCCCAGGTGAGCTCGACGGCCTACATCGCCCTCCAAAAGCCTGACTTTGTGAAGCCGTGACCGCTTCTGCATGTTGCCTTTTATCCTAGCCGATTGAAGGGCAAAAACATGCAGCAGAGCAAAGCGCTGTGGCCGCCTTTTGCGCGTCAACTGAAACGCGAGGCACCGTAGCACGGTCAGCGATGAGGCCCGCCCGGACCACTGCCGGTCGGTCGCCGACCTCTGCCATTCACATTTCAGGTTTGACCATGAAACGTTTGTTTTCCATGGCGCTCCTGCCCATCATTCTGGGCGGATGCGCTGCCACATTGCCTGCCGAGGTTTCAAGCCTTGGCGATCCCGCCGACGGCACCAGCGGAATTCGTAGCCTCCAGTATCGAAGCCCTGTTGTCGGCTATACCCACCGCGAGCCGATCGGCCCGAAGCCGTGGGGTCCATTGAACGACGCCCAATCGCCCAAGAAGGGGGACGCGTCATGATGAGCCGCAAGATCAAGCTGGCGGCGCTCATCGGCCTGCCGCTCGTGCTCGCCGGCTGCGCGACCAACGCAGAGTATTCGGCCAAGGACGCGGGTTTTACGACGGTGGATGCGAAGGTTGCGACAGCTGCGACCAAGAAAAGCGTCTGGATCCAGAACCGAGAACAGGCGGACAAGGTCAATGCCGAGGTCAAGGCGCTCTTGAAGCGCAAGACGATCGACGCTGACACCGCCGTTCAGATCGCGCTTCTCAACAACAAGGGTCTTCAAGCGACCTACGCCGATCTTGGCGATGCCTCGGCGGACGCCTGGCAGGCGACCCTTTTCCTTAACCCCACCGTCTCGATCGGCACGACCGGGATCGGCGCGCCGGAACTCGAAGCCTACCGCGCAATCGAGGGCCTGGTCACCACCAACATCCTGGCGCTGCTGACGCGCGACAAGACCATTGCCATCGCCGATGCCCGTTTTCGCCAGGCGCAACTTTCAGCAGCGCTCAGGACCCTGGAACTTGCCGCTGAAGCCCGTCGCGCCTGGATCGAGGCCGTCGCTGCTTGGGAAACCGTCGGACAGTTGAGCCGGGCCCAGATTGCTGCTGACGCCTCCTCGGAACTTGCCGCCAAGCTCGGTGAAACCGGTGCCATGGGCAAGGGCGCGCAGGCGCGGGAACATGTCTTCAATGCGGAACTTGCCGGACAGGCGGCCGAGGCGCGACTTGCCGCGCGGCTTGCCAAGGAGAACCTCACACGACGGATGGGCCTGTGGGGATCCGATGTCGACTACCAGGTACCGAACCGCCTGCCGGACCTGCCGAAGACGCTTGCCCGCAAGGATAGCATCGAGGCGGAGGCGCTGAAGCGACGCGTCGACTTGCAGATCGCCCGTCTCGATCTCGAGGCCGTCGCAAAATCCTACAAGCTGACCGAGGCGACCCGCTTCGTCACCGATCTGGAACTCGTCGCTGGTGCGGAAGCGGAACGGGAGCAAGAGGATCACGGCACCAAGGTCGAGACGACGGGCCAGTTCGAGCTCGAATTCGTCATCCCGATCTTCGACAGCGGCAACGCGCGCATGCGCAAGGCAGAGCTTGCCCACATGCGCTCGGCCAACCTGCTTGCCGAAAAGGCGGTCAACATCCGCTCCGAGGCGCGCTCCGCCTATGAGGCCTATCGCTCGCGCTACGATATCGCCCGCCACTATCGCAACAGCATCGTGCCGCTGCGCAGCAAGATCGAGGAGGAGGCGACGCTTAGCTACAACGGGATGATCACCAGCACCTTCGAACTGCTTGCCGACGTCAGGGCGAGGGTCGATTCGACCGTTCTCTCAGTCAATGCGAAACGCGATTTCTGGCTCGCCGACAGCGATCTGATGACGGCGATCCACGGTGGCGGATCAGGCGGAGCAGCCGAAGCAACGGCCGCCCCCGCGACGGCGGAAGCCGGCGCTGCAGGGCATTGAGAAGGAATAGGATCATGTTCAACAGAAGACACTTCCTTGGTGCAGGCGCGGCTCTCGTTTCCACCGCCGCATGGGCGCAAACCTCCAACTCCGGCCTGCCCGAAGCGGCAAGCATGGACAATGCCGCGACCCAGAAGCCGCTGGTGCCGACGAGCGGACCTGACTACAACCCGGTCGTCACCCTCAACGGCTGGACACTGCCACACCGCATGAACAACGGCGTCAAGGAATTTCACCTCGTCGCCGAGCCGGTCGAACGCGAAATGGCCGACGGTATGACCGCCTATCTCTGGGGTTACAACGGCCAGTCGCCGGGTCCGACGATCGAGGCGGTCGAAGGCGACCGCGTTCGGATCTTCGTCACCAACAAGCTGCCGGAACACACCACCATCCACTGGCACGGCATGATCCTGCCCTCGGGCATGGATGGCGTGGGCGGACTGTCGCAGCCGCACATCCCCTCGGGCAAGACCTATGTCTACGAGTTCGACCTCGTGAAGTCGGGCACCTTCATGTACCATCCCCACGCCGACGAGATGGTGCAGATGGCCATGGGCATGATGGGCTTCTTCGTGGTGCATCCGAAGGACCCGGACTTCATGCGCGTCGACCGCGACTTCGTGTTCCTGCTCAACGCCTACGACATCGATCCCGGCACCTACGTGCCGAAGATCATGGAGATGACCGACTTCAACATGTGGTGCTGGAACAGCCGGATCTTCCCCGATATCGACCCGCTGGTCGTGTCCAAGAACGACCGGGTGCGGGTGAGGGTCGGAAACCTCACCATGACCAACCATCCGATCCACATGCACGGCTACGATTTCGAGGTAACCTGCACCGATGGCGGCTGGGTGCGGCCGGAGGCGCGGTGGCCGGAAGTGTCGATCGACATCCCCGTCGGCGCCATGCGCGCCTACGAATTCGACGCAAAGTATGAGGGCGACTGGGCGATCCATTGCCACAAATCGCACCACACGATGAATGCGATGGGCCACGATATCCCGACCTTCATCGGCGCCGACAAGACATCGGTCGCGGCGAAGATCCGCAAGGTCAAGCCCGACTACATGCCCATGGGAACGGCCGGCATGGCCGACATGGGCGAAATGGAAATGCCGCTCCCCGACAACACGATCCCGATGATGACCGGCTGGGGTCCGCACGGCGCGTTGGAGATGGGCGGAATGTTCTCGGTGGTGAAGGTGCGCGAAGGCATCTCCGCCGGCGATTACAGCGATCCCGGCTGGTACGAGAACCCGCCGGGAACACAAGCCTGGGAGTGGACCGGCGAACTGCCGGAAGCAACGCGGGCAAAGGGTGCCAAGACCGTGATCACGCCGAAACCATGAAGCAACGGCTGACCACGATGAATTCTCTCAATTCCACCAGGAACCATACGATGAAGAAAACAGCATTCGCTCTGGCGCTCGTTGTCGCCTCTGCCTTCTCCGCCCAGGCGCTCGCATCGGGCAGCCACGCGGGCGGCCACGACAAAGTGTCCGTCGGCGAGCCCGGTGACAGCAAGAAGGCGACGCAGACGATCCGCGTCACGATGAAGGAAACCGACGACGGCAAGATGATCTTCACCCCGGCGACCATCAAGGTGCGTCAGGGCCAGACCGTTCATTTCGCGATCAAGAATGCCGGCGAATTGGCCCATGAATTCGTTCTCGACGACAAGGCGACGATCCAGGAACACAAGATCACCATGGAGAAGTTCCCCGACATGGAGCACGACGACCCGAACGCCATCCGGCTCGAGCCCGGCAAATCCGGCGACATCTACTGGACCTTCACCAATGACGGCACCTTCGAGTTCGCCTGCCTGGTGCCCGGCCACTACGACGCCGGCATGCACGGTCCGCTCGACGTCGTGAAGAAGTAATCCCCGATCATAGAAAAGGATCTGACCATGAAGACCGTAGGTACATTCTTCGCAGCGCTTGCGCTCGCTGCCTCCGCCGCCGCCTTTGCCCTTCCCGCACACGCGGCGGAGTTCACCAAGGGCGTCGTCAAGAAAATCGATACCAAGGCCAAGAAGGTGACGATCGATCATGAAGACCTGAAGAACCTCGACATGCCGGCCATGACCATGGTGTTCCGCGTTGGCGACGATGCGGTGCTTGCCAAGCTCAAGGAAGGCGCCTCGATCGAATTCGTCGCCGACCGGGTCAACGGCAAGCTGACCGTGACCGAAGTCAAGTAAGCTGCGACAAACGGCCCGGGTCGAAATCACGCCGCCCGGGCCGGCACGATGCTATAGTCAGGCAGAACCGGAAAGGAGCGTCCAATGGACGTGTTACGTAGACATTTCGTAGCAGGCGCAATCGCAGGCATCACCCTCTTTGCGACAGCCGCCGCGGCTGCGGCCGGCACCATGGCCATCTACAAGGATCCGCAATGCGGCTGCTGCGAGCAATGGGCCGAGGCGATGGAGGCGGCCGGCTACAAGGTCGAGGTGCACGACGAGGCCGATATGTCGGCGATCAAGACGCGCTTCGCGGTGCCCGCCGACGTGGAAGGCTGCCATACGGCAGTAGTCGACAGCTACGTCATCGAGGGGCATGTGCCGCTGGAAGCGGTTCGCAAGCTTCTCTCTGAGCGGCCCGATATCGCCGGCATCGCCGTGCCCGGCATGCCCGCAGGCTCGCTCGGCATGGGCAATGACCCGCAGGCGTCCTACGACGTCTATACGATCGCCAAGGCAGGCGCCCAGTCGACGGTCTACTATCAGGTCCGTCCGGCGAATTAGGGCATTGGCTGCAAAGCGGCAGCGCTTCGGCCCCGAAGCGCCTCGCAAGCACGAAACCTGGGCGCTTCCTCTTTCGTCGGAAGCGTCGGGCCCCCAATGAAGCTCAGCCTCGCAGGAAGCTAGCGCTTCTCCAGTTCGACCGTGGATCCCAGCGCCTGCGGCTCCCCGACCTCGACGGCGTGCCCATCCGGATCATAGAAACGGAACACGCGCTGCCCCCAATCCTGCCGTTCGACCGGATGGATCAGTTCCACATGGGGCGCGACGCGTGCGAAAGCTGCGTCGACATCATCGTGTTCGAAATACAGGAGCAGGTTTCCTCGCCCATAGGGTTCCGCCGAGGCGAGTTCTTCCCGCCAGACTGTTCGCTCGAGCGAGCGGCCTTCGTGGACGGCAAAGCCGCTCTCGAAGAGGACGAAGTTTCCGAAGTCCTCGCGAACTGTCAGGCCGAGCGTCTTCTCGTAGAATTCCCGCGACCGGGCGATGTCGTGGACGAAAGGGATCGGATTGACGAAGCGCATGGACTTCCTTTCGCGAAGACTGCCGCTCGGACCAAAGCTTGCCTAAAGTTTTCACGTTGAAAGATGGCAAAGAGAATGCCGTTCGCGAAGCCCTCTCGGGCTCGGCCGTTTCATGGTAGCGCGCCTGTTTGCGATCTCTACGCGGTCAGACCACCTGCCAAGTGCCATCGTCGCTGCGCGCGAGCATCGGGGTCTGGAACACCCCCACGACGCGTTCCGGCCAATAAGGCGCGAGGTTGGCGAGCGGCTGTCGCCAGCGCTCGGTCTGCAGCATGGCGGCGCCGATCGCGACCGGCTCGATGCCGCAAGCCTCCATCAGGGTCAGCCCGGCCAGGATCGACGTGCCGCTCGATATCACGTCGTCGATCAGCGCGACACGTCGCCCCTCGAGCAGTGGAAGCATGCGCGGATCGACGTAGAGCCGCTTCTTCTGGTCCGGCGTCGTGATCGAGGAGAGCGGCACCGACAGGTCGTCGACATACCAGAATTTTCTTGATGTACCGAGCGGCACGTAGCGGCTATGGCCGAGCTTGCGCGCAACGGCAGAAGTAAGCGTCAGGCCCAATGTCGGGAGACCGGCCACGACATCGGGCTCGAAGGCGGCAAGCTTTGCCGCAAGTTCGGTGGCCAGCGCATCTTCCACCGCAAAGCTCGCCTGGTTGACGATCAGCGAGGCGAGCGCGTGCCTGCCATCCGAGAGCGGCCGGATCGGCAGCAATATCTGGCGGCCGTCGCCGAGCGTTGCCGGGAAGAAATCGCGATAACCCGCCTGAATGCCGAAACTTTTCGGCGGGTAGACCTCCTGCCAGAAGTCGTGAGGCTGCATCGGTTCCGTCCTCGTCTGCGCATTTCGCCCGGATTGAAAGGCGACCCAAAAAGCCGGTTCGCTGTTCTGATCCCGGTGGTTTTCGTCTATACCGTTTGCGACTTCGATCAAACCGAAAGGGCACCGTGCAGCGAGCAAAGCGCGCGGAATTCACAAGCCCTTCGCCAGATGAACCACGGGAATACCTGAACATGCGCCTGCCAGACGGAATTGCTGACGACCTCGCCTTCCTCACGGACTTCCGTCGCGATCTGCATGCCCATCCGGAACTCGGGTTCGAGGAGGAGCGCACCAGCGACCTCGTTGCCAAATGGCTCGAGGCCGCCGGGCTAAAGGTCCATCGAGGCTTGGGAAAAACCGGCGTCGTCGGCACCCTGCAAGTGGGCAACGGCACGCGCTCGATCGGTCTTCGCGCCGACATGGACGCACTCGCCATGCCCGAAATCGCCGACCGACCCTACAAGTCCCGCGAAGCCGGCAAGATGCATGCCTGCGGCCATGACGGCCACACCACATTACTGCTCGGTGCCGCCCGCCATCTGGCAAAGACCCGCAATTTCTCAGGCACCGTTCATTTCATTTTCCAACCGGCCGAGGAAGGCCGCGGCGGCGCGAAGCGCATGGTCGAGGAAGGGCTGTTTCAGCGTTTTCCCTGCGACGCCGTCTACGGTCTGCACAACATGCCCGGCCTCGATCCGGACGAAATCGCCGTCGTCGCCGGGCCGCAGCTCGCCTCCTCGGACAGCTGGCGTCTGACCTTCCGCGGTGTCGGAACCCACGGTGCCAAGCCGCATCTCGGCCGCGACCCCGTAACGGCGGCCGGTACCTTCCTTGCCTCGCTGCAGTCGATCGTCGGCCGCGTCGTCGATCCCTTGCAACCGGCCGTCGTCAGCGCCTGCTCCGTGCGTGCCGGCGACCCAAAAGCACTGAACGTGATCCCCGACATCGTGGAAATCGGCGGCACCGCCCGCGCCTATACACCCGAAGTGCGCGACCAGCTCGAAACCGAGATCGGACGACTGGCCCGGGGCACGGCGGAAATGTACGGGATTGCGGTCGACTACGAATTCGAGCGCCGCATCCCACCCGTCGTCAACGATGGCGATGCGACCGCCCGGGCGCTGAAGGCGGCCCAAGCCGTCTTCGGCAAAAAGACCCGCACGGCATTTCCGCCCTCCACCGCCGGCGACGATTTCGCCTTTTTCGGGCTCGAAGCTCCGGGCTGCTATGTGTGGCTCGGCAACGGCCCCGCCGTCGACGGCGCGCTGCATCACAACACCGCCTATGATTTCAACGACGCCGCGATCGGCCCGGGCGTTGCCTTCTGGTCGACGCTGGTGGAGCAGGAGCTGCCGCGCGCCGAATAGCGCGCGCCAGCCCGGGCGCGTGGCCGCAAATCACCCGAAGATGCGCAATTTCAGGGGCTTGTATCAGTTCTCTGAACGGAGAAGTGATCTGTCCCATTGGAGCTGAGAGCGGATCGCACAGGCGGCTTAAACCGAGCTGACCGCGCGAGTTACACCTCAAAGCACTTCCAATATCGGGCTTTCCATCAGTTTGCCGATTGCGACATCGGCGATGCCGCGGTCGGTCTGGTGCGGTCCGGCGTTGCAGGCGAGCGTCGCGCCAAAACAGGCCTTGAAGACCAGATAGGGTGGCTGCCAATCCACAATGCGGCCAACAGCATCGCGAAGTTCTGCGAAGCCGGCAGCTATCTCCGCGAGCGGCTGTTCCGAAACCAACCCGCAAATCGGTAGCGGCAGGAGAACGTCAACCTTGCCGCCGGACGCGACGGCCATGCCGCCGCCGGCGGCGATCACCGCATTGGCCGCCACAGCCATGTCTGCAGCGTTGCCACCGAAGACGGTGAGGTTGTGGCTGTCGTGCGAGACCGTGGTGGCGAAGGCCCCGCGCCAGGCGCCCCAACCCGAAAGCAAGCCGACGCGTGGCCGGCTGTCAGCGCGCCCGTGGCGGTGCGCGACTGCGATCACCGTAGTCCCCTCGGGCGGCACGACGAAGCCGCCTTCCACCTCGGCAACTGCTTCGGCCCATTGGGTGAAACGCGGGCGATCGATGGTCGCGACGCGCACCTTCGTTCCGGCAGCGCAGATGCGGAAATCGGCCTCTGCGAGCGGTGCAATTTTCATCGTGCCGTATAACGGCGCGACATCGATGTCAGTCAGCGGCTCGATCATGTCACCGCTCTTCGCGATGACCTTGCCGTGGACGATCACCGTGCGCGTGCGGAACTCGCTCAGGTCCTCGAAGACCACGATATCCGCCCGGCGTCCGGGCGCAACGAGCCCCAGATCGTGCCGGCCGAGCCGGACGGCACCGTTGAGCGTCGCCGCCCGTAGCGCCCATTCGGCGGGCAGGCCGTAGCGGACCAACCGGCGGACGACATCATCAAGGCCGCCAGCGCGGGCGAGATCGTCCGGAAAGACGTCGTCGGTACAGAGCGTCACCGTCTGAGGAAGATGGCCTAGGGCATTGAGGGTATTGACGAACTCAGGCAACAGGTGATCGTGCGAGCCGCGCAGTTCAATCGACAACCCTGCTCTCAGCTTCGCCATCAGATCGTCGCCGGACACGAGCTCGTGGTCGGAGCTGACGCCTGCGGTGACGAACGCCTGAAGGTCGGTGCCGGCAAGGCTGCGCGCATGGCCGTTGACCGGCTTGCCGGCGGCGAGCCCGGCCTGGACGATAGCGCTGATGCGCGCCTCGCCGTCGATGACGCCGCGCATGTTCATCATCTCGGCAATGCCGCCGATTTCCGGCCAGCTCAAAATGTCGGCGATGATGCCAGCGTCGAAATCGGCGCCGGCCAGTTCCAGACCCGGCGCCGACGGTACGCTGGACGGCGCCAGCAGAACGGTGCGCAGCGGCAGATCGCGAATGGCATCCGCAGCCCACCGCACTCCAGCGACACCGTTGACGTTGCCGAACTCATGCGGGTCCCAGACAACGGTCGTGACACCACGCGGCAGCACCGCGTTGGCATAGGTCGCCGGTGTCACCATCGAACTTTCGACATGCATATGCGTATCGATCAGGCCAGGTGAAACGAAGGCACCGCCCGCATCGATGATATCAGCCGCGTCGCTGCGCGTGCCGGGCTCGTGCACGCTCGCGATCAACGATCCGACCAGACCGATATCGGCCGGACGAAGCTCGCCGGTGACCACGTCGACCAGCGTCCCGCCTTGTATCAGGATGTCGAAGGGTTGCTCACCGCGCGCTGCGGCCACCGCGCGGGTCCGGAGCGCCGCATCGGCCAGGTCCTGAGGCTGCAGCACGGAGTTCATTTCTGCGCTTCTTTCATCAACGCACCCAGGATCTGGGCCCGCGTCGTCTCGACGTGTGCGTCAACGGCGTATTCGGCATTGAAGGTCGCATGGCTCGCGCGGGTTTCGACGACGGTACGCCCTCGCGTCAGGGATCCGCCAAGCTCGACATCGATACGTGCGCTCTTAAAGGAGACTGCGCCGGGGTTGACGAAGGCGACGGCGGCTGAGGGGTCATAGATCGCCATGCCCGGGCGTCCACGGCTGGTACCGATCGAGATGTATCCGGCAAGCAGATCGGCGATCAGCGCGGCATTGACGCCGCCGGCCGAGCGGATCGGCGCAACGTCGTCCGGATAGGCAAAGACCTTGCGGCAGAGATCGAGATCGACCATGCGCAGCGGCAGGCCGTGCGCGAGCACGATGGCAAGCGCCTCCGGATCGGCAAAGGCGTTGAATTCGGCGGAGGCTGTGTGGTTGCCGCTGGTGACGCCGCCGCCCATCCAGGTAAGGTCGGTGATGCGCGCGGCAAGGTCCGGGCGGGCAAGGCAGAGGGCGCCAAGGTTGGTGAGCGGCCCGAGAGCGAGAATGCGCTTTGGCCCTTCCTGTTCCAACCAGGCTGAGAGAGCAGCGAAAGCGTCGCTTTGCGGCAGTGCATCGGCTCGCGGCAGCGTCAGCCCGGCGGTCGGCATGCCGGCCTCGCCGAGAATACGTTCGGCAGTCTCAAGCCTGCCAAGCACTGGCGAGGCGCGGCCCTCATGGATGGGGAAGTTCCAGCCGAAGGCGAGCGCGGCACTGGCGGCGTTGCGCTTCACCTGTTCGATCGGCGTGTTGCCGAAGACGAGCGAAACGCCGTCGATTTCTTCAGCGGCATGAAGGACGACAAGCACCGCGGCGATGTCGTCGAAGCCCATGTCCGTATCGATCCAGACACCCATATGACGTCAACCGAACTTCTTGAGGCGCGCAGCCTTGTCGACCGGGAGATCGAAGGCAATCGTAGAGCCGGTTTCGCGCGCCGCCAATGCGGCATCTTCCTCGGCCTTGATGGCACCGAGCGGCGTATCGAGCAGGTATTCGCGCGTGCTGCCGGAGAAAGAGGCTCCGCGCACGGTGCCTTGGAAAGGACCTGAACCAAGGGTCACCATGCGCGGACGCCACGCAAGCCCTGCCGTGTCAGGCGGCAGGGATCCGGAAAGATCGATCGGGCCGTTGCCGACCGCAAGCTTGCCGCCCTCGACGGCAAAGATGTTCTCGAAGCCGACGAAATCGGCGACGAAGCGCGAGATCGGGCGGTTGTAGATATCCTCGGGCGTGCCGATCTGCTCAATCGCGCCGTTGAGCATGACGACGATCCGATCCGCCAGCGACAGGGCTTCGCCCTGGTCGTGGGTGACGAAGATCATCGTGACGCCGGTTTCCTTCTGGACGCGCTGCAATTCCGTTCGCATTTCGAGGCGCAGGCGGGCGTCGAGGTTCGACAGCGGCTCGTCGAGAAGCAGCACCTTCGGCTCCATGACCATCGAGCGCGCCAGCGCCACGCGCTGCTGCTGGCCGCCCGAGAGTTCGCCCGGCTTACGGGCGGAGAACTTCGAAAGCCCGACCGACTTCAGCCCGGCCGTTACCTTGCTCTCGATCTCTGTCGCCGGCAGCTTCTTCAGCCGCAGGCCGAAGGCGACGTTTTCGAACACGGTCAGGTGCGGGAACAGTGCATAGGACTGGAAGACTAGACCGACGGAGCGCTTGTTTGCGGAGACCCGAGTGATATCGGCACCGTCGAGCCTGATGGCACCGGAGGCCGGCGTCAGCAGGCCGGCGATCGAGCGCATCGTCGTCGTCTTGCCGCAACCGGACGGTCCGAGGAACGCCACGAGTTCGCCCTTGCGGATCGAAAGGTCGAGATCCTTCACCGCAACGGTATCGCCATAGGCGAGCGTCAGTTTTTCAAGGCTGAGGAAGGCGGCGTCAGACATAGCGAGAGAATCCCAGGAAGCGTTCGGCAAGGAAGACGATGCCGATGGACATGAAGGCGAGCAGTGCCGAGAGGGCGGCGACCGACGGATCGTAGGTGATCTCCATGTAGGAGAGCATGTCGATCGGCAGCGTGCGCACGCCGGGGCCGGAAAGGAAGAGCGATACCGGCACCTGGTTGAAGCTCGTGACGAAGCCGAGGATGAAGGCGGCCAAGATGCCGCTGCGGATGTTCGGCATCACCACGCGGAAGAAGGCGCCGGCGCGCGAGGAGCCGAGCAGCACGGCCGCCTCCTCGATGTCGGAGCGCAGGTTGTTGAGGCTCGCCGAGACCACCCGCACCGCATAGGGCAGAACCAGCGCCGTATGCGCGAGAAACAGGGTCAGCGTGATGTTGAAACCGAAGGGCACGACGATGTAGCGCAGCAGCGCCAGGCCGACGATGATGCCCGGCACAATGATCGGCAGCGACACGATCGTGCGGATGGTTTCGCCGAACGGCAGCTTGTAGCGTGAAAGCGCATAGGACGCGGGAACGCCAAGCACAAGCGCCGCAGCCGTACCGCCGATCGCCAAAAGCATCGAGATCGCGAAGCTCTCGCGGAAGCTCTCGACAGTGAAGACCTTGGCGACCCATTTGAGCGAGAAGCCCTGCGGTGGGAAGGCCAGCGTCTCGCCGCCTGAAAGCGAGGCGGCGACGATGATGAAGAACGGCCCTATCAGGAAGCCAATCACCAGGAAGAGCACAAGGGGTGAAAAGACGCGGGGTGTCATCGCTTGTTCCTCGCGGTGGCAAGCCGTTTCAAAAGAAGATTGGCGGCAAAGCTCATGACGATCAAAATGAAGGCGATGACGCTGGCTGCGACGAAATCGTTGGCGACGGTGACGCGCTGGTAGAGCAGCGTTTCGAGCATCAGCACCTTGGAACCGCCGAGGATCGCAGGCGTGATGTAGGCCGTCAGCGAGCCGGTGAAGACCAGCGTGCCGCCGATCACAAGGCCCTCTTTGGTGAGCGGCAGGATCACCTTGAAGAACACCTGGAACCAGTTGGCGCCAAGAACACGCGCCGCAGGAATTGCATCCTTCGGCATGTTCTCAAGCGCGCTGATCAAGGACAGGATCATCAGCGGCAGGAAGAGCTGAAGGAGACCGATGAAGACGGCCGTTTCGGTAAAGAGAAAGCGGATCGGCTCATCCGAGAGGCCGACCAGTTGCAGCGCCTGGTTAACGATGCCGGTGCGGCCGAGGATGACGATCCAGGCATAGGTGCGGGCAACCGACGAGATCATCAGCGGCAGCACGACGAGGCCGATCATCTGCCCCTTGTTGCGCGGCGTCAGATTGACGATGGCAAAGGCCGCGGCATAGCCAATGACCGCCGAAACAGCGGTGACCATCAGACCAAGTCGGAAGGTACGCAGGAAGACGGTGCGGTTCAGCGGATCCGAGAAAAAGGTCGTATAGGCCGACAGCGACCAGCTGTCGGCGTTGCGAAAGCCTTCCGCCAGCAGGATCACCACCGGCGCAAGAAAGACGATCGCCGCAAAGACCGCTGCGGGCAGAGCGAGCGCCAGGGCTTCGGCGCGGTTCTGAAACATCCTTCTTCCTTTCAAGGCATCAAGTAGAGCGGCCTGCCCGTCCCGGTGGCCGTGGCTCCACCGGCCGAAAAGTCCGGCCGATGGAGTTCAGTTGTTTGGCTTACTGGCCGACCTGCGCGTTCCACTCCGACAGCCACGCTTCGCGGTTGTCGAGGGCAACAGCCGAGGGGATCAGCTTCAGGTTCTTCACCGTCTCTTCGCCGTAGGTCAGGTTCTCGGCGATCTCCGGCGAAACCTTGACGTCCTTGTTGGCCGGGCTGTCGACCAGCTTTTCGGCGAGCGCCGTCTGGATTTCGGTCGAGAGCCAGAAATCCATGAACTGAAGCGCCAAGTCCTGGTTCTTGCCGCCCTTGGTCAGCACCATCACATTCATGCCGCCGGTCTGGCCTTCCTTCGGCGTTGCCCACTTGATTGGCAGGCCGAGCTTGGTGAAGCCTTCCCAAGAGAAGCGGCCGATCGGTGCGGCCCAGATCTCTTCCTGCTGCATCAACTGCACGAGCTGCGAAGACTTGACGTAGAAGGTGACGATGTCGTCCTTCTTGGCACCGACGGCGGCAATCGCTTCCTTGAGGTCCGGCGTATTCTTGCCGATGGCCTCGCCAACCATGTAGAGCGCCGGCGGGCCTTGGTTGGTCGTGACGTTCGGGAAGGCGACGTGGCTGGCGTTCTTCTCGTCGAGCAGATCGGCCCAGGAATTCACTTCCATCTTGTCCGAGCGATAGACGATCGAGGTTGCGTAGAAGGTGTAGCCGACGCTCATGCCGTCGCCGTTCGGATCCTTGGCAAGGTCATAGAGCTTGTTGAAGTTCTGGAGGTTCGAGGTGTCGATCTTTTCGATCAGGTCAGCGCGCGAAGCCGAGAGCGCGTCGGCCATCGAAACGACGGCCATGTCGACAACCGGGCTTGCCTTGTTGGCTTCCATCTTTGCCAGGCGCTCGACGCTGTTGCCGGTTTCGACCACCAGCTTGCAACCGCACTTCTGCTCAAACGGCGTGTAGACCAGCTCCTTGAATGCGTCCTGGGCAAAGCCGTAGACGGAAATTGTGAGCGTCTTTTCCTGAGCAGACGCGGCAGGGGCGACGAGCAAGAGCGCGCTCGAGGCAAGCAGGAACTTCTTCATGACTGGTGTCCTCCTTCGGTGACGGATGTGGCTGCGGTGGCAGTGGTATGAACGGGTTGAAGCGCGGGCGGTGCGGCGGCCGATTGCCTGACGACCAGATGCATCGGCACATTCGACTTCTCGGCCGTGACCGGTGCGCCGATCTCGGGATCGAACGGATCGCGCTCGCGGATCGCCTTGACGAGCGCGGCAACGGCAATCGCGGCAATCTCGGTCATGTCCATGCGCGCAGTCGTGAGCGCTGGAGTGATAACCGGCGACCAGATCAGATCGTCAAAACCGGTCACGCTCGCCTTTTCCGGCACATTGATGCCGGCGCGCTGCAATTCGGTCAGTGCCCGGAGCGCATGGAGATCGGAGATGCAGGCAAACGCGGTGTAGCCTTCCGCCACCTTCCCGGCGAGCCCGAGCGGACAGCCCTTTCCGGACACTTTCTCCAAGGGCTCGATCCAGAGCGTGTCGGTATGAAGCCCTTGGCCGAAGACGGAGCGGATGCCGCCGGCGCGGTCGTTCTGCACGTTCGAGGCGGGATTGTTGCCGATGATCAGCACGCGCCGGTGCCCGAGCGCCTTCAGGTGCTCGGCGATCTGCTGGCCGCCACCCCAGTGGTCGGCGGCAACCGTGTTGCCGGGCGTCGAGGGCGTATCGATGACGGCAACCGGACAGCCGACATCGGCGACGCGGGTACCGCGCCGCGGCACGATCACCAGGCCGTCGACGTCGCGGTCGATCAGCCGCTCGATCGCCTTGGTCTGGGTCGAGACGTCGCCGCGCGAGTCCGCAATCAGCACGCCGTAGCCCGACGACGAGGCGGCAAGCTCGATCGCCTGGGCGATCTGGGGGAAGAGCGGATTGGCGATATCGGGAAGAACGAGACCGATGACGCCGGTGCGACCGGTCCTGAGCGCCCTGCCCGCCTGGCTCGGTACGTAACCGAGCTCGGCCGCGGTCGCGCGGATCTTCTCCACCATTTCGGCAGACACGCGGCCCTTGCCGGAGAGCGCGTTCGAAACCGTGGCTGCGGACACGCCGAGCGCTCTGGCAATCCTCGTTAGTTTTGGTCCGGAACGCGCCAAAATCCGTGGTTTCCGCTATCGCATGATTAAACGATTAATCATGCGATATATCAGAATCTCCTGGGTGTCGAATCCTTTTGTCGACGTGTTGCATTTTGCAATTTTCGAGGGAAAATCGTCATGAATAACAATCGACGCCCCCCTTATTCCAAGCCGGCAATCCTGCATAAAGCTTATGGAGAAGACCGTTCAAAATCAGAGTTGGGTGGCGGCCCAATTCGCCGGAACCAAACTGGTCCGTGAAGGCTCCCTGATATATCTCGATAGTGCGCCGGACGACGGAAGGCGAAATACGCGTATGCCCATCCGCCACGGCCGCGGGTACAATTTTCAACTTCGACGGACAAAAGAAACCAATTTTCCCACTAAATTACTAGGGAATAAGTATGATGCATCGCAATCATCCGGTGCGTACATTCGGGTGGCGACGCGATCCGCGTGACAGGCACAATGCAGGAGTTTGGGACATGACTGGCACTATCATCGGTTTTGGCAAGACCGCGGGACAAGCCCGCCGCGCACGAGGGGCAACTCTGGCTGCCGCCACACTGGCGCTCGCTCTGTCGACGAGCACAGCCGTCTTCGCCGAGGACGCCAAGTTTGACCCCAACGCCTCGATCACCATCGGCTCGCTCTACGAGCCGCAGAACCTCGACAACACCGCCGGCGCCGGCCAGGGCATCAACGAAGCCTTCAACGGCAATGTCTATGAAGCGCTGTTCACGCTGACCGATGCGGGCGACGTCCAGCCGGGTCTGGTCGCCGAGCAGAGCGTCAGCGAAGACGGCCTTACCTACACGTTCAAGCTTCGCCCTGGCGTTGCCTTCCATTCCGGCGACCCGCTCACCGCAGCCGACGTGAAGTACAGCATCGAGCGCGTGACCGCCGAGCAATCCAAGAGTTCGCGCAAGAAGAGCCTTTCGACGATCAGCGCGATTGAGACGCCCGATGACCAAACCGTCGTCGTCAAGCTGTCCGCACGCTCGATCTCGCTCCCCTACAATCTGAGCTACGTCTGGATCGTCAACGATGCGGCAAAGGACCTGAACGCCAGCGAAGACGGCACCGGCCCCTATCGCCTCGACGAATGGCGCCGCGGCTCGTCGCTGGCATTGACCCGCAACGACAAATATTGGGGCACAGCACCGACCAATGGCGAAGTCGTCTTCCAGTACTTCACCGACGCAACCGCACTCAACAATGCGCTTCTGACCGGCGCGGTCGACATCATCACCAGTGTCCAGAGCCCGGACTCGATCGCCCAGTTCAAGGACAATCCTGACTTCACCGTAACCGCCGGCCAGTCGACCACCAAGCAACTGCTTGCCTTCAACGACCGCGTCGCCCCCTTTGACAACGTCAAGGTCAGGAAGGCGATCGCCCGCGCCATCGACGACAAGAAGTTGCTGACCTCGATCTGGGGCGAGTACGGCACGCTGATCGGCTCCTTCGTGCCGCCGACCGATCCCTGGTACGTGGACCTCACCGCCGTCGACACCTATGACGTCGAAAGCGCCAAGGCGCTCCTGAAGGAAGCAGGCTTTGCCGATGGCTTCACCTTCAAGCTCGACACGCCGAACTACGACCCGCACCCGATCGTCGCCCAGTTCATCCAGAGCGAACTCGCCAAGGTGAACATCAAGGTCGAGATCAACGTGATCACCGCCAACGAATGGTACACGAAGGTCTACAAGGCACATGATTTCCAGGCGACGCTGCAGGAGCACGTCAACCACCGCGACATCGTCTTCTACGGCAACCCGGACTTCTACTGGGGTTACAACAACCCCAAGGTTGTCGACCTGATCAAGGCCTCGGAAGCCGCCGCCAACACCGACGAGCAGACCGCCAAGCTCAAGGAAGCCAACACGATCATCGCCGAGGATGCCGCCAGCAACTGGCTCTATCTTTATCCGCAAATCGTCGTTTCGAGCTCGGCTGTGTCAGGCTACCCGGTGAATGGTCTGAACTCGCAGTTCTTTGCCTACGGCATCAAGAAGAGCGAGCAGTAAGCGAAACGACTTCCGCTTTTCGCGGCAATGAAGAGCCCCCGGATCCAATCCGGGGGCTTTGCGTTCCGCAAGCTTGCTTGGCCTCGCCCGAGCCGTTTCGGCCAGTCCGATACAGGCCACACTAAAATAGAGCCGCCGCTCTAGCCTCCCTCTCCGTTTTGATGCAAAAGCCAACTTCTCTGATCGCGGGACCCCGTGAGAAGAAAGGAATGCAGCCATTCTCACCTATCTCGTCCGCCGCTTTGCCATCCTCATCCTGTCGCTGCTGATCGCGGCGGTGGTGCTGTTCGTGTTGTTGCGCCTGCTCCCCGGCGACCCGGCCAATGCGCTTCTGTCCGTCGGCGCCGATGCCGCGCAGATCGAAAAGGCTCGCGAGCAGGTCGGTTCGAACCTGCCGCTCTGGCAGCAGTTCCTTCGTTTTGCCGGCAGCCTCGCCCGCTTCGATCTCGGCACCTCCTTCGTCAGTGGCAAGCCCGTGATCGAGGAGATCGCCGCGCGGCTGACGGTCACCGTACCGCTGGCGCTGATGGGCTTCCTGCTGTCCATTCTGATCGCGGTGCCGCTCGGCATTCTCTCGGCCGTCAAGGCCGACCGCTGGTATGGCGGATTGATCTCGACGGTCTCGCAGCTCGGCATCGCCATTCCGGTCTTCTGGGTCGGCATCCTGCTCGTCACTGTCTTTGCCGTCACCTTCCGGCTGTTTCCATCAGGCGGCTTTCCCCGCCGCGGCTGGCAGAATGAGGGACAGGTGCTCTATGCGCTGGCGCTGCCTGTTTTGACGATCGGGCTCGTCATGGGCGCATCGCTGCTGCGCTACGTGCGTTCGGCGACACAGGATGTTCTCGGCAGCGATTACCTGCGCACCGCGCGCGCCCTCGGCGCCAGCTTTCCTGAAGCGCTTGTTCGCCACGGCATCCGCAACGGCGCCGTGCCGATCGTCTCCATTCTCGGCATCGAGCTTGCCACGACCCTGCTCGGCGCCGTCGTCATCGAGCGTGTCTTCGCGCTGCCGGGTCTCGGCTCGATGCTGCTGCTCGCGATCGAGCAGCGTGACTATCCCAACGTCCAGGGCGTGCTGTTCATCTCGACGCTACTGGTGCTGCTGATCGGCTTTGGCGCCGATCTTACCCAGCGGCTGATCGATCCGCGCCTGCGCGAGCGCGCCGTTGGAGGCAGCGCATGAGCCCGGTCGAGACGTCGGTATCCAGACGGGAGCAACGGCACTCTCTTGCCCTCACCCTCGGGCTCGCGCTCGTCGGCATCAATCTGCTCGTCGCCCTGCTCACGCTGTTCTGGACGCCGTACGATCCTTTGAACGCCTCCGGTGGCCGACTGGAAGCGCCATCGCTCCTGCACTGGCTCGGGACCGACCGGCTGGGGCGCGACCTGCTCACGCAACTGATGATCGGTGCGCGAACGGCGCTTCTTGTCGGCACCGGCGCCGTTGCGATCGGCGCGACGGTCGGCGTCAGTCTCGGCGTTCTCGCCGCCTTTGCAACACGCCTTGCCGACGACGTGATGGCCGCGACGCTCGATATCCTGATCGCCTTCCCGACCCTGCTTCTGGCCATGTTGGTGGTCGCGGCAAGCGACAGCGCCAGTCTGTGGACGGCAATCCTGGCCCTTGGCCTCGCGATCTCCGCAATCGTCGCTCGGCTGACCCGCATCCTCGCCAAACGGGTGCTGCGCCAGGACTATATCGTCGCCTCGCGAACATCGGGAACCTCTTGGGCCGGCGTCGTTTTTCGCCACGTGCTTCCCAATATCTGGCCGACGCTCTCGGTCAATTTCGCTTTGCAGTTCGGCCTTGCCGTCATCGCCGAGGCGTCGCTCTCCTATCTTGGTCTCGGCGCACCGCCGCCAAACGCCTCCTGGGGACGGCTGCTGCAGGAAGCGCAGGGCACCGTCTATACGGCGCCGATCGGCGCGATTGCTCCCGGCATCGCCCTGGTCGCCCTTGTCATCGGCATGAACCTTCTCGCCGACGGCCTGCGCGACATCGGCGATCCGACACGCGGGAGATCGCGATGACAGCGCTTCTCAACATCCAGGGCCTCCACATTCGCGCCGGCGATAAGCCGCTGGTATCCGATCTCTCCTTCTCGATCCGGCCGGGCGAGCGCATCGGACTGATCGGCGAGTCCGGCTCAGGCAAGTCGATGACCGCCATGGCTGCGACCGGCCTGCTGCCCGTGTCGATCGGCGTAAGCGGTTCGATCGAGCTTGACAGCCAGCAGGTGGTCGGCGCCACCGACAGCGTCATGAACCGTCTGCGCGGCGCTGCCGCCGCCGTCGTCTTTCAGGAACCGCTGACAGCACTCGACCCGCTGATGAAGATCGGCCGGCAGATCGCCGAACCGGTTCGCCGCCGACTGGAGCGGGAGAGCGGCAAGACATCGAAGGATGTCGTCCAGCGCGAAGTCCGCGACCTCATCGACAAGGTGGCGCTGCCGCAGCCGGAACGCATCATCAACTCCTATCCGCACGAAGTGTCGGGCGGCCAGCGCCAGCGCGTCGCCATCGCCATGGCGCTCGCCTGCCGCCCGAAGCTCTTGATTGCCGACGAGCCGACGACCGCACTCGACGTCACGACGCAGGCGGAAATCCTCAAGCTATTGGATCAATTGGTGCGCGAGACCGGCATGGCGCTTTTGTTCATCAGCCACGACCTGCCCGTCGTTGCCCAGGTGGTGGAGCGCGTGATCGTGCTGAAGAACGGCGTTGCTGTCGAAGAAGGGCCCGTCAAGGCGGTCTTCGGCAACCCGCAACACGACTACACCAAAACCCTGGTTGAAGCGGCCCGCCTGTTCGACGAAGCGCTCGGGGCAACCGGATGATGATGCTCGATCTTCAAAACGTCAGCTTCGGCTATTCCCGCGAGCAGACCACGCTCAACGACGTCTCGCTGTCTGTCCGCCCCGGTGTCAGCGTCGGCCTCGTCGGCGAATCCGGGTCCGGCAAGACGACGCTTCTGCGGCTGATGCTCGGGCTCATTCGCCCGACCAGCGGCGTCATTCGCTTTGGCGAGGAGAGCCTCGATACTGGAAACAGTGCCTTCATGCAGCGCTATCGACGCGCGGTGCAGCCGGTCTTCCAGGATCCCTATTCGTCCCTCGACCCGCGCCAGCGGGTGATCGACATCATCGGCGAGCCGCTCAGGTCGTTGCGGATCCCGGGCGATCGCACGCAGACGGTCGCCGAAGCGCTCGAAGCGGTAGGCCTGCCGCTTGACGCGATGCGCCGCTATCCGCACGAATTCTCGGGCGGCCAGCGCCAGCGCATCGCTATTGCCCGTGCGATCGTCGCCCGTCCGCAGATCGTGCTCGCCGACGAAGCGGTCAGTGCGCTCGATCTTTCGACCCGCATCCGCATCGTCGAGCTCTTTAAGACGCTTTCGGAAAAACTGACGCTGGTGTTCGTCTCCCACGATCTCGGCGTCGTTGCCGCCCTTTGTGAAGAAATGATCATCCTGGAACGGGGCAAGGTGGTCGAGAGCGGCAAGACCCGCGACATTTTGGCTGTACCCAAGCACCCCTATACGCAGCGGTTGCTTGCCAGCATTCCGCGCATGCCTGCCTGACAAGGGATTGCACGAAGTTCTTGGGTCCGGACGAATCCGCCTTTACCCCCAAGGACTTGGTGATTCGTGGCCGCATTGATCCAGGACAACCCCTGAGACGCACTTCGTGAGCATAGTGCCGCCGGCCGCAGATACCCTGTGGCCGAACGCCCTGACCGGCGATGTTCAATTTCTTCTGGGGGTCCGGAAATCATGCCTACTCGCGCCATCTTGCCATCTGCCGTCGTCTTTGCCGTACTCGCGGCGCCGCTCGCGATCGCGACGGCGGCAGATCTCTCCGAGCCGAGCGCGGTCGCGGCACCGGAAATGCCTCTCGCCAGCGAGCCGGGCCGATGGATGATCCGCGCCCGCGCGCTGGCCGTCCTGCCCGACGACAAAGCCTCGCTCTCCCTGAATGGCACAGCGCTTGATGGCGAAAAGGTCGGCGTCAGCAATTCCGTCGTGCCGGAACTCGACATCACCTACTTCTTCACCGACAACATCGCGGCTGAACTGGTCCTCGGCACGACGCCGCACACGGCGCGCGGCAGCGGCTCGATCTCCGGTCTCGGCGAAATCGGCAAGGCGTGGCTGCTGCCGCCGACGCTGACATTGCAGTACCACTTCAACGTCACCGACGAGATCAAGCCCTATGTCGGCGCTGGCGTGAACTACACGATGTTCTACAACGAGAAGCCCCGGGGCGATTTCTCGAGCTTCAACATGAAGAACACCTTCGGCGTGGCGCTGCAGGCGGGCGTCGACATCAAGCTCTACGACCATTGGGGTCTGAACTTCGACGTCAAGAAGTTGTTCCTTGAGCCTGAGGTCAACGCGACGCTGCCCGGTGCCGGTGCGGTCAGCGGCAAGGTCAAACTCGACCCTTGGCTAATCGGCACGGGCATCAGTTACCGCTTCTGATCCGTTCGCGGAGCGACGCGAGAAACCGTTTGCGGCGCCGTAGTAGGCGCCGCAACTGTAGAGGCAGGATGTTAGAGGTGATGAGCCGTGACTGCCCGCGCAAGTTCACCTGACAACTGCCGGCTGCTGGCATGGGATATGTCGCCCAGTGACAGCATGCCGACCATGCGCTTGTCCTCGTCGATTACAGGCAGACGCCGGACCTGTTTCGCCTCCATCAGGTGGACGGCGTGTTCGATCGTCTCACCGGTGCGGCAGTAAACAATATCCCTGGTCATCAAGTCGCGTGCCGTCATCGAAGCGGGATCGCGCCCATTGGCAAAGGCACGCAAGGCGATGTCGCGATCCGTGACCATGCCGATCAGGCGGTCGTTTTCGCCGACGGGCAAGGCCCCAATATCCTCGTCCCGCATGATGCGTGCGATCGTCTTGATATCTGTTTCGGGAGAGATCCAGCGAGCGCCGGGATGCATGGCTTCCGATATTTTCATCGTACCCTCCTGTGCTTGAAAGCGGCGGAGAATAAGCTGACATCGTGGCCATTCATTGATCCACTGGCGACAGACGATTTCTATTGCAGCTCGAGAAGGAAATAGGTCGTCGGACCGGAGGGAAGTTTGTTTGAGAGACGGAAGGCGACGGCGCCCTTCCCCTTCACGACGGGCGCATGCACAGTCCCATCGAGACCAACAGGCGAGACGCTCCAGCTCGCAGCGCTTCGCTCCAGCGAAAGATCCACATAGCCTTCCCGGATCCGGACGGGCAACCGCCCGAAATCCTCGATCACCTTCTCTTCGGTGTCGCGAAATGTCATGCCGGTGTTCTGCGCATCGGTCGCAAAGATCAAGAGGAAACGGCGGCTCTTGCTCAGGAATGCTTCCGCATCGAGGGCCGAGACCGCGATCAGCCCATTGCCGTCGGCCCCGTCGATGCTCAGGACCCCGAGATCGATAGGCTCGCGTAGCGACGAGAAGGCTGCTGCTTCGGTCGCGGTCGTTGCAACGCGCAATTGCCCGGCAAAACGGTTCAGCACGATCTCGCCTGTGCTGCTCTGATAGATGCCGGCATCGATGTTCGTGCCATTGTCCGCCGGAAGCGCGCCGCTTTGGCGCAGGCTTTCGAGCAGCGCTTCGCTGTTTTGCTGACGTGGTTGCAGTACGGCAGGTGTTTTGTCGAGATCCTTTACGTCCTCAAGTCCGATCCTCCCGACGAGCGCGAGGTCGGTCAGATATTCCGGCTCCCGCGCCTGCATGTCGTCAGATAGATCCTCTTCACCACGCACGGCAAACGGGACGGTTACGTCCGATGTCGCAACGTCCCCGCGGCGGTAAAGCAACGCTGCCAGCGTCTCGCCGGCACGGGCGACGGGATCGAGGGCGATCGCATAGGGAAGCATTGCCTTCTTGTGTGCGAAGGGCTCGCCATAGGTAAGAACGATCGGGCCGTGACCATGGCGGCAAAGCGCATCCCAGCCTTGGAGCGCCGCATAGGCCGACATCGCCAGCCCCGCCTCGAAGCGGTAGCGGTTCCAGAAGAGATGATCGTATTCGCTGATCACGAAGGGCCTGCCGAGCCAGCGCGCTGCGGCGATCATCCGGATATAGTTCACCCCGTCGGCAATCGAGCTGGCCTGGGTGGTTTTGCTGCCCGGCGCGTAGCCGCTGACCCAGTCGTGATAGGTATTCATGGTCACGGCTTCGAGGTCGCGCCGGCTGAGCGACGCCTGGACCGTCGGCCAATTGTTGTAGTTGCTGATCAGGCCGCGGTAGCCAAGCCCGCGCAGCACCTCGCTCATTCGTGCGGTTGTGGCCCGTTCCGTCTCGATGAAGAAAGCCTGCAGATCCCGCAGACGCGCGCTGTCGCCGTAGCGGTCTGCGGGAAGCTCGACCGATCTCGCCTCGATCGTCTCATCGGAGCGAAGATCGGGCCAAGCCTTGGCCAAAGCTTCGGTGGAGCCATAGCGTTTCGCCAGCCAGTCATTGAAGGGCTTGGCGAGCAACGGATCGTAAGGCGCTTTTCCCGGCCGATCGTGCACGACAGCGTCGAACTCCATCCCGTTCTCGTTGGCGAGAATGACGACCGCCAGGGCATCGTCGCGGATGGGCGCGACGCCCGTATAGGGGTTCACGCGCGCAAGGATCGTTTCCTGCATGCGCTTCCAGTGATCGAACGCCCGGTCATCCACAAGCAGCTCGAGCTTGAGGTTTCCTCCATCGTCCCAACGGTCGTCAAAGCCGCCATAGACGCCGCGCAGCGACGAGAGGCCATCGACCATCCAGTAGATGCCGTTGCGCTTCAGCGCCGCCAGCAGATACTGAATGCGGTCGAGGGTCTCGGGGTCGTAGTCGAAATCCCGGTCACGGCCGAACATCAGGCTGGCATCGACGAAATGCAGTCGAGCGAGATTGTAGCCGTGCATCGCCAACTGCCGGGCGTAGCGATCGGCCGTTACGTGATCGGGAAACCCGCCGGACGCCGGGCTCCAGGCGAGTGACGCGCAGAGCATCCTTTCAGGTTTTTCGGGCGAGCTCGCGAACGCGAGTCGGCCATTGGTGCCTGCGACCAGGCGACGATCCGCATTGATCGTCCCGTTCGGCAGGAAAGATGAGAAGTCGAGAGGGCTGCCAGCCTCTAGTTCGAGTGAGACTTCGCGCACGGGAAGCCACTGATCCGATGCGCGCATGGGCGAACCGAATGCGAGGAGCATTGCCGCAGCAGCGAACAGCCGACGCCCTATCACGCCGGGGCCCCGAGCAGCTTGCTCTCGATTGGCGCATCAGGCTTCCGGCGCGCCCGGAAGAAGCCGACCGGCAGGGCCGCCGCATGGAAGAACCAGGCAACGACGGTGTAGAGCCCCATGCTGATGCCCCCCTTGCGCAGGCTCATGAGCCCGACGACGCCGGCGAGGATCGCAAGGACCACGCCGAGCGCGAGCGCCCTGTTGGGCATGAAAAGCAGCAGGCCGAGCGAAACCGCCCACCAGAGATAAACCAGAGCCCAGAGCTTGAGCTCCGGCAGCTCCCTGATGAGCTGCAGGAAATAGGGCCGGCCAAGCGATGCGCGCAGCAGCTCGCCAATGCCGAACAGATACTTACTCTTCCAGCGGCGGACGAGCAGCCGGTAGGAATTGTCCGTGTGGCCGAAATGCTGGACGAAGCGGCGGTCGAGGCGATGCAGCTTCCAGCCGGCACTGCGCAGCCGGATACCGAGGTCGAACTCCTCGTAGCCGTGGAGATTGCGATCGGAGAGGTAACCGACCGCCTGGATCGCCGAGCGGCGATACAGGCCGCCGCCGTTCATGCGGTCGATCGCGCCGATGCGGTTCTCCGGCGCATTGCGCGTTACTCGCCGGGCAAATTCGAGGTTGGAAGTCAGCATCTCCTGGACATGACCGGTGACGCCGCCGACCTTAGGATTGTCGGCCAGGAACACCTCGGCAACCTCAAGGAAATCGCTGTCCAGAAGCATGTCGCCATCGAGCAGGCAGATGTGCTCGTGGCGGGAATACTGGAAACCGAGCTGCGGACCGATCCCGCAACTTGGAAGCGCCGGCGGGCTGATCTGGGCGATGACGACCGGATAGCGGGAGGCAATCTCTATGGTTCTATCGGAGGAACCGCTATCGGCAACGATGACCTCACCGCCGACCGTCTTGAGGGCGACAAGCGCGCTCTCGATGTTCGCGGCGATGCGCTTTTCTTCGTTCAGCGTCTTGATGATGACGGATACTGCCACGCATTCTCCTCATATCAACAGCGCGTCGACAACCGCGCCCAAGTCGCGGGCGATCTTACCCGCGATATTTTGCGTTTTGGTTTACCGCCCCAGCAAACGCAGCAATGGCAACCGATAGCGAAAGAGGAACCAGCCGCCGAAGACGCCGCAGACACCACCGAGAAGCTTGACAGCGACATCAGCCGCCCGCGCATGGCGATCCGCCGAAATCATCTGCAAAAGTTCGAAGCCGATCGCAGTGGCAAGCACGAGAACCAAGACACGCACGAGGTGCTTCGGATAGGCGATCGCGAACAGCAGCCCCAGCAGGCCGAAAGCGCCGAACCGCTCGAGATGAACGAGATGCCCGATGCGCGGACGCAATTCGAGGGGAGACATCGTCGAATAGGCGATCACGGCAAAAAGGAGCCATGCGAAAAGGCCGGCGGCGCGTTTGAGGTTCATTGTCAGCTTGTCTTCCAGGCGGCGTGCAAGGCACGGCAATCGTCGAACGGACCACGACGGCGCCCGCCTGCCCGTCCAAACGTGCAAGGCGCGCTGTCGTACTTGATTGGCGAAGACACGGGCAGACGCGAACGTCGGCCTATTTCGCCAGCAATGCGCTATACACCGCCGCAGTCTTTTGCGCCACGTTTGTCCAACTGTAGGTAGCTTCCGCGTGGGCCGCGCGCTCCCGGACATCGTCATCGCTGAGTGGCGCAGCAAGCTTTGCGGTGATGCCGGCTGCAAGCGCATCGATATCGCCCAGCGGAAAGTACTCGTCGGGCGCAAGGTCCAGTTCCCGGTTGGGAATGATATCGCTTGCCAGCAAGGGCAGGCCGTAGGCCATCGCCTCCAGCAGCGCGATCGGCATGCCCTCATGGCTTGAAGGCAGCACGAACAGGGCGGCATTGGCGAAGAGTTCTGCCAGTCTATCGCCGGACTGGAAGCCGGTAAGCACCACCCCCGGCACCTCGGCGGCGAGGGTTCTCATCTCCCGGACATAGGGTGTCTCGAACTCCGCGCCACCGGCGATCACGAGCCGGACATCCGTCAGCCCACATTTCGCAAAGGCCCTGATGAGATCGAGCTGCCGCTTCTCCGGAACCAATCGTGCGGCGAGCAGGATGTAGCATCGCGGCGCCAGGCCAAATTCACGCAGGATACCGGCGTTGCCGGAGGGCAGCGTAATCGCGACACCATTTGGGACCAGCGTCATCGACACATGGTGGCGCGCGCGCATGGTCTGGACGATATCCTGCGATATCGCCACACGCCCATTCGAGAACCGCATGCCGAAGAACTCACCGAGCTTCAGCGTGCGCCTGGCAAAGGCGCCCCATTTCTGCCGGTCGTAGTCGTAGCCATGATGGGTGACGACAACCTTCAGTCCGAAAACGCGTGCAAGCGGCGTCATCAATGCCGGGCCGATGGCGTGGATATGCAATACGTCCGGTCGCCGCCAGGCGGCAAGACATACGCCGAGGAAGGTGTGAACGAGCGCCTCCAGCGCCATGCGGCGCGGCGACCAGAGAGGGATGACCTCGACCCCGTTCCAGGCGTAGCAGTCGCTTTGCTGAAGATAGCGCCGACGCCCGACGACCTCGACATCCCAGCCGTAGCCCAGAAGTTTGCTGGCGAGCATTTCGACGTGTTTCTCGACACCACCCTGAACGTTCGGAATGCCGCGCAAGCCCAGCATCATCACGCGCTTGCGCTCGCCTCTGGCGGCAACAGCTCCACTCTGGACGGCCAGAGCCCGCTGCCTTCCAGACAGAGCCGCGCCGCGCCGGGGCATCTGCGCGCGTCCCTCGGACAGCCCGGATTGTGCGATCTCCTGTGCAATCACCGGCTGCTGGCGGTGACTTCGCGAGACATCAGAGTTACTGCTCATGCGTCGCCTCGAAGGTTGTCCGTACCGGATTTCACGGCGAAATACTTATCAACCAAGTAAATATTTCATTGACCACTTATATAACTGACCAGAAACCATACGGCGAGCCCACATTACTACAAATTGTGCGCGACGGTTAACGGCGCCGGCCCTCCCCCGCCCCGAGCGATGCATAGAGGTCAAGTGTTCTGTCGCGATAGGCGGCAGCGGAGAATTCACTGGCGACCCAACGCCGGCCCGATGCCCCCATCGCCGCACGTTCGGAGGAAGGGAGCGCCGCCATCCGCGTCAGTACCCGTGCGAGATCGTCAGCATCACCGGGTTTTGCCGTCATCCCGGTCTCACCTTCCCGGATCATTTCGGGGATACCGCCGATCGATGCGCCGATGACTGGTCGTCCCAACGCATAGGCTTCAAGCACGCTGATCGGTGCGTTCTCGTACCATTCAGATGGCAGGACCAGGGCGCGTGCTTCCCCAATCAGACGGTGCAGGGCCTGGCCCGAGAGATAACCGGCGAATGTGACATCGGCCCCGGTCTGCTCGACCAGCTCGCGAAGCATCGCTTCCTCGGGCCCGGTTCCGGCGATCACCAGGCGCTGACGCGACGATGCCGCCGCTCTTACCAACGTCCCCAACCCCTTCTCCGGCGCCAGACGTCCGGCGAAGACGAAGTAGTCGCCCTCTGTCCATTGGTCGGAATAGTCCTCGACGTCGACGAAGTTCGGAATGTGGACCATGCGCTCACGCGGCCATCCCCACTCGACCAACTTGTCGACATAGAACTTGCTCGGCACGACGATGCGGTCCACCTGGTTGCGGTAGAGACCGAGCGCGCGGTGGACCAGCGTTTCCGCTAGCACCACCGCGCTCAGCGTCACCTCTCCCTTGATGCAGCGGTGGCGCAACACGTTGTAGACGTGCCCGCCGCGACAGTCCTCGCAGACGGCGCCATCACGCAGCATCTTGTAGGAGGGGCAGGCAAGCTTCAGGTCGTGCGCCGTCATGACGACAGGGATGCCGGCTTGCTTCAGCGTCGAGAAGATCGCCGGCGACAGATGATGATAGACATTGTGCGCATGGGCGATCGAGGGCCGGGCACTCCGGATCAGCCGGTCGACATTGCGCTGCGCCTCGCGCGAGTAGATCACGCTCGCCGCCTGCACGACCTTGCGCAGCAGATTGGTGCGCCGGCCATATTCGATCTCGGAGACGAAATAGTCGGACCATGGCGAAGGCTTATTGTCCTCATGCTCCATGGCGAAGGGCACCACGTCCCAGCCGATATCGCCGAACATCTTCATATGGTCGAAGAAAACCGCTTCGGCGCCGCCGCGGCGATAGAAGTAGTTGTTGATGGCGAGCAGCCTGTTGTTGCCGTTTCGTTGGCCAGACATGGCGCTCTCCTACCAGCCAAGCCTGTCGAGCACCCGCTCGACGGGCAGGACCACGCATCCCTTTGCGACCGCGTATTCGACGAGGTGTTCCAACGTTTCCGGCGTGCAGCCATAGGGCGTCGGACGCGCGGCGATGTCGTGGGTGAAAAACACGAGCCAACCGGGCCGGGCGACCACATCGTCGATCCAACCGCTCAGTGCGCGCGCATCCGCTTCCGGCTGTCGGATCTCTACTGCCTTCAGCATCAACGGGTCGACGGCGGTGCGGTTGATGCTTTCGCCAGCGGCGCGGCAGGTGCGGTAGCGCCGACCCAGTTCCCGGCGCGACAGCGGCCAGGCGGCATTGTAGGGAAAGGCGAAATTCGTCGCTGCCGCCCCGACACCGCTGCGCTTCAGATAATCGGTATTGCGGTCGAGATCCCGAGCAAGACCGGCAGCACCCAGGCGCCTGATCTTGCTATGTGAAAAGGTATGGCAGCCGACTTCGTGGCCGCGGTCGGCGAGATCGGCGCATCCCTCCGCTGAGATCAGAGTGCGATCAGCTTCGACTCGATCAGCCAATCCGCCGGCGATGTAGAACGTTCCCCGCGCACCGTGGCGCTCGAGGATCGCGGCACCGTTATGAAGCGCAGTATCCGGCACGTCATCGAAGGTGAAGGAAACGAGTGGCACATCGGTCACAACGTCGCGCGGCTTGGCCGCGAAGCGCCAGATCAACCGGTTGGCGACGCGATCGACAAGGCCGTCGACGGTTTGCAGGAGATCAGGCATAGACGGCTCCGGATTTTACCTGCTGCGGGGCCACCGAAAGAACCGCGCGCGATTGAAGGTGCAGGCCGTAAAGGGAAAAGAGGAATGTGAACCACAGCAGGTTGCCGCCCTCGAAAAACAGGCTTTCGAGGCCGGCGTTGAAGATCGTGTAGAGCCAGACGCGGATGTAAAGCCGGGTCAGATGCGAATGCTCCACGGCCGGTGCCAGGCGCGCGATGTTGCGGAGAGGCAGAACCAAAAGCCAGATCACCGTCAGCAACAATCCGGGAAAACCCGTCGTCAGGGCGATATCGAGATAGGAGTTGTGACCATTTGCGGCCGCCACAGCCCAGGTCTCGATCGAGCCGCCGCTGTTGACCAGTTCCGACGTCTGCCAGAAAGCCTTGAAGCCATAGCCGGTGATCGGTTGTTCGGCGAGCGCCGTGAAGGCGAAGCGCCAGATATCGGCGCGATTGGTAAAGGTCGCATCGATGCCAAGCTCGGTGACGAAGTCGCTGAGTGGCTTGAACACCGCGGAGCCGACGGCGAAGAGATTGAACAGACCGACCCCGCCGATAACGATCGGGATGCGCAGGAAGCGGAACCGCTCGAAAACCCAGGCAAGCAGCACGATCGCCGGCAGCATGGCGGTCGAAGTCTTGCCGCCCGTGTGGAGCAGGAAGTTGAACGATAAAACGACGATAACCAGCCCAGCCAGTCGTGACCAGACGTTCATGACGAAGAGGCCAAAGAAGGCGGCAATCACCATGGCCGCCGCAGCGCTGTTCTTGTGGGGGAAATGACCACGCCAAAGGCCGGCGTTCATCGGTTCGCGCAGTTCGGAGGCCTGGTGGATCGCCAGGGTCGGCTTGAAGAGAATCCCGTAATAGGCGACCGCCAGCATGAACAGGGTGCCGATACCGAGCATCTTGGCGAAATGTCGCTCCGAAGCGGGCAGCAGCAGGTAAATGCTGGCATTGATCGTCACCATTACGGCGAGCACGGTCCCCTTGATGCCGAACATCGGATAGGCCGATATGGCCGAGACGAACAGGAACCAGATGTAGAGCACGGCCAGCAATGGCCGCGGCTGCAGGATGATGCCCCGCATCGGGTGCGCCAGCCCATAGGCCAACATGGCCGTGAAGAGTGCAAGCGATACGATCTGGTTCAACCGATTGGAGTTGCCGGCCGAAGGATCCAGCACCGCCGCCCCGGTCAGGTCGATAAAGGGCGTGGTCGTTATCCAGAAAAACAGGAACGTCGCCATGAAGAGCACGGTTCCTATACGGACGCGGAGCAGGTCCGCCGGGCTCTCCTCGCGATAGACGGCGCTCGTCATGCCGTCCCCCTTCTCAGGCCACTGCGAGCCGGCGTCCGCGCAGGAAACGCCAGAGCCCTAGCGTCAGGGCCAGGCCGATACCAAGTGCGAGACCGAAGATTACGCCTCCCGCGAGCAGGATCAATGTCCGCGGCGGCCAGCTCCGCGCATTCGGCGGCAGCGCGCGCGAGATCACGCGGACATTGGTCGTGTCGATCTGCTGGCGCTCGGTGATCTGCTGGGCGCGCGCCAGGTGGGTCTCGTAGATGGTGGCCTTGGCGCGGGCATCTCTCTCGAGATCCCGAAGTTGCACCTGAGCCTCGTTGTCGGAAAACACGTTGGACTTCTCGTCGCTCGCCTTGGCCCGCAGGGCAGCAAACGCCTGCTGCTCGCGACCCATGTCCGCCTTGGCACGATCGAGAATGCGGCGCGCTTCGTCGGTCATAGCGCCTTCCAGCGTCGTGCGCTCGGACCGGGCATTGACGAGACGCGGGTGACGCTCGCCATAGGTGCGCTGCATCGAGGCGATCTGCTGCTGCAGCACGTTGTACTGCTCGCGCAGGTTCGTCATGTTGACGGATTCGAACTCCGAGGCGCTCGCGATTCGGCCCTGAGCGATAGCATCGTTCATCTGCCGATAGCGCGTATCCGCCTGGATGAAGCGCTGCTGGGCGTCGAGAACCTGCGTGTTCAGTTCGTTCGAAAGCTGATTGCTGACGAGCTGGCCGTCATTGGTCGACTGCAGACCATTCTTGCGGCGGAAATCCTCGACGGCGCGTTCAGCCTCGGTGACATTGTGGCGCAATTCATCGAGGCGCGCATTGAGGTTCTGGGCAACACGGCCGGCGCTCTCGGCGGCAGATTGAAACAGCTCCTGCTCAAAGGCCGCGACGATCGTGTTGGACAGTGTCACCGCCTTCGCCGCCTCCTCGCTCCAGACCTTCATGACCACGACGAAGGAGCGCTCCTCGCGCCGGGCTTCGACGCGCTCCGATAGCGCTCGCATCGCGGCAAGTTCATTTCCTGCCTGCTGCTCCGCCTTCGTCGAAAAGAGGCTCTTCAGCGAACCGAAGGCCGAGGGCTTCACGAACTCCGGATCCTCGGCAAGGTGCAACTGGTCGATCACGCGCGACAGCACGTTGCGCGATGTGAGAATGCGAAGCTTGCTTTCGACTTCCAGCAACTGCGCGTCGCGCTGCGGGTTGGAGGTGAAAACGTCGTCGCTGACGACATTGAGATTGGAGGGGTCGACAACGATGTCGGTGTAGACATTGTAGCGCGGCGTCGCCGTCATCGCATAGGCAAGCGCGGCGGCCACGCAGAGCATCACTGCGACGACGATCCAGAGGAGCCCGTCCCGCAGCCAGCCGATGATATCATCGACGCCGACGTTGCCGAGTTCGTTCAATCCCGGGAAGTAACTTTCGCGACGCACCGGTGGAGTAGCCACAGCGGCCCTGGGCTGCAGCCGCGACGCTCCCAAGGGCTCGTCGGGTTGCAAGCGCGCATTCGCGGGCTTATCGGCCACCTGCTCCGCTTCCGGCAAGTCAGACGACAGCAGATCGAGCAACGAGCCTCTCGCGGCCGGTGCACGCTGATCGTGCGCCGGCTGGCTGGGCCTCCGTTTCTCGGCCTCGTCCGGCCTATACATAAGCATCCCTCACGCACGCCCATCAAGACGCGAAGATCGTGACCCCGCGAGCCGCCATCTATCGCAGAATTAAGGTTGTAGGGTGAATATTCCGTTAAATGGCAGGGCTTGCCGCTTAACGCGCGGGGTCAGAAGTCAGTCAGCAACCGGCTCCAGCTCTCCGACGCCAGTCCGCCGACATAGATGTCGTTGCGTTGCGCGGCATCCTTGAGATCCGCGTGCCGGGTCACCATGCAGAAGTAGCCGCGATGATGGAAGGAGAGCCATCTCTGGCGAGAGATCGCGTTCATCAGGAAAGGCTGCGCGCTGCCGACGGCAAGCGCATAGCCCTCCGCATCAAGCGAATGGAACATTTGCGCGGTGACGTCGAACTCACGGCCCGCCTCGCAGACGATGTTGAGCACCGTCGCCGTCTCGCCGGCCTTGCCGAAATAGAGATAGGCGCCGATCACGCGCCCGCCCTCATCCACGACCTCCCGGCTCAGGAGTTCCCCCAGAGTGCTGTTCAAACCGGCGACGGCCGTCAGCCAGTCGAATTCACTGCGGGACCAGACGGGTCTGACGGCAAAACGCAGGAGCATCGGCTCGGCGCATTCGACAAAGGCCGCGGGATCGATGGCGCGCGTCGTGCAACCGGCTCGCGCATCCGGCTTCGTCCGGGGGCGATGGCGGCGCAAGATTCGATCGGCAACAGCAAGCGGCCCCATGACGACGCGCGACCGGAGGAGCGGTGCCTGCCGGCCAATCGTCAGAGCCCAGGCTTTGAGCGGCCGAAAGGCACGGCGCCAATCGAGGCTCTGTATCGGAAGCACGACGCCCCCGCCTGCCACCCAGTGGTCCGCACTGACCGGCGACGAATTGTCCGAAAAGCACATGTCCTGTCTGGCGGCGCGCATGGCGCGGGCAAGGCAGGCCGCGCCGACTGCGCCGGCCTTGCCTTCGGACATGAAGGCGCAAAGCAGTTTCGCCACCGTATGTCGGCCATTGACCGTGAACTCCATCGGCAGCGCCAGTATGGCGCTGCCGATACCGCCAGTCCCGTCGTCATAGACGATGCTGCCGTTTTCCGGCGTATAGAGCGGGCTGCCGAAGAAGGTGGTCTCGAGATATTGTCGAAGCTCTTCGCTCGCCGCCTCTTCGCGTTTGCGAAAGATGCGGGTAAACATGCTGCTGACGATGGGAATATCCCGCGGCTCCATGGCCCGTACGTTGCCCAGGCGCGGCGTTTCCCGGCCGAGCGGCCTTGCGGCATGGCTGTTTTCGGCCTCAAGCTTCATGGGCCATCCTCGTTGCCAGAGACGCGCCGCCAGCGGCCTGCTCCCGATCATTCCGCACGAAGCGCAAGAAGACGGTCCAGGACACCAAGACCATCGCAATTTCGATGACATAGAAGGAGACGAAGGTTCCGGTCGGCGGCGCATGCCAGGTGGCCCAGGCCGTAAGCGCTGCGCCGAGCACGCTGCCGAGGCCCATGACCGAGGCGCGCGCCGGATGGTGCCCAGATGCGCCGAGCGCCTCCATCGCCACCGTCCACATGGCAAGCGGCACCACGACCCAGCAGAGGATGCGGACGAAGGAAACGAGCGACACGTAATCCTTGCCGAAAAGATAGGGCAAGACTGGAGCGAGCACAAAGACCGCGACGGCGGCAGCGATACTGATCGAGGTGGCGGCAATCAGCACCTTGCGCACACGTTCGAACGCATGGTGCAGCCCGGTTGCAGTCGCTTTCGCGGAGCCGGGATAGATCAACCGGTTCAGCGCTTCAACCGACAGGTAGCTGCTCTCCAGCATACGCCGCGCGACGCTGTAGCTCGACATGACCTCGGCAGTCGCCACCAGGCTCAAAACCAAGAGGTCGGCATTCTGCCTGACGGCCCGCAGGATGAACGGGATGCTGAAATAGAGCCCCAGCGGCAACTCTTCACGGACGATGCCATAGGTCGGACGCCCCAGCACCTTGACGGCACGCCAGCATCCGACAGCCACGAGCACATGACAGATGAACTGCCACACCGCCCAGGAGGCGACCGTCGCAACTCCGAACGCGATACAGGCGAGCGCGGCGGCAATGGTGCGCGCCACGGCAAAGCCGACGACGACCTTGTTTGCCGAGGCAAAATTCGAATGCGCGAGGAAAATCTGCTCCGCCAGCACGATGATGCGAACGAAGACGATGTTGGTGATGAGCATCAGCGTGATCACCGCGACATTGGTGGCGGGATCCGGTGACAATGTGAAGAAGAATGGCAGGACGGCAGCGCCGAGCAGAACCAGGATCACGCCGCTCACGGCGGTCAGCAGAATATTGTGCCCGAGCATGCGCGCGTACATGCTGCGATCGCGCGCCACGCGGCGCACCAGGCATTCCATCGCGCCGAGACCGCACAGGTGCACGGCGATGTTGGCGACAGCGGTAATTGCGACGAAAACGCTGAACTCATGCACGCCGAGCCAGCGCGCCAGGATAGCAAACGTCAGAAGCTGGGCGGCGGACCCGATGACGAGGCTGCCGCCAGATGCAGCATAGGACATGATCATCGAGAGGAACGGTCTGTGCGCGCGTTCCTTCACACCTTCCGAAGCCATTCCGATCTGCCTTTGACACCAACCAGCCGTTCATTGCGCAGAAGCGCACTCAATGACAGCGAGCAATCGCCTTTGATCGCTGCGCAAGGTAGCAGGTAGAGATGATTGCGCGGTTAACACATGCGCCGCAATTGCATTTGAGCTTCATTTACCCGATTACAATAGGCTGCAGCACTGCGCGTCTACAGATTTATCCAGGAACAATTCGACCGAGGACATGAGGGGGTGGCCGTGCCGCACAACGACAATCATATCCGTCTGCATCGTTTCATGGGCGTGGAGCTTGAACTGGCGCCCGACGTTCTCGTCCCGCGCGAGGAAACGGAGCTCCTCGGAAGAAAAGCCGTGTCGATCCTCGCGGATGGCCCTTCGGCACCGACCGTCATCGACATGTGCTGCGGCTCTGGAAATCTCGCACTCGGTATCGCCAACGATTTCCCCTCTGCCCGCGTCTGGGGCGCCGACCTCACGGACAGCACCGTTGCGCTGGCGCGCCGCAACGTCGACCGGCTCGAGACGGGCGCACGTGTCTCCATCCGGCAGGGGGATCTCTTCGCCGCCTTCGAAGGCGATAATCTCGAAGGCGCGGTCGATATGATCGTCTGCAATCCGCCTTACATCTCGACCGGACGTCTGGAGGGAGACCGGGCGCACCTGCTTGAAAGCGAGCCGCGCGAAGCCTTTGATGGCGGCCCCTACGGCATATCCATTCACCAGCGGCTGATCCGCGACGCCGTTGCCTTTCTGAAGCCGGGCGGCTGGCTGCTGTTCGAGTTTGGCGAGGGCCAGGATCGACAGGCGGCCGCCCTTCTGTCGCGCATCAAGACCTATGAGCCTGTGACGTTCGCAACCGATCGCGACGGCAAGCCGCGCGTCGCAATCGTCAGGAAAATCGACGACCGGGACGGAAGCTTACCCAGATGAGCGAAATCCGTTCGCTTGAACGCGCGGACATCCCGGCAATCGCAGGCATGTTCCAGCGGGTGTTCCGCAACGACCAGAGCACACCGCCGCCGGCACTTGCCGATTACATGCAGCAGCTTTACCTCGATGCGCCCGGCTGCGATCCGCAGATACGCCCCCTCGTGCACGTGAACGACAAGGGCGTCATTTCCGGATTTGTCGGCGTCAACGTCCTGCCCATGGTGCTGAATGGCCGCCGGCTGCGTGCGGCCATCTGCGGCTCGCTGATGGTCGAGGATCGCGAGAGCGACCCCCTGGCCGGAGCGCGCATCCTCAAGGCCTTTCTGGCCGGCCCACAGGATCTTTCCTTCAGCGAAACCGCAAGCGACGTTTCGATGCAGATGTGGACACGGCTGCGGGGCGTCGTCCTGCCGCAATACAGCCTCGACTGGGTGCGCGTCATCCAGCCCGCTTCCTTCAGCCTGAGTGTTGCGTCCAACCGCATCAAGCCGGCGCGACTTGCCGCACCTTTCGCGCGGGCCATTGACAGCGCCTACCGCAAGCGGATGGCGCCGGGCGAACAACGTTGGTCCGCCGTGTCTGCCGCCAGCATCGGCCAGGCCGGTTTCACGACACAGGAAACCGATCGCAACGGCTTTGCCGCCGTGGTCGATCGTTTCATCGCGCAGTTTCCGCTGCGCCCCGAATGGGCCGAAGGGCAGCTCGACTACATTCTCGGCGATGCGGAGCAAAAGCCCGAACAGGGAGATCTCGTCTACGCTCTGGTCGCGGCGCGCACCGGCACGCTCGTTGGCGCTTTCGCCTATTACGCCAAGGCGGGCGAGATCGGGCGGGTACTGCAGGTTTTGGCGCTGCCGGGCCAGGCCGGCCCGGTCATCGACTGTCTTGTCGATCATGCCGCCAAGCGCGGACTTCCGGGCCTAAGGGGACGGACACAACCGGTGCTTATAGAAGCCATGCTCGGGCGCCGGATTGCCTTCGTCCATGTCGCCTCGACGGTGCTTCACTCCCGTGACGCCGCAATCGTCCAGGCTTGCCGGGACGGACAAGGCTTCTTCAACGGTATTGCCGGAGAGCACTGGTGCCGGCTGATCGCCGGCCAGTTCGACTGACCAGGGCTTCGGTTATTGCGGCGTTTCCTTGAAGCCACCGCAACCACCTCGCCGAGCAACGAGGCACGGGATCAGCCCTTGATCTCCTCCACCGGCTGCACAAGCTGGGGACCCAGATGCAGGTAGCGCGTCGCCTTGCGCTTCGCGGCGATATCCGCCCAGACGCGCTCCACCTGTGTGACCGTCAAGCCTGCCGCTTGAGCGACGGCGTCGATATCGATGCCGTTGTTGAGTCCGTAGAGGCAGAGATCCATGCGGTCGTATGGCAGCGAGAAGTAGAATTCCTCCTGCGTCTGCTCCAGCGAATAGGTGTCGGTCGTCGGCGGCCTGCGCCGGATCTCCTCGGGAATGCCAAGATAGGCGGCAAGCGCGTAGACCTGCGACTTGTAGAGATGCGCGATCGGCTTGACGTCGGCCGCCCCGTCGCCGTTCTTGACGAAGAAGCCCTGATCGTATTCCAGCCGGTTCGGCGTGCCGAGCACGGCGAAATTCAGCCGGTCGGCGTGGTAGTACTCCACCTGCTTGCGCGTGCGCTGCTTCATGTTGGTGGCGGCGACGATGCCGAGATAGACCGAAGGCGGCATGCGATGCTTCGACTGCGTGCCTTCAGGGCTTTGAACCACGAGCGAGGAAATGTTGTAGCCTTCGCCTTCGAGCGCATTGGCGATCACGATCTTCGAGGCCCATCCGTCACCATAGTCCGGAACCAGTTCGCGAATGAATGCATCGCGACGCTCGTAGCAGCCCATCGCCTTCAGCGTCGGACCGATATCCTCGATGATTGCCTCGACGCCGAAGGTCTCGGCGACGAGGCGGCCAAAGCGCAGGCTTTCCGGATCGGAATCGTTTTCCGGCATGAACAGGCAAAAGACATTCTTGGCGCCGACGGCGCGCACGGCCAGCGCGACCGAAACGCTCGAGTCGATACCACCGGAGAGCCCGAGCACCAGACCGCGCTTCTTCATCGACCGCAACTGCTCACGCAGCCCGGCGACGATCCGGTCAGTCTCGGCCGCATGATCGATCGTCAGCGTCTCGGCCGAAAACGGGCGCGCGCCCTCAGTCATCAGAATGTTCATTGGGCGGGCTCCATCGTCTCAGCCGCAAGGCGGCGGCTGACCTTACCAGTATCCGTCTTCGGAAGTTCGGTGCGGAATTCGACAATCTTCGGCACCATGAAATCTTCGAGATGGCGGGCGCAGTGGCGAATAATGTCCTTGTCCGTCAGGCTGGGATCGGACAGCACCACCAGCGCCGCAATCGCGTGGCCGAGCACCGGATCGGCGACGCCGACCACCACGGCCTCGGCGATGCCCGGATGCGCATGCAGCACGGTCTCGACTTCCTTGGGCGCGACCTTCTCGCCGCGCGTCTTGATGATGTCGTCCTTGCGGCCGACGAAATAGAGGAAGCCCTCTTCGTCGGCCTGGAAGAGGTCGCCCGTATAGAGCACCTTTTCCCATCGGTTCGTCCCCGGCCGCAGCATGCGCTCGGTCGCGGCATCGTTGCGCCAGTAGCCCTGCATGACGTGGGGACCGCGAATGACAAGTTCACCGGGAACGCCCGGCGGCGCGCGTTGGCCTTCGTCATCGACGACGAACGCCTCGGTGTTCGGGATCGCGATGCCGACCGAACCCGGCCGGCGGTCGAGTTCTTCCGGCGGCAGATAGGTGCATCGCTTGCATTCCGTCAGCCCGTACATCGAATAGAGCCGGGCGCCCGGAAAGAGCTCGCGGAGCCGCGCAATATGCGGCGGCGGCAAGGCAGCGGCGGTGTTGGAGAGATAACGCAGGCTCGGCAGGAAGCCGGGTTCCAGATCGCGCATCTGCAGGATCATCGCCGCCATCGTCGGAACCAGTGGGAAGCCGGTAACGCCCTCCTCCCGGATCCGCTCGAAGATCGCATGCGGGAACGCGAAGGATTTTTCGAGCACCAGCGTCGCGCCGATGCGGATCGCCATCAGCATCTGGTAGAGGCCGTAGTCGAAGGCAAGCGGCAATACGTTGAGGATGATATCGTCCGGTTCGTTGCGCAAATAGGTGGTGATCGAATCCGATGCAGCATCGATGTTGCGATGGGTCATCATCACGCCCTTCGGCCGACCGGTCGAACCCGAGGTATAGATCAGCATCGCAAGGTCGACATCGATGCCGCGATGCGGCACGGGCGTTGCCACTTCCGCGAGGCAGGTTTCGAAGGAGATCGCGTCAGCCGGCGTCTGGCCATTTGGCGCAGCCGTCGAGGCAACGAAGAGATCCGAGTTGCCGCTCAGCGCCTGGGCCTCCGCCACGATCGGCATCAGCTTTGCCTGCGTCAGGATCGCCGCCGCCTCGCAGTCGGTGATGATATAGGCGAGCTTGTCCGCCTTGGTCGAGGCGTTGATCGGGCTGAAGGTCGCGCCGGCCTTCAGGATCGCGAAGATCGAGACAGCCGCTTCCCAGCAATTGTCCATGAAGACGAGCACGCGATCGTTGCGTTTGACGCCGGCCCGCGCCAGCGCGGCAGCCAGCCTGCCCGTTAGGTCGTCGAATTCGCCGTAGCTAAGGCGACGGCGGTCGGTGACCAGCGCCGTTTTCGCCGCTTGCCTGCCGGCATTGCCAATAAGGAATTGCTCGAACCGCATGGACGCCCCCTCGCGCCTAGATTATGCCGTGGCCGGCGCCCCGACCCGGGCCTCGATGAAGGCCGAAATGCGCGCAAGCGAATCGAGATTCGCAGGCACGATGTCGGCGTCGCCCATGACAATGCCGAACTGGTCTTCGATGAAGGCCACCAGTTCGAGAACGCCAGTTGAATCGATGATGTCATTCTCGATCAGCGAGGCTGTATCGGCGAGATCGTAGGACGTATCGCCGAACAGGAAGTTTTCGATGACGAAGGCTCTAACCTTGTCTTTGATCGTTTCCGTCATGTGGTTTCCTTTCCTCAATAGTTCAGGCTGCTTCCGCCGCGCGGACGCTGGTGCCGGTAAAGATTTGCAGCCAGAGCTGTGTCGACAGGACTCCGACGAAAGCCGCATTGTCGCGGAAGCCGGTGACCGGCTGCGACTGGCATTTTTCGTAGAGCTTCGTCACGGCTTTGGCATTGAAAAGCCCGCTGTCGCTGACGCGCGCCTCGCTCATGACATCGCGAACGTAATCGAGTTCGCCCACCCCGGTGAAGGAATGGCTGTCCGGCGCGCGATAGGGCTGCTTGGTTCTCTGGCCGATGGACGGGGGCAACAGATCCTTCGTCGCTTCGCGCAGGATATGCTTCTCCACCAGCCCCTTCAGCTTCATTTCGGGCGGCAGACGGGTCGCAAATTCGACGAGGCGATGATCGAGGAACGGGAAGCGTCCTTCGATCCCGTGGGCCATGGCCATGCGATCGCCCTGGCTCGACAGGATATAGCCCGGCAGCAGGAAGCGGCTTTCGAGGTATTGCGCCTGGTGCAAGGGGTGCCAGCGTCCGAAGGCTGCCGGAAGCCGGCTCGCCAGATCCTCTGCCGCATCGTAGTTGCTCAACCGCGTACGCAGATCGCCCGAGAAGAAGATCTTGGTCGCCGCCGTGCTCTTGAAGCGTGGCCGGTGCGAGAAGAGCGGATCGTCGAGCGGCACGTCGCCGGCGCCGAAGAACGCGGCGAGATACTCCGCCGATTGCTGCTGCAGGCCCGGGATGTAGGGATAGAGCTTGCGAAAGAGGTGCGGGCGCATGCGCGACCCGGGCTGGCGGCCGCAGAACCGACGGACCCGCGCCTCCTTGAAGATATCGTAGCCGGCAAAGACCTCGTCGGCGCCTTCGCCCGTCAGAACCACCTTCAGCCCCTGCTCCCGGACGAGACCCGAAAGCTGATAGAGCGGTGCCGGCGCCGTTCGGATGATCGGTCGCTCCGCAAAGCGGATCACCTCCGGAAAAGACCGCGCAATGTCGCCCGCCCGGCAGGCAACGGCGCTGTGATGCGTGCCGAGCGCTGTCGCCATTTCCATCTGGAAGGCGCTCTCGTCATGCTCCACGCTATCGAAGGTGACGGAGAAGGTCCTCAGCCCCTGCGGCGCCATGCCGGTCGCCATCGCCGCGACAATGGAGGAGTCGAGCCCGCCCGAAAGGTAGGAGCCGACGGGAACATCGGCGCGCATCCGGATCCGGGTGGCATCCGTGAGCAGCGCGCGCAGTTCTTCGGCAGCGGCACGGTCGTCCGTGAACAGCGGCGACGCCCCGCGGTCGGGATAGTCGAGTTGCCAGTAGGGGCGGATCGCGACCTTGCCCTTTTCTGCAATCATGAGATGCGCCGGCTCAAGCTCATGAATGTCGCGAAAACCGGTGCGCGGCGCGATCGGCGCCCAGAGCGTGAAGATCTGATCGAGCGCGATGGGATCGAGTTCGGCAGAAACGCCCGGCACCTGAAGCAGGGCCTTGATCTCGGATGCGAAGTAGAGGGTGCCGCCATGGTTCATGTAGAACAGCGGGCGTACGCCCATCCGGTCGCGCGCCAGCATCACCCGCTGGCGGCGGCGATCCCAGATGGCGAAGGAAAAGTCGCCATTGAGACGGGACAGGCATTCCTCCCCCATGACATCGTAAAGATGGAGGATCACTTCGGTGTCGCTCGAGGTGCGGAAGCGCCGGCCCTTGGCACGCAGCTCATCGCGCAATTCGACATAATTGAAGATCTCGCCGTTGAAGGCGATCGTCAATTCACCGCTCTCGTCCGACATCGGCTGCTGGCCGTCGCCGAGACCGACGATCGACAGGCGCGCATGACCAAGCCCGGCCTCCTTGTCGACGAAGACGCCGTTCTCGTCCGGCCCGCGATGGGCAATCGCGGAAACCATTCTCTCGAGGAGGTGCTTTGCGTCTGGAATTGAGCCGAAATAGCCACCGAAACCGCACATGTTCAAATACTTTCACACCGGTCGATCACCGCTGAAGCATAATCCGCATGAGGTACTCATGGGTTAAATCTCCGGCATTTTCTGGTTGTATGGTAAATGCCACGGTTCGGGCGCAAAACCCGACATAGTGGCAGGGAAGTCTAACCTTATCGCTCCGAAATTCTTGTTTTCGATATCATTTTAAACATCAGATAGAGAAACAGGACCGGCCAAAAAATGCAGATGAGCAGCCCAGCAAAGCGATACATGCTCCAAGGCGCACGCGCCTGCAAACCTTCAAGAAAAGTCATCGCCAGGAGAAACAAGGCGGTCAGGCAATAGGCGGCAGACGCAAAATACATCCATGACATGCGGTCGCCCTCACGATACAATATCAAGCTTCCTGCATGAACCCTTGGATCGACCTCAATCTGAGGACAAAGGCATGCAGCAAATCAAAGTACTACAACAACCTTTGCGCGTCTCATATGACGCGCGGCGCGGTAAGCAATAGCGGCCAAGAAATTTATAGCACTGAAAATTACGTCTTTAAACGAAGAATTAACATTCTCTAAAGAATGGTTAACCATGCCGGCTCCGCGCCTGTTGTCGGCGGGAGCCTGTCTCGCTCGAGAATGATCCCGCAGGACGTGACCTGAACGCCTATCGCCGAGCGCGTCTGCGCGAAGAGACAGCCATCTGCTTCAAGCGGTGGGTGCCGTTCTCGCAACCGCCTAGCGGTCGCGCTGCCTGGAAACGAACAAAAGGTCGAAGCCCCGAAACTCCCGGCGGGCGATCGATTTGCGCAGCGCCGCCCAGATCGCCGAGGGATTGTCGAGGCTGAAGCCGCGCAGGCTGCGGATCAGGCGCATCGTGGCTGTAATCGTGCGAATGGCGCGGACCACTGAAGGACCGCTCAGCGAGGCAAAGAGGATTTGCGGGTGCACCGCAAGCAGGACGCCGGCTGTGCGTTGCGGATCGATAGCCCGGAACTGATCCAGGGCACGATACTCATATCCCTCGATGTCGATCTTGAAGCAGAGCCGCTCGGTCCGGGCCATGGTCTGAAGCTCGGCGATCGTAACCGTCTGCGCCCGGATCGCCTCGCCGTTGTCGTCGGCAATCAGCGCGGAGGTTTCCGAGCTGCCGAAACCGCCGCCGACAGAGTGCAACACCAGCACCTCGTCCTCGGAAAGTGCGGCGTTGATCACGCGCACCTCACCGCTGTTTTCGGGCTGCATCTCCTTGAGGATGCCGAAGCAAACGGGGTCGGGCTCGACGGTGATGACGTTGTCTGCGATCTGCGCGGCCCAATAGGGCGTCACTCCGATCCATCCGCCGATGTCGATGAAGGTCGTCTTGCGATCGACAAGGCGCTCGATGTTCTGAAACGTACAAGGCTCCCAATCGCCATTCTGCAGCCGCGCGAAGAAACGCTTCTTCTCCGGCTTTTCGGGAAACTGAACGGTTTTGCGGAAATAGGTGATCGAACGCATGTCGCCTGTCTAGCCGATAAACCCGCCAAGCGGAATCCCTTTTGCGAAAGGCTCACATGCCCCGAGGGAATGTCTCCACATGGTACAGCTTAGGTTGCGAGGTGCGTCAGGCGTCAACCCGCTCGACCTGGTTACGGGCTTCGCTGAGTTCGGCCGTGGTCTGGGCCAGGCGGTCAGCCAGGACACGCATGATTTCCACCGCCATCTCGGGAAAGTCGGCCAGCAGCTTGAGGAAATCCTCCTTGCGAATACGCAAGGCTTCGAGCGGTGTGGTGGTCCGCACGGTCGCCGTACGAGGCGTATTACAGAGGATGGCGATTTCGCCGACGATCGAATTTTGCTCAAACTCGGCAATCTTGAAGGGCCCGCCGGCGGTGTTGATCAGTACCTCCGCCTTGCCGGAGAGAATGACATAGGCCGCATCGCCGATGTCGCCCTGATAGAACAGCGCGTCGCCGGCACCGTACATCACCCTGTCGGACGTGAAGGCAAGAAGCTTCAACTTTGCCGGCGGCAATCCTGAAAACAGGGTTATCCGGCGCAGCATTTCAACTTCATCCTTGAGCAACATCACAATCCGTGTCTCCGATTTCCCGTCGGGAGCAGTCTGCCTCCCGCATCGCGGCGGGACCATATGCTCGTGCCCTGACATTAATATTACATCAAGATGCCATTTCCTTGTAGTCGCGTCCGTCATCCACTGCGGCATCGGCACCGGTGTCATGAATCAGGCGCCCATTCTCGAACTTTGCGACACGGTCGAAGAGGTCCATCAACGAGGGATTGGCAAGAACCCAGACGATCGCTGGATCGCGCCCGGCCCGGTCAAGCATCGAGAAGACGTTGCGCACGACCTGCTCCTGGACGCGTTGATCGAGCGCAAGCAGCGGCTGGTTGAAGATATAGAAATCGCAGGCGCGGATAAGCGCGCGCGCAAGATCGAGCTTCTGTCGCTGTGCTGCCGTCAGACGTTTGCCGCCCGCGCCGACATTGTAGTCGAAACCGAAAGCCAGCACTTCGTTATAGAGGCCGCCGGCTTCGAAGAGATCGCGGACAATCGCCCGGATCTTTTCCGACCCATCGGCATGCTTGTGGCCAATACGCCCGAAGAGCACGTTGTCGATGATGCTGCCTGAGGCAATGTAACGGTTCGGACGATAATGCTCGATCATTCCAGCGAGGTCGGCCGGCAAACCCTCATCGAACTCACGGCGCGTGGCAACAACCTTCGCCATGACCTCTTCCGTCAGCAAACCGAAGCGGTGCCGCGGCTCGATGTAATCGAAGCACAGCCGGATGATCTTGATCTGATCGTCTTCAGAAACCTCGGCCTTGCCGCGACTGCGCACCTTCTGCAGGATGGCCTCGTAGACAGGTATTTCCTCGGCGGTCATGAAGGTCAGCTGCTGGAAGAACGGGTGATCCGGCGGCAAGTCGCGGAACAGTTCGACGACGTTCTCGGCGATCTCGATCCCCATCGCGTAGAATGTGTCACGCAGCCCGACCCGTTGCAGGATTGTCTTGAAGAACGGGTGGTTCTCAAGCGCGTTCGCCCACATCGCCTGATCGGTGATCGTGCCAAACAGCATGTTTTCGCCGATCGTCGCCTCGATGTTGTAGGTTCCCGGTTCGAAGAACACGACGAGATCGCTGAGCTTTTCCTTTTCAAGACGTTGCCTGAGCGCGCTGCGCATTTCGACGATGCCGGCTGCGAACGCCGCATGGCGGTTCGCGTCGATCGTCGAGCGGACGGCCAGCGCCATCACGTCATTGGTCAGCAGCACGGCGTCGAGAACCGGGCGGATCTGCACGAGCAGATCATCCGGACCGCTCGCCCCGGCCGAACCGTAGTCGAGCCAGTCGCTGTTGACATCCAGATGCGGATTGCCGGCCAGGCGCGCCTCGGTCACTTCCCACTTGCGGTGCGTAGCGCCCTCCCCTTCGTAGTTTACTTCCGTCAGCGGAGCGTGCTTGAGGCCGTAGAGGATGTTGTCGCCGAGGCTGCCTTGGAACACGTAGACATCGGACGAAGCGTAGGCGATCCGACGTCCGGTAACCGATTCCGGGATCTCCAGAATGTCCTGGCCGCCGATGACCACCTTGCCGCTCGCCGGCCAGACCAGCCGGCCGAAGGCCTCCGCCAGCACCTCGCCACCGCCTGTCAGCGCCACCTTCTCGCCAGGCTGCACCTGAAGCGACACGTGGTCGAGCACGGTCGAGCCGCCGTCGTCGATCACCGTCAGGTTCACCGCCGCCAGCGGACCACTCAACGATTCGATGGTCCCCGCCGCAACGGCCTGAACCTTCGGATCGAGCAACGGATCGACGCTGAATTGCTCGACGACCTGCGCGTACTTGACCTGAACGTCCTGGCGAGCCTGATCCCAATCGATCAGTTCCTTCAGCGGACCTGGCAGGTCCTTATAGGCGCCTATGACGGCAACGAGCTGACCGATATCGAGGCGACCTTGAAGCGCGAAATAGCCGCCGATCGCGTAGAACAGGAAAGGCGTGACCTGCGCCAGGAAATTGTTGATGAACTTGACGAGGAACTTCCACTGGTAGAGGTCGTAGCGGATCTTGAAGATCCGGCCGAGCCGCGCCGCGATGTCGGCGCGCTCATAGTTGGAGGTATCGTGCCCGCGGATGGCACCGATGCCGTCGACGATTTCGCTGACACGACCGGAGAGTTCGCGCGCCGTCAGCTGCCGTTCACGCCCAAGCACCAGCAGCCGCTTGCGCATGCGCGGGATGATGACCGCCTGCACGGCGACGATCAGCGTCGCGATCAGACCGAGCCAGAAGCTCTGCAGCAGGATGAACACCAGCGCCGTCAGCGCCTGGCCGCCGAGCAGCGCCGGCGAGACGAAGGCGTCACCGGTAAAGCCGCCGAGCGGCTCGACCTCATCCTTGATCATCGTTGCGATTTCGGCCGGCTTCACTCTTTTGAAGTGGCTTGGCGGAAAGCGGAGGACACGATCGACGAGTTCGAAGCGGATGCGCCGCAGCAGGCGCTCGCCAAGCCGGCCCTTGAAAGTGTTGATGTAGAACTTGAAGAGGCCGTTGATGACCACCAGCAGCAGGAAAACCAGGCTGAGCGCGAGCAGCATGCCTTCTCGGCCGAGATGGAAACCGTCAAAGACATTGATCGTTCCGAAATACGGCAAGTCGAACGAAATCGGCAGGAAGGCCTGCGTCGCCTCCGGACTGTCGAAGCCGTCACCCTGGATCGGTCCATTGACGATCTGCTTCGGCAGGTCGAAGGACAGGAAATAGGGGATCATCGACAGCGCGACGATCACCAGAATCCAAAGCTGATCCTTGCGCGTGTGGGCCCAGATGTAGCGGGAAAGGCGTGGTTCCATGTGTCTGGCAATAGGACCTTATTGAACACGATAGCTGCTGGCGTGGCGGGCTGCCGTTTGCCTCACCACGCATCATTCCTCGGCGAAGCCTCCGGATGGGTGCCTGTCGGCGCTCGATCGCGAAGTGGATGCCTGCATATTCCGTCCGGCGCCGAATCCGGTTCTGTCGATTATGCAGGTGCGAGGGAAATCTGCAATGGACGTGGTTTCGACTCCACTGCCGCGAAAGCAACCACAGAGAACGTCACTCTCCGAAGCACACGCCGTTATTGCACTCGCCCGGCGCCCAGCTTACAACGAGAGCATGAAACACACCAGCCACCCGACTTCCCAAACCAGCGATTGGTACGAGCATGCCTTTGATTTGGCACGCGGTATCGCCGCCTATACGCAGAGCCCCCTCATCGAAGGCGTCGCGAAGGTAATCGCCAAACATCCCGAAGCCCACATCGCCAACGCCTTCAATCACAAGCAGATTGCCTGCAAGCTCTGGGCGCGCGACACGCTTTTGAGTGTTGCTGGTTCATCCTACGCCAGGATTGCGATCCTCGGCGGTTGGTATGGCATCCTGGGCGCGATGCTGCTGGAGGATGCGCGCTTCAACGTGGCTGCGGTCGACAGCTTCGACATCGACCCGGATGTGGAAACGGTTGCGCGAACCCTGAATTTTGCCTTCCCGGAGAAATTCCGTGCGGTCACGGCCGACATGTATGCGATCGACTATACGACGCTTGGGGCCGACCTGGTCATCAACACGAGCTGCGAACACATCGCCGATCTGAGGTCGTGGCTCGATCGCATTCCCGCTGGCACGCGCGTCCTCTTGCAATCCAACGACTATTTCAGCGAGCCCACGCATATCAATTGCGTGGCCTCCGTCGAGGAGTTCACGAAACAGGCGGCGCTTTCGGCGGTCGAATTTGCCGGCGCGCTGCCGACGAAAAAATATACCCGCTTCATGCTGATCGGCACGGTCTGAGGGCGGCTGGGGCGCCGCAGCGAAGCGAGCTATCTGTCTGTCGAATAGCACCGCAAACCGGCCACACGTTCACAGAAGCCGCCGCCCGCGCGGAGACCGATCAAAGAGCCGTGCGGCCTTCCAGGATTTCGGCGGTCTTCATCGCGCCGTCAAGATCCAGCGGCGGAATGTTCGGCTTCGGTCGCCCCAGCATCGCTTCGACATCGCGCGCCAGCCTCTCGGGCGTCACCTCCGCCTCCGGCAGAACGCCGGCAAGGCCGAGCTTTTCGAGCCGTTCCGCTCGGGTCGACTGCTCGGTTTCGCCGCCGGCGACGAAAGGGATCAGCAGGGATCCGCAACCGGCGCGGATGATGTCGCAGACCGTGTTGTAGCCGGCCTGAGAAACCGAAAGCCGCACGCCCGAAAGCAGGCTCGCGAAATCCTTGCGGAAGCGGAAGAGCTGCACGTTGCCGGGCGCGGCAGCTTGCAAGGCGTCATAGTCCTGCTGCGGCAGGTTCGGCCCCGTGACCAGGCACCATTGCAGCTCGCGCGGCAGCAAGCTCGCCGCCTGCAACGCCGCGCCGATCAGTTCCTTGCCCACCGCACCGCCACCGGCCGAAACGAGTACGTCGAACGTTTCCGTCGGAGCGTCCGGTGTCGGCCCCGCCACGAGGCCCGTATAGGCGACCTTGTCCTCGATCTCGGCCGCATAGGGATAGGTCTCTTCGAGCCGCGCGAAGGCAGGGTCCCCATGCACGAGCACGAGGTCGAAATACGCCCTGACGACGTCGAGTGTCTCCTCGGCGCGGCCGGGTTTCGTCCGCTCCTGCAGGATGTCCCTAAGCGAAGCGGCAACGAGGGGTCTTGGGGTCTGCCTTTCGATCACCTCGAGCAAGGGCATCAGCTCGAAACGCATCTGGCGGCGGCCGAAAGGGAAGGCTTCGAAGATGACGATATCGGGATCGCATTCAAGGTACGCCTCGATCAACAGCTCCCGGCGCCGATCCTTGAAGGCGTCGCTCACCGGATTTCCCTCGCTGTCGGCAAGGCCGGAAAAGCCCTTGTCGCCCGCGAGCACCGGCGGAAGGGCCACATGCTTTACGTCACTCCCCGGGAATCCCGGAACCGGGCTGCCGCCGGTCACGACGGTCACCTCGAAGCCCCTGGCGGCAAGGGCGCTCGCGATCCGGCTCGCCCGCGCCAGATGGCCGATGCCGAGGAGATGCTGCACGTAGAAAAAGACACGGCGCGCACGCATCACGCGGCTCTCCATTCGCTGGCAAACAGCCCTGCAAGCTGATCGATACTGGTGTGGTGATCGAATTGCGCGCGGACCTTCCGCTCCGCCGCACCGCCCAGGCCGTGACGGAGCGCGGGATCTCGGATGAGTTGCTCCAGGGCCCGTGCAAGCGCCTGCGGGTCTTCCGACGGGACGACCCTGCCGTTCTCACCATCGATGAGAAGTTCCGGAACGCCGGAAATCGCCGTCGAGACACACGGCAGCCGTTGGCTCGACGCTTCGACAAGCACGTTGGGCAACCCGTCGCGATCGCCGTCGGCGGTGATCCGGCAGGCAAGCGCGAAGATATCGCTCGTCCGGTAATGCGCCAGCACGTCGGTCTGGTCGAGCGCACCCTTCCAGGCAACCCTGTCGGAAACGCCAAGCTCGGCCGCAAGCCTCTTGAGCGTGCTGGTCAGTTCACCGGCACCGATATGCTCGAACCGCCAATGAAGGTCCGCCGGCAACAGCGAGAGTGCCTTCAGCAAGACGTCGTAGCCCTTCTTGTCGACGGCGCGGCCGACGCTGACGATGCGGACGGGATCCGAAGGGTCGGAACCATTGCGGTCAGAATGCGTGCCCTCGAAACGAGGGAAACGATCAAGATCAAGGCCGTGGTAGCTCAGATGCACCCTCGCCTTTTCGCTCGTCAGGCTCTTCAGATGTTCGTAGCCCATGCGCGTGCAGGTGACCGTCCAGCGCGCCCGGCCAAGCTTTTCGGAAAGCTCCCAGTGCGGCGACGTCCAGATGTCCTTGGCATGCGCCGAGCAGGTCCAGGGCGTAGCGGCGATCACGCTGGCATAGGCGGTCACCGAAGCAGGCGTATGGATGAAATGCGCATGCAGCCAGCGCGGATTGCCCGGCCATTCCGAAGCGAGCACGACCGCCTGCCCGAACCGGCGAAAGCGGTTGCGGCTGAAATCGCGGCGCAGGTCTTTCAGAAAGAGCCCGAATGCCGGCCAGAAACCCGGCTTCGGCAGGGAACGCACGAGACCGCGCAGCACCCGCAGCGGCTCTTCATGCAGATATTCGGGCAGATAGTGAACATCGGCACGAATCTCGTAATGCACCGGATGACGTTTGCCGTCGGTCGGACGGCGAAGCGAGATCAGTACGAGATCTAGTCCGGCCCGCTCAAGGCCAAGCAGTTCCTGCGCGATGAAGGTTTCCGAAAGACGCGGATAGCCCTTCAGCACGACTGCAATCTTGCGATCTGTCGGCAATGCTTCAGCTCGATTTCTTCACGATATTCAAGTGGTCGCTCGACGGCCGGTCGAGCCACCGACCAACGATCTCGGAGATATGCACGAGCCCTTCCAGCCGCAAGCCGTTAGCGGTGCTTTTCGAAGGCGGCGCCCGGGACGGCAGCGCCTTCAGCGCCGCCGCCAACCGCAGCGGATCGTCCGCTTCGTCCGGCAACAGCATTTCGATGAGCCCAAGCTCGGCCGCGCGGCGGGCGCGGATCAACTGCTCCTCGCGCGGTTGGATGCGCGGCACGATCAGCGCCGGCTTGTCGAAGGAGAGGATTTCGCAATAGGTGTTGTAGCCGCCCATGGCGACGACGCCCTTTGCGCCGGCGATGAGCTCTTCCATGCGATTGTCGAACTCGATGATCTTGATATAGGGGATCTTGCTGCCCTTGCGGATCAGCTTTTCCCGCTTCTTGACCGGCATATAGGGCCCGAGCACGATCAACGCATTGTGCGTAAGCTCCGGGTCCTGCTGGTAAGCGTGGATGACGTCGTGGATCAGGTCCGCACCGTCGCCGCCGCCCCCCGTGGTGACCAGGATATAATCGCCCTGCGGCTTGTGGCCCGGCAGTTCTTCCCGCGGAACGCTGCGCTGCAGGAAGCCGACGAAATTCATCCGGTCGCGGACAGCCGGCGGCACTTCGAGCTCGGTCAGCGGATCGTAAAAATCCGGCGGGCCATAAACCCAGATCGTATCGTAATACTGCTCGATCTTGCGCATGGTGTCGCGCCGCTTCCACTCCGCTTCCAGCAGATGCGGCGCATCCATGACCTCGCGCAAGCCCAAGACCAGCGTCGTGCCATGCGCCTTCAGATAGGTCAGCGTCTCCTCTACCTCGCCGCGCAGGCCCATCGGCTCCTTGTCGACGATGAAGATGTCCGGCTTGAAGGTCTCGGCTGTGTGGCGAATGATTGCCTGACGCATCTTCAGCGTCTCGTCGAGCTCGATATGACGGTCGAGCGAGGTGTAGTCGCCATTGTGCAGCTTGATGACGCTCGGAATCTTCACGAAGTCGACGCGCGCACGGTAGTCGAACGCACCGGCGATCGTCGCGCCGGAGATGATCAGGATGTTCAGACCGCGGTAGTCTTCCACCAGGGAATGCGCGATCGTGCGGCACCGCCGGAGGTGCCCAAGCCCGAACGTATCATGGCTATACATGAGGATCCGGGCATCTTCAAAACGCCGCATCATGCAAGAAACCTTTCGCTCAGGATCAATGAACCGTTTGGCGCTGACTGGTTGTCAGCTTCAAACCGGGCTTCATTTGTAGGGATCGGCTGCGTCACGCAACCCATCTCCCAAGAAGTTGAACGCCAAAATCACAAGAATGACCGGAATTGTGGGAAATAGGAGCCAGGGGTAGAAAGCAATAACGCTGACGCTCTTGGCCTCCGTCAAGAGAATGCCCCAACTGGTGATGGGGGGTCTAAGACCGAGACCGAGGAAGCTCAGAGCCGTCTCGCCGAGGATCATGCCGGGGATCGAGATCGTCGCAGTGGCGATCAGATGCGACATGAAGCCAGGCACGAGATGCCGGCCGATGATGCGGCTGCTCTTTGCGCCCATCAACTGGGCCGCAAGCACATAATCCTCCTCGCGCAGCGCCAGCAGTTTCGAGCGCACCGCGCGCGCAAGCCCCGTCCAGTCCAGGAGGCCAAGGATGATCGTGATCGCCAGATAGATCAGGATCGGACTCCAGGTCGCCGGCATGATCGCTGCGAGCGACAGCCAGAGCGGGATGCTCGGGATAGACTGCAGGACTTCGATGACGCGCTGGACGACGAGATCGAAGACGCCGCCGTGATAACCAGCAAGGCCACCGATGACGATGCCGAGCACGAAACTGACGGTGATGCCGAGCAGGCCGATCGTCAGCGAAATTCGGGCACCGTAAATGATGCGCGACAACACGTCGCGACCGAGACGGTCCGTCCCCAGGAAGAACGCCTGACCGTCCTTCGCCGGGCAAACGAGATGCACGTTGCTGTCGAACAGGCCCCAGAAACGATAGCTGTCGCCCCGGCAGAAGAAACGCAGTCGCTGCACGTCCGTGACATCGTCGGCATAGTTGCGCTTCAGCGTTTCCATATCCAGCGTCATGGTCCGTCCATAGACGAAGGGACCGACGAACTGGCCCTCATGGAACAGGTGCACCGCCTGCGGCGGTGCGTAGATGTAATCCATGTTGCGGGTATGCAGGTTGTAAGGCGCCAGAAACTCAGAGACGACGATCGTGAGGTAGAACACCGCGAGAAAGATGCCGGAGACGAGCGCGAGCCTGTGGCGGCGGAATTTCCACCACATCAGGCGAAGCTGGGAAGCCTGGTTGACGCGCACCTGCTCGTCGGTCATCGCCTCGACGGAATAGGGATCGAAGGGAGCAGTCGATACGTAATGCGGCAAGGGCTCGCCGGGCGCCGGAAGAAATGACGTCACTTGGTGCTCCTGCCTTGCAGCCGAATTCGAGGATCGAGAATGGCGAGCGCGATATCGGAAATCAGCACGCCGATCACGGTTAGGAAGGCGAGGAACATCAGGAACGAACCGGCGAGATACATGTCCTGGCTTTGCAGGGCCTTGATCAGCATCGGCCCGGTGGTTTCCAGCGACAACACGATCGCGGTGATTTCAGCGCCGGAAATGATCGCCGGCAGGATCGAGCCGATATCCGATATGAAGAAGTTCAACGCCATGCGCAGAGGGTATTTGACCAGCGTGCGCATCGGCGAAAGGCCCTTTGCGCGGGCCGTTACGACATACTGCTTCTGCAGCTCGTCGAGCAGATTTGCGCGCAGACGCCGGATCATGCCGGCCGTGCCCGCCGCGCCGACGATGACGACGGGGATCCAGATATGTTCGAGGATAGACTTCGCCTTGGCCCAGCTCATCGGCTCGGCCAGATACTGCTGGTCCATCAGGTGGCCGATCGAAATCCCGAACCAGATATTGGCGAAATACATCAGGATCAGCGCCAGCATGAAATTCGGAATGGCAATGCCGATCAAGCCCACCAGCGACAGGCCGTAGTCGCCCCAGCTATACTGGTGGGTCGCGGAATAGATGCCGATCGGAAAGGCGATCAGCCAGGTGAAGATGATGGTGACGAAGGAGACGAGGATCGTCAGCCACAGACGGTCGCCGACGACGGCGCTGACCGGCAGTTCGTATTCGAAGGAATAGCCGAAATCGCCCTGCAGCATGCCGCCGAGCCAGTAGACGTAGCGCAGGACCGGTGGCTGGTCGAAGCCGTACTCCTTCCTCAGCGCCTCGATCTGCTCCATGTCGACGCCTTCGCCCTGCGCCTTGATCTCGGAGACATAGCTCTCGAAGTAGTCGCCGGGCGGCAGTTCGATGATGGTGAAGACAAGAGCCGATATGATGAGGAGGGTTGGAACCATCGCTGCGATACGCCAGAGAATATATCGCAGCATGTCAGGCTTCCTGCTCGATCCAGAAGGTATCGGTTTTGTAAACACCAAAATAGGACGTGGGATCGAAGCCGTAGAGCCCCGTTTCCGGCACATTCCGCAGCTTCTTCGCCACGAGGATCGGCTGTAGCGAGGCGTTGACGATACCGATCGAGAAGACCTGGTCTGTGTAGATCGACAGCATGCGGGTCCAAATCTCCGTGCGCTCGGCGTCTTCAGCCGAATGCCGCCAGCGTTGCAACAGCTCCGTCAGTTCGACAGCGGCAGGCAGATCCGGCGGCTGGCCCATTTCGCCATGGGACAGGTAGTTGAGCCCCCAGACCGGCCATTGCAGCTGGTCGTCGGCCGTCGGCGCCAGTTGCCCCGGGTTCATGCCCGGGGTCGGAACGCCGTTGTCGAGCCCGAACCACATCGACATGACGATCTCGCCGCCGACAGCACGGCTGCGGAACGTGTCGCGCTGCGAGGTGCGGATGAAAAGCGATATCCCGACCTTCTGCCAGTAGTCGGTGACGAGCTGCAGCACGTCCGTCTCGAGCGTGCTTTCGCCGGCCGTTTCCACGACGATTTGCGCGGCCCTGCCATCGGGCAGGACGCGAATGCCGTCACTGTCGCGTTGCGTCAGGCCCGCTTCGTCGAGCAGTGCATTGGCTTGAGCTGGATCGTGGGCCACCCAAGCGTTGGCGAACTCCGGACGGAACAGCGGGCTGTCCGGCAGAACCGTGTCGGCGCTCTCCTTGGTTAAGCCGTAGAAGACTGCCTTGTTGATCTCGGTGCGGTCGATGGCCAGCGAGAGCGCACGGCGAACCCGCACATCCTGCAGCAACGACCGCCAGACCGTGTCGGAGCAGTTGAGGTTCGGCAACAGCGCCAGGCGCGAGCCTTGCGTCTTCTTCCACAGCAGTACCTTGACCGGGTACCGCTTCTCGGAATCCTTGAGGAAAGTATAGTCGACGAAGTCGATGCCCGTCGCCTGAAGGTCGCTTTCACCCGTGCCCGTCTTCGCCGGGATTAGCGCCGACGAGCTGACGTTGAGCACGAACTTGTCGATATAGGGAAGCTGCAACCCGTTCTCGTCGACGCGGTGGAAGTAGGGGTTGCGCTCAAAGATGAACTGTTCGGCAGGAAGCGACGTCGTGTTGCGCCATGGATCGAGCGTCGGAAGCTCAGGATTCTCAGGGCGATAGGAGCGAGCCATGCGCATATGGAGCTGGCTCCACTTCTTAACGCGCTGCTCCTTCATCAAAGCCTTGAGCTTGTCTTCTTCCTGATATTTCTCGTGGAACTGCTTGAGATAGGCTGAAGGCACCGCCACCACCAGCGGCTGCGGTGCGGCGAGCTTCTGCAGGAAGTCCGGGTTCGGCGTCGACCAAGTATAGCGAATGGTTCGCTCGTCGATGACTTCGAACTTTCCGGCTTCGCCGTCCATCACCAGCGCAGTCGGCAAACCGGCGGGGCTCAGCTTCTCGTTGTTGAGCACATCGTCCCAGCAATAGCGGAAGTCCTCGGTCGTCAGCGGTGTCCCGTCGGACCACTTGTGCCCTTCTCTCAGGTGGAAGGTGAAGATGCGGTCCTCTACCGTCTCGTAGCTTTCGAGGACATCCGCTTCGAGCTTCAGCGTTTCATCATAGCCGACCAGTCGGGCATAGCCGTAGACGGTCATGAGCCGGATGTCCTTGGCACTGCCGATGATCATCGTCACGATACCGCCATGCTTGCCGGGCGTGCGCCCCAGCGCCGCAACGTTGATGACACGCGGCGTCTTGGGCAAGCGCTCGTTGACCGGCGGAAGCTTGCCGTCGGCAATCAGCTTTTCAAGAAACGCCGGTTCACTCCCAGCAGCCAGGAGCCGCACGGGAAATGCCACGGATGCAAGCAATGCCAGTACAGTTCGGCGGGTGATCATGGCCGTAACTCCCTTGCATCCACGGACCGGCGCGCCAGCACGAAGTGGTCGCCACCGAGATCGGCGGGGATAAGCGTGTCGCCAGCGTCGTCGACGCGGAACTGCGGTCCCCAGCGCCGCATATCCGATCCTTCGCTGTCCTTCAGCCTGTCAAAGTCGAGCGGCCGATCGAGATCCGGATAGGGAACGGCCGCCAACAGCGACTTGGTATAGGGATGAACCGGCTTGCGCATCAGCACCTCGCGCGGCGCAAGCTCGACGATGCGCCCGGCGCACATGACGGCAATGCGGTCCGCCATGTAATCCACGACCGCGAGGTTGTGCGAGATGAACAGACAGGTCAGTCCCAGTTCTTTCTGCAAATCCTTGAGAAGGTTGAGGATTTGCGCCTGAACGGAAACGTCGAGCGCCGATACCGGCTCGTCGCAGATCAGCAGTTCCGGCACCAGCGCCAAAGCGCGGGCAATGCCAATGCGTTGACGCTGCCCGCCCGAGAAACTGTGCGGATAGCGGTTGATGAAGCGCTGGTCGAGCCCGACGGCTTGCAGCAGTTCGCGCACGGTCTCGACGCGCGATTTGCCCGTTCCGCGCCCATGGATCTCCAGGGGCTCGCTGAGAATGTTCTTGACGGTCATGCGCGGGGAAAGCGACGAAACCGGGTCCTGAAACACCATCTGGATCTTCGACCGGAGCGCCTTCAGTTCGTCGCCTTGAGCCTTCAGCACATCGACCGGACCTTCGCCGTTGTCGAAGGTCACCGAGCCGGTGTCCGGCGTTACCGCCCGCATCAGGATCTTGCTGACTGTCGTCTTGCCACAGCCGCTCTCGCCGACGAGGCCGAGGCATTCGCCGCGGCGGATATCAAAGCTGACATCGTCGACGGCGCGGTGATGAGAACTTTCGCCGCCACCAAACCAGGACGATTTTCGCGTTCCATATGTCTTCGAGAGGTTACGGACGGACAGCAGCACCTGTGGGCCGGCGCGCCGGTTGGCCACCGAAGTCCCAAGCACTGACCCGGCCTTGACCGGCACTTCGCGCAGCGCCTTCAGCCGTTCGCCGGGCTTCATGTCGAAATGCGGAACGGCGGCCATCAGGCCCTTGAGATAGGGATGCTGCGGGTTGCGGAAGATGGCCTCGACAGGGCCAGCCTCGACGATCTGCCCATGATAGATCACCACAACCTCGTCGGCCATGTTGGCGACGACACCGAGGTCGTGGGTGATCAGCAGCATTGCCATATTGAGCTTCACTTGAAGCTCGCGCAGAAGTTTAAGGATCTGGGCCTGTACGGTCACGTCGAGCGCAGTTGTCGGCTCGTCGGCGATCAAGAGGGCCGGTCGGCAGATCAGTGCCATCGCGATCATCGCGCGCTGGCGCATGCCGCCGGAAAGCTCGAACGGATACATTTCGTAGGCGCGCTTCGGCTTGGCAAAGCCAACATAGCCGAGCAGTTCCTCGGTCCGTGCCCGGCGTTCAGCCTTTTCCGCATCCGTGTGGATCTTCAGCACCTCGGAAATCTGGTTTCCGATCGTATGGAGCGGCGACAACGACGTCATCGGCTCCTGAAAGATCTTGCTGATACGCGTGCCGCGCAGGCTACGTATCTCATCACCTTCCCGCTCCAGCGAAAGCAGGTCGATGGGCTTTGCCGCCGTCGTGGGATCGTTGAACAGAATTTTGCCACCAACCCTGGCGACGTTGGGCAAGATGCCCATCACCGCCTGGCTGATTGCCGACTTGCCCGATCCCGACTCGCCAACGAGCGCCGTGACCTTGCCGGGCAAGATCCTGAAATTCGCATTATTGACGGCTTGAACTTCGCCGCCAAGCACCGAGAATGTGATCCGCAGACCTTCAACTCGAAGCAGGTCCGCCCCAGATGTCATAGCAGCACGCTTCCCTCATTGCTTTTTATCCGCCGCCTCTAAAAAAGACTAGCGCAGCTTCAGAGGGCTGTCCAGCATGGCCAACTGCAACCGGAGCATTGCCTCGTGCATCTTCAGTTGGTTAGAGCGCGGGGCACGTCCCGCCCTTCAGCACGTCGGCGCAGTTCGGCGAGCGGCGGAAGTCGTCATAGAACAGCGTCCAGTCGGTCGTATCGGCAGCCCGATAGGGGCCGAACTTGAAGTACTGATTCTTGCCGAGCCCCTTGTCGGCGTGGCCGACATGCCCCGCCACCGTGATGATCGGCTTGCCGTTGGCGAAGAGTTCGATGCGTCCCGTGCCACCGGCCCCCGGCAGCGTGTAGATCGCGAAGTCGATCCAGCCGGACTTCGGATCGGGCAGCGGATTGCCATGGTTGGTCACCTTGATGGCATCCGTGCAGGCGTTGAACAGACTGCCGTCTTCCGGTTTCCAGTTGCTGTCGGCGGCGACCAGCATACGCATCTGGTTGACGCTAGGCCGCCCCCACACCGGGATCTCGCCAGGCCTGCAGTTCGCCGGCGTACCTTCCGGGCCGGATGAGAGCGGCGCGATGTAATTCGTCTCCACCGTGACGAAGAGTTTGCCCGCCTCGAGGCGCAAAGCAAGGAACGGACTGAAATCACCTTCGGCGCCGGGATCGATCTCACGCTTCCATTGGGCGATCAGATAACGATGATCCTCCTTCGGGACCGGATCGGCGAACTTGACCGCGAAACCATACCAGACCCCCTGGTCGTAGGGCACGCGCAGCGCCGTCTTCTCCCAGATCTCGGCTCGCTCGCTACAACCGTCGAGGGAATCCGGACAGGTCGGAACGACGCTCAACTTGAGTGCGCCTTTGCCGGTGTGCGTCACCTGGTTTTGAAATTCCACCGTGCCCGCACTCTGCTCGAAGTTATCGCGATAGTAGAGCCCGCCTTCGGGTGCGAAATTCTGTCCCTCGAAGCCGTCTGACAGTTTGCTTTCCCACGGCTGCGCCATCGCGCCTCCGGCCATGGTGATGCTGGCGGCGACAAACACGGCTCGGAACATTCTTCCCCCTATTGAAGCATCTTGTCGATAAGGCCGCGCGGCGGCTGAAGCGGACGAGTATTGCGGTGAAGCAGCATGACATGTTCCGCCTCGGAAAGTCCATCCTGCAACACATCGTCGAAGCGCTCATCTGCTCTGGCAAGCAACGCTGCATCGTTGGGGTAGAGAATCGTGAATTTCTGCCGCACTCCGCGCAGTTTTTCCTGGCCGAGCGCCGTCCAATCTCCGCCGCAGTAATTGACGAAGGCCTCGCTGGCGACGACGCTATGCGCATATTTCTTGGTGAGGTTCTGCAACCGCTGCACTTCGTTAACGGCCGAGCCGAAGGCGGAGAAGGTCAGCCGGTCGCGCAGCCCGACATTGCCGAACATCACGTTGCCGACATGCAGCCCGATGCCGTAGCCGATGGGATCGCGGGATTGCTTGCGCCGTTCGCCGTTCAGCATCTCCATCCGCGCCGTTGCTGCGCGCACGGCGGCAAAGGCCTCGCGGGCGGCAAATTCGGACGGTTCCTTATGGCGCCCACACGGATAGACGGCGATGAACCCGTCGCCGACGAAGCTCAGGATATGGCCGCCATTGCGATTGAAGGGCGCGGCGATCGCGTCGAAATAGGTGTTCAACGTCTCGATATAGGACTGCCGCCCCTCCTTCTCCGCCAGCATCGTCGAGCGACGCATGTCGGCCATGACCAGGATCGCGCGCACGGTTTCGCCGTCGCCGCGGCGGACCTGGCCGCTCATCACGCGCCGGCCGGCACTGGAGCCGAGATAGGTGGTCAGCATATTGTCGGCGAGCTTTCCGAGCACCGCCATCTTCGCGGCGACCGCCAGGTGGTGTTGAAGCTTGAGCAACGCCCCGATCACATCATCGGTGAAGCCGCCATGGCGGTCCGTCGTCCAGGATCCGACCATGCCATGCCCCGAATCGGCGCCGAGCGATTGCATGAAGGCCAGATAGTCCGTGGCGCCCATCTCCTTGAGATCGTCGAAGATCGGGAACTCGGACGGCGTATCCTGGTAAAGACGCCGCCGGACATGCTCGAGATTGTTGTTGAGCAGATAGTAGTAGGGGCTCTGCAGGAAACGCTCGGGATTGAGCGCCAGCTCTTCGTGCCGAAGGCCGCTTACCTCGACGCCCTTGCCGCGGATCCAGGTAAAACCAAGCGCATCATAAAGCGGATGCAACATCGAAAAGGAGAGATGGACGCGCATCAGCGGCAGGCCGGCGGCAGCGAGCCGCTCGCAAAAGCCTTTGACGATCGTTTCCAGCGGCGCGTCGCTGAGCGACGTCCGCATAAGCCAGTCGGCAACCTTGTCGATGAGGATTTCGGATACGTTGTCGTTCGTCGGGGCCATTTCGCGTCCTCACCATGACAGACCGTCCCGCGTCAGCATCCGGAGACGACGAACGCCCCGGCAAGTTGCCGGTCCATGTTCGCGGTGGATGATGATGAGCCGTGCCCGTTAAGAAAATGCTCCAACCGATTCCGGCGTCGATGACGTGCAGGCACCCGGAATGCGGCACTTATATGGTGCAGATATTGATGCCACCCGGCGATTTCCAGAGGCCGGGCAAAGTTTTTCTCGCATGATGTTTTGATAGAGAGCTCAAAGGCCTGTCCTTCGGCGTGACGCAGTGCCTCGCTTGACTTGGAGCTTGTTTCTCTCCAACAAACCACGACATGTTCGCGCGGCGCCACCCGTCTGCCCACGAGATCCGGAAAGCAAACTTGACCTCACCTCATTTCGAAAGCCTGCTCTCGTCCATCTCCGCCTCGAACGCCAAGGTCGGCGTCATCGGTCTCGGCTATGTCGGCCTGCCGCTCGCCATCGCCGCTGCTCGCGCGGGTTTTGCCGTCATTGGATTCGACATCGACCCCACCAAGATCGTCGCGCTCGACGCGGGCAAGTCCTACATCGCCGCCGTATCGGACGCCGCGCTCGCGAAACAGAGCGGTGCCGGCCGCTTCCGCTCGACGACGGACTTTCAAAAGCTGGCGGACTGCGACGTCATCATCATCTGCGTGCCGACGCCGCTTACCAAGCACCGCGACCCGGATCTTTCCTTCGTCGAAAAGACGTCACGCGCGATCGCGGCGACCCTCAGGCCTGCACAACTCGTCGTCCTGGAATCGACCACCTATCCCGGGACGACCGACGGCGTCGTGCGCACCATCCTCGAGGAAACCGGGCTCAAATCCGGCAGCGACTTCTTCGTCGGCTTTTCGCCGGAACGTGAGGATCCCGGCAATCCGACCTACGAAACGGTCAGCATTCCAAAGGTCGTCGCCGGCGATGGACCGCAGGCTTCGGCCTTGATGGAACGGTTCTATGCAGCCGTGGTGAAAACCGTCGTGCCGGTCTCCTCCAACGCCACGGCGGAGGCCGTGAAGCTCACCGAGAACATCTTCCGCTCGGTCAACATCGCCCTCGTTAACGAATTGAAGATCGTCTACGAGGCCATGGGCATCGACGTCTGGGAAGTGATCGAAGCGGCGAAGACCAAGCCGTTCGGCTACATGCCGTTCTACCCCGGACCGGGGCTTGGCGGCCACTGCATCCCGATCGACCCCTTCTACCTCACCTGGAAGTCGCGGGAATACGAGCTGCCGACGCGCTTCATCGAGCTTGCCGGCGAGATCAACTCGGCCATGCCGCGCCATGTGGTCAGCCGCCTCGCCGAGGCACTCGACCGCAAGGCTGGCAAGGCGCTCAGCCGTTCCAACGTCCTCGTCGTCGGCCTCGCCTACAAGAAGAATGTTCCGGATATTCGCGAAAGCCCGTCGCTGCGCCTGATCGAGTTGATCGAAGAGCGCGGCGGACGCACTTCCTATCACGACCCCTACGTCGCCGAGATCCCACCGACACGCGAACACGGTGCTTTGAAGGGCCGGCGATCGGTCACGCTCGACGCACAAACAGTCGCGACATTCGATGCCGTGCTGATTGCCACCGATCACGACCAGGTGGATTACGCGGCCCTTGCCGCTTCCGCCTCGCTCGTCGTCGATACGCGCAACGTGTTTCACCGCAACGGACTGACCGGCGAGCATATCGTCAAGGCTTAGTCCGCCCGGCCCACCACGGCTGAAACAGGCGGCACTTGCGGCGTCTTGCTAGGCGGTGCTTACGCGCGCCAGCGCGGCCTTGAGCTTGCTTGCCGCCACCGCGTAGCCGCCCGACGCGCCGTCGACGAAATGCATGTGATCCCGTGTCATCGGCGTCGGCACGATGCATGTCATCAGCGCCGAATCCTGTTGATGCAGGCCATAGTGCACGACATCTATGGCCTCTGCCTGCCTTAGCCTCGTCTCGATCCGTTCGAGCCGTTCAGTGCTGATGTCGATCGTCATTTTCAGCCCGTCGTCGAACTTGCGGAAATCCGTGTTGTCGGCGAGGTCGCGGCGGTAGCGGTTCGTGTCGAACGAGCCCAGATTCCAGCCCAGCCGGAGGCAAACAAACAGAACCAGCGTCTGCACGGTGATGAAGCAACGGGGAAGAAAGCGCCGTCCTTTCGGCGCCACGGCCCGCGTCTCGGCTTCAATGCCCTTGAAGGAGAACCGTGGCCTCGGCCCAAGTTCGGGAACAGGATGGCCATTGCGTTCTTCCTCGTCGGCCAATGCGACGATATCGGCGATCAACGCCTGAAACTCCGGCCCATTGCCCTTCGGCCCCGGCACGGCGATGATCGAGGCAATGGCGCCGTGGCGGGACTCGATCGGGTTCCAGCGACAGGAAAGCCCGGTGAGGTCGGGCCGGCTGCCAGCCGCCGCGGCGCCGACGGGATAGCGTCCCGCCTTCATCTCCGCTTCGGCCCAACTGGCGCCGCCGCCCGCAAACATCGCGTAGGAAACCTCTTCGCTCGCCTTGAAGCGGGCGACGCGCATATCGAGGCCGTTGGAGCGGATATCGCTGACCGGCACCAGGGCGGCGCGCAATTCGAGCCCGAGTTCCTCAGCGACCCAGGTCTTCACGGCGGCGAGTGCGTCGCGTGCGCGGTCCGTCATCGGCGCCGGCAGCGCGGCGAGCGCGCCGTCTCCCCCGAAAACAAAGGGCATCGACTTTTCTTCGAGCGCGTTCATCAACGCCGAAATGACGCTGGCGCCTGCCATGTTCACAGTTTTGTAGCGGCCTTCGGCGATCGCGCCGGTGGAGTTGACGATGTCGGCAACGGCGAGAAGCCAGCCGTCCGGCAGCGGACGATAATTCGCCTCGTCCGCGACCCCTTCGAACGCATCGAAGAGAGGTACGCTGTCATAGAACCGCCCGTCTGCTGCCTCAACCATGCGTGACCTGTTCCCTACGTTACTGCGTTCGATAAATAATCCACGTAACAGCGCAAGGAAAAGTTTCATGTGCTGTTGCGAAGGCCTCGCCATCGATCCGGCGCCCCCCGCTGAAATGCGGTTTCGTCGGACGATTTCCAACCGGGCGCTCTTGGCGACGCTAAGGTTACTTTCCAAATAATAACCCATGGCATTGCAGGGGTGTGGCCATTGTGCTTGTTTAACAGTCACACAAGGATCAAAATGGTCCGAGCGTGCGTAGTGAAGCCGAAACTGAATGCGTGACGACAACTTTCGAGTGCGGTTCTGGGGCGTAAGAGGAAGTTTGCCGGTATCCGGCCAACAATACGTCGCCTATGGGGGAAATACATCCTGCATCGAGATTCGATGCGGCAAGGATGTATTGCTCTTCGATGCGGGGTCGGGGTTGCGCGAGGCCGGTTACTCGCTGATCGCCGAAGGCATCGACCAATTCGACCTTTTCTTCACCCACAGCCACTATGACCACATCATCGGCCTTCCCTATTTCAAGCCGATCTACAAGTGTCAGAACTCGGTACGCTTCTGGTCCGGCCATCTGCACGGCACGATGACCACGAAGGAAATGATCCGCGACTTTATGCGCCCACCGTGGTTCCCAGTGGACCCGGATATCTGTCAGGCAAGCCTCGACGGCCTGGATTTCAAACCCGGTGACGTGCTGACGCCACGGGCGGGAATCACGGTCCGCACGGCAAGCCTCAGGCATCCGGGCGGCTGTGTCGGGTACCGCGTCGAATGGAACGGGCGCGCCGTCGCACTCGTCTACGACACCGAGCACGAGCCCGGCATTCTCGATCCCGCGGTTCTCGATCTGATCGCCGGCTGTGATCTGATGGTCTACGACTGCACCTATCTCGAAAGCGAGATGGATCATTTTCAGGGCTTTGGGCACTCGACCGGCATGCATGGCGCCCGGCTGGCGATGGCCGCCGGTGTCAAGCATCTCGCCATGTTCCATCACGATCCGTCCCGCACCGACGAGGCGCTGGCCGCGATGGAACGCGACGTTCAGGCGACGTTCGCCGGCGCCTTTGCCGCCCGCGACGGACAGATCATCGAGCTGTAATCTCGCGGCCGGCAAGCCAACGGCAGGCCGGATGTCCGCTGGTCGCCGCAAAGAGCTTTTCGAGGAATGTCCAGACGCCCTCGTCGTGAACGAAGTGATGCGTCAGCACGCCGATCGTGCGGCCCTTCTGCTCCGCTCTCTCCTCGACGTCGCCGGTCACCTGCCGAAGCCTCGCAATGATGTCGGAGACGATCAGTGCATGGTCGCGGCAACCGCGCGTCCCGCGCCAATCCATGACATCGACATGCGTGTTGACGAGCTTGAACGGCGATGGTTTCTCCGGCCCGAAGACCGAGAGCACCTTGAAACCGATGTCGGGCAAGCCGTCGAGAAGCGTGTTGTCGATCCGGTTCCACGGGGGAACGAGCATCGGCACGAAGCCGCCCGGGAAGAGCGTCCGCAAGCGGTCATAGCCGAGTTCGAGTTCGTGGAGCACCGTGGCGCGCGGCCGGTGCGCGCCAAGCTCCTGCTTCTTTTCCGAAGGCGGCGCATGATTGCGATGCGCCCACCCGTGCACGGCAATGCTGACATCTGCGAGCCCGCCAAGGCGGCGCGCGAGCGCCTCGCCGGTCTGGGCTGGCGGAACGGCCAAAACGACCGGAAGAGCGTGTCGGTCGACCAGCGACAGCAGCCGATCGAGCGCCCGCGTCGGCTCGGCTGCGTCGTCGTCACGCAGCCAGAAATCCACCGGCCGTCCCGACGCTTCAATGCGATCGAGCTCCGCAGCAAGGCGCTGCCAATGGATTTCCTCTGTCATTTCGGCGTCTCCAGAAATTCATCGAAAATCGAGCGAAGCCGTAGGGCGGCTGCCGGAAACGAGCGCTCCTCATGAACGAACCGTCGGGCGGCTGCGCCCAATCGCCTGCGGCCGGCCGGATCCTCGATCAGGTCGCGCACCGCCGCCGCATAGGCGCCGATATCCCCGTCCGGCGTCAGCAGCCCAGTCTCGCCGTCTCTCACCACTTCCGGCACGCCGGCCGTTCGTTGCGCAACGACCGGCAGGCCCACAGCCTGCGCTTCGAGATAGGCAAGCCCGTAGGCCTCGCCGCAGCCGGGCCACACGTAGAGATCAGTGCTGGCAAGAATATCCGGCAGGTCGGCTGCATCCTTTTCGCCAAGCCACATCAATCGCTCGGGAGGCAAAGTCGCAAAGGCCCCGATGACCTCGTCGCGGCAAGGTCCGTCGCCGACGATCGTCAAGGTCCAGGCGGCGTCGGCAACACGCGTCAGCGCCTGCGCCAGCATGCGGTAGCTATTCATCTTGTCGCCGCTGCGCATCATCGCGACCACGACCAGCCGGCAGGGGGCATCGGCTGATGGCTTGCTCTCAATGAACGGCGCAGCGTCGATGAACGGCGCAAGCATCGCGTGGCGGCATGAGGGAGCGGCTTCAAGAAGGCCGTCGCGGTCGCGGCGCGTCAGGCAGATGTTGACGGCCGCCTGCGAAATCCCCGCAAGAACATGGCGTTGGGCAATCGCGCGGACACCTTCATTCCGCCGCATCGAGTATGACGCTTCCGCCGTCGCATAGGGAATGGAGAACTCGCCCGCGAGCCCGGGGCCGAGAAGGTCGGGCGCCTTGTAATAGGGATGGTAGCAGAACCAGAGATCGGGAACGCCCTCGCTCTGCCAGAGTGTCCGAAGGCGCGCGGTTTCGGTTTCCGCCGCAAGCTCAAGTTCGCGGAAATCCTGATCCGATGGCTTGGCCATGAAACTGCGCAGATCCGATGCAATCGCAACCTCGTGCCCACCGATCCGCAGTGCCGCGATCAGCATGCGGGCCATCAGCCGGTCGCCTGACGGCACCGGGTGATCGGGCGATTTCAGCGGTGCATAAAAGGCGATCTTCATCCGCAGCGAGCTATCGTGCCTCCGCCCGAGACTGTCAACCAATGGGTTTCCGTACGCACAACCGGCTCGTCAATCGATCGGCAGATCATAGTAATCGCGTCGGATAAGTCTAAGCGTGCGATCCGGTTCAATGACGTAGGTCTCCTGAACGAAACTGTTGCCGCTCGTGAAGCGGTGCGGGACGATGCTGCCCACCGGCGCCTTCGTCAGCTTCGTGCGGGGCTGTCCACCATAGGTGATGCTGCCCGGGATCGGCTCGATATCTGGCGTGGTACAGCCGGCGAGCATCAGAGCGAAAAGGCAAAGAAAGGCTGCCGACCGCCTCACAGGCGAGTTGCATTTCATCACGACCATTTCGAGACCTCCACATCTCGCGAGAACACGTGCGCCGCACGCCTATGGCGCGGTGGCCGCCGACCTGTTTTCGACTTTCGCCGCCGCCGCGTCAGCGTCATGGGCGTCCAGCAGGCTGTAGGCCACATAGTACTTATAGATGTTGCTGACATATTGAACCGTCTCGCGCCCTACGATCGCGGCGGCGGCATTTTCGACATTGCCGAACCAGAGGTTCGGATCGAGCCCCATATCCTTGGCCTTTGCCCGGAACTTGCGCAGGTTCCCAGGCCCGGCATTGTAGGCCGCGAAGGCAAACAGCAACTGATCTCGCGGGGTCACGGCCGGGTCGTTGATATAGGTATCGACGAGGAAGCGCAGATGCTTGGATCCAGCTTCGACATTCAGAGTCTCGTCCTTGTCGATGCCGTGGATGTTGACCGCCTTGTCCGCTGCGGTCGACGGCAGGAGCTGCATGATGCCGACAGCACCGCGATGGCTGCGCCTGGACTGATCAAGCTGTGATTCCTGGTATCCTTGCGCCATCAGCATCAGGTGGTCGAAGGAATAGGTCTTTCCGTGATTGCGGAAGATCTCGACCAGCACTTTGAAGCGTTCGACATCCGCCGGATCATAGGCGCGCTTCAGCATCTTGTCGCCCTTGTAGTAGGTGTTCTTCAAGATGTTGCCGAAGGTGGTGCCGACCTTGTGAGACTTGACGAAGTCGTCGAGGACGGCCTTGAGCTTCGGGCTGTCCTTGCGGATCGCCCAGGCGATTTCGCCATGATCGGACACAGCAATGTCCTCCCGCACCTTGAGGTCGGTGAAGACCTTCGACCAAATGTTCGCCTTGTACATATCGACGACCGTCCACGGCAGCAGGCCGGCATTGATCATCTCCAGGACGTCTTCGTCCTCCAGGTTCTCATCCATGTCCTTCAAGACAACAGGCGGGCGGCCGGACTTCTCGAAACCGGCACTGAGGGCCGCAAGGTGCTCGTAGTAGCTGCTCGAGCGGCGCACATCGATTTCCTGTCCGCTCAGGTCATCAAGACTGGCGATTGCGGGCGCGGATGGGCCGGTGACGAGAACCTCCCTGGCTTCGTCGTAGAGCGGCGCCGTGAAATCCATCTCGGCAAGCCGTGTTTCGGTGATCGTCAGGTTCGCCATGACGATATCGCCGAGACCTTCTTCCAGCGCCGACAGAAGTCTCGCCCGCGGCATCGGTACGAAACCGACGCGAATCTTGTCGATCTGCTTCTTGCGGTCCTTGTTGAGCTCGTTTTCGAGCGCCGTCCCAAATTCAACAGCCGTGCCCAATTGCTGGCCGCGGTCGATAAAATAGATCGTCTTGCTGAACGGTACGATGATGCGGATCACACGTCGCTTTTCCATCCCGTCGAAATCGTCCTTGTGCGGAACGAACATCGACCGAATGAATTGCTCGTTCGATTGCGCCAAGGCACTGCCGCCCGCGAAGAACACGAGAAGCAACCCGAACAGAACGCGTTTCATGGTCGGCCTCCCCAGCCCCTGGAAAACCTGTTGGCGAAATCCTATTCCTGCGGCGGGCCACCTTCGCCGAGCGCTGCTGCGGCATTCTTCTTGGCTATGGCATCACGGGTCGCGGCAGCGGCCGCCGCAGCTTGCTGCTGCTCGTCGCCCGCCACCTGCACCGTCGGCGAAGCGAAATTGATGCCGTTTTCCTTGAAGGCTTCCTTGATCATGACCTGGGCCCGACGTCTGACCTGGGTCTGATTTCCCGGCTTCGTCTTCATGGCGAAGCTGAGCGTCATCCCATAATCGCCAAACTGTTCGACGCCTTTCATCTTGACCGTTTCCAGGATCAACGGCCCCAGTTCGGGATCCTCGAGCAGCTTGGCCCCGATACCTTTCACCACCTTCTTTACCTTCGCCACATCGGTATCGAACGAAACGTTGATCATGAATTTGTCGATCACCCAGTCGCGGCTCATGTTCTGGACCGCACCCAGCGAGCCGAACGGCACGGTAAAGACCGGGCCCCGATGGTGCCGGAGCTTGACCGAGCGAATGCTGAAGGATTCCACCGTGCCCTTGTAGCTGCCGCTCTGGATATATTCGCCCACCCGGAATGCGTCATCCGTCATGTAGAAGATGCCGCTGATGACGTCCTTGACCAGCGACTGCGATCCGAAGCCGAGTGCGACACCGAACACGCCGGCGCCGGCGATCAGCGGACCGATTTCGACGCCGAGGCCGGAGAGAACCATCAGTACCGCCACGACGGCGATGAAAATCGCGAGGAAGTTGCGCAGGATCGGCAACAGGGTCAGCATGCGCGTGTTGCGAGCCAACTCCGCCGGATCGTTGGCCGCCGCATGCGCCTGCGTCAGGCGCAGGCTGATGAAACCCTTCACCAGTTGCCAGACGAGATCCGCCGCCAGCAGAATGACGACGCCGGCGAGCGCCCCGCGGAAAATCCGATTGAAAACATCATCATGCATCATCGCCGTCGCGTTGACCTTGAACACGACTCCCAACCAGGCGGCCGCGAGGGCGATGATCAGCAGACGGGCGCCCCGCTCGATCAGGACGTTGCGCATCACCCTGAGATCATCGGCGGCGTCGGCGTCCAGCATCGTCTTCGTGAAGGCGCTGGTGAAGCGCAGCAGTGGCGGCAGGCCAATCACATAGAGACCGATCCAGAACAGGACCTCCATGCCCGCGACCCAGAGCAGCCACAGCACGATGAGGAAAGCGACCAGCAGCACATTGCTAACCACGCGGCGCGAGCCGGAAACCGCGCCAATAGGTCGCCGCAAAGCCGTTGCGATCGCCAGGACCAGGACTCCGAGCCCGAGGATCGCCGTAACCAGTTCGCGCACATCCGCGGATATGGCAAGCGCCAACATCGCATCACCGACGCCCCAGACGAGCGCGGCGGCACTGATCAGCCAGAGAGAATGACGATACCAGAAGCCCGCCTCGTCTGCGGTCAGAGACAGATAGCCGCCACGGGCGTCGGCGCTCTCCTCGCCTTCGCGACCACCTTTCAGGACGGCGGATGCGATGATCATCAGCAGGCGAGCGCCGATCCAGGCTCCAAGCAGCGGCGCGATCGTCGCCTCAAGCAGCTTTGGCCATTCTGCGAAGGCAAGCACTGACATGCTGGCGGCAGCAAAGACGACGAGCGGCAGAACGCGTGCCAACATGGTCCGCGCCGGTCCTGCCAACGCGGCCCCTTGCAGGCTACGCCGCAACAGCCAGCGCAGCAGATATTCGGCACCGTAGCCGATCAGGAGAATGAAGAAGAAGCCCTTGAGAACGGGCGCCCTGCCGTGGCTCTCCATCACGCCGGCCAGCCGATCCCGCCCCGCCTGCATTTCCGGTAGAACGCGCGGCACGGCATCGCGAATGCCGGTCAGCCGCCGCCTGATCTCGGCGGTCCAGCGCGCGACGACGCCCGCAGCCGGCGCTTGGGCAGCCGGTGCCGGAGCCGGCTTCGCCGAAAGCCACTGCTTCACTTCGGGATCGTCGAGTAACTGGATCAGTTGCTGGACCTTGGCGGGCGGCGCGGCGGGCGCCGCCTCCTGCGCCAAGCCCTTGGAAACTGGACCGAAGATAATTGAAAGAAACGCGAGAAGGCCGAAGACCGGCCCCAGAAAACGACGCGACGACCCGACACAGCCCATTCTTACCACCCCCAGGGATCATGCCGGCCCCGACCGGCACGATTCTCAACTTTTACAAATGCTAACATACCTGTAGGCGGTTCTACCAACGCCCTTTCGCCGCGCCGCGGATCAACGACGACGGAAGCCGCCGCCCCCATGGAAGCCTCCCGCACCGTGGAAGCCACCGCCTCCCTGAAAGCCGCCGCCACCAAAGCCACCCGGGCGATCAAAACCACCGCCTCCACTGCTCGGGAAGTTCAGCGGCCGCTGATCGAAGGACTGACGCTCGAAGGAACGCTGGTTGCCGAGCTGTCGGCCGATATTGTCGATGGCCAGGTGATCGGGCGCGCGGTCCAGCGTTCGTGCTCCCTGACCGGATTCGATCCGCTGGTTCAGGTTCTGGACAGCGTCCGGATGCTTGGCGGAAAACTGTTCGCCCGCCTTGGCCCTGTCCTGGATGGAAGGCTTGTCGACCGGCTGCCAGCCGTCAGGCGTGTGCTTCTGCCATTGCCCGTCGTCGCGGCGATAGACGTTTCCGTCGCGCCCGGCGTAGACGTCGCCACCCTTGCCACCGGCGACGAATCCATGGTTGCCTTCTGACGTGCGCCAACGGGCACCCGCGCCGGCCGCAGTCGAACCGCCGGAAATGCGCGCAAAGTCGGAACCGTGCTTGACGGATGCCGTTCCCCAGCTCCCGTAGACATTGTGTCCGCCACGCGCAATCGCCGCGTTGCCGGTGCGCGGATTGTAGGCGGCGACGAAGCCCCGGTCACCGTTCGGCCCGTAGCCGACAGCGCCTCGCATATAGGTACCGGTGCGCGGATTGTAGGCCGCACCGGCGGCGATGCCGCGATAGGGGCCATAGGCATAGCCGTAGCGGCCGAACGTTCCGACAGCCGGGTTGTAGAACGCCCCGACGCCATAGGTCACGGGACGCGGATAATAGGGCCAGTAGCCGCCGCCAGTCCAGCCATAGTCCCAATAATCGTCATAGTACCAGCCGGTGCCGTAGACGAAGGTATCCCAGGCGAGATAGGCACCGAGATAGCCCATCGTGTAGCCGAACCAGACCGCGTCGGGCTCGGTCTCGTAGATCCGTACATAGGTGGCGTTGTAGACGGGCGAGGATGGCGGGATCTTGTAGATCTCGTCGGGCACCGCCTTGGCGACGCTGAAGGGTCCGGTCGGCGTATCGCCGACGAACCAGATGCCGTCCTTCACGACAAAATACTTGTCACCGACCTTGATGACGGTCTCGTTGGTGTTGACGGCGTAGGTCAGCGAGGTGCCGTCGATCTTCTCGAATTTCGGATCGCCACTATAGGTCACGTCCACCTTCACCGACCCGTCGAGCGCCACACGCGCCTTTTCGGGGATGCTTGCCTTCAGCCGCGCTTCGGCGTTTTCGGACGTGCCTGGAACGGACGAGCGCACCGTGTAATAGGCGGCGTCCTGCGGGATGTTCTGGAAATCTTCGGGAAGCTTGGGCGTCGCGAAGGTCCACGGACCATTGAGGGACGAGCTCGCAAACCAGCGACCGGAGACGAGGATGTACCAGTTGGAATCCGCATCGCGATAGAAGACGTCGCTCTCGCTGTTGGTCGCAACCTTGAGCCCGGTGCCCGGCACCTGCTCCAGCTTCGGCTCGCCGTCGAACACGAGCAACTCGGAGGGCTTGTCCGAATAGATGACGTCAGGCACCACGGCTTTGTCCGCTTGCGGCGGGATAGCCGCCTTGGCATCCTTCCAGTTGTCGTCGTCCGGAAGCTTGCCGAAAATGTCCGGCAGGGACGCTGCAGGCTGCCACCCCGAGGCCAGGTCCTTCGATTGCAGCCACGCCTTGTCGTTGCGCAGATAATAGGCGCTGTCCGCATCGACCTTGAACAGGTCCCAATTGGTGTTGACCGCGAAGGACAGGCCTTCGACACCCTTGACCGGCGCGAACACCGCCTTGCCGTCGGTCTGCAGCAGCACCGCCGGCGCCTTGCTGACGAAGATCGGCGGCGGGTCGGCCTTCAGCCCCTCGACATTGCCGAGCCGCTCGTAGTCCGCCAGGCTCGCCGTCAATTTGTCTTCCGAAACCGTGATGGTTCCGACCGGCATCAGCTTGCCGACCTCGAGGGCGAGATCCGCCAGTTCCTTCCGGTCGAGGACGGAAAAATTGATCTCCGTCATCTTGATGTCCGATACGACGACCTGGCCGGATGCGCTGTCGGCGTCGGTCATGCCGGTCACCCCGATGACGCCATAGATCGGCTTGGCATCGTCGGACTGCTTGTATTCGGCGGCGATCAACGCATCGAGATCGGTGAAGTCCTTCCAAGCGTTGATCTGAGGCTGGTAGAGCGTAATGGTCGCGCCGCTGTCGGTCTTGAAGGCGCGTGGCCAGCCGAGCCCCTTGGGATCGGCATCGTTCAGATACTTGCCGCTGACGAAGCCGTTCTGGCCATTGAAGCTCACCGCGCACCATGTGCCGCCATCGTCGCATTCCTTGACGTCGACTTCCGCGCCTTCCGCAATCGTGCCGAGGCTGTCGAAGGCGGTGCCCGGCCCTTCCCGGAAATTGACGGACGCGTTTGTCGTAGCCGGACCGGCCTCGGCCGGAACGGAGGCAATCGCGAAAAGGGTCAAGGCCAGGGTCAATCTGCGCATCACGGTTCTCCGGCGTCTAGCAGCAATCCGAACCGGCACCGTGCTGTCGCCGCCTGTGCCACGTTGTTGGCAGGTGAGGAGCGGACATCGGACCGGTATGATCGCAGCATCTTCGGCATCGGGGGCAGCACAAGTACGTAACAGTAACGGCGACCGTAACAGGCCGTTGAAAAGGGACGATGAGGCCCGGGCATGAGTCTCCCTTCGGGCCGCCGAACGCAGATTGACGCAGGATCGATTCGCGCGGGGCGCCTTGCATTTTGGCGCGGTCGAGACAACGTGACGCACGCGACCCGCCACAATTCGCGCGCTTGCGCCCCGGTGACGGCAGCATCGCCCGGCCCATCCCCTGGAAAACCGGGACGGCGCCGCAAATCTCCGCGTTTTAGCCCGTGGTGATTGCATCAGGGGATTTATTCAAGCAAACTCATATGTATGATTTGACCATTCCTACGTGCGGAGGAAATACAAGTGAACACAAAAGCCCCCAGCCAGATTGATGTCTTTGTCGGTTCCCGCGTCAGGATGCGTCGGTTGATGGCCGGGTTGAGCCAGGAAAAGCTGGCCGACGGTCTCGGGATCACATTCCAGCAGGTTCAAAAGTACGAAAAAGGCACCAACCGCATCGGCGCCAGCCGCCTCCAGGCGATCGCCGATATCCTCGGCGTGCATCCAAGCTTCTTCTTCCAGGAAGGCGACGACGCCGCTGCCCGCAACGGCGACACGACGCGCGAGCCGAGCGAAATCTCCTCTTTCGTTTCGTCGAAGGAAGGCATCGCTCTCAACCGCGCCTTCCTGAAGATCACCGATCCGGTGCTGCGCAAGAAGATCATCTCGCTCGTCGCCGCCGTCGCCCAGACGCCCGAGACGGAGAGCACCCGTACAGGAACCAGCCACGCCCAGGATCTGCACGGATAATCGTGTGCACCCGACAGGAATGACCGGATGACATTCAGACTGCAGACCCTCGGGCGCTTGCGTCTCGTCGATAAGGACGGGCGCGAAGTGACGTTCCCGGAGAAGGGTCTGCTTATCCTTTGCTATCTGATCGTCGGCGGATATCGCGAACAATCGAGAAACGACATCGCCAAGCTGTTGTGGGACGAAGTCGTTCCCAGTCAGGCCTTCGTCAATCTGCGCAAGACGATCTCCCGGATTAGTGCACGGCAGGACGAACTCGGCTGTCATTTCCTGAGCTTCTCTCCATCGTCGGTCGGACTCGACGTCGATCGACTGCAGAGCGACCTGGACGAAATCAGTCGTGATCCGGGCGATGCGCTCAACCGCTTCCAACTGGCAGCAACGACATTCCAGGAGGACTTTCTCAAGGACCTGAAGTCCCAGGGGCAAGCGCTGCACGGCTGGATCGAACGGCAGCGCGGCGAACACATGACGCTCTTGCGCGAAAGTCTCATCGCAGCCGCGCCGGAAGCGGCGAAGAGTCATCGCAAGCTGGTCAAGGCCGCGGCAGCGCGGCTCCTCGAGCGCAATCCGCTCGACGAGGAGGTGCGCAAGATCCTGACCCAGGTGTTTCAGCTGGAAGGCAATCACCTGGAAGCGAGAGCACTTGCACACAGCAATGCGCCGGCCGTTCCGGCGATCGCGGAATGGCGGCCAGCCTCGACGATCTTTGCGCCGGCCTCCGAGGCGGCCGCGGACTTGCGTCCGCCGCGCGTCGTGCTGCTGCCGCCGAGCAACGGAGCGATCGACAGTCCCGCCACCCAGTTTGCTGGCGCCTTGATCGAGGACGTCACCATCGGCCTTTGCGCGCTTCGTTCGGTTTCGGTCATCGCCCCCTACACGGCCGCGCAGATCAGCCTCCAGGCCGACAAGGCAAACACCTACCAGAAGCACGCCATCAGCTACATCCTCGACACTCGCCTGACGGACGAGGGCAGCCGGCTGACGCTATTCACGCAGCTGATCTTTTTTGCCAATGACGAAGTGATCTGGGCTGACCGCTTCAACCTCGACGGCGACGGACTGATGACCTCCAGGCGAGAGATCGCACGCCAGATCGCCTATGCCATCGCCAGCCAGGTGGAACGCAACGAGGCGCATCGCAAGACCTACGAAACCAATGTCGGCTCCTATCGCAGCTTCCTACTGGGGCAGCGCTATCTCAAGCAGCTGAACCTTCCGGAAGTGCGGCGCGCTCGCAAGAGTTTCCGTGAATCGCTGTACGAGAATTCCGACTTTGCGCCGGCGATGAGCGGGCTGGCGCGCAGCTACTTCTTCGAGTGGCTGTTGACGGCGCGTGGTGACAGCGAGTTGCTGGCGCTTGCGGAAAGGCATGCGCGCGACGCGGTGGGGGCCGATGACACGCTGGCAACGGGCTATCGCGAGCTCGGTGTCGTCAAGCTCTATCTGAGACAATTCGATGAGAGCATGGAATACCATGACAAGGCGGAGGCGCTCAGCCCGCAGCATGCCAACGTGATCGCGAGCTATGCCGACACGCTGGTGCAGGCCTCGCGTCCGGAAGGTGGTCTACGCAAGATCCAGGCGGCACTCGACCTCAACCCGATCGCACCGGATGAATATTTCTGGACTGCAGCCGGCGCCAGCTATTCGCTTGGCCAGTACGAGCAGGCGATCGCCTATATCGAGCGTATGCGCGATCCGACGCCTGCAGACCGGTTGTCGGCGGCGAGTTGGGGCATGCTTGGCAACAGGAAAAAGGCCCGCCAATTCGTCCGCAAGACATTCGACGTACATCCGGATTTTGATCTCGACAAATGGATGGCCATCGTTCCCTTCAGGGAAGAGTGGCAGCGAGTCCACTATTGCGAGGGCCTGCGCAAGGCAGGTTTCTGACGTCTTCATTCAGCGAAAGCCAGGAGGGGTAAATGGCGAAAGTGGTGGTAATTGGCGTGGCGGGCGACGACAGGCTCTGGATGGCGGATCTGGACGCGGGAACGGTGACGCAAATTCCGACGCCGACGCAGGGGCCGCTGGCAGCGGCCAACGATCTGCGCGTCAACGGTGGCGCAACGGTGCACAAGGGCGTGAACCTCGCTGTGGTGGCGGCCTCGTCCGGTTCGGTTTCCGGCGGGTTCATGGACGGCTAGCGCCGACACGTGGCGCAAGTCACCGGAATTGATCGGCCGTCGGATGATTGCTTCGGTTATCCGACGGCCGGTATGCTTTCATACAGCGATCGTGCCTGTCCGTCCGAAGAGACCCTTCGGCGCATCGAGCCGCTTTTGCCGACATTCGGCGTCAGCAGGCTTGCGCGCCTGACCGGGCTCGACAAGATCGGGATCCCGGTCTGGAGCGCCATATCCCCGAACGCGCGGTCGATCGTCATCAATCAAGGAAAAGGCATCACCGACAACGACGCCAAGGTTTCGGCCGCCATGGAGGCGATCGAACGCGCCGTTGCCTGCGCGCCGGCAGTGCCGACCAGAATGGCGACGCGGCGGGCATTGTGCGAAAGCGGCGATCGGGCGTTGACGCTTCCCGGTCTGGTCGCGACGGGCGAGCCCGATCTCGGCGACGATGAGACGGTCGCCTGGCTTCGCGGATTCGATCTCGCAGACGGAACTACCACATGGGCGCCGCTTCATGCGACCACCCTCGACCGAACCATCGAGGGCTGCCGATACTGGCAATCCTCCGATGGCCTTGCCTCCGGCAACACCGAGACCGAAGCCATCCTGCATGGCTTGCTCGAGCGGATCGAGCGCGACGCCGAAACGCTCTGGCGCCTGCTGCCGCTAAGCGGAAAGCTCGCGACGTGCATTGATCCGGCATCGTTCGAGGACCCGCTCCTCGACCAGATGGCGCGGCAGATCACGGCTTGCGGCCTGAACCTGCGTCTCTTCGACATGACCAGCGACGTCGCCGTCCCCTGTTATGCGGCGACACTTGCCGATGCTGGCATTCTGACCGCGCGGCAACCTCGGTACCACGACGTGACAATCGGCCACGGTGCGCACCTGGTGGCGCGCAGAGCCGCCATCCGCGCCGTGACGGAGGCGGCCCAGTCAAGGCTCACCTATATCAGCGGCGCCCGCGACGACGTCTTTCCCGAGACCTTTATCCGCCCCCTTCCGGGCGAGACGCGGCGCCTGTTCGAGGCGGTCCCGCAACGGAAAACGACGATCCCCACAGGTGCCGAGGGCGGACTGCCCGCGCTGCTGCGCTTCTTGATGCAGCGGCTCAGGGAGGCGCGTATCCGCTCGGTTGTGGTCGTACCGCTGGTGGAAGAAGGGGCCGTGCCGTTCTCTGCCGTCAAGGTTCTCGTTCCGGGCCTGGAAAACCCCGATGGGCTGCGCAAGCGCCGTTTCGGAGAGCGGGCGCTGGCACGCGCACTGGAGGTCGGATGAAGATCGTCTTCGTCGGGCCGACCCTGCCGGACGCGCGCCGCGTTGCGGGCGCCGCCATCACGCTCCAGCCGCCTGCCATGCAGGGCGACATTCTCCGCGCGACCGAGCGTGGTGCAACGGCTATCGGTCTGATCGACGGCAACTTTGAACAGGTCGCGCCGGTCTGGCACAAGGAGATCCTCTACGCACTGACGCAAGGCGTTCAGGTTTTCGGGGCAGCCAGCATGGGCGCGCTTCGCGCTGCCGAATGCGCTCCCTTCGGCATGACGGGCATCGGCGAGATCTATCGGCAATATGCGCAAGGCGAGCGAGTGGACGATGCCGATGTCGCCCTGATCCATAGTCCGGCTGAGCTTGGATACCTGCCGCTGACCTTGCCGCTCGTCAATGTGGACGTGACCCTCAGACGCCTGGCGGATCGCCAGCTGCTTTCTGTTGAAGCGGTGGCGGCGGTCCGCGCCGCGGCAGCCGGCGTCTTCTACAAGGAGCGCACCTGGGCCGCGGTTGTCGAGCGCGCGCGCCTTCCCGCCGGAACAGACCGCACGTGTCTCGCAGATCTGCTTGCCGTCGAATTCGTCGATCAGAAACGTATCGATGCGCTGCTTCTGCTCGACGCACTGCACAACGCGCCGAACCAACGAACGGTTGTGGTGCGAGACTGGGAATTCAATTCTACCAGCATGTGGAAGAGGTTGTCCGGTCAACCTGACGCCTCATCTTAAGCGCGCGGTTTTCCCATACAACGTGTGTCACGCTCATGTCACGCGCACTGCCGCGCAGTCACGCTATGATTGGTCACGCTGAACTGGATCTGGCTGATCCATAGGGAGCTGGGGAAAATCATGCTGTCTTCATTTGCTGTACCGGTGGAACCGGAAGACAAGGAGAAGGAGCTACTGGCATTGGCTCGCCTTGTCACCTATGCGCGAGACTCCGCCAAGACCCTCAATGTCGAAGGTGTGCAATACTGTCTCGAGCTGGCGCTCGCATCGCTGCTCAAGGAGGCAGAGGAATGCGGAGACAAGCGCGCACATCTGACCAACGAACTGCTGACGCGACCGAGCCTCGGCCGCTGCTGAGGCCAGCAAGTTCGGGTGTTCTGCGTCCAGAATTGCGCAGCCGTGAAGGATCGTCCTCCGTCTTCCGGAACGATGGAATGATCTGATCAACCCAATCGTTACAACGCCCTGTTTTGCAGAAAAGCAAAACGGGGCTTTTCATTTTCCGCCTGCAAGCGAGTTCGCCTGCTGCGATGTGCACGGCGCGGCTTAAGGTGACGGCATTGCAGCTCCGCCGCTGCGTCACCGGGCAGTCGTCGGTATTTCAATTTCCACGCGAGGGCACGCTCGCCAGGGCGAGATGGAAGGGGACGGACGGAATTTCCCCGGAACCTCGGCCCGTTCGAATGTTTGCTTCGCCTGACGCTCAGAATTTAGTCCATAATTTCCATAGATATTATTGAATAATCAGCGCCGCCGGTTAGGCTTGAACCACTCGACACAAGCGGGGATGCCATGAGCCAACGCCGTTCAACGACCAGCGTTTTGTCGCGCAGCACCCCCTTGCGGCCAATAGGCACTGCGGCTGCTGCCGCATCCGCCGGCCTCACCCGAAGTCCTTCGATGTGCCCCTGCTCGCTCCGCTTAATCCGCGGGTTTCGGCAGCCAGCGGCACGCCTAACGAAACAACGGAGACGATCTTGAGCCAGACCACCCCTACCCTACCCGTCCTCGACCTTTCGCGCTTTGCGGCGGGCCACCCCGAGCGGGCGACGGCGCTCGACGAATTGCGCAGCGTTGCCCGCTCGGTGGGCTTCTTCTATCTCGAAGGCCACGGGATTCCGCAGGAACAGATCGACGGTATCCTTTCGCTTTCGCGGCGTTTCTTCGCACTGTCTGAGGATGACAAGCTGGCAATCGAGATGCGCAAGTCGCCGCATTTTCGCGGCTACAATCGCGCCGGGCTCGAATATACCCGCGGCACCCAGGACTGGCGCGAACAGGTCGATTTCGGCCCCGAGCGCCAGAGCCTTGAGGTCAAGCCCGAGGATGCGCCGTGGAAGCGGCTGATCGGCCCCAACCAGTTCCCGGAAGCCCTGCCCGAGTTGAAGCCGGCGATCCTCGCCTACATTGACGCCGTCACCGGGCTCGGCATCCGCCTGATCGAGATTTTCTCCGAAGCGCTCGGCCAGCAGCCAGATGTCTTCGGGCCGATCTACCGCGATGGCCCCAACCAGCTCCTGAAGATCATCCGCTATCCCGGCCGCGACAAGACGGAAAGCGACCAGGGGGTGGGCGCCCACAAGGACGGCGGTTTCGTCACCATCCTGCTGCAGGACGTGGTCGGCGGTTTGCAGGTCGATGACGGCAAGGGCGGCTGGATCGACGCGCAGCCGAAGCGCGGCACCTTCGTCATCAATGTCGGCGAACTCCTGGAACTGGCGTCGAACGGCTATCTGCTCGCCAATATCCACCGGGTGGTTACGCCACCTGCAGGCGGCGACCGGCTTTCCGTCGCCTTCTTCCTCGGCGCCAACCTCGCCTCCACCATCCCGGTGCTCGACCTGCCGCCGGCGCTTGCGGCCGAGGTCCGCGGCGTCACCCAGGATCCGCAGAACCCGCTCTTCCACGAGGTCGGCCGCAACGTGCTGAAATCCCGGCTGCGCTCGCACCCCGATGTCGCCGCCGAGCACCATGCAGACCTGCTGGAGCAGCAGAAGGCGGCCGTGCCCGCCTGATTGACCGGACAGCGCCGATCAACCTGAGAACCAAGGAGAAATGGCATGACGATCCATCAGAAGCCGGAAGAACCAGCAGCCGAGATCAAGGCACCGACAGGGCTGCGCGAGCCCGGCGGACGGCTGCATCCGGAAACGCTGGCGCTCCATGGCGGCAGCTATCGCTTCGATCCGGCAAGCGGCGCCGTCGCCGTTCCGATCTATCAGACGACCTCCTATCAGCTGCCGGGCACCGATGGCGCCGACAAGCTCTTTGCGCTGGAGGCTCCCGGGCATCTCTACACCCGTGTCTCCAATCCGACCCAGGATGCGTTCGAGCAGCGGCTGGCGGAAATCGAAGGTGGCGCAGCAGCACTGGCGCTCGGTTCCGGCCAAGCGGCATCGGCCTTCGCGCTGCTGAACCTTGCCCGTGCCGGCGACAACATCGTCAGCGCCGCCGGCCTCTATGGCGGCACCTGGGCGCTCTTTGCCGCGACCCTCAAAAGCTTCGGCATCGAGGTGCGCTTCGTCGATGCCGCCGACCCGGGGGCCTTTGCCCGGGCAACGGACGACAGGACGCGCGCCTACTATGCCGAGTCCCTGCCGAACCCGAAGCTCGAGGTCTTTCCGATCGCCGAAGTGGCCGAAGTCGGCTTGCGCTTCGGCATTCCGCTGATCGTCGACAACACGGCCGCACCGCTGACGATCCGCCCCTTCGATCACGGCGCCGCAGTGGTCGTCTACTCCACGACGAAATATATCGGCGGTCACGGCACTTCGATCGGCGGCGCGATCATCGACAGTGGCCGCTTCCCCTGGCACGACCATGAGACGCGGCACCCGAACCTGCATGAGCCGGACCCGAGCTACCAGGGCAAGACCTGGCTCGAAAAGGCCGAGGCGATCGCCTTCCATCCCTATATTCTGCGCGCCCGCGCGGTGCTTTTGCGCGACCTCGGCGCCGCCATCAGTCCGTTGAACGCATTCCAGTTCATCCAGGGCCTGGAGACGCTGCCGCTCAGAATCCGCCAGCATAACGAGAATGCGATCAAGGTGGCCGAGTTCCTCCGCACCCACCCGAAAGTGGCGCGCGTGATCTTTCCAAAATTCCAGAAGGGCGAAGCGAAGGCTCGCGCCGAGAAGTATCTCCGGAATGGACACTATGGAGCCCTGGTCGGCTTCGAACTGAAGGATGGACGAGAGGCGGGACGCCGTCTCATCGACGGGCTGAAGCTGCTCTACCACGTCGCCAATATCGGCGACGCGCGCTCGCTTGCCATCCACCCGGCGACGACGACGCATTCGCAGCTTACCGAGGACGACCAGCTGAAGACCGGCGTAACACCGGGCTATGTCCGGCTCTCGATCGGCATCGAGCATCCGGACGATATTATCGCCGACATCAAGCAGGCGATTGACGCCGCCTGATCGAACGCTTTTGCGGGAGTTGCCGCGGGCTCGCCCTTTAGGGCCGGGCCCGCGGCGCCATTTTGGCGTCCGAACGCGCCGGTAGGCCTCCGTTCGGTTTCATGCCGCAACATGCTCTAATCGAGCGTCCGTCGGATGGCACCCCGGCGCAGATCCGGCCATGCATAAGGAAGGAAAGACAATGAGCACGAACACCCAGGTTCTGCTGGCCGCCCGGCCATCGGGGCGACCGACGCCGAGCGACTTCCGCATCGTCGAGACGGCAATCCCGGAGCCGGCCGAAGGCGAGGTTCTGCTCAAGGTCCTCTATCTCTCGCTCGATCCCTACATGCGCGGGCGCATGAACGCCGGCCGGTCCTATGCCAAGCCGGTGGAGATTGGCGCGGTCATGGAGGGCGGCACTGTCGCTCGCGTCGTGCGCTCACGCCACCCGGATTTCAGCGACGGTGATTTCGTGCTCTCCCATTCCGGCTGGCAGAGCTATGCCCTGTCGCGCGGTGCGGACCTGCGCAAGCTCGATCCCTCGGCGGCACCTCTGTCGACCGCGCTCGGCATTCTCGGCATGCCCGGTTTCACCGCCTATGCAGGACTGCTGACGATCGGCAAGCCGAAGCCGGGCGAGACAGTCGTCGTGGCCGCCGCAAGCGGCGCCGTCGGCTCGGCCGTCGGCCAGATCGCCCGCATCAAGGGCGCGCGCGCGGTCGGCATCGCGGGCGGTGCGGACAAGTGCGCTTTCGTTCGCGACGTGCTCGGCTTCGATGCGGTGATCGATCACCGCGCTCCGGATTTCGCCGAGCAACTCGCCGCCGCGTGCCCCAAAGGCATCGACGTCTATTTCGAGAATGTCGGCGGCCATGTCTGGGACGCGGTGTTTCCGCTGCTGAACGACTTCGCCCGCGTGCCCGTTTGCGGCCTGATTGCGCAATACAACCAGGCCGGCGGTCCGCAAGCTGGTGGCGACAGGCTGCCGGGCGTCATGCGGGAAGTTCTGAGCAGGAGCCTGCTGATCAGGGGCTTCATCCAGCGCGAATTCGCCGATCAGCGTCCGGTTTTCTACCAGGAGATGGCAGGCTGGATCGCCAGCGGCGAGGTTCGCTACAAGGAGGACGTTGTCGATGGCATCGAGAACGCCCCGAATGCCTTCATCGGGCTCCTCGAAGGCCGCAACTTCGGCAAGCTGGTCGTGCGGGTGGCCGCCGAGAACTGAAAACCACGCCTCGCAAGCGATCAGTGCAGGCTGGCGAGGCGGACGCCGGCCTTGCCAAGACCATCATCGAGAAGCGCGATCAGTTCGGGCGTGTAACCACGCGCGGCGAGTTCGCTCTCAATCGATCGCATCGAGCCAGCCTTGTTCCGCTGTAAGCCGTCAAGGGCACTCGTGGCCTCTCTCGTCAGGCCGAGTTGACCTGCCGCCGCCATCCGCAGGAGGTTGACGGCAGTGTCGGCGGGATTGGCGAGCTGGCGCGCACGCGTCAGTGCTTCGCGATATTTGCCGTTTCGGTAGTCTTCGAGCGCCAGCGTGAGCGCCGCGTCGTGGTGCACATATTCGCAGCCCACTTCCGCCACCCGCGCAAGACTCACGCCCTCCGAATATTGCCCGCTGACGAAGAGCAGCAGGCCGAGCCGAGCGGGAATGGCATCATCGAGCGGATTGAGCGCAACGGCGCGGCGACCGGACATGAACGCGGCCTCGGTGTCGCCTGAGGCGAAGCGCGCCTGCATCTGAGCGATGTAGCTCTGGCTCGATTGCGGTGCGAGAGCCACGGCCTTGTCCGCGAGCTTCACCGCCCGCGCCGCCACCGTCGGCGAGGCGCTTGCCTCGCCGGTCGCCACCAGCACCGTGGCCAGGCCGGCAAGGACGTCAGGGTCTGTCGCCTGATAGGTCACCGATTGCTCCAGGCAGGCATGTGCCGAAGCCAATCCTTCCGGGTCGATCCGCGCCAGCGCGACATCGGCAAGAAGCACGCAACCGTGGCCGATCGACGGTGACACGAGCTGCCGCGCCGCCTCCAGGCTGACGATGACACCTTCTTCGCCGGCGAGCGATCGGGCAAGCCGAGCCAGCAGTTTTTCCTGAACTGCTCGTGCGTCACCGCTGTCGATATCGGCTTTCGCCGTACCCGCTCGGAGCGCCTCATTGCTTTGCGCATCGACAACCTGCCACGAGATCTGATGCTCCTTGACGTCAGCGCTGAAAGCGACCGAGAGCCGGTACTCCTTGCTTCCCTGCAGCTTCACCGGCGGTGCCGACGCGACCCAGCCGGTGACCGATGCAACATCGACACCCGGCGCCGGCGCTTGCGCCAAAGTGCGCACCGCGGAGAACTGCGACAGCGCGTGGACCAGATAGTCGCCCGCCCTCCTCTGCTCTTCGGCACCGGCTCCGCTGGCCGCCGGAACGTCGATGACGATCGTCGGCTTGGCGGAAAGCACCGGTTGCCACGGGAGGCGCTCGACGACGGAGAGATAGAAGGCTCCAGCCATTACCGCGGTCCCTGCGACAGCGACGGCGATCAGACCGAACGGCCGACGCTTCGGCTGGACGATGGCGGGAGCGACATCGACCAGTTCCTCCGGCTCACTCGCCGTCTCCTTGAGAGCCGTCGCGATTTCCGACGGGTCCGGTGAGCGGTCGCTCACCACGAAATGCGGAACGTAATTGCCCTTGGGAAGCTCGATGCGAAGCCCCGCCTTATCGCCGACGGTCTCGTAATATTGCGTCAGCGCGGCGCGCAGGCGCGAAGCTTCAACACGCACGATCGGATCGGTTGCCGGATCAAAGGAAGCCGGCCGACCGAAAACGTCGATCGCGATGGTATAGGCTTTGACCTGCCCCGAGCGCCCAGCGAAGAATTCATCGACCAGGTAGCGCAGGAGTTTCCGGTGGCGCTCAGTCGCATGAAACTGACTATCGGCAAGAATACGATCAAGTGCAGGGCGTGCGTCACATTCGGCAACGGCACAATGCGCTGCTTGACCCGCATTTCTGGCTTCCATGATGCGCTCCCAACTGCCCACAACCTCAAAGAGAGTGCAAACGCGAGACGAACTCTAGACGAGAGCCGCAGTGGCGAAAAGAAAAATATTGCGCCATCACAAAACATTTTCACGAAGGAAATGAGTCATTTCAAAATAGAGCAAGAACCAATCGAAAATCCCATAGAATTTTCACGGGATTTACATGAAATGAATGAACCCGATAAGGCTATTTGTTAATCACAATGGACTAGGTTCGCGGCCTGAATCGATGATACAGATGGAAATTACCTCTTCTTCGATCTCGCGACAGATCAATTCATACTCCGAGATCATCGAATGATCCAGCGGATCGAGCTTACGTTGCCGGTCGAGCATGGAGCTCGCCTCTTCATAGGCCTCGCAGAGGTTGGAAAGAGAAAGGTTCTTGACGCTCAGCAGTTGCAGTTGGCCGCGCAACGCCGGAAGCTTCAGCATGAGCTTCAGAAGTCCGCGCTGTACGGCCGCGTTGGGCATTGTTTCCTACCCGCCTGATCGACAATCGATGACCTTGCCGCCGGCCCGATACGCTGGCGCACCATTTCTCAAGGATCATTTTCTCCGGGACCGTGACGACACATCAGCCCGCCCAGCGCTCAACCAAAACTGGCAGCCGGACCGGACCTCTCCCTCGGTGGTTAACGTGACAACAGACGCTCCGTTTCGGAAGTACGTAACAGTAACTTTGCCCCGATAGTCTTGACGCCGACGATATGATCGTCCGAGTTCGTCCCTGGATACGACAAGCTTTATGCCTCCGCAGGTCCCGGTATCGCCAAGGCGATCCCTATCGATGACAGACCGGTTTGGACGCCTTTGTCGAACCGTAGGTCATCGTCTCCGGAACTCCTCAAAGACTAGAATCCGTCGGCCGGAACGTCGCAGGCAAAGTCGACCTACATGGGCGCGCAACCAAAGTGGCTGATGGTCCGCTCCTTACTTGTCGAAAGTATAGATCTTGCGCCAGTCCTGTTTCATATCGACCAGCAGCCAGTTTCTCTGTTCGGATTCGGTCAGCGCCTTGTCCAGCTTGCCGACGGGCGATTGCCGGTCATAGGCCCATTCGCGCTCGCCGTCCGTATGGTGCACGATCAGGCCGAAGCGTGGACCGGAGCCCGCTGTTACCCAGCGCAGCATCTCATAGTCGCCGTCGGAGTTGCCGGCCGCAAAGATCGGCCGCCGGCCAATGAACGTGTTGATGCCGACGGGTTTGCCCGGGCCGTCGTCGATGAAGTCGATCTTGGGCTCGCGTGTCAGCACCGGCGTATCGCCATCGAGGTCATACTTCGTCGTGATGCTGCTGCCGACGACCTGTTCGGGCGGGATGCCGTACATCTGTTCGGTCATCGGCCGCATGAATTCGATGCCGCCGCCGGAGACGATGTAGGTCTTGAAACCGTTTGCCCGGAGATAATCGAGCAGCTCGCGCATCGGCAGATAGGTGATCTCGTTGTAGGGACGGTTGAAGCGCGGATGTTTGGCGGTCGCAAACCAGTCCTTGACCGTCTTGGTAAACGCATCCGTCGCCATGCCGGCATGGGTCGCCATCACGAGTTCGACGATGCCTTCTCGCCCGAGGCGGCGACGGCCGCCATATCGCCCTTGAGCAGCGATGCGAATGGCTCCTTGTCCTTCCACTCCGGATGTTCCGGCGCCATCGCCTTGACGCGATCCACAGCGAACATGCCCTGGAAATAGTTCGGCTGCTCGGTCCAGAGCGTGCCGTCATTGTCGAAGACGGCGATCCGTTCCTCCGGCGCCACGAAGTCCGCTCCGTTCTCGCTGGTCACGCGGGTGACGAAATCGACGATGGTCGACTTCGCCTCGCCCTCGTTCCAGGACGGAAGATTGTCGGCCGGCGCATCGGCCGCGACGACGGCAGCCGGAGCAGCGAACGCCGTGGAAAGCAGGAACAGGAGACAGACGAGCCGCGAGCGGTACCCGCTTGGCACCGAGTTGGATCGCATCGCTGTTGCCCTCATCACGCATCCTCCTTGCGGGAACGATTTGAAGCCTCTGGCAGGGTCAGGGCCGCCGAATACAGCGGAACCCGATATGGGTGGTCGCCGCGTTTTCCTCATGCGCATGGCGCGCCGCCGGCCGGTAGCGGCGGCAATAGTTGGGCGCGCAGAGATGCGAGCCGCCCTTCACCACCCGGCGGGCGATGTGGATCGTCGGTTGTCTCGGATCGAAGCTTGCTTCCCTGTCGCCGCCGCGCGGATTGGAAGGGATACAGCAGCTCTTTTGCGCCGGCGCCGGATGCTTGGTCGACCAGAAGTCGCTCGTCCATTCCCAGACATTGCCGATCATGTCGTAGAGGCCGTAGCCGTTCGGTGGGAAACTTGCGACCGGCGAGGTCCGTTCAAAGCCGTCGGGTCTGAGATTTTCCGTCGGGAACATGCCATGCCAGGTGTTCGCCATGAACCGTCCCTCCGGCACCAGTTCGTCACCCCAGGCAAATTCCGCGCCCTCAAGCCCGCCCTTTGCCGCGAACTCCCATTCTGCCTCCGTCGGCAAGTCCTTGCCCGCCCATTCCGCATAGGCCCTGGCATCCAGATAGGAGACCTGGACGACCGGATGATCGAACTTGCCGCGGATATTGCTCTGCCGCCCATAGGGCCGCCGCCAACCGGCACCGAACTTGAAGTTCCACCATTGCGACGGGCTGTTGCTGGTAACCCGCTTCGGCGGATCGAAGATCACCGAGCCGGCGCGCATCATCTCCGGCAGGGCGCCGGGATAATCCTTGGGGTCCGGGGTCTTCTCCGCCTCGGTGACGTAGCCTGTCGCCTCGACGAATGCGGCAAACTGCCGGTTGGTCACCGGCGCCACGTCGATCCAGAAGCCGTCCACTTTGACCGGATGCGCCGGCGCTTCCTCCGGATAGTGCTTGTCCGACCCCATGACGAAGGTGCCACCTTCGATCCAGATCGGCTCGCGCGCGCTGATTGCTGCCGGCGTTTCGTTCGGTATCTTCGGCGAACCTTGCATGCGGTTTCCATCTCCCGAAGGTGGCGGGTTCGACCACCAAACCGGTCCAAGCTAACGCCATTCCTCGCCGGCCCAAAGTACGTAACCGTTACGATGGCAAACAAAACCTCGTGGCCACGATGAAAATCGGCCAAATGTGGTCCTTGCGGGGGTCTTCGTTACTGTTACGTTCTTTCCAATTGGCCTGATTTAACAATAAGCTCTGCCAAAATTTCATGATGACCGATGCTGCCGGAGAGGCAGAGGGAGCAGGAATTCATGGGTGCACGCGACGATATCGAGCAACTCGGCAAGCGCATCGGCGAAGCGATCATCGGCCAGGAAGGCATGATCGAGCGGTTGCTGCTGGGCTTGCTTAGCAACGGCCACTTGCTCGTCGAAGGCCTGCCGGGGCTCGCCAAGACCCGGGCCATCAAGAGCATGGCGAAGAACCTCGACGCGGAGCTGTCGCGCATCCAGTTCACCCCCGACCTCCTGCCCGCCGACATCACCGGGTCGGAGATCTATTTTTCCGACGGCGGCAAAGGCGAGTTTCGTTTTCAGGAAGGCCCTATCTTCGCCAACCTCATCCTCGCGGACGAGGTGAACCGTGCGCCGGCGAAGGTGCAATCGGCCCTGCTCGAGGCGATGGAGGAGCGCCAAGTCACCATCGGTGGCAAGAGCCACACGCTGCCGGATCTGTTTCTGGTGATGGCGACCCAGAACCCGATCGAGCAGGAAGGCACCTATCCCCTGCCCGAGGCACAGCTCGACCGCTTCCTCATGCATATCCAGGTGGATTATCCCGACGCCGCGTCGGAAGCCGACATCATGCGGCTCGTACGTTCCGAGGAAATCCACGCGAAATCCAACAATCACGCGACGGAAAAACTCGCCCAAGATGCTGTGTTTACCGCGCGCCAGGAGATCTCGGCGATCACCGTTTCAGAGGCAATCGAGAACTACATCGTCGCGCTCGTCATGGCGACCCGCTACCCCGACAAGGTCGACAAGGATCTCGCCAAATGGCTGCAGGTCGGCGTCAGCCCGCGCGGTGTCATCGGTCTCGACAAGGTCTCGCGAGCCCACGCCTGGCTGAACGGCCGCGACTTCGTGACCCCCGACGATGTGCAGGCCACCGTGCACGACGTCTTTCGCCACCGGCTGGTGCTTTCCTACGAAGCACATGCCGGCGGCACCACCGCCAACCAGGTAATCGACCGTATCGTCGAACTCGTCGCGGTCGCCTGAGGATGGAGGTTTGCCGATGGCCATATCCCTGCCGGCTCTCGCCCGTTCCCGCGGCATCGTAAAACCCCGCCAGGTCGATACGACCGGCGTCTACACCTCGGTCGACACGCTCGTCGGCCTCGAGGCCATGGCCCGAGACCTGACCTTCCTGCGCAAGGCACCGGTGCAGCGCCTGCTCGCCGGGCGCCATGAATCGCGCATGCGCGGCCGCGGCCTTTCCTTCGAGGAGCTACGCAACTATCTCCCGGGCGACGACATCCGCACGATCGACTGGCGGGTGACGGCGCGCACCGGCAAGCCGGTCGTCCGTGTCTATGACGAAGAGAAGGACCGGCCGGCCCTGATCCTCGTCGACCAGCGCATCAACATGTTCTTCGGCAGCCGCCGGGCGATGAAGTCGGTCGCGGCGGCCGAAGTCGCCGCACTCTCGGCTTGGCGCGTGCTGGCGCTCGGCGATCGTGTCGGCGGCTTCATCTTCGGCGACGAAGAGGTTACCGAGGTGCGCCCTTACCGCAGCCGCGAGGCGGTGGTCCGGCTTGCCGACAGCATTGTTCGCCACAATACGGCGCTGCAGGCCGGTTCGCAGGCGCCGCATGGCGCGGAGCAGCTTGACGTCGTCCTCACGACCGTCGCCAACATTGCCCGGCACGACCACCTGGTCATCGTCATCAGCGATTTCGACGGCTACAGCCTCGAAACCCGCGACATGCTGTTGAAGCTCTCGGCCCACAACGATGTGATCTCCGTTCTCATCTACGATCCCTTCCTGCTCGAACTGCCACGCAAGGGCGATATCGTCTTCAGCGGCGGCCTGCTTCAAGCCGAAGTGCAATTCGCCCACGGCAATGTCCGCGAGGCGATCGACAGTTTTGCCAGAAAACGCGGGCGGGCACTGCGCGCCTGGCAGGAAGAACTCGGCCTGCCGATGCTGCCGATTTCCGCCGCCGAGGAGGTCGCGCCACAATTGCGCACCATGCTCGGCCAGCTCGCCAGCCGGCAACGGAGGCGATAGCGATGGCGACGGCCGCCCCTGCGAAAGACCCGTTGCTCGAGGCAACCCTTCGGCAGCTCGCGGACATCGCCATGCCTCAGCCCGTCTCGATGATGCCGCAGACCTGGGCCTGGGCGGCGCTCGGCTGCGTCATACTCTTGCTGATCGCCTTCGCATGCTGGCGCTGGTACCGGCGCTGGGAGGCCAATCGCTACCGTCGCGAAGCGCTCGCCGACCTCAAGAAAATTGAGGGACGGCTCACCGCGCCCGCAACCCGCGGCGAGGCGCTCGTCGCTTTGCCCGTCCTCTTGAAGCGCACCGCCCTGGTGCTCTGGCCGCGCGAAACGATAGCCGGGCTCCATGGCACGGGCTGGACGGGCTTCCTCGATGCCCATTCCGGCGGCCCGGTGTTCCCGATCGCCTCGGCGCGTTTCTTCGAGGAAGCCGAATATCGTGGCAGCGCGGCGCTCTGCGCCGTCCCGGAACCCGAAGCGCGGACCTATGCCGCCGCGGCACGTCACTGGATCGAGGCGCACCATGTACGTGCTTGACCACGCCTGGGCGCTGATCTTTCTGCCTCTGCCCTTCGTCGTCTGGTGGCTGCTTCCACCCTACCGCGAGCAATCGGCCGCGGTCAGAATACCTTTCTTCAAGGACATAACGGCCGCCGCCAATCTCGGGCCGACCGAGGGCTCCGTCGTCCCAAGGACCAATCTCGGCCAGAAGGCGATTGCGCCCATCTGCTGGGCCCTGATCGTAGTGGCGCTGGCGCGGCCGCAATATGTCGAACCGCCAATCGAAAAGACCGAGCCACAGCGCGACCTGATGCTGGCGATCGATCTTTCGCAGTCGATGGACACGCGGGATTTTCGCGATCCCTCCGGCAATCTGCAGACCCGCGTCGAGGCGGTGCACAAGGTTGTCGCCGACTTCATCGACCGGCGGCCGGACGACCGGCTCGGCCTGATCGCCTTCGGTGACGCGCCCTATCCACTGGTGCCGTTCACGCTCGACCACAAGACGGTCAAGTTGATGCTGGCCGACAGCCTGCCCGGCATGGCGGGCCCGCGCACTGCGGTCGGCGACGCGATCGGGCTCGCGATCAAGATGTTCGACGCCAGCACCGCGCCGGACAAGGTGATGATCCTTTTGACTGACGGCAACGATACCGCCAGCAAGATGCCGCCAGACAAGGCCGCCGGCATCGCTGCCGACCGGAACGTGGTGATCCACACCGTGGGGATTGGTGATCCCAGTGCGCAAGGCGAGCAGAAGCTCGATACGGTAACCCTTCAGGGTATCGCCGAGACGACGAAGGGCCGCTACTTCTTCGGCCAGGACCAGGCGGGCCTGCAGAACATCTATGAACTGCTCGATCAACTGACACCGGCGAACCAGAAGACACTCTCCTGGCGGCCGCGCATCGAACTGTTCCACTACCCGCTTGGCGCAGCACTGCTGATCGTCCTCGCCTACCACGCCATCATGTGGCTCCTCTCTTCACTCGCCGAGCGCCGCCGGCGGCAGGAGGCAGCGCCATGATCTCGGACTTCCACTTCCTGAGACCGCTTTGGCTGCTGGCACTGCTCGCCGTCCCCCTGCTCGTCTACCTCGTCAGCCGGCGCGGCGATGTCCGCTCGCAATGGCAAGGCATGATCGCGCCGCACTTGCTCGATCACCTGTTGATCGAGAAGGGTGGCAAGCGGCGCCTCCAGCCCGTGCACATCACCGCAGCGCTGATCGCCGTTGCGGCCATCGCTGCCGCCGGTCCGACCTGGCAGCGCGAGCGCCCGCCCTTCGTCGAGGACACCGCGCCGCTGGCGATCGCCATCGACCTCAACCCGACCATGAACGCGACGGACATCTCGCCGACGCGGCTCGAACGCGCCAAGCTCAAGGTCCAGGATATTTTGAGCCTCAGAAAAGGTTCGCGCACGGCGCTCTTCGCCTATGCCGGCTCCGCCCATATGGTGCTGCCGCTGAGCGACGATGCGGCACTGGTCAAGACCTATCTCGCGGCACTCTCGCCTCAGATCATGCCGGTCGAAGGCAAGGATACGGCAAAGGCCCTGCAGGAGGTCGAGAAAGCCCTGGCCAATGAAACCGCGCCTGGCACGATCCTCTTCATGACCGACGGGGTCGAGCGCTCCGCCTTTCAGGCGTTCAGCCAGTATCAAGGCCGCAACGCGGTGATGGTGCTCGGCATCGGCACGGTAGAAGGCGGCCCGGTGAAGACTGCCGACGGCGGGTTCCTGACCGACGCGACGGGCAGTCATGTTCGCTCCAAACTGGATGTCGACGGCCTCAAGGCCTTGCAGTCCGCATCTAAGGCCGAGGTCGCGACTATCACATCGGATGATGCCGACGTGCGCTGGATCGTCAGGCGCATCCAGACCAACTTTGCCGCAAAGACCGCCGAGGGGCTGACCCGCTGGCACGATGCCGGGTGGTGGCTGACGATCCCGATCGCCGTCTTCGGGCTGTTCTGGTTCCGGCGCGGCTGGACCGTGCGCTGGGCCGTCTATCTGCTCGCCATCAGCCTGCTCTTGAGCAACGAGCGGGCGGAGGCGGCCGATAACCGCTTCCTCGATCTCTGGCTGACGCCGGACCAGCAGGGTCGTCGCGCGTTCGAAGAGGGCGACTTCCAGGGTGCCGCCGAAAAATTCGCCGATCCCACCTGGCGCGGAGCGGCGCTCTACCGGGCCGGCCGTTTCCAGGATGCGATCGACGCCTTTGCCGAAACCGATACGGCCGAGAGCTACTACAACCAGGGCAACGCCCTGATGCACCTCGACAAGGCGGAAGAGGCGATCACCGTCTATAAGCAGGCATTGAAACGCCGCCCCGACTGGCCGGACGCGAAAAGGAACCTGGCGGCTGCCGAAAAATTCAAGGCCGACAAGGACAAGCAGGAACAGGACGCACAACAGGAACAGGCGGGCATGGACCCCGATCAGGTCCAGTTCGACGAAAAGGGCAAGAAAGGCACGGAGGCGACGATCCAGGGTGGACCACAGACGGCGGACATGTGGATGCGCAACATCCAGGTCTCGCCCGCCGAGCTGCTCGCGCGAAAATTCGCGATCGAGGCAAAGGAGGCGACGCCGTGAGTGCCTTGTCCGGAATGCCTCGGTTACTGGTCTGGCTCGTCGGCCTGTCGCTCTGGCTTGCGGGCCATGCGCTCGCCGACAACCCCTTCGCGCGCGCCACGCTCGCGACAAGGGGCACGATCTATGCCGGGCAGCAGATAGAGATCGACATCGACGTCTTCGTGCCGAATTACTTCCTGACACCACCGCAGTTTCCGCTCTTCGATCTTAGGGGTGCGGTGGTCACCATGCCCGACGACCGCGGCTTGAACCTCAACGAGACCGTCGATGGCGAGGCCTTTTCCGGCATCCGCAAAACCTATGTGATCACGCCACAGGCGGCAGGTAATTATGCCCTGCCGACAATCGTGATCCCCTTTGGCTATGCCGCCGTGCCGGGCCAAACGACACAGGGTAAGGTTACCGTGCCGCGGCTCAAATTTACCGTGGAAGCGGTACCAGGAGGTGTCGGCGGCACGCCCGGCGTGACCGCTGGCGAAATCACCATCACGCAGACATTCGACCGCGACCCAGCCGGCCTGCATGCGGGCGATGCGCTGGTGCGCACGGTCACCACCCGCGCAGCCGGCCTCGCGCCGATGATGATTCCCGAGCCCAGCTTGAAGGCTCCAGAGGGCGTGCAGGTTTATCAGCATGATCCGGCACTCTCCGAGGAGCGCACGCCGCGCGGCGAGATCGCTGCGGGACTGCGCAAGGACACCGCAACCTACGTCTTTGCCGAGCCGGGCACCTTCTCTCTGGCGGCAATCACATTGGAGTGGTTCAATCCTCAGACCGGAAAGACCGAAACCGCGGAGGCCGATGGCGCGGAAGTGGTCGTCGGTGCCGGGCCGGCAACGAAGGTTGCCATCGCACCACCCGCTCCTCCGCCGACAAAGGAACCCTTCGATTGGCTCTGGTGGGGCATCGCGATGGCCACTGTCCTCGCCGTCGCCATTGTCATCCAGTTCGCCGCCAATCTGTTCGGACGGCTGGAAACTTGGATCGGTGCGGCGCTCTCGCGCAAGGCGCAGTCAGAGGAGACGGCCTTCCGCCATGTTCTCGACGCTTGCCGCGACCACGACAGGGCGCGGCTGGACGCGGCACTCGATCGCTGGTCGCGCAAGACCGGCAATGTACCTCTTGCGAAATGGTTCGACCGGTTTGCCGATCCGGAGGCGAGGGTCGCTTTCGCTATGCACCGAAAGAACCGCTACGGCACTCCACAATCCCATCACGAACGGCCGGATTTCTCCCGGCTGCGAAGCGGATTGAAGTCGGCGCGGCGACGCTGGCTGGACGAATTCTCCGACGACGGCGACGAAGCGCTAGATGAATTGCCCGAGCTCAACCCGGTGTTCGACAGCGCCTTGCGGCAGATCCGCTGAAGCCCTGTGAGGGCGCGTGTTACGCGTCCTGCGTGCCTTCGTAACTGTTACGTACTTACCTGAGGTCGCGTTCCCGCGAAGATTGCATCGGTAAATTCGAAACTTTGCCTGCATTCCGAGAGCGATTTGTTTGCGGCCTCAGGGAGACTTGAAATGAGTATCGATTTGAAGACCAGGCTTGGGCGGCTCGCGGCGTGCGCCGTCGAGCGGTCGATGAAACCGAAAGCGCTGGCGTTCGCCGGCACCGTGCTGATGTCGGCGATTTCCGCCTCGGCGCTCCCCGCCGTCGCGCAAGACGCCGCCAAACCCAACATCCTCGTGATCTTCGGCGACGATATCGGTCAGACCAACATCAGCGCCTATTCCTTCGGCGTCGTCGGTTACAAGACCCCGAATATCGACAGGATCGCGCGCGACGGCATGTTGTTCACCGACTATTACGCTGAGAACAGCTGCACCGCCGGCCGCTCCACCTTCATCACCGGGCAGACGGTGCTGCGCACAGGTATGTCCAAGGTCGGCGTTCCCGGTGCCCCCGTCGGCATCCAGGACCGTGACGTGACCATCGCCCAGGCGCTGAAGCCGCTCGGCTACGCCACCGGCCAGTTCGGCAAGAACCATCTCGGCGACCAGGACCGCTTCCTGCCGACAGCCCACGGCTTTGACGAGTTCTTCGGCAACCTCTATCACCTGAATGCCGAGGAGGAGCCGGAACGCCCCTACTGGCCGAAGGACGACCCGGCTTTCCTGAAGTCCTACGCGCCGCGCGGCGTGCTGCATTCCTTCGCCGACGGCAAGGTGGAGGACACCGGCGCGCTCAACAGCAAGCGCATGGAAACGATCGACGACGAGACGACCGCCGCAGCGATAGAGTTCATCAAGAAACAGACGGAGGCGAAGAAGCCTTTCTTCACCTGGATGAACACGACGCGCATGCACCTGTTCACCCATGTTCGCGACCAGTACAAGGGCCAGAGCGGTATGCCCGGCAACGACTATGCCGATGGCATGATCGAGCACGACAACGATGTCGGCAAGCTGCTCGACCTGCTCGACGAGTTGAAGATCGCCGACAACACCATCGTCGTCTACACGACCGACAACGGCCCGAACCAGTTCTCCTGGCCGGACGCGGCAACCACGCCGTTCCGCAGCGAGAAGGACAGCAACTGGGAAGGCGCCTTCCGCGTCCCGGCGATGGTCCGCTGGCCGGGCAAGATCAAGCCCGGCGTCTCCACCGAGATGTTCTCCGGTCTCGACTGGTTCCCGACACTGCTTGCAGCAGCCGGTGACAAGGACATCAAGGAGCGCCTCTTGAAGGGCGCCGACCTCGGCGGCAAGACCTTCAAGGTGCATCTCGACGGATACAACCAGTTGCCCTATCTCACCGGTGAACAGCCGAAGAGCGCACGCAACGAGTTCTATTACTTCAATGACGACGCCAAGCTCGTCGGCATGCGCTGGGACAATTGGAAAGCCGTCTTCTGCGAAATGCGCAAACCCGGTGGCTTCGACGTCTGGCAGGATCCGTTCACCTGCCTGCGCGTTCCGAAGATCTTCAACCTGCGCATGGACCCTTACGAGCGAGCCGATACCGTCTCCGATCAGTACAACGACTGGCGGACGAAGAACGCTTATCTCTTCGCCGAAGCGGTGGGGAAATCGGCGGCATTCCTCGAAACCTTCGTCGCGTATCCGCCAAGCCAGACGCCGGCAAGCTTCTCGGTCGACCAGATCGAAGAAAGCGTGCACCAGAAGATCGACGAGATCCTGGCGAAGACCCAGCCGGCACAATAACGCTCTCGAGAAGGCGGCGCCCCGCGCAAAATGGCGTGCCGCGATGACGAAGAACATTCAGCCCGCTCGAACGATCGCCTACGAGGAGTCGATTGAAGACCCTTTGGCGAGACCGCGGGCACACGTCGCGCCGGCAATCGCCGCCTTCATGCTCTTCCTCTCCGGCACCGCGGCGCTGGTTTTCCAGGTTCTCTGGATCAAGCAGCTCTCGCTCATCACCGGTATTGATGTCCATGCGGTCAGCACCGGGGTCAGCGCCTTCTTTCTCGGCCTGGCGCTCGGCAGCTTCGCCCTCGGGCGCATTGGCGACCGCTCCCGACAGCCGCTCCGCCTCTATGCCCTGCTCGAAACCGGTGTGGCCGTGCTCGGCGCCGGCGTCACCCTCATCCTTTCCCAGATCGCGCCGCTCTTCGTCGCAATCGAGGACACCACAGCATTCGCCGCCTGGGCCCTGCTGATCCTGATCGTCGCTACACCCGCCTTCCTGATGGGCGGCACCCTCCCCTTGCTGTTGCGAGCGCTCAAAGGGGCGCCGAGAGGCGTCGGCGCAAAGGGCGGCCGGCTCTATGCCGCCAACACGCTCGGCGCCATCTTCGGCTGCCTTGCGGTCTCCTTCGTTCTCATCCCCACTCTCGGCGTGCAGGCAAGCGGCCTTGCCGCCGCCGGCCTCGGGCTTGGCGCCGCGGCGATCGCGCTATCGCTAAGCACGACCGCGATTCGCGAAGACGCGCAAGCTGATATGCCGATACCGGCGCAGGGCACCGCTGGTTCAAGGTTGGCGCTGCTCCTCTACGCGATCGCCGGCGGCATCGCCCTCGGCTATGAGGTCGCCTGGTCGCAGGCGATCGTGCAATTCATCTCCACCCGTTCCTTTGCCTTTTCCGTGGTGCTGGCCACCTATCTCGCCGGGCTGGCGCTCGGCGCCGCACTCTTTGCGCGCCGGACCGACCGCCTGTCGGATCCCTGGAGTGCCTTCGGCCTGCTCATCACGCTGGCCGGCCTCGTGGCGCTGGCCGAGCTTGCCCTGCTCGGCCCCTGGCTGACGGCGTTGCAGGCCAGCGCGGAAGCAGCCATCGCCGGTATCACTGGCAGCATCTTTGCCGGCATGTGCGCACGCTTCCTCGTCGCGGCGCTCACGATCGTCTTCGTCCCGACGCTGATCCTCGGCGCCGCCTTCCCGGTCGCCCTGCGGCTCGCGGTCGATCCTCATCATGTCGGTCGCGACACCGGGCGCGTTCTGGCGTTCAACACACTCGGCGGCATCGCCGGCACGCTTCTGACCGGCTTCGTGCTAATTCCGTCGTTCGGTATCGTCAGAAGCTTCGCCGTTCTCGCCGTCGCTGCAGCCATCATCGGCGTCATCGCAGCCAGCCGCGGGGCAACCGGCTGGAAGGGTTGGCGCCTTGCGGCGCCAGCGCTCGGCGTCGTCACCGTGCTGATCGCCGTGATGGCACCATCGGACCGGCTGGCCACCTTGCTCAATCTCTCGCGCGGCAACGGCACGATCGTCTCCTATGAGGAGGGCCTCGGTGCCACCGTCGCAGTCATCGAACAGGGCCAGCCGGACCGGCGCTTCCGCCGCCTCTATATCCAAGGCGTGTCCAACACCGGCGACGCCATGCCGTCGCTGCGCTACATGCGGCTGCAGGCGCTCTTGCCGCTCATGATCCACAAGGGCGAGCCGAAATCGGCGCTCGTCATCGGGCTTGGCACCGGCATTACCGCCGGCTCATTGCTTGCCTATCCTGGGCTCGACCGACGCGTCGCTGCCGAACTGCTGCCGTCGGTCGCCCGCGCCTCGACCTTGTTTGCCGGCAATTTCAACGCGGCAGGGGATAGCCGCCTCGAAGTGCGCGTTGCAGACGGTCGCCGCGAGCTGATGCGCAGCGCGGAGCGCTACGATCTCATCACGCTGGAACCACCGCCGCCGTCGGCCGCTGGCGTGGTCAATCTCTATTCGTCCGATTTCTACCGGCTGGCCCGCCAACGCCTCGCTCCAAACGGTCTTGTTGCGCAATGGCTGCCGATCGCCACACAGAACGACGAGGACACGCGCGCGCTCGTGCGCAGTTTCCTCGACAGTTTCCCGCATGCCTCGCTCTGGTCGACCGAGCTGCACGAGATGCTGCTCATCGGCTCCGTCGAACCACAGGCACTCGACGTCGCGCGCATTGCCAAGCGCATGGCCGACCCGTCCGTCGCCGCGGCGTTCAAGGAAGTCGGCATAGGTGGTGCAGCCGACCTGCTCGCGACCTGGATGACCGACCGCGCCGGACTTGATCGTTACGCCGGATCGGCGCAGCCTGCCACCGACGACCAGCCGCGGATCGAATATGCAAGCTGGGTTCGTCCCGGCGAGTTGCAGCGCACACTCCCAGCCGTGGTCGGCCTGCGCAGCAAGGCACCGCTCGTCGGAGCGGACGTGGCGTTCAAGAAATCCGTAGCGGACGCCCACAACCGGCTAATGCTGTTCTATCAGGCTTCGCTCAACGCCTATGCCGGCTATCGCGACGAATGGGCGCGTGACATGGAACTGCTGATGCGCGTGGAGCCGGACAATCCCTATTACCGCTGGTTCGTTTCGAGCAGCGAGCGCTGATTGCGCACAGCCGAATCCGGGCCCCCACGCGACTGCAGTTCGCGTGGCATCGGTCGGGCTAAGATTGATTCCTGCATAATCGCGGAATAGCGCAAAATTTTTGCACGACGCGAAATACCTCCGGCACAGATTTGCAACACAGAGGCATTGCCCACGTAGTATCCTGCCGCCGTTGTTCTGCCCTGTGGCAGACAGGGAGGCATTCCATGGAAAAGACGGACAAAGAAAACACCGAAACCACCTCGCGGGCGGCAATGGATGGCGAGATCGGCATACTCGCGCGCCGCCGCATCGAGGCCGGCATCATCGCGCCGATCTATGAGGCGATGCGCGAGGAGATCGGCGAGGAGCGCGCGCAAGCAATCCTCGACAAGGCGATCACCAAGGCCGCGATCGAAGCCGGCAGGACCTTTGCGGCAAAGACGCCTGGCGGCACCAACCTGCGCACCTTCCAGGAACTGCAGGACCTCTGGACGCAGGACGACGCGCTTGTCATCGAGGTGACCAAGGCGACGGATGAGGAATTCCACTACAATGTGAAGCGCTGTCGCTACGCCGAAACCTATCGCGAGATGGGGCTCGGCCATATCGGGCACCTGCTTTCCTGCAACCGCGACGGCGTCTTCTGTACCGGCTACGATCCGCGCATCACGCTGGAGCGCACCCAGACGGTGATGCAGGGTGCCTCCCATTGCGACTTCCGCTACAAGCTGAACAAGGACGCACCGGAGCAGCCGAAATGAGCGCCGAAGCCTTGCGCACTGAGCCCAAGCGCATCAACACGCCGGTTACAAACGGCGACCGGCTGTGGAACGACATCGTCGCGACCGCACGCTTCGGCGCCGCCGATAAAGGCGGGGTCACCCGCCTGACGCTGACTGAGGAGGACCGTGAGGTCCGCGATTGGTTCGTCGCCGCGTGCCGGACGCTCGGCTGCACGGTCGAAGTCGACGGCATCGGCAACATCTTCGCGACTTATGCCGGCGAAGACATGTCGCTGCCGGCGATCGCCGTCGGCAGCCATCTCGACACGCAGCCGCAGGGCGGCCGGTTCGACGGCATTCTCGGCGTGCTTGCCGGCCTTGAGGTGCTGCGCACCCTCAAGGAAACATCCACCGTGCTCCGCCATCCGCTGACGGTCGTCAACTGGACGAACGAGGAAGGGTCGCGTTTTTCTCCTGCAATGATGGGATCAGGCGTCTTTGCCGGCGCGCTTTCGCTCGATGCGGCGCGCGCGCTCACCGACCGAGACAGCGTCACGATCGGTGCGGCGCTCGATACCATCGGCTATCGCGGTGAAGCATGGGTCGAGCCGGCGGCCTTCGCGGCTTACGTCGAGCTGCATATCGAGCAGGGACCGCTGCTGGAAGCCTCCGCAACCGAGATCGGCATCGTCACCGGCATCCAGGGGCTGCGCTGGTTCGATATCACTGTCACCGGCACCGAGGCGCATGCCGGCAGCACGCCGATGGCGCAGCGCGACGATGCGCTTGTCGCCGCGGCCGAAATCGTGCTCGCCGTGCGCGACATCGCCCGAGAGAACCCTCCCGGTGTCGGCACCGTCGGCTTCGTCGAGGTAGGCCCCAATTCGCGCAATGTCGTGCCGGGTTCTGTTCGACTCCAGATCGACATGCGCCATCCGTCCGAGGCCGGCCTCGACCAGATGGAAGGTGCGTTGCAGGAGGCGGTTCGCAAGGCCGGCGCCCGCGCCGAACTGAAGCGCATCTGGTCTAAAGCGCCGGTCGTCTTCGATCCATCGATCGTGGATGCCGTCCGCAACAGCGCGGAAGCGCTCGGCTATTCGGCCACGGACGTCGTTTCCGGTGCCGGGCATGATGCGGCGCATATCGCGACGATCATGCCGACCGCAATGATCTTCGTGCCTTCCAAGGACGGGCTGTCGCACAACGAAGCGGAATACACCGCGCCCGAAGAGTGCGCCCGTGGCGCAGAGGTTCTGTTCCAGACCATCCTGGAACTCGACCGGCACTGACCGATAAAGCCAAGCACCCACGGCAGACAGTCTGCCGTGGGTGCTTGCAAACCGGTTTCACGGCTTGCCTGCGTTCTTAGCCGCGCTGCGAGTCCAATTGTTCCTGGTCCTTTTCGACCTGCTGCGCCTTCAGGTAGCTCTCGATCAGCAACTGATATTCCGGAAAAATCTTGGTGTAGATCTCCGCCCATTGCTGGGCATCGTCACGGTGCCATGTGCGCTGCAGCTCGGAGGCGACTGCTGCGGTATCCATCGGCACCACGCCGGCCTGGACGACACGGGCAAGGGTGATCTCCTCAGCCATCTTCGAATAGGTGCCCGAAGCATCGACAACTACGAAGACCTTGTAGCCATCATGGACGGCGCTGATTGCCGGGAAGGCCATGCAGACGCTGGTGATCGTGCCGGCGATGATCAGGGTCTTGCGGCCGGTTTCCTTCACCGCGGCGACGAAATCCGGGTTGTCCCAGGCATTGATCTCGCCGCGACGGGCGACGTACTTGGCATGCGGCGCATTGGCATGGATTTCCGGGATCAGCGGGCCGTTCGGGCCCTGCGGCACGGAGGCCGTGGTGATGACGGGCATCTTGGTCAGCGTCGCCATGCTGGCGAGTGCCGCCGCATGGGCGCGCAGCTTCGGCATCGGCATGTCGTTGACGGTCTGGAACAGGCCGCTCTGGTGGTCGATCAGAAGCATCACGGCGTCATCGGGGTCGATGACCGGGCGCTGTCCGTTGAAGTTTGCAGGTGTCATGGTCTTGCTCCTTTTCGGTTGAGCAACCACCCCATCCATGGTGGTTGGCGTTGAGGAGAAGATATCCCTGCACCAAACCTAGCAGTAGACGGCCATATCGAGCTATAATGTCCTGAAAATAGGACAATTCCCCATGCAGGACCTGAACGATCTCAAGCTATTCGTCGACGTGGTCGAGCAGAACGGTTTTGCCGCTGCCGCCCGAAAGTTGAACATGCCGCGCTCACGTTTGAGCCGCCGCATCGGCCTTCTGGAAGAGCGGCTCGGGGTGCGGCTGGTGCAGCGCTCGACGCGTCATTTCGTCATCACCGAGATCGGGAGGGAATATTACCGCCATTGCGTCGCCATGCTGGTGGAAGCCGAAGCGGCGCAGGAGATGATCGAGCGCATGCGATCCGAGCCACAGGGCGTGGTCCATGTCAGTTGCCCCTCTTCTGTGGTCTATTTCCAGGTCGCAGAAATGATCGCCCGGTTCATGGCAGAATGCCCGAAGGTCGAGGTCGTGCTCGAAAGCACCAACCGGCGCGCCGACGTGCTACGCGAAGGCATCGACATCGCCGTCCGCGTCCGCTTTCCGCCACTCGAAGAAAGCGATCTTGTCGTCAAACGTTTTGCCGAGAGCCGGCAGCGGCTCGTCGCCAGCCCGGGGCTGCTCGCGTCCATCGGCAAGCCGTTGATGGCGGCCGACCTCGCCGCCTTCCCAAGCCTTGCCTGGAACCCTGATCGCCCGGAGCACGACTGGCGGCTGGAGGGCCCCGGCGGCGCAACCGCAATCGTGCGCCATCGGCCGCGGCTCGCCACCGAAGACATGGTGACGTTGCGGCTTGCCGCCCTGCGCGGTGTCGGCATCTGCCAACTGCCGGAGATGGTGATACGGCAAGACCTGAAGGATGGCACGCTTGTCGATGTGCTGCCCGACTGGGCGCCGAGGGCCGGCATCATTCACGCGGTCTTTCCCTCACGCCGGGGTTTGCTTCCTTCGGTGCGCGCCCTGCTCGATTTTCTGGCCGCCGGATATGCTGAACTTGCCCGTCTGGACGAGCCCAGAACCTGACGGTCGCGCCATTACACCGTGGCGTGCTCTCGTGTTTTCAAGATCGCGGAGAAGCGCGGATCGAACGTGCGGCTGATCGGCTCTGCCGCCGCACCGATCGCCACCGCCCAGGGATCGGTGAAACCGATCTGCAATCGCGGGAGACTGCGGTCTCGCCGATCGGCGATCGAGGGGAGCAGCGGCATCATCGCCTCGACCAACAGGCGCGCGAGCCCCGGCGGAAGCCCACCGCACAGGATCACCGTCTGCGGGTCGAAGATCGTTTCGAGCGCCTGAACGGCGGCGCGTAGTTCAAAGACCGCCGCATCGAGCCAGCGCCGCACCCGCTCGTCCGGGCCGGCGGCAATCGCATCGATATGGGCGTAAAGCTCAGGATCGGCGGGATCGAGGTCGAGCAGCCTGCAGAGCGAGGCGATCGAAGCGCGATGTTCGAGCGGCGTGCGTTCGTCCAGCGATGCGCCACGCGGCAGGCTGAGGATCATGCCGATCTCGCCGGCATTGCCATTGGCGCCGCGGTAGAGCTCGCCGTTGAGGATCAGCCCGGCGCCAAGGCCATAGCCGAGATAGATGCAGATGGCATGGTCGACACCGTGCGCAGCGCCAACCATGCGCTCGGCAGTAGCGGCCGCGGCCGCGTCGTTCTGCAAGCCGACATCGAGCCCCGTGCCGGTCGCAAGCGTCTCCAGCAACGGAAAATTCTGCCACGCCGCCATCATCCAGGTATCGTCGTCGTCGGCTTCGATACCGAAGGGCCCGGGCATCGCCGCCCCAAGGCCGACGAGGCGATCCTCCGATTGCGGCGCGATCTCCGTGAGATCACGGCGGGTCTTCTCGATCAGTTCGAGGATCGTCCGCACGCCTGTCGCCGGCCCACCGACCGGCAGGTTGGCCTCGCCACGGGCGAGCACCCGGCCGACGAGATCGACAGCGATGGTCCGCGTCACATGCCTGTCAATTTGCAGGCCGATCGCGAAAGCACCCTCCGGCACCAGGCGATAGGGCGTCGAAGGTTGCCCGCGGCCGTTGCGCACCGCCTCGAGCGATTCGACCAGCCCGTCCCGCTCCAGGTCTTCGATGATGTTGGAGACCGTCTGCTTCGTGAGCGCCGTCGCGCGGGCAAGGTCCGCCCGGGACAATTGACCGTTCAGCCGCAGCGCGTCGATCATGACGCGCCGGTTGTGTGCGCTCGTCCCCTCCTGGTTGGTGCCGCTCTTCGCCCGGATCAGGCGCATATCGTTCATCCAAAAAACCCCTCTTGACACTGTTAGAATATTGAACAAAAAATAAGTCAAGACAATTGACTTAATAGGAGCCCAAAAGAGCTCCGGGGGAACGAAAGCAGCGGCAAGCACCGCTGCGGGCGCTCCGATGGATATGTCGACGGCCGCTCGGAAACGGACGGACTTCTCGCATACGGCGCATCGCAGAGGCGCGCCGAAGAAGGCTGAAACGCTCAAGTTACTGGAGGAAATCATGTTGAAATCGATAAGAACCACCTTGCTTTGCGCGACCCTCGCCGGCGTCTCCTTCGTCGGCCACGCGCATGCGGAAACGACGCTCAACGCCCTCTTCATGGCCCAGGCCGCCTATAGCGAGGCGGATGTGCGCGCCATGACCGAGGCCTTCACCAAGGCCAACCCGGACATGAAGGTTAATCTCGAATTCGTGCCCTATGAGGGCCTGCACGACAAGACCGTGCTGGCGCAGGGTTCCGGCGGCGGCTACGACGTCGTGCTCTTCGACGTGATCTGGCCGGCCGAATATGCAAGCAACAAAGTGCTCGTCGATGTGACCGACCGCATCACAGGCGAGATGAAATCCGGCGTGCTGCCCGGCGCCTGGACGACCGTCGAATATGACGGCAAGCGCTATGGCATGCCCTGGATCCTCGACACCAAATACCTGTTCTACAACAAGGAAATCCTGGAGAAGGCCGGCATCAAGGCGCCGCCGAAGACCTGGGACGAGCTTGCCGAACAGGCCAAGGTGATCAAGGACAAGGGTCTGCTCGCGACCCCGATCGCCTGGAGCTGGTCGCAGGCCGAAGCCGCGATCTGCGACTATACCACGCTCGTCAGCGCCTACGGCGGCAAGTTCATTGACGGCGGTAAGCCGGCCTTCGCGTCCGGTGGCGGCCTCGACGCGCTCAACTACATGGTGGCGAGCTACTCTTCGGGCCTCACCAATCCCAACTCCAAGGAGTTTCTGGAGGAGGATGTCCGCAAGGTGTTCCAGAACGGCGAAGCCGCTTTCGCTCTCAACTGGACCTATATGTACAACCTCGCCAACGATCCGAAGGAAAGCAAGGTTGCAGGCAAGGTCGGCGTCGTGCCGGCGCCGGGCGTTGCCGGCAAGAGCGAAGTCTCCGCCGTCAACGGCTCGATGGGTCTTGGCATCACCTCGACCAGCAAGAACCCGGACGAGGCCTGGAAGTACATCGTCTACATGACCTCGCAGCAGACGCAGAATGCCTACGCCAAGCTCAGCCTGCCGATCTGGGCCTCTTCCTACGAAGATGCCAGCGTCACCAAGGGCCAGGAAGAGCTGATCGGCGCCGCCAAGCTCGGCCTCGCGGCCATGTATCCGCGTCCGACGACACCGAAATACCAGGAACTTTCGACTGCGCTTCAGCAGGCGATCCAGGAAGCACTGCTCGGCCAGGCTTCGCCTGAGGACGCCTTGAAGACGGCGGCCGAAAACAGCGGCCTCTGAGCCGCCCTCCCAAGCCCCGGGCGGGTAACCGCCCGGGGACCGCGGGAATTATGCGGTAGCGCTGGCATCCACGCGCTTTAACACTTTGATTTGGTGCATCATTCGCTTGGGTCGATGACGATCCGGGGCAATATGCGATAGCATGACGGGGCTCCCTAGGCCCGAGAAGGTTTCCATCTTATGTCCGGCACCTGGATAACAACGCGCGCATGGCTGCTCATGCTGCCGCTGCTGGTGGTCATGATCGCCGTCATCGGCTGGCCGTTGATCGATACGGTCAGGCTTTCCTTCACCGACGCCAGGCTCGTCGGCACGGAAGGCACGTTCGTCGGCCTCGCCAACTATGCCAAGATGCTCGGCGGCTCGAACTTCCTGCGCGCCTTCGTGACGACGACCTGGTTCGCCGTCGTCTCGGTCACCGCTGAAATGGTGCTCGGGGTGCTCGCAGCCCTGCTGCTCAATCAACAATTTCGCGGGCGCACGGCTCTCAGAGCCTTGATGATCCTGCCCTGGGCTTTGCCGACGGTGGTCAACGCCACGCTCTGGCGGTTGATCTACAATCCGGAATATGGCGCGCTCAACGCCGCCTTGACGCAAATCGGCCTGATCGACAGCTACCGCTCCTGGCTCGGCGAACCCGGCTCGGCGCTGACGGCGCTGATCATCGCCGACTGCTGGAAGAACTTTCCGCTGGTTGCGCTGATCGCGCTTGCGGCACTCCAGGCCGTGCCGCGTGACATCACCGCCGCCTCGCTCGTCGATGGCGCGGGTCCGCTCAATCGCTTTCGCTATGTCATCATGCCCTATCTGGCGGGTCCCCTGCTGGTGGCACTGGTGCTGCGCACGATCGAGGCGTTCAAGGTGTTCGACCTGATCTGGGTGATGACCCGCGGCGGCCCGGCAAACAGCACACGCACGCTGTCGATCCTCGTCTACCAGGAAGCGTTCTCCTTCCAGCGTGCCGGATCGGGCGCCTCGCTGGCGCTGATCGTCACGCTGCTCGTAACCGTGCTCGCCGTCGCCTATGCAGCAATGGTGCGCAAAGCCGCAGGAGCATCCTGATGGAACGCCAGAACCCGGTTTTCACCGCCTTCGTCTATGCTGCGGCTCTGCTGCTGGCAGCCATCATCCTGGCCCCCATTCTCTGGCTCTTCGTCATGAGCATTTCGTCGGCCGCCGACCTCTCGACAAAGCCGCTCAACTGGTGGCCCAACGAGATCGATCTGTCGCGCTACCGCCTGCTGTTGTCCACGATCGAAAACAGCACCGGCGCTGCCTTTACTGCCTCGCTCTTCAACAGCCTGAAGGTTGCCGGGATGGCGACGCTGGCGGCGATCGCGGTCGCCATTCCCGCCGCCTGGGCGGTATCGCGCACATCCAACGTTTCCTGGTCGCTCTATGCGGTCATCGCCACCTACATGCTGCCGCCAGTAGCGCTTGCCGTGCCGCTCTATATGGGGCTTGCCTATCTCGGCCTTCTGAACTCGGTCTTCGGCCTCGCGCTTGTTTATCTCACCATTCTGGCGCCCTTCACCACCTGGCTGCTGAAATCCGGCTTCGATTCCATCCCGAAGGAAATCGAGAGTGCCGCGATGATCGACGGCGCCCGTCTCGACCAGATCCTCCGGCTCATCACCCTGCCGCTCGCGGCACCCGTCATGGCGACGTCGGCGCTCTTTGCCTTCCTGCTCGCCTGGGACGAATTCTTCTACGCGCTGCTCTTCACGTCGGATCTGCGCGCCAAGACCCTCACGGTTGCCATTTCCGATCTCGCCGGCGGCCGTGTCTCCGATTACGGGCTGATCGCCACAGCCGGGGTGCTGGCCGCCCTGCCCCCGGTGTTGATCGGTCTCGTCATGCAGCGTGCCCTCATTTCCGGGCTCACCAGCGGCGGCGTCAAAGGATGACGGCTATGACCAATTCGGAACGCCCCGCCGGGCTCGTCGCGATCGATCGCGAAATGGCGCGTCAGGCCTCCGACGCCATCGCCTCCGTGCACCAGGCGACAGCGATGGCGGCCAGTGTCGCTGCCTCACTGAAGTCTACCGGCAAGCTGCTGCTGCTCGGCATGGGCGGCTCGCATGCCGTCGGTCGCGCCGTCGAGCCGCTCTACCGCGCCCATGGCATCGACGCCATTGCCCTGCCGCTCTCGGAACAACTCGGCCAGCCGCTTGTCATCGAAGGCAAGACGATCCTCATCACCTCGCAGTCCGGCGAAAGCGCCGAGGTGCTGCGCTGGTTCAGCGAAACCAATGGCGCAACGCCGCACACCTTCGGACTGACGCTTGAAGGCGGTTCCTTCCTCGCCAGCAATGCGCCTTCTCTGGTCGGCGTTGGCGGAACCGAAAAGGCCTTTGCCGCCACCCGCAGCCTGACCATCAGCTTCGCCCTGCACCTCGCCATTCTCGCCGCCCTCGCTGATGATCCGGCCGATGCCCTTCACGCATTGGAAAACCCGCAATCGCCCGATACGTCGGCGGCACTCGAAGCCCTGCACAGCGTCCGATCCGTTGTAACTTCGGGCCGCCGGCTGCAAGGCCTCGCCGAAGCGATCGGCCTCGGCCTGACCGAGCTTTCCCGCCTGCCCTGCTTCTCGCTTGAAGGCGGCCAGCTTCGCCACGGCCCGATGGAAATGCTCGGTCCATCCGTCGGTGTTGTGCTCTTCCGCGCGACAGATCCGACCGCCGGCCTTGTAGAAGCCATGGCGCTTTCCGCCGCCGAAGCCGGCTCGCCGGTCATCGTCTTCGATGCCTCCGGCGAGGCGCCCATCGAAGGCGTCACCACCATTCCCTTTGCGCCGGCCGCGGGCATGGCGGCGATCTTCGCCATGCTGCCCGTCGCCCAGTCCTTCATGATCGCCTTTGCGGCGTCGCGTGTCGAGAATGCCGGCACTCCCGTGCGCTCGACCAAGATCACCCGGAGCGAATAAACGATGCGTCCTCTTGCCGTGGTCGGCAATGCCAATGTCGATCTCATCCTCGGGCCGGCGGCCCCCTGGCCCAAAGCCGGAACCGAAATCATCGTCGACCACGACGAGCTGCGTGTCGGCGGCTGCGCCGGCAACAGCGCGCTCGCCTGGGATTCCCTCGGCGTCGACTACGCGATCGCCGCCAATGTCGGCAACGATCAGTTCGGCACCTGGTTGAAAGAGGCTTTTCCCGCGCGGTCCAAGTCCTGGCCGGTCGAAAATGTCGGGACCACGCTTTCCGTCGGCATCACCCATCCCGACGGCGAGCGCACCTTCTTCACGACGCGTGGGCATCTGCCGCTGCTCAGCTTCGACGAAGTCCGCACCATGCTCAACGGCGAGAAGCTCCGCGGTGGTTATGCGCTGTTGACCGGTGCCTTCCTGACCGATGCGCTGACATCGGACTATGACCGCTTCTTCGACTGGGCCGATGCCCACGACATCGCTGTCGCGCTCGACACCGGCTGGCCGCTCGACGGCTGGACGCAAACGAACTGCGCGGCGACCGTGGGCTGGCTCAAGCGTTGCCGGCTCGCACTGTTCAACGAGGTTGAAACGACCACGCTGACGGGCCTCTCCGACCCGACCGAGGCAGCCCACGAGCTCAGGAACCACATGCCCGAAGGCGCAATCGTCGTCGTCAAGCGTGGTCCCCATGGCGCGATCGCTATCGATGCGCAAGGCCGTCTTTCATCGGCCGCCGCCCCAGCGGTTACTGTGGTCGATACCATCGGCGCCGGCGACGTCTTCAATGCCGGGTTCCTGGCAGCCCTTGCCGCCGAGATGCCTCTGGAGGCCTGTCTTCGCACCGGCGTCGCCATCGCCTCGGAGGCGATTTCCACCCTGCCGCGCAGCTACGGCAAACCGCTTTCGTCCTACCTTCAGGAGACCGGCGCATGAGCGCACTCGCCATTCAGAACATTCACAAGCGCTATGGCGAGGTCGAGACGCTGAAGGGCATCGACATCGATCTCGAGAGCGGCGAGTTCCTGGTGCTGCTCGGCTCCTCCGGCTGCGGCAAGTCGACCCTGCTCAACATCATCGCCGGGCTTGCGGAGCCGAGCGGCGGCGATATCCGCATCGGCGACCGATCCATTCTCGGCGCGCATCCGAAGGATCGCGACATCGCCATGGTGTTCCAGTCCTATGCGCTCTACCCGAACATGAGCGTTGCAAGGAACATCGGCTTTGGCCTTGAAATGCGCAAGGTCCCCTCGGCCGAGCGCGAAAAGGCGGTGGCGGAGACGGCAAAGCTGTTGCAAATCGAGAACCTGCTCGACCGCAAGCCGAGCCAGCTCTCGGGCGGCCAGCGCCAGCGCGTCGCCATCGGCCGGGCGCTGGTGCGCAATCCGCAGGTGTTCCTCTTCGACGAGCCGCTCTCCAACCTCGACGCCAAGCTGCGCATGGAGATGCGCACCGAGCTCAAGCGCCTGCACCAGATGCTGAAGACCACGATCGTCTACGTCACCCACGACCAGATCGAGGCGATGACGCTCGCGACCCGCATCGCGGTGATGCGTGACGGGCGGATCGAGCAACTCGGCACGCCGGAAGAGATCTACGACCGCCCGGCCACGCTCTATGTCGCCGGCTTCGTCGGCTCGCCGCCGATGAACATCTTGGATGCGACCGTTGTGGAAGGTCGGTTGAAAATCGCCGGCGACGGCCAGGCGATCGCCCTGCCGGCACGCCTCCGCAACGTTGTCTCCGATGGCCAGCGCGTCAAGGCTGGTATTCGCCCGGAAGCGCTGCGACTTGCCGCTGGTGACGAGCCGGTGCCGCAGTTCAAGGCACGCGTCGAGGTGGTCGAATTGACCGGTCCCGAACTCGTCACCACGGCGCGGATCGGCGACCAGCGCATCACCGCCTGCCTGCCACCGCGCAGTGCGGTTCTGTCGGGCGAAGAGCGCGCCTTCACGATCGAGGCGGATGCCCTTCATCTCTTCGATCCCGACACCGGCCGATCGCTGGCGAAAGACTGAGGGTGCCTGCGGGCGACGACCGGGATTGCTTTGGCAACGCCTTTTCCTTCTTGTGAGAATCGTTCATCACACGTTGTCCCGCGCGAGAAGAGGAAGTGACCGCGATGCCCCTGCCGATCGAAACGCCGGCCGTTCTCGTCGACCTCGAAATTGCCAAGCGCAATATCGAGCGCTTCCAGGCCTATGCCGATGAACATGGCATTCGCGTGCGCCCGCACATCAAGACGCACAAGCTGCCGCAGATGGCCGAGCTTCAGCTTGAGGCCGGCGCCGTTGGCATCACCTGCCAGAAGGTGACCGAAGCCGAAGCAATGGTCGAGGGCAGCGACCGGATCCAGGATGTGCTGATCACCTACAACATTCTCGGCGAGGCCAAGATGGCACGGCTGGAGCGGCTCAATGGCCGCGTCGCGCTTGCCGTCGTCGCCGACAGCGAGACCGTCATCGACGGGCTTGCGGGCTATTTCGCCGGCAAGGACAAGCCGCTTCGAGTCTTCGTCGAATGCAACACCGGCGCCGATCGTTGTGGCGTTGGAGCTCCCGAGGCGGCGGCCCGGCTGGCGCGGCGGATCGCCGATGCCCAAGGGCTCGTCTTCGGTGGACTGATGACCTATCCGCCCGTCAACGGCGAGGCAAAGGTCCAGGCCTTCATGAGCGAAGCAAAAAGCCTGATCGAAGCCGACGGCAACGCGGTGCCGGTGATCACCTCAGGCGGCACGCCGAGCATGATGCATGCCGCCGGTGCGCCGGTTGCCAGCGAGTATCGGCCGGGCACCTATATCTACAACGACCGCTCCCTGGTTTCGCGCGGTGTCGCCAGCTGGGACGATTGCGCGCTGACCGTGCTTGCGACCGTCGTCTCCGTCCCATCCGAAACCCGCGCGATCATCGATGCCGGCAGTAAGGTGTTGACCTCGGATCTGCTGGGACTGACAGGCTATGGTCACGTGCTCGGCCGCGACGACATCCGCATCGACCAACTCTCGGAGGAACACGGCCGCCTCGTCACCGATGGGCCGATCAACCTCAAGGTCGGTGATCAGCTCCGCATCGTGCCCAACCACGCCTGCGTCGTGACCAACATGGTCGATGCGGTCCATATCATCGAGGGCGACACCCTGAAAGACACCTGGCCGATCGTCGCCCGCGGCCGCGTGCTTTAGAATCGCGCCTTAGAGACCCTATTCTGCAGAAATCTGTGCTCGCCTGGAGAGCCCCGCATTCGCCGGAAATGCAGGGCTGAAGGCTCATCGATGGATCGGTCCGGCAAACGATCGAAAGGAGAATCGACGCGCGTCCACTGGACACCGGCATCGCGCCCTCCATCTAATGACCTTGGCGGGCCGGCACGGCCATACTGGGCGGTTGCAGGCAAACCGTTCCCGAAAACGCGGCGAGAACGATAGGACATTTCCCGTTTGCCGCCCTCGGGGTCATCTGTTTGCGTTGTAGCAGTCGATAAAATTGATAGTTTTATCTGGTAACCGATGGAGGTCGAAATGGTCTTTGGACGAATTACCGGAATGGTGGGACTGGCAATTGTGCTCGGGGGCCTGCAGCTGGGAGCTGCGAGTGTTGCGTTTGCCGACACGACGATCTTGAACGTGTCCTACGATCCGACACGTGAACTCTATAAGGACTTCAACGCTGCCTTCGCTGAGAAGTGGAAGGCCGACACTGGCGAAACCGTGACGATCCAGACGTCGCACGGCGGCTCGGGCAAGCAAGCCCGCTCCGTCATCGACGGCCTGCAGGCCGATGTCGTAACGCTGGCGCTCGAAGCCGATATCGACGCGATCGCCAAGGAAACCGGCAAAATCCCGGCGGACTGGAAGACGAAGTTCGAGAACAACAGCGCGCCTTACACATCGACGATCGTATTCCTGGTGCGCAAGGGCAACCCTAAGGGCGTCAAGGACTGGGGCGATCTGGTGAAGCCGGACATCCAGGTGATCACGCCGAACCCGAAGACTTCGGGCGGCGCGCGCTGGAACTTCCTGGCTGCCTGGGCCTATGGCCGGGCTGCCAATGGCGGAGATGACGCCAAGGCGCAGGAATATGTGACGGAACTCTTCAAGCATGTTCCGGTGCTCGATACCGGCGCGCGCGGCGCGACGACGACCTTCGTGCAGCGCGGCCTTGGCGACGTGCTGCTCGCCTGGGAAAACGAAGCCTATCTGTCGCTCGAGGAACTCGGCCCCGACAAATTCGAGATCGTCACGCCGTCAATCTCGATCAAGGCCGAACCGCCGGTGGCGCTCGTTGACGGCAACGTCGACGCCAAGGGCACCCGCAAGGTGGCGGAAGCCTATCTCGGCTACCTCTACAGCGATGCCGGTCAGAAGATTGCGGCCAAGCATTACTACCGGCCGTTCAAGCCGGCAGCGGCCGATCCGGCTGATATCAAGCGGTTCGGCGACCTGAAGCTCGTCACAATCGAAGATTTTGGCGGTTGGAAGGAAGCCCAGCCGAAATTCTTCGGCGACGGCGGCGTCTTCGACCAGCTTTACAAGCCGGGCCAATAAGACCGACCTTGGACGCGCGGCCGGACAATCCGGCCGCGCGTCTTGCTTTGCGCCGCGCCGGGCCCTTGGCACGAAGCGCGGTTCACTACGTCTCGCGAGCTTTGTAAAGGTAGTGTCATTGACGGAAGCGACGAAGACTGCGCCCTGGCGATTTCGCCAGCCGAGTGTTTTGCCTGGCTTTGGGCTGTCGCTCGGGATCACGCTGAGTTGGCTGGTGCTGATCGTGTTGATCCCGCTGTCGGGGCTGGTGTGGCGGGCAAGCGGGCTCGGCTGGGCCAAGTTCTTTGAGCTGGCGCTCGATCCGCGCACGCTCAATGCCCTGAAGATCTCGTTCGGCACGGCGTTTCTCGCCGCGATCATCAACCTCGTCTTCGGCGTCATCCTCGCCTGGGTGCTGGTGCGCTATCGTTTCCCCGGCAAACGGGTGATCGACGCCATGGTCGACCTGCCGTTCGCGCTGCCGACCGCGGTCGCCGGCATTGCCTTGACGACGCTTTATGCCGGCAACGGCTGGATCGGCCAGTTCATCGAGCCGCTCGGGCTCAAGATCGCCTTTACGCCATCCGGCATCGTCGTCGCGCTGATCTTCGTCGGCCTGCCGTTTGTTGTCAGGACCGTGCAGCCGATCATGGAGGAGATCGACAAGGAGGTGGAAGAAGCCGCAGCCACCCTTGGCGCCAGCCGTTTCCAGACGATCAGCCGGGTATTGTTGCCGGGACTGCTGCCGGCCGGCCTCACCGGCTTTGCGCTCGCCTTTGCCCGCGGCGTCGGCGAATACGGCTCGGTGATCTTCATCGCCGGCAACCTGCCTTATGTCTCGGAGATCGCGCCGCTTCTGATCGTCATCAGGCTTGAAGAGTTTAACTATGCTGCCGCCACCGCCATTGCCGCGGTGATGCTGGCGATCTCCTTCGCCATGCTGCTCCTCATCAACTCGATCCAGGCCTGGAGCCGGCGGAGATATGTCTATGTCGCATGATCTGACCGCATCCGGGCCGCAACGGGCCTTGCCGGCGCTGGCTGCCGCCACCTCGGAAAGCCGCTTTGCCCGGCTGACCCTGACGATCACGGCGCTTGTCTTCGTCGCGCTGTTTTTGCTTTTGCCGCTCGCCGCCGTCTTCACCGAGGCGCTGCGCAAGGGACCGGCCGAGTTCGTTGCCGCGCTCGGGGACACCGAGACCTTCTCGGCCATCCGCCTGACGCTGACCGTCGCTGCCATCGCCGTGCCGCTCAACCTCGTCTTCGGCGTCGCCGCCGCCTGGGCGATCGCCAAGTTCGAGTTCAAGGGCAAGGCGTTCCTGACGACGCTGATCGACCTGCCGTTCTCGGTCTCGCCGGTCATCTCCGGCCTCGTCTTCGTGCTGTTGTTCGGCTCGCACAGCCTGATCGGTCCCTGGCTGCAGAGCCACGGCATCCAGATCCTGTTTGCCGTGCCCGGTCTGGTGCTCGCCACCGTCTTCGTCACCTTCCCCTTCGTCGCCCGCGAGCTGATCCCGCTGATGCAGGAACAGGGCAGTAGCGACGAGGAGGCAGCCCTGTCCTTGGGGGCGTCGGGCTGGCAGACCTTCTGGTTCGTGACGCTGCCGAACATCAAATGGGGGCTGCTTTACGGCGTGCTGCTCTGCAACGCCCGCGCCATGGGCGAGTTCGGCGCCGTCTCGGTGGTCTCCGGCCATATCCGCGGCGAGACCAACACCATGCCGTTGCAGGTCGAAATCCTCTATAATGAATACAACTTCGTCGCCGCCTTTGCGGTGGCGGCGTTGCTGGCGCTGCTGGCGCTGATCACCCTGATTTTGAAGACGGCGCTGGAGATCCGCTACAGCGCCGAGATCGCCGCCAGCCGCAGGCATTGAAAGGTCAAACGCTATGGACGTGCGCGTTCACAACATCCGCAAGGAATTCGGCCGCTTCCCGGCGCTCGACGACGTCTCGCTCGACATCCGCTCCGGCGAGCTGATCGCGCTGCTTGGCCCCTCCGGCTCCGGCAAGACGACCTTGCTGCGTCTCGTTGCCGGGCTCGAAAGCCCGACCGGCGGCACGATCTTCTTCGGCGACGAGGATGCCTCGCAAAAGACGGTGCAGCAGCGCAACATCGGCTTCGTCTTCCAGCACTATGCCCTGTTCCGCCACATGACGGTGCTCGACAACGTCGCCTTCGGCCTCAAGGTGCGCCCGGGCAATCGCCGGCCGCCGGCCGCCGAGATCCGCAAGCGGGCGCTCGACCTGCTCGATCTGGTGCAGCTCTCCGGTCTCGACAAACGCTATCCGGCGCAGCTGTCCGGCGGCCAGCGCCAGCGCGTGGCGCTCGCCCGCGCCATGGCGGTCGAGCCGAACGTGCTGCTGCTCGACGAGCCCTTCGGCGCGCTCGACGCCCAGGTGCGCAAGGAACTGCGCAAGTGGCTGCGCGAGATCCATGACCGCACCGGCCACACGACGATCTTCGTCACCCACGACCAGGAGGAGGCGCTGGAACTGGCCGACCGCGTCGTCGTCATGAGCAAGGGCGCGATCGAACAGGTCGGCACCCCCGACGAGATCTACGACCATCCGGTTTCGCCCTTCGTCTTCGGCTTCATCGGCCAGTCGAACGCGCTCGCCGTCACGCTCCAGAACGGCGAGATCTGGTTCGAGGACCGGCCGATCGGGCTCAGGGCTCCGGCCGAGCCGGACGGGCCGGCCAATCTGCACTTCCGCCCGCACGACATCGAGCTGATCGACGGCTGCGGCGGCTGTCTCGCCGGCCTCGTCACCGCCAGCCGCCGCGTTGCCGGCACCCGCCATCTCGAACTCGACCTTGGCCGCAACCATCCGCATGTCGAGATCGAGCTGTCGCCCGAACGCGCCGCCGCCGGCGACCACAGCCGCATCGCCTTCCGGCCGACAAAGTGGAAACTCTTCAGAGACAACAGAGAGCAGGCTGTAGAGGCAGAAATAGATGTGGGGCAGCGGGCGGCCGAGGAAGCCGGTGAAACCGTAGCCTTCGAACTTGCCCGCACGGGCACTTGACTTCATCACCGACCATACGCCGGCGAAGCGCGCTTGAGCTTCGCCGGCCGATTTCGGTTTGCTTCGATATGCGCTAAGCAGGGACGCCCGCGGCCGACAATGGCCTCGGAAACGGAGAGAAGCGCATGACGATCGTCGACGACCTGAAACAAGCCTTCGGCGATATCGTCCTGACAGGAACAGAGATTGGCGAACGCCATCGCAGTGACGCCAGCCTGACCGGCCGCGAACTGCCGAAGGCCGTTATCCGACCTACAAGCAGCGAAGAGATCGCCGAAGTCCTCCGCCTCTGCAACGAGAACGGCCGGGCAGTCGTCGTCCAGGGCGGCCTGACCGGGCTTGCCGGCGGCGCCAATGCCGGCAGCGACGCGGTGGTGATTTCGCTCGAACGTTTTACCGGCATCGAGGAGATCGACCCGCAGGCAGGAACCATGACGGTGCGCGCCGGCACGCCGCTCGAGGTTGCGCAACGCGCTGCAGAAGACGCCGGATTCCTGTTGCCCATCGATCTCGGTGCCCGCGGCTCCTGCCAGATCGGCGGCAATCTCGCCACCAATGCCGGCGGCATCCGTGTGCTTCGCTACGGCGTCACCCGTGACAACGTGCTCGGCCTCGAAGTCGTGCTGGCCGATGGGACTGTCATCTCGTCGCTCAACAAGATGATCAAGAACAACACCGGCTACGATCTCCGACAGTATTTCATCGGCTCCGAGGGAACGCTCGGCGTGATCACCCGCGCGGTCCTCCGTCTGCGGCCACTGCCAGCCGGCCGGCTGACGGCGCTCTGTGCCCTCGACAGCTTTGATAATGTGGTTGCCTTTCTCACACATTGCCAGCGCCGCCTGCCGGGGCTCTCGGCCTTCGAGGCCATGTGGCAGAACTATTTCCGCTTCAACGCAGAGGCGGAAAAGCAAAGGCTCTTTGATGAAATTCCGCCTTTCGCCGTGATCGTCGAACAGGATCTCCTGGGTGACGACAGCGAGCGCGATGCGTTCGAGGCCCTTCTCGGCGAAGCGCTCGAAGCCGGCATTATCAGCGACGCGCTGATTGCCCAGTCGGAGAAGGAAAGCCGCTCGTTCTGGAGCATCCGCGAGGGCCACGCGATGGACCAGTTGCTGCCGTCGCTCATCAATCTCGATGTCAGCCTGCCGATCGGCGATATCGGGCGCTTCGCCGAGGACTGCGGCAAGGCTCTTTCTGCGCGGTTCCCGGCCGCCCACGTCTCCTTCTTCGGCCATGTCGCCGACAGCAACCTGCACATCGCCTTCTCGCAACCGGACAGCGACGCGGAAACGCCGCACATCGTCGATGGCATCGTCTACGAGATCGTGCGGCGCTATCGCGGCTCGATCTCGGCCGAACACGGCATCGGCACGTTGAAGCGGGAATTCCTCGACCATTCGCGCAGTCCGGCGGAGCTCGATCTCATGCGCCGGATCAAGCTGGCGCTCGACCCGAACGGCATCCTCAATCCGGGTAAGGTGCTCTGAGAGTACGACTGGAGAAGAACGGCTCCCGGGAAGAACTCTCAATAAGTCGGTTCAGAGCCAGGAGGCGGGCGTTTTCGGCAAGCGCCCATCGGGATCAATCACCTTCAACTCTGCCCCCTCGCCTGAATTCCAGCGCCAGAGTGCGACGCAAGTACCGCCAGGTGACATGAAGGACGGGTAGATCAGGCCATCGAAGCCTCGATCGCTCAGCTCCCGCTGCAGGCGATGCGTCTCCGGCAGGAGGCCGCGATCAAGCGCATCGCGCCATTCGCAGCGGTGAATCTCCTCGGTGAGATCAAGCGCGGCAAGCGTTTCGACAACCGTCAGGTCGGCGAGCCGAGCGAAGCGCAGCTCAAGCTGCGCGATCAGCGCCGGATGCTGGACGAAACCCTGATTGTACTCGGCCCAGGCGGTCGAGAGTTCGCGGGCCGCATAGATTGTCGGCACACCCAGGGGATTCCACCGTCCGCCAAAGCGCGAAGCACCGTCGCCCGAGAGCGGCGCATGCGCCCAGCGCGGGACGTAGGCGCGCCACAGGCGCACCGGCTCGCTTCCTGCCATCAGGCGTAGACACCGGAACGTACGGCTTCGAGATAGGCGAGCACCTTGTCGGCCTTGCCTTCGCCGACAAGGTCATAGGCCGTCTTTCCGGCCCAGCCTGGGATCGGCTGGTGCTTGAACCAGATCACGGCGCGGCTGTCGTCCCCCGCCATCTCGCCGGCCATGGCGAGGATGCGCACGACGTTGCTCAACGCCGCATCGACCTTGCGGGCGCTGGATTTCGCCGTCAGCGTGTTGCGCGCGACCCCGATCAGCTTCGCTAGCTCCGCAAGCGTCACGCCGAGGCGATCGGAAACCAGCCTCGCGGAGAGGAAGGACGAGTGGCTCTCGCCGTAGTGGGCGGCAGAAACATTGAAACTGACAGTCATGGCAGAATCCGAGCTCTTTTTGATCATCACGTAATCAAAATAAGCTCAAAAGGCGCCCATTTCAAGGAAAGCCTATTGCCGCCAGGATGGCTCGCGCTTGTCAAAGAAAGCGCCGACACCTTCGCGGGCTTCGTCGGATTCCCAGCAATCAGCAAGCTGCTCGATGGTCGCGGCAATGGTGTCCCCGGTGATCGGTGGTCCAAGCGAACGGGCCAACCGTTTGGCCCGACCGGTCGCCTCGGGCGCCACTGCCAGATAGGGCTCGATCTCCGCTTCGACCGCCGCATCCAGGGCATCTGCCGCAGCAACGACCGTGGCCAGCCCCAGGGCGCGCGCCTCCTCAGCGCCGAACAGGCGGGCGGACATGAACAACGGCCGCGCCTTGCCCTCGCCGATCCGGGCGACGACATAGGGGCTGATGGTGGCCGGGATCAGGCCGAGACGCGTCTCCGTCAAACCAAATTTGGCGTCGGCCGAAGCGACGGCCGCATCGCAGATGCTCATGAGGCCGACGCCGCCGCCAAAGGCGTTGCCATGCAGGCGGCCGATCACCGGCTTGGCGATCTCGTTCAGCGCCTTGAACATCATCGCCAGACGCGTCGCCTCGGCGACCCGCGTCGCCCGATCGGCATCGAACTGCTCACGCATCCAGCCGAGATCGCCGCCGGCGCAGAAGCTGCGGCCTTCGGCTTCCAGTATGACGGCCCGGACCGAGCGATCGTCCGAAAGCGAATGAGCGGCTTCGGTAAGTTCGCCGATCATCTTCGCCGAAAGCGCATTGTGCTTCTGCGGTAGTGCCAAAGTCAGCCGCGCGACTCCGCGTGCGTCGGTCGCGATCCGGATCGTTTCGAGGGTCATGATCTTGTCCTCAAGGTCCGCGCGAAAGCGGCGGCCTGTTCGAGCTTCGCCGTGTCGAGGCCAGTCGAGAACCCCTTGCCGGTGACGAAGGCGTTGACGGCGAGCGTGTCGACATTGCCGGCCGCTCCCGGCGCATAGGGACATCCGCCGAGACCGCCGGCCGAGGCATCGAAGACCCGCAAACCGCGGTCGAGCGCCACGGCGATATTTTCGAGCGCGCGGCCGCACGTATCATGGAAATGTCCGGCAAGCCGCTCGGACCGAATGCGCTCCAGCACTGCAGCCAGCATCGCGTCCACCGCCTCCGGTTTGCCGCGACCGATCGTGTCGCCAAGACTGATCTCATAGCAGCCGAGATCATCGAGCAGGCCGGCGACATCGGCGGCACTGGCCGGCGCGATCGCCCCCTCATAGGGGCATTCGACCACGCAACTGACATAGCCGCGCAGCAGAAGCCCGCGCTCACGGCAGGCGTCGGCAATCGGGCGAAACCGCGCGATGCTTTCGGCGATCGAGCAATTGATGTTCTTCTGCGAGAAGGTTTCGGAAGCGGAGGCGAAGATCGCCACCTCGTCGGCGCCAGCTTCAAGTGCTGCCTCAAGCCCGCGCATATTGGGAGTCAGCACGGCGTAGCGCGTACCGGGTCGCCTGACAATGCCGGCCATCACCTCGGCGGCGTCGGCCATCTGCGGCACCCATTTCGGGCTGACGAAGCTCGTCACCTCGATCCGCTCATAGCCGCAGTCGGATAGCAGATCGACGAGGCGGATCTTGTCGGCAGTCGCAACGATACGGCTTTCATTCTGCAGCCCGTCACGTGGTGCCATTTCGACGATCGTCACGTGCTCAGGCACCGCTCCGCTCATTCTGCGCTCTCCGGCTGGAGCATCACCAGCACGGCGCCGGCGCTCACCTGTTCGCCTTCACTGACCAGTACGCTCTCGACCACGCCGGCACGCGAGGCGGACAGCGTAAGCTCCATCTTCATCGCTTCCATGACGGCGAGCGCCTGCCCCTTTTCGACCGTATCACCGGGGCGGACCCGGACGAGCTTGACGATACCGGGCATCGGCGCCGACACCTCGTCGTCGGCCACCTCGCTGGAATGACCAGTGCCAAGCGCGTCGGGCAGGCGCAGGACGTAAGTGTCACCGTTGAGGAACAGGGTGATCTGCTCGCCTTCGCGCAGGAAGCGGAACTCATGCTGCGCTCCGGAGATCTCGGCGCGGGCGCCGTCGGTAAACCGGTCGAGGATCACCACAGGCAGAGCCGCCGTTCCGGTGTGGACCGCAAACTGGTCGCGGCCGCGGGCGGCGAGCGTCACAATCGCCCGGCCGCCTGCGTGCTCGATCGTGACGTTCCTGCTGGCGTCGCCCCAGATCTGCCAATGGCCGAGTGACGACCACGGATCGGCAGATCCATCCGGCAGCAGGGCGCCGGTGGAGACGATCGCCGCCAGCGCCAGCGCCGCATCGCTTGGCGCCTTCGTTGCCGTGAGCTGATCGATGGAACGGTCGATGAGGCCGGTATCGGGATGCCCGGCGCGAAAATCCGGCTCGGCGGCAAGACGCGCCAGAAAGTCGAGATTGGTGACCGTGCCGCCGATGCGGCACGCCCTCAATGCGCTTTCGAGCTTTGCCAGCGCTGCCGAACGGTTCGGGCCATGAACGATCAGCTTGGCGATCAGCGGATCATAGAATGGCGTGATCCGGTCGCCTTGCCGGACACCGGCATCGACACGCACGCCATCTTCCGGAAAGCTCAGCGTCGTCAGCCGCCCGGTCGCCGGCAGGAAGCCGCGAGATGGGTCTTCCGCATAGATGCGGGCTTCGAACGCCCAGCCGTCGATGCCGATCTCGCTCTGCCGTTTCGGCAGCGCTTCGCCGGCGGCGGCGCGCAACTGCCACTCGACGAGATCGATACCGGTGATCGCCTCCGTCACCGGATGCTCCACCTGCAAACGGGTGTTCATCTCCATGAAATAGAACTGGTCCGGCCAGAGCCCGTCCGTCACGTCAGCGATGAATTCGACGGTGCCGGCGCCGACATAGCCGATCGCCTGCGCTGCCCGAACCGCAGCATCGCCCATAGCGCGCCGCACTTCCGCGGTCATGCCGGGGGCCGGCGCTTCCTCGATCACTTTCTGGTGGCGGCGCTGCAGCGAGCAGTCGCGCTCGAAGAGGTGCAGGATATTGCCGTGCCGGTCGCCGAAGACCTGGACTTCGATATGCCGGGGTTTCGTCAGGTATTTCTCGATCAGCACCGAACCATCGCCGAAGGCGGCTTCCGCCTCACGGCGCGCCGCCTCGAGCGCGGCCGGAAACTCGGTGGCGCTGTCGACGCGCCGCATGCCCTTGCCGCCGCCGCCGGCGCGCGCCTTGATCAGCACCGGATAGCCGACATTCACGGCTTCTTCCGCGAGGAAGTCGGCATCCTGCCGCTCGCCGTGGTAACCGGGAACGACCGGCACGCCGGACTGCTCCATCAGCGCCTTGGCGGCATCCTTCAGACCCATGGCGCGGATCGCCCGCGCGGATGGCCCGACGAAGGTGATCCCGGCCGCCTCGACGGCGTCGGCGAAATCGGCATTCTCCGAGAGGAAACCATATCCCGGGTGGATCGCATCCGCACCGACCGCGCGTGCGGCAGCGATGATGCGCTCGGCCGACAGATAGCTTTCGAGGGCCGGGGCTGAGCCGATGCGGATCGCTTCGTCGGCAAGTGCCACGTGCAGCGCGCCGACATCAGCATCGGAATAGACGGCGACCGTGCGAATGCCGAGGCGCTTGGCGGTACGCATCACCCGGCAGGCGATCTCACCGCGATTGGCAATCAGGAGTTTGGAAAACATCGGCATCCTCGGCCCCTATCGCGCAGCGATCACATCGATTTCGAGCAACCAGCCGGCATCGAAAATGCCGGCGATCGCCACGGTCATGGCGGGTGCGAGCGCGCCCAGATATTCCTGGCGGGCAGCACGGTTGGCCATGGTGTACTGGCGGTCGGCAAGCAGGACCGTCACCTTGACGATGTCGGACTTCGTCATACCCGCCGCCGTCAGCTGGGCGTCAATGTTCGCCCAGACCTGGCGCGCCTGCGCCTCGAAACCCTCCGGCAATGCGTCTTCGGCCGTCAGCGGCACCTGGCCGCTGACAAAGAGCAGGCGCTCGAAATCTTCAAGGCGCACGGCCTGCGAATAGCCGCCGCGCGGTTGAGGTGCATTCTTGGCGTTGATGTTCTCGCGCTTCATCAGCTCATCCCTACATCCTGAAGAGGCCGAAGCGCGTGTCTTCGATCGGCGCGTTGAGCGCTGCCGAAAGCGACAGGCCCAGCACATCGCGCGTCTTGCGCGGATCGACGACACCGTCGTCCCAAAGTCTTGCCGAGGCATAGAGCGGATGGCTCTGGCGCTCGAAGAGATCGAGGATCGGCTGGCGGAAACGCGCCTCCTCCTCTTCGCTCCAGGGCGTGCCCGCCCGCTTCAGCGCCTCGCTGCGCACCGTCGTCAACACACCGGCCGCCTGTTCGCCGCCCATGACAGAGATACGGCTGTTCGGCCAAGTCCAGAGGAAGCGCGGCGAAAAGGCGCGGCCGCACATGCCGTAATTGCCCGCGCCGAAGGAGCCGCCGACGAGCATGGTCACCTTCGGTACCCGCGCCGTCGCCACCGCCGTCACCAGCTTGGCGCCGTGCTTGGCTATGCCTTCCGTCTCGTACTTCCGCCCGACCATGAAGCCGGTGATGTTCTGCAGGAACACGAGCGGAATTTTGCGCTGGGCACAGAGCTCGACGAAATGCGCGCCCTTCAGTGCGGATTCGGAGAACAGCACGCCGTTGTTGGCGATGATGCCGACCGGAATGCCATGGACATGGGCGAAGCCGCAGACGAGCGTCGTACCGTAGCGCGCCTTGAACTCGTCGAAACGGGAGCCGTCGACGACGCGGGCGATGACCTCGCGGATATCGTAGGGCGTGCGCAGATCGGAAGGCACGATGCCGGCAATTTCGTGCGGATCGTAGAGCGGCGGTTCAGATGCCGTGAGTTCGACCGACAGCGGCTTGTGCCGGTTGAGCGCGGCGACAGCCCGACGCGCCAGCGCCAGCGCGTGGGCGTCGTCACGCGCCAAGTGATCGGCCACGCCGGAAAGGCGGGTATGCACATCGGCGCCGCCGAGATCCTCCGCCGAGACCACCTCGCCGGTCGCCGCCCTGACGAGCGGCGGGCCGGCGAGAAAGATCGTACCCTGGCCCTCGACGATGATCGTTTCGTCGGACATCGCCGGCACGTAGGCGCCGCCGGCTGTGCACGATCCCATCACCACAGCGATCTGTGGAATGCCGGCAGCCGACATGTTGGCCTGGTTGTAGAAGATCCGGCCGAAGTGATCCCTGTCCGGGAAAACCTCGTCCTGGTTCGGCAGATTGGCGCCGCCGGAGTCAACGAGATAGATGCAAGGCAGATGGTTTTCCGCGGCGATCTCCTGCGCGCGCAGGTGCTTCTTCACCGTCAGCGGATAGTAGGTACCGCCTTTGACCGTCGGATCGTTGCAGACGATCATGCATTCGCGGCCCGACACCCGGCCGATGCCGGTGATCAGTCCGGCCGCCGGCGCATCGCCATTGTACATGCCGTGCGCGGCCGTCATGCCGACTTCGAGGAACGGCGTTGCGGGATCGATGAGATTGGCCACCCGGTCGCGCGGCAGAAGCTTGCCTCGACTGACATGGCGCTCGCGCGCGGTTTCGCCGCCGCCGCCGGCCGCAAGCTTCACAGCCTCCTCGACCGTCACGATCGCCTCGGCCATGGCCGCCTGATTGGCCCTGAACGTTTCGGAGGACGGTGAGATGTGAGATTTCAGAACGGTCATGAGGTCCTCATAGGATCGAGTTCGGCCGCTTTCGTCTCATCCCGCTCTAGCTCGTCTCGGTGAACAGTTCCCGGCCGATCAGCATGCGGCGGATCTCGCTGGTGCCTGCACCGATCTCGTAGAGCTTGGCGTCGCGCAGCAGACGACCCGCCGGGTAGTCGTTGGTATAACCGTTGCCGCCCAGCGCCTGGATCGCCTCGAGCGCGAGCGCCGTCGCCTTCTCGGCCGCGTAGAGGATGCAACCCGCCGCATCCTTGCGCGTCGTCTCGCCACGATCGCAGGCGGCTGCCACCGCATAGACATAGGCGCGTGCCGCATTTGCCGTCACATACATGTCCGCGAGCTTGCCCTGCATCAGCTGGAATTCGCCGATCGCCTGGCCGAACTGCTTGCGCTCATGCAGATAGGGGACGACGACATCAAGGCAAGCGGCCATGATACCGAGGGGACCGGCCGACAGCACCACGCGCTCGTAGTCGAGCCCGGACATCAAAACCCGGACGCCGCCGCCGATGGTGCCGAGCACGTTTTCCTCGGGCACCTCGCAGTCTTTAAAGATCAGCTCGCAGGTGTTGGAACCGCGCATGCCGAGCTTGTCGAGCTTCTGGCCGGTGGAAAATCCGGCATAGCCTTTTTCGACCAGGAATGCGGTGATGCCGCGCGGACCGGCCGCCGGATCGGTCTTGGCATAGACGACGAGCACGTCGGCGTCGGGGCCATTGGTGATCCACATCTTGTTGCCGTTGAGCACATAGCGGTCACCGCACTTGTCGGCCCTCAGCGTCATCGAGACGACGTCCGAGCCGGCGCCGGGCTCCGACATCGCAAGCGCGCCGACAAATTCGCCGGAGATCAGCTTCGGCAGGTAACGCGCCTTCTGGTCGTCATTGCCGTTGCGGTTGATCTGGTTGACGCAAAGATTGGAGTGGGCGCCGTAGCTGAGGCCGACCGAGGCCGACGCGCGGCTGATCTCCTCCATCGCCACACAATGGGCGAGATAGCCCATGCCGGCACCGCCATGCTCCTCGCCAGCGGTGATGCCGAGCAGGCCGAGTTCGCCCATCTCGCGCCAGAGCTGCATCGGAAACGCGTTGTTGCGATCGGTTTCATCCGCCAATGGCGCGATGCGGTCCATTGCGAAGCGCCGCACGCTCTCGCGCAATGCGTCGATGTCCTCGCCAAGTGCGAAGCTCAATCCGCCCTGAAACATGTTTATCCTCCCATCGTGCCTGCCGCGCGGTCTCCTCCCACAGCGGCCGTACGATAACGCTCCATCCTCTACGCGGATCGCGGCGAATGCAATGATATCAACGCCGCGACATGGTCGGACGATAGCACCGCGTTCCGCTAATTTCCTTCCAAAGAGGGGCGAAGCCAAGCACGATATGAAAATCCGGAGGCGCCCACCGATTGCATCCTGTGCGTGAGGCGGTCACCGGGCGCTCGCGCGCCACGTCCGTTTTGGATCGTACCACGCTCAGGTGCCCCCCCAATTCGCAAGTCCCACAAGCTGAGCGAGCACCTCATTGATCACGGCCTGCGTCGGAGGCTCGATGTCCACGGTTACGGTCAAAGGCTCGCCGACAGGGTCTTCTAGCGTCGCGAGCTGCGTGTCGAGCAGAGAGGCGGGCATGAAATGTCCCGTTCGGCGCTGCATCCGCCCGACAAGAACATCGCGATCGCCGTGGAGATAGACAAAAGCAATGGACCTGCCGGCGCTCTCGCGCAGCAGATCGCGATAACTGCGCTTCAGCGCCGAGCAGGAGACGACTACCGGCGCATCACTCGACGCGAGCTGTCGGCCGATCTCCTTCAGCCACGGCCAGCGGTCCGCATCGGCGAGCGGAATACCCGCCGACATCTTGCGGATGTTTTCCTCCGGATGCAGCGCATCACCCTCGACGAAGCGGTAACCGCAGGCAGCTGCGATAGCCTCACCGACCGAGGTCTTGCCGGTACCGGATACACCCATCACCACGATGGAACCGGGAAATGCCAGGCGGACAACAGCCTCGGACGCGTGATCGTTCGACATGGCCTTGCTCCTTGCATCTGCCGCGCTCGCTCTCCCTGATACCGTCGCGGCACCGGGTGAACAAGGCGGCTCATGCAAGTCTCAGACGATGTCTCAAACTGCAGCACGGGGGCGGGCGACGTCGTTGACGCCCTCGCCATCCGGTGCCTGGCCGTAGCTCATGCGACGCATCTGGGCGATGACCCGCTCCATCTCGTCATCGGGAAGGACCGGCGGCTCGCCGAGCGTCAACGCCTGGACATACATGCGCGATAGAGTCTCGATCTCGATGGCCAGCCACAGGGCGGATTCGAGCGTTTTGCCGAGTGAGATCTGGCCGTGCTGGCCAAGCAGGCAGGCAACGCGGTCCTTGAGCGCCACCAGCGCGTTGTCGGAGAGCGCCTGGGTGCCGAAGGTCGCATATTCGGCACAGCGGATCGTCGTGCCACCGGCAATGCCGGTCATGTAGTGGAAACTGGGAATGGTCTTGTGATGGCAGGCAAGCGTCGTCGCATAGACCGAATGGCAATGCAGCACGACGTTGATATCCGTGCGTTCCCTCAGGATATCACGGTGGAAGCGCCATTCCGACGAAGGACGAAGGCCAACATAGGTGCCGTCGAAATCCATCTCGACAAGATCTTCGGGCTGCATCGTCTCATAGGGCAGCGACGAGGGCGTGATCAGGAAACCGGTATCGGTGCGCAGCGAAATGTTGCCCGCAGTGCCCTGGTTGATGCCGCTCGAATTCATCCGCCGGCAGATGTCCACCATCTCGCGGCGGAACGACAGCGTGTCTGTCTTGGTCATCGATATGTCCTTTCGAAGTCGCGAGTGAAACTGTTGTTGTGCCCGGTGCGCGCCCGGGCCCGCCATTGCGACGCATAGACGGCGACAGCTGGCGAAAGATGCGAAACGTCGCCCGGATCGGCGAGCGAGAGCGGAGCCGGACGCTGGCGCTGGCCTTCGGTTGCAAGCAGTGCGGCGCCGGAGGCCACGCCGTAGGCATCGAGATTGAAGCGCACCCGCCGGTTTGGCATGAGCGCCGCAACGAGGCGGGCATAGAGGGGATCGCGCAGGAAGCTTCCGTCGAGCACGACCAGCGGCCCCGGCCCCAACGCCTCGACGCATTCCGTGGTCAGCAGGGAACAGTAAAGCAGCGCCAGCGCCTTGCGCTCGACCGGCGTCTCCGGCGGTGGCCCGTTGATGCGGCCGCGGCCGGCGCTTCCCGGAAAGAGACCGTCGTCGTCGCCGAAGGACGGCAGCGCCATGGTACGTCTGGCAATCAGGCCGAGCACGACATCGTCGGGCACCGGGGCCGCTGGAGGTGCGCTGCCCGCCACGTGCGAAAACTCGCGCCCGCCCATGGTGAGCACGCCGCCGAGCGGTTTGCCGAAGACGTCGCTGTTCAGCGTCATGCCGCGGTGCTCGTCGAGCCGGTCGAGGGCCGTGCGGCCGCAAAAGCCGACGATCCAGGTCCCGGTCGAAACGACGATGAAATCGGTCAAGCCGGCCGCGTGATAACGATAGTGATTGAGACTGCTGTCGTGGCCGCCCGCCAGCACCCGCAGTCCGTCCCGCAGCCCGTGGCGGCGGGCAAGCTCCGGACGCACAGGGCCGAGGACCTGCCAGGCGTCGGCGAAATCCGGCATCAACCGCTGCCAGCTGCGAGTGGTAACAATGGGCGCAAAGCGGCGTTCGGCAACGTTCCAGAGATGCGACTGTGCGCCGAGGAAGCTCGCCTCGGATACCGCAACGCCCGACAGGCGCCACGCCCAATACTGCGGCAGGCCCAGATACCAGCACGCAGCATCGACAGCACCCGGCGCGTGCTCCTGCATCCAAAAGAGCTGGCGCGCCTGATGGGTGGCGCTGTGCATCATCGCGCTGCCGCGGTCGAAGAAGGAACCGGCAAGCGGCGCGTAGCCTTGCCGGATCGCCTCCGGCAAGGGCTGCTCGTAATCGATCATCGGCAGGGCGGCACCAGCCGTCGCATCGGGGTCATCGCCGACGAGGACGCCGCCAGAGCCATGACCGGCGGCGACGAAGGTTTGCAGCGGATGACGGCTGGCAAGCGCTTCAAGGTTAGAGAAGATCCATTCGGAGAGGCTTGCGAGATCGTGATGTCGCCAGGGCGGACCGGGCAGCACCGGGTTGGCCACACTCAGCGTTTCCAGGACGACGCCATCGACCGTGACCGCGTTCAGCTTCACATTGGTCTTGCCGACATCGAGCACGGCCACCGCACCGGCTTCCTCGTCTGCCGCGACTGACATGCTGCGACCCTCCCGTCCTAACCCAAACGCACGCGGAGGCGCTTTAGATCAAACCGTATTGTTTGGCCTTGTTGCGCAGGAACGGCAGGCCGTTGCCCATGACCTCTTCCTCGTCCTTTGCGACAGGACGCCAGACGGCGAGGCCATAGGCCACCTCCGGCGGCATGTTGATGAAGCTCTCCATCGCGAGGCCGCCCTTGAAGCCGATGGCGGCAAGCGTCGCGAAGATCTCGTCCCAGGCGCAATTGCCGTAGCCGGGCGTGCCGCGATCGCTCTCGGAGAGATGGATGTATTTGATAAAATCGCGCGCATCGAGAATGCCGGTGCCGATGCCCTTCTCCTCGATGTTCATGTGATAGGTGTCGAGGTGGACGAAGACGTTATCGGCGCCGACCCGCTTGATCATGTCGACTGCCTGCCAGCCGGTGTTGATCAGGTGGTTCTCGTACCGGTTGACCGCCTCGACGCCGAGCTCGATGCCGCGCGTCTTCGCATGCTTGGCGGCTACCGTCAGTACGCGAGCGATGTTGTCGTATTCGGCCTCAGTCGGCGGCACGCCGGTACGCTCGCCGATGCCGCCATAGATGACGCCTGACAGCGCCTCGCCGCCAAGATCGGCCGTCTTGTCGATCGCCACCTTCAGGTGCTCGATCGCCGCATCGGGGCGGACGGATGCCCAGGCGTGCTCGGGCAGACCAAGCGAGCAGACGGCGCGCAGCTTGTTCTTCACCAAGAGTGCCTTGGTGTGGGCGGTGTCGACCACCGGCGGATTGAGCATCGGGATCTCGATGAAATCGACGCCGTATTTCACCGCCGCGGCGACGGCGCGCTCGGCACCGGGACGATCCCAATTCATGGTCCACATGCTCGTATGGACGCCAAAACCCTGCATGGTCACGTTTCCTTTCTGACAAATGAAATCTTGAACTTGGTGGCCACGAAGCGCAGCACCATGACGCCGGCAAGCAGCAGCCCCCAGACGGCGGTCGCCAGATGCTGGTTGGCACCGATGAGGTTGAGGCCGGAGGAAAGAAGCTGGAGCACAACCAGCGCGACGAAGACGGGAATGACCCGGCCAAAGCCGCCGAACGGATTGACGCCACCGAGGAAGCAGGCAAGCACGGTGATCAGCAGGTAGCTTTCGCCGTGGCCGATACGCACGGAGTTGAAGCGCGCCAGCATGATGATGCCGGCGATCGCACACATGGCGCCCGAGAGCGCATAGACGAGCACGATCACCTTGCGCGTGTTGATGCCGGAATAGCGTGTCGCCTCGAGGTTGGAACCGATCATGTAGGTGTTGAATCCGAGCTTGGTGCGGGAAAGCAGCACGTGCCAGGCGAGCACGCAGACGATGAAGGCGATGAGCGGGATCGGCAGCCCGAGGAACGAGCCATGGCCAAGCGGGCCGAGGAAGGCTGGAAAGCCGGAGACATCGCCGCCGCGCGTCAGGAACTCGCCGAGGCCGCGCAGGAAGATCATCATCGACAGCGAAACAAGGATCGGGTGAGCGCGCGTAAAGGCGATCACCAACCCCATGACGACGCCGCTCACTGCCCCGACGAGGATCGCCAGAACCGAACCGAGCAGGAAGGCGCCGAGACCCGCATCCACCCCGCCATTCGCTTGCAGGACCCAGGCGAGCGTCAGCCCGGCGATGTTGGCGGTAAACGTGATCGCAAGATTGAGGCCGCCAGTCAGGATCGGCAGCAGCATGGCGAGCGTCAGAAGCCCAAGTTCGGGAAGCTGGAAGGCGACTGAGCCGAAGGTGGCGGCACTGAGGAACTGCGGCGAGGCAATGCCGAAGACCAGCATGACGGCGAGGAAAGCCAGTCCTGGTCCCGCCATTTCCGGCCCAAGCAGGTTCTTTATGCGATCGACAACCGCGCTCATCGTCCGGTCCCCTTCTGGGTGAGGAAGGGCAACAGCCGTTCGATGCTGGTGTTGGAGAGCGTGATCGCGACCAGGATGATGGCGCCGATGATCATCTTGAAGGCGAAAGGCGAGACGCCCATCAGGTTGAGGCCGTTCTGCGTGATCGAGATCAGGAGCACGCCGAGCACGCAGCCGAGTACCGAGCCCTTGCCGCCGCCAAGGCGAGCGCCTCCAAGGACGACTGCCGCGAGCACATCGAGTTCGCGACCATAGAGTGCATTCGGTACCACCTCCTGCGCGTAGTGAGCCTGGATGAGGCCGCCGATGCCGGCCATCAGGCCAAGCCAACCGAAGGCGATGAACTGCATGGCGCCGATGTTGATGCCGAAGCGGCGGGCGCCTTCTGGATTGTCGCCGAAGGCGTAGAGTTGGCGGCCGGTGGTGGTGCGGGTGATCAGTACCCAGGTGGCAATGACGCAGATCGCCATCACCAGCACCGGCAGGGTGATCTCGATCCAGGTTCCATCAGGCATCTCGCGTTCGAACAGGACGACGCGGTCCGTCAGCCAGTCCGGCAGGTCATAGATCGACACGCCTTTGGTGAAGAACATCAACAGGCCGAAATAGATGTTGAAGGTGGAGATCGTCGCCACGATCGAGATCACCCGGAAGCGGTGGATCAGGAAGGCGTTGACGGCACCAAGCAGGACGCCGATCGACCCGGCGATCAACAGCCCCGAGACCCAGCCGCCGCCACCGATCCAGCCGAGCGCGATCGCCGTACCGTACTGCACCACGGACGCTGCGACGGCGAAGGAAATATCGATGCCGCCGGCAATCAGCACCACGAGCAGCCCGACGGCGAAGATGATGTTGACCGAGCTGATGTTGAGCAGGTCGAAGGCGTTGCCGAGCGAGAAGAAGTTGGCCGTCGTGACCGATAGAACGGCGCAGATCGCGATGATGACGCCCAGTAAGGACACTTCGGTCGCATGGGTACGGACGAAGCTAGGCATAGACAGCTCCTTCGATATCACCGAGCGAAGATGTGCGCGGATCATAGCTGCCGACGATGCGGCCCTGCGCCATGTGCAGAACGCGGTCGGCGTTGAAATAGACCTCAGGCACCTCGTCGGAGATCAGGATGATCGCGAGCCCGCTCTCAGCCAATCGGGCGACGATGTCGAAGATGCCGGCGCGCGCGCCAACGTCGACGCCGACGGTCGGAGCGTCGAGGATCAAAAGCTTCGGATCGGTTGCCAGCCACTTGGCGATTGCCACACGCTGCTGGTTGCCACCCGAAAGGGTCGAGATCGCATCCTGCTGGAGGCCGATCTTGACGCCGAGATCGGCGATCCAGCGGCCGACAAGGCTGCGCTTGCGCTCTTCCGAGAGCAGGCCGCCGGAGAGGACCTTATCGAGCGAGCTGATGACGAGATTGTCGGCGATCGGCTGCGGCTGAATGAGACCGAGCGAGAGCCGGTCCTCCGAGAGATAGGCGACGCCCGCCTCGATCGCGTCGCGGTTCGAGGAGAAGCGGATCGGCTTGCCCTCGATCGAAATCGAACCCGATGCAGGCTTCAGCATACCGAAGAGCGTCAGCGCCAGTTCCGTGCGCCCGGAACCAAGCAGCCCGGTAATCCCGAGTGTCTCGCCACGGCGCACGGTCAGCGAGATATCTTCGAACTGGCCAGGGCGCGACAGTCCCTTCACATCGAGCACGGCCGGCTGCCCATCGCGCGACTTCGCACGCACCTGCTGGTCGAAGGTCTTGCCGGTCATCAGCTCGGTGATGCGCGATTGGGTCATGCTGGCGGCGGGGTAGACGCCGACCAGTGCGCCATCGCGCAGCACCGTAATCCGGCTTGAGATCTCCAGCACTTCGGCAAGCCGATGGCTGACGAAGACGACGGCGACGCCGGAGGCGGAAAGACCGCGAACGATATCGAGCAGGTGATCGGTTTCCGATTGGGTCAGCGATGCGGTCGGCTCGTCCATGAAGACGAGCTTCGCTTCGCCGACGAGAGCCCGGGCGATCGCCACGATCTGGCGCTGGGCGATTGCGTATTCCTTGAGTGGCAGATCGACGTCGAGCGTCACGCCGAGGCGGGCGAGCGCATCCTTCGCGATCTGGCGCATGCGGCCGTAGTCGACAAGCTTCGGCCAGCGACCGAGCACCGTCTGGAAGGCGATATTCTCGGCAACGCTCATCTCCGGGAAGAGCGCCAGATCCTGCCAGATCACCTGGATGCCGCGGTCCTGCGCCGTCACCGGCGACATGTGGGAGTAGGTTTCGCCATCGAACTCGATCGAAGCGCCATCGGCGGGGCGATAGACGCCGGTGATGATCTTGATCAGCGTGCTCTTGCCGCAGCCGTTTTCGCCGGCAAGGCAATGAACTTCGCCCGGGCGCACGTCGAAGCTCACATTCTTGAGCGCTCGGACGCCACCGAAAGTCATGTTGATGTCGCGCAGGGACAAAAGCGGCCTTTCGCCTCCTCCCGCGGTCGCAAGCTGGTGCATGTGTCTGTGCCCGTAAATCACGTTAAGTTGGAGCGGGATGCGGGCGGAAAACCGCAAACACGTTTCCTCAGCCCGCTCCTGTACCGTTGAAGGGACTTGCCAGGCCGGCCGGAGCCGGCCCAGCAGCCGGGAGAACCCTTAAACTTTGGACCTCAGAGGCCCATGGCCGCGAGATCCGCGACCGTCTCCTTGTTGATCGGCACCAGTTGGTCGACGATGATATTGCGGTTCTCGAAGTCGGGCTTGACCTTGCCGAGACCTTCGATCTCGTCGCCGTCCTTGACCTCCTCGCCCTTCATCAACTTGTCGGCAAGGGTGACGAAAACTTCGCCCGCCTGCTTCGGATTCCACATGAAGCCGCCTGAAATCGCGTCGGACTTCACCAGCTTCTGGCCCTGGCCGGGTGAGAAGGGACCGAGCACGAAGATCTCGCCGACCTTGCGGCGTTCTTCGACGGCGCGGCCAGCGCCGATCGGACCCTGGCTGCCGAAGGCGAGGAAGCCTTTCAGGTTTGGATGGGCGGAGATCAGGTCGAGTGCGGTCGACCGGCTCTTATCGACGTCTTCAGCAACGCCGTAGCGGTCGCCGACCAGCGTCATCTCCGGATAGTTCTTCTTGATGTAGGCGATCGCCGCATCGGCCCAGGCATTGTGCAACGGCACGGTCAGCGAGCCGACGAAGACGGCATATTCGCCCTTGCCGCCCATCTTCTCGGCAAGCAGCTTGCCATGCGCCTCACCAAAGCCGGTCGAGGATGCCAGTTCGAAGTCCCAGTCGGCACCCTTCTGGCTCGGCGATTCATGGGTGATGACGATGATGCCTTTTTCCTTGGCCTTAGTGAGCACCGGCTCGAGCACCTTGGCATCGTTCGGCACCACGCCGATCACCTTCACGCCTTGTGCAATGAGGTCTTCGATGGCGCGCACCTGCAGCGCCGGGTCGGCGCTGGTCGGGCCGACCATGAAGGCGTCGATGCCGAGCTTCTGGCCGCGCTCCTTGATGCCCGCTTCCATGGCGTTGAACCAGGGGATACCACCGATCTTGACTACGACGCCGACCTTGCCGGCATCTTGAGCAAAGGCAGCCGCAGAGCTGGCAAGCGCCATCGATGTCGCCAGGGCGGCGACGAGAATATTCCTGATCATGTCTCTCCTCCACTCGTTCCCAAGAAGGAACGCGCCCGGTCGCCATCTAAGCGCCGGCCTCCAGTTTCAAACCATCACTGGCGAAGTGCTTCCTCGCCTCCCTGACAGCCGCCTCCTCAGACGGCACCAACAAATTGCACAATCGATATTTCTTGTTTGCACAATCGATGGTGCAAGAACTATTGTGCAGACTTAATCTTTCGTCAAGGGGAAATCGGCACTAAAACGATCAAGGGAGAAAACGATGACCAGCAGCAGCAAAAAGAAAGCGACGATCTACGACCTGTCGGTGTTGTCGGGGAGTTCACCCTCAACCGTAAGTGCAGTCCTGAACGGCACCTGGCAGAAGCGCCGGATCAAGGAAAGCACGGCGGAACTGATCCGCAACCTCGCTGAAACGCATCAGTATACGGCCAACCGCCAGGCGCGTGGTTTGCGCAGCTCGCGCTCGGGCCTGATCGGCCTGCTCTTACCGATCCACGACAACCGCTATTTCTCGTCGATGGCGCAAACCTTCGAGGCGCATGTCAGAAGCAAGGGACAGTGCCCAATCGTCGTCAGCGCCAGCCGCGATCCGAAGGAGGAGCGCAAGACCGCGGAGACGCTGATCTCCTATTCGATCGATGAACTCTTCATCTGTGGCGCCACGGATCCCGATGGCGTGCACGAGGTCTGCGAGGCGGCCGGCCTCAAGCACATCAACATCGACCTGCCCGGCACCAAGGTTCCTTCGGTCATCAGCGACAACTACGAGGGCGGACGGATGCTGACGGAGGCGATCATCCGTCACTTCCAAGCAACGGGCCCGCTGGAACCGCATGAACTCTACCTCTTCGGCGGCCGCAACGACCATGCCAGCCGAGAGCGTATTCGCGGGTTCCGCGCCGTCAAAAACGAACTGCTCGGCGCCGATCCGGACGAATGCATCCAGCCGACCGGTTATGCGCCGAACAATGCCAGGCTTGCCTTCGAGGCCTTCTACGAAAAGCACGGCAAACTGCCGCGCGGCCTCTTCGTCAACTCGTCGATCAACTTCGAAGGCCTGCTGCGCTTCATGGCAGGACATCCGCACGAGAACTTCGCCGACCTCGTCGTGGGCTGCTACGATTACGATCCCTTCGCATCCTTCCTGCCCTTCCCCGTCATCATGATCCGCCAGGACGTCGAGGGCATGATCACCAAAGCCTTCGACGTCATCGAGGAGGCCCGGCCCCAGCCGCGGATCCACCTCATCCAGCCCGAACTGGTGCAGCCGCGAACGGCGCTGACCGGCCCGCTCGATGCACTAAAGGACATCGAATAGGCCGCCCGACCAGTGCTTTCTCAGCCATCAGCACTTCTAAACAACAAAATCATCTGTACAGGCCACTAAATTCCACGTATTAATTGGCAATGGATGCGATTGACAGAAAAATCATCGAAATTCTCGCTGAAGATGCGAGGCGGTCGCTGACTGACATCGGCGCTGCGGTGGAGCTTTCGCCCTCCGCCGTCAACGAGCGCATTCGTCGGCTCGTCGCCAATGGCGTGATCCGAAACTTCACGCTGGAAGTCGACCATCGCGCGCTTGGCCTCGACGTGCTTGCCTTCGTCTGGGTCGGCCTGGCGCCCGATGCGGACGAGGCGGCGTTCCGCGCCTTCATGGCCGATCATCCGGCCGTGGCCGAATGCCATCACGTCACTGGCGCCTGGTCCTATTGCGTCAAGGTCCGGATGCCGTCGCTCGGCGATCTTGAGCCGTTCCTTGCCGAACTGAAGCGCCAGCGGTTCCTGGCGCGAAGCGAAACGGTGATCGCGCTGTCGACCGTGCGGGAAAGCCTGGCAACGACTGCATCGCGCGCCTGAACGGACGCGTAAAGACTGCTGAAACATTTTTGAACTGCCGCACATGTTCCATCCTTGATCTGGATGGATTGAGCCATGCCGCGGCCGGAGCCCTATGCCCATGTCTACATTGTTGTTTGGAAAAAGCCTCCTGGTCGGTCTCGCGGTCGCGGCCCCACTCGGCCCCATCGGAGCGCTCTGCATCAACCGTACGCTGGAGCGCGGCTTCTGGGCGGGCGTCGCCGGTGGGCTGGGAACAGCCGCCGCCGATGCCACCTATGCAGCGCTTGCCGCGATCGGTTTCGCCGCCTTTGCGGCGGTGCTTTCCATGATCGCAACACCGCTCGGCCTCGCCGGCGGACTGTTCATGATCTGGCTCGGCTGGAGCGGATTGCGGCCGAAACCGGTGACGGCCGCGGCCGACGTCGGCGGACGCGATCTGGTCCGCACGACCATCGCCACCTTTTTCCTGACGATGACCAGCCCGGCGACAATCCTCTCCTTCGCTGCGATCTTTGCCGGCCTCGGCCTTGCCGAAGCAGGCGATGCGTTGAGCGCCGCCATCGTCGTCGTGGGCGTCTTCCTAGGCTCGCTCGGCTGGTGGTTCTTCTTGAGCGGCGGGGTGGCGATTGCCCGAACACGGCTGCCGGACAGCTTCGTCGCCTGGGTGTCGCGCCTCTCCGGCCTGGTCCTAATTTCCTTTGGGATCATCGCCATCGCCGCCGCCGCCGAGGGGTTGGTCTAGAACAATTGGCGCAGCCTACCCGGCGCGCCAACGACTTGCAGCCTGGCCGTTTCTCATCAAGTCGCGGGCTTCACGGCCTCCACGTGCCACCACTTGGGCCGTGCGGAACGGTAGCTGTGAACGGCCGGGATCAAGTCGGCGGAATTCGTCTTGTCGAAGATGCCGAGTAGTAAGGCAACGACCGGTGCATCGTCGATCGCCCCAATGCTGCTGCCACAGGCCGGGCAGAAGGCGCGGCTGGAATAGTCGGACGAGCGGTAGACCGAAGGGGTACCGCCCGGACCGGTCCACGCAATCACGTCCTTGTCGAATTCGACCCACGCCAACGTCAGCGCGTCCGAATGGCGCTGGCACGTCATGCATGAACACGTGTGCGGCTTGCGGGGCGCTCCTTTGGCCTCGAAACGGATCGCTCCGCAGAGGCAGCCTCCGGTGAAAAGCGGTTTTTTCTTCCCAGAGGCAACGGTCGACATAGGCCAATCTCCAGCCGTGATTCGACTTGCGCCACCGTACGTTGTGTCAACCGCTAAAGAAAAGCCGAGGGTCGCGGGCGAAATGCGCCCGGTTCAATAGAACCAGGCGCCGATGTCGCGAAACGCCCGCTTGCTCTGGTCGCGTCGGTTGCCCTCGGGCGCAGCCTTGCCGTCGGCAACGGGAAGACGGAAACCGAAGGGCTCGGACGGCACCCCACCACGATCGCACCAATAGGCATCGAGATCAGCCATCATCATCTTCCGTCGCTTGCGGCGACGGCGATTGATCACATGCCTTTCGTTCGAAACCGCATGGATTGAGGCCGTGTGGCCTTCCGCCACCAGCCCCTGGAGGACGAGCAGTGCCGCATCCTTGGGGCGCAGACCGCCAAGATCGCGTGTTGCCGTTATCAGCGCTCGTTTCGCGTCTTCGCCCTTCGGCCCCTGCATGCCGCCCATCGCAAGGCTGTATGTATCGTCGTTACAGCGGACGAAGACGAAACCGACCGTGCAAAGCGTGTATTCGTCACTCTGACGACGAAGCCGGATTGCGAAGGCGCCTTCGTGGCGGGCACCGCAATGATCCGCCAATTGCAGCTGAATGCGATAGTTTTCGCTGCGACCGGAGACCGTTCCCATCTCCAGCGTGCCACCGCGCCAGAGCGCCATCAGCGAGCGGCGCGAGAGGACTTCGCTTGCAACGTCGAAATGATTGAGCATCAATTCGAGCCGCTCTGGCGAGGATGCACCGTGCAGGAAGAAGGTCGGGATCGACTTGCGCACGAGATCGTCGTGCGGCAGCCCCAGACGATAGCGTTCGCCGAACTCGCCGAGAAAGGCGATCCAGCGCGCCGTAAGCAAGGGGTGGCGCACAAATCGCATCGAAAAGACGACGGCGCGTTTCAGGCTCACCCGGAGGCCGAGCTTCAGGACGTGACCCAGGATCGATACCTTGGCTTGCGACCGATCTCTGACGACCGGCCCAGAAACCGAGCGTCCGGAAGACGATAGCGGCTCACCGCCAAACGTTGTACTATCCTGAGATGACAACCGTAGATCGACGCTGTATTCCTGCCTGATTTCCAGGGACATGGTGCAATCCTTGAGAGCAAACTCTGCCGGCCGGATTATTCGGCCAGCCTCGGTTTGCCCGTGGACTGTCAAGGATTTGCGGAGAAGTGGTCGGCAATTGAGCGCGGTACCTGCGGGCCGGGCGCGACGTCCGGAGGAGCTGACGCCCTCCGCGCTCGGCGCCAGGAAGCGGCACTGCCGGCGCCGGGCCTTAGGCTGGGATGGCGCGCGGCAGGACGATCGTGATCACGGCGCCACCGCCGGCGCGGGACGCGAATTCCAGCCGCCCGCCATGCGCCTTGGCGATCGCCTGCACCACGGAGAGACCGAGACCGGTGCCTCCCGTTGCCCGCGACCGCGAGGCATCGCCGCGCCAGAAAAGATCGATCGAATGGGTCGAGACATCGTCCGGCAGTCCTGGACCGCGATCCAGCAACCGGATGAAGGCCTCGTCAGCGCCGCGTCGGCCCGTCTCGCACCGCAATACCCCGCCACTGGCTGCGTAACGCGTGGCGTTCTCGATCAGCGCCAGCAGAGCCTGGCGCAGGCGTTGCGAATCTCCCGAGACCCGGACCGGTTCCAGCGCCGTCTCGACCGACATTCCGGCGGAGCCCAGCAAGGTGCAGGACGCGCCGAGAACCTGGGAGGCCTCGGCAGCGAGATCGACCGATTGACACTGGGTGACCAGCTTCTGGCCGGCGGCGAGCGAAAGGGTGCGCAAGTCCTCGACCAGGGCGGAAAGCCCCTCCACCTGGAGCAAGAGTTGCTGGATCCTCTCCTGTTCGAGAGGAAAGACGCCGTCGGCCATGCCCTGAAGGTTGCCCTGAAGGATCGTCAGCGGCGTGCGCAACTCGTGGGCGACCGCCATCGTGTTGAAACGCAGTCGGCTTTCCATGTTTTCGAGCTCGGCCGCCAGTTCGTCGAAGGTCTTCACGAGCGTTGCCACCTCCTTGGCACCCTTGCGGATCGATCCGACGCGCACGGCGAAATCGCCCGCCCTGAGATTCTGCGTCGCCTGGGCGAGCACCTCGAGCGGCCGGCTGATCTTGCGCGCCAGCCAGTAGCCGACGAGACCGCAAAAGGTCACCGCGGTCGCCCCGAAGCCGAGGATGATTTTGTCCACCTCCCAGTTTGCCCACTCCTCGAGTTCGGGCATGGTCGAAAGCAGTTTCTGCAGCGATTCCTGGCTCGGCAGCTTGCCGGAATTGAAATCGGTATAGGCCTGAGCCGCTTCCGGCGGCATCCGCTCCAAGAGCCGCGCCTCCAGCCGCGGCTCCATGTAGTCGACGCCGGCATAGATGATGAACACGCTGATGATGAGCAGGACGATCGTCACCAGGGCCGTGAGAATGCCGAGGGGCAAGCGCGAGAGGCTGATCTTCATCTTGGCTCCACGAAGCGATAGCCGACACCGCGAACGGCACTGAAAAGACCGCTGGCGCCCAGATCCTCGAGCTTGCGCCTGAGATTGGCGATATGGGTATCGACCGTTCGGGCCAGCGCATCGCTGTCCGGCAGGCAGGCGTCGAGGATATCGGCGCGCTCGAAGGCATGCGTCGGGCGGCGGATCATGTGGGCGAGGATGCGGAATTCGCTGAGCGTCAGCGGCACCGAGTGGCGGCGGCCGCTCTTCTCGACGAAGGCGACATGGGCATCGAGATCGACTTCCACGTTCTCGAAGCGGAGCACCGTCGCGCCGGCGCCGTTGCGGGTGCGCCGGAGCACCGCGTTGACGCGCGCCACCACCTCCTGGGGGTTGAACGGCTTGACCACATAGTCGTCGGCGCCGAGCCGCAGGCCGGTCAGCCGGTCGAGATCCTCGGCCAGCGCCGTGACCATGATGACCGGTGTATTGCCCTCACGTCGAAGCCGGGCGAGGACTTCGAAGCCGTCGAGCTTCGGCATGCGCACGTCGAGCAATACCAGGTCGGGCGACAGCACCGCATGATGCGTTAGCGCCGTCTCGCCATCGGCGGCACGTACCGTCCGGAAACCATCGCGCACCAGATAGGCGTCGAGTATCTGCGCGATCTCCGGCTCGTCCTCCGCCAAAAGGATGAGACCCTTGTCGACCATAAAGCAACTCCCTGGCCCGATGTTGTGATCAGCAGCTTATGGGCTGAATAGATTCGAGTTGCAATTCGCCCCCACAGCACTGCCGCCCTTTACCTGGCCTTCCGGATAGAGCCCCCGACAAATCTCCGCTGTTTCTTGACAATCGGCACCGAGGCGTCCGGCACACTGATAGGTGGCGCCGCCCGCCATCAACCAAAAGGTGTAGTCAAAAACCGCCCGGCTCTGCGCGTCAAGCTCTCCCTGATCCTCCACTTAGCCTTGACAAAGCAGAGCAAATGTCCGGCCCGCACACACCGACAATCTGCGAGCGACCGGCATGCCCAGCCTCTTTCCCTCCACAGTAGTATCTTCAAACAGCATCCGATGGTTGCGCGCGAGCCCACGTCAATGGACTGGGCAAGCCCGTGCCCGCGTTAACGATCAGCCCATCGCCGTTGCTGGCGCGCTGACCATTTGCGCGGCTTTTGTCTTTATGGCCTTTCCCGGTATCGATCTCGTCGTTTCGCGCTGGGCGGCGTCCGCGGCAGGTGATTTCCCGCTTTCCCGAGAGCCCGCGCTCAGGGCACTTCGCGACTTCAATCGCGTCCTGCCCTTCTGCATTCTGCCCTGCGTCCTGGCGCTGTTAATCATGCAGGCGATTGCACCGCGCCGCCGATTACTGCGGCCGCACAAGGCACTGTTCTTTCTCACCTACTACGCCATGGGCCCCGGGCTGCTCATCCAGGCCCTGAAGCGGCTGATCGGCCGCGCCCGCCCCTACGACATCACGGATTTCGGTGGCACCCTGCCGTTCACGCCCGCCTGGCAAGTCTCAAGCGCCTGTTCGCGCAGCTGTTCCTTCGCGTCCGGCGAATCCGCAACGGCGATTGCCCTCATAGCACTCGCGCTGCTTCTGCCCCTTCAGTGGCGACGCCTGGCGATCATCGCGCTCATCCCGCTGATCCTCGCCTTCTCGCTCAACCGGATCGTGTTTGGTGCTCACTTCCTCTCCGACGTCGTGCTCGCCTGGCTGTTGATGCTGTGGCTGATGACGTGGCTCTGGGCGGTCTTCACCGACAATGGCGAACGCATCGATGCCGCCTTCCAACGGCTCGGGCGGCGGCGAAATCCGTAGACCCGCAGCCGACGCTCTACATCCGTTTCAGCTCGGAAAGACCAGCTCGACGGTCGTTCCCCTCCCCGGTTGGGAGAGGATACGGGCGTCGCCCCCGCTTTGCCGGACGAAGCCATAGACGACGGCGAGCCCGAGACCGGCACCGCCCTCCTCGTCGCGCGTGGTGAAATACGGCTCGAACGCCTTGTCCACGGCCTCCGGAGACATGCCGATCCCCTCATCGGCGACGGCGACGACGACATCGGCGTCAATGCTGGCAGCACGGATCAGGATCGTCCCGCCCTGAGGCATCGCGGCGGCGGCATTGAGGCAGAGATTGAGGATCGCCTGCTCGAAGAGGGCGGCATCGAGATGCACATTGGGCAGGCCGTCGGCGATTTCGAAGGCGAGACGGCATCTTTCCCCGACGGCGATTTCCAGCACATCCGCCATGCCACGCAACACCGCGCCGACCTCGAGTGCGCCCGGCTGGATCGGGTGCTGGCTGCCAACGGACAACATGCTGCTGGCAAGCGAACGCCCGCGATCGGCCGCCTTGCGAATGCGGGCGATGTGACGCTTCTGCCGATCGTTGAAACCGGTATCCCGTTCCAGCAGCCCCAGGCTGCCGGTGATGATGCCGATCATGTTGCCGACCTCGTGGCTCACCTGGTGCGTCATGCGCATGATGCCATCCAGCCGCTGGGCCTTTGCCGCTTCAGCCTCCTGCCGATCCATGTCGGTCACGTCCCGCGCCAGCAACACGATGCCGCGATCGGGTTGCCGCGACAGCGAAACCTCTGTCACGCGGCCCGCGTCGGAGCGATGCCGCAGCACAAGTCGGTCGCCGAGCGTGCCGGTTTCCCGATCGGCGGGCAGCATTGCCGGGTCGATCTCGGGCATCGGGCTCACGAAATTGCGAAGCGGCAGCTTCCGTGCCGAGCCCGGCCAGCCGACGAGCTCCATGACGCGACGGTTCATCGTGATTGGTTTGCCGCTGGGATCGAAGAGCGCGATGCCTTCGTTCATGTTGCGAAAGGTAGAGCGGATGGTGCGTGCGGCGGCCTCGGCCGTACGTCGGAGCCGCGAGACACGCTCGACGCTTTCGCGAAAGGCACTGAAGGCTTCGAGCAGCCGGACGAGCTCGGTCTCCGTCCCCTTGTAGGTCGGCGTATCGACGTCCCGGCGCCCCTCCGCAAGAGCGTTCATGCCGTTGGACAGCGACACGATGCCTCGCGACACGCGCATGACCGAGCGAATGGAGAAGATCGCCATGACAAGCACGAGCAGCGCAGCGACGGCGACGATGACGAGCAGGCGGCTCAGAGCATTCGAGGTCGAAACGAGATCGTCGTTGAGGCCGCGGGCGACGGCCTCGCTCTGTGTTTCTGTCGCATGCGAGAGGTCGCGCGAAACGGTGTGCAATCGCGAGACGGCCGCGCGAATGGCGAACATCTCCAGGAGATATTGGGTCTGCGCTTCGAAGACCCGTTCATAGGGCGCGAGTTCGGTAGCGGAAACCCGGATATCCGGCGCCGCATGCTCAAGGCGCGGCACCGTTTCGGCAATATAGCGGCGGCGCAATTCGCCGAGCTGGAACAGGCTGTCGGAGTTGGATGCCGATTGCACAATCCCATTGAGGCGGCGGCGGAAATCGGCATCGGCCATGCCGCTGCCGGTCGCGATCTCGCCAAGCGCGGCTGCCGCTTCGGCCTTGTGCTGCTGCGCCGATTCCGCGTCGCCGGCGAGCGTCATCGTCTGCGTGCGGATGGTCTCCAGAAGCTCGACGATATGCCCGCTGGCAAAACCTTTGACCGCCGCATCGCCGTTCTGCGGCGCCATGGCGCGCAACAGCGCATCGACCTGCGCGACCACCGAGCGGCTTTCGCTCGAAACCCGGTAGGGCGAAGTGGCGTTCATCAGAAACGGCGCGCTCGACACAAGATCGGAAACCTGGCGCGACACGAGCGAGGCCTTGGCAAGGCTGGTGAACGCCTGCAGCCCGTAGGCCGCCATCTCGTCGCGCGCCCGTTGCAGACCAAAAACTGCGACCGTCGCAAGGCCGAAGACGAGCACGCAGATGAAGGCGATAGCGAACGGGAGCCGGAAGGCAATCGACGAAAGAAAAGGGCGAACGATCACGGCTTCGACTCGCCGTCGTCGGTATCGAGCACGTATCCCTTGCCGCGTCTCGTCTTGATGTGGCGCGGCAGGTCCGGATTGCGCTCGATCTTGCGCCGGAGCCGGAGCACGAGCACATCGACGTTGCGGTCGATGTAGCGGTCGCTTTCGGCGCCGAGGCGGTCGAGTATCTGCGCGCGGCCGACGGGCGTGTTCGGTGTTTCCGCGAGGATTTCCAGAAGAGCGAACTCGGCGCTCGTCAGCGACCTCGAAGGATCGTTCAGGCAAATCGCCCGGCGGCTCCTGAGATCGATCGACCAGTCGCCGAGCTTCATCGATGCCGGCTCGGTCTCACGCTCGCTTTCCCGCTCCGGCTTGAGCGAGGGATAGGTGCGGCGTAGGACGGCCTTGATGCGCGCCGTCAACTCGATCGGCTCGAACGGCTTGACGACATAATCGTCCGCCGCCGTCTCCAATCCCAGCACCCGGTCCGCAGCACTGCCTGCCGCCGTCACCATGACGATGCCGATATTGGTGCGTGCCCGCAGCCTCTGCGCAAAGGTGCGGCCCGAAGTGCCCGGCAAGTTGTGGTCGACAAGCACGAGATGCACCGCCTCGCGCGCCAGGACATTGGCCGCCGCCTCCGCCGACGGCGCGGTCAGGGGTAGCCAACCTTCTGCCTCCACCAGATCGGAAATAAGCTCCGCCATGTCCGGATCGTCCTCGACGATCAGAATCCGTATCCTCTCACTCAGCATGCACGTCCTCCCGCCCCCATCATAGGCGGGGCCGTCCCAATGTTCAAAGCAGCTCACATTATGTGATTTGTCATATTTGTAATCTTTGTAATTTTGAAACCGCGGAGAGCGCCCAAGGCTGTAAGAACGGTAACCATTCTCCGATTGCGGCAGGCGGGGAATATCGACATCCTGACTGCGGAGATTGGAACGGCAGCGTTCCAAATGGGAGGACATCGTGAGAGGCATCACCGCTATCGGCGGGTGCGTGGCCCTGTGGCTGTGCACCGCCACAACAGGCATGACGGCGCCGGCACTCACCGTGCTGTGCGGTGTCGACGAAGCGTGGTGCGCGACGATGAAGACGGCGTTCGAGACGAAGTCCGGCCTCGAAATCTCGATGACCCGAAAGAGCACCGGCGACATCCTCAACCAGCTGCGGGCCGAGAAAGACGCGCCGACCGTCGATGTCTGGTGGGGCGGCACGGGCGACACCCATCTGCAGGCCGGATCCGAGAACCTGCTCGAACCCTACAAGCCGGCGCATGAACGCGACATGCTGCCCTGGGCGCAGAACTTCTTCGCCATTTCCGGCGGCCGTTCGGCGGGTATCTATGCCGGGGCGCTTGGCTTTGCCTACAATGCCGATCTTCTGCATGCGCTGAAGCTGCCAGCACCGACCTGCTGGAAGGATCTTGCGGACAACGCCTATCGCGGCCGCATCCGCAGCGGCAATCCGAATTCCTCCGGCACCGCTTTCACCACGCTTGCAACCCTTGTACAGCTTTTCGGCGAAGACGAAGCCTTCCGTTTCCTGTCCGCGCTCAATCGCAACATCGACCAATACACGACGGCCGGCTCCGCTCCGGTGAAGGCGGCGGCGCGCGGCGAAACGCTGATCGGCATTTCCTTCATGCACGACGCCGTCACGCAGAAGCAGGCGGGCTCGCCCCTCGTTATCGTCGCACCCTGCGAGGGCACCGGCTACGAGATCGGCGCCGTCAGCATCGTCAAGGGTGCTCGGCATCTGGAGGCCGCGAAAAGCTTCGTCGATTTCGCCTTGAGCCCGGAGGGTCAGGGTACGGGGGCGGCCTCCGGACAGAACCAGGTGACGTCCAATGCGCGCTCGAACCTGCCGCTCGCCGCACCCGATATCTCGATGATCAAAATGGTGGATTACGACTTCGCCACCTTCGGCTCGCCGGAAGAACGAAGTCGATTGCTCAAAAGGTTCGACGCGGAGATCACCACGACGAACTGACCGGGCCGAATAAACTTGAGCGAGGTGCGAGCGGAAAACCGCACAGACTTATCCTCATCTCGCTCCAGCAAACCACAAATCCGAAACCGTGAACGTGCTGCCCGGCGGGCAGGCCGATGGCCGCGCCGTGTCTCGTTCGCGCCCGCATAAACCAAGGCAACAGGAGGATGCCCCAATGAAAACAACGACCCTTTCCCTCATGCTTTTTGCCGGCACGGCGCTCGCCGCGCTGCCGGCTCAAGCCGCCGGCAGCCTCAACCTCATCTGCTCGGCAGACGTGGTGATCTGCGAGCAGATGACCGGCGATTTCCAGAAGGAGACCGGCATCAAGGTCAACATGGTTCGCCTGTCGTCCGGCGAGACCTATGCCAAGATCCGCGCCGAAGCCCGCAACCCGAAGACCGATATCTGGTGGGCCGGCACCGGCGACCCGCATCTGCAGGCGGCCTCCGATGGCCTGACGCTCGAATACAAGTCGCCGTTGCTCGATCAGCTTCAGGATTGGGCGAAGAAGCAGGCTGAAGGCTCGGGCTATCGCACGGTCGGCGTCTATGCCGGCGCGCTCGGCTGGGGCTACAACACCGAGATCTTCTCAAAGAAGGGCCTGAAGGAACCGAAGTGCTGGGCCGACCTGCTCGACGCCTCGCTGAAGGGCGAGATCCAGATGGCGAACCCGAACTCTTCCGGCACCGCCTATACCGCGCTCGCCTCGTTGGTGCAGATCATGGGCGAGGACCAGGCCTTCGACTATCTGAAGAAGCTCAACGGCAACATTGCGCAATATACCAAGTCGGGTTCCGCACCGGTGAAGGCGGCGGCGCGCGGCGAAGCCGGCCTCGGCATCGTCTTCATGCACGACGCCGTCGCCCAGACCGCCGAAGGCTTCCCGGTCAAGTCGATCGCGCCCTGCGAAGGCACCGGCTACGAGATCGGCTCGATGTCGATCATTCGCGGCGCCAAGAACCTGGACAATGCCAAGGCCTGGTATGACTGGGCTCTGAAGCCCGACGTGCAGTCGCGCATGAAGGAGGCCAAGTCCTTCCAGCTCCCGTCCAACAAATCGGCCGAAGTGCCGAAGGAAGCACCGAAGTTCGAGGACATCAAGCTGATCGACTACGACTTCGCCACTTTCGGCGACGCCGAGAAGCGCAAGGCGCTGCTTGAGCGCTGGGATCGCGAAGTGGGCGCAAGCGCCAACTGATCGCAGGATCAGCCGGCCGGAAAAGCGATCCGGCCGGCACCGCCTGGCATAGACGCCCGGTTGCCGGCTCCGGCCTTTGATCGGGACGGCCCAACGGCACACCATTTTCATCTCAAATCACGCGAGGACCGTCATGGAACATCGCAACCGCAGGCTCGACTTGACACTCGGGCTCGGACTGGCCGCTTTCCTGCTGGTCCCCTGGTATGGCATCGAAGGTGGCTTCTTCGGCCTTGGATGGCTCGCCAGCTTCCCATTCGACCCCGCCGTCGCCCCCGGCCTGGCACAGATCTTCGCCCATGGCCGCGCCTGGCTTGGCGTGGCGTTTCTGCTCTTGGCCGTCTCGGCGGCAGCACGCTTTATCCGCGACCCTGGCCGCCGCGGATTGGTGCTCGCGATCGCCGGCGCCGCCGGTGTCGTTTTTCTCGCGCTTCAGGGACTGGCGATCGGTTTCACCGGCTGGACCTGGACGATCACCGAGGCCCTGTTCGGCCCTCTCTCCGACGGTCAACCCTCGATGGGCGCCGGCGCCGTGATCGCGGCACTCACCTTCGTGTTGCTCTTCGCCTTCGGGCTTGCGGAGCGTGGCGTGCTCAAGGGGGACGCCTTCATCGTTGCGGCGATTTCGCTGCTCGTTTCCCTGGTCATCGTCTTCGTCTTCTATCCGGTCGGCAGCATGTTCGCAGCTTCCGTCCAGGATTTCGAGGGCTCGTTCAAGCCTGACGGTTTCATTCGCAACATCCAGGACGGCTCGATCTGGAGCCTGGGCTGCGTCATCGGCGAAGGCCGCTGCGGCGTCGCCTGGCGCACCCTGTGGCTGGCGCTGATGACCGCATCAGGCTCGACGCTCCTTGGCCTTGCCTTCGCGCTTGTGGCCACCCGCACGCGCTTTCCCTTCAAGAAGGGCATGCGGCTCCTGACTATCCTGCCGATCATTACCCCGCCCTTCGTCATCGGCCTGGCGCTGACGCTGCTCTTCGGCCGCGCCGGCGTCGTCACCGAGTTTCTGTCCGATGCCTTCGGCATCGAGCCCGGCCGCTGGCTCTACGGCCTTACCGGCATCTGGATCGCCCAGGTCCTCTCCTTCACGCCGATCTCCTTCCTCGTGCTGATCGGCGTCGTCGAAGGCGTCAGCCCATCGATGGAAGAGGCGTCGCAGACGCTCCGCGCCGATCGCTGGCGCACCTTCTGGAACGTCTCGCTGCCGCTGATGAAGCCCGGCCTCGCCAACGCCTTCCTCATCGGCTTCATCGAAAGCATGGCCGATTTTGGCAACCCGCTAGTGCTCGGCGGTAGCCACGGCGTGCTCTCGACCGAAATCTTCTTCGCCGTCGTCGGCGCCCAGAACGATCCGTCCCGCGCAGCGGTTCTCGCAATCATTCTGCTCTGCTTCACGCTTTCCGCCTTCCTGGCTCAGCGCTCCTGGCTCGCCGGCAAGAACTATTCGACCGTCACCGGCAAGGGCGACTCCGGCGCCCACAGCGCGCTTCCACGCTCGCTGTCGATCGGCGTCCACGCCATCGTCATCCCCTGGATGATCTTCACCGTCGTCGTCTACGGCATGATCCTCTTCGGCGGTTTCGTGAAGACCTGGGGCCTCGACAACTCGTTGACCCTCGACCACTACGCCAAGGCTTTCTCGATTTCCGTCGTAGACGGCGCGATTGCCTGGACCGGTGTTGCCTGGAATTCCTTCTGGACGACCATGGAGATTTCGCTGCTCGCCGCACCGCTGACGGCACTCGTCGGGCTGCTGACGGCCTACCTCATCGTGCGCCAGCGCTTTGCCGGCCGTGATGTCTTCGAGTTCGCGCTGATGCTGAGCTTTGCCATTCCCGGCACCGTCATCGGCATCAGCTACATCATCGCCTTCAACCTGCCGCCGCTCGAAATGACCGGCACGGCACTGATCCTCGTCGCCTGCTTCGTCTTCCGCAACATGCCGGTTGGCGTGCGCGGCGGCATAGCGGCGATGAGCCAGCTCGACAAGAGCCTCGACGAGGCGTCGCTGACGCTTCGGGCAACCAGCTTCCGCACGCTGCGCAAGGTCATCCTGCCGCTCTTGCGGCCGGCGATCGTCGCAGCGCTCGTCTATTCCTTCGTCCGGGCGATCACCTCGATCAGCGCGGTCGTCTTCCTCGTCAGCGCCGAATACAACATGGCCACTGCCTATATCGTCGGCCTTGTCGAAAACGGCGAGTTCGGTGTTGCGATCGCCTATTCCTCGGCCCTCATCCTGGTGATGATCACCGTCATCACCAGCCTGCAACTCCTCGTCGGCGAACGCAAACTGAGGCGCGAAAACCGCGTCCTCGGTGCCGCCCCCGCCCGTCCAGCCGCCACCACCATCTCCCAGGAGAAAACCGCATGAGCACCCACATGAGCACCCCGCGCACCGGCTCGGTCGTCTTTCAGAACGTGCGCAAGCAGTTCGACGCCTTCACTGCAATCCACGACCTGTCGCTCACCATCGAGCCCGGTACACTCGTGACCCTGCTTGGGCCTTCCGGCTGCGGCAAGACGACAACGCTGCGCATGCTTGCCGGCCTCGAGCACCCCTCCGCCGGCAAGATCCTGATCGGTGGCAAGGACGTGACCATGCTTCCGGCCAACGAGCGCGACGTCTCGATGGTGTTCCAGTCCTATGCGCTCTTCCCGCACATGTCGGCGCTCGACAATGTCGCCTATGGCCTTGAATCCTCCGGCATCAAGAAGAAGGAGGCGCGCGAGCGCGCCGAGGAAGGCCTGCAGCTCGTCGGCCTGGGCGGCCTCGGACAAAGGCTCCCGGCGGAGCTCTCCGGCGGACAGCAGCAACGTGTCGCCGTCGCCCGCGCCCTCGTGCTCGAACCGCAAGTGCTGCTGCTGGACGAGCCGCTGTCGAACCTCGATGCGCGCCTGCGCCGCAAGGTGCGCACGGAAATCCGCGAGTTGCAGCAGCGGCTCGGCTTCACCGCCGTCTACGTCACCCACGACCAGGATGAGGCGCTTGCCGTTTCCGACCGCATCATCGTCATGAAGGATGGTGCGATCGCGCAGGAAGGAGCACCACGCGATCTCTACGAGACGCCCGCCTCCACCTTCATCGCCGACTTCATGGGCGAGGCCAATGTGCTGCCTTGCGAGGTCACCGCCGCCGAAGCCGGTCAGGCGACGATCCGCATCGGCGGCCTCGAACATCGGCTGCCCTCGAAGACCGCTCGGCCAGGGCCGTCGAAGCTTGCAGTGCGTCCCAATGCGGTGACCCTGACGCCGGCCAAGGGCGCAGCACTTTCCGGCACGATCAGCAGCGCTGCCTATCTCGGCGGCCATGTCGAATACGAGGTCGAAACGGCTACCGGCCTCCTGTTCGTTGTCGATCAGGCGGTCGAGGACATGTTATCTCCGGCAACGGAGGTCGCGATCGGTTTCCGCAACCGGGGCCTCGCTTTGATTGACGCATGACTTTTTACAACTGGATACGAGAAGGACACTTGCATGACTGCTGAAATTGCCGGCCTCGACGCCCGGTTCGCGCTTGCCAAATCCATGGCCGAGGAGGCCGGTCGGCTCGCCTACGACTATTTCCTGAAGCGGGAAACGCTTGTCATCGAAACCAAGCGCGACGCGCACGACGTCGTCTCGATCGCCGATCGCAACGTCGAGACGCTGATCCGCGACAAGATCGCCGCCGCGTTTCCGGATGATGGCGTGCTTGGCGAGGAGCATGGTCTTCTCGACGGCACATCCGGCTTCACCTGGGTGCTCGATCCGATCGACGGTACCACGCCCTTCGTCAACGGCATGCCGAACTGGTGCGTCTCGATCGCCGTCGTGCATGCGGAGAAGCCCGTCATCGGCGTGATCCACGCGCCCTGCCATCAGGAAGTCTACGCGGCGGCAACGGGCCGCGGCGCGACGCTGAACGGCAAGCCGCTTCGCCTCGACGACACGCGCACGATCCGCAACGCCGTCACCGGGCTTGGCGCCAACGATCAGGTGAAACCCGGCGAGATGGGTGCCATCGTCGAGCGTCTGCTTTCGAATGGCGGCAACTTCATGCGCAACGGCTCCGGTGCGCTGATGATCGCCTATGTCGCCGCCGGTCGCCTCGTCGGTTACTACGAGCCCTATATGCATGCCTGGGATTGCCTCGGTGGCTACTGCCTGGTGAACGAAGCCGGCGGCTGGACATTGCCCTTCCCGACGCGCGGCGAGGCTTTGACGCATTGGTCTCCGGTCTTGGCGGCTGCGCCCGGCGCAGTCGACGACCTCATGAAGGTCGCCAATCTTGAAGCGGCGGCGGCCTGAGCGCCTTCGCGGCGCTCACGTTTGACCGGGCGGCTTGTCGGCCTTTAGCCCGAACAGGCGGCCGAGCTCCATGGGGAACGGGAAGATGACAGTTGAATTCTTCTCGCCCGCAAGGACGTTGAGCGTGCTCAGATAGCGCAGTTGCATCGCCTGAGGCTGCTTGGACAGGATCTCGGCAGCCTCGAGCAGCTTGGCGGCAGCCTGCTGCTCGCCCTCGGCATTGATCACCTTGGCGCGCCGTTCGCGCTCGGCCTCGGCCTGGCGGGCGATCGCGCGGATCATGCTCTCGTTGATGTCGACATGTTTGATTTCCACGGTCGCGACCTTGATGCCCCAGGCATCCGTCTGACTGTCGAGGATCTTCTGGATGTCTTCGTTCAGCCGGTCCCGCTCCGCCAGCATCTCGTCGAGATCGTGTTTGCCGAGCACCGAGCGCAGGGTGGTCTGCGCCAGCTGGCTGGTCGCCATCATGAAGTCTTCGACCTGGATCGTCGATTTTTCCGCATCGATGACCCGGAAATAGATCACGGCGCTGACCCGAACTGAAACGTTGTCATGGGAGATCACGTCCTGGCTCGGCACGTCCAGCACCCGGGTCCTGAGATCGACCCGCACCATCTGCTGCACATAGGGCACCAGCAGGATCAGCCCCGGTCCCTTGACGCCGGTGAACCGCCCGAGCGTGAAGATCACCCCGCGCTCGTATTCACGCAGGATCCGGATCGAATAGGCGATAACGAGAATGACAAGCACCAACAACGCGGCAAGAGGAGCGAGGCTCCCAAACATGTCCATGACCATTCCTCCATTCCGGACGCTTTCGCCTGCGCCCATAGGACCCGCGGAGCGCTATGCCTTTTGACCTTCGCGCACCACTTCGAGCGTCAGTCCGTTCCGCCCGACAACCTTCACATCTTCACCTCTCGACAGCGTTTCCGTGCTCACCGCCTGCCAGCGTTCGCCATGGGCGATGACGTAGCCGGCGGCGCCTGTCCAACTATCGACCTTGCCCGCAATCCCGATCATCTGTTCGCCGCCGGTCACCACCGCGTGGTGGCGTGAGCTGAAGGCCAGCCGTGCGACCAGCAGGCTGAAGCCGAAGCTTGCGACGGCAAGCGCCGCCAGCACGGACCAGGAGACCTGCAGGCCCGGCGTATCCGTGTCGAAGAGGATTGCCGCGCCCAGAACCAGTGAAACGCTGCCACCGGCGCCGAGCACGCCGAAAGACGGCGAATGCGCCTCGGCAACCATCAGGCCGATGCCAAGCAGGATCAGTCCGATGCCGGCGTAGCTGACGGGTAGCACCGAAAGCGCATAGAGCCCAAGCAACAGGCTGATGCCGCCGATGGTGCCCGGCGCCACCGACCCCGGAGACAGGAACTCGAAGATCAAACCGTAAATGCCGATCATCATCAGGATGACCGCGATATTGGGATCGGTAACGACCGAAAGCAGCCTGGTGCGCCAGTCGGGCACGAAGTCCTCGACGGCAAGCGCCGCCGTATCGAGCACGATCTCCTGTTGCCCCGCTTGCACGGAGCGCCCGTTTGCCTGCTGCAAGAGATCGGCGACGGTGGCGGCGGTGAAATCGACGACCTTCTCCCTGACGGCCGCTTCGGCCGAGAGGCTTGCAGCCTCGCGCACCGCCTTCTCGGCCCAGTCGGCATTGCGCCCGCGCAGTTCGGCCAGTCCTCGGATATAGGCCACGGCATCATTGACGAGCTTCGCCTCGGCGGCGTTCTGAGCCGCCGGCTGCTTGCCGCCGTCCTTGCTGGTATCGCCATCCTTCCCCTGACCGAACATGTCACCACCGATCGCAATCGGCGTCGCCGCCCCGAGGTTCGTTCCCGGCGCCATGGCCGCGATGTGGCTGGCATAGAGGATATAGGTGCCGGCGCTCGCCGCACGCGCGCCGCTCGGCGCAACGTAGCTTGCAACGGGCACGGGGGAAGCGAGGATCGCGCGGATAATCTCGCGCATCGACGTGTCGAGACCTCCGGGTGTATCCATCTGCAAGACCACCAGCGGAAGGCGGCGCTGTTCCGCCTTCGTCAAGCCGCGCCTGACATATTCGGCCGTGGCCGGGCCGATGGCGCCGTTGACATGCAGCACCAAGGCGACCCGATCGTTTTCGGCCTGCGGCGAAGCTGGAAACGCGAATGACGAGATCAAAACAAACAACAGCGTGAGGATTCGCAACATCCGTCGTCAAAACCTCGCATGCCCGACGCCTCCGAAGAGGAGTCCATTCGAGAATAATAGCACAACACAAGGTTAGGACGAAGCGAGGTTGCTACTGCATCGGTTGGATCCTCGGAGCAACGAGGTCAGCCCTCCTTCCTGCTGCGACGTGATGACAAGTCCGGCGATCGGGGTTATCTGCTAGTCTCCTTTCGCAATGATGCGTCACTGCTTGAGCCTCCCCGATTTCGACCAGAACAGGATTCCCGGGTTTGGAGACGACCCTCTATCAGCCGATCAAGAGCTTTCTCGAAACCCGCGGCTACAGCGTCAAGGGCGAGATCGGCGGCTGCGACATGGTGGCGCTCAGCGATGACGAGCCGCCGCTTGTCGTCATCTGCGAGCTCAAGCTGAGCTTCAATCTCGAGCTGATCCTGCAGGCCGTCGACCGCGCCACCGCCGGCGACGAGGTGTGGATCGCCGCCCGTGTCTCGGCCAAAGGCAAGGGGCGGGAGAGCGATCGCCGGTTCCGCGATCTCTGCCGCAGGCTCGGATTCGGCATGCTGGCGGTCGCCGACAATGGCATGGTCGACGTCATTCTCGCAGCCTCCGCGGTAATGCCTCGCAAGAACAACAGGAAGCGGTCGCGCCTGATCAGCGAGCACCGCCGCCGCAAGGGCGACCCGACCGCCGGCGGTGCCACCCGTTCGCCGATCATGACCGCCTATCGGCAGCAGGCGCTTGCCTGTGCGGCCGCCCTGCAGAGCGGCCAGCAGCGCCCGCGCGACCTTCGCCCGGTCGCACCGGATGCCGCCAAGATCCTGCTCAGCAACGTCTATGGTTGGTTCGAGCGGATCGACCGCGGCATCTATGCCCTGACGGAGCTGGGAGCCGAGGCGCTTCGCCGCTGGCCGCCGAGCGAGGCGGCCACGACGCCGATCGTCGAGACATCCGAAGCATGACGCTCACCGGAGCCATCGTATGAACCCCGCCCTTCGTATCCTCTGTCTTGGTATTGCATGGCTGATGGTCGGGTTGGGTGTCATCGGCGCCTTCCTCCCCGTCCTGCCGACGACTCCGTTCTTGCTTTTGGCGGCGGGCCTCTTCGCTCGCGCTTCGCCGCGATTGGAGCAATGGCTGCTCAATCACCGCGTCTTCGGGGCCTCGCTGCGGCTATGGCGTGAAAAGGGCGCCATCTCCAAGCGCGCCAAAACCGGTGCGGTCAGCCTGATGGCCGCTAGCTTCGGACTCTTCGTTTTCTTCGGCAATCCAAGCCTGACGCTGGCCGCGATCGTCGCGGCGTCGATGGCGCTTCCTGCGCTGTTCATCCTGACGCGTCCGGCGGAGTAGCCATAAAGGCAGCGGGACAAGAACCTGCGCCGCCCACGCAGAAAAACAATACTTTTCTTCTCAGGAAATACTTGGTCGCGATCGAAAATGGCGAGCTCTTCTTAAGCATGCACTTCATGAGAGCGCGAATATTCATACTTAGTGTTTTTGTAAATCAAGATATATTTCGAACAACCCAAGAACAAAGTTGTACAAACGTGCAATCTTCAGAGCGAAGCGCTTTGCTCGGCTCTTTTGGCCGCCATTTTTCCGGCACCGCTACCGCAGCCATGCACCCGAGGCCGGCCGGGATACGCGGTCCTAGGCTGCACCGCTGGAACGTTTCATCGGTCGACGTCTGATGGCGCGAAAAGAGGATAGCACCGCGAATCTGGCGATTGGCGATTGACAAGCCGGTCGGGTTGGATCCATCTATTGCATTACAAAGGCAGCAATTCCTTAATAACGGAATACGTGGAGGAGCACATGCCTGACATGCTGGTGAGCTTGTATTCGCCGATCCTTGGCGAACTCGAGCGAAGAACCGAAACCGACAAGGCGACCATTCGGCCCGCCTTGCCGCCGGAAATGCGCCTGGTCATTGATTGGGTGCGGGAGAATTTCAGCGAGACCTGGGCAAGCGAGGTGGCTGTCGCCTTCACGCGCCGCCCCGTGGCATGCCTCATTGCCGTGGACGACGGCAAGCTGGTCGGCTTTGCCTGCTATGACACGACGGCGCCGGGCTTTTTCGGCCCGACGGGCGTCGATCCCGCAAGCCGTGGCAAGGGTATCGGCGTGGCGCTGCTCTCCAGTTGTCTCGACACCATGAAGACCCTTGGCCACGCCTATGCCTTCATCGGCGATGCCGGCCCCGTCGATTTCTACGCAAAGACCGTCGGCGCCGTGCCGATCCCGGCCCCCGACAAGGGGATCTACCAGGGCATGCTGCGCCGCCCTTCCAAGTAATTTCCACTATCGGAGCCTCCCAATGTCCTCGACCCCGCTTGCCCTCTTTGTCGGCATTCCCAATCCCACACTTTCCGACGACGAGTTCGCTCTGTTCCGCGAAACCAATCCGCTCGGCCTGTTCGTCGGCCGCCGCAACCAGCGCGAACCCGCGCAGACAAGGGCGCTGATCGAACGCTTTCGCGAAGCGGTTGGCCGCGAAGATGCCCCCGTCTTCACCGACCAGGAAGGCGGCCGCGTCCAGCATCTCGACGCCGGCCCCTGGCCGCTGTTTCGCTCCTTCGGCGAGTTCGCCGAGCTCGCCCGCCGCGATGTCGCCCTCGGCAAGAAGGCGCTTCGCCTTTCGAGCCAGGCCATGGGCACGATGATGAGCGAACTTGGTCTCACGAGCGGCTGCTCGCCGGTGCTCGACCTCGTTTTTGCAACCACCAGCTCGGTGATCGGCGCCCGCTCCTTCGGCGCCGATCCGGACTTCATCGCAGCGCTCGGCCGTGAGGTAGTCGATGGCCTGCTTGAGACCGGCAACATGCCGGTCATGAAGCACATCCCGGGCCACGGCCGGGCGACGCTCGATTCGCACAAGGAGCGGCCCATCGTCGATGCTTCGCGCGAGACGCTGACCGCTACCGACTTCAAGCCCTTCGTAGCACTTCGCGACACGCCCTGGGCCATGGTCGCCCATGTCGTCTATTCCGCTTTCGACAAGGAGCTGCCGGCATCCATCTCGCCGGTCATGCACGACGTCATCCGCAACAACATGGGCTACGACGGCGTTCTCGTTTCCGATTGCATCTTCATGGAATCGCTTCGCGGTACGCTGCCAGAGCGTGTCCGCCAGGTGCTCGACGCCGGTTTCGACATTGCGCTCCACAGCCACGGCACGCTCGCTGAAAGCGAAGCGGCAGCCAAGGCGGCAAGTCCGCTGACCGCCGCCGCCCAGAAGCGGATCGACGCCGGCAAGGCCCGTCTCGGCACGCTGAAGGTCGACGTGCGCGCGGCCCATGCGGAAGTCGAGGACATGTTCAACAGCGCCCTCGTCGCCTGACCAATCCGAAAATCAAAAGGGGAACTACCGTGAAAAAATCCATTCTCGGCGCAGCCACCGCGCTTGCCCTCCTCGCCGGCCCGGCGGCCGCCCAGACCGTGCTCACCGCCAACATCGAGCCGGCGACCACCTGGGTACGCAACTTCAACCCGTTCAATCAGACCTCGGCGCGCCAGAGCACGCTCGATTTCATCTACGAGCCGCTCGTCGTCTTCAATCGCTTCGACGGCAACAAGCCGGTCTTTCGCCTGGCTGAAAGCTTCAAGCTTGCCGACGACCTGAAGTCGATCGAGTTCAAGCTTCGGCCGAACCTGAAGTGGTCGGACGGCAAGCCGCTGACGGCGACCGACGTCAAGTTCACCTACGACTATCTGAAGAAGTTCCCGGCGCTTGATTTCGTCAGCATCTGGACCTTCATCACCGGCGTCGAGGCCGTGGATGCTGAGACGGTGCGCTTCATGCTCGCCAATCCGAGCTCGCTCGCAGCCGAGCAGCTGGCGCAGCTGCCGATCGTTCCGGAGCATGTCTGGAAGGACATCGCCGAGCCGGTGACCTTCGCCAACGAGACGCCCGTCGGCAGCGGCCCGCTGACCGAGATCCCGCGCTTTACCGGCCAGACCTACGACCAGTGCCGCAACCCGCATTATTGGGATGCCGCAACATTGAAGATCGACTGCGTGCGCTTCCCGCAGCTCGCCGACAACAACCAGATCCTGACGGCGACGGCCTCCGGCACGCTCGACTGGGGCGTTTCCTTCATCCCGGATATCGAGAACGTCTATGTCGCCAAGGACCCGGAGCACTATCACTTCTGGTACTCGCCAAGCAGCATGGTCGCCTTCCTGTTCAACCAGGAAACCGCGAACGAGAACAATCGTAAGGCCTTCAACGACGTGAAGTTCCGCCGCGCCGCCTCGATGGCGCTCGACCGCGGCACCATGGTTGACGTCGCCGGCTACGGCTATCCGACGCTCAACGAAGACCCGGCCGGCATGGGCGAACTTTACAAGAGCTGGGCCGATCCGTCGGTTGCGGCCGACTTCGGTAAATACGGCAAGTACGATGCCGACGCCGCCAAGGCGCTGCTCGACGAAGCCGGCTATGCCGACAAGGACGGCGACGGCTTCCGCGACAACCCGGATGGCAGCAAGATCGCCTTCTCGATCATTGTGCCGAGCTCCTGGACCGACTGGATCGACACGGTGACGATCGCGGCCGAAGGCCTGCAGGCGGTCGGCCTCGACGCCAAGATCGAGACGCCGGAAGAGGCTGTCTGGACCGGTAACCTCATCAACGGCACCTTCGACGCGGCGATCAACAGCCTGCCGGCATCGGCCTCGCCCTACTACCCTTACAAGCGCGCCTTCAGCGCTTCGGACAAGGGCAAGACCCGCTTCACCGCGCAGCGCTGGTTCAATCCGGACGTCGAGGCTCTGCTGACGGAGTTCACCCAGACCGCTGACCCGATCAAGCAGAAGGAAGCGATGAACAAGGCACAACGCGTCGTCGCCGAGAACATGCCCATGATGCCGGTATTCAACAACCCGAACTGGTACCAGTACAACACTAAGCGCTTCAAGGGCTGGGCGACGGCGGAAAACCCCTTCGTCAACCCGTCGATCACCCGCAACAACCCGGCGCGTCTCCTGCACCTGCTGGCGCTTGAACCGGTGAAGTAACCCGATCGCAGGCGCGGCGCTCTCACGGACGATGCTCCGGGAGGGCGCCTTGTCTTGATCCGGAAACAGTGGCGGACGCCCTTCGTCCGCCACGCGACCGTCCTGGCTTTTGCTCGTTCGGACGGTCCGACAAAAAGACAGCCCTGCCGCCTGACGCCCACATGCGGCGGCCGCAGTCGATGGAGTTCCCGATGGCCTTTCTGCTACGCCGCCTGTGCTTCTACCTGGCGGCCTTCGTCGCCGCGGCGACGATCAACTTCTTCCTGCCGCGGCTGATGCCCGGCGATCCGGTGCAGATCATGTTTTCGAGCGCCGGCGCCGAGTTGCCGCCCGAAAGCCTGCAGGCCCTGAAACTGACCTTCGGCTTCGTCGACGGCCCGCTCTGGCAGCAGTACCTCACCTATCTCGGCAGCATCTTCAGCGGCGATCTCGGTCGCTCGATCAAGTATTTCCCGCTGCCGGTGACGACGGTTCTCGGCAATGCGCTCGTCTGGACCGTGGGGCTGATGGGCACGGCGACGCTGGTAAGCTTCGCGCTCGGCACCTTCCTCGGCATTCTTGCCGCCTGGCGACGCGGCAGCCTCTTCGACGTCATCGTTTCCGTCGGCGCGATCTTCGCGACCTCGGTGCCGGCCGTCGTCACCTCGCTGATCGTCGTCTTCACCTTCGGCTTCACCCTCGGCTGGTTTCCGACCGGTTATGCCGCCGATCCGGCGCTCGATCCGGCTTTCTCGCTCACCTATTTCGGTAGCGTCATCTATCACGGCTTGCTGCCGATGCTGACGCTCTGCGCCGTTCTGACAGGCGGCTTCGCCGTGACCATGCGCAACAACATGATCAACCTGCTCGGCGAGGACTATATCGTCATGGCCCGCGCGAAGGGGCTTTCCGACACCCGCGTGATGCTCTGGTATGCCGCGCGCAACGCGCTGCTGCCGACCGTTTCGAGCCTTGCTATTGCCATCGGCACGGTGCTTGGCGGCTCGCTGGTGACCGAGGTCGTGTTCAACTACCCCGGTCTCGGCAACATTCTCTACCAGGCTATCCTCGCCCGCGATTACCCCGTCATCCAGGGACAGCTTCTGATCATGACCGCCACGATGCTCGTCGCCAACTTCGTCGTCGACATCAGCTATGTGCTGCTCGACCCGCGACTGAAGAGGGCTTGACATGAAGACCTCCTCCTTCCCGCTGATCCACAATCGCAAGGCCATGGTCGGCGCGCTGATCGTCGCCTTCATTCTGCTCGTGGCGATCGCCGCCCCGCTGCTGACTACCTACGACCCGAGCGCCCGCGTCGGCCGGCCGCACCAGGCGCCGTCGCTCGACCATTGGCTCGGAACCACCCGCATCGGCCAGGACGTCTTCGCACGCCTGATCTATGGCGCTCGTACCTCGCTTGCGGTCGGTTTCGGCGCCGGCCTTTTGATCACCGCCGTCGGCACCGCGCTCGGCATCATCGCCGGCTACCGCGGCGGCAAGGTCGACGAAGTCATCAGCTTCTTCACCAACATGGTGCTCGTCGTCCCAAACCTGCCGCTGCTGCTCGTGCTCGCCGCCTTCATCGGCCAGGCGAGCCCGTGGGTCATCGCGCTTATTCTCGGCGGCACCTCTTGGGCCTGGGGCGCACGCGTCACCCGCGCCGAAACGCTCTCGGTCAAGCAGAAGGACTATGTGAAATCCGCCGAGATGATGGGTGAGCCGCGCTGGCGCATCATGACCTTCGAGATCTTCCCCAACTTGATTTCGATTGTCGGCATCAACTTCATCGGCAGCGTGATCTTTGCGATCATCACCCAGGCAACGCTCGAGTTCCTCGGCCTTGGCGATCCCAAGGTCGTTTCCTGGGGCACCATGCTCTATGGCGCCCAGAAGGCCTCTGCCCTTTCGGTCGGCGCCTGGTGGGACATCCTGACGCCCTGCTTCGCGCTCGCCTTCCTCGGCATTGGCCTGTCGCTGCTCAACTTCGCGGTCGATGAGATCGCCAATCCGCGGCTGCGCACCGGCAACCGCCTCGGCCGCTGGTCGGCCCTTATCCGTTCCGGGGAGGGCCGCCTGTGACAGCGCCATTGCTTTCGGTCAAAAACCTGACCATCGACTATATCGGCGAGACCAACGACTTCCGCGCCGTCGACGACGTCAGCTTCGACGTTGCGCCCGGGGAAGTCTTCGGCCTTGCCGGAGAATCCGGCTGCGGCAAGAGCACGATCGCCTTTGCCATTAGCCGGCTGCACAGGCCGCCGGCGCTGATCCGCAAGGAGAGCGCCATCCTGCTCGACGGCCGCAACGTGCTCGATCTCGACCATAAGGGCCTTGCCGATTTCCGCTGGCGCGAGGTGGCGATGGTGTTCCAGAGCGCGATGAACTCGCTGAACCCGGTGTTGCGCATCGAGCAGCAGTTCTACGACGTCTTGAAGACACATAAGGGCATAAGCCGGGCCGCTGCGCGTGACCGCACTGCAGAAATGCTGCGGCTCGTCGATATTTCGCCGGACCGGATGCGCGACTATCCGCACCAGTTTTCCGGCGGCATGCGCCAGCGCATCGTGATTGCCATCTGCCTGGCGCTCGATCCGCGCCTCATCGTCATGGACGAACCGACGACGGCGCTTGACGTCGTCGTTCAGCGCGAAATCCTGCAGCGCATCAACGAGCTCCGGCGCAAGCTCGGCTTCGCCGTGCTCTTCATCACCCACGACCTCGGGCTGATGGTGCAGTTCTGCGACCGCATCGGCATCATGCTTGCCGGCAAGCTGGTCGAACAGGGCACCGCCGACACCATCTACCGGACGCCCGAACACGACTACACGAAGAAGCTCTGGGCCTCCTTTCCCTCGCTGCATGGAGGCGTTCTTCGATGACCGGCACATCCGCACCCATTTTGACCTTGGACAAGGTCAGCAAGACCTTTGGCAACGGACCGGGCGCCGTGCGTGCCGCGCGGTCGATTTCTTTTTCGCTCCATACGGGACGGGCGCTCGCCGTCGTCGGCGAATCCGGCAGCGGTAAGACCACCTGCGCCCGCATCGCCATGCGCGAATACGAACCGAGCGAAGGGCGGCTGCTCTTCAAGGGCAAGCCCATCGTTTCAGCGGAAAGCAAGGAGAACGCCGACTATCGCCGATCGGTGCAGATGATCTTCCAGGATCCGTTCGCCTCGCTCAACCCGGCCCACACGATCGCCTATCATCTGAAGCGGCCGCTGATGCAGCATCGCCCCGACATCAAGGGCGCCGCAATCGCGGAGGAGATCAAGGCGCTCCTGCGGCAAGTGAAGCTCGATCCCGATATCGTCGCGCCGAAGTACCCGCACGAACTCTCGGGCGGTCAGCGCCAGCGCGTCAACATCGCCCGCGCACTCGCGGCAAAGCCCGAGGTCATCGTCGCCGACGAGCCGACCTCGATGCTCGACGTTTCCGTGCGCCTCGGCGTGCTCAATCTGCTCAGCGAAATGAAGCGCGAGATGAACCTCGGCCTGCTCTACATCACCCACGACATCGCGACCGCCCGCTATGTGGCCGAGGATATCGCGGTGATGTATGCCGGCCAGATCGTCGAATGGGGAAATACCGGCAAGGTCATCGACAATCCGGCCCATCCCTATACCAAGCTGTTGCTCTCGGCCGTTCCCGACCCCGACATCCGCTTCGACGATCCGAACGCGCAAGTCAGCGCCTCCGAGGCAGACGAGACACGCCGCCGCTCGGCAGCGACGCAAGAGTCGATTCGCGAAGTGGAACCCGATCATTTCGTGCGCGCGGTCTAAAGCTCGGAACCACGCGCGCATCGCTCCAAAACAAAAAACGCCCCGCAATCCGCAGGGCGTTTTTGTTTGTCGTCGCGAGAGGCGCGACATAGTCGAGTTTGCCCGGCGCCCTCGTATGCGCCGGGCAAGGGAAAATCAGGCGGCTTCGCGCTTTGCGACGTCGGTCGGCACTGTCGAGATCGTCTTCAGGATCTGCGAAGCGATCTGGTAGGGGTCGCCCTTGGAGTTCGGGCGGCGATCTTCGAGGTAACCGCGGTAACCGTTGTTGACGAAGCTATGCGGAACGCGGATCGAAGCGCCACGGTCAGCAACGCCGTAGCTGAACTGGTGGATCGAAGCGGTTTCATGCTTGCCGGTCAGGCGCATGTGGTTATCAGGACCGTAGACGGCGATGTGGTCGGCGCGGGCTTCGGCAAAGGCAGCCATCAGGTTTTCGAAATAGTCCTTGCCGCCGACTGTGCGCATGTATTCGGTCGAGAAGTTGGCGTGCATGCCCGAGCCGTTCCAGTCGGTGTCGCCGAGCGGCTTGCAGTGGTATTCGACGTCGATGCCGTATTTTTCCGTCAGGCGCTGCAGCAGGTAGCGGGCGAGCCAGATTTCGTCGGCGGCCTTGCGCGAGCCCTTGCCGAACACCTGGAATTCCCACTGGCCCTTGGCGACTTCTGCGTTGATGCCTTCATGGTTGATGCCGGCAGCCAGGCAGATGTCGAGGTGCTCTTCGACGACCTTGCGGGCAACATCGCCGACATTGCTGAAACCGACGCCGCAGTAATAGGGGCCTTGCGGCGCGGGGAAGCCGGCTTCCGGGAAACCGAGCGGGCGGCCGTTCTGATAGAAGAAATACTCCTGCTCGAAGCCGAACCAGGCGCCTTCGTCGTCGAGGATGGAGGCGCGGGTGTTGGACGGATGCGGGGTCGTGCCATCGGGCATCATGACTTCGCAGAGAACCAGAACGCCGTTCTTGCGCTCCGGATCCGGATAAACGGCAACCGGCTTCAGAACGCAGTCAGAGCTGCTGCCTTCGGCCTGCATCGTCGAGGACCCGTCGAAGCCCCAGAACGGCAGCTGCTCAAGCGTCGGAAAAGCATCGAATTCCTTGATCAAGGTCTTGCCGCGCAGGTTCGGGGTGGGCTTGTAACCGTCGAGCCAGATGTATTCGAGCTTAAACTTTGTCATTTCGTTCTCTCACATGACGCCAGGAATGGCTGGGTTCCGAAGCGGCTGGGCAATCCAGATCGGCTGCCCGACGACCGATGCCCGTTGAGAAGCATTAATCGTGCCAACTCGGGTTCAACGCCGAAAATCCAGAGAAATTTGCCTTTGGTCGCAGGCAGGAGGCCCGGCGAGCAGAAGCAACAGCGCAAGGAAAAAGCGAGTTGCGCAAAAAATAGGCAAAACCTGCCCAACTCCGCGGCAAAGCAAAGTGGCAAGGCTGAGATCAACGGCCCTTCCCCAGCAATCGCCGGCGATTGCCTCTAAAACGAGCAATCGCCTTCAGCACTCCGGTCTGCTCAGCCTGCGCGCCCGACACCGCATTGGCGCATGATCAGGGGCAGAATTTCGAAAAGCCGCTCATCCTCGCATTGGGAGACGTTGAAGCGCATGAAGCCGTTGGCCGTGCCGGCATGGGAAAAGACGTTGCCGGGCGCCAGCACGATCTCCCGCTGTAGCGCCTTCTGTGCCACGTCGGCCGCATCGACACCATCGGGCAAACGGCACCAGAGGAACATCCCGGCCTGCGGCTCGATCCATGGCTTGATGCCGATGGCACCGAGCCGCGCCGCCGTCTCGCTCATGCCGCGCGCCAGACGCTGGCGCAGCGCCTCCATGTGCTTGCGATAACTGCCATCCTTGAGCATCGAAAAAACCAGCTCCGCCGCAAGGCTCGGCCCGCCGAAGGTGGTGGCGATCTTCAGGTCGATGAGCCCTTCGATCCAGTCGCGCGGCGCGGCGATGAAGCCGCAGCGCATCGAGGCGGAGAGGGTCTTGGAAAAGCTGCCGATCTGTACGACACGATCGAGCCCGTCGAAGGCGGCGAGCCGTGGCGCCGGCGTATGCTCGAAATCCGCGAAGATATCATCCTCGATGATCGTCAGCCCCGCCTGCTCGGCAAGCTTGAGCAGCCGATGGGCGACGACAGGAGAGAGTGTCGCGCCTGTCGGGTTATGGAGAGCGGAATTGGTGATGTAGAGCCGCGGCCGATGCGCCGCCAGCACCTCGGCGAATTTTTCCAGATCGGGCCCCGAGGGCGTATAGGGCACGCTCACCACCTCAGCCCGGTGGGCGCGCAGCAAGGCATGGAAATTGAAATAGCAGGGATCGTCGACCACGACCGTATCGCCGGGCTCGAGCAGGAAGCGACAGAGAAGGTCGATCGCCTGCGTTCCCGATTCCGTCAGGATGATCTGATCGGGTGACGCCTCGACCCCATGTTCGCCGAGACGTCGTGCCAGAAGCTGGCGCAGCGGCCGATGGCCAAGCGGCGTTCCATAGTCCGTCAGCCCGCTCGCCTCCAGCCTGGCTGCGGACTTGAGCGCGCGGCGGATTGCCGTCTCCGGCATCCAGCTCGGCGGCAACCAGCCGCAGCCCGGTTTCAGCACGTTGTCGCCCGTTTCCAGCGCCTGGCGCGATACCCAGAGCGGATCGACGGCCCGGTCGAGCCGCGGCCCAATCTCGGCCAGCGACAAGGGCGCCAGCGGCGCCGAGACAAAGAAACCCGCGCCCGGTTTCGAGCGAATGACGCCTTCCGCCACCAGCCGCTCATAGGCCTCGACGACGGTCGATTTGGAAACGCGCATGGTCTTGGCGAAGGCGCGGATGGACGGAAGCTTCGCGCCAGGTGTGAGAACGCGCCCCGAGATCCGCTGCCGGATCGTCGCCATAACGCCTTCAAGCAGCGTTTCGCTGCCAATCCCAAGCTCCTGCATCGTCATCCGTACTGCCCAAACATCCATTACAGTTTGACGAAACTGTACCGTATTGTCTCTGGAAAGACCACCCTCTGCGGCCGATACAGACGAAAAAGGAGAATGCGATGGACAAGACGGCAGACGGTTGGATGAGCGGTTTTCTCGGGGTGCTGATCTTCAGCGGATCATTACCTGCGACCCGTGTCGCAGTGATGGATTTCGATCCGGTGTTTCTGACGGTGGCGCGCGCGGCGATCGCCGGCCTGCTCGCGCTCGCGCTGCTTCTCATCTTCCGTCAGCCGCGCCCTGCGCGGGCCGATCTCGTTTCGCTGGCGATTGTCGCCTTCGGCGTCGTGCTCGGTTTCCCGCTTTTGACCGCCCTGGCCTTGCAGCACGTGACCTCGGCGCATCTGATCGTCTTCGTCGGCCTGCTGCCGTTGGCGACTGCGATCTTCGGCGTGTTGCGCGCCGGCGAGCGGCCACGCCCGGCTTTCTGGCTTTTTTCCTCCCTGGGCAGCGCCGCAGTGGTGGGCTTCGCGCTGGTCCAGGGCTTCGCCGCGTCGCCCATCGGCGACCTCCTGATGCTCGGCGCCATCATCCTCTGCGGCCTCGGCTACGCCGAGGGCGCCAGCCTCTCGCGCAAGCTTGGCGGCTGGCAGGTCATCTGCTGGGCGCTGGTCCTGTCGCTGCCGATCATGCTCGCGCTCACGCTCTTCACGCTGCCTTCCTCCTTCGCGACGGTCACGCATGGCGCCTGGACGGGCCTCGCTTATGTCTCGGTGTTCAGCATGCTCGTCGGCTTCGTCTTCTGGTATCGCGGCCTCGCGCTCGGCGGCGTTGCCGGCGTCGGCCAACTGCAGCTTCTGCAGCCCTTCTTCGGCCTGGCACTTGCAGCGACGCTTCTGGGAGAGCCGGTGAGCTGGGCCATGCTTGCAACCACCGGCGCCATCGTGGTCTGCGTCGCCGGCGCCAAGAAGTTCGCGAAATAGGCAGCTTCACACGTTAAGGGCGGTGCCGGCAGAGAAACGGCCTCGCCCGCTCTAAAGGCGGTCGAGCTTCAGCCGCTCGCCGAGCAGATCGAGAAAGTAACGGATTTTTGCCGAAGGGCTCCGCCCCTCGAGCCAAAGCGCGTGGATCGGCACCGGAGCGGGCTCAAAGTCTTCAAGGACGATTTCGACCTTGCCCGCGTCGATCAGGTGCTTGATCTGCCAGAGCGGAGAGTAGCCAAGGCCGAGACCTACCTCCACCGCCGAGTAGATCGTGTTCATCGAATTCGTGCGAAACGCGCCGGTGACTTTGACCGCACGAGCCCGACCGTCGATGGTGAACATCCAGGCGCCAGGTCGCTCGTCGCCCGTGCGCGTGACACAACGATGCTCGGCCAGTTCCAGCGGATGTGAAGGCCGACCGAAGCGCGCGAAATAGGAGGGCGAACCGAAGACGACCCGGCGAAGCGCACCCAGGCGTTTGCTTGTCAGTCCCGAATCCGCGAGATCCCCGATCCGCACCACGAGGTCGAGCCCGCTCCCGGCGAGGTCGACGAACGCATCGGAAAGGTCGAGGTCCACCTCGACCGCAGGATACTTCGCCATGTATTCGGCGATGATTGGCATCAGGAACCGCGGCGCAAACAGATTGGGCGCCCCGAGGCGCAGCACGCCTGACGGCTCGGACCGGCGCTGCGCCGCCTCCTCGCGCGCCTCGTGGATCTCCTCCACCGCCGGCTTGATGCGCTGATAGAAGCTCTCGCCCGCCTCGCTCGGCATCGAGCGGCGGGTCGTGCGATGCACCAGTTCAACACCGACGTCGTCCTCAAGCATGGCGAGCGACCGGCTGACGGTCTGGAGCGGGCGCCCCAGCCGTTTCGCAGCCGCCGTCAGGCTACCCTGTTCGACGATCGCCATAAAGGCTTCCAGATCTTCGATGCGGCTCATGCGATAATCCCGTTTTCCGGGAGAATAAATCACATTTCACGTCGATTGTCCGCCGCCTTGTGCCTCATTAGCTTGAAGTCATCACTTCTCGGCGGCACGAAAGGCAGACCCAGATGAACCAGCGCTCCAATACGATCCTCGTTGTCGGCGCCACCGGTCGCTTTGCCGGTCTCGTCGTTCCGGAACTGGCGCGGCGCGGCGCCAAGGTTCGCGCCCTGATCCGCGATGAGACGCATGGCGCGCTGGCGAAATCGCTGGGCGCATCCGAAATCGCGATCGGCGATCTGCGTGAGCGCGGCAGCCTCGACCGGGCACTCGAAGGCGCTGCCGGCGTCTTCCATATCGGGCCTGCCTTTGCCCCGGATGAAGCGGCGATGGGCGTGTCGATGGTCGATGCCGCCGTGCGTACCGGCGTCAGCAAGTTCGTCTTTTCCTCGGTCATCCAGCCGACCCATGTCCGGCTGAAGAACCATGCGGCCAAGATGCCGGTGGAGGACGCGCTCTATTCGTCACCGCTCGATTACACCATTCTGCATCCCGCGAACTTCATGCAGAACCTCCGCCCGGCCTGGCCAAGTGTGCTTGCAACCGGCACCTTCGCCGAGCCGTTCCCGACGACGGCGCGTATCGCCCGTGTCGATTACCGTGATGTTGCCGAAGTTGCGGCAATTGCATTGACCGAAGACCGCCTCGCCTATGCGACGCTCGAGCTCTGCGCCGACGGACGGCATAACCGCGAGGAAATCGCCCAGATGATGACCGGGGCGCTCGGGCGGCCGATCATTGCCGGAGACATCGGGTTTCACGAATGGGCAAAGCCGATCGCGGCCACATACACCGACCACCAGTTGGAACTGCTGGCCAAGGTGCATGCCCATTACTCGGATGTCGGTCTCGGTGGAAACAGCCTGACGCTCCGCGCGGCGCTTCAGCGCGAACCCCGCAGCCTTCTAAGCTTCATCCGCGAGTTGGCACGGGCCTCGCGGCAAGGTCCGTCCGGCGCCGTTCCTGCCGGCCGATAGCCACTCTCCTTCTCTTCAAAATCCCGGAGTATTCCTATGCCAAAGAAGCTTCCTCACCGGTACCAGCCGATCGTTATGCCGCTGGTTCTCTCAGCCCTGATGTCGGGCATCGTCTCCTTCGTCTCAACGGCCGCCGGCAATGGCTTTCAGCCCGACCTTCTCGCGCTGTGGGTAAGGGCTTGGGCCTTCTCCTGGCTCGTCGCGTTCCCGAGCCTGCTCGTTGCCCTCCCGGTGGTGCGCCGAATCGTGGCGGCGACCGTCGAGCCGCCGCGCAGCAACTGACACGCCTTTGCCGACTGCCTCATCGTCTCTCTGCCCGAGCCAGCTTTTCTGAAGCCACGGATGATTTTTAGGATACCTAAAAGCGATTGACAGGAAATTGGGCCGCGCCCTAGCTTGAGGAGAGACTATAAGGGGAACAGACAGTGACGACGGAACATGCCAGCGGCGCATCTACCGGCGAGGCAGAGGCGCCGTCGCTCGGCGATCGCCTGCGCCAACGGCGCAAGACGCTGAAGATGACCCTTCAGGAGGTCGCCGACGAGGCAGGCTTTTCCGTTGGTTTCATTTCGCAGATCGAGCGTGGCATCACCGTCCCGTCACTGACCTCGCTGATCGCCGTCTGCCGGACGCTGAAGGTCGAGGCGGGAAGCTTCCTCAACCCACCGAAGGTGGCGACACCGTTCACCCGCCGCGAACACCGGCCGATCTATGGGCTCGGCGGAGAACGCGGCAACGCGGTCTCCTACGAACGCCTCTCCGCGTCCTTCCCCGGCAATGTACTCAGAAGCACCATCATCCACGAACCGCCGGGCCACCGCAGCGAGCCGATGTCGCACGAGGGTGAAGAGATCTTCTTCATTCTCCAGGGGGCTTTGACGCTGGAGGTGGACGGCGAACGCATGGTGCTGGAAGCCGGCGATTCCGCCCACTTCCCTTCGCTGCGCACCCACACGATGTGGAACCACACGAAAGAGCCCACCACCATTCTGCACACCTGCACCATGGATGTGTTCGGCGACGGAGATCCGTCGGGAAGCCCTGCCGACAGCCTTGCGGTGACGCGGGCCGACAACCGGCTGACTGCCACCAGCAAGACGTGACCTTTAGGAGCGTCTGGGGCCCGACAGGTCGAGCCACCCAACGCTAAGGCAACAGCACCATGGCACCCGTCGTCCGGCGTCCCTCGAGCCGGCGATGCGCCTCGGCCGCCTCCGAAAGCGGCAGACGCGCGTGGACGGGGATCTTGACCGCGCCGCTCGCGACGACGTCGAAGAGATCCTTGCTCATGGCAAGCACGTCCTCGCGGCGTGCCAGGTGCGCCGGCAGCAGCGGCCACGTGGCGTAAAGCGATCCTTTTATCGCCAGCGTCGTGATGTCGAACGGCGGGATCGGGCCGGAGGCGGCACCGAAACTGACGAAGTGACCGAAGGGGCGCAGGCTGTCGAGCGAACCTTCGAATGTCGCCTTGCCGATGCCGTCGTAGACGACATCGACGCCCTCGCCTTTGGTGATCTCGCGGACATGGTCGGCGAAACCCGAACTGCTGTAGTCGATCACGTGGTCTGCGCCATTGGCCCGCGCCAGCCTGGCCTTTTCAGGTGAGCCTACGGTGCCGATGACCGTTGCGCCGAGGTGCTTCGCCCATTGCGTCAGGATAAGGCCGACGCCGCCGGCAGCCGCATGGACGAGGACGGTGTGGCCAGCTTCGACACGGAAGGTGCGGCGCAGGAGATATTGCGCCGTCAGGCCCTTCAGCATCATCGCCGCACCCGTCTCGAAGTCGATATCGTCAGGTAGATGCACGAGGAAATGGGCCGGCACATTGTGCTCTTGCGCGTAGGCGCCGAGCGCCTCGGCATAGGCGACCCGATCGCCGGGCTTGAAGCCTTCGACATCAGGCCCGACCGAGATCACCTCACCCGCCCCTTCCTTTCCGGGGATGAACGGCAGTTGCGGTGGCGGGTAGGAGCCGCGGCGCAGGTAGACGTCGACGAAGTTGACGCCGATCGCCCGGTTGCGCACCCGGACCTCGCCGGGGCCAGGTTCGCCGAGTTCGACGTTTTCATAGGCGAGCACGTCAGGCCCGCCGTGCTGATGCACGCGGATTGCTTTCATGGATTTGCTCCTCTGGTTGGGAATCGTGGCCGCAGGGCCGTGGCAGTGCCTAGTCGATGGTGGGTGCCGGCTTGCTCGTCTTGGGCATGCGGATCGAGCGCTCCTTTGTTCTCACACCTGATAGATAGCCACACGGCAGTTCCCCGTGTAGACTGATATCGATGACAACAGAGTTCAAAGATTATGATATCTGATCAGATCGGCATCGACCTGCTGCGCGCCTTTGTGGCGGTCTGTCGACAAGGCAGCTTGAACCGCGTCGCTACCCAGACCGGCCGCACCCAATCGGCGCTCAGCATGCAGATGCGCCGGCTCGAAGATCTGCTCGGCCGCCAACTCTTCAACCGCACTGGTCGCGGCGTCGTGCCGACGCCCGAGGGCGAACTGTTCCTGGGATATGCGACCCGCATGCTGGCGCTCGGCGACGAAGCGGCCGCGCGGCTGCGACAGGCCGATCTCAGCGGTGGCGTGCGGGTCGGGCTTGCCGAGGAAGTGGCGACGACGGCGCTGCCCGAGGCTCTCGGGCGGCTGCGGCGCGGCTATTCGGAGATCCGGCTCGACGTGGTGGTGGAGCAGTGCGTAGCGCTCGGAAGGACCTGGCCCGAAGGTGAACTCGACATCATGGTCGTGCCGACCTCTGTGGTCACGGCCGACGCCCTCACCGCCTGGAACGTCGAACTGCAATGGGTCTGCGCCACGGACTATGCGTTCGACGAGACACGGCCGGTCGACCTCGTCGCCTTCGCAGCGCCCTGTCTTTGGCGCCGGCGCATGATCGAGACGCTGGCGGACCAGGGCCGGGAACACCGGATCACCTTTACGAGCCAGAGCATCACGGCGCTTCAAGCCGCAATCGAGAATGGGCTCGGCATCGGGTTGCTTCCACCAGAAGCCATGAGAGCGGGCACGATGCGGGCGCTCCCCGCTTCGTCAGGCGTTCCGAAGCCGCTTGCCGTCCAATACGGGCTTTTCGCCAGGGATCGCCGCACAGCCGTCGTCGATGCGGCGATCGGCGTGCTGCTCGAAGCCCTGCCGATCACATCAAGAACCTAGCGTTCCGTTGCCGCGTTGAAACGGCGAAAGGCGCGAACCGGTTGAAACACGCGGCTCCGGCTGGAGATCACGCGCCCCAGGTCGTCTCCAGCACGCGGATCCAGTTGCCGTGGCAGATCTTCGCAAGTGCGGCGTCGTCATAGCCGCGTGTGCGCAGGAGATCGACGAGCAGCGGCAGATCGGCCGCGCTGCGCATGGCGGCCGGGATCGTCGTGCCGTCGAAGTCCGAGCCGAGCGCGACGTGTTCGATGCCGATACGCTCGACGATGTAGTCGATGTGATCGGCGAGCAGCGTCAGCGGCGTATCCGGGTTCCTGACGCCGTCGGCGCGCAGGAACAGGACGCCGAAATTGATACCCGCGAGCCCGCCGGTATCCTTGATCGCGTCGAGCTGACGGTCCGTCAGGTTGCGGCTGTGCGGGCAGAGCGCATGAACGTTGGAATGCGACGCCACCAGGGGCGCCTGCGACAGCGCGGCGATATCCCAGAAGCCCTGCTCGTTCATGTGCGAGAGATCGAGCATGATCTTCAGCTCGTTGCTGGCGCGAACCAGATCCTTGCCGGCCTCGCTGAGGCCCGGACCGATATCGGGCGAAGAGGGAAAACGGAAAGGGACGCCATAGGCAAAGATGTTCGGCCGGCTCCAGACGGGACCAAGCGTGCGCAGGCCGGCGGCATGGAGCACATAGAGCGCGTCGAGATCGGCACCGACGGCCTCGATGCCCTCGATGTGCAGCACCGAGGCAAAGGCGCCCTTGGCCATGGCGTCGCGGATATCGGCAGCACTGCGGCAGATCTTCAGCCGCCCCTCGGACTGGCGCTCGATCCGCATCAACAGGCTCGCCATACCGAGAGTAGCTTCGAGAGCGGTTTCCCGATCGGGCGTCGCAAAGTCGCCGCTGCCGTCCTTGGCCAGGCCCGGCGAAGCCACGTAGACGGCACAGAGACCGCCGGCAAGGCCGCCCGTCTCCGCCTTGTCGAGATCGATGTGTCCGGTATCGGCGCCGTCGAGAAAGCGGCGTTCCGGCGCGCCGCCCGGCGAACGCCAAAGCCGCGACAGCACGTCGTTATGTCCGTCAAAGACCGGGATTTTCGCTTGGGTCGCCAATTCTGGATCGCCTTCTCAACCTGTTGTCCTGTGCGCGACTCATAGATAGTCGCGGACGGACCATAGACATTGGGTGCGGGAACCGCACCCTTTTTCCCTGCCGCCCTAGCCCAATGCAGCCATGCCGGGCAAATGCAAACCGTGCATAGGCCCTGCCGGAAATGGAATTGGCAGCGCATGCTGCTGTCGTGCTTAGTCAGAAAACGCGCGCGGCAACACCCCGCGAACAGGACGGAGAATGGACATGACGAAGCCGGCATCGCTGGATTGGCAAGCCGCCGAAGCAACCGCGAGACGCCTGACCAGACAATGGGCGGCGGACGAGCCGGGCGGCGGCGTCATCGGTTTCGACGCATCCGGAATCTGCTTTTCGCATGCGGGCGGCGTCGAGAGCCTCGCCACGTTTGCGCCGTTCACGGTCGACAGCGTCGTGCGTTATGCATCCCTCACCAAGCACGTCTTTTCGGCAATGGTGCTCGCGCACAGCGATCTGATAGGCCTCGACGATCCGCTCGGCCAACACCTTCAGGAATTGCGTTCGCCGCTTGCCGAAGTGACGGTTGGACAGGCGCTCGACATGAGCGGCGGCCTGCCGGATACACGCGAATGCCTGTCGCTACTGGGCCTTTCCGTCTACACGGAAACCAAGGCCGGAGCGCTGCTCGATTACATTTCGCGCCTTGAGCGGCTGAACTTCGCGGCAGGCACCGAGGTCTCCTATTCGAACACCGGCTATCGCCTCGTCGAAGCGGCGTTGGAGCGCAGGGGATTCGGCTTCGACGATTTCGTCCAGCGCGAGCTCTCAACGCCACTCGGTATCGCGCTGAAGGCGCCGGACGTCTGGAACGACCCGGTGAAGGACCTCGTTCCCGGCTATTGGCACTCCGGCGAAAGCTGGCAGCTTTCCGCCGCCGGCCTGCACATTTCCGCGTCGGGTAGCCTGACCGGCAGCGCTCGGGCGCTCGCCACTTGGCTGCAGGCCCTGCTCGGCGACGAAGGTCGCTTCGCCGGTCTTCTGCAGAAATTGCAGGCGACCCGGTTTCTTGCCGACGGGCGACCGACGGGTTACGGCCTGGGCCTGCGCAAGTCCTGGCTCGGCCCGCGTGAATTCGTCGGCCACGGCGGCTCACACCCCGGCTACAAGACCTATTTCCTGCTCGATCCCGAAACACACGCCGGCTTCGTCGTCGTTTCCAACCGCGAAGATACCAACGGTTACAAGATAGCGCTCGAAAGCATGGCGGGGCTCACCGGGCTCACACTACCGGCTCCCGTGACCGATCTCGGCGACGGTCTCTACGTGACGGAGACCGGCCCCTGGTGGATCGAGATCAAGGGCAGCACCTGCACCTATCTCGATGCCGACGAGACGCTCTATGACGACGGCGAAGGCTGGGTCTCGTCGCGCTCTGCCTCATCACCCCTGCGGCTTCGCCGGGATGGTTCCGCCCTTGTCGGCGAAGTCGGCCATGCCGCAAGGCGCTTCCTTCCGGCGGCGGCGCATGAGCCGGTTCCGGCGTCGCTTTCCGGTGTCTGGCACTCGGACGAGGGCGCGGAATTCACAATCGAGAACGGCACGGTCTTGATGGGCATCGGCCCTGTGCGTCAGGCCATGACGCTCAATGCACTCGGCAACGGCCGCTTCCTGTTCACCTTGAACGACGGCCCGTGGGTCAAGCGCATCTGCCTGCATATGCTTGCGCCCGACCGCCTCGAACTGGTTTCGAGCCGCGCCCGCATGATCGAATATCGCCGCCGCGCCTGATTTTTCTTGATGACACGTGGGCGCTGCCGCAAAGAAGCCTGTCCCGCGGCGACTGGCTGAGCGGACTGGACTTCCGGAGTGCATGTCGTGGAAATCAAATGGCTTGAAGACTTTCTGGCACTCGCCAGCACGCTGAACTTCTCCAAGGCGGCGGACGAGCGTCACGTCACCCAATCCGCTTTTAGCCGCCGCATCCGGCAATTGGAGGCCTGGCTGGGCGCAACGCTCGTCGACCGGGCGACCTATCCTTCGCGCCTCACCGAAGCCGGCGTGAAATTCGTACCGGTGGCGCAGGAAACGCTGAAACAGCTTTATCAGGCGAGGCGCAATCTCCAGCAGGAAGAGGGCTCCGACGCCCGCACCATCAAGCTGACGGCGCTGCACACGCTCTCCTTCACCTTCTTTCCGGAGTGGATGAGCCGCGTCAACGCCAAGATCGGCCCGCTCTTCTCCAGGCTTCGTCCGGACTCCGGCAGCATGGAGGAGAACCTCAACTCGCTCGTGGACGGCGAATGCGACTTCCTGCTCACCTACGCACACACCCAGGTTCCGCACCTGCTCGACCCACAGGCCTTCGAGCATCGCGTGCTGGGTCATGAACGCATCCTTCCGGTCTCGGCCGCCAGCAAGACAGGTGCGCCAAAGCACCTACTCGAAGGCGGGGCGAAGCCCTTTCCGCATCTGAGCTACGAGAAGTTGTCCTTCTTCGGCCAACTCCTCGACGAGCTGATAAGCCCCAATTTGCCGCCGGCGCAAAGGGTGCACGAAGGCAGCATGTCCGTGGGATTGAAAGCCATGGCCGAAGCCGGCTGGGGCATCGCCTGGGTTCCCGAGAGCCTGATGACGGACGAATTGGCGAGCGGCTCCCTGGTCCGGGCAGCCGAGCCTCGCTGGGACATCAGCGTCGAGATCCGCCTCTATCGCGCCAGGGAGAACCGCCGCCCGATCGTCGGGCGTGTCTGGCAGAGCCTTGAGGCTGTCGCCTAGGCGACAACCCAGAAACGGCGCAACCTAGATCGCCGTCCGCCGTGCGTGCTCCAGATAGAGCTCGCGCAGACGCTTGACGATCGGGCCTGGTGCACCTGAGCCAACAGGCTTGCCGTCGATCCGGGTGATCGGCGCGACGAAATTCGAGGCGCTGGTCAGGCAGGCTTCGCGGGCGTTCAACGCCTCGTCGAGCGTGAACGGCCGTTCCTCGAGCGTCAGCCCCTGTTCGCGCGCCAGCGCCAGTGCGGCAAGCCGCGTGCAGCCCGGCAGCGTCGCCTGGCTGTTGCCGCGGGTGACGATGCGGTTGTCCTCGGTGATGATATAGGCGGTGGAGGAAGCGCCTTCGGTGACAAAGCCGTCTTCGATCATCCAGGCCTCGTCGCAGCCTTCGGCCTTAGCGATGCGCTTGGCGATCACCTGCGGCAGCAGGCACACGCTCTTGATGTCGCGGCGTGCCCAGCGCTGGTCGGGCACGGTCTTGATCGAAAGGCCTTTCTCCGTCGCAGCGACGCCCACCAGTGTCTTCTCCTGGGTGAAGAGCAGTAGCGTCGGCTTGATATCCTCCGAGAACAGGAAGTTCCGGTCTTCGGCGCCGCGGGTGAGCTGGAGGTAGACGATGCCTTCGACAAGATCGTTGTCTCGCACCAGCCGCTTTTCAATCGCGACGATCTCCTCGGTCGACACCGGCAGCGGCACATCGATTTCACGCGCCGAGCGTTCCAACCGGGCCATATGCGGCGCGCTGTCGATCAGCTTGCCGTCAAGAACAGCGGTCACCTCATAGATGCCATCGCCGAAGAGGAAGCCGCGATCGAAGATTGAGAGGCGCGCCTCGTTCTCCGGCAGAAACTCGCCGTTGAGATAGACTGTACGAATGGGCAGCTGGGGCATGGGGGCTCCGTAAGAGTTAGGTTTGGTGTGCAGCCGTGGATCGCCACACCGCTCGCGATCCAGGCGCAATGATCACGGCTCGCTCAGGGCGCGAAGCCTTTCGAGCGAGATCGCTTCGACCGTGCTCGGCTTGCCGTTCGCGGCGTTGAAGCCGTGCGTCGTTCGGGCCATGGTCAGCGAATTGAGGATGGCCTCCTCGGTTGCCTCGATGGCCGCCTCGAAGAGCGGCGACATCAGGTCGTTCGGAAGGTCCGGGTAATCCGCAATCGCTGCCCGCCGTGCCTTCGTTCGACGAACGGATGGCGCCGTCGAGAAGGCAAGCGCATAGTCGCCGGAGCCGTTGCTGAGTGCTGCCCCAGTGCGGGCAAGGCCGCCAAAGCCGCGCTCGGCGAGACGCTTGAGATTGCGCGCGGAGAGCGGCGCGTCGGTGGCGATTACGATGACGATGGATCCATCCCGGTCGTGTGCCGCCGGCGCATCATAGGCACGACCGCAGACGGTGAGCCGCCCGCCATAGTTGGATTGAACGAGCACGCCGAGCGTGAAGATTTCCCCGGCCGCGTTGACGCGGCGCGAACTGGTTCCGATGCCACCCTTGAGGCCGAAGGCCACCGTGCCGGCGCCGGCGCCGACAGCACCCTCCTCCACGGCACTAGTCTTCGCGGCGCCGAGGGCCGCGCCGATCTCGTCGATCGTCGGGCGGCCGGCACGAATGTCGTTGAGGCGGGAATCGTTGGTCTCGCCGACGACCGCGTTCAGCGACACGACCTTCTCGTTGCCCGGTTGCGCCAGCGTCCAGCGGTTGATTGCCTCGATGGCCCGTCCCGTCGCCAGCGTATTGGTGAGAACGACGGGTGTTTCCAGCTCACCGAGCTCCTCGACCTGGGTGGATCCTGCGAACTTGCCGAAGCCGTTGAGCACCGCAAGCGCCGCGGGCACCTTGCCCTGAAACAGGTTGCCGCCATGCGGCAGGATGGCGGTCGCGCCGGTGCGGATGCGATCCCCCTCGACGACGGTGGCATGACCGACCGCGACGCCCTCGACATCGGTAATGGCATTCAACGGGCCGGGTTCATAGACGCCCGGCCGGAAGCCGAGGTCCCGAAGTCGCAAGCATTTGATATCTACCATTTTTTCCGTCATTTCCTTGCCCGTCGACCCGATCGCGAAACAGACGTTTCGTCGCGGGGCACCCTACCTTTATCGTTGGCAAAACGGCATCTCAAAAATGGAATAGTTTCATGAGTAGCCTGCAACGCCGGCGGATACATCGACGGCCCGGGATCATGGCGCAAGGGCCGATCGCGCCGTCAAGTTCTGAGACGTCAGCGCGCGGCGCAGGTCACGAAGCGGCCTGCTCCATCGCCGAGGTGAGGCTTCGCGAATGACTTGGCGGTGCACCCATGATCTTGCGGAAGGCGCGGCTGAACGAGGCCTCGGAATCGTAGCCGAGGCGGTTGGCGACATGGGCCACGCGCTTTCCTTCACGCAGCCACTGATGCGCCTGGTGCATGCGCATGCGCGCCACGTAGCGGGCCGGCGTCTCGCCGACCGTATCGGCAAAGCGCTGGGCAAAACCCGAGCGCGATGCGCCCATGAGCTTTGCCAATTCCGGCACCGACCAGTCCTTGGTCGGATCGAGATGGATGGCGGCGAGAACGCGGCCGACTTCCGGATGGCGGACCGCGGCAAGCCAGCCGGTCGCCGTGCCGCACCCATGCTCCACCCAGGCGCGGATGATCGTTGCAGTCAACACGTCGGCAAGCCGCGCCAGGATGCCGCCCGAGCCGACGCGTTGCATCGCCGCCTCACGCGTCATGGTATCGAGCAGCGACGGGATCGACGGTTCGCTCGAGGCGAGATCGCTGGTGCGCATGACCGATGGCATGAGTTGCAGCAGAGGATGAAGCCGATCGACGTTGAACTGCATCACCGCGAAAAACAACAGGTTCTGGCTGTCCGAATTGGGGCACTGCACATCGACGATGCCATCGCAAAGCTGCCGCTTCGGCAGGTCGCGGATCGAGATCGCCGGAAGGCCGGGCTTGCTGGCAAGCACATGGGCGTCGCCGCGCGGTAACAGCACGGCATCGCCCGGCGCAAGCTCCATCCAGGCGCCGTCGGGCGTTTGCAGATGGGCGGAACCGGATGCGAGAAAATGAAAACGGGCAGGTTCCTGCGCGGGATAGGAGGTTGCCCATGGCGCACAGGGTTGGCAACGCCCATATTCCACGCCGTCGAGCCTCAGGCCGCGCAGGATGTCAGTGAGCGCATCAGTCATGGACCACTCCAGCTTTGGACAAACGGCATAGTGTTTTGGATTTTCTAGCATAGAAACTCCAGTTGGCCATGCATATTTTCATCCGAACCACAATGGAGATGAAAGTCATGGATGGTATTGTCGCCAAGCCCACGGGACATGCGGATGAGCGAGAAAAGCCCTTGTGGGCGGCCGTCGTGTCCCTGTCGCTTGGGGTTTTTGGCTTGGTCACGGCGGAATTTCTGCCGGCAAGTCTTCTGACGCCGATGTCCGCCGATCTCGGCGTCACCGTCGGCGCGGCCGGTCAGTCGGTCACCACCACGGCCGTCGTCGCGGCCATCGCCGGTCCGGCGATCGTCGTCTACACCGGGCGCTTCGACCGGCGGGACGTCCTTCTGACCCTGACCGCCCTTCTGGTGATTTCGAGCCTGATCGCTGGTTTTGCCTCAAGTCTTCCGATGCTGCTTGTCGCGCGCTTGCTGCTCGGCATCGGGCTCGGCGGCTTCTGGGCGCTGTCGCTGGCGCTCGCCATGCGGCTCGTTCCCGCCCGGCTGATGCCGCGGGCGATGGCGATCATCATGTCGGGTGTGTCGATCGCGACGGTCTGCGCGGCCCCGGTCGGCGCCTGGATCGGCGCGACGCTCGGCTGGCGTTATGCCTTCCTGCTCGCTGCCGGCGTCGGCATCGTCACCTTCATCGTGCAGGCGCTGACGGTTCCCCGCCTTCCGCCTGTCGGGACGACCGGCCTCAACACGATCCTCAACGTACTGAAGCGTCCGGCGATCCGGCTCGGCCTTGCGACGATCCTCTTGGTCGTCACGGGTCACTTTGCCGGCTTCACCTATGTTCGCCCGTTCCTTGAGCAGGTGCCGCAGTTCGGTGTCGAGGCGATCACGGCGATCCTGCTCGCCTTCGGTATCGGCGGATTCTTCGGCAATATTGCCGGCGGGTTCCTGGCCGAGCGCAGCACGCGGCTGTCGATGATGTCGGCCGCAGCCGGCGTCGCTGTCACCACTCTGACGCTGGCGCTTGCCGGCGTACTGCCCGCCGTCGCCATTGTTGCCACGGCCGCCTGGGGCTTCGCGTTCGGCGCGCTGCCGGTCAGTGTGCAATCGTTCCTGAGCCGCGCCGCCGGCGACGAGGCCGAAGGTGCGGGAGCAGCAACGCTCACGACGTTCCAGATCGCCATTTCCACAGGCGCGATCCTCGGCGGCCTTCTCGTCGAACTTCAGGGACCCGCAGGCGTCTTCCTTTTCGCCGCGGTCGCAGCAATGCTCGGCACGTCGCTGGTCTCCGTCTATCGCGAACGGACGCTGCAGGCTGCGGAGTAGCCGACCAAGATCAGGGCGGGAGTGGCAACTCGCACCTGCGCCTGCCGGGCCTTAAGGGGTTCGGCAGGCAAGAAAAGTCAACATCCGGATCCGCTCTGGAGTATCAGTTCCCGGGAAGACGACGCTCCCTCCAGCTTGTCTTCGGCACCGCGTCGCCAATGGCGATGCTGAAGGAGGTCACTTCTGTCGCCTCTTCATTGACGACGCATTTGAAATCGACGTCGTACCAATTCGCTTTGCTCTGATAGGCTCCGCCGCTCGCGTCCATCCGGTTCTTCGAGATGAAGCCGCCTTTCGGTCCGAAGGGCACCAGCCCTTCCGGCGGGGTATCCGGTCGTTGGCTGCGGATCTGCTCCAGCGCCTCGAGATTGCACAGTTGCAGGATGCGCCTCTTGACCGGCAGGTTGATCAGCGCCTGTTTCACCCGCGGGTCAGCAATCGACTTTGCCGAGTACAGTTCTTTTGCTTCGGTCATCTTGCTCGGAACCGGCTTGAGTTCGACCTTTGCCGCAGCATCGGCCGGCTTTGCCTTTGCGGTCTCCTGTTCCGACTTGACCTCCTGCGGCTTGGCCTGAGGCGTTTCTTTTGGCTCAGGCTTCGCCTCGGCCACCGTCGAGGCGGCTTTTTCATCCGCCTTCTGTGTGGCGTTCTCGGATGACTTTGCGGGCACAGCCAGAGCCGACAGGGGTTTCGGCTCTTTCACCGGTTCCTTCTTCTCCGCCGGGGGCACCTTTGGCGGCTCGTCCGCTGGCTTTGCCTTGTCGTCCACCGCCTTTGCCGGCTCGGACGTTTCGGTCTTTTTTACCGTGTCCCGTGCAGCCGGCGGCAGCTCGGCCTCCTTGTTGTCCTGCTTGGTCTTGGCCATGGCGGAGGCGAAGGACTGCGGTAACTGCTGCGCCGGCCTGGGTTCCGGCTTCGACTTCGGCTCTGGCTTCGGTTGGGGCTTGGGCTTGGCTTGCGGCTTCGGTTGCTCGGCCTTCTTCTCTTCGCCCTTTTTCGGCCCTGCCTTCTTCTGTTCGGCCTTTTTCTCCTCCTTCGCCTCAGGGGGAGGAACGAGCTCAACGTTGACGGTCTGCTCTTTCGGAGGTTTCGGCAGTTCGAGCGGCAGATCGAACAACAGCAGAAAAACGACGATGAGATGCAGGGCGACCGATGTCGGCGCGCCCCATCCTACCCGTTTCCACCATTTTTCCGCAAAGAGCCGCATCGCCAACGAGATAAACCAATCGATCGGCGGAACCTAGGAACTTCCGCCGATCTCAACAAGAGGTACAGCCCTGGAGTGCACCGGGAGGCCCGGTCGCGCAGCTTCAGGCGAGCGGACCGCGCGCCACGCGCGCAAGCCAACCACCCGCTTGTCAAAAACGTTCCCGGCGAAAACGAGGCGGCGAAATCTGTTTCGGGCCGCGCGTCAATTTCGCACAAAAATACCTATTATATAATTTCTATAGATTTAATTATTTCAGCACGCATCGGGCGCTTCTGCCGTGGATGCGCAGTGACATTCCTTTATGGCTTGGGGGCCTTCATGCAGCGACATTTCACTCACCGAAAACTTTTCACAAAAGCCTTTGCCGCGACGGCAGCGCTGGCGGCCGGCCTCATCGCCACGTCAGCGCTTGCCGGCGAAACGCTCGACAAGATCAAGGCGCGCGGCGTGATCAAGGTCGGCGTCGGTACCACGCCGGGTTTCTTCTCGCCCGATAGCAGCGGCCGCTGGCAGGGCTTCTTCGTCGATTTCGGCCGCGCCATCGCGATCACCGTCTTCAACGACGCCGAAAAGGTCGAGTTCACCAACTCCTCGCCGCAGCAGCGCCTGCCGGCGCTGCAGTCCGGAGAGTTCGACATCCTGCTTTCGGGCGTGACCCAGACCGTCAGCCGCGCCTTCAAGCTTGGCTTCCATTTCGGTCCTGTCGTTTTCTACGATGGCCAGGGCCTGCTGGTTCGCAAGGATCTTGGCGTCAGCAAGGGCGAGGAACTCGACGGCGCGACCATCGGCGTCCAGAGCGGCACGACCGGCGAGCTCAACATCGCCGACTTCTTCCGCAAGACGGGCAAGGCCTTCACGCCGGTCACGATCGAAGAAACCGGCGAGTTCCTGAAGGCGCTCGACAGCGGCCGTGTCGATGCGCTCACCCAGGACGCGACCGACCTTGCCGCTAAGCGCACGCAGCTTTCGAAGCCCGACGATTACGTGCTTCTGCCGGAGCGTCTGTCGAAGGAACCGCTGGCGCCGGCAATTCGCGCCGGTGACGACCAGTGGCTCGAAATCGTCAACTGGACCGTCTATGCGACGATCCAGGCCGAGGAATTCGGCATCACCAAGGACAATGTCGATACGTTCCTGAAGAGCGAGGACCCTGCGATCAAACGCTTCCTCGGCGTCGATCCCTCGCTTGGGGAAGCGATCGGCCTTGATCCGAAGTTCGCCTACAACATCGTCAAGACCGTCGGCAATTACGGCGAAATCTTCGAGCGCAACGTCGGCAAGGGCACGGCCCTTAACTTCGAACGCGGCTACAACCAGCCTTGGACCGCGGGCGGCCTCCTCTACTCGCCGCCGTTCCGCTGAGCCGCTTCATGGTTTTTCCCATGACACGCCATAGCCGACCGGGCCCTTCGGGGCCCGGACCTGTCTCGCGGCTGCGCACCTGGATCGGGCCGCTGCCACTGCTGCAAGGCCTGCTTTTCGTCGTCGTGCTCCTGCTCTTCGCATTCCTGGGTCAGAACACCGCCGACAGCATGCACCGCATGGGGCTGACGCCGGGCTTCGCCTTTCTCTCTCACCAGGCGAACTTCGAGATCGGCGAGAGTCTGCTCTCCTATTCCGCCGGCGACAGCTATGCCCGCGCGCTTGGCGCCGGCATTGCCAACACGATCAAGGTCGCGGTCGTCGGCTGCCTGCTTGCAACCGTGCTCGGCGTTGCGCTCGGCATCGCGCGACTCTCGGGCAACCTGCTGCTGGCCAGCTTCGTTCACTCCTATGTCGAGCTTTTGCGCAACACGCCGTTGTTGCTGCAACTCTTTCTCTGGAGCGCCATCATCCACGCGCTGCCGCCGCCGCGCGGCGCCTATTCTTTCCTCGGCAGCATCTATCTCAGCAATCGTGGCGTCTATCTTCCCTCGCTTTCGGTCGAAGGCTTGCCAGCGGTGGTCTGGCTTTCGGTGGTGGTGCTGGCTGTCCTCGCCGCGCTCGTCCTGTGCCGTCGCCTGTTTGCAGGCTCAGCCTTCTATCTGCCGAAGTCGGCCGGTGCTGCGCTCGGGGCGCTTGCCCTCTGCTACCTCACCCTCACCTCCCTAGGTTTCGCGGCCTCTGTCGAAATCCCCGCCAAGGGCGGCTTCAACATTCGCGGCGGCCTGTCGCTGACACCCGAGTTCGCAGCCCTGCTGATCGGCCTCGTCGTCAATGCCTCGGCCTCGATCTCCGAGATCGTGCGCAGCGGCATCCAGTCGGTAAAATCGGGTCAATGGGAGGCGGCCCGGGCGCTCGGGCTGAAACCCGCTCAGATCCTGCGCCTCGTCGTGCTGCCGCAGGCGCTTCGGGTGATTACGCCGCTAATGATTTCCAGCTTCCTGGATCTGACCAAGAATTCAAGCCTCGCGGTCGCGATCGGCTACCCGGACCTCGTCAGCGTCGCCAACACGACGGCGAATACGACAGGACAGGCGCTGGAGGCGATCATTATCATCGCCGCCGTCTACCTGACCATCAGCCTTGCGGTTTCGGCCGTCATGAACCTCTACAACCGCCGCGTGGTTCTGCGCGAGGAAGGAAAGCGATGAGCCAGATCGAACTTGCGCCGCCCGTCGCGCCCGACTGGCACCGTTGGCGCGACGGCCTCTTCAGCGGCTGGGCCAATGGCCTCGTCACGCTTGCCACGCTCGCGGCGATGCTCTGGCTCGCACTTCCCTTTTTCCGCTGGGCCGTCGTCGATGCCGTGTGGTCCGGCACGTCGGCCGATTGCGCAACAGAGACGGCCGGCGCCTGCTGGGCCTTCGTCGGTGCCAAGTTTCGATTCATGCTCTTCGCCTTCTTTCCGCCCCCGCTGCAATGGCGACCGGCGTTGGTGCTCACTCTCATCACGGCGCTGCTCACGGTCTCTGCCCTTCCCCGCTTCTGGAGCTTCCGCCTGGTACCGGTCTGGCTGCTGGCCCTTGTCGTGATCTGGCTGCTGATGGCGGGCACAGCCGGCATGGAACCGGTGTCGACCAATCATTGGGGCGGATTGCCGATCACGCTCACCGTCTCGATCGCCGGCCTCGCCTTCGCCTTCCCGATCGCGCTGCTGCTGGCGCTTGCCCGCCAATCGGACATGGGCATCGTGCGGTGCCTGGCAATTGCCTTCATCGAGGTGCTACGCGGCGTGCCGATGATCGCCGTTCTCTATGTCGCCATGCTGATCGTGCCGATGGCGCTGCCAAGCGGTGCTGCCATCGACAAGCTGCTGCGCGCCCAGATCGGCGTTACCCTGTTCTTCTCGGCTTATCTCGCCGAAGTCATCCGCGCCGGCCTGCAGGTGATCCCCTCCGGGCAGAAGGAGGCGGCCTTATCCCTTGGCCTCAGCCGGATCCAGATGCTGCGGCTGGTCGTGCTGCCGCAGGCGCTCATTGCCGTCATCCCGGCAATCGTCAACCTCTCGATCGGCATCGTGCTCAACACCTCGCTGCTCGCCGTCATCGGCATCTACGATCTCCTGAATGCCGCCAAGACTTCGGCGACCGACCCGATCTGGCTCGGCTTCTACAGCGAGGCCTATATCTTTGCGGCGCTGGTCTATTTCGCAATCTGCTTCACCGGTTCGCGCTACAGCCTCTGGCTCGAGCGGAAGCTCAACGCTTCCAATCGCCGCTGAGCGCACGTCGCGCGGGGTTGCGCGCCGCGCGCCGCCGGGCCAAGAGTGCGGCGACATGGAATCTGTGACCGGGCAAGCGCATGGGACAAAAGAACATCGCCATTGTGGGCGGCGGGCCAAGCGGGCTGATGGCGGCGCAGGGGTTGGCGGAGCGCGGCCACGCGATCACCGTCTACGACAACATGCCAACGGTCGCGCGCAAGTTCCTGCTCGCCGGAAAATCCGGCCTGAACATTACCCATGCCGAACCCTACGCCGTCTTTGCCGAACGCTTCGGTGACGCCTCGCCGCGGCTGCGCGCGGCGCTCGATGCCTTCACGCCCGACGAGATAAGGCAATGGGCGGCAGATCTCGGAACCGAAACCTTCGTCGGCTCGTCGGGGCGTGTGTTTCCGGAGGTCATGAAGGCGTCGCCGTTGCTGCGCGCTTGGCTCAAATCGCTGGAAGGTCGTGGGGTCCGGACCCTGACCCGACATCGTTGGACAGGCTTTGAGGGCAACGAGCTCGCCTTCGACACACCTGATGGCAAAAAGCTTGTGAGTGCCGATGCGACATTGCTCGCACTCGGCGGCGCGAGCTATCCCCGCCTCGGATCGGACGCCGGCTGGCTCCCTTGGCTGCAGGAGAAAGGTGTGGCCGTCGCCAGTTTCCAACCCGCCAATAGCGGCTTCGACGTCAACTGGAGCGAAACCTTCCGCGACCGCTTCTCGGGTGCCGCCCTCAAGGGTGTCACCGCCACATCCGCGGCCGGGACGGTTCCTGGTGAATTCGTCGTTTCGAGGAACGGCATCGAAGGCAGCCTTGTCTACGCCCATGCGGCCGCCCTCAGAGATCGGCTGGCGCGCGGCGAAGAGGCCGACCTGGTGGTCGATCTCACGCCGGGAAGAAGCGTTGCGAGACTGGAAAAGGACCTTGGCCGCCTCGACAGCAAGACCAGCTTCTCAAACCGCCTGCGCAAGGGAGCCGGGCTCGAAGGCGTGAAGGCCTCCCTGTTGCGCGAACTGGCGCCCGGAGCCGCCCGGATGGGTCCACCTGATCTCGCTGCCTTGATCAGGGCGCTGCCGATACCGCTGTTGCGCCCGCGGCCGATCGCCGAAGCTATCTCTTCGGCAGGCGGAGTTCAGTGGGATTCGATCGACGAAAGCTACATGCTGAAGGCACTGCCCGGCACCTTCGTTGCGGGAGAGATGATCGACTGGGAAGCGCCGACCGGGGGCTATTTGCTGACCGCCTGCTTCGCCACCGGCCGTGCCGCCGCCCGCGGCATCGACCGCTGGCTCAGCCGATAGATCGATAGACTTTCGCCGCACCCGGTAAAGGCGCGCGGCGAAAGGACTTGAAGGCGCCTTCAACAGGGGCGGCTTACTGGTCGTTCAGCACCAGACCCTTGGTCAGTTCCAGCGCCTGGCGCTCGAAGAGACCGCGGTAGATGCCGCCGTCGAGGCGGATCAGCGCGTCATGCGTGCCCTCTTCGGCGATCCGCCCATGATCGAACACCAGCAGCCGGTCGAGCGCCCGCACCGTCGACAGCCGGTGGGCGATCACCAGCGTCGTGCGTCCGAGCATCAGCCGCTCCATCGCCTGCTGGATCAGCACCTCCGATTCCGAGTCGAGGCTCGAGGTCGCCTCGTCGAGGATCAGGATCGGTGCGTCCGCCAGGAACGCACGGGCGATGGCGATGCGCTGCCGCTCGCCGCCCGAGAGCTTTACCCCGCGTTCGCCCACCAGTGTGCCGTAGCCCTTCGGCAGGGACGTGATGAAGTCGTGGGCGCTCGCGAGCTTCGCCGCCTTCTCGATCTCGCTCTGCGTGGCGTCCGGTCGCGCATAGGCGATATTCTCCGCCAGAGAGCGATGGAACAGGATTGGCTCCTGCTGGACGATCGCGATCTGCTGACGCAGCGACGTCTGCGCCACCGAAGCGATGTCCTGACCGTCGATCCGGATCTGCCCGGATTTCAGGTCGTGCAGACGCTGGATCAGCTTGACGAAGGTCGTCTTGCCCGAGCCCGAATGCCCGACAAGACCGACGCGCTCGCCCTCCCGGATCGTCACCGAGAACCGATCATAGAGCGGCTTGCGGTGTGCACCGTAGTGGAACGTGACATCCCTAAACTCGATGCGACCATCGGTGATCCGGATCGGCTTGGCGTCCGCCTTGTCCTCAATGCCGAGCGGCTGGCCATGGATGTCGACGAGCTCCTCCATGTCGTTGATCGAGCGCTGCAGGTTGCGGATATGCTGCCCGACTTCACGCAGGTAACCCTGCAGGATGAAGAACGAGGTGAGCACGAAGGTGATGTCACCGGCCGTTGCCTGCCCGCGCGACCATAATAGCAGTGCAAAGCCGATCACCGCCGCGCGCAGGATGAGCAGCATGGCCCCTTGCGTCGTGCCGTTGGTCGTGCCACGTATCCAGGTGCGGCGCGTGCGGTCCCGCCACTTCGCAAGGACCTTGGCAAGACGTGCGTCCTCACGGCCTTCGGCGCCGAAACCCTTGACGACGATGTTGCAGCTCACCGCGTCGGCCAGCGCACCGCCGAGTTTTGTATCCCATCGGTTGGCAAGGCTCGCCATCGGCGCGACATAGCCAAGCGACAGGAGGATCGTCACGACGATGAAGACGATCGAGCCGATGCCGATGATGACGCCCATCATCGGCCAGTAGAACGACATCAGTACCGTCGAACCGACGAGCATCACGACGGACGGGAAGAGCGCGACCAGCAACGTGTCGTTCAACAGGTCGAGTGCCCACATGCCGCGCGTCACTTTGCGCACCGTCGAACCGGCAAAGCTGTTGGCGTGCCAGTCGGTCGAAAAGCGCTGGATGCGGTAGAACGCTGCCGACGCGATGTCGGCCATCATTTTGAGCGTCAGATCGGTGACGCCCAGGAAGGTGAAGTGCCTGAGTATGATCGCGCCCAGCGAGAGCGCCATCAGCATCCAGAATGCCGCGATCGCCGCATTCCAGGCAAGCTGATCGGCTGCCCCACCGGAGACGATGGCGTCGACAAGCCGGCCGGAATAGAGCGGCGTCAGGACGTCGGCGAGCGTCGACAGCAGAACCATGCCAAGGATGACGCTGATCCGCAGCGGCTGCCGCTTCCAATGGACCCAAGTAAAACCAAGAACGCTGCGGAACGCACCGCCGCGCAGATCGAAACGAGTAAAAGCCATAACGATTGCCCGATGCCCGTGCATCGGCCTCAAAACTGATTTAAAACGGAGTATGCCGAAAAAAGGAACCCAGCTTCCGATGCGGCATCATTGGTTTGGCAGCGTCCTCCGGGGAGGAAGGGCCATGGTCAGCGAAACGAACTCCGACCTGGAAAAGACGGAAAGGCGAAGGTGCCCTTCTGCGTCCAGCTCAGAACTGTACGCCGCCCCGTAGGGAGAAAGAAAAAGCTGGCATCTTTTGAAACCTCCCTGATTGGTTGCCGGATGACGACCTATAGGCGAATCGGGCGCAACCGCCAAGTGCAGAAATCTTGCCATGGCGCCAATCGTCGCGGCTGCGGCCGGTTTGCAACAGTCGCTGGACGCAGATCGCGAACGTCGAGAACGCCGCGCCCTGCCGCGCGGCGTTCCAATCCTCGAGCAAGGTCAGCCCTTGCAATGCTCGGCGTGAGCCTTAGAAGCTCACCTTGAGCTTGGCGTTGACGCCGTGGTCGGAGACGCCCGACGCAATCTGCCCGGTGTAGTTGACGCCGAAGGTCGCGGCAGTTCGACGTCGCGATCATCTCCGTCAGCGGCATAGACCAGGACCGCGACGTCGGCGACGACGACCATGCCGAAGTCGCCGCCGTCTCGGCCGCCATGCAGCAAGCCGCGCGCGTGATCCTGGCGGTCGACAGCAGCAAGTTCGGCCGGCGCGCGCCGGTGCGCCTTGCCTCGCTTGCCGATATCGATGCGCTTGTGACCGATGAATTGCCGGACGGGCGTCTCGTCGCCTTGCTGCGCGAACATGGTGTCAGCATTCACTGCTAGCCGTGCCCCGTAGCTTGTCAGGTTTCCAGACGGGGGCTTGAAACTCTTACGGCGGCACCACACATAGACGTCAACGGATTGCCCGTGGAGCCCGAGGGATAACCGAAGGCTCCCGGCACGGCTCGCGCGAAAACGCTGACCACGGATGTACTGGCAGTGTGACGCAGCGAACGGGAAAAGGTCGGCCTTGCCGGCCTTTTTTGTTTGCGCCACCGCTTCGGCCCGATCGGAGGCTGGCCGGCGCTGCTACCAGCGGACGGCCAAACGCGCGCCAATGGCTCCAAGCAGCGTCAGGCCAAGGACCGCGATCGTGTACCAGGTCGCAACGAAGAGCGGCGAGTCATCGGGGCAGTGGGCCGCATAGAATGTCGCAGCGATGCCTCCGGCGGCAAGCCCCGCCAGCGCACCGGAAAACGCCGGCCGCGATGGTGCGCCGTGGCGCAGCGCCAGCAGGAAGAGCGCAAGGGGCGCCAAGCCGATCAGAGGAATGAAGGTCAGGCAAAGCAGGCTGTTGGTGCCGATCAGTTTTGCAGCCCAAGTATCAGACGGCAGGGCGATCAGCTCCAGCGCGACACCAACGAGCACCAGAACCGGCGCAATGCAGAGATAGGGCAGCAGCTTGCGCAACTCGGCTTCGGGCCAGGCGGCGACCCGCATCGCGGCAAAGGCCGCCGCCGCCAACGCAATGGTGACCACGAACTTGAACAGGAAGCGCAGCGTCTCGACAGCGGCGGCGATATCCGGCCGCGGCCCGAGCATCATGAAGAAGACGAGCCCGGCGAGCACGAGCGCCCCGCTTGCGGCGCCCAGCCACACGGTGTTCATGGACAATCCGGGCCGCCGGGTATCCGCTGCAAGAGCCTTGATGAGATCGTTCGTGTCCATGTCAGCTTCGTCCAAATCGGCGGGCGATTGCCGCAAGGCCGCGGTGAAGCGCCACGCGAACCGCCGTTTCGTTCATATCCAGTCTCTGCGCCGTTTCGGCGACCGTGCAGCCTTCGATCGAGATCGCGTTGACGACCGACCGTTGCCCGGGTGCGAGGCCCTCCAGCGCCCGGCCGATCTCCCAATCGCGAGCCTTTTCGGTTTCGACGCTCGCAAGAGTTTCTTCATATTCCTCGATGCCCACCGTCGGGCGGCGGGCCTGCCGCCGGACGGCATCGACGAATTTGTGCCTGGCGATCGCATGGAGCCAAGGGATAACAGGCGCATCGTCTCGCCAGGTATGACGCTTGACGTGCACCGCCAGCAGCGCCTCCTGGACGATATCCTCCGCATCGACGCCGCCGCCCACGGTCCACCGCCGCGCCCAACCGCGGATCACAGGCGCTGCATCGCGCAGGAAGTCGCCATAGGCCTTCTCGTCACCGGCCACGGCCTGGCGAAGCAGTCTTGCGAGATGTTCGTCGTCCGCGCCGCTCACCCGCGCCTTTCCTCCCCATTCGCTGATTCCAGGCGTTTGTTACACACTCATCCCAAATTCGCATGGGCAGCGCTGTCAAGCCGGCTGACATCATCGTGACCGCTCGCGAACGCATCACGAAAGCGTGTTGCCAACGTTATGTAACGTCCCCTGTCTCCGCGACGAAAGACCTGATGTGCGCCTGAGACAGGACGCACGGGATGAGTTCAACACGGAGATAGAATGATGTCCATGAAGTCCACGATCAGCAGCGCAATGCTCGCAAGCGCGGTTGCCGCCGCCCTGTCGACGCTCGCGACCGCGGCACCGCTCACCGAAGCACAGGTCAAGAGCGCGATGGATGCGGGCAAGGAAAAGTGCTTCGGCGTCGCCCTCAAGGGTCACAACGATTGCGCCGCCGGACCGGGCACGACCTGCCAGGCCACGTCCACGGTCGACTATCAGGGCAACGCCTGGAAGTTCGTCGATGGCGGTACCTGCACAACCATGGAATTGCCTGACGGCCGCAAGGGTTCGCCGCAGCCGCTCGCCCGCGACATGCCGTCCTGATCCATCACAGAGCTGAACGGGAGCGGGCAACCGCTTCCCGTTCCGCACGGACGTTCACCAAACGGTGGTGAGCCAAGGCATGCAATCGCCCGCCACCGAACCCCACACGGGCATGGAACAGGATTGGCGATGAGCACTTCAACAGGATACGGCGGCCGGTTTGCCTTGGTGAGCCAGCGTCTGCCGAAACATGGAATCGTCGGGCTGGCGGGAACCAGCTTCAAGCACCAGCACCTGCCGGCGATCCTTGCCGACGATGCGCCGGGCGGTTTCTTCGAGGTTCACGCGGAAAACTACATGGGTGCCGGGGGCGCGCCGCATGCAGCACTTGCCCGGATCCGCGAGGACTTTCCAGTCTCGCTGCACGGCGTCTGCATGTCGATCGGCGGGCCGCAACCGCTGGACCAGACGCATCTCGCCCGGTTCAAGGACCTGATCGAACGCTACGAACCGGCCCTCGTCTCCGAGCATCTCGCTTGGTCGACCCACGAAACCACCTTCTACAACGACCTCTTGCCGCTGCCCTACACCGAGGCGACCGCCGCTCGCGTCGCCGATCATATCGACGAGGTCCAGGAGACGATCGGCCGCCGGCTGCTGCTCGAAAATCCCTCAACCTATGTCACCTTCCGGGAATCGACGATGAACGAGACGGCGTTCATTCGCGAACTGGTAAGACGCACCGGTTGCGGGCTGCTGCTCGACGTCAACAACGTCTTCGTCTCGGCCACCAACCAGGGTTACTCCGCGCTCGACTATCTCGGGGACTTTCCGCTGAAGCATGTCGGTGAGATCCATCTCGCCGGGCATGCGGAACAGCAGGACGACGAGGGCGAGTTGTTGCTGATCGACAGCCATAACGGGCCGGTCGCCGATGCCGTCTGGAAACTCTATGAGCTGGTCATCGCCCGGACCGGCCCCATCCCGACGCTGATCGAATGGGACAGCGCCATTCCCGACTGGCCGGTGCTGAAGCGCGAGGCCACGGCCGCACAACGGATCCTCGACCGCCATGCGCAGGTGACGTCACGGGAGAAGTTCCGTGCAAGCGCCTAGCAGAATACCCACCGCGCCCGTTGGCGCCGCCGGCAGTTATGTCGCCCGCTTCGTGCCGCCGCTTCTTGATCCGGAACAGCAGACGCCGGCGCTGGTCTCCGGCCCGAACGGCAAGGCGGCGGTCAAGCGCTTCAACGTCTACCGCAACAACGTCACCGTCAGCCTGATCGAGGCGCTGGCGGCGACCTTTCCGGCGACTGAGCGTATCACCGGCGAAACCTTCTTTCGCGCCATGGCGCGTTTTCATGTGCGAGAAACGCCACCGACCTCGCCGCTGCTCTTCGAGTACGGCCGGGACTTTCCCGATTTCATTGCCCGCTATGAGTACGGGCAATCGATGCCCTGGCTTGCCGATGTGGCGCGGATCGAACGCGCCTGGCTCGATGCCTATCACGCCGCCGATAGGCCGGCGCTGACGCCCGATGCTCTCGCCGCCGTTCCGCCGAACCGGCTCGGCGACGCCGTCTTCGAGGCGCACCCGGCGACCCGGATCGTCCGTTCCGACTATCCGGCCGTGACCATCTTTGCCGTCAACCGGGCGAGCGGACCGGTCGACCGCATCGAGACCTTGGCGCCGGAAAGCGCGCTGATCACCCGCCCGGAACTGGAGGTGGCTGTCCGCAACCTCACACCCGGAGCCGACATTCTGCTCGTCCGGTTGCTGTCTGGCGTTCCCCTGGCCACGGCGGCAACGGAAGCAGCAAGCCAGTATCCCTCGCTCGACCTTGCCGCCGTCATCGCAACGGCGCTCGAGGCCGGCGCCTTTTCGGCCATTCATTACGGAGGATGAAACCATGATGTCCGCATCCAGCTCCCGAAACAGCGTCAATGCCACCGACCTGTCGCACTGGGCCCGCCGTGCGAACCGGGCGGTCGGCGCGCTCGCTCCTCTCTGGCTCGCGCAACTCGTCCTGCGCTTTGGCCTGGCGGTGCCGTTCTTCCGGTCCGGCATGAGCAAGTGGGACGGCTTCCTACAGTTGAACGACGTCGCCGTGCTGCTCTTCAGGTCGGAGTTCCAGCTGCATCTTCCCGGCGGGCCCTACCCCTATCCGGCGCCAGCCGCCATGGCCTTTACCGCGGGTTCGGCCGAGATCCTTCTGCCGATCCTGCTGGTGTTCGGTCTGGCAACCCGCTTTGCCGCACTCGGCCTGCTGGTGATGACCGCAGTGGTACAGCTGACCGTGCCGGATGGCTGGCCCATCCACATCACCTGGGCGGCGATGGCACTCGGCCTCATGGCCTCCGGTCCCGGCAAGCTGTCACTTGACCACCTGCTCTGCGCCTGGCGCGGAGACCCCTACAAAAGCTGAGCCCATTCCGGCGCCCGCATCACCTGCGTGCGCCAAACCTGATCCCCACGGCAGCATCGACGGCGGCGTGCGAATATCATCGCACGCCACCGTCGCGGTTTTCAAGATTCGCAGACATTAAGTCCAATATAGACATTTTAGTCTACACGTGATTTAAGGGCGGTTCCTGAAGAAAGGGAAGGCCGTGAACCCCGAACTCCGCCCGCATATCCTAGTCTGCGACGCGATTGCCTTGCTGTTCCAGCCCTATGCCGAAGTCGTGCTGCACGATCTCGCAACCGAAACCGTCATCCATATCGCAGGGAATTTCTCCAAGCGGGAAATCGGCGAACCCTCGCTGCTCAGCGAGATCGGTTTCAAGGAAGCGGACGGGATCATCGGCCCCTACGAGAAGGTCAATTGGGACGGCCGCTCGATCAAGTCGATCAGCGCCGTGCTGCGCGATATGACCAACAAGGCGATCGGTGTGCTCTGCATCAACGCCGATGTCTCAGACTTCCACGCGGCGCTCCGCACGCTCAACGCGCTTGTCCGCGTGCCGGTCACCGACAAGCCGGAGAGCCTGTTCAAGGAGGACTGGCACGAGCGCGTCAACGAGTATGTCCAGCAATGGACGGCGTCCCGCAGGCTGACGATCTCGGCCATGAGCCGGACCGACAAGCAGGCGCTGGTGATCGCCCTTTCCTCCGATGGTGCCTTCGGCGGCAAGAACGCCGCCTCCTACATCTCCCGCATCCTCGGCATGGGCCGGGCGACCGTCTACAAATATCTGAGCGGGGGCAGCGCACCATGATCGTCATCGACCGCGAAAAACTCGCGAGCCTGCCCTTGCTGACACTCGCGGCCCCGGCGATCAGCGACGCCTATATTGCCGTGACCGATGGCCGCGCCAACCTGCCGCCGGTCAGCTACCTGCCGCTCAACGGCCGCAATGCCGATTGCCATATCAAGTACGGCTACATCGAAGGCGATCCGATCTTCGTCGTGAAGATCGCGTCCGGTTTCTATGACAACCCGACCAGGGGGCTGCCATCCAGCAACGGCATGATGGTTGCAATCTCCGCCGAGACCGGAGACGTGGTCGCGGTGCTCGACGACAAGGGCTTGCTGACCGATCTGCGCACCGGCATCGGCGGTGCCATCGCGACCATGGCCTTGTGGCGCAGCGACACCCGCTCGGTCGGGATCGTCGGCACCGGCACGCAGGCGCGTATCCAGATCCGCGCGCTCGCCGCGCTCTCGGATCGAAAACTTCATTTCACCGTCTGGGGACGGTCACCGGAAAAGATAGCCGCAGTACGAGCCGATCTTGCGGACCTTGATCTTTCCATCGAGGCGACAACCGACTTGGAAGCGCTGTGCCGCCAATCCGATGCGATCGTGACGACGACACCCTCGAAAGAGCCGCTGATCCGGTCGGACTGGATAGCTCCCGGCACGCACATCACCGCCATGGGTGCGGATGCGCCGGGCAAGCAGGAGCTCGACATCGCGCTCGTTGCCCGCGCCGATCGGCTTTTCGTCGATCTCTCCGAGCAATGCCTAGATCACGGCGAATTCTCCGCCGCTGCGCGGGCAGGATCGATCGGCGAAGGCCACTGCGTGGCGCTCGGTGCAGTGCTTTCCGGTGCAACACAAGGCCGAGGCTCGGACCAGGACATCACCATCGCCGACCTGACGGGGATCGCGACGCAGGACATCGCCATCGCCCGAACCGTCCTCGATGAACTCGGCCTGCTCGGGCGTATGGAAGGAACAACACCGTGAACACCAATATCTTCGAAACAGCAGCTCGCTCCGTCCAGGCGCGCCAGCGCATTCGTCCGTTCATCTATGAGACGCCGCTGATCCCCTCGCGCGCAGTCGGACGGCAAACATCCTCGACTGTGCTGTTCAAGGCGGAGAACCTGCAGCTGACCGGCTCCTTCAAGATCCGAGGTGCCATCAGCAAGATGACGTCGCTGCCGCGGGATCAGCGGGTGATTACCGCCTCCTCCGGCAACCACGGCATCGGTGCTGCCCATGCGGCAAGCGCGATCGGTCAGAAGCTGACCGTCGTCTTGCCCGAGATCGTCAAGGCGGCGAAGCTCGAACGCATCCGCTCCTATGGCATCGATGTCATTCTCCACGGCGGCGAAACAGGGCTCGCCGAACAGGAAGCCCAGCGGCTGGCCGCATCGGACAAGCGTGTCTACGTCTCGCCTTACAACGATCGTGAGATCATCGCCGGACAGGGAACCATTGCGCTCGAACTGCTGGAACAGGCCGAACGCATCGACAATGTCTTCGTCGCCATGGGCGGCGGCGGGCTGATCAGCGGCATCGGCTCGGTGCTGAAGAGTTTCAGCCCGCACACCCGCGTCATCGGCGTTTCCGCCGCGAACTCGGCGGCGCTCGCCGTGTCGATGAGAGCCGGCCGCGTCGTCGAAACCGATCATCTCGACACGCTCGCCGAAGCGGTCGCCGGTGGTCTCGATGAAGACAGCGTGACGCTTGGGCTATCGATGGCCGTCATCGATGAGGTCGTGACCTGCACGGAAGCGGAGATCGAAGCGTCGATGCGCGACCTGCTTCTGGACGAGCATATGCTGGTCGAAGGGGCTGCAGCCCTCGCGCTCGCCGGCTTCCGCCAGGTCGCCGAAAAATACGCCGGCCAGACCAATGTCGTGCTGCTCTGCGGCGGCAATGTCGATGGCGCGAGCATGCTGCCTACATTGCTTCGCTAGGCGACGACCAGCGTCAAAGGCTGACCCGCTCGACGTAATAGCGCGGGATCTTCACCCGATCCCGATCGCGATAGAAGTCGATGCAGAAATCGACGAAGGCCTTGAAGCGTTTCGACACGTGCCGGCGGCGCGAATAGATGAGGTTGATCGCCGTCTGCGGCGAGCGCCAGTCGCGAAGCACCGGTTCCAGCAGGCCGGCCTGCCGCTCGGTCTCGACGAAGAAGTCAGGCAGGTAGGCGATGCCCTCGCCTGCCACCGCGAAATACTTGATCGTCCAGTAGTCGTTGGTGGTGCAGGTGGCTGCTGGTAGCAGGTCCACCTCGTCCTCGCCAGGCCTCGTCAGGTACCAGGATTGCAGCCGCGTCGGCTGGCGGAAGACGAGGCCGCGATGACCGGCAAGTTCGTCCGGGTTTTCCGGCTGTCCGTGGCGGGCGATGTATTGCGGACTGGCGAAGAGACCATAGGACGAGACCGAAAGCCGCCGGCTGATGTAATCCACATCCGACGGCTCGCCCCAGTGGAAGATACCGTCGAGCGCCTGTTCGGTGACATCGGAAAACGGCCGACGCGAGGAGAGAAAGACGACGTCGAGATTGACCTGGGGATACTGCTGGCGAAAGGCGTAGAGCAGTTCCGACGTGATCGTCGTGCCGAATTCGCCTGTCGAGCCGACCCTCAGCGTGCCTGCCACCTCCTGGCGCATCTCCGCCATCGCGGTTGCCGCATCGTCACAATTCGACTGGATGAGCCGTGCATAGCGCAGGAATTCGGCGCCCGCATCGGTCACATGCAGCTGGTGCCCCTCGCGCACGAAGAGCTCGATGCCGAACTCGTCCTCCAACTGACGGATCTTGTGGCTGAGCGTCGACTTAGGCAGCCGATGCCGCCTGGAAGCCGCTGAAATCGAACGGGAATCCGCAACCTTTACGAAGCAGTCGATAAGCGAGAGATCCATATTTCGTCCAAAATCTTGGATGATATGTCCAGAAATTAGCCTATTTCGGCCCATTGTGCAAACGGATGGGAATTGGGAATATTCACTGGAGCTAAGGGAGAAGAGGTTCCAGTGAGCGATATCAGAGAATTCATTCGCGCCGCATCAGGCACCGGCGGCAAGGCAACGCTGGCGATCCGGGGCGGTCGCCTCGTCAATGTCGTCTCGGAGGAAATCTATCAGGCCGACGTCGCCATTTATGGCGAACGCATCATCGCCGTCGGCGACATCTCCGACTATATCGGCCCTGAGACCAAGATCGTCGACGCCACGGGCAAATATCTCGCGCCGGGCATGATCGACGGGCATCTGCATGTCGAATGCTCGAAGATGTCGCTGACGAGCTTTGCCAAGGCCGTCGTTCCGCTCGGCACGACCTCGATCGTCACCGGCCTCGACCAGATCATCGTCGTCGGCGGGCCGGCTGCGGCACGCGAGTTCCTCGATGAAGCCAAGCAGACGCCGCTGAAAGTCTTCTGGGGCGCGCCCTGCAAGACGCCCTACACCATGCCGCGCTCGACCGTCGGCCACTACTTCAGCCCAGCCGACCACCAGGCGACACACCACTGGCCGGAATGCGTCGGCATCTGGGAGACGGTGCGCGAGTTCATCCAGGAAGAAGACGCCGACGTGCTGGCGGCGCTTGAACTCGCCGAGAAGAGCCGACTGCCGGTGCTTGGCTGCTGCCCGATGACGCGCGGCGCACGGCTTAACGGCTACCAGCAATCCGGCGTTCGCGCCGATCACGAAAGCTACACGCCGGAAGAGATGCTCGAAAAGCTGCGGGCCGGCATGCATGTCGTTGTGCGTGAATCCTCGATCTCCCATTTCCTCGCCGACAACCTGCGCATCGTCACGGAAATGGGCGTGAAGGCGCTGCGGCGCATCAGCTTCTGCACCGACGACGTGGTGGCAAGCGACATCCTCAAGCGCGGCCATCTCGACAACATGGTGCGCATGGCGATCGCCATAGGCATTTCGCCGATGGCAGCAATCCAGATGGCAACGATCAATGGGGCCGATGCGCTCAGGATCGACGACAAGGTGGGTTCGATCTCGCCCGGCCGCGCCGCCGACATCCTGCTCGTCAACGACCTGCGCGATTTCAACATCGAGACGGTCGTCGCCAAGGGCGAAGTGGTCGCCCGTGACGGCAAGATGGCGATCGAGCTGACGCCGCCGGTGCGCAGCGTTGCCCTGCTCAACTCCGTCAAGGTCGCACAGCTTCAGCCCGGCGACCTCAAGGTCGCCTATGACGGCGCCGGCGACACGGCCGAGGCGTTGGCGATCGCCGTCACGCCGGAAAAGATCTTCGTGCGCACCCGTCGCGACGTGACCCTTGCCGTCAAGGACGGCCAGGTCTTCGCCGACCCCCAGAAGGACGTCCAGTATGTCACCGTGGTCGAACGTTACGGCAAGACCCGCAACCGCCCGGTCGCCTTCACCTCCGGCTTCGGCTTGCGCGAAGGCGCGATTGCCAGCTCGACCGCGCCCGATGACAACAACATCATCTGCATCGGCGCCGACCTCGAAGACATGCGCGTCGCCATCAACCACCTGATCGCCAACAATGGCGGCCAGGTCGTGGTCAGGAACGGCAAGGTCGAGGCCTTCCTGCACCTACCGATCGGCGGCATCGTCTCCGACATCGAACCGGCCGAGATGGCGGCGCTGGAAGACCAACTCGACGATGCGGCCCGAGCCCTCGGGTGCCCGCTGCCCTGGCCTTTCATGTACATGTTCGTGCTGCAGATCACGGCAATTCCGGAATACGCGATCACCGACCTTGGCGTCGTCGATTGCGTGGGCTTGAAGGTGATCTCGCCGTTTTCGCCCGCAAGCGGAGACGAGCGCGCGGAAGCTGCGGAATAATGCTCAAGGAGGGGGCCGGTCATGCCGGCCCCCTCCGTCGTTTCAAAAAAGGGGAACAAAATGAACATTCAGAACAAGTCCGTGGAGGCGGCACCTAGCCCGGGGGGATCCTGGCTTCACGCGCTTCTCCACCGCTACTTCCAGATCTCACGCTTCGGCTCCACCGTCCGTACCGAAATCCTTGCAGGGCTTACGACGTTTCTCGCAGCCTCCTACGTGATCGTCGTCAATCCATCGATCCTTGCGCATGCCGGCATTCCGTTTTCGGCAGGGGTGACGGCGACGGTGCTCGTCAGCTTCATCGGCAGCTGCGCCATGGGGCTTTATGCGCGCAGCCCCATTCTGGTGGCGCCCGGCATGGGCATCAATGCGCTCTTTGCCTACACCATGGTGGTCGGCGCCAAGGTGCCGCTCGAAGTCGCACTCGGCTGCGTCTTCTGGGCCGGCGTGCTCTTTACCGTCATGGCGTTCTTCAATCTGCGCCAGACGATCATCGAGGCGATCCCGGTCGATCTGCGCTATGGCATCGCCTGCGGCATCGGCCTCTTCATCGCGCTGATCGGCCTGGAAAACGCCAAGTTCATCGTCGCCAATCCCGATACGATCGTCGGCCTGACGCAGTTCAACCCGGTGACGCTCACCTTCATCGCCGGCTTTGTGTTGACGGTCGCGCTGGTGGTGCGGCGGGTTCCTGGCGCGATGATGGCCGGCATGATCCTGACCACGATCCTCGCGATCCCGATCGGCCGCTGGTGGGGCGACGGCAGCGCGTTTTGGCCGGAGGCGCCTGATGTGCACACGCTGGTCAATTGGAGCGGTTTCTCCGCCGCACCGGATTTCAGCTTCGTTGGCCAGATCGATCTCCTGGGCGCGCTGAACCTGATCTACCTGCCCTTCATCTTCGTCTTCCTGTTCACCAATTTCATCGAGGCGCTGTCCACCTTCCTCGGCCTTGCCGAAGCCGCCGACCTCAAGGACGAGACCGGCATGCCGCGAAACATCCGCGAATCGATGCATGTCGATGCGATCGCAGCACTGATCTCGGCGCCGCTCGGCACCAGCCCGGCCACGGTCTATCTCGAATCCGGCGCCGGCATCCAGCAAGGCGGCCGGACCGGCCTCGTCGCGCTGGTTGCGGGCTTGCTCTTCCTGCCCTTCCTCTTCCTGTCGCCGCTCTTGTCGCTGGTGCCTGCGGTTGCGACAGCACCTGTCCTGATCCTGACCGGGCTCTTCATGTCCGAGCCGATCAGCAACATCCGCTGGAACGCGCTCGATGAGGCGATCCCGGCGTTCCTCGCGATCGTGTTGATCCCGCTCACCTTCTCGATCACGCTCGGCCTGTCGCTTGCGATCATCGCCTATGTGCTGATCAAGCTGGTCTGCGGCCGGGCCGGCGATGTAAGACCGGTCATGTGGTTCGTCGCGCTGCTTGCCGCAGCGCTCGTCGCCCAGACCCAGTAACTCAGCAAATCCTTCGGCGCCCCCATTGATGGAAGGGCGCCGACATCGCCCATTCGAAGGAAACTGTCATGCTTCAATCCTGGTCGAGAACCGCACCCGAACTGGTCGACGTTGCCATGGGCCGCAAGCCGGCCGATCTCGTGATCCGCAATGGAAAATGGGTCAACGTCTATTCCGGCGAGATCATTCCCGGCACCGATATCGCCGTCAAAGCTGGCCGCTTCGCCTATGTCGGCCCGGACGCCGGCCACACGATCGGCGCCGACACCAAGGTCGTCGATGCGAACGGCCGCTACCTGGTGCCCGGCCTTTGCGACGCCCACATGCATGTCGAAAGCGGTCTCGTCACCGTCACCGAATTTGCCCGCGCGGTGATCCCGCACGGAACGACCACCATGTTCATCGACCCGCACGAGATTGCCAACGTGCTCGGCCTCGATGGCGTCCGGCTGATGAACGAGGAAGCGCAGAGCCTGCCGGTCAACGTGCTCGTCCAGGTGCCGAGCTGCGTGCCGAGCGCGCCGGGCCTTGAGACCGCCGGCGCCGAGCTTTCCGCTCAAGATGTCGCCGAGGCGCTCGCCTGGCCGAACGTCATCGGCCTTGGCGAAATGATGAACTTCCCCGGTGTCGCCGGCAACGATCCGAAGATGATGGCCGAGATCGCCGCGACCCAGGATGCGCGGCTGACCGTCGGTGGGCACTATGCCTCGCCGCATCTCGGCCGCGAATTCCACGCTTATGCCGCCGGCGGCCCGGCCGACGACCACGAAGGCACGACGGTGGACGACGCGATCGCCCGCGTTCGCCAGGGCATGCGCGCCATGCTGCGCCTCGGCTCGGCCTGGTACGACGTTGCCGCACAGATCAAGGCCGTCACCGAATCCGGCCTCGATCCGCGCAATTTCCTGCTCTGCACCGACGACAGCCATTCCGGCACGCTAGTTCATGACGGACACATGAACCGCGTGGTGCGCCACGCGATCGCACAGGGGCTGAAGCCGATCACCGCCATCCAGATGGCAACGCTCAACACCGCCCAGCATTTCGGCCTGGAGCGCGAGCTCGGATCGATCGCGCCGGGCCGGCGGGCGGACCTGATCGTCACCTCCGACCTTGCCGGCCTGCCGATCGAGATGGTGTTTGCCCGCGGCGAACTCATGGCCGAAGGCGGGACGCTGGTGCGCGACATCCCGGCCTATGTCTATCCGGAAAGCGCCCGCAACACCGTCCATCTCGGCCGGATGCTGGCCGCCGCGGATTTCGACATCCCGTCCAATGCACGCGCTACAAGGGCGCGGGTGAACGTGATCGGCGTCGTCGAAAACCAGGCGCCGACGCGCGCGCTCGAGGCCGAGGTCGCAATCGAAAACGGCTTCGTGCAGATGGATAGGGCCAACGATATCTGCCAGATCGCGCTCGTCGAACGCCACCGCGGCACCGGGGACGTCGTCAACGCCTTCGTCTCCGGCTTCGGCTACGGCAGCGATTGCGCGATCGCCAGCACGGTCGCGCATGACAGCCACCACATGATCGTCGTCGGCACGAACAAGGCGGACATGGCCAAGGCCGCCAACCGACTGCACGAGGTCGGCGGCGGCATCGTCGTCATCAAGGAAGGCCGCGAGCTGGCTCTGGTCGAACTTCCCGTTGCCGGCCTGATGTCGGATCAGCGGGCGGAGATCGTCGCCGAGAAGGCCGCGACCATCGTCGAGGCGATGCGCGCCTGCGGCTGCCACTTGAACAACGCCTACATGCAGCACTCGCTGCTGGCCCTCGTCGTCATTCCGGAACTCAGGATTTCGGACAAGGGCCTGATCGACGTCCGGACCTTCCAGAAGACCGACGTGATCTTGAGCACGCACTGACCCGCTCCAAGGAATCGGCCGGCTGATACAGGCGGCCGATCCCTGAGCGCGCGAGGCGCCGAACTGCCCTTCCGAACCGGGGATGGAGGAAGAACAGTCCCCCAATCCCCCGGTTTCTTCGTTTATGGTTAACCCGCGCCTGAGAGAGACGTTCCTTCCGTTTGCCCATCCAAATCAGCCGTTCGTCGACCCTAGGCAGGACACCCTTGTGCCGCAAAGCGTGCTCCAAGCGGCTGTCCTGCAATGGGATCGCGGCTGAAACAGCTTTCGGCTTCCCGTCGAAACGGCGCCAAATTGCATGCAATGATGGTAAATGATAAAAGAATGATCTTATATACAACCGTGCAGGGCAACGGCACCGCGCCGGAGCCCGCCATGTTCCGAAACGAGGTTTCCACAGGTAGTTTTCGGCGCGCGGCAAGGGCATTGACCCGGATACGTCACGCGGTAGCTTTGGAGAAGGACGAACCACGCCGAAGTGCCGCGCGTGCAGTGTCTGCGGGAGGCGGGACCGCTTGCTGTCCCCGGGCGAGTTCGCAACAGAAAGGAAAAGGCAAGTATGCAGGACACTGATGCAACCTTGTCTGCTTCAGCTTCAGTGCAAGATCCGGGCGCGGCCAACGCCGATGAAATCCTCTCGTTCTATGACGAGGCCTTCCATCTGACGAGCGCTTCGCCGGCGCTCCAGGAAACCTACGAAGTCGGCACGCTGGTCGATGCGACGTTGTGGCATCTCTATCCCGAACTGCTTGCTCCCGCCTCCAAGGCGGCAGTCGAGTCCGTGATCGCGCACGGTGTGCCCCGCAGCGTCGAAGTCATCGACGCAACCACCAAATCCCGGCGCACGCTTCTGGTCTTCCGCGCCTTGCGCGGCATTGGCGTGCTCGAAACGGGTGGCCGCTCGACGCGCCGCGAGGTCGGCAGCCATGGCGAAAGCGAAAGGGCGCTGCTTCTCCACCAGGCGACGCACGATGTGCTGACGGGCCTGCCCAATCGCCGGCAGTTCAGCGACGACCTGCAAAACATCCTGCCGACGCCGCGCGAAAAGCTGGCACTGATGCAGATCGACCTCGACGACTTCAAGCCGGTCAACGACACGCTCGGCCACGGCGCCGGCGACGCCGTGCTCAAGATGGCGGCGGAGCGCATCCGTGGCGCTCTTCGCGACGGCGAGGTCGCCTATCGCCTTGCGGGCGACGAGTTCGCCGTTATCCAACGCCACAGCGACCAGCCGACGGATGCCGAATATCTGGCGGAAGCCTTGATCCAGGCGTTCAATGAACCCTTTACGATCGACGGCATTGCGGTCTTCGTCGGCGCCAGCATCGGGATCGCCATCGCCCCCAACGATGGCAACGAGATCGAGCAGCTGATGAAGGCCGCGGACATCGCGCTCTATGCTGCAAAAAAGGACGGCCGCGGCCGGTCGAAGACCTTCAGCCGCTCGATGCTGATCGTGCTGGAACAGCGGGAGATGCTACGTCGCAGCCTGCGCACGGCGCTTCAGGACAGGCAGTTTTCCATCGAATACCAGCCACTCGTCGAACCGCCGTTCTCGATCGTCGGATTTGAGGCGCTGGTGCGCTGGCACCATCCGCTGGTGGGTGTCATCCCCCCCAATGTCTTCATTCCCATGGCGGAAGCCGACGGGCTGATGAACGAGATCGGCCAATGGGTGCTGGAAGAGGCGTGCCGGCAGGCCGCAACCTGGCCGTCGCACTTCACCGTCGCCGTCAATCTTTCGCCGGCCGAATTCCTGCGGGAGGGGCTGACGGACCGGATCGCCCAAGCGATCGACATGGCGGGCCTCAGGGCCGACCGGCTTGAATTGGAAGTCACCGAATCGGTCCTGCTCGAGCGCACGACCAACAACCTGGACACGCTGAATACCCTGAACGTGCTGGGTATCCAGATTTCGCTCGACGATTTCGGCACCTTCTACTCGTCGCTCAGCTACCTCAAGAACTTCCCTTTCGATACGATCAAGATCGACCGCTACTTCATCAAGGACCTCGAGAGCGACGAAAAAAGCCAGACGATCGTTCGGTCGATCATCGGGCTTGCGCATGGCCTCGGCATGCGCGTCACCGCCGAAGGCGTGGAAACGGTCGGGCAGGCGGTCTGGCTGCGGAAAGAGGGGTGCGACCGGCTGCAAGGTTACTTCCTGGGCATGCCGATGCCGGCGGGCGCCATTGGCGCCTATCTTCGCCGCTCGTCGGCTATGGCAACGCTCTAGGCGCATCCGTGCGTTGCGCGGCGGGACGCGCGGCGCAAAACCTGGGTTGTTCACGTGCAAAATCCGGGGGTTGCGTGGTTAGAAATCATTATAGAAAGTGCCGTATGGCCGTGGCAGAGTTCGGGCGGAGGACATTGCTGCATGGGTGCAAGTGTCAATAAGACCACGGGGACGGCTTTCGAGCCCTTGCTGCAGTTCGATATGGAGATGGAGATATTTCTGTCGGACTGGCAGCACTGCGATCATGTTTCGAGCTACCTCGCCCGCATGATCAGCCACAACAGAACCGATCCGGTGCGGCATTCGAACTTCTTCTCCTCCGCTTTGAACGAGCTTCTCGAAGTTTCGTTTCGCGGCGGCACGACCGACGGAAAGATCGGCCTGTCGATCTATCGCCAAGGCGTCACGGAACGGGTTCAGCTCAGTTTTCCATGCCCGCCTGGTCAGGCGCGCTTCTATCGCGAAGCCGTATCGAGAACCCGCGAGAGCGACGCCGAGGCCCGTTATCTCGATGCCATTTCCAACGATCTCGCCCCGAGCCGGGAATCGGTGCTGCTGGACCTGGCCGTCAACTATGACGCCCGCCTTCGGCTCGACGAAGACGCGGCTTCGGCAATCACCCTGGTGGTGGATTTGCCTCTTGAAGGAATGGTGAGTTGATCGCGGCGGGCCTTACTCAGCGCTTCAAAGTCGCCTTCGATCCGAACAGCCAGGTCTTCTCGCTCGCCGGAACGATCAGGCCGCGATCGATCGATGAGATCGCCGAGAGCATTCATGCGCTCAGGGAAGCGATCGATGCGGTGAAGGGCGTTCTCTATATCGACGTGAAGCGCCTCATCCAGATGAACAACACGGCCTTCCAGGCCTTTATCCGGGTCGCCCTCGATGCCTGTCGGGAACGGTCGGACCTGCGCCTGATCGTCGTCACCTCCAGCGTCGTCGGCTGGACGACGCGCATGTTCCGGCATTTGAGCACGATCGAGCCACAGATCTCCGTCGAGGTCTACGATTCGATGTTCTATCCCGGCCAGAGCTTCGTCGAGGACACCAGCTTCATTCCGATCCTGCGGACGCAAACGAAGATGACCTGGCGCCATGAGCGAGACATCCTGCCGCGGCACGGCATGCGGCCCGGCATCGCCATGGCCGATATCTGCTGCGGCATCGGTGACTTCGCCGTTCTGGTGCAGAAGGAATTTGAACCGGGGCGGATCGTGGCACTCGATCATTCGCGGGCAAGCCTCGCCTATGCGCGCAAGGTGGCCGCCGACTTCGGCGTCACCGGCATCGAATACACTTTCGGCGATGCGTCGGAGATGCTGATCGAGGATAACCAGTTCGACTTCGTGACCTGCCGCCACTCGCTGCAGATCTTCAATCAGCCGGAACTCCTGCTGAAGGAGCTTTACCGGATCTGCAAGCCCGGTGGACGCGTCTATATCACCAACGAAAAGAACTCGCACTGCCTCGGCGAGCCGCGGGCAAACAGCATCCAGTGGACCTACACGGAGGTCGCCAAACTGTTCAGCCATTTCGAGATGGATGTGGAACTCGGACCGAAGAGCCGGCGCTATCTGGCCGAAGCGGGTTTTGACGACATCCTCGTCGAGTCCTTCATGGTGACCAATCTTGACGGCGACCCGCAGGACTTCGCCGACATGATCGCCGCCTGGGAAAATGTCTATGCAGGCGAAATGGCGGTCAAGCGCGGTGACCCGCCCGAGTTCATCGAGCGCTTCCGCCAGGGCTTCCGGGACCATATCTTTGCGGCGCTGCATCCCAAGGGCTATGCCGGCTGGCCGATCTGGGCCGCTTCCGGACGGAAGCCGCTATGAGCGCCGTCGACGAACAACGCCGCCGGTTCGGGCTCCGATCGTTTCGCGCCAAATTCGTCCTGGTGGTCGGCGGCGCCGTGCTCTTCGATCTCCTCGTCACCGGCGGCCTCGCGCTCTGGAACGTTCAGAGGCTTTCGCGCGATGCCGCGACAGAGGTAGGACAGGGCCTGGAAAAGGCCAACCAGGACTATATTCGGTCCTATGCGGAATCGACTGTCGCACGCGTCAACCTGCTTATCGGCCAAGTGCATACCGACGTCGGCACGCTGGCGGGTGTCCTGCAGGGGCAAATCGACCACCCGGCACGAGAAACCGAAGTTGGCGACGCCTTGGCGCGCGCAGCACCCGGCGCAATCTCGGTAGCGTACGACGCCAAGGGCGGCTGGGCACAGAACCTGCCCGGAGCCCCATCGGTCGTCAGCGTCTGGGGATATCTTCTCGGGCCCGACCATCGCCCGCTGCCGGAAGTCCAGGCCGACATCGAAAACAGCGCCGTGCTCGACCTCGTCGCACCGAGCCTGCTCGCAAGCGGCAGCTCCAAGCTGCAGATGTACTACATCGGTCCGCGCGAACGACCGATCTTCAGAACCGCGCCCTATACGGAGCAGGCGCAGACCTTCGATCGCCTCTATCCCGGCCACAACCAGGCGGAATTCTGGACATTCTTCTTTCCGGGTATCTACGAATCCTGGCAACAGTGGGCAGAGAACCCCGGCCTGCGGCCGGTACCGAACGACACCACCCAGACCGCCCCCTATACCGACGCGATCACCGGCAAGCTGATCGTCAGCTTCTTCCAGCCACTCTGGTCGCAGGATCGCAAGAGCGTTGCCGGTGCTGCCGGCGCCGATATCACACTCGATCAACTCGCCGAAGTGGTCGAGAACGTCAAGGTCGCCGACAGCGGCTTCGGCTTCCTGGCGATGTCTGATGGCAATGTGCTTGCCATCAATCCGGTTGGCGAAAAGGTCATCGGCCTGCAACGATCGAGCGATACCGGCGGGCAAGGCGTCACCGGACTCGAGCGTTCGCTGCGTCGCAGCGTACAGCCAGCGATCGCAGACCTGCCGCTCGGCGTCGACGGCGCCATTCAGCGCGTGCTGCTCGACGAGGCCGGCGAGAAAGTGCCTTATCTCATTCTCCTGAAGCAGCTCGAGCCCGAGAATTTCTGGCTGTCCGGCCCCGTCCGCCGCGAGACCATGTCGCTCGGCATCGTGGTGCCCGAACGGGAAATCTACGCCTCGCTGTTTGCGGCGCAAGCGGGGATCTCCGAGGCGGCGAACCGGATCCTGATCTATCAGATCCTGGCCCTGCTCGCCTCGCTGCTGTTCGTCACCGCCGCGGTGTTCGGCATATCCAAGCGCGTGACCCGCGGCATCAGCGCCCTCGCCGGCGCGGCGACGCGCATCGAGGCGAAGGACTATTCCGTCCGCGTCCCAATTTCGACGCGCGACGAGGTCGGCGAAGCGGGCATTGCCTTCAACCGAATGGCGGAAGAGATCAGCTACCACACCGAGAACCTCGAAAACCTGGTAACCGAGCGCACGAGCCAGCTTGAGGACGCAAATCACCAGATTTCAGCACTGAACACGCAGTTGCGCAGTGAGAACCTGCGCCTTGGCGCCGAGCTTGCCGTCGCCAAGCAGATCCAGATGATGGTGCTGCCCAAGGCCAGCGAACTCGCGGAAATTGCCGACCTCGAAATCGCCGCCTATATGCGGCCTGCCGACGAGGTGGGCGGCGACTATTACGACGTGCTGCGCGACGGCGAACGGCTGAAGATCGGCATTGGCGACGTGACCGGCCACGGGCTTGAAAGCGGCGTGCTGATGCTGATGGTGCAGTCCGTCGCCCGGGCCTTGCAGGAGGCCGGCGACATGGACCCGCAAGAGTTCCTCAATCGCCTCAACCGCGCCATCTACAAGAACATCGTGCGAACCAACACCGACAAGCACCTGTCGCTGGCCTTCCTCGATTACGATGATGGCCGCATGACTCTGTCCGGACAGCACGAGGAACTGATCGTGGTGCGCGAGGGCGCCGAAATCGAACGGATCGACACGCTCGACCTCGGTCTGCCGATCGGCCTCGAACCGGACATTTCGGCTTTCGTCGCGACGCGCGAGATTTCCTTCAGCCGCGGCGACATGATCGTCCTGCACACCGACGGGGTGACTGAGGCGATGAACGCCAAGGGCGAGCTTTTCGGGATCGAACGGCTGTGCGAAAGCGCCCGGCAATTTTACGGCCACAGCGCCGAGGACGCCAAGGTGGGTATTCTCGAAGACCTGATGGCGCATATCGGCGAGCAGAAGATATATGACGACATCACGCTCGTCGTCATGAGACACAGGTGATCAGATGACCACGCTCTACGGACTGGCGGACCTGACGATTGGTGCCCACCAGAGAATGACGCGGCTACGCCTCTACGACGGGCCGCTCGATCTCAGCTGGAAGCATTGCGCCATGGCTTCGGATTTCGTCGCTGAACTCGCCGCGCTGCGATACCGCGCCTCACGCAGCACCTACAGGGAGGTACGGCACAATATCGGGTATCTCACCAACGAGTTGGTCGAGAACGCGGTGAAGTTCCGGGCGTCCGGCGAAATCGTCCTCGAAGCCGCTCTCGAAGCGAACAGCTTCCGCACGAAAGTGTCCAACGTGATCGACAACGAAGCGGCGGTGCGCTTCCAGCATCTGCTTTCCGAAATCGCTACCGGCGACCCCGGAGACCTTCTCATCGAGCGCATCGAGGCCAATGCATCCGGGCTTGGGAAAAGTGGCTCGGGGCTTGGTCTTTTGACACTGATGAGCGATTATGGTGTTCGTTTCGCTTGGGTTTTTGGTGCCCTCGGAGAAGATGGCGAAACCACGCTGGAGACCTATGCTTCCATTGCAGTCCCAGCCCTCTCGAACTGATGAGCCGATGAACATGGAAAACAAGGACGTAGAAGAGTATCGCGTTTGGTCCGAAGGCAACGACATCCATTTCGAAGGAACGATGCGGCTGCCGGGAACGGAAGCCTATGCCCCGATCTTCTCGACCGTCATGGGCGTGCTCGAAACCGAGCCTGAGCACATCACGATCGATCTGACCGAATTGCAGTTTCTGAACTCGTCAGGGATCAACCTGCTCGCCAAACTGACGATCGAGGCGCGCAACCGGCCGAACGTGCAATTGACGGTGCGCGGAACCTCCGAAATCCCGTGGCAATCGAAATCCTTGCCGAACCTCAAGAAACTGCATCCTGGCCTCGATCTCCGGCTCAACTGAGGTCGGCGGTCCGGCTGTATCGCGCCGGTTCAACGACAGAGCGCCGTGCGTTCAACTTTACGCATGAGGACGCTCTAGCACTTTGGTTCTATAGCATCTTTCCGCCTCCAGCGACTTCGCCGGAGAGCGGGATGCTGATGACATCAAGCCAGCATTTTTGGCACCTTGTCGACAAAGCGCGCTTCAGAGAAAAAGCTCGTGCCGCTCGCTGCCCCTGGCCGCCGCCGGGCCCCATTGACTCGCGCGTCAACTCGGCTTATCCATCAAATCATCTGATGACTTGATGAGCAGACGATGCAGCCGATCAATCGTACCAATCTCACCGAGAGCGCAGCCGAAAGCCTGCGAACGGAAATCCTCAGCGGCCGCTGGGCAGTCGGCGAGCGCATTCCGAACGAAACGGCACTCACCGAATTACTCGCCGTCAGCCGCGGCACCGTGCGTGAAGCCGTTCGGGTCCTGATCTCGAAGGGCCTTCTCGACGCCCGCCAGGGCTCCGGCACCTATGTCCGCTCAACCGTCGACACCTCGGGCGCGCTCGACCGGGTCAAGCGCACCGGTCTGCGCGACCAGTGGGAAGCACGCGCGGCACTCGACGTCGAGGCGGCGCGGCTGGCGGCACTCCGTCATACGCCGGAAGACCTCGAACGCATGTTCAAGCTGCTTGGCGCCCGCGGCACGGTGGCCGATGGAGGACGCGATGCCTTTGGCCAACGCGACATCGCCTTCCACAGATCGATCGTCGAGGCATCGGGCAACAAAGCGATCGTCGAGCTCTATGATTTCTTCACCTCGGCCATCCTCGAAACCATCCACTCGACCCTTCGTGGCGACCTTCCCGAACCGGACGACCGGGCGCATGCGGCGATCGTCGAGGCCATCGCGTCCGGTGATCCGGACCAGGCCGCGGCCTCCGTCCGGGCGTTCATGGCCCCCGTCCTCGCTGAACTTGATCGGCTTCTTACCCAATGAACCAGACTTTTCGTGACCCCCACAAGGCCGAGACCGCCGAGCCACTGGACCTCGAAGACCAGCTCATCGATGCCGAGGCCGACAGCCTGCCGGCGCCGCAACCGCCTGTCTTGAGCCGCAGCGCCCGTGTTCTTCTTGGCGTGAGCCTCGTCCTGATCGCCTTCAACCTGCGGCCACTGTTTTCGAGCCTCTCAGTGCTGCTGCCCGAGGTGATGCAGGCAAGCGGCCTGTCGACCGCAGGCGCCAGCGTACTCACCACCCTGCCGGTGCTTTGCCTCGGCATCTTCGCGCCGCTTGCGCCAAAACTCGCGCAACGTTTCGGCGCCGAGCGCACGCTTCTTGGCGTGCTGCTGCTTCTGACGCTCGGCACGGGCCTGCGCGGTGTTCAATCCGTGCCGCTGCTGTTCCTCGCGACCTTTACCGCCGGTGCGGCGATCGCGGTCGGCAACGTCCTCCTCCCAGGCCTCGTCAAGCGTGACTTCGCCGACCGGGCCGCGATGATGACGGGCCTCTACACTATGGCGCTCTGCGCCGGCGCGGCCAGTGCCGCCGGCCTCACTTTGTCGATCGAGCACCATGTCGCCGGCTCCTGGTCCGGCGCGCTCGCAGCCTGGGCGGTGCCAGCTCTGATCGTGCTCCTGATCTGGGCGCCACAGGCGCTGCGTGGCAAGGCGCAGGCCCGCCACAGCGGCTTCCGCGTTGTCGGCCTCTGGCGCGATCGCCTCGCCTGGCAGGTAACCCTGTTCATGGGGTTGCAGTCGGCACTGGCCTATTGCGTCTTCGGCTGGATGGCGCCGATCCTTCGCGAGCGCGGCCTTGATGCCGCAACCGCCGGCGCGGTCGTCTCGGCCTCGATCATGATGCAGGTCGTCACCTGCCTGCTCGTGCCGTCTTTTGCCGTCCGCCGCCGGGACCAGCGCGCCGTCTGCGTGACGCTCGCGGCCGCTGCCGTCATCGCCCTGATCGGCATCCTCTTTGCGCCGCTGTCGACGGTGCTCGTCTGGGCCGTTCTTCAAGGTATCGGACAGGGTGGCCTAATTGCCGCGGCGATGACCCTCATCGTGCTGCGCTCGCCCGATTCCCATGTCGCAGCCCACCTCTCCGGCATGGCCCAGGGCGTCGGATACGTGCTCGCCGCCATCGGCCCGCTGTTCGTGGGCTTCATTCGCAGCTGGACCGGCAACTTCGCGGCCAGCTCCATACTCTTCATCGCCCTTGGCATCGGCGTGGCGATCATGGGCATGGGCGCCGGCCGGGCACTCCATGTCGGCGCACGAACGGTCAGGATCGACGATCGCTAAGACGGGCGCAGCCGTCCTCGAAATGAAAGCTCAACTCGATAGGGCTCCACCTCTCCGGTGGAGCCCTTTCTCGTCGATCTCAGTGCACTGCTTCACGCCGCAGCGACCGCCTGCTGATAGCGCGGTGCGGGCCTGAAGGTGAGCGCGATCAGGAACGCCCCGAGACCGATGCCCCAGGAGCCGACATAGAGCCAGGTATAGCTGGCCAGCGCATCATAGATCATGCCGCCGGCAATCGGTCCCGTCGCCATGCCGAGGCTGCCGGCCATGGCCGTTCCGCCGATGACCGTTCCCATCATCCGCAGGGGGAAATTCTCGCGGGCAAGCACGGCATAAAGCGGCATGACGCCGGCATAGATGAAGCCGAACAGGGCGGCGACAGCGTAGAATGAGCCGAGCCCCGCGGCGAAGACATAGGCCAGTGCCCCAAAAGCCTGCGCCAGCAGCCCGAGAACCAGCACGCGCTTTGCCCCGAAGCGGTCGCCGAGCAGGCCGAAGACGACGCGGCCGCCCATGCCAGCGAGCCCCTCGACACTGTAGATCGACACAGCCGCCATCACGGGGATACCGCACGTGATGGCGTAGCTCACCGTGTGAAAGATCGGGCCGGAATGCGTTGCGCAGCAGAAGAAGTTGGTGAGCAGCAGGATAATGAAGAGCGGCGATTTCAGCACCTGGCTCGTCGTCATCGTCGATTGCGCCTCTTCCTCAGGAGAGGCCGCGGCAGCACCGACAGCAAGTGCCGGCGCCTGGCGAACGAGAAGCGACACCGGGATCATGATGACCGCGACGACGACGGCGATGATCTGCAGTGCAGTTCTCCAGTCGTAGCCGGAAACCAGCCATGCCGCGAACGGCGACATGGTCATCGGCGCCATGCCCATGCCGGCCGAAACGAGCGAAACGGCGAGGCTCCGGTGCGTATCGAACCAGCCGGTAACGCAGGCCATCATCGGCGCGAAGATCGCCGCCGTGGCGGTGCCGACGACGACGCCGAAGACGACCTGGAAGGCGATCAGCGAGGTCGCCCAGCTGGCCGCCATCAGGCTGGCGGCCAGAAGCACCGAGCCGATGAGCACGATCGGCCGCGCACCCCAGCGATCGGAGAGACTGCCCCAGGCAATGCTGGCGAAAGCCATCGCCAGGAAGCCGATGGTCATGGCACTGGAGACCCCGGTGACGGACCAGCCGGTATCCCGCGAGATCGGCAGCAGGAAAACAGGAAGTGAGAACATGGCGCCGATCGCCAAGCAGCCAAGCAGGCCGCCAGCCGCCACGATCACCCAACGATAAAACGAATTGCTCATTGCAATCTCCTTGGTGGCGCCCGACTGCCGGCAGCGCCGATAACGTGCAAACTGATCGCGCAGCAGGTTTGGAAGTGCAGAGCACCTCCTCTTGCTGGTTCCTGTAAGACGCAAGCGCCAGCGGAAAGCCGACACCGAAATTTGCAGAATTTTGTAACTATTGCAGGTTCGCCTGGGCGTCGCTCGCGGCATGCCTTCAATCCGTTTGGATCCAACCCACTTGATTGTGCCTCGAAGGTCCTCTCTGTTGTCCCGTGCCGTTCGAGCAATAGATAGAGGCCGAAGCACTGTTGGGGGAGTGACAAGTGTGACGGGATTTCGATGGATTCGCTGATTACCGCGGCAGGCCAGGCGCTGGCCGCCGGTGACCTGCTCGGCGTGCTGAAGCGGGTCGCCTTGCGCGACGACCCGCCGGCGCTGGCGCTCCGCGGCATCGCGATGGCTCAGCTCGGAGATCTCGGCCGCGCCAAGACGCTGTTGAAGGCGGCGGCGCGCGGCTTCGGCCCGAAAGAGGCCGTGGCCCGCGCGCGATGCATCGTTGCCGAAGCGGAGATCGCCATAGTCTCGCGCGATCTCTCCTGGCCGATGAAGGCGCTCGACGCCGCCCGCGCGACGCTCGAAGACCATGGCGACCACCTCAATGCCGCGCACGCCCGCAATCTCGGCGCCCGCCGTCTGCTGCTGATCGGCCGTCTCGACGAGGCCGAGCAGATGCTTGCCGGTGTCGATCCAGGCCGGCTGACACCGCCGGCGAGAGCCACGCACGAGCTCGCGATTGCCGGCATCGCCGTTCGACGATTACAAACCGCTTCGGCGACCCGCGCCTTCGCCCGGGCGACTGAAGCGGCGCGAGCAACCGGCATAGCGGCGCTGGTCGCGGAAGTCGAAGGCGCGGCGCTTGTCCTGAAGACGCCGGCGGCCCGGCTTCTGACCGGGGGAGGCGAGCGCCTGCTGCTGCTCGACGACGTCGAAGCCCTGCTCAACTCCGGTACCCTGGTGGTCGATGCGTGCCGAAACATCATCCGGCGCGGAGCCTCCGCCGTTTCGCTTACAACGCGGCCGGTGCTCTTCGCGCTGGCGCGTGCTCTCGCAGAGGCGTGGCCGGCCGACGTCTCGCGGCGCGCCTTGCTCGCCCGTGCCTTCGGCGCGAAACATGTCGACGAATCCCACCGGGCACGACTGAGGGTCGAGATCGGCCGGCTTCGCGACGAACTCCGCGCTTTCGCGGATATCAGCGCGACCAGCGACGGCTTCCGGCTGGCTCCGCGTGGCGACCACGCGGTCGTGGTGCTTGCACCGCCGGTCGACGATCGGCATGCGGCGATGCTGGCGCTTCTTGGCGACGGCGAGGCATGGTCGAGCTCCGCTCTCGCCATCGCGCTCGACGCCAGCCCGCGCACAGTGCAACGGGCGCTCGAAGACCTCTCCTCGGAAGGCAAGGTGCTGCCGGTTGGCCACGGGCGGGCGCGACGCTGGGTGATCCCGCCCGTGCCGACATTCCCGACAGTCTTGTTACTCCCCGGCCCACTGCCAAGCGATTAGGATTGAGACCATGAAACGATCCGAAGCCGAAATCCTCCGCGAATATGGCCCCTTCCCTGGCGCCGACCACATCCATGGCGTCACATTCGACGGTCGGAACGTCTGGTTTGCCTCCGGCGACAAGATCAATGCCCTCGATCCCGAAAGCGGGAACCCGGTGCGCTCGATCGATGTCGCGGCGCATGCCGGTACCGCCTTTGACGGCAAGCACCTGTTCCAGATCGCCGAGGACCGCATCCAGAAGATCGATCCCGAGAGCGGCCGCGTGCTGGCAACGATCCCGGCACCGGGCGGCGGCGGCGATTCCGGCCTTGCCTGGGCGGAGGGAACCCTTTGGGTCGGGCAGCACCGAGGTCGCAGGATCCATCAGATCGATCCCGAAACCGGTGCAATCCTGCGCACCATCGAATCCAAGCGCGTCGTGACGGGCGTCACCTGGGTCGACGGAGAGCTCTGGCACGGCACCTGGGAAGGCGACGACAGCGACCTCAGGCGCATCGACCCTGAAACGGGGTCAGTGCTCGAGCGGATCGTGATGCCGCCGGGAACCGGCGTTTCGGGTTTGGAATCCGATGGCGGTGAACGCTTCTACTGCGGCGGTGGCGGAAGCGGAACGATCCGGGCCGTCCGCCGGCCGAAGAAACATGCTCCCTAGGTTCAACCCTCAACGCAAGGTCTCCAGCCTGACCGCTCGTCGAGCAAGCAGCTTGGCGGCCAGCGCCAGTGCCGCAAGCGCCAGGCCAAGCGCGCTGACCCCGGGCCAAGAGCCATAGCTCCAGGCGGCGAAGGAGAGAGCCGAGCCCGCCGCTCCCCCGAGAAACATGCTGGTCATGAAGACCGTATTGATGCGGCTGCGCGCCGCGGGCTCGAGCGCATAGATGATGTGCTGGTTGGCGATCAACGCGACCTGGATGCCGATATCAAGCACGATGACGCCAACCGCCAATCCGGCGATCGAGGCCCCGGCTCCGAGTACGACCCAGGCAGCGAGCGTCAAAGCCGCCCCGAACCAGACGACGGACAGCGCACCCCGCCGATCCGCCATCCTGCCGGCGACCGGTGCCGCAAAGACGCCGATTGCCCCGACAACGCCGAACAGACCGGCGGCATCCGCACCCAGGTTGAAACGCGGCGTCGCAAGATAAAGCGCGAGCACGGTCCAGAACGCAGTGAAGGATGCAAAAAGCGCCGCCTGCACCATCGAAGCGAGACGGAGCGCAGGCTCGCGCCGCCAAAGCGTGGCGAGCGAGGCCAGGGCTTCGCGATAGGGCAAACGCAATGCCGGGCGCAGATCCGGCAAGGTCCGAAACATCAGGAACGAAGCTGCTAGTGCGAGCGGCACACTTGCCCAGAACATCTCGCGCCAGCCGGCATGGGCCCCGACAAATCCGGAGACCGTGCGGCTGAGCAGGATGCCGGTCAAAACGCCGGCCATGACCGTGCCGATCGCCGCCCCGCGTTTGTCAGGCGTGGACAGCATCGCAGCGATCGGGACGATCTGCTGCGCGACGGTGGCGCTTGCCCCAAGCAGCACCGAGGCGGCGATCAGCAAGAATGGCGACGGGGCCAAAGCAGCGGCGGTCGCTGCTATCGCGATCGCCAGGAATTGCCCGACGATCAGACGTCTCCGCTGGACGATATCGCCGAGCGGCAACAGAAGCAGCAACCCGAGCGCGTAGCCGAGTTGCGTCGCCGTCGGAAGCAGGCCGACGGCCGTCTCGCCAGGAAACTCGGCCTCGATGAGCCCCAGCAATGGCTGATTGTAGTAGATGTTTGCAACCGCGATACCGCTGGCGACGGCCATGGCGTAGAGGCGGGTTCGACCGAGGTCGGAATGCTCCGTTTCGTGGGTAACCATTTCACTTGCCCTTCTCACTGGAGAGATGGGCTTGATCTATCGCCTTATCGAAATTCGCTGTAGTGTCGTCATTATACATAGCAGAATATCGGATTTCGATACAATGAACCTCGACGAAGTCCTCGTCTTCACCGCAGCGGCAAGCGGCGGCAGCCTCGCCGAGGCCGCGCGACGGCTTGGCATCACCCCCATGATCGCAACCCGGCGGCTCGCCTCCCTGGAGCAGGCGCTTGGCGTCCGGCTGATGCACCGCACGACCCGGTCCCTGTCGCTGACGCCAGAGGGCGAAACCTTTCTGCCCTATGCCCAGGATCTGCTCGAAACCGAACAGCAGGCGCGAACGCTCCTGAGGGGTGACGGCGACGGAGCGACCGGTCTCCTGCGCATCTCGGCGCCGGTTGCCTTCTCGATCAAGCTGATTGCTCCGCTCATGCCTTCGCTGCTTGATGATCACCCGGGGCTCAAGGTCTCGCTCGATATGAGCGACACAATGCCTGACCTGGTGGCGTCGGGCATCGATCTGGCGATCCGCGTCGCGCGTTTGAAGGATAGCAGTCTGATCGCCAAGAAACTGGCCGAAAACCCGCGTTCCCTCGTCGTCTCCCCATCCTATGTCGAAAAGCATGGGAGCCCGCGGACCAGTGGCGATCTCATCAATCATCAATGCCTGCCGCTGCACGGCGTCAGCCATTGGACCTTTCTGAGCGCCGGGGTCGAGAGCCATGTGCGGCTGCAGAGCCGCTTTTCGTCGACAAGCATCGAAGGATGCCATGCGGCCTGCCTCGCCGGTGCCGGCATCACCCTGCTCTCCGACTGGAATATCGCCGACGATCTCGATGCAGGTCGGCTGATACGCATTCGCCTCGAAGATGCGGCACCCGAGACATTGGCGATCTGGGCCGTCTACCCGACGACGAAGCTTGTCGCACCCAAGGTACGCGTCTTCATCGACCGGTTGATGGGGGCACTTGGCAAAACCGCGAAGGCAAATGCTTGAACGACGGAACCCGCACCGCGATCAACACGGTGCGGGCGCCAAGATTTGTCCCGGCACGGTCCGCGGCACCGAGACGCCGCGGATCATGCCAGCCTTTTAGGCCTTGATGAAGGCAAGCAGGTCAGGATTGATGACATCTGCATGCGTCGTCAGCATGCCGTGGGCATAACCCTCATAGACCTTGAGCGTGCCGTTTTTCAGGAGCTTGACGGAAAGCCGCGCACTGTCGTCGATCGGAACGATCTGGTCGTCGTCGCCATGCATGACCAGCGTCGGCACGTCGATCGCCTTGAGGTCCTCGGTGAAGTCGGTTTCCGAGAAGGCCTTGATGCCCTCGTAATGGGCTTTGGCGCTGCCCATCATGCCCTGGCGCCACCAGTTCCGGATCACGCCCTCAGACACCTCGGCACCCGGCCGGTTGAAGCCATAGAAGGGACCAGTCGGAACATCGAGGAAGAACTGCGCACGGTTGGCGGCGAGACCAGCCCGCAAGCCGTCGAACACCTCGATCGGCAGGCCGCCCGGGTTGTTCGCGGTCTTGACCATGATCGGCGGCACGGCACTGACGATGATGAGCTTGGCGACGCGGCCGGCACCGTGGCGAGCCACATAAGCCACGGCCTCGCCGCCGCCCGTGGAATGGCCGATATGCACGGCGTCGCTAAGGCCGAGCTTGGTGGTGAGTGCGGCAACGTCCCTTGCATAGTGCGCGATATCGTGGCCCTCGCTCACCTGTGTCGAGCGCCCGTGACCGCGGCGGTCATGGGCAATGACGCGATAGCCCTTGCTGACGAAATAGAGCATCTGCGCGTCCCAATCGTCTGCCGACAGCGGCCAGCCATGGTGAAAGACGATTGGCTGGCCCGAGCCCCAATCCTTGTAGAAGATATCGACGCCGTCTTCAGTCCTGACGAAGTTCTCGGTCATGGGAGCGGTTCCTTTGCTTGGGTTCTAGGGTGTGTGTCTTCCTGGCACGTTCCGCGGCGCCGGATGGACGCCATGGAACGCAACCCACGTCAACCGAGCTGCGGCCGGTTGATCGCGAGAAGGTGGTGTACGACCGGCGCCGCCGGCCCTTTGTGAAAACGACGAACGTCTTCCTGGACGTCGGCATCGGCCTTGGACACGCGCTTGTGCTGGCGCAGATGCTCGGCCCAGGATTCGACCATGAACCACTCAACCATGCGGCCGGTATCAGCCGCGTCCTCGGTCACGCCCCAGCCATAGGCGCCATCACGGCGGCGCTCGTGCGACAGACGGGCGAGCGCCTTCAGGAATTCGGAGCGGTCCGCCCTGTCGACCATGTATTCGATCAGCACAAGGACGGGGCCGCGGTCGTGTTCGACCGGCTCGCTGGTCAGCGGCTCCGGCCAATGGTTGGAGGGAATGAGGTCCGCCTCTCCCTTCGGCAATTTCATGGCGTGGAAGACGACGCCGACGCAGAGAAGGCCGATAGCCGCCGCCGAGAGGGTGAAGGGCACGCCGATCGCTTCGGCGATGGCGCCCCAGGCCAGGCTGCCTCCGGTCATGGCGCCGTTGAAAACGGTAAGATAGACGGCGAGCGTACGCCCGCGCACCCAATTGGGAAGGATGGCCTGCGCGGTGCTGTTTAGCGTCGTCAGTGCGGTGATCCAGGCCGCACCGCAAGCGAGCAAAGCGACAACCGCCACCCATTGCGCCGGCGCGAAGGAGAGCACGCCCATCACCGCGGCCGTGAGCACCGCAGAAAGCAAAAGCAGCCCGTCGGCATCCATCCGGGCGCGCAGGCGCGGCATCACCAGCGCGCCGCCGATCGCACCCGCGCCGACGGCACCGAGCAGGATGCCGTAGAAGCTGGCGCCACCGCCGAGAAGCTGGCGGGCAACCAACGGCAGCAGGGCCCAGATCGCGCTCGAAAATGCGAAGAACACGGCGGCACGCAACAGGACCACGTGCAGCTCGCGACTGGCGCGTGCGTAGCGCAACCCCGCCCGGAAGGCGCCAAAGAAGCGTTCCGCGAGAACGTCGTCCTCCGATACACCGCGCCGCCACCACAGGAGCGCCGCGATCACGAAGACATAGCTGATGACATCGACGCCATAGGTGACGGCTGCGCCGGACCAAGCGAGCAGCAGGCCGCCAAGCGCCGGACCGATCGCGCGGGCGATGTTGATGCCGAGCGAATTCAGCGCCACGGCGCCCTTGACGTCCTGCCTCGAGACGAGCTCAGGCACGATCGCCTGCCAGGTGGGGGCGACCAGTGCAGCCCCTATGCCGCCGACGAAGGTCAGCGCGATCAGCGAGCTCACGGACTGCAGACCTGTGGCGGAGAGAAACAGCAGGCAGAGGCTCGTGGATGCGAGCAGAAACTGCACCAGGATCAGGAATTTGCGCCGATCGAGAATATCCGAGAGAACCCCGGCAGGAATGGCGAGCAGGAAGATCGGCAGCGTCGCCGCCGCCTGGACCATGGAAACGGCGGCCGGCGTCGCCGACAGGTCGGTAACGAGCCAGGAGCTGGCGACATCACGGATAAAACTGCCGGTATTGCCGATGATCGTCGCCACCCACAGGACCGCAAAGACCTTCTGCCGCAACGGCGCAAACGTCCCTGCGCCCTCCTTCGCTGCCGTCATTGCCCAGCCTTTCCTGCGGATGCCCGTTCACGAAGATCGTAGCAGGCGACGAGCAGGAAGGCACCGCTGAGGCCGATATGCTCGAAGAAGCCGTTCGTCGCCATCGCACGCTCCATGCCGGGCGGAAGCTCCCAGAAGCGAAACGCGAGGAAGGTCGCGGCAAGCGTGAAAGCCGCGAGCGCGCTGGCAGCCGCCCAGCGGTAGAAACCTATGAGAATGAGGGCCGACATCAGAAGCTCGAAAACGATGACCCCGACGGCAAAGAGCGGCGCCGGATGCAGGCCGAAATGATCCATCTCGGCAAGCGCACCCGGAAAGTCGAAGATCTTCGTCAGCGGCCCCTGGATATAGGCCGAGCAAAGCGCCAGCAGGCCGACGAAGACGATCCATCGCCCGGCGTGGCTTGGCCACAGGCGGGCAGCGAGATGTTTTTCGAGAGAAGACAGGCTCAGCATTTTGTTTCCTTGTTAGACGGTCTTCGACTTAACGGGCGGCTTGGCCGCCTTCATCGGGTCTGCGGCCATTTCGAATTGCTGAACGCGGTCCGCGAAATGCCCTTGTAGTAGGCGCCCGCCTTCGCCGGCGATTGGTTCACCACGACCTTCGCCCAGGAGGGTCGCTTGTTATCTTTTGCGGGTGCACCATCGTCGCCGAGTGCCGCCGACGAAGTGATCAGGATGGAGGCTGCCAATGCGGCGGCGCCGACGATCGTTTTCATTTTGCGCCCTTCCACTATCGTCACACGGCCCAGCAGGAGCAGCCGAGTGCGCCGAAGAAGCCCTTGAGATCGGCGATCGGCAGCTTTGACGTCCAGGCGCCGGCATGGTCGTGTCCATGCACGCCGCAATTGCTGGCGCAGCCGCACGCGGTGATCGCCGTGCGGCGGAGCGAGTTCTTGCCGGCACCATCGGGCTCGCCCCAGGCGGCATAACCGCCGAAGCTGCGGACCGGCGACCAGTCGGGCATCGCCGGCGGCACCGGGTTCTCGTCATGGGAAGCGAAGTCGCCGGCCGCATAGACGACCTTGCCGCCGACCATCGTCAGCTCCGAGGTCAGGAACGAGATCTCGTCCTCGGCGCAGGCGAAGTAGTCCTTGTTCGGCACGATCAGGTCGGCAAACTGCCCCGTCTCGATCCGGCCCTTCTTGCCCTCCTCGTTGGAGAACCACTGCACCTTCTCGGTCCACATCCGCAGCGCCGTCTCGCGATCGAGGCAGTTGGCGCGCGGATAGAGCTGCAGGCCGCCGATGGTCTTGCCGGTCACCATCCACGACAACGAGACCCAGGGGTTGTAGGAGGCGACGCGGGTGGCATCGGTACCGGCGGAAACGTTGACGCCCTTCTCCAGCATGCGCCTGATCGGCGGCGTCGCTTCCGCCACCCCGTGGCCGTAGCGCTCGACGAAATATTCGCCCTGGTAGGCCATGCGGTGCTGGGTGGCGATACCACCGCCGAGGGCTGCGATCCGGTCGATGGAGCGGTCGGAGATCGTCTCGGCATGGTCGAAGAACCAGTTGAGGCCGTCGAGCGGGATATCCTTGTCGACCTTCTCGAACACGTCGAGCGCGCGGCTGATGGTTTCGTCATAGGTCGCATGCAGCCGCCAGGGCCAGCGGTTCTCGGCCAGCACCCGGACGACCTCTTCGAGTTCGCCCTCCATCTCCGGCGCCATCTCCGGCCGCGGCTGGCGGAAGTCCTCGAAGTCGGCCGCCGAAAACACCAGCATCTCGCCGGCGCCATTGTGGCGGAAGTAGTCGTTGCCCTGCTTGTATTTGACCGATGAGGTCCAGTTGAGGAAGTCCTCTTTCTCTTCCTTCGGCTTCTGGGTGAAGAGATTGTAGGCCAGGCGAACGGTCAGCTGATCATCGTCCGACAGCTTCTGGATGACGGCATAGTCATCCGGATAGTTCTGGAAGCCGCCGCCGGCGTCGATGACGCTGGTGACGCCGAGCCGGTTGAGCTCGCGCATGAAGTGGCGGGTGGAGTTGACCTGGTAGTCGAAGGGCAGCTTCGGTCCCTTGGCCAAGGTCGAATAGAGGATGCCGGCATTGGGCTTGGCCAGGAGCAGCCCGGTCGGGTTGCCGGCGGCATCACGGGTGATCTCGCCGCCCGGCGGGTTGGGCGTGTCCTTGCCATAGCCGACCGCCCTGAGGGCGGCGCCGTTCAAGAGCGCCCGGTCATAGAGATGCAGCAGGAACACCGGCGTATCCGGGGCGACCGCATTGATCTCGTCGATCGTCGGCAACCGCTTTTCGGCGAACTGGTGTTCGGTAAAGCCGCCGACGACGCGCACCCATTGCGGCGCCGGCGTGATCGCCACCTGTCGCTTCAGCATCGCCATCGCATCGGCGAGCGAACGCACGCCGTCCCAGCGCAGTTCCATGTTGAAGTTGAGGCCGCCGCGCACGACGTGGGTATGGTTGTCGTTGAGGCCCGGCAGCACGCGCTTGCCCTTGAGGTCGATCACCCGGGTGCCCGCGCCGGCCAGCGCCATGATCGTCCGGTCGTCGCCGACGGCCAGGAACTTTCCGTCCTTGATGGCAACCGCGCTTGCCGTCGGGTTGCTGCGGTCGAGCGTGGTGACAAGGCCGTTGTGCAGGATCAGGTCGGGCGTCATCGAGGTGTCTCCAGTCTGTTGGGCGTGTGTCGCGGTTGCCCTGCCCAAGGCTAGGGCGGCGGCGGTTGCACCGAGGAACGAGCGTCGCGTCGGCATCATCCGGCCCTTTCATCGTTGATGGCCGCATCCTTCGCCTTGCCGGCGGTGGCCGGTGCGCCGCCGGGCAGGTGGCCGAACATGTGCGGCATGCACTGCAGATTGAACCAGCTGAGATTGACCGGCTCACCCGACAGGGCGCGCTTGACCAGCGGCACCGATTGCTCGCCGATCAGGATGCCGAGCAAGCCGATGAGCGCAATGACCGGCGGCGCCGGCGAGCGGACGTTCAAGAGCGAATAGATGATGCCGACAAGCAGTCCGGCTCCGAGCGAGAGAAGATACAACTTCATCGCCAACTCCTTCACGAATGACAGTGCCGCCCTGGCCGCCTCAAGCACGGCCAGAGCGATAATCCAGGGCATCTCGGTCCCGTGTCAGTGCCCTTCGGAGGCGCCGAACATCGACTTGGCGTAGATGATGCCGAGGCCATAGGCGCCACCGAACTTCTTGGCGATGCCGGTGGTCATCTCGTAGGTCTCGGTACGGGCCCAGTCGCGCTGCAGCTCGAGCATGTACTGCAGCGCCGTCATCGGCCGCACACCGGCCTGCACCATGCGGTCCATCGCCCGCTCATGCGCCTCGTCGGAGACGTCGCCGCAGGCGTCGGCAATGACATAGACTTCGAAACCCTGGTCGAGCGCCGACAGCGTCGGGCCGACGATGCAGACCGAGGTCCAGAGCCCGCACATCACCAGGCGCTTCTTGCCGAGGCGGTTGACCTCTTCGATCACGGCGGCGTCTTCCCAGGTGTTCATCGAGGTGCGGTCCAAAAGCGTCTGGCCCGGGAAGGCGTCGGTGATCTCGGAGAACATCGGACCGGAGAAGGTCTTCTCGGCAACGGTGGTGAGAATGGTCGAAACGCCGAAGCCGGCGGCCGCATGGGCGACCAGTGCGGCGTTGTTGCGCAGCAGCACCGCATCGATCGACTTGGTCGCAAACGACATCTGCGACTGGAAATCGATCATGATCAGGGTGTGGTCCTTGGGCGAGACGAGGAGTTTGCCGGGGGTCGCTGTCGCGGGCATGGTCGTGGCCTCTTTCTATTGAAACTGGCTCCGATTGGAGAGGCCCAACTATGCCGCCGACGGCGGTCCCGTTCTTGTCGCCAAAGATGGATTTTTGAAAATTTCGCTCGTCATACCGGAGACTGTTAGTCTGATCCGGGCCGCTTCGCCGCACAACTATATTTGCGGTAAGCCCTACGACTGCCGGCTGCGTCGCCATTGGCGCGGCGTGGCCCCCACCGCCTGCGCGAAGGCACGGGTAAAATGGCTCTGATCCGAAAAACCGCAGGCGGTGGCGATCTCGCTCAGCGATGTGGGAGAGAACTGCAGCAGGTCCTTGGCCTTTTCGATCCTTTGCTGCAGCAGCCAGCGGAAGGGCGTGCTGCCCATGGTCTCCCGAAAGGCGCGGAGAAAAGCTGCCTGCGACAGGTTGCAGGTCGAGGCCAGCTCTTCGACGGTAAGCTCGCCGTCGAGACGGGCTTGCACGAGTTCGCGAATACTTGCCTGGCAGCGCTGCGAGAGCCTGCGTCCTCCAGCCAAACTTTCGCCGCGGCCGTTGCCGTACTGTCGCACCATATGCACGCCGATTGCGACGGAAAGCTGATCGACGAACAGCGCGCTGCGATCGGTGTAACCGTCCACCGACGCAAACAAGGCACCGAGCATGCCGCCGAGAACAGGATCGGGCGAGCCGGAAATGGACCTCAGCTCGCTGACTCCCGTGGCATTTGCTGCATCCGCAATCCTCTGGAGCGCACCGTAGCCGATTTCAAGCAAAGTGAAGTCGAAGGAACCTTCCAGATCCGCTTTGTAGTCGTCGGCGAAGTTCCTGACGTAAATGGAATTCTGGCCGAACTCCTGGATCGCCGAGTGATGCTCCCCGAAAACCCGGCGGCTATGACCGCCTGCGAGCGACAGGCCGATCAGATATCCCCGCCCATTGCCAGGAGTCGCGACCCTGCCCGGCGGACCCGCTGCCGATCGCTTGCGATAAAAGACCATGTCGCGGCCTTCGATCGTCCTGTCGTCATCGAGCTGGTCCAGCGAACATCCGAGGCTGTCGCGCGGGCGCAGTCCGACCGAGGCAGCGGAGGCATTCGTCATCGTCTTCGCTCCTGTTTGTCGAGACCACCCGCCAAAAACTCCCGCAGCGCTAATGAAAACGAAACGCGCGGAACCAACCGACGCCCGGATTGCTGCGCGCCTGGGACGCGTGCCACGCAGTTCATTCTCATCATCATCTGCAGGAGCGGCCTATGATGGCCCCGGCCGCCGCGTCATTCTTGCACGCTTTTCACGTGTTTTGAACAATCTGCATGAGGGCGCGCCCTCTTTCCACGCTATTACTGATCTACCGCCACCCCGACGGAGCGGTTCTTTTTCCTGAAGCGCGCCGGCGTTTCCGCCGTCTGGCTGGTGAACACCCGGGTCATGTGGCTCTGGTCGGCAAAACCGCAGTGGATCGCGACTTCGGCAAGGGGGGTGTCCTGAAGCAGACACTCCTTGACCCGCGCAATCCGGTATTCGGTCAGCCACCTGGACGGCGTGCGCCCGAAGCTCTCCTTGAAAGCCTTGTTGAAATAGCTGCGCGAGAGCTCGCACTGGGCGGCGAGATCGCCGATCGAAAACGCCTTGTTGAAGTGTGCGACCAGAAAATCCGTCGCCAGCCTCTCCTGCCATGGCGCGAGCGTACCCTTCTTGTCGACAGGGAAATGCAAACCGCCATAGGTCTGGCTGAGATGAGCCAATGCGGCAAGGTTGATCTGTTCGACGAAAAGCAGATTGGCCCGGTCCGGCTCTTCGAGCGAGGGCAGCAGCGCCTGGGCGAGGCCGAACATCACCGGATCCACGTATCCCTGCACGGAAGACAACGACACATACTCGCCGCGTCCCGCCCTTTCGGTGAAGGCCCGCATGCAGGCGAATGGGATGTGGAAGCGGACATTGTCGAAGGGCGACAGATGGTGGCACTGCCATTGGTCCCGAAGATCGGTGATCGCGAGCGATGCCTTGGAGTGCCCTCCCTCATAGACGAGTTCGCCGCGCCGCCACAGGCGATGTGCCTCGAAGTCACGCATCTGGACGATGACGTTGAAGGCGTCGGCGACCGGGATCAGCGGCCCGAGGTCCAGATCGAAGCGATCCGAAAAGGTTCTCGTCACGGTGATATCGCCCGCGCTGATCCTTTTGACAGTGGGGCGCAGTGTGCGCTCGCTTGCGCCCAGTCCCGCTTGTAAGGCCATCGGTCAGGGTCTCCCAGTATCGAGCTCAGCCGCCTGCTTCGGCGGCGGGGCAGATGCTACAACGGTTGGCGGCTGCATTACAGAGGCAAATCTCAGGGGACATCGCAGAGCTTCACAGGTCAACGGACGCTCCCCTCACTGCCGCCAGCGCGCGCGCCACACGGCCGGCGCCACTCCCGTCACCTCGCGAAAGGCTTCGATGAACCGCGCTTCGTCGGCATAACCGCAACTGGCGGCGGTTTTGGCCACCGACCACCCCTCCTCGATCAGATAGCGTTTGGCTCGGCCGATCCTGTACCGCATCAGCCACGCCTCCGGCGTTTGCCCGGTCACGGATGCAAAGGCCGCGGCAAAAGCGTCCTCACACAGGTTTGCGGCCGACGCCGCAGCCGCAAACGAAAAGTCCTCGGCCCAATGGTCGATCATGAAGTCCTTGGCCGCCTTCTCCTGCCACACGGACAGATCGCGGCTGGCGGATGCATTGGCTCGATCCGGATAGGCGTGCAGGAGATGTGCGCAGATGGCGACAGCGATGTGCTGCAGTACGGGGCCCGGTTCCTTCTCGCTCTTGGCGAGAAGCGGCAGCAGCGCCAAGGCAAGATTGTGTATGACGTCGTCGATCTCGCCGCGGCGGCACCTGAGACCGGTGGCGGCCGGAGCGTGCGAGAACTCGGAGACTTCGCGGAACAAGGCCCGCGGCAGGTGGAAGGCGAGTGAATCGAGATCGCTGACAAGCCGGATACTGGCGCCCTGAACGAGATCGACGAGGCAGATCGACCCCTGCCTGTAGCGGCGAATTTCACTCTCGCCTTCGTCCGGCACCACGTCGCGATGCATGACGTCCTTGAAATAGAACATCAGGAAATAGGCGTCGTCGGCGGGAAGGGACACGACGCGGCTCATTGCTCCATTCAGCCGGCATTGCAGGCGCGTGACCGAAAACCGGGCGTCGCGAACGGGCCGAGCCGCGAGAAACGGCGCCTTCGGCTCGCCAAAACACGCTCCAATGCCATTCGGTTCTTTCATAATCTGCCGTCCACCTTCGCCTCCTGGCGATGGAGTTCATTCTTCGCGTGGAAACCTGCCTGGATGCATGATCGCTCCGATGACGAACGCACAGGGGATCAACTCGCTTTTGCCGTCATGTCCGGGGAAAATGCAGGGTGGCGCCACCAATTTCTTGTATCCTTTGCTCACATTTAGCCGCAAACGACTCTGTTTTGACGGAAGCCCGTTGTGCGTGAACCGATCGCGCAATGCTCGCGGGACTCCTGGTCGATTGTCTTGTGGGGGCAAAGGGCCGATATCCGAGCCCCTCTACAATCGTGGCGGGCATGAAATCGGACAGGAGGCATTGAAGGTGCTGCGGGAATTCCTTCAGGAGCCCACAGGCAGAAGTGATGCGGGCCGCATCGGCTGACGCGGCCCGCGATCGATTACTGTGAGGCAGCTTCGAGATCGACCTTGTCGAGCAGAAGCGCGGGATTTTCGGCGGCGCCCATCAGCTCGAGTGCGCCAATCCCGGCTTCATCCTTGGCCTTGACCTTCAGGGTGAAGGCGCCGGGCTTGCTGATGAACTGGGTAAACGCACTTGCCACGTCCTGCAGCTTCGGCTGTGTGGCAGCAAAATGCTGCACGCCAGCGCTCGTCATCAGCACGAGGAGACCGCGAACGCTGTCCTCGGTCATGTGGTTATCCTCGGCATAGAGTTTGATGCCCTTGGCCACGATGCCCTTGTCTTCGAGCTTGAGCGTGGCTTCCCGGGCCGTGAGGCCGAAGAGCGCCACCTGCGCAGCGGTCATGTCGCCGGAGAAGAAGTCCTTGCTCGCGCCGCCCATCAAGCCGGAGAAGGAGAAGCTGCCCATGTCCTTGCCACTCAAGGAGATATCCTTGATGACGAGGTTCTCGTTCGGCTCATCCCAGGTCAGCTCGACGTTGGAAGAGAACACCAGCTTGTCGAAGCCCAGCTTGCGCAGCGTCGCGAAGCCTTCCTCCTGCGTGTCGGCAGGAATCGGCACGCTGAGATCGCGATAGCTGACGCGCACATCCGTCGGGATGCCGTTGTGCAGCTTGGTCAGGGCCAGCTCGTAGTTGTCGAGCGTGAAACGGACGCGCTCCGGAACGGAAGGCACGGCCGCCTGCTCGGCCGGCGCTTCGGCCATCGGATCGTCCTGGGCATCGCCGGGGACCTCTGCCTCGGATGAGGCGTCGCCATCGGTTGCCTCATCCGGCGCCGGCTCGGCGCTGACCGACGGATCGGCCTCGCTTTCGGTGGCGCTCTGGTCGTCTTCACCAGTTTCGCTGTCGGTCACGCTTGTCGGCGCGCTGCCGGGCATGTCCACGTCCAGCCCGGCGATGCGGATCGTTCCGAATTCCGGCATCAGGGTGGTGAAGGGGAAGGTTTCAAACTCTTCCTCTTTCAGGCCCGCCAGCTTCGTGAGCGCGTCCATGGTCGGAGCCCAGGAGAAGCCCTTGATGCTTGCTTCGGCGAGCTTGACGTAGTCTGCGCCTTCTCCGGCGGAAAGACCGTGCAGGGCACCGTCGAAGCTGCGGCCATTGAGCTGCATCGCCATTTTGTCGACGGCGAGCTTGATCGTCTTGCCTTCCTCTTCGCTGCTTTTGTCCGGCACTTCCATCTTGAGACCGAGCAATTCGATGTCGCCGCTGCCGATCATGTCGACAACTGAAAGGATGCGCTTGAAGAACGCCTGCCGCTCAGCCGGCGGCAACGTTTCGGGGTCCGTCACCCCTTGCAACTTCTTCAAGGTCTCCAGCAGCGGCTCGGCCGGCATGCGCGCGCTGAAGCCCTTGCTGCGCACTTCGTCATAACCGAACTGCGCCTCGCCGTCGGAGAAGGAAAGGTTCTTTGCCGACATCGGACCGTAAAGCGGCTTCGGCTCCTTGTCGTCCGGGCCGGCCTTTTCCGTGTAGATCCGCACCATATAGGCCGCGTCGAAGTTCTCGCCTGCGACAGCCCCGATCGAGCCGTTCATCTGCTCGCGCTTCGTTGCGCCTTCTCCGTCTGGAACATCCATGGCGAAGGCGAAGCTTGCACCGCTCGCCGAATAACGGGCGACGCGGCCGGCGGCGATGTCCTCGAGCGCGAGGTCCTTGTAGACCGTCTTCTGCTCGGTGCCGGCCACATCCTGGCTGATCGTCGCCTCCGGCGCCGAGATCCGTTTTGCGGCAAAGCGCTCGATGCGTTTCAGCGTCGTCAGCTCACCCTGATCGCCTGCCTTGGAAAGCGCGCCAGCGAAGAAGTCCGGTTCTTCGAGGATCGCATGCGGCACGGAGAACTTGCCTGCGGCGATATCGAGCTCGAGGCCCTTCACATCAAGCTTGCCGCTCAGGAAGAAGATCTTTGGCCGGCCATCGATCGCGGCGACCTGCACACGGGCGCCATTGGCGAAGGGCAGCGTCACGTCACGCAAATGAATGCGCCCGAGGAAATCCGCCTCGACGGAGCCCGCCTTGCCGCCACGCTCGGCGATGAACTTGTCGACCGTCCTTTCGAGCATGAATTTGCCGCCGACCACGCCGGCGGCTGCGATCGCGACCACCGCGACGGCCGCCCAAAGTGCTTTGCGACGGCCCTTGCCGGCCCCAGTTTCTGTCTCAGCCACGATGTCTGTCCTTTCACCACGCGAAAAATGGAAAAGCTCTTTGAGTCTTTGCGGATGTGACTAACCATTGGTGCTTTCTTACGCAAGTTTGGCGGGAGTACAGTGCACCAATATTCTTGTGTGGGCTGCAATCGGCAAAGCGTTCGCGCGTCATCAAAGATGCATACAGGGCTGCAAGCATGCGCTTGTTGCCCTGCCGTCCATTAGCCATAGGATCGTCTTATCGCCACCATCAGGAAATCCAACTTAAATTAATGAAACCACTTTGATAGAGTTGCCGGTGCAATGAGGGAGACGCAGCCAGTGGCGAGACCGCTTCGCGGAACGACAACCACCGACGGCACAAAGAATGCCGCAAGCCGGGCCCGGCGCATCGCTGGCCCGCACAGCCTGCCTTTCCTCTGATCCGCACAATTCACGTTATCGCAAAGGGAGATAGAAATGGACGCGAAAGCCGACAAAACGGGCAAATGTCCCGTCATGCACGGAGCTCAGACGAGCGCTCAATCCGCCGGCACCTCGAACCGTGACTGGTGGCCGAACCAGCTCAACCTGAAGATCCTGCACCAGAATTCCTCCCTTTCCGACCCGATGGGCGAAGCCTTCAACTATGCCGAGGAATTCAAAAAGCTTGATCTGCCAGCGGTGAAGAATGACCTCTTCGCGCTGATGACCGATTCGCAGGATTGGTGGCCGGCCGACTTCGGCCACTACGGCCCGCTCTTCATCCGCATGGCCTGGCACAGCGCCGGCACCTACCGCACCGGCGACGGCCGCGGCGGCGCAGGCGCCGGGCAACAGCGCTTTGCGCCACTCAACAGCTGGCCGGACAACGCCAACCTCGACAAGGCGCGCCGCCTCCTCTGGCCCATCAAGCAGAAGTACGGCAGCAGCATCTCCTGGGCCGACCTGATGATCCTCGCGGGCAACTGTGCGCTCGAGTCGATGGGCTTCAGGACCTTCGGCTTCGCCGGCGGCCGTCCGGACGTGTGGGAACCGGAAGAGGACATCTACTGGGGTACGGAAAAGACCTGGCTTGACGACAAGCGCTATTCCGGCGACCGCGACCTCGAAAATCCGCTCGCAGCGGTGCAGATGGGCCTGATCTATGTCAATCCGGAAGGCCCGAACGGCAACCCGGACCCGGTCGCTGCGGCCCGTGACATCCGCGAGACCTTCGCGCGCATGGCGATGAACGACGAGGAAACTGTCGCGCTCATCGCCGGCGGCCACACCTTCGGCAAGACCCATGGCGCCGGTGATGCCGCCAATGTCGGTCGCGAGCCGGAAGGCGCCGGCATCGAGGAACAGGGCCTCGGCTGGGCAAGCACCTACGGCAGCGGCCGTGGTGGCGACGCCATCACCAGCGGTCTCGAAGTCACCTGGACGACGACGCCGACCAAGTGGAGCAACAACTTCTTCTGGAACCTCTTCGGCTACGAATGGGAACTGACGAAGAGCCCGGCCGGTGCGCACCAGTGGACGCCGAAGCATGGCATGGGCGCCGGCACCGTCCCGGATGCGCATGACAAGTCCAAGCGTCACGCCCCGTCGATGCTGACGACCGACCTCGCGCTACGCGTCGACCCCGCCTACGAAAAGATCGCACGGCACTTCTACGAGAACCCGGACGCCTTCGCAGACGCCTTCGCTCGCGCCTGGTACAAGCTGACCCACCGCGACATGGGCCCACGCGCCCGCTATCTCGGCCCGGAAGTCCCGGCCGAAGACCTGATCTGGCAGGATCCGATCCCCGCCGTCGATCATCCGCTCGTCGACGCAAAGGATATCGCCGACCTCAAGGCCAAGATCCTTGCTTCCGGCCTTTCGGTCTCCGAACTGGTCTCCACCGCCTGGGCGTCCGCCTCGACCTTCCGCGGTTCGGACAAGCGCGGCGGTGCCAACGGTGCCCGCATCCGTCTTGCCCCGCAGAAGGACTGGCAGGTCAACCAGCCGGCACAGCTGGCCAAGGTGCTCGAAACCCTCGAAGGCATTCAGCGCGCCTTCAACGACGCGCAGTCCGGCGGCAAGAAGGTATCGCTCGCCGACCTGATCGTGCTTGGCGGTGCGGCCGCAATCGAGAAGGCAGCGAAAGCGGCGGGCCACGACGTTGAGGTTGCCTTCGCACCAGGTCGCGCAGATGCCAGCCAGGAGCAGACCGATGTCGACTCCTTCGAAGTGCTCGAGCCGATCGCCGATGGTTTCCGCAACTACCAGAGGACCCAATATGCGGTTTCGCCGGAAGAGCTGCTGATCGACAGGGCACAGTTGCTGACGCTGACCGCGCCGGAAATGACCGTTCTCGTCGGCGGGCTTCGTGTCCTCGGCGCGAACCACGATGCGACCAGGCACGGCGTCTTCACCGATCGCCCGGAAACGCTCAGCAACGACTTCTTCGTCAACCTGCTCGATATGGCCACCGCGTGGACGGCGACGTCGGATGCCAAGGACGTCTTCGAAGGTCGCGACCGCAAGACCGGCGAGGTCAAGTGGACGGCCACCCGCGTCGATCTCGTCTTCGGATCCAACTCGCAGCTTCGGGCAATCGCGGAAGTCTATGGACAGACGGATGCCAAGAAGAAGTTCGTGCGCGACTTCGTGGCCGCCTGGAACAAGGTGATGAACGGCGATCGCTTCGATCTCACCTGACATTCCGGCCTGATGCCACCATCGACCGCAGGTCCCGGCATAAAGCCGGGACCTGTTTTTAGAGCATCCACGCGAAATGCGTCACCTAAGGTTGCAATCCCGGCCCCGCGGCCGCCACGGCGCAACACACGTTAAACGGTCGCCATCGGGTGACGGGTTCAATCGAACCATCCTGAACCTCGCGCCAGCAAGCACTTCCGCCTCGGACGGGACAAGGGGTGCAAACCATTGCTTTTGTGACAAGTTCTCCTTCGTACGGTCCAGCTCCGGCAAACCCATCCCATTTATGTGGTCGACATCTTATCAACCATTAGTTGCGTGACTTGAGGCAGAGAACGTGTTCTGCTTTCAACGCAACGAGGGCGCCTGCCCAGGCGCGCTGAAGTCATCTCAAGCTGTTTCGTTCAGGGGGAACGTTGCATGCGTCATACGAGAATGCTCGCCGCTTCATTTTCATCATCTCTTCTCATCGCAATCGGCCTTACGGCGCAGACCGCGTTCGCCCAGCAGGCTCCGGCCGTGGTCGTGGCGCCGGCAGCAATCATGGACCTGCGCGAAAGCGTCGACCTGACCGGCAAGGTCACCGCCATCCAGAAGGTCGATATTCGCGCCCGCGTGCCGGGCTTCCTCGAAGCCGTCAACTTCACCGAGGGACAGAAGGTCACCGCTGGCACGGTGCTCTACCAGGTCGAAGACGGCGCCTATCGCGCTGCCGTCCAGGAAATCCAGGGACAGATCGAAGCGGCCGAAGCCTCCAAGGATCTCGCTGTCCTTGAGCGCGATCGCGCCGACCAGCTCCTCACCACCAAGACCGTCTCCCAGGCCAAGGTGGACGAGGCCAATGCCGCGGTCCGCAAGGCAGACGGCGATCTCGTGCGGCTCAAGGGCAGCAAGGACAATGCCGATCTCAACCTTTCCTACACGAAGATCGTGGCCCCCTTCGACGGCATCGTCGGCCTGACCGCCGCCGATGTCGGCGCGCTCGTCGGCCCGGACAGCGGGTCGCTGGTCACGCTGACCCGGCTTGATCCCATCTATGTTCAGTTTCCGGTAGCGACCGCGCTCTACCTCACCTATCGCGAGCGCGTGCTGAAGGGCGAGATCAGCGGCGGCGCCAATGTCGGGCTTGGGCTTCCGAACGGCACGGAATACAAGCAGAAGGGCACGATCAACTTCATCGCCAGCAACGTCTCGCAAGGCACCGACACGGTGACCGTGCGCGCCGAATTCCCCAATCCGGACAGCATATTGCTCGACGGCGCCCTGGTGCGCGTCGTGCTCGAGCAGTCGGACAAGCAGGATGTTCTGGCCGTGCCGCAGCAGGCGATCCAGCGCGACCAGCAGGGTGCCTTCGTTCTGGTGGTCGACGCCAGCTCCAAGGTGGAGCTTCGCCGCGTCGATGTGGCGCGCAACACCCGCGGCCAGGCGGTGATCAGTAAGGGCCTGAAAGAGGGCGAGAACGTCATCACCGAGGGGGCGGGCAAGGTCCGGCCGGGCATCACCGTCGATGCCGCCACGGCAGCAGGTGGCTAAGCGATGATTTCAGAGATCTTCATCGATCGCCCGCGCTTCGCCACGGTCATATCCATCGTGCTGACGCTGGCAGGCCTGCTGGCGCTCACCCGTCTGCCGATCGCGCAGTTCCCCGACATCGTGCCGCCGCAGGTCAGCGTCACGGCAAGCTATCCAGGCGCCGGCGCCGACGTGGTGGAAACCACCGTTGCCCAGCCGATCGAGAGCAAGGTCGTCGGCGTCGACGACATGCTCTACATGAAATCGACGAGCGGCGCCGACGGCTCCTATACATTGACCGTCACCTTCGCCGTCGGGACCGACCCTGACATCGCCACCGTCAACGTGCAGAACCGCGTGTCGCTGGCCGAGGCCGGTCTACCGTCCGAGGTCAAGCAGAGCGGCGTCAGCGTGCGCAAGAAGTCGTCGGCGCTGATGCAGGTGATCACCATCTTTGCTGCGGACGAGAAGCAGAACTTCGATTCCCTGTTCCTGTCCAACTACGCCACGATCAACGTGCTCGACACGGTCAAGCGCGTGCCCGGCGTCGGCGATGCTCAGCTCTTCGGAGCCCAGGACTATTCGATGCGCGTCGTCCTCGACATCGACCGCATGACGAGCCTGGACCTGACGCCAACCGACGTGATCAACGCGTTGAAGGCGCAGAACGTTCAGGCAGCGATTGGCCGCATCGGCGCCCAGCCGATGACCGACGATCCGCTGTTCCAGCTCAATCTTCAAACGCAAGGGCGCCTCACCGATCCCAAGCAGTTCGAAGACGTGGTGCTGCGTGCAAGGCCCGACGGCTCCTATGTGCGCATTCGTGACGTCGCGCGCGTCGAGCTCGGCGCCGCCAGTTCCGATTCCAACGCCCGGATCAATGGCAAGCCTGTTGCCATGATCGGCACCTATCAGGCGCCGGGCGCCAACGCGCTTGCCGCCGCCAAAGGCGTGCAGGAGGCGATGGAGCGATTGTCGAAATCCTTCCCGCCGGGCCTCACCTATTCGGTCTCCTATGACACGGCGCAGTTCGTCGAAGCGAGCGTCGACAACGTCGAAGAAACGTTGTTCGAGGCCTTCGTCCTCGTCATTATCATCGTCTTCCTGTTCCTCGGGAACTGGCGGGCAACGCTGATCCCGCTCGTCGCCGTTCCGGTCGCGCTGATCGGCACTTTCGCGGTGCTGCTCGCCATGGGCTTTTCGCTCAACACCGTGTCGTTGCTGGCATTGGTTCTGGCGATCGGTATCGTCGTCGACGACGCCATCGTGGTCGTCGAAAACGTCGAGCGGGTGATGGAGGAAAATCCCGGCCTCTCAGCAGCGGAAGCCGCGCGTCGTGCGATGGGTGAAATCACCGGCGCCATCGTCGCGATCACGCTCGTGCTTCTGTCGGTCTTCGTGCCGGTCGCCTTTATCCCGGGCTTGAGCGGCCAGCTGTTCCAGCAGTTCGCCGTCGCGGTCTCGGTGTCGATGGTGATCTCGGCGATCAACGCGCTGACACTGAGCCCGGCGCTCTGCGCCGTGCTCCTGAAGCCGCACCACGGACCGAAGCGCGGCATTCTCGGCTACATTTCGCGCACCATCGACAAGGGGCGCGACGGTTATGCCTATGTGGCCGGCCACATCGCCCGCCGCGCGATCATCGGGCTTGCGTTGCTGGCAGTCGCCTTCGTCGCGACCGGCTTCCTCTTCCGTGTCGTTCCGACCGGCTTCCTGCCGGCGGAAGACCAGGGCGCCTTCTTCACAGAAATCCGCCTACCGGAAGGCGCGTCGTACAACCGTACCGACGCTGTCGTGAAGCAGGTGGAGACGATGCTTGGCGGCATCGAGGGGGTCGCCAATGTGATCACCGTCACCGGCTACTCCTTCCTCGATGGCCTGTCGAAGTCCAACTCGGCCTTCGCGATCGTCACGATGAAGCCCTTCGCGGAGCGCCTGAGTGATGCGGCCGGCGTCGAAGCGGCGATCCGCACGACCATGGCCAAGGGTCAGGCGATCCGCGGCGCACAGATCTTCGCCTTCAACCTGCCACCGATCATGGGCCTCGGCACCGGATCGGGCTTCGAATATCAGTTGCTTGACCTGCAGGGCCGTTCTGTCGCCGATCTTTCGGCCACCGCCGGCGGACTGATCATCGCCGCCAACCAGAACCCGGCGCTTGGCCCCACCTTTACCACCTATTCGGCGAGCTCGCCGCAGCTCTATCTCGATATCGACCGCGACCGTCTGCAAGCGCTCGGCGTCTCGGTGAGCGATCTGTTCACCACGCTGCAGGGCACGCTCGGCAGCTACTATGTCAACGACTTCAACCTCTTCGGCCGCACCTGGAAGGTGACGATGCAGGCTTCTCAGCCGGACCGAAACGCCGTCGACGACATTCAGCGTCTGCACGTGCGCAACGCAAACGGCGACATGGTGCCGGTCGCTTCGGTCGCCAAGGTCGACTATATCGTCGGCCCGCAGTCGATCGTACGCTACAACAACTATCGCTCGATCACGCTGAACGGCCAGCCGTCCGCGGGACATTCGTCCGGTGAGGCGCTTGCCGCGATGGAGGCGCTCTCGGCTTCGACATTGCCGCCCGGATACAGCTACGAATGGACCGGAACGGCGCTGCAGGAACTGGAAGCGGCCGGCAAGACCACCGCCATCCTGGCGATGGCCGTGCTCTTCGCCTACCTCTTCCTGGTGGCACTCTATGAAAGCTGGACGATCCCGGTGCCGGTGCTGCTGTCGGTCGCCTTCGGCGTCTCGGGTGCGCTGCTGTCGGTGCTCGTCGCCGGGCTTTCCTTCGACATCTACGCCCAGATCGGCCTCGTCGTTTTGATCGCGCTCGCCTCGAAGAACGCGATCCTGATCGTCGAGTTCGCCAAGGCCCACCGCGAAGCCGGCGCTTCGATCGTCGATGCGGCGATCGAAGGCGCGCGCGCCCGCTTCCGTGCCGTGATGATGACGAGCTTCGCCTTCATCGTCGGCCTGGTGCCGCTGGTGGTCGCCAAGGGCGCTGGTGAACTCAGCCGTCGCGCGGTCGGCACCGGCGTTGCCGGCGGCATGCTTGCCGCTGCACTCGTCGGCATCTTCGTCATCCCGGCGCTCTACGTTGCCTTCCAGTGGCTGCGCGAGCGCGGCCACAAACTCGCCGGCATTTCCATGCACCCGGTCGGAGCGCACGGCGCGTCGGCAGAAAGCGACGCGACGGAGAGCGGCGCCCAGACACCAACCAGCCATGGATAGGCTTGACGACCCGACGGCAACATCGACAACGGGGCCGGTCCGGCCCGTTTCCATTCGACCCTTTCCGCCAATCGGCGTTGGATCCGCCTGCCCCGCAATCCCAACAGGAACTGCCTTCGGGGTTGCCGGGCCCCTGTTGCGACGGCGCGCGTCAGCAGAGGGTGATCCCCACGTCCGCCAGATAGGCGTCGAACACATCGGGCGCCTGCTCCAAAGCGGCAACCGCCACGTAGGTATCGGGGCGCAAGAGATAGGCGGCATCGATGGCCAGGCCCGCGGCCGCGTGCTCCTCGGTCCAGGGAAATACGTGGAGCGGCACGCCGCGCGCCGCGCACCATTGCTTCAGTGCGCCGGACGCCGCACCATAGACATGAACTTGCCAGGCGATGGCGGCAAGGGGCGCGTAGTTGTCGAGACCTTTGACCAAGACCCAGGGAAGCCGATCTCCGCCGTCCACCCGGCCGGCCTTGCCGCGGCTTAAAGGTCCGCCACGATAGTTCAGCTGGGTTTGCGAGAGGATCCGGAACAGAAATGCCCTGATGCCACCTATGCGGTAGGCGACACCTGCCAGAACCGGCGCAATCTCGACCCGCAAAAAGTCCGCGAAGCGGCCCTCTGCCGTTACGAAGGTGAACAGGCGATCGGTCGTCTCCACGAGCTGGTGTGCGAAGCCGACGCGTTCGCGCTCATAGCTGTCGAGAAGACCATCGGGCGCTCGTCCCCTCAGCACCGCCGCGAGCTTCCACGCAAGATTGATCGCATCGCCGATCCCGGTGTTCATGCCCTGCCCGCCGACAGGGCTGTGCACATGCGCCGCGTCCCCCAGCAGGAAGGCACGCCCCTCCCGAAAACGGTCAGCCACACGATGATGGACGCGATAGGTCGAGAACCAGTTGACCTTGTCGATGGTGAGCCGCAGGCCCTCGATCGCCCGGTGGCTGACATCTTCGAAGGTGAGCTTACCCACGTCTTCGCGCTCGTCACGGACCAGGCCAATAAGGCGTCCTCGCCCCTTGGCATAGGCGAGGAGTGCTACGAAGTCGCCGCTTTCGAGCGAAATATGCGCCTCGCCATTGGCCGTCGGGCCGCTCACCTCGACGTCGGCCACGTAGAAAGTCTGGTTATAGGTGCCGCCCTCAAACCCGATAGCGAGCTTGTGCCGCACCGCTGAACGGGCGCCATCGCAGCCAGCGAGGTATCGCGCAGCGCTGACCTCCTCGCTGCCGTCAGGCAGCCGAAGGCGCGCGCGGACCGCGCCGCCCGCGTCTTAGAAGTCGACCAGCTCGGTCTGCCGCTCGACGGTGACGCCCATGGTTTCCAATCGCTCGGTCAGCAAGTGCTCATGATGATCCTGCGGATAGACCAGGACAAAAGGGTAGGGCGTCAGCTCCCCACCGGTGGGGCCAAAGGGGATATGTGCCCTGATCCTGCCCTTCGCCCAAAGGTTGACCGACGGGTTGCGGTGTCCGGCCGCGATCACCGCTGTCGCCAGATCGAGCTGGCAATAGAGTTCGAGCGTTCGCGCATGCACCACCATCGCCCGCGACGTCGGGCCGGGACCGGTGTTTCTATCGACGATGCGGACCTTCACCCCCTGGACGGTCAGCCAGAGAGCAAGCACCAGCCCTGTCGGTCCCGCGCCGACGATCAGAACATCCTGTTCCGTCACCCTGCTCTCCGCTCGCCTTCGCCGGCGGCAAAAGTTGCGCCGGCATCTTCGCCGACCCTACGCCCACGCGACGGACAAAGCCAAGCTGTGCAGAAAGTGCTTTGTGGCAACTCGTCTGCGGCGCGTCCGGCGCTCACCTCCGGATCAGCCACGTGCCCGCAAATTTGCAATCAGTTGCTGCTGTCCCACGCGGATCACATGCTCCATCGCGCTTCGTGCACCTTCCTCGTTGCGGAGGCGGATTTCCTCGACGATGCGGATATGCGCGACGGCGACACGATCAATCTCGGTGCCATCGGCCGCCGCGTTGCTCAACCGGAAAACGCCGATCAGGGCCGCCTCGATCAGGCCGCCCACCGTTTGCATGAACGGATTGAGCGAAGCTTCGAGCAGGCGGAGATGGAATTCGAGATCGGCAATGGCCAGCGTCTGCGCGCTGTGCCCGGCATCGCCCATGGCGACCGCCAGCCGCATCATATGGGAGATATCGGCGTCCGTGGCGCGGCGCGCAGCCAGCCCAGCCGCATAGGGTTCCAGAGCGAGACGGACCTCGGTGACATGGCGCAGGAACTCCTCATCGACACCGGCCCGGAAATGCCAGGAAAGCACGTCGCCGTCGAAAAGGTTCCAGTTCGCCCGCGGCATCACGCGTGTGCCGATGCGGGCCCGCGCGACGACGAGCCCCTTGGCGGCGAGCGTCTTCATTGCTTCCCGCAGAACCGTACGGGAGACGCTGAATCGTGCCGCAAGCTCCACGTCTCCGGGCAGGATGGCGCCGACGGCGAATTCCCCTGCGACAACCGCCTGGCCGAGCTCTTCGACGACGAGCCGGTGGCTCGTCCTTTTACGCGGCGGCTGGAAGAATGGCCACATCGCACGGTCCTTGCGAGATCACGCCGGCTGTCGGCGATGACGCGAGACGTAGATGATGCCCTTCTGCAAGAGGATGAAAGCAAACAGCAGAAGGCCGATCAGGATCTTCGTCCACCAGCTCGACAGCGATCCGTCAAAGGTGATGTAGGTCTGGATCAGGCCCTGGATGAGGATGCCGACAAATGTACCTGCAACGAAACCGGAACCGCCGGTCAGAAGCGTCCCGCCGATGACGACCGCAGTAATTGCGTCCAGTTCGACGCCGACGGCTGCAAGGGAGTAGCCGGCCGAGGTGTAGAGCGAAAAGACGATGCCGGACAGCCCCGCCAGCAGGCCCGAAAGCGCGTAGATCCGCACGGTCGTCGCGGCGACCGGCACGCCCATCAGCCGCGCCGTCGCCGTGCCGCCGCCGAGCGCGTAGACGTTGGTGCCGAAGCGGCTGCGATGCGCCAGCGCGATGCCGATGGCGAAGACGAACAGCATCAGCCCGCCGATCAGCGTGACGCGTCCGCCGCCCGGCAGCTTGAAGTATAGGCTCTTCAACGTCGCGTAGAATGGATGCTTGATCGGGATGGAATCGATCGACAGCACGAAGGCCAGACCGCGCGCGAGAAACATGCCCGCAAGCGTGACGATGAAGGCTGGCATCTCCAGATAGTGGATGATCGCGCCCATCGCGGCGCCGAAAAGCGTCGCGATCGTTAGAACCATCGCGAAGGCGATGAGCGGGTGAACGCTCGTGTGTTCCAGCACGACGGCCAGGAAAACGCCGGTGAACGCGATGACCGAACCGATGGAGAGATCAATGCCGCCCGAGAGGATGACGAAGGTCATCCCGACGGCCGCGATGCCGAGGAAGGCATTGTCGGTCAAAAGGTTTCCAATCACCCGCGTGGAGAGGATGTTCGGATACTGCGCGACGCAAAGCGCATAGCCGAGAAGAAAGATCACGAGCGTAGTGATCAGCGGAAGATATTTAGGCTTCATTTTGCAGCTCGCTCGCTCGCTTTGCGCGCGCCACGCGCCGGCACCAAGAAGGAAAAGGCGGTGCGGAACCGCGGCGACTGAAGCACCAGGATGAAGACGATGATCGCGGCCTTGATGATCAGGTTGAACTCCGGCGGGAAGCCGGAAAGAAGAATGCCGGTGTTGATCGCCTGGATGATGATCGCACCGAGCACCGATGCGGCAATGCTGAAGCGGCCGCCGAGCAGGGATGTTCCGCCGACCACGACCGCGAGGATGGCATCGAGCTCCAGCCAGAGCCCGGCATTGTTGGCATCGGCGCCACGAATATCGGCGGCGGCAATGATGCCGGCGATGGCCGCACAAAGGCCGGAAAGAACATAGGCGGCGATCAGCAGCACGGGCGTTAGCACGCCGGACAGCGTACTCGCCTGACGATTGACGCCGATCGCTTCGATCAGCATGCCGAGCGCCGTCCGTCGGACGAGCATGGCGATCAGCACGCCGAAGACCAGCCAGATCACGACCGGCATCGGCAGGCCTGCGAAGGAACCGCTGCCGATGAAGGCGAGGCCGGGATCATTGAAGGTCAGGATCGCGCCCTCGGTGATGAGCTGGGCAATACCGCGCCCGGCGACCATCAGGACCAGTGTCGCAATGATCGGCTGGATGTCGAGCACCGCCACCAGCACCCCGTTCCACAGACCGCAAAGGATACCGACGGCAAGCGTGATCAGCAGGGTGGCGGCGACCGAATGCCCCGACGTGATACAAGCAGCCGCGGTAGCGCCGCAGATCGCCATGACCGCGCCGACCGAGAGGTCGATGCCCTTGGTGGCAATGACGACGGTCATGCCGATTGCCAGCAGCACCACAGGGGCGCCGCGATTGAGGATGTCGATGAGGCTGCCATAAAGCCGGCCGTTCTGGATCTGCAGGTTGAGGAAGCCGGGAAACACCAGCGATACCGCGACGATGATGATGCCAAGCGCGATCAGTTGCGGCAGCAACCGGTTGAAATAGAGCCTGAGGAACGACGTCACGACGTCCTCCTTTCATTGGTTGCGGCGATCGCTTCGACGATCTGGTGGGCGGTAATCCGGTTGCCGTCGAGTTCAGCGACATGGGCGCGATCCCGAAGCACGATGATCCGCGTACTGTAGGCGACCAGTTCCTCGATCTCCGAGGAGACGACGATCAAAGACAGGCCTTTCTCGCGCAGCGCCTCAATCAGCTTGACGATCTCCGCATGGGCGCCGACGTCGATACCGCGCGTCGGTTCGTCGAGAATCAGGAATTCGGGCTCGGTCGCGAGCCAGCGCGCCAGGATCGCCTTCTGCTGGTTGCCGCCGGAGAGCAGTTTGATCGGTTTCTCCCGATCGGCCGTGCGGATATCGAGCGCGCGGATGTAGTGGTCCGCCAGCCGGTTCTGTTCCGCCCGGGCGATCGGCCGCGTCCAGCCGCGGCGCGCCTGCAGCGCGAGCACGATGTTTTCGCGTACGGAGAGATCGCCGATGATGCCTGATGTTTTGCGATCCTCCGGGCAGAAGCCGAAGCGATGGCGGATGGCGGCGCGCGGTGATGAGAGGTCGGCCGCGCGGCCATCGATCTCGGCCTCGCCGCTATCGGCGCGATGGGCGCCGAAGAGGAGCTCCGCGGTTTCCGTTCGCCCGGAGCCGAGCAGGCCCGCCATGCCGACGACTTCACCGGCGCGGACATCGAGGTCGAAGGGACGGACGCGACCCTTGCGACCGTAATTGCGAAACCGGTAGCGCAACGGTCCTTCCTGGGCCTGCGCGCGCGGTGCGTGGATTTCCGCCGCCAGTTCACGGCCGATCATCATCGCGATCAGTTCGCGCCGATCAAGATTGGCAGTTTCACGGGTTCCGACGAGTTGCCCGTTCCTGAGCACCGTTATCCGGTCCGAAATCTCGTAGACCTGTTCAAGGAAGTGGGTGACGAAGATGATGCCAAGCCCCCGCGCCTTAAGGCGCCGGACAATACGGAAGAGCATCGCCACCTCGTGCGCATCGAGGCTCGCCGTCGGCTCGTCGAGAATCAACACCTTGCCCGAGAGATCAACGGCGCGGGCGATGGCGACGACCTGCTGGATCGCGACCGAATAGCTTGCAAGATCGCGGGTGACGTCGATGTCGAGTTCATAGTCGGCGAGCAGCTCCTGCGCACGCCGGTTCATGGTGCTAACGTCGACCATGCCGAAGCGCCGGGGCTGGCGCCCGAGGAAGAGATTTTCGGCAACCGTCAGGTTCGCCAGCAGGTTGACCTCCTGGTAGACCGTACCGATACCGAGTGTCTGGGCCTCGAACGTGTCGCGCGGATCGACCTCCGTGTCCTCAAGCAGGATGGCACCGCCGTCGCGGCGGTAGGCGCCGGTCAGGCATTTGATAAGAGTAGACTTGCCGGCGCCGTTTTCGCCAAGCAGCGCATGAACCTCTCCGCGCCGCAGGTGAAAATCGACCTTGTCGAGGGCCTTCGTTCCCGGGAAGGTCTTTTCGATCCGGATCGCCTGGAGAATGTGGTCATTGGTCTGCATCGGTACCGTCTCCGCGATGCTGGTATCTGTCGGACGAGAAGCACGGCGCCTGTCTGCGACAAGCAGCGCTCTTCAGCCGGAAACTTGGAAAAGAGCGTGGCCCGCGCGAGAAGCAGCGCGGGCCACGGCCGACATCAGTAGCCGAGGCTTTTCTTTTCCTCGTAGACCTTCAGCGGCTCGTCGGCCTGAGTGTAGAGTTTCGATTCCGTCTGGATCCACTTCGGCGGTGCCGTGCCATCCTTCTGGTACGCGGCAAGCGCATCGAAGGCGGGGCCGGCCATGTTCGGCGTCAGCTCGACCGTGGCATTGGCTTCGCCGGCCGCCATCGCCTGGAAGATATCCGGAACGGCATCGATCGAGACGACAAGGATATCCTTGCCCGGCTTCAGGCCGGCTTCCTTGATGGCCTGGATGGCGCCGACCGCCATGTCGTCGTTGTGGGCGTAGAGCGCGCAGATGTTCTTGCCGCCATCCTCCGCCTTGAGGAAGCTTTCCATGACTTCCTTGCCCTTGGTGCGGGTGAAGTCGCCGGTCTGGCTGCGGACGATTTTCAGGTTATCGTGGCCGGAAAGCGCCTGCTCAAAGCCCTTCTTGCGGTCGATTGCCGGCGAGGAGCCGGTTGTGCCTTGAAGCTCGACGACGTTGCAGGGCTTGCCTGCCGTGGCGTCGACGAGCCACTTGCCGGCGACGTTGCCCTCATGCACGAGATCGGACGTCACGGCCGTCAGGTAGAGGTCCTTCGAGGCGTCGACGGTGCGGTCGAGCAGGATGACCGGAATTTCCGCGTCTTTGGCTTCCTGCAGCACCTCGTCCCAGCCGGTAGCGACGACCGGGGCGACGAGGATGGCGTTCACGCCCTGCGCGATGAAGGAGCGGATCGCCTTGATCTGGTTTTCCTGTTTCTGCTGCGCATCAGCGAATTTGAGGTCGATGCCGCGCTGTTCGGCCTGCTGTTTGGTCAGCGTCGTCTCGGCGGCGCGCCAGCCGGACTCCGAGCCGATCTGCGAAAAGCCGACGACCAGATCGGCCGCGGAAGCGCTACCGAACGTGCAGGCAGCAAGGATCGTTGCACTCGCAAGTGCCTTGGCGATTTTCATGATTTCCTCCCAAAGAAAGCTGCCTCCAAGCAGCCATCGAGAAAAAATCATATAATATTACTTTTGTAAACGGGCACTTTTCACCTAACGCGCTAGACGTCGATGAAATCCGTCGGAGGTCGCAGACGGCTGAACGCGGGCCGGCCGACCCCGACGCGGGAGCGTCGGAACGTTCAGAGGATTGGCGGGCGAGAACAGGCGCCTTCCGCTAGGCGCTAGGCGCTAGGCCCTCGCCAGCAATGTGCCGGCGGCGCTGGCGGTCATCACGAGAACCACGCCGAAGATCTGGTTGAGGGAGAGCGCCTGCCCAAGAACGATGAAGCCGGCGCCGGCGCCGATCGCCGGCTCAAGGCTCATCAGGATGCCGAAGGCCGACGGTTGCATGCGACGGAGCGCCATGAACTCGAGCGCGTAGGGGAGCAACGGCACCAGAACGGCGAGCCCGGCCGTCATCAGCAGCATGTCGAAGGAGAAACCGGATTGAACCTGGTGCAGCCCGAACGGCATCGCGAAGACTGCTGCAAACAGCAGCGAAACAGCAAGTCCCTCCAATCCCCTGAAGCGCTGGCCGGCCTGTTTCATCAGCACGATATAACCGCCCCAGCCGATCGCCGCGCCGAAGGCGAAAAGCAGCCCGCGCGTATCCGCCACCCAGGCGGTACCGTCCCAGGAGAGGCAGAGTACGCCGGCAGCGGCAATAATGGGGCAAAGCAGGCGCCAGCCACGGCCGCCGAAAATCGCAGCGACCGTCAACGGACCGAGAAACTCGATCGCCACCGCAAGCCCGAGCGGGATGCGCGCGATGGCCGCAAAGAAACAGAGCGTCATCACGGCCATCGTGGCGCCGAGCGAGAGCGCCGAAAGCCACTGCGCCCGGGTGTAGCTGAGGAAGGGTGGGCGGACGAGGAGCAGCAGGAATGCCGCCGCCCAGGAGAGCCGCAGCCAGGTCGCGCCAAAAGCCCCGACGCTTTCCATCGCCGGCTTGGAAAGTGCAGCGCCGAACTGCACACTCGACATGGAGAGCAGGCAAAAGACGATCGCGACAGAGACACGCCCTGTGGAATCGTCCGTCGTACCCTGCCCGCTCCACCCGCGATCCGCAGTCGTCTCCGTTTCCGTCATGTCCGTTCTCCCGTTGGGCTTGAACAGACATAGCAATCCCGGCACAATAAGGAACGCTAATAGTTGTGATGTCTTCATAAGGGATCGTTATATGCATGACCTCGACACCGTCCTGCTGCGCGCCTTCGTCGTGATCGCCGAATGCGGCAGCGTCAGCGGCGCTGCCCAGCGGCTGGCACGGACTCAAGCCGCCGTCAGCATGCAGTTGCGCCGGCTGGAGGACGATGTCGGCGCCAGGCTTTTGAACCGCAGCACCAGGGGCATGGACCTGACCGAAGCCGGGCATGTGCTGTTTCCCTATGCCCAGAAGATGCTCGGGCTGAGCGAAGGTGCCCGGCGAGCGCTCGCCGGGCAGGCGCTCCAGGGCCCGATCCGCTTCGGCATGATCGAGGACATCGCCGTCGGCTCGCTGCCAAGGGCACTGCAGCGCTTCGCCGAATGTCATCCGAACGTGGGGCTCGAACTGACGGTCACCGAAAGCACCGTGTTGTCGGAGAAGCTGTCGCAGGGTCAGCTCGATGTCGCGATCGGCGATCCGGCCCTGATCCGTGGTGAGCCGATCCTCACCTGGCGGCTGCCGCTGCGCTGGGTCGCGGCGCGCGGTTTCGTGCTCCCGGAGGAAGGGCCTTTGCCGCTCGTCACCTTCGACGGGGTCTGCACCTGGCGCGAGAAGATGATCGAGGCGCTGAAGGGCGGGGATCGGCCTTGGCGCACGGTGCTGACGAGCGCCAGCCTCTCCTCGATCCAGTCGATGATCGAGGCGGGGCTCGGCATCGCCGTTCTGCTGGATCTCAATATTCGCGCCAACACGATGCGGGTCCTCGGGACCGAAGAGGGCTTGCCGCCCGCCCCGGTGATCGAACTCGGGCTTTTCGCGGCCGATGACCAGGGCCTGTCATCCCGCCCGGTCTCAGCACTGTGGGCGTTCCTTTCCGAAGAGCTTCAGGCGCAGGCATTGGCAACCGGCCGCGCTGCGTGATCTCAACCGCGGTTGCGTCACGTTCGACGAACGAAATACGACGCCCAGAGATTGAAAAAACCCAAGCAAAATTTTACTAAATAAAGATTGCGCCGCGCCCGAAGCCTGGGTTGTGGCGGCGGGCAGGACGTTGGACATGGTAACAATCAAGGAAATCGCTTCGGCTGTCGGGGTCTCTTCGGCGACCGTCTCACGGGTGCTGAATTACGATCCAACGCTTTCGATCTCCACCAAGAAGCGGCAGGCGATCATCGAAACGGCCGAGGCCCTGAACTATGCGACGCCCCGCAACCGCGGGCGCGGCGCGGGACCGATGCAGGGCCTGAAATTCGCGCTGGTGCATTTCCTCCAGCCCGCCCAGGAACTGATCGATCCCTATTATGTCGGCGTCCGGCTCGGCATCGAAAACCGTTGTCAGGCGCTGAAGATCGAGGTGGTCAAGGTCTTCCACAACGGCAACCTGCCGGAGGCGGCGATCCTGCAGGGCGCCAACGGCGTCGTTGCCGTCGGCCACCATTACGGCGAAGAGGTCCACTGGCTGCGGCGGCACAGCCGCCACCTGGTCTTTGCCGATTTCGCCCCCGACGACGATGTCGACGACAGCGTGATGAGCGACGTGTCCGTGGCCATGAACCGCCTGCTTCAAGGCATATACGGCATGGGTTACCGCCGAATCGGCTTTCTCGGCTGGATCGACGCCTTCCGCGACAAGGACGACATCCATTCGGAGCGCCGCTGCCGCGCCTTCATCCGCTGGATGACGAAAGCCGGCTTCTACGATCCGGAACTCTGCATGGTCGAGAAGCTGACGCCGGACAGCGGCTATACGCTCGCCAAGGCGATGCTGTCGAAACCCAACCCGCCCAAAATCCTGGTCACCTGCAACGACAACATGGCGATCGGCGCCTACCGCGCCATTCACGAGATGGGGCTTCGAATCCCTGACGATGTCGCCGTGGCAAGCTTCAACGACATCCCGGTCGCGCAGTTTCTCGGCCCGCCGCTTTCGACGGTCAAGATCCCGGCCGAAGTGATCGGCGAGACGGCCGTCGACCTATTGGTCGAGCGGCTGACCGGACGCGACGTGGCGAAGAAGGTGATCCTCGGAACAGAGATGGTCTGGCGCGGCAGCACGGCCACGACGGGCTCCGTTGCTGGCCGGTAAAACAGCCGGTAAAAAACACGGTGGTAAAAATTTACTGAAATATTGCCTTCTTCAGAATTTTGCGAAATACTCCGCGCCGAGACTAGGAGGAACGTCTCGGGGAACGAAATTCAAGGGAGGAAAACAATGGACATGCGTATCTATCTGCCGCGCTTGAGCGCCATCGCGCTTGCCGGCGCCAGCCTCTTGGCGGTGACTGCGGCGCAAGCCAAGGAAATCACCGTCTGGTGCTGGGATCCCAACTTCAACGTTGCGATCATGAAGGAGGCTGGCGCGCGTTATACCAAGACGCATCCTGACGTCACCTTCAACATCGTCGATTTCGCCAAGGCCGACGTCGAGCAGAAGCTGCAGACCGGCCTTTCGTCCGGCACGGCGGATGCCCTGCCCGATATCGTGCTGATCGAGGATTACGGCGCGCAGAAGTATCTGCAGTCCTTCCCCGGCGCCTTCGCGCCACTCTCCGGCACGGTCGATTATTCCGGCTTCGCTCCCTATAAGGTCGAGCTGATGACGCTGGATGGCCAGGTCTACGGCATGCCCTTCGATTCCGGCGTAACCGGCCTCTATTATCGCAAGGACTATCTGGAGCAGGCCGGCTTCAAGCCCGAGGACATGCAGGGCATCACCTGGGACCGCTTCATCGAGATCGGCCAGCAGGTCGAAGCCAAGACCGGCAAGAAGATGATGGGTCTCGACCCGACCGACGCCGGCCTCGTGCGCATCATCATGCAATCGGCCGGGCAATGGTACTTCGACAAGGAAGGCAAGGCGAACATCACCGGCAACGCCGCGCTGAAGGGAGCGCTGGAGACGGTCGGCAAGATCATGTCTTCCAACATCTACAAACCGGCGGCCGGCTGGGCCGATTGGGTCGGAACCTTTACGTCCGGTGACGTCGCCACCGTCATCACCGGCGTCTGGATCACCGGTACCGTCAAGGCGCAGCCGGACCAAGCGGGCAAGTGGGGCGTAGCACCGATCCCGGCCCTTTCGATCGACGGCGCGACGCACGCCTCGAACCTCGGCGGATCGAGCTGGTACGTGCTCGAAAGTTCGGCGGAGAAAGCCGAGGCGGTCGACTTCCTGAACGCGGTCTACGCCAAGGACGTCGATTTCTACCAGACGATCCTGCAAGACCGCGGCGCCGTCGGTTCGCTTCTCGCCGCCCGTGGCGGAGCCGCCTATGGCGAGGCCGATGCCTTCTTCGGCGGTGAAAAGGTCTGGCAGAACTTTTCCGACTGGCTCGCGAAGGTCCCCTCGGTCAACTACGGCATCTTCACCAACGAGGCGGATACCGCCGTCACCGCGCAATTGCCGGCGCTGCAGCAGGGAACACCCGTCGACGACGTCCTGAAGGCGATCGACTCCGAGGTCAGCGCACAGGTCCAGTAATCGCTACGGCGATTGTCTGCACCACAACTGCATAATTCCTCAAGTCGAAGTCGATTTGAGGGAAAAATTATGCAGCAATTCAAAGTGTTACAGCGTTCTTGGCGCGTCTTGAAGACGCGCGGCGCTGTAGGCCGTGGCGATTGCGCCGCGGCCAACGGCTCCAGCTATCCATGGGGATGATGATGGCTCTCGCGCGCCGCGGCGGCATCGGCCGATACTACAACGCCAATGGCTGGCTCTTCGTTGCGCCGGCGCTCGGGCTGATCGCCCTTTTCATGATCTATCCGATCGTGTGGTCGCTCTGGATGTCGTTCCAGTCCGGCCGCGGCATGATGCTGAAATTCGCCGGCTTCGCCAACATCGTCCGTCTCTGGAACGACCCGGTCTTCATCAAGGCGCTCACCAACACGCTGACCTATTTCGTCGTGCAGGTGCCGATCATGATCTTGCTGGCGCTAATCCTGGCGTCATTGCTCAACAATCCGAGGCTCGTCGGCCGCGGCTTCTTCCGCACCGCCATCTTCCTGCCCTGCGTCACCTCGCTCGTCGCCTATTCGGTGCTGTTCAAAGGCATGTTCGCGCTCGACGGCATCGTCAACTCGACGCTTGAGGCGATCGGCATCATCGCCTCGCCGATCCCGTGGCTGACGCATCCCTTCTGGGCGAAGGTGCTCGTCATCATCGCCATCACCTGGCGCTGGACCGGCTACAACATGATCTTCTACCTGGCGGCGATGCAGAACATCGACAAGTCGATCTATGAGGTGGCCCGTATCGACGGGGTGCCCGCCTGGGCCCGCTTCACCCACATCACCATCCCGTTGCTGAAACCCGTCATCCTGTTCACCACGATCATCTCGACGATCGGCACGATCCAGCTCTTCGACGAGGTCTACAATCTGACCGAGGGCAAGGGTGGCCCTTCCAACGCGACGCTGACCCTGTCGCTCTACATCTACAACCTGACCTTCCGCTTCATGCCGAACTTCGGCTACGCGGCGACGGTCTCCTACGTGATCGTCGTGCTCGTCGCTTTGCTCGCCTGCCTTCAGTTCTTCGCGGCACGGGAGCGCGACCGATGAACAACGGATCCGCACGCATCGCAACCGCCATCGTCACCTACGGCTTCGTCGGGCTGATGGCCTTTCTCTCGATCTTCCCCTTCATCTGGATGCTGCTCGGCGCCACCAATTCGTCGATCGACATCATCAAGGGCAAGATGCTGCCCGGCAGCGCGCTCGCCACCAATATCAGCGCCTTCTTCACCCAGGTGAATGCGCCGCTGGTCTTCTGGAATTCCGCCAAGATCGCCATTCTGGCGACGGCGCTGACGCTCGCCGTCTCGTCGCTGGCCGGCTACGGCTTCGAGATGTTCCGCTCGCGCCACCGCGACCGGATCTACAGCGCCATGCTGTTGACGATGATGATCCCCTTTGCGGCGCTGATGATTCCGCTCTTCATCATGATGGGCAAGGCGGGGCTCATCAACACCCACCTCGCCGTCGTCTTGCCGTCAATCGGCTCGGCCTTCATCGTCTTCTACTTCCGCCAGTGCACCAAGGCGTTCCCTTCGGAGCTGCGCGACGCAGCCAAGGTCGACGGGCTGAAGGAATGGCAGATTTTTCTCTACATCTACGTGCCGGTGATGCGTTCGACCTACGCGGCGGCCTTCATCATCGTCTTCATGACGGCGTGGAACAACTATCTCTGGCCGCTGATCGTGCTGCAGTCGAACGAGACGAAGACAATCACACTCGTCGTCTCCTCGCTCGCCTCCGCCTACTACCCCGATTACGGCGTCGTCATGGTCGGCACCATTCTCGCAACGCTTCCCACCCTCGCGGTCTTTTTCTTCATGCAACGCCAATTCGTCCAGGGAATGCTGGGCTCAGTCAAATAGGAATGATGATGCGTTCTGTTACCTCTTTCAACGATTCCTGGGTCTTCTCCGAAGGCTTCGCCGCCACTGAAGCCGGCCGCCTGCAGGCGGGCAGGCCCGTGAGCCTGCCGCACAATGCGGTGGAACTGCCGTTCAACTATTTCGACGAGGCCTCCTATCAGCGCGCTTTCACCTATCAGAAGCCGCTCGCCTGGCGTCGGGAGTTCCATGGCCGCGAGGTCTCGCTCGTCTTCGACGCTGCGATGGCCGATGCCGTCGTCTATCTCAACGGCGAAGAGATCGTTGCCCACAAGGACGGCTATACGCCCTTCGAAGCGCGCCTGACCGACAGGCTGCGGGAGGGCGATAACCTGATCACCGTCAAGATCGACGGCAGCGAAAACCCGGAGATCCCACCCTTCGGCGGCCGCATCGATTATCTGACCTATGCCGGCATCTATCGCGACGTCTGGCTGAAGGTCACCGACGCGGTTTCGATCGCCAACATCAAGATCGAGACCCGCGATGTCCTCAGCGACGCCAAGTCCGTCACGGTCCGTTGCGATCTCGCCAATCCGCAAAGCTTGACGTTCGCCGGAACTGTCACGGCACTGCTCAAGGACACGAACGGCAAGGTGCTGGCGGAAGCCATCGGCGAGACCCGCGGTGAGAGCGCCACATTGGAGATTACCGGTCTCAAGGGGCTTTCGCTCTGGGATATCGACAGTCCCGTCCTCTACGAGGCGGAGGTGCAACTGCGCAGCGATCGCGGCAGCGACCGGCTCTCATCGCGCTTTGGCTTCCGTACAGCAGAGTTCACCACGGAAGGTTTCAAGCTCAACGGCCGGCCGCTGAAGATCCGTGGTCTCAACCGCCACCAGGCCTTCCCCTATGTCGGCTATGCCATGGGCCGGACGGCCCAGGAGCGCGATGCCGAGATCCTGAAGAACACGCTACATTGCAACCTTGTCCGCACCTCGCACTATCCGCAATCCAAATGGTTTCTCGACCATTGCGACCGCATCGGCCTGCTCGTCTTCGAGGAAATCCCCGGCTGGCAGCATATCGGCGGTGAGGCCTGGAAGCAGGAGGCGATCCAAAACGTCCGGCGCATGATCGAGCGCGACTGGAACCACCCGTCGATCATCATCTGGGGCGTGCGCATCAACGAGTCGCAGGATTCCCACGACTTCTACGTCGAAACCAACCGCCTGGCGCACGAGCTCGACTCGACCCGCCAGACCGGCGGCGTGCGCTACATCACCGACAGCGAGTTTCTCGAAGACGTCTACACCATGAACGACTTCATCCTCGGCAACGAGGAACTGCCGGGCGCGAACCGCCCGCGCACGGCGCTGCGCCCGCAACAGGAGTGCACCGGGCTCAATCGCAAGGTGCCCTACATGATCACCGAATTCGGCGGTCACATGTATCCGACGAAGATCTACGACCAGGAGCAGCGGCAGGCCGAGCATGTGCGCCGGCATCTGGAAGTGCTGAACGCCGCGCATGGTGACCCCAGCATCTCCGGCGCCATCGGCTGGTGCATGTTCGACTACAACACCCACAAGGATTTCGGCTCCGGCGACCGGATCTGCTATCACGGTGTCATGGACATGTTCCGCCAGCCGAAGTTTGCAGCCTATGTCTACGCCAGCCAATGCGAGCCGTCGGAGGAAGTGGTGATGAAGCCGGTCACTTTCTGGGCGCGCGGCGAGCGCAATATCGGCGGCGTGCTGCCTTTGATCGTGCTCACCAATTGCGACGAGGTCGAGCTGAAATACGGATCGCTGGTGAAGCGCGTCGGTCCGGACCGCGAAAATTTCCCGCATCTGCCGCATCCGCCTGTGGTCATCGACCATCGCCACTTCACCAAGGACGAACTCGGCGTCTGGGGCATGAAATGGGAAGACGCCGCCTTCACCGGCTTCATCGACGGCAAGGCCGCAGCTAGCCTCCGCATGGTCGCCGACCCGGTGCCGACGACGCTCGAGGTCGTGGCAGACAACACCACACTGCGGGCCGAAGGGCGTGACAGTGTTCGTGTGATCGTGCGGGCGCTCGACCAGGCCGGCAACGTCCTGCCGTTCCTCAACGATGCGGTCGACGTCACCGTCACTGGCCCTGCCCGATTGCTTGGGCCCGAGCGCCTGGTCTTCCAGGGTGGTTCGACCGGCTTCTGGCTGGAGACGACGGGTGCTGCTGGCGGCATCGCCGTCGCAGTAACCTCGACACGGCTTGGATCCGTAAGACTGGAACTTTTGGCAGTGGCAAGCGAGGCAGCGGCTGCATGAGCGAACTCCAACTCAGCGACGTCAGAAAGTCCTACGGCAACTTCGAGGTCATCAAGGGGGTCGACCTCGACATCAAGACCGGCGAGTTCGTCGTCTTCGTCGGTCCGTCCGGTTGCGGCAAGTCGACCCTGCTCCGGATGATCGCCGGTCTCGAGGAGATCACGTCGGGTGATCTCACGATTGACGGCGAACGGATGAATGATGTCGATCCGTCAAAGCGCGGCATCGCCATGGTGTTCCAGTCCTATGCGCTCTACCCGCATATGACTGTGCGGGAAAACATGGGCTTCGCGCTGCGTTTTGCCGGCGTGCCGAAGGCCGAGATCGAGCAACGCGTCGGCGAGGCGGCGAACATTCTCGAACTCGGGCCGTTGCTTGATCGCAGGCCGAAGCAGCTTTCCGGCGGCCAGCGTCAGCGCGTGGCGATCGGCCGAGCGATCGTGCGGCATCCGAAAATCTTTCTCTTCGACGAGCCGCTGTCCAACCTCGATGCGGAACTGCGCGTGCACATGCGCATCGAGATCGCCCGGCTGCACAAGAAGCTCGCGACCACAATCGTCTATGTCACCCATGACCAGGTCGAGGCGATGACGCTTGCCGACAAGATCGTCGTCATGCGCGGTGGCGTGGTCGAACAGGTCGGCTCGCCGCTCGACCTTTACGACGATCCGGCCAATCTCTTCGTCGCCGGTTTCATCGGCTCACCGAAAATGAACTTCTTGAAGGGGATCGTCGACGCTGGCGGAACGCAGGTACGTCTGCCCGACTTCGGCAACGCGACTATTCCAGTGGCCATCAAGGAGGCTACGCCGGGGAGCTCCGTGACCATCGGCATCCGGCCCGAACATTTCGGCGACAGCGGCTCGGCAAGCCTCGATCTGACGATCGACATGCTGGAACACCTCGGCGGCGAGACCTTCGCCTATGCCCGCCATGGCGACGGCGAATTGATCATCATCGAGACCAAGAACGGCCGCGGCCTCAAATCCGGCGACAGCATTGCGGCGCGCTTCGATCCGGCCGCCGTTTTGGTGTTCGACGCAGACGGAAGGCGTCTGCGTTAGTCTAGGCGGCTCGCGCGTGTTGTCGCGCTGGCGCCATCTCTCTGGAGATGGCGCCAGTCGAATCTTACTGGAACATGCCCTTCGGCGTCTCGCCATTCAGGAAGGGTTCGATGAAGGCGTAGAGCAGGTCCGTCTGGTTGATGACTGCGGTGTGCGACGTCGCCGGCAGGATGGCGAGCCGCGAGACAGCCAGGGGCTTGCCCATGTCGCCCATCGCTCCGCCGCCAAGCAGACGGAAGAGCGCGACATTGTGTTCGAGCGTCGCCACGTCCGCATCGCCGGCAATGATCAGGACCGGTGCCTTCAGCGTCTTGACGTCAGCCTCCCAGGCCATCGGCTCCTTTTCGAGCTGAATGAGCTTCTTCGCCAGCTCCGGAAAGCCGTCAGGGTTCGCGGCAAGCTTGCGATAGTCCTCGGCAAACGGCAGGCCGACAATCATCTCGACGGTCATCTGCGGGATGACCGCCTTGAACTCCGGCTGCCAGCCGTCAGCGTCATAGGCGACGGATGCGGCAGCGAGCTTGTTCACCTTTTCCGGGTGGCGGATCGCCAGTTGCAGACCGGCGGCCGCACCCATGGAGTAACCAAGGACGTCAGCCTTCTTGAGATCAACCGCATCCATGAAGGCAGCGACGTCATCGGCGAGGTTCGGATAAGTGATCGGCCGGTCGATATCATTGGTGCGGCCATGGCCCTGCAGTTCGACGGCGTAGACCTTATGGGTCTCGGCAAGCTTCGGGATGATCGCGCCCATCGACGGAATGTTCATGTAGGCGCCGTGCAGCACGACCAGCGGTTCGCCCTCGCCCAAGACCTCGTAATACATCTTCATGCCGTTGACATCGACGCGATTGCCCACCGGCTCGGCGTCGGCAAATGTGGTGCCGGAGATCAGCAGAGCGCCAGCAATGAAAGCGGTGCGGAACATGCATATTCTCCTTGTTGTCAGCGCGGTCCAAAACCGCCGTCGAGCTTAAGACGCGCGGCGCTTTCCCATCCCGACGTCGACAATCAAGAAAATTTCGGCCTGCATTGCGGCGCGCCGAAAGGGTCTCGCGCAGCAGTCGTCGCGACCGGCGTTCAGCTCGACGGATTGAGTTTCGGCCGCAGGCCCGCGAACTGCGAGACGGCGAAGTCTATGAGTTTTCGCACCCGCGGGAGATTGCGCGTCTCCTGGTGCACGCCGAGCTTCAACGACAGGACTGGTGCGGCAACGCCGAGGTCCACAGATACAAGGCCGTCCCGGCCGGCCGCAAGGAAATGCGGAAGCGTCGCGAGCGCCGCGCCGGTTTCGACAGCACTCAGTTGCGAGCGGATCGAGTTCGCGCGCAACATTACCCTCGCATCCGGCAAGAGGTCCTTCAGCCAAGTCGAGAGTGACACCCGCACCGGTACCTCGGCCAGTTCGACAATGGCGTGACCGTCACCGGTGGCGTTTGGATGGCCGAAGCGATCGAGGTAGGCCTGCATCGCAAACAGGCCATAGCGGATATCGGCAACCTTGCGCTCGACGATGTCGCTCTGATCGAAGCTGCCGAAGCGGAAGGCGATATCGGCGTCCCGCCGGGACAGATTGAAGCGCCGGGCGTCGTTCAACAGGTGAATGGTGACGCCGGGATGGGCAGCGGCAAATCTCGTCAGGATCGGCGCCAGCAGATAATCTCCGAGCCAGTCGAGGCTGGTGACGGTGATGGTACCCGCCAGCGCATCGTCCTGCGCCGCCAGGCGTCGCTCGACCGCAAGCGCATTCGCCTCCATCTGCTCGAGCGCCGACAGAATGGACAGGCACGCCGCAGTCGGCACAAGGCCGCTTGTTTGCCGCTCGAACAGCTTCTGCTGCGTCTTCTGCTCGAACGCCTCGAGGCGACGGCTGAGCGTCGGTTGCGTGGTGCCCATCGCACGGGCCGCTGCACTCAGCGAGCCGTGGCGGACCAAGTGCTGAACAAGATGGAGTTCTTCCCAGTCCACAAGCACCTCAGGGTTCAGCCGGCCGAGGCGGCTCGCCTCGACGGTAAATTCATAGGCACTTTCGTGCCCGCCGTCATGCCCCCGTCGATCGGCAGCACTACGCCGGTGATGTAACTCGCCGCATCGGAACAGAGCCAGAGGACACTTGCGGCCACCTCCTCCATCCGGCCAAGCCGGCGCATCGGCGTCGAAAGTGCTGCGTGCCGCTGGATTTCCGCGCCGGCGGCCTCGAGATGGTGGGTGAGGATCGGCCCGGGCGCAACGACATTGATCCGGATGCCCTGGTCGGCATAGTCCAGCGCCGCGGCCTTGGTCAGCCCGATGATCCCGGCCTTCGCACTGACATAGCCGGCAAGCCCGGAGGTGCCGTTGATGCCGGCAACCGACGCCATGTTGACGATCGCACCGCCACCAGCCCTCGCCATCGCCTCGATCTGGTAACGCATGCCGAGAAAGGTGCCGCGAATGTTGGTGCGGATGCCGCGATCGAACCCGTCGATGTCGAGATCGGCAAGCGGGGCCGGCATGGTTCCATCCGTCGCATTGTTGAAGGCGGCGTCGAGCCGGCCATAGTGCTGCATCACGCTTGCAAGCGCCTGCTTCATGGCACTCTTGTCGCCGACATCGGCCGCGATCGCCAGTGCGTCGCCGCCCGCCTGGCGGATGGAAACCGCCAACGCCTCGACCGCCGGCTGCGAGCGGGAAAGAAGGACAACGGATGCGCCGGCCTGCGCAAAGGCGCGGGCGGTGGCCGCGCCGATACCCTTGCTGGCGCCCGCGACTAAGGCGACTTTGCCTGCAAATCCCAGATTGTTTGTGTTCATCAACCCGACTCCATCTGACGTTGTCGCACCGTTTCTAGCGCCGGACGACGACGGCTGCCTCGTGCAGGCGCGTATGCCTCCCATACGGGAACAGACGATCGACTTTCGCTGCGAACGGGCTTTGCCTTTGTCCGGGAGCCCGAATTTCGCCCTGAAGCGTCGACCGGGCCGCAGTTTCGAGAAGCACAGGAGACGATCATGGATGCGACAAGACAAGGAAGATCGCAGCGCAGAGAGCGGCTGAAGGCCGAACTCGACCGAGTGATTGCGGAAGCCCTGGATGAACAGCGCATCGTCGGCACAGTCGTCGAGATCCTTATCGACGGCGAGCCCGGCTACCGACATGCCGCCGGGCTTGGGGACCGCGAGGCCGACCAGCCGATGACCGAGGACAGCATCTTCCTGCTCTCCTCGGTCGCAAAGCCGATCGTCACGGTCGCCGCTCTCAACTTGGTGCAAAGGGGCACCATCGGTCTCGACGATATCGTGTCGGAATGGCTGCCCGCGTTCAGGCCGCAGCTGCCGGACGGCAGCGAGCCTCGGATAACCATCCGCCAACTCCTGACGCACAGTGCCGGTTTGAGCTACGTGTTCATGGAGCGAGGCGACGGCCCTTATCGCCGGCACGCCATCAGCAGCGGCCTCGACGACACCGACGATGATCTCACCGCCCTCATCGGCAAGCTCACCGCCATTCCGTTATCCTATCCGCCCGGACATGGGTGGGGCTATTCGATGAGCCTCGACGTGCTTGGCGCCGTTATCGAAGAGGCGACGGGATCAAAGCTGCCGGAGGCGATTGCTGCGCTCGTCACACGCCCGATGGGGATGAACGACACCGCCTTTTCCGTGACCGATAAACGCAGGCTCGTGGTCCACTATGGCGATGCCTCGCCGCGGCCACGGCGGCTCGTTGGCGACGACGCGGTCCCCTTCTTTGGCAATCCCGTGCGCCTCTCGCCCGGCCGGATCCTGAACCCGCGGGCCTTTCCCTCCGGCGGCGCCGGCATGGCAGGCACGGCCGGCGACGTGATCCGCCTTCTCGAAAGCCTCAGGACCGGACACTCGCCGGTGCTCGACGCGCCTACCACCCGCTCGATGTTCGACATTCAGGCAAGGACGGGCGGATTGGCCGCCGGCGCCGGGTGGGAGTTCGGTTTCGGCGGCGCCGTGCTTGTCGAACCCGAGATGGCGGGAACACCGCAGTCGCGCGGCACGCTGCAATGGGACGGCGCCTACGGGCACAAGTGGTTCATCGACCCGGCCCGCGGCCTGACCGTCGTTGCGCTCACCAACACCGCCTTTGAAGGCATGAACGGACGCTTCCCGGTCGATCTCCGCGACGCCATCTATCGGAGCCTCTAACCATGCGGAACGCCTCGTTTCCCGTCGACCTCGGCCGTTACTTCGCCCGCATCGGTTACTCCGGGCCGCAATCGCCCGATCTGGCAACGCTCGGCGGCATCATTGCTCGCCATGCGGCGTCGATCCCCTTCGAGGCCATCGATGTGCTGCTTGCCCATCCGGTCGAGTTGTCGCCGGCGGCAATCGACAGCAAGCTCATCGACCGCAAACGCGGCGGCTACTGCTTCGAACAGAACAGCCTTTTGCAGCGTGTACTCAGCGCGCTCGGTTATCGGGTAGAGCCCTTGATGGCCCGCGTCCTGTGGATTCGCGAACCCGATGCGCCGCCGCCCGCATGGTCGCATATGGCGCTTCGCGTCTTCGTGAACGGTGTCGGCTATCTCGTCGATACCGGTTTTGGCAGTTGCGTGCCGACCGCGCCTCTGCGTTTCGACCGGACCACGCCACAGCCGACGCCACATGAGCCATTCCGCCTCAGCCGGACGATCGAGGGCTTCTTGCTCGAAGCCCAACTCGGTCGCGATTGGGTACCGGTCTACGAAGTGTCGCCAACGATTTGCGGGGAGGAAGCGTATCGGATCGCGAATATCGTCACATCGACCCATCCGCAGTCGCTTTTCCGGCGGAACCTGTTGGTGGCGTTGACCACCGAGGAGGCACGCAAGATCCTGTTCGGAAACCGGCTGACGATCCGTGACAGGAACGGCACCGTCACACGCCGTGATCTCGATGCGCCTGCAATAGAAACTGCCCTGACAGGCGTCTTCGGCCTACCCTTCCAGGACGATTGGCGCCGGATCACTGCGCGCATCGGCAGCACGTTCGAAGTATCCACCGCAACGACATGACGTGAGCCCGACGCCCCCGTCTATCGGTGTGTCAGGATGTAGTCCTTGAGGATCTCTGCATGGGTTCGAGCCTCATCCTTCACGCTGTAGAGCAAGGTCACGGGGGCCTCACCAATGTGCTGCCGCAACACGTCAACTGCCGCCGGATTGTTGTCGAGCTCGGCAAGGTAGCGCTTGCTGAACTCGTCCCAGGTGCCTTGAGCCCCGTGAAACCAGCGACGCAGTTCCGTTGTCGGCGCGATCTCCTTGAGCCACAGGTCGACCGCCGCTTCCGCCTTGGTCAGTCCACGCGGCCACAGGCGATCGACCAGGACGCGCATGCCGTCCCCATCCGCCTTCGGCTCATAGACACGTTTCGTCTTCAGATGCATGAACGCCCCTCACACGGTCTCATTGCTTGGACCATAGCCGCCCGCCGCTGTCCGACCAAGCCCGGAGGATTTGCAGGCAGACAACAAGGGCGCGCCCGCTATACCCCGCGTCTGTTGCCCCAGAGCAGAACATGCAGTTGCGGCAGCACCCGAGCCTCGAACCAGCGATCTTCCGTCACCTTGCCGACCAGCCAGAGCATGCGGTCGATGATGCCGTCGATATCGACGGTGGCATCGTCGTCATCAGGGGGCGGCGGCGTGTGGTTGCCGGGCTGCAGGTAGAGCGGCAGATGCGGATAACGGGCCGCCGCATCGCGGGCATAGGCATAATCGCGCTCGTCGAAGACGACGATCTTCAGCGCCACCTCGGGCCGGCCTGCCGCCATGCGAAGACAGTCGTCGAAGGCGTTCCAGTCGGTCTTCATGCCGCTCGACGGCGGCTTCGGGCTCAAGACCAGCACGTCGAGATCGGCAAACCAGTCCTTGGCGATGCTGCCCTGCGTCTCCAGGGCAAACCGGTAGCCTTCCTCTCGCCCACGCGCGATCAGAGGTCCAAGCGGCTGGATCGCCGGATTGCCACCGGATAGCGAGACCGTGAGCGGCTTGCTGCCGGATAGCCGGCTGACTTCGCTCCAGATCTCCTCCACCGTCATCGGCAGCCATTGGTCGCGATATTCGCTGTCGACCGCATGCAGCGTGTCACACCAGCTGCAGCGATAATCGCAGCCGCCCGTGCGCACGAACACGGTCGGCAGGCCGATCAGGATGCCCTCGCCCTGGATCGTCGGCCCGAAGATTTCGCTGATCCGGATGCGCGTTTCGCCAGGCCCGGTCATGGCCGGTATTCCGCCCAGGTCTTCGGTGTTTCGCTGACGCGCACCGCCGAGGTTTCAGGGAGCCTCACCTTGCACCAATCGTAGAAATGCTTTGCCAGACATTCGGCCGTCACCTGGTCATGGCCGAGGACGTCATTGAGGTGACGATGGTCGAAGCTCTCGTCGATGTAGCGCTTCAGTGGCGCCAGCTCGTGATAGTCGCGCACGAAGCCGTGTTCGTTGAGTTCCGCACCGGCAAGCTCGACTTCAACGACGTAGTTATGCCCGTGCAGCCGGGCGCACTGGTGGTCCGCCGGCAGGCTCTTCAGCTGGTGCGAGGCGGAGAAATGGAACTCCTTGGTGATCCGGAACATCACTTCACCTCCTCGGCTGAAAAAGCAGACGTCGCCGCCACCCAGAAATCCGGATCCTCATAATCGGTCGGGTCCGCAACACCGGCAAGATGAAAGGCCTCGCGCCGCTCGACGCAGGTGCCGCAGCGGCCGCAATGGCGTGCGCCACCCTTGTAGCAGGACCAGGTCTCTTCGAAGGGTGTCGCATGGCTTGCGCCGTCGGTGACGATATCCGCCTTCGATACGGTCACGTAGGGCGCGTAGAGTGCAACGTTGGCATAGCCGTCGAGCGCCTGGTTCTGCATCGCCTGAAACGCATCGATGAAACCGGGACGGCAATCGGGATAGATGAAATGATCGCCGCCATGCACGGCGACCGCAACCGCGTCCGCCTTCTGCGCCGCCGCAAGCCCGAAGGCAATCGCGAGCATGATGGCGTTGCGGTTCGGAACCACCGTCGCCTTCATGGTTTCCTCGGCATAGTGGCCGTCGGGCACGTCGACATCGTCCGTCAGCGCCGATCCGGTGAGGTGGGCGCCGATGGCGCGAATGTCGATGATCTGATGTGGTACGCCAAGCCGCCTCGCACAGGCGGCGGCAAAGTCCAGTTCCTTGCGGTGTCGTTGTCCATAGTCGAAGGAGAGCAGGCCTATAAGCTCCTGCTCGGCTGCGACCTTGTGGGCAAGCGATACCGAGTCCAATCCGCCGGAGCAGATGACAATCGTCTTCATGATAGGTGTCCTTGTTTTGACCGGGTAGGCTGCGACCGGATTACGGGGTGCCTTCTAGGACAAAGCAGGGGCGATGGGAAGCTTAATGTCGGAGATTGTGGCGAACAAATACTGTTTCGACGACCGAACATCGGCGCTGTGGCACAAGGCCATAGAGAAATTTTCGATCACCAAGGGGAACGGGAAGCGTCTGCAAGCGTTGCGGCGTGAAGGTCGCCGATGCATTGGTCAATAGCTCGCGCGCCCATAATGGCGGAACTGGGCGCGCGGGTTTCGATGATTCTTGAGATGCGTCAGTGGCTACTGCTGAAGCCCCGGATACGCCCATACGCCCGAAACACGCATCAGATCGCGGTAAATTACCAACCTCTCGTCAGACCCGACCTTTGCCGCCTCATCTTGGGATGGTGCGTCCAGCGCATTCAGCGGCACCACTGCCGTCAGCAGGTCGCGCTGTTTCAATGCGTCTTCCATTACTGTGCGAGCTCGGCGCATGTGGCTTGAGCTGGTCACCAGGATCACAGTGTCGGCCTGATGCCGCACCAACAGATTGGCAGCATTGATCACATTGCCGATCGTGTCTTTCGACTTGTCTTCAATGATGATGCGGTCGCGGCTGACACCCTTGTCGACCAGCCACTTGGACATCACGTCGCCTTCAGTAACGCCATGCTTCGGCACGCCGCCACTCACCATCACCAGTGCTGTCGGGTTCGCCTCTGCAGCCTTCAACGTCACGTCGAGGCGGTCGAGCAAAGTCTGCTGCGCCGTGCCGTCATCCGCCAGCGCGTAGCCCAAGGCGACGACCACGACCTTGCCGGGCACCGTTGGGACATCGAAGTTGGGCTTTTCGGCCATGATCTGTTCTGCGCGAACAAAGCGCTTGCGATACGCCTCCGCGCGCTCGCGATCGAGCCCTGCGAGTGCTTGATGGGCGAGTGCCGCGGCGGTCTCATCGCCACGGATGCGGGCAATCGCTTCCAACCAGCTTTGAGCGTCAAATGCGGTCGGCTCCTTGTCAAGGATACCCTGGAACGTCGTCTGCGCCTCGTCGAGCTTCTTCTGGATGATCTGCGTTGAGGCGACGGCATACTGAAAATCCAGCCGCTCTGGTGCTAACGTCGACGCTTCCTTGAAGGCCGCTTCCACGACATCGTACTTGCCGTGCAAGGTAATGCCCTTGAAGACTTCGGCTTCCGCTTTTTTGACGTCGCCTCCCGACCAGTAATATTGCATGCCAGTGTCCACCAGCTGCTTGATACGGCCAGCGTTGGTCTGATCGAAGGCCACGGCTGGAGCGACCGAGATAAGACACGCTGTTGCTGTCAACACTGCCAGGAGTCGGCGTCTCGCGCCGCCCGCCTTCGTCCGATGCGGAACATCCGACGCAAACACGATCGAGCCCGTCAAAAGGGCAAGAATGGAACTCGGCTTCATTTGATATCTCCCAGTTTTCCGGTTGCCCACAGGCTTGCTCGCCCTCGGGCCGATAAGCGTTCCGTAATCACTTCCGATCTGGCCCAATCTATATGCGGCCAGCATTAGCAATACCAAAACATGACCACCTGTCTAGTGCGCGATGTCAAAACGGACCGCGACTGCGACCAGATTCGGAATAATTCATATTACATTTCTTACAGATAGCGCACACAAGTTGCGTCAGCATTCAGAGACAGTTGCTAGTTGGTATGATATTGGTATTATCCAATTGTGCACCGGCACGCGCGCACCGGGCGGTGCGCGGTCGTTCCGTGAACGCCAATGTCATGGGCAATCAGCTTTTGCCTGCGGGGAGTTCTGCGGCTTATGGGAAGGCAAAGCCTATTCGGCGGCCTCGCTACCGAAGTCCATGCGGAAGCATGCGCCGCCGCCTGGCGAATTCAGAACGGTCATTTGCGCACCATGCCTTCGCGTAATCTGCAGCACGAGATTGAGACCGTGGCCCGCGCCTCGATGCCGCGGCTTCAGCCGGTAAAATGGCTCGAATATTCGCTCGCGCTCTGCCTCGGGAACGCCGGGACCATCGTCGCAGATCTCGATCACGCCGTTACGCTCGACCCGAACGACAATCGCTCCCCGGTTTCCGGCATGCTCGATCGCATTTTTTGCCAGGTTGATGATGGTACGCCTGAGAGAAGGCGAGCCCGCCTGAACGAGCGAGCGCTGCACCGCCGGCTCATATGAAAACTCGTAGCCTTCATCGATCGCCAGCGGTGAAATGTCCCGGCTCGCCCGGTTGACGATCCATGGCACGCCGGCGACCGTCACCAGGGCCAGCAAGACCAGCATCGGCGCGAGGGAAAAGCGCGAAAACTGCAGGATGAGAGCCGACTGGCTCATCAACTCGCCTTGCCCGAATACCGTGAAATCGCCTTTCGCATTCGACCGTCGCCGGAGAACGGCAAGATAGGGTGATGGTTCACCTGCGTCGCGAATGTCCGAATAGGTCATCCTGCCGAGATTCTCGCTCATGCCCCGGTAGATCGCGGGATGTTGCCGACCCGCACGATCTCTCCGTGGTCGTTGCGCGCGATGAACCAAAAGTCTGGATGCCTGGCATGGACGCGCCCCATTTCCTCGGTTTTTGCCCGCACGAGTTTGCCCTCCGGACCTCTCCGGATCGCGTCGAAGGCCTTCTCCACCGGCGCTGGGCTGACCAGCACACCGCCTTCGTCGGCAAGGACCAGGAGGCTTACAAACGAAAGTCCGAAAGCCAGCAGTATCGCCAACTGGAGAACGAGTAGCTGGGCGATCAGCCGCTGTTTGAGAGATCGGGGCCACAGTTTCCTCACCGGCGGCACCATAGGGCTGGATTGAATGCGCGGTGCATCGTCGGGCCTCGCTCGGACGCGTTCGAAGGGAGCTAACTTTTTGAAATCACGCAAATCTGAAAGAAGATCGTTCTACACGGTTTCAGGATTTGCTCTTAATCCGGGTGAAGCTGCAAACTCGAGATTGCATCGACATTACGCCAGCTGTTCGCGGCCCGGAGCTGCGGCGCCGGGCCGCGACCTTCACTGCTCGTCATCATGCATGCGCATGCGGGTGCTGCCGTTCGTCCCAGACCGACCAGATCGCGAGCGCAGTCACCAGTGCCCCGAGGACGACATGCGTCCACATGGGGCTGGCGCTGGTCGAGAAGCCGAGCAGCCAGGGGGAAGCGATCAGCCAGAGCCCGACGACGAGGCTTGCCCATTCCTCCCATTCCGCAAACATGGCAAGTGTTGCGATCGCCAGAACGCCGAGCACGACGGCGGCGGCCCAAGCGTTCCAAGCCGGAACGCTCTCGACAACGAAGCCCATGATCCACGGGGAGATGAACAGGCAGACGGCGAGAACCAGATTGATCCAGTCCTGCGCTTTCTTTCCTTCCATCAGTGCCATGACAACCTCCACGAATGAAGTTTGACCAAAGCGTACGACCGCGTGCGGCGCACGCTCTGGAAATCATAATAAATTCAATCGAAAACGCTTTCAAATCTTTTTCGCGCGAGCACCCGGTGATCGCACATGCGAAAGCGCGCAGCGAACCGGCGATCCGCTGCTTTCAAAGGGTGTCAAAGCACCGACTGGCCACCTGTTATCTCGGGCTCTAGATCATTCCATTGTTTCATCGAAACACTGAAGTGATCTAAGTCTTTGAAATTACGCAATTCCGGACGGAAAACCGTTTCGCACTTTTCCTGGAATTGCTCTAGTAACCGCGCGCAGCACCTGCGCCGATGCGGCTGTCGACGGCGCCATTGTAGCGGGCGCCGCCGCCGGCCTCGATGTCGGAGAGGCTCTCGCCGCCGACGAGGATGCCGGTCGCCTGCCCCCAGATCGTCCAGCTTTCGTCGATCTGAACGTTATGGCCCATCGCCGACAGCAGCTTGCGGGTGTCGGGCGAGAGCGCATAGGGCTCCATGAACACCTTGTCCGGCAGCCACTGGTGATGGATGCGCGGCGCATCGACGGCTTCCTGGATGTTCATGCCGTGATCGATGACGTTGAGGATCGCCTCGAGCGTGATCGTAATGATGCGGGCGCCACCGGGGCTGCCGATCACCATGAACGGCTTGCCGTCCTTGGAGATGATCGTCGGGCTCATCGACGACAGCGGCGTCTTGCCGGGCGCGATCGCATTGGCCTCGCCCTGGATCAGCCCATAGAGATTGGGAACGCCCGGCTTCGAGGTGAAATCGTCCATCTCGTTGTTGAGCAGGATACCGGTTCCCGGCGCCACCACGCCGGCGCCGAAGGAGCCGTTCAGCGTATAGGTGACGGCGACCGCGTTGCCCTCGTCGTCGATGATCGAATAGTGGGTCGTCTCCTTGCTTTCGCCGAAGCCCTTCGGGATCAGCGTCGCGGAGACACCGGCGCGGAAGGGATCGATCTTGGCACGGACTTCCTTCGCATAGGCCTTGTCGGTGAGCTTGGCGACTGGGTTTTCGACGAAATCGGGATCGCCGAGCGACGTGTTACGGTCGACATAGGCATGGCGCATCGCCTCGATCATCGCGTGAACCGTGTCCGCGGCGCCATAGCCCATGTAGGAAAGCGGATAGCCTTCGAGCACGTTGAGGATTTCACAGATGATCACGCCACCGGAAGACGGCGGCGGCGAGGAGACGATGTCATAGCCGCGATAATTGCACTTGACCGGCTCCAGTTCGCGCACCGCATAGCGCTCGAAGTCCGCCTTGGCGAGCACGCCGCCCTTCTCCGAGCTCGCCTTGACGATCTGATCGGCGATCGCGCCCTTGTAGAAGGCGTCCGGGCCTTTTTCGGCAATGCTCGAAAGCGATGCGGCAAGGTCCGTCTGGACGAGTTTTTCGCCGGCCGCAAAGGCCTTGCCGTCGGGCTTCAGGAAGATCGCGGCCGCGGCCGGATCTTTCGCCAGCCTTTCGGCCCTGCCCTCGAAGGTACTGACATCGCCCTCCTCCAGCACGAAGCCATCCTTGGCTAGCGCGATCGCCGGCGCGATCAGTTCGGCAAGCGGCTTCGTGCCATAGCGGCTCCGCGCAACCTCGAAACCCATGACCGGCCCCGGCACGCCGACGGCGAGATAACCATCGGTGCTCAACCCTTTGATGACATCTCCCTTCCCGTCGAGATACATGGTCTTGGTTGCCGCCTGCGGCGCCCGCTCGCGGAAATCGAGGAAGGTCGTCCTGCCGTCCTTGAAGCGGATGGTCATGAACCCGCCACCGCCGATATTGCCGGCAGTCGGATAGGTGACGGCGAGCGCATAGCCGACTGCAACCGCCGCATCCACCGCGTTGCCGCCGCTCTTCAGGACCGCGACACCTACATCCGAGGCCAGGTGCTGGGCAGTCACCACCATGCCATGCTCGGCCTTAACCGGTTCCGGCGAGGCGGCTCGGCCCTCCGGCGGAGCCAGGCTCAGCGCAAGAAACAAGGTGACGGGCAGGCTCTTCAAGCGAAAACTCAGCATGCGTCTCTCCCTCGCAGGCGTTGCTCGCAGTGCCTTGCCGGCGGCCGCGACGCGGACGCCCGCCACCGCGTTCAACGCGGCGGCAACAATCTTTTGGCCAGGCAAGCACTGATTGTGGGCAGCTATGAAGTCAGCGGAGTATAGCCACGCCCGGTCGGCGATGGCAATTCACACCTGACCGATGGCAGCGTTTGAACGCGAGGGGCTGTCTTGGGGCGGGCTCCCCCCGCAGGCAACGTGGGGAACCATACGGCTCTCTTCAGGCGGCATCCGCCAGGATGAGAGCCGCGCCCTTTTCCGCAACCATCATCGTCGGAGCGTTGATGTTGCCAGCCGTAATGTTCGGGAAGATGGAGGCGTCGACGACGCGCAGACCCGGAACGCCATGAACCCGCAGGCTGCTGTCGACGACGGAGCTCGCCTGGTCCGGCCCCATCGCGCAGGTGCCGCAGAGATGGTAGATCGAGCCTGAGTTTTCGCGAAAATAATCCATCAGCGCGTCGTCGCTCTGAACGCGCGGCGCGGGCGAGATTTCTTCCGCGGTCAGTGAGGAGAGCGCCGTGGCCGACGCGATCCGCCGCACCAGCCGGCTTCCCTGCAGCACTTCGTCGATGTCGCGGTCGGTCGTCAGGTAGTTCGGCCGGATCAGGGGCTTTTGCGCGGGGTCGCCGGATGCGATCTGGATGCTGCCGCGGCTGGTCGGCCGGCAGGAGTTGAAGCAGATCAGGTAGCCCGGATAGGGCTCCGGTTTCAGCCCGGCCTTCGGATCATTCGGGATCCGATAAGACAGGGGATTGAAGTAAAGCTGGATGTTCGGCCGCTCTTCGTCAGGTTTGCCGCGGAAGAAGCCACCGGCCTGATTGACGCTCATCGAGAACGGACCCTTGCCGGTGAGCAGATATTGCAGGCCGAGCCGCATCTGGCCGAACAGGCTGCCGAACTCGTCGTTGAGCGTCGGGATGGTGGCACGATAGTAGAAGCTGGCGCAGAGGTGATCCTGCAGGTTCTGGCCAACCGCCGGCAAATGCCGCTGTGTCTTAACCCCGAGCGAAGACAGCGTCTTGCCGTCGCCGATGCCCGAGACCTGCAGCAGCTGCGGGCTGCCGACGGCCCCGGCGGCAAGGATGACTTCGCGGCCGGCGGTAAAGCGCCGGCGGGCACCGTTCTGGACGACATCGACGCCGGTCACGCGCCCGTCATCCGCAAAGACCAGCCGCTCGGCCTGGGCGTAGCGCTCGATCGTCAGGTTGGGCCGTTTGAGCGCAGGGCGCAAATACTCGGCGCTCGAATGCGAGCGGCGGCCGTTGTTGGTGTTGACGTCGTAGACGCCAGCGCCTTCGAGCGAGGCTCCATTGAAATCCTCGTTCAACGGCAGTTGCAGCGATCCGCAGCTTTCAAGAAAGGCGTCGGTGATCGGATGCGTCATGCCGCGCATCGGGGTGATGTGGATCGGGCCTTCGCCGCCATGCCATTGCGACGATCCGCGCGCATGGGTTTCGAGCCGGCGGAAATAGGGAAGCACGTCGTCATAGCCCCAGCCCGCATTGCCGGCGGCTTTCCAGTCGTCGAAATCGTCGCGCGCGCCGCGCACGTAGATCATCGCGTTGATCGATCCGGAGCCGCCCTGGACCTTGCCGCGCGGCACGTAGATGCTGCGATCCTGAAGCTCGGCTTCCGGCTCGCTCGAATACATCCAGTTCACCTGAGGGTTATAGTAGCTGCGGGCGTAACCGACCGGGATCTTGAACCAGAAGGAATTGTCGTTGCCGCCGGCCTCGATCAAGAGCACCTTGTGGTGACCGTTCTCGCTGAGCCGGCTCGCAAGGATGCAACCCGCCGACCCGGCGCCGACGATGATGTAATCGTAGATCATCTCGTGTCCCTGATATCCGAATTCACCCGCGCGCGGGGGCAAAGGCCTTCACGTCCGCCGGCCGGCTGTCCATCTGGAGGTGCAGACGCTCGCCGGTGTAGGGCGTGTGCTTTTCGACGACGTCCATGTTGAGCTCGATGCCGAGGCCGGGCTCGCGCGAGGGGATGAGGTAGCCGTCCTCGACGGTAAGCTTGGTCTTCAGTACGTCGGCGTGGAACCCGGAGAAATCGAGGATCGCCTCGTGGATGAGGAAGTTCGGCGTGGCAGCCGAAAGCTGGATACTGGCCGCAGCCCCCACCGGACCGTTGTAGAGATGCGGCGCGATCTGGGCGTAATAGGCCTCGGCCATGCCGGCGATCTTCTTCGCCTCGAGCAAGCCGCCGACGCGCGCCACGTTCATTTGCAGGATCGACGCGGCCTTGAGTTCGAGCACGCGCTGGAACTCGTATTTGGTCGTCAGGCGCTCTCCGGTCGAAACCGGAATGGAGGTTGCGCGCGCCACCTCGGCCATCGCCGCTTCCTGTCCCGGCGGCACCGGCTCTTCGAACCAGAGCGGATCGTATTTTTCCAGGCGCTTGGCAAGGCGGATGGCCGAGGACGGAACCATCTGGCCGTGGGTGCCGAAGAGCAGATCCGCACTGCTTCCGACCGCGTCGCGGATCTTGCGGCAGAATTCCTCGCAGCGGTCCATGACGCCGAGCGAAAGCTGGTGGCCGGAATAGTTGGTGTAGGGCCCGGCCGGATCGAACTTGACCGCGGTGAAGCCCATCTCGACCATCTCGACCGCGCATTCGGCGGCGAGATCCGGATCGTTGAAATCGAACTCGCCGGCGGCGTTCTTCGGGTAGAGGTAGGTATAGGCGCGGAGCTTCTCGTGCACCGTTCCGCCGAGGAGATCCGAGACCGGCCGGCCGGCGGCCTTGCCGATGATGTCCCAGCAGGCGATCTCGAGACCCGAGACGATGCCCATCATCGTCGGATCGGGGCGCTGGGTGAAGCCGCTCGAATAGGCCGAGCGCCAGAAGCGCTCGATCTGGTGCGGATCATGGCCGAGCAGGTGCCGCTCGAACACGTCCTCGATCAGCGGCGTCATGGCGCTCGGATGGAACGAGGTCGCATAGATCTCGCCGATGCCTTCGATGCCGCAGGCGGTCGTGAGACGCACGAAGATCCAGTACATGCCGCCAACATGCGGTGGCGGGACGGCGACGGCATAGGTCTTGAGAGACGCGATCTTCATGGGTGTCATCCCTTTTTCTTGAGGCGGGCCATCAGGGCCAGGGTGGCGATGGCGCCGAGGACGCAGACGGCGGCGATATAGCCGAAATAGAGCTGGTAGCCGGTGATGCCCGGATAGCGGTCCGAGAGGTATCCGTTGACCAGCGGCAGGTAGGTGTCGGGCGCGTAGCCGACCAGCGAAATGATGCCGATGGCGAGACCGGTGATGTTCGCCGGCACATGGCAATCGTCGAGGATCGCCCAGTAGAGCCCGCGGATCGTATAGGTGATGAGGCCAACGAGCAGCACCAGCCCGACGAAGAGGACGGTCGAGCCGATGCCAGGCAGGGCGATCATTACCACGAGACTGGCGGCCGCGACTATGAAGCTCAGGAGCAGGATGCCGGTCTTGCCGTAGCGGTCGCCGAGCAAGCCACCGCCGATACCGCCGACCGGGCGCAGCCACAGCTTGACCGTGACGATCAGGCCGGCCATGGCGGCGGAAATGCCGAAGCCGCCCTCCTGCAGATAGGCCGAGAAGCTGTAGGTGGCGAGAAAGACGTGGTAGCCGCAGAAGATGATGGCCGCGACCAGCCAGACCTCGGGAATGCTGAGCAGCGTCCTGATGTCGGCGAGAAGGCTGCCCTCGCGCTTGCGCGCGGTCCTGTCCGCGGCAACCGGTTGCGACACCGCGAAATAGGCGATGCCGACGACGATGCAGAAAATGGCGTAGAGCAGCACGACGTCGCGGAAGCCGGTGGCAAGTCCGGCGCCGCGCGTTTCCGTCGTGAAGACGAAGAGCGCGATGGCGACGCTTGCGAGCAGTGCTTCCCCCAGGCCACGTCCGCCGTCGAGGATCCCGAAGAAGCGTCCCTGCTCATTGGCACCGGCGATCAGGTTTACCTGCTTGAGCGTCGCTGCCCAGAAGGTGAGACCCGTGGTGACGCCGAAGCCGCAATAGATGACGAGGAGCGACGAATAACCGGGCAGCGTCGCGTACCAGAGACCAAGGAGGCCAGTGCCCACCATCGACAGCAGGATCAGGATGCGCGGTTGGACGCGGTCGGCAAGCCACCCGCTCGGCAGGTAGCCGACGAGGAAGCTGGTGCCGAGGATGGAATAGAGGACGCCAAGCTCGGTGTTGCTCAGCTTCAGCACCTCCAGCATCGTCGTCTGGTAGGACTGACGAAGATAGAGGATCGGATAGATCGCGCCGGCGGCGATCACGATCAGCGCCAGCTGAAGGTAGCGGCTGCGGGCCGACACGGATGGTGCCGCGACTTCGGTTTCGGCAATTGAGCTCACGGGCAGTCTCCTCCCTGGCCGACAGCGAGAGCATTGCCACCGGCCCGGTATTGATGTTGGTGTCAGAGCAATTCCGGCTTCGGTCCGGAATTGCTGAATCTCAAAGGGTCTAGTGTTTCAGGACGACGAGGCGCGTCTGGGTGAATTCCAGCATGCCGTGCTTGCCGTCGTCGCCGCCGAGGCCCGAACGTTTCCAGCCGGCATGGAAGCCTTGATAGGGATCGGCCGGGAAGCGGTTGACGTAGAGTTCGCCGGCCTCGATCGCATCGCTGGCACGCATCACCGTGCGGTAATTCTCGGTGAAGAGCACCGAGCTCAGGCCGAACTGATGGTCGCTCGCCTTTGCCAACGCTTCCTCGAAGGTGGAGTAGCGGAGAACGGCGAGCACCGGGCCGAACACTTCCTCGCGAACGATCTCCATGTCCTGCCGGCAGCCGGAAATCAGCGTCGGCGGGTAGAAATAGCCGTCTCCCTCAGGCAGATAGCCGCCGGTCTCAACGACGGCGCCTTCGGCCTTCGCCCGCTCGACCATCTCGTGCACGCGCTTTTGGGCGGCGACATTGGCGAGCGGCCCCATACGACCAGCATCCTCGGCGCGGTCGCCGAATGCGCGGGCGGTAAAGCCTTCGCGCAGCTTGGCAAGCAGCCGATCATGGACGCTTTCATGAACGTAGAGCCGCTCGGCGCTGGTACAGACCTGGCCGCAATGGGTGGTCTTGGCGGCGATGATCATCTGCGCCACGGCATCGAGATCCGCGTCCGGTTCGACGATGACGGGCGTCTTGCCACCGAGTTCGAGCGACGGCTTGGCGATGTTTTCCTTGCAATATTCGAGCACGACGCGGCCGGCCGAAACGCTGCCTGTCAGCGTGATCATACCGATGCCCGGATGGGTGCAGAGCGTCTTCGCGACATCGTGCGACATGGTGAGGATGTTGACGAGGCCGTCGGGCAGACCCGCTTCGACGATTGCCTCGGCGACGGCAAACGCGGAGGTCGGCGTGTTGTTGCTCGGCCGGACGACGACGGCGTTGCCAGCAATCAACGACGGGGCGATCTTCCGCACTAGCGTGTAGATCGGATAGTTGAACGGGATCAGGCAGGCGGCGACGCCGATCGGCACGCGCTTCAGGATCAGCGTTTCGCCCGGATTGTCGCTCTCGATCACCTCGCCCTCGATGCGGCGGGCCCATTCAGCGTGGTAGCGCATCAGCTCGGCGCCGTAGATCACTTCGGCGGTCGCATCGGCAAGGCTCTTGCCCGACTCCTTCGCCAGCGCGGCACCGATGCGTTCGGCCCGGCTCTCCAACACCGCCGCCAGCCGGCGCAGCGCGTCACCGCGCTGGATTGCCGGCAAGGCACCCCAGACGCGCTGCGCCTTCACCGCGGCATCGACCGCTGCCTTCGCCTCGTCATCCGTTGCCGCCGGCACGGAGGTGAACACCTGGCCGGTCGCCGGATTGCGCACGTCGATCACAGTCGTAGAGGAGCTTTCGATGAAGCGGCCGCCGGAGAAGTTGCGATAGGGGCTCATGGCATCTCGGAATTGTTCGCCGCGATCCGCACGCCGATGGCGGTGCGGGAGGCGGACTAGCCGGGAGAGAGCTTCACGAGCGATGATCCGGCCTCTCTCCCTGACCGCAACCGTCAGGAAAATTGATGCGACGATGCGGAAAAGGGCACAAGCGAGTAATTTTCGGTGAAAGCATTCCAAAAAGGAATGCTTGCTCACTCGGCCCGGTCTGCGGCGGCCTCCGCCAGCAACCAGGCGCGGAAGGCATCGACCTTGCGGTTGCCTGCCGATTGCGGCCGTGTCACGAACCAGTAGGATTCATGGCCCTCGACTGCAACGTCGAAGAGCTGCACCAACTGACCCGACTGCAATTGGTTGCGGACCATCGAGCGGTCGGCAACGGTGACACCGAGCCCGGCGCAGGCTGCCTCGATCGCCAGATCGAGCAGGTCGATTTCCAGTCCGCCGCGGGTATCGACGTCCTGAAAACCCGCCGCATCCAGCCAGTGCCGCCAGGTCAGATAACGCCGGTCGGGCGAGGCAAGCACATGCAGGAAAGTGAAGCGCTGCAGGTCGGACGGACCTTCGACTTTCGCCCCCTCAAGCAAGGACGGCGCGCAGACGACGACATGTCGCTCCGTCATGAGAATGCTGGCATCGAGCATCGGCCACTCGCCGTCGCCGAAGCGGATCGCGCAGTCCAGAAGCCCGCGCTCGGCAAGCGTATCCGTGGCTTCCGTGCTGAGGCTGATATCGACGTCGGGCAGAGCCTCGCGCAACCGGGCAAGACGCGGCAGTAGCCAGCGCTTGGCAAAGGTCGGCGGCACGTTGATCCTGAGCCGGTTCTGGTTGCTCTTCTCGGTGATGCTGCGCAGCGAAACCTCGATGCTGTGAAACGCCTCCTGGATCGTCGCCAGCAGTTCGGCGCCGGCGGGCGTCAGTTCAAGGTGATGGTGGCGGCGGATGAGAAGGTCTTCGCCGAGCGCGTCCTCGAGGTTGCGGACCTGCCGGCTGACGGCACTCTGCGTCAGGTTGAGCCGCTCGGCCGCCCGCGTGAAACTGCGGGTCTGCCCGACCACCTCGAAGACTTTCATCGCCGACAATCCAGGAAGTCTTCGCATCGAGATTTTGGCCTCAGAAAGCTTTGCACACACATCTCCGCGACTGTCGTCGCGGGATCGATGCGCACTTTTGCGTGCCACGCTCCAGCGTACAAGCACGAAAATCCAAATCGCTCCAGGCTGACCGCAAGCACGCGCCCGGCTATCTCCGAACGACAAACGGCGGCTTACGCCGCCGCTTGCCTATCCAATCAATCGCCTGGCCAAGCCCAGACGAAAACTGGAAACTCACTCGCTCCTACTCCGCAGCATAAAAGCCGTAGAGCACCGGCATCAGCCCGACCAGCGCTTCAAAACGCTTGAAGGACTTGCGCTCCGGCCGCGTCCAGCCGGTTTCGGCGAGCGCGGAAAGCCGCGGGAACACCAGCCGATCGAAGACAGCCCGGTCGGTCATCGGCTCCGACCATATGCAGCATTGCACGCCGAGCAGGTGTTTCTTCTGCGCGTCGGTCCAGCCCTCAACCGGATCGAATGTGTAGAGCCTTTCCGGATCCGACCAACCGGCCCAGCTGGCGCCAGGCTCCGACCAGGCCGGGCTGTTGGCCATGTCGAGATAGTAGACCTGACCGGGGCAGACGACGATGTCGTAGCCCTCCTCGGCAAGGGCTGCCGACGCCTCGACCGTGCGCCAGCCAAAAAGTAGCGACTTCGCCTTGTCGATGACGTTGCCATGCGCGGCCTCCTGCCAGCCGCCGGTCACGCAGTTGCGGCTGGCGAGGAACGCCTGCACGCGCGCCAGGAATTCACCCTGCAGTACCGCAGCACCCGATCCATCGATTTCGTCGGCGCCGTGGGTGTTGGTGACGACGTTCAGGCGCTTGGCATGGGTTCCGGCAACCTCGTCTCCGGCAAGCGCCCGAAGCCGTGCGAGCGCCTCAGGCGAGCCCGACCAGGCGCCGAGTGGCACTTCATCGGCGCCGACGTGGATGGCCCGCATCGGGAAGAGTTCGATCAGTTCGTCGAAGATGATCTCCAAGACGCGGTAGGTCTCTTCGCGCGCCGGGTTGAGGCAATTGTTGGGGAAGCCCTGAACCGAAAAGTAGCTGCCTTGTTCCTCGGGATCGCGCAGTTCGGGGATTGCCTGCAGCATCGCGAAGGAATGCCCGGGAATGTCGATTTCCGGCATCACCTCGACACCAAGGCTTGCGGCAAGTGTCACGATCTGCCGGATCGCGGCCTTCGTGTAGTAGCCGCCGGTCGGCTGCGGACCGGAGCCGAGCAGCGGCGGGATCTTGCGGCCATGGCCACGCCAGGCGCCGATTTCCGTCAAGGCCGGATAGGCATCGATCTCGACGCGCCAGGCCTCGTCGTCGGTCAGGTGCCAGTGGAAGCGATTGAGCTTGTTCCAGGCCATCAGCCGCAGGAAACGCTCGACTTCGGCGGTGCTGTAGAACTGTCGCGCGACGTCGAGATGGGTGCCGCGCCATCCGAGCGCCGGCTCGTCCCCGATCTCGCCGCCGGTCGGAAACACGAAGGTGCCCGGATGCAGCCGCGCGCCGCGCAGGATCTGCCCGAGCGTGATCAGGCCATAGAGGAGGCCGGTCTGCGTGCTGCCGGAAACGGCGACGCCGGCGGGAGAGAAGCGGATGACATAGGCTTCCGGGCCGAGGTCGCCGGCCTGCGACAGCGAAACCGGAAAGCCGCCTTCCGATGCCGGGCGGACGATACCCTCGACCGGGAACAGACTTGCGGTGAGATCGGCAAACGCCTTTGCAGCGCTCTGAGCTTCCTCGCCCTCGGGTTTGAGGTCGAGCCCCGGAGGCGCCACCAGTTGCCCGGAAACGGAAACGGCCTGCGGCCACGGCACAATCGAGACCGGGACCGGCGCCACCTTCGGCACCGGATAGACGGCAGCACCACGCTTCAGTTCGGAATTGTCACCGTGCGCCCGCGAAGCAAGCACCGCGACCGGCGCCATTGCGCCATCGGAAAGCACCAGGAAGGCAGCGTTGGCGCCATCGGTCCAATGGCGCGGCTCATAGCTCATCCCGTGTGCCTTCAGCGTCCAGGTGGCGCCCGGCGGCACTTCGAGGCCTTCCGGCGGTGCGAACTCCGCATAGTTGGAGAGGCGGATCAGGAGCCGGCCACCTTCAATCTCGGCAGCTGGGTCGATACGAGCCGGGCCGGAAACGCCGAGGCGAAAACCCTTGAGCACTCGATCCGAGTTGTTGGTCAAGGTCAGTGCATAGACCGACCTGTCAGCTGTGCCGACCGGCACCCAGAGGGTTTCCAGCAGGAATTCAGATTTAGCGGCAAACGTCATCAAACGGCTCCATGAATGTTAGTTTCTGCAGCCGGCCGAAGGCCGGCGGAGTACTCGGGGGCTTGACCTGGGTTCACATAGCTCACGTCGGGGCTTGGCCAAGGGCGCGGACGAAATGGTTTTCGGCGACCTCCTCCATCACGTCCGATGCCGGCCGGCTGAGGCGCCGCACCTCTTCGGCATGGGCAAGGAAGCGGGCACTCTGCCCCGGCACGAACGGGCGATCCGGATCGGGCACGGCCGAAAGAAGAAGCTGGGTATAGGGATGGCGAGGGTTGCCGATGACGTCGGCCGTCTCTCCCCATTCGACCATCTGGCCGGCAAACATCACCACAACCTCCTCGGCGATGTGGGCGGCCGTGGCGATATCATGGGTGATGTAGAGCATTGCGAGATTCCGTTCGCGTTTGATGCGCGCGAGAAGCTCCAGGATATCGAGCCTGATCGAAACGTCGAGCATCGACGTCGGCTCGTCGGCGACGAGCACGTCCGGCGCAACAGCAAGCGCCCGGGCGATGTTGACGCGCTGGCGCTGGCCACCGGAGAGCTCATGCGGAAACTTCCGCGCCGTGATGTTTGGATCAAGGCCGACATCGGCTAGCAGCCGCGCGACCGCGGCCTTCGCTTCGCCGACGTTCTTTGCATGGCCATGCAAAAGCAGCGGCCGCGCGAGGTGATGGTAGACGGAGAACACCGGGTTGAGTGACGCGAAGGGGTCCTGAAAAACCATCTGGATCGCGCGGCGGCGCAGCTTCTCGGCGGCGCGGTCACCCGCCTCGGTAACATCGGCGCCGCGAAACTGCATCGTTCCGGCACTCGGCGTATCGAGCCGCGCGACGATGCGTGCGCAGGTCGTCTTGCCGCAACCGGATTCGCCGACGAGGGCCAGAGCCCGGCCAGGCTTCAAAGACAGGGATATTCCTCGCAGCGCCTCGACGGCGCCGAAGCTGCGTCTGATGTCCTTCAGCCGGACGATCGCGTCCTGCTGCTGCGGTATTGTCGTCGCTACCGACATCACATTCATTCGACGACCCCCAGGCTGCGGACGGTGGGTGGCAGTTGCGGGATCGCGCCCCAGAGTTTGCGCGTGTAATCGTGTTGCGGTGCACTGCTGATCTGTTGGGTGTCGCCGACCTCGACCAATTGCCCCTTCAGCATAACACCGATGCGATGGCAGAGCTGCGCCATCAGGTGCAGATCATGGGTGATAAACAGCACCGAGAAGCCGAGGCTGCGCTGCAGATCGACAAGCTGCTCCAGGATTTCCCGCTGCACCACGACATCGAGCGCCGTCGTCGGCTCGTCCATGATGATCAGTTCCGGCTTCAGCGCCAGGCAGATCGCAATGACGATGCGCTGCCGCATGCCGCCACTGAACTGGTGCGGATAGTCGTCGAGGCGATTGATCGGGATGCCGACGAGCCGGAACATTTCTTCGGCCCGCGCCCGGGCCTGGGGCCGCGTCGCGCCGGTGTGTTTGCGCAGCACGTCGAAGAACTGCGCCTCGACCCGCATCAGCGGGTTGAGCGAGTTCATGGCGCTCTGGAACACCATGCCGATCCGCCGCCAACGGACATTCTGCAAGGCGGATTCAGGCATCTTGAGAAGGTCTTGCCCATCGAGCAGGATCTCGCCGCCAGCCACCCAGGCCGGCGCCTTGGAAAGCCGGGTGATCGCATAGGCAATCGTGCTCTTGCCGCAGCCGGATTCACCGGCAAGGCCGAATAGCTCACCGCGCCGAACCTCGAAAGAGACGTCGTTGACCGCGCGAAAGGCGCCGTCGTCGAGCAAGTAGTCGACATTGAGATTGCGGATCTGAAGCAGCGCATCGCTCATCGGGCTGCCTCCAGTTGGCGGCGGCGCAGCCGCGTGAGACGGAGCCAGCGGCTCAACGCCGGACCGGAGCGAAGCTGCGGATTGGCGATCTCGTCGAAGGTGAAATTGATGAGCGCCAGGCCAAGACCGACGAGGGCAATGCCTGCGGCCGGTACGGCGATGTCCCACCAGGCGCCGACGATGATCGCCGAGGAGTTCTGCGCATTGTAGAGCATGGTGCCCCAGGTCACCCGCAGCGGATCGCCGAAGCCGAGATATTCGAGCGTCGTCTGCGCGACGATCGCGTAGATGATGCTGCCGACGACGTTGATGCCGATCAGCGGCACCAGATTGGGCAGGATTTCCACGAAGATCACCCGCCAATGCGGCTCGCCGACCATACGCGCCGCCACCACGAATTCGCGTTGCCTGAGCGCCATGGTCTGCGACCGGGTCATGCGCGCGCCCCAGGGCCAGGAGGTGAGAGCGATGATCGCCATGATCGCCAGCGGCCCAACGGTGCCGGCAAAGGAGGCGAGCAGGATCAATAGCGGAATGTTGGGGATCACCAGCACGGCATTAGTCGCGAGGTCGAGTGTCGCGTCAGTGCGCCCGCCGAAATAGCCGGCGACGAGGCCGACGATGGTGCCGAGCGCGGTAATGGCAAGGCCGGTGGCAAAGCCGACGGCAAGCGATGGCCGCGCGCCCCAGACGAATTGCGAAAAGACGTCGCGGCCCATCTTCGTCGTGCCGAAATAATGCTCGACCGTCGGTGGCTGGTGCGAGCGGCCGACGCGCTCGCTCGGATCGCCGGGCGCCAGAACCGGTGCGAACAGCGCCATCAGACAGAGCGTGAGAATGATGATAAGGCCGGCGACGGCTTTTTTCTGCCGCCAGAACAAGGAGACGCCCGCATTCATGCCCTGCCCTCCCTTATGCGCGGATCGACCACGCCATAGATGATATCGACCAGGAGATTGGCCCCGAGCGTCGCGATCGTCATCAAGAGCAGCTGTCCCTGGATGACCGGATAATCGCGGGCGACACTCGCGGTATAAAGCGTCAGGCCGAGGCCGGGATAGTTGAAGACGATCTCGGTGACGATCGAACCGCCGAAGACCGCCCCCAGCATCAGCGCCAGGTTGGTCAAAACCGGCAGCATGGCATTGCGCGCCGCATAGCCGAACATCACGGCCGCTTCGGACAGGCCCTTGGCGCGTCCCATGGTGACATAATCTTCGCCAAGCACCGAAATCATGCTGGAGCGCATCGTTGTCTGGAACTCGCCGATGAGATAGGGCGAAAGCGTCAGCACCGGCATGATCGCATGCAGGAAGACGCTGCCGAAGAAGGTAAAGTTCAGCCCGGGATCAAGGCTCGGATCATAGGCGTAGCCGACCGGCAGCAGCCGCAGCGTAACGCCAAAGGTGAACAACGTCGCGAGCGCGATGATGACCGGCGGCACGGCGATCAGCACGACCGAGAAGGGCGAGACGAAGCTGTCGAAACGGCCACCACGACGCCAGGCGGCAATGGCGCCTAAGAGCACGCCGATTGAGAGCGAAAAGGCAATCGCCGTGACGACCAGGAACGCGGTCCAGCCGGCCGAGCGGCCGAGAACCTCGACGACGGTCTGCGGGTAATACTTGACCGAAACACCGAGATCGAAATGGGCCAACCCGACGACGTAGTCGACGAACTGCCGCCAGATCGGCTGCTCGATCGCGCCGAAGCGCGCCTTGATCGCCTCGATGGCCGCGGGCGTCGCCCGCGGTCCGAGCTGGGCGATCATGCTGTCGACGGGGCTCCCCGGCATCAGCCGGGGAACCGCGAAATTCATGACGATCGCGAATAGGAACGCCACGCAATAGACGGCAAGCCGTCGACGGGAAAGTCGCATCGTTGGGGCCTGTTGTCGCTTATTGCACGGGCTTGAGGCGGAGCAGGTGCACCAGCCGCATCCTGTTGTTGTCGTGGTCCTCCGGGTTCATGACAGGTTCGTCCTTGGTGACCCAGCCGGTAAAGCGTTTGGTCGAGAATTGGTACCAGGTCGGGCCGTTGAAGACGGGAACGACAGGCAGGTTGTCGGCAACGATCACCTGCACCTGGTCGAACAGCGTCTTGCGCTCCTCGTCCGTCGCGGCGCGGCGGTATTCATCGAAGACCTTGTCGAGCTCGGGGTTGGAATAGCGCGACGGCGCGCTGGTGATGCGCCCGCCGAAGCCGGTCGACAGCGACTGGAAGTAGCCGCGGAAAGGCGTCGGGCCATCGGCGCGGGAATTCATCACCGCCTCGAAGCTGCCGTCGAGGATCTGCTTCTGCCACTGCTCGTATTCGGGCGTGGCAACCGACGCATTGACGCCGATCTTGCGCAGGCCTTCAGTTGCGATCTGCACCGCGTCGATCCAGTCGGTCCAGCCGTTCGGAACGATGATTGGGAAAGCGATCGGCTTGCCGCTCGGCGTGGTGCGGAAGCCGTCGCCGTCCTTCTTGTAACCGGCGTCGTCGAGCAGCTTGTTGGCCTTGTCGATGTCATAGGCCAGCCACTCGTCCTGCGCACCCTCGGCTGCCTTGTTGCGCCAACTGTCGAAGCGCGGCGGCAGGCCGCTCGCAAGGGTGTTGACGACGGGATAGCCAAAGCCGGCAATATCGACCATCGCGGTGCGATCCATCGCGAGGCTGAAGGCGCGCCGGAAGGTCATGTCGTTGAAGGCCTCGGCATTGCCGGGATTCGACGACTTGAAGTTCATCTGGAAGGCAACGGTTTCCGCCGGTGGCTGCCAGTAACCATTGTGCTCGGCGTCAAGGCCGACATAGGTCTTGTCGATCTGCGGCAGGAACGACCCAAACCAGTCGATCGCGCCTTCCGGCAAAAGCGCCAGCATCTGGTCGTTGCCGGAGATCTGCGGCAACTTCAGGCAATCGACCTTGAGCGAGGCGGCGTCCCAATAGTTGGGGTTGCGGCATTGTTCGTAGACCTGCGGCGTGAAGCGGCGGATCTCGGTCATCGGGCCGGAGCCGACAGGCGTTTCGTTCTTGAAGGCCAGCGGATCCTTCACGTCCTTCCAGATGTGCTCGGGCACCACGGGAAAGTCGGCGAGCGATTCCGGGAAATGCGTGTCGACGCCCTTGAGATTAATCTTCACTTCGGTCGGTGATGGCGCCTCCACCGAGGCGACCGTTTCGCCGACGCCGACGGTATCGACGGCCGGGTTCTTCAACATCATCTCGAGGGTAAACTTCATGTCGGCCGAGGTCAGCGGCTTGCCGTCCGACCATTTCACACCGTCACGCAGGGTATAGGTGATCGACTTCAGATCGTCGGCGAACTTGTAACCTGTCGCCAGCCGCCAGACCGGCTTGCCGCTGTCATAGTCGTTGAATATCACCAGCGGTTCGTAGACGAAATCCATGGTGCTCTGCCGCCGGCCGCCGAGGTCGAACGGGTTGAAGTTCTGCACCCAGCTCGTTTGTTCCTCGATGTGCATGGTGAGCACCGCTTCGGCCCGGGCCTCGGCGGCCCCGACCATCATCAGCGCTGCGGCGACCGGTCCAAGACGCCATCGCGCCGCCGTCACCCTCTTCCTCCCGGCCTCCGGAGCGTTACCCAAAAGCCGCATTTCCTCGACTGCCGTCATGACGAATTCCCCCTCAGGTTTCGTTGATCGATCTATTAAGTCAAGTAATTTGACTTAACGATAAGTCTGCCAAAGAGGCGCTGTCAATCGGGCTAATTCGCCCCGCCTAAAGTTTCGGGAAAAGAGGGTGAGTGGTATTTCTCATTGCAATACCAATTGCGGAAATCGAGCCTCGGGGATCGGTTCAGCCGCCCAATTTTGATCGCAGAACAACCTGTCTCAGCATCGCAAAGAGAATCACGGCGCAGCCCAGGATCTGCGAAAGGCTCAATGGCGTCCCGAGAAATGCCAGCGTGAAAGGCAGCACCCAGACCGGTTCGCAGCACATGATGACCGACGCCCTCGCCGCCGAGATCATCTGCTGCCCGCGAAACTGGAGAACTTCCGGAGTTGCCCCGTTAAAACTCAGGATATCTAACGTGCAAGATCATGATAAACTCTACCATTGCGTGTATCAATTCGAAACATAGCGAACTGCGATCCTTGGCCGGAGCGTGGTTTAGCCTGAGCACGCCTCGAAATACCGGCGGACTGCCGGAACCTGCCCAGTGACATCATTCCTTCAACCTACGCAGCTGGAGCTGCTGACAGGAGGCCTACATGTCCGTGCATGAAGCAATTCTCGATCTCGGCTATGATCCCACCATCAGAGAGGATGGCCCGCTCGTCCGGCCGCCGGTGCCTGCGGCGCTGCCGACCTCGGCCACTGTCGACCCACAATATCTCCCGCCTCCGAAGGCGCAGGGGACGCCACGCCATGTCGGCAGTCCCGGGAGTTGCGCCGCCTGGGCTTCGACCTATGGGCTCGCCACCTACACGGCGGCCGCAGCGGCGAGCCAGTCCCCATCGAGCACCGCGCTGCAGGCAAGCCCAGCCCATATCTATATCGAGGTCATGAAGAGCTATGGGCAAAAGGGCTGTGCAGGATCGCGGCTTGCATCCTACCTCAACCTGCTCAAGCAGAGCGGAACGCCGAATTGGCAGACCGCCCCCTATTATCCGAACTGCCCCGAGCTCTGGTCGAGCTACGACCCCAACGCCGCCGCCGATGGCAGCTTCCAGATTCCCGGCTGGGCCATCGTCGAAACCAGCGATCTCGACGCGATCAAGGCGGTCATCGCCGCCGGCGGTGCGCTTTGTTATGGCACGTCGCTCAACGAAGGCTTCATGAAATACGAAGGCCCCGGCCCGATGACGGGCCCCCTCAACAAGGTCCCGAATGTCGGCCATTGCATGCTAATTATCGGCTACGACGACGATCAGCAGGCGATCCTCATCCAAAACAGCTTCGGACAGGACTGGGGCTGCGAGTGGAACGGACGTCGCGGCTACATCTGGATGAGCTATGAGCTGTTCCAATATCTGGCTCAGGGCCAGGCCATGTATGTCACGGCCTGACCCCAGACAGTTCTAGCCCGAATTGGCTTTGAAAGGGCCGTGGCGTTATTCCGCCGCCACGGCCGGCGGATAAGCAAGCGGCTCATTAAGTTCGGCATCCGCATGGACCTCTTCCGCCTTATCCGGCTCGACCGTGTCCTTCTTGGGCTCGCGCCCGAAGAAGAGCGCGTAGCCGGCGGGCAATACCAGAATGGTCAACACCGTCGCGACCAGGATGCCGCCCATCATGGCGTAGGCGAGCGGTCCCCAGAAGACCCCGCGGGAGATCGGGATCAGGGCCAGCACCGCAGTTAGCGCCGTCAGCGTGATCGGGCGGAAGCGTCGCACGGCCGATCCGATGATCGCCTCGGCGCGGTCCATGCCGGCGGCAATGTCCTGGTCGATCTGGTCGACCAGGATGATCGAGTTGCGCATGATGATGCCGAGCAGCGCGATGACGCCGAGGATCGCGACGAAGCCGAAAGGGGCACCGCTGATGAGCAGGGCCGCCGCCGCACCGATGATGCCGAGCGGTCCGGTGGCGAGAACCAGCATCGCCTTGCCGAAATGCTGGAGCTGGATCATCAACAGCACGACGATGACGCCGAGCATGATTGGCGCCTTGGCGGCGATCGAGGCCTGGCTTTCGGCTGAATCTTCGGCCCCACCCTGAATGGCGATCGAATAGCCGGCAGGCAGGCTGTCGCGCAGCGGTTGCATCTCACCGAACATCTTCATCGCCACGTCGTTCGGCTGCACGCCGTCCGGCAAGGTTCCTCGCACGGTGATCGTCGGCAGGCGGTCACGGCGCCATTCGATGCCCTGCTCGAGTACCGGTACGACCTTGGCGACCTGCGAGAGCGGCACGAAGCCGCCGAAATCGGTCGGGATGTAGATGGAATCGACCGAGCTCAGCAATTTGCGGCTTTCGGCCGGCTCGCGGGCGACGATCGCCACCGTCTCCTCGCCGTCGCGGAAGTTGTCGAGCGGCGCGCCGGTGACGCTCGCCTGCAGCATCTGGCGGATGCGCTGGGATGTGACGCCAAGCGCGCGGGCGCGATCCTGGTCGATGACCAGCTTCATGCCCGCTACCGGCTCCAGCCAATCGTCGTGAACGGCGCCCAGAAGTGGGTTCTCGTGGAACTTCGCCGTTACCCGGTCGGCAATGCGCCTGACCTCTTCGCGGTCCGGACCCATGACGCGCATCTGTACCGGCCAGCCGGTCGGCGGCCCCAGGAACAGGCGGTCGACCTTGGAACGGATCGACGGGAAGTCGGCGGCAAGGATCGCACGCATCTTGGCAATCAGCCGCTCGCGCGCCGGTTCGTCCTTGGCCATGACAAGAAGCTGGGCGAAGTTCGGATTACGCAGTTGCTGGTCGAGCGGCAGGAAGAAGCGCGGGGCTCCCTCGCCGATATAGGTGGCGATGAAGCGCTTGTCCTCATCATCCATCATCCGGGCTTCAAGCGCCTTGGCCTGCTTTTCGACCTCCTTAATGCTCGTGCCCTCGGGCAGCCACAGATCGACCAGGATTTCCGGCCGCGACGACTGCGGGAAGAAGTTCTTCGGAATGAACTGGAAGGCCCAGAGGCTGACGAAGAAGATGGCGAGCGTGGTCGAAAGCACGATGATGCGATGGCGCACCGCCCAGGCAACCGTCGAACGCAGATGACGATAGAAGCGCGTGTCGAAGACGTCGTGATGGTTTCCGGCGTGGCTGCGCTGCTTCAAGAGCATGTTGCCGAGCCAGGGCGTGAAATAGACCGCAACGAACCAGGAGACGACCAGCGCGATGCCGACCACATAAAACAGCGAACGTACATATTCGCCGGCGGTCGAGGCGGCAAAGCCAACAGGAATGAAGCCGGCGGTGGTGATCAGCGTGCCGGTCAGCATCGGGAAGGCGGTGGAGGTATAGGCGAAGCTCGCGGCTTCGACCTTGACCAGTCCCTCCTCCAGTTTTCTTTCCATCATCTCGACGACGATCATGGCGTCGTCGACCAGGAGGCCGAGCGCAATGATGAGGGCGCCGAGCGAGATGCGCTGCAGATCGATGCCAAGCTCGTACATGATGGCGAAGGTCGCGGCGAGCACCAGCGGGATGGTGATCGCGATCACCAGGCCCGAGCGCCAGCCGATCGACAGGAACGATACGATGAGCACGATCGCCAGCGCTTCGCCGAGCGCCTTCATGAACTCGCCGACTGCTTCCTTGACGACCTCAGGCTGGTTGGAGACCTGGTCGACACTGACCCCATAGGGCAGCGACGTCTCGAAGCGCTGATAGGTCTCTTCGACCGCCTTGCCGACATCCGTCACCTTGAAGCCCTTGGCCATGACGACGCCGATCTGGACGCTGTCCTGGCCGTTGAAGCGGAATTTGCGCGAATAGGGATCCTCGAGCCCGGAGCTTACCGTGGCGATATCGCCAAGGCGCGTGACCTGGCCGCCGGCGCGAAGCCTGAGGTTCTTCAGGTCCTCGACCTTGTCGAGGCTGCCTTCGACCGAGATGCGCACCGAGAGGGAACCGGTATCGACGGAACCGGCCGGGTCGATATTGTTCTGACCGGCAATCGTGCTGCGTAGGTCGTTGAGCGTCAGGCCGCGTTCGGCGAGCACCTTGGAGGAAACGTCGATATAGATCTTCTCCGGCTGGTCGCCGATGATCACAGCCTTCTCGACGCCCGGCGTCGTCAGCAGCATATCGCGCGCCTGGATCGCGAATTTCTTCAGCTCCGGATAGCTGTAGCCCTCGCCGCTTAGTGAATTGAGCGTGATGAAGGTGTCGCCGAACTCATCGTTGAAATAGGGGCCGAGCAAGCTTTCGGGCAGTTCGTTGGAGATGTCGCCGACCTTCTTGCGCACCTGGTAGAATGCGTCCGCCACTTGCTCGGCATTGGTATCGCCTTCAACCTGCAGCGTGATGATCGCACTGCCGGCGCGGGTATAGGAGCGCACGAAATCGAGGTGCGGCGTTTCCTGCAACTTCCGCTCGATCTTGTTGACGACCTGGTCCTGCATTTCCTCGATCGAGGCGCCTGGCCAGAAGGCTTGCACCACCATGACGCGGAAGGTGAAGTCCGGATCCTCCTTCTGCCCCATGCGCATCAGGCCGAAGGCACCGGCGAGAATGATGAGGCCGAACAGGAACCGCGCCATGCTCGGATGCGCGATCGCCCAGCGCGAAAGGTTGAAAGGCCGCTTTTCTTCGGAAGAGGAGGTCATCATCGGCTCGGTTCCGCGATCCTGGTGACGTCAGCGCACAACGGTTTCGGCTGCGGCAGCAGCCTGGTGCGTCGTATCGTTGGAGATCGTCACCTTGAGATCGTCCGTCATGAACTGCGTTCCGGCGGCAACAACGAGATCGCCGACTTTGAGGCCTTCGGTGACCCGCACACCATTGGTGGTGAAGTCTGCAAGCGTGACCGGGCGGCTGCGGACGGTTTCCGTACCGCGGTCGACGACCCAGACGATCGGATAGCCATCCTTCTCAGCCAGCGCGCTCAAGGGTACCGAGACGAACGACACGCCATTGCCGGCAGAAGCTTCGATGGTCGCGGTCATGCCGAGAAGGACGCGTTGGTCGTTCGGCAGGCTGACACGCACCGAGAAGGTGCGCGATTGCTGGTCGGCGCTGCCGGCAACCTCGCGCACGGTGCCATCGAGCGACAGGCCCGCATCGGACCAGATCCCGACCTTGACCGGCAAGCCAACCTTGAAATTGCTGATTTCCGTTTCGGGTACTGCGACCTGGACTTCCTTTTCGCCTTCGACTGCAACGGTGGCGACCGGCGTGCCAGAACCGACGACCTGGCCGACATCGGCGTTGATCGAGGTCACGATGCCCGGCCGGTCGGCGACGAGGCTGGTATAGACCACCTGGTTCTTCGCCTGTGACAGTGCCGACTTTGCTGCATCGCGCGTGGCGACGGCCTGGTTGTAACTCAGCACCGCCTGGTCGAACTGGGCCTGCGAGGCGAATTTCCTGGCAAGCAGCTGCTTGGCGCGGTCGCGCACCAGCTCGACCGTTTCGACCTGACGCTCGGCCGCATCCAGATTGGCGGACGCGCTGCGCACCGCGAGCTCGTAGTCGGTCGCATCGATGCGGGCGAGAAGATCGCCAACCTTGACGCGGTCACCGACATTGACGACGCGCTCGACGATCTTGCCACTGACGCGGAAGCCGAGATTCATCTCGGTCCGTGCCCGAACGGCGCCGGAATAGCTGAGCTGGCGTACATTGTCGGCCTGGGCGATCTCGACGACCTTGACCGGGCGCACGACTTCAGCGGTTTCGGACTTTTCTTCCGAGCAGCCGGCAAGCGCCGCCGAGAGGGTCGAAATCAGCGCAACGGTGGCAATGAATGAAATACGGCGGCGAGATTCAATCGGCATAAACATAGTCGCACTCCTGAAAAATAGGCCGACGCCGCATTGGCGCCGGAAGCAGTCCGGCTAAACCTTCAGTCCCTTGATCGCGAATTCGACCAGCTCTTCCGGTGCCGCGCGGTTTGTCTTGCTGAGACACTGCGCAACCATTTGCGGATGACAGAGCGTGACGGTCGCCGCACCGAAACAGCGCGACGCCGCATCGGCGTCCTGTTCCGGGAACTCGCCGGCGGCGATGCCTTCGCGAATTACGTCGGCGAGAAGCGCGTCGAGCCTGTCGATATGCTTGTCGATGACGTGCCACTCGCGTTCGATGGCAACGACCACCATTTCATGCACCTTCGTATCGTCGAGCATGAGCTCAACGGTCATCTGATGCTGCGCGTGGACGTAACGCCGCAGCCGCTCGCTCGCACTCAATGGCAAGGCGCAGATCTCCTGGGCCATCTGGTAGCTGGCCGCCAGCATGCGGCCGCAGATCGCCTGATGGATCTCCGTCTTCGAGGCGAAGAAGCGGTAGATGTTCGCCGGCGACATGCCGAGTTCCTTGGCAATGTCGGCGACATTGGTCTTGCTGTAGCCGAAATGCCGGAACAACCGCTCCGCTGCGTCGAGGATCCGCGTGATGTTGTCCTGACGCGTCTGATCCACGACGTTATCGCTGCTCACCTGCATCGCTTGCCTTTCGATTTACGACTGACGAATTTTGTATTTCGTCAGTCATAAATCGAAATGAGACACTCGTCAATGAAAGAATACGCTCGCACGTTCACGATTTGATAACCAACATTGAGCTCGCCGCGCGCGGCCGAACGCCTCCCAATGTCACCCGGCTGTCGTTGACTCGACACGCTATGGTGGTTACTGGCGCTTCTGGAGCCGCGTTTCTCGGATTCTTCTCAAGGGGTTAGCAACTTATGGCCACAGGTCTCATCGCCCTCCTCGACGACATCGCGGCCATTGCCAAGATGGCGGCCGCTTCGCTGGACGACGTCGCGGCCCAGACCACGAAGGCCAGCGCCAAGGCAGCCGGCGTCGTGATCGACGACGCTGCGGTGACGCCGCGCTACGTGGTGGGGCTGACGCCTGAACGGGAACTGCCGATCATTGCGCGGATCGCCCTTGGTTCACTGAAGAACAAGTTGCTCTTCCTTTTGCCCGGCGCACTGCTGCTCGGCTATTTCGCGCCCTGGGCGATCACGCCGCTGCTGATGCTCGGCGGCATCTATCTCTGCTACGAGGGGGCCGAGAAGCTTTACGGCGCAATCTTTCCGCATGCGGCCCACGCGCACGAGGAAGCGGTTCTCGGGGAAAAGAGCGATCCGCTGGCGCTTGAAAACGAGAGGGTTGCCGGCGCCATCCGTACCGACTTCATTCTCTCGGCCGAGATCATGGCGCTGACCCTGTCGACCGTCGCCGATGCCGACATCTACATGCAGGGCGCTGTACTCGCCGGCGTCGGCATCCTGATTACGCTCGCCGTCTATGGGGTCGTCGCGCTCATCGTCAAAGCCGACGATGCCGGCGTCGCGCTGGCGAAGAACCCGCTGTCCGCCGTACGCGTTTTCGGCCGCGGCCTCGTTCTCGGCATGCCCGCATTCCTGAAAGTTCTTGCCGCGATCGGCACTGCGGCCATGCTCTGGGTCGGCGGCAGCATCCTCGTGCATGGCATGGCGCAACTGGGCCAGGCCGAGCCGGAACACTTCATCCACGATGTCTCCGAGAGCGTCGCCCACACGCTGGCGGTCGCCCCGGCGGTCGTCGGCTGGTTCACGACCTCGGCGCTCCAGGCGCTGCTTGCCATCGCCGTCGGCGCTGCCACGATCGTCGTGATGGGCAATGTCGTCGCGCCGATCTGGAGCCGCCTGCGGCCGGCAAAGCACTGATCCGGCTTCCCGCACCCGGCCGCACCGCCATTGGCTTCCCGGCTGGTTCGCAACAACCTTGTCCCGGGAGGTTTGTTCGTGACCCAGGCGACGAGCCCCTACTTCGCCCCGCAAGCTTTTGCAAGCATCGCGAACACCGTCGAAGCCGCGGGCTTCGGCAACGTCTATCCCTATCACGCCAACGTGCCCTCGTTTGGCGATTGGGGGTTCGTGGTGGCAAGCGACACGCCGCTCGAAACCGCGCGCCCGGCGCTCAGCGTCACGACGCGCTACCTCGATGACGCCAATGTCGCAAAACATTTCCTGTTCGAGAAGGATATCGTCGCAAGCGGCGTCGAGACCAATACGCTCGATCGCCCCGTGCTGCTCGACTATTACCTGGCCGGCTGGAGGCACTACCGCTAATGCGTCGCGCTGGTTGACTCGCAGAAGCTATGGATGAGTCCCACCGCGTGATGGAAGGCTCTTGCGCCTTCCATCACATCGATGATCGACGTTCTTCGGTCGATCTACCGCTTGTACTTCACGCCCGGCAGCACGCAGAGCATTTCGTAGAGCAGGTTCGCCGCGGTGATCGCCGTCGTTCCCGTCGTATCGAAAGGCGGGCTAACCTCGACGAGATCGGCGCCGACGAGATTGAGACCGCGGCAGCCGCGGATGATTTCGATCGCCTGGATGACGGTCAGACCCCCGATCTCGGGCGTGCCGGTGCCCGGAGCATAGGCCGGGTCGAGGCTGTCGATATCAAAGGTCAGATAGGTCTTGTGGTTGCCGATCTTCGCACGGATGCCGTCGATCAGCGGCACGAGTGACTTGTGCCAGCATTCTTCTGCCGGGACGACGGTGAAGCCCCTGTCGCGCGACCAGTCGAAATCGTCGGACGCATAGCCGGTTCCGCGCAGGCCGATCTGGAAGACGAGATCGGGCTTGAGGCAGCCGTCCTCGAAGGCGCGGCGGAACGGCGTGCCGTGCGCGATCTTTTCGCCGAACATCGTGTCGTTGATATCGGCATGGGCGTCGACATGGATGAGCGCCACCGGTCCGTGTTTCTCGGCAATCGCCTTCAGGATCGGATAGCTGATCGTGTGATCTCCGCCGAGCGTCAGCGGAATGCAGTCATGCTTGAGGATCTCGCCGATGTTGCGGGTGATGATCTCCATGTTGGCCGGCAGGTTGAAGGTGTTGATGGCGATGTCGCCGATATCGGCGACCTGCAGACTTTCGAAGGGTGCTGCCCCCGTCGCCATGTTGTAGGGACGGATCATCACCGACTCGGCGCGGATCTGCCGTGGCCCGTAGCGCGTGCCGGAGCGGTTGGACGCGCCGATATCCATGGGGATCCCAACGAAGCACGCATCGAGGCCTTCAGCCGACGTCGCGGTGGGAAGGCGCATCATCGTGCCTGGGCCACCGAAGCGGGGCATGTCGTTGCCGCCCAGCGGCTGATTGAATTTCTCATCCATCGAAGCTCTCCCTTTTGATTTCGCCGGAACCCTATCAGGCGCTGCAGGCCGAGAAATGCCCATTGATCGAATGTTACTTCGATCGCGATCAAACCAACATGTTTGACGCAGCGAAGGCAGGCGTCGATTGCCATTTACGTCGACACCCTTGCTCGCCGCACCTAGCCAAAGGGAGTGTTGCCCTCTTCGGACCCGCCAATCACTTTGGTGAAAACAAAAATACGATGTCCTTGGGAGGAACCATGCAAAACTCACGTCGCACCGCACTGCGCTCCATGTTTGCGGCATCGCTCGCCGCTATCTCGGTCTCAACGACTGCCCAGGCGCAGGACAAACTCTTCATCTACAACTTCTCCGACTACTTCGCCGAAGACACGGTCTCGAACTTCCAGGCCCGCACCGGTACCGAAACGCGCGTGGACTTCTACGATTCGCTCGAAGTGCTCGAAACCCGACTGCTCGCCGGCGGCAGCGGCTTCGATGTCGCCTTTCCAAGCGCCACGGTCGGTGAACGCCTCATCCAATCCGGCGCACTTAAGCCGATCGATGTCACAGCGCTCAAGAACTACGGCAATCTCGACAAGGACCTGTTGAAGCTCGTTGCGGAGCACGACCCCGACAACAAGTATCTGGTTCCCTATATGTGGCTGACGACGGGCGTCGCCTACAACGCCAAGCTCGTCGGCGAACGCCTGGCCGATGCACCGACGAACAGCCTCGACATGTTCTTCAAGCCCGAGGTTGCCGCGAAATTCCAGGATTGCGGCATCGGCATCGTCGATGCGCCGAACGAAGTGATCCCGATCGCGCTCAACTATCTCGGCCTCGACCCATACTCCACCAAACAGGACGACCTCGACAAGGCGAAGGAGCTGCTGCTGAAGCTGCGTCCATTCATTCGCCATATGCAGAGCGGCCAGCTTGTGGCCGACATGGCGTCGGGCCAGCTCTGCCTGGCGCTGATGTGGAGCGGCGACGCCGGCATTGCCGCGGCCCGCGCCGAGGAAGCCGAGACCGGCGTCAAGGTCGACTATTCGATACCGAAGGAAGGAACGATCATCTCTTTCGACACGATGGCGATCCCGGCCGATGCGCCGGATCCGGAGCAGGCGCTCTCCTTCATCGACTATATCCTCGAGCCGAAGACGGTTGCTGCGATCAGCAACCACGTCTTCTACGCTAACGCCAATGCCGCGGCGACCGCCGAGGTCGATGCCGGGATCCGCGACAACCCGAACATCTATCCTCCTGCCGAAGTCCGCTCCAAGCTCTTCGTCGACAAGTCGCTGCCACCGCGCCAGACGCGCGAGCGCACCCGCGTCTGGTCGGCTTTCAGGGCCGGCCAATAGCGCGCACCGTCAACAGCAGGACCAGACCCCGTGCAATCCTATATTTCGATCGAGAACCTGGCGAAGTCCTATGGCGTCGTCACGGCCGTCAACAACATCAGCCTGGGCATCGAGAAGGGCGAGTTCTTCTCGCTTCTTGGCCCCTCGGGCTGCGGAAAGTCGACGCTGCTCCGGATGATCGCCGGCTTCGAGACGCCGACATCCGGCGCCATCAAACTGGAAGGGGCCGATGTCACCGACGTGCCGGCGCATAAACGCCCGACCAACATGATGTTCCAGTCCTATGCGCTGTTCCCGCATCTGACGGTCGGCAAAAACATCGCCTTCGGATTGCAGCAGGATGGTCTTGCCAAGAGCGAGATCAGGAAGCGTATCGACGAGGTGGCGGAGAAGCTGCAGCTGACGGCGCTGCTCGACCGCAAGCCGGCGCAGCTTTCCGGCGGCCAGCGTCAGCGCGTGGCGCTCGCCCGTGCGCTGGTCAAACGGCCGAAGGTTCTGCTGCTCGACGAGCCGCTCGGGGCGCTCGACAAAAACCTGCGCACCGAAACGCAACTCGAACTCGTTCGCCTGCAACGGGAGCTCGGCCTCACCTTCATCATCGTCACCCACGATCAGCACGAGGCGATGACGGTCTCCACCCGCATCGCCATCATGAAGCAGGGGCAGGTGCTGCAGGTCGGCTCGCCTTCGGAAGTCTACGAAACGCCGCAGTCCCGCTATGTCGCCAAGTTCCTTGGCGAAACGAACGTGTTTGCCGGTAGCCGAGCGGATCGCAGTGGCAGCGAGCTGCAGATCGACAGCGACGAAGCCGGCGGCCGACTGCATGCGGCCTTTACCGACCGCGTCGCGCTCGATGCGCCGTTCTGGGTCTCGGTCCGCCCCGAGCGGGTGGAACTCGCGACTTCGGGCAGTGGTCTCGAAGGCACGGTTGAACAGCTCACCTATACCGGTGTCGAGCGGCACTACCGCGTCCGGCTGAAGTCTGGTGCGACGCTCGACGCACGCCGGGTCAATCTCGGAGCCGAGAGCGATCTCGGCGTCGGCGATCGGGTGTTTGCGAGCTGGTCGCCGCAGGCAAGCCGGCTCTTGGCCGAATAGGAGGTTCCCATGCTCACGGCAGCGACACCTTCCACAAAGACGAACTGGGGCAAGCGTCTTCTGATCGCCATCCCCTATGCCTGGCTTCTGGTGCTCTTCCTGGCACCCTTCGCGCTGGTTGCGGGCATCAGCCTCTCGACCGTGCGGCTCGGCATGCCGCCCTTCGAGCCGCTGACGGCATGGGACGGCTCGATCCTGAACCTCCGCCTCAACTTCGAGAACTTCCTCTATGTTCTCACCGACGACACCTATCTTCTGGCCTATCTGACGAGCCTCAAGGTTGCGGCGATTTCGACCGCCGCCATGCTCTTCATCGCCTATCCGCTCGCCTATGGCATTGCGTCCTGTTCGCCATCCTCCCGCTCTCTCCTGGTCTTCCTGGTGATCGTTCCGTTCTGGAGCTCGATGCTGATCCGAGTCTATTCCTGGATGAGCATCCTCAGGAACGACGGTCTCCTGAACGCGTTGCTTTTGAAGGTCGGCCTGATCAGCGAACCGCTGCGCATCCTCAACACCGAGACGGCGATCTATATCGGCATCATCTACACCTACCTGCCCTTCATGGTGCTTCCGATCTACTCAACTTTGAGCAGCGCGGACCGCACCCTGATCGAGGCGGCGCGCGATATCGGCTGCTCCCGCATCTCGGCCTTCTGGCGGGTCACCTTCCCCTTGAGCCTGCCCGGTGTCTTGGCCGGCTGCGCGCTGGTCTTCATCCCCGTCGTCGGCGAGTTCGTCATCCCGGATCTCTTAGGTGGCGCCGATACCCAGATGATCGGCCGCGCCATCTGGCTCGAATTCTTCAACAATCGCGACTGGCCGATGGCCGCCGCCGTGACGATCGTGCTCCTCGCGTTGCTGGTCGTGCCGATCGTCTATTTCCAATCGCGCCAGTCGCGCGAACGAACCTGAGGAGCTGGCCATGACAAAACCAAGCTGGTTCAATCGGCTCTCGATCCTGTTCGGCCTCGCCTTCCTCTATCTGCCGATCGTCGTTCTCGTCATCTACAGCTTCAACGGCTCGAAGCTCGTGACGGTCTGGGGCGGCTTCTCGACTCAATGGTATGCAACCGTTCTCAACAACCCCTCGATCATTGAAGGTGCGAAAGTCAGCTTCCTGGTCGCTGCGGTCTCGGCAACGGCAGCAACCATTCTCGGGACGCTCGCGGCCGTTGTGATGGTGCGGCTGCGTCGTTTCCGCGGCCGGGCACTGTTCAACGGCATGCTGCTTGCGCCCATGGTCATGCCGGAAGTGGTGATGGCCGTCTCGATGCTCTTGATGTTCGTAACGCTCGGGATTGATCGCGGGCCGCTCACCATCACGCTGGCGCACACGACCTTCACGCTCTGCTTTGCGACCGTCGTGCTGCAATCGCGGCTGGTCGAGCTCGACCCGTCGCTGGAAGAAGCGGCCCGCGATCTCGGCTGCCCGCCGGCCAAAGCATTCGTCAGCGTTGCCTTACCGAACATGGTCCCGGCAATCGTCTCCGCCTGGCTACTGTCCTTCACCCTGTCGCTGGATGATCTGGTCATCTCAAGCTTCACGACCGGCCCGGGCGCATCGACCCTGCCGATGAAGATCTATTCGCAAATCAAGTTCGGCGTGACGCCGGAAATCAATGCGATCTCGACGATCATTCTCGGCATCGTGGTTTTGGGACTGGTGGCCGCACAACTGGTCTCGCGACGCTCGGAACAGCGAGCCACCACAGCCTGACCAGAAAGGGCAATTCCAGGAAACGTCTCTCCTGGAATTGCGCCGTTTCAACGCCTTGGATCAGTGTGGCAGAAGCGCGCCACCCGGCGCGAGATAGGTCGCCAGCGGATCTTCGAAGGCATTGCTCGCCGACGATACCGCATCGATGAATAGCGAGAACAGCGCGGTTTGCGAGCTGATGTCGAGCTTGGCATAGAGGTTGCGGCGGTGCAGCTTGACGGTCGCCGGTGAGATGCCGAGCTTTTCAGCGGCCCCCTTGACCGAATATCCGCGCAGGATCATCTGCGCGACCTGGCATTCGCGATCGGTGAGCAGGCTGCGGCCAAAGTTCCGGATTGCCTGCGCCAATGCGCTCTGGAGCGGCGAGCCGTCATCGCCGAGGCTCTCGGGCCTGAGGTCGCGATAATGCCGGAGCACGGCCATGCTGAGCAGCGGCGCCGCGCTCTGCAGGAAATCCTGGTCTTCTCCGCTGAAGGCCGCGTGGGAGTGGCGTCGCGCCAGCGAGATCGCGATCTTCGTGTCGGCATCGATTCCGATGAAGACGTTGAATTCGTCGTGCAGGCCCGAGTGGCGGTAGTAGTCGCGGTAATATTGCGACCGGTCGAAGGACGGATCGATCTGCCTCAGGCGATAAAGACCATCGTCGCCGTTGTCGAGCGCCAGCCGGTAGAACGGGTCGAGCCGATACGGGCCCTGCAGGTAGGCTCGAATATCGGACAGGCCCCTGTCCGTACGCCAGTCGTTGAACAGGATCTTCGGCGCTGCGTTTCGCCGATACAGGAGCATCAGACCGGCATCGATTGCGATGTGTCGCTTGAGCGACTGCGCCAGACGATCCTGGAAATCCGAACGGCCGACCCCCTCCATCAGAGATAGCGCCAGATCACCCACACCGGGCACCCGCTGCGTCGCCGCGCAGACTTTGACGATCGTATCGTTGTTCATGTTGTTCTCCTCCAGGCGCAGATTAGGCGAAGGTTTAGTGCGTCGCAAGTAACGGATTTTCACTACGGGAAATCCAAAACTATCATTTGAGCAACCAAAACAACGACATCGGCAGCGAAAGCCAGGCTCCGCAAGGGCTGACGCCGCCCCTGAGCCGGGCTCTCGTCCTCCAAACCTAGCCCTAAGGCGTATTCCGGACATTGACCCGGGCGCCTAGAAAAATGGGGCAAGCCCCATAGTAGATCGGCGGCACGCAAGACGGCATGTGACTGTCGAGACGACACATTGGTCTCAGGCACCAGGCTGCTTTGCGCGAAAATAAAGCAACGAAACCTTGAAGGGCGGCCGATGTACTTGCCGCTCGTCTTTCTGAACTGGAGTGAACATGTCGAAGGTCATCAAACTCGGGCGCAACGGTGTCGGCCTGCGCGAGCTTGAAAAATGCAGCGTCGTCCCGCCGGAGGCGATCCTGTCCGGTTTTGCAGACGAACTCGGCGATGTTCATTTCGAAAGCCCCGACAAAGCCGTCGTGATCGGCACCTGGCAGTCGACGCCCTACGCGGAAATGCTCTCCTACCCCGATGGCAGCGAATACAGTGTGATCCTCTCGGGCAAGGTCGCAATCACCAACCCGGACGGTTCCATCGAGACCTTCGAGGCCGGCGAAAGCTATGTCCTGCCTGCCGGCGTCGAGGTGCGTTTCGAAGTGCTCGAGACGATGCGCAAGGTCTACGTCCTCTACACCGCACCAGCCGCGAAGTGATGTGAGGCGTCTCCATGACCAAGGTAAGAAGCAAAGCCCTTGCAGATGTGACGATGACGCCCTTCTGGCTCGACCGGCCGGACGCGCCCGAGCCGCGAGAGCGACTGACGCGCCATCTGAAGGCTGACCTGCTCGTCGTCGGCGGCGGCTTTACCGGGTTGTGGGGAGCCATCCAGGCGAAACAGCGCCAGCCCGAAATCGACGTCGTGCTGATCGAAAAGGGTTCGGTCGCCAACGGCGCTTCGGGCCGGCCGGGCGGCGTCGTCTCGACGTCGGTCATGCACGGACTTTCGAATGCCGTGCGCATCTTCCCCAAGGACATCGCCGCGCTCGAGCGGCTTGGCCAGGAAAACATGCACGGCTTCCTGCAGACCCTCGAGGAACACGCCGTCGACTGTCACGCCGAATGGGGTGGAGAGCTGACAGTAGCCGTCGACGATGCCCATATCGAAGCGCTGCACGAAGAGCACGAACTCCATCTCAAATATGGCCACCAGGCCGTCTTCCTCGACCAGGGCGCCGTCCGCAGCGAAATCAATTCGCCACGCTACAAGGCCGGTGTCTGGTCGAAGCACATCTGCGGCACGGTGCATCCGGCGCTGCTTGCCTTCGGGCTGAAGCGGGTTGCGCTCACCCTCGGCGTTGAGATCTTCGAGAACACCGAACTGACCGGCCTTGAAGATCTTGGCGACCGGATGAAGGCTACGACGCCTTCGGGCAGCGTCACCGCGCCCAAGGTTCTTCTCGCCACCAATGCCTTTGCCTCGGGCCACAAAAAGATCAAGCACCGGGTCGTCGCCGTTCGCGACCGGGTGCTGGCAACGGAGCCCCTGTCAGCAGAGCGTATGGCGTCGATCGGCTGGAGCCACCGTCAGGGCGTCTACGACACCCGCACGCAGATGAACTACATGCGGCTCACCAAGGACAACCGGATCATCTTCGGCGGTCGTCTGGCTTACGCCTTTGCCGGCAACCCCTTCCCTTCGGTCGACAAGGAACTCGAAACCTACAAGCCCCTGGCATCCGCCTTCTTCGACACGTTCCCGCAGCTCGAAGGCCTGCGCTTCACCCATGCCTGGAGCGGGCCGATCGATCTCAGTACCCGCATGGCGGTGCACTTCCAGCGCTACTACGGCGAGAAGGTCGTCTATGCAGGCGGCTATTCCGGTTTCGGCGTTTCGGCCTCCCGCTTCGGCGCGCGTATCGCGCTCGACATTCTCGACGGTTCGAAGACGCCGGAGAGCCGGCTGGATTTCGCCACCAGCCTGCCGAACGCTATTCCGCCGGAACCGTTCCGCTGGCTCGGTGCGCAGGTCACCATGTATGCGCTCGATACGGCGGACAAGTCCGGCGGCTGGCGCAAGCCCTGGCTGAAAATGGTTTCGGCGATGGGTTTCCCTCTAAGCTGACGCCTCTCGCCAAAAGGCACCTATCGTTTGACAAAGGCAGAGCCGAGATACCGGCCCTGCCTTTGTTTTCGCGAGCTGGCACTGGGCCGGTCAGGATTGAAGGGCTTATCGACCTGCACGCAAACGAGACGCGCCTCGTCCGGTCTGCGAAACGCCGAATTCACTAACGAGCAGCTTCACGAAAAACGGGATCAGACCCGACTTTGCACGCGTCTTGTCGAAGGCCGCCTGGAACGGCGCCTTGTAGCTGAAGAGATCCGGGCGGATCGGCCGCAGCAAACCCTCGTTCACATAACGGCTGGCGAAATGGTCGGGCAGATAGCCGAGGTAGCGACCGGAGAGGATCAGCCGCGCCTCTGCTTCCATGTCGCTGACCGTCGCGCGCGGATTGGCGATCGAGAAAATCTTGAGGTCACGGGCGTTCCAGTAGGAGCGGCCGATCAGATTGTAGGACCGGATATCGTCGATCTCGATCTCGCTGTCGTCACGGGAAAACAACGGGTGCTCCGCGCCGCAATAGAAGCGTTGCGTCTCCTCGTAGAGATCGACATATTCCAGCCCCAGCGTCGTGCGCGGAAAACTGGCGATCGCGATGTGGAGCTCTCCTGTTATCACATCGCGCAGCAGTTCATGCGGCGGCCGCGTGACGATCGAAAGCGCCACTTCCGGTGCCTCGTCCGTCATCCGGGCAAAGACGCGGTTGAGACGGGAAGACGGGTCAGACAGCGTGTTGTCGATGAGGCCGACGGAGAGCGTACCGTTCAACTGATGCTGCAACCCCTTCATGCGGATGTCGAACTGGTCGATCGAGCCGAAGAGGCGCTTGGCCTCCTCGTAGACGGCGCGCCCTTCTTCCGTGAGGCGAAAGCCGGACCGGCCGCGCTGGCAGAGCGTTAGGCCGAGCCGGCTCTCCAGCGCGGAGATATGGTTGGAAATCGTCGAGAGCGAGAGATTGAGCTCTCCCTGCGCAGCCGCAAAACCGCCCGCCTCCACGATCGTGACGTAGATGCGCAGCAGCCTCACATCCAACGAGTCCAAAGCCATGCAAGGTCCGCCCTTACCTTGATAAAGATCCAAGTGAAGCGCGATTATTATGCATTTTCATGCACTAAGCTAGGGCAGGCGTGAACGAAATCCAGTCCGTTTATGTGGCCGGCCGTACGTCCTCGTCCGAGAGGAACCTCGCGTATTTGAGCATGTAGTCTGCGGCATCGCGGATATCGTGGGCAACGGCCTCGCGTGCCCGCTGCGGGTCTTTCGCCTCGAGAGCCGCTACGATCTTGTCGTGAAAATCGACGTCCAGCACTTCGGTCGCGGTAAACGGCGTTCCCTCGACGAGCTTGCGCAAAAACGGTCCCGCCTGGAGCCAGAGCATTTCGATGATGTAGATCAGGTGCTCGTTGCCGCAGTGGCGGTAGATCGAGAACTTGAAGTCGAAGTTCGCCTGCAGATAGCGGTCGATGTCACCCGCCTTCGCCGCTGCAGTACGCTGATTGCAGTGGTGGCGCACGGTGCGCAGGTTGTTGCCGTTGAGGCGGCTCGCCGCGAGTTCCGTTGCCGTGCCTTCGATGGCGATGCGCGCCTCCGTCAGGCTGACGAAGGATTTGACGGTCAAGAGCGGCACCTCGACGCTGCCGTTCGGCAGAAGTTCGAGGCCCTTCAATGCCTGCAGCCGCTGAAAGGCGGTGCGCACCGGCATCGGGCTCGTCCCGAACTGCTCGGCAACCTTGCGATAGGTGAGCTTCTGGCCCGGTTCGAAATGCCCGGCCATCAACGCCTGCACGATCTGCTGATAGACCTGCTCATACATCGGAACCGGTGTTTCGATGCTGGTGATTTTTGGTGTCTTCTTCGTCGCCATGCTCGAAACCTGGGGCTGCATTGGGAGCGCAGCGCTAAAAGAGAGAGTTTATCTTGGTAGGAGATTCCGCGACATCAGCGCAAGACCTTCCGGATGCTCGAGGCGCGTCAGAGCAGCTTTCCCAAAGCCTTCATGAACGCGATGTTGTCGTAGTCAAATGCCTCCATCACCGGATCCGGCTGGCACGACATTCTGACAACGACCAGTTCGTTTTTGGGATCAACGAAGAGCCATTGGCCATGGATGCCGATGCCGCAGAAGCTGCCCTCGCCGGTCTGATACCATTTGTTGCGGTAGCGCCCCTTCGGGAACAGCGGCGCAAAATCGCTGCGTTGCCACGCCTCATGGCTGCCCTTGGTGAGCGTGTCTTCGACCCAGCTTTCCGAAACGACGCGCCGACCGCGCGCCATGCCGCCGTTGCGCATCATCTCGCCGACGCGCGCAAGATCCCGTGGCGTCAGGGATATTCCAGCCGAAGCGCGACTGGTTCCCTCGCGATCGACCGTGATCGCGATTTCGCCGGTGGTGCCAAGCGGCGTCCAAAGCTTTTCCCGCATCAGATCGGCGATGCGCCTGCCGGACACGCGCTCGAGCAGGATGCCGAGCAGGTCGGTGTTGGGCGAGCGATAGCGGAAAACCTCGCCGTGCGGCGTCGGCAGCCGCTTCAGCGTGCAGAGGAATTCGAACAGCCCCTCGTCGCCGCCACCAGGGTTCCAGAGCATCGCGCGCCTGTAGCGGCCGAAAGCGCTTTCCGGATCGAGATAGGCTTCCTCGATGTCGAGACTGACCGTCATGTCGAGCACATGCCGGACGGTGGCATCCGCATAGGCCGAGCCCGCGGTTTCCGGAAGGTAGTCGATAATGGGTGCGTTCGGGTCCAGCAGGCCCTCGTCCTCAAGGATGCCGGCGACGATCGCGACCATCGACTTGCTGATGGAAAAGGCGATGTGCTTCTCGCCGAAGTTCATGGTCGGCGCCACCCAGTCGCCGATGAATTTGCCGCGCTTCATGATCGTCAGCGCGTCCGCATAGGAGCCGTCAAGAAAGTCGCCGATCCGCTTCTCGCCACTTGGCAGCGACACCGTCTCCGAAAGCAGCCACGACAAATCACGCAGCTCTTCCGTGGGAGCGGTAGAGGCGGCCACGACCGGGGCGCTCGGCACCAGCTCGCCGACGTTCTGGAACGCCCAACGGCTGAAGGGCGCCGTGCGCCAATTGGCGAGCGTTACCTGGTCGCGGCGGAAGCCGTATCTTTCGCTGAACGCGGTCTTGCCGGTCATGGATATGTCCTTTCTTGAATGGATCGACGCAGCGCACGGCACCTGCACCGGACGAACCGTCAGGCGGGAGCGATGGCGGCGCTGGCGAGCAGCGCCGGCGACAGGGCCGCCGGCACTGAAATCAGAGGCTGAAGCGCGCCTACTTGCGAAGATCGGTCCAGATCCGCTTGTAGAGGTCTTGCGCCTCCGGCGAGCAGAGGCGCTGCAATTGCCCACCTTCCCGGCGCTCCGCCGGGATCACGATTTCCGGCGCGTTCTTCATGGTGTCGGGCATGAACTTTTCGGAGCCTGCGATGCCGTTGGCATAGCCATGGAAGGCCGAGTTCATCGCGGCGTTCTCGGGATCCATGACGAAGTTGATGAACAGCTTGGCGTTGTCGACGTTTTTGGCGTCCTTCAGCACCGCCGCGTTGTCACTCCAGACACCGTAGCCTTCCCTGGGGTAGTGGAAGCTGATCGCCGGGTTTTTCATCCGCGCGCGGAAGCCGGCGCCGTTCCAGGCAAGGGTGGCCTTGAAGTCGCCGGCCGCCATTTTCTCGATGGTGTTGTATTCCATGGCGATCCAGTCCGCCTTGGCATTGACAAGCACATCGCGGACCTTCTTCAGCACCGCCTTGTCGGCCGTGCACTGTTCGCCGCCGACATACTGGATGGCGGCAGCCATCACGTCGTTCAGCTCCGGCACGACATTGACCTTGCCCTTCAGTTCTTCCGGCGGATTGAAGACGATGCTCCAGCTGTCGGCATCGCCCTTGTAGGCGTCACCATTGACCACGACGCCGGTGGTGCCGACGGCCCACGGAACCGTATATTTACGGCCGGGGTCGAAGTCGGCATTCACCCATTCGGGCGCAACGTTCTTGAAGTTCTCCATCTGGCCTGGGTCGAGCTCCATCAAGAGCCCTTCCTTCACCCAGATCGGCACATAGACCTGGTTGACGACGACGACGTCATAGCCGGAGCCGCCCTGCCTTGCCTTGGCAAGCGCGGTGTCACTCGAGTCATAGTCGGTGACGGTGACCTTGACGTCGAACGCCTGCTCGAACTTCTTGACCATCTCCGGGCTGGTGTAGTTGCCCCAGTTGTAGATGTTCAGTTCGCCTTCGGCATGCGCAATGCCCGTCGAGGCGATGAGTGCGGCAAGCAGAAGGGTCATGCGGTTTGCACGTATCATTTGGTTCCTCCCATTTTGATCAGGTGCGTTTTCGGCTGACGACGAAAAACAGCGTGACGATGACGACCGACAGCAGCAGGAAGGCCGTCGAAATCGCATTCATTTCAGGCGTGATGCCGCGGCGGATCTGGCCGAGCATGTAGGTGGGCAGCGTGTCCTGGCCGCCGGACTTCACGAATTCGGTGATGACGACGTCGTCGAGCGAGAGCACGAAGGCGAGCATGAAGGCGCCGAGGATGCCCGGCCAGAGCAGGGGCAGCGTCACCCGGCGGAACGTGTAGAGCGGCTTGGCGTAGAGATCGGCCGCCGCCCGCTCGAGGCTCAGATCCATGTTCTCGAGCCGGGCACGGATCGGCAGATAGGCAAAGGGGATGCAGAACGCCGTATGTGCGGCGATCAGGTAGCCGAGCCCGGAATAGCCGGTGACGGCCTTCAGTTGCGCGACGATGATGAGCAACGCAACCGCCGTGACGATTTCCGGAACCATCAGAGGCTGGTTGATGAAGGCATAGATGAAGGTCTGACCCCGGTAGCGCCGCGTCCGCGTCGTCGCCAGCGCCGCCATGGTGGCGAAGACGGTGGCCAAAGTCGCCGCGACAGTCGCGATCTGGAAGGAGCGGACCGACGCGTCGATGACGTCGCTGTTCGTCAGGGCGACCTCAAACCAGTGCAGCGAGAAGCCACCCCAGGCCGCCACCGAAGGCGCGCTGTTGAAGGCGTAGACCACCAAGGTGACGACCGGCAGGTAGAGCAGCGCAAAGCAGGCGATTGCAATGGCCGTGAAGCCGGGCTGATGGCGGACGGAAAAGCCCTTACGCATGGCGTTCATCCTTCGCCGAGTTATTGCGCACGTAGACGAGCAGCGCCGCCATCACGACGATCATCACGGTAATCGAAAGCGCCGAGCCGAGCGGCCAGTTCCGCCCCTGGCCGAACTGCAGTTCGATCAGGTTGGAGAACATCATGTTCTTGCCGCCGCCGAGAACGCTCGGCGAAACGAAGGCGCCGATCGCCGGGATGAAGACGAGGATCGAGCCGGCGATGATGCCCGGCTTGGCGAGCGGCAGGATGATCTTGCGCAACACGCGCCAGCGTGTGGCGTAGAGATCGTAGCCCGCTTCGACCAGGCGGAAATCGAGCCGCTCGAGGCTGGCATAGATCGGCAGCACCATCAGCGGCAGGTAGACATAGACCATGCCGATCAGGATGGCCGTGTCGGTGAAGAGGATCTGGATGGGTTCCTGGATCATGCCGAGCTTGATCAGAGCCGTATTCAGGATGCCTTCGTTGCGGATGATCTGCAGGATCGCGAGCGTCCGGATCAGAAGGTTGGTCCAGAACGGAATGGTGATCAGGAACTGCCAGAGATCGCGGCTTCGCTCGTTGCGCGTCGCCATGAAATAGGCGGTCGGAAAGCCGAAGAAGAGCGTTGCCACCGTCGTGATCAAGGCGAGCTTCACCGAGCGCCAGAAGATATCGACATGGGCGGTCGCGAGCGACAACGTGTCATCGAAGATGTCGCGCTCGAAGAACACGCCGATCCAGGCGTCGGGTGAGAACTGCCATTTGACGTCGCCGTAATCGCCCGGCGTCAGGAACGAATAGGCGAGCACGATGAACAGCGGGCCGATGGCCGCGAGAAAGATCGTCAGCAATGCGGGCGAGGCAAGAAGCCAGCGTCTGCGCGCGTCGACGGCTTCCAGTTTCGTCGTGAGATCGTTGGCGCTGGTCATGGGTCTCAAGCCCTCACGACCTGTGCTGCTCCCTCGGCAATCGCCACGGCCACCGCTTGGCCCGCCTCGACAGCGCTGCCTGAAACGGAACCGTTCTGTTGCCGCACCGTAAAGGCTTCTCCACCACTCAGGCGCAGATGGAGATGCGTATGGGTGCCGAAATAAACGACCTTCTCGACTATGCCCCTAAGATCACCTGAGCCTTCGACGACGCTGGCGTGCTCGGGCCGGACGATGAAGGTCACGTCGCCGGATGCCGGCGCGTCCGACGCAGCGTTGACGACGACCGATTGGCCGGATTTCAACGTAACCTTTGCCTTACCGTTGGCGACACCGTGAAGCGCTCCGGTGAGGAAGTTCGTCTCGCCGATGAAGCTTGCGACGAACCGATCCGCCGGCCTGTTGTAGATCTCGCGCGGGGTGCCGATCTGCAGGATGCGACCGGCCGACATCACCGCGATGCGATCGGACATGGTCAGCGCCTCCTCCTGGTCGTGGGTGACAAAGATGAAGGTGATGCCGGTCTCGTACTGCAACCGCTTCAACTCGGACTGCATCTCCTTGCGCAGCTTGTAGTCCAGCGCCGATAGCGGCTCGTCGAGCAGCAGCACCTTCGGCTGCGGCGCCAGCGCCCTTGCCAGCGCGACACGCTGCTGCTGGCCGCCCGACATCTGGTTTGTGCGGCGCCCGGCCAGATGCTCCAGTTGCACGAGCCGCAGCATTTCCGCCACCCGCGCCTTGACCTCGGTGCGGGGCTTGCCGAGCGCTTCCAGGCCGAAAGCCACGTTCTCGGCCACCGTCATATGCGGAAACAGCGCATAGTTCTGGAAGACGGTGTTTACCGGCCGCTGGAATGGCGGCAGGCTGGTGATATCCGAACCATTGAGCAGGATTTCGCCGCTCGTCGGATAGTCGAAACCGGCGATCATGCGCAGCAACGTCGTCTTGCCGCAGCCGGATGGACCGAGAAGCGTGAAGAACTCGTTTTCCCGAACCGAGACGGTTGCGTTGTCGAGCGCGACGAAGGCGCTCTCCCCCGCCCCGTAGGCTTTGCGTACGGCGCGGATATCGACCGCACAGTCATCGGATATCGTGGTGTTTTTCATGTTTCCTCCCGACGAAGTCGAGCGCTCGCCGCAGCATGGCGATTCCGCAACCACGTCCGTCCTCCGACATTTTTTTGGAACGTATAGTGTGATCTCAGATCACGCAATAGGAATTATATTTGCGAGTGCTGAATTTTGGTTGCGAAGCGAAACAAGAGACGATTTATGATTTAAAATCAATATTATGGAGCAACACGCCATAAGCACGCGACTGCGTGAAAAGATCCGTAATCGACACCGAAAGGCCCCGAAAACTCGTTTTCGTGGGAGCCGGTAATCGGATCAGAAAAGGGAGGCGGCGTGGCCGGAAGGAAGGGCAGGCTCCCTCAAAACACGGCATGGACCGGCACCGTTCATGCCAAATCGGCCGGCGCCACAGGCACCGGCCGATAGTGATCTAGATTACCGGAAGACAGGCAGTTGTCGCTTCCCGTAGGCGATCGACAATGGCAATGGGTTCCTCCGCTCGAGACTTACGGCTGGCGATAGACCTCGCTTCCGGCGAGATAGGTCGCCTCAACCTTGCGCTCCCGGATGGAACGATCGAGCGGATCCGGTAGCGTGCCGTCGATCACCACGAAATCCGCCCATTTGCCGACACTGATCGAGCCGATCTGAGCGCCCCAGGGCGTCATGTCGGCACCGGCTTGCGTGAGGCCGTGCAGCGCCTGGTCGAAGCTGACAGCCTGTTCCGGGTGCCACGGACCATCACCGAGCCCGAACGGGCTCTCGCGGAAGACGGCGTCGTTGATCTGGGTCAGAGGGCTCAAGGGCGAGGTCGGCCAGTCCGAGCCGAACACCAGCGGCACACCGGCGTCGAGCATCGAATGCCAGACATAGGCCCGCGGCTCGCGTTCGGTACCGATGCGCTCGGTGATGTATTTGCCGATCGTGCCGGTCGCATGGTTCGGCTGCATCGAGGCAACGACGCCCAGCTCCTTGAAGCGCTGGATGTCCTTGGTCTCGACGACCTCGATATGTTCGATGCGGTTCGGCTGCGGTCGCGGCACGGAGGCTTCGGCAAAGGCATCGAGCACGAGGCTGACGCCACCGTCGCCGATCGCATGCACCGCCGTCGGGAAGCCGTTTTCGTTGGAGGCCTTGATCGCGGCTGCAAGCTGCTCCTTGGTTTCGAACGGCTTGCCCTTCCAGCCGTGCTGGTCGGAATAGTCCTCATGCATGTAGGCGGTACGCGTCGAGAGCACGCCGTCGATCACCGACTTGGTGTAACCGAGCTTGAGCATCGGCCCCTTCTTCTCCTGCTCGCCGGAATCCGCGGCGACCTTGTCGACCTCGTCGCGATCCTTCACGGCGGCGGCGATCTTCTTCGGGTCACCCTCGAAGAAGCCGTACCAGACGCGAAGCGGCATCTTCTTTTCGGCGAGGATCGCGGCATAGTCGTGCACGGCGGCGAGATCGGACATGTCGTTGACGCCGGTGATGCCGAGGCTGTTGGCAAATTTCATCGTCTGCAGCAGGGCCCCGCGCCGTTCCGCATCGGCGACCGCCGGCCGATGTTTCTCGACGAGGTCGCCAGCGCTCTCGAGCAGAATGCCGCTCGGCTCGCCCTTGTCGTTGAGCACGACTTCGCCGCCCTCCTCGACCTTGGACGTCGCGGTCACGCCGCCCACTTCGAGCGCCTTGGAATTGACCCAGTAGGAATGGAAATCGATGTCGCGCAGGATGACGACGCGATCCGGCACCACGGCATCGAGATCCTCCTTGGTCGGTAGCTTGCCTTCGCCGAGCGTGTAATCCCAACCGCCGCCCATCAGCCAGACGCCCTTGGGCAGGCGCGCATCGGCTTCCTTGATCTTTTCGAGCCAGGTCTTCTTGTCCGGAATGTAGGAGAGATCGACACCGGTCACCATGTCCATGCCGGACGTGAGATGCGTATGGCCGTCGATGAAGCCCGGGGTGACGGTCTTGCCGCCGGCGTCAATCACCTTTGTTTCGGCGTCGGCCAGCCCCTTGATCTCGTCATTGCTGCCGATCGCAGTGAACTTGCCGTTCTCGACCGCGAAGGCCTGAGCCTTGGGCGTACTCTGATCGACCGTGCGCACGTCGCCGTTCAGCACGATCAGATCCGGCGCCGCCCAAACCGGCTGCGCTGCGCAAACCATGATCGCCAGGACCGAGGTCGCGCTCAGCGCCCGGGTTACTGCTGCCAATGTCATGAAATTCTCCTCCCGCGACTGCATCCCTCCACCCCCGGCGAGCCGCGCGACACCGGCGTTGAATGGATGATGCTGCAAGTCGGGAAGGCAGCGATATACTCCCTCGGGCTAGGTTTGCCGTTCGTCCATCTCCGCCCGATAGGTTTCGGCATCGAATTGTTCGTTGACGTCGGGCCGACCGCCTGGTGTCAGGTCGAGCAGGGTCCACATCGGTTCGACAGTGCCGAGATGCCGCGGATCCTGCCCGGGATCGGCTGGCTCGAACAACAGTTCGGAAGCCCAACTCAGACTGATCAGCCCGTCGTCATCCTTGTGGAATATGGTCAGGATCGGCACCTGCTGCCCATCCTCGCTCTCACCGTGATAGTCGCGCTTGAAGCTGTTGTTGGCGGCCGAAAGCAGCTTCAAATCCCGCCAGCCGCGGTCGGCAGCGAAGGCGGAAACCCTTTCGATCGGCGCCTTCGCGACGGCGGCGATGTTGACGCCGAAGCCTTCGACATGCCGCACAGCGCCCTCCCAATTGTCGAGCAGGGCGGTACAGGAGGGGCACGGCCCATCCTCCAGAGCACAACCTGCGATCGGGCCGCTCCGCGGTCCGGCGCGCCTATCGGAGCGATGGCGCGGAAACATGTAGTGATAGAGGATCAGGGTGTTGGTGCCCGGTCGAAACAGCTCGGAGAGCCGAACCTTGGCCGCAGAGCCCGTCTCATCAATATGGTCGAATTCATAATCCTCAAGGACATGCCCGCCCGGCGGGAGTGCACGGATTTCCGCGGCGACGCTTTCCATTTCGCGCCTGAGTGCTGCCTCCCGTTGCAACAACCTGTTGCGCGCATCGCGGTAGCTGGGGCTTTCGTTCGGAAAGGTCACGCTCATGGATACCTCCATCAAAGCGGATGCGCAGGCATCATAACATAGTCCGTTGCGCGCCGGGTCGCACCTGACGTGAGTCACCCACTCCGAGCGCCCCTTGCGAAGAGGCACACGATCGCTCCTACGGCGCTGCAGGCGCCGATCGTTTGACCACGCTCTTTTCGAAAACGACATCGCCCGTGGGCGATACGTTGAAGCGATAGGCCTCGTTCATGAACCTCTTGCCGGAATGGGTAAAGGCGAGAACCCGCTCGCCGTCGGTCCGCACATGCGAAATCCCGAAATTCGTGCGCTCGAACGCGAAGACTTTCTTGCTGGCGTCAGTCGGATCCTGCACGTAACCCAGCGTTTTGAAGAATGCGGCCAGCTCCGTGCAGAAAATGATCGCCGGCGTGGTGCGCGCAGCTTTCCCAAGCGCCGCCATCAGCGTTGCGCGAGGGTGGATGTATTCCTTGGCTTCACTCTCATCTCCCGATGAAATCAGCGAAACGACGGCGCCGATTTCCTTGAGAAATTCCATGTCGAAATCGGCAGAGCCATGATGAGGCGCCTTGAGGATTTCCGATCGCAGGGCGGCCGACGGCAAGGCCTCGCGCAAGCGCTGGCTTGCTTCCTGGTTCATGTCCCCGGTGAACATGAACCGCACATTGCCGAACCGCAGCCGAAAATTGATGGAGTGGCCGTTGATCGTGTGCGACGCAGAATAGGCGCCCTGGCCGCTCGCCGCCACAGTGCCGAGCATCAAGTTGGCGTCGTCGGGCGGCGACCGCAGAAAGCGCAACGCAGGCTGGCCGCCGACAGTCTCGACGATTGGCCCGAGAATATCGACGGCGATCGACTCATCCTGAAGAAAGTCGAAGGCGCCGGCGGAAAGGTGGTCGATCCGTCGACGCTCGATGCCGTTGCCGGTAACCGTCTGAACCCGCCCCTCCCAGGCGGCAAGCGTGTCGACCCATTTGTTGAAGGGACGATTCCTCTCTTCGCGCGGCACGGCCGCCTGGTCGTCGACGAGGCCGACGATGAATACACGCTCGTCCACCGCTACGGTCTGCCCGAGCAGCTCAGTATCCTTGCGCCGTTTCTGATTGCCGTCTTCGCTCGGCCGTTTGACGATACCGTTGTGATAAACCCGCCTCGGCGCGATGAAGATCCGCTTGCTCGGGCGGCTGTCGGCCTCCGACTTACGCAGTTCCACCAACCCCTCGAAATGGTCGGCATCCCCATGGGTGATCAGGATCAGATCGACCACCAGTGGATCGGTGTCGCTCGTATTCGGGAAGCGGGCGTTGGCGTGACGGGCAAAGAGCTGGTTGTCACCGCCATCGATGAAAATCACCTTGCCTTCAGGGGTCTCCAGAATGAGACCATCGCCCTGTTGCACGTCCACCATCGACAGCCGCAGCAAGCCCGTGTCGCGCAGCCTGGTCTCGGCCCGGATGAAGCCTTCGTCGATTTTTCCGCGTGCGCCGAGGATTTCGACACGCATACGACTGCCTTCGGTCGAGAGCACGTTGCAGCGGTCGCCCCAGTAATACTGCCCTTGACTGCCATCGGCACGGCGGAGATTTACGACGTCATCATCAAGATATCGCATGAGCGCCCCCGTCATTGGACAGGGACAGCTTATGGTAGCATTTTGTCATATTCAATCGACAACTCGATCGGTTTCGCGCCAAATCCGGTGGTCGAAGGTCGCCATAACTGGCTGCCCGATTTCACCGCAACCGACCCCCTCCGACGATCATGTCCTGTCGCCGGCATTAAAGACGGGAGGTGAGGGAAGCTTCCGGCTGGCGCCCTGGCTTCCCTGGGGTGAGGCCGATCTAGCTCAGCTAAAGAGCGCCTTCAGTCGCGGCCAGAGGCCGATGGCCGAGCGAACCCGCCGGGCGGCATAGGCAGCACGTACCGAGCTGCCGAAATTGCAATCGCAGACGATGTCGTGCAGTTGGTGGTCCGATATTTCAAAGAACCGTTTTGCTTCGCCGTAGCTGTCATCGGCAAGGCCCACGAGCCGCAATTGCGGATCCTCGAATGCGACGGTCATGGGGGAACCGTTGACCTGCATGGCTTGCCGAACGGCAGCGGTCGCACGTTCGGTACCGGAAAGCGTGCCCAGCCGGCGATCGGGATTGCTTTCCAAGAGTTCGGCCCAACGTTGGAGCCGTTCCGTTCTCGTCATGACGGGAGCGGGACGGATTTCGGCGAGCGCTTGCAATTGTTCAATCGATTGATGCTTCATAGTCGTCTCTCCTGGTCCGAAGATGCGACCTCGGTGTGCGCCCCTCCACACGCAGGTCGCCGCTTCACCAACTCGCCAGCGGGAACCACAGTTCCCTTGCCAATAAAAAAAATATCGTCGACGCGTACCTCCGCGCGAAGCGCGGCTTTGCCCCCAACTTTCGCTGGCAAAAGTGCCCGAATTCTTCGCCCTCACCCGGCGAAACTACGCGCGGCAGGTGCCGAAAACAGCGGGCGCTCGTTTTCAATATCCGTCCCCCTCAGCAGCGGGTATTCTTTCCTTCAACCGATCGGGAACGATTTTGCCGGATCCGCATCAAACGGTGGTTTGGAGGTGGATGATGAAGGATGTTCTCTTGCAAACAACACCGCTCGCGCTCGACCCCGATCATTTGACGGACCACGATCTCGCCCAGGGTGCGCTCGCCAATGATCCCGAAGCGTTCCGCACCATCATGCGCCGGTATAATCAGCGGCTCTTCCGCATCGCACGCGCCGTGGTGCGCAACGACAGCGTCGCCGAGGATGTGGTGCAGGAGGCCTATCTTCGCGCCTTCGAACACTTGGAAACGTTTCGCGGCGACGCCAGCCTCGCCACCTGGCTTCATCGCGTGGTGCTCAATGAGGCGCTCGGACGTCTGCGAAAGTCGTCCACCCGACGAGAAGTTCCGCTGGCAACCGAGCAGGCGAGCGCCGACATCGTGCCTTTTCCCAATGCGGCAAGCTCGGAGGATCCGGAGCGAGCCCTTGCCCAACGGCAGATTCTGCGCCTGGTGGAAGAGGCGACGGACGCTTTGCCGGAAGCGTTTCGCCTGGTCTTCACCGCGCGCGTCATTGAAGCCATGAGCGTCGAGGAAACCGCCGCCCTGCTTGGCATCAAGCCGGAGACGGTCAGAAGCCGCCTGCACCGCGCCCGCCAGCTCCTGCGCCAGCATATCGACCGCAAGATCGGACCCGTTCTGATGAATGCGTTCCCCTTTGCCGGTCGCCGCTGCGAACGGCTGACGGCGGCCGTCATGAGCCGGCTCGGGTTCGTCGGGTGAAATTTTCGGGAACCTTCGTCCGTGGCGCGCATCCAATGGGTGTCATCCACAGAGACCGGCGGCAACGCTCCGCCGGAGAGGAGTTCCCGATGTATGCCCGCCTGACCTCCGCCCTCGCCCTCGCCTGCCTCATCAGTGGCGCCAGCCTTGCGGCGGGCAGCGGGATCACCGATCCCCAGATCGCCCATATTGCCTACACCGCCGGCGTCATCGACATCGAGGCGGCCAAGCAGGCTCTCAAGATTTCCAAGGACAAGGACGTCATCGCCTTCGCCAACGACATGCTGCGTGACCACGAGGCTGTGAACAAACAGGCCCTCGATCTCGTCAAGAAGCTCAACGTGAAGCCCGAGGACAACGACACCAGCCGCGCGCTGACGAAGGCCGCCACGCAAGAGCGCGAAAAGCTGGCGAAACTGAGCGGCACCGACTTCGACAAGGCCTATGTTGCCAACGAGGTTGCCTACCACAAGCAGGTCAACGGCGCGCTCGAAACCCTGCTGATCCCGTCAGCGAAGAACGCCGAACTCAAGGATCTGCTGGAGACCGGCCTCAAGCTGTTTCAGGGCCACCAGCAACATGCCGAGCATGTCGCTGCCATGATGAAGTAGGTTGCGCCGTGATCTCGAAACTGAGCCTTGGTGCTCTTTGCGGTCTGGTCCTGATTCTGGCCGGACCGCCGGTGCGGGCCGAAACCATCCGGGTCACGGTCGAAAAGCTCGTCTTTTCGCCCGCCGAGATCAGCGCTGTCGTCGGCGACGTGATCGAATGGCAGAACAAGGACGTCATGGCGCACACGGCAACGGCCAAGGACGGTTTCGACGTGGTGATCCCACCCGGAAAAACGGCGACGCTCACCGTCACCAGGGCCGGCACTTTCGACTATTACTGCCGCTTTCACCCGAACATGAAGGCGCGCCTGCAAGTGCGGTGAAAGCGGAAGACCGCTCTTTTACGGTTGGGATGAGGGGCCCCCACTCCCGACCACGACGGCGGCGCAACATCATCAGAGCGCGTCGCCGTTCACGGTGAAGTCACCGAACGCCGTCTGTATCCAAAGCCGGAATCATGCGATGAAGCCGTCGGTTTCATTCGACAGGCGGCACGAGCATGAAGAAGATCGGTTTTCTTTCCTTCGGACACTGGACACCTTCGCCCCAGTCGCAGACGCGATCCGCGGCCGACGCATTGCTGCAGTCGATCGATCTCGCCGTCGCGGCCGAGGAACTGGGCGCTGACGGCGCCTATTTCCGCGTCCATCACTTCGCCCGCCAACTCGCCTCGCCGTTCCCGCTGCTGGCGGCGGTCGGCGCCAAGACCAGCCGGATCGAGATCGGCACCGCCGTCATCGACATGCGCTACGAAAACCCGCTCTACATGGCCGAGGATGCGGGTGCCGCCGACCTCATCGCCGGCGGACGCCTGCAGCTTGGCATCAGCCGCGGCTCGCCGGAACAGGTAATCGACGGCTGGCGCCACTTCGGCTACCAGCCGGCCGAAGGCGAAACCGAAAGCGACATGGCAAGACGGCATGCAGAGGTTCTGCTCGACGTCCTGCGCGGCGAAGGTTTCGCTGCGCCCAACCCGCGGCCGATGTTCCCCAATCCTCCCGGCCTGCTGCGCGTCGAACCACACTCCGCAGGGCTTAGGGAGCGCATCTGGTGGGGCGCCAGCTCAAACGCCACCGCTGTCTGGGCTGCGAAACTCGGCATGAACCTGCAGAGCTCGACGCTGAAGGACGATGAGACCGGCCTGCCGTTCCATGTCCAGCAGGCGGACCAGATTCGCGCCTACCGGGAAGCGTGGAAGGCGGCTGGTCACACGCGCGAGCCGCGCGTTTCGGTCAGCCGCAGCATCTTCGCGCTAGTGGATGATCGCGACCGCGTCTACTTCGGCGGCGGAAACCAGCACGAGGACAAGATCGGTTTCATCGACGACAAGACGCGGGCGATCTTCGGACGCAGCTACGCCGCCGAACCGCATGTTCTCATAGAGCAATTGGCCAAGGACGAAGCGATAGCGGAAGCCGACACGCTGCTGTTGACCGTTCCGAACCAGCTCGGCGTCGACTACAACGCCCATGTGATCGAGGCGATCCTGAAGCACGTCGCACCCGCTCTCGGCTGGCGCTAGGGCCGGCAGCCCGCCTCGGCGGAAGCAGGCAGGATTGTCGCGATTGGAGCTCCGATTGCCGACGATCGAGCCCATAAGCATTCCCTCATAGACATTTCCGGCGGACGTCCTACAATTCCGTGCACCCCATTCTGCGGAAGGGCGCGATATGGCTGAAGAACGCGCTCAACGGCGTCTCGCCGCTATCGTGGCTGCCGATGTCGTCGGTTACAGCCGCCTCGTCGAACTGGACGAAGGCGGTACACTTGCGGCGTTGAAAGAACGCCGTAAGCAGATTCTCGATCCCCTTGTCCGCGAGCACAACGGCCGCATCGTCAAGACGATGGGCGATGGTGTGTTGGTGGAGTTTGCCAGTGCCGTGAATGCAGTCAGCTGTGCGATCGACATTCAGAAGGGCATGGCAACAGCCAATCAGGGCCTTGCCGACGACCGCCGAATTCTTCTGCGCGTCGGCATCAATCTCGGCGATGTCGTCGTCGAAAGCGGCGATCTCTACGGCGACGGCGTCATTGTCGCCGCGCGGCTTCAGACCATGGCTGGTCCCGGCGAAATCTACGTCTCCGGCAACATTTACGACCAGGTGCGGCGGCGCCTCTTTTGCGATTTCGACGCGCTTGGCCCCCACGCGATCAAGAACATAGTCGAGCCGGTTTCTCTTTATCGCATCAGCACGGCGACCTTGAGCCAAGGCAGCGGCGCCAGGGCCTCCTTGCCGTTGCCCATCAAGCCCTCCATCGCCGTCCTTCCCTTCACCAATATGAGCAACGAGCCGGAGCAGGAGGTCTTCGTCGACGGCTTGACCGAAGACCTGATCACCGACCTCTCCAGGGCCGGCGGGCTGTTCGTCATCGCCAGCAATTCGGTTTTCGCCTACAAGGGCCGGCATGAGGATGTGCGCCGCATCGCGCGCGAACTCGGCGTTCGCTACGTGCTGGAAGGCAGTGCCCGACGGGCGGCCGGGCGTGTTCGCATCAACGCCCAACTGATCGACGCCTTGCAGGGCGATCACCTGTGGGCGGAGAGGTTTGATCGCAGCCTGGAGGATATGTTCGCCGTTCAGGACGAAGTGACGAGCAGGATCGTCGAGGCCCTGGTCGGGCGCCTAACTGACGCACCGGCCCGGAACCGCCCATCGAACCTGAAAGCCTATGACTATTGCGTCCGGGCGCGCACGCTCGGTCTGCAGACCGCTGGGGCAGCCAGAGAGGCGATCTTTCTTCTCGAGCGGGCGCTCGCATTCGATCAGGACTATGCTGAGGCGCACCGGCTCCTGGCACTGAACCTCTGGCTGAGCTGGGAATTCTGGGACCAGCCGATCGTTCCCTATCGGCAACGCGCCGTCAGCGAGGCGCAGAATGCGGTAGCGCTCGACCCCAACGACGCCGGGAACCGCTGGGTCCTGGGCATCATTCTCGGTCACGAGTGCCGCTGGGAGGAATCCGACGCCGAATTCGACCTGGCGCTGACGCTTGATCCGAACCATGCCGACGCCTGGGCGATGCGCTCCGACCTTATCGTCCTTTGTGGTCGACCGGCACAAGCGATCGAACACGTTCACAAAGCGCTCCGACTCAACCCGCATCCGCCGGGCTGGTACTACTGGATGCTTGGGCAAGCGCAATACGCCATTCGCGACTACGAGGCCGCGGTCCAGACCTTGCGCCACCCGGAAACCTACCGGGCGACATCGCGCCGCCTGCTTGCTGCCAGTCTGGCGCGGCTCGGTCGCCTGGACGAGGCACGGACCGAAGCGCAATTGTTTTTGATGAACAATCCGAACTTCACGATCGGCCAATGGGCCGCATCGCAACCGTTCCGGGACGAGACGATGCGGCAGCACTTCGTGGAAGGCTACCGCCTGCTGGACCTGCCCGAATAGGCGGCCCCATTCGGGAGACGCGCCAACCGACAGACGCGTGAGATCGCTATACCACGCGTCGCCTCTAAGCATTGTCGGTTGGATCCGCGGCAGCGGGCTTAAGGAACCTGTGGCGGATGCGCGACACCGAGATAGTAGTCGCCCTCGCCGCCGCTCTGATACTCACCCGTGTAGCGCTGGCGGGCGTCGCCCAATGTGCGTGCCGGCGGGCGATAGACGTAGCCTGGCGCTGGATCCATATAGATACTGCCTGTTGGCATCGGATCGACATAGACCGCCCCTGGCGCCGGCTCCACATAGACAGGCCCAGGTGCGGGCTCGAGATAATACGGACCCGTCGACATCAACCTATTCTGGGTGCCTGGCGGATTGTGCGGATCGATACCAGTATAAAAGCCGTTGGCCAGCACCGGACCAGCTGCCCCACTCAAGGCAAAGACGATTGCGGCGAATGACATCCTCTTGGAAACTCTCATAGCGTTGCTCCTGTCTCGGCTTCGCATCCGGCCCCGCGCAGGAGGCCCAGCAGGCTGCGCCTCCTGTCGGATGCTGCCCGAGAGATAAACGCCTGATCGCTGCAACCGTTCCGCCGCCGCCTCAATGCAGACCGAAGAGATTGAGCAGTTCTTCGCGGTGGCGGACAAATTCGGGCGCGCTGCGATCGCGGGGTCGCGGCAGATCGATCTCGATCAGCCTTGGTTCGCCACCCTTCTCGCGTGGCAGGATCAGGATACGGTCGGCGAGGTAGATCGCCTCCTCGAGATCATGGGTGACGAGAACGGTCGTCACATCCTCATCCCGCCAGATCCGTGCCAGTTCCTGCTGCATGCTGATCTTTGTCATGGCGTCGAGCGCGCCGAGCGGCTCGTCGAGCAGCAGGATTTCGGGCTGGACCGCCAGCGCACGAGCAATGCCGACGCGCTGCGCCATGCCGCCGGAGAGTTGCCGGGGATAGGCGCTTTCAAACTGCTGCAGGCCGACGAGCTGGACATAGCGTCGTGCCCGGTGCCTCGCCTCGCCGCGCGAGAGCCCCTGCGTCTCCAGCCCGAAGCCGACATTGTCGAGCACCGTCAGCCAAGGCAGCAACCTCGGCTCCTGGAAGATCACCGCGCGGTCGGTGCCGACGCCTTTCGTCAGCTTGCCGTCGATCAGCACCTCTCCGGCATCCGGATCCTCGAGCCCTGCCAGAACCCGCAGCAAGGTCGTCTTGCCGGAACCGCTGGCGCCGACGATCGCGAGCGTCTCACCTGAGCGGATGTTGAGGTTGATATCCCTGAGGACGGGCAATGGCGCGCCGTTCAGGCGGTAGGACTTGGAGAGATGGCGGATCGCCACCTCTCCACGACGAAGGTTCTGGGCAACGCTCATGGCCGGTCCTCAGTTGCTGGCCGATGCGCCGTCGACGGCGAAGAGCACGTCCTTTGGCGTCAGCTGGCCTTCCTTGAGCTTGCCTTCACGCACCAGAACGTCGATCCAGAACTGAAGGTCACGCTCGACGGGCAGGCCGCCCGCACGCACGCCGTAGCCACGGAAATACTGGGCGATGTCAGGATTTTCGCCACGCGCCTGCAATGCCTTTGCGAGGATTTCCTTGGTTTCCTCGGGATGCTCACGCGCGTAGTCCAGCGCACGGGCCGACTGCAGGACGAAGGTCTTGGCGGCTTCCGGATGTTCCTTGATGAAATCCCGGCGCAGCACGACGAAGCCTCCGGCAATCTCGCCGAGCACATCGGTGTCGTCGAAGATCGCACGCAGGCCACCCTTCTTGCGGGCTGCCCCTTCGAAGGTCGTCTGCCAGTAGCCGAAAGCGGAAATATCCACCTGGCCGGAGCGCAGAACCTGCTCCAGCTGCGGACCGGGGACGACAACCTGGTTGGCGGCGTCTGTCGGCAACCCGACCGAATGCAGGGCTTCGCGGATCGTATAGTCGAGATGGGCGCCCAGCGTGTTGACGGCAATGCTCTTGCCGGCGATGTCCTTGATGCTCTTGATGGGGCTGTCTTCGAGCACGTAGAAGATCGACTGCACCTCGTCATTGATGCCGTTCGAGGGATAGGCGGCGACGAAGTCGTTGCCGCTGATGATCGAATTCAGGACGGCGGACGTCGCGGCACCGCCGATCTCGACGTCGCCCGAGGCCAGCGCGATCAGCGAGGCCGGGCCGCCCGTGGCGTAGCCGACGCTCTCGATCGTGATGCCGGTGCCCTCGAAGTATCCGAGTTCCTGGGCAAGCTCGTGCGCCGACAGGCCACCCTGGCTCGCGAGATAGCGCAGCTTCACGTCATCGGCCGCGGCCGCCGGTGCGACAAGGCCGAGGGTGATTGCAGCAGACAGAAGAAGGTTGCGGGCATGGAAGGTCATATCGATATCCTTTCGAAGGAGAAATCTGGCAAAGAAACGATCAGGCGTTGGGTTGCGACCAGCGGCAGAGGTTGCGCTGGAGCAGAACGAGCAGCGCGTTGGCGGCGAGCCCGAGCAGGGCGAGCAACAGGATCGCCGCGAACATCAGCGGGATCTGGAAGTTGTATTGGGCGTTCATGACCTGGAAGCCGATGCCCTTGTTGGCGCCGATCATCTCGGCGGCGATCAACAGCAGAAGCGCCGTGGTGGCCGAGAGGCGCAGGCCTACGAAAATCGCCGGCACCGAGGCAGGCAGCACCACGCGGCGGAACACGGTGCGCGGTCCGGCACCGTAGGTTCGGGCCATCTCGATCAGCTTCTTGTCGACCTCTTTGACGCCGCCGATCGTCGAAAGCAGGACCGGAAACAGCGTCGCCCAGAAGATCACGAAAACCTTTGAGGTCTCGCCGAGGCCGAGCAGCAGGATGAAGACCGGATAGAGCGCCAGGGCCGAGGTCTGGCGAAAGAGCTGCAGGATCGGGTCGAGCGCCTGTTCGACAAGCCGTACCTGGCCCATGAACAGGCCGAGCGGGATGCCGACTACGACAGCGGCCGCAAAGGCGATGCCCGATCGCTGCAGGCTGATGGCGATATCGTCCAGTAGCGCGCCGCTGGCAAGACCGCCCCACAGCGTGGACAGGATCACATCGAGAGGCGGAAAGACCGCTGGATTGACCCAGCCAAGCGTGCTGGAAAGTTGCCAGAAGGCGAGAAACCCGAGTACGACACCATAGCGTGCGACGATCGAGCCAAGCAGGGCGCGCCAGCGGGAAACGATGGCCGGGACGGCTGTAGAGACCTGACCGTCAGCGCGGCCGAGACCAAAGCTCGCTGCAAGCGACGTGTTGACGTGTTCGTAGGACATGATCGCACCTCACTCTGCTGCCTGAACGGCCGATCGCACGTCGGCCCAGCGGTTGACGGGAATGGGCAGACCGAGATTTTCCCGGAGCGTCCGACCCTCATAGGCCGTGCGGAAAAGGCCGCGACGCTGCAGTTCCGGGACCACCAGCTCGACAAAGTCGTCAAGCGCCGTCGGAAACCAGGGCGGCAGGATGTTGAAGCCATCGGCCGCTTCGTTTTCGAACCACTCCTGCAGGGTGTCGGCGATCTGTTCTGCCGTTCCGACGATCGTGTAGTGGCCGCGCGCTGACGCAATCCATTGATAGAGCTGGCGAATGCTGAAGTTGTTTTCGTCGGCGATCTGGCGGATCAGCGCCTGCCGGCTCTTCATGCCCTCGGTTGGCGGTGCCGGCGGCAGCGGCCCATCGAGATCGTAGCCATGGAGATCGAGCGTGCCGCCGGTCAGGCCATTGAGCAGGCCGATGCCATCCTCCTCGACGATGAGCGAGGTCAGGCGATCGTACTTTTCGCGCGCTTCGGCCTCCGTTCTGCCGACGAAGGGGGAGACCCCGGGCATGACCAGAATGTGGTCCGGGTTGCGGCCGAGACCGCGCGCACGTGCCTTGATGTCGCGATAAAATTCCTGCGCCGTCTCAATGTGCTGGTGCGCAGTGAAGATCACCTCAGCCGTCGCGGCCGCCAGCCCGCGACCGTCGTCGGACTGGCCCGCCTGGACGATGACAGGATGCCCTTGCGGAGAGCGCGAGATGTTGAGCGGGCCGCGCACCTTGAAATGTTCGCCGCGATGGTCGGTATCGTGCAGCTTCGCCGGGTCGTAGAAGATGCCCGTTTGCTTGTCGCGAATGAACGCATCGTCCTCGAAGCTGTCCCAGAGCTTCGTGACCACGTCGACATGCTCGGCCGCGCGCCGATAGCGTTCGGCATGCGGAAGCTGCGTCTCGCGGTTGAAGTTCTGCGCCGTCGCATCGCCCGTTGTCGTCACCACATTCCATCCGGCGCGGCCGCCGGAAATGAGATCGAGCGAAGCGAATTTGCGTGCCGTGGTGTAGGGCTCTTCATAGGTCGTCGACGAGGTCGCGATGAAGCCGAGATGGGTGGTGAGCGGCGCCAGCGCCGAAAACAGGGTCACCGGCTCGAAGCCCGCCACCCGGGCGTTTCCGCCCTCGCGCGCCCCGCCGAAGCCGATCGCCAGCCCATCTGCCAGGAAATAGGCGTCGAACAGACCGCGTTCCGCCGTCAGCGCCAGTTGCTTGTGAAATTCGAAACTGGTCGCCCCGTCGGCCGGCTGGTCGGGGTGGCGCCAGGCGGCGATATGCTGTCCGCCACCGGGAAGAAATGCTCCAAGCCTGATCCTGCGTGTCATCTCAATCCTCTCCTCTTCTCGCTGCAAATTCTTGGGCGTCAAGTCACGGATGAAGGGCTGTCTGCGACCAGACCCACGACCTTGGCTGCCAGAAAGACAGGCTACATTATCCATAATGTTTATAGAGAAAGAGTATTTCCCGTGCGCCCGAGGCAAGTGAAAAGATTTTCGACGCAGGCGCAGAAAGCGAGATCAATCGCCGTGTACCGGGGGACTGAGAGCTTGGGAGAGAAAGGCTGGTTGCGCCGTGACTTGTTGCGAGGCGAGCGCGGTGAGCCGAGCAATCCTGAGGACTCTCCACGGCTGTGGCCACAGCCTGGAACGCGCGATATCGCCGCAGCGCATACCGCTTCGGCCGAAATACCGTCGCTCCGCGAGACCCGGGCGGTGCCTGGACAATCAGCCAATCGCACCGGGGAAATTATTCTACTCTGAGTGGTTTTCGAGCCAAAGGGTTTCTTATCCTGAATCGGGCACTCGACTATTTTTTGGGCACTTGCGGCGGCCTTTGCCAAAAATGCGGCCACCGCCATCCAATGAGAGTAGAAGACGTGTCCCAAGCAACCATCAAATCTCCCCCGAAATCGATTTACGCCTCCTTCGGCTTTCAAGTCCTCGCGGCCATGGTGATCGGCCTGCTGCTCGGCCTCGTCGCCCGCAACATGGGCGTCGATGCCAGCGGCAACGCCAACTGGCTGACGGTAACCCTGCAGACGATCGGTTCGATCTTCGTCCAGCTTTTGCGCGCCCTCGTGCCGCCGCTCGTCTTCACCGCCATCGTCGCCTCGATCGCCAATCTGGCGACGCTGCAGAATGCCGCGAAACTCGTCTGGCAGACGCTGCTCTGGTTCGCGATCACATCGCTGATTGCCGTCGTCATCGGCATCGCCCTCGGACTGATCCTTCAGCCGGGCGTCGGCTCTGCCGTTTCGCAGGAAGCCGCCAAGGCGCCCTCCTACTCCGGCTCGTGGCTTGATTTCCTGAAGGGCCTGGTGCCCGCCAACGTGCTCGGCCTCGAAGCCAGCACCAAGGTCACCGACACGGGTGCTACCACCTCGCTCAATTTCAACGTCTTGCAGATCCTCGTCGTTTCGATCGCCGTCGGTGCCGCTGCGCTGAAGGTCGGTGATGCCGCCAAGCCGTTCCTCGCCTTCAACCAGTCGCTGCTCGCCATCGTCCGCAAGATCCTCTGGTGGGTCATCCGCCTGACTCCGATCGGCACGATCGGCCTGCTCGGCCGCGCCGTCGCCCAATATGGCTGGGAAACGCTGGCGCAACTCGGCTGGTATGCCGCGGCTGTCTATATCGGCCTTGCGATCGTGCTCTTCGTCGTCTACCCGGCGCTGCTCATCGGCCACGGCCTGAAGCCGTCGCGCTTCTTTGCCGGCGCCTGGCCGGCGATCCAGCTCGCCTTCGTCTCCCGTTCTTCCGTAGGCACCCTGCCCGTCACCGAAACGGTGACCGAAAAGAGCCTCGGCGTTCCCCGCGAATACGCCGCCTTCGCCGTACCGCTCGGCGCGACCACCAAAATGGACGGCTGCGCCGCGATCTACCCGGCCATCTCGGCGATCTTCATCGCGCAGTTCTTCGGGCTGCCACTCGGCATCCAGGAATATGTGCTGATCGTCTTCGTCTCTGTACTCGGCTCCGCCGCCACCGCCGGCCTCACCGGCGCGACCGTCATGCTGACGCTGACGCTCTCGACGCTCGGTCTGCCGCTCGAAGGCGTCGGCCTGCTACTCGCCATCGACCCGATCCTCGACATGGGCCGCACGGCGGTCAACGTCGCCGGCCAGGCACTGGTGCCGACGATCGTCTCCAAGCGCGAGGGCATTCTCGACGAGACCGTCTACAACGGCGACAAGGTCGTCGATGACCTTGAGCCGCTCGTGGCTGCGGCACGCGCGGCCTAGCGCTCCAAAAATTGACCATGCGGGCTACGACGGCCCGCATGTGCCCGCTCGGCAAGGTGCGCAACTACCATCAACTCAAACGTACCCGACCTGCGAGACACCTATTTGCAGCGGGCCGCAAAATCCCCCTTTCGCCGATCAAGCAGAGCTTGCACAAGCGAGCCGAGCAGTGTCTCTTCTATCGAGACTTATTGAGTGCTTGGCCGGATCGCGTACGCTGGCGGGCCCTGCGCTTTGCTCAGGCATCGCCGCCGGCGTGCTGCGTCCTCTGGCTATGAAGAGGACCGGCGATGTCTCTCACCGAGTTTCATCTCATCACCCAATGGACCATCGATGCTCCGGTCGAAGACGTGTGGCGGGAGCTGAGCACCCCGGAGGCCTGGCCGGAATGGTGGCCATCGGTCAAGCGGGTTTCCCTGCTGCGCGAGGGAGACGAACACGGCGTGGGCGCGGTTCGCCGGCTGGAATGGGTGACGGCCCTGCCCTATGAACTGATCTTCAACGTGGAGACGGTGCGGGTCGAGCCGCTGTCGCTCATCGAAGGCAGGGCCTCAGGGGAGCTTGACGGCATCGGCCGATGGACGCTTGAGCGCGAAGGCCCCCGCTGCCGGGTGCGCTACGACTGGATCGTCCAGGTCACCAAGCCCTGGATGATCACGCTCTCATTCATCCTGAAGCCCATCTTCCGTTGGAACCATGGGGTGGTCATGGAGCGTGGCCGGCGCGGTCTCGTGCGTCGCCTCGCCCGCGTCTAAACGCTATTTTGAGCACACCTTTTCCCAAAGACAGGAAGAGCACAGCCCGCCCGGGCGACGCCAAGGTCGGGGCGGAGGCACCTGGCTAAACGGCAATAGTCTGGCTTGAAGTCGCCCGGGGGGATCGCCCGCTCTTCCGAAGCGATCGTTCGCATCGAAACCACCGAAGTGCTGTCCGCCCAAAAAGATTTGAGGCACAATTGCGCGCCCGCCGGAGCGGGAGAACCTCACTGCTGGGGTCGCTGAAATGTCAGCGACGGCGATCAATATGAATCGCTGGATGTGTCCGAAACTGGAGCAGGACGCGAGTCCGTTTGCCGAATGAGTGAATTTCTCCTTAACATATCAGGCACGGGCCCTGTCGCCACTAGCTTGGAGATCTGGGTAAGTATGGCCTTGATCGGGGCGCTCGGATTTGTTCTCGGCTTCGCCATGAATCGTGGATCGATCTGCACCGTCATCGCCACGAAGGAGTTGGTATCGGACAAGAGGCCGGCACGTTTCATCGCTCTGGTCGAATGCGCCGTCTGGGCGGCCCTCGTCTACGCAATCCTCGAAACGGCACCGATGATGCAGGAGGGCTGGTCGCCACTCGGCTACCTCGTTCCCGCAGCCATTTTGCTTGGGATCGGCAGCTATGTGAACGGCGCTTGTGTGTTCGGGTCCGTTGGGCATATCGGAAATGGCGAAATCGGATTCGCATTCACGTTTCTCGGGATCTATGCGGTCCTCTACATTGAATCCTTGTTTGATCTGCTTTCGGATCAGCCGCCGATAAGTGCTCCCCCGCCGCTGGAGGCGGCGCTTCTCGCGCTTGCATTGTTGGCGATCATGGCTCTGAGGCTCGGCGTTTCACGCAGATCCGAGTCAAACTTCCGGCGGCTGACGATAGCGATGGGAGCGATCGGCATCACCTCTACGGTCCTGACGCTTCTTGCGCCCGGGTTCTCAATCACCGCATCGGTCGGAGCGATCGCTTCGATACCTGTCGCGGGAGCCGTGATTTCGGTCTGCATGTTCGGCGGCAGCCTCGTTTCCGCAAGACTTCGGAAGCATGGATTCATGCTGAAGCGGCCGACAGTGAAGACCATAGTCAAGAGAACGCTTGCGGGCATCCTTATGGGACTGGGTGCACTACTCATTCCCGGTGGGAACGACACGCTGCTGCTGATTGGTCTGCCCGCAGGGGCCTGGCAGGCGGCGCTCGCCTACGTGCTGTTCGTTGCGACGCTTGCCGCGCTCATTGTCAAAATCGGTTCGGTGGCAAAACCTTGGTCATGACGCTGCTACACCGACAAGATGCTTGTCCGCCTCTAGAGCATCCCGCCTTCAAGTGGAAGCACAGAACGCGGATAAGATCCTCTAGAATCAAAGTGCTAGTGCGTCCATGTTGATCGCGTCCGCGACACCGCGGTGCGGTCCACACGTCTATCCGAACAAAAAAAGGCCCCGCTCGATGGCGGGGCAGGCGCGCATCCCCAGCTTAAGGATGCGAGGGAACTTGGGATTCGAAGCAGGCAACGTCCGGACCGGTGGCTCTGAGGCGAGCCGCTCCCGGCTCTATGGCGCCGACATCTCCTGTTGAACGAGAGCCGTTCGATTGCCGCGGTGGAGATCCGCGGCGAAAGTGCAGGCCGCCGTATGCCCCGGCGAAAGCACCCGGGATGGCGGCAGCGCCTTAGCGCAATCGTCGACGGCAAGAGGGCAACGGGTTCGGAACCGGCAGCCCGACGGCGGGTTTGTCGGACTGGGAACTTCGCCGATCATCAACGGTCCCCTGCGGTGCTTCTCGATCCGCGGATCCACCTCGGGCGCCGATGCCAGCAGCATCTGCGAATAGGGGTGGCTCGGACGGTCATAAAGCTCCTTTGACGAGCCATGCTCGACGATCCTGCCGAGATACATGACGTAGACACGCGACGCCGCCTGCCGCACCAGCGCAAGATCATGGGCAATGAACAGGCATGCCACGCCCAGATCCTTCTGCAGCCGCAGGAAGAGGTTCATCACCTGTGCACGGATCGAGAGATCGAGCGCGCTCACCGGTTCATCGCAGATCAACACGCGCGGGTTCACGGCAAGCGATCTGGCAATCGCCACGCGCTGGCGCTGACCGCCCGAGAGCTCGCGCGTGTGACGGTCCCTGACCGCGGATGCGAGGCCCACCTGATCCAGGAGCTCCTTGGTGCGGCGATCCCGCTCCTCCGGCGATCGGGTGCCGGCGATCACCAGCGCTTCGTCGATCGCCTCGCCCACGGTCTGTCGATCGTTCAGAGACGAATAGGGATCCTGGAAGACGTATTGCAGCGCCCGGCGGCTGTCGCGCAGGGCGGCCCCGGAGAGAGCGCTGAGATCGACGCCGTCGAGAAGCACGCGGCCGCTGCTTGCCTTCTCGAGCCCGACGATGGTGCGCCCGAGGGTCGACTTGCCGCAGCCGGATTCGCCGACCAACCCGACGATCTCGCCCGGATAGAGTTCGATCGAGACATCGTCGACGGCATGGACAAATTTGCCCCGCTGAACGCTCTTGAAGCGCGTCTGCAGGTTTTCAACTTTAAGAACAGGTGCTTGTGTCATGCGGCAGCCTTTCCTTGATTGACGACAGGGCAAGCCACGAGAACCGCGCTGTCGTCCGACCGGACCAACGGAGGGCGGCTGTTGCTGCATGCAGGGACGGCGAGTTCGCAGCGCGGCGCAAGAGCGCAGCCTTTGATCGGTGCACCGAGCGTCGGCGGAATGCCGGGAAGCCCCCGGAACTCCGATCCGATTGGGTCCTCTCGCCGCGGTATCGCGTTGATCAGGCCCTGCGTGTAGGGGTGACGCGGGCTCACCAGCACCTTGTCCACCGGACCGCATTCGGCAGCGCGCGCCGCATACATGACGACGATGTTGTCGGCTGCACCCGCGACCACGCCCATGTCGTGGGTAATCAGCACCATCGCCATGTTCAGCCGACGCTGCACGTCCTTGAGCAGCCGCAGGATCTGCGCCTGAACCGTCACGTCGAGTGCGGTCGTCGGCTCGTCGGCAATCAGGAGCTTCGGCTCGCCGGCAAGCGCAATGGCAATGACGATGCGTTGCCGCAAGCCGCCGGAGAGCTCGTGCGGATACTGCCGAAGCCGTGCCACCGGGTCGGAGATGCCGACGAGTTTTACAAGTTCCAACGCACGCGCTTCCGCGGCCCTCGGCGTCACGTCGAGATGCAGTTCGGCCATCTCGGCGATCTGCCGCCCGATCCGGCGTACCGGATTGAGCGCGCTCATCGGGTCCTGAAAGATGAAACCGACGGACTTGCCGCGCAGTTTCTGGATCTCAGCCTCGGGCAGGCCGATCAGCTCGCGACCCTCGAGCTTGACGGAGCCGGAGAGCATAGTCGTCACGCCTGTTGGCATCAGCCCGAGCGGCGCGAAATTCATCACCGTCTTGCCGCTACCGCTTTCGCCGACGATGGCAAGACATTCGCCTTGCCGGACCGAATAGCTGACGCCGTCGACCGGGCGTACTGCCGATTTCGCGGTCAGCAGGTTGACCGTCAGGTTCCTGACCTCAAGGAGCGGTTCGTCATGCATCGGAATTCTCCTTGCCCCAGCTTGCGACCTCGGCCCGACGGATTGCGAGCATGCGCCGTGTCAGCGGTTTCGGAATGCGGTTGAGCGCGATGGATTCCCCGAGCGTGTTGAAGCCGATGACGGCGGCTGTGAGGGCGAGGCCCGGCAGCAGCACCTGGCGCGGGTCGGATTCGAGATAGGGCAGCGCATCCACGAGCATCTGCCCCCATTCCGGCGTCGGCGGCTGGATGCCGAGGCCGAGGAAGCTCAGCGTCGCGACCGCGAGCGCAGCCGTGCCGGCGTCTGCCGTCGCATAGACCATCACCGCACCGATCGTCCCTGGCAGAAGGTGACCGAAGTAGATGCGCCAGGGGCTGGCGCCCAGCACCCGCAAGGCCTCGATATGCGGCTTGCTCATGATGCTGACTGCGACGGCCCGGCTGATGCGGCCGCTCATCGGCCACCAGGCAAGCGCCAGTGCCAGCACCATGGTCCAGTATCCGGGGCCGACGATGCCGATGACGGCGAGCGAGATGATCAGGCTCGGAATGGAGAGACCGACATCGACGACGCGCATCAAGAGGTCATCGACCCAGCCGCGATGATAGCCGGCGATCGTTCCGAGCAGGATGCCGATGGTCATGGCGACGCCGAGAACCGAGCCCACGCTGACGAGCGAAGTGTTTGCGGCGATGATCAACCGGCTGAAGGTATCGCGTCCGAGGTGGTCGGTTCCGAGCCAGTGAGCGGCGGACGGACCAAGTCCGGCATCGAGCAGGCTCTGGGTGCTCGGATCCTGGGGTGCAAGCCAGGGCGCGAAGGTGCCGAGAGCAACGAATAGGCCGATGGTGATCAGTGCCGCGCGCGGCATCTTGTTCAATCGGGCAAAAATGGGATTGAGCATGTTCATGGTCAGCTCCATTGGCGACGAATGCGCGGATCGGTCAGCAGGACGGCCAGATCGACGATCAGGTTCACCACGATGAAGAAAGTGAGGAAGATGAGCAGGCACGCCTGCACCACCATGAAATCGCGGAAGCGCACGCCGGCGAGGAAATAATCTCCCAGGCCCTGCCAGGCGAACAGCGGTTCGACGATGATGGCGGTCGCGGTCATCAAACCGACCTGGGTGCCGAGCGCGTTGATGAAGAGGGGTGTGATGTTGGGCAACGCCTCACGGAACAAGATGGCGGTGCGGCCGAGGCCCTTGCTTTTCGCGGTCAGAACGAAGGGACTCGTCATCGCCTCTTCCAGACCCACCCGCACGACACGACTGAGAACGGCAGCCGGCAGAACGGCGACGGTGAGCCATGGCAGGATCCAGCTTTTCGGACCATTGAAACCGAACGATGGCAGGAGCTGGAAGGTGACGGAGAAGGCGTAGATCATCAGCGCGCCGACGAAGAACGTCGGGGTCGATGCGCCGAGGAGCGCCAGACCGCGCGAAACGCGATCCGGCAATTTGTAGGGCCAGAAGGCACCGAGGAACCCCAAGGCCAGGCTGATGAGGGTGGCGATCACGGCCGAGCCCGCAATCAGCGTTCCCGTCACGAACATACGGTTCGCGAGGTCCGCGCTGACGTTCGTTCCCGTTCTGTAGGAGATGCCGAAATCTCCGCGAACCGCATCGCCCAGCCAATCCACGTAGCGCATCAGCAATGGCTTATGCAGTCCTATCTCTTCGGCAACCTGTTCGACGTAACCCGGTGTTGCGACCGCCCCGCGAAGCTCGGCAATCAAGACTGCAACATTACCGGGTGCCGAAACCACGAGGGTGAAGCAAACAAGGGACGCCATGAACAAAAGGACCAGGGAATGCTTCAGCCGCTTGCTGATGAAGTGGATCAAGGTACCCTCCTCTTACTCGGCCAGCAGAACGTTTTCGTAGGGCATGTCGTATTCGGTGACCGGGCTCGAAAAGCCGTGGACCCGCTTGGAATGCGCCCAGATGCTCGGCACGTAGACCAGCGGCGCAATCGCGTCGTTGTCCCTGAGCCAGTCGTAGACCTTCTGGATAGTCGGCTGAATCTGGTCCCCCGTTGCCGCCATCGCCGCGTTGATCAATGGATCCAGATTAACCGGATCGGTGACCAGCTTGCCCTCGACGTCATTGTGGAAGGTCGACAGGCACAGCCCCACGATCGAGCCGAAAGGATCGTATGGCGCGCCGTAGGTCAGGAAGAAGCCGAGGTCATACTTCTGCTCCAGCATGTCGGTGTGCTTGGAGGCATGGTCGACCGAACGGATCACCAGGTCGATGCCGATCTCCTTCATCTCGGACTGGATGACTTCGGCAATGACGCGCGATCCCGGGACGGCGTCCGGGCTGACGACCAGTTCGAGCGTCAGCGGCTTGCCGTCCTTGGACCTTATGGGGCTTCCCGTCCAGCCGGCCTTTTCGAGCAGGGCCGAGGCGGCCGCCGCATCGCGAACCGGTGCATCACTCTGCGTTCCAGCATAGGGCAAAGCGCTGGAGAACATGTTGCCGGCGGGCTTGGCGTAGCCGTGGTAGAGCACCTTGGAGATCGCCGCGCGATCGATGCCGATGCTGACGGCCCTTCGCACCGCCGGATCCTTGAGCGCCTCGGCGCGGTCCGGATTATAGGCCATCACCAGCGTGACATTGCCCGGATCGACGACGACATTGAAGCCGGCCGCCTCGAGCTGCTTGCCTTCTTCCGGGGTGAGCGGCGCGATCCAGAAGCCGCCGATCAGGTCAAGCTCGCCGGCACGCAGCGCTGCAACCCGCGACCGTGCATCGGGGACGACCTTGGCTTCAAGGCGTTCATAGGATGGCAACTCGCCCCAGTAACCTTCGTGATGCTCGAAGACGCTCTGCGTATCGTCGGCGCTGATCTGACGCCACGGCCCGGTGCCCACAGGCTCCTTGAACTTGCCATCAGCGCCAACCGATTTGGGCGAAAGAAAGCGCGTCGGCCGGGTGTAGGAAAGCTCCTGCATCAGCGCGAGAACCGGCTCCTTGAAATGCAGGGTGACGTGGTAGTCGTCGACCACCTCAAGCGACTGGAAGTGTTTTGAGCAATTCATCCAGCTGAACTGGTCGAGCCCCATCCAGCGCTCGAGATTCCATTTGCACGAGGCAGCATCGAACTTGGTGCCGTCCTGAAACGTGACGCCCTGGCGCAACGTCAGATACAGCGTTTTTCCACCGTCCTCGATCTTCCAGTCGGTCGCCAGGCACGGTTCGATCTGGCCGCCCTTGCCGTATTTCACGAGCGGTTCGAACATCAGATCCTGGATCGCCCAGATCGCATAGTGGCTCTGCGGATCGAGATTGCCGGCAGGCTTGGCGATGGCGACCCGGAGCGTGCCGGCTGCACCCTGCGCATAGGCGATCTTCGACAAGGCACCCTGTGCGATGGCCAAGCCGACAGCGCCGGCCGCCCCTTGCAGGAACGTACGTCTCTTCACTGACATGAATTTTCTCCTCCGTTTTGGCGCTCCCTGCGCCCGCCTAGACATCCGGCCTCCACGCCGTTTTGTATAGACAAAATAACTGTCTCATGTATGCAATCTTGCGTCAATATCGTATTTTAGATTGTAGGCATTCTGAACTTTGAGTGAAAAGACACCGGGTCTGGCGCATCAAAATCGGCGAGAAACCTCCCGCATCACGGCTCATTTGATGAAACAGTGGATGCAGTGGCGGGACTTTATCAGCCAGATCGGCGTTCCTCGGCTTCAATCTCCGAGGATTGCCGAATTCAAATTGTATGCAATATGAAGAAAGTCACGTCACTTGTCGTTACGTTCGCGCGAGTTGAATAGCGCCAAGGCGATACCCGCGCTTCCACGGCGTTACGCGCGCCTGAGGGCAGCGCTATCTCCGCAAGCATCCCTTGATATATCCCCTCCAGGGGGATAGGTTACGAACATGAGCGAACACAGACACGATACCCATCCCGAGATCGTCAAGCGGCTAAAGCGCGCCGAAGGGCACCTGAAGAGCGTCATTGCCATGATCGAGGGCGGCCGCCCCTGCCTCGACATCGCCCAGCAACTCCACGCGGTGGAGAAGGCGATCAGCCAGGCGAAGCGAACCCTGATCCAGGACCATCTGGATCATTGCCTCGAAGACACGATCGGTGCGCTTCCGCGTGACCAGCGCCACTCCATCGACGAGTTCAAGGCGATCACAAAGTTTCTCTGAACGACCACGCCCGCCCCGACTGCAACCGCCACCGAATGAACGAGCCCAAACCTCATGCTGCAGATCCTCGCAAACCGGACGTATCGCCATCTGTTTCTGGCGCAGATGATCGCGCTGGTCGGAACCGGTCTTGCGACCGTTGCGCTCGGGCTTCTCGCCTATGATCTGGCAGGCGCCGAGGCGGGCGTCGTCCTGGGCACGGCACTCGCGATCAAGATGATCGCCTATGTCGGCGTGGCGCCGATCGCCGCCGCCTTTGCGGAGCGGCTTCCGCGTCGCGCGATGCTCGTCTGCCTCGATCTGGTGCGCGCCGCCGTCGCACTCTTCCTGCCGTTCGTGACCGAGATCTGGCAGGTCTATGTGCTGATCTTCGTGCTGCAGTCGGCGTCGGCCGCCTTTACCCCCACCTTCCAGGCAACCATTCCGGATGTGCTGCCGGATGAAAGGGAATACACACGCGCCCTGTCGCTCTCGCGGCTTGCCTATGACCTCGAGAGCGTCGCAAGCCCGATGCTGGCCGCAGCGCTGCTCACCGTCGTCAATTTCCACAACCTGTTTGCCGGCACGGTCATTGGCTTCCTCGCCTCCGCCGCACTCGTCGTCTCAGTCGCGCTTCCAAGTCCGAAGGCGACGGAACGACGCGGCATCTACGACCGGACGACGCGGGGCTTGCGCATCTATCTGGCAACGCCGCGGCTCAGGGGGCTGCTCGCGCTCAACCTCGCGGTTTCGGCTGCCGGGTCGATGGTCATCGTCAACACGGTGGTGTTGGTCCAGGCCAAATTCGGGCTCACCCAGACCGACACAGCCATCGCACTCGCCGCCTCTGGCGGCGGCTCGATGATCGCCGCGCTGCTGTTGCCCCGCCTGCTCGATAGGACCCCCGATCGCGTCGCCATGTTTTCGGGTGCAGCGGTTCTCACCGCCGGCCTGTTCATCGGCGCTCTTGTCCCAAGTTTCGTTTCGCTGCTGCCTCTGTGGCTCGCCATCGGTCTCGGCTATTCGCTGGCACAGACACCATCCGGCCGGCTGCTGCGCCGCTCGGCGCAACCGGAAGACAGGCCCGCGCTCTTTGCCGCGCAGTTCGCCCTTTCGCATGCCTGCTGGCTGATCACCTATCCGCTTGCCGGCTGGCTCGGCGCGACGGCCGGGCTGACGCCGACCTTCGCAGCGCTTGGCCTCATCGCTGTAGGCGCCATCGTCGCGGCGGCCCGGCTCTGGCCGGCGCAGGATCCGGACGAAATCGAGCACGTCCATCACGAGCTTGCCGACGGTCACCCTCATCTCGCAGGTGCAACACGCGTCGGCGGCGGTCACCGGCACACCCATGTGTTTGTGATCGACAGCCATCACCCGGACTGGCCGGCCGAGCGATAGGCAAACGGTCGCTACTTGAAAGCGTCACCGCTGCCGGCAAAGGACAGGATCGCCGCGTCGGCGATCTCCGCAAAACGGGCGCTCGGCCCTTCGGCACCGCTGCTTTGCTGAGCGGCGCGCGCGCCCTCGATCAACAGCAGCAGCGTGTCGCAAAGCAGTTCCGCATCGGCGACGCCAGCCCTGCGGCAGAGCTCAACGACGCGGTCACGTTGCGCGTCCTTGAACATGCGGATCACCGAGCGCCCGGGATGATCCTCGTCGGTCAGTTGCACGGCCGCGCTCATCATTTCGCATTGGCACTTGTCGTCACCGAGATGGTCGGCGATCCGCCGGACCCAGGCCCTGAGCTGCCCCAGTCCGTCGCCAGGGTACGCGTCTTCCAGCTCTCGCCAGAAGCCGTCCATCTCCATTCCCGCATGGCGCAGGCATTCGACGATCAGCTCATCCTTCGAATTGAAATGGCGGTAGAGCGTCATCTTGTTGCTGTCGGCGGCATCGGCGATCGCATCGACGCCGGTTCCGCGGATGCCGTGCCGGCGAAAGAGGTCTCGCGCAGCCTCGACGATGCGATCGCGCGGCGAACGACGGGATGGCTTGCAGAAATCCGTTGTCATCGCATTGGCCCGGCGTGGTCGGCGTGAAAAATCTTGCCCTTGACGCCCTGTTATTGGTCGATAACATGCAACGCTGTTACCGACCAGTAACATTTTCGCCAACGCGGCACAGAAGAGTGGCCGCTTGCCGCGAAGGCCTTCTGGAGACGGCGGTAACCGCAGAATAATTTCTAGCCCAGTGTCGGTGAGCGCGGTCGTCAGGCGTCTTTTAGCCAGAGCGCACACCGCAGAGACTTTTAAGATTCGATAACGCTCGTGTTTTGGGTCGATCCGGCCCATCAGGATCTCGTGCTGGAGCCTTACGATGCGCATGCTGGATGGGCCGAAAGCTGAGGAGAACGTCGCGGACCGGAAGGTCGGCGCGGCGGGCGTGCGCATGCACAGGTTCGAAATGCTCCGTTATGCCGCCCGCCAGGATGGCAGCGCCTGCAAAGGATCGATCCCGCCATGATCGACTTCTTCATTCACCGGCCGATCTTCGCATCGGCCATCGCGATCATCATGACGCTTGCCGGCGGCATTTGCTATTTCCTGCTGCCGATCTCACAGTTTCCCGATGTGACGCCGCCGCAGATCGTGGTGGCCGCCAATTATCCGGGTGCCAGCGCCCAGGTGGTCGCCGACACGGTGACGACACCGCTCGAACAGCAGATCAACGGCGTGCCGGGCATGCTCTACATGACCTCGACGAGTTCGAACGACGGCTCGTCGCGCATCATCATTTCCTTCGAAGTGGGTTATCCGATCGACGCCGCGGCGCTCGACGTCCAGAACCGCGTCTCCCAGGCGGCCTCGTCGCTTCCCGCGCTCGTCAACCAGACCGGCGTCACCATCGCCAAGCAGATCCCCAATTTCACCGTGCTCGTCAGCCTGGATTCGCCGGACAATTCGGTCGATTTCGCCTCGGTCAGCAATTACGCCTACCTGCAGATTCTCGATCCGCTGAAGCGCCTGCCGGGCGTCGGGGACGTGCAGCTTTTCGGTGAGCGCCGCTATTCGATGCGCGTCTGGCTCGATCCGGATCGCATGGCCAATCTCGGCATCACCGCCGTCGACGTCCAGAACGTCATCGCCGAGCAGAATATCCAGGTCGCAGGCGGCAAGATCGGGCAGTCGCCGGCGCCAGCAGGCACGCCCTTCGAGATGCAGATCAACGCGCTCGGGCGCTTGAGCGATCCCTCGCAGTTCGGTGACATCGTGCTTCGGGCCGACCAGACGACCGGCGCGACAACCAGATTGCGCGACATCGCACGCATCGAACTCGGCGCCCTTCTCTACTCGTCATCGGTCACCTTCAACGGCAAGGAGAGCGTCGTGCTTGCCGTCTTCCAGGCGCCGGGCTCCAACGCGCTCGACCTGCAGAGCCGCGTGCAGGCGAAAATGGACGAGCTGTCGCAGCGCTTCCCCGCCGGCATCGCCTATCACATGTTCTACGACACCACGCGTTTCGTCTCGGCGGCGATGAAGGATGTGGTCTTCACCCTGCTCGAGGCGCTTGCCCTCGTCGTTTTCGTCGTCTTCATCTTCCTGCAGAACCTGCGCACCACCATCATCCCGACGATCGCCATTCCGGTCTCGCTGATCGCGACGCTCGTCGTCATGTATCTCTTCGGCTTCTCGCTCAACATGCTGAGCCTGCTCGGCATGGTGCTTGCCATCGGGCTGGTGGTCGACGACGCGATCGTCGTCGTCGAGAACGTCGAACGCCAGCTCGAGGCCGGCTTGCCGCCGCTTGCCGCCACCAAAAAGGCCATGCAGGAGGTGACCGGCCCGATCATTGCCACGACAGCCGTGCTGCTCGCCGTGTTCATCCCGGTCGCCTTCATTCCGGGCGTCGCCGGCAGCCTTTATAACCAGTTCGCTCTGACGGTTGCGATCTCCGTCGCGTTCTCCGCCTTCAATTCGCTGACGCTCAGCCCGGCCTTGAGCGCCGCGTTCCTTCGCTATCGCGGCGAGCCGCGCTTCGCCCTCTTCCGCTGGTTCAATTCGGGCTTCCATGCGTTGTCGCACGGTTATGCGCGCAGCGTCGCGGGGCTCGTGCGCTGGCGCTGGGCGCTGTTTGCCCTTTTCCTCGTCGCGATCGGGTCCACCTATGCCTTGTGGCAGCGCATTCCGTCGACCTTCCTGCCGGTCGAGGACCAGGGCTATTTCTTCGTCGTCATCCAGCTGCCGGACGGCGCCTCGCTTGAAAGAACCGAGGCCGTTGCGCGGCGATCGGAGGAGATCCTGCGCGGCACCGCCGGCGTCGATTTCGTCGGCTCCGTCGTCGGCTTCAATTTCCTGTCCTTTGCCGCCCAGTCGAATTCCGCCGTGCAGTTCGCCGTCTTGAAGCCATGGGACGAACGTCCCCCCGAACAGGGCGCCTCGGCGCTACGCGAGGCCGTAATGCCGCAACTGCTGCAGATCCCGGATGCGCTGGTGCTTGCCTTCGATCCGCCGTCGATCCAGGGGCTCGGCGCGACAGGCGGCTTCGAATTCCAGGTCGAGGATCTCGGCGGGCGCAGTGCGCAGGCGCTGAGCGACGCGACCCAGGCACTGATTGCCGAGGCGCGCAAGCAGCCGGAGATCAATCCCTACCAGCTCTTCACCACCTTCAGCACCTCGAGCCCGCAATTCGACTATGACCTCGACCGCGACAAGGCGAAGCTGCTGGGCCTGAGCCTGCCGGACATCTTCAGCACGCTGCAGATCTATTTCGGCTCGCTCTATGTCAACGACTTCAACATCTTCGGCCGCACCTTCCGCGTGACGCTGCAGGCCGACCAGGGTGCGCGGGCCTCGGCGACGGATCTTTCCCGCCTCTATGTGCGCAACACCGAAGGCGAAATGGTGCCGCTCAACACGCTCGGAACCTTCAAGCCGACGGTCGGCCCCGAGACCATCACGCACTACAACAATTACCCCTCGGCGCTGATCAACGGCGCGGCAGCGCCCGGCTTCAGCTCGAGCCAGGCGGTGGCGGCGATGGAGCGCGTCGCCCGCACGACGCTGCCGCGGGACTACACATTCGAGTGGACCGGCATTACCTATCAGGAGATCCGCGCAGGCTCGATCGCCGCGCTCGTCTTTGCGCTCGCGCTCGTTTTCTGCTTCCTGATCCTGGCCGCCCAGTACGAAAGCTGGTCGATGCCGTTTATGGTGCTGCTTTCGGTGCCGCTCGCGCTTTTGGGGGCGCTTTCGGCGCTATGGCTGCGCGGACTGCAGATCGACGTCTATTCGCAGATCGGTTTCGTGATGCTGGTAGGACTTGCCGCCAAGAACGCCATCCTGATCGTCGAGTTCGCAAGACGACGACGCGAGGAGGGTCTCGACGTGGTCGCGGCCGCAGCGGAAGCGGCGCGCCTGCGCCTGCGGCCGATCCTGATGACGGCCTTTGCCTTCATCCTCGGTGTGCTGCCGCTGATGTATGCCAGAGGCGCGGGTGCGGCGAGCCGCCAGTCGATCGGCACCACCGTCTTCGGCGGCATGTTGGCAGCGACCATTCTCACACTCATCTTCGTCCCGGTGTTCTACGCGGTCATCGAGCAATGGCGCGAGCGTACGTCCTCGAAGCCGTTCGGCCAGAGCCGCGAGCCGGAGGCGGCGGAATAGGAATTGGAGCCTGACATGCGTGGTTCGAGACTGGTCCTTGCCGCAGCGGTCGCGATCGCCGCCCTCGCTGCAGCCTATCACTACAAGAACGGCGGCTTTGAGCTGAAAGGCGGAGACGCCGGCGCGGCGGTGGGTCCGCCGCAGCAGGCGATGCCCGTTCCGGTCGCGGCGGTGGTCAAGAAGACGATCCCGATCTATCTCGACTATTCGGCGCGCACCGAGGCGATCCGCAACGTCACGCTTCGCGCCAAGATCACCGGCTACATCGAATCGCAGGCGGCTCCCGACGGTTCGGATGTGAAGGAAGGCGACCTTCTCTACCGGATCGACGCCCGCGACTATCGCGCAGAACTCGATCAGGCGAAGGCCCAGGTCGAGCGCGACCAGGCATCGCTTGCCTATCTTCAGTCCAACCTCACGCGCGGCAACGAGCTCGCGACCACGGGCTATCTGGACAAGGACAGTTTCGACCAGCGCCAGAGCGCCGTGCATCAGGCGGAAGCGGCGCTGGCGATGTCGCGAGCGGCGGTGCGCACGGCCGAGATCAACTTCGACTACACCGAAATACGAGCGCCCTTCGCCGGCCGGCTTGGCCGCAACCAGGCTTCTGAGGGAACGCTCGTCAGCAATACCACCGGAACGCCCCTCAATAACCTCGTGCAGCTTTCGCCGATCTATGTCTCGTTCAACCCGAGCGAAACGGAACTCGCCGACATCCAAAAGGCTCGGGCAAAGGGCAAGGTGGAGGCCGAAGTGCTTCTTCCCGGCGACGAGGAGCCGCGCTATCGGGGCGACCTCAGCTTCATCAACAATACGGTCGAGGGCAATACCGGAACGGTCATCGCGCGCGTGACGATCGACAATACCGATCTGACCCTGCTACCTGGCCAATATGTCCGCGTGCGGCTGAAAGTCCGCGACGAACCAAATGTGCTGATGGTGCCGGAAACGGCACTCGGCTCGAGCCAGCTCGGCAAATACATCTATGTCGTCGGCAAGGGCGACACGGTCGAGCAGCGGCTGGTCACCCTCGGCCCGACAAGCGGCGACCTCATCGGCCTGACGTCAGGCGTTGCGGAGGGCGATCAGGTGATCGCGGGAAACCTGCAGAAGATTTTCCCCGGCGCGCCGGTCAAGCCGATGCCCGCCGAGCAGGCACAGAAGTAGGCGTTCTCTGGCAACCCCGGAGCATCCTTCCAAAAAGATCGCTACGCTCGCATCAGGATCGGGAAGATCATTCCAAACGCGATGACCGCGATTGCCGCAAATTGCAGAGGCGCCGGTATTTCGCCGAGCGCCACCATGCCGACCAAGGCGGTGGTCACCGGAATGAACGGCATGAACAGCGAAGCCGGCTGCGGCCCAAGCTGGCGCACCACGAAGGTGTAGAGGACGACGGCAGCGGCACCGGCAAGGAACCCCTGGATCACCAGCTGCGTTGCGATTTCCGCCAGCGACGTGGCCCCGAGCCCGCTCGGCGCCAGGATGTGCAGCAGCGGCAGAGGCAGACAGGAAAAGAAGACCACGGCGATGGTCGCCGTGACCGCATCGACCGACCAGAGCCTCACTAGCACCGCATAAACCGCGAACATGATGCCCGAACCTGCAAAAAGAAGATCGCCGCGCAAGGTGTCGCCGGAACCGATGCCTGCGTGAAAGACGAACAGCGCGAGCCCCGCCATGATCACGGCAATGCCGATCACCCGTTGGCCGGAAACCCTGTCCCTGAACGCGATGCGCGAGAACAGGAACGAAAAGAAGACGATAAAGGCGGGAGAGAGGGCCGCGGCATGGGCGGCCGGCGCCTGGGTGAGCCCCTGATTGATGATCAGTGGATAGGGTAGCCCCGTCAGCAGGGCCAGCAAACCAGCCTTCCGCCAGCCGAGTGCCCTCAGCCTCGCAGCCCCGGTCTTCCAAACCACCGGCAGGAAGGCGAAAGCAGCGCCCGCAAACCGCAAACTGACGATATCGGCGGCGGTCAGATGTTCGCGCAGGCTGAAGCGGGCGGCAACGAACTGGATAGTGGTGATCGCAACGAAGACCACGCTCGCCAGGATCGCCAACCTCTTGCTTCCGGCCTCTTGCTCGACCAACAGAACACGCACGCTTGCCTCCATGACGACGAGATCGGTCCGGCCAGAAACGGTTATCGGACTGCGGAAGCGGCATGCTATTGCTCGAATGAGCGTGTCTAAATATATTAATTTCGCAGAATCTGAGTGAAATGCACTCTATCGAGGATCAGTTTGCGTGAATCAGGAAATTGCAGGTCTCGACACCATCGATCGCAACCTGCTGAGGCTGCTCCAGGAAGACGGCCGGCGCACGACGCTTGAACTGGCGAACCGGGTGGGGCTCTCGCCGACCGGCACCAGCCAGCGCGTCAAGCGCCTCTTCCGCGAGGGTTATGTGAAAGCGGTGCGAGCAATCCTCGATCCGAAGAAGATCGGCCGGGGAACCGTCGTCTTCATTCAGGTGCGCCTCGACCACACGGCGCCGCATATCTTCGAGCGGTTCTCCGAGGCCATCGCAAAGGCACCGGAGGTTCTCGAATGCCACATGGTGATCGGCGGCTTCGACTATCTCGTAAAGGCGCGGATTGGCGACATGTCGCTATTCCAGGACTTTCTCGAACGGGTGATATTGCCGCTTCCCGGCGTCAGAGAGACGCACACCTACGCGTCGGTCGGGGACGTGAAGCCGGATGCGCTCCTGCCGATCTAAGCAATCAGGAGAGGTCGTCAGCTGCTGCTGCCGTCACGGCCGAGCCAGGGATCGGGCCCGGGATCGCGCCCGGACGCGACTTGCCCCAACCGTTCCAGATAATGCGCCCAGCCTTCCGCATGGCCGGCGCATTGCTCGGAATTGGGCAATCCCGTGTGGGTGAGACGCAGCAAGGTTCCATCCGGCTGTTCGATCAGGTCGATCTCGATCAGGCTGGAGCCGGGCGGGACGATGTCACTGCCCTCCCAGCCGAAGCTGTAGGCGAGCCGATGCACCGGCACCACCTCACGAAAAGACCCACGGGCGAAACGCGCTCCGGTTACGTTGACGAGATAGAGACCGCCGGGCTCCGCCTTGGTGTCGGCCTCCGTTCCCATCCAGCGGAGGATCTTTTCCGGATCGGTCAGGAGAGCGAACACCGCGGCGGGCGGCGCCTGAATACGCGTTTCGCGGCGGACGACGAGGGCTTCTTGCATCGGTCTTCCCTTTGCTGTTTGGCCTGCCCGCCGGTTCAGGAGAGGTGAAGCACGGAACCCGGGCTGCCGCGATCATAGACCCGCGTGCCGTTTGGCGCCACCTTGCAGGCCAGCCCCTTGCCGGAACGAGCCCCGGCTCTATCCTCTTCGCCATGGATTTGTCCGCACCCCTCGCCTGGCTCGTGGATGAAGCGAGCGCCTCGCCCGATCCGGACCGGTTCCTGTCCGGGCTTGGACGCCTGCTTGTCGCCGACGACCTGCCGCTTGCCGGCGGTGCGCTCACTCTGGCCGTGCCGCATCCGATCATCGCCCGCCGCACCTGGCTATGGCGGGCCGAGACTGGCGTCGTGATCGAGAGCCTGGGCTTCGCGGGCGCGGTATCCGATCGGGCAGGACATGACTGGCTGGCCGGTCTCGGGCCGGTGCTTGAACAATCGACCAGTTCGGGGACGGACCGGGCGAGGCTCGGCTGGGCCGGAACCCGGCCTTTCGACCCAGCAGAAACCGCTAGGCTTCGTCAGGTCGCACGCTTCGCCGTCGCTCCCTTGGTGGCACTCGCCGAGCGGGCAGCGCTCGCCGCCCTGCTCGAAGCCTATCTCGGCCGTCGCAGTGCCGCCCGCGTCCGAGCCGGGGAGCTGACCCGCGGCACCGGCGAGACCATTCGCGCCGCATTGTTCTACGCCGATCTTCGCAATTTCACGGGTTTGTCCGAAACAACGGAGCCCGCTTTGGTGATTGCGGCCCTCGACGCCTGGTTCGATCGGGTGGCCGGCGCGATCCACGCCTTCGGCGGCGAGGTGCTGAAATTCATCGGCGACGGCGTCCTGGCGATCTTTCCGGTCAGTGGTTCGCCGACCGAGGCGTGTGACGCGGCCTTGCGCGCGGTGACCGCCGCCCGCGCCGGCATGGCGCATCTCGATGCTGCAAGGCAGGCCGAGGGTCTGCCGCCGCTCTCCTTCGGCGTGGCGCTGCATCTCGGCGACATTCTCTGGGGCAATATCGGCGCAGCCGACCGGCTCGATTTCACCGCCATCGGCGCGGCGGTGAACCTCGTCAGCCGCCTGGAAGGCCTGTGTCGGCCGCTTGGCCGGTCCGTATTGATCTCAGGCGCCGTCGCCAACGTCACGACGACGCCGCTCCTACCCCTCGGCGATCATAAATTGCGTGGGATCGCAGCGCCCTGCACCGTCTTCACCCTGCCGGATGCCTGAGGGCACTCCGGCCAAAGGTCAGAGCGTGACCGGCAACAGCTGATCCGGCGAGACCTGACGTCCAGTCTTGGCGCGCTGCCGTGGCGAGCGGCCCATGATGCGCTTGAACGCGGTGCTGAAGGCGGCTTCGGAGGCGTAGCCGACGGATTGCGCGACCGTCGCCACAGACTGGCCACCATCCTGTAGCTTTCGCTCCGCCAGCCGCATGCGCCATTCGGCGAGATAGCTGAGCGGAGCAATGCCCGCGACGGCCTTGAAATAGGTGGCAAAGGCAGTGCGCGACATGGCCGCAGCGCGGGCCAGTTCCGGCAGATGCCAGTTGCGTGTCGGGTCGCCATGCATCAGTGAGAGCGCCGGCGCCAGCTTCGGATCGCATGCGGCGCGCAGCCAGCCGACATCGACGCCACGCTCCCGTGACAGATAGCCCCTGAGGATCTGCAGGAACATCAGATGGGCAAGGCCCGAGCACGCGGCATCTGCACCGGGCGCTGCGGCCATGGTTTCCTGCACCAGCTCGCGGATGAGCCATTGCAACTGATCCACCCCGGCATCATCGCGGCGCAGGTGAATGACCGGCGGCAGATTGTCGATGAGCAGGCGGCTGCTTGTGGTGCCGAGGTCGATATGGCCACCCATGAACAGGAAGTCGTCCCCCTGCCCGAGGGACGCCATGCGCTTGCCTTCGGTATAGAGCTCATAGGCATCAACGGGAGAAATTCCATCTGCGCTGGCGATCGTGAACGGAGCCGGCGCCGACAGCAGCACGACATCGCCACAATCAAGCTGAAGCGGATCGCCGAGGCCATCGACAGCAAGCAGGCAGGCGCCGCGGGCAATGGCGAAGAACTTGATCTTCTCCGGCGGCGGAAAGCGGATTGCCCAATCGCCGCCGGCACTGAAGCCGCCGGCATAAACCGCGCGGGCTTCGATCAGCGACAGGATGGAGGAAAGCGGATCTTGGTCCATTTCTGAACTATGGCGAAAGGACTACGGATTATCAAGCATTCATAATTCAGTTGATGATGGATATCTCCAGGGGGCATCAACTGGAGACCCCACCATGTCCACTTTGCAACAGCCCATCAACTCCGGCTTCACCGCTGCCTCGACCACAGCGGATGTCGTCCGCGGCATCGACCTCAAGGACAAGATCGCCATCGTCACCGGCGGCTATTCCGGCCTCGGCCTTGAAACGGTACGCACATTTGCGCAGGCAGGCGCCAAGGTGATCGTGCCGGCCCGCGACGTCGACCGCGCCCGCAAGGCCATCGGCGCGGTGGCCGCGGGCGTCGAAGTCCGGCCAATGAACCTTGTCGACCCCGCCTCGATCGACGCCTTCGCCGATGATTTCCTGGCCTCCGGGCTGCCGCTCCATATCCTCGTCAACAGCGCCGGCATCATGGCCGTCGAAGAATTGAAACGCGACGCTCGCGGCAACGAGCTGCAGTTCTCCACCAACCATCTCGGCCATTTCCGGCTGGTTGCGCGGCTCTGGCCGGCGCTGAAGCGCGCGCAGGGCGCCCGCGTCGTTTCCGTCTCGTCGGCCGGGCACCGCTTCTCGCCCGTGGTGTTCGACGACATCAATTTCGAGCGCCGCGCCTACGATCCGTGGCTGGCCTATGGCCAGTCGAAGACGGCGAATATGCTCTTTGCCACCGCGCTCGACGCGCGCGGCAAGGAGGATGGCATCCGTGCCCTCTCCGTGCACCCGGGCGGCATCGTCGGAACCGGGCTCACCCGCCACATGTCGGTCGAGACGCTGCAGGCGCACGGCGCGCTGGACGATAAGGGCGAACCGATCCTCGACCCGTCGCGTGACCTGAAAACCCCGGAGCAAGGGGCGGCCACCCAGGTCTGGTGCGCCACCAGCCCACAGCTCGACGGCAAGGGCGGCGTGTTCTGCATGGACTGCGAAATTGCCCCACTGCTTCCCAGCGACACGCCCTGGTCGATCGCACGCAATACGTCGTCCGCCCGCATTGCCGGCGTCGAGGCCTATGCCGTCGACCGGGAGGCCGCCGAGCGGCTTTGGGCCGTCAGTGAGGAGATGACCGGCGTTCGGCTAGGCGCCTGAGCCTCCTCGTCGCAGCCGCTCAAGCCTCCATTAAGATTTCGGTCATCATCTATACTTGACGGATAGATGGTGATCGACATATATTCTCTTTGTCGCATTTGCCTGATGGGAGCAGACAATGAGAGTAAGCCGGGCACAGGCGGAGGAAAACCGCCGAACGGTCATCGAGGTCGCAAGTCGCCTCTTTCGCGAGAGAGGCTTCGACGGCATCGGTCTGAACGACCTGATGAAGGGCGCCGGCCTGACCCAAGGCGGTTTCTACAAGCAATTCGAATCCAAGGACGACCTCATCGCTCAGGCTTCTTCCAAGGCGCTGGAGAGCGGCGTGGCGAACTGGGCTAGGGTCGTCTCCAAGGCGGCCGGTAAGCCGCTTCGCGCCCTGCTCCGCTTTTACCTGTCGGATGCGCATCGCCACGAAAAGGCCGACGGATGCGCGCTGGCCGCGCTCGCACCGGAAGCCGCCCGCCGCAGCCCAGCTTTGCGCCAGGCTTTCGAGGCCGGCATCAACAGTCATCTCGACATTCTCGATGGGGTGGTTCCACCCGAACCAGGCAAGGAAGTGCGTGACCAATCGATCGTCGCGCTCTCGACCATGGTCGGTGCGCTGGTGCTTTCGCGCGCAGTCGATGACGAGCAACTCTCGAACCGGTTCCTGAAGGCGGCGGCCGAGAGCTTGCTTGCCGACGAAGGGGCGTCGCAGGCGTCGCCACTGCAGTAGCAGGCAAAGATCCCCCACGAAACGTTCAGGGTTTCCCTCCAGCCGGAAAGGACCGGACCATGTCCAGCACATCCGACCCCATCGTCATCGTATCGGCGGTGCGCACGCCGCTTGGCCGCTTCCTCGGCGATCTTGCGCCGGCCCAGGCGAGCGCGCTCGGCGCCCACGTCATCCGTGCCGCACTTGAACGGGCACACCTCTCACCCGATCGCCCGGACGAGGTGCTGATGGGCTGCGTGCTTCCCGCTGGCCAGGGACAGGCCCCGGCCCGGCAGGCAGCCCGCGGCGCGGGTCTGCCCGATGCCGTCGGCGCCACCACGATCAACAAGGTCTGCGGTTCCGGCATGAAGGCGACCATGCTGGCGCATGATCTCATTCTTGCCGGATCGATCGATGTCGCGGTCGCCGGCGGCATGGAGTCGATGTCGAACGCGCCCTATCTGCTCCCCAAGGCACGAGCCGGCTATCGCGTCGGGCATGACCGGATCTTCGACCACATGATGCTCGACGGGTTGGAAGATGCCTATGAGCCCGGCCGACCGATGGGCGATTTCGGCGAGGCAGCGGCCGAAGCCTATGGGTTTACCCGTGCCGATCAGGACTCCTATGCGGTCGAAACGCTGACACGCGCCCGCACCGCGATCGAAACTGGGGCCTTTGCCGACGAGATCGCGCCGATCACCGTCGCGGCCAGGGGCGGAGACACGGTCATCGATACCGACGAGCACCCGCGGAAGGTGTCGCCCGAAAAGATCCCGAACCTGAAGCCCGCCTTTCGCGCCAATGGCACGATCACGGCCGCTAGCGCGTCGGCCAATGCGGATGGTGCGGCGGCGCTCGTCCTGACCCGCCGCTCGATTGCCGAGCGCGAAGGCATGCCGATCCTCGCCGAAATCAAGGCGCATGCGACGCACAGTCAGGAACCCGCCTGGTACACGACGGCACCTATTCCTGCGATCCGCAAGCTGCTGGAAAAGACCGGCTGGAGTGTCGATGACGTTGATCTCTTCGAAATCAACGAAGCCTTCGCCGTGGTGGCTATGGCCGCCGCCAAGGATCTCAGCATCGCCCGCGACCGGCTGAACGTCAACGGCGGCGCCTGCGCGCTCGGCCATCCGATCGGTGCGACCGGCGCGCGGCTGATCGTGACCCTGCTTCACGCCTTGGCGCGGCGGGGTCTTTCGCGCGGCGTCGCTGCCCTGTGCATCGGCGGCGGCGAAGCCACCGCGATCGCCATCGAGCGTCCTCGCTGAGGACCATGCACAGGAGAGAGGTCATCCGTGCTGCGGCCGTTCGCGCCTTGCGGCTCGGATCCGCGAGCAATGGCAGGAACAACACGAGCGGCTTTCCGTTCGGATTGCGTAACCCAGGTCAGGAGAACCGATGCGTCGCATCGTCGTAACGGGAATGGGGGCGATCAGCCCTTTGGCAGCGGGCGTAGAGGCAAGCTGGTCGCGGCTTCTTGCCGGAAACTCGGGGCTTCGCCGTCTGCCGGAAGAGGTCGTCGCCGAACTCGGCAGCAAGATCGGCGGGACGGTGCCTACCCCTGCGGACGACGCAACGGCTGGCTTCGATCCCGACCGGATCATCCCGCCGAAGGACCAGCGCAAGATGGATCGCTTCATCCTGTTGGCGTTGGCCGCGGCGGAAGAGGCAATTGAGCAAGCGGGTTGGAATCCCGCGACCGCGATCGAACAGCAGCGCACGGCCACGGTGATCGCGTCCGGCATTGGCGGCTTCCCGGCAATCTCGGAGGCGGTCCGCACGGTCGATCAGCGCGGCGTACGGCGGCTCTCGCCCTTCACGGTGCCATCCTTTCTCGTGAACCTCGCCGCCGGCCAGGTTTCGATCCGTCACGGTTTCAAGGGGCCGATCGGCGCGCCGGTGACCGCTTGCGCCGCAGGCGTCCAGGCGATCGGCGACGCGGCCCGGCTGATCCGCGCGCAAGAGGCGGATATTGCGATCTGCGGCGGGGCGGAAGCCTGCATCAACACCATCAGCCTCGGCGGTTTTGCCGCTGCCCGTTCCCTGTCGACGGGTTTCAACGAGACGCCCGATCGCGCTTCACGGCCCTTCGATGTCGATCGTGACGGCTTCGTCATGGGGGAGGGCGCAGGCATCGTCGTGATCGAGGCGCTCGAGCATGCATTGGCGCGCGGCGCCACACCGATCGCCGAACTCGTCGGATATGGCACCACGGCCGATGCCCACCACATCACCTCAGGCCCGGAGGATGGTGCAGGCGCCCGGCGGGCGATGGAAATCGCCATCGCCCAGGCCGACATTCGGCCAAGCGATATTCGCCATCTCAATGCTCATGCGACCTCAACGCCGGTCGGCGACAAGGGCGAAATCGAGGCGATCAAGTCGGTCTTTGGCCGCAACGGCGAAATCGCCGTCAGCGCGACGAAATCCGCAACCGGGCATTTGCTGGGTGCAGCGGGCGGTCTGGAGGCGATCTTTACCGTGCTCGCCCTGCGCGACCAGATCGCGCCGCCGACGCTCAATCTCGAAACGCCGGATCCGGCTGCGGACGGTATCGACTTTGTCTCGGGCGCGGCACGGAAGCTGTCGCTCGACTATGCCATCTCCAACGGCTTCGGGTTCGGTGGCGTCAATGCCAGCGTTGTCTTCCGGCGTTGGGCGGAGTGACGAGGCGCGGCATTCGCTGGCCGCTCACAGACGCGGAAAGACGGTCGCGCGCTTGACCGTGCCATAGGCAAAGCTGGTATCGATCGCAGCAATGCCCTCGATATTGTGCAGTTGCGTGCGGACGAACTGCTCGTAGTCCTTGAGGCTCGTCACCAGGACCCGCAGCAGGTAGTCGGCTTCGCCGGTCATGACGTAACAATCCTGGATGTTGTCGATCGTTCTCACCTTGCGCTCGAAGGCAGCGACGGAAGCCTCGGAATGGCGCTCAAGCCGGATGCGGACGAAAGCCGTGATCGGCAGACCATAGGCTTCCTCGTCGACGATCGCCGTATAGCCCTTGATGATCTTCGCCTCCTCAAGCAGGCGCAGCCGTCTGAGGCACGGAGACGGAGACAGCGCGACCTTCTCGGAGAGATCCTGATTGGAAAGGCGGCCGTCCTTCTGCAGCGCCCAGATGATCTGCATGTCCTTTTCGTCCATTCGCCCCTCCCCGATGGCAGATTCTGCCAAACTCTATGCAAACGGCGAGTGAAATAGCAAGATATCGACTGCGCGAGAAGCATATCATGTGAGCCATCCTAGCGATGAGGCCCCGCATGCCCGACGTGACGTCAGATTTTCAGCAATCGAGAAGCGGATGGCTGACACCGGCGACAGTCGGCTACATCGTGCTGTCCATCGTCGTGCTGGTCTGGGCGGGCTTCGCGCTGACCATGCGGGCGATCGGGGCCTCGCCGCTTGCCACCGTCGACGTCGCCCTCATTCGCTTCGCGATCCCGATCCTCGCCCTGCTGCCGGCCATCCCCCAGCGCCTTTCCGCACTTCGCAAGGTCAGGCCAATGGATGCGGCCCTCGTCTTGCTCGGCGGCGTACCGTTCTTCTTCATCGTCTCGGAAGGTGCCAAAGCAACCTCCGCGGCCTATGTTGGCGCACTCGTTGCCGGAACGACGCCGCTATCCGTTGCCTTGCTCGTCCTTCTGCTTGAGCGAAAGGGCGTGCCGAGGAAGCGCTGGCTGCCGCTCGCCCTGATCCTTGCCGGCGTCATCGGCATCGTTGCCGGACAGCAGTATGCGGTGACGACCGAAACCCTCCGCGGCGTCGGCCTGCTGCTTGTCGCGAGCCTCATCTGGGGCGCCTATACGATCGGGCTGCGCCGCACCGGAGTGGATGCGATCAGCAACGGACTGCTGCTCTCCATCGGCTCGCTCGTCATCCTCCTCCCCCTGCTCCTGACCGGCGCCGTCACCACGCATATCGGGCAATTTTCCTGGCACCAGGCGTTGCCCTTCATTCTGGTGCAGGGGCTCGGTGTCGGCCTCGTCTCGACCGTCGGCTACGCCTTCGCGATCTCGCGGCTCGGCGCTGCTAGGAGCGCGACGATCGGCTCGCTCGCGCCGGCGCTCGCAAGCCTGATGGCCATTCCGATCCTTGGCGAGGCGCTCGCCTTCGCGACCGCCATCGGCATCCTCGTCATCACCACGGGCGTGATCCTGGCAAACCGCCACTAGTTTCAAGAACGATAGGGAACCCAGTATGCTCGCCGCTCTGCCAATCGCCGAACCCGATCCGTTGTGGGCACTCATCAGCTCGTTCCGGCAGGATCGTCGCACCGACAAGATCGACCTCGTCGTCGGCGTCTATCGCGATGCTTCGGGCCAAACACCGGTGATGCAGGCCGTGCAGGATGCGGAAGCGAGTCTCGCCGCCGCCGCCGCGTCCAAGTCCTACAGGGCACTGTCCGGGAACCCGGTATTCAACGACGGGATGTCCAGGCTCCTTCTCGGTGAAGGCGCCGAGGCGCTCAACCGCCAGTGTACGATCCAGACGGTTGGCGGCACTGGCGCGCTCCGGATCCTCGCGGATTTCATCGCGCTCGTCTCGCCGCACGCGACGGTCTGGAACACCAGCCCCGGCTATGTGAACCACCGTCCGATCATGACGGCTGCGGGCCTCGCCGTGCGGGCGTTCCGCTGGCAGGAGAACGAGGCTGGCCTCGATCTCGACGCCGTCGTCGCGGATCTTGAGGAGGCTCGTCAGGGAGACGTCGTTCTCCTCCACGGCTGCTGCCACAATCCGACCGGCATCGATCCGACGCCGGAGCAGTGGCGGCTCCTTGCCAAGCTCTGCAAAGACAAGAGGCTGATACCGCTGATCGACATGGCCTATCAGGGCTTCGGCGACGGGATCGAAGAGGACGCCGCGGGCCTGCGGCATTTCGCTCAAGAACTCGACACGGTGCTCGTCGCGGCAAGCTGCTCCAAGAACATGGGTCTCTATTGCGAACGTACCGGCGCGGCGATGGTGATCGCGCCTGACCGGGACCTGCTCGCCAACATTCGCGCCACGCTGGAGCGGATCACCCGGGCCAACTACTCCATGCCGCCGGAGCACGGCGCCGCGATTGCCGCGCGCCTCTTCGAAACCCCCGGGATGTGGCTTGCCGAACTGGAGGCGAGCCGCCGCCGCGTAGCCGAGATCCGCAGCGGCCTCGCCGATGCGCTCGCAGGATGCGGCGCCCCGGAGAAATTCCAGGTGTTGCGCCGGCAAAAAGGCATGTTCTCGCTGCTACCGCTCGACCAGCGCCAGATGAACCGGCTCCGCGAGGACTTCGGCGTCTACGGAACGGCGAACGGACGCATCAACATCGCCGGTCTACTGCCGCGCGACGTCGAGCGCCTGGCCGATGCGCTCCGGGCAGTTTCAAGCTCTCCGTCCTTCGTCCGCGCCGCTAAAGCCAGCGCCTGACGCGCGTCTTGTAGGCCCGATAGACGTCACCGAACTTGCGCTCGAGATAGGCCTCCTCACGCGCCACCACGCCATAGCGGATGACGAGGTAGAAGGGGACCAGCAGGATCAGCAGCCACAGGCTGTCGAAGGCGATGGAAAAGCCGATCAGGCCGAGGAACATCCCGGTATAGATGGGATTGCGGGTGAAGCGGTAGGGACCCGCTTCGACGATCGTTGACGTCGGGCGGTTGACCGGTATGTCGGTTCCTGCACGGCCGAAGGTCATCGCTGCCCAGACGAGCAGCGCGAGGCCGGCCAGAAACACGAGGCCGCCAACCAACGCGTCAGGCACCATCTCCGGCACGAACGGCAACGGGTAAAGCCGGTCGAGCACGAGGCCGCCACCGACGGCCAGCACCCACGCGATCGGCGGGTGCACCACCGCGCCGGAGCTGTCAGGCGCATTTCCGGTCGTCTCGTTCATCCGATCAATCCTTGCCTGTTTCGCGCGCACATGGCGCGGGCTTGGCATTTTACCGGAAGCGAGGCATTTGCGAAAATCGTTCGAAACGGTATGTGAACTGGAGGTCATCGGCCGCGCGGGTCTATGATCCGGACATTGCTGTAACAGGACGAAACACATGAAAGCACGCGTCAAATGGGTGGAAGACCGGACCTTCGTCGGAGAGTCCGGAAGCGGCCACAAGGTCGTTTTGGGAACCGCCTTCGGTGAGGAAGGCCGCACGCCGGGTCCGAGCCCGATGGAATTGGTGCTGATCGGCACCGGCGGCTGCTCGGCCTTTGATGTCGTGCACATCCTGGAAAAGGGTCGCGAGCCGGTCGAGGATTGCGTCGTCGAACTCGATGCGGACCGCGCCGAGACGGAACCGCGCGTCTTTACCCGCATCCACATGCATTTCATCGTCAAGGGACGCGGACTGGCGGTCAACAAAGTCGAACGCGCCATCTCGCTCTCGATCGAAAAATACTGCTCGGCCTCGGCCATGCTCGCCAAGACCGCGACGATCACGCATGATTTCGAAGTGGTCGACACCAGCGCCGGCTGAGACCAGATCCGCCTCTCGCATCTCCAACGGTGCGCGCGGCGTCAACGAACGTGCTCAGGGCGCGATCGTTATCGGCGCGCCGGCTGAAACAGTTCGACGACATTTCCGGAGGGGTCGATCAAAAGGATCTGCGCCCCTCCGGGACCGGTGACGATGTCGTTGCGAAACCTGACGCCGGCGCCGCGCAGCCGCTCTACCTCGGCGTTGAGGTCATCGACGATGAGATGGATGCGGTTCCAGCCGCCAGGCCCCGGCGTCTCGCCATCCGGCATCGGCCTGCCCGCCGAGCTCGTCGGCCCGCTGAGCAGGAGCCGCAACGCTCCGCGCTGGACATCCGCGAAGGCCGGCGCATAGTTCGACAGAACCGAAAAGCCGAGATGGGTGGTGTACCAGGCGATCGCCGCCTCGACGTCGTCGACCATGTAGCGGACGTTGACTGTTTCCGACATTGCGTATCCTCCAACTGAACACGGCCGAGGCGGCGCCCTCGCGACAACCAGACCTCATTCCGGCAGTTCCGCCAGCCGCAGCCCTTCAACGTATCGCGCGAGCAGCGCCTTGTCCCGATAGGGAGTGCGAGAACTGTATCGCTCGATCGAGAATTCCGGATTGAGTTTTAAGAGTTCGGCCGCGGCGCGGCGCGCTTCCTCCAAACGGCCGAGTTGCGCGTAGGTCGCCGCGAGCAATCGGTAGGCCGATCCAAGCTCGGCCATCTTTTCCAGCAGCGCCAGCGCTTCGCTATATTGCCCGGAGAGGTATTTGCTGGCCGCGATATTCCAGAAATACCAGTCCGGGCGACTGGGGTTCAGCCGCAATGCCAGTTCGCCGATCCTGATCGCGTCTTCAAGAAGACCGAGATAGCCGAGGGCATCGCAATATTCTGCGAGGAGATCGCAGTTGTTGGGTGCCAATTCGCGGCCGCGTTCATAACAACCGATTGCCCGATCGGCCTCTCCCCTCCACAGATGGACGACGCCAAGCGCCCAGTGAATGTCGGCGTCATAGGGGCTGAGCTCCAGAGCCTTGCTTGCCGAGGCGAAAGCGCTGGCGAGCGTCGCCTCCATATCAACGCGCTCGTTCCACTTCAGCTTGCGTATCTCCAGCCAGGCGAGCCCGAGATATCCGCGCGCATAAGCCGGATCGGCGTCAATCGCTGCCAGGAACATCTCCTTCGCCAACCTGATCTCATCCGGTTTCAGGCTCTTTTCAATGTGCCGGCCGCGCAGATAGAAATCGTAAGCGCTCGAACCTTTGAGCGGTTCGGCGAGAACCCTGTATCGTTCGGCTTCTTCGATCTTGACGTTCAGGGCCGCCGGAATGGAACGGGACAGTTCGTCCTGGACGTCGAACATGTCGATCAGGTCGAAATCGTATTTCTCCGCCCAGATGTGTTCGCCAGTGGCGTTCGTCAGGTTGGCATTGACCCTGACGCGGTCGCCAACGCGCCTGACGCTGCCTTCAAGCGAGTAGCAGGCGGCTGCATGGTGTTGCGGTTCGACACGTGGCGCCCGAACAATCACGTTCAAGCCGGAGAAGCGCGACAATGCCGCGACGACATCCTGCGTTATGCCGGCAGCGAAATACTCCCGGTCGGGATTGCCGCTCAGATTCGCAAAGCGCGACACATGGAGAAGAGTCCGGCCCGATTTGACCGGGGGATTTTCTCGAACCTCTTGTGATGGCGGCGCCATCAGCACGGCGGGCCCGGACCCGGCGTCGTCGATGAAGACATTGTAGATGTGGACGGGGCGGCCGATGTTCTTCAATGCCTGCGCGCCCGTATCTTCGAAGCGGATGCCCAGGCGACCGCCCAAGGTGTCGTAGACCGAGGAGGAGACGGATACCCCACCCGGTTTGGCGAGGCCCTCGATGCGCGCCGCCACATTGACGCCGTCGCCATAGACGTCGCCATCTTCAAACAGCATGTCACCGATATTGATCCCGATGCGAAATTCCATCCGGCGATCCGGGCGTATGCCGGCGTTTCTGCTCCGCATTCCCCGCTGGATCTCGACCGCGCAGAGAACTGCGTCTTCCACAGCACGGAACTCCACCAGCATACCGTCGCCGATGAGCTTGACGATGCGCCCATGATGCGCGGCGACCTCGACGTCCCAAAGCTCCCGTCGATGAGCCATCAGGGCCGCAAGCGTACCCTTCTCGTCGAGCTCCATCAGCCGGCTATAGCCGGCCACGTCCGCGGCCATGATGACGGATAGCTTTTGTTCCATCGGCGCCCCCGGCTCCTGCAACCATATGGATAGCACATCCGGGCGCCCGGGGCACCGATAGAGCAGTCGCCCGACGGCAATGATCCCTTGGGGGAGTGTCTTAACCGCCAGGCCGCCGGGCCGCTCAATCCCGGTAGAAGTTGCGCCGCCAGTGGTGGGCGCTCAGCTTTGCACGTTGAGCGTCCGGCAAGCCGAGGCCGTCGCCGATAGCGCAGTTGCGCTCGACATTGCGGACCGAGCGCATGCCGGGAATGACGGTCGATACGGCTGGGTGGCTAAGAACGAAGCGCAGTGCCGTTTCGGCAAGCGCGTCGGGCGCGATCTCCAGGTCTTCGACGATCTTCTGCGTGCGTTCCTCGACCTCGCGCTTGCGCTCGCCGCGGAAATAGGTCTCGCGAAAATCGCCCTCGGGGAAGACGGTGTCAGCGCGAATCTGGCCGGTCAGGCCGCCTTCGTCCAGGGCCACGCGGACGATGACGCCGACATTGTGCTCGAGGCAGGCAGGCAGCAGCTTTTCCTCTGGCGCCTGTTCGAAGATATTGTAGATCACCTGCACGCTGTCGACCACGCCGCTTTCGATCAGCCTCAGTGCGTTGTCCGGTTCGTAGTCGTTGATCGAGACGCCGAAGAAACGGATCTTGCCGTCGCGCTTCAGTCGCTCGACCGCCTCCAGCCAGTCGCCGCGACCGACCCACTCATCCGACCAGACATGGAACTGCTGCACGTCGATCGTCTCGACGCCGAGATTGCGCAGGCTCGTCTCGGTACAGGCGATCACATGATCGGCCGGAAAGGTCTGCTCGGCCGGCGTGCCGGCGTGGGCAGGCCATTGCATGTTCTTCGGCGGGATCTTGGTGGCGACATGGATCGTCTCCGACCGCTCGCGCAGCAAAGCCCCGATCAGCTTCTCGCTGTGGCCCTGGCCGTAGCCAAGCGCGGTATCGATGAAGTTGAGGCCGAGATCGACGGCGCGATTGAGGGCGCGGGCGGACTCGTCATCGGTCGCTCCCCGCCAATGGCTCTTGCCGATGCCCCAGGCACCATAACCGATTTCGGATACGCGAAGGCCGCTACGGCCGAAGGTTCTGTAGTGCATGATGATCTCGCTGGCGTTGGAATGAGGCGGGATGTCGCCGGTAATCTAGGGTTCGGCCTTTGGTCGTCAACCGTGGCGGCGTTGCAGAGATAGGGTGACTTCCAGTCACACAACACTCGTTGCCGCGCTACGTAAGAAACCAGAAGAAGACTGCCGACAGGAAGATAAAGGCAAACACCAGCCCCATGAACTGTCGCATGGCTTCGCTGGTATTATCGCCGAGCACGGCCAACCAGACCGGCCCGCCGGCGCCATCTTCGTCGCGCATGGCCTGGGCGGAAAGCAGCTTGCCGATCTTCGTCGCGGGACGGCTGTAGTCGTGTGGAGGCGGTTGGCGGCTGCGATCGGGTACAGGGGTGGCTGCAAGGTCCGGCGCTACCAGGCCGCCGTCGCCCGCGTCGACGATCTGCTCACGCTGCACTTCAGCGACCAGTCGGCTGCCTGTATCGTCACTTTCCGCCCGGCGGAGACGTCCCGCGCCATGGTGGAACGCCCACCGCGGCGATTTCTGCTCCACATTGGATTTCAAGTGCCGGATCGACATTGGAACCTCCCGGAGGTTCAACTATCTAGCCGGCACTTTGTTCCGCAGAGTTGGGGCGTGTCATCATCCGCCGTCGCGTCAGGTCCATGCTGCGCAAGCTGGCGTCCCATCCGGTGAAAACAAAAGAGCCCGCCGCGGGAGGAGCGGCAGGCTCTTAGAAAACCGATCAGCAACCTTGGGAGGAGGAGTGGCGCTGATCTCGCAAACGACCTTTGGGAGGAGGAGAAGGTCGTTTACCTGTCGAAGCTTTGCGGGAGGAGGTGCATCGCTTCGATGATCTGAATATACAGCGATCGCGCCGAAATCGTAGATGGGATTTCGCAAGCCAGCCATGCGTCCGGCGCGCAACACGATGCCTGGCCCCCGCGCCTCAGAGGGACACTTCCCCTCGTTCATCACGCCATTTCGATTTTACTCCGCCAAGCGCGACCATTAGGCTTCCCCGAAACCTGATGGGAGAGAGACCAATGAAAAGCGGACTTGCAGCTCTCGCATTCGTCCTGGCCTGCTCCGGAGCGGCCCATGCCCAGGACACCAGCATGAGTTTCTTCGTCACCAGCGTGAACCCAGGAAAGGGCGGCGATCTTGGCGGGCTTACGGGCGCAGACGCCTATTGCGACACCCTGGCAAAGGCGGCCGGCTCGACCGGCAAGACGTGGAAAGCCTATCTGTCCACCGACGCCGAAAATGCCAAGGACCGGATCGGCAAGGGGCCATGGTACAACGCCAAGGGCGAGAAGATCGCCGACGACGTGGCCTCGCTCCATAGCGACAAGAACAACCTCACCAAACAGACCGCGCTCAATGAAAAAGGCGAGGTCATCAACGGGCGTGGCGACACACCCAACCGTCATGACATCCTGACCGGCTCGAAGGCGGATGGCACTGCGGCACCCGATACCTGCGGCAACTGGACGATGGGCGGCGCCGACGGCGCGGCGATCGTCGGCCACAGCGACCGCACGGGCCCGAACGATTCCGCCGAAGCCAAATCCTGGAACTCGTCGCACACGACGCGGGGAGGCTGCACCATCGAAGCCTTCAAGGGTACGGGCGGCGAAGGCCTCTTCTATTGCTTCGCCGCGAACTGAAGCCTTGCGGGAGAACCAATGTAACCTTCCCTCCCAGATCATTTCAGATCTCGGGCAGTCGGCAAGGCAGAACGCGAAGGCCTCGGTCAGTTTTCCATGAAGGCGCGGGCCATGCTGTCGCGGATCGGCTTGGTAAGATAGTCGAAGAAGGTCCGTTCAGCGGTCTGGATTAGGATTTCGGCCGGCATACCCGGCGTCACGGCAAAGTTATGCACCCTTGCGAGCTCGCTTGTCGGTAGGCTGATGCGGGCGACGTAAACCTCGCGCGTCCCCTCCTGAGTCTGCACCGGCAGGGCATCGGCCGATACATAGAAGACCTGGCCGTTCAGCACTGGTGTCGTGCGCTGGTTGAGAGCCGTCAACCGTACGGTTGCCTTCTCGCCGACCTTGATGTTGTCGATCTCGGTGCGCAGCACCTGGGCCTCTATGATCAGCGGCACGTCAGCTGGCAGGATCTCCATGATCGGTTTGCCGCTTTCGATAACGCCGCCGGACGTGTGGTAATGCATCCTGATCACGGTACCGGTCACCGGTGCGTTGATCGTGGCACGGCGAAGAACATTGGTGGCCCCGCGCAACTGTTCACGCACCGTGTCCAGTTCAGCCTCTGCCTTCTGCAAGTCGTCCTGCGCCGCCTCGCGGTAACTCTGTTCGGTCTGGTTGACCTGCTGTTCCTGCTTGAGGATCTGGGAGCCCGTTTCGGAGACTTCGGACATCAGCCTGCCGATCTGACCTTCAGCGTCGGCGATTGCCCGCTGGATGGTCTTGATCTCCGTCTTGCGGATCAGGTCCTTCGCAAGCAGCGTCTTCTTGCCTTCATATTCCTCCTGCAGCAGCCGGCGCTGCTCCCGAACCGACTTCAGCTGCTCTTGGAAGCCTTGCGACCGGAATTCCAGGCTCTCGATGTTGCGTCTCAGCAAGCCGAGATCGCTCTCCAGCTTGCTCCTCCAGGTCTGGAAGCTGAGTTGCTGGCTTAGCACGATCGGGCCGATCTCCGGGTCATTTTTCAGGTGCGGGGTCAGGATCTCGGGCAAAACGATCGCTTTCAGACCGTGCGTCTGCGCGTTGAGGCGGGCGACGATCGCCTCCAGCCGTGCCCGCCGCAGAAAGAACTGACGCTCATTGGCGAGCGCCGCCGTCTCGTCCAGCAGCACCAACGGTTGGTCGACAGTCACATGATCGCCCTCGCTGACCAGGATGTCCTTGATGATCCCGCCTTCGAAATGCTGGATCACCTTGTTCTGGCCGGTGGCGACGAAGCTGCCTTGCGCGATGATGGCTGCGGCCAGCGGGGCGGTGAAGGCCCACAGGCCGAAGCCGCCGACCGTAGCCACCATCAACACCATGCCGATCATGGTGTGCCTCCAGATCGAGCGCGGCACCTCTGCGTACCAAGTCAGGTCATGTACTTTGGCTATGTCCGTCATCATCGCCTACGGAAGCTGGGGTTGGTCGATCGGGTTGCCTTCAGTATTCACGCCGCGGGCAGCAAGCGCCTTGAGAACGTCCTGTCGGTGGCCGAACAGGGCAACCGTGCCGTTCACCAGGAGCAGGACCTTGTCGACGCTGTTGAGAAGAGCGGGCCGCTGGGTAATGGTGATGACCGTGATCTTCTCGCGTTTGGCATGCGCGAGCGCCCGGGTCAGCGCCGCTTCGCCCGACGTGTCCAGATTGGAATTCGGCTCATCCAGCACCACCATGCGCGGATTGCCGAAGAAGGCACGGGCAAGCGCCACGCGCTGCTTTTGTCCACCCGACAGGGGCGAGCCGTCAGCGGCAACGACCGTCTCATATCCATGCGGCAGCATGGCGATCATGTCGTGCACGTCGGCGAGCTTGGCAGCGGCATAGATCTCCGCGTCCGTTGCATCCTCGCGCATGCGGGCGATGTTGGCCTTGATCGTTCCGGGGAAAAGCTGCACATCCTGCGGCAGATAGCCGATGCTCTCGCCGAACTGACGCTGGTCCCAGTTCCTCAGGTCCATGAGGTCGAGCCGGACGTTGCCAGAGGTCGGCAGAATGGAGCCAACGAGCATCTTGCCAAGCGTCGTCTTACCAGCACCGGAACTGCCTATCACGGCAAGAGAGTCACCGGGTTCGAGCGCAAAGGTGATGCCGTTGAGAACCACACGTTTGGTGCCCTGTGGGACGAAGAGCAACCGCTCGACGTCGAGGCGCCCTTCCGGACGCGGCAGTTTCAACCGCTCGAAGTTGAGCGGCGACGTCTGCAGGAGCGAGGCAATGCGCCCGTAGGCGGCGCGCGACTGGATAACCTGGCTCCACCCCTCGATCGCGCCTTCAATCGGGCCGAGCGCCCGGCCGGCAATGATCGAGGCGCAGATTACCATGCCACCCGTCAGTTGACCGTGGAGAGCAAGATTGGCGCCCCAACCGAGCATCGTCACCTGGGTGAGCAGTCGCACGGCCTTGGAGAGTGACGCAAAGGCGATGTTGCGGTCTTGCGCCAGAACCTGCGCTTTCAGCGAGCCGGCCATGTCCTTACCCCAGAGGTGGACGGCTTCCGGGATCATTGCCAGCGCATTGATGATCTGCGAGTTGCGGGACATCGAATCAAGATGAAGGTTCGCCTTCGTCTGGAAAGTGGTGGCTTCGCCGAAGGCGGCGGCCGTCGCTCTCTGGTTCAACAGCGTGACGATCAAAAGCAGAAATGCCGATGTGATGACGATGGCGCCGAGATGCGGGTGAATCAGAAACACCGCAACGACAAAGAGCGGCGCCATCGGGGCATCGAGAAAGGAAAGCAGCGTGCCCGACACCAGGAAGGAGCGGAGCTGCTGCAGATCGCCCAGCGTCTGATACTCCCGCCCATTGCTGTGGAGTGCTGCCCTGGCTGCCGCGCTGAGGATCGGAGCCCCGAGCTGGGCAGCGACCTCAACCGCGGTCCGCATCAGGATCATGCGGCGAATGCCGTCGAAAATCGCCTGCAGCAACACCGCACCGACGATCAGGGCGGTCAGCATCACCAGCGTGTCGAGCGAGCGGCTGGTGAGCACCCTGTCCGAAATCTGGAACAGATACACCGGGATGGCGAGTACGAGGATGTTGGTTACGATCGTGAAGATCATCACGATCATAAGGTTCTGCCGGATCGCCTTGACGCCGGCCCTGAGGCTTGCGGAAAAATCGACCGGTCCGAGGCGTTTGTGGAAGACGCCCCCTCCGCCTCCGCCGCCGCCATTGCCGCTCGACGAGCCGCCGCCATTGCCGGGGGACCGCTCGTCGGCCTTGATGGGACCGCGATCGCCATCGATCACGACCATGCCGGGCGGCGAGCTCTTCTCCTTCATCTCGGCCGTCGGCCAGATAACCGGCCGCTCGGCGCGTGGCTCCGGCTTTTGCTCGCCCTGAGACGGTTGCCGTTCCACCGATATCCGATCGCGCAGTGCAAACAGGGGTTCCGTCTTGGCCGGTGTCTCGTTCTTCGGAGGCGTCTCGACCCGGGAATTGGGCTCGGCTCTTGGAGGCCAGGCCCGCGGTGTGACGCTGGCTGCCTCAGTTGCTGTTGATGCAGGCGGGGATTTCACTGTCGCGGGTGCGATGTTTGTCGGCGTCGGGGTCGCATCGATGGCAGCCAGCGTGACGCTCGCGACTCTGGCGCCCGGTCCTGGAAGCGGGACTGCTGCCTTATTGGCCCAGTTCTCGTTTTCGTTGGCGCCGTTTGCCGCCGCTCTTCGAAGTTGGTCCGCCACCCCGTCGATCTCCTTTACAGCGCGATCCAGAATGTATTCCTGTTGGTCAAGTCTGCGGAGGAACTGCTGCCGCGCAGCGTCTGCATCCGGCTTGTCCGCCTTCCGGCCCGCGTCGTCGCCATTCGGAGAAAATGTGTCGTCGGCGTCAGTTCGTACCAGCCGGACGGGATTGATGCGGTCGGTCATGAGTATCCCCGCGCCCCGATCAAGCGACCATGCTATGCATGGGATCGCAGCTCGCCGTCTCTATCGTGTGTGATGTCGGGTTCGGCGATGCATCGTCCTGCGTCTGATCACCGGTGTCCGAGGAGAGCATGCCGTCGCCGAGGAAGACCACCGCTTCGCTCGCGAGCGCATTCGGATCCTGCCCGCCGAGGAAGGGGTCGTTCTTCACCAGCTCAGCCTGGATGAGAACTTCATCCGAATAGACCTCACCGCCCGCATAGATTGTCTTGCCGGTATCGACATCGACGATCCCGGCATAGTTCAAGAGGGCGTTCGAGCCGGTTGAAATGGTCCAATCCGCATCCGGAAGTGCCGTCAGCGCGTTCATTGCCAGCGTCACCTGGTCGCTGTCGCCGAGGATGTTGGTCTGCGAAATGTAGTTGAGACTGAGCAGATCGCCGGAAATATAGAGCACACGCAGGCCCAGCAGTCCGGCAAATGCGGCGTCGTGCATGAAGTCCTTCGACGAAGGGTCCTTGCCTTCCGCAAGGTCTTGCAAGGCCGAGAGATATCCTTCCGACATCGGGTTCACGGCGCTGGCGCCACCGGCCTCGACGATATTGGCATAGTTCCACAACAGGTTTCCGCCGGTCGAAACGGATCCGTTTCCACTCATCTGGAATCCGCCGACGGCGCCGATAAAATCGTTGTCGAGCAGGATGTTCGTCTGGTGGATGATGTTGGCGTCGAAGACGTTTCCGCCGACGAATATCAGGTCGTAGCGGAACCCCAGTTCAAGCAGCGACACCTGATTGGCGGAGGTGTTGTCGCCGGCGATGATCGAAAGCTTGGAGCCGGAGGCCGCCAGGATAGCGGTGTCGTTGTCGGACATGAACGTGAACTGCTGGAGCCAGTTCACCATCATCAGGTCGCCCTTGACCTCGGTGATCGCCCATGCCTTTGGGAAAACACCCGACTCGTTATGTGTCGTTTCCGTGGAAGCGACGTGCTTGAATGACGCGATGTTGAGCGCTTCGGTCGCCTTGTCCGCCGCCAGACTGCCGCCGCAAAGCGCGGAGCTTACCAGATCGCTGTCGTAGTAGGCATTGGTCTGGACGATGGCGTTGAGCTGAACATGGTCGCCGGCAACGGCGAGGACGTTCGACTGCAGCCAATTGTTTGTGATGACAACCTCGTTCACCAGCGTATTGCTGCCGGCCTCCAGCTCTACCGAGGCCGAGATCGCAACCTCCCCTTCGCCATGCGCAACGGCACCACTCGCCTCCTTCGGGCCCTCCGTCAGTTCAGGTTCCGGCGTTTCCTCGGTTTCGTCCTGGTTCGGCAGATGGTCCTTGAGAACGGGCGCGGTCTCCACCAGATCGCCGTTGACATAAACGCCTTCAAGCGTTGCTGCCTTCGCGACGAATGTGCTGGCGGCCAGCCCGCCCACCTGGCTTTCATCGCCGGCAGAGTAGGCATCGAGCGTCGCGGCGGTGGTCGTCACCAGGCTGGCGACGGTTTCGGCAGAGCCTGCGGGATCCTCGAGGCCTAGCGGCGAAATCTGCAGCGAGCCTTCGATGAGTTCCGCCATGACCGCACTGCTATCGATGTGCAGGACGGATTTCAGGCCGTGTCCGCCCATGTTGACATAGTCGTTGTCCGAGAGCTCGGCGGTCTGCTGACTGTAGACCACGACCGAACCCGGGGGATTGATGTGCGGGGTGCTGAAATAGGTCGACTTGAACGACGTGTTCTGCACGGCGCCATCGGTTTCCGGACGACCGTACGTCCCTTCAGAGTGTGGGTACTGCGGGAAAGGCAAGCCGGCATAGCCGTATGGAACGGGCGTATAAATGTCCGTATCGAGCGGCCGGTAGGGAACGTCGGGATTGAAGTCGTCGAGATCGTACGGCGCCTGCACTTTGACCGGGGCGGTTTCAAGGTCCTTCGGGTCCTTGTGAATCTCTCGGTTGGGGTCGAACTTCTCGTGCGCTTCGCGCATGCGGGCGTCTTCGATCGAGAGTTGGAAGAGACCGATAAAATGGGCAATCGTTTCGGTGATTTTTGCGGAGTACATGGTCAGGGCCTCTTTTTTGTCGCCGGTAGTGCCCCTAAGCGCATCGGGTCATGACGGGCTGCGCGGGAGACCCGCGCAGCCCGGTTCGAAGCCGATTGCGAATGATCGCAACCGGCCGCGTCGCTTACAATCAAGCGTTGTCGTCGTGACCGATTACGTCGGCATGGTAGTCGCCACCGACGACTGTCATGTCGATCGTGTTGCCCTGCAGGTTCGCGCCGAGCACGATCTGCTGGTTGAAGGCGTTGGTGTCGATCACGGCATCTGCCGTCGCCTGGGAGAGCCCCTCGACCACAGAGTCGCCGCCATTGAAGGAGCCCCAAGTGCCGGCATTGCCACCTGCACCACCGTCGCCATTCGTGGCAAAGCCGCCGTTGCCGCCGGCACCACCGTCTCCGCCCCAGGCGTCGCCGCCATAGGCAGCACCGCCTTCACCGCCACTGGCCCACGAGCCCGTGAGAGCAAGACCGCCGAGGCCATGGCCACCGGCCGCCGCGCCACCGGTTCCGTCACCGCCATAGGCATCACCCGTGGCTCCACCGTTGGCGCTGGCACCGCCGCCGGCACCGCCGTCACCGCCGTAGCCAACGCCTGCGCCGTAGCCGCCACCAGCCCCGAGGCCTGCGCCGAAAGCATTGCCGCCGTCGCCGGCATCGCCCGATTCGCCACCGTCAGCGCTGCCGGTCCTGCCGAGTGCAACACTGTTGCCATCGCCGCCGTCGCCGCCGTCGCCGCCGTCTCCAGCGAAGTTCAGAATCGGCAGGATGAAGCCGCCAGCGTCGCCGCCGTCACCAGCATCACCGCCGTCACCGCCGTCACCATCCCCACTTTGGACGTTGCCAGACTGACCGCCGGCGCCGGCTGTGTTGTCGCCACCATCACCGCCGCCTGCTGCGCCGACACCGAGGCCAAGACCGAGGCCAAGACCTACGCCGAGACCAGCAGCACCCTGACCACCGGCACCACCTGTGGCGGCACCACCGTTCGCGTCACCGCTTGTGCCATCGGCGCCGACGCCAACGCTGGCTGCAATACCACCAAGGCCGTGCCCGCCAGTTGCGTCGCCGTCGTTGTCGGAATCGCCGCCCTCACCCTTACCGCCGGCGGCAAAGCCGCCGACCGTGTGACCGCCGTCACCACCGGCGCCACCATCGGCATAAGCTTTGCTTCCGCCCTCGCCACCGTCTGCTCCGGACTGGATGCCGTCACCCGACTTGGCGATACCACCCCAGGCGCTGCCGTTCTGGTTCAGCGTTCCGCTGTTGTGGATGTTTTCAGCCTTGTCGTCGTCCGACATGATGGCGTTTTGGCTGAAGACATTGGCAACGTTGTTGTTGCCGTTGAGCGAGTCATTCAAGATGTCCTTGAAGCTCGTGCTGGCCATACCGTCGATCTTGGAATGGTCGATGTCGTTGAAGTCGTCGTCCGACGGCTTGTAGCCGTCGAGGTCGATGTCCACATCCACGTCGACTTTGGTCTTACTGTCGACGTCGACGTCAACGTCGGTCTTGTTTTCGTTGAAGTTGGCGTTCAGGTTGCCGTTGGCGTTCAGGTTGCCGTTACCGTTCAGGTTGGCGTTGCCGTTACCGTTCAGGTTGCCGTTGCCGTTCAGGTTGCCGTTGCCGTTGCCGTTCAGGTTGCCGTTACCGTTCAGGTTGCCATTGTAGGATTCGCTGTATTGCGACTGATCCTGACCCTGGCCTTGGCCCTGGTCTTGACCCTGATCCTGGCCTTGTCCCTGGCCCTGACCTTGTCCCTGGCCTTGGAGCTGGGCCTGGAGCTCAGCTTGCAGTTGCCCTTGACCCTGGCCTTGACCCTGGTCCTGGTCCTGGCTTTGATCCTGGCTCGGGTCCCATGGGAACAGAATATTCTTGTCCTTGCTCATGACGATCACCTCAAGTTGAGGCCGCCATAGCCGAACCGCATTCTTCTCTTACGCGGATTTGGGCCATTGGCGGGCTGCGGTTGGATTTGATGAAAGTTTGGATCCTCCGAGGCGCTTGCGCGCCTATATGCTCTAATATGCAATCAATTTAATATTGGGCTGCCTCTCCCTTTACTTGGTGGAGAGCAGCGGTTTCAGGTATGAAAAGGGCATTCTCCAATTCGCTGCAGTACTAGCCCTCAAAGGCCTGAACACGTCCTGCTCGCCGATTACGGAGGCAAGTCTGTCGCAAACAGACATGCGTTGTAAGCTGCCACTTCGGGCTAGCCTTGCCGGGGTAGCATTGACTTAGCCGCCGGTCCGCCCAATGTAGTACCTATTAGAAATTGCTTTTAAACGGATTCCTTGCACAAAGCTCAACGGCACCGAATGCGTGCGCCGCATAGCCGTATTGGGAGAATGTACTGACGACGGGAATGCGCTATTCTGAAACACTATTGTTCTTGAACAGAAGCTCGGCAGGTGCCCATGGCGAGATTTCACGACATCCTTCTCCTGATCGGACAGCTAAACTACACTTGGACCAACACGGAAAGCCTGCTCATCTATCTGATCGCCGGTCTTGCGCGCGTGGACAAGGAAACCGCGATCATCATCTTCCTGACGCTGAACACGACGCGGGCTCGGATCGAGCTGGTCGAGCGATTGGCCAAAACAAACAAGACACCTCTGAACCAACGGCAGGAAATCCTCGCGCTGACCCAGCAGCTGGGCCGGCAAGCGAAGCTTCGCAACAAATACAGCCACTGCATCTATTCCTTCGACGAGACCGGAGACCAGGCAAGCACCCAGCTGATGGCGATCTTCGACAGCAAGGACACGATCAAATACGGCAAGATCGAGCAGATCAACGATGCGGAGATTTCGCGGATCAACGAAGTCATCGAGCAGTTGCAGGTGGTCAACAGGGAAATCTGGTCGATCGTCGAGCGCTATTCCTTCCCCCGGTGAGGCGGGCAACCCGCAGGGGCGGCTGCCTGTCCGCCCACCCGGCAGTTGTTGTCCACCCTTAATTCAACCGCATTGTCCCGGCATCGCGTCCCCAACGGCGAAGCGGAGGCGGTACTGATGGCTCGAATGGCGGACGATAGGCGTTTCACGAGCCGGGAAGCGCGTATCGACGCTGCGGCGCACCGCCTGCTCGATCGGCTGCCGGCGGCCGGCCTCCTCGGCGGCCTGACGGAGTTCCTGGTATTCGGCATCAAGCAGGCCTTCGCCTGCCTTTTCGGCGGCGCCATGCTCGCCCTGATGCTCGCGACAAAATTGTTCTGGCCGGAGGACATGGGCTTTGCCCGCTATGATTTCCTTTTCGTCGCGGCCCTTGTCATCCAGATTTCGTTGCTCGTCTTCAAGCTTGAGACCGTCGCCGAAGCCAAGGTCATTCTGATCTTCCACATCGTCGGCACGGTGATGGAGATCTTCAAGACGTCGGTCGGGTCCTGGATCTACCCGGAGCCAAGCATCTTCCGCATCGGCGGCGTTCCGCTATTCTCGGGCTTCATGTATGCCGCCGTCGGCTCCTATCTCGCCCGCGTGACCCGTATCCTCGACATGCGCTACAGCAACTATCCGCCGCTTTGGGCGACGATGCTGCTCGCCTTGGCGATCTATGCCAATTTCTTTACGCACCACTTCGTCATCGACCTGCGCTACGCGCTGTTTGCGATCACGGCGGTCCTGTTTCTGCGCACGACAGTGCACTATCGCGTCTTCCGGTTTCGGCACCGCATGCCGTTGCTTCTCGGCTTTCTACTCGTCGCCCTGTTCATTTGGTTTGCCGAGAACATCGGCACCTGGTCACGCGCCTGGATCTATCCCTCGCAGCACAACGGCTGGACCCCGGTCTCGCTCCAAAAGCTCGGCGCCTGGTACCTGCTGATGATCCTGTCTTTCGTGCTGGTCACGCTCGTCCATCGCCCGCGAAACTACGCGCCGGCAGCCGGAAACGTATCGACTACGAACATCGAAGCACAGACGACGACGGACATCACTGCAGATGCGGGAAGTCCCGCGGCGTCCAGGTGAACACACCGCAAGAGTTGCAAAACACGCCTCCGTGGAAAACGATACCGAATCAATTGCTATCGCAACGGAGAGACACATGCGGCGTTTCTTTCTCGGCCTGCTGGCGCTCGGGGTTCTCGCAGTCGTCTCTCTCATTGTCCTGCCGAGCTTTGTTTCCAGCGACTGGATGCGCGCCGAGCTCAGCCGTCAGCTCTCGAGCGCGACGGGCAGTTCGATCGCGCTGAAGGGTCCCGTCCGGCTCTCCGTCATCCCCCATCTGGCTGTTGTGGCCGAGGATGTTTCGCTCGATGCGCAAAGCGATGGCGTGACGGCAGAGATTGGCGAAGTCGCAGGCTCCGTGACGCTCTCCTCGCTGTGGTCGAACCGCCTGCACGTCAAGGAGGTCAGGCTCACCCGGCCGGTCGTGGTGATACGGCAGAAACCGGAGAACGCATCGACGGTGGAAGACGGCGGGGGCGGCAATGGCGAGGCCAAGCAGAACGACCCGCTCGCAGCCCTGGTCGCCTTCCTCGAACGAAGCGCCATCGATACGATTTCGATCACCGGGGGCACGCTGAGACAAGAGAACGCCGCCGGGACAGCTGACGTTGTCAGCGATCTCGACCTTACACTCCAGGCCCCTGACATCGACGGCGAGCTTTCGCTTTCGGCCGGTGCTCGGCTTGAAGACCGGCGCTACCAGGTCGCTCTCTCCGTCTCCCCGCTTCGCCCTCTCCTTGAGCGCAAGCCCGCTGACCTCAGCCTCTCGGTGGAAGCCGACCCCCTGCTTGCGCCGGGCCTGACCGAGCTCAAGGCCAGCGGGCAGGTGGCGCTCAACAGCAACGGCAGCTACCAGATCCGCGGCGGCAAGCTGCTAGCGGGGGACGAAGAGCTCAGCCTCGATGCGCTGTTCATTCCCGGTGACCGGCCGCGGTTCCTGGCCGACCTCAGTGCCGATCAGCTGGATTTCAGCGCGTTTGTCGGAACCAGCGCCTCGGGGTCGTCACAACCGGCAGGGCAATCGGAAAGGCAGTCGGCCTCGGCCGGCTTGCAGGCACTCGCCGGCTTCGATGCCGATGTCAGCGTCACTGTGGGCGCCATTACCGTCAACGATATTTCCGCCTCCGATGCGGCATTGACGGCAACGCTGAAGGATGGGCTGCTCAGGACCCGGCTTGAACATCTCGGCATAGACGCCGGCGGCATTTCGGCCGAAATCACCGCCGACGTCCGCAAGAGCGAGCCGACGTTCAAGGGACGCGTCGCAAGCAAAGGGCTCGACATCTCCAAGCTCGCGAGCCTCGCCGGCCAATCGGTTTCACTGTCGGGAACGCTTGCGATGGATACCGGGTTTGCGTTCCGCGGGCTCGGCGGAGATGCGTTCCGAAAGACCGTCAACCTGAGCGGCACTGCGAGCCTGCGCGACGCCACCTTCGTAGCACCCGGTGTCACCGACCCATCGATGGGCGAAGTGACGATCAAGAAGCTGGCGGTCCAGATCGACGATCTTACCAAGCCCGTGCTCCTATCCGGCAACCTGGTCTGGCGCGGGAAAGCAGCCGATATCGATTTGCGACTGCCGGTCCGCGAACTGCTCTCGGGTTCGAGTGAGCTGCCCCTGACACTCGATCTGCGCATGCCAGAAGCGACACTCTCCCTTGACGGCAAGGCGGCGCTCGCGGGCAGCTATGCCGGCAAGGTGAACTTCGCGGCCACGGATCTGCGCGCGCTTCTTGCCTGGTTCGGCCAGGGCGGCGGCGACAGCGTCGAGCAATTCGCCTTCAAGGGCGATGTCAACGCAAGCCCCACCGGCGTTGCGTTTCAAAAAGCCACCTTGTCCGTCAACGGGGTCGAAGGAACCGGCAACGGTTCCGTAGACCTGGGCACGCCCCTCAAGATATCCAGCGCGCTCCATTTCGCCGAACTCGACCTCGCGCGGCTTGCCGGTGCACGCCCCGCACCGTCGCAAGCGAAGGGCAAAGCAGGCAGCCCCACCCCCGACGCGCCGCTGGACCTGTCGTCGCTTCGAACGATCGATGCATCCATCAAGGTCGACGCGGAGAAGCTCGGCTATGGCCGCGTCTTTGCCGGACCGGTAGCAACCACCCTGGTGATCTCCCAGGGTGTGGCCAGCCTCGACCTTCCCGAAAGCCCGTTCTATGGCGGGCGGATGGCCGCAAACCTTAGAGCTGACGGCACGGGAGAGGACGCTTCGATCGCCCTGAAGGCCTCGATCGCCGGCGCTTCGGCCGCCCCGCTGCTGATCGACCTTGCAAATTTCAAGTATCTCGAAGGCGCATTGCAAGCCCAGTTCGACATCACCGGCGCAGGCGCTACGGCCGGCGCGCTCAAGCGCGCGCTTCAGGGGTCGGCGAATGTCCGCTTTTTCGACGGCGCCATCCGCGGCATCGACGTCGCCGATGTCTACAACAACCTTGTCGGCCTGATGTCGTCGGGCTTCAAGCAGAACGAAAACAAGGCGACCGGCTTCACCGAGCTTGGGGCATCCTTTGCCATCGAAAACGGCGTCGCGCGCACCGAAGATATCAAACTCATCGGCCCGCTGGTGCGTATGAGCGGCAGCGGTGAGGCAAACCTTCCAAACGACCAGCTGAACTTCCGCCTGGATCCACGCGTCGTCGCCTCACTCGAAGGCCAGTGCGCCGCTATCGCGACCGAAGGCATCGGCGTGCCTGTGATGATCGAGGGTTCCTTTGCTGCCCCGCGCATCTATCCCGATCTCTCAGGCCTGCTGAAGAACCCGGACGCCGCACTCTCGGCGCTGCAGAAGCTGGGCTTGCCGACCGGGAAGCTGAAGCTCGACGAGCTGCTCTCCGGCGAAGGAAAGGCCGGATCGATCCGCGACATCATTGGTGGCGCTATCGGCAAGCCAGCGAAAGACGGAGGCGATCAACTCTCCATCGAAGAGATCATCGGTGGCAAGGCGACAGAAGGCAGCGAGACGCCACCCGCTCCACCGGCTGAAGAACAACCCGTGACGCCGGACGTTGCCACCGAGCAACCGGCACCGGAGGGGCAGCAGCCCGACCAGCAACCGGCTGCTGAAACGGAGCAGCCTGCGGAGGAAAGCGGCACCCTGGGAAAACTGTTCAACCAGCTTCTGCAGAAGCCGGCGCGTGAATAGCCTTCCATCGCCGATCCGGCTGCCGTGTGGTCGCCGGCACTGGCGGCATCACCCCAGAAGTTCGTATCTGCGGAGGATTTCCGCGATCTGGTCGTCCTGCTCTGCGTTCGGAAGCAGGGCCGGCTGGCGGCTGGCGCCGACGGAGGCGTCCTGCAGGAAGAGCGCGCGCTTGACCATGGCCGGGGCGAAACCCAGCGCGTAGAGGTCGGTGCGAAAAGCGGTAAAGATCGCCTGCTGCTTTTCGGCTTCGCCGATCTCGCCTGCATTGAACGCCTTCAGGATGCCGGCAAGCACATGCGGCATGGCGTTGCCGAGGCCCGAAATGCAGCCGGCCGCACCGTTCAGCAGTGCCCAAAGCACGAGGTGGTCTGGGCCGGAATAGACCTCGAAACTTTCGACCTCCCTAGCAACCTGCAGATAGGCCTCCAGCGTCTCCTTTGCGCCGCCGGAATCCTTGATGCCGGCAATGTTGCCGTGGCCGGCAAGCGTGCGCGCGGTGTCGGGTTCGATGTGGTTCTGCGTGCGGGCCGGGATGTCGTAGAGGTAGACGGGTGTCTTCACGGCGTCGGCAACGGTCGAGAAGTGGCGGACAAGGCCATCCTGCGTACAGGCGATGAAGAACGGTGTGATGACAGCGATCCCATCGACGCCGATACGGTCGAATTCGCGGGCAAGCTTCACCGTCTCGAAGGTCGCCGGCATGCCGGCATTGACAATCACCTTGACCCGGCCGCCGACCTCATCGACCACCTCTTCCGTCAGGCGCACCTTCTCCTCGAAGGTCAGCGCGGTGAAGTCCCCATTGGTACCGGCGCACATGATGTTGTTGCCCGCCGCCACCTGGCGGCGGACCTGGGCGCGCGTGGCCTGGTAGTTGATGGTCTCGTCCTCGTTGAAGCAGGTCACGAGGGCGACGAAGGCTTGCTTGGTCATGCGGGCATTCCTTTGAATGGGCGCGTCTCAAGACGCGCGCTGAAGACGGGCGGCGCGATGAGCGGCCTGGACGTCGGGATCGGGGTCGAGGCCTGCGGCGAGTAGCGCGCGCGTATAGTCTTGCCGCGGCGTATCAAACACCTCGCGCACCGTGCCGAGCTCGACGATGTTGCCTTTCTGCATGACCATGACGTGGTCGGCAAAGTCGCGCACGACTGGCAGGTCATGGGCGATGAAGATGAAGGCGATGCCCATTTCCTTGCGCAGCCTGTCGAGCAACGCGATCACCTGGGCCTGAACCGAGACGTCGAGTGCCGAGACCGCCTCGTCGCAGATGATGAGCTGCGGCTCGAGCGCAAGTGCGCGGGCGATTGCGATGCGTTGGCGCTGGCCGCCGGAGAACTGATGCGGGTAGCGACCCATGTGTTCCGGACCGAGACCGACCTGCACCAGAAGTTCAGCCACGCGCTCGCGCCATTTCGCCTTGGGCAGGATATCCGGATGGATGACCCAGGCCTCGGAGATGAGCTGATAGACCGTCATGCGCGGATTGAGCGATTGCGTAGGGTCCTGGAACACCATCTGCAGGTCGCGGCGCAGCTTATAGAGTTCGGCGGGCGACATGGTGAATAGGTCGCGGCCCTTCCACAAGGCACTACCGCTACCCGGTTCGTCGAGGCGCAGCAGGATACGCGCCAGCGTCGACTTGCCCGAGCCGCTCTCGCCGACGACGGCCATGGTCTCGCCGGGCATGAGATCGAAGGACAAGCCCTTCAACGCCTCGAAGGAGCCGTAGCGCTTGCGCACGTCACGGACCGAGAGAACAGGCTCGGCGCGAGCCGCAGGTGCGTGCATCTCGCCCTTGCCGGGGGCGGCGGCAATGAGCTTTTTCGTATAGGGATGCTGCGGGTTCTTGTAAACCTCGCTCACCGTGCCGGCCTCGACCAGGACGCCTTTCTCCATCACGACGACGCGGTCGGCGATCTCGGCGACGACACCGAGATCATGGGTGATGATGAGAACCGCCATTCCGGTCTCCTGCTGCAATTCCTCGAGCAAAGCGAGCACCTCGGCCTGCACCGTGACGTCGAGCGCCGTCGTGGGCTCATCGGCAATCAGGAGGTCCGGGCGGAGCGCTAGCGCCATGGCGATCATGACGCGCTGACGCTGGCCGCCCGAGAATTCGTGCGGATACTTGTCCAGTGAGCGCTCGGGGTCGGGGATGCCGACTCGCGTCAGAAGTCGCAACGCCTCAGACGCAGCCTTGGCAGCATCGGTTCCGTGGGTGGTGAGCGCCTCGCGGATCTGCCAGCCGACCGTATAGACCGGATTGAGGTGGCTCAGCGGATCTTGGAAGATCATGGCGATTCGACGCCCGTTGACCTTGCGCCTTTCATGCGCCGGCATCGTCAGCAGGTCGGCACCGTCGAGCAGGATTTCTCCGGAGCTGATGCGTCCCGGCGGCATGTCGATCAGGTTCATGATCGCCGAGGAGGAGACCGACTTTCCGGACCCGCTCTCACCGAGGATCGCTAGGGTCTCGCCACGGTCGAGGTGGTAGGAAATGTTGCGGACCGCCTTCACCACGCCGACTGCGGTGTGGAACTCGACCGAAAGGTCGCGGACTTCCAGGAGATGGTCAGCCATTCTTGCGACCTTTCATTTCGAGGCGCCAGCGCTGCACCGGATCGAGCGCGATGCGCAGCCAGTTCGACAGGAGGTTCAGCGACATGGTGGTGAGGATGATCGCAAGCCCGGGCCAGAAGGAAAGCCACCAAGCGTTGGTGAGGTATTGGCGGCCCTGAGAGATCATCAGCCCCCAGGTGATTTCCGGCGGCTGGATGCCGATACCGAGGAATGAGAGCGCACTTTCCGCCAGCATCACATAGGCGAAATCCAGCGTGGCAAGCGTCGTCAGTGTCGGCAGCACCACCGGCAGGATGTGGCGGAAGAGGATGCGCTTGCTGGATGCGCCCATCACGCGCGCCGCCTGCACGAACATGCGCTCGCGGATTTCCAGCACTTCGGCGCGCGTCGTCCTCAAGTAGACCGGGATGCGCGTGATCGCCAGCACCAGCATCAGGTTGAGGATCGACGAGCCGAGAATATAGAGCACGATGACGGCGATCAGCAGCGACGGGAAGGACATGATGACGTCCGCGAGCCGCATGATGACCTGATTGACGCGCGGCGAGGCAAAGCCGGCGACAAGGCCGAGGAAGGTGCCGACGGTTGCCGAAAGCGCGACGGCACCTGCGGCCACCATCAGCGTGTTCTGGGTGGCAACGATCATGCGGGCAAGCAACGGTCGCCCGAGAGCATCGGCCCCCATCCACCAGACCCATCCGCGCTCCCAGTCGAAAGGCACGGCGTTGCGCCCTCTGAGGTTCTGCTTGGTCGCGAGATCGCCGAGCCAGCTCGGCCCCACGATCGCCAGGATCAGCACGAAAATCAGGAAGATCGCAGCGCATAGCGCGAACTTGTCGGCAAGCAGCATGCGGAACATGCGCATCGCGAAGCGCGGTTCTTCGGCAATGACGGTATCGGCAGTCTGGAGGGTCATGGTCGCCTCCTCAGTGTCGAATTCGCGGATCGAGCAGCGCATAGGCGAGGTCGATGAGCAGGTTCATGAGGAAGATCGCCAGAGCCGTGACGAGGATGGCGGCAAGCACGACGTTGAAATCGCGCTGCAAAATGGAATCGATCATCAACTTGCCGACCCCCGGAAATCCGAAGATGGTCTCGACGATCACTGCGCCATTCAGAAGGCTCGCCGCCTGGTCGCCGATGACGGTGATGACCGGCAGCATGGCATTGCGCAGTGCATGCACAAAGATGATCGGCCCGGATTTGACGCCCTTGGCGCGCGCCGTCTTCACATAGGCCGAGGACAGTGCCCCGATCATAGAGCCGCGCACTACCTGCACGATGATGCCGAAAGGCCGGATGAACAGAACCGAGATCGGCAGGATCCAATGAAGCAGAGACCCCGTGCCCGAAGTCGGCAGCCAGGCGAGGTTTACCGAAAACACGACGATCGCGACGATGGCGATCCAGAAATCGGGAACGGAAGCGCCGACCAGCGAGATCAGCGAAGATAGCCGGTCGAAAAAACCGCCGGCGCGGAAGGCGGCAAGCGAGCCGACGACGATCGCAGCACCGGCGACGAGCGTCATGGTGATGACGGCAAGCCAGAGCGTCCATGTGAAGGCCTCGAGCACGACCTCCAGAGCGGGGCGGGCCTTGCGCAGGGATTCGCCAAAATCGCCGGTCACGACGTCGCCGACGTAACGCGCGAATTGCATCAGCATGGGATCGTTCAGGCCATGCAGTTCGCGGAACTGCGCCTTCATCTCCGCGGAGGCTTCGACCGGCAGGAACAAGGCGGCCGGATCACCCGTCAACCGCGACAGGAAGAAGACCATGACGAGCAGCCCGACGAGCGAGATCAGACTGGCCACGGCGCGTTTTCGAACGAATTTCAGCATGGCGCCCTCGAAGGAATCCGGCGGCGGGATCATCCCACCGCCTTGATTTCTGTTGTGACTGGCGAACCGATCGTCCGCCAGGGCAGATTACTTGATCTTGATCTCCGAGAGTTGCAGCGTCCCGTTGGTCGCCATCGTCGGCTTGAAATCAAGCCGCTCGGAAACGCGCGAGAAACCGACCATGTGGAAGAGCAGGACGTCGGCGACGACATCGTCATGCACATAGGCGATCAGTTCGGACCAGAGCTTGGCACGTTCCTCGCCGACGGCAGCCGATGCACGCTTTATCAAGTCGTCAACCTTCGGATCGGAAAAGCCGGACTGCGTACCGTCGGTCGCATACTTGAAGAACATCGAGAATGACGGATCGCCCTTGGAATTGTCGTGCATGGCAGCGACGATCTGCGGACCGCGGCCTTCCTTGAAGGGCTTCGAATAGTACTGTTCGTGCTCGGCAACCTCGACGAATTTCAGCTCGACCTTGAAGCCCGCTTCCTGAAGCTGTGCCTGAATGGCTTCCATGATCTCGGTCACGTTCGGGAAGTTTGCTGAACGGGCGATGATGGTGATAGGCGTATCGACCTTCACGCCATCGGCCTTGGCTTCCTCGAGCAGCTTCTTCGCGCCTTCCGGGTCATAGGGGAAGACCTTTACGTCAGGGTTCCAGCCAAGCGTCGGCGGCGGCACGATTGCGGTCGCGAGCAGTGCGCTTTCGGGAACCAGGGTGCCGAGGAAGGCCTGGCGGTCGATGGCGATGTTGAGCGCGCGGCGAACGCGAACGTCGTTCAATGGCTCGATGTTGTGATCGATGCGCAGGTAGACGGTTTCACTGTCGAGGTAGGAGAAGTCCGTGGCCGGATTGGTGGCGTCGAGTTGCGAGATCGACGGCGAGAGATCGGCCTCGCCGGTCTGCACCATGGCGGCGCGCACCGATGGGTCGGCGCGGAACAGATATGTGGCTTCCGTGACCTCGGGTTTCGTGCCCCAATAGTCGTCGCGGCTCGTCAGCACGATCTGCTGCCCCGGCGTCCAGTTGGTGAGCTTGTAGGGACCGGTACCGACCGGCTCGCGGATGAACTCAAGCGGCGTTTCTTCGGGCACGATCGTGACGAGAGACATCAAGAGCGGCAGGATCGGCTGGACCGGATCGGCGCTGAAGTCGATCGTGTAATCGTCGACCACAGTGGGGGTCACCGTAATGCCGCCGAAATAGCGACGCGACTCGCAGGTGTTCTTGTCGCTCATGATACGGTCAAAGCTGTGCTTGACATCCTTGGCGTCGAAGGTCGTGCCATCCGAGAACTTGACGCCCTGACGCAGGTGAAAGCGCCAGCTGCCGTCTTCATTCTGTTCCCATTTTTCGGCAAGCCGCGGCATGACGCCCTTGTCGCCGCGAACATCGAGTTCGGTCAGTGTTTCGCTGACGTTCTGCATGATGACGCGACCGATGTTCGAACGCGTCGCCATGCAGGGCTCGAGCAGGTCCGCTTCCTCGGCCAGCACGATCTTGATCGGGCCGGACCCGGCAAAGGCGGGCGAAAGAGCGGAGCTCAGCATGAGCGCACTCAAGACAAACAGTTTCTTCACGGCATTTCCTCCCTGGTGAAATTCGTTCAGCCGGATGTTGCTTTTCCGGATCGCGCAGCGATCAGCGCCGCACAACCGATGAGCCCGCCACCGCAAAGGGTGGTGAGGGCAATGTGTTCCCCAAACAGCGCGAAGCCGCCGAGCGCCACGAGCGGCAGGCGCAGGAAATCGACCGGCGCGACGATCGTGGCGGGTGCGAGCGAAAAGGCGTGAGTCATCATCCCCATGCAGGCAGTTCCGACGACGCCTTGCAGCGCCAGAAGCGTCATCTCCCTCGCCCCCGGCATAACCCAGAACGGTAGAGCGAAAAAAAGCGCGATCGGAACGGTCAAGAGGAGGTTCCAGACGACAAGCGTCGATGTCGAGTCGCCCTTCGACATCGACTTCAGGATCAACTGAATGGTCGACTGGAGCACCGCGCCCGTAAGCCCAAGAAGGATGGCAAAGCTGAAGCCGGCGCCCGAGGGGCCAATGATCAGCATCGCACCCACGAAACCAAGCGCCACCGCACCGATCATCGCCGCGCCGGGCTTTTCGCCCAGCGCCAGCGCGGCGCCGAGCAACAGGAAGATCGGCGAGGTGAAGGCGATGGCCGTCACGTCGGCAAGCGGACCCCAGCTGAAGGCGGCGAAGAAGGCGACCATGGCGAGCAGCTTGAAGCCGGCACGCACCGCATGCTGACGCAAGGGGTGGCTCGACTTGAGCACGGATGGGCGCAGGACAACAAAGGGCAAAAGGATGACCGCACCGAAAAAGGCACGGAAGAAGCCAATGACGAAGGGATGCACGGCACCGTTCAGCACCCGCACGATCACCGCGTCGACTGCCGCCAGAATCGCGGCACCGACCGCGAAGGTGACAGCAATCTTGGCCCCCTGGGGGCTGGCTTCCGGCATGAGATCCTCCTCCCCGGCATCCTCTCGCCGGCTTGTCCAGACAATCCACTTTTCACTCAAGTTTGTCAAATTAATTTGCGATGTAAAATTCATTCTAGAATTCTCACAATAAATAATTACGTAAATTCAATATATTAATGACATAAACGAGCAAACACAGGTCAATTTGTAACTTTATCAAACTTGACAACTTTGAAAATTCAGCGATTTTCGAAGCACACAGGAGGAGCCCATGAACCCTGAAGAAATCGCCCGCGGCATGAATGGCCTGCTTCAATCCGCCTCCCCCGGGCGCATGGAAGCGCTCTTGCCTTCGCCGATGATCCAGAACCATGCTGCCTTTCTGCATCTGCTTTCAGATGGCGCGCTCGCCTGCGCCTGGTTCGGCGGTACGCTCGAGGGCAAGTCGGATATCTCGATCTTTGCTTCCGTCCTGCCAAAGGACGCTACGCAATGGGGTCCGCCACAGCGCCTGAGCTTTGACCCTGCGCATTCGGAGCAGAACCCGGTGCTCTTCACCGCACCCGACGGCAGGCTGTGGCTCTTCCACACGTCCCAACCCTCCGGCAATCAGGATGAGTGCCGGATCCGGATGGCAGAGATCCGCCGCGATGCATCCGACCCGCTGGCACTGACGACGACCGAGGGCCGCTATCTCGACCTCCCGCGTGGATGCTTCATCCGCGCGCCCCTCGTGGTCCGCGGCGACGGCGCATGGATGCTGCCGATCTTCCGCTGCGTTCAGCGCCCCGGTCAGAAGTGGAACGGAAGCCACGATACCGCGGCCATCGGCATCTCGCTCGACCAAGGGGAAACATGGCAGCTCGAAGAACTGGAGCGTTCCATTGGCTGCGTGCACATGTCGCCGGTATCACTCGGCGATGGCCGCCTTACCGCCCTCTTCCGCCGGCGGCAGGCCGACTGGGTCTATAGGACCGAGAGCCTCGACGAGGGCCGAACCTGGTCCGCGCCCGAGGCAAGCGACGTCCCGAACAACAATTCCTCGATCGCCGCCCTGCGCCTTGCCGATGGTCGGATCGCGATGATCTGCAATCCCGTCAGCGCGGCCGACACCGCCGAGCGGCGCACCTCGCTTTACGACGAAATCGGCGAGAACGACAGCCGCCCCGACGCAGACCCCACGGGCGGCTGCGTTCCAATCTGGGGTGTCCGGCGCGCGCCGGTCGCCCTCTGCCTCTCCGAGGATGGCGGCAAGACCTTTCCCGTCCGGCTGCTGATCGAAGACGGCCCCGGCACGTGCCTTTCCAACGACTCGACCGACGGCCGCAACAAGGAGATGTCCTATCCCTGGCTGCTTGAGGGACCGGACGGGGCCGTGCATCTCGCCTACACCTACCACCGGCGCGCCATCAAATATGTTCGCCTGGCCCCTGGCTGGGACCACGCCGACCAACGGAGACCTTCATGAGCAACATCATCGGCATAACCATGGGCGACCCGTGCGGCGTCGGCCCCGAGATTTCGGTGCGTGCCCTCGCCGACATGTCGCAGCAAGAGCGCGACACGATCCGGATCTACGGCAATCTCGCCACGCTCGAGGCGGCCCGTGCGGCCCTTGGCCTCGAGATTGATCTCACCGCACATGTCGTGGATCTGCCGATCGAGGGCGCGCCGCTTCCCTGGGGACAGTTGAGCCCGGTCGCCGGCGACGCCGCCTTCCGCTTCATCGAAATGGCGGTGCGCGACGCCGAAGCCGGCGTCATCGGCTGCATCGTGACGGCGCCGATCAACAAGGAAGCCCTCAACCTTGCCGGTCATCACTATGACGGCCACACCGGCATGTTGCGCAGCCTCACGGGATCGAAGGCTGCCTACATGCTGCTTGCCTCCGAGCGCCTCAAGGTCATCCACGTTTCGACCCATGTGGCGCTGCAGGAAGCAATCCGGCGCTCGACGACCGAACGGGTTCTCGCCACCATCCGCGCCGGCGACGCCCATCTGAAACGCATCGGCTACGCGGCACCCAAAATCGCAGTCGCCGGCATCAATCCCCATTGCGGCGAGAACGGCCTTTTCGGCACCGAGGATGACGACCAGATCGCGCCGGCCGTCACGGCGGCGCGGGCAGAAGGGATCGATGCCTATGGCCCGATCTCCGCCGACACGGTGTTCCACCGCGCCTATTCCGGCGCCTTCGACCTCGTGGTCGCGCAGTATCACGACCAGGGGCACATCCCGGTGAAACTCGTCGCCTTCGATACCGCCGTGAACGTGTCGGTTGACCTGCCGATCGACCGAACCTCGGTCGATCACGGCACCGCTTTCGACATCGCCGGCCAGGGCATCGCCAACCACGGCAACATGAATTCCGCCATCGCCTATGCCCGCAAGCTCGTCGCGGGTGACGCCAAGCGAGGATGACACGATGACCATCGCTCCCCTTACCCTTCACCAGCCGCGTCGCCTCGCCGTCGGCGCCGGCACGATCGCAGACGTCGGCACCTGGGCGGCCGACGCCGGTTCGGTGCTCGTCATCGCAACGCCGATCACCGCCGGCTTCGTCGATCGCCTGACGCTTTCGGGCCGCGTCACGGTGTTTGACGCCATCCCGGGCGAACCCGATGTCGATACGCTCAACGCCGCGCTCGACGCTGCGCGTCAAAGCAAGCCGGACGTCATCGTCGGCCTTGGCGGCGGATCGGTACTCGACGTCGCCAAGCTGGTTGCCGTGCTTTGGGACTCGGAGCAGACGCTTGCCGATGTCGCCGGGCCAAACCGGGTTCTTGGCCGCAAAACGCGCCTTGCCCAGGTCGCCACGACCGCCGGCACCGGCTCGGAGGCCGGTATCCGCTCGCTGATCACTGATCCCGCCAAGGGGAACAAGATCGCGGTCGAAAGCCCACACATGATCGCTGACTTCGCCGTTCTCGATCCGGAACTCACCTATTCGGTGCCGTCGGCGGTAACCGCGGCCACCGGCGTCGACGCCATGGCCCATTGCGTGGAAGCCTTCACCAATCGGCGCGCCCATCCGATGATCGACGGCTTTGCCCGTATGGGCTTCAAGCTCGTCGGCAAGTATCTCGCGCGCGCAGTCAGGGATGGTGCCGATACCGAGGCACGTGAAGGGATGATGCTTGCCTCCTACTACGGCGGCATCTGCCTTGGCCCGGTCAACACCGCTGCCGGACATGCCATCGCCTATCCGCTCGGCACGAGGCTTCGCCTGCCCCATGGCCTGGCAAATGCCATCATCTTTCCGCACGTGCTCGCCTTCAACCAGCCGGTAGCCGTGAGCAAGACGGCGGAAGTCGCCCAGGCCTTAGGTCTTGGCGAAAATCTGTCCCCCCGGGAACTCCTGGATGCAGCATGCGGCTTCTGCCGCGATCTCGGCATCGAAATGTCGCTTGCCGCCCACGGCGCAAATGCCGACGACTTGCCGCTTTATGCCAGCGAGGCCCATGCCAACCGCCGGCTGATGGACAACAATCCCGTCGATATGAGCGTCGAAGACGTGCTCGCCGTCTACAGGGCAGCCTTCTGACCCACCGGCCACTGCAAAAATCAAACCCCGGCAGCAGCCGGGGTTTTCGCATTCGAGATCACTATTTGGTCGCCTGGAACAGGCGCTCGCGGGACCCGGCGAGGTGGTCTTGCATGAGTTGTCTCGCCTTTGCGGCTTCGCGCGCGGCAATGGCTTCGGCAATCGCCTCGTGCTCCGCGAAGACGCGCGTCAGCCCGGTGGTCTCCCGCTTGACCGAAGCACCGTGAAACCGCATGCCGACGGCGATATGGTCCTTCAGCGCTTCCATCGCCGTGAAGAAATAACTGTTCTGGGCGGCGCGCGCGATCGCGAGATGAAACTGGAAGTCCGCATCCTCCCGGTGCGATTGCCGGTTGGTGGCGTCCCGCATCAGTTCCAGTGCCTGACGGATGGCGGCCAAGGTGGCAGCGTCGTGCCGCTCGGCCGCAGCTGCAGCTGCAGCCGGCTCGACCGTCAGGCGGAACTCGTAGCAGTTCAGAAGATCGGCGACGTTCTCCAACTGCCCGAAGCCAAGCGGCTCACGCATGCCGACAGCGCGAACGAAGCTGCCAGCGCCGCGCCGCGAATAGATGAAACCCTGCTCGCGCAGCCGGCGCAGCGCTTCGCGAATGATCGGGCGGGAAACCTCGAACTCGCTTGCCAGATCGTGCTCAGTCGGCAAGCGCTCGTCCGGCTTGTAGGCGCCGGATTTGATCGCTCGGTGCATGCGCTCAAAGACGAGATCGCCGAGGCTCTTGCGTGCTGTTCCGTTCTCCAGTCCCATCCGTCATCCCATCTTGCGGAGGACAGCCTCCGCGATTTCCTTCAGCGTGTCCGGCACGCCGAATCCGCCGGACTTGGCGATGATGCAACGTCCATCGACCTCAGCCAAGCCCAGGCCCGGCAGGCACTCACCAAGCAGGCGAAAGCGCTGAACGCCCATTTTCTTCAGAACCGCCTCTGCGGTGGCGCCACCGGACAGAAGCAGCGTTCCTGCCGCTTCGACAAGGCCCTGACAAACGCTTTCAGCAAGCGCCTCGGAAACCGCCTCCGGCGTCACCTCCCCTTCGCCCGGCACCGCCTGAACGAGGGTGATCGCGCCGCCAGCGTCGCTTGACCCGACAAGCCGCCCATTCGGCGCCGGCAGGTAGGAAAGAGCAAGGACACTGCGAAGCGCGTCGATCTGGGCAAGGGTAATCGGGTCGCGGGACCCGATAACGAACAAGGCCGGGCCACCCGACATTTCGGCAGCGCTTGCTTCCTCTCCGTCACTCATCCGCTCGGCAAGCGCTTCGGCCAGGCCACGCGCTCCGATCATCAGATCGGTGCCGCTTCGCTCCGCCTCTTCGAGCAGAGCGCGCATTTCGGCCTCGGTGGATGCATCCGGGATCAAGGCTCTTGCCGCATGCCGGCCGAGCCTCTCGGCAACGGAAATGGGCGCATCCACCCCAAAGCCTTGAACGCGGCCGGATGTCACCACCCGGCCAAAGGCAGGAATGGCCGGCGCCACTAAGGCAGAATGGAAGAACATCGCATCGAGTTCGGCGGCAATGTTGCCTTTCAGACGAGAGTCGATCTTCTTGAAGATCCGCCAACTGGAAGGGAGCGCGCCGAGAGCGGCTGCGGCACGTTGCCTGGCACTTTCGGCGCTCAGTTCGCGCGAGCCGAGATTGATCGAGAGCACGTCCGGACCTGCCCCCAGAGCATCGCCGATCGCTTCGATCGCCAATGCGACTTCGACATGGAAGCCCCTCGCAGCAAACGGCGCCGCGGCATCCAGTGCGCCGGTCAGGTCATCAGCGACAATGGCGAGCATCTGATAGATCCAAACGATTTGTTGTTATCTTTATAACTATTCTTTCGATTGAAATGTCAAACTTTTTTTGTTCTAATATTACAACTCTAGACCATTCTGATCGCAGGCTGTCGTCATGCGACATGGTGCCCGTTGCAGGTCTGCTTCATCCCGCGATGAGCAACGGCCAGCAGGGAACTGAAAGAGTAGAGCGCATCGGGCGCCGGCTGATCTTCGTGGATGATTGTGATCCCCTAGCACGCAGATTTCAGATAGGATAACGGATCGGGACCAGGGTCGGCGGAACCGGAAGCTTGCGGTTCCTGTTATCGGCGCTTGCAAAGTCGCGCGACGACCGTCGGGCCGCGACAAGTGACCTGCGCGCCAACCAATGGGCATGACGAGTTTAAAGTGGGTTCGCAATGACGATGAACACGAAATCCAACGATGCTGCAGCCAATCGCCTCAAGATAGGTTTCGTGCTCGCCCGGTCGTTCACACTCTCGGCCTTCGCTCTCTTCATCGACACGCTTCGGCTGGCGAGCGACGAGCTCGATAAATCGGGCCGCGTGCGTGCCGATTGGCAGGTGCTTGGCAACACCCGCCATCTGATCGCATCCAGTTGCGGGGTACAGGTGGCGCCCACGTCTGACCTCGTCGATCCCGGCCAGTTCGACTACATCGTGATGGTCGGCGGCCTGCTCAAGAACGAGCACCCGATCGACAACGAGACGATCGCTTTCCTGAAGAAGGCAGCCGCGAAGAAAGTGCCGTTGATCGGCCTGTGCACCGGCACCTTCATCCTGGCGGAAGCCGGGCTCATGGCGGGGCACGTCGTTTGCGTCAGCTGGCTCCACTATCAGGCGTTCCGCGAACGCTTCCCGGACTTGAAGGTGCGCTCGGACCGCCTCTTCAATCTCGACCGCACCCGCGGCTCTTGCGCCGGCGGCAGCAGCGCGGCCGACATGGCCGCCCACATCGTGCGCCTCCACATCAGCAGGGAGGCGGAGCGCAATGCGCTGGAAGTCCTGCAGATCGACAAGGCCCGCTCGCATCTTCATGTCCAGCCGAGGAAGCCGCTCGCGATCGAGAGCAACGACCCCCGCCTCAACGCTGCGCTTATCATCATGGAGCAGAATACCGAGAACACGCTCTCGATCCCTGAGCTGGCGGCCTCCGTCGGTCTGTCACGCAGGCAACTCGAGCGCCTGTTCATGGAAAAAGCCAAGATGTCGCCCGCGCACGTCTACAGGAAATTCCGGCTGGAACGCGCCAAGCACCTTCTCGCCCAGACCGATGCCTCGCTCATCGAGATCGCCCTCGAAGTCGGCTTCGAAAGCGCGGGGCATTTCTCCAGGACATTTGCCAAGACCTTCGGCCAGTCGCCGCGCCAAATGCGCGCGACACTGCCGAAGTGAGCCTTGCATTACCACTCGGGGTGCCTGGCCACGATAGCCGATTGGCTAATGACCTCCCCGAACGGACGTAGCCGAATTGCAGGCTCACCTTTTGCCGCAACCGCCTTCAAAATAGCTCGCGATGCGCGCTCGTACACGTCGCATGATCGTGCTGCGAGGGATGAAGTCTATGGGAGTGATGGCGATGGCGGAAACTCGTCTTTTGTCGGAAGAGGCACCGAACGCGAACTCCAATCAGAGCACAGTTGCCGGCGGACATCTCGCACTGGTCCCGACGTGGCTTCCACTCGACATAGCGCCGGCGCAGAACTCCGCCGGAAGCGGCGGCGACGGCACAAGCCTGGGTACGATCGGCAGCAACACGCTGGCAATGTTCACACCGTCGAACGCGGCAATCGCCGGCTCGCACACGGACGCCGATGCGCACCAAGGCAATACCGCACTGATGAATCAGCACGTCACCGAGATGGCGGGCATCGGCGGTGAAGGCGGGAATGGTAATGTTGCCGGCGGCCACGGCGGCGGCAGCGTGGCCGGCGGTGGCGGCGACGGCAGCTTTTTTGGCGGCCTCGTCAGCACCGACACCGCGGTGTTTGCGCCTTTGAACCTGGCTGTCGCGGCCGGTCAGGGTTCGACCTCCACGGCCGGACAAACAAACAATGCCGCCTTCCTTCAAGGCGCCACCCAGATCGGCGGTGTTGGCGGCTCCGGCGGGGATCATAACGTTGCCGGCAATACCGCGCCGGCCCAGCCGCAGGGCGCGACGTTCATTTTCAATGGCGACGCCTACGCGGGCCATGGTGGTGACGGCACTTTCATCGGCAGCATGGTCGACGTGAACGTCGCTGTGTTCTCGCCCATCAACATTGCTGTCGGCGCGGCCGGCGGCGATGCCCACGCCACGCAGTCGAACAACGTGATCTTCGACCAGGGCGGCGTGCAGATCGCCGGCATCGGCGGCAAGGGCGGTGGTTTCAACCTCTCATCGGACACGATCTTCACCGGAAGCGGGGTCGCCGGCGGCGGCGGTGACGGCTATTCGAACGGCAGCGCAGTCGACGTCAACATCGGCTACTTCCACCCGCTCAACATCGCCGTGCCCGCCGGCGGCACCGCCGAGGCGGACCAGCTCAACCACCTGCTCGTCGACCAGCATACACTGCAGATCGGCGGCATCGGGGGAGCGGGCGGCGAAGGCAACATCGCCGAGACCAATGCCGCGCTGATCGACGACGTCCTGCACGGCTGACCCGCCGCATTCCAGATCAAGCCCAACAAGCGGCTCTGGCGCCACGGAGACATGGCGTTCTGCCACCATCACCCACGGCCAATATACTTGAAACCGCGCGCCGCCGGAGCGCTTGACGCCGGCCGAAGCCTGAAGCGCGGGCGGACCCTACCCAAAGGAACGTCCCCGAATGTCCGGCTGGTTCCCCCCGATGATCACGCGCACCATATCTTCGCGCTGTCCCCCGCTGCGGCGGTGTGCTGTGGCATCGAACCGTCCAAGACTACGGGGCAACAAGTAGAGGAGCGACGCTATGCCTATCTCGCAACTAACCACCGACACGATCAACTTCACCAATCCCGTCGCGGGCGACGCGAGCGCCGGCAACGGCGGCGACGGCACCAACAACGGCGATATCAACTACACCCCAGTTGTCACGGTTGCCCCGACGCAGACCGTCGTCGGCTCAGTCCCCACCGTCGACAACGGCGATGACGTCGGCCAGGCTGCGGCCTGGGGCACCGGCAGCGCTGATGGCGGTGGCTTCATCCAGGTACCGATCGCCGTCCTTGCTTCGCTTACCAACAGCGGTGCAGGCGGCGCAGGCGGCAATCCGACCTCGAGTGGCGACCAGAGCAACACCAGCGGCGGCAACACGGCAACGGTAGGTGCTAACACCACCGCTACGCAAACCACGACCCTGCTCGCCGACCAAGGTGCGACGATCATCTCGGGCATGGGCGGGGCTGGCGGCAGCGGCGCAACGGCGCTCGGTGGCGATATTTCCGCCGCTCTGGTTCATTCGAACCCGATCTCGGAAACCACCACGACGACTACCACCACGGCGGTCTCGAACGTTCTCGACAATTTCGACAACACATTAGGCAACATCAGCGACATCGGTATCTGAGTCGCTCGACAAGGATCGCCGGCCATGGCCGGCGATCCTCCTTTCACCTGTGTCGCGGCGTGCAAGAACGCTACGGGACCTTTGAGTTGCATTTGGCCACGGATCGAGCCCGAGCAAAAGAAGCCTGAAGCAGCCAAGCCGACCGCATCAGCATCGATCATGCCGATCCGATCGAGATCCGATAATGACGACGAATCCGACAGGGGCGCAGCACTCTCCAACCCATCTGGTCCTGGCTCTCAAGGCCTGCACGGGAGCGTTCCTGCTGGTCTTCCTCTATAGCTGCGCCTACAACCTGTTCCTGCTGGCGCCTTCCATCTACCTGTTGCAGATCTACGATCGCGTCCTGTCGAGCCGCAGCGCCGACACGCTGTTGATGCTGACGCTCATCATCGCGGCAGCGGTGTTGGTCGGCTCGATCCTGGATATCGTTCGCCGCGCCGCGCTGTCGCGGATCGGCAGCTGGCTCGATCACCGCTTGCGGCCCGTCGTGCTGACGGCCTGCTTCGAATATGGCGCCCGCACCGAAACGAACCTCGCCAACGATTGCTACCGCGACCTATCGATCCTGCGCCAGTTCCTCGACGCCCCGGCCAGCTCGCTGCTTTTCGACGTTCCCTGGGCGCCGATCTTCCTGCTGCTTCTGTTCCTAGTCCATCCGTTGCTCGGAACCATCGGGCTATTCACCGCGCTCACCTTGCTGCTGCTCGCCATCGCGACGGAATTCGCGACCCGGCAGCCGTTAATGAAAGCGAACCTGGCGCTCTCCCGCAGCCACATGCGTTTCGCGACGGCGTTGCGGTATATCCAGGTCATCCGCGCGATGAACATGCAGAATGGCGCCGCCCAACTCGTCTATCGCGACGCCGAGACCGCACGACAGGCGCAAGACGATGCGATGAAGCGCACCGAAACCATTCTCGGGCTCTCGAAATCGGTGCGCATGCTGGCGCAGATCCTGATGATGGGATCCGCAGCCTGGCTCGTCCTGGAGGAAAGCGGAAACCCCGGCATCATCTTCGTCTCCAGCCTGCTTCTCGGTCGCGGGCTTGCCCCGATCGAGGGCGCGATCGGCGGGTGGCGCGCCGTGGCCTTCGCCCATGCCGCATTCAATCGCATCAACGCGATGTTGATATCGATCGCGTCGCAGGAGAGCGCACGCACGATACCGATGCCCGAAGCGGGCGGGCTCGTGCTCGACCGCGTCGGTTACATGCTTCCTTCGGGCAACCGTCAGATACTGAATGCCGTTACTTTGCGGCTGGCGCCGGGCGATTGTCTTGCGCTGATCGGTCCATCCGGTTCCGGAAAGTCGACGCTTGGCCGCATCATAGCGGGCGTTCAGCCGACGACCTGCGGCAGCGCCCTGCTCGGCGGCGTCGATATTGCCACCCTCCGGCTCGGCGGCGGCATGCGTCATGTCGGCTACCTGCCGCAGGACATCGAACTCTTCGGCGGCGCGGTGAAGGACGTCGTCGGCCGGCTCGACGGAACCGACGTCGGCAAGGTCATCGAAGCGGCAAAGCTTGTCGGGCTGCACGATGCGATCATGCAACTGCCTCAGGGCTACGAGACGGATGTCGGCGATGGCGGCGCGACCCTGCTTCGGGCCCAACGCCAGCAGCTGGGACTGGCGCGCGCGGTTTACGGCAATCCCGCCCTCGTCGTCCTCGACGATCCCAATTCCAGTCTGGATTACGACGGCGAACGCCGATTGTTTGCAGCAATCGCCCGCATGCGCGCCATGGGGATGATGATCATCATCATCACGCACCGCATGGGCATTCTCCCGGTGACCAACAAGATCGCGATCATGCGCAATGGCACGATCGAAGCCTTCGGCGACAGCGACTGGGTCTTCGATACCTATCTGCAGCCACCGGCCCGAGCGGGCACGTGAGAAGGGAGGCGCGAGAACGATGGAGCTCATCAAATCCGACCTGACCCGACGCGGCCCTGAAATTGTAGGCTATGCCTGCGACGCCAATGGGATAGCCGGGCCCCAGCCCTCCACAGCGGTCTCCACCCGCCTTCCGGTGACGCTTGCCGAAGCCTCACCGATGTCGCGGCTGCGGCATGTCGCCTGGACGGGAAACCTGCTGATCGGCGTCTTTGTTTTCGGCCTGGGCATCTGGTCGGTTCTCGCACCGCTCAGCAGCGCCGCGATCGCGTCCGGCGTCGTTGAAACCGAGGCGAACCGCAAGACCATCCAGCATCTCGAAGGCGGAATCGTCAGGCGGATCCTTGTGCGCAACGGCGATGCCGTGTCCGCCGGCCAGGTGCTGATCAAGCTCGACGATACGAAGCCGCGTTCGGAACGGGACAGCCTTCGCGGCCAACTTTGGGATGCGGAGGCGCGACAGGCGCGGCTCACCGCTGAGCAGAACGGCTGGGATCAGGTCGCCTTTCCCCCCGATCTCGTGGAGCAAGCCGGCAACTACCGGGTGATCCACGACATTCTCGACGGTCAGCAGAATATATTCGATGCCCGTCGCCAGGTGATGCAGTCCGACATCGTGATCACGCAGCAGAAGATCAAGGAAGTGCTGGAGGAAGTCGCCGGACTGAGCGCCCAGAAGGCGTCCCTGATGGAGAGGAGTGCCATTTCGCGCCAGGAGCTTGAGACGGTTTCGGCGCTCACCGCGAAGGGTCTCGAACGAAAGAGCCGGGTTCTCATCCTGGCGCGGGAAAGGGCCGACATCGGCGGTCAGATCGGCGAAGTCTCCGCGCGCATATCCCGCGCCCACCAGGTTATCAGCGAGTCACAGTCCTATATCGTCAAGCTGCGCAGCGACCGGCTGAATGAAGTCGCGCTCACACTGCGCGATACGGAAAACCAGCTGGCGCAGCTGCGTGAGCGTTTGAACGCCATCGATGATCAATTGGCGAGAACCGAGATCAGAGCGCCCGACGACGGAGTGATCATGGATCTACGTGTCCACACGACAGGCGGCGTCATCGGCGCTGGAGAGCCGTTGGCCGACCTCGTGCCGGACGCCGGCGCACTGGTCGTCGCGGCGCGGGTGAAGCCGGAAGATATCGCCCAGGTCCATGCCGGGCTCGAGGCACAGGTTCATCTCATTCCTTACAACCAGCGGCGGGTACCGCTGCTGAAGGGCACGGTCGCCTATGTGTCCGCCGACCATCTGGTCGACCGGCAAACCGGCCACACCTACTACGCGGCAACAATCCGCGTTACCGATGAGCGGCTAGGCCATATGCCGGGCGTGGAGATGGTACCGGGCATGCCGGTGCGGGCCATGATAGAGACCGGTACGAGCAGCGTGGCGCTTTACGCGCTGCGTCCGTTGCTTGACAGTTTCAACACCGCATTTCGCGAGAACTGAGGCGTGCCGCGCGGAACGCCGTGGGCGTACCACATGGGCTCTGTTATCCGGCCCCGCGATCATATGTGCCAGTCGGTTCCCGGAAGGACAGCTGCGATGGGCAAACGTAAGTTCAATGACGACGAAGTCCTGGAGATCCTCAAGGAGCATCAGTACGGTGCGACCGTAGCCGATGTCTGCCACCGGCATGGCATCAGCCAGCCGACTTTCTATCGCTGGCAATCGCTGCAAAGCAGGGGCCCCAATTTCGATGCGGAGCGCGTAAAGGCGCTCGAACTGGAAAATCAGAAGCTCAAGAGGCTATTGGCCGAAGCCATGCTGACGGCCGCAACGCTCAGCGAGATGCTCGAAAAGACATCACGTTGACGATGCTGCTGCCGTTGGTGGCGACGCCATGACCGTTGCCGGCGGTTCCCCGGTCTGCAAGCAAGGCGACGACCTCGGTGCGGTTCTGCACCTGCAATTTGCGCATGATGTGCTGCAGATGCATTTTCACCGTATGGTCGGAAAGATTGAGCTTTCCAGCGATCACTTTGTTCGAAGAGCCGCATCGCAATTCCGCGAGCACGTCCGCCTCGCGCGGCGTGAAGTCGGCGAGCGCAAACTCGCTTCGATAAGCGCTGATCGGCACCCTTTCGATATGACGAGCGGCAGCCGCGCATTCGGTGAGCGCGGCAAGCGGGTCTGGACAGAAGATGCCGCCGGCAAGGACCAGCCGCAAGCCGGCAAGCGCAAGCTCGATCCGCAAGGACGTCGTGAAGAAGCCGCGAACTCCAAGCTTGAGGACATCGGCAGCGGTCGTCCTGTCGTCCGTGTCCGAGAGCACCGCAACCGGCACGTCCGGAAAGCGCTTGCGGATTTCCGCAAGCTCATCATGCAAGTTGCACCCGCCGTCGTTTCGAGCGCTCAGGTCCAGCACGATTAAACGCACATCGTACCCGAGCGCCTGGTCCAGGCTGTCGGTCGAGACCATATCGATAAAATTCCAACCGGAGAGTTCGTATTCGAGAACGGCAACGATGACGCTGCGCACGAGCGTCTGGTGTTCTATCACAATCCCGGTCGGCGTACGGTCCTTGCGGCACGGCGTTCCTGAACTGATGGACATGCGTCACCCCCAGGATTCGTTCGCGACAAGTTGCGGTGCCTAAAATATTTCCGTTCTGATAGTCTGTCATGAGAAAATCAGAATTAATCCGATCGGGCTGCATCAGCAACAGATTGAAAATACTATATATTTCTCGAAGCGCCGATAAAGCTTGTAACATATATTGAGCAGCGAGCCTGAGAACCTCTCGGAAAGAAGGTAGCAACGCGCAACCCTCAGTCAATATTCACGCGCTTGCGCACGCGGGCCGCGCACAATTGTTTGAGCAAAAGCGCTTTGAGTGTCCGGTCGGCCTGACGATTGTCGATATCTTTAAAAACCGAAGGACTGTTGCGTCGGTTCGGGCGCTTGCCCCAGATGTATGCCTTCCAGCTCCAGCATGCGGGTCTTGGTGGTGGAACCGCCAGGCGCCGAGAACCCACCGATCTTGCCGCCGGCGGCAAGTACCCGGTGACAGGGGATGATCAGGGACACCGGGTTCTTGGCCATCGCCTGACCAACGTCGCGCGCGGCTTCCGGGCCTGCGCCCAGTTCCTTTGCCAGCGCGCCATACGTGGTCGTCTGCCCCCAGCGCAGCTGGCGGGTCGCAGCATAGATGCGCTGGAAAAGCTCATCCTGCCCTTCCAGATCGACCGCAAAGCCGGAGAAATCGACCTCCTTGCCATCAAAGTAGCGTTGGACGGCCTCCACTGCCTCCCGGATTTCGGGTGTCGGCTGGGAAGCCTCGGCGGCCGACAGACGCCGCAACAGCAGCCGCTGGGTTGCCTCTGCCGCCCGGGTCGGCAGTTGGAATCGCGTGATGCCCACATCGTTCCAGGCGATGCCGCAGAAGCCGGCCGCAGTCTCGAAGATGAAATAGCGATGTCCTGCCTGCCCCATCCGTATAGCCTCCCTGTGTCTCTACTATCAAAATCGTGCCGGAGGGCGACGAATTCAACCCGTTTCCTGCCTCGGTGGCCGCCGCTTACGGGCTGCTCGACATCAAGCGCAGGTCGAAAGCGCAGCCATTTGCGAAAGCTTTACGGTTGTCGGGCAAGGTTCCGCACCAACATCAGGAGACGACGGTGGACATCCTGCATACCCCGACGATCATGCTCAGTTCGTTCGCGACGCTGGTGGTCTTCGCCGTTTTCTTCGGCCTTGCCTGGCGACAGGAGCGCAAGAGCCTCGAACTGCTTCTGTGGTCCTCGGCCTTCTCCATCGGCGCGGTCGGCTTCGTCCTGCTGACGCTGCGCGGTGATGGCTACAACTTTGTCACCATTTCGCTCGGTAATGCGCTTGCGGTACTGGCGCTCGCGATGATCTGGCTCGGCCTGCGCGCTTTCGTCCGCCGGGCCTGCCACCGGCGGCACTCCAGCGGCGGCGCTGTTTTCGCTGAAATCCTCAAGGGGCGGCTCAGCGCCGAGATCGCCGAACCTCTCCTGATTTTCCGCGTCGTGCGTGCCGCACCATGAAGACGGGACCGGCCGCATCGGTTTGACACTGTTTACACAGCAGAAAAATAGGGATATTTGTTATCCTTAATATGCACCTTGGCATCCGCCGGACGAAGACATGATCCTCAAAAGCCAAGTCGAATGGGCGTTGCACTGTTGTGCCATTCTCGCCGGCCTGCCTGAAGGCCGCTACCTCTCAACCAAGGCGCTGGCGGAATTTCACGGGCTGCCCAAGGAGTATCTGTCGAAGGCGCTGCAGAGCCTTTCGCAGGCCGGTCTCGTCCACACGACCCTCGGTCCATCGGGCGGATACCGGCTGGCAAAAGCGCCGGCCGAGCTGACCTTTCTCGAAATCGTCGAGGCGGTCGAAGGCAGATCGAGAACCTTCGTCTGCACCAATATCAGGGCCAACAATCCCTGTCGCGCACCCGGCTACTGCGAAGAGACGCCGTGCGCGGTGGCGCGCATCATGTGGGAGGCCGACGAAGCCTGGCGCGACAAGCTGCGCAGCGTGCGCCTATCCGACCTGATCGAGATCCTCTCGCAGGAAATTCCCTCGGATCTCTTGAAACGGAGTTTCGCGTGGGTTCTAGAGCGCGCCGGCTGAGCGAAAACCGGCGTCTGTGCCGGCAGGCGGCACGTAGAAATAGGCCTGAGGCGGCGGCGCAAGCGAGAGACCCTCTAGACGGCATTGTTCATGAACGCGGTCGATCACCTCGTTGCGTGCCGGCGTCCGCTCAGCCGGGTTCTTGACGCGAAACTGCAGTTCGACCTCGACGGCCACGGCGTCGATCGCCTTGAGGGCGACGACCGGCGGCGGCTCGCGCACGATCAGGCCGCACCCTTGCAGAGCTCTCTGCATCGTTTCTTCGATCCGGCGTGGCGGATGATCCGCGGCAAGACGGATCGACAAAGCGATCTGATGGGTCTCGTCCGGACGGCTGAGATTGGTGAGCCCGACCTTGGCGAGCGCGCTGTTCGGCAGCACGACGACATTGTGCGCTCCGGTGAGCAGAAACGTGGAACGCCAGTTGTTCTCGATGACACGGCCTTCGGTGCCGTCGCCAAGCACTATCCAGTCGCCGATGGCAAAGGGCCGCCCCAGCGTCAGCGCGATACCCGAGAACACGTCGCCGAGCGTATTTTGAAGCGCGAGACCGAAGATGATGGCAACCACCCCGGAGGTCGCAACCAGCGTGCCGATCGGCGCCCGGAAGACGAAGCCCAGTATCGACAGTGCCACGCCGAGATAGACAATGTCTACGATGAGGTCCTGCAGCAGGCGGGCCTCCTGCGGCCGCCTTTCAAGGACGATGTAGAGACGCACGAAGCCGATAAGCGACCAGGCGAGGTGCGTCCACCACAGCACCCGTGCCGACGTCGCCAGAAAGGCGAGCGCTCCCTGAAGATGCTGATCGTCGCTCCGATGCGGCATGATGCCGGAAAGGAGGAGAACCGCCGTCATCACGCAGAAGAAGAGGATCTGGACAATCAGCCTGGCGAGCGGGCGACGGCGCCCCTGCACATGCCAGACAACGATGCCGGTGATGCCAAGAAGATTGATCAGCACGAGCGGCAACGGTAATTGGTCGGCGAACATCTTGGGCTCCAACGATTGCAGACAAATTGCAGGACCGGGCGCTTGTGCGGCCGGTCCTGCAGGGATCACTTCATCGGATAGGTCAGTTCCTTTTCGTCGCCCGCAGCGGCCGTGCCGAACAATGCGGTGGCGACCGCAGTGGCGGCGATGAGAGACTTGATCATGTCGGAAGTCCTTTCAGGGGGCTGGAGGTGCGCCGCCGGCGCACCCGTATGTGGTCACTTGCGAGGAGCCGTGGCGAACCATTCTTCGAAGGTGATCCGGCCGAGGCGGGGATTGTTGTCGGAGACCAGCGAGCCGTCTTGCAGCAGCGCGCCGAAGTAGCGAGCCTCCCGATCGGCCTCGACCTTGCGGTTGTCGCCGCTTGCCTTGAGGTAGCGGGCGACGAGATCGCTGAGGCGTGAGCGCTCCGGTCCGGCAATCTCGATCGTGCCGTTGACCGGGGCGGCAAGCGCGACCGCGGCCATGGCATCGGCGACGTCATCGGACGCGATCGGCTGCACATAGGCCGGCGAGAGGTGCACGGTGTCGCCGACAGTCCCGGATTGGGCGATGCCGCCCAAAAACTCCATGAACTGGGTCGAATGCACGATCGTATAGGGGATACCGCCGGCCTTGATCAGTTTTTCCTGGGCGAGCTTGCCGCGGAAATAGCCGCTTTCCTGCAGACGCTCGGTCCCGACGACCGAAAGCGCGATATGGTGTTTGACGCCGGCAGCCTTTTCCGCCGCAAGCAGGTTGCGGCCGGAGGTCTCGAAGAACTCGAGCACCGCCTTGTCCTCGAAGGAGGGCGAGTTGGCGAGGTCGATGACCACCTCGCAACCGGAAAGCGCCTCGGCGAGACCTTCGCCGGTGATGGTGTTGACGCCCGTATTCGGAGAGGCGGCAACCACCTCATGGCCTTGCTTGCGCAGGCGTTCGACCGTCTTGGAGCCGATCAGGCCCGTTCCGCCGATAATGACGATTTTCATGGGATCCTCCAATCGTTGCGGCGGCTGGCCGCGTTGTTCGATCACTCAGGAACAGGGTTTAGTTCAGTCCGGCCTTGTCGAGGCCATAGAGCTTGTCGGCCGAACCGGGCACGGCCTTGAAGGCGACACTGACGCGGTTCCAGGCATTGATGACCATGATGGAGAAGGTGAGATCGGAGATCTCCTTCTCCGAAAGCTGGCCGCGTACACGCTCGTAAAGTTCGTCCGGAATGCCGCCTTCGGGCAGTTTCGTAACCGCCTCGGCCCAGGCAAGCGCTGCGCGTTCGCGCGGGATGAAGAGGTTCGATTCACGCCAGATCGCGACGTGGTAGAGACGCAGTTCGCTCTCGCCGTGAATCTTTGCCTCCTTCACATGCATGTCAACGCAGAAGGCGCAGCCATTGATCTGCGAGGCCCTTATGTTCACGAGGTCGTGGATCTTCTGTTCGATGACGCTGTCCCTCAGGCTGAGGCTGAGGTCGGAGATCTTCTTGAAGAACTCGGGGGAATGCTGTGCGTAGTTCAGGCGCTGTGTCATGGGTTCGCTCCGTAATTAAGGATATTATCTATCCTTATGGATACAAGATATCCGTAATTACTGGACAGTAAAGCGCGATGGTCATACACTCGGCGCATAAGGCTTATGCCGAAACGTTTGAGGGACCGGATGGATATTGTCTCAGCGCTGAGAGCCTTCCTGCGCGTGGCGGAGACGGGCTCGTTTTCCGCCGCCGCACTCGATCTCAACCTGACGCAGCCGGCGGTCTCGCGGCAGGTATCGGCTCTCGAGGAGCACCTGAACACGCGCCTTCTTCACCGGACGACGAGCGCATTGGCGCTTACCGCCGAGGGCGAGCACATGATCCCGATGGCGCTCCGGGTGGTGGAAGCGGTCGACGCCCTGAACGAAGCCTCGTGTGCCGAGACTGCCTCGGTCTCCGGTCGAGTCCGGCTCACCCTGCCCGCACCCCTCGGCCTTTATGTCAGCGATCGGCTCGCCGGCTTTCTCGAGCGGCATCCCGGCCTGTCGGTCGAGTTGATCTTCCGTGAAGAGTCGTCGGATCTGGTCGGCGAAGGCATTGATCTCGAAGTGCGCCTCGGGCCTGTGACGGACAATAGCCTGATGTGCCGGCGCATCGGCTGGACGACCGCCTTCCTCGTTGCAGCACCCGGCTATTTGGACGGAAGGAGCACACCGAAAACGCCTGACGAGATCGGGGGCCACGAGTGCATCTGCTACAGTCGTGCCGGTGACGGACGCTCCTGGACCTTTTCCGATGGTTCCGACGACATCTTCGTGCGCATTGCACCGCGTCTCGTCGCCAACAATGCGGTGGCCGTGCACCGTGCGGTGCTTGCGGGAAGCGGCCTGGCGATCCTGTCGCACATCCTCGCCTGCCCCGACATCGAAGCTGGCAGGCTGGTGAACCTGATGCCGGACTTTCCGCCAGCGCGTCTGCCGATCAGCGTCGTCTATCCGTCGCGCCGGAACATGCCGCTGCGTGTGCGAACCGTTCTCGATTTTCTTGTCGAGGCAGTGAAGGAAGATCCGTTGATGGCGTCCGCCTCCTGACAGCGGAACGCCGCTCAGCGTTGACCGATCGTTGCGCGCAGCGGGAGTCCGTTGAACGCCTTGATCTCCTTCAGCACGAAGGTCGTCTGCATTTCCTTGATGCAGGGCAGCCGTCGCACCACTTTCATGGCGAAATCCGAATAGGAATCGAGGTCGGATGAAACGACCTGCAGAAGGAAGTCCGCATCACCGGCTATGCTGTAGCAGGCGACAACGCTGTCGAGCTTCATCACTTCATCGGCGAAAGCATCGGCTTCCGCCTCGGTATGGCTGTCGATCTTCACCCGGATGAAGGCGAGCACTCCCAAGCCGATTTCCTTCCGGTTCAGGACAGCCATATAGCCCTGAATGACGCCATCATCCTCAAGCTGGCGCACGCGCCGCCAGCAGGGCGATGTCGACATGCCCACTTCCTCCGAAAGCGCCTGGTTGCTCAGGCGCCCGTCATTCTGCAGCGCGGTCAAAATCTTCACATCGGCGGGCGTCAAGATTGTAGGCACATCCTACCTCATGCTTTGTCAATGCAGGTAGAAACTACCCCATATTCGTAAATCTCCGCAACATCCGAAAGAACTTACCTCAAGGCCCGGTCTATTCTCCCCGTCGAGAAACAGAGAAGGAATAAACCACCGTGCTTCAGGACATCCGCCTCGCCATTATCGTCAATCCGGAGCTGCCGCCGGGTCATCTCGCCAACACCATCGCGGCGATTTCCATCGGCATCGGCGCGGCCATGCCCGTTCTCGGCAATCAGCACCTTACCGACAGCAATCAAAATACGATCGACATCAGTTCCAACCGACCCATCCCGATCCTGCAGGCCGACAGCAGGACGATCGGCGCGTTGCTCCTGAAGGCGCTGCCGAAAGAGGAAGACCGCATCATCGTGCCGTTTCCGGCTTTTGCGCGCTCTCTGCACAGCTATGCGGACTATGAAACGCAATTCCCCGAGCGTGATCTCTCGGAGGAAACGATCGACGGCATTGGACTGGCCAGTGCCACCAAGTGGGTCAAATCGCTGACGGGATCCCTGAAATTGCTGCGATGAAGCGAAAGTCCCGCAACGGCGCGGGAGGCGTTAGACCCCGCCTCCTTGCCCGGCGTGTACATTTTTTTCATCGCGACCAGACCAATGGCGGAATTGGTGGCGACACATCCGCAACACTTCCCGCCCATTCGACCGAAAAGACATAGCTTTCCGGCTTGGCAACTTTTTCTAGCCTTGACGGCCCCTGTCGTGCGCGACAAGCTCTGAAAACGATTTTCAGAATATCAGAATTGCTTCATAGACCACATCACCCCGGCCGCCGCTGCCGTGGTTGATCGTGCGATGCGATACCTGTTGGGGACCAATGCGCATGACCAATCAACGGCTCATCATGCCGATCTTCTTCCTTCAGCCGATCGCCTTCGGCGCTTGGCTGCCGCGCATCCCCGATGTGCAGCAGAAGCTCGGCCTTGGACCGGCCGAACTGGCGATCGCGCTTCTCGGCATGCCCGTCGGCATTTTGCTGACGCTGCCTTTCGCCGGACGTTTCGTCGCCTGGATCGGCGGCCGCGCCACGATCCTCTATGGCTTCGTCGTTTTCCTGGCGCTGGTCTGGCTGCCGACATGGGCCTCGAGCATCGAAGTGCTCTTCGTCGCTCTTGCCATCGTCGGTGTGGCGCTGGCAACCCTCGAGCTCGGCCTCAACGTCGAGGCAGATGCGATCGAGAAGCACTCCGGACAGTTGATCATGAGCACCTGTCACGGCTTCTGGAGTCTCGGCATCATGACCGGCAGCCTGATCGGCGTCGGCTTCGCCGCGCTCCACGTCGCGCCGGAATGGGCAGTGCCGCTGGCGGCCGCGGTCATGCTGCCGATCAGCGTCTTTTTCGCCAGAAAGCTGCCGCTCCTCCAAACCGGCGAGGCCGCGGCTGCAGAGGCGGCGCCGTCCAGGGGGCGGCTACCGAGCTTTGCGCTTCTCGGCGTCTGCTTCTTCGTCTTCGGCATCACCATGACCGAGGGCGCTGTGGCAGACTGGTCGGCCGTTTTCCTGCGCGATGTCTTCGGGCTCTCCAGCGCCAGCGCCGGCTTCGGCTATTCGATCTTCGCCTTCATGGTGGCAGCCGGCCGTTTTGCCGGTGACCGGCTGAAGGCGAGTTACGGTCCGGTGGCGGTTGCGCGCGCCTGTGGCATCGCCAGCATTGCCGGGTTGTTTCTGGTCGTTGCAAGCCCCGCCGCCTGGGCAGCGCTGTTCGGCTTTGCCGCCATGGGCTTCGGGGTCTCCGTCGGCTTCCCGCTCGCCGTCACGGCGGCCGCCGACCAGAAGGACCGACCGGCCGCAGCCAGCGTCGCCATCCTGTCCTTCATCGCTCTGCTCGGCTTCCTGCTCGGACCACCACTTATCGGCCTGATCGCCGAGCACAGCGACATGCGCTTCGGTCTCGGCGTGCTCGTACCCTTCCTCGCCGTCAGCCTGCTTTTGACCGGCCGTTTGAAGCCGGCCGCTCGCGTGAGCGCGCAGGACGCCCAGCAAGCCGTGGGCCGCGCGTAACAGCCAAGGCAATCCCTCAAGGCGCGGGCTTCTGCCGTCGGTTCGCACCTTGATCGACTTTCTCGCCCGGGAATGCGCTGCCGATCGCCTGACGGTCGACGAGAGTCTGGCATAACCGACGAACACCACCCATATGAGCGTCTCGAAGGCACCTCTTCACTTTCGATCCGCCGACCCATGCGCAGGGCGCATAGTAGCCATTCCTTGCATCCCGCGCCGCTATTCACGATCTTAATGATGAAGCCGCGTTCGACGCCGGCTCCCTTCAGCACTCCATCCCAGTCGTAGACTTTTCCCCCGGCCCCCGGCCGGCGCGGCCAATTCCGGCTTGAACAATAGGGAAGGTAATCATGCAGACTTCTGCCAAGACGCTTGACGCCAAGACACTGGACAAGATGACGCTCCACGAGCGCTCGGACATGATGGCGCTCGTCGCAGACGCACTCGAAGCAACGGCCGAGAAGGCCTACGAGATCGGCGATGACCGGTTTGCAGAGAATTCGATCAGCCTCGCCAACATCATCATCAGCTGTGCTGACGACCTGGTCGTTGGCGATCTGCCGGCGGCCGAACTTCTGTTGCAGCAAGGTATCGCGTTGATCAGCCTGTTTCAGGGCGAGCCCCGAGAGTTCACCTTGCACTAAAGCTCACGACCACGGCCGGCGACCAGCCGGCCGTTGCCACTTTGCACCGGTCGATGATGACTATCCTCGACCGGCCGCGGCGGCTGCTCAGCGGGCCATTAGGCGTCTCACGCGCCTTCGAGCGCGAGGTCGACCGCAGCCAGCGCATGAATTTCAGTCGTATCGAACACCGGAACCGGGCTGTCGGCCTGCGAAATCAACAGCATGATCTCGGTGCAGCCCATGATGATCGCCTCGGCCCCCGCATCGACCAGGCGCGCGATGACGGCGCGATAGGCGTCGCGCGAGCTGTCCTTGACGATGCCGGCGACGAGTTCTCGATAGATGATCTCGTGCACCTTGGCGCGGTCGTCCGCCTCCGGCACCAGAACATCGAGACCGAAGGTGTCCTTCAGCCTGCCCTTGTAGAAATCCTGCTCCATCGTGAAGGCGGTTCCAAGCAGACCGACCTTGCTCAGGCCCGCGGCCTTGATCTTCTGCGCCGTCGGGTCAGCGATATGGAGCAGCGGAATGGAAACGGCCGCCGAAACGTCGGCTGCCATCTTGTGCATCGTGTTGGTGCAGATCATCAGGAAATCGGCGCCGCCAGCTTCCAGGCGCCGCGCCGCCGCAATCATCTCCTCCGTCAGCGCCGGCCAGTCGCCATGATGCTGAAGCCGTTCGATTTCGCCGAAATCCATCGACCACATCAGCGATTTTGCCGAATGCACGCCACCCAGGCGGCCGCGAACCGTCTCGTTGATGATGCGGTAGTACTCGGCCGAGCTCTCCCAGCTCATGCCGCCAATCAGGCCGATGACCTTCACTTTGCGCGCTCCATTTTCGAACCGGACTCTGAGCTAACAAATCGCGAGCCATCGCGATAGCTCCAGCGACCGGCGCAGAACGCAATTGCGGGGCTCAACGCCGGTCTCCGCCGAGCGCCTTTCCCGCCCCCATCAACCGGACTTTTCCGCAAAGCTGCGTGACGTGACGACGACGATCGGTTGACATTTCCGGTTTCGTGGACTTTTATATTCCAAAATAAAGAACGACATAGCATAACTATGGAATATGAGGAGGAACAAATATGAAATCGACCAAACTTGCATTGCTTATCGGAACCGCGCTCGTGGCATCGGCAACCCTTGCCTTTGCACAGGAAAAGGGCGGCGTCATCAACGTCGCGACGGTCGGGGAGCCCCCGACGCTCGACCCGATGGCATCGACCGCCGACCTCGTCGGCATCATCTCGCAGCACATCTTCGAGACGCTCTACACCTTCGACAAGGACTGGAAGCCAACGCCGTTGCTTGCTGCCAGCCTGCCCGAGATCAGCGCCGACGGCAAAACCTACACGATCAAGCTGCGCGCGAACGTCAAGTTCCATGATGGCAGCGATCTCGACAGCAAGGACGTCGTCGCCTCGCTCGAGCGCTGGACGAAGGTCGCCTCGCGCGGCAAGCAGACGGCAACCACGATTGCCGGCATCGAGGCGGTCGACCCGCTGACGGTCAAGATCTCGCTCAACACCCCTTACGCACCGCTCGTCTCGCTGCTCGCCTTCAACAACTCCGCGGCGATCGTGCTTCCCTCGGAAAAGCAGGCCGAGCCGATGACCGATTTCGTCGGCACCGGCCCCTACCAGTTGAAGGAGCGCAAGGCGGACCAGTATATCCAGCTGACCCGCTACGATGCCTACACGTCGCCGGAAGGCGAGGCCAATGGCTATGGCGGCGCCCGCCACCAGTATGCCGACGAAATCCGTTTCGTGCCGGTTCCGGACCCGAACACCCGCGTCGAGGCGGCCGTCTCCGGCCAGTATGATTATGTCGACTCCCTGCCGGTCGAATCCTTCGATCGCGTGAAGGGTTCGAGCGCCTCCGATCCCGTCATGCTCCAGCCGTTCGGCTGGCCGGTCTTCGTCTTGAACTCCGGCAACGGCATGACCAAGAACCTCGATCTGCGCAAGGCGATCCGCGCCTCGCTCAGCATGGAAGATATGATGGCCGCCGCCTTCGGCAGCACCGACTTCTATGCGCTCCATGCAGCACTTTATCCGTCGCAATTCACCTGGCGGACGGATGCCGGCACCGAAGGCGCCTACAACATCGCCGACCCGGAAAAGGCTGGCGAACTCTTGAAGGCCGCCGGCTACAAGGGTGAACCGCTGCGCATCCTGACGAGCCGCCAGTACGAGTTCCACTACAAGATGGCGCAGGTCGCCGCCGAGTATCTGAAGCTCGCCGGCTTCACGGTCGATCTGCAGGTGGTCGATTGGGCGACACTGACGCAGCGCCGCGCCGACCCAACGCTCTGGGACATCTACATCACCCACAGCCCCTTCCTGCCGGAACCGGCGCTGATCGGCATGATGTCAACCAAGGCGCCCGGCAACTGGGATACCCCGGCGCGCGCCAAGGCGGTCGATGCCTTCAACGCCGAATCCGATCCGGCCAAGCGCGTAGCACTCTGGGCCGACGTGCAGAAGGTGATCTTCGAAGAAGTGCCTTTCATCAAGATCGGCGACTTCAACGCGCTCTCGGCAAAGTCGAAGACGCTTGAAGGCGTGTCCCCGGCGCCATGGCCGTATTTCTGGAACGCTTCGATCAAGAAGTAAGCTCCCACCCTCCCAGGGACTTCGGCGGGCGCCCGGCTACAAGCCTGGCGCCCGCCGGAAGGGCGCGCCGTTGCCCGCTCCGGCGGTTGCGGCGCACAGGAAAGGTTCGAGGCCACCATGTTACGCTACATCTTCCAGCGGCTGATGGGCATGATCGTCGTCATGGCGATCGTCGTCACAATCGTTTTCGTCATCGTCCGCGTGACACCGGGCGATCCGGCCGCCGTGATGCTCGGTCCGGAAGCGACCCAGGAGGACATTGCGGCGCTGCGCACCCGGCTCGGCCTCGACCAGTCGCTCGGCCTGCAATATGTCTATTATATCGGCCAGTTGCTGCGGGGCGACCTCGGGCAGTCGATCTTCCTCAATCAGCCGGTGACCTCAGCGCTGGCCGAACGCGCCGAGCCGACCTTCTTCCTGACGCTGTTCTCGATCGTGATCGCCTGCGCCATCGCGCTGCCGATCGGCATCTACGCCGCCTATAAGCGCGGCTCCTTCGTCGACCAGGCGGCAACCACGCTTGCGATGCTCGCCGCCAGCATACCGAGCTTCTGGCTCGGCCTGATTCTCATCCAGGTGTTTGCGGTGCGCTTTGGCTGGTTCCCGGTTTCCGGCTATGGCGGGCCTGGCTCCTCCTTTACCGAGCGCATGTATCACCTGACCTTGCCGGCGATCGCGCTCGGCGTCGTTTCCTCCGCGCTGATCCTGCGCTTCACCCGCGCTTCGATGCTCGATGTGCTCGGCGACGATTTCATCCGCACCGCCCGAGCCAAAGGGCTTGGCGAGCGCAAGGTGGTGATGAAACATGCTCTCAAGAACGCGTTGATCCCGATCCTCACCATTATCGGCCTGACCGCCGCCGTGCTGATTTCCGGCGCCGTCGTCACCGAGACGGTCTTCGGCCTGCCGGGTGTCGGCAACCTCGTCGTCTCCGCCGTGCTTCGCCGCGACTATCCGGTGATCCAGGGGGCCTTGCTGGTGATCGCCGCCCTCTACGTGCTGATCAATTTCGCGATCGACATGCTCTATCTCCTCGTTGATCCAAGGGTACGCTACTGATGACCGTCACCGTATCAGTCCCCGCCGAGAGCGAGGGCCGCAAGTTCGTCCGCCGCCTGCTGAAGCGCAAGACGGTGGCCTTCGGCCTGATCGTGCTGACCGTCTTCGTGCTGCTCGCCGTCTTCGCGCCGCTCATCGCGCCCTATGCGCCCGGCAAGCTGTCGATCGTCAACCGGCTGCAGCCGCCGAGCCTGCAATGGTTCTTCGGCACCGACGAATTCGGCCGCGACGTCTTCTCCCGCACTATCTATGCCGGCCGGCTGTCGCTCCTCGTCGGTGCTGCCGTCGTCACGCTCGCGACCGTGATCGGCGTCGTGCTCGGGTTGCTCGCCGGTTTCTTCCCGAAGCTCGACACGCCGATCGCCCGCGTCATCGACGCGATGATGGCCTTCCCGGACATCCTCCTTGCGATTGCGCTTGTCGCCGCGCTTGGGCCATCGCTGACCACCGTCATCATTGCGCTCAGCATCGTCTATGCACCGAGGCTCGCCCGCGTGGTGCGCGCCTCGACGCTGGTGATCCGCGAGCTTCCTTACGTCGAGGCGGCGCGCGCGCTCGGCATCTCGACGCCGCACATCATGACGCGGCATGTGCTGCGCAATCTTCTGTCTCCGGTGCTGGTGCAGGGCACCTTCCTCTTTGCCCATGCCATGCTGGCCGAGGCCGGCCTCTCCTTCCTCGGCGTCGGCGTCAGCCCGGAAATTCCCACCTGGGGCACGATGATCGCCTCGGGTCGCCAATATATCGGTCAGGCCGACTGGGTGACGCTCTTCCCCGGCATCGCCATCGTGCTTTCGGTGCTGTCGCTGCAGATGGTCGGAGACGGCCTGCGCGACATGCTTGACCCCCGCCTCAGAAAGGATCTGTAAGTCATGACGAACGCAACCAAGGACGCCGGTCCGGTCCTGATCCGGCAGGTGAAACCCGTCGCCTTCGGCGTGGACGCGCCGGCCGAAACGATCGATATACTCGTCGATGGCAGAGGCCGCATCTCGGCCCTCGGCCCGAACCTGGACGCATCCGGCAGCGTGCGTCGCGTCGAGGGTCACGGCGCCTGGATCTCGCCCGGCTGGATCGACCTGCACGCCCATGTCTGGCATGGCGGCACCGACATCTCCGTGCGCCCGCAGCTTTGCGGCATGGAGCGCGGCGTCACCACCATCGTCGATGCGGGTTCCGCCGGCGAAGCCAATTTCCACGGCTTTCGCGAATACATCATCGAGCCGTCGCGCGAGCGCATCAAGGCGTTTCTCAATCTCGGCTCGATCGGCCTTGTCGCCTGCAACCGCGTCAGTGAACTCTCCGACATCCGCTCGATCGACATCGACCGCATCATCGCCTGCTACCAGGAAAACCGCGAGCACATCGTCGGGCTGAAGGTTCGTGCCAGCCATATGATCACCGGGTCCTGGGGCGTGACGCCGGTCAAGCTCGGTAAGAAGATCGCCAAGATCCTGAAGGTCCCCATGATGGTGCATGTCGGCGAACCCCCGGCGCTCTATGACGAGGTGCTGGAGATCCTCGGCCCCGGCGACATCGTCACCCACTGCTTCAACGGCAAGGCCGGCTCCAGCATCATCGAGGACGAGGACCTGTTCGAGCTTGCAGAACGTTGCGCCGGCGAAGGCATCCGCCTCGACATCGGCCATGGCGGCGCCTCCTTCTCCTTCCGCGTCGCGGAAGTCGCGATCGCCCGCGGACTGCTGCCCTTCTCAATCTCCACCGACGTACATCTGCGCAGCATGAACCAGTCCGTCTGGGATCTCGGCACCACCATGTCGAAGCTGCTCAGCGTCGGCATGCCCTTTGAAAAGGTGGTCGAGGCCGTGACCCAGGCGCCGGCCTCGGTGATCCGCCTGCCGATGGACAATCTCCTGAGCGTCGGCGCCCGCGCCGAGTTCACCCTCTTCGACCTCGTCGACTCGGAACTGCGGGTCTTCGATTCCCTTGGGGCGGAGGCGCACCTCAACCGCCTCTTCGAGCCACGCTACGCGGTCATGGGCGCTGAGGTGGTCGCGGCCAACCGCTACCAGCCGCCGCATATCGAGTGCCCCGATCACAGCCATGGCTTCGGCTACCGCTGACTCGAGACGACAGAATACAGAAATGACAGGACATCGCGTGAACAGTCTGGATCAGAAAAAAGACAGCCCTGCCGCCGTCTCGCCCTATCAACGGCTTCAGGCCCTCGGCATCAACCTGCCGCCGGCGCCGCCGCCGATCGCCAATTTCGTGACGCATGTGCGCGAAGGCAATATCCTCTACCTCTCAGGCCAGGGCCCGCGTGAAGTCGATGGCCATCTGCACGCCGGCAAGGTGGGCGCCGATGTCGATATCGACAGCGCCTATGATCACGCCCGGCTGACCGGCATCAACCTGCTTGCCGTCATGCACGATGCACTGGGCGACCTCGGGCGGGTCAAGCGCATCGTCAAGATCCTCGGCATGGTCAATGCCGTTCCGGATTTCGCCGAGCACCCGCGCGTCATCAACGGCTGCTCGGACCTGATGATGGATGTCTTCGGCGAGGCCGGCAGCCATGCGCGCTCGGCGGTGGGTTTCGGGTCGCTACCCGGCAACATCACCGTCGAGATCGAAGCGATCGTCGCTCTGCACGATTAACGACGGGAGGTTGGATCAATGGCTGCGCCAGCCCATCATCTTCTCGATCCGCTCGGCGGATACCCTGACGTGATCGGCGTAGAACGCCCGGTCGTCGACGATCTTCTGCTCGGGCAGAACGATGGAGATCGTCGCGGCGCAATTGCCCTTGTCGTCGAGAATGGGAGCGGCGACGCAGGCGACCGCGTAATCGGATTCGCCGGCCTGGATAGACAGCCTTGCTGCAAGCGCGCTGCCGGCCTGATCGGAAAGTGCCGCCGGATCGATGTCGGCGCGGCCGGTCGGCGAGGTGCGGGCGCAGCGGCGGAAGAGCTCGAGCCTTTCGTCGGCCGGCAGATGGCCGACGAGCAGGCGACCGGATGCCGTCCAGTTGAGCGGCACACGGGTACCGACGCGCGAGGTCACCTGGAAATGGCCGGGACCGTCGGCCATGGCGAGCACCTGCATGTAGTCGCCGTCGCGACCGCAAAGCTGGATCGTTTCGGACACTTCCCGACCAAGGTCATGCATCTCGCGGGTGGCAACGCCGAGGAAATCGAGCGAACGGGCATAGGCGAGGCCATAATGATAGAGCCGGTCGCCAAGCCAGACGAGCCCATCGGCATCGCGGCTGAGCAGGTTCTTCTCGACCATGTCGTCGACAATCACATAGGCCGTCGACAGCGGCGCGCCGACTGCCTTGGCAATCGCGTAGACGCCGCTCGGGGAACCCGTCTCGTAAAGGAAATCGAGCACCTGCAAGGCGCGGTCCATACCGCTCACGCGCGAACGGCGCGGCTTGCCGGTCGTTTCTATGTCCTCGTTCGGCTCGACGCCGGTCATCGTCTTGTCCACTGCTCAACTCCTGCGCGGCTCGAATTGCGCACTGCCGGGAAAGTGTCGGGTCCCGCTGCTGCCGCGCCCTCGATGGCGGCCGCGACAGATGGCGGAAGGCCTCACCCATACTTCATTACTATGGTAGATATTCCGCGAAAACGGAATAGTCTATCCGTTTCGCCTGCCAGAAAATCGCCTGCCAAAAAATCACATGGAGCCCACTATGCCTGACCGTGACATTCGCGAAGCTCTCGGACTTCGTCCCGTTATCAACGTCTCCGGCACGATGACCGGGCTCGGCGCATCGATCGTGGTCCCGGAAGCGATCGCCGCGATGACAGGCATACTGCCGCAATTCGTCGAGATCAACGACCTGCAGCGCAAGGTGAGCCCCGTGATCGCGCGGCTGACGGGTGCCGAAGCCGGCTTCGTCACGGCGTCCTGCTCCGCCGGCATCAGCCTTGCCGTCTCGGGAACCATGACCGGCAGCGACCTTGCCGCGATCGAGCGCCTGCCCGACACCAGCGGCCTCAAGAACGAGGTCGTCATCCAAATGGGCCATGTGGTGAGCTACGGCGCGCCCGTCGACCAGGCAATCCGCATCGCCGGCGCCAAGCCGGTGCTGGTCGGCCAGGCGACATCGGCCTATCGCTACCATCTGGAGGGCGCGATCAACGAGCGTACGGCCTGCGCCGTCTACGTCGTCTCGCACCATGTGGTGCAATACGGCCTCCTGGGGCTCAAGGAATTTGCCGAGGTCTGCCATTCGAAGGGGGTGCCGGTCATCGTCGACGCGGCCTCGGAATATGATCTGCGCATCTTCCTCGATGAGGGCGCCGACATCGTGCTCTATTCCGGCCACAAGTTCCTGGGTGGCCCGACTTCGGGCATCGTCGCCGGAAAAAAGGACCTGGTGCGCAACACCTTCCTGCAGAACCTCGGCATCGGCCGCGGCATGAAGGTCGGCAAGGAAAGCATGCTGGGCGTGATGGCGGCACTCGAAGCCTGGGAAAAGCGCGACCACGCCGGCATCCGTGAGCGTGAAACCGGTTACCTGAACCTCTGGCACGAGACGCTGAGCGGCCGCCCCGGCATCAAGCCGGTGGTCGAGGCCGATCCGACCAACAACCCGCTCGACCGCCTGCGCGTCAACATCGACCCGCAGGAAGCCCACATCACCGCCTGGGATCTCGCCGACGCGCTCGCCCGCGGCACACCGCCGATCATCGTGCGGGACCACGAGGCCGAGCACAATTACTTCTATCTCGACCCGTGCAACCTGCACCCCGGCCAGGAGAAGGTGGTCGCAAGCCGCCTTGCCGAGGAACTCGACAAGGCGCGCGCCTCGAACGAGATCATCGCCACCTCGCTCAGCGAGCGCAACGCCCGGCGCTTCGCCGGCCTGCTGCGCTGGCCCGACTGACCGGACACCGAAAACGACAAGACGCATAGCAACAGGCGGAGGAGCCGACATGACCGACACCGCAATCGCAGAGGCCCGCTCGACGACGCCTGTTCTTTCCGTCGAGAACCTGACGACTTCGTTCCTGGTCGATGGCGCATGGAAGCCCGTCGTGCGCGACATCTCCTTCCAGGTGGCGCCGGGAGAGACCGTCGCGATTGTCGGCGAATCCGGTTCGGGCAAGAGCGTCACCTCGCTCTCGATCATGCGGCTCTTGCAGAAGGAAACGAGCCGCGTCGAGGGCCGGGTGATGATGGGCGGCCGCAACATCCTCGACCTGCCCGAATCCGAGATGCGTCATGTGCGCGGGAACGACGTCGCGATGATCTTCCAAGAGCCGATGACCAGCCTCAATCCGCTGTTCACCATCGGCGACCAGATCTCCGAAGCCCTGCTTTGCCACAGCCCGATGTCGAAGGCGGAGGCGAGAGCAGAAACCATTCGCCTTCTGGAAAAGGTCCGTATCCCTTCGGCCGCCTCGCGCTTCGACGAGTATCCGCATCGCTTCTCCGGCGGCATGCGCCAGCGCGTGATGATCGCCATGGCGCTTGCAAGCCGTCCGAAGCTCCTGATCGCCGACGAGCCGACGACGGCGCTCGACGTCACCATCCAGGGCCAGATCCTCGACCTGATCAAAGTGCTGCAGGAGGAGGAAGGCACCTCGGTGCTGTTCATCACCCACGACATGGGCGTCGTCGCCGAGATCGCCGATCGCACCGTGGTGATGTTCCGCGGTGACGCGGTCGAGACCGGCAAGACGGAAGACATCTTCCTCAGGGCGAAACATCCCTATACCCGCGCGCTTCTTTCGGCAGTGCCGATGCTCGGGGCGATGAAGGGCGAGCCCCAGCCTATGCGCTTTCCGGTCATCGATGCGGCAACCGGTCTTCCGGGTACCGTGGCTGAAGCGACCGACACGGTTCAATCCGACCGCAAGCCGATCCTTGAGGTGAAGAACCTCGTCAAGCGCTTCGACATCCATGCGGGCCTGCTCGGCAAGCTCAAGGGCCGCGTGCACGCGATCGAAGACGTCTCGTTCAGCCTGCAGCCGGGCGAGACGCTGTCGCTCGTCGGCGAATCCGGCTGCGGCAAATCGACGACCGGCCGCGCGATCATGCGGCTGATCGAACCGGAAAGCGGCTCGGTGATGCTTGACGGAAAGGACGTGCTGGCGATGGACCGCAAGAGCTTGCGCGAAATGCGCCGCACCATGCAGATGATCTTCCAGGATCCCTTCGCGAGCCTCAATCCGCGCATGACGGTGGGGGCGGCCATTGCCGAGCCCTATCTCGAACACAAGCTCGGCACGCCACGCCAGGCCCGCGAGAGGATTGCCGACCTGCTCGAACGCGTCGGCCTGCAACCCGACATGGCGGCGCGCTACCCGCATGAATTCTCCGGCGGCCAGCGCCAGCGCGTCTGCATCGCGCGCGCCTTGGCGCTCGACCCGAAGGTGATCGTCGCCGACGAATCCGTTTCCGCACTCGACGTCTCGATCAAGGCGCAGGTCATCAACCTGCTGCTCGACCTGCAGGCGAGCCTCGGCCTCGCCTACCTGTTCATCTCGCACGACATGGCGGTCGTCGAGCGCGTCAGCCACCGTGTGGCGGTCATGCATCTCGGCGAAATCGTCGAGATCGGTTCACGCGCACAGGTGTTCGAAAACCCGCAGCACCCCTATACCGGGAAGCTGATCGCCGCCGTCCCGATCGCCGACCCGACCCGCCGCCACACGCGCCGTGGCGTTGCGAGCGACGAGCTCAAAAGCCCCTTGCGCGCGCCCGACTACGTTCCGGTCGAGCGGCGCTATCAACAGGTCGCCGAGGACCATTTCGTCCAGGTCTAGGCGGACTGCGTCAAGCCGGCCGCATCCTTCTCGATCGAGACAGGTGAGCCGCGCGCACCTTCCTGCGCGGGCGGCCAACCGTATGACGGCCGTCAGAACGGCAGCCGCGCGTTCTCCTTGACTTCCTTCATCACGAAGAACGTCCGGGTCTGGCGCACTCCGGGCAAGGCGATCAGCTTCAGGCCGTGCAGTTTGTTGAAATCGGCCATGTCGCGGACGCGGATCTTCAGGAGATAGTCGAAATCGCCGGCGACCAGGTTGCAGTCGAGCACTTCCTTCATCTCCATCACCGCGCCTTCGAAGGCCGCAAAACTTTCGGGCGTCGAACGGTCGAGCACCACGCCGACCATCACCAAAGCGCCGAGACCGACGGCAGCGGGTGCGATTTCCGCCCGAACGCCGGTAATGTAACCCTCGTCGAACAGCCTTTGCGTCCGCCGGTGGCAGGTGGCCGGACTGACATTCACCCGCTCGGCCAGGTCAGCATTTGTCAGCCGGCCCTCTGATTGCAGGGCGCGCAGGATCTTGATGTCGATCCTGTCGAAATCTTCGTTGGAAGAATCTTTCATTTCTGAGCCACAATCTTGAAGAACAACGAAATCGTTTGAGAACTCTATCTCATCTGCAAAAAACCAGAACAGGAAATTAGAGAGCACCTTTCACGCATCTTCCCCTATCCTTTGCCTACAATTTCCACACGGAGGCCTGGATCAATGTCACTGCTCGAAAAGTTCGAACGCTACCCGCTCACCTTCGGCCCGACGCCGATCGAGCATCTGCCGCGGCTGACGGCAGCACTTGGCGGAAAAGTCGAGATCTATGCCAAGCGCGAAGACTGCAATTCCGGTCTTGCCATGGGCGGCAACAAACTCCGGAAACTCGAATACATCGTTCCGGATGCGATCGCCTCCGGCGCTGACACCCTGGTCTCGATCGGCGGCGTGCAGTCGAACCACACCCGCATGGTCGCTGCGACCGCAGCGAAGATCGGCATGAAATGCGTGGTGATCCAGGAAAAATGGGTGCCGCACTATGATGCTGTTTATGATCGTGTCGGCAACATCCTGATGACGCGGCTGATGGGGGCGGACAGCCGGCTGGTCGATGACGGCTTCGACATCGGCATCCGCAAGAGCTGGGAGGACGCGATCCAGTCGGTGAAGGATGCGGGCGGCAAACCCTATCCGATTCCGGCCGGCGCCTCGGTGCACAAATATGGCGCGCTCGGCTATGTCGGTTTTGCCGAAGAGGTCGCGGAACAGGAGAAGGAACTCGGCTTCACCTTCGATTACATCGTCGTCTGCGTGGTCACCGGTTCGACCCAGGGCGGCATGATCGTCGGTTTTGCGGCGCAGGACCGGGCCGAGCGGGTGATCGGCATCGACGCATCGGGCACGCTCGAGCAAACCCGCGCCCAGGTCCGCAACATCGTCGATTCCACAGCCGAATTGGTCGGGCTCAACCGGGCGATCCGCGAAAACGAGATCGTCATCAATCCCGATTACGCCTACCCCGCCTATGGCGTACCATCCGAGGAAACGAACGCGGCGATCCGGCTTGCGGCCCGCACCGAAGCGATGATCACCGATCCGGTCTATGAGGGTAAATCCATGCAGGGGATGATCGATCTCACCCGCAAGGGCTTCTTCCCCGAAGGATCCCGCGTCCTCTACGCTCATCTTGGCGGCGCGCCGGCGCTCAACGGCTACAGCTACTACTACAAGGACGGCTGACACAGCCGACTTTCGCCCTTCTCCATCGAACACCGCGCTGTTCGATTAAAGCGCGGTGTTCTACTCACTTTCGTGCCGGACTGCCGAGTCCGCCGCGAAGGCTTTTCTGCACACGTTCCTAGACGTTTGCCGTCAGCAACGGGCGCTCGCCGCCTTCGATCGCCTGGCGCACCTGCCTGCGGTCGCGCCTTAGGGTGTCCAGGCAATCATTGCCGAACCACTCCAGCGACGCATCGGCCAGCGGATCGCCGGAAATCTCCCGGAGGAATCGATCGTAGTCGACGGTTCCCTCGAACAAGGGTGTCATGCCGCGCCTGTTGCCGGCGGCGGCATAGACATTGGCCGGTTCGAAGACGGTGAGATCCGCCCGGCTAACGATGTTCTTCAGGTGGTAGTGGCGGATGTGCGGCTTCATGGCCCGATGGACCGCAACCGGATCGTCACCGCTCTCCCAGACATGCAGCGTGTCGAAATTAACTGCGAAATGGGAATGGTCGACCTCTTCGATCAGTTGCATGGTCGAGGCCGCCGTGTCGGCCAGTGTCTTCGGGTGCGTCTCGACAAGCAGCTGAATGCCGTAGCTGGCGGTGATCTCGCAGATCTCCTTCAGCCGAGCGACGATCCGTTGCCGCTCGTCCGCCCCGACGGCCAGACTGCCGCGGCTTCCGGCGAAGGTGCGGATCTTGCGGGTGCGCCAACGGCGGGCAAGCCTGCAAAGCTCCACCGTCTTGTGCCGCAACGCTTCGGTATCGCCATCAAGCGGCAAGTAGTCGCTGATCATCGGCACGGACAGGCCGTAGCCGTCGAGCCACTCGGCGTTGCGGTCCACCCGTGGCGCCAGGTTGCGTGCATGCGCGCCCCAGAGTTCGATGCCCTGGAAATCGTTCGCCTCGGCCCAGGTGGCGATCTCGTCGAGCGAGATGAGGTGATGCCGGAAGGTGATGGTGCAGAGCGAAACTCTCATCGCGCGACCCTCTTCAATGGGGGAACTTCTGCGGGTAGGACGAGGGCGGACCAGAGATCGAAGACCTCGGCGAGCTTTGCCTTAAGCTTCGTCTCCAACCGGTCCGCTTCGTCGAGGCGCTCGAAGACTGCTCCGGCCAGGGCGCGATTTCCCGTCTGGGCCAGCTTCATGCAGGCGTAGTGCAGGGTCTTCAGCGCCTGAACCAGCGCCTCGATTTCCTCGCACCATTTCTCGAATTCCGCCGCCGGTAGCTTCAGTGCCCGCCAGTAGAAGGCAAAGCCGTGCTCATAGGCGTATTTGCGGATAGTGATGACGGGCAGTTCGCGCACCGCGGCACCAAGATTCGAGAGCGTGAGCCCGTCTCGTTCGTCGAGGTGCGCGGTGACGATTTCGCGGACGGCATCGACAAGCGGGTTCCGGTCACGAATGAAGCACGCTTCGAAATAGGCTTTCAGGTCTTCCGCGTGTGGCGCGCGCGCTTCGGCATTATCGAAGACATAGCCGCCGCCGACTGTCGGCTGCATGATCGCGTGAATGACCTTTTCCTTGGCGATCTCGCCTTCCCAGCGATAGTCGGGGTCGTGCACGAACCAGGTCTCGGGATCGGCGGTCTCCTGCAGCATGAGATAGTGCGGAAACGGGTTCTGATTAAACTTGTTCTCGCGCTCCGGCAGATGGAACATGTCGAGCATGACCATGACCGAGCCGGTTTCGCTGCGCTGTTTGAGAAGACCGGTGAGCACTGCAAGGTTGTCGAGCTTGGTGCGCGCCGGATCGTACCATTCGACGACGGAGACACCGTAGAGCCGCTCGAACCAGCCGCGGAAGAACTCCTGGGTAATGTCGGGTGCGTGATAGAGAAGCTCGAAGCGTTCGCTGACAGCAAACTTCGCGTCCCAGACGCCGAAATAGAACGGCCGCTGGTCCAGCCCGTTTCGCTTCAATCCATCGGAAACGCAGCTGACGAAGCAATGAACCTTGATGTCGTAGTAGGCCTCGCCATGAACGCCCTCGTCGGTCGTCCCGCCCGTGAGCGGAAAGGCCGGTACGACGGTAGCCGTCGTTTTCGGCAGATAGAGCAAGACGAGATCGCCGACCGTCTCGATCTCCTGTTTCGCGATCGCCTCCTCTGGCACCGATAGCCCGTATTCAAGTTCGAGATTGAGGAAGATCTCCAGGATCAGGACGGAATCGAGATAGAGGTCTTCGTTGAGGCGGGCATCCGGGCCGAACCCCTCCATGTGCCCATGTGCCATTTTTTCGGTGAGGACAGTCTCGATTGCCGCCAGGATTTCGTTCTCGCTCATGATGCAGCTCCCGCCATTGGCCTGTTGAACTCCCCTGCCAGATGGCGCGCCGCCACGTCCCGCCGGCTGATCTTGCCGTTCGCCTGACGCGGAACCGCATCGACCTGCAGGATCTCCATCGGCAACTGGTGGCCGGCGAGCTGGCGGCTGCACCATTCGCGCACGGCCTGCGGCGCCACCGGTACATCGGCGCTGAAGAGCAGCGCCACGCGCTCCCCGGCAAAACGGTCGTTCTTGCGGAAGGCGACCGCATCGGTGATCGCGGGCATGGCCATGACCGCATCCTCCACGTCCTTCGGGTAGACGTTGAGGCCGGAAACATTGATCATGTCGTCCAGACGGGAGACGAAGACCAGCATGCCGTTGGCGCGGCGGTAGCCGAGATCACGCGTGTGGATCGGCGCGCCATCGCCATTCCTGACGACAATCTCTCCGGCGTCTTCGAAACTGCTGCCCGTTTCCGCGGAAAGATGCGGCAGCACGAAGCCCATGTCGCCAGCGGCGGCGACATCCGGATTGATGGCGATGCAGCCGGATTCGGAGCAGCCATATTGCTGGAACATGAACCGGCTTTTGGCGCGGATATCGGCAAACCACGGATCGGGAGCAGGGTGCCGGACGTCATCGTCGCGTGGATCTGTTCGCCCTGGGGCAGAAGCCGCGCAAGCGTGTGCAGGATCGCCGGCGACGAATAGAGCAACGGCCGCTCCGTTTCGCGCAGCACCTTCAGCAGATATTTCGGGTTCCCGGTGTTGACGATCACGGGCGTCTGGCCGCGCTTCAGCGCCACCAGAATGCCGCAGATCAGCCCGTAGGAATGGGTGGTCGGGCAGGCGATGACCGGCGTCATGCCCTCCGGCTGGCGGAACGTGCGAACATAGCTTTCGATTTCGGCGTCGATTTCCGCCCAGCTTCGCGCCACGCATTTCGGCGCGCCTGTCGTCCCGGAACTCATCTGCAACAGCGTGCCCTGCGGCGACCCCAGCTCGGGCTTCTGGAGAACTTCGGCTGTCAGGCTGTTATAGAGCAGCCGGTCGCAACCGGCGCCGATCGCGAGCTTGCGTGCGCCCGGATAGGGCGTTCCGGGATGGATCGGCAGCACGCTTGCACCCGCCTTGCGGATGGCGAAAAACAGCGCCAGCCAGTCGACGGTTTCCGGAAAGCAGACGGCGTAGCGGCCGGTGTCACGGTCGGAGAGGCCGATCTCGGCGGCCAATCGTGCCGATGTTTCGCTGAAATAGGACTCGTCGTAGAGCCTGTCATCGATGCGGATCATGACTTCCTCCTTCGTTGAAGCGCTTTCGCGGCCAAGCTGTTCGGCACCGTGTGGTGGTATTCGGGCTTGAGCGCGAGGAGCTTCCTCGTCATCAGGGATTCGGTGAGAATGCGGGGTTGGCCACAGCCGAGCTGGCTCAGCCGCTCGGTCGCCCCATGCTCGCTCTCATAGGACGCAAGCACGGTTTGGACCCGCTGCCAGAAAAGCGTTTCCGGCAGATCGTAGCAGTGGTCGAGAAGGTGGGAGATCTCGCTGAGATTGTAGACGAGCAGCGTGTCCATCACCAATTCGCGCAGCGAATCCAGATTGTCCGTCCAGTAGAACTGGTCCGGCTCGGCATCACGGTAGACTGGGTTCAGTGCCAGGAAGTCCGGCGCCTTTTCCGGCTCGCGCAAAAAGCCCGGCGAGAACTCGATGCTCTCGTGGAAATCGCGCAGGATGAGCCTGACCGGCCAGCCGTCGCGATGAACGAGCAGCATATTCTGCCCGTGCGCCTCGACCGCCAGGCCATGATGGACGAGCAGATGCCAGACCGGAAGGATGGCGATCTCGATCAACCGGTTGATCCACGGCATGAGGCCGAAACGGCGGATCCAGCCGTCGGCGAACGGGCGTCCGTCCGCCTCGATCATCATCAGGGCATTGAAGGGAATGGCAGCCTCGCCCGTTGCAAGGGTGGCTTCAGCGCTCTCGCGCCAGATCGCCGCCACTTGGCCCGCCAAAGGTCCGTCGCGACCGGCGATAATCCCGGCATATTCCTGCAGGATCGTGAGCGGATAGCATTCGCCAAAGGCCGGATCGCTCTCGACGATCCCGGCAATCCAGCGCGAGATCACCGGCGCCGTGCAGACCGAATGCGGCTCAAGCGTCCGCCGCGACGAGGTGTTGACGATGTTGAGCGGCAGCTTGATGCTTGCCGCAAGAGGCCTGTCCTGGTTCAGCAGCGAGCGCACCGACTGTGTTGCCGTGTAGCGGTCGCCGGCCGGCCCCAGATAATGGATGTCCCCCGATGCGATCCAACCGGCAAGCTCAGTTTCGCGCAGTTCGCGCCACTGCCAGGGGTGCAGCGGGACAAGCCCGAAATCTTCCGGCGAGACGCCGCGTTGCTGCTGCTTCGCGAGCAGCTCGGCCCACACATCATGTCCGAGTTCCACGCGCCAGAAGGCACCCTCGCCGCCGGGCATTGCCTGGTGAAGATGTTTGCGTGCCACCAGCAGCCAGACGAGCTGGAATGCCCGGCCCGTTTCCGGTCCGTAGGCCGCATGGTCTGCGAAGGAAAAGCCCGTGCGCGCCTTGAAGCAGGGATGGTACGGATGCCCTTCATCAAGTGCGCCTTCCAGTTCGGCTAAGGACATCGTGCGCCGCGACCGCGCAGGGAGGTGACGTTCGTTCCACTGGCAGAAGGCGATCGTCTGCGTGAGCTCGTCGAGCAGCTTTCCGCGCGTCGGGCCGCTGCCCGGCAAGGCGGCAACCAGTTGCGCCAGCGGCGGCGCGACCCAGCTGTCCGCGCCTTCGCGCATCTCCACCGAACCCGGCATCAAGCGAAGCCGTCCAAAGGGGCCAATGGCGCCGCGGCACCGGAAATCCCGGCCGCCGAGCGACCAAGAAAAATCGACCGCATCCCCGTGGGCGTGCTCACTGGCATCGACGATGTCTTCGTATAGGAGGGCGGCGGCGAGCTGGCGAAGCACGCGTTCGTCCGGCCGTCCCTTGAGATCAAGAGGCAATGGCATGATCGGTCCTCGGCGCTGTCAGGACTGCCGGCGCCCTGAGCGGGTTTGGCACGGGGCGATACAGCGTCGGCGCGTGATTGGATTGCAGCTCGTCTACGTCATAGAGGCGCGTCGTCAGATTGGCCTTGGAGGCGATCGTCGGCAGGTCGAGGACATGACGCGCGAATTCGCGTCCGGCTCCGGTCATGCGGGCGGCATAACCTTCGAGATGCAGGCGCAGTTCGCGCAAGAGCAGGCTCTCGTCACAGACGCCGTCATGGCCCATGCGACTGACGACCGAGAAGACCTGATTGACGATCAGGTAGTAGGCGAAGCGGTCGCGGATTTCGCTGTCGGCATAATAGAGTGAGGCGATCGTTTGCGTCTCGGGAACATGGCTGACGATCAGGCTGCGATAGCGTTCGGAGAGATAGAAGCCCTGATTGTCGCGATAATAGCTGGCAGAGGGATAACCGTTGGCGATGTCCAGCAGACTGTTCTGCTGGTGCGCCTCGAGCGCGATGCCATAGTCGTCATAAAGGCGGATCAAAGGCTCGACCGCGCAGTCGAGATAGTGGCGGAACCACAGCAGGGCCGCATCCGGCAGGCTTTCGCCCGTGCGCGCGGCGAGAGCTCGGACAAGGCGTTCCAGGCGCGAACCCTCGCCCGGGAGCGGATCGGCCGTCAGGGCGGCAACCGTCACGACGCCCCTGCCCTTTGCGCCCGAAAACGGGTTCTCCCGCAGGATGACTTCGAAGCCGCTTTCGCTCCGGCCGGGCAGGTCGAGCGTTATATAGGCGGGGTCCTGGATGATCCGGAAGTTGCGGGACCGCGCGGCAAACCCGATGCGATCGAGGAGCTTCGCCATGGCGACGCCCGCCTCGAGTTCCTGGCGCCGGTTCAGACGCACGGAATTGGTGATGCGGACGGGCAGGGAAAACTTGAGCATCCAGTCGGCATCGGAGGCGTAGACCGTGCGCACCGATGAGGTCGCCGTGAAAACGGGGCCCGCTGGACCGAGGTGGCGCAGCTTCCCTTCGGCAAACATAGCCTGAATATCGGGATCAAGCAGCAGCGCTTCCGCCTGGAGCGGATGCATCGGCAGCAGGCATTCATCGTTACCGAGCGTGACGCCATCCGCATCCGGCCCCACCAGCGAACGGACAATTTCGTGGGCCGCCGTCGAACGGGCGGACGCCTGCCGCACACACTCAGCCTTGGCGGCAAAATAGTGCAGCTTGAACGTACCGCGCAGTTCCGGCGCGTAAGATTCCTGCTGCCAGTAGGTCATGCCCTGCCGGCTCTTCGGCGTCGGATGCTGCCAGTGACCAAAGACGAGCGACTGCTCCGCCTCGATGAAATGGCCGCCCTCTGCCGGCTCGGGCTCCGCCTTGTCGATATAGAGTGCGGTCTGCTGATAACTTTCGAGGACCCGCATCAGCAGTTCGAGTTCGAAGCCGCGCAATGCATCCGCCTGGTTTTCATCGCCCTGGCGGTAGCACTCGTGGATGAGGATGTGCAGCGCCGATATCAGTTCGATCTGGCGCCATGTCCCGTCGGAACCGCCCCTGCCCCAGACCCGGCCGAAATGATGCGGGCCGCAGAGGGACGGCGACATCACCTCGACGCGCAAGATCATGTGCTGCCTCGGGAGCGACCATTCCACACAGTCGAAAGCGCCGCCGACGGTTCGATGCATGACCCGGATACCCGGGTTCACTTCGCGTAGATAGCAGTTGGCGAAGCTTTGAAAGGTGGCGATTTCTGCGATTTGCCTAGACGATTGCATCCTGTCGATCCTCGGCACGCGACGCATAGCCGCGCAATGGCGTTGGACGTTTTCGACCAACACATTGAATTTTCTTATTGAGAGCGTTGTCAGCCCGTGGCGCTCAGCCGGCGGCCTGCCAGTGGAGCGATCCCGGCTGCTCGCGGAACGCGAAGCGCAGAAGATGGCTTTCGATGACCGATTTCGTATCGTCGAGATCGGCCTCGCCAGGCGAGCGGGCGCGGATGCTCAGGCCATCCGGTGTGGCCTGGAGATAGCCGGTCCCGCAGGAAAACCGGAGTTCGGCGCGATCGCCAGCCTGTTCGACGTCGATCTTGTGGGCGAAGTGCTTGCAGAGCTGCGTCAGGTATTTCTGGCCGTCGTCCGTTGCAAAGTGGGTGGTCGCTTCTTGCATCTGGAACTCCTGTCATCAGGCTTTTTGTTGCCCAGTCGGCCCGGGATGACCGCCTGAGCGTCTCGGGCGACCGCCGTGGGGAGGACACGGCAGCCGCGATCGTGAACCGTCGGCCTAGAAAGTCGCTCTTGCGGTCAGGATGAAGGAACGGCCGGGCTCGTAGAGCGGCGTCACGTTCCCGAACTCCTGGCCGTAGGTCGCCCGGTCCGAATAGGTTTCGTCGAAGATGTTCTTGAGTTCGGCGCGCAGCGTCAGGTTCGGCCGTTGCGGCGGTACATATTCGACAAAGGCGTTGAAGACCTCGTAGCCCTCGAAAGGCTTTCTGCCGGCGGCGACGTCGTCGTAGTCGAGCGCAATCTCGGCGTCGGCGCCGAAGGTGACGCCCCAGTCGGCCAGCGTGTGGATCGCCTGCAGCGTGATGATCTGGCCTGCGGGTGCTGCAAGATAGGTGCCGAGGTCGGAATCGGCAGGCTTGCCGTCGATCTCGACGTCGATATTGGCGTATTTCACCTTGAAATAGCCATCACCCCAATTGTAGCCGCCACCGATTTCGAATCCGCGCGAGCGAACATCATGGGCGGCGATACCGAGGTCTGCCCGGAAGCGCGGTGCGCGCGCATCATCGAGATCGGTCTGGAAGACACTGCCCTCGACGATGAAGCCGTTGTAGTTTGCCTCCAATCCCAAGATGTAATTGTCGGCCGTTACCGGCTTCGGACCGTTGCCGTAGTCCCAGTTGGGATTGATGATGAAGTTCTCGGCAAGCGGAATGCCGGCCCAGACATGCGAGTAGCCGGCCTTGGCCGTCAGAAGATCCTCGATAAGATCATATTCGCCCGAGACGTTACCGCTGAAGCCCGAGCTGGTCCATTTCTCGCCCGTCGTTCCGGTAAAGTGCTGGTTATCCCCTCTTGCGCCAAAGGAAAGGCGCGTCCTCTCCCAAGGCTCAAGCCTCGCCTGCGCGTAAATGCCGACATTGCGCGCCTTCTCGGTACCGGGATCGTAGAGATCCTCAAGCTCCGCCTTGTCGCTGTAGAAGTCGATGCCCGCGATCACATTGCCGATATCGAAAGAGAACTTGTTCTCGAACTTGCCATTGAAACTATCCGACGTGCCGATGGCGTCATAGGTCTTCGGAACGCCCGGTCCCGGCTTCGGGAAGATCGGCAGATCGACCTCTGTCTTGCTGTAGGCAAGCAGGAGCTTCGGGTCCAACCACCCCTCCGGCGTGCTGTCGGTATAGGTAAAGACGGTGTTCTGCCGGTCGAGCGTATAGTCGCGGATGCGCGGCTCCCACGGCTTGGGGTTCGAAATCGAACCCACATTGGCGCGGAACGGCCGTGGCGCATCGTCGTTGATACGGTCGTGGCTGATCTCGAAACGGTCGCCACTCTCGAACTCGTAGGCGAGCTTGCCGAGGCCGCTCAGCAGATTGGTGCTGGTGCCTTCAACCTCCTTACCGTTACCCGCGGTGAAATCGTTGCCATTGCCGAAGTTGAAGTAGCCGAGGAACTCAAGCCCTTCATGCATGCCATAGGCGGAGAGCCCCGTGGTCACCGTGTCGCTGTTGAAATTATAGCTGGATGTAACGAAGCCACCGAAAGCGTCGGCATCCAACAGATCGCGCGGATCAATCGTCTCATAGGCGATCGCACCGGCGAGCGCCCCCGGGCCGGCATCGGCCGGGGCAACGCCGGCATCGACGCTGACGGCCTTCAGGAGGCCCGGATCGATGAGGTTCGTGCCATTGTGGTGGAAGACCTTGTTGTTCTGGCGGCCGCCGTCCATGGTCACGGCAAGGCTCGTTTCCTCGATGCCATGAACGTAGACCTTCTGCGACATCGGCAAGGGGCTGCCGACGGCGATGCCCGGCTCCCCTGAAAAGACGTCGGCAATGTTGGCGGGGTTCTTCAGCTTCAGGTCCTCCGACGAGATAACGATTTCGCCGGCGCCGAGCGGTCCGCTGCCAAAGGCGGAAATCGGGTCGAGAACCGTGGCGCCGGATGCATCCACGCCGTCACCGCTGCCGGCCGCCGTGGCCGAACCGATCAGCGCCGTTCCGCCCGATACGCTGTAGGAGATGCCGGTGCCCGACAGCAGCTGTGCCAGGGCCTGCTGCGGCTCCAGCGTGCCGCTGACGGCGGTCGAACGAATGCCCTCGGACGTCGCTGCAGCCAGGGTCACCTGCAGACCGGATTGCCGCCCAAAGGCATTCAATGCGCTCGCAAGCGGTTGCGACGGAATGTTGAATGTGCGGGCCGTGCTGACGCGCGACGTCGTCTCTTGGGCGGAGGCGATGGAAAGGGGCATGAAGGCAAGGGAGGAAAGCCCGACGATCGCCGTCGTTGTCAGCAGGCGCAGACCTGCATGGCTATATCCTGCGTTGAAAGAAAGATGTCCCTTGCGGCATTTCGGCGAACTCATTTTACCCCCGTCTCGATGATCCGCGCGCTGCCTCTCGGCAGGCGCTTCGGACCAAAGACGACGGGCTCCGGATTTTTTTTCACCGGTCCGCGATTTTTTCTTGAATTTTTGAGTCCAAATTAAAATTGCGTCAGAACGCGGCCATAGGATGTCACCTCGCGCACATTGCCACCAAACGGCTGAACCAATGCCTGAAGAGCGTGATCGGGATCCGTGAGATCATAGACGCCCGTCACCCGTCGCGCCGCGAGTTCGGATTGCGGGATGGAGATCCAGGCGGAATGGTAACGTTGCAGCCGCTCGGCGGCAGCCGCAACGGTGACGTTGTTGACGAACATCTTGCCACTGCGCCAGGCGCCGATCTCTTCGGTCGCGATCGCGCTTCGGGTGACAGCACCCGTCGCATGCGCCACCGTCGCCATTTCTCCCGGCGCGAGTTCGAAATTCTGCTTATGGTTTTCGCCGCTATACGAAACGGCCACCGTGCCGTGGGCGAGCTCGACCGTTGTCTCCGTACTCGCAAGCTGCACGTCAAAAGAGGTGCCGAGAACCGAAACCTCCACGCCGCCGGCATCGACGACGAACGGACGCGACGGGTCGCGCGCGACATCGAAATAGGCTTCGCCCTTTAGAAGCCGGACGTGCCGGGCCGCGGTGTTGATCTCGGTGGCGATAGCACTGCCGCCACCCATTTGGATAGTCGTGCCGTCCTCCAGCGTGATCGTCCTGCTCTGCGCGGTCTCGGTCACATGATCGGCCTGCCACCACACCAGCAGCGACGGGAGCGCGACGAACAGCACCAGGCAGGCGGCAAGCGCGATCACTGCGGTGCCGGCAACTAAGGTTCTGGCCGCCCAACGCTTCGGCTGGCGGGTGGTTGCCGCAGATGAGACTAACGGCGTCGCCCCGCGCCAAAGCTGCTCATGAACCGGCGGCACTTCTCCCAGCAATTGCCAGGTCTTCAATGCCGTCTCCCAGGATCGGACATGCAGTTCCGACCTGCCCAACCAAGTGCGGAACGCGGCTTCCGTCTCCCGACAGTTCGGACGCGCCTTCAGTTCGAGGAACCAGTCCATGGCCTCTTCGAGCAACACCTCCGGTATGTGGTTGTCCTTGGTCAAAGCTCTGCCTGCTGGTTACGTGTTCGACGAGACACTACAGCGCCGCGCGTCTTATCAGACGCGCAAAGGTCGCTGTAGCACTTTGAATTGCTGCATGTTTTCATCCTTTAATCGGGTACGATTCAAGGAAACATGCACAAGCGGAATCATTCGGTCTGTCACAAAGACGAATTACTGCGGATTTTTTTTCACGCCGGCTCAAAATTCTAGGAGGCATCGCCCGCCAGAATTGTCGCCACCCGCATCATGGCGGTGCGAACATGGCGATGTACGGTTGCGACCGAGATGTTCAGGTGGGCGGCGATTTCTTCCAGGGTGTATCCACCGAAGCGGTGCATCTCAAGGGCAACACGAACGTCCGTGGGAAGATCGTCGAGGACGCCGGAAATGCGCCGGATCTCGTCGGTCACCACGGCGATGTCTTCGGGCGTCGGCATCTCGATCGGCATCGACCAGAACGGCGGCTCGTCCTGTTCCTCCCGCGCCTCTATCTTCCGGCGCTTGAGAAGATCGAGGCACAGATTGCGGACGATCCTGTAGAGATAGGCAGGCGAGAGGCCCTGGGAACCATTGTCGGTATTGGTCGGCGCGAAGCGGATGAACGCCTCCTGCACGATGTCTTCGGCAGTCTCACGCGATCCGACGATGCGCGTGGCATAGGCGACCAAAGCGGTACGCTTGGCGAAATAGACCTGATGGCGCGTTTCCATGTCGACCAAGGCGTCTGATCCGAACAAAACAACTTTGATGTGGCGTCCAGCGTCGTTCGCACTGCTTGCCGCGACGCGATCGGTGGACCGGGTGGCCAAACGAACGCGACGTCTCTTAGCACGCGTAAATAAACTTGTCTGTAATAGTCATGTTATTTTTCCAGCCAATTGCCTCGACGCCTCGCCGCCGAGCCTGAGCGTCCTTGGCCGGAGACCGTATCCCGTTGCAGAAGCGGAACTTTTCGCTCCGAGGGCGGATTACCTATCTGAGCGCGAACCGTGTCAACCGGACGCGGCAGGGATGGCGAACATGGCGGTTTTTCCGGTTTCTCGCCATGGCCAACGCAACGGCAGTCGAGCGCCCAACCTGTCCGGTTCGTCTCACTTTCTCATCGAGATTCAAGGCGCAACATCCGCGCCCCCGCCCTCGACACGCAGCTCTCTGACGAGCTCGATCAACGCCCGGAGCTTTGCCGGTACGTGTCGCCGGCCGGAGAAATAGAGGCAAAGGCCGTCATAGGGTGGCGTCCAATCCTCGAGAACCTGCACCAGCCGTCCGGCAGCGACGTGCTCCTGGACCGCATAGTCGGAGAGATAGGCCAGCCCTGCGCCACACAGTACCGCCTCGAGCATCAGCCCGCTCTCGTCCAGAATGAGCCGTCCGGGCACATCGATCTCCACGCTCTCGCCATGACGCGAGAACTCCCAGTGATAAATCCGGCCGCTCGCCATGCGCGCCCGAATGCAAGTGTGATTCACGAGATCGGCCGGTCGCTGAGGCGCCGCCCTCTCCCGGAAATAATCCGGCGATCCGACGACGATCATGCGCGACTGGCGCGTGACCGGCACTGCGATCATGTCCGGCGGCACCGCCTCAACCAGCCGGAAGCCGGCATCGAAGCCGAGGGCGACGATGTCCACCAGCGCATTGTCGGTCGCCACCTCCACCGCCATTTCCGGAAAGCGCCGGAGATATTCCATCAGCAGCGGCTGCAGCACCATGCGTGCCGCTCCGGGCGAGGTGTTCAGCCGAAGCGTCCCGGTCGGCCGCGACCGGGATTCCGTCACCCTCTCGACGGCACCGTCGATCGCGGCGAGAGCCGGCAGGACCTCGGCGACGAAGGCCTCGCCCGCCGCTGTGAGCGCCACCGACCGGGTCGTCCGGTTGAACAGGCGGACGTCCAGCCGCTCCTCCAGCGCCGACACGGCATGGCTGAGCGCGGAGGACGAAACGCCGAGTTCACGGGCAGCGGCCCGGAAGCCGCCGAGCCGCGCGATCGTCGTCACCGCCTCTAGTTCGGACAGACTGGGTCTCATTGCGCTATTTTCCTCATCAACCTGTCTATGATTGATGATCTTATCCTAGCGATGCTTCCGGCGCATATCCCCTTCATCGCAACAGGAAACCGAACGATGAAGATGATCGAGCAGATCTATGTCGATGGCGCTTTCGTTACCCCTGAGGGCAGCGAGCGCTTCGAGCTTTTCAATCCCGCCACCGAGGAGAAGATCGGCGAGGTTCGTCTCGGCGATGCGGAAGACGCCCGCGCCGCGATCTCAGCCGCCAGGCGCGCCTTCCCCGCGATGCGGCGCACGACACCGGCCGAGCGCATTGCCATGCTGCAGGCGCTGCGCGACGCCATCGCTGCGCACGCCGATGCCTTGCATGAGGCCATGGCGACCGAATACGGCGCACCGCAGTCCTTCCTCGCTTTCTCAGTGCCGCATGCTTCGCACGTTTTCGAGGTCGCCGCGAAGACCGTGGCTGGCTATGCCTTTACCCGGCAGATCGGCAACGCCGCGGTCGTCATGGAACCGGTTGGGGTTGCCGCCGCCATCACCCCCTGGAACAGCAACATCGGCTTCATCTGCACCAAGCTCGCCACCGCAATCGCGGCCGGCACGACGATCGTGATCAAGCCGTCGGAAATGAGCGCCATCCAGACCCAGACTCTGCTGGAAGCGCTGCACGAAGCCGGTCTGCCGCGCGGCGTGCTCAACGTCGTCAATGGCTACGGCCATGTCGTCGGCGCCGAGCTCAGCCAGAACCCTGGCATCGCCAAGATCACCTTCACCGGCTCGACCACGACCGGACGGACGATCCTTCGAACCGCGGCGGAGAGCTTCAAGCGCGTAACATTGGAGCTCGGCGGCAAGGGGCCGCAGATCCTGCTCGACGATGCCGATCTCGACCACGCCATCCCGCGCGTGCTTGCTTCCGCCTTCCGCAACAGCGGCCAGGCCTGCATTGCCGGCACCCGGCTTCTGGTGTCGGAGCGGAGACTAGCGGAAGTGACCTCGCGTCTCGCCACCGCCGTCTCGGCATTGAAGATCGGCCCTTCGAGCGACCCGACCTCGGATATCGGCCCGATGGTCAGCGCCAGACAATGGCAGCGCGTCCAGTCCTATATTCGTCTCGGTCAGGAGGACGGAGCAAAGCTGCTTGCCGGCGGCGAAGGTCGCCCGCAAGGGCTCGAACGTGGCTGGTTCGTTCGCCCCACCGTTTTCACCGATGTCACCAACGGCATGCGGATCGCGCGGGAAGAAATCTTCGGCCCCGTCCTCAGCGTTCTTTCCTATCGCAACGAAGACGAGGCGATCGCCATCGCCAACGACACGGACTATGGCCTGCAGTCCTACGTTCTCGGCACCAATGTGGAACGCATGCGCCGCGTGGCCAGCCGGCTCGAGGCCGGTCGCGTGGTCCTCAACGAGGCGCCGGCAGATGCCCAGGCTCCGTTCGGTGGCTTCAAGCATTCCGGCATCGGTCGCGAATTCGGGCCCTTCGGCCTCGAAGCCTTCCTCGAGCCGAAGGCGATCATTGGCTGAGCGGCAATCCCCGTGTTTCAGGCGACCTGCGCGCCGGCCTTCGGCGCGCTTGCCAAAGCGACCGTATTGCGGCCCATGTGCTTTGCCTCGTAGAGAGCCGCGTCTGCTTTTTGCAGCAGCTTTTCAAGCGTCGTCTCAGTCGCAAGCGCAGAGGCGACGCCCAGGCTTGCCGTCACGCACCCATTGCCAAGTCCGCGATGGGCAATGGCGAGCCGTTCGATCGCCGTGCGGATACGCTCGGCCATCGCCAACGCCTGCAGCGGCTCCCGATCCGCCACGAGCACCAGCATCTCCTCCCCGCCGAAACGGAAGACGAAGGAGGCATCATCCACCGTGTCGCGCATGCATTGCGAGACGGCGCGGATGCAGGCGTCGCCCTCGATATGGCCGTGAACGTCGTTGAACCGCTTGAAGTGGTCGATATCCAGCAGGATCGCCGAAACCGGCGCCAGGCGAGGCGCGTCGTTCCACAGCATCTCGCCAACCCGCGCCAGCGAGCGGCGGTTCAACAGTCCCGTCAGTTCATCCCGTTCGGCATTACGCTCAAGCTGACGATAGAGAAGGCTTCCTCTCAACTGGTTGAGAAAATTCTGCCTGTCCTTCTGCTCCAGAAAATAGGCGCTGACCGCCAGGAAGATCGACAGCGTCAAATAGAAGGTGATGATGCCGGAATAGGTGACATCGTCGAAGGCGCCGGTCAGGCGCGTGGTGGTGAAATGGGAAGCGCACAGCAGCGCGAGCCCGATCACGACGGCAAAGAAGCGTGGCCGCAAGGCAATGACGAAGAACAGGAAGGCGGCGGAGTTGCCGTTCTGATAGACGAACAGGTAGGAACTGGCGCTCTGCGTGGCCGCAGCCATCGGCAAGGTGACGCCCAGCACGGCGATCGCCACCGCCAGAACGTCGTAGAGAAGCGCATCCGGCCAGCGGCGCACGGCCAGGATACAGCCGATGACGAAAGGCGTGAACACCAGGAAGCGGACAACGAGCAGCTCGTTGAACACGTCGGGCAGCATCGTACGATCGCCGAAATAGACCAGATCGTAGATGAAAACGCCGATCACGCCCCAGATCACCGCGAGCCGCACACGCTCGGCCGCATATTCCTTGCGGAACAGCGCCTCGATCTCCGGCGAGAATTGCAGATAACGAAAGCCGCGCGCGATCTGGTTCTCTACCTGGTCTAGCGTGACAACGCCCATTACCAATTTCCCCGGCTGCGGAAGGACTCCAGCAAGCTAGCAGAGAAAACTGAATATTCGTCTAAAGTTAGATCGGTTCGCCTGCGCCGGGCGTTGCAGGCACGGTCAGTCTTCGGGCACCTTGATCAGGACCGTCTCGTCGGCCTCGATCGGCCTGCCATCCTGTGTGCGGATGTCGAGCTTCACAGGCAGTCCTGTTTCTTTTTCGACCAGCAGGGAATGCTCCTCGCCGGGCTGAAAGAGGTGCCTTTCGCCGAACTGGCGCAAGGCGACCATCACAGGAAAGAGGTCCCGGCCCATCGCCGTCAATTGATACTCGACCCGCGCTTTCGCCTCTCCGACGGGAACCGTCTCCAGAATGCCGCGATCGACGAGCGTGCGTAGGCGCTCCGTCAGGATGTTCTTGGCAATGCCGAGGCTCTTTTGAAAATCGCTAAAACGCCGGAGCCCGTCGAACGCATCGCGCACGATCAGCAGCGACCACCAGTCGCCAATCGCGTCCAGAGATCGCGCGCTGGGGCAGTAGTCTCCCTTGAGGCTTCTGCGCGCCACCATACGAACTCTCCTCTCTCGCGGCCACGAGATTTTGGTTGCATTATGAAACCAAATCGGTATCCATAAATTTGGTTTCATTATTAAACCGAAATAAGGAAGAAGTCCAATGGATGGTGGAGCTGCTGCGGCGTCGATCGACGCCGCAAACGACGCTGCGCGCCCAAATGCCGGAGATGCCACGGCATCACTGTTGACGCGCCCGATGATGACACTCTTTGCCCTCGCCTCTGGCCTTGCGGTCGCCAACGCCTATTTTGCCCACCCCCTGCTGGATGTGATGGCCGCGGATCTCGACCTTTCGCAGACCAGCGCCGGCTTGATCGTCGGCGCGACGCAGATCGGCTACGCGCTCGGCCTGGTCCTGCTTGTTCCTCTTGGCGACCTTTTCGATCGCCGCAAGGTCATCATCATTCAATCCCTGCTTTCCGTGGTCGCGCTCGGCTTCGTCGCCCTTTCGGCCAACGCCGAAATGCTGATGGCCGCGATCGCGGCGGTCGGCATGCTGGCCGTCCTGACACAGGCGCTGGTCGCCTATGCGGCCAGCCTGGCCCAACCGTCAGAACGCGGCCGGGTGGTGGGGTTTGTCACCAGCGGCATCGTGATCGGCATCCTCTCCGCACGCACCGTCGCGGGCCTTCTGACGGATCTCTCCGGCTGGCGATCGGTCTATCTTGCATCATGTGTCGCAACGCTCTTGATCGCCGGCCTGCTGTACAGGTTGTTGCCGCACCAGAGACGGGAAACGAGCAAGCTCAGCTACCCCCGCCTTGTCGGCTCCACCTTCAAGCTGATCTGGGAAGAGCCGGTGCTGCGCACCCGCGGCGTGATCGCCATGCTGATCTTCGCGAACGTGACGACCCTGCTCACCCCGCTTGTCCTGCCGCTGAGCGCACCGCCCTTCTCCATGTCGCATACCGAGGTCGGCCTCTTCGGTCTGGCAGGGATCGCCGGGGCTTTGGCCGCTTCTCGTGCGGGCCATTGGGCCGATCGCGGATTTGGCCAGGCGACGACGGGGATTGCACTCGCGCTTATGCTCATCGCATGGCTGCCGATCTCATTGCTGCATCACTCGATCCTGTGGCTGATCGCCGGTGTGCTCGTCCTCGACTTCGGGCTCCAGGCGGTCCACGTGACCAACCAGGCCCTGATCTATCGCGTCCGTCCGGAAGCGCAGAACCGACTGACGGCAGCCTACATGCTCTTCTATTCGCTCGGCAGCGCGATCGGATCCTCTCTCTCCACGGTCGCCTATACGCATGCGGGATGGAACGGCGTCTGCCTGATGGGCGCGGCGATCAGCCTTACCTCGCTGCTCTTCTGGCTGGCGACAAGACCTACGGGATCCAAGCATGCGGAAGACGCGCAGCGTTGAACGGTTGAGTGAGCTGCGACAGCGCGGACCGAGGTTGGCTCAGCCAACGAGAAGGCCCCGCACGATGGCGGGGCCTCTGAGGGAACGGTCGACCGCCGCTCCTCGACGCTTATGCGGCCGGTTCAAAGTCGGTCGAGAGGGACACGGCACGCCATTGGGCAAGGATTTCTGCGTCCGATGCGTGCTTGGCTTCGATCGTGGCCACCGTGTCGCTGCCAAGCGGCAACCGCACCGGCGGATTTTCGGCATCAGCGAACGAGATCAAGACCTCTGCCAGCCTGTCGGGATTGCCCGGCTGGTTATGGCTGATCTCCTTCGCCTTGCTGCGAACGAAGCCGGCCGTCTCGGCATAGTCCTCGATCTCGATCGGGCTGATGCCGAGTGAGGTCGAGTCGAGAAAGTCGGTGCGGAAGTAACCGGGTTCGATCGCCGTCGCATGGATACCGAGCGGGGCAAGCTCTGCTGCGAGCGCTTCGGTCAGGCCTTCAACGGCAAACTTCGTCGAGCAATAGACCCCGAAGCCAGGGCCGCTGCGATAGCCGCCGATCGACGAGAAGTTCAGGATGCGTCCCGAACGCTGGCGGCGCATGTGCGGCAGCACGGCACGGGTGACGGCCAGCAGGCCGAAGACGTTGGTGCGATACAGGGCCTCGATCTCGGCACCGCTTGCCTCTTCGACCGCACCGAGCAGTCCGTAGCCGGCATTGTTGACCAGAACATCGATCCGGCCAAAGCGGGCGATCGCCTGCCCGACGGCCTGATGCGCCTGGGACCCGTCGGTAACATCGAGCGCTACGGCCAGAAGGTTGGGCTGTTTGCCGAAACGCTCGGCGATCGCCTTCGGATTGCGCGCCGTCGCGACGACCTGATCGCCCTTGGCGAGTGCCTTCTCAACGATGAGAGCACCAAATCCACGGGATGCTCCGGTAACGAACCATGTATGCATGTGAACCTCCTGTTTGTTTCGCCGCTCCATCGTCGGCGGCTGAGAAGGTTTTACCGCGCTCCATCTGCTGAGAAAATCGACTGGATTCTCCTTGAGCTAATGAGTAAGATTCATCAATGAGAACCGTATCGCCTTCCGACCTGTCCTCCTTCCTGGCTTTGGCCCGGCACCGAAGCTTCCGCCGCGCCGCTGACGAGGTCGGCTGCACGCCATCGGCACTCAGCCATGCCCTGAAGGCACTTGAGGAGCGGCTCGATCTCCGCCTCTTCAACCGAACGACCCGCAGCGTCGCGTTGACGGAAGCGGGCGAACTTCTGCTCGCGCGCGTCGCCCCCGCCTTCCGCGACATCGAGGATGCGCTTGACGACCTCAACAACTTCCGGGGCACACCTGTCGGGCGCTTGAAACTCAATGCGGCGCGCGCCTCCGCGAAGATGGTGCTTCTGCCTTTGGTCGCACGCTTTCTCGAAGCCTACCCGAAAATCAGCATCGAGATCGTCACCGACAACGACCTCGTCGACATGGTGTCGGAGGGTTTCGACGCCGGCGTTCGTTTCGGCGAGGTCATCGCGCAGGACATGATTGCCGTACCGATCGGGCCGCGCCAGCGCACGGCGATTGTGGCAACGCGTTCCTTCTTCGAGCGCTTTCCAAAACCGACCGCTCCCGATCACCTGAGGGAACTCCCCTGTGTCGGACTGCGCTTCGGCAGCGGCCGGCTTTACGCATGGGAATTCGAGCGCGGCGGCGTGGAACTTCAGGTCGAAGTGAGCGGCCCCCTGATCGTCGACGACCAGGACATGATGGTGGACGCTGCCCTTGCCGGAGCCGGCGTGACCTTCACCTTCGAGGATCAGGTGCTGTCGCTGATAGACGAAGGAAAACTTGTTCGGGTGCTCGAGGACTGGTGCCCCTACTACGGCGGCCTCTATCTATACTATCCGAGCCGACGGCAAATGCCGGCGGCGCTACGCGCCTTCGTCGATTTCATCAGGACTGCGGGTAGCGGGCTCGCCAAAAGCTAGCGCGAAGCTGCGTCTTGTGGCCGACCGCGCCGCGGTCGGACCATGTGCAGCCGATTCCGGGCAGCGCCGGCCCGAAGCAGGGCATGTCCTGGCTTACGCCTTGGTTTCACTTGCAAGCGACGTGGCCTCTGCGACGGCCAACGCGGCCATGGCAAGGGCAGCTTCGCGCGTTGCGGCAGCCGCGATGAAGCGGCCATTGTGGCAGAAGCTTGCGCCCGCGACCCCGCAGGCCGCTTCCAGTTCTCCGTTGGTCAGGCCGGCCCAGGCTGCGGGCAGGTCTGCGCGAAGCTCAAAGCCCTCATCGGCCTTGCGGATGCCCGTCAGGCACCAGTCTTTGTCACGCGGGTGAACGACGAACAACAGGTGATCGGCACCGGACTTCACGACGGCCGGACGGAAGGGCATGCCCATCGGCAGCTCGAGAACGCGACCATCCCCGGCACGGGCGATTTGCTGAAGAACGAGTGCCTCGGCTCTGAGCTTGGCGGCGCGCTGGGCGACGCTGGCCTCGACGAGCGCACGGGCAACCGCCAGGGCCGCCTGAAAGCCGCGATCGTCAGCCTCCTGGCCGGCCTCGTCGAAAACCGGCTTCAAGGTTTCCAAAAGCGCCGGCAGGGTGAGCCCTGCGAGCGGCCCGGCAACGGAAGGGTCGAGCGCACCATTATCCACCAGGTCGACCGGAAGCACGAAGCGTGCATCAAAGGCCGCATGGACCGCCTCGATATGGTCTTCAGGAACGCCTGAAGCGGCGAGATAGTCGCGGCCGTAGTGCTTCCAGATCAGCCCGAACGAACTGTAGGGCTGGCCGTCCTCTCTCAGCGGCGCGCCGCGCTGGTGATGATCGAAGATACCGGCCGCGGCGTCATATTGGCCACCCACATCGTAGACGATACGGTCTGCACCGGGCCTGATCCATTCCGGAGCCCGACTGCGGATCAGGCGAGCCTGCGGGAAAAGCCGCGTGAGAATGACGGTGGACAACAGCTCGTCGGCATGGAAGCCACCGGAATGGGTAACGAGAAACGCTGGGATCATCCCGATTGGCCTTATGGTTCGTTGAGTACGGAACGCACCACATAGCCATTGCTTGCTGCCACCTCAACCCACCATCGCTCCTTGCCCGCCTGGAGACCCGCGTGCGTCGCCCGGAGATCTTGGCGGGAGACGGATCGACGGCCGAGACTGGCCGACAATTATTTGGGCGCAGCTACTCCAGATCCATCGTGGTGAAGACGCGGCAATTGTCGGGCGCAGGCGTGCTTTTGCAAATCTGCGCATCGACCAGTTGGTCCACTGCCAGCGTGTTCGTCAGCAGAAGGGCCTTGAACAATTGCCAGAGACCGGGATTGCCAGCCGCATCGCGCGGGCCCTCGGCCAGCATCTGGTAGCGCACGCCCATTTCATCATAGTAGGCCGCCAGCTTTTTGCTGCTGGCTTCGTTTCCAGTCACCATCGGAATCTCTTCGACGATCGTCCCTTCTCCCGCGAGCCGTCGACTGCCTGACGCAAGGACGAGCGTACATGCCTGTGAGCAGGCTCCGAGCGAAACGGCCTTGCCGATATAGGCGGCTCCCTTTTGGTCGTTTGCGGTACAGTTCTTCTGATCGCGCTGACACCCGAAGAAAACGGTCGTGCCCACCGCCACGCTCAGTTTGCTTTTGCGGATGAGGCGGCCGAGTGCCATCGCAGCCGCCATGTCGCCACCGGGCGATCGCAGGACCAATGGCAGCTTGCGGCCTGCGAGCGGCTTCAAGGTTGCCTTCAGCAGGGCCGGTGTCTTCGGCCCGATGGTGCCCGCGGCGGAAATCCACTCCGGACATGTCGGCTCGCACCCGGCCTGGTTGGAGCGCACGACGACAAACCGCATCTCCTGCTCAGCCGCCATTGCCGGCCGCTCCATCAACAGGCTTGCGGCCAGCAGACAGATTACCAGCGCAACCCGTAGCAGGCGGGGCGTGGCTGCGCCGACGGGAGAACTCCATATTCGCATTCCGGTCTCCAACCCAAATCCCCTGGTCTAACGCTTCAGGTCCGACATGACGAAAACCCGACAATTGGCGGACGCCGGTACCGTTCTGCAGGTCTCGACCGAGGTCAGCAATTCGACCCCGCCCAGCTGCGTGATCAATTTCATCTCGGTCATCGCGACGGGTTCGATCTTGCGCATATCGGAGGCGGGCGTGATCTTCATCAGATCGATAACCGTGCGGCCGATGCCCATTTCCGCGAGGTAGGCGGTCAACTCGCGCTCCTGCGCCTTGGTCATCTCGTAGATCTTGCGGCTGCCGACATTCTTGCGGCTGACGACCTTCTTGCTGGTCACCTTCTTCTTGCCGTTGACGATACGGTACTCCTCCCGATACCGCGTCTGGGTCTGAACGAAGACAGTGGTGATCTGGTGAACGCCGAGATAGGCCCATTCCCCGGCCACTCGGCGGGTTCCGCCGGCGAACATCAGCGGACAGGCCGAATTGCAGTAGGCTCCGCCCGAATAGGCGATACCGATATAGCGGGCGCCCTTGCCGTCGTTTTCGCGGCAATCCTTCTGCTGCGGCTGGCAACCGATGAAGCGGGTTTTGCCGACCGCCACTTCAAGCCTTCGCGCTCTGATGAGCCGCCCTAGCGCCAGCGCAGCGTCGACGTCTCCCCCAGGTGACGTCACCACGACCGGCAGGCGGCGCTTGCCGATGGTTTTGAGCAGCTTCTTGAACTGCGCCGGGCTTTCGCGAACGATCGTCCCCTCCGCCGATATCCACTCCGGACAGGTTGGCTCGCACCCTGGCTGACCGCTGCGAACCACGAAGAACTGCATGTCAGCGCCGCCAGCCGGCGCCGCTCGAACCGTCGCGGCCGAGGCCAGGAGCCCAACCAACAGACAGACAATGACCACTGAACGCGAGAAAACTTCTCGTGGAAATGCCATGCCGATCAAAAAACTGTCCCTCTCCCGACTGTCCCTGCGCCGGCGGTCCAGGGATCTCGCCCGATCCCTTTTCGCATCAGCGTGGTGCGCGGCCCCCCGCAAATTTCATTCTGCAAATATGACTATCAAAACAAACAGTTCTTTCGCATCCATTGCTGCGACCGTGCGCGGGATGGCGAAAGAGAAATGAAAGTTGCGTCAGTCAATAATGAAACCAAAGATAGCATGGAGCCCGAACATAAGGCAACGATCATGGACGCGGAATCGGCCGCCGGCGCGATGCGATCGACCCACCTAAGCCATTGCAGCGAGACGATAGTTGTTCGCGCGGCGGCGATCAGACGCCGAGGGGCTGGATACACCGTCGACGCTTTGACAACATAGGCGCTCAAGGCAGGATTGCGATTCGATGACGATTTTCTTTAAGGCAGCAATTTCCGACGACGTAGCATTCGGAATGATCGAGCGGTGTTTTTCCGATCCGGACGACTATGACGGCTATCTCGATATCTTTGGCGATCACACCGAGCGGACCGTTTCATGGAGCAAGGGCAGGTCGGTGGACGAGTTCAAGGCCGAGATAACCGAAGCCCTGCGGTCCGCCTGGGAGAGCGCGCGTTTCTGGCAGGTATACGAGCGGCGCGAAGACCGGGACGATGCCGGAACCAATGAAATCCGGCGCGCCGCCATCAATCTGACGCGCACCTATGGCGGCGTCATCGTGATCACGTTGAGCCTGCTTGGCAGACGCAGCAGCACGCACGATCTCGAACTGGTGTTTGTCTGCTTCCAGGAAGACGCCCAACGCCGGAATTTTCGCGTGCGCTACGACGGAAAGTTCATTCCCGCCTGACGCCTCGCGCACGGTGCCGACAATAGCGTTTTTCCGACAAAGCGCTGGTCGGTCGGCACGTCACGTCAACCGATCAGCCATGTATGGGATGCCTACTTCAGGAACACCCGGAAGCGCCGCATGGCAAAGGCGAAGAGGATGGCGCCGATCAGCAGCAAGGCAAGAAGCTGAGGCCAGACCACGTCCAGACCGGCATCGCGAAAGAGAACCGCCTGCGCCAGAATGACGAAGTGTGTGTTCGGCGCCGCCAGCATGATGTTCTGGATGATCTCGGGCATGCTTTCGCGCGGCGTCATGCCCCCGGAGAGGGCCTGTAGCGGCAAGAGTACGAGCATCAGCAGCAGACCGAACTGTGGCATGGAGCCGGCAATCGTGGCAAGCAGGATGCCCATCGAGGTGGTCGCAAAGAGTTGCAGGGCCGTTGCCAGCAGGAACAGCGCGAACGAGCCCTGCACCGGAACCGCAAGCGCGCCCTTGACGACGACGATCAGCGAGACCGCCGAGGCGAGCAGCACCACCAGCCCCATCGACCAGACCTTGCTGACCATGATTTCGAACGGGGTCACGGGCATGACCAGGAGGTGCTCCACCGTCCCGTGTTCGCGCTCGCGGATGAGGGCGGCACCCGTGAGCACGATTGACAGGATGGTGATGTTGGTGATGACGTTCATCACCGCGCCGAACCAGCCCTTGTTGAGCTCGGCATTGAACCGCGCCCGCAGAACCAGATCGACCGGCAGTTTCTGCTCGCTGCGGTGACGATCGAGGAAGCCCGAGACCTCGCCGGTGACGATCTGCTGGATGTAGCCATTGCCGGAAAAGGCCTGGCTCATGCGCGTTGCGTCGACATTGAGCTGGATCGTCGGGGAGCGGCCGGCCAATAGATCCGTCTGGAAATTCGGCGGAATGTCGAGCGCGAAGGTATCGAGCCCCTGGTCCATGCGGCGGTCCATTTCCGCCGGCGTGATCATCTGCGGCGGCACGAAATAGGGCGGATAGAAAGCCGTCGAGATCCGCGTCGAAACCGGCGAGCGGTCCTCGTCGACGATGGCGATTGCCGCACGGTTCAGCGTTTCCGGCATCGCGGTCGAGCCGGTATAGACCGACAGCGTGAAGGAATAGACGATCAGGATCAGCAGGATCGGATCGCGCCAGAGCCCCCAGAGTTCCTTGATGCCGAGATGGTAGATATGGGACAGGCGCATCGTCACCTCGCCTGTTTCTTGAGGGATAGCGTGCCCACCGCGAGCAGCACCGGCACCGCGATCAGCATCGGCACGAAGGCGCCGCCGAGGTCACCGAAGCCCAGAGCCTTGGAAAAGGTACCGCGGGCGATCGTCATGAAATGTGTGGTCGGGTAGATCTGGCCGATGAAGGCGCCCGCCCCTTCGAGCGAGGAGACCGGATCGATCATCCCGGAATACTGGATTGCCGGAATGAGCGTCAGGATCGCCGTGCCGAAGATCGCGGCGATCTGGCTCGACATGAAGGTCGAGATGACGAGCCCCATGGCCGTTGCCGCCGAGACGTAGATCAGCCCCGCGGCCGTCCAGGCGAGCAGACTGCCGGTAAAAGGTACCCGGAAGACGAAGATCGCGAACGCCGTCAGCAGCACGAAATTGAGCATTGCCAGAGCGATGTAGGGAATCTGTTTGCCGATCAAGAATTCGAGCCGCGTCACCGGCGAGACATAGAGATTGACGATCGACCCCAGCTCCTTCTCGCGCACGACGCTGAGCGCCGAGAGCATGGCCGGGATCAGCATCAGCAGGAGCGGGATGACCGCCGGCACCATCGCAACGATGCTCTTGACATCAGGGTTGTAGCGGAAACGCGTCTCGATCTTGAAGCTGCCGGTGGTCGCAGCCGCCCCATAGCGTTCGCGGATCTTGCCGGTCAGCCAATGGGCGTGCAGTCCCTGCACATAGCCCTTGACCGTTTCGGCACGGCTCGCCATCGCGCCATCGATCCAGGCGGCGATCTCCACCGTGTCGCCGCGCGCCGCATCGCGGGCAAAGCCCGGCGGGATCTCGATTGCGAGACTCAGTTCGCCGTTGCGCATACGCCGGTCGAGATCGGCATAGTCGGTGATCGGATCCTTCTCGATGAAGTAGCGCGAACCGGCGATCTCGAGGATGTAGTCGCGGCTGGTCGTCGTCTGGTCGCGGTCGAGCACCGCGAAGGTCAGGTCCTCGACATCCATGTTGATGCCGTAGCCGATGACGAACATCAGGATGACCGTGCCGATGGTGGCAAGCGTCGCGCGGATGGGATCGCGCACCAGTTCCAGCGCTTCGCGGCGGGTATAGCTGAACATCCGCCCGACGTCGAAAAACCCTGACTTCGGAGGCCGTTTGGTCTCGGCCGATCGTTCGGCGACCGGCTCCAACGGCGCCTTGGCCCTGACCACTGCGGGCGCCGGTTGCTTTGCCCCGGCGATCGCCTCTTCCAGATAGGCGATGAAAGCCTCCTCCAGCGTCGAGGCCGAACGGCTTTTCATTATGCCGGCCGGCGTATCGCTGACGAGCACCTTGCCCGCGTGCATCAGCGACATGCGATCGCAGCGCATCGCCTCGTTCATGAAGTGGGTGGAGATGAAGATCGTCACCTGATCGTTGCGGGAGAGATCGACGAGGATCTGCCAGAAACTGTCGCGCGCCACGGGATCGACGCCGGATGTCGGTTCATCGAGGATGAGGATATCGGGTGAATGGATCAGCGCGACCGCAAGCGAGAGCCGTTGGCGCACGCCGAGCGGCAAGGCGTCCGGCAAGGCCTCCATCACATCCGAGAGATCGAAGCGCTTCGCCAGTTCCTCGATCCGTTTGGGAATGCTGTCCGCCGCCATGCCGAACAGCTTGGCATGCAGCTCGAGGTTCTGCAGAACCGTGAGCTCGGTATAGAGCGAGAAGGCCTGCGACATGTAACCGACGCGGTGGCGCACTTCCATGTCGCGCGGGTCGACCTCGCGGCCAAAGAGTTTGGCCGTCCCTTCGCTGGCGGCAAGCAGGCCCGTCAGCATCTTCATCGTCGTCGTCTTGCCGCAGCCGTTGGAGCCGAGGAAGCCGAAGATCTCACCGCGGCCGATGCGGAAGCTGACATTGTCGACGGCGACGAAATCGCCGAAGCGCATGGTGAGGTTGTTGGCCTCGATGGCGATGTCGTCGCTCGCGCCTTCGGGGCGCGGCGGAATGACGACGTCGTGATGTTCGCCCCTGATCTCCTCGGGAAGCAGCGCGATGAAGGCGGCGTCAAGCGTGTCGACGCCGGTCTTTTCAAGCAGTTGATCGGGCGTGCCCGTTGCCAGCACCCGGCCCGCATCCATTGCCACCAGCCAATCGAAGCGCGCCGCTTCTTCCATATAGGCGGTCGCGACGATGACACTCATGCCCGGCCGCTCAGAGCGGATGTCGTCGATCAGCTCCCAGAACTGCCGTCGCGACAGGGGGTCCACGCCGGTCGTCGGCTCGTCGAGAATCAGGAGATCGGGATCGTGGATCAACGCGCAGCAAAGCCCGAGCTTCTGTTTCATGCCGCCGGAGAGCTTGCCGGCAGGGCGCTCCGCAAAGGGGGCAAGCCCGGTGCTTTCGAGCAGGCTGGCAATCCGCCTCTCGCGTTCCTCGCGATCGTGGCCGAAGAGCCGGCCAAAAAAGTCGACATTCTCGAAGACGGAAAGCGTTGGATAGAGGTTCTTCCCAAGACCCTGCGGCATGTAGGCAACACGCGGGCAGGTCCGGCGCCGATGGCCGGCATCGGCAATGTCGCCGCCAAGCACCTCGACGCGCCCCGCCTGTACGGCGCGTGCGCCGGCGACGAGTGACAGCAGGCTCGATTTCCCAACGCCGTCGGGCCCGATCAGCCCGGCCATGCAGCCCGAGGGTATGTCGAGCGTCACGTCATCCAGCGCCTTGGTCTTGCCATAGGAAAGCGTGACGGCGCTCAGACGAACCACGGGCTCTGCCGGCGGCAGGCCGGCCCGATCAGGGGCTGCCATCACTGCACCAGCGTGCCGGTCTGGCTCGCCGGCCACTCTGCATTCGGATCGACTTTCACATAGGCGACGCCCGGAAGACCGGTTTTCACCATGCGGATGTACTTCTTCAGCAGTTCCTTCGGAATTTGCGCCTTGATGCGGAAGGTCAGCTTCTGCCGCTCCTCTGCCGTCTCGACCGTCTTCGGCGTGAACTGCGCGACGTCGGCGACATAGGAAACCTTGGCGGGAATGATGTATTGCGGTGCGGCGTCCAGCACGAGCCGGACTTCGCTGCCGATCGACAGGCGTCCGGCCTGATCCGTCGGCAGGAAGAACGTCATGTAGACATCGCCGAGATCGACGAGATTAAGCACGCGGCCGCCGGCCGCCAGCACTTCGCCCGGCTGGACCACACGATACTGAATACGGCCGTCGCGCGGCGAGACCAGGGTACTGTCGTTGATGTCGGCGATGATGCTTTCGACCGACGCCTTGGCCGCCTCGACCGAGGCTTCGGCATCGACGACCTGGGACTTCGCCGAATTGATCGCCGCATTTGACGCGGCGAGCGATGCTTCCGCGGCGCTGGCGGCAGCGCGCGCGCCCTCGGCGGTGGCCCTGTCGTCGTCGAGCACCTGTTGCGAAACGGTGCTCGTCTTCACGAGTTGTTCGGACCGGGCGAGCCGCCGTTCGGCAGCGTCCAGTTGTGCGCGCCGCTGCGCGAGGACAGCCTCCGCCGCCGCCTTTTCCGCTTCGCGCTGCGTGACCAGGTTCTTCGCCGCTTCGACGCTGATGATCGCACGCTGCTGCTGCGCTTCGGCCTGCCGCTTGTGCGCTTCCAATTGCACGGTATCCATCTGGGCGAGCACCTGGCCGGCAGTGACGAAATCGCCCTCATCCACCAGGATTTCCTTTATCCGGCCTGCCGTCTTGGTCGAGATGTCGATCTCAACTGCTTCGATGCGTCCGTTGCCGCTCGCGATCCCGGCGGGTAGCGCATTGCGATCCATGTTCTGCCAGGCATAGTAGCCGCCCGCGAGCGCCAGAATGACCAGACCAACCAGGAGCCAATTCTTCCGGGCTTTTTCCATTTCAGCGTCCCACCATCAAAACGGACCACGAGAATAGCCCGCGACCACTCAAACACAACCGGGAATAGGCCCGAAGGACGAGGCTGCCGCATTGACTCATGTCAATTGCGGGTCAGGCGCCTTGGTGCCAAATGCCGGGTTGTTATTGGGATCTGTGGCTCTTGATCGCTTGGGACGGCGAAGCCCGTCCTCGCCGTTCGAGCAAACGGGACCTCTGTTCAGTACGCGCTCGGTCGGACTATCGGCCAGATCCGTGGCCGTGTGGCCTACCGCGCCAGCGCGACGCGGCGTCCGCTGACGGGCTGTTCCAGAACATCCATCTGCACGTCGTAAATCCGCGCCAATTCTTCCGGCGTCATGATGTCGGAAGGCGTGCCCTCCGCGATAAGGCGGCCGGAATGGAGCGCCACGATGCGGTCGCAGAAACGCGCGGCCATATTGATCTCGTGCAGTACCGAGATGATGGTGATGCCCTTGTCCCGGCAGAGGTCGCGGGTCAGTGCCAGCACCTCGAGCTGGTGGCCGATGTCGAGGGCGGAGATCGGCTCGTCGAGCAGCAGGCAGGTGGCATCCTGGGCGACGAGCATGGCAAGCCAAACGCGCTGGCGTTCCCCGCCCGACAGACTGTCGACCTCCCGGTTGACAAACGGCTCGATGCCGGTGACCTCGATCGCCTCTTCGACCTTCGCCTTGTCGGCCGCCCCGAAGCGGCCGAGCGCGCCGTGCCAGGGATAGCGGCCAAGTGCGATCAGTTCCCGTGCCAGCATGCCGTGTGCTGGCGGCGTATTCTGCGGCAGATAGCCGAGCCGCCGGGCGAAGGCCCGCGTTCCCCAGCCAGCAAGCGGCTTTCCCTCGAAATCGATACGCCCAGTGGTCGGCGCGAGCTGTCGCCCGATCAGCTTGAGCAGCGTCGATTTGCCGGAACCATTATGGCCGATCAGCGCGATGGAATGCCCGGCCGGGATCTCCAACGTCAGAGGGTGCAGCAGGTTGCGCCCATCGATCGCAAAGCTCACATCATGGAGCGACAGAACGGCCTGGTCGCGGGCGATGGGTGGAGTTTCAGTCGCGTGGTTCTGCATCTTTTCGTTCCGGACAGGATTGCTGGACCTGCTGTTGGTCTCATCGATAGATATCATTGACTGCAAAAGGTCGAAGCATTGATCGGGCAGGCTGTGCCGCATTTCTTCAGGCCGTCGAGCTTGTAGCGGATGCAGCAGACCTTGCGCTGGAGACAGGCACCGCCCGCGACACCCGGGATCGTCTGCGTCAGCCGAAAAAGGGGATGGTCCGCAGCGATCAGCGTCTCCATCTCGCGCAAGCGCGCCGCGACATCTACCGGCATGGCCTCCTGTGACCAAAGATCATCAACATGACGGCAGGCGCGGCAAAACGCGAAGGACGCATTGCTCCAGTGCACCCGTTCGGACGTGGCCGTCACGTTCGCCATCCGGACGATCAAAGGTCGCACATTGTCTTCGACAATCCCCCGCAGGCGCGCGCTCAACGGAGCGGGAGCCGCGCGTTTCAGCACGAACCGGACGGGCGTCGCCATATCGGATAGGCCGACCTGAACGTCCGGTAACGTCATCGAAAACCAGATGTCGTGAACGAGGCCATAGGCGATAACGGGTCTGAGCAGCCGGCCGAAGTAACCCTGCGTCCATAGCGACGCCGCGGCCCGGCGATCGCCCGGCCCCCACCGCCGCAACAGTCCATCCAGTGCGTTCGCAACCGGCCCTGGCTCGAGAATGCTGTCCAGGCTGACGAGATCATCGTCTTCAGCCGGCACTGCGTGGCTCAGGGCTGCATCCGCGAACGGAATCGGAAGCACCGGAAGCTGGTTCACCATCATCTGTGCCGTCCCAGAAGCCAGATGAGGTAGGGCGCGCCGACGAGTGCCGCGAAGAGGCCGAGCGGCAGCTCGTAGGGAAAGGTCGCCGTGCGGGCGCCGAAATCGGCAAGGGCCATCAGGATCGAGCCGAGCAGGAACGAGCCTGCCAGGTGCTGCGGCGCCGTGACGAGACCGGCGCGCAGGACGATATGCGGCGCGACGAGCCCGACAAAGCTCAAGGGCCCGACAAGCAGGGACGCCGCACCGGTCGCAGCACCCGAAAGAAGCAGAAGAAGCACGCGGCTCAACCGCACCGACAGGCCAAGCGACAGGGCGATCGACGGTCCGAAGGGCAGGATCGTCAACCAGCGGCTCAACAGCAGTGCCGCGGCAACGACGAGCAGAGAAAGAATGCCGAGGAAAATCGCAGTCGCCGGCGTTGCCGTGGATGCCGAACCACCGAGCCAGGAGAGAATTTGCCACGACCGCTGATCACCGATCGCCAGCAGCGCCGACAGGACGGCCGAACTGAAGGAACCGACCGCCACGCCCGCAAGCAACAGCTTTTCCGGCGGCAGATGCCGGCGGCTGGCAAAGACCAGCACCGCCAGCATGGCAATGAGCGCGCCGAGCCCTGCGCCAGTGAAGACCACGACTGTGCCGCCATCCGGCGCGAATGTGAGCGCTGCGGCAAAGCCAAGGCCGGCACCGCCGCTGACGCCGACGACCTCGGGGCTGGCCATTGCATTGCCGGTCATGCGCTGCAGGATCGCGCCGGTCACGGCCAGCAGGCCGCCGGCCGCGGCAGACGCCAGGAGCCGAGGCCATCTGAGCGGTGCCAAGTCGAGCGTCTCCGCCCAACTCAGGATCTTCCAGCCATGTCCGGACGGCCCGACGACGAATGCGATCGCGACAAGGACCGGCACGAGAACCAGAAAGGCGGCAAATGCTATTTTCAGATTGCCGCGGTGGACGCTTTCCCGCGCCTCGTGCGGCACTTCCATGCTTCGCACCTTGGGCAGAAGCCAGAGCAGCAAAGGACCGCCAACAAGTGCGGTGACCGCGCCCGTCGGAAAATTCTCGCTGGAGGCACGCGCGACGGTTTGCACGATGCTGTCGCAGAGCCAGAGGAAAAGCGCCCCCGCAAGTGGCGACAGCGCGACGATCGCCGCTGGGCGGCGGGCACCGCAGGCGCGCACGAAGGCTGGGGCGGCAAGGCCGACGAAGCTCACCAGGCCAACCGCTGAGGCGACGAAGCCGGCAAGTGCCGTGGCGATCGCGGCGATTGCGAAGCGAATGCCACCGAGATTGACACCCAGGCTGCGCGCGCTCGTGTCGCCAAGCCCCAACACCAACATCGGGCGGATCAACAGGCCGGCAAACAGGCCGAGGAGCACCAACTCCAGGCCAAGGCTTTGGAACACTGACCAGTCCTGCTGACTGAGGGATCCGCCGTTCCAGGTCACAAGCGACATGAGGTACTCACCCCGCGCGAGCGTCATCGCTGCGGACAGGGCTGCGGCTGTCACCCCCACAAGCAGGCCGCAGACCACCATCGTCACCGGCTCGAAAGCCCGACGCCAACCGAGCGCGAAGACGATCGCCGCTGCCCCGGCGGCGCCGGCGAGCGCGACCAAAGTTCGGTGGCCGTCGACGATCTCAGGCACATAGAGCGTCGCCGCTACGATCGCGAGCTGAGCGCCGGCCGAGATGCCGAGGGTCGAGGGATCGGCAAGCGGATTGCGCAGAAATTGCTGGAGAAGCGCCCCGGATAGTCCGAGTGCGGCGCCCGCGACCAGAGCGACCGCTGCCCTCGGGAACAGGCTATAGGCCAGGATGATCTTGTCGAGCGTGAGCTCGGCGGGAGGGGCCAACAGGTCTCCCCATTGCGAAAACGGGACCTGGCTCGATGCGGCCAGCGCGAAGAGCATGAGGCTGGCGAGCAGGCTGGCCGACAGGAAGGACCATGCCCGCATCGTCATCCGCGCCGGTCTCCTGCAAGCATCGCCTCGGCAAAGAGGCGCGCAAACCGCAGGCCCGCAGTAACACCGCCGTAGGGATTGACGTTGGCGAGCTGGATGACCCGCCCCTTGCGGACCGGCTCCAACGAATTCCAGATGATGCTGTTTCGAAGGCCACTGCGCGCCTCGACCGGCACCTCGGAAACGATGACGATGCGTGCGTCGGGATCTGCCGCCAGGTTTTCGATCGAGACGGGTGCCGCAAAGGTGAAGCGCGAACGATCCGTCCAGGCATTCGGCAGGCCGAGCCGGGCGAGCATGTCGCCGAACATGCTGTCGAAACCAAAGACGCGGACATGCCGCGCGTCGCCGATATTGACGATATAGGTGGACCTGTTCGCGAAGGGAGCGAGCGTCTGCCTAAAGCCTTCGATTTCGCCGACTATCTCCTTCAGCAGCGCCTCCGCCCTGTCGGAGCGTCCGAGACGCTCGCCGAGCGCCTTCACCGCTGCGAGCGCCTTTTCGAAAGGCGGCTCGCCCCGCACGTAGAATGGCAGGGAGAAAAGCGGCGCGATCCGGCCGAGCGCCGCCTCGTGGCGTACATAGAACGGCGTGATCAGGATCAGGTCCGGCCTGAGCAGGTGAAGCAGTTCGAAATTGGGCGAGCCGCGCAGACCGAGATCGACGACATCTGCAGGTAAGTCGGGCTCGACGGCATCGCTTCGAAACTGAATGAGCTCCGTCGCGGCGACCGGGGTAAGGCCGAGCGCGCACAGCGTCTCCAGCATCGCCCAGTCGATCGCGGCTATGCGCAAGGGCGCGCCGGCCCTGGCCATCGGCGCGGCGAGCAAAAGCGCCGCGCCGAGAAGCAGCTCCCGGCGACTGACAAAAGGACCCAATGCCCGCTCTCTCAATTCGCTACCAGCTATAGGTCAGCTTCCCCATAAACGTGCGTCCGTCGCCGTAGTAGCAGCCGAACGAGCTGCAGCTTGCGACATAGTCCTTGTCGAAGAGATTTTGAACGTTGAGCGACGCCTTGTAACCATTCTTCTTATAGGAGAGCGCGAAATCGGCGAGCACGACCGAATCTAGTTCGAAGGTGTTGGCGCTGTTGCCGTAGCGCTGGCCGACATAACGCACGCCCGCCCCAATGCCGAGACCTTCGAGTGCCGTGTCTTCCTGGAAGGTGTAGTTCGCCCAGAGGCTCGCCATATGCTCCGGCACGTTTTCGACGCGATTGCCGTCGTCGGCGCCCGCTGCGATCCGGGCATCCGTGTAGGTGTAGGCCGCCCGCAAATCGAGCCCTTGTGTTATGCTCGCGACACCTTCGAGTTCCAGGCCGCGGACATTGACCTCGCCGATCTGCGACGAAATGCCGGCGATGGTGCGCAGCACATTCTTCTGCTTGAGGTCGTAGACGGCCGCCGTGAAGAAGCCGTTCCAATCCGTGGGTTCGTATTTCACGCCGAGCTCGACCTGCTCGCCCGAAGTCGGCTCGAAAGGCCTGCCGTCCGGAGCAGCGCCGATCACCGGCTCGAAGGACGTCGAGTAGCTGACATAGGGCGCAATGCCATTGTCGAAGATATAGCTGAGGCCGGCCCTGCCGGTCAGCTCATGATCGTCCTGGTCGAGCGGACGGGAAACGCGCGAGAGCCCATTGAGCGACGTTCCCGAGCTGCTGGTCCAATCCTGCCTGAGGCCCAACGTTGCGCGCCAGCCTCCGAGCGCCAGTTCGTCCTGCACGTAGACGCCAAGCTGCAAAAGCTCGCTATCGACGGTCGTATCGAGCGTCGGCGCGATCAGCCGGATCGGTCCGCCATAGCTTGGCGAGCGCACGTCGAGCGGCGTTGCCTGGAAGAAGCGGGTGCGCACATTGTTGTCGAAGTAGCGATAGTCGAGGCCCACAAGCAGCGTATGGTCGACCTCGCCGGTCGAGAATTCGCCCTGCAGATTGTTGTCGATATTGACGGTGTTGAGCGCCTCGTCCTGGAAGGTCGCGTTTCGGCGGAGTGTCCGGCCGTCAGCGGCAAGACCAAGCGTCGACATGCCAAGCGACTGGTAGTCCCAGTCGAAGTCGGTGTAGCGGAAGTTCTGCCGGAAGATCCAGTTCTCGCTCAGGCGATGCTCGAGTTCGTATCCGAGGTTTGTCAGCGTGCGGCTGGAGCGGTCGAAGGATTCGTCGCCGACATAAAAGTCGCGCGGCAGGCGAAAGTCGGTGGCGTTCAGCGTATATTGCGGCGGCAGGCCCGAGGGCGTGCCGGGATTGTCGTGCTGGACGCTCGCAAGGATCGCCAGCTTGGTGTCCTCGTCCGGCTGCCAGGTCAGCGCCGGCGCAATGAAGTAGCGATCGTTGTCCAGTTCGTCGACCTGGGCAGCGGCGTTCTTGCCAAGACCGGTCAGCCGGTATGCAAAATCCGACTCCTCGCGAAGCGTACCGCCGAAATCGAAGAAGCCACCAAAGGTCTCGTAGCTTCCGCCCTGCACGCCGACTTCGCCGAAATTCTCGAAGACCGGCCGTTTGCTGATCATGTTGATGATGCCGCCCGGATTGCCCTGGCCATACATGACCGAAGCGGGTCCGCGAAGGACGTCGATGTTTTCAAGCCCGTAGATTTCAACGGCCGGTGCGCCGGCGGTGCGCATCATCCTGAGCCCGTTCAGGAACTGGACCTGGCGACCGTCGAAGCCGCGGATGATCGGCGCGTCGAAGCGGGGGTCGGCGCCGAAGGGCTGTCCGAAAACGCCGGGCGTGTAATTCAGCGCCTGCCCCACGGTCTGGGCACCCTGCGCCTCGATCTGGTCATGGGTGATGACGGACACCGACTGCTGCGTCTCGAGCAGGGGCGCGCCGGACTTCGAAGCGGTGCGGCTCGACTTCGCCACATAGCCCTCAACCGGGCCGCCGGCCTCCCTGTCGCCTTTCGCGACGATCGCCTCAAGCTTGGTCTCGGCTTGCTGCTGCGCCAGTGCGCTCTGTCCGGCGGACCCCACGAAGGCGACGGACGTTAACAGCAGCCAATGAATGCGTGACATGGGATAACGAAAGCCTCTGCGCGCGCGGCCTCTGCGCGCTCAATCTGGAGTAATTTTGTCATCTTTCTATAGTCAAATTTTCCGGCTTTCCAATAACTCGGCACAGGATTTTTCAGAACTATCGATTATGATATGCGCGCACAGCATCGTTTTCAGTTATTGCATTGCGAGGCCCCATGTCGGCTCCAAAATCGCCACGCGCCGCGACCTTCGAACTTCGCCATCTGCGCTATTTCATCGCTCTCGTGGAGGAAAAGAATTTCGAGCGCGCCGCCGCCCGGCTCGGCATTGCCCAGCCCGGCCTCAGCCAGCAGATCCTCAATCTGGAAAGCCTGGTCGGCATCCCGCTGCTGAACCGCGCGAAACGTTCCGTGCAGCTGACACTGTCGGGGCAATTGCTGTTTGATGAGGCCCGAAAGATCGTCGCCCAGGCCGACCTCGCGCTGTCCGAACTGCAGCGGGTCGGCCGCGGCCAGACGGGCAGAATATCGATCGGCTATGTCGCCTCGGCCGCCTATTCGGGCGTGCTGACGGAATCGCTGACTGCCTTCCGACAAGAATTTCCCGACATCGAGCTTCAGCTTGTCGAGATCGAAATGCGCCAGCAACTCACGATGATCTCGGAAGGCGAACTCGACTTCGGCTACATCCGCCCGCCAGCGCCGATCCCGGCCGGCCTGACGACGACCACCGTGTTGCGCGAGCCGCTGGTGGTGGCGCTGCCGGAGGCGCATCCGCTCGCCGCCCAGCATGCGATCGATCTCGCAGCGCTCTCGGACCAGACCTTCATAACGCCGCGCCAACCCGCCGATGTCGGCTTCCACTCCAATACGCTCGTCGCCTGCAAGGACGCCGGGCTGGCGCCAAAGGTCAGTGCAACAGGCCGAGATTTTACCACCATCATGAGCATGGTCGCGGTGGGGCTCGGCATCGCGCTCGTGCCGCAGTCGCTGCAATGCCTGCAGCTGCCCGGCGTGCGCTATGTTTCACTGGCGCGAAACCGCGTCACGTCGGACCTCGCGGTCGCCTCTCGCAAGGTCGAAGGCTCGGCGGCCGTGCGCGCCTTCGTCGCCCACCACCGGGCGCGCCACACGCGAGGCGCCTAGGGCTTCGCGCAGGCCTTCGCGGATGGCGGCGCGCGTCCGTAACATCAGAGATGCTGCGGATGGCGCGGATCATCATGCGGCTTCAGAAGGAAGCGACGGGCCACATCGCGATAACCGCGATAGACGAGGCCGCCGTTGATCGCCAGCAGCGCACGTCTGTGCCGGCGATAAAGTGCCGGGATCTGGTACCAGGGAATACCCGGCCGCTGGTGATGCAGCACATGCAGGTTGTTGTAGAGAAACAAGAGACCGAAAAGCGGCGTGTCTTCGACGATCGCCGTCCGTTCCTCGTGATGGCCGGCATAACGATGTTCCGCATAGGAGCGAAGCCGCGTCAGTGCGGCACCGACATAGACGAAGCCGAAAAGGTAGAGCCAGAGCGGCATGCCGCAGACCGCGACGACCCAGGCGAGCACGATGGCGACGCCTGCCCCGTGCGAGAGCCAGGTCCTTGCCCGCTCCCTGTCACCCCGCACGATCAGCACCAGTTCCTGTGCGAGGAAGCTCAGGATCATGACCAGCGGCCCGAGCGTCAGCCGACCGAGCAAAGTCGTGTTCCACTCTGCAAGCTTCCGCCCCACCTTGCCCATGCCTTCCCAGGCGGCCCGGGTGAAATAGGAGGACTCCGGATCCTCGATCGGATCCGTCAGATGTTCGTCGCGATGGTGGACGAGGTGGCCTTCCAGATAGATCGCATAGGGCAGCCAGAGAGACAGCGGCGGCCATCCGATCGCATCGTTGATACGCTGATTGCGCGTCGGGTGCCCGTGAATGACCTCATGCTGCAGCGAGCCGTGCCAGGCAATCAGCCAGCCGCCAAGACCGATCACGAGGACAATCGGAAGCGACTGCCAGAACCAGGTCAGAGCGAGAAAGCCACCATAAATGGCCACGACCAGCGCTATGGTCTGCCATTCGACGCGGGCGATGGCAGTTAGGTTCGATTGTGGGGGCAGTGCATCAGTCGACATGCGGTGTCCGGCCGGAAAAGCGATAGATTTCAATCGCCAATATAAAAAGCCGGCCAATGGGAACGCGCCGCATGGCTTTGCGGCGAAGCGGCGCAAACGGGAATACTGCTTGCGCCAAACGCCGCAGCGGTAAAATATTTATTCTATGTAATTTATATTCTATTTCGGTCGTTGTGTTCGCGACAGGTCGCCATGTGCCGATGAACCGTCAGGCGATCGTCGGGTATCCTTGACCGGCAGCATCGCGATCAAGCGCCGCCAGGGCCTCGTAATCACTGTCTCCGAGCAGGCTGATACCGCGCAGCGATAGCGTATCGCAGATCTCAGCAAGCGCCGGATCTGCGATGGTTTCCGCAAGCACGCGGCGCAGCAGCACGAGATCCTTTGCCGGCGTCGATGCCGCGGTGATGAAAGGCAGACCCGGACCCTTTTTTGTCTCCGCCAGAATGCGCACGCCTGCGACGCGATCGGGGTCGAAGCGCAAGGTGTTGCCGAAGGTCACGCAGTCGATCGCCGCGATGTCGGCGACCCCGCTCGAAACCGCGTCGATGCTCGCCACATGGCCGCCGGTCTGAAGCACCGACGAGAAGAACCGTCCGTCGATCGCATGGGGCGCCACAGAGGCGCGGAACAGGTTGTAGCCGGAATTGCTGCCGGGATCGTTGATCGCCGCGCGTGCCCCCCGCAGATCTTCGATCGAGCGCGCGGCGGACTTGGCGCTGACGATGATGAAGCTGCATTTGAGCGGACCGTCGCAGCCCGGCAGTCCGTAGACCGGCGTCGCCACCAGTTGCACCTGACCGCGCAGACGCTGGACATAGGGATAGCCGCAGGTCTGGCCGAACAGGAGGTCGGGACGAAGCCAGGCCTCGTCATAGCGCATATCCTCTTGCAGAGCCGTGGGCGCATCGACCCCCACGGCACGAAGGCGGTCCGCCAGCGCCTCCCAGAACTGCCGCGTCGCATCCTTCAGCGGCGCCGGACTGACATACATGGCAAGACTTGCGATGGGCATGAGCGACCTCGGAGCAACCTCGTGAAGGCGATCAAAAACCTATGCATTGCATAGACTTAATTCGCAAACGAAATCTAAGCGAGCCCCGAGGGCCACCGCGACAATAAGAGTCTATTGGACGCGCTTCAGGATCTCTGCCGCGACCTCCGTGGCGCTCGCCGGGTTCTGGCCGGTGATCAGTTCGCGATCGACGATCATGTTCGGCTGGAAGGGCGTATCACCGTTGGCGATTGCGCCGCCAGCCAAGGTTAGCGCATCCTGCGGATAGAACTTCATCTCGCCGCCCTTCAGCAGCGGCTTGGCCATTTCTTCCTCGCCATTGCTGAAGACCGTCATCCGATAGCCGGCATAGATCCAGCCGGCATCGGCGGCAGCCTGACGGCCCGCTGCCAGTTCGCCGGTAAACGCAACCGACTCGGACAGTGTCGACAGAAGCGCGATCGGCCCGTGGCACATCAGGGCGGTCGTCTTGCCGCTCGCGTGAAAATGCCGAAGCAACTCGCCGAGGTCCGCGTCGACAAGCAAATCCTGCATCGGCGCATGCCCGCCCGGAACATAGACGGCATCGAAATGGTCGTAGCCGATCTGTTCCACCCGCGACAGACTGACAACCGGTGTCTCCGCCGGCGAGGTGATCTTGAGCTTGCCGAGCAGCGCTTCGCTTTCCCGCATCGCCGTTTCATCGCCGCCGAAATACATCCTGTCGATCGACGTACGGTCGACGCTGGGCGCCATGCCTTTCGGCGTCGCGAAGGTTAACTCGTGGCCGGCGTCCAGGAACGCCTTCACCGGCTGCATCAATTCGTTGAGGTAGAAGCCGGTCTCGAAAACCTTGCCATCCTTGAGGTCCAGGCTGTTTTCATCCGAAAGCACGACCAGGATATTGCCGGCATGCGCGTGCGTGGCGCCGAGGACGATTGCCATCGTCGCCGTCAGGGTCATCAGCATTTTCATTTTTATATCTCCAAATGGAAGTCTCACGACCTCCTGCAACTGGGTTTTCAGGCGACAAGAACGTCACGAAGGGCCTCGCCGACGCCTGTGGCGGACTGCGGATTCTGGCCGGTGATCAATCGGCCATCGACGACCACCTTCGACGTCCAGTCCGGCGCCGGGTGATGCCGCGCGCCGCGCTCTACGAGCGTGCTGGCGAGCAGGAAGGGCACGGTCTTGTCGAGACCGACGGCGCGTTCTTCTGAATCGGTGAAGGCGCTGACATTACGACCGGACACCAGGTAGCTGCCGCCGGAAAGCTTGACGTTTACGAGCGCCGCCGGGCCATGGCACACCGCCGCGACAGCACCGCCGGCCTCGAAGATCGAACGGGTCACCCGGTCGACCGCGCCGCTTTGCGGCAGGTCCCACATGGCGCCGTGGCCGCCGGCGAAAAAGATCGCAGCGTAGCGCGAGGGGTCGACCTCATCGAGCTTGGCGGTCGTGCGGATCGCGGCGCGAAACGCCTCGTCGTTCCAATAGCGCTGGTTGATCGTGTCTTCGAGATCGAGACCGTCGATCGGCGGTTCACCCCCTTTGATCGACGCGAATTCGACGGAGATCCCAGCCGCTTCGAGCACGGCCAGCGGGTGCGTGACCTCACCGAGATAGAAGCCGGTCGGCTGGCCGCCGTCGCCCTTGGTGCCGTGGCTGGTGAGAACGAAAAGCACGGGTTTTCCGGCTAACGGGGCTGTCTCCGTCATCATCACTTCCCTTTTTGGAATGGGCCCGACGTCGCGGGCGTTGCTGATGGCGTCTATTTATTAGCTTCGATATCGGCGATAAATTCGCCTTTAGGGAAATGATTTGGTCTAGAAAGGCAAAAATGCGCCGCTTCGATCACCTCGCCGATGTCGAGGCTTTCATCACGGTCATGGACAGGGGTTCGATGACGGCTGGCGCCGTGGCGCTTGGTACGACGCCTTCGGTGCTAAGCCGGGCGATCACCCGGCTGGAAACGAAGCTCGGGACCCAACTGATGCGGCGAACGACGCGGCGCATCAGCCTTACGGAAGCGGGACGCACCTATCTGGAACAGGTCCGCTCGGCGTTCGAGACGATCGATCAGGCGGAGCGGGCCGTTCAAGGCACAGGCATTCTGGCCGGTCGGGTCCGCCTCAGCGTTTCCACCACCTACGGTCATTTCCGCCTGCCGGAAAAGCTGACACGCTTCGCGCTGAAGCACCCGTCGGTCATCGTCGAACTGTCAGTGGCCAACCGCAACGTCGATCTGGTCGCGGAAGGCTACGACCTGGTCATACGACTCGGCCAACTTCCCGATAGCGGCATGATCGGGCGAAAACTCGAGGACGCACCGCTAAGGTTGGTGGCATCTCCCGCCTATGTGGCGCGGCACGGGCTGCCACGCTCGATCGACGATCTTACGGCACATACGTGCCTGCTGTTCATCATGCCGAGAACCGGCCGTCCCGGTCCGTGGTTGTTCCGGGTCGATGGGCATGACATCGACTGGGTGCCGCAGGGTCCTGTCCATGTCGAGGATGATGTGCTCGGCACCGTATCCCTGGCAGAGGCGGGCCTTGGCATATGTCAGACCTATGACTTCGTCGTGCGCGATCGCCTGGCGCAGGGAAGCCTGGTCGAACTCCTGCCGAATTTTGGCGGCCGATCGCGGCCCTTCTCCCTCATCTACCCGCCGCATCGTCATCTCTCTTCCGCAACACGAGCGTTGATTGACTGTCTTTTGGAATAGGCTGACAGGCGCGGGGCTGCCTCAGGACATGTGGCATCCCCGCGCACAGGACGCCTCAGCCGTGCCAGTGCGAGCAGCGGATCACGCAGCAGAAATTGCCGCGGCGCGTGACTACGCACTGGGCCGTCGCCGAAGATCTCGCGCGGCGCTTTCCTGAGGTCACCGTCGACGAGGACGCGATCCATGTCAGCGACGGGCCGGCGCGCACGGCGGCCGGCGTGACGGCGGGGCTCGACCTGGCGCTGGCACTGGTCGAGGAGGACCTCGGGCATGAGATCGCCAAACGCGTGGCGAGCCAGCTGGTGATGTTCTTCAAAAGGCCCGGCGGGCAGATGCAGTTCAGCCGCAAGGGCGAGGCCATGCCAGCGGGCCGGTCCGCGCTTCAGGAATTGCAGCGCTGGATCGCGGCCAATCCGCGCACGATCACAGCGTTGCAAGCCTCGCCAGCCGGATGGATCTCAGCCCGCGCCATTTCTCCCGGCTCTTCCGCAGCGAGGTCGGCATCACGCCGGCAACCTGGGTCGAGGAGGCGCGGGTCAACGCTGCCCGCCGCCTTCTCGAGCAGGGACACGAAGCCCCCAAGCAGGTCGCGGCTCAATGCGGCTTTTCCGATGCCGATACGCTGCGCCGTGCCTTCATGCGCCATGTCGGCGTGACGCCGGCAGAGTACCGAAAGCGCTTCGCCAGCCCGGCTCTTCCGGCCGGATAAACTGGCAGGCTGCCGCCCCTACTCGGCCGCCTGAATCCTCTCTCGCGGCTTGCTCAGATAGGGCAGCGCGAAGAGATAGAGGCCGGTCGGCACAAGCACGGCAAGCGGCGGCAGTGGCATGAGATAGACCCATTCGGGAAGCGTCGTCAGAGCCATGCCGGCAAAGATCGCCGCAACGGCCAGCGAGAAAAGCACCGACGTCCAGCGATGGATTGTTCGGATGAGAGCGGTCATTTCTGGCACCTCGTTGTTTGAGAAAGGGTCCTGAAGCCGGGAGATGGTCAGTCGAACTTTGCGACAACTTCGGCCAGCTGGTCGATGAAGCGTCGCCACCCGACGGTTGCGCCCTGGTAGTAAGACTTCTGATCCGCCTTGAAGCCGCGCTGTTCCATACGCAAGTTGGTGCCGCCGTTGGTGGGAACGAGTGTCCAGGTGACGACGCTGGTGAGATCTTTTGTGTCCCAGCGATAGGCGAGCGAGCGGTCCTTCTCAATCGTTTCGACTTCGCAATCGACCTGTCCCCAGTCGGCCGAAAGCGTGAAGCGACGGCCCACTTCGGGCACGAAATCGTTCCGCATCAGCCATTCGGCAATCAGATGGGGCTGGGTCAGCGCGCGCCAGATCTTTTCCGGCGCATGAGAAAATTCGCGTTCGACCACGACAGAGCGTGTTGTTTCGGTTGTTTCGTTCATTGGTCCATTCTCTTTAGTAAATCATCGAGATCATCGAAACGCTCCTGCCAGAAGCTGGCCATCTCGGTCGTCCAATCGACCAGGGTGGCAAGAGCTTCGCGCTTGGCGCTGTAATAGGTGTAACGGCCTTCATGCCGATCGTGCACGAGCCCTGCCGCCTTCAGGATCTTCAGATGTTTGGACACGACCGGCTGCGAAACCCCGGCATCGGCCAGCAATCCGACGACCGTCGTATCTCCTTGGCGGCAGAGGTGTTCGAAGAGCCCGCGACGTGTGGGATCTGCAAGTGCCCGAAATACCGCATCTTGTAACTGCGACATGTCTCATACCCGATTGGCTATGGGATGACGTATAGCCAATTGGCTATGTGTTTGTCAAACGCTCTGCGGAAACCCGTTTGCCAGGTCGGTTCGTCCGCGGAATTGGAACAGGTAGGCGAGAGACCAGCGACTTCGAGGAGACGTCGATCGCCTCACCGATCGCGCGGAAATGCCCGCCCGCGACATAGCAGCCGGGCGGCTCGCCAGACAGTGGTTGTGGCGCAGAACCGACGCTCAACCTCTACGCGAAGTGGCGCAGGGCCGGTACACTCCGGCCCCGCCCATGGGCTCAGTCTACCATGTCTTGCTGAGCTTGAGCGTGACGGTTCGGGCGTCGCCGTAACCGCAGACGAGCACGCCGCTGCAACCGCTCACATATTCCTTGTCGAAAAGGTTGGTGACGTTGAGAGCGGCACCCCATCCGTCCTTTTCATAGCGCAGCCCGGCATCGAACACCGTCGAGGAAGGCACCTTCGCCGTGTTCTCCTTGTCCGCCCAGCTTTCGCCGCGGTAGCGAACACCGGCACCGAGGCTGACGCCCTCGAGCGCGCCCTGCTGCACGGTGTAATCGACCCACAACGCGGCCTGCGCATCGGGAGCGAGATAGGGCGACTTGCCGACCAGCGCGCGGTTCGCGTCCTCGGTCACCTCGATATCCATGAAGTCGAGGCCGGCGATCACCTTCCAGCTTTCGTTGAGATTGACCTTGCCTTCGAGCTCGATGCCGCGGGAACGCACCTCGCCCGTCTGGGTGGAAATGCTCGTCAACGGGTCGGTCACGAAAGCATTGCGTTTGGTCAGCTGGTAGATGGACGCCGTCAACACGCCATCAAAGAAGTATGGCTCGTACTTGACGCCGGCCTCGAACTGCTCGCCCTCCTCGGGTTTGGTGTTGCCGGTTGCCGTTACCGCCACGATCGGATTGAAGAAGGTGGCAACGCTGACATAGGGGGTCAGCCCATTGTCGAATTCATAGGCAAGTCCGGCGCGGCCGCTGACGGCGCCCTCGCTGTAATCAAAGCTCGAGTTCTGCGTCGGAGCCCAGAAGGTGGGGCCATTGTCAGTTTTGGTGTCGACATAGTCGTAACGGCCATTGAGCGTGACGAGCCAACCGTCGCCGAATCGAATCTGGTCCTGCGCGTAGACGCCGAGCTGCTGCTGGGTGATCACCTGGTTGATATAGATGGCGTTGGCCGGCTGCGGTGCGCCGTAGACCGGATCCGTGGCGCTGATCGGCGTTGCCGCCGACGATGCCTGGACGTGATCCAGGCGGAAGAGCTTGTAGTCGAGTCCGACCAGCAGCGTATGATCGAGCGCGCCGGTCTCGAATTCGCCCTCAAGACGATTGTCGACGCCGAACGTATCGACCTTGGAGGTCGCCTCAAAGCCCAGGCGATAGAGCAGATTGTCAGGTGTGGCCGGCGTCGGCGAAACCGGGAACGGCAGGCTCGGATCGTAATAGCCGTAGGTATACGGGCCGTTCTCATGCTTGTAGAGGTGACCGTAGCGCAGGTTCTGGCTGAACTGCCAACCGCTATCGAACTCGTGCTTGATCTCGTAGCCGAGCATCTGCTGCACATAGGTGCCGGTATCGATAGCCGGTTCGCCGAAGAAGGCCTTGCGATCGATCTTGCCGAACGGCGCATCGACGACCGTCCCGACATAGGGCAGGAAGCCGCCACCGGTATGGACCTGATCAAGGCCCTGCAGCAGGCCGTAGACCGTCAGGCTGGTCGCATCGTCGGGCTGATAGGTGATCTGCGGCAGGATGAACCCGCGCATGTCTTCCGAGTGGTCGGTGTAGTTGTTGCCGCCGGAGACCTTGCCGGTGACGCGGTAGTTGATCGCATCGTCCAACGGGCGGTTCACGTCGATGCCAAGGAAGGCATTGCCATTGTTGTTGATGCCGGTCTCCACATAGGTGGAGCTCCCATCACTTGGCCGCTTGCTGATGAGGCTGACTATGCCGCCCGGATTGGCGCCGCCATAGAGCACAGACGCCGGCCCTTTCAGCACCTCGACGCGCTCCAGCATGAACGGATCGATCTGAAAACCCCCGAAACCGTAGGAGAAAAGATTGAGGCCATCGAGGAAGACGCCGGTCTGCGTGGCATCGAAGCCGCGGATGTAGAACCAGTCGGTATCCGGATCGACGCCGAAGGGCTCGGCCATCACGCCGGGCGTATAGCGAAGCGCCTCGTCGATCTTGTTGACGACGCCGCGATCGTCCAGCTCGTCGCGGCCGATGACCGATACGGATTGGGGAATTTCGTTGATCGGGGTGGCAGACTTCGAGCCGGTGGTCGTCGCTTTGGCGACATAGCCCTCGACCGGACCGGTTGCGTCGTCTGCGGTCGCTCCAGCCTGGACCTCGATCTTTTCCAGCCGAGTCGCCGGCGCGTCCTGCGCGATCGCGGCACCCGCTGCCAGAATTGCAATGCCGGCTACCCCATCTGCCAGCCATTCGGCGAAACCTGCCGCCCTGCCACTCACCATCATCTCTTCATCGCCCCGAGCCGCCCATCGCGCCAATCCCCGGAGCGATATGCGGCGTTAGAAAGTAATCCCTATAAGATGAGTGTTTATATCAACTATTATGCCGACGCTTGGAGCGATCCGCGACAATTGAACGATCCTGGGCAATTTGCGGCGAACAATCGCCCGTGCGCGCGGCGATTTGCTCAGGCCAATCGGCTCCGCTTCCATTGCGCCGGCGTTGTGCCGACAACCTTGCGGAAGACCCGGGTGAAATGCGCCTGGTCCGAAAACCCGGTCTCGACGGCAATCGCCGTCAGCGACGCGTCATTCTTGAGCAGGAGTTGCTTGGCCCGTTCGACGCGCGTTTTCGTCTGCCACTGATGCGGCGGCATGCCGGTCGAGGCCTTGAAGGCATGGCTGAAATGCGATTGCGACAACCCGGCAAGCGTTGCCAATTCCTCAAGCCGGATGTTGCGGCCGAAGTTCTCCTCGATGTAATCGGCCACGCGGCGCATCTGCCAGGCAGCAAGCGGACTGCGCTTGCGCGGATCGGCACGGTTGAGCCTCATCAGGTCGATGAACAGCGCGACCGTGAGGCCGTCCCCGTAGAGATCATGCAATGGCTGCGGATTGAGGCACTCCGCAGCGATGAGCCGTGCGAGTTGCAGGAAACGCTCATCATGAAACATCAGCCGGGGCGCGTTGCAACGGCTGGCGTCGAGGTCTTCCATCAGCCGTCGGCTGAGGACATCGAGATTGAAGTGCAGATCGAGATGGCGGATGTATTGCACATCGACGACATCGGCCCAGATTTCCATGCCCGCCGGGATGTAGGAAAGACCTTGTTCGCGATAGTTCTGCACCGTCCCGGGGCCGCCGGGCGAAAGCTTGACGTTGCAGCGGCTCCCGCCTTGGGCATCGAGCACGATGAACATGCGCGGATCATCCGACACATAGTGACCGCCCGCCCGCGCCTCGCATTCGACATCCCAGACGTCGGCGATGATCCCGTTCCAATCCCGGCGGCGCAAACCGCCGAGGACCTTGAAGCCGGAGATCTTGTTCTGCATCCGTGGCTGGAACGTCATCAATTGCCCAATGCTCGGGGAATCAGAGGCCGCGCCTCGATCTAATTCCTTCCTTCTTTACTCATCTTTAATTCGCAACGGAAGCCCCGATCGGGGCTCGCATTCGCTAGTCCTGGCGAAGGCGGATCAGGCCGGCATCCGTGGGAACGAACCCGCAGACTTCAAGGTAAAAGTCGCGAAGATGCGCATCAAAGTCGACATGCAGCCACTCGCAACCCGACAGCCTTGCATTTGCCACCGCCTCTTCGACGAGCCGGCGCGCGTAACCCTTTCGCCGCCAGGGCGCTGAGACCATGGTGTCGAGCAGAAAAGCGTGCACACCGCCATCCCAGGCGACATTGACGAAACCGGCAAGCTTGCCCGAGAGACGCAAGCAAACCCAGCCGAGGCTGAAGGTGTTCACCTGTTTCCACCAATCGTCACCGGCAAGCGCGTGTTCGAAACACTCGGCATGCAGCGCATTCAACTCGGCATTCGCGAAGTCGCCGCGCCATACGAAACGCGGATGGTCAGCGCTGTTGTCAGCCATCATTTCTTCCGTCTTGGTGCCGTGTCAGCTGCCTGTCCGCCGACAGGGCATGCTCCGCGATGATCGATAGCCTGAGCTTTGCGAACTCGTCCAGCAGAGTGCTCTCCGCCTTGTCGAAGGCCTGCACCAGGGCGGCGTTCGCCGCCCGCTCCACCGGACAGGTTGGATGATCTTCCGAAACGCCGGCGGACAAAACCTCGCCTTCGTCGAGCGCTTTCTGGATGTCCAGGACCGTCAAGTCGTCCAGAGACCGCAGCAGCACCCATCCGCCACCGCGCCCTCCCTCTGAACCCACCACGCCCTTGCGCTTCAACGCCGCCATCGTGCGGCGCACGACCACGGGATTGGTGTTCAGCATCTTTGAGATGGTTTCCGAGGTCTCGCGCCCGCCCAAAAGCCCCATATGGATGAGCACGTGGATCATGCGCGCCAGCCGGCTGTCTCGTTTCATATGCCACCCCTAAAGCGTAACTTTTATTGTTACGCATACTTGACCTCACCCAATTCTGTAACTTAGATAATTACGGAATCAAGGGCCCAGGGATGCGAAGACGAACGATGTTGGCCGGTCTGTTGGCGGCCGCATGGCCGTGTAGCGCCGCGCCGAGCGCCATCTGCGGTACGACATCAAGAGCGGAAGGACCGAAAATGCCTGCTCGCACCATCGAGACGAGAACGATCCGGATGAATGTCGTCGAACAGGGAGAAGGGCCACTTGTCCTCTTCTGCCACGGCTTTCCGGAAACGGCCCACGCCTGGCGTCATCAAATCGCGGCGCTGGCCAAGGCCGGATTTCGTGCGGTGGCGCCGGACATGCGCGGATATGGGCATACGGAATGCCCCTCGGCGATCGACGAATACACCCTGTTTCACCTTGTCGGGGATATGGTCGCGCTCTTGGACGCCCTCGGCGCAGAGACCGCCCTCATCGTCGGCAACGACTGGGGCGCGACGGTCGCGTGGCAGGCGGCGCAGATGCGCCCCGACCACTTCCGCGGCGTGGTCGCGATCAGCGTTCCGATGATGGCCCAGCCACCCGTGCCGCCAACCCGCATCTTCCCGCAGACCGATGAGGCACAACTCTACACACTCTACTTCCAGGAACCCGGCATCGCCGAGGAAAAACTGGAGCGGGACATTCGACAGGCGCTGCGGAAAATCCTCTTCGCGGCTTCGGGAGAGGCCGGCCCGCGGCAAGCCGGAGACCAGACGCCAAATCCGTTCGGAATGGTCTCGCGGCGCGACGGGCTGCTCGCAGCCCTTCCCGATCCGCAGCAAATGCCGGACTGGCTGACCGCTGCCGACCTCGACGCCTATGCGGCGGCTTTCGCTCGCTCCGGTTTTCGCGGTGGCCTGAACTACTACCGCAACCTGGATCGCAACTGGCAACTGCAAGCGGCGCTCGCCGGCGTCATGGTCGATGTACCGGCCCTGTTCATGATCGGCGAGCGGGACACCGGGCTCAGCATACCGGGGATGCTCGATATCATCGATGCAATGCCCGGCCTCGTCCCCCAACTCAAGGGCAAGATCGTCGTGCCCGGCAGCGGACATTGGCTCCCGCAGGAGCGTCCGGACCTCGTGAGCGACGCGATCATCGATTTCGCGCGGCGCCTCTGACAGCGTGGCAGGTCGCGCGCCGCGACCATCGGCGCGCAACACTCCGGCGGCTCAGACCGCAATCGCGCCCGTCAAACGCAATACGTCCTCAAGCGGAACGAGACCTTTCATCGAACCGTTGCCGGCGGCAGGTTCGCCGTCTTCGATCGCCAATGCGAAGCGGAATGCGGGATCAGCCTCGATGCGTTTGCGCAGCGCATGGATGCGCGGGTAGTTCCGTTCATAGTCCTCGGGCTCGATCGCCTCGTGAAAATCCACCCAGCGGGCGACGCCGACGAAAACCGCATCGGCCAGTGTCGGCCGGCCGCCCAGCAGGTAATCGCTGTCCCCCATCATCGCCTCGAGCTGCGCATGGCGCTTAGCGACAAACTCACGGCCGAAGACGCGGAGCGTTTGGCGATATTCTTCCGTAGCCTCTTCCGCCTCCAGCGCCACCCACATCGGGAAGAAGGCACCGGTGAAGCCGGTGTTGAGGAAAGCGATGAACTGATGCATCCGGTCGGCTTCGTAGGTTCCGGGCGCGAAGCTGATGCGGCGCTCATGGTCCCGCCCCTCGAGCCACAGCGCGATCGCCATCGTTTCCGTATGGACACGCCCTTCGTCGGTGACCAACACGGGCGTTTCGACCCGGCCGTTCAGCCGCTGATAGGCCTCGGTGCGCATTTCACCGAGCATGTCGACGCGGGTGAGGCGGTAGGGTTGGCCGAGCCATTCAAACGCGGTGACCAGTCCGGCGGAACTGCCGAGCGGAAAGCCCGCGGTGAAGATCGGTTCAGCGATAGTGTGCATGTCGGTTTCTCCATGGTTGATGCCATGGATATATTCGCGTGGACGCTACCTCTGTAGGCTGCCGAAAATAGACTTATCGTTCACATATGTAGACGATTGATCTTGCGACGAACGGAAATCAGATCGTACGCGATCGAACCGACGCGTAGAAGCCGCAAGCGGTGGCGTCGTCATCATCTGCGCTCAGCAAAGCGCACTAGCACTTTCGGGCTGGAGATAACCGGGCTGCTACCTATTTCGTATGAGACCCCATGGAGAGGGCCGCAAGCCTTCAACGCGAAAGGAACAAGGCTATGGCAAAGAACACGATCTGCCTCTGGTATGACAAGGACGCCGAAGCCGCTGCGCGGTTCTACGCCGAGGTCTTCCCGGACAGCCGTCTGACCGCAGTGCACCGGGCGCCCGGCGACTATCCGTCCGGCAAGGAGGGCGATGTGTTGACGGTCGAGTTCACCGTTGCGGGCGTCGCCTGTCTCGGCCTCAACGGGGGGCCGATGTTCAAGCACAACGAGGCCTTCTCGTTCCAGATCGCCACCGACGATCAGGAAGAGACCGACCGCTACTGGAACGCCATCGTCAACAATGGCGGCGAGGAAAGCGCGTGCGGCTGGTGCAAGGACAAATGGGGGATCTCCTGGCAGATCACGCCCGGGGTCCTGATGGAAGCGCTGGCGGCCGGCGGCGGCGAGGCGAAGCGCGCATTCGAGGCCATGATGGACATGCGCAAAATCGACGTGGCCGCGATCGAGGCGGCACGGCGCGGTTGATGCTGCACCGCGGCGGGCGATCTGCCGCTGGTGTTCCCGCTGGCCAAAGCGGACATGCGCATGTCGAAAAAGTCGCACGTCTCCGAAACTTGCTTGCTAGCGCGCGGGCACGAAGAGAAACCGTTTTTCTGGCAGGTACCGAAAGGACGGTATAGAACTGCGCGAAGCAGCTGGCCGACATCGCATGTTTTGTGACGTTGCTTGCCCGTTGGATATGCCTTTAGACGACAAGGACAGATTTCATGACCGAAAAATCCCCCGCTGACAATTTCCCTGCCGGCTACCAAGTTCCCAAGGTCTGGACCTGGGACAAAGGCAACGGCGGCGCGTTTGCCAGCATCAACCGCCCGATCGCCGGACCGACACACGACAAGGACCTGCCGGTCGGCAAGCACCCGCTGCAGCTTTATTCGCTCGCGACTCCGAATGGCGTGAAAGTCACGATCATGCTCGAAGAGCTTCTGGCGGCGGGCCATTCGGGCGCCGAATATGACGCCTGGCCGATCCGGATCGGCGATGGCGACCAGTTCGGTTCCGGCTTCGTCGACGTCAACCCCAACTCCAAGATCCCGGCGCTGACGGACCATCAGCCGAAGGGCGGCGGCGAGCCGGTCCGCGTCTTCGAGTCGGCCTCCATCCTCACCTATCTCGCTGAGAAATTCGGCGCCTTCCTGCCGAGCGAGCTTCGCGCCCGCACCGAGACCTTGAACTGGCTGTTCTGGCAGATGGGCTCGGCACCGTTCCTGGGCGGCGGCTTCGGTCATTTCTACGCCTATGCGCCGATGCAGATCAAATACGCCATCGACCGCTACGCCATGGAAGTGAAGCGCCAGCTCGATGTGCTCGACCGCCATCTTGCCAACCACCGGTTCCTCGCCGGCTCCGAATACACCATCGCCGACATGGCGACCTGGCCCTGGTATGGCAACCTGGCACTTGGCCAGGCCTATGGCGACGCTGGCACCTTCCTCGAGGTTCAGAGCTACGAGCACGTCCAGCGCTGGACGGCCGAAATTGCCGCTCGCCCGGCGGTCAAGCGCGGCCGCATGGTCAACCGGCTGAGCGGCGATCCGGCCGAGCAATTGCATGAGCGTCACGACGCCTCCGACTTCGACACGAAGACTGAGGACAAGATCGTCGAGAAGCAGACCGCGTAAGGAGAACAGAATGGCCAAGCTGGCTGATATGACGAAACATCGGGGTTTTCCCTACGCCATGCCGGGCACGGGCATCCAGTTCGTCATCCGTCGGGCCAATCCCAAGGGGGCAACGCCGATCAAGGCGCTGCCTCGCCATGCCCGGCCGGGATCTGGGGCGCACCGCATCGATGCGGCCTTCCTCCACGCCCTCTGGCATCATTTCGGTGCGGAACCTTTCGAGCGCGGCAATCTCGATGCCGCCCGGCTGAACCTCCTGTTCGGACGCGAGGTGCTGCCGGTCGACAAGGATTTCGATCCCGTGTCCTATGAAGCGTTGCTCATCATCAACGAGAAGGTTGCCCGCCAGAGCTTCCCGGAATCGTTCGAGGACGTCTTCGAGGTATGACCGCAGCGATTGGGCCCTGAGCGTCTGAGCGCCGGGACCCAATCGGCTTCCTCTGCCGTCTCTACGGTCTGGCGCGGCTCGTTCCCGCAACAGCGCCGACGGGAGCGTCTTCCGCCTCCAACGGCATTGATGCGGCGATCGGGTCGCCTGAGAAATTCCTACCCCGACCGGCGGCTCGCCGCAGGAAAATCGTTCTCATATAATCCATAAAATATATGTATTATCTGTATATCAGAATCCTCTTCTCCCCCATGATGCTGAAGCAAAGTCGCACGGCGCAGACCGCCGGCCAACGGATTGGCGTACGCCATCGCCGACCGCCAGAACTCAGATCTCGACGGAGGATTCCATGTCCATTTCCATTTTCGGCCAGGCCTATCGCCGCCGCAGCGTGCTGAAATCGCTTGCCGCCGCGGGCACCCTGCCCTTCATCGCCCCACTTGCCTCGTCGACGGCCCTTGCTTCCGGCAACAAGTACGCCGGGCGCACGATCAATCTGCTGATCATCCAGCCGCATGTCGTCACCGGCAAGAAGATTGCCGAGGACTTCGAGAAGCTGACCGGCGCCAAGGTCAACGTCACGGCGGTGCCTTATGACCAGGTCAGCGTCAAGGCGACGCTGGACGTGCAATCGGGCGCCAACCAGTTCGACGTCATCGACTATTTCTACACCTACAAGGGTCAGCTTGCCGAGGACGGCGTGATCGAGGACGTGACCGACCTTATCGAGCGCGACAAGGTCGAGATCCAGCCGGAAGATTTCATCCAGACCATCTACGACCAGTACACGCTGCACGACGGCCGCCGCTATGGCCTGCCCTATGACGGCGACAGCCACCTGTTGTTCTACAACCGCGAACTCTTCGACCGTTACGGCCTGAAGGCGCCCTCCACCTGGGACGAATACAACGAGAACGCCAAGGTGATCACCGAGGCCGAATCGAAGAACGGCATCTATGGCGCGGCCGTCCTGGGCGCCAAGATCCCGGTCATCATCCTCTCGACCTATGCCAACCGCCTGACCGGCTTCGGCGGCAACTTCCTGAAGCCGGACGGCACCTCCGCGCTTGACAGCACCGAGGCCGTCGAGGCCTTGAAGTCGCTGCTCGCCTCCGCACCCCACGCGCTGCCGACCCCGCTCGAAACGCGCTTTGAGGAAGGCCTGCCCGCCTTTCTCAACGGCAAGGCGGCGCAGATCGATTTCTGGACCGATCTTGGCGGCTACGCCCAGGATCCCAAGGGCTCGAAGATCGTCGACAAATGGGGCGTGGCCCGTATTCCGACCGGCGGCAGCAACAAGACGCCGCGCCTCGCCTTCAACGCCGGCTTCGGCTTTGCGATCACCAGCGGATCCAAGAACAAGAATGTCGCCTGGGACCTGATCAAGCTCGCCACCAGTAAGGACTATCACGAGCAGCTGCTGGCGCTGACCGGATCCGGCATCGACCCGGACCGCCAGTCGGGCCTGAAGTCGGAGAAGTTTAGGGCGTTCCAGCCGCTCGTGCAGCCGCTGCTCGACGACGGCGCCTTGGAAAACAGCCTTGCCTGGCCGACCGCCGTCTATGCGCCGAAGCTCGAAAACGCGCTGACCGACGAGCTGGCGCTGGCGCTGGCCGGCACCAAGAGCGCAGAACAGGCGATCGCCGATGCCCACCAAGCTTGGACCGAGATCATCGAGACCAACGGCTGATTGCTCCCTGGGGGCGCTCGCTTCCTCCCGGCAGCGCCCCCTCTTCTCTTTAGAGGTGAAAGATCATGACCACGGAAATCTTGCCGAAGCGCAAGCTCGGCCGTACCGGCTTCGACATCACTCCCGTCGGCTTCGGCGCCTGGGCGATCGGCGGCCCCGATTGGGGATGGGGCTGGGGAAGCCAGGACGACAGCCAGTCCATTGCAGCTATCCGTCATGCGGTCGAGCGCGGCATCAACTGGATCGACACGGCACCGGTCTACGGTCTCGGTCATTCCGAGGCGATCGTTCGTGAAGCGCTCTCGACGTTGCCGAAATCCGAGCGCCCGCTGATCTTCACCAAGGCCGGGCTGGTATGGGATCCGGACAATCGCAACGCCCTTCCGGCCCGCATCGGCAATGCCAAATCGCTGCGCCGCGAGGTGGAGGCTTCGCTGAAGCGGCTCGGCGTCGAGGTCATCGACCTTTACCAGATGCATTGGCCGACCAACGACGGCACACCGGTCGAAGACTATTGGGCAACCTTTGCCGACCTCAAGAAAGAGGGCAAGGTCCGGGCCATCGGTCTTTCGAACCACGACCGGGAACTGCTGGAGCGCGCTGCCACGGTCGCTCCCGTCGACGTGGTGCAGCCACCTTTTTCCGCGATCAAACGCAGGTTCGCCGAGAACGACCTGCCCTGGGTGCGCGCGCATGGCAGCGGCGTCATCGCCTATAGTCCGCTGCAGTCGGGCCTGCTTACTGGCGCTTTCACGCCGGCCCGCGCCCGGGCGCTTCCGACGAACGACTGGCGGTCGCGCGACGAGGAATTTTCCGGCGAGGCGCTCCACCGCAATCTCGCTTTCGCCGAGGGACTGAGGCCCATCGCCGCGCGGCACGAGACGACCATTGCCGCGATCGCTGCCGCCTGGGCGCTCTCCTGGCCCGGTGTGACCGGGGCGATCATTGGGGCACGTCAGCCAACGCATATCGACGGCTGGATCGAAGCGGCAACCGTCGCGCTCACGCCCGGTGACCTCGATGACATCGAGGACATGCTGGTTGCCACGCGGGCCGGCAGCGGGCCGACGCGGCCGGTTCTGGCAGAGGCGGCATGACCGCCTTCACCCTCGACGCTCTCGAGCCGGGCGCCGAGCGCCATTCCGCGCGACGAGGCATCCTTGCAGCGCGTCTCGGCCGCGCCTTGTGGATCGCTCCCGTCGTGTTCGCACTGGCCGTCACGACGCTCTACCCGACAGTCTTCCTGCTGGGGCTTGCCTTCAGCAAGAGCACGCTTGGAAAACCGTTTCGCGGCTTCGTCGGCGTCAAGCACTTCGCAACGGCGCTTCAGGATCCGATCTTCCTTTCGGCAATCGGCAGAAGCGTCGCCTACGCGCTGTCGACGTCGCTGCTGCAGCTCGCACTGGGTTTCCTGATCGCGCTGCTTTTCACGTCGCTGCTGAAAGGCGGCCGCTTCCTAATGAGCCTTGTGTTGCTGCCATTGATGACGCCGCCCGTCATGGTCGGGATCGCCTGGAAGCTGATCTTCGCGCCCGCAGGCGGGCTCTTGAACGGCGCATTAATCAACTACGGCGTGATCTCCCAGCCGATCTCTTTCCTCGGCCACCCCCTATTGGCCTGGTTGGCGATCGCCGTCGCCGATCTCTGGCAATGGACGCCCTTCATCGTCATCCTCTGCTTCGCAGCGCTTTCGACCATCCCGGAGGGTGTGCGGGAGGCTGCGCTCGTCGATGGCGCGAATGGCTGGCAGCGCTTCTGGCATATCACGCTGCCGCTCGTCGCCGCCCCGCTCTCGTCCATCTACCTCCTGAAGCTGATCCTCTCGTTCAAGCTGTTCGACCTGGTCTACATCCTCACCTTCGGCGGTCCGGGGTTTGCGACGACCTCGGCAGGATTTTCCATCTATCGCCGGGCGATAGAGCAGTTCGATGTCGGTCGGGCGGCCGCCGAGACGATCGTCTATGCGCTGGTCATCGGTCTGGCGACGCTGCCGGTCGTGCGCCTGCATCAGCGTTTCGAAAGGCGCGAACTATGAGGCGCGTCGGACACCATCTCTGGCTGGGTCTGGCAACGGCACCGATCGTCGGCTTTTTCGCCCTGCCCATCCTCTATCTGATCGCCGTTTCCCTGAAGACGAAGGACGACGTGCTGAACGGCTCGTTCTGGCCGACGGCGCCGACCCTTGCCAACTGGCCGGCGGCCTTCGAGGCGGCCAATGTCATCGGCTTCATCGTGAATTCCGTAACCGTGTCGCTGCTGGCGGGGCTGCTCACCATCGCGCTCACGCTGCCGTCGGCCTACGCGGTCCTGCGGTTGAAGATCGGTGGCCAATGGCTTTCGGACGTGACGCTCTCGAGCTACATGGCGCCGCCGATCGTCGCACTCATCCCGCTGTTCTTCCTGCTGAGGACGAGCGGCCTGCTCGACACGCGCGCCGGCCTGGTTCTGATCTACGGGCTTGCCAACGTGCCCGTCGCCTTCTGGCTGCTGACACCGTTCCTGCGCCGGATGCCGCTCGAGATCGAGCAGGCGGCCGCCATCGACGGAGCGGGGCCGCTGCGCATTCTGCTGCAGATCGTGGTGCCGATCATTGCGCCCGGCATCGTGGCGACCTTCATCATCGTCACGGTGCTCGCCTACAACGAGTTCCTCTTCGCCTCGGCCTTCACCTTCTCCGATGCCACGCGAACGCTGCCGGTCGGCATTTCTCTTTTCCAGGGCGACAGGCTGGTGAATTTCGGCCAGATGGCCGCAGCCTCGCTCGCGGGCATCGCCCCGGTCTACCTGATCGCGCTGTTCATGCAGCGCTATCTGGTCAGCGGACTGGCCCATGGCGCAGTGAAGTAGAAGACCGCCAGCGTCTACTGTGCCTTCTCCACCTGGCCGCGAATCTCGCCGTCGGGGAATTTCGCCGTGTGGATGTTGAGGTACCACTTTCCGCCTTGCAGATCTGCGAGCTGCTGATCGGTAAGCTCGGCAGAACCAGATTTCATCGAGGTCGAGATGTCGACGACCGGATCGGCATTTTCGCCCGCGGCTGCCGGACCGTGGAAATGGGCGGCGGTCGCATCCCCCGACAGGCCATCGGCGGTCACCGTCCAGGTCACCTTCTTCGTCGTCGTATCGAGGGTGATCTCGCCTGTGCCCTTGCCCGCGCTTTCGTTCGGCGGCACCTCACCCGATCCCGTCATGTCCGCCTTGAACTTCAGGGTTTCGGCCGAAACGCCGCCGGCGGCCAAGATCACAATAGTCGCAAGGCCAGCCAGAAGGGAACTCTTGTGGAACGGTCTCATCTCGCATCCTCCAGAACAGGTGTTGAGCAGGCGTTCCAACCCCGGGAACGGGTTTAGGTTCCGGTTGCGGGATCCTCACCAGACCTACGCGGGATGCGGGTGTTATGCTTCTTGGAAGCAACTACGCCTCAAGGCGCCGGCTTTGATGCCAGCGATGCCGTCACCAGACGCTCGACATGCGCCGCGTCCGGCGCACCGCCGAAGAGGATCCGGTACATGATCGGCGCGACGACGCCGTCCATGACGGCCTCGACATCCGTAAAGACTTCACCACGCTCCTCGGCGCGTTCGGCGATCACTTCGATCTGCTGCCTGGTGAAGTTGCAGCACTGGTAGGCACCGCTGCCATCCTGCGCCGCAAGCACGTCACGGATCATTTCGCGACCCGGCCCCGAGGACATTTCCTCGGCATATTGCTCGGCCCAGGCCATCAGATCACTGCCAAAACTTCCGGTGTCGACCGGCACCATGTCGGGACGCAGCCGCTCGACCGCGACGTCGGCGAGCAATTCCTGCAGGTCGCCCCAGCGGCGATAGATGGTCGAAGGCGTGACGCCCGCTTCCGCTGCGATCAGCGGAACTGTGACCTCGGTGCGCTCGAGCGTCGCCAGCAAGGTCTGCACGGCCTTGTGAACCGATGCCTGAACCCGGGCGCTTCGTCCGCCCGGCCGCGGGCTTTCCTTTGTCGCCATTCGCTCCAACCCCGTCTTTCTTCGGCCGTGCGGCCGATGCTTCAGAAATTCTCACAACAACATAAAAGCAAATTATTTGCTTTTAGCGCGAAGCATACCTAAATCTGCGAAACGCAACGATTTAGCTTTAAGGGTTATATAGATGTCTTCATCCTCCGAATCCAGAGAGAGCACTCGCGCGGCAAATCCCATTGCCTTCTACGCCGTCACGCTCGCGACATTCTTCGGCGCCTCCTCGGCCCCAACCCCGCTTTACCGCTTCTACCAGGAGAACTTCGCCGCCAGCCCGGTGGAGATGACCGTTATTTTCGCGGTCTATGCCTTCGCACTTCTCGTGGCATTGCTGATCGCCGGTTCGATCTCGGATCATCTCGGGCGCAAGCCGGTGATTTTCGCAGCGCTGCTCGTCGAGATGGCAGCGATGGCTCTGTTCGTCCTTGCCGACGGAACCGGCTGGCTGATCGCAGCACGCATCGTGCAGGGTCTTGCGACCGGCGTTGCCGGCGCTTCGATCGGCGCGGCGCTCGTCGATGTCGATCACGTCAGGGGACAGCTGGTCAACTCGCTCGCACCTTTGATCGGCCTGGCGGTCGGGGCGCTCGGCACCAGCGCGCTGATCCAGTACGGCCCCCTTCCGCTGCATCTCATCTATGTGCTGCTGTTCGTCGGCTTCATAGTCCAGGCGGCGGCGATCTGGCTGATCCCTGAAACCGGCGCGCGTCGTCCCGGAGCGCTGTCCTCGCTCATGCCGCGGATCGCCGTTCCGCAGCGCGCCAAGCGGCCGCTGGCGCTCGTCACCCCCGTAAATATCGCGAACTGGGCGCTTGGGGGTTTTTACCTCTCACTCGTCCCCTCGCTTGTCGCCGCCACCACGGGAAGCAAGAACCCGCTCACCGGAGGCGCCGTGGTCGCGGCGCTGATGGCCGCCGGCGCGTTGGGCGTCTTCCTTCGCCGCGCCCGCAACCCCAAGGCAAACCTGACCTTCGGTGTCTTGAGCACGACATTCGGCATGCTGACCGTGGTCGCCGGAACCCATCTCGCCTATGTGCCCATCCTGATCGTCGGCACGCTTCTCACCGGTATGGGTTTCGGCACGAGCTTCCTCGCCACGCTCGGCTCGGTCATGCCGCTGGCAAAAGCCGAGGAGCGCGCCGGGCTGCTGTCTACCATCTACATCCAGAGCTATCTGGCGTTCAGCCTGCCGGCAATTCTGGCCGGCTTCCTGGCGAAGGCGGTGGGCTACCAGCTTACGACCGACATCTATGCGGCAGCGATCATCGGTGTCGGGCTCATGGGGCTGATGGCCAGCCGGGCATCGCCAGAGAGGGAACCAAGCATGGCTTGAAGGGCGGCGAACAGGGTGGCGCGCAAAGGTTCCCGAATGGGCCGCGCCTAAGCCCGCGCCTGCGCAAGCCACTCATCGGTCGTTGCGATCTCCAGCTGAACCGAAAAGCGATTGCCGAGAAGCTCGAGCGCGGCATTGTGCGTCTGATCGACCGAGCTGCAGACCGCATCCTTCAACAGGATCACCCGGTAGCCAAGATCGATCGCTCCGAACGCGGTCGCCAGGACGCAGACATCCGTCTCACCGCCGGTCACCACGATCGTTCCGATATCCTGGTGAGCGAGCAGGCTTTCCAGCTTGCCGCTTAACCAGGGGGAATAGGTGCGCTTGTCGAGAACACGGGCGGGCGGCACCAGACGCTGCAAGGGAGGAAGGAGATTGATCAGGCCCGGATCGAGCCGTGTCGCGGTCATCATCGGCCATTTTTCATAGTAGGGCCGCCACATGCCCGGCATTTCCGCCGGCGAATGTGGCGGGACGAACCGGGTGAAAATGGTGCGATCCGGAAAGCGGCTAGCGACCTCCACCACCTGGTCGGAGATCGTCGCCATCCAATCCACCTGCCACGGCGTCTCCTCGTTGAACATTCGCTGCATGTCGACGCAAATATGAATCCAGCGTTCCGCGTTCATGATCACAATCCACCCGACACATTGGGCCACCCAACGCATTTGGGTCCAACGAACAAACTCCGCGGGATGAAATGCGGTTCCTCATCCCGGCTGTACGCAATCGGTGCTGGTGTCAGCAACCGGGTACGACCCGGGCCCGTCACGCGCGGTTGCCTCCGAAAAGCGTCTTGAGCGTCTCCACCAGCACCGCACTCGCGAAGGGCTTGGAAAGGATCGGGGCCGCATGGTGCGTGCCGTTCAGGGCCGTGTCGCCATAGCCGCTCAATATGAGAAACGGGATCGATCTTTCATCGCATGCGTCGGCGACCGGGAGCCCGCTGTGCCCCTGGAGATTCATGTCCAGCACGACGGCGTCGATTTTCGTCTCCTCCTGCAGCAACCCCAATGCCCGCCCGACGGTTGGCGCAGGACCAATCACTTCGCCGCCGGCATCGACCAAGGTGTCCTCGATCGACATGGCCACCAGCATCTCGTCTTCGACGACAAGTATCCGGCGTCCCGTCAATATCCCAGACATGGTCATTCCCCCTTGTCGTCCATGCCGGCACGCTCACCGTCGACGAAGTCCATCGCGATCGTGCAGGTGACACCTTCCGGCTCGAACCGGAGATCGACGGGGTGTCCCAGTTCGTTGGCGAGGCCGCGGTTGAGAACGCGCAGCCCGAAACCCTGCCGCTGAGGGGGCGATGCCAGTGGTCCTCCGCGCTCTTCCCACCGGACCGTGCACACGTCTCTACATTGCCATGACAGCGCAACACGGCCACCGGGGCTCGATAGAGAACCGTATTTGATCGCATTGGTCAGCAATTCGTTGAACGCCATCGAAAGCGGCAGGGCCTGTTTCGGGCTGATGCGGATCGCAGGCCCGTGGAGAGCCACGCGCCCGTCTTCGATCCAGGCTGCGAGAACCGCCCGGGCGATGTCGTTCAGGTACACCGCCTGCCATGCCTCGCGGGTCAGCAGGTCGTGTGCCCCGGCAAGAGCAAGCAGTCGGCCGTTGAACGCTTCGGCAAAGGCTTCCGGCTTATCGGCACTCTTCAACGTCTGTTCGGCAAGGGACTGCACGGTTGCAAGCGTGTTCTTCACACGATGGTTGAGCTCACCGATCAGCAGCTTCTGGCGCTTTTGTGCTCTGCGCTCCTCGGTTCGATCCCTGAAGATCTTGAGATAGCGATCCGGTCCGCTCTCCTCGACGGGAAGCATGACGCCGGAGCCCCAGAAACGGGATCCATCCTCGCGATAGTGCCAGCGTTCGTTGGTCGCGCGCCCCTCCTCGCGCGCCGTTCGCATCTCCTGCTCGGGGACATCCGATGCTCGGTCCTGCGGGCTGAAGAAAATGTCACCCGGCTGACCGAGGATCTCGGTGTCGCGATAGCCGAGCAGCCGTTCGGCGCCACTGTTCCAGCTTGCGATCCGTCCGGCACCGTCGAGCGTGATGATCGCATACTCGCTGGCGCTGTCGAGGATGATCCGCAGCCGCTCGTTGCTGCGGCGAAGTCCCTCCTCGGCACGCTGGTGCGCCTCCTCGGTCCGTCTGCGCTCGATGCTGAAGCCCAGTTGCCGAGCGATCGTCAGGGAGAGGACGGCCTCCTCCTCCGTGAAGACATGCACGACTTCGCGATAGGTCATGAACTTTCCAATGACCACGCCGTTGGCGGTCAAGGGAATGAAGGCGAGCGCGCGAATCCCCTCGCCCCTTATGGTGTCCTTGAGCGCCTGAGGCTCTTCGGCAAGCTCTATGTCGCTGACGAAAATCGGGGTGGCTTCGCGGTCACCGGGCCTCCACGGTGAGTGACCGTCGACCGCCCGGCGATAGCCTTCGGAGAGCCCGCGTGAAGCGACGAAACGCATCACCCCCGCAGAGTCGAAAAGTAGGATGGAGGCGCGGCGGCAGCGCAAGGCTCGCTCGATCGCATCGAACGTGGCATCGAAAATGTCGGCCAGCGAATTGGCACGATAGAGCGCATCCGTGAACTGAAACAGAGCCGCCAGTTCATCCGCCTTCTTGATCCAGGAGCTATCGACGCCGGACGAACTCTGCCTCATGTCTGCACTCCGGGTCCCGGCCAGCGATCTACGGGGACCACCGCTAAAGACTGCGATCACGAATCCGCTTGTGAAATTGGTCCCACGCCCGGTGACCAAAAGGAGACAACTGTAGCGGGGCGTTTCGATTTCAAGCCTGCTGGAGCAGTCGATTGGACCGATCACGGGCAAGTGCGGGGAGCGACCGGGTGGGGGCTCTCGACCTTGATCGGCGCGATATAGGCTTCGCGAACCGAGGCAAGGCGCTCGCCGCGCGTGTCGGCAGGCGGTCCGTCGGCGAAAAAGCATCCACGGCTAAGGCCGTCGGCAACCATCGAATTGCAGCCGCAGTGCTGTTTCTTCGCAGCGACGCGTCCGATTGGATCACCGGCCAGGTCACCCAGGTTGCCGGCGGGCACGCACTTTGCTCCGAGCGGCCCAGCGCGGTTGGGTGTCTCGCGTCAGGGCGCCTCGACAAGCGACTTGAGCCGGCCAAGCGCCTTGTCCCAACCCTCAGCGATTGCCGTCAGGAACGCGCGCGCCTCTTCGAGACGGCGCGGATCGACCGCGTAGAGGACCTTCTTGCCGTGACGCTCGTGCACCACCAGCCTAGCCGCTACCAACACCTGCAGGTGCTTCACGATCGCCTGCCGGGTGATCGCCTGCCCCTCGGACAGCGCGGTTGCCGTCAGGGCACCGGCAGCCAAAAGCCGCGTGATCAGCGCAAGGCGGGTCGTATCGCCCAGGGCGGCGAAGACGCCCGCCAGTTCTCGCTCAGGCGTGTTCGACATGGCGCTTGATGTTTTCAATCTGGGCGCTCCAGCCACCGTCATTCATGAGAAATGCGCGCTTGCGCCGATGCGCCGGCACGCCTTCGAAGCCGGATTCCGTGACGGTCAGCCGTGTGTCCCCGGCAACGGCTTCCAGCCGGAATTCCACGAGTGTCGTCGGTTCCCGCGCGGGATCGCATTCGGCATCGAGGCCATAGGGTATCCAGCGAAAACTGAAAAGCCGCGGCGCATCCATTTCCTCGACGGTGCAAAAAACGGCATTCGGCTCGGGCTGGCGGATCGGTGTCGGCTCGATCCCGATCGAAGCCTGATATTTCGCAATGTCTTCCGCTTTGAACTCTCCCTTAAAAGAGCCGGCTATCGCCCGCCCCGGAGCAAAAGGCTCGTTCAGCTTTACGCCGAACCACTGCCCGAATTCCGAGACATCGGTTATCGCCCGCCAGACGCGCTCGATGGGCGCGCGCAACAGGATTGCCTTCTCGATACGATCGAACGAGCTCATGACGCTTTCCTTTCGTGCAACGATTTGGTTGCAAGTATAGGGATCACAGACAGATGCGCAACCAAATAGTTGCACAAATGCCCCAGTGCCCCCTAAGCCGCGAGATCGCTCACCGCATGGGGGCGACCCGCCACACCTTGTTGCCGGCATCGTCGGCAACAAGCAGCGCGCCATCACGGGCGATTGCGACGCCGACCGGACGGCCGAGCGCCTTGCCGTCGTCGGTCAGGAAACCCGTCAGGATATCCCGCGGCGGGCCGGAAGGCTTGCCGTTGCTGAAAGGCACGAAGATGACCTTGTAGCCGCTGCGCGGGATCCGGTTCCACGAGCCATGCTGGCCTACGAAGGCGCCATTCTTCATCTCCGGGCCGAACAGGTCGCCGGTGTTGAAGGTCAGGCCGAGCGAGGCGGTGTGGGGGCCGAGCGCATAGTCCGGCTTGATCGCGCGCGCCACCAGTTCGGGTTTCTGCGGCTTCACCCGCTCGTCGACATGCTGCCCGTACCAGCTATAGGGCCAGCCGTAGAAGGCGCCGTCCTTGACCGAGGTCATGTAATCGGGAACGAGATCGGGCCCGAGTTCGTCGCGCTCGTTGACGGCAACCCATAGCTCACCGCTATCCGGCTGCCATGAGAGGCCGTTGGGATTGCGAAGTCCGGATGCAAACGGCCGCATCTGCCGGGTGGAAAGGTCGATCTCGTGCACCGCGGCGCGTCCCCTTTCCTCCTCCATGCCGTTTTCGCCGACGTTGGAATTGGAGCCGACCGTGACGTAAAGCTTGGTCCCGTCCGGGCTGGCGATGACGTCCTTCGTCCAGTGATGGTTGCGGCCCGCGGGTAGGTCGACAATCTTCTCTGCGGGCGCCGTAATCTCGGTCGCGCCTTCCTGATAGGGAAAGGCCACGATCGCATCGGCATTGGCTACGTAGAGCTTACCGTCGAGCAATGTCATACCGAACGGTGAATTGAGCCCGGTGATGAAGGGCGTTTTCGTTTCCGCCACGCCGTCACCGTCCGCGTCGCGCAACAACGATATGCGATTGGCGCTCTTACTTCGGGCGCCGGCCCTGCCCTGGATGAGCTGAGCAGCAAAGGCCCGCACCGAAAAGCCGGGGTCGGGTTGGGGTGGCGCATTGCTTTCTGCGACCAGCACATCGCCATGCGGCAGCACGTGCAGCCAGCGGGGATGATCGAAGCCGCCCGCAAATTCCTTGGCGGCAAGGCCCGGCGCGGCCGATGGCATCATGCCTGCAGGCCAGGGCGTGGCTTCCGCGACAGCGACGGATGGCACGAGCTCCACCTTTGGTTCGACCAGGACCGGATCGGGACCGTCGGTCTTTTCAATCGGCACCGTAGCCTCCCGTCGCGACAGATAGCCGAGGCTCAGGCCGCCCGCGGCCGCGAGCGCTCCGAAGACCAGAAGGGCAATCAGGAGCTTTTTCATGGCGGATTCCTTTGATGTCCAACCTAACGGCAGCCGGCTTCAGGCGTTCCAATCGCCTGGCGAAAAGTGCTGAAAAATTCATTCGGAATCAACGTCGGCGCGTGGGCCCTTGGACATATCGCCTGTGGGCACAAGACGACCATGATGAGCGCTGTTGCACCGTCTGCCGCCCGGCACGAAGCGCCCTGTTGATGCGGCTGAAAAAGCGCTGGACGAATGCCGTTCGCTCAAGCTTTAACGGAGGCCGAGGAGAGCTCCTTCGGGGCCGCAGTCTACCGATCGGAATATCATGCCAATTCATGAACTCGCCGCGCTGGGGGCCGCGACCTGCTGGGCCCTGACGGGGTTGATCTCGGCCGGACCGGCCGGCCACCTCGGCGCACCCGCCTTCAACCGCCTTCGGCAGATCTTCGTCACGGGACTTCTGGCAATCTATGTGCTCGCCACCGGGGCGTGGCGTGGGCTGGATGCGACAAGCCTCACGCCGCTGCTTTTGTCCGGCTTGATCGGCATTTTCATCGGCGACACGCTGCTCTTTGCCGCGCTCAACCGGCTCGGTCCGCGCCGCTCCGGCATCCTCTTCGCCCTCAACGCGCCGATCACCGCCTTGCTCGGCTGGCTGGTGCTTGGCGAAGCGCTGTCACCAACCGCGATTGGAGGCATCGCGCTGACGGCCACCGGCGTGTTCCTCGCCATTCTCTTCGGCAAGCGCCGGGCGCAGATGCACGAATGGGAAAAGGTCAAGGGGCCGCTTTGGATCGGCGTCCTGCTCGGTCTTGGCGCCGCCACCGGCCAGGCGATCGGCTCGATCATCGTACGACCGGTCATGGCCGCCGGCATCGATCCTTTTGTCGCCTCCATGCTGCGTGTCGGCATTGCCGCCTTCTGCCTGAGCATCCTGATCCAGCTGCCCATTCCATCGGTCAAGCCGAGGGCGCCGCTGACCTTGAAGGTTGCCGCAATGACCGCGCTGACCGGGGTCCTCGCTCTTGGCATGGGGATGACGCTGCTGCTCTTCGCGCTCTCGGGCGGCAAGGTGGGCATCGTATCGACTTTGTCCGCGACCTCGCCGGTCATGATCCTGCCGATGCTGTGGCTGAGGACGGGCGAACGGCCTGCCGCCGGCGCCTGGGCCGGTGCTGCCCTCGTCGTCCTCGGCATGGCGCTGATCTTCATTCGCTGACACCAAGTCATGGCGTGGCTCACTAGCCGGTCAGTGCGAGGTGACCGCCCCTCGCGCGATCGGCGGATTCTTCGATACCGAGCTTCGCATTCGCGGAACACGCCGGTACAACAACAATCAAGCAATTGATTTAATTAATTCCAGTTCATCGCCCGATGTGACATCGCCGAAAAGCAAGCCGTGGAAGTCGTTTCGGTGCTGAGGAAGCTCCTGCTGCTTTGAGGGGTCGGAGCCGGCCGATCGTCGGCGGCGCGCACGTTACCAGCGCCACCGCTCCGCCCGGCCGACCGCAAGACCCGAAGCCTGCAACACGCTCTCGATGGCACCGCCGAGCGACAGCACGTCTTCATCGGCGTAGCGGCGACCGACCATCTGCAGGCCGACTGGGAGGCCATCATTGGCGAGGCCGACAGGCACCGACAGGGCTGGACACTGCGGCAGCAGGTTGAACGGGCAGGTCATGTCCAGCCCGCGAAAGCGCCCGTCCGGCGTATCGGCAATGTAGTCGTTGTCGTCCGCGTCAGCCGAGGGGGCCGTGACCGCGCAAGTCGGGCAGAGCAGCGCATCGTAGCGGGCGAGGATCATGGCGAGATCACGCCACATCGCAGTCCGGAGCAGTTCCACCCGTTTGTAGACTGTAGCATTCATACAAAGCCCGCGTTCGATGAGCTCGACGACGATCGGGTCCATGCGCTCGCGGTAGCCATCGATCGCGTCGCCGAAAAATGCGGCCATGAACACGCACCAGAGATCGTACCACTGGTCGTTGACGGCGCGGGACCAGCCGATGTCCACGGGTTCCACCGTGGCGCCAGCCGCACGAAGCTGCTCGACCGCCGCAAGGATCGCGGCTTGCACGGAGGCATCGACGCTGTAGTAGCCAAGGTCCAGCGAAAGGGCGAAGCGCCGGCCCGCAAGTGAGCCTGCTCTTGCCCGGTCGGCCGCGAAGGAGAGCGGCAACGAGGCGATATCCGCATCATCGGGGCCGGCAGCCGCTGCCATGAAAGCGACAGCATCGCTGACGGTGCGCGCCAGCGGGCCGAAATGGGATATGTTGTCGAAGACGCTCGGCAGGATGGTCATCGGAATTCGCCCCAGGCTGGGCTTGAGGCCAACGACGCCCGAAAGTGCTGCAGGAATGCGCACCGACCCGCCCATGTCCGTGCCTTCGGCGAAGGGAACCACGCCGGTCGCGACAGCGACCGCTGATCCGCCCGAGGAGCCGCCGGAGGTTCGCTCCGGATTCCAGGGATTGCGGGTCACGCCCCAGCGTGGGCTCGACGTGAAACTGGAATGGGCGAATTCCGGCGTCGTCGTCTTGCCGATCAGGATCGCGCCGGCAGCCTCCAGCCGCTCGATGCACAGCGCCGTCTCCGTTGGAATCCAATTTCCACGCGTCCAGGAGCCGAGCGTGGTGAGATCGCCTTTGGTCGGTGTCAGGTCCTTGGCGGCGAAGGGGACGCCGAGAAGAGCGGGCGTGTCACCGCCGGTTGCGACGCGTTCGTCAGCCGCCCGCGCCGATGCGATTGCCGCCTCCTCCCGCAGCAGCGTGAATGCGTTCAGCGTCTGATTGACGACTTTCGCGCGGCGCAGCGATTCGACAACGACCGCTTCAGCCGAAAAATGGCGGGCGCGGATGCCGGCAGCGATCTCCGTTGCGGGCAGGTCGAGCGGATGCGTGGGCGCAAGGGTGCGAGAAACCGTCTGCATGACTGCGGACTCCGTGCTAGGTCTTGTCTTCGACAGGTGGGGAATGGACGTGGCAGCAACATCCGGCGGAGCGAGCGCCTATATCGATGCCTGGAACGCCGGGCTCGCAGAGGCCATATCGAACCTCGGCGAGCCCGGCTTCCCGGAAACCCTGGAGCGCGCGCTTCGGCAACTCGTCGCCTTCGAAATGATGAACGGCTTTGCCTATTCGCCAGGCGGCAAGGCCTTCGATCTCCATAACGAGCGCATCGTCGGCGACCGCGTCACCATCGTCGATCACTACCTTGCCGGCGCCTATATCCTCGACCCGTTCTACGATGCTGTCCGCAACGCAAAACTCGACGGCGGCGTCCTGGTGATGCGACGGTTGGCGCCGGACCGCTTCACCGAGACGGAATACTTCCGCCGCCACTACCAGGCGACCGGCATCGTCGATGAGATCGGCTTCATTTTGAAGCTTCCGCATGTCGATGCCGTGCTGTCGCTCTCGCGCATCGGCGACGTGCCCGGCTTCTCCCGCCGTGACATCGCCCGGCTGGAAAGTGCTGCGCCGATCGTGCGGGCACTCGCCGAACGGCACTGGCGCGCGCGGTTCGACCCGCCCCGCGAGGAGGATGACGCCGCGGCGACGATCAGCCACCCGTTGCTCTCGAAACGGGAGCTGGAGATCGTGACCCTGATCCTCAAGGGTCACTCGACCTACTCCATCGCAGCGACGCTCGGCCTCTCGCCGAATACGGTCAAGGTCCATCGTCGCCAGGCTTATGCCAAGCTCTCCATTTCCAGCCAGGCGGAGCTCTTCCATCTCTTCCTCAGCCGCCGCTGATCATTCGACGAACTCCACTTCCGGCGGCGCTGACTGGAAGAACCGGGTGAGGTAGGCGAGATAACACACCCCAATGGCCAGCCAGATGATACCCAGGAGCTTGGCGTGGCCATCGAGATTCCACAGCAGGAACAGGTCGCAGACCGCGCCGACAGCCGGAACGACAAGCCCCAGCAGCGCGCCAAGCGGCCGGACGATTGCGTTGCCCTGCAGATAGAGCGCGATCACCGAGACATTGACGGCGGTGAAGGCGAGGAATGCGCCGAAATTGATGAAGGACGTCGAGGTCGTCACGTCGAGTGTGAGCGCAAGCAGGCCGACGATGCCGACGAGCACGAGGTTGAACACCGGCGTGCGCCATTTCTCATGCAGCTTGCCGAAGATCCCCATCGGCAACACGCCGTCGCGGCCCATGGCGAAAAGCAGCCGACCGACGCTCGCCTGTGCCGCAAGCCCCGAGGTGAACTGGGCAACCACGAGCGTGGCGAGGAACAGGGTCACGAAGATATCGCCGCCGATCATCAGAGCGATTTCCGACGCAGCGGAATCCACAGAGGTAAATTCGCCGCCGGGATGGGCGAGCTGCGTCACATAGGCCGAACCGGTGAAGATGATCCCGCCGATCACCGCGATGATCATGATCGCCTTCGGCATCGTGCGGGTTGGGTCACGCGTCTCTTCCGTCAGGGTTGAGACGGCGTCGAAGCCCAGGAAAGAATAGGCCGCGATTGCCGCACCGGCGACCGAGGCGCTGAACGGCACATTCGCTTCGAAGAATGGCCGCACCGACGCAAGCCCACCGACGCCATTGATGGCAACGACATAGCGTGCTGCCAGCGCGACGAAGGCGATCAGCACGGTGAGCTGCACCAGCATCAGCACAACGTTCACCCGGTTGGCGAAAGCGATGCCGATGACGTTTACCGCCGTCGTCAGCACAATGAAGCCGACGATCCACAGCCAGGCCGGTACGGCCGGGAAGGCGGAACCCAGATAGGCGGCGCCGATCAGCCAGATCACCATCGGCAGGAAGAAATAGTCGAGCAGCACGGCCCAACCGACGAGGAAGCCTGCACCGGAATTCAGCGACTTGCGGGCGTAGGTGTAGGCGGATCCGGCGACCGGATAGACCTTCGCCATGATCCCGTAGCTCGCGGCCGTCAGGAAAATTGCAAGCGCCGCGATGAAATAGGCCATCGCCGTCGTGCCCTGGCTTGCCGAGGCCAGCGCCCCGAACGTGCCGAACACGATCATCGGCGTCATGTAGGCAAGCCCGAACAGCACCACGGACCACAGACCAAGGGTTCGATCGAGTTTAATGTTTTGTGTCATGTTCCCCTCCTCCAACGAACAGACTGGAAGCGTCGGGGAAACCGAGGGCTATGCCAATAACCCTAGGGTGTTATGGCACCTCTCGATGACATTTCGAGGGCGAGCCAGAAGGGCGACCCAGATTTCGCAACCACCCGCCCTTGGTCCGGCACAGCGCTTCACACCGAAAGCAGGGTTCGCGTCAGCGGATGCCCGGCGTCGGCAAGGCCGTCGATGACGTTGAAGTGGTGCCTGTCCGGTTCGACGATGGCGGCCGTGGTTGCACCCAGTCCCGTCCAGATATTGGCAAGCAGGGCATTCTGGCGCAGGAACTCGGCGCGCTCGCCGCCGCCGACCCAGCAGGTGATGCGGGTATCCCGCATCGGCCGCAGCAGCGCCGGGCTTTGCGAAAGAGCCTCCGCCTCATCGATCGCAAGCTTCTCGTTCATCCCGGTCGACATGATCGGCCGCAGGTCATGCACACCCGAGATCGAGACGACGTTGCGGACGCGTCCCTGGACATCCGGCGAGAGCGGCGCGGTCGCCGTGATCATTCGGCTGACGAGATGGCCGCCAGCCGAATGGCCTGTCAGCATCAGCGGCCCTTCGACCAGCTTTGCTGCCTCACCGATTGCCGCGGCGACTTCCTCGACGATCCCGGTGATACGGATCTCCGGGCAGAGCGTGTAGGACGGCATGGCGACGGCGTAACCGCTGGCGACAGCGCCTGCGGCGAGATGCGACCAGAAGCTCTTGTCGAGCTGCAGCCAGAATCCACCGTGCACGAAGACGACCAGGCCTTTCGCCGCGCCATCGGGGAAGAAAAGGTCCATGCGATTTCTGGATCGCTCGCCATAGGCAAGGTCGAGTTTCGCCAGCCCTGATGCCGAAAGCGCATTGCGGAATGCCTCCGCCGGCCCAACCCATGCCTGCGGCCACCGGTCGCCCCGCGCAATGTTCACGCCATTGGCATAGGCGTCGTTCCAATCGGAAACACGGTGTTCCAGCATCGATGCAATCCTCCCTTCGATGTCTCCCCACGCATAGAAATCGCCTGCCCCATCAAGAAACGCAATGCGTCATTCAAAAAAACTTTAGGCTTGAAATAATTTTGGACTGGTGCGATGCTGCCCCATGTTCAGCCGAGAAGTGGAGGTCTCGCTGTGCCCATCACGATCACTGGAGCCGCCCTAGCGACGGCATGCGCCCATCGACGACGATGCGGCGAGGCTTGGCGTCTGTTCGCACGGCAGGGCTCCGCGCGACGACCAGAACTTTAGCCGGCTTTGAAAATGCCTGGACAACGGGCAGAAACTGAACAAGGGAACAGCCGCCATATGCTTGGACCGACTTCGCACGTCGATACGTTCACACGCGACCATCTGCCGCCACCGGAAGAATGGCCGGAATTCCGTCTCGAAGACTTCGACTACCCGGACCATCTCAACGCCGCCGTCGAATTGACGGATGCCATGGTCGCCAAGGGTTTTGGCGACCATACCGCGCTGATCGGCAACGGGCGCCGGCGAACCTACAAGGAGCTGTCCGACTGGACGAACAGGCTCGCCCATGCCCTCGTCGAAAACTACGGCGTGAAGCCTGGACACCGTGTGCTCATCCGCTCGGCCAACAATCCGGCCATGGTCGCCTGTTGGCTGGCGGCCACCAAGGCCGGCGCCGTGGTCGTCAACACCATGCCGATGCTCAGAGCCGGCGAACTGACCAAGATCGTCGACAAGGCAGAGGTCAGCCTGACGCTTTGCGATACCCGCCTGATGGACGAGATGATCGCCTGCGCCAAGGACAGTCGCTACCTGAAGCAGGTCGTCGGCTTCGACGGGACAGCAAACCACGACGCCGAACTCGACCGCATTGCGCTCGACAAGTCTGTGGTCTTCGAAGCGGTACACACCGGTCGTGACGACGTCGCCCTTCTCGGTTTCACCTCGGGCACGACAGGGGTCCCGAAGGCAACCATGCACTTCCATCGCGATCTCCTTGTTATTGCCGACGGCTATGCCAGGGAGGTGCTCGGGGTGACACCCGACGATGTCTTCGTCGGCTCACCGCCGCTCGCCTTCACCTTCGGTCTCGGCGGCCTTGCCATCTTCCCCTTGCGTTTCGGCGCGGCGGCAACGCTGCTCGAGCACGCGACGCCCGCCAACATGGTGGAGATCATCGAGAAGTACAAAGCAACGATCTCGTTTACCGCTCCGACCGCCTATCGGGCGATGATGAAGGCGATGGACAACGGTGCCGACCTTTCGTCGCTCCGGGTAGCGATCTCGGCGGGCGAAACGCTGCCGGGGCCTGTCTTCGAGGAGTGGACGGAAAAAACCGGCAAGCCGATCCTCGACGGGATCGGCGCGACAGAGATGCTGCATATCTTCATTTCCAACCGCTTCGAAGACCGCAAGGCCGCCTCGACCGGCAAGCCGGTCGGTGGCTACGAAGCCCGGATCGTCGATGACGAGATGCGGGAGGTCCCTCGCGGTACGGTCGGCAAGCTCGCGGTGCGCGGCCCGACCGGCTGCCGCTATATGGCGGACGCCCGCCAGCGCGATTATGTCCGCGACGGCTGGAACCTGACCGGCGACGCCTTCTACCAGGACGAAGACGGCTTCTTCCATTTCGCCGCCCGCTCGGACGACATGATCGTTACCGCCGGCTACAACATCGCCGGCCCCGAGGTCGAGGCGGCGTTGATCTCGCACCCGGAAGTCGCGGAATGCGCCGTCGTCGGTGCCCCCGATGCCGAACGCGGCCAGATCGTCGAAGCCTATGTCGTGTTGATTTCAGGCGTCTCGGCCGACGACGCGACGATCAAGCGCCTGCAGGATCATGTCAAGGCGACGATCGCGCCTTACAAATATCCGCGATCGGTCAAATTCCTGGAGAGCCTGCCGAAGACAGCCACGGGCAAGATCCAGCGGTTCCGATTGCGCTCGGAGAACTAAAACCATGAGCAAATCATACGATCCTTCGAAAGAAGGCGCCCAGATGTCGTTCAAGGGACGCATGTCCTACAGCGACTATCTCATGCTGGAGAAGGTGCTGGACGCACAGGAGCCGCTTTCCAAGGCCCATGACGAGATGCTGTTTATCATCCAGCATCAGACGTCGGAGCTCTGGATGAAGCTCGCGCTGCACGAGATCAACGCCGCAGTCCGCTCGATCCGCGACGACCGGCTGGAACCCGCCTTCAAGATGCTGACGCGCGTGGCGCGCATCTTCGAACAGTTGAACAGCGCCTGGGACGTGCTGCGCACGATGACGCCCAGCGAATACACCACGTTCCGCGAATCGCTCGGCCAATCCTCCGGCTTCCAGTCGTGGCAATACCGGGCGATCGAATTTCTCGCCGGCAACCGCAACGTCGCCATGCTCGGCCCACACGCGCACCGTCCCGACATCATGGAAAAGCTCGAGGCGATCCTGGCCGCGCCGTCGCTCTACGACGAAGCGATCCGGCTGCTTTCGCGCAACGGCTTCGACGTCGGGGACGAAACGAGCAAGACCGATTGGCGCGAAACGCGCGTGGAAAGCGACAAGGTCTTTGCGGCGTGGCAGACCGTCTACCGCGACCCGGAGCGCTACTGGATGCTCTATGAACTCGCCGAGAAGCTGGTCGATTTCGAGGACTATTTCCGCCGATGGCGCTTCAATCACGTCACGACGGTCGAGCGCATCATCGGCCTGAAGCGCGGAACCGGGGGTACATCCGGCGCGTCCTATCTGAAGAAGATGCTCGAAGTGGAACTCTTCCCAGAGCTCTGGCACGTGCGCACGGGTCTCTGATAGAACACAACTCATAAGGGAACCTATTAGGAGAAGAACAGCATGAACCGCATTCTGGCAGCGAGCCTTCTTGGCCTCTCGCTTGCGACGTCGAGCCTTGCCCATGCCGAGCCGGTGAAGATCGGCGTCATCACCACGCTTTCGGGCGGCGGCGCCGGCCTCGGCATCGACATGCGCGACGCCTTCACGCTGGCAATCAAACAGTCGGGCAACAAGGACGTGGAGCTGGTGATCGAGGACGATGCCCAGAAGCCGGAACTTGCGGTTCAGATCGCCGAGAAGATGATCCAGGGCGACAAGGTCGACCTGATGACGGGCATCATCTGGTCGAATCTCGCCATGGCGGTCGTGCCGAACGCGGTCGCGCAGGACGTGATCTATCTCTCACCGAATGCCGGTCCTTCGGCACTGGCCGGTGCGAACTGCAACCCGAACTATTTCAACGTCGCCTACCAGAACGACAATTTCCATGAGGCGATGGGGCAATACGCCAACAAGGACTACAAGAACGCCTTCATCCTGGCGCCCAACTATCCGGCCGGCAAAGACGCGCTGACCGGCTTCAAGCGCTACTACAAGGGCGCTCTTGCCGGCGAGATCTACACGCAGGTCGGCCAGACGGATTATGCCGCCGAAATCGCCCAGATCCGCGCCTCCGGCGCCGATACCGTCTACTTCTTCCTGCCCGGCGGCATGGGCATCGCCTTCATGAAGCAATATGCGCAGTCGGGCGTGAACATCCCGGTCATGGGCCCGGGCTTCTCCTTCAGCCAGGACGTCCTGCCGGCGATCGGCGACGCTGCCCTTGGCGTCAAGAACTCAGCGACCTGGTCCAAGGACCTCGACAACGAAGCCAACAAGAAGTTCGTGGAGGCCTTCAAGGCCGAGTACAAGCGCCTGCCCTCGATCTACGCCGCACAAAGCTGGGATACAGCAAACCTGATCCTCGCCGCGCTATCGAAGGCAAGCGTCAAGGACAAGGACGCCTTCCGCGCGGCGCTCAAGGCGGCGGACTTCAAGTCGGTGCGCGGCAAGTTCACCTTCAACAACAACAACCACCCGATCCAGAACATCTACGTTCGTGAGGTGGTGAAGGAAGACGATGGCGTCCTGACCAACAAGATCATCGCCACCGCCTTCGAAGACCACAAGGACGCCTACGCCGACAAGTGCAGCATGTAACGCTCGCACCCGTCGTTGCCCGGATGCGCGGCCGTGACGCCGCCATCCGGTCGATGACCCGCGTCATCCCGACATCAAGCTTGGACCGACCTCTTGTTCACCGCACTCCTGATCGAACAACTGCTCAACGGGCTACAGCTCGGCGTCATGCTGTTTCTAATGGCCGCCGGCCTGACCCTGATTTTCGGGGTCATGGGCCTGATCAACCTTGCCCACGGCTCGCTCTACATGATCGGCGCCTTCGCCTGCGCCACGGTCGCCGCCGCCACCGGCTCCTTCTGGATCGGCCTGATCGCCAGTCTTGCGGCAGCCGCGGGCGTCGGTGCAATCATCGAGGTTGCCGTCATCCGCAGGCTCTATGATCGTGACCATCTCGACCAGGTGCTCGCCACCTTCGCACTGATCCTGATCCTGTCCGAGGGCGCGCGCTGGCTCTTCGGCTCCTTCCCGCTCTATCTCGACATACCGCCCATGCTGCAGGGCGCGGTGCCTCTGCCCGGCGGCGGCCAGTACCAGCTCTATCGGCTGGCGATCATCGGTGTCGGCATCGCGGTTGCCATCGGTCTCTATCTGCTGATCGCCAGGACGCGGCTCGGCATGCGCATCCGCGCGGGCGAATCCGACCGCGAGATGATCGGCGCGCTCGGCGTCGACATCGGCACGCTCTACACGGTCGTCTTTGCGCTCGGCGCGGCACTCGCGGGTCTTGCCGGCGCCCTGGTCGGCGCGCTGCAGTCGGTGCAGGTCGGCATGGGCGAGCCGGTGCTCATCCTCGCTTTCGTCGTCATCGTCATCGGCGGCATCGGCTCCATCAAGGGCGCGCTTGTCGGCGCTGTCATCGTCGGCGTCGTCGACACGATGGGCCGCTTCCTGCTCCCATCGGTCCTGGCGCTCACCATGCCCGCATCGCAGGCGACTACGATTGGCGCGGCGCTCGCTTCGATGCTGATCTATGTGGTCATGGCCCTCATCCTCGCTTTCCGGCCGAGCGGCCTGTTTTCGGCACAGTCGTGAGGTCAAGATGAGCCGCGAAACCACCGTCAACCTGCTGCTTGCCCTTCTGCTTCTCGGCGCACCGCTTGTCGCCGCCGGCATGGGCGAACCCTTCTATGTGACGCTCGCGACCCGCGTCGTCGTCCTGGCGCTTGCCGCCGTCGGCCTCAACCTGGCGCTCGGGTCCGGCGGGCTGCTGTCCTTCGGCCACGCAGCCTTCTTCGGCCTTGGCGGTTATGTCGCCGGCATCCTCGCCACCCACGCCTTCAATGGCGAGCCGCTGTTTGCCGGCATTCCGGCGACAACGTCGATGCCGCTCATCTGGATAGCGGCCGTGGCGGTTGCCGGCCTCATCGCGCTGCCGATCGGCGCGATCAGCCTGCGCACATCAGGCGTCTATTTCATCATGATCACGCTCGCTTTCGCGCAGATGATCTACTATTTCGCGATCTCCTGGCCGGCCTATGGCGGCGAAGATGGTCTCTCGATGTCGGTGCGCAACGCCTTTCCCGGCGTCAACACCGCCAAGCCCCTGCCCTATTTCCTGATCTGCTATGCGGCACTCATGGCCGCACTTCTCCTGTTCCGCGTGGTCGAGGGTTCGCGCTTCGGCAGCGCCCTGCAGGCGGCGAGACAGAATGGAATCCGCCTTGCCGCCGTCGGCATCGCGCCCTTCAATATTCGGCTCGTCGCGTTTGCCGCCTCGGCCATGATCACCGGATTTGCCGGCGCGCTCTATGCCGACCTCAATCGCTTCGTCGGGCCCTCCATGCTCTCCTGGCACATGTCGGGCGAACTGATCGTGCTGATCATCCTCGGCGGCAAGGGCCGCCTGTTCGGCCCCGTCGCCGGCGCGATGATCTTCGTCTTCTTCGAATATGTGCTCGGCGGTATCACCGAGCGCTGGCAGTTCTTCCTCGGCCTCATCCTGCTCGGCATCGTGCTTTTTGCACGCGGCGGGCTGCTGGGCCTTCTCTCCGGAAAGCCGCGCCATGTCTGAGCCTGTTCTCGAAATCCGCGATCTCCGCAAATCCTTCGGCGCCCTCAAGGCGACCGACGGGGTCAGCCTTGAGCTTCGTCCGGGACAGATCCATGCGCTGATCGGTCCGAACGGTGCCGGAAAAAGCACGCTGATCCACCAGATCGCCGGTTCGCTCAAGGCCGACAGCGGCAGCATCCGCTTTCTCGGCGAGGATATCAGCGGGCTCGACATGGCAGCCCGCGCGAGGCTCGGCCTTGCGCGCAGCTTCCAGATTTCGTCGCTGGCGCAGGAGTTCTCAGCGCTTCGCAACGTCATGCTGGCGGTGCAGGCGCGGCAAGGCAGCAGCTTCCGCTTCTTCCGCCAGGTTACGAGCGATAGGGACCTGACCGAGCCGGCAATGGCGATGCTCGAGCGTGTGGACCTCGCCGCGCGCGCCCATGTGCCGGCGGCAGAGCTTTCCCACGGCGAGCGCCGCCAGCTCGAAATCGCCATCGCGCTGGCGCTTTCGCCGAAGGCGTTTCTGTTCGATGAACCGATGGCCGGCATGGGGCCGGAAGGTTCCAAGCGGCTGACGACGTTGCTCGACGGCTTGCGCCATGAAGCGCCGATGCTGCTGGTGGAACACGACATGGACGCGGTCTTTGCGCTTGCGGATCGCATTTCCGTGCTCGTTTATGGCCGCATCATCGCAACAGGCACGGTCGATGAAATCCGCAGCGATCCGGACGTTCGCCGCGCCTATTTGGGAGAAGCCGCGTGAGCCTGCTCGAACTGAAAGGTCTCGAAACCTTCTACGGCGCATCGCAGGCACTCTTCGGCGTCAATCTCGATGTGCGGGAGGGCGAGGTGGTCGCGCTCATGGGCCGCAACGGCATGGGCAAAACGACGACGATCAACTCGATCCTCGGCCTCGTGCGGCCGCGCTCCGGCGCGATCAGCTTCGCCGGCAAGGTGATCTCGGGCATGCGACCGCACCGGATAGCGAGACTCGGCCTGGGCCTCGTGCCCGAAGGACGGCGCTGCTTTCCCAATCTCACCGTCATGGAGAACCTGGTTGCCACGGCCCGCGGCAGCGAGTGGACCTTCGAGAAAGTGGTCGCGCTCTTCCCCCGTCTCGGCGAACGGCGTGACCAATATGCCAACACGCTTTCGGGCGGCGAGCAGCAGATGCTTGCCATCGGCCGGGCGCTGATGACCAATCCTAGCCTGATCATTCTCGACGAGGCAACCGAGGGGCTTGCGCCGGTGATCCGGCAGGACATCTGGTCGGCGATCCGCACGCTGAAGGTCGCCGGCCAATCGATCCTCGTCGTCGACAAGACGCTTTCGGAATTGCTTCCGGTGGCCGACCGCTGCTTCGTCCTGGAAAAGGGTGCGACGGTGTTCGAAGGATCGCCGGCAGCGCTGACACCGGCACTTCAGGACCGCTATCTCGGCGTCTGAGCTTGCCGTTCAGGCCGAGGGAATGCCGCCGCCAAGGACCACGGAATAGGCAGCCGCGTCGATGTTGCCGCCCGAGATGACGCAGACGATGTTTCCGGTCAGGTCGGGCCGCGAGATCGCGGCGGCGAGCGAGGCGGCCCCTGCCCCCTCGGCGACGACTTTGGCCTTTTTGAACAGAAGCCGCATCGCATCGGTCACCTGGGCCGGGCTGACGGCAATCGCCCCGTCGATGAGTTCCCGTGCCACTGGCCAAAGCTGCGGCACAAGCGATGGCGCGCCGATGCTCTTGATGAACGACGGGCGGGTCTCGATCGTCACGATCCGTCCCGCCGCAAGTGCCGCCGAAACCGGAGCGGCGCTGTCATCCTCGGCGGCGAAGACACGGCAACGGTCGGAAGTGGCCTTGACAGCGCTTGCGACCCCGGTCGTCATGCTGCCGCCACCATAGGGGGTGAGCACCACGTCGACATCGGGCAAGTCCTCGATGATTTCCATGCCGATGGAGCCGTTGCCGGCAAGCACCGCCTGATCGGTCACCGGATTGATCAGCAGTTCCGGCGCATCCGGACGGGCCGCATCGGTAATGTAGTCCCACCAGGTCGCGGTACTGACGAAGCGCACCTCGCCGCCAAGCTCGCGCACGCCGTCGATCTTCGTCTGCGGCGCGCCGCGATACATGTAGGCCACCATCGGCACACCGATGAGGCGGGCGGCCCAGGCCATGCCATAGGCCATGTTGCCGGAACTGGTGACGGCCATGCCGTTTTGCAGATCGGCCGGATCACGCGACAAGAGTGCGTTCAGCGCCGGGCGAAGCTTGAAGGCGCCGATCGGAGAGAGCGTCTCCAGTTTCAGAAAGATCTGGCGGTCCGGGAACCCAAGGTCGAGCCGCACCAGCGGGGTTCGCGCGAAGTGGGGAGCGATGCGGCCGCGAGCGTCCGCGATTTCGTCCGGTGTCGGGCGCTGCGGCGCAGTCATTGCGAAGTCTCCTGTCTGCCTCACGCGTTCGGGCGTGCGGATCGCGACCTATGACTCGGCTTTCGACTCCGGACGGCAGACCGCCCGCAGTCCACCATCGAGATCAGGTCACGGCTGCGCGGACCGCAAAGCGCGCGTCCTGCCATGCGCCCGTGAGAAGGATCTCTTCAAGGATTCCGACCGCCCGCCAAACATCGGCATAGCTCACATAGAGCGGCGTGAAGCCGAAGCGCATCGTCGTGGGGGCGCGGAAATCGCCGATGACGCCACGGGCAATGAGCGCCTGCATGATCTCGTAGCTGTTCGGATGGCTGAACGAAACCTGGCTTCCGCGTTTTGTCCCGTCGCGCGGGCTCTCGAGTTCCAGGCCGTAGGCAGCGCATTTCGCCTCGACGAGCGTGATGAAGAGATCGGTGAGCCGGATGCTCTTCTCGCGCAACTGGTTCATGTCGACTTCGTCCCAGACGTCGAGCGCGCCCTTCAGCGCCCGCAGCGACAGGATCGGCTGCGTGCCGCAGAGGAAACGACGGATGCCCTCGCCGGCCGCATAGTGCTTCTCGAAGGCGAAGGGGCGGGCATGGCCCCACCAGCCGGTGAGCGGTTGGCGGATATCGCCGTGATGACGGGTCGCGGCATAGATGAAGGCAGGCGCGCCAGGACCGCCGTTCAGGTACTTGTAGGTGCAGCCGACGGCAAAATCGACATTGGCGCCATCGAGATCGACAGGCAGGGCGCCGGCGGTATGGCAGAGATCCCAGATGACCAGCGCGCCATGCTCATGCGCCTTGCGTGTCAGCGCCGCCATGTCGCGCAGTTCACCGGACTTGTAGTTGACATGGTTGACCAGAACCACGGCAACGTCGCTGTTGATCAGGTCCTCGATATCGGGCGCATCGACCCCTTCGAGCCGCAACGAAGCGCCCGAGCGCGTCGAAACCACGCCCTCGGCCATGTAGAGGTCCGTCGGGAAACTGCCGCCTTCGCTGACGATGACAGAGCGATCGGGCCGCAGCGCCACGGCCGCGTGCAGGGCCTTGTAGATGTTGATCGACGTCGTATCGCAAACGACAGTCTGGCCGGCGGCCGCCCCGATCAGCCGCCCGACCCGGTCACCGAGCGCAAGCGGCATCTCGAACCACCCGGCCGTGTTCCAGCTGCGGATGAGATCCTGCCCCCATTCCTCGGTCGCGGCCTTGCGAAGTTCGTCGAAAGCGGCGGTCGAGGCGACGCCAAGCGAGTTGCCGTCCAGGTAGATCAGGTTCGGCGGCAAGATGAAACGCTCGCGCATCGGACGCAGCACATCGGCCGCATCCATCGCCTCGATCGCAGCAAAATCAGGAACTGCATTCATGAAGGTGGTCCTCATCTATTCGCGAACGGTTTCGCGGGCAGGTGCCGGTCCGCGGCTTCGCTTGAGGCTCGGAAGAGCCAGCATGGCGAGAACGAACAGGCCGGTCGCAAGTTTCAGGTCCGGCGGTGGCATACCGGCCGCCAGGCAGAAGGAAACGAGTTGGTAGTAGACGATCGCACCGACAAAGGGGGCCGCGAGCTGGCGCAGCACGCTTTGCTTGCCGACGATCGCCTCGCCGATCATGAGCGCCGCAAGGCCGTTGATCAGGATGCCGAGGCCCATGTTGACGTCGGCGAAGCCCTGCGACTGCACCATCAGCGCACCGCTGCCTGCGGAAAACGCGCCGGCAAGCCCGACACCGCCGATCGTCGCCAGCCAGACGTTGATGCCTTGCGCTTCGGCCATATCAGGGTTGGCGCCGACGGCACGGACGGCGGTGCCCTTCTCGGTGCGGAAGAAATGATAGAGCACGAAGAAGACAACGAGCGCGATCAAACCGGCAACGACAATCTTGCTTGCCGGGAAGCCCGGCTGCAACCCCGGCGCCCAGTCGAACACCGTCGTTGCGCCGAAGACCGAGAGGTTCGACCGGCCCATGATGCGCAGATTGATCGAATAGAGCATCGTCATCATCAGGATGCCGGCGAGCAGGGTGTGGATCCGGAACCGCAGGTGGATGAAAGCCGTGCAGCAGCCGGCAACGAAGCCGGCGACGAGCGCGATGGCGATCGCGGCCAGCGGCGACATCCCCGCCGCCATCAGCACGCCGCAGACGCAGCCGCCGAGCGGAAACGCGCCTTCGCTGGTCAGATCCGGGAAGCTCAACATGCGGAACGGGATCATGATCCCGAGCACCACGAAGGCGAGGATCAGGCTCTGCGCCAGAGTGACGGGAACGAGCGAGACGAAGCTCGCGATGGTGTTTTGAAGAATATCCATGATCGTCAGCTCGCCAGGAACATGCGGTCGGTTTTGACGGAGAAATGGCCGATCAGCTCAGGCACGGTCGTCTGGGCCTTTTCCTTGCCGTCGATCTCGAGGCGGACGCGCCCGGCATCGAGCATGATCACCTTGTGGCCGAAGTCCACCGCATGCTGCATGTTGTGTGTCACCATCAGCGTCGTCAGCTTCAGCGCCTCGACCGCGCGGATCGTTGCCTGCATGACGATATCGGCGGTGCGGGGATCAAGTGCTGCGGTATGCTCGTCGAGCAGCAGCAGTTCCGGCTCACCGCCGACCGCCATGATCAGCGACAGCGACTGCCGCTGTCCGCCGGACAGAAGCTCCACCCGCGTATCGAGACGGTTTTCGAGGCCAAGGCCTAGCAGCGACAGCCGTTCCTTGTAGGTGGCGAGCCGCGTCGTATTCAGCCCGCGACGCAGGGTGCGCTTGTTGCTGCGCAGTTCGGCGAGCAACATGTTTTCCGCCACCGTCATGCTGGCGGCGGTGCCGCGCATCGGGTCCTGGAAAACGCGGGCAAGCCGCATGGCACGCTTGTGCACGGGCATGGCCGTCACGTCGTCGCCATTGATGACGACCTGGCCGCTATCGAGCACGAGCGCGCCGGAGATGGCGTTGAGCATGCTGCTCTTGCCGGCGCCGTTCGAGCCGATGACGACACCGAATTCGCCTGTGGCGAGGCTGAGTTTGAGGCCGTCGAGCGCGACCTTCTCGTCTGCCTGCCCCTTGTAGAAAACCTTGCGGGCCGATCTGATTTCCAGCATTGGCTCCCCCTATCCGTGGAGTGACGGCGCTCCCGGCGCCGCCACTGTTGAGACCAATTGGAGATCAGTCGACGACGCAGCTGCAGTCGGTGGCGAGCGCTGCCGGCACTTCGATGCCGAAGGCGGCCGTCGCCTTTTTCGAGATCAGCGGCGCGTGGTCTTCATAGCTCGGGCGCGACGGCGCGATGGCCTTCGGGTCCTTGCCTTTGAGGATTTCCGCAGCGATCTTGCCGGCATTGACGCCGACCTGCTCGTAGTTGACGGCAAAGCTTGCCGGCACGACGCCATCGCGGACGGCGCCATCGTCGGAATTGACGATCGGGATCTCTGCCTGGCGTGCCGCCGCAGAAACGGCACCGATTGCCGGCTGCAGCAGGTTGGATGCGGGCGTGTAGATCACGTCGGCCTTGCCGGCGAAGGAGGCGATGCGCTGCTGAATGTCGTTGACGTTGTCGACGCCGACAGCGACGACTTCGAAGCCGGCGGCAGGTGCGGCTTCCTTGATCTTGTCGAGCAGCGCCGTGTCGTTCGCCTCGCCCGGGTTATAGGGCACGCCGAAGCGCTTGGCTTCGGGCAGCAGCTTGCGGGTAAAGGCCATCACGGCGCCAACGTCCTGAAGGTCCGTCGCACCGGTCATCCCCTCGTCACCGGCCTCCCAGGACGGAACGAGCTTGGCGGCCACCGGATCGGTGACGGCAGAAAAGACAACCGGGATGCCGGAGCCGGCGAGCGCCTTCTTGGCGATCTGCGAGACCGGCGTGGTGATGGTGTAGATCAGTTTCGGCTGTTCGGCCTGCAGCTTGGCAATCATCTGCGGAACCAGCGAGGCGTCGAAATTGGTGTGGCTCTCGGTGTAGACGACGTCGCTGCCTTCGACGAAGCCGTTTTCAGCCAGCGCCTTCTTGAAGCCGGCGATCGACGCGCTCAGTTGTGGATGTTCGCCGAAGTTGGCGATGCCGATGCGGATCGGATCAGCGGCAGCCGTTCCCAGCCCCCACGCCATTGCGCCGGCGACGACCAACCCCGAAAGCCAAGTGCTCTTAAGCCTGCTCATACATCCCTCCCAGAATTTGACGAGCGTTACCGCCCTCCTCGGCGGCGTGCGTGGATGATGGCGACGGTCGGAGGTCTTGTCAAATAAATATATATATTTTCATCTGAGCCGCAGAACTATATATAATTGTTGCGATCCGATGCGGGCGTTAAGGGAACTTGATGCAAGACCACGAACAGTCGACCAAAACCGAATCGGCCTACCGGTTGCTCCGCCGCGACATTCTGGCGACGCGGCTGCAGCCCGGCGCACCGATGAAGCTGAGCGCGCTGCGCGAAAGCTACGGGATCGGCTGGACGCCTCTGCGCGAAGCGCTGTCGCGGCTGGAAGCGGAGGGTCTTGTCACGGCCATCAGCAATCGCGGCTTTGCCGTCGCGCCGGTCTCGCGAGAGGCGCTCGACGACCTCACCCGAGCGCGGCAGGTCGTCGAAATTCCGCTGCTCATCGAGTCGATCGAAAATGGTGACAGCGCATGGGAGTCCGCCGTCGTCACCGCCCACTATCGCTTGTCGCGCTGCAAGATTGCCGTCGAAAACGTCTCCGAAAGCGAGATCGACGAGTGGGACGAGAAGCATGCCGCCTTTCACACCGCGCTGATCGGTGCGGCGAGATCGAGCTGGCTTTCCCGCTTCCAGGCGACGATCTCCGACCAGCTCCGCCGCCACCACCGATTCCTGAGCCTTGCCCCCACACTGCGCGCTGCGGCAGGGATGAGCGAGGGCTACGAGGAAGCGGTTGCCGCCTTGCAGGACGCGATGGCGATAGAGCATCATACGGAATTGATGGAGGCCGCACTCGACCGCGACGTCGACCGCGCCCGAAAGCTGATGACCGACCACATCGGCTTTACGGTCAATGTCTACGACCAGTCCGAAGATGGCGGCCGCCCTGCAGCGCTGTTGCCGCGGCATGCGTCCAAATGACGGCGCGTGACAGCCTGTCCAAGAGCCGGAAACGTCTCTAAAAAGCAAAGAGACAGGGAAGTGCCTGCCAAGGCGCAGGAAAAGAAGCGGGCGTTTGCAATGATGGGTGAAGACAAGTTCGATACTTCGCCGGAATGGGTGGATGGCGAGACCAAGGCGCTCGAAGCTCCAGGCGATCACCGCGCCGAGCTCAGGCTCTGGCTGCGCCTGCTGACCTGCTCGACGCTGGTCGAGAGCGAGATTCGTCGCCGGCTTCGGGAAGAATTCGATTCGACCTTGCCGCGCTTCGACCTGATGGCCCAGCTCGAACGCGCCCCTGACGGCATGGTGCTGGGCGAAGTTTCGAAGCGCATGATGGTTTCGCCCGGCAACATTACGGTGCTGGTGGAGCGCTTGACCGAGAGCGGCCACATCAGCCGCACGACGCTCCCGACGGATCGCCGCGTGCAGGTCATCGCGTTGACCCCCTTCGGCCGCGCCGAATTCGAGAAGATGGCAGCAACCCATGCCGATTGGATCTCCGACCTGTTCGCGGGTGTTTCACCGCAGGACGGTGGCGTGCTGATGGACGAGCTTGCCAAGCTCAAGCGGTCCGTTATCGCTTCCCTGGCCCGCAACTCCTGAGGGCAACACTCTTCCCTTTTCCCAAGAGCATAGAGCGGCGTGATGACCACGCGCCGTCGTCTGAACGCGCGTATAGGCATCACGTCGACCCAAAACAATTTTAAGCTTGAAATTTCTCCCGAACGAGTCCACCTTGTTCCCAGCAGTCCGGGATGACGGCCAACGGCATCTCGACAGCGACCCACGCAGCCGGAACTCGGGAGGAGAACGACATGCGGATCGTCTGTATCGGTGGCGGGCCAGCCGGGCTCTATTTCGCGCTGCTGATGAAGCGCCAGCACCCGGAACACCACGTAACCGTGGTCGAGCGGAACCGCGCCTTCGACACCTTCGGCTGGGGCGTCGTCTTCTCGGACGCAACCATGCAATCGATGCGCCAATGGGATCCGGAGACAGCCGAGGCGATCGAGATCTCCTTCAACCATTGGGACGATATCGAGCTGGTCTTCAAGGGCCGCAAGATCAGGACGACCGGCCACGGCTTCGTCGGCATCGGCCGCAAGAAGATGCTCAACATCCTTCAGGAGCGCTGCCTCGAACTCGGCGTCGAACTGGTGTTCGAGCAGGATGTCGAGAGCGACGAGCAGTTCGCCGACGCGGATCTGATCATCGCCTCCGACGGCGTCAATTCGCGCATCCGCAACAGATACGCCGACGTATTCCAGCCCGATATGGTCGTTCGGCCGAACCGCTATGTCTGGCTCGGCACGAACAAACAGTTCGACGCCTTCACCTTCGATTTCCAGCGCACCGAACATGGCTGGTTCCAGGCGCACATCTACCGCTTCGACGAAAACACCTCGACCTTCATCGTCGAGACCACCGATGACGTCTTTAGGGCCCATGGTCTCGACCAGATGGACCAGCAGCAGTCGATCGAATTCTGCGAAAAGCTCTTTGCCGGGACCCTCGACGGCCACAAGCTGATGACCAATGCGCGCCATTTGCGTGGCTCGGCCTGGCTGAATTTCGGTCGGCTGATCTGCGAGAAGTGGAGCCATTTCAACGGCCGCAGCCACGTCGTTCTGATGGGCGATAGCGCCCATACAGCCCATTTCGCCATCGGCTCAGGCACCAAGCTTGCGATCGACGACGCCATCGAGCTCACCCGGCAGTTCGACATTCTCGGCCACGACAAGGCCAATATCCCCGCCGTTCTCGCTGCTTACGAGGAGGTACGCCGGGTCGATGTCGCCCGCATCCAGAATGCGGCCCGCAATGCCATGGAGTGGTTCGAAGTCGCCGGCACGCGTTATGCCGATACGCTGGAGCCCGAGCAGTTCATGTATTCGATGCTGACCCGCTCGCAACGCATCAGCCACGAGAACCTTCGCCTCCGCGACAAGGACTGGCTTGAAGGCTTCGAGCGCTGGTTTGCCGAACGCGCCGGCGTCGAGCCGGCCGCAAACGGCACGGTCCCGCCGCCGATGTTCACGCCGTTCAAGCTCCGCGGCCTGACGCTGAAGAACCGCATCGTCGTTTCGCCGATGGCGATGTATTCGGCGACCGATGGCGTGCCGAACGATTTCCACTTGGTGCATCTCGGCGCGCGCGCCATGGGGGGCGCCGCTCTCGTTTTCCCGGAAATGACCTGCGTATCGGCCGATGCCCGCATCACGCCCGGATGCCTCGGTCTCTGGAACGACGAGCAGGCGCATGCCTTCAAGCGGATCGTCGATTTCGTGCACCAGCAGACACCCGCCAAGATCGGCATCCAGCTCGGCCACGCCGGACGCAAGGGCGCAACCAAGCTCGCCTGGGAGGGCATCGACCAGCCCTTGAGCGAAGGCGCCTGGCCGCTCATCTCGGCGTCTGCCCTGCCCTATCTCAAGCATTCGGACACGCCGCGCGAAATGACGCGTGCCGACATGGACCGCGTCATCGCGGACTTCGTGCACGCTACCGAACGGGCCCGCGATCTCGGCTTCGACATCCTCGAACTGCACGTGGCGCACGGCTACCTGCTGTCGAGCTTCCTGTCGCCGCTCACCAACCTTCGCACGGACGAATATGGCGGCGACCATGCGGCTCGCGCCCGCTTCCCACTCGAGGTGTTCCATGCGGTCCGCAAGGCCTGGCCCGAGGATCGGCCGATGTCGGTGCGCCTTTCGACGCATGACTGGCACGAAGGCGGCAACACGCCCGAGGACGCGGCGATCTTTGCCCGCCTGTTCAAGGAGGCCGGCGCCGACATGATCGACTGCTCCTCCGGTCAGGTGGTGAAAGAGGAAAAGCCGGTCTACGGCCGCCTGTTCCAGACACCCTTTTCCGACAAGATCCGCAACGAGATCCAGGTCGCGACGATTGCCGTCGGGGCGATATCCGAGGCCGACCACGCCAATTCCATCATCGCTGCCGGTCGCGCCGACCTCTGCGCGATTGCCCGCCCGCATCTGGCCGACCCATCCTTCGTCATGCATGAGGCGGCAAAGATCGGCTATGACGATCAGCCCTGGCCCAAGCAGTACCACTCCGCCCGCGCGCAATATGTGAACAATCTGGCGCGTGCGGCAACGACGGCGGGCAAGCCATGAGCAAGAGGCACGCCCTTGTCACAGGCGCGGGCAGCGGGATCGGCAAGGCGATCGCGCTTGCGCTTGCCGCCGACGGCCATATCGTCAGCCTTGCCGGGCGACGCGCAGCACCGCTGGAAGCCGTGCGAGCAGAGATTCTCTCATCGGGCGGCGAAGCCCACGTCCACCATGGGTTTGACGTGACCGACCCGTCCGCCATCGAGCAAGGCATTGCGGCTGCGATTGCCAAGAGCGGAGAGATCGCCGTTCTCGTCAACTGCGCCGGCGAAGCGCCCTCGGCGCCGTTCGAGAAGACCGATCTCGCGCTCTGGCAGCGGGTAATCTCGATCAACCTCACCGGCGTCTTTCTCGTAACGCAGGCAGCCCTTGCCTCCGTGCGCCGGGCCGGCAACGGCCGCATCGTCAATGTCGCAAGCACGGCGGGCCTCACCGGCTATGCCTATGTATCTGCCTATTGCGCATCGAAGCACGGCGTCGTCGGGCTGACGCGCGCTCTGGCACTCGAGCTGGCGCGAACCGACGTGACCGTCAATGCCGTCTGCCCGGGTTTCACCGACACGCCGCTGATCGATGGCGCACTCGACACGATCAGCGAGAAGACCGGTCGTTCGCGCGAGGAGGCACGTGCCAGCCTTGCCCGTTCCAATCCGCAAGGGCGCCTGGTGACCCCGGATGAGGTGGCAGACACGGTCTCCTGGCTGGTGTCGGAAAGAGCGACCGCAATCACCGGCCAGGCGATCGCCGTTGCCGGTGGCGAAGTTCTCGGAGGATAGAGATGACAAACCCGATGCAGGCCAAGAAGCGCGCCTTTAAGGACTACAAGGCCAAGCACTTCCTGTTCGAAACGGACGCGGACGGCCGGGTCGCGACGATCACGCTCAACCGTCCGGAAAAGAAGAACCCGCTGACCTTCGAGAGCTACGAGGAGCTTTGCGACCTCTTCCGGTCGCTTGCCCGCGCCAGCGACGTGCGCGCCGTGGTGCTGACCGGCGCCAGCGACAACTTCTCCTCCGGCGGCGACGTCTTCGAAATCATCGAGCCGCTGACGCGCATGTCGATGCCGGACCTCTTGGATTTCACCCGCATGACCGGCGAACTGGTGCGCCAGATCCGCGCCTGCCCCCAACCCGTGATCGCGGCCGTGGACGGAATTTGCGCCGGCGCCGGGGCTATCTTGGCGATGGCTTCCGATTTCCGCGTCGCGACGCCGGAAGCGAAGACCGCCTTTCTCTTCACGCGCGTTGGGCTCGCGGGTGCAGACATGGGCGCCTGCGGCATTCTTCCCCGCATCATCGGCCAAGGCCGCGCCGCCGAACTGCTCTTCACCGGCCGGGTCATGACCGCGCCCGAGGGTCATGCCTGGGGCTTCTACAACGCCCTGCACGAGCGTGCGTCGCTGCTTGCCGAGGCGCAGAAATTCGCACGCACCATCGCCGATGGCCCCTGGTTCGCCCATGCGATGACAAAGAAGATGCTCGACCAGGAATGGGCGATGGGCATCGACCAGCTGATCGAATCGGAAGCCCAGGCCCAGGCGATCTGCATGGCGACCGGCGATTTCCGCCGCGCCTTCGAGGCCTTTGCCGCCAAGGCGAAGCCGGAATTCAAAGGGAATTGAGCATGAGTTCCCGTGACACGGCTTTGCGCCCACCAACCCGCGACCATCTCGACTGGCCGTTCTTCGACGATGGTCATCGTGCGTTTGCTACGGAGCTGGATGACTTCGTATCCCGTGGCGGCCTCGGCGAGATCGATCACGCAAATGCCGATGCCGCGTGCAAACACCTCGTCAGCGCCCTTGGCGCCGCAGGCGTGCTTCGCCATTGCGTGCCGAAAGCATTTGGCGGCGCAAGCGAGGAGATCGATAGCCGGTCGCTCTGCCTCATCCGCGAAACGCTTGCCTATACCGACGGTCTTGCCGATTTCGCCTTCGCCATGCAGGGGCTTGGCACCGGCGCGATCAGCCTTTCCGGTTCCGAGGCACTGAAGCAGGCCGTCCTGCCCAAGGTCAGCCGCGGCGAGTGGATTTCCGCCTTTGCGCTTTCCGAACCCGAGGCTGGCTCGGATGTCGCAGCGATGGCCTGTGGTGCGCGACGCGAGGGCGATCATTTCGTGCTCGATGGCGAGAAAACCTGGATCTCGAACGGCGGCATCGCCGACGTCTACACCGTCTTTGCCCGCACCGGCGAAGCGCCCGGCACGCGCGGCATTTCCGCCTTTGTGGTCTTCGCCGACACGCCGGGTTTCACGATCGCCGAGCGCATCGAGACCATTGCGCCGCATCCGCTTGCCCGGCTTCGCTTCGACAATTGCCGCATCCCGGCGTCGCAGCTTCTCGGAAGCCCCGGCGAAGGCTTCAAGATCGCCATGCGCACGCTCGACATCTTCCGCCCCTCCGTCGCGGCCGCCGCAACAGGCTTTGCCCGCCGGGCGCTCGACGAGGCAGTGGCGCATGCAAAGAACCGCAAGATGTTCGGCGCAACCCTTGCCGATTTGCCGACAGCGCAAAGCACGCTCGGCGAGATGGCGACTGCGATCGACGCCGCCGCCCTTCTGACCTGCCGCACGGCATGGCAGCGCGACGTGCAGAAGCGGCCGACCACGCGGGAAGCGGCCATGGCCAAGATGACGGCGACCGAGAATGCACAATGGGTCATCGACCAGGCGCTGCAGCTCTTCGGCGGCCGCGGCGTGCGCGTCGGCGAAATCACCGAACGGCTCTATCGTGAGATCCGGGCACTGCGGATCTACGAGGGCGCGACCGAGGTTCAAAAGCTCATCATCGGCCGCGAGCTGATGAAAGGTACGGGACGATAACGAGGGGGATGTCGAACATGCATGGTTCGAAGGCGTCATTCGACTGGCAGGATCCATTCAACCTGGATGCGCAGTTGACCGAAGAAGAACGCATGGTGCGGCGCACCGCGCAAGGTTTTGCCGAAGACCGACTGGCGCCGCGCGTGCAGGAGGCCTTCCGCCACGAGAAGACCGATCCGTCGATTTTCGCCGAGATGGGCGAACTCGGCCTGCTCGGACCGATGGTCTCCGAGGAACACGGCGGCGCGGGCCTCAACTACGTCTCCTACGGTCTGATCGCCCGCGAAGTAGAACGCATCGACAGCGGCTACCGCTCGATGATGAGCGTCCAGTCTTCCCTGGTGATCGTGCCGATCTATACCTTCGGCAGCGAGGACCAGAAACGCAAATACCTGCCGGGACTGATTGCCGGCACGAAAATCGGCTGCTTCGGTCTCACCGAGCCCGATCATGGTTCCGATCCCGGCTCGATGATCACCAAGGCCACCAAGGTCGATGGCGGCTATCTGCTTTCCGGCTCCAAGACCTGGATCTCCAATGCGCCGATCGCCGACGTCTTCGTCGTCTGGGCGAAGACCGCGGATGGTCTGATCCGCGGCTTCATCCTCGAAAAGGGATGGAAGGGGCTCAGCGCGCCGGCGATCCACGGCAAGGTGGGTCTCAGGGCATCGATTACCGGCCAGATCGTCATGGACGAGGTGTTCGTGCCGGAAGAAAACATGCTGCCCGATGTGACCGGGCTGAAGGGCCCCTTCACCTGCCTCAACTCCGCGCGCTTCGGCATCGCCTGGGGCGCCCTCGGTGCGGCTGAGTCCTGCTACGAGACGGCACGGCAATACGTCATCGACCGCAAGCAGTTCGGCCGGCCGCTCGCCGCCAACCAGCTGATCCAAAAGAAACTGGCGGACATGGCGACGGAAATTGCCCTTGGCCTGCAGGGATGCCTGCGCCTCGGACGCATGAAGGACGAAGGCAACCCGCCGGTCGAGCTGACCTCGATCCTCAAGCGGAATTCCTGCGGCAAGGCACTGGAAATCGCCCGGACTGCCCGTGACATGCTCGGCGGCAACGGCATTTCGGACGAGTTTCCGGTGGCCCGCCATCTCGTCAACCTCGAAGTGGTCAACACCTACGAAGGCACGCACGACATCCACGCTCTGATCCTCGGTCGTGCCATCACCGGCATCGCCGCCTTCGCGAACTGAGATCGAGATCATGTTTAGGGCCAATAGACCGCTGCGCTTTGGAGACTGCGACCCCTCGGGCATCGCCTATTTCCCGTCCTACCTCAACATTCTCGTCGGGGTGACGGAGGACTTCTTCGCGTCGCTCGGCTTTCCCTGGAAGACGATGAACGACGGGCTGCGGATCGGCGTGCCGACCGTGCGCCTCGATCTCACCTTCACTCGCCCGGGCTTTCAGGGCGACGAACTTGATTTCACGCTCAAGGTCCACGGCATCGGTCGGTCGTCGCTCGACATGGAGCATACGGTCTCGGCAAGGGACACGGTGCTCTGGACGGCGAAACAGCGCGTCGTCGCCACCTCGCTCGACAATCACGCTTCACTGGCATGGCCGGACGACATCCGCGCTGCGCTGACACAACACCTGGAGACGACCGATGCACACCATCCTGCAACCTGAAGGCTGGGCAAAGCCCATCGGCTACGCCAACGGCGTGGCTGCAACGGGCCGCACCGTTTTTGTCGGCGGCCAGATCGGCTGGAATGCGCAATCCGAGTTTGAGACCGACGATTTCGTCGAGCAGGTGCGCCAGACGCTGAAGAACGTCGTCGCTGTGCTCGCTGCCGGCGGCGCGGAGCCGCAACACATCACCACGATGACCTGGTACTTCACCGACAAGCAGGAATATATCGGCAATCTGCGCGGCATCGGCCAGGCCTATCGCGAGATCATCGGCCGGCATTTCCCGGCCATGGCGGCGATGCAGGTCGTGGCGCTGGTCGAGGACCGCGCAAAGATCGAGATCCAGGCCACGGCCGTCATCCCCGACTGAGGCTGCCACCATGTCCGAGGTCCGATTTTCTGAGAGCGTATCCGCTCGTATTGAAGGCGGCGTTCTGGTCGTCACCATCGACAATCCGCCCGTGAACGCGCTCTCTGCCCATGTCCGCTCCCGCCTGATGGCGGCGCTCGACGATGCGGCCAGTCTCCCGACGATTAGCGGCGTGGTCATCACGGGCGCCGGCAGCACCTTTATCGGTGGCGCCGACATCAGGGAGTTCGGCAAACCACCGGTCGAACCGACGCTTCCGGACGTGATCGAGCGCATCGAGACCTTCGACAAGCCTGTCATCTCCGCAGTGAATGGCGCCGCCCTTGGCGGCGGCTGCGAACTCGCGCTCGCCTGCCATGGCCGCGTCGCCGGCGAGAAGGCATCATTCGGCCTCCCCGAAGTCAAACTCGGCCTCGTCCCGGGCGCAGGCGGGACGCAGCGCCTGCCGCGTCTGACCGGTATCGTCGTGGCGATAGACCTCATCGGAACCGGGCGTGCCGTTAAGGCCGCCGAAGCTGTGACGCTTGGCCTTGCCGACAGCGTTGCCGCCGATCCCGTAGGTGCCGCACTGGCTTTCGTGCAGGAACGCGCTGCCAAACCGCTCCACCGGACCGGCATGATCGCCGTTCCGCCGGCGGACGCCGCAGCCGTGGACGTCGCTGCAGCCAAGGTTCTGGCGAAAGCCCGCGGCCAAGCCGCCCCCGCAGAGGCCGTTCGCCTCGTCAAGGCAGCTGGCGAACTCGATTTGAAACAAGGCCTGAGCGAGGAACGCGCGGCCTTCCTGCGTTTGCGCGATTCCACCGAGTCCGCTGCGCTCAGATACGTGTTTTTTGCCGAGCGTGCCGCCGGCAAGGTCGAGGGGCTCGACAAGGTATCGCCGCGCAGGATCGAGACCGTCGGTGTCGTCGGCACCGGGTTGATGGGTTCCGGCATCGCCGTCTCCGCCTTGACCTCCGGCTATCGCGTGGTCGCGCTGGAGCAGACGGAAGAAGCCGCCGCCAGCGGGCGGGCACGTATCGCCGAGACCCTCGACAAGACCCTGCGCTCCGGACGGCTGACTGCGGCCGGCCGCGACGACTGCCTCGCGCGACTGCAGACGACCGCGGAGGCCGGAGACCTCGCGAAAGCCGACCTCGTCATCGAAGCGGTCTTCGATGACCTTCAGGTCAAGACGCAGCTGTTTCAGAGGCTCGACGGCATCGTCGCACCCGGCGCCATCCTCGCGACCAATACGAGCTACCTCGATCCCGATGCGATTGCCGCCGCGGCAGCCGATCCGTCGCGGGTCGTAGGCTTGCATTTCTTCTCGCCCGCCAACGTCATGCGGCTTGTCGAAGTCGTCAACTGCGCCAAGACCACACCTGACGTGCTGGCGAGCGCGCTTGCCTTCGTCAAACGTCTCGGCAAGCTGCCCGTCGTCTCAGGCGTCACCGAAGGCTTCATCGGCAACCGAGTTTTCTCCGCCTATCGCCGCGAGGCGGAGTTCATGCTGGAGGATGGGGCACTGCCTGAGCAGATCGACGCCGCGCTCGAGGCCTATGGTTTTCCGATGGGTATCTTCGCCGTCAATGACATGGCCGGGCTCGATATCGCCTGGGCGCGCCGCAAGCGACAGGCTGCGACGCGGGATCCCGCTGCCCGTTATGTCGAAATCGCCGACAGGCTTTGCGAAGCGGGGCGTCTCGGGCGCAAGAGCGGCCGCGGCTGGTACGCCTATCCCGATGGCAAGCGGACCGTCGATCCCGAGGTCACTGCGATCATCGACACCGCAAGGGCGGTGAAGAACATCACGCCGCGCGATTTCACCGCGGACGAGATCATGAGCCGGCTTCTGAAAGCGATGGCCGACGAGGGAACGGCCCTGCTGGCGGAAGGCATTGCCGCACGTCCCGGCGACATCGATCTGGTGCTGATCAACGGCTACGGCTTTCCCGCGCATAAGGGCGGGCCGATGTTTACAGCCGAGCAAAGCAAGGACAAATCCCATGGGTGAAGCCTATATCGTCGGCGGCGTCCGCACGCCCATCGGTCGCTATGGCGGCGCGCTGTCGAGCGCGCGCCCGGACGATCTTGCCGCCCACGTGATCCGCGAGGCGCTGGCGCGCGTTTCGTCCGTTCCGACTGAGGCGATCGATGAGGTTGTTCTTGGCTGCGCCAACCAGGCGGGCGAAGACAACCGCAACGTCGCGCGCATGGCCGCCTTGCTCGCCGGGTTGCCCGAGACGGCAGCCGGAACGACGATCAACCGGCTCTGCGGTTCCGGGCTGGACGCCGTCGGCTACGCCGCCCGCGCGATCCGACTGGGTGAAGCCGAGATTATCGTCGCCGGCGGCGTCGAGAGCATGTCGCGCGCGCCCTTCGTCATGCCCAAGGCCGAAAGCCCGTTCCAGCGCAGCACTGAAATCCATGACACGACGATCGGCTGGCGCTTCGTCAATCCTGTCATGAAAACCCAATACGGCATCGACTCCATGCCGGAGACCGCCGAAAACGTCGCGACCGAGTTTTCCATCTCGCGCGAAGACCAGGACGGCTTTGCACTGCGCAGCCAGGCCCGGGCGGCCACTGCGCAAAAGAGCGGGCGTTTCGCCCGCGAAATCGCCCCTTATGCGATCAAGGCACGCAAGGGCGAGACGACATGCGTCGAGCAAGACGAGCACCCGCGCGAAACGACCATCGAGAAGCTCGCCAGTCTGCCGACACCGTTCCGCGCCAACGGCACGGTAACGGCCGGCAACGCCTCCGGCGTCAACGACGGCGCGGCTGCCCTCATCCTTGCCTCCGGCCAAGCGGTCGAACGCTACGGTCTAAAGCCTCTCGCCCGGGTCGACGGAATGGCAACGGCGGGTGTTCCGCCACGCATCATGGGCATCGGCCCTGTGTTTTCGACCCGCAAGCTCCTGGAGCGCCTCCGTCTTGATATCGGCGACATCGATATCGTCGAACTGAACGAAGCCTTCGCGGCACAGGCGCTCGCCTGCATGCGGCAGCTCGGACTTGCCGACGATGCGTCCCACGTCAATCCGAATGGCGGCGCCATCGCGCTCGGCCATCCGCTTGGCATGTCAGGAGCACGCCTGGCGCTGACGGCAGCATTGGAGCTTGAGGAGCACGGTGCGAAGCGTGCGATCGCCACCATGTGCATCGGCGTCGGACAGGGCATCTCGATGCTGCTGACGCGGCCGTGAATTCCGCCTGCTGGAAGGATCAATGTTCAAGGTCTGGCGCGATCGCCAGAGCACATCATCGCGGGTAGCCCCCATCCCCCATCGCCATCGGGCTTCAAACCCGACACGCCTATTCCTGACAAATCGCGTCTTGATATTGCCGGCGGAAGCGCCCAACTGATCGGCATCGCGCTCCTTCGCACTTTCCTCACCGGCGCGTCCTGCACTCGAAGCGATAGACGTCAATCTTCAAAGGTTCCCCCATGACCCAGTATCCCGATATCCTCCTTCATATCGACGGCACCTGGCGGCCGGCGCGCGCGGGCAAGACCATTCCCGTCATCGACCCTGCCACCGAGGAAACGATTGGCCAGGTGGCCTGGGCAGAAGTGGCGGATCTGGATGAAGCGCTGAACGCCGCCCAAAAAGGTTTCCAAGTCTGGCGTGCGACCTCGGCTTTCGACCGGGCAAAGGTCATGCGAACGGCAGCGGCGCTGCTGCGCGAGCGTGTCGGCGACATCGCCTGGCTGATGACGCGGGAACAGGGCAAGCCGCTGGCCCAGTCCAAGGGCGAAATCCTCAGCGCCGCCGAAATCATCGAGTGGTTTGCCGAGGAGGGAAAGCGCGCCTATGGCCAGATCATTCCGCCGCGCACGCCCGATGTCACCCAGATGACCGTCAAGCTGCCCGTCGGCCCGGTCGCCGCTTTCACGCCCTGGAATTTCCCGATCAACCAGGTCGTACGCAAGCTGTCCGCCGCGCTGACCACCGGGTGCTCGATCATCGTGAAGGCACCCGAGGAAACACCGGCATCGCCGGCCGAACTGATCCGGTGCTTCGTCGATGCTGGTATTCCCGCAGGCGTCGTCAACCTCGTCTATGGCGTGCCGGCGGTCATCTCGGAGTATCTGATCTCGCATCCGGTAATCCGCAAGATGTCCTTCACCGGCTCGACCCCGGTCGGCAAGATGCTGGCGGCACTCGCCGGCCAGCACATGAAGCGCGCGACGATGGAACTCGGCGGCCATGCCCCTGTCATCGTCACCGAGGACGCCGACATCGAGCAGGCCGTCGCGATCATGTCCGGCAGCAAGTATCGCAACGCCGGTCAGGTCTGCGTGTCGCCGACCCGCTTCCTGGTCCAGGAACGGGTGGCAGACCAGTTCCTTGAAGGTTTTGTCGCCGCATCGCGGAAGATCAAGGTCGGTAACGGCCTCGAGACTGGCATCGACATGGGGCCGCTGGCCAATGAGCGGCGCATCCCCGCGATCGAAAGCCTGGTCGCCGATGCCGTGGAGCATGGCGGCCGGCTGGCAATCGGCGGTCATCGTATCGGCAACCGGGGCTATTTCTTCGAGCCGACGGTGCTTGCCGACGTGCCGGTCAGCGCCCGTATCATGAATGACGAACCCTTCGGTCCCGTCTCCATCATCAACCGCTTCAACGAGCTCGATGAGGCGATCAATGAGGCCAACCGCCTGCCGTTCGGGCTTGCGGCTTACGCCTTCACCGGCTCCGAGCGAAGCGCCCATCGCCTCGCAAGCGAAGTCGAGAGCGGAATGATCTCCATCAACCATCTCGGCCTGGCGCTACCGGAGGTGCCCTTCGGCGGTATTAAGGATTCCGGCTACGGCACGGAAGGCGGCTCCGAGGCGATCGAAGCCTATCTGGAAACCCGCTTCGTCACGCGCAAGAGCGTGTAACCGCTCATTCCACTCCCGCGCGCGCCCGGCGCGCGCGGGAGATGCTGCTTGTCACTCACCAAGGGCACCAGCTCGACCCGCAGAAGTAGCAATCGCAAATTTACTCCCCTGTTACGAAGTTTGCCCACCATCGGACCCATGGCATGATGCCTATGGGAGAGCACGATGGGTTACGATTGGGATGGCGCACGCGGGCGCCGCATGAAGATCGCACGATTTGGCACGGCCGTCGCTCTGGCAACCTTGTTGGTGTCGGTCGCTGCGCAGGTCGTGGCCCGGGCAATCTAAACACCGACGGGTTGGCTTGTTCGGCGCACCGAAGGCCAGGTCGAAGGTTTCCGAACACAGTGACCAATAGCCCCCGGATCTGCTTCTCGAGATCGAAAATTCGGCCGTCCACGGCTCCGCTCCTCGATGTTCCGGATATTCTGCGGCATAGCAGCCTGTGAAAGCCCGGCCAGCCGGGTTTCCAGCGGCAATCGAAGCTGATACGTTCCATTTTTGTTCCGAGTCATCTGCTTCGGGCGAAGAGTTTGACGCCGTGAAGCGGAATCCGTGAATTCTTTCAAGGAGATGAAACGGAACGAAGATTTTGGGAATCTTGCTGACAACGCTTGGACACGTATGAGCGCCGCCTATCTCGAAAAGCTGAATGACCGCCAGCGCCAGGCGGTGGTGCATGGTGTGGGATTGCCGCAAGGCCAGGTCGGCGGCCCTTTGCTGATTATTGCCGGCGCCGGGTCGGGCAAGACGAACACGCTCGCCCACAGGGTGGGGCATCTGATCGTCAATGGTGCCGATCCGCGTCGCATTCTGCTGATGACCTTTTCCCGCCGTGCCGCCGCTGAAATGACGCGCCGGGTCGGACGCATCTGCCGCCAGGTGCTCGGCGACAATGCCGCCGTCATGACGGATGCACTTTCCTGGGCCGGCACGTTCCACGGGATCGGCGCGCGGATCCTTAGGATCTATGCCGAACAGATCGGCCTTGGCGCGGATTTCACCATCCATGATCGCGAAGACAGCGCCGATCTCATGAACCTCGTCCGCCACGAGCTCGGCTTCTCCAAGATGGAAAGCCGCTTCCCGACAAAGGGCACGTGCCTTGCGATCTATTCGCGCGTCGTGAACTCGGAAAGCTCGATCATCGACGTCTTGAAGACCGCGTATCCCTGGGCTGTGAGCTGGGAACAGCAATTGAAGGAACTGTTTGCCGGCTATGTCGAGGCAAAGCAGGCGCAAAGCGTGCTCGATTACGACGATCTCCTTCTCTACTGGGCCCAGATGGTTTCCGACGCGGAGCTGGCGCAGGATATCAGCAGTCGTTTCGATCATATCCTGGTCGACGAATATCAGGACACGAACCGCCTTCAGGCCTCGATCCTGCTATCGCTCAAGCCCGAGGGCCAAGGCCTGACCGTCGTTGGAGACGACGCCCAGTCGATCTATTCCTTCCGGGCCGCGACGGTCCGCAATATCCTCGATTTCCCGAATGCGTTTTCGCCGGAACCCGCCGACGTCATCACGCTCGATCAAAACTATCGCTCGACGCAGCCGATCCTCGCTGCCGCCAACGGCGTCATCGGGCTTGCGCGGGAACGGTTCACCAAGAACCTCTGGACGGACAGGCAGTCCGAGCAGCGCCCGCAGCTTGTCACCGTCAAGGACGAGGCGGACCAGGCCGCCTATATCGTGGAGCAGGTTCTCGCCAACCGCGAGGTCGGCATAGCCCTGAAGCAGCAGGCGGTGCTGTTTCGCTCCGCCAACCACAGCGGCACGCTCGAAGTCGAGCTCACCCGTCGCAACATTCCCTTCGTGAAATTCGGCGGTCTCAAGTTCCTTGACAGCGCCCATGTCAAGGATCTGCTGGCAACCTTGCGTTTCGCGCAGAACCCGCGTGACCGCGTCGCCGGCTTCCGGCTGTTGCAGATGCTGCCCGGGATCGGCCCGCAGACGGCAGGCAAAATCCTAGACGCGATCGCCGCCGATCCGGAACCGCTCGCAGCGCTCGCGGAAATTCCAGCGCCACCCAAGACCGGGGAGGATTGGGCGAGCTTCGTTGATCTCGTTTCCGCTCTGCGGAAAGCCGACGCGGGATGGCCGGGAGAAATCGCGACGGCGCGCGCCTGGTACGAACCGCATCTCGACCGCATCCACGAAGACGCCGAAACGCGCAAGGCCGACCTCGTGCAACTCGAGCAGATCGCCGGCGGCTACCAGAACCGCGAGCGTTTCCTGACCGAACTGACGCTCGATCCGCCGGATGCCACCAGCGACCAGGCAGGCGTGCCCCTGCTCGACGAGGACTACCTGATCCTGTCGACCATTCATTCTGCCAAGGGACAGGAATGGCGCTCGGTCTTCATGCTCAATGTCGTCGACGGCTGCATCCCGTCCGATCTTGGTGTCGGCACAACCGCCGAACTCGAAGAGGAGCGGCGACTGCTTTATGTCGGCATGACCCGGGCGCGCGACCACCTGGCGCTGGTGACGCCGCAAAGGTTCTTCACCTACGGCCAGAACAGCCAAGGCGACCGGCATGTCTACGCATCGCGGACCCGCTTCATTCCGGCGACGCTGCTGCAGTTCTTCGAGACGACGAACTGGCCGAAGATTTCGGCGGCCGTCGGCGAACGCAGCGCCAAGCAGATCCGCATCGATGTCGGCGCCCGGATGCGTTCCATGTGGAAGTGAGGATGGGTCGCGGCCGTGATGCTTCGGTCTCCGAACCGCCTGGTGCCCAGCGCCGTTCCAATGAAAAAGGATGCTCTACCCGTCTGCTGTAGCAGAGATCGCCATACAGGCGCGCGCATCAGCCGACGGTTTAGGGATGATGCAGCACGCTCACCCCGCCATCGACCGTCAGGCAGGTGGCGTTCATGAAGGGGCATTCGTCCGAAATCATGAAGAGGGCGGCCTTGGCGATTTCCTCCGGCGTCGCAATGCGACCGCCGGGATGAAGCTTCATCGTTTCGGCTTCCGCCGCGGCCGGGTCGGGAAATGAGTTCCAGTATTCCACGGCTTTCTGCGTGCGCACGTAGCCGGGTGCCAGCGCATTCACCCGCAAGCCCTGCCCGGCATATTCCAGCCCCAGCGCCTTGGTCATGCCGAGAAGCGCATGTTTGGCGACGGGATAGGGGAAGGTGTGCGGGATGATGGTGAAGGCGTGGGTCGAGGCGATGTTGAGGATGACGCCGCCACCCGCAGCGATCATGCCCGGCAGCACGGCCTTGCTGCAGTTCCATGCGCCCTTGAGGTTGATGTCGAAGCAGCGCTGCCAGTCGGCATCCGAGAGTTTCAGCGGCTCGAAGAAGACGTTGACGCCGGCATTGTTGACCAGCGCGTTCGGCTGGCCGATCTCGCGGCTGGCCGTGGCAATCGCGTGTTCGATGGCATCCGCATCCGTGATGTCGGTCGTGGTGTAGCCGATCTTTCCGCCGGTCGCACGGAGCCGTTCGGCCTCGGTCGCCAGCAGACCGCCATCACGATCGATGAGGTAGAGGCTCGCGCCTTCCGCAAGGAAGGTCTCGGCAATAGCAAGGCCGATGCCTTGAGCCGCCCCAGTGATGACGACGCGCTTTCCTTCGAGACGACCCGCCATGTCCGCGCTCCTCACCACTCGGCGACGCTGCCGTCGGCATGGCGCCAGATCGGGTTGCGCCAGCGATGGCCTTCCTTCGCGCGTTCGATGACATATTGCTCGTCCACCTCAATGCCGAGGCCCGGTCCCTGCGGGATCGACACGAAGCCGTCTGCGTAATGGAAGACTTCCTTGTTGGAGATGTAGTCGAGGACGTCGTTGCCCGTATTGTAATGGATGCCCAGGCTCTGCTCCTGGATGAAGGCGTTGTAGCTGACGGCGTCGACCTGAAGGCAGGCGGCGAGCGCGATCGGTCCGAGCGGGCAATGCGGCGCCAGTGCCACGTCGTAGGCTTCCGCCATCGACGCGATCTTGCGGCACTCGGTGATGCCGCCGGCATGCGACAGATCCGGCTGCAGGATGTCGGCATAGCCGTCTGAAAGCACCGACTTGAAATCCCAGCGCGAATAGAGCCTTTCGCCGAGCGCGATCGGCGTCGAGCAATGGTTGGCGATTTCCTTCAGTGCCTCGCGGTTTTCCGAAAGCACCGGTTCTTCGATGAACATCAGGTTGAAGGGCTGCAGTTCCTTCGCCAGCACCTTGGCCATCGGCCGATGCACGCGACCGTGGAAATCGACGCCGATGCCGATATGCGGGCCGATCGCCTCGCGGATCGTTGCGATGGTCTCGACCGCCTTCTCCACCTTCTCCCAGGTGTCGACGATCTGCATCTCCTCGCAACCATTGAGCTTGATCGCCTTGAAGCCGCGGGCAACGACATCGCGCGCATTGTTGGCGACGTCGGACGGACGGTCGCCGCCGATCCAGGAATAGACCTTGATGCGGTCACGCACCTGTCCGCCGAGCAGCGCGTGGATTGGCTGGCCGTAGGCCTTGCCCTTGATGTCCCAGAGCGCCTGGTCGATGCCGGCAAGTGCCGACATATGGACCGCCCCCCCGCGATAGAAGCCGCCGCGATACATGACCTGCCAATGGTCTTCGATCAGCAGCGGATCCTTGCCGATCAGGTAGTCCGAGAGCTCGTTAACCGCGGCTTCCACCGTCAGGGCTCGACCTTCGACGACCGGCTCGCCCCAGCCGACGATGCCCTCGTCCGTCTCGATCTTCAGAAACAGCCAGCGTGGCGGAACGATATAGGTGGTGAGCTTGGTGATTTTCATGGTGCGATATCCGCTGGGTGCAACGAGGCGGCGATGGCCGCTTCAGAGAGGATTTCAGCCCGCCGTATGGGCGGGTCGGTGACGTTCGACGGCAAGCTTGAGGTCGCGCGCCGCAAGGTCGAGCATGCGCATCGAACAGTCGCGCGCCCGCGCCTTGTCGCGCAGGCGCAGCGCCTCGACCAGTTCGCCGTGAATGTCGACGGCTTCGTCACGGCGATCGGCGACTTCGTTGGAGGCGTGCAGCGAGAACTTCAGCGCCGCCTGGATAATGCCGACGAGTTGCAAGAAGACCTGGTTGTGGCTGGCCTTGAGCAGGCATGTGTGAAAGGCGACGTCGGCATCGGTGAAACCAACGAGATCGCGCTCGCCGTCACGCATCGCCTGCCAGGCGCGTTCGAGATCGGCGATTTCCTGAACGGTGGCGCGTTCGGCGGCAAACTCCGCCGCCGCTGGCTCGATCGCCCGGCGGGCTTCCAGAATGCAGTTCAAGAGGTCGAACTCGAAGATGCGCTCGCCGATCCATTCAAGCACCTGCGAATCAAGAATGTTCCATTCGTCCTTGTTGCAGACGACGGTGCCGACCCGGGAACGTCCACGGACCATTCCCTTTGATTCAAGCACCTTCAGCGTTTCGCGAATGACGGTTCGGCTGACGCCATAGCGTTCGCAAAGATCGTTCTCACGCGGCAGATAGGAGCCGACCGGAAAAACGTCGGCGCAGATGTCCGAAGCGATTGCGCGCGTCACGTTCTTCTGGACGCGTGGGCGGCGCTGGCCGCGTTCCTCAATGGCACTCTGGTGCTGCTGTTCTTCCACCGCCATCTCCTCCCGCTCGCGTCTCCCAGCTGCTGCTTAGCGCAGACGCCCGAACGCGACAACGCACCGAAGCACGCTGCTATCGTTATACACCACTAGCTCATTCATCATACAAAGGCAATTGACGAATATGATGATTCATCATACACAAATGTCCACTGCAGGAGGCAGTTCACCAGGGAGAGAGATCATGCGCTTTATCAAGGCAGCCATTCTGGCTGGTACCGTCGCCGTGCTCACGGCAACCTCAGCGTTCGCTGCCGACGTCAAGATCGGTTTCATCGTCAAGCAGCCGGAAGAGCCGTGGTTCCAGGACGAGTGGAAGTTCGCCGACGTCGCCGCCAAGGAAAAGGGCTTCACGCTGGTGAAGATCGGCGCTGAAGACGGCGAGAAGGTTCAGTCGGCGATCGACAACCTCGGCGCCCAGGGCGCACACGGCTTCATCGTCTGCACGCCTGATGTCAAGCTCGGCCCCGGCATCGTCGCCAAGGCGGCCGCCAATGAGCTCAAACTGATGACGGTCGACGACCGGCTGGTCAACGCCGATGGCAGCCCGATCGAGGACGTTCCGCATATGGGCATCTCGGCAACGAAAATCGGAGAAGCCGTCGGCCAGGCGATCGTCGACGAGGTCAAGAAGCGTGGCTGGGACATGAAGGACGTCGGCGCCATCCGCGTTTCTTACGACCAGCTCCCGACCGCCGTCGACCGTGTCGAGGGCGCCCTCTCGGTGCTCAAAGCCAACGGCCTTCCCGAAGCCAACATCTTCGACGCCCCGCAGGCAAAGACCGACACCGAGGCAGCACTGAACGCCTCGACGATCGTTCTGAACAAGAATGCCGGCATCAAGAAGTGGGTCGCCATCGGCCTCAATGACGAAGCGGTGCTCGGCGCTGTGCGCGCGACCGAGACGGTTGGCATTCCCGCCGACAGCATGATCGGCGTCGGCATCGGCGGCGCGGATTCGGCGATCAACGAATTCAAGAAGCCCTCGGCCACCGGCTTCTTCGGCACCGTCATCATCTCGCCGAAGCGTCACGGTTACGAGACCGCACTCAACATGTATGAGTGGATCGCCAACGGCAAGGAGCCGGAAAAGCTGACCCTGACCGCAGGCCAGCTTGCCCTGCGCGACAACTACGAAGCCGTGCGCAAGGACCTCGGAATCGAGTAGTCGCTGCTCGCGACACTATCAGCCCGGCGGCTTGGCCGCCGGGCGTTCCACCTCGGAGCCGCGCATGCAAGACTTTCTTGAATTCCGTTCCATCTCAAAGGGCTATCCGGGCGTCCAGGCGCTGTCGGACGTCTCGTTTTCCGTGCGCCAGGGCGCCGTCCATGGGCTCATGGGCGAGAACGGCGCGGGCAAGTCGACGCTCATCCGCCTGCTTTCCGGCGACCAGTCGGCCGATGAGGGCGAGATCCTGATCGATGGCGAAGCGCAGAGCTATCGTTCCGTGCGTGACGCCTTTCGCGCCGGCGTGATCGTCATCCATCAGGAATTGCAGCTCGTTCCGGAGCTGACGGTCGCCGAAAACCTCTGGCTCGGCCACTTTCCCGGCAGGGGCGGGGTGATCGATCGCCGCCGGCTGATCCGCATTGTCGGCGAGAAGCTCTCCGAAATCGGCATCGACGTCGATCCCTCAGCCAAGATCGCCTCGCTCTCGATCGGCGAGCGCCAGATGGTCGAGATCGCCAAGGCGGTCATGCTCGATGCGCGGGTCATCGCGCTCGACGAGCCGACATCGTCGCTGTCGTCGCGGGAAAGCGAAATCCTCTTTGCGCTCATCGAGCGCCTGCGTTCGAACGGCACCGTGATCCTTTACGTGTCGCACCGTCTCGACGAAATCTTCCGGCTCTGCGACAGCCTGACAGTACTGCGCGACGGCAAGCTTGCGGCCCATCATCCTGATATTTCCAAAGTGACGCGCGACCAGATCATTGCCGAGATGGTCGGGCGAGAGATCTCCAACATCTGGGGCTGGCGGACACGCGACCTCGGAACCGAACGGTTGCGCGTCGACACCATCTCCGGTCCGAAACTGAAAACGCCCTTGAGCTTTTCCGTCCGGCGCGGCGAGATTCTCGGCTTCTTCGGCCTGATCGGCGCCGGCCGCAGCGAGATGACCCGGCTGGTCTATGGTGCAGACAGACGCCACCAGGGAACGGTGACAATCGACGGCGCGACCGTGCCGGCCGACAGTCCGCCACAATCGATCAGGGCCGGCATGGTGTTGTGTCCGGAGGACCGCAAGTTCGACGGCATCGTCCAGGGGCGCAGCATCGAAGAAAACATGGCGATCTCGTCCCGCCGGCACTTCTCGCCCTTCGGCATCCTCGACCTGAAAAAGGAAGCCGAGCTTGCGGATCGTTTCATCGCCAAGCTTCGGGTGCGCACGCCATCGCGCAAGCAGGAGATCATCAATCTCTCCGGTGGCAACCAGCAGAAGGTGATCCTTGGCCGCTGGCTGTCCGAACAGGGCGTAAGGGTCCTCATCATCGACGAGCCAACGCGCGGCATCGACGTCGGCGCGAAATCGGAAATCTACGAGATTCTCTACGAACTCGCGGCTCAGGGCATGGCGATCGTCGTCATTTCCAGCGAGCTGCCCGAGGTGATGGGCATCACCGATCGCATCCTCGTTATGTGCCAGGGCCGGATTGCCGCCGATATTGCGCGCGCCGATTTCGACGAGCGCCGCATCCTCGCCGCCGCCCTTCCCGATGTTCCAACCGAGCAGGTTCAGCCGTCATGACTTCCTTGAAAAAACTTCTTCTCGGCGAACAGGGTCTGGTCGTCATTTTTGCCGTCGCCTTCGCCATCGTCGCGCTGACGGTTCCAAACTTCCTGACCGAACGCAACATGCTGGGCCTGCTGCAATCGGTCGTCACCATCGGCATCGTCGCCTGCACGATGATGTTCTGCCTTGCCTCGCGCGACTTCGATCTCTCGGTCGGCTCCACCGTCGCCTTTTCCGGCATGGCCGCCGTCATGGCGTCGAACGCTTCGGGCTCGATCCTTATCGGCCTCGTTGCCGCGCTCCTGTGCGGCGGTTTCGTCGGCCTCGTCAACGGTGTCGTCATCGCCCATTTCCGCATCAACGCTCTGATCACCACGCTTGCCACCATGCAGATCGTGCGCGGTTTCGCGCTGATCGCGTCCGACGGCCGCGCGGTCGGCATCAACGATCCGAGCTTCTATCAGCTGGCGCTGTCGAAGTTCCTGGGTATCCCGACGCCGATCTGGGTGATGGGCGCGTTCTTCGTCGTCTTCGGCTTCGTGCTCAACCGCACCGTCTTCGGCAAGAACACACTGGCGATCGGCGGCAACCCCGAGGCTTCGCGCCTTGCCGGCGTCAACGTCTCGAATATGCGCATCTGGATCTTCGCGCTGCAGGGCCTCGTCTGCGCCGTTGCCGGCGTCCTGCTTGCTTCCCGCATCACCTCCGGCCAGCCGAACGCAGCGACCGGTCTCGAACTCTCGGTCATCTCGGCCTGCGTGCTCGGCGGCGTCTCGCTTGCCGGCGGCCGTGCGGCGATGACCGGCGTTATCGTCGGCGTGCTGATTATGGGCATTGCCGAAAACGTCATGAACCTGCTCAACATCCAGGCCTTCTACCAGTATGTCGTGCGCGGCCTGATCCTTCTGCTCGCCGTGCTGCTCGACAATCTGCGCTCGGCCGCCGCCGGCCGCCGCAGCTAGCGAATGGCGGAAGACATCCTCGTCCTCGAAAATGACGAAGGGCTCACCGTCGAGGTGAGTCCGCTCGGCGGCGCCATCCTTTCGACCCGCTGGCACGGTATTCCCGTGCTCGCGCCGACGCCGGCGCCAGGTCTCGCCTCTCAGGTGCTCTGCGCCGAAGCGTGTTTTCCGTTGGTGCCCTTCGGCAACCGCATCGAGGACAATGGCTTCCACTTCGAAGGTCGCGATTACACGCTCGCATCCAATACGTCCGACCCGCTGGTGCTCCACGGCGACGGCTGGCTTCGGCGCTGGTCGATCCTTCACCAGGACCGTCATTCGCTTGCGTTGCACTACCGGCACGAGGCAAACGCATCCACGCCCTTCGCCTATGAGGCGGTGCAGACCATGACGATCGATGGTGCGAACCTGACCCTTTCGCTCACCGTCACCAACCGGGCCGCGCAGGCGCTCCCCTACGGACTGGGCTTTCATCCCCATTTTCCGCGCACGCCGGGAACCCGCCTTTTTGCCCACGCCGATCGCTACTGGACGGAGCGGGAGAACCACTTGCCGGGTGCGGCGCAGTCAATTCCGCAGGATTCGGACTTTACCTCCGGCGCGCCACTGCCGCCCGGCTGGCTGAACAATGCCTTCGACGGCTGGGACGGAAAGATGCGCATCGAGTGGCCGGAAACCGGTCTTGCGCTTTCGCTTGATGCAGACGAGAGCTTTCGCTTCTTCGTCCTCTATTCTCCTTCCACCGACGCCGACTTCTTCTGCTTCGAGCCGATGAGCCATCGACCGAACGCACACCGCCAGCCCGAGACCGGCGGCCTCGTCAGACTGGCCCCGGGCGAAGCCCTGGAAGGCACCGCCACACTGCGGCTCCATGCACTCGGGCAGTGACCGCCCGGGTGCGGCTGTCGTTCTTCCCAAAAGACGAAGGCGGCGCCCCTTTCGGAGCGCCGCCTTTGCTATCCTTGGACCCACCGAAGCGGTGTTATGCGGGCTGTTGTTCTTCGCGCGTCTTCACGAGGCTCCAGACCACGCCAGCGGCAATGATCGCGAAGGTGACGCCGAGCGAGAGAGCCGCCGGGAATTTCTCAAGCCCCAGAAGATCGGCGACGAAGATCTTCGAGCCGATGAAGATCAGGACGACGGCGAGCGCAGGCTTCAGGTAGCGGAAGCGATGGATCATCGCGGCAAGGGCAAAATAAAGGGCGCGCAGGCCGAGGATAGCGAAGATGTTCGACGTATAGACGATGAAGGGGTCGGTGGTGATCGCGAAGATCGCGGGAACCGAGTCGACAGCGAAGATCACGTCGGCCACCTCGACCATCACCAGCGCCATGAAGAGGGGCGTGATGAACCAGATCATCTTGCCCGTCTTCGGGTTTACGAGCTTCGCGAAGAAGCGTTCGCCATGATGCTCTTCGGTGACGTTGAAGCGGCTGCGCATGAAGCGAACCAGCATATTGTTCGAAACGTCGGGCTCGGCCTCCTTCATGACCAGCATCTTGACACCGGTGACGATGAGGAACGCCGCGAAGATATAGAGGATCCAGGCGAACTCAGCGACCAGCGTCGCGCCGACGCCGATCATGATTGCGCGCAGCACGATGACGCCGAGGATACCCCAGAAGAGAACCCGGTGCTGGTAGATGCGGGGCACGGCGAAGAAGGAAAAGATCAGGGCGATGACGAAGACGTTGTCGAGCGCCAGCGTCTTTTCGACAACGAAGCCCGTCATGTAGGCGAGGCCGGACTCGGAACCGAGGTACCACCACACCCAGCCCCCGAAGGTCAGGCCGAGCGCGATGTAGAAAGCCGAAAGCTTGACGCTTTCGGCAACGCCGATCTCCTTGTTCTCCTTATGGAGAATACCGAGGTCGAAGGACAGGATGGCGATGACGAGGGCGAAAAAGCTCGACCACATCCAGAGCGGCGTTCCCAGCCACTCCACAGACATAAAAGAGAGGTCCACAGACAATCCTCTTGCGGCACTTGGTGTCGGAATAAGGTCCGACATCGCAAGAGTGCCGAAGCTCTTGCCAGAGGGGCCCGGACCAGCGGGTTGGCGGAGAGATGGGATCTCGATTTTCGCGGTTCAAGGGGGCGGAACTGCAAATATTTCAAGAATTTCTGGACGTCCTGTGGCCCCCACTGCCCGGCTAATAACCACAATCGGCCGACGTTCCCCCTGCAGTCAACGAGACTGCGCCCGCAAAGGAGAAACGTCATGAAAAAGGTCCTCGCAGTTCTGAGTGCATTCCTGGTGGTCGGCGCGGCAACACCGGCACCTGCCGTCGCCGACGACCCGGTCACCCGCTTCCTGCAGAAGGCGACCGGCAACGGCAAATCAAGCCACGCGCGCTACAGCCGGAACGACGATGGACGCGGAAGCTGGAGTTCCAACCGCAGTTCCAATAGCTCGTCGAACTCCTCGCGGAACTCCAGCTCGAATTCGAATTCGAATTCGAACAGCAGTTCCAATTCGTCGAGCAACTCCAGTTCGAACAGTTCCAGCAACGCCTCCTCGAACTCTTCCTCCAATTCCTCCTCGAACTCCTCGTCCGACGACGATTGAGACGGTCTCTTGAGAGGCAGAGGAAGGGGTCAATCCCACAAACAATTGTCCTCCACACCGACTGGCGTGGGGGACAATTCACTTTCTCGGCCAGACCGCGATCGGCCGCTTTTCGATAGCCAAGGTGCAAGCCCAGAGCCGCGGCGTGGACGGCCTAATCGGCGCCCGGCCGCCTCGCGCGACCTCGCTTGACAGTCGGTTCAAAATAAACTTAACATGTTAATGGATTGAATATTCCCGATGAGGAGCGAGAGGAAGATTCAAGCCGCCGAGGAGGGCCTGCATCACAGTCGGATCGCCGTCATTTGAATTGACGTGGAGCGGCACAGGCATGCCCTGTTTCCGGGTGGAGCGACACGGATCAATGGGAGGGATCTATGATACTGAACCGACGGAGCCTTATTAAAGCCGGTGGTGCCATGCTTGCGGCGCCTCTCATCTTGCGAACGGGTGCCGCGCGCGCCCAGAGCGCAGTTACGCTGAAGCTGCACCACTTCCTGCCGCCGGCGTCCAACGTCCACCAGCGGCTGTTGACTCCATGGGCAAAAACCCTGGAGGAGCAGAGCAAGGGCGCGCTCAAGGTCGACATCTTTCCGGCCATGCAGCTCGGCGGAAAGCCGCCGCAGCTTTACGATCAGGCGGCCAACGGCGTCGTCGATATCGTCTGGACCCTGCCCGGCAACACGCCTGGGCGCTTCCCCTCCACCGAGGTGTTCGAGCTTCCTTTCGTCGCCGCGAAAGAGGCCACCGTCAACGCACAGGCGTGCCAGGAATACGGACAGACGCATGTCCTGAAAGAGACCGGTGACACGCAATTGCTGTGCTTCTGGGCCCACGACCACGGACTGATCCACACCAACAAGGAAGTGAAGTCCGGTGCCGATCTAGTCGGCCTGAAACTGCGGAATCCGACCCGCCTTGCCGGTGAGGCATTGGCAGCGCTGGGCGCGACCCCAGTCGGAATGCCCATCCCGCAGGTGCCGGAAGCGCTGGCCCAGCGCGCGATCGACGGCTGCGTCATCCCCTGGGAAGTGGTGCCGTCCATCAAGGTGAACGAGCTTACCAAGTTCCATACCGAAATCCCGGGTTCACCGACGCTCTATACGGCGACGTTCTTCCTGGCGATGAACAAGGGCAAGTATGAAGCGCTGCCGGCCGACCTGAGGGCGGTGCTGGACGCCAACAGCGGCATGACCTTCGCCAAGAAGGCCGGCGAGATGTGGGATAGCGTCGGTGTCGAGGTGCGGGCCGCGATCGAAGCATCCGGAAGCGGAACGATCAGTGCCATCAGCGAAGACGAAAAGGCGAAGTGGGTCGCGGCGACCAAGCCCGTCCACGACAAGTGGATCGAGGACATGAAGGCCAAGGACCTCGACGGCCAGGCGCTGATCGATGCCGCCCAGGGGCTCGTTCAGAAATACGCGAACGCCTGAGTGCGACTGCGAGCCCAGCGCGCCTGAACTTGGCGCCATCCGACAATTCGAGAGCTTGGAACCGGGATGACGGAAGAAGCAACACACGAGGCTGCCGTGACAGTGCTGCGACGCCGCGAGGTTGAGCGGCTTGCGGCAGGATTGGCACTCATAGGCGGAACGCTGATCTGCCTCGCAGCCGAATTGGTGACGATCAGCGTCCTCGGCCGCTGGCTTTTCAACCGGCCCGTACCGGCCGACTACGAACTCGTGGAGGTCGCGATCGGTGTCGCGATCTTCTCATTCCTCGGCTACACCCAGGCGCGCAACGGCCATATTGCCGTCGATACCTTTACGCTCGCCCTTCCGTCACGCGTCACGCGGGTCATCGATGGTGCCTGGGACCTCGTGCTGGCGGCCTGCCTGGCATTCTTCGCCTGGGGTCTTCTCACTGGCGGACTGGAGGCGCGTCTGTACGGAACGACGCTGATCCAGCTGCCCTGGCCGATCTGGCCGGTCTATCTGACCTGCGCCGCGCTGGCAGCGCTCGCATCCGTCATCGGCTTGTCCGTCGCCATTCTCAAGATCGGAGGCCCTCGATGAGCGGCTTTGCCATTGCTTGCCTGGGCTTCGCTGCGATGCTGGTCCTGATCGCCATCAGAATGCCGATCGCGCTCGCCATGCTGGCAGTCGGCGCCGCCGGCTATGCCTATCTCTCCGGCCCGCACGCGCTGGTCTATTACCTGCAGACCAACACCTACAGCCAGTTTGCCAGCTATACGCTATCCGTCATTCCCCTCTTCATCCTGATGGGCGCGCTTGCCGAACAATCGGGCATCGCCGCGACCATGTTCCGTGTGGCCGAGCGCAGGCTCGGGCGGTTCAAGGGCGGAATGCCGATGGCAGTGATTGCGGCCTGCACCGGCTTCGGCGCGATCTGCGGCTCTTCGGTCGCAACGACCGCAACCTTCGGACGCGCGGCACTGCCGGAACTGCGCCGCGCGCGGGTCGATGCCGGGCTTGGAACCGGCACCATCGCCGCCGGCGGTACCCTCGGCATCCTCATTCCGCCCTCGGTCATCCTGGTGATCTATGCAATCACCGCCGAGCAGAACATCGCCAAGCTGTTCCAGGCCGCCCTGGTGCCGGGGTTGCTGGCAGCGGCGTTCTATCTGATCGCGATTGCCGTGGTCGTGCGGCGCAAGCCCCATCTCGCGCCACCAGTGACGGTCGTCAAAGTCGCAAAGACGCAGCGTCCGTTCTGGGCGCGGCCGGCGGGGCTGGTCTTGCTTGTCGGCGGTACTGTCGGCTGGTTGTTGGGTTCGCTCGGCACCGTCGGTGCGATATTGCTGGCAATCTTCGGCCTGCTTCTGCTCGCCGCGGATTTCGCCGTCGTACCCGCCGCCGCCGTTGCGGTCACGGTCGTCGGAGGAATCTATGGCGAGGTGTTCACGCCGACGGAAGGTGCTGCGGTCGGTGCCGCGGTGACGCTCGCGATCGGCCTGCTGCAACGGACGCTGAGCCCGGCAGCCTTGAAGAACGCGCTGCTGCAGACGGCTGAAACCAGCGGGATGATCTTCCTGATCCTTCTCGGAGCGGAGGTCTTCGGGGCGTTCCTGGCGCTGACCCAGATGCCGATGATGCTCGCCTCGATGATCGGGGAGTCCGGGCTGCCGCCCTACGCCGTCGTGTGCGGCATGCTGCTGATCTATATCGTGCTCGGTGCCGTCATGGACGAGTTGGCGATGATCCTGCTGACCCTTCCCGTCTTCATCCCGATCGTCATGACGCTCGATCTCGGCATGCCGCCGGACGACGTCGCCATCTGGTTCGGCATTCTCGTCCTGATTGTCGTCGGCATTGGCCTCTCCGCCCCGCCGATCGGCCTCAATGTCTTCATCATCAACAAGTTGGCGACCGACGTGCCGATAGCGCAGACTTACCGAGGCGTGATGCCGTTCGTGATCGCCGACCTCATCAGGCTGGTCATCGTCACGGTTTCCCCGGGCGTCGCGCTGGCGCTGGTCCGATTGCTGAACTGACGGGGCCGTTCCCGGGCGGCGCTCTCAAGTTTTAACGCGCAACAAGCGGCTTTGTGTGAAAACGTCCGGCGCCCACGAGACGCAAGCCGGTACCCTTCTATCCTGAGCGCACGCTCTGCCTGAGCTCAGCAAGCAGCGCATCTGCCTCCCATGTCTTGCGCCTGGAGGCGGCCGCGTCTTTGACCAGCGTGCAAAGCCGCTCATTAACCGGCGCCCGACGGCCGAGCTTGGTGGCGAGCGCGACGACCGCGCCGTTGATCCAATCCACTTCGGGGAAGCGGCCGGCGGCAAGGTCGTCGGCCATCGAGGAGCGCGCCGTGGCGTCGATCTTCAGCATGCGACCGGCAATGGCACGGAACAGGGCATCCGGCAGGCTGAGAACGGACGGCAACCAACCCGGTGGCAGCGGTGTCAGGCGCGCCGGCCGGAGGCGTCCCTGAGCGGCCAGCAGCGAAAGTGCCTCCCGCTGGGCGAGCGCCAGGCAAAGACGAAAGCCCCGTGTCTGGAGCTGCTCGCGCAAGGGCAGGCCGGAGAGCGCATTGATTGCGTTGTTGAGGTTCATCAGCAGCTTCGCCCATTGCACCTCTTCCATGTCACGACGCAGGTCGAGAGCCAGTCCCGCAGCCGTGAAGAACGGTGCGGCTGCAGCCGCAACCGGGTCATCCGCGACGGCCATATTGCCTTCCGTCGCACGATGCAGATGGGCGGGGCCGGGGGTCGTCACGTTGAAGGGAACCATGCCGCGCAGGATTTTGGCAGACGGCAGCAACTGCTGTAGGGTCGCTGCGTTGTTCACACCGTTCTGCAGACTGAGGACCGGGATGCCGGAGCGCAGCACCGAAGAGAGCTCGGTCGCGGCACCGCCCGTCTGCCCGGATTTGACCGTCAGGAGGACGAGATCGCAATCCGCCAGGGAGGAAGCCGTGTCGGAGTAAACGATCCGCTCGGGCGCGACGAAATCGTCACGCCCATCCAGGTCGGTCAGGCGCAACCCGTCCTTTCGCCAAGCGGCACCGCGCGCCGCCCGGCCGACAAAGATCACCTCTGCGCCACCGGCCAAAAGGCAGCCGCCGACAAAACCGCCGACCGCGCCGGCACCGAACACTCCGATTTTCACGACACCCGCCCCCTCCGCACGCCAGGGAGTATAGGCCGGGATCGTCGCTTTCCAACGCGCCGTTTACGATCGAGCGGAAACGCGTTGGCTGAGCCAGATGCTGCCGATGACCAAAAGGACGCCGACAATCTGAAGCACACTCAAAGACTGCCCCAGGTACACCCATCCGAGCAAAACCGCCGTCAGCGGGCTCAGAAAGAGAAGTGCCGACACCGCCGCCGATTCCAGCCGCGCGATGCCACGAAACCAGAGAACATAGGTCAACGCCGCGCCGATCAGGCTCAACCAGGCGAGAGCAAGCAGGTTGAGACCGGTCGGGAATGGCACCGCCGGTTCAAAGGCAAGGGCCACGGGGACGAGAAGCAAGCCACCGGCCGTCAGTTGCCATGCGGTGGATGTGAGCAACGATTCCGGCGACTTCCACTTTCGCGCCAGGACGTTGCCGAAGGCCATGGAAACGGCACCGACGAGGCCTGCGGCAATGCCGATTTCGTCGAGCGCCGCTTGCGGCGTCAACACCAGCAGCGCGACGCCGACAATGCCGACAATGGCCGCGACGAGGGACACGGGACGGATCGGCGCCTTCATGAGAAGCGCTGCGATGAAAACGACGATCAAGGGCTGGACCGCCGCGACTGTTGCCGCGACGCCGCCGGGAAGGCGATAGGCCGCGACGAACAACATGCTCAGAAACATCGAGATGTTGAGCGCGCCGAGTGCAATGGCGCGAAACCACCAGATGCCGTGCGGCAATCGCCGGACGATCAGGAGGAGTAGCAACCCGGCCGGCAATGCCCGCAACAGGGCGACCGTCAGCGGCGAGAAGCCCTGCAGAAACTCGGTGGCAACGATATAGGTGCTGCCCCAGATGACGGGAGCAATCGCCGTCAGGGCGATATCGGAAACGCCTGTTTTCATGAGAAGTGAAGAACCTCGCCAAGCGGCCTGCGGGGCTTTTGCGGCCAGTTTCCGGGAACGGCACGGCCAACCGCGAGAAGCATTGCCGGCAATTCGCCCGGCCCAAGGTTGAACTCCCGGGCGACGCCCTCGGCATCGAACCCGCCCATAGGGCCCGTCGCCAATCCCAACGCCTCGGCGGCATAGATCAAGGTCGCGGCGCCGAGACTGGCCGAACGCATGGCCTCGTCGCGGGCAACCTTGGCATCGGCATATTGGGCGCGCACCGCCTCCTGCCAACCGGAGACCATTTCGGTTGGCATGTAGCCGGTCTCGACGAAAAGGCGCAGCCTTGCAGGCAGCGTCTGGTAATCGGGCAGCAGGCCGCAGACAATGAAGGTCACGGCAGCTTCCGAGACCTTGGCTTGCCCGTGCGCCACATTGCGCAGCCTGGCTTTTCCTTCCGGCGTGCGCACGGCGATGAACCGCCAGTTCTGAAGATTGTAGGCCGTCGGTGCGCGGGTCGCGAGACGCACCAGCTGTTCGATTTCCGCGTCTGCCAGTTCATGGCTCGCATCGAACCGATTGGCGGACACGCGCTGTTCGATGAGAGCGATCATGGGATGTGTCAATCTTCCGATCCGATCGAATGTCTGTCGGACCGACCGTATTGAATTCACCTGTCATTGATAATATTGCCATTTTGCAACACATCATTCACCATTGGAAAATTATCGTGGACCGCTACACCGCCCTCCAGGTCTTCCGCCATGTGGCCGAACTCGGCAGCTTCGCAGAGGCGGGGCGCAAGCTCGGCCTGTCACCGGCGGCGATCAGCAAGAACGTTGCCGAACTCGAAGCCAGCGTCGGCGCGCGGCTCATCAACCGGACCACGCGACGCATGGCGCTGACCGACGAGGGGAAACTCTATCTCGAGCATGTCGTGCGCGGACTGGATGCATTGAAGGATGCCGACGCAGCACTCTCGCCCGTCCGGCAGACGCCTGGCGGGACGTTGCGCGTCGCCGCTCCGATGACCGTGACGCTGATGCGGCTTTCATCCGTCATCCCCGAGTTCCTGTCCCGCTACCCGGACCTCAAGCTCGACCTGCATCTCGACGACAGGCGCGTCGATATCGTCCGGGAAGGATTCGATCTCGCCATTCGCGGCAGCGACAAGCTGGAGGATTCAAGCCTGATCGCCAGAAAACTCGCGGTCATGCCGCACGTCGTCTGCGCGGCCCCCGCCTATTTCGAGGCCCATGGCGAACCGCTGGAGCCCGCCGACCTGAAATCGCACAACTGTGTCCGCTTCAGTCTCTCGGGACATGCGGACTTATGGGAGTTTCGCAACGGCAACCGAACGGAGAAAGTGGCCGTAGAGGCTCGCTATTCGGTGACATCGAGCCTTGCCGTGCGCGACGCACTGCGCGCCGGCTTCGGGCTGAGCCTGATACCCCGTCCCTATGTCGAAGACGACCTGAAGAGCGGTCGACTGCAGCGCGTACTCTCCGACTGGGAGACGGTCGAAACCACGCTCTACGCCATCTATCCGTCCCGGCAGCACGTCGCGCCAAAGATCCGGGCGTTTCTTGATTTTCTCGCCGAAACATTCAGCCGCCCGTAATCTCGCGCCCCACCCATGTCACGCCGCGGGACGAGCATACGATCGAACCGTTGCAAGCCGACAAAATCTGGCACTGTTCCCTGGGGAACACCGGCGATGCGATCCGCCAGTAGGTTAGCGGCACTTAAACCAGAGCCCGAAGGACCGATTCATGCGCCTGATTGCCGCCACCCTCTTCGCATTCAGCCTCGCCGGCTCGGCCGATGCCGCCGATCTCATGACGTTCTGGGACAAGCCCCAGCATGGCGGCAACAGCTTCAACCGGCTGCCGCCGGACGAGGCCTATTTCAAGGCGCTGGCAGGCTACGGCGCCACCTGGGTGCGCCTTTCCTACGACAAGTGGAAACCGGCAAAACGCGACTACCTGATCGGCGACGCGGACAAATACGACGGTATTCCTGCCGCCGATCTGAAGACGCTCAGACAGACGCTCGACGACGCCGACAAGGCGGGCCTCAAGGTGGTCATCGCGCCGCTGTCACTGCCGGGCATGCGCTGGGCCCAGAACAATGGCAACAAGTTCGACGGCCGGCTTTGGCGAGACAAGGCCTGGTGGGACCAGGCGGCAAGCTTCTGGCAGGATCTGGCGCGCGAACTGAAGGACCACCCGGCGGTCGCCGCCTACAACATCGTCAACGAACCGGCACCGGAAAAGAACAATGGCCTTGCCGAGCACGCCGATCCGCAGGCGATGCAGGCCTGGTACGACGGTAAGCAAGGCAGCGCTTCGGATCTCAAAGCCTTCTATGAGACCGTCATCGCCGCGATCCGCGAGGTCGATCCAGCGACCCCCATCATCGCGGATGCCGGCTGGTATGCGGCGGCCGATGCGTTTTCCTACTGGCCATCGGGGCTCACGGACCAGAAGGTGCTCTACAGCTTTCATATGTACGAACCCTATGCGGCGACCAGTGCGCCGAACATCAAGCGCGACAAGCCCTATGCCTATCCTGGCAAGGTGCCCTTTGGCGAAGGCGAAGAGACCTGGGACCGGGCAAGGGCGGCCGCTTACCTCGCAAGGCCTGTACAATGGGCCAAGGACAAGGGCGTGCCGCTCAACCGCCTCGTCGCCGGCGAATTTGGCTGCATGCGACGCTGGTCGGGTTGCAAGACCTATCTCGAGGACGTGTTGACCGCCCTCGACGAGGACGATCTGCACTGGGCCTTCTACAGCTTCCGGGAAGATGCCTGGGATGGCATGGACTACGAGCTCGGCTCGAAGACCGTCGGCTGGAAATATTGGCAGCAGATGGAAGCCAATGAGCGCGACACGACGCCGCGCAAGTCGACGCCGGAGTTTGCGCCCATCAGCCGGCGGCTCGCCGAGGATCAGTGACCGCGTCCCGCCGGTACGCCCTGGAACCGGGGCGTACCGGCCGTCAGGCGTGACTAGTTTCCGCGCGGGCGTCACAAAAGCGCTCGATTGCGATGCACATCACGTCGCAGCCTTCGCCTACCCAAGCGGACCCCGGTCTGTTTGAAAAAAGGGCAGGAATCGTTAGAAGAACTATCATCCTTACGAGCGCCATGACGTATGTGGCGCCGTTTCCAACTTGGGGCATGTCTTTGCAGACAACCGGGGCGGTCGACGCCGACACACGAAAGCGAACCATATCCCTGTCGCGCACGCTGGCGATCGTGATGGCGGCACTGGTGGCTCTGACAGCCGCCGTCATCCTCTCCGTCGTCTGGTACATGTCGGCCGGTGCTACGCGCGAATTGCTCGCCCAATCGGCCCATCTTGGCCTCGACGCCGTCCAGACGAAAATCGGCAGCCGGTTCGCCCCGGTTGAGGACCAGCTGGCGTTCCTGGCAAAGGAAGTCGGGGCCGGGCGCCTCGATCCGGCGGACACGCTGGCTCTGGAGCGGGTGATGACGGGCGCGCTCGCGGCGACCCCGCAGGTGCGCGTGCTCTCCTTCGTCAAGCCAAATGGCGAAATCTTCGGCGTGACCCAGGGCCCCAAGGGCGTCTTTTCCTTCGCCGACACGATCAGGACCGACAACGAGCGAACGGAGATCGACGAGGCGCGCCGTAGCGGCAAGGCCGAATGGGGGCCGGTCTACTTCGTTCCAGATCCGGCGATACGCACGTCGGTCACAAACCTGCAGCAACCGGCAAGCGCCGGCGACCAGTTTGCCGGCGTCTTCAGGGCAACGATCACGGTCGATGCCATTTCGGACTTCCTGCGCCAGATCGCCGTCTCGAATCCCGGGACGACACCCTTCGTCCTTTACGGCCGCGATCAGGTGCTCGCGCATCCGATGATGGCATCGGGCCATCCGCTCCTGTCCGCAGAGCACCGGCTGCCGAAGCTTGGCGAACTTGGCGATCCGTTCCTTGCCGCATTGTGGGACGGGGAACCCGAGACCTTCCACGACTCGGCGCTGGAGGCTCGTGTCGTGGAAGTGGGGGACAAGGGTCGTGTCATTCTCACCCGCGAGGTCAGCGGTTACGCACCCGCTCCTCTCATCGTCGGCGTCGAGGTGCCGATCGAAGCCCTGGAGAAACCGATTTCCGACCTGCTGCGCGCCGGCGTCGCCGGTCTCGTAGTGCTTCTCGCGGCGATCGTCATTGCATGGGTCGTCAGCCGTCTGATCGTTCGCCCAGTCACCAGCATGGCGCGTGAGGTCCGCGCCGTTGGCATGCTCGACTTCGCGGCTCTTCGCCCCCTGCCCGGCAGCCTGTTCACGGAGCTGAACGAACAGGCGCGCGCCTACAATACGATGTTGACCGGGCTGCGCTGGCTCGAAACCTACGTGCCGAAGAAACTGGTGCGCCATCTGCTGGGAAGCGGAGATCTCGTCTCGACGCAGCGAACGGTGACCATCATGTTTACCGACGTGGTCGATTTCACCGCCACGGCCGAAAAGACCACCGCTGCCGAAGTCGCCGCACTCCTGAACAGGCATTTCGATCTACTCGGCCAATGCATCGAGGACGAGGGCGGCACGATCGACAAGTTCATCGGCGATTGCGTGATGGCGTTTTGGGGTGCTCCGGACGACCAGCCGGATCATGCCGATCGCGCCATGCGCGCGGCCCGCGCCATTGCGCTTGCGGTCGCTAAGGACAACGCGGATCGGCGCCGGCAGGGGCTAGCTCCCCTCAGAGTGCGCATCGGCGTCCATTCCGGTCCGGTCGTCTCGGGCAATATCGGCATGAGCGGGCGGTCCGCCTATACGATCGTCGGCGATGCGGTGAATGTCTGCAACCGCATCGAGCAGCTCGGCAAGTCGGTGGCGCCGAGCGAAGAGATCGTCGTGCTCCTGAGCGGTGAAACCGTCGATTTCCTGACCGAAGGCCGCTCCGACCTCACGCCGCTTGGCAAACACTGCCTTTCCGGTCGGACGGAACAGACCGAAATCTACCGGTTGCCGACTACAGCGGGATAAGCGGCTGCCAAGTTTATCCATGCCTCGGTTTCAAAACACGGGTCTCAGAGCCATCTCCGCGCCCAAGAGGAACAGGCAGAACAGGAAACCGCGGCGGAACGCCTGCGCGCCCACTCTGCCGCGCAACCGTTGCCCCACCCACATTCCGAGAAGCGCGGGCACGACTGCAATCACGGAAAGTGCAAGGGTTTCGGCCTGAAAGATACCCTGGGCGCCAAGCCCGGCCGCCAATGCGACAGTCGAAACGGTGAAGGAAAGTCCCAGCGCCTGCACGAGGTCGTCTTTCGCAAGGCCGAGGGCCTGCAGATAGGGCACGGCGGGAATGACGAAGACCCCGGTGCAGCCGGTCACCACGCCGGTCAGCGTTCCGACAATCGGCGAGAGCCACCGTTCCTGTCGTTCAGCTATACGGAACGGCCGCGCAAGCAGCGCGTAGTCGGAATAGATGACGAGCGCGGCCCCGAGCGCGGCGGTGGTCAGCCGTGTATCCCCACTCACCAGCCATGCGGAGCCGAGCAGCGTTCCGACGACAATCGCCAGCATCATCGACCAGAACCTTCGCGCGAGCGACAGGATGCCGGGTCCCGCCAGAAGCTGCCAGACATTGGTCACGAAGGACGGAACAACCAGCAGACTTGCCGCCACGACCGGTGAAATCAGCGCACCCAGCACGCCCATCGCCACGGTCGGCAGGCCCATTCCGGTCACGCCCTTGACGAGACCGGCGACGAAAAATGTCGCGGCCACGGCTAACAGAAAAGAAAACGACGCATCGAACATGTGAACGGCATAGCCGGTTCGGCGGCATAGACAATGCGGAAGTCCCGATCCCAGACTTCGGCTGGCCCGAAGGCTGTTTATCGATTATCCTTGCTGAATGTCCTTCGACCTCAATGATCTTCGCCTGTTTCTCGCCGTCGTGGATGCCGGCAGCATCACCCATGGCGCGCTGGAGGTTGGGCTTTCCCTTCCGGCGGCAAGCGAACGGCTGCGCGCCATGGAGGTGGCGGGCGACGTTGCCCTGCTCACGCGGGGGCGACGCGGTGTCACTCCGACGGAGGCGGGCGAGGCGCTCGTCCACCATGCGCGCATGATCATCCGCCAGACGGTGCAGATGCGCAGTGAACTGGGAAGCTATGCGAAGGGGCTGCGCGCCACCGTTCGCGTCCTCGCCAACACCGCAGCGATGACCGAGTTCATTCCTGAAAGGCTCGCGGCCTGGATGGCAGCCAACCCGCAGATCGACATCGACCTGAAGGAGCGGCAAAGCATCGAGATTGCCAGGAGCATCGCTGCCGGCTTCGCCGAGATCGGCATTCTTTCTGATGCGGTGGAGACAAGCGGCTTGACGCTCAGCCCCTTCGCAACCGACCGGCTCGTCGTGGTGGCCCGGCACGACCATCCGATCGTCGAGAGAACGCAGGTCCGCTTCGCCGACCTTCTCGACGAACGCTTCATCGGCCTGGCGGGCGGCGCCTTGCAGGATCACATCGAGGGGCAGGCGGCCAAGCTCGGCGCCAGGCTCAAGCTGCGCGTGAAACTGCGCACCTTCGATGATATCTGCCGCATGGCCGGCGCTGGCGTGGGGATCGGCATCGTGCCGGAAAAAGCGGCTCGCCGATGCCGCCGGCCCGCTCAGATCGCTGTCATTCACCTTCAGGAAAAATGGGCCGTTCGGCGGCTGTCGGTGTGCATCCACAGTGACGGACAATTGACGCCGCCCGCGCTTAGCCTGTTCGAGCATCTCGCACGCAGTGGACGGCCCTGAAGCGCCTTAGCCACCTCTACGAGCAGGCTCGCTCGCCGATTTGAGGCGAGCGTCGAAAAAATGCTGATTTTCGCCGGTTGGAAAGCAAAATTTAACCATACTTCTCCATCTTTTGTCCATCAGTCGTCAAGAAGGGGACAATCCGGAAGTCGCGCAGCGGTGGTCGCTCGCCGGCCTGAGGGCCTTTTGCGTGAATTTCTGGCTTGATTTGCGTTGTTGAGTAAGATCATTCGCCCACAGTCTTTGAATCGTCTGTTGCGTCCATTGCTGATCACTTGCTGCGGCACCGCTCTTGTCGGCGCGGCTGCGTGGTCGCTCGTCGGTATGGTCGCGATGAACAGTTCCTTCACGCATGGTTCGGGCCGCCTGCTGCCCAAACCGCAGCTCCATTTGGCCGAGAAGACAAAGGAGCGCGCCTGGGACAAACACGCCAGGGTCAACCAGGCGACGCGGCTCGTCGCGGCCGCTGCGACGCAGCCGGCCGTGGTCGCAAGCCTGACGCCCAGCGAAGCGAGATTCGCGCGCGATCTTGAATTTCCGAAAGATGCCGAAATGCTCGGCAAGAGCGCGCGCCTGGCGGCGGCGGTGAAGCAAGCGGTATTGGCGTCGGAAAAGCTCGCCAGCAATTCCGCCCCCTCCGCTTCCGCGCAATCTCGCCACCAGGCCGCAACGCTGAGCGTGCCTGCGTCGGAACGCTTCGCCCCGATGACCGGCGGTTTCGCTGACAAGCCGGCAGTCCAGCTCGCCTATGCCACCCCCTCTCAGAGCCATGTGGAAGGCAGCGCGTTTTCCGCCGTGCTGACCGCGCCCGTCGAGGACGATCTCGCCGAACAGCCGGAACCGGACGCAGCTGACGACACGGCCACACTGCCGAGCCATGAGGACACGCCGTCTGTCGGTCCCATGCCGCAGTTCCGCCCGCGCACAGAACAAGTGCAGAAGCCTGTTGCGGAAACCGAGAAACCTGAGGCCGAGCAGGCCGAAGTCGAGGCTGCGCCAAAGACCGAAGAGACCGGGAAGACCGGCGAACGCGAAGCGCCGGCAAAGCCGAAGCTCGCCTATGCCCGGCCGGAAGATCCGACGGAAAACAGTTCCGGCACCGGCTTCGGCCAGGCGCTGCGCAACATTTTCGGCAGCGGAGCGAAGGCAGGAAATGGCGTCGCCGTCTACGACATCACCGCGGCCAAGGTTTACATGCCCGATGGCAGCGTGCTCGAGGCCCATTCCGGCATCGGCAAGATGGCCGATAATCCGCGCTACGTGGGTGTCAAGATGACCGGGCCGACCCCGCCGCACATCTATAATCTCAAGATGCGCGAGACGCGCTTCCATGGGGTCGAGGCGATCCGCATGCTGCCGATCGACGGAAAGAACAAACACGGCCGCGACGGCTTCCTGACCCACAGCTATCTGCTGCGCGGCAAGCGCGCCGAATCCCATGGCTGCGTCGCCTTCGCCGACTATCCGCGTTTCCTGACCGCCTTCAAACAAGGCAAGGTCAAGCAGATCGTCGTGGTGCCGAGCGGCGGACGCGCGGCCGGCACGCGCTTGGCATCGAACGGCAGGAGCTCCTGACAGGAGGCGCCGAACAGTCGGATTGCAGGAGAGAGACGGCAAAGGTCTTTCGCCAATGGGGAACGAGCATTAAGATCCGGGCCTCTACAGGAGCGAGAACGAAGAGGACCGGGAGCCCGTCATGTGCCGAAACATAAAACCCCTGTTCAATTTCGAGCCGCCGGCGACGGACGCGGAGATCCATGACGCCGCGTTGCAGTTCGTGCGCAAACTGAGCGGAACAACCAAACCGGCCAAGCGCAACGAGGCGGCCTTCGAGCACGCCGTCAATTCGATCGCGGCCTGCGCCCGGGAATTGCTCTATTCACTCGAAACGTCGCAGCCGCCGCGCAACCGCGAAGAAGAAGCGGCCAAGGCCCGCGCCCGAAACGCGATCCGGTTTGCCTGAGATAAAACGGCGCCGGCAATAGCCGACGCGCTTTGTTCCCTATCCACTGGGAGCGCTCCTCACGCCTTGGCGGCGAGCGCGCTCAATTCTTCAAGGTCGAGGTCCCGTTCCAATTCGTGCAGCGTCTCGTCGTCGATCTCGCCGGCGCGATGAAGCCGGATGAGTTCGCGCCGTCCGGTTGCGACCGCTTCGAGCACGACGTCGAAATGGGCATGAAGAATGGGCGCGTAGTGCTCCGTGCGCTCGGCGTAATCGACGATCGACACCGCCCGGCGCTGATACCTATCGAGCAGTTGCGGATGGATGAGGGTGCCTCCGCCATCATAAGCGTGGCTCTGAATGGTCACGAGTTGCGCCTGCGCCATGGCCGCCTCGGCCTGGCTCATGCTGAGGCGCGCCTTTTCCGATGGCGGCTCGACGAGCCCCGCCCATGCGATCACCCGCCCGAGCGTGGTGCCCTGGACGAGCACGGTCCCCAAGATGACGGCAAAGGATGTCACCAGGATGAAGTCGCGACCGGGAAAGCCCTCCGGTATGCTGAGGGCCAAGGCCAGCGTGACAACACCGCGCACACCTGCCCAGGAGACCACCGTTGCCGCGCGTGCCCCAAGCGGCCGATAGCGCTCCATCCCAAGGGCGTTTCCGAGGCGGATGGCGAAATCCGAGCCAAACACCCAGGCAAAGCGCGCGACGGAGAGCGCCACGAGAATTGCTAGGATTGGCCACCACATGGTGGCGGCGACGACATCGAAGCCGCCTCCGCGCTCGACGACGCCGCGAAGCGACAGGCCGATCAGAATGAAGACGGCAGCCTCCATCAGGAAGACGATGACGGTCCAGAACGACGAGCCGCGCATGCGCGTTGCCGCCGTGAGCACGGTGTGCTGGTGCCAGCTTGCGATCAGGCCGGTGGTGACGGTGGCAATGACGCCTGAAACATGCAGGAACTCGCCGAGCAGGTAGGAGGTCCAGGACAGCAGGGCCGTGGCCGCGATGATCAGGTATTCGTCGCCAAGACGGCGCGCAAGCAGGACCCAGGCCGTGCCGATGGCGGTACCGACAAGGGCGCCGCCGATCGCCAGCACGAAAAAGCTGCCGACCGCTTCGCTCGCGCTGAAGGCCCCGGTGACGCCGGCGGCAATCGCGAAGCGGAAGAGGACTAGGCCGCTCGCGTCGTTGAGCAGGCTTTCTCCCTCGAGCAGGATCTGCAGCCGCCGAGGCAGCCGCACACGCTGCAGCACGGCACGGGCCGAAACCGCGTCGGGCGGCGACACGATCGCCCCTAGCGCCGCGCAGGCGGCCCAGGGGAGCGAGGGGAAAAGCAGATGCGTGACCACGGCGACCACGGCACAGGTGAAGAACACCGCGCCGATCGCCAGCGAGGCGATGCCGATCAGATGCCGGCGCAGTCGGCCAACGGCGATCGTCTATGCGCCGCCGGCCAGCAGTGCGACGGAAGGCGGTGACCCGAACCTGTCGGCGACATAGTGCAGGGCGATGATCGCCACAAACATGCCAATCACCAGCTCGAACAAATGTGTCGGTTCCACGCGCTCTGCCTCCACCCCTCCAGGATGAGGGCATTACAGAACGCGCTTTGCCGAAACGCAATTGGCGCGGCGGTTTGAGCGGAGAAAACAGGCGCGGCCAGAAAAGAAAAAAGGGCCGACGGAAGACCGCGGCCCATAAGGTGTGAAGGTCAATAAACCTCCAGAGGGGAACAGCTGCTGCGGCGGCATTGGGAGGAGAACCGCCATATGCATCAGCTGTGTGCTTTATGCCTGATTTTTGACCACCTGGAAAACAATTATTGTGCAATGCAGCTATGCGTGCACCGCACATGAGGAGGCGCACGTGATACGCGGTTGACTCCGGGCACTCGGCGCGGCGTGTTGCAGAACCGTGGCGGAACGGCGCCTGCTGCCGAAGAAAGATCTGGATAGAGGATCGGGACCGGCGCAATGCACCGGTCCCGATGATATAGCTGCTACACTAGCGACCGTGGGATCGGCCGCATGTGCATGCTAGAACGGTTTTCTCGATCAGAAAGCCCGACGTCATTGCTCCCCGAGTTGTCCGCATTCTATCCACCGGTTGTGCACAGGCCGATCGTGTCCCAACACCTTGGCAGATCTGCCATTTCCGCACCTCTGTGATTAGTGCCCTTTTCACCGGGAGCAATGGGCGTATTCGTCCGTGACCTCACGCCAGCGATGCAAGCCGGGTTTCCGCATCGATCAGGCAGGCCGCGATCGCAGCCACCAGCAACAAACCGGCAAAGGTGCCGATTGCAAGCCCGAAGCTCTGGGTCACCAGGATGCCGATCAAGGAAGGAGCGAGCAGACCGCCGAGGCGCGCCATGCCGCCCGCCGCACCCATTCCGGTTGCTCGAGACTCCGTTGGATAGAGCTCCGGCGTATAGGCGTAGAGCGCGCCCCAGGTGCCGAGCAGCGCAAAACTCATGATGAGCAGCGACGCTGCGATGATCGTCGCCCCATCTGCCACGACGAAAAGCAGGCAGCTCAAGGCGGAGAGAAGACAAAAGCCGACCAGCGTCGGCCGGCGTCCCCATGTCTCGACGCCATAGGCGGCGAGCGCGTAGCCTGGGATTTGCGCCAAAGCGATCAGAACGAGAAAACCATAACCGCGGACGAAGCCGAAGCCTTCTCCCGCGAGCCGCGGCGGCATCCAGGTGAAGACGCCGTAGTAGGATACCGAAACGAGGAACCACACGGCCAAGATCAGAAGACTGCGGCGGCGCAGATCCCCAGAGAAGATGCCGGCACCCGGTGAGGCCGCAGGAAGTGCGATCGATACGGTCGTTTCGAGCTGAGGGTGACGATTGGTGACGAGCATCTGGTTGACGATGGCTTTTGCCTCGGCAGCCTTGCCCGCACGAAGCAGATAGAGCGGCGACTCCGGAACGAGGAAGCGCAGGCCGAGGCCGAGCACCGCCGGGATGGCCGTGATCGCGAAAATATAGCGCCATGCGTCCGTGAGTTCCGCGAGCGCGACGAGCCATGCCGCCACCGCCACGATCAACGTTCCCACGGCCCAGAACCCTTCGAGCATGACGAGCCAGCGACCGCGGCTTCGGGCGGGCAGGAACTCCGACATCATGGCGTAGTCGACCGGCAGGGTACCGCCGACTGCAGCACCCGTGAGGAACCGCAGGAACAAAAGGACGCCGAAGCTGGGTGCGAAGATCGATAGCATGCCGAAGATGGCATCGCAGGCCACGGTGACAATCAGCACCCGCCGCCGACCGATGCGATCGGCAAGCCGACCAAAACCAACCGCTCCGATCAGCATGCCGAGAAAGAACAGGGTACCGGTCTGCAGTGCCTGCGGAAGCGTCAGACCGAACGTCGCGGCGATGGAGGCTGCCGTGAAACCAACGGCAAGAACCTGCATGGCATCAGCCGCCCAGACCAAACCGAAGATGCCAATCAAGCGGTACTGATAGGGTCCCGTGCCGGCACGGTCGAGCGCTTCGTTCATCGTGATCGTCGTCATTCCGTCCTGCCTTAGAAATCAATGCGCGGACACTACGTCGGCAGATCGAACTTGAACAGCGGCCCTCGAAGCGGCATCGGATCGGCTGTACCGCGCCAAAAACGGTTCGCGCCGCCTTGCAAGGATTCTTTCGGAAGAAATCCGAAGTGGTATCCGCGCGGACATCACACACGGAAAGATCGTCATCAGAGACCGGTTTCGCGCTCTTAACTGGAGGATGAGGTCGTCAGCCGGCATCTTGGTCGCGAGCGCATAGAGGCGGCGTCCCGGCCGATCGGAGGACGACGGTCAGCCTCGGTCAACATCGTGTCCGTTTTCGACGAGCCACGAGTCGTGAAGCCACTTTTCCGTGCCGCGATGGCCCGGGAATGTGATCCAGTTGATATCGCGCTCGAACACCATGACCTTGCGGTCCGCGCCGACGATGACCCACATCCAGAGGCCATCGGCCGTATTCCGCATTTTGACTTTCATGCCCGTCAGGGTCAGATCTTCCGTGCGCCCATTGCGGGCGACCCGCAGCGGCTCGTCATAGGGGTCGATCCAGCTGATCTTCAGCACCGGCAGGAGATCAGGTGCCGCGTCGCGCAGGAAATCGATGGCGATCGCCTGCGTCTCCTCGCGCGTCGGCAGTTGACCGCCAACCAGAGCAAGGTCGATGCGAGCGAACCCCTTGAGCCGGCCATCCGCGGCGATGACGGTGCTGAAATGCTCGCCACCAAGCGCCGCGTTGCGGCCATCCGTTCGCTCATAGCGCACAAGCTCGGCGCCCTGACCGTCCAGAGTGGCAGGGCGTCGAGCGACCTCATCGTAGCCAACCGGCATGACTGTTCTGATGACGGTCGCCACGGACTGCGCCGAAAGCGTTGCCGATTTCATGGACGTTCCCTTCTGAGTTTCCGCAAGCGCAATGCTGGCCGTGGTTGGCGAGAAGACGAGACCGAGAGCAGCGAGCGCAATGAGGGGGCGTATGCGAGGCATGTCAAAACTCCTTCGGTTGGCTTGGAGACCGGGTGAGGCAATATGTAACTTGACGTTAAGTGTAGATCGTGGACGCAATTGTCCCCGCCGGCCTTGCTCTAGGTCCGCCTCGCTTGCGCGATCAGCTCTTGCATACGGGTAATGTTGGATTCCAGGTCGCGTTTGAATGCAGTGAGTTCATCAAGCTGGGCATCGGCGTTGACGAGCTGGGCCTCCAGGATTTCCAGTACCCTTTCCTTGCCCTTGATGCCGTTTGCATCCTCGAAATAGAGGTCGATGACGGCGGCGATTTCGTCGAGGCGCAGGCCGAGTCGCTTGAGTGCGGCGATCTTTTCCAGCCGCTTGACGGCCACTTCGTCATAGTAGCGATAGCCCGTGCCCTCACGCTCGGCTGGCTTCACCAGCCCGAGGCGCTCGTAATAGTGGATCGTGCGGTGGCTGACGCCTGCACGTTCCGACAGTTCTCCAATCTGCATGAGGGACGACAAATGGCACCCACCTAAACCTGACGTTGGGTGTAGATCTAGGATATAGGCCTATGTTCGTCAAATATTGGCCTTCGCTCGAAGGCCTTTGACCCGTCAGTAGGGCGAGATGCAAATCTGCCGCGGACCGTAATAGGGCTGGAACGTGTCGTCGTAAGCCCTGTAGGACCGGTAGCGGGCATAGCACCAGCTCGTATGCGCGTTGCCGCCATAATAGGTCTGCCGGTAATAGCGTGGCGCATAGTAACGCGGGCGATAGTAGGTCGGGCGGCCGTAATAGCCTTGGTTATAATAGCCCTGATCGTAGTAGCCCGAGCCATAATAGGGCTGCGCCAGCGCTCCACCGATGATCGTACCGAGGGCCAGTCCGCCGAGCGCCCAGGCCCAATCGTCGTCGCCACCGTTGTGGTGCCCGTGATGGTAACCGCCACCGTAACCACCTCGGTAACCACCGCGGTAACCGCCGCGGTAACCGCCACCGTATCGTCTGTACTGAACCAGTTGCGCTTGCGTCGTTTCGATCTTCGGGACGTCCGCTGCTGTGGGAAATGCCATGGCTGGCGAAACGCTGGTCAGCGCCGACGCCATGGACAAGGCAATGATCGTTAGCCTATTCATTGGCTTACCTCCATTTTCCCCGCTTGTCCTGAAGTATACATCGGAAAAGGCGCAGAAGCACTGCGTTTTGACGGTGCGCGACGCCGGGTATGGCGCGCAACCCGACGCGCCTCTTTCGAACAACCGCACGCGGCATCCGCTTGGCCGCACACGACGGATCGGGTCGCCGGCATCCCCACGCCCCGCCGGCTGCCGCCTTGACCGTGGCGGATACACAAACCCGCGAGTCATCACCAATTATTTCATTATCCGCAATTCAATCGAAATCATTATTGCAATTCAGCAGCGCAACCCGGTCGGCTACACCTGTTCTCACCAAACCAGTTCACCCCAGACCGGCCAAGGCCGGGCACCGACGCCCCGCTTGCCAACCAGCTCAAAGAGGAGAAAGCCCATGTCCAGCAAACTCGAAGTCCTGACCCCCGCAAACAGCCAGCTGATCTTCATCGACCAGCAGCCGCAGATGGCCTTCGGCGTTCAGTCGATCGATCGGCAGGTGCTGAAGAACAACGTCGTCGGTCTCGCCAAGGCCGCAAAGGTCTTCAACATTCCAACGACCATCACCACCGTCGAAACCGAGTCCTTCTCCGGCCACACCTATCCCGAACTGCTCGCCGTCTTCCCGGAAAACGACATTCTCGAACGCACCTCGATGAACTCCTGGGACGATCAGAACGTCCGCGACGCGCTCGCCAGGAATGCCGCCAACGGCCGCAAGAAAATCGTCGTCTCCGGGCTGTGGACCGAAGTCTGCAACACCACCTTCGCGCTCTCCGCTCTCCATGACGTCCCGGACTACGAGATCTACATGGTCGCCGACGCCTCCGGCGGCACCTCGGCCGATGCGCACAAATACGCCATGGACCGCATGGTCCAGGCCGGCGTCATCCCGGTGACCTGGCAGCAGGTCCTGCTCGAATGGCAGCGCGACTGGGCCCGCAAGGAAACCTACAATGCCGTCACTTCGCTGGTGAAGGAGCATTCCGGCGCCTACGGCATGGGCATCGACTACGCCGTCACCATGGTTCACAAGGGCGACGAACGCGTCAGCCACGGCAAGACGATCGGCCCCAACCCGGCGAAGTGATCCCGGCCCGGACCAGCGAACATCCGCAATCGCTTCGGCGTGAATGGCAAGGCTGGCCCCGCAGGGGGCCGGCCTCTCCGTTTATGCGATGTCATCGTCAAAAGAAGATGCAGGAAGCTCGCGAGCGTCACCTGGGGCGGAAGCCCGCCCTGGTTCTGCGGCCTGGGATCGCGCAGCAGCAGGACAGCGGCTAGGGCTTTCTGGTGGTGATCCAGCTTGGGTCACCTCGTGTCGCAAGCCCCGTCGCGGGCGCTCGATTGCGACCTTGGCATTAAGGAATACAACTGCTTTCCAAATTCGATTGACAATTTGGATCCTCGCGCGCATTTTAGAAAACAATAGTTTTCCTAATTTGGCGACGGGCGTTTTAGACCGCCCCGCCACACCGGGGAAAGGAACCGGCCATGAACCAGCACACGCCAATCGCCATCATCGAAAACCCCTCGCCTACTGCGGAGACAATGCCGACCATTCGGCTCCCCGAGGAACTGCCTGCGATCTTGCCTGCCGTGACTCCGGCCTCGAACATGCCTGCAAAGCGGTGGCTGCGCGGCCTGCTCTTCGCCTCCGTGGCCGTCGCGGCCGTGGCGGCCGCTGCCGATTTCGGGTGGGGGTACTGGACGACAGGCCGCTTCCAGGTGTCGACCGACGACGCCTATGTGAAGGCTGACAGCACGACGATTGCGCCCAAGGTCTCCGGCCATATCGCCGAGGTGCTCGTGGCCGACAACGAGCGGGTAAAGGCAGGACAGATCCTCGCCCGCATCGACGACCGCGATTTCAAGGTAAGCCTCGAACGGGCCATGGCCGAGGTCGAGGCAGCGGAAGCCAACATCGCCAACAAGCAGTCGGCCCTGGTGGCTCAGCAATCCGCGATCGACGCGGCAAGGGCGACCGTCGAGGCCGACAAGGCCGACCAGACCTTTGCCGGGCAGGACGACAAGCGTTACTCCGAGCTTGCAAGACAGGGCTTCGGCACCATCCAGAATGCCCAGCAGGCGGCCTCGCGCATCATGGCCGCCCGTGCAGCGGTAACGCGTGACACGGCGGCACTTGCCAATGAAACCAAGCAGCTCGACGTGATCAGGGCCGAGGTCGCCCAGGCGAAGGCAGCACTCGACAGCGCCAAGGCGGCGCAGGACCAGGCCCGCCTGAACCTCTCCTACACTGCGCTTGCCGCCCCCATCGATGGCGTGATCGGCAACCGCACTCTGCGGGTCGGTCAATATGTGCAGGCCGGCACCCAACTGATGGCGGTCGTCCCGACGGAGGCGGCTTACATCGTCGCCAACTACAAGGAGACCCAGCTCACCGACGTCTATCCCGGCCAGAAGGTGACGGTCGAAGTGGACACCTTCCCGGGGCAGGTCTTCGAGGGTCACGTCGACAGCATCGCGCCGGCGAGCGGCCAGGAATTTGCGTTGCTGCCGCCGGACAATGCGACGGGCAACTTCACCAAGGTGGTGCAGCGCATCCCGGTCAAGATCGTGCTCGACCGCGGGACCGCACGATCGGTGACCTTGCGGCCCGGCATGTCGGTCTACCCGACCATCGACACCAACCCGACGGCGACCGAGGTCGCGTCAAAGTCGGGAAAGATCTACTAGAGCGCCGTGCGTTCAAGTGAACGCATAGACAAGGCAGGAGGGTGTTATGTCCACCATTGCTGATACGGTTGCGCCCGGTTCGCTGCCAGCCGCTGCGGAGCCATCGGAAAAGGCGAGCACGACGGCATGGATCGCAGTGCTCGCCGGCCTGATCGGTGCCTTCATGGCGATCCTGAACATCCAGATCACCAACGCCTCGCTGCTCGACATCGAGGGCGGGATCGGCACCGGCGTCGACAACGGCGCCTGGATATCGACCTCCTACCTGATCGGCGAGATCGTGGTGATCCCCCTTACCGACTACTTCAGCCGCGTCTTCTCGTTCCGGCGCTATATCCTGGCAAATGCGATCCTGTTCCCGATCTTTTCCGCGGCTTGCGCCTTCGCCCATGACCTCGGCTCGATGATCGTGCTGCGCGGTCTGCAAGGCGTTGCGGGCGGCGTGCTCATCCCCATGGCTTTCACGATGATCCTGACCCGGTTGCCCAAGACGCAGCAGCCGTTCGGATTGGCACTCTTCGCCCTGTCCGTCACCTTCGCGCCGGCGATCGGCCCGACGATCGGCGGCTACCTCACCGAGAACTACGGCTGGCAGTCGATCTTCTTCGTCAACACGCCCCCAAGCATCATCATGGTGGTTGCGCTCTACTTCACGCTCGAGAAGAAGCCGATGCAATTGTCCTTGCTCAAAGAGGGCGACTGGGCCGGCATCGTCACCATGGCGATCGGGCTCTCGGCTCTACAGACCGTGCTCGAGGAAGGCAATAAGGACGACTGGTTCCAGTCGCCGTTCATCGTCAAGCTCGCCATGATCGCAGCCGTGTTTCTGACCGCCTTCGTCATCATCGAGCTAAAGGTCGAAAAGCCGCTGGTCAAGCTACGCCTGCTCAAGCAGCGCAACTTCGGTGTCGGCGTTCTCGTCAACGTGCTGGTCGGCGTGGCGCTGTTCGGCACCGTTTACATCCTGCCGCAGTATCTGGGCCAGGTGCAGCGCTACAATGCCGAGCAGATCGGCTTCGTGCTGGCCTGGACCGGCTTGCCGCAGCTCCTCATCATTCCGCTCGTGCCGGCACTGATGAAGCGGTTCGACGCGCGCTACGTCGGCTTCGTCGGCATCAGCATCTTCGCAGCGAGCTGTTTCATGAACACGACGCTCTCGCTCGACAGCGCCGGCGACCAGTTCTTCGTGCCCAATATCGTGCGCGCCATCGGCCAGGCACTGGTGCTGACGCCGATCACGGTGATCACGACCGCCGGCATCGCGCCTGGCGACGCGGCCGCCGCCTCCGGCCTGTCGAACATGCTGCGCAATCTCGGCGGCGCGGTTGGAACGGCCACGCTCGCGACTGTGTTGACCAAGCGGGAGCAGTTCCATTCTAACATCATCGGCCAGTCCGTCACGCTTTCCCGCGATGAGGTCCGTGACCGGATCAGCGATCTGACCCAGCACTTCATGACCCATGGCGTATCCGACGTCGCGGTTGCACAACACAAGGCGATCGCCGTGATCGGCGCGACGGTTCACCGCCAGGCGCTTATCCTGGGGTTCAGTGATACCTTCGCGGTGATCGGCACTGTGTTGGCGCTCGCCGCCGTCGCCCTGCTTTTCACCCGGAAGATCCAGCTTGGCGGCGCAGATGCGGGTGGCGCCCATTGAAAGCCTGCAGGTCAAAAGACGTGTACTCAGAGGAGACAGGTTATGAGCAATTCGACGCCCGGTCGTCTCTTTCTGGACGACCTCTATGTGGGCCAACGCTTTACAAGCGGGACCCACACGATCGACGCAGCACAGATCAAGGCTTTCGCTCTGCAGTTCGACCCGCAGCCGTTTCACATCGACGAGGCGAAGGCCCAGGACACGCTCTTTGGGGGTCTGGCTGCAAGCGGATGGCACACCGCCGCCATCACGATGCGTCTCAATGTCGAGACGGGCCTGCCATTTGCCGGTGGGCTCATTGGCGCAGGCGGAGAAATCAACTGGCCGGCTCCGACGCGCCCCGGGGACACGCTGCATGTGGAAAGCGAGGTCGTGGAGATCATACCTTCCCGCTCGAAGCCTGATCGAGGCATCGCCGTCGTTCTCAGCAGCACGATCAACCAGCACGGGGAAGTAGTGCAGAACCTCAAGGCCAAACTCGTCCTCCGGCGAAAAGCGGCGGGTTGACGCCGATCTAGCCCGAATATGCAGCGGCGGCGACGTTCATTCCGTCGAGACGAAATCGTCCTCCCGAGAGTTCAGCAGCGCTGCCAGCGTGCGGAGGCCAATGTCGAGCTGATCCACTGCCGGACTGGCCAGCGCGAGCCGGACCGCGTTGGGCGCGTGGCCCGGCGTGATGGCAAAGGTCGTCGACGGGGTCAATGCAATGTCGCGCCTGGCGGCAGCCGCAACAAACGTCTGCGAACGCCAATGCGCCGGCAGCGTCAGCCAGAGATGGTAGCACTTTGGGTTGGCCTTGACCTCGAAGCCCTGGAGATGAGCGGCGGCCAGCTTCTGCCGCGCCTGCGCATCGAGGCGTTTCATCGTCATGAGCGCGGCAACGGTGCCATCGGCCATCATCCGCTCGGCCGCCGCAAAGGCAAATCCCGTCGCGGTCCATCCCCCCGAACGCACAGAGGCGATCACACTTTTCCGTAGCCGCTCGGGCGGCACGATGAAGCCGAGCGCCAGGCCGGGCGCCACCTTCTTGGAGAGGCTGTCGACGACAATGCAGCGATCCGGTGCGAGGGCGGCAAGCGGCGGCTCGTCGTCAAGGAACCCATAGACATTGTCTTCGATAACCGGAAGGTCAAGCATCTCGACCACCCGCAAGAGATCGGCCCGGCGCGCCTCACTCATCGTCGCGCCCAGCGGATTCTGGACCGCCGGCTGGATGTAGATGGCCGATAGATGCGCCTCGCGATGCGCTTTTTCAACGGAATCGGGGCGCACCCCGCCTTCGTCCATCAAAAGCGGCACCAGCGCAATTCCGAGCCGAGCGGCAATGCCCTTGACGAAGGGATAAGTCAAAGCCTCGACACCGCAGCGACCACCCGCCGGAACGACAGCCGCGAGAGCCGCAGCAATGCTCTGCCGGCCATTGCCTGTGAAAACGAGGTGTTCAGGACTGGGCGACCAGCCGCCCTTGGAGAGATGCGCTGCTCCAATGTTTCTGATCGCCGGCGTTCCGATGCTGATCGCCTGGCGCGATGCAACGTCGAGCAAGGCAGGAGCAGCCAACCCCTCCAGGCTTCTTGCGATAAGCGCTGTCTGGTTGGGCAAGATCGGGTAGTTGAACTCGAAGTCGGTACGGACACCACGCGGCTCTGCGAGCGCCGCCACGCCTCGCCTCGCCTCCCCGGAGATGAAGGTGCCCCTGCCCACTTCGCCGACGACGAGACCGCGGCGCAACAACTCGGCATAGACGCGGCTTGCCGTGGATACGGCAATCTTGCGTTCATAAGCAAAGCTACGCTGCGGCGGCAGGCGGTCGCCCGGCCTGAGCGACCCAACCGCAATTTCCGCGGCGATCGTGTCGGCAAGCTTCAGGTATTCCGATCTCGACATTATTGCACCGAGTACAATGTTTCAATTGCACCGAGAATTATATCGGAACATTCTATTCTCATCAAATCCCATTCGCCCGGAACCGCGACGGTTTCGCAGGCCCGAGCGCTCTTTTCGAAGCGCGCTCAGGCTGGCGGCATCGCACGCCCGGAGCAAGGGCTGGAAACGAGACAATGCCTGTATTTCTCAACCAACCGACCACTGTCGCGTTCAACGCGCGCGAATGCGGAGGCACTCCGATGGAACTGACCGTCCCGACGATCCTGGTCGCCTTTGCCGGGGTATTCCTGATCTGCTTCATGAAGGGGGCGTTTGGCGGAGGCTTCTCCATAGTCGGCATCCCGCTGCTGTCGGTCGTGATGGACCCGGTCACCGCTGGCGGCCTTCTCGCGCCGCTCTTCGTGGCGATGGATCTGTATGGGTTGCGCTACTTCAAGCGGGCAACCTGGTCTGGCCCCGACCTCGCGCTGCTGCTTCCGGGGCTCGTGATTGGCATCGGGCTCGGCTATCTGCTGTTCCGCTTTCTCGATCACCGCACCGTCGCGATCGTGATGGCGGCAACCACCTTGCTTTTCGTCGGCCTGTGGCTGGCAAGGGGCGCAGAGGTCACGGCACGCCCACGCTCGACCCCGAAGGCGATTTCTGCCGGTCTCGCCTCAGGCATAACCACGATGGTCGCCCACTCGGGCGGACCGCCGCTGGCGATGTATCTGCTGCCGCTCGGTCTCAGCAAGGAGGTCTACGCGGGAACGACGAGCCTCTTCTTTACCGTCGGCAATGCAACCAAGGCCCTGCCGTGGTTGTTGCTGGCGAAGCCAACCGCCGATCTCGGAGTGCTGATGGCGATCTGCCTGCTCGCCATTCCAAGCGGCGTTACGCTCGGCTGGCGGCTCCAGGGCATGCTCGACCAACGGCAGGTCTATCGCGCCTGCTATGGATTGCTGGTTCTGGTGGCGCTGAAACTACTATGGGACGGCGTTTCCGGCTTTCTGGTCTAACCGTCGTATCGCCCACCTGCGCAAAGAAGATGCTTGCGACGGAGCAACATCTCGCGCCATAGGGGCGTATTGCGCAGGCTGCGCCCGCAAAGCTTTTCACTTTGCGTATTGACCTAAGTTTCTCAAAGGGTTGAAGTGCTCTGGCCATTCAAGCGAGGTACTTCACCCTGCAGAGCAGCGCCCCTTTCACAGCAGCAGGAGAGATGGGTCGGTTGATCCAGTCTTACCGCTGGGACGACAGCCCGCTCGGCCCCATGGAGGCTTGGCCGCCATGCCTGGCGGCTGCGGTCGACATCATGTTGCCGGCGCAGGCGCAGATCGTGATGTTCTGGGGCGAGGAGTTCGTCGCTCTCTACAACGATGCCTATGCGCCGACCATCGGAGACAAGCATCCTCGCGCATTGGGGCGCCCGGCGCGCGAAAACTGGGGTGAACTCTGGAGCGACCTCGAACCTCTGCTGCGACGCGTGCTGGAACGCGGCGAGACGGTGGTCGCGAAAGACCGTCCCTTCTACATCGAGCGACACGGTTATCCCGAAACGGCTTACTTCGATATTTCCTATTCGCCCGTCCGGGACGAAGAAGAGAGGGTTCGGGGCGTGTTCTGCATCGTCAATGAAACGACGGAACGCGTGAAATTCGAGGGCGCGCTGCAAGCCAACGAAGAGCGGCTTCGCGCCATTTTCTCGCAGTCGGCCGCCGGCATTTGCCAGATGGACCTGACGGGCCGCTTCCTCCTGGTCAACAATCGGTTCTGCGAAATCGTCGGCTATAGCGAAGCCGAACTGCTGACGATGCGGATGCACGACATCACGTTTCCCGAAGACGTCGCCCAAAGCGCTCGCCTGTTCAAGACGATGGCGAGCACCGGCGAAAGCTACGAAATCGAAAAGCGCTATCTGCGCAAGGATGGTGGTCTTGTCTGGGTGACGAGTTCGGTCTCCGCGCTTCGCGATGAGCGCGGCAATTTTCGCGAGGCGGCCGCCGTCATCGTCGACATCACCGAGCGCAAGCGAGCCCAGGAGGTCGAGCGTCGCCTTGCGGCCATTATCGCATCCTCCAACGACGCCATTCTCGGCATCGATCTCCGGATGAGGATTACGACCTGGAATGCCGGGGCCGAAAGGCTCTACGGCTATTCGGCCGAGGAAATGGTCGGCCGCTCCGTCATGACGCTGGTTCCCGAAGACCGGATTGACGAAGAGCCTGCGATCCTCAGGCAGGTCAATGCGGGTCTCAAGGTCGAGCCATATGAGACCAAACGGCTCCACAAGGACGGTCGAAGCGTCGATGTCCTGCTCAGCGTTTCGCCGATCTACGACGCCTATGGCAGCATCGTCGGCGCTTCGAAACTGGCCCACGACATAACCGTGCGGAAGGAGGCGGAGCGCCTGCAGACCGTCCTGGTCGGTGAACTGAACCATCGCATCAAGAACGTGCTTGCAACCGTCCTGGCCATTGCCCGGCAGACGCTCGGTCGCAGCGACAGCACGGACGCCGAAGAGGTGCAGGCTTTTGAAGCGCGGCTGGTTTCGATGGCGCGGGCGCACGACCTGCTCACCCATGGTAACTGGGAAAGGGCGGAGTTGAAGGCGATCATCAACCAGGCGATCTCCCCCTACTCGCAGGAGACGTTCGTCGTTTCCGGCCCGCCGATCCAGGTTCCGCCGAGGATGGTCGTATCGCTGTCCCTGGCGCTGCATGAGCTCGCCACGAACGCCGCCAAATACGGCGCACTTTCGACCGGGAACGGGCGGGTCTCCATCACGTGGTCGCTCCAGGCCGGCACGCCGACCCGGCTGACGCTGCGCTGGCAGGAATCCGGCGGGCCGTTGGTAAAGCAGCCATCGCGCAAAGGATTCGGCTCGCGCCTGATTCAAACGCTGTTGGCTGCCGAACTGAATGGCCAGGTGGAGATCAGCTACCATCCCACCGGCCTGGTGTGCTCGGTCGACGCGGCCCTGCAAAGTGGGTGGGACGAACCCACCGCACCCTAGCGGCGCATGGGCAACCCCCGAGCATCGTGCCCGGTAGCGGCTTACGCCCTGCCGGAGAGCACAAGCACACGATCCAATGCTGCGGCAAATCCCTTGAGCGACACTGAGAATGTCACGTTCTTTTCCGTATCGCTCGCAAAGGCACCGATCTTCAGGGCCGTTCCCCTGCGCAGCAATGCGACCGTCCCCTCGGTAAACGTCAACGACACGATGCAGCCGATGGGCAGGCAGGTGCGGAAGGGCGTTGGCTTGCCGCCGGTCGCCTCATCAACACCGAGGGTTACGCCCTTTTCCAGATAGAGGCCGAAGGGAAGCGCGAGGCTCCCCGCCAGAGCGGCGTTTTCAGCCGGCCGAAGTTCGAGCGTCAGCACGTGCTGGCCACTCTTGTGAAACTGCTGTTGCGACAGGATGCAATGCTTTTGGCCGTCGGCCTCGGCGCAGGCGACGCTCCAGTCCTCATAGGTTTCAGAAAGCTGAGAGGGCGCGGCAGCCGTCCCGGCCGCCGCGTCCTCTCCGTAAAGCGGCGTGATGGCGACGAAGGTCGCCATCAGCACTGTCGATAGCCAGACGAGCCGACGCATCAGAAGCGCACATCAAGCTTGGCATCGACCGCATTCTGCGTCGTGCCGGAGCCGAACTGTCCGGTGTAGGTGATGCCAAGGCTGGCATTGCCGGTCAGCGCGAAATCGATGCCGGCCTCGATGATTGCCGCGTCTTCGGCAATCGGCGTACCGGCAACCGAGAAGGCGCTGCCCGTGCCGAAGGCCATGGTCGAGAACGGCGTCGTGTCGCCGAAGGCGTGCTGCCAGCCGAGCATGCCGCGCACCTTCGTATCTGTCGCGCCGAGGCTGAGCGGAGCAGAAGCGCGCAGACCGAGCGTCGTGAAGGTCGTGTCGGTCGTGTTGCTCTTGCTCGACAGGGCGGCCGCGGCACCGCGCTCGGTGAAGCCGTCGGTGTGCAGGCTGACATAGGCGAGGTTCGCAAAGGGCTCGAGCGCCACATCAGGCAGGTCGATGCGGTAGCCGACTTCGCCGAATGCCTGGAACGTCCCGGCGTCATAATCGGCCTTCAGCTGATCGGTGAAGCCGGGGAAGGCAACGCTGCGCGACGTGTTGATCGAATGCCAAGTGTAGGCGAGGCCGGACCTGAGCGCGACATCGCCCCAGCGACCGCCGCTATAGACGCCCAGGTGGTAGTTGTCGCTGTCACCGCTGGAGGCACGGCTGTCGACGTCGAAGTTCGTCCGGCTGTAGCCGGCCATGATGCCGATCAAGGCATTGTCCGAGACCGCTGCATCGAAGCCAGTGACGAAACCGCCCGTCGACTGGTCGAGGCTGCCGGCGTTACCGTTGCCGTCGGTATTGGTCCACGAGCCGAACACCTGGCCCCAGCCGACCATCGCCGGCGGCGCGGCGGGAACGGCGTTGACGGCGGCGACGGCACCGGTCGTGATCTTGTCTTCCGGACCATAGGCAAGGACCGGAACGCTCGCAGCACCCACGTCACCGAAGGCGTCGCGGATGCGGTCGTTCACCGCATTGCGCAGCAGGCTGCTGTCGTTGATCAGCGCGGTCTGCGCCGAAGCATGGACTTCGCCGGACAGTTGGTCGAAGGCACGACGTGCCGCGTCGCCGTCGAGGATGGTCAGCGCATTGTAGAGCCCGAGCGATGGGCCACTCTGGGCAAGTGTGTTGAGCGCAAGTGCCGTCTGCCGCTGGTTGCCGGTCGCAGCCTCGCCTTCGAAGACGCCGGGCTCGGTGGGCTTCGGCTCGCCTGGTTTCGGTTCACCGGGCTTGGGTTCTTCGCCGGGTTTCGGCTCTTCGCCTGGCTTTGTACCGCCGTTCTTGACCTTGATCTTGAGGTCGACCTGCTTCTCCTTCTGGTCAAGCGAGACCTCAAGGAACGCCGATTTCGAGATAGCCTCGGCAAACTTTCCTTCGATCGCACGGTCGGCTGTCAGGATCGTATAGGTCTGCCCGGTCTTGTAGCTCGTGTTGGGGTCGAGGGCGGTCACCTGGACATTCGTGCCGCTGCCGATCTTGGCGATACCGGAGTTTTCGTTGGTGCCAATGCTCTTGACGACGATCCTGTCGGAACGGCCGTCACCGGCAACATCCGCCTCGTAGATCGAACCGGTCGCCATATCCAGTCGGCCCATGACCGTCAGCGTGCCGGTGGAATTGTTGCCGGGCGAAATGATCGCCTTTGAGTCGATATACGTGTCGCCAACCGTGCCGGAGCCGCCGAGCCTACCGAAAGAGGTCGAGCTCGGATCGCGGATGCGGTTCATCTCGCCGAACACGTTCACCTCATTGGTATAGAAGCGATCACCCTGTACCCGTCCCGTCTCACCATCGACGATGAGCGTGCCACCGGTCACTTCGAACCGGGTCTCGCTGTAGTCCAAGGGGCCGTTATCCGGATCGTTGTCGATCGTATCGAGGTTGTTCTTGAGGACCAGCTTGCCACCGGAAACGTCCACCTTGCCGTTGAATTTCGTCAGGTCACCGTTGACGATGGTTTCCCCGGAAAAATTGCTGATCGTGCCCTTGCCGGCGAGCGTGTTGGCAAACTCATAGCCGGTGTTCGTGTGGTTGAAGTTGACGTAACCCTTTCGCGGGCCAAAATCGATCTTCGTCGACGGATCGACCGTGCCTGCCGCCTGCGCCTGCCGAGCACGTGGCTCGGCGATATTATTCAGGTCGACCTTGCCGCCAATCGTCAGGTTGCCCATGCCTTCGTTGCTTATGCCACCGATATCGGAAAGCACGATGCCGCCGCCGGCCGAAAGCTTGGCGCCGTTGGCGACGGAAAGGTTGACCCGTCCGGCTTCGCCGATCGTCAGCTTGTCGGCGACCTTGAACTCGCTGCCGGCGCCATCGACATACACCTGAATGGTGTCGACGCTCTCATCCTCGCGCAGGACAGCAGTGTTGGTCGAGACCACGGCGCCGCTTTCGATCGTGAGGCTGTCGCCGACCGTGAGCTCGCCCGTGTTGATCCAACGCGAATTTTCACCGGTCACCAGAACCGTGCCGTTTTCGAAGTAAGCCGTCTTGGAGTTGATAAGGCCGCCGTTCTCGATCCTGACCGCAGCCGTGTTGAGCGTCAGGGCGCCGTCGGCGACACCCAGATAGTCGGTGGTGAGCATGGAGCCGGCTCCGCGCACCACGAGCGTTCCGTCTCCCTCCTGCAGAGCGCCGACATGGGTCTCCTTGGCCGATACCTTTCCGCCGTTTTCGACGATCAGAGTGCCCCGGCCGCCGTAGATGCCACCCTCAAAACCGCCGACATAGAGCACGCGGTACCCATTCGGATTGGCATCGACAATGTCCCAGGTCGACCCGGAACCGGAGACCACGACCGTACCTACGCTACCTCTCCCGTCGGCGATGTAGCCGTTGAGGCTCTTGACGACGGCACCGTTGTTGATGGTCAGGGTCGCGCCAGCGGGACGGCCGCGGATCACGAGATTGCCGTTGATCGTATGATCGCTGGACCAAGTCTCATCGTTTGGAACAAGCAGTCCGGCCGCTTTTGCCGGCGACGGCATGAGCGGCACCGCCGCCAGCATCATCGAGACGAGACCGACGCGGCCTAGCGCTGTCGAACTCAGAAGGTTGATTCTCGAAACGTCCGCCTTTGCACAGATATTCAATGTCTGCCCCTTTTCCTTTGCATCGATGGGCGCACAACTCCCAGGCGAACGGTGACGCCGGGAAAGCGCGGTCATGGGCCGGCTATAGCAAGCCCGCGAAGGGGGAGAATTCGGCTTTCTGCAAACGGCAAATTGCAGCGCTGAAGGGCTGTGGCTTTCTGCAAACGGCTTGATTTCGCCGACGAGCGTCAATCGACAAGCGTGCCGACTTCGCGGATAAAGCCTTGCATGGCGCGAACAAATGGCACGATTTCGGCGGATGAAGCAGAGTATGTCGCGGACGTTCGCCGGGCAACGCTCTCCAAGATGGGCGCCTTCATATCGGGTCTGGTGACGCCGCGCCGGTTTCGCACATCGATCATCATGCCCTTGCGGGTGCTGTGCCCCTGATCCCGACTTCGAAGCGGCAAACCGGCAAAGCCTGGGATAACCGCATTCCACAAACGGCGCGGAATCGCGACCGAGGCACCTGAGCTTTCTGCAAACGGCTTGAATTCGCCGACGAACGGCAATCGACATCGGCGCTTGCTTGAACCATAAAAATGGAATGAAACCAGAGGATGAGACCAAATCGGTGGACGAAAGCGCCTATAGCGCAAGCGTGCGGCGCGCGACGCTCTGGCTCGGATTCCTCTACTGGTTCGTAGAATTCATCATCAGCAGCATCCTGTGGGGCATACTCGGGATCGATCCGATCATGTCGGCGCCGGGAAAACTGCTGCTGATGATCTGCGGCATGACCTTTTCCTATGGCATCGCCGCGGCGATGTTTGGCGTGCGGCACCAGCACATCGCGGTCAAGATCGTCGTCGGCTTCGCCACCTCGCTCGTGGCCGCCTTTGCCAACACCGGCGTCGACTTTCTGCTCTACCTTCTCATCGTGCGTGCCGATCCGGTCACGGTCGACTGGACCAGCATCGGTTATACGCTCGTCTACAGCATGGCGACGTTCGTCGGGTGGTCGTTCTTCTTCGTCGCGCTGCTCTACAGCTTCGAGCTGCGTGAGCGCGAACGGCGCCTGGCGATCTCGCGCGAGGAAGCACTGGCCGCGCAAATGCGCGCGCTGCGCTACCAGATCAATCCGCATTTCCTGTTCAATACGCTGAACTCCATCACCGGGCTCATAGAGGAAGGGCAGACCGTTGCCGCGACCCGCATGGTGATGTCGCTTTCCAACTTTCTGCGTACGACCCTGGAGCTCGATCCTTTGCACGACGTGCGGCTGGCGGATGAACTGGCCTTGCAAGCCGGCTACCTTCACATCGAAGGCGAGCGCTATTCCGACCGGATGAAACTCAGGATGGACATTGCCAGCGGCCTGGAAGAGGCACTGGTGCCAAGCCTGATCCTGCAGCCCCTGATCGAGAACGCGGTCAAACACGGCGTTGGCCGCTCGCCTGAACAGGTCGAGATCGTCATCAGCGCCGCCAAGGTCGGTCAGTCGCTTGAGATTGCCGTCGAGAACGATATCGCCGCGGAGACCAATAGTGGGCGGCGCCAGTCCTCCGGCACCGGGATCGGCCTCAAGAATGTCGCCGATCGCGTCCAGGCGCGGTTTCCGGGGGTCGGGGCCTGTGTATCCGGGCTCGTGACGCCCAGGCGTTTCAGAGCCGCAATTACAATGCCCCTGAGGCTTGCATGAACGAAATCCAGACAGTCTCCCTTTCGATCCTCATCATCGACGATGAGCCGCTCGCCAGACGCCGCTTGCTGCGCCTGCTCGGCGCGATGCCAGGGGTCGAGGTCTTGGGGACGGCCGGCAATGTCCAGCAGGCCTGCAGTCTCATCGCCGAGCTGCAGCCGGACGTGATCCTGCTTGATATCCAGATGCCTGGCGGCACCGGCTTCGACATCCTGGAGCAAGTGGGCAGCAACGCGCCCGCGGTCGTCTTCGTGACCGCCTTCGATCACTATGCGCTTCGCGCCTTCGAGGCGGCTGCCGTCGACTATGTCACCAAGCCGATCGAGGCGAACCGCCTGCGCACCGCAATCGAGCGGGCACGCGTGGCGATTGCGGCAAGAACGAGCATCGAACGTGTGGTGGAACTCAACGAAACCGTGCGGGCGCTGCGACAGGCGCTGCGCAAACACGAAACCCAGTCGGCCGATCTCTGGATCAAATCCCGCGGAGAATTCGTTCGTGTCGCGCTCGACCGGGTCGTGCGTTTCCAGGCGGAGCGCGATTATGTCCGCATCCACATCGAAGGCCGGTCCTATCTGCATCACGAAAGCCTGGCTTCGCTTGAACGCCGGCTCGACCCGGCAGAGTTTCTGCGGCTTCACCGCAGCTCGATCGTGCGCCGCGACTGTATCGTGGGGCTGAAGCAGGCCCCCTTCGCAGCCCTCATTGCCCTTCTTTCCGACGGCAGCGAAATTCGCGTCGGGCGAACCTATGCGCGCCATATCCGGCCGACCACCGGCGAGCGCCCGCAAGCGGACTGAGGGCCGAAACCGGGGCGATGGATCGGCTTTAGCGCAAGACGCCGCGCAGCCGCGGCACCGCAAAATCCACGAAGGCCCTGAGCTTCATCGGCACGAGGCCCTGCGGGAGATAGACCAGCTGGACCGGAAGCGGCGGGTGTTCGAATGCCTCCAGCAACGGAACGAGCAACCCTTCCGAGACGGGACGCGCCACCTGATAGGAAAGCACCCGCGTCAGGCCAAGGCCGGAGATGGCGGCATCGACGGCCGATTCCGCCGTGTTTACGATCAACCGCGACCGGATCGGCGCCGCCAGTTCGCGTCCATCGTCAAGGAAGCGCCAGACATGGGCGGCCGTGACGTTTTCGAACGTGATGCAGTCGTGCTCGGCGAGTTCGTTCGGATGCCCGGGGGCGCCGTGCTGCGCAACATAGCCGGGGCTTGCATAGACCACGCGGCGGACTGAGCCGAGCCTGGTCGCCACCAGGTTGCTGTCGGGAAGGTTGCCGATCCGAAGTGCCAAGTCGATATGGTCGTCAACGAGATTGGCAAACCGGTCACCCAGCGCCAGCCGCATATCGATCTCAGGATGAGCCTTCAGGAAGTCCACGACGACGGGAAGAACGTGCAGGCGACCGAAGACGATCGGGGCAGAGATCGTCAGGTCGCCCTTGACCGCGCTGTATTCGCCGGCGGCCACCCTTTCCGCCTCCTCGACCCGCGCCAGGATCTCCTTGGCGGCCTCGACATAGGAGCGGCCGGTTTCAGTCAAGAGAATCTTGCGGTTCGTGCGAGTGATGAGCTGGGCGCCCAGATGCGCCTCGAGCTCCGAGACCTTTCGGCTGACTGTGGCAAGCGGCATCTTGAGCTGCCGTGAGGCAGCCGACAGGCTGCCGCTGTCGATGACGGCGAGCAGAACCCCCATGGCGTCGAGGCGATCCATCTTTCCTTCCAAAAAACGGGAATCAGTCTATCGTTCCCGCAGTCTACTGCCAAAAATTGGAAAGTCATAGATTGATCTCGAAGGCGGTTCATCCCGAACCGTCGGAGGGCCGCGACGGTTCTCATGCTCTTCGAGGGACATCTCCCATGAAACTCTATCGCCATCCGCTGTCCGGCCATTCGCACCGGGCTCAGCTCTTCCTGTCGCTGCTCGGCGTACCGCACGAACTGGTCGACGTCGATCTCAAGGCCCGGGCGCACAAGGAGCCGGAGTTCCTGAAGCTCAACCCGTTCGGCCAGGTTCCGGTCCTCGATGACGACGGCACCGTCGTTGCCGACTCCAACGCCATCCTCGTCTATCTCGCCAAGAAGCTCGGCCGCATCGATTGGCTGCCGGAAGATCCGGCTTTGGCCGCCAGGGTGCAGAAGTGGCTTTCGGTTGCTGCCGGCGACATCGCCTTCGGTCCGGCGGCTGCCCGGCTCGTCACCGTGTTCGGTGCCAATCTGCGGGCGGAAGAGGCTATCGCCCGGGCCCATCGCGTGCTGGCGCAGATCGATGCGGAACTGACCGGCCGCGACTTCCTGCTCGGCGCCCGGCCGACCATCGCCGACGTTTCCCTCTACAGCTACGTTTCCGCCGCACCCGAGGGTAATGTGGATCTATCCGACTACCCGCAAGTCCGGGCCTGGCTTGCCCGCATCGAGCGTCTGCCCGGCTTCGTCGGCTTTGAGAAGACGGCCGTCGGCCTCGCCGCCTGACGAACCGGCCCGGGGCGGTCACACTGCCCCGCGCCTCACCCCAACGAGGTTTCAGATCATGCCGGACAATGCACAACAGAAACGGCCGGAGTCTCCCTGGCACGAAGGCGAACTCGCCATCCAGCGCAGCCTCGGCGTCGTCGAGCGCATGGATGCGACGGGGCGCAATTTCGTCCGCAGCTTCATGCCCGAGCAGCACCAGCAGTTTTTCCCGATGCTGCCTTTCGCCGTCTTCGGCGCAGTCGATGCGCAGGGTGACGTCTGGGCGACGATGCGCGCCGCGGCCCCCGGCTTCATGCAGGCGCCCGACGCCTGGAACCTCGACATACGGCTGCCCCGTGATCCAGATGATCCGGCGGATGCCGGCATGGGCGACGCACACTCGATCGGCATGCTCGGCATCCAGCTCGAAACCCGGCGCCGGAACCGGCTCAACGGCGCGATCCTGCGCGACGGCGACGACGGTTTCACCATTCGCGTGCGTCAGAGCTTCGGCAACTGCCCGCAGTATATCCAGCTCCGGCAGTTCTCCTTTTCCCGCGATCCATATGAGCCGGCATCGGAACGGCCGATCCGTTACGCGGCCCTCGACGATCGCGCCCGGGCGATCATCGCCAATGCCGACACCTTCTTCGTCGCCTCCTATGTCGACCGCGATACCGGCGAGCGGCAGGTCGATGTCTCCCATCGCGGCGGAAAGGCCGGCTTCGTTGAGCTCGGCGAAGATGACGTTCTGACGATCCCCGACTTCTCCGGCAACCTGTTCTTCAACACGCTCGGCAACTTCATGGTCAATCCGCGCGCCGGCCTGCTGTTTGTCGACTTTGCGACCGGCGACATGCTGCAGATGACCGGCAGCGCCGAGGTCATCCTGTCGTCGCCCGAAGTCGCCGCCTTTCAAGGCGCAGAACGCCTGTGGCGGTTCCGTCCCCAACAGATCGTTTATCGCCAGGACGGCCTGCCGCTCCGCTGGGCCTTCGAGGATGGCGGTTGGTCGCCCAGCCTGCTGACAACGGGTGACTGGGAACAGGCGAAGGTGCACCTGCAGGCCGCGGCCCTTGCCGAGGAGTGGCGCCCATTCCGCGTGGCGCGCGTCGAAGAGGAAAGCACGACGATCCGCTCGCTCTACCTCGCGCCGGACGATGGCGTCGGTCTCATGGCTCACCAGGCCGGCCAGCACCTGCCGATTCGGGTGAGGATAGACGCGGACGGCAAGGCGCTTGTCAGAAGCTACACGCTCTCTTCCGCCCCGACCGACGCCTTCTATCGCATCAGTGTCAAGAATGACGGCACCGTCTCGCAATACCTGCACGGGCTGAAACCCGGCGACCGGATCGAGGCGCGCGCGCCGGCCGGCAGCTTCACGATCGATGGCACCGAGCGGCGACCGGCGGTGCTGATCGGCGCCGGCGTCGGCATCACGCCGATGGTCGCCATGTTGCAGCACATCGTCCACGAGGGGCGCCGCAAGCGCCGCACGCGCCCAACCTGGCTTTTCCAGGCCGCTCGGTCCCGAGACGAACGCGCCTTCGACCGGGAAATTGCCGCTCTGGTCGAGGAAGGCGAGGGCAACATCCGCCTCATACGCGCGCTCAGCCAGCCGGAGACCGCGACCGAAGGGCAGGACTATGACGTCGGCGGCCGGATCGATATCAGCCACCTCAAGTCCACCCTGCCCTTCGACGACTACGACTTCTATCTCTGCGGCCCGGCGGCTTTCACGCAGTCGCTCTATGACGGATTGCGCGGGCTTAATGTGGCCGATGCCCGCATCCATGCGGAAGCCTTCGGGCTCTCGTCGCTGACCCGGCGGCCGGACGGCGGTGTTGGGCCGATCATGCCACCGCCCGCCAGCGCTCCCGTGCACGTCGTCTTCGCGAAATCCGCCAAGGAGACCCGTTGGCAGCCGGGCGACGGCAACCTCCTCGATCTCGCCGAAGCGCGCGGGCTGACGCCCGAGTTCGGTTGCCGCAACGGCAGTTGCGGCTCCTGCAGAACGCCGGTGCTCGAGGGGAAGGTGACCTACCCGTCGCTGCCCTCCTTCCCGGTGGCAGAGGGCGAGGCGCTGATCTGCTGCGCCGTTCCGGCGGACGGCGAGGAACGCAAACTGCATCTTTCGCTCTGAGCTCTGGTTCGGCTATTGATGATGCACCACATCATCAGGCAGTTGACGTCGACCGAGCGGGATGCGCCATGAACGACCAACAGATACGCGATATCGTGCTCTGGCTTTCCGAACAGGGCCTGAAAGGCCTGGAAGAGCCGGAGTTGTTTGCCGGCTTCTGCGAGCAATGCCGCGCGGCCGGCCTGGATCTGGCCCGCGCGCTCGGGCTGATCGACACATTGCATCCGGAATTTGAGGGTCGCGCCTTCCAGTGGAACGACGAGAGCGAGGTCACGCCCGAAGTCATCCAGTACGGCTCGACGACCACGGGCGAAGCGCTGCTGAACTGGCAGAACTCGATCTTCTACCACATGCTTCGCGACCGAGCGGCAGAGCGCCGCATCCGGCTCTCAGCCGATGAAGGCACCACCTACAACATAATCGACAAACTGAAAGATGAAGGTCACACCGACTGCATCAGCATGATCCACCATTTCACCGAGCAGGGCCGTGTCGGCGAGATGGATTGCTTCTACTCCTATTGGACCACGCGGAGCGACAGCGGCTTCAGCGAGGATGACATTGCTGCGCTCCGGATCCTGCTGCCGACCCTTGCGCTTGCGGTGAAGGCCGGCTCATGCGTGCGCATCATCAGCACGCTCGCAGACGTCTATCTCGGCGCCGACGCTGGCCAGCGCGTCGTCAAGGGCAGCATTGCCCGCGGCTCGGCGGAACGTATCGAAACGGTCATGTGGTTCTCAGACCTGCGCGGCTACACGCGCATCTCGGACACCGCCGCCCCCGACGAGATCATCCCGCTCCTCAACGACTATTCGGGCACGGTAATCACCGCCGTTCACGACCACGGCGGCAGCGTGCTGAAGCTCATCGGCGACGGCGTGCTTGCGATCTTCAACGCCGACGATCCGGCAATCGCCTGCGCCAACGCGATTGCGGCGGAACGGCAGCTGCGCCGCATGCTGGCCGAGCTCAACGCACGCCGGCAAGAGGATGGCAAGCCGACGACCGACGTCTATCTCGGCCTCCATATCGGCGAAGTCTTCTACGGCAATATCGGCAGCCAGACCCGGCTCGATTTCACCGTCGTCGGCCCGGCCGTCAACGAAGTGAGCCGCATTTCGTCGATGTGCCGTTCGGTCGAGCGGCACATGATCATGTCCTCTGATTTCGTCGAGGCCTGCCCGCCGGAACATCAGGTTCATGCGGTGTCGCTGGGTCGTTTCGCGCTGCGCGGCATCGCCCGGGCAAAGGAACTGTTCACCTGGGATCCGGAATTGCCGATGAATTGAAAAGGCGCGCCGTTACTGGCTCATCACGCCTTGAGAGACACGCGAGAGGTGGCGGTGCTGCAGTTCGGCCTGAACTTCACCCTGGAAGTCCATTACCTGCCGGCGTACCTCGTCTTCCGAGCACCCGCAGGCAAAAAGTTCGTCGGCAAGGGCGCGGCACCGGCGGCGCCAGAATTGCAGCGCTTCGGCGCCATGCAGGTCCTCGAGCTCGGCGGCAGCGGTGCGGATGGCGGTCAATCTCCTCGCCACTGGAAACGGAACGATCGTGCTCACATCGGATTCCGTGGCTTTCACTGATTGATTGCCTGCCATCGTCTCATTCGCCCCCTGGAACTTCGTGCGTTGACGCGAACGCTTGAAGACGCCCTACGCTTGTCGATATCGAGCACCTCAGATGCCTCCGATGTCCCCAATCGAAGGCGAAGCACTCTGGTGATTCCTGTTCTACGAAGCTTATGGTTAACGTTTCCTTCCCGCCGACGCCGCCAGGTGCGGATTGATCCTTTGCGAGACGGAAGATGTCGGCCCCGTCAAACACACGACACGGTTTTCCGCTTTTCTGGGTTGGTTTCCGGCACAAAACATGACATTGGAAATCATATTTCTGCTGACCCTCGGTCGCCGCCCCCCAGTGAGTGCACCTGCATGTTGAAGCGTTTCTTCGCGTTTTACCGCCCCTATCGCGGCCTGTTCATTCTCGACTTCTCCTGCGCCGTATTGTCCGGCCTGCTCGAACTCGGTTTCCCGATCGCGGTGAAGCTGTTCGTCGACCAGCTTTTGCCGAGCCAGGAATGGACGCTGATCCTCCTGTCCTCGGCCGGCCTTCTGCTGGTCTATCTGCTCAACACCGGCCTGATGGCGACAGTTACCTATTGGGGTCACATGCTCGGCATCAACATCGAGACGGACATGCGGCGGATGGCCTTCGACCATCTGCAGAAGCTCTCCTTCTCGTTCTTCGACAACCAGAAGACCGGCCATCTGGTCGGACGCCTGACGAAGGACCTCGAGGAAATCGGCGAAGTTGCCCACCACGGGCCGGAGGACCTGTTCATAGCGATCATGACCTTCATCGGCGCGCTGTTGCTGATGCTGATGGTGCACTGGCAGCTGGCGCTGATTACGGCCGCTGTGGTGCCGATGACCGCATGGGTCACCAGCCGTTACGGTGGCCGTATGACGCGGAATTTCCGCAACCTCTATGGTCGGGTCGGAGATTTCAACGCCCGCATCGAGGAGAATGTCGGCGGTATGCGAGTAGTGCAGGCCTTCGCCAACGAAGCCCATGAGCGCAGCCTGTTCGAGACCGACAACCAGAACTATCGCCGCACCAAGCTCGAAGCCTATCGCATCATGGCCGCGAGCACGTCGCTCAGCTACATGAGCATGCGGCTGACGCAGCTGATCGTCATGATCACCGGCTGCTACTTCGTGCTGACGGGCGAACTGACGAATGGCGGCTTCGTCAGCTTCCTGATGCTGGTCGGCGTGTTCTTCCGCCCGGTCGAGAAGATCAATTCAGTCATCGAGACCTACCCCAAGGGCATTGCCGGCTTCAAACGCTTCCTCGAACTCATGGAAACCGAACCCGATATCGAGGACCGGCCGGGTGCTGCCGACGTCTCCGGCCTCAAGGGCGACATCACCTATCGCGGCGTCTCGTTCGGCTATAGCGCCGAGAAGCCGATCATCCAGAACATCGACCTGACGATCCATGCCGGCGAGACGATCGCCTTCGTCGGCCCCTCGGGCGCCGGCAAGACGACGATCTGCTCGCTGCTGCCGCGCTTCTACGAGGTCAGCGAGGGTTCGATCACCGTCGACGGTATCGACATCCGTGACATCACGCTCTCGTCGCTGCGCGGCCAGATCGGCATCGTGCAGCAGGATGTCTTCCTCTTTGCCGGCAGCATCCGCGACAACATCGCCTATGGGCGGCTTGGCGCGAGTGAAGCGGACATCCTGGATGCCGCGCGGCGCGCCAAGCTCGACGGCACGATCCAGGCATTGCCGGACGGCATGGACACGGTGATCGGCGAGCGCGGCGTCAAGCTTTCCGGCGGGCAGAAGCAGAGGCTGGCGATTGCCCGCATGTTCCTGAAGAACCCGGCGATCCTCATCCTCGACGAGGCGACCTCAGCGCTCGACACCGAAACGGAAAGGGCGATCCAGCAGTCGCTGGCCGAACTTTCCAAGGGCAGGACGACGCTGATCATCGCGCATCGGCTGGCAACGATCCGCGATGCGGACCGCATCGTCGTCGTCGACGGCAGCGGCATTCGCGAACAGGGGCCGCATGAAACGCTGCTCGCCGCCAAGGGCGCCTATAGCCGCCTCTATCACGCCCAGGCAGGCGCCGGCTGACAAAGCCGCGGAGCTGCAGGCATTGCATGCGGAAGGAGGGGGCGATACGAACGGCACACAACGTCCCCTACCCTCCGTCCCATAGACCTTCAGCGCCATGAACACTCCTGATCTTTCCGTCCTTGAACGCGCCCTCGCAGCCTTGCCGCAGCACTACCCCGGACCGGGTGGCGTTGCCGGTGTGGTCAGAGATGGCAAGGTCCTCTTTCGCCACGCCTGGGGCTATGCCGGCCTGACGGCCCGCAAGCCGATGACGATGGCGACGCGGATACCGATCTGCTCGATCACCAAGCATCTGACCTGCGCCGTTCTGCTGGATACGGTCGGCGATCCCGAGAAGCTCGATCGGGCGCTCGACGTCTATCTCCCCTTGCTCGAAGGCAAGCGCCCGACCGCTGCCCATCTCTGTCACAACCAGTCCGGACTTCGCGACTACTGGGCATTGACGGTGCTGCAGGGCGCCAGCCACGACGGCGTCTTCCGCCGCGAGGATGCACGCCCGCTGCTCTCCAGGGCGCGCTCGACACACTTCGAGCCCGGCACCCGCTATTCCTATTCCAATGGCAATTTCCGCATTCTCGCCGATCTCATCGAGGAGCATACCGGCCGCTCGATGGCGGAACTCTATCAGCGCTCCGTCTTTGGCCCCGCGGCCATGCAGACCGCCGCCCTGACACCGGATACGAGCCTGCCGCCGGACGGCGTCGTCGGTTACGAGGGCAACGAGACAACAGGCTATTTCGAGGCGCTGAACCGCATCTACTGGGCCGGTGACGCCGGTGTTTCCGCCTCGCTCGACGATATGCTTGCCTGGGAGTGTTTTATCGACAGGACGCATGACGATGCGGACGGGCTCTACCGGCGCCTTTCTGCACCGCAGACCTATGCCGATGGCCGCCCGGCACCCTACGGCTTCGGCCTCGCACACGAGACGATCGGCGATGCCGTCATCAGCGGCCATGGCGGTGCGCTTCGCGGTTTTCGCTGCCGCAGGCTCTACGCGCCGGCCGAGCGCCTCTCTGTCGTGGTGATGTTCAATCACGAAGGCGATGCCCATGCGGCGGCGGTCGCGCTGATGAAGATCGCCCTCGGCCACGAGGATACCGAGACCACATCCGGAAGCTGGGACGCCAAGGGCACCGGCAACTATCTGGATGCCGAAACGGGCCTCGCCCTTGTCACCAGGCCCAGCGGATCGTCCCGCGTCGAACTGCAGTTTGCTACCTCCCCCGAGTCGCTTTCCGTCAGCGCCGACGGCAGCGCCGGTTCGGCCGCAGTGACCCTGACAGCACAAGGCGCCTCGCTTCGCATGGAGCGGCCTCGCGAAAATCTGACGGTGAGCGCTGACCGCGTTTCCGGCACGGCACTTCCCGATATCGCCGGTCGCTATCACTCAGTTGAACTCGACGCCCATCTCGACATCGCTTCCACCAATGGTGTCTTCTACGGTGGCTTCGACGGTTCGCTCGGGACCGGCGCGATGCACGCCATGCGACCGCTGGCCGAAGACGTCTGGCTTCTTCGCTGCAAGCGCTCGATGGATGCACCGGCACCGGGAGACTGGACCGTGCTTGTCCGACGCGACCAGCAAGGCAACGTGGCCGGCCTCACCATCGGCTGCTGGCTCGCCCGACGGATCGACTACACGAAGATCGGCTGACGCCGCGGTCGAAGCGACCGGATATTTTAAGCAGGGGTACGGCAGCGGGCCGCACACGACCAGGAACCGGAAGATCACAGCGTGAAGCAGAAGCGACCGACAGCCGCTCGAGAAACCGGACGCCACGCCGGGGCCGATGCCGGCAAGCGCGTGACGGTTGCCCGCGCACTTTCCAAGCTCGGCTATTGTTCGCGCACGCAGGCCGAAAAGCTCGTGCTCGAAGGGCGCGTCAGCGTCGGCGGACGCAAGATCACGGACCTTTCACACTGGGTCGCCGTCGACAAGGATCGCATCACGGTCGACGGCAAGCCGGTGCTTGCCGAAGAGAAGATCTATCTGATGCTGAACAAACCGCGTGGACTGGTCACGACCCGCCACGACCCGGAAGGCCGGCCGACCGTCTTCGATTGCCTGAGGGATATAGACACCTCTTTCCTGTCCCCGGTCGGTCGCCTCGACAAGGCGAGCGAAGGACTTCTGCTCTTCACCAACGACACGGTACTCGCCCAGCGCCTGCTTGATCCTGAAACCCATCTCGGCAAGGTCTACCACGTGCAGATCGCCGGGCAGATCGGTGACGATCAACTCAAGCAAATGGTTGCCGGCATCGAAGAAGGCGGAGAAACCTTGCACGCAGCGCGGGCCGTCCACCTCAGGGGCGGCGACAAGAACACGTGGATCGAAGTCGAGCTGGAAGAGGGGCGCAACCGCCAGATCCGCCGCATGCTCGATGCGCTCGGCTTCGAGGTGCTGCGCCTGCTGCGGGTTTCGATCGGGACGATCGCTCTTGGCGATTTGCCGAAGGGTACGAGCCGCAGCCTGGCCCCTGAGGAAGTCGCCTATCTGAGGCGACGCACGGGTCTTTGACGGCAGACAACGGACCTCAGTTTCCAAAACGGGCCCTTGCCACACGCATTATCTCCGCAAAACGCGGCAGTGAACGCAGGCTGTCCAGGTCGTTGTCGTTTTCCATCCATACCAACAATTCGGGGCTCATCTTCGGCGTGATGCGCTCAAGCGCGTCCAGGGCCGCTTCCGCGTCACCACTGATCGCCCAGGCACAAACCAGATTTGCCTGCAGCTGGATATTGTCGGGCTCAAGCAGACTGGCGCGCGATGCCCATTCGTTGGCCCTCTCGCGGTCGCCAAGGAGGGCGAGGATACCGGCGCCATGCCCGATCGCGCCGCTATGATCCGGCTCGGCAGCGACGATGCGCTCAATCCGGGCTAACGCGCGGCGACAGGCCTCAAGTGCCGCCTGCGCGTCGCCTTTGCCCTGGTAGCATTGGATGGCCATGGCAGCGGCGTTGTAGTCCGCGGGGGCCAGCGCCGCGGCCCGCTCAAAGTGGCGTATGGCGTCGTCATAGCGACGCTGCATAAGGAAAGTTCGACCGGCGGCGAGATTGGTAGCGTAGTCGTCGGGCTCGAGCTGCAGGGCAATGGCACATTGCCGCTCCGCCTCCTCAAACTGTCCTCGATATAGAAATAGCAGCGCCTTTGCGGCATGGGCGCTGGCGAGACCGGAATCGAGTTCGAGGGCGCGGTCGATTTCCAGCTCGCCTGTTTCCCCACCTCCGACGCTGCGCCGCAGCCGGTTGAGCGTTTCGCCAAGAAGGGCCCAGGCCCGTGCATTGCCGGGCTCCAGCTCGGTCACGCGACGGCAGAGCCGGATGATCAGCGGCAGATGTCGCTCGGACCCGGTGATATTGTATTCGCGCGCCAGGAGAAACAGCTTGTAGGCTTCCGGATCGGTCGGCGCTTTGCGCTCCAATGCCTGGCGCTCCGCAGGTAGGAGCTGAAGCCGGAGCGCCTCGACGACGGCACTTGCCAGGTCAGACTGCAGCCGCAACACGTCCTTGATCTCTCGGTCGAAGCGCTCGGCCCAGACGGTCGCCTCGTTTGCGCCATCGATCAACTGCGCCGCCAGTCGCATTCGGTCACCGGCCTTGCGCACGCTGCCTTCGAGGATGTAGGCGACGTTCAGTTGTTGTGCGACGACCCGCGCGCTCTGTGCTTTCATCCCGAAGGAGGTCGCCCGCGAGATGACCGAGAGTGACGAGAGTTTGCTGAGGTCGATGATGATGTCCTCGGTAACGCCGGCACTGAAATAATCCTGTTCCGGATCGCCGCTCATATTGGTGAAGGGCAGGACACAGATGCCGATCCGTTCGCGCTTGCCACCGGTCTCTGGCGGCCCGCCAGGGTGGATGGCGAAGGCGCGGACAGCGCGCTCGATGTTCTTGAGCGACATCGGCCCGAGGTCTTCCAGGGCAAGGCTCAGCTTTCCGGCGACGTGCTCGCGGACCGCTTCGGAGAGGATGATCCCACCAGGCTCGGCGAGAGCTTGCAGCCGCGCGGCGATGTTGACCCCTTCCCCATAGAGATCGCCATCTTCGGCGATCACATCACCCAGGTTGAGCCCCATGCGAAAGCGGAGTGATGGGTCGGTTGCCGCGGCCACGCTCTGAAGCGCCATTGCGCATAGGGTCGCATCGACCGCACTCGCAAACTCGATCAGGGCGCCGTCACCCATCAGCTTGACGATACGGCCATGGTGCCGCACCAGCGTCGGATCGAATGCCGCAAAGGCCGCCTTGACGCGGGCAAGTGTACCTGCCTCGTCGCGTCCCATCAGCTTGCTATAGCCGGCGATATCGATACAGAGAACAGCGGCCAGTTTGCGCATCCAACCATTCCCATGGGCGAGCGCTCACTGTGAAGCTTTAGCCTCCCCGAGAGCAGTCCAACACACCCAGGCACAAGAAACAAGCGAAGACACCTGATCGCCCCTGAACTCAAGGGCGCGGTACCACGCCGCCCTTGATGGGTGGAAATCCACCCACGCGATTGGCCGCATGTTTCCAAATCCACCCAAATCAACGCCCGCGCCCGACAAATACGCCCCGTCACCCCGCTAAGCCGTTGTCTGCTCTAAGATTGCGTTTGCAAATGGGGTACCCAGAACCGGCGCGGGAGGAAACCTTGCCGGCTGGCCGATATTTCATCCGGGAGGAAGAGATGAAAACCCTGAATGCCATGCTCGGCGCTGTTGCCGCCCTGTCGCTTTTCGCCGTCTCCGCTAATGCACAAACCTATCCCGAACGCTCGATCACCATGGTCGTGCCGTTCTCGGCCGGTGGCCCGACGGATACTGTCGCGCGTCTCGTGGCTGAATCCATGTCGAAGGATCTCGGCCAGCAGATCATCGTCGAGAACGTCGGCGGTGCCGGCGGCACCCTTGGCGCCGGCCGCGTCGCCCAGGCCGATCCGGATGGCTACACCGTGCTTCTGCATCATATCGGCATGGCGACCAGCGCTACGCTCTACCGCAAGCTCGCCTATGATACGCTGAACTCCTTCGAATATGTCGGCCTCGTCACCGAAGTGCCGATGACCATCGTCGCCCGCAAGGATTTGGAGCCGGCCGACCTCAAGGGTCTCGTCGAGTACGTCAAGGCGAACAAGGACACCGTCACCGTCGCCAATGCCGGTATCGGCGCCGCCTCGCATCTCTGCGGTATGATGTTCATGAGCGCCATTGAGACACCGCTGACGACCGTGCCTTACAAGGGCACCGGCCCGGCAATGACCGATCTTCTTGGCGGCCAGGTCGATATCATGTGCGACCAGACCACCAACACCACGAAGCAGATCCAGGGCGGCACGATCAAGGCCTATGCGGTCACCTCACCGGAACGCCTCAAGGTATTCCCCGATCTGCCGACCACCGCTGAAGGCGGCCTACCGAACCTTCAGGTCGGCATCTGGCACGGTATCTACACCCCGAAGGGCACGCCCGCCGAAGTGACCGAACGCCTGTCGAAATCGCTGCAGGTCGCGCTCAAGGATCCGAACGTCGTCGCCCGCTTCGGCGAACTCGGCACCGAGCCCTCGTCGGACGCCGATGCGACCCCGGCCGCGCTGAAGGCAAAGCTTGAGAGCGAAATCGCCCGCTGGAAGCCGGTGATCGAAGCAGCCGGCCAATACGCCGACTGATCCACGGCTCGTCGCGCCGCGTCCTGGCTCACCCCGGAGCGCGGCGCCTCTGACATTGGGGAAGCAGCGACGGTGCCCGGAGAGGGGTCAAATGCCGTCAAACGCTGTTGACAGCTGTCAACGTGCGCCGCCCAATGCGCGAACCCGGCGTGATGCCGGCAATGCCAATGCGGGAGGCCGTCGGACAAGCCTCGGCCGGCTGCCCCGCCCAGAACATATGGGGACACGATGAAATCACTCTCCTTCGACACCACCAATGCGCTCTGCGGCGGGATATTGACAGCGGTCGGGCTGTTCTTCACCTGGCAGGCCTTCAATCTCGAGCTTGGCACCGCCTTTCGCATGGGCCCCGGCTACTTCCCGCTGGTGCTCGCGATCATCCTGACGCTGCTCGGCATCGTGATCCTCGTGCAGTCCACCCGCGTCCAAGGCGAGCCCATCGGCCCGATCGCGCTGCGCGGCATGGCCTTCATCCTGCCGGCACCCATCTTCTTCGGCCTGACAGTCCGTGGCCTCGGCTTCGTGCCGGCGCTGTTCTTCACCGCGCTGATCGCCTGCTTCGCATCGGGCCGGATGAAACCGCTCATGGCGCTGGCGCTTTCACTGGCGCTGACCGCCTTCTCGGTCGCGGTGTTCAGCTATGGCCTCGGCCTGCCCTTCCAGCGCTTCGGCCCCTGGGTCCAGTTTTAGGAGACGCGCGATGGAACTCTTCAGCAATCTCGCGCTCGGTTTCGCAACCGCGGCCTCCCCTGCCAACCTGCTCTTCTGCCTGATCGGCGTTTTGCTCGGCACCTTGATCGGCGTGCTTCCGGGCATTGGCGCCACGGCGACCATTGCCATGCTGCTGCCGATCACCTTCCAGCTCGAGCCGGTCTCGTCGCTGATCATGCTCGCCGGCATCTACTACGGCGCGCAGTATGGCGGCTCTACTACCGCCATCCTGATCAACATGCCAGGCGAATCCTCCTCGGCGGTTACCGCGATCGACGGCTACCAGATGGCCCGCAAAGGCCGTGCTGGTGCGGCACTCGCCATTGCAGCGCTCGGCTCGTTCTTCGCCGGCACCGTCTCGACGTTCCTCGTCGCAGTCTTCGCGCCGCCGTTGACCGAGATCGCTCTGAAATTCGGCGCGGCCGAATATTTCTCGCTGATGATCGTCGGCCTCGTCTCATCGATCGCGCTCGCCCATGGGTCGATCACCAAGGCTTTGGCCATGGTGGCGCTGGGCCTGCTGCTTGGGTTGGTCGGTACCGACATCTATTCCGGCACGCCGCGTTTCACGCTCGGCATCCGGGAGTATGCTGACGGGCTCAACTTCGTCGCGCTCGCGGTCGGTGTCTTCGGCATCGCCGAAATCCTGCGCAACCTCGAAAGCGAACGCACCCGCGAAGTGCTGATGGCCAAGGTCACCGACCTGATGCCGACCCGGGATGACTTCAAGCGCATGTTCGGACCGGTCGTGCGCGGCACCATCATCGGCTCGGCGCTCGGCATTCTGCCCGGCGGCGGCGCAATCCTTGCCGCTTTCGCCTCCTATACGGTGGAAAAGCGCGTCTCGGACCGTCCTGAAGAGTTCGGCCATGGCGCCATCGCCGGCGTCGCCGGTCCGGAAAGCGCCAACAATGCCGGTGCACAGACCTCGTTCATCCCGCTGCTCACCCTTGGCATTCCGGCCAACCCGGTCATGGCACTGATGATCGGCGCGATGATCATCCAGGGGATCGTGCCCGGTCCGAACGTGGCGTCCGAGCAGCCCGCGCTCTTCTGGGGCATCATCGCCTCAATGTGGATCGGCAACCTGATGCTGGTTGTCCTCAACCTGCCGCTGATCGGGCTCTGGGTGAAGCTGCTCAAGATCCCCTATTACGTGCTGTTCCCGATCATCATGGCGTTCTGCTCGATCGGCGTCTACAGCGTCAACTCCAACGTCTATGACCTCTATGCCGTCGCCTTCTTCGGCCTGGTCGGTTACCTGCTGTTGAAGCTGCGCTGCGAGCCGGCGCCGCTGCTGCTCGGCTTCGTGCTCGGGCCGCTGCTTGAGGAGAACCTTCGCCGCGCCATGATCCTGTCGCGCGGCGATCCGACGACCTTCGTCACCCGACCGATCAGCGCGATCCTGCTTCTGATCGCGGCGTTGGTGCTCGTCGTCGTTTTCCTGCCGAGCGTAAAGGCCAAACGGCAGGAGGTCTTTGTCGAGGAGGAATGATGGCTGCCAGCCATTTTCGCACCATTAGCTATATAAATCAATAGCTTAAGACGCCGCGCCTCCAACCGGACGCGCGGCGTTCCCTTGACTGCGGCATTCTGCCCCTGCGCGGTTTGCCACATTGAGCTTTATCAAGCCGCTCGCCTATTTCTCATTCATCGAGAAAGAGACGAGGACGAAGCCGAGCGATGACACGTCGCACGAAATCAAGATGGGACAAGGCCCTGCGCACCCTGTGCGCCATGGCTCTTTTCCTGCTGGGTTTCGTCCACCTCGGCCCTGCCCTCGCCGCCCCAACCTCGACAGCCGATTACGAGCTCTACGCGCTTCCCGACGGTTCGCTGCCGGATTTCTGTCAAACCGGCATTGACGCCGACGGGAAGGAAAAGCCGGCGCAGAAACATGTCTGCAGTGCCTGCCGGTTCTTCTGGGCGCTGCTTACGCCGCCGCATGACACCGTCGGCGAGCGCCTGCAAGGTAGCCTTGCGCCCACGGTTGCGGTGACCGCCGTACGGCCGCCAACACAGGTTCATTCGCCGAACTCCAGTCCGCGTGGACCGCCCAAAACCAACATCTGGCTTTGAAACCGCGTTGACAGCTGTCAACGCTCATCCTTCGATGTCGGATGGCAGCGAGGCGTCGTTCCTCCTTGTATCCGCAGTGCGGACATATCCCAATGCCCGAAACCCAATCCACAGTCGCGCCCTACGCGGCCCCTCCCCTTGCGCCCTTGAGCAGACCGCCGCGTCTTCCTGCCTGCAGCCGCGTGGTCAGTGAAAATTTCACACTGCTTTTTGAAGGTGGCCGCAACCGCTCGCTCTTTCGCGTGCTCGACGGTTGTATCGTCCTCTCTCAGCTGCTTGACGACGGCCGCAGGCAAATCACCGATGTGCTCGGTCCCGGCCGGCTTTTCGGTTTCACAGTCGATGGACGCAACATCGCCACGGCGGAGACCTTGAGCATCGCGCGTATCGAATCCCTGGGCGATGCCGAACTTCACGCAACCAATCCGGCTGTCGCCAGCGAGTTGAAGACGGCGCTGCATCGGCTGCAGACGCATGCCACCCTGCTTGGTCGCAAGACCGCGAGCGAGAAGGTGGCCAGTGCCTTGGTCGAGCTGTCGCGTCTGTTCAATCGCAGCGGCGTCCCTGCCCGACTGAGCTTCCACCTGCATCTCACCCGGGCAGATCTTGCCGACTGGCTCGGCCTTACCGTCGAGACCGTCAGCCGCTGTCTCAATCGCTTCAAGCGCGAAGGCCTGATCGATTTCAGCCATCCGAAGACCATGCGCGTGCTCGATCCCGAACGCCTCGAAGCTGCAGCCGGCCTCACAGGCCAGCGAACTGCCTGCGGCGTGCAACCCCAGAACTGAAGATCTCCGACCAGTCCATCCCCACCCGGACTGCCCCAGAAAAGGAAGAACAATGATTGCCAGACTTGTCTACAACGTGCCGGTATTCGGCTGGATGCTGAAGGAAGCCGTACAGGGATCGCAGACGGCAAAAGTCCTGTTTGTGATCAACTGCGCATTGATCTGGCTGCTCGCGATCGTCGCCTTCGGCTACCCGGCGATCATCATCCCGGCGTTGATTCTGGTACCAGTCGTATTCGTGCTGCTGATCCTGATCACCATGGGCTAATGGCTAACGCCCATCGCGCAGAAGTGCGCAGCAGTTTTGCGACAACGACATGCGAAATATCAAAAGCTTAAAGCGCAAGGAGCGAATCTGAACGATCGCGACGCGCTTTAGATCCTCCCTTGGGCATACAGCGCATGGGCTAAAGCACACCCCAGCCGCGGTAGCGTCCGCGGCCGGTCATTTCGCGGATGCCAAGTTCCCGCACGAGGTTCAACGCACCACGCGGCGTCACGCCGACATGCTGGGCGACGAGCGTGGCTGAAACGATCGGTCGCGACAGCACCAGCTCGATCAGCGCCGGCAGGCTACTGTTGGAGCGGCGATCGCGGATGCGCATCTCCATCTGGGTCTTGGCCAACGATAGGCGGTCGAGTTCCTTGAGACCCAGATCCGCGGTCACCGTCATCGCTTCCAAGAAAGCGCTCCATCGTGTCACTGGATCTTGCGAGCGCCGTCGTTCGTGACGGACGACCTTCTGTCCGGCGTTGAAGGAGAGGAGATGCGAGGTAACCTTGCCGCGTGATCTCAGATAGGCGCCAACGAGCAGTGAACCCATCCAGTGTTGGCGGCGCAGCGGCTCGATCCGCTCCCAGGCGTCGAAGAGCAGCGCGGCGCCCAGGCTGGCCGGCAACTGATCCGCTGTCGCGACCACCTGGCGCCATTCGTCGATTCGTGCGTCTTCGTCCCATTCCTCGTCAAAGAGCAGGCCCAGCTGTCCCATGGGCTCCTGCGCGGTCACACGTGCCGCGCGCTCGGCGACTTCGAGCGTATCCTTGTCGTGCGCTTCCAGCAGCTGCTGTGACCGAGCGATCGCCGCATCGATGGCCGCAAACTCAGCAGCCATGGGATTGGCGTCCGGCTCGTCGTCCACCTCAAGATGGCGGTCATTGCCAGTGGCGCTCGACTGCGGCTCCAGCCTTGCCTCTGCAGGCGTACCTACGGCATTCACCGGTGGAAGCTGTTCGCCCCGAAGGGCGGCGAGACCCTGAGGCGAAAGCGCCCATGCGGGTTCGGCCAGCCAGATGCGCCGCCGCGCGCGTATAACCGAATGGGCAATCGTCAATTCATGCGTGGGGGCACGCGCGTCCATATGGGCATCGTGCAGCACGAGATCCTCCACATGGACGAGTTCACCGGCAACCCATAGGGCAGCCGCAGCGTCGAAGAAGTGGCCGCGCTCGCGGAAGCCGTCTTCGACCGCATGGCGGTTTGTTCGCTCGTCCAGTCGCGCCAAGCCATCTTCTGCCGAAATCAGCAGTGGAAGCAGTGTCGGATGATAGGGATCGGGGATCTGGTATCGCATTTCAAACTAAGGGTGCCAGTGTCGAAATGGAACGTAACACGATATTCATTTCCGTCACAGATACGCTGTATCGCATTCGGGTCTCGACTATTTGAAAGAGCGCACCGGCGTTGCGCCGGTATAGCGTAGCCTCCGCGATGGACTTATGCAGATCAATCGTTCGCCGATTGGAGCCTTGCACGACAAGGCCACCGAACTCTGGTGGCAATTACCGTGGGCTTGCAGTGGGCTAAGCGCATCGACTGTTGACAGCTGTCAACGTACGGCGGAGCGCGGAGCGCCGAGCCAGATTCAGGAACACGTCGGACACCTCAGATGGTTCACGCGAGCATGATCAAGCCATCATCCAGTTCTCCGGGGCAGGGCGCGGCCAGAGGTTCGCCGGGTTGGCTATCGCTTCCATGATCGTCTGCGCTGCCCGCTCCGGCGTTTCCGTGTTTGAAACCACCCGCCTGAGCTAATGCAGGTTTCGCTCGATTGCCTCGTACGTGCGCACGACAGCATGCCCCATTCGTTCGCGTCCGACACGGTTCGCTTCCCGATCAATGACACGACCGCTTGACGTCCAAAGCGTGAAGACAAAGACCGGCGTTTCACGAGGTAGCGCGCTGCAAAACAGATCGAACTTCTCGGCGTCGTCAAAGACATAGTCGAAGCAGACCCATGGTCGCCCCCATGGCCAGATAGGCAGCGGCGAGTGCAGCGCCAGCCCGGCATGTCGAACCGGGTCCTAGGGAAGTTCGAACATCTTCCGGGGCGAAATGGCGCAAAGCGTCGCCAACGATGTTGATCGTACCGGGATGGCTCCGCGCCAGAACCCGACTTACCGTAGTCTTGCCGACGCCGCCAGGCCCGTTAATAACTACGACATGAGACCTTGGCCAAGGCCCGCGGCTGATTCGTGCCCCAACATTGTTGCCTTAAGTGGGTGCGGGACCAAGCGCTGAACGCAGCATACCGTCTTGAGAGCGGGCGGCTATATCACTCTTTTATCCACGGAGATTGCTGGCTGAATTTCTGGCAGTCCTCGATCCCGTCCGCCTCTAATTGCTCTTTGTCTCAAGCCCAGCCCGCTCCGTTGACAGCTGTCAACATGAGGCGCGCGCACGCCGAAGCTCAACGTCCCGGCGCCCTTCGAGCCCCACTAACGTTCGAAACCTAACCAGTGGAGCCGTCTTCGCAGGCAGCTGTTTCCAATCGTAGAGAGCCATCGGCAAAACCCGCGCTAGCGGATCATCCGGCTATTCCCAAAGCCGTCCGGGCGACGGAAGCAAACGCCCCTTTTCTTTCCAAAAGGGACAAAAACAACAATGTTATCGAGGAGATGGCGGGAGACTCAAATTGAATCCTGAGCACTACAATATCCCAAAGATATGAATCCCTGCGCCTCCAGTTTCCCGCATTTGGTTGCCTTATACAAGCTCGCATCGATCGGCGAGAGAAGTAACGGCTACATCAGAGCATCGCACTCAGCTCCCATCAAATGGCCCGTCCTCCATTCATCCAACGACCGAAGCTTGGGCGCGTAGACGTGCCGATAACATTGCCGAGACAGCGAAGGATTGGCACTTCGCTCGGCGCGTCAGGTCACGCAGATAGGCGCCGGCGGAATGAATGTGCTCAGCTCGCTCCAGAAGGCACGCCAGCACGGTCGCGGTCGTTTCTGGCCCGAGTGTGGCGCAGGCTTCGTTGTAGGCATCAGGGCTGATCCCAAGCATGTTTTTGACGACTGTGGCGGCTGTCAGGAGATCGCGCCAGTTGTCGATACGACCGGATGGGCCGTAGTCGCGGATTTGCGGGCAGGCCTTCAATACGAGTGGCAGCGGTGTAGCACGGATGAGGGGAGGGGTTGCCGGGGGATGCGAGCGACGTTCCGGCAGCAGCGATGTTTCGATATTTGCAGGTGGATCACTCGCATTTTGGCCGACCGGCAGCACATCCGTCGACGCTTTGCGCGAAAATTCGACCCCAAGTCTTTCATCAGACGGTTCAGATTCAGAAAGATAATCGGATTCTGAATTCTGTATGTGCCGCTCATTTTGGCGTTCATTGGCAGCCGTATTTTGTGTTTTCAGTAGATTTTCCAGACGATTAGTCAGTTCGTCTTGCAGCAGGGCAAGAACAGGGAGGAGGCGCTCGATTTCGGCGATGGAGGGCTTGCGCGAGAGGGACATAGAGACGGCCTGGCAGCGCGCTTCGGCCTCTTCAGCGTAGGCGATATCAGATGGGCGCAACAGATCGACCAGCTTTGCAACGTCACGGCGGCAGAGGCTCATGCGTTCGCGCATCATCTGAAGGTAACGCCGGTCAGCTTCCAGACGAGCAGACTCAGCTTCGAACTCGGCCGCGCGAGAAAGCAACGGTGCAAGGTCGAACCCGAATGCCTGGCCAATCGCTCCCTTGCGGTCACGGCGCGCGTAACGCTTACCGTTGGGGCTATCGCGCCGGAGAATGAGGCCAGCCTCGACCAGGGTGGCAAGATGCCGCCGGAGCGTCGTCTCGGCCATGCCGTGTGTTCTCAGAGAAAGCTGAGCATTGGAGGGAAACACGACGAGACCGTCGGCTGCCTCGAGTTCCGTCTTCGGGTAGAACGACAGCAATGCGTTCAAGACGGCAAGAGAGCGATCGGAAACGCCAAGGCTCGACTTGGCGGCGCAGACCGTTCGAAACAATTTCCATTTGTCGACCTTGCCTTCGTCGACGACCGAAGCGCTGGAAAGTTGGTGCGCCAACATCCCAAGCGACATCGCCCGCCGCCCAAAGGGCGTCGTGACAATCCCACAATCCATTTGTCTTCACCTTTTTCAAGGCAAAAGAAATTCGTTCGCCGAAACGACGTTGAAAACTCTTGACACCGATTCGCGGAAATGGGATTCTCTAGTTGCTACACGAGAGAAGGGTTTCCGCAGCGCTAGTCGTTCGGAAGCCTTTTTCTTTTGCTCTGTTTAGTCTCCTGTTTCCTCTTGGTATTCGAGGTACAGAGATTTGAGCCTCTGCCTCACGAAATCTGCAAAGCCCGGGGCCTTCTTCCTGCTGAAGGACAGCGTCGTTTCGCCATCCGTTTCACGGATCCGGACCGGGGTTGTATCGTCGGGCGCCACCCATGAGATGGCTCTGGCGCGCGCCTTGGAGGCGCTCAGGACGGCGCAAAGCGCATCAAAACGCTGATCGCTCCCGGCCGCCTGAAATTGTTTTTCTTTGACAAAGACGTCTGCAGCTTCGGCCCTTCCGTCCTGGTCCAGAAGGTCGGCGAGCTCGAACCAACGACGCCGACCGATCGTCGGCGCCGGCCCAATCGCCTCGATCAGGGCGGTCGGTAGCCGACGAACGACGGAAATCATCTTTGAAAGTGCGGCCTTGTCGACGCCAAGCGAGGACATGATGATCTCGCGGGAGAAGCCGCGATCCTCAAGGCGCGTGGCGAAGAGTGATCGCTCGATGAAGGACAGATCCGTGCGAGTGTTGTTCTCCTGCCCCTGAGAGACGACCAACTGTTCGTCGCTGAGATCGCGGACAACCGCGCGGACCTTGCTGCCAAGCTCGCGTGCGGCTGCCAATCGGCGATGACCGTAGGCAACCTGGTAGCGCCCTTCGGCATCCGGATGCGGACGCACGAGGATTGGAACCTGTTGTCCGTGCTCGCGAATCTGTTCTGCTAGAGCGGATTGTGCATCTGCTCCGATCTCGAGACGATCGACGACGAAAGAGGCGTCGATGAGCGCAGGGTCGAGATCGACGATCGTCAGTCCTTCGGCAAGCTGGCGCTCCAATTCCTGGGCGCGCTCAACTTTCTGGGTGATATTCGACAGGGACCGCGTAATGCCGCCGACGGCGCTTGCTGGCCGCGTCCCGACACTCAGGCCGGCGATCGGCCGGGCTGTTGCCAGGCGTTCGAGAGCCGCTTCAGCGTCGTTTCCGGCCGTGTCGTCCGCAATTCCAATCAGATTCTTACGGGCCATGGATTACTTCCTCCCCCAAACCTGACGGATCAGTTCTTCGATCTCGCCATTGACCTGGTTCAGCGAATCCATGGCGCGGTCGTAGGTGCCGCGGACGAATTGCGAGCGCTCGACTTCGTAGAGTGTCTGCTTCGTCACGCCGGCATCGGAGATAGCCGTCGACTTCACCATCGCGTTCTGCAGCATGCGGTTGCCGAAAATGGCGCGCATAAAGCCGGTCATCTGGCTCTGCGGACCGTCATTCGGCTCGAAACGCGTGCCGAGATAGCGCATCCAGTCGTAACTTGTGCGCCCTCCGGCCTTCTCGACGACACTCATCAGCTCACTCGTCATCGACAGGAACTGCGACATCGACATGACGTCGAGCATCTGCGGATGCACGGTGATGAGAACGGATGTGGCGGCGCAGAGCGCCGACATGGTCAGGAAGCCGAGTTGCGGCGGGCAGTCGATGACGACGATATCGTAGAAACTCTCGATTTCCGCCAATACGTCGCCGATGCGCGCGAAGAAGAGGGTTTCGGCAGCGCCACCTACCATCATTGCCTTTGGCGTCTCATGCTCGAATTCCATGAGCTCGAGATTGCCGGGAATGAGGTGAAGGTTGGCCGTGTAGGTCGAACGGACGATGTCGGCGATCGGTCGCGGCTCGTCGTAGCGGATCGCGCCGTAAAGCGTTTCGCCCTCACCAACGTCCAATTCCGGCTGGTGGCCGAAGAGGGCGGAAAGCGAAGCCTGCGGATCAAGGTCGATCGCGAGCGTCCGGTAGCCGCGGAGGGCCAGATATTGGGCAAGGTGGGCAGATGTCGTCGTCTTCGCCGACCCGCCCTTGAAATTCATGACCGATATGACTTGAAGCTTCTCGTCGCCGCGGCGGTGCGGGACGTATTTCCCGGATTTGCCGCCTTCGTCGAGAACGCGGCGGATGCGCTCGATGTCCTCAACGGCGTACATGCGCCGACCGTTTGACAAGGGCGCCGGGCCGTGGCCCTCTGAGGCCACCTGCCTCAGGTAGCCTTCACCGATTCCAATGAAGGCGGCCGCTTCGGCAGGGCTGAAGAGGCGCATCGCCTTTTGGGCTTGCGGAGGGAAGATCTTCTTTTGATGCTGCTGCAGCTGATGCGCCAGTTCCAAAGCATCGGCAGCCAGAAGCGTCGGCAGATGCTCCTGTTCGTCGTGACCTTGAATTTTCTGTTGCAACATTGGGTTCCCCGAAAACTGCGCAAAAATCGTCATATCGGAACAATATGCGCAGATGCACTATGCTCCGATTCGGTTCGGTTTTACAAATGCATAGCGATCTATACCCAAGGCCCTGATTTGGCTGCGAATGAACCCGGGATCGCGGCCGGTTGTCCGCGGACAACTGCGACTTCGTGGTGAAGGTTGCCACAGCTTGGCGGGTCATTTTCCGGTCGAGACGAGAAGCTCTAATAGAGTATAGAATTTATAGACTATTGACAGATGAGCGGATTGTGTCACGATTGTGTTTATCAGAGACGTGACGCGAGAAGGTTCGCTATGTTCTATCTTGGTGGAATGACCCTCGGTTATCTGGCGCCGCCGCCACCGAAGGCGACACGGCAATCGCGAGTGGAGGTCGGGACGGCTCCGGTTGAAAAGCCGGACTGCGATGAGTCTGACCGCAATCAGGAATGGGCGCGTGCGTTCCTGACGCCCTGGCATCTCCTTTATTGATCATCAGGCGGCGAGGTGTTTGCCGCTGCAGCTGTTGACACCTGTCAACACAGGTGTATCGCGGCATCCGCCGCCATGGTGGAAAAGCGCGAAACAGCGAGAGAAGGGCTGTTTCACCGCCGGGAAATGATTAAGTTCGGTGTCATGGACACCAAGCAAGACCGAACCGTTTCGAACGATCAGCCCGACGATAATAGCCAAGGACAGCCCTTGTCGTTGCATCAGCGTATCCTCGGGGATGTGGAAGGACGCATCCTCTCCGGGGAGTGGCCGCCGGGTCACCGCATTCCATTCGAACACGAGTTGACTGAACAGTATGACTGCTCGCGAATGACCGTGAACAAGGCGCTGACCGAATTGGTCAAGCGCGGATTGATCGAGCGGCGACGCAAGTCGGGCAGCTACGTTACGTTTCCGCAGGTACAGTCGGCGGTCATGGAAATCCATGACGTCAAGCTCGAAGTCCAATCTCTGGGGCTCGACTATAGTTTTCAGCTGGACGAGCGAAAGGTTCGCAAGGTGGAGAGCCGGGACTTCGAACGCCTGGATCTTCCGACATCGGCGAGGCTGCTGGATGTAACGTGCCGGCATTTTGCCGGTGGGCGTCCCTTTTGCTTCGAAGAACGCCTCATCAGCTTAGCGGCGGTGCCCGAGGCGGAGGCGGAATTGTTTGAGGCCGCCGCACCCGGTTCGTGGCTGCTTGGCAAGGTGCCGTGGAGCACGGCCGAACACCGCATTCGCGCCGTTGCGGCGAACAAACTGGCGGCGCAGGCGCTCGACATTTCGACCGGCACCGCCTGCCTGGTCATCGAACGCCGCACCTGGAGCGGTCGTGCGCCGGTCACGCATGTGCGGCTGACCTATCCCGGTGATCGCCACGAACTCGTCGCTCAGTTCGCGCCGAGTCCGATCGGATAGCCGGCTAACGCTCCGCTACCGGCTGGCAACATGCCAGTTGTCCGCGGACAACTGGCTATTCTCCAACCACGCGCAAGACAGGGGCTGGGCCGTTGCCGGAAAAGGCGAAGACCTCGATCGGCTCGCCAATGCCCCTGACCGGATAGGAGCCGAGATGCTCCATGCTGGATGCGCAACCGGCCAGTTCGACGAAGGCCCGCGACAGAAGCACCGGCCGCTTCGTTTCCTTGGTCAGGCTCTCCAACCGCGAGGCGATGTTGACCGCGGGGCCGATCACCGTAAAGTCCAGCCGACGGCGCGAGCCGATATTGCCGTACATCACGTCGCCGACATGGACGCCGATCCCGTAGCCAAGGGGCTCACGGCCTTTTTGGACGTTGTCCTTGTTGAGGAGAGCGATCGCCGCCTCCGCCTCACGGATTGCCTGCAGCAGGTTTTCGGCAGCATCCGCTTTGCTGAGCGGGAAGATCGCCAGCAGCCCATCGCCCATGAACTTGAGGATCTCGCCGCCGTACCGCTCGATCGGTTCCGACATGGCGTCGAAATAGCCGTTGAGCAGATCGATCACGTCGTCGCGTGGCCACAGGTCGGAGAGTTTCGTGAAGTCGCGCAGGTCGCAGATCAAAATGGCGGCACCGACGGTAACGCCACTGCCGCGCGTCGTGGCGCCGGCGAGGATCTGTTCGCTGGCATGCGGGCCGACATAGGTTTCGAGCAGCGTGCGCACGAACCGGTTTTTCAGCCGGATTTCGCTGACGAGCGCCAAGGCGGGTAGAAGATCTGAGAGAAGGCCGACGTGCTCATCCTCGAAGCCGCCCTCTCGGTCGGTGGTGAAGGTCACGACATGGCGCTTGCCCAGTGTGTGTTCGAGCGGCCAGGCAATGTACTCGGTCAAGCCTTCGGCCTTCAGGTCGGCATAAAGCGAGTTTTGAGACTGCTCTTCCGTCAGGGCTTCCAGGTTCGTGCGAACCTCGGTGCCGCCGTTGTTGATCACATAGAGCGGGCTGTTGAGGTAGAGCGCGGTGTTTTGGGTCCCATAGTCGTAGAGATCGATTTCGGCCTCCGCCAGGCCCTTGCGCCACAGAATGCGGGCACCGAGCCACTGCGGGTGGTTGATCCGGAAATGCAGCGTCGCGCGTGCAACCGGGACACCGACTGCCTGCAGCCGTTCGCACATTTCAACGAGGATGTTGTCGATAAACCGCTCGTTGCGGGTTTCGATGATCAGCCAGTCGAGCACGCTCCGGCGCCGAGCGGCCCAATTTCCTTCCTCGAGCGAAGGTGAGGGGGCCTGTGAAGACATCTGCATCTGCAATTCTCCATGCTGGTTGAACGCTCAGCCGTTCCTCCGGCGAACGTTCGCGATGTATCGCTGCAAATGTGGAGCATCAGCGGCGGCTTGATAAGGGGGAAGCCGAAAGCTTTTGAGAAAAGGGGATAGTTACGTCGCATTCACGCCGATTGGTGCGCCAAGCGGCTCCCATCGAGAAGCGGCAAGTGCAAGCGGACGCGGGCCCCCCGCCACGGGCCGGCAAGGATGTCGACACGGCCGCCATGCAGACGGGCGATCTCCCGTGCCAGATTGAGCCCCAATCCGGCTCCCGTAGAACGTGGACGCAAGCGATAGAAAGGCTCGAATACGCGCTCGCGTTCCTCGACAGGAATTCCGGGGCCCTCGTCCTGGATTTCCAAACCGCCCGCGGCATTGACCTGCACGGTAATCGTGCCGGTGCCGCCGCCATGTTCGATGGCGTTGCGCAAGAGATTGGCGACAGCCTGCTCGATCTGGCGTCGCCGAGCGCTGACACGGGCCTCCGGCACCTCGGTTTCGAACGCCAGCTCGTAGCCTGCCTCGAACGCCAACGGCGCAAAGTCGGCGGCGGTGTTTCTCGCGAGTGCAACAAGGTCTACTACTTCGAGTGCGCCACCGGCATGCTCGAGCACCTGCCGGTCGAGAAGCTGCTGGGCGAGGTGGGACAGACGCTCGATATCCAGCCTCAGGCGGGCGCTTTCCGGGGCTTCCTGCAGAAGTTCGGCACGGGTTCTGAGGATCGCGATCGGGGTGCGCAATTCGTGCGCTGCGTCGGTGAGGAAGCGGTTGCGCTGGTCATATCCCTCGCCGAGCCGCGCCAACGCCTTGTTGAAGGCCCGCACCAAAGGGGCAATCTCCGTCGGTACGTGTTCGGTTTCGAGCTGAACCGCGCGATTGTCGATATCGATGCAGCCGGCCTGGTCAGCGGTCGATATGAGGCTTGCCAACGAACGCCGAACGACGGCCGGCGCCGTCACCAATGTGGTCACGCCCATGACCAGAACGATCGGCAGCAGCAAGCAAAGGATGAGCAGCGCGATCATCGGTACGACCTCGGTCCAGGTCGTCGTGCCGTCGAGGTCGCGTGCCATGTCGACATTGACGCTGATCTGCACGTCCAGCGGGCCATCGTCGCGGCGCGAAGCAACGGTCGAGGTGATGATCTGAACGCGGCCGGCGTCGGTGTCGGCGTTGTGGAGGACCGCGTCCGGTAACTTTCCGCCATCATCGAAGAGCAGCTTCGCACCTTCCACACGTCGGAGCAGGGCGCCACCGCTTTCGCCATAGGGAGGAGGAACGTTTCCCTGTCGGAGAACCTGACCGGCGTCGTCGCGGATGATGAACCAGAGATTGGGATGGGACTGGCGTAGCTCGCGCAGCTCGTCGGTCTCACGGACCATCAACGCGCCGCTCGCATCGCGCCCGACGCCGCGGTCGAGAACATCCACCGCCGCTTCGTTGTCGACGAGGAGGCGCGGCTGGGCGATGAACAATGCCACGAAAAGCAGGCCGATAAAGACAAACAGCGTTGCCGCCTGCAGCAGGATGAGGCGGCGCACGAGCACCCATTGCAGTGAGCGGGGCCGAGCCTTCGTCATGTCGTTGCGCGCAGGAGATAGCCGAGGTTGCGGATAGCCCTGATCTCGACGCCGGCACCGACATCATCGAGCTTCCGGCGCAGGCGCGACAGATGCGAGTCGAGCGCATTGGATTCGATCTCGTCTTCCATGGCGTAGACCGATTCCTCCAATGTCGCCCTGAGCACGGTTCGGCCCGGTCGACGCATCAAGGCTTCGAGCGCAAGGCGTTCTCTGCGCAGGAGATCGAGGGGCTTGTCGTCCACGGCCGCTTCGCGGTGATGGAAGTCGTAGATCAGGCGTCCGACCTTGGTCTGCTCGGCTTTCAATGAGACGGGGCGGCGGGCGAGCGCCCGCAGCCGGGCCATCAGTTCTTCGACGGCAAACGGCTTGGACAGATAGTCGTCGGCGCCGGCATCGAGCCCGGCGACCCGATCGTTGATCGATCCCAATGCCGTCAGCATCAATATCGGCGCCGCAACCCCGAGACTGCGCAGTTTCGGAATGAGGTCCAGGCCCTCGCCATCCGGTACTCGGCGATCGAGCACGACGACGTCATAGGGCCAGAGCTCGGCGACGGCTTCGGCATCGGCCAGCGTCGCGACGTGATCGACGATCACCTGACGCCGCTCCAGCGCCGCCTTGAGGGCCGAAGCCATCTCCGGCTCGTCTTCCAGCAGCAGGATGCGCATGCCAGTTCTCCCGATTGCAGGTCTTCCTGAGCAGGTTACTCAATGAAAAGATACATAAATTCAAATGCTTACAATGAATTCCATCCGCCTCGCAGTGAGGTTGAAGCCATCACTCGCATTCCAGCTTCGGCTGGCGGAAATTGGTGATGTACCAGCGGCCCTGCTGCATGCGCGCGTAGAATGTATAGAAGCATTCCTGCTCTTCGACGTAGCCCGGCGTCGAGTATTCCTCGTAGCGCATTCCTCGGCGCGTGTCCCTGATTTCACCACTGGATGTGCCGGAGACGACATTCGTCGAGATCTTGCGCCATTGATAGGCCCGTTCGTTCCAACTGAGATCAAGAATGTTCGTCGGCGGACCGTAGTCGATGATGACGGATTCGACCGGCTGGCCGATATAGGTTTTCATGGTGTCGGAAGCGCAGCCGGCGAGGAGCAACGCGGTAGCGGCAAAACATGCGAGGGCGCGGCGCCCCTTGCTGAAGAACATGACGGGTCCCGGTTTGTCCCGCATCGCCAGGCGTCCACCCGGACGCACAAAGCCCGCGGTCGTGCATTGACCTTTGGCATCCCCCGGTCGATCGCGAGTCCGGAGTGATGCAGCGAGAGAGCGGGTGCTAAAGGGGCAAGATTACAGGGACATTGCGTGGCCCGAGGCGCGGGACGTCGATGCGCTGTCATCGGACCAGAATCGAACCGGAGAACAGCCTGTGACTGACGATGGGCAAAACGAGCCTACGAAACGATACTGCGCGTGCTCGCCGTCGTTCTGATCGAGATCAGGGCGACCGAAAACCTGCAGATGGCTCAGATACTTGCGGACGTCTTCCACAACGTTCCGGCCGGGATCTCCAGCGGGTTCTACGCTGAGGCGATCGAGGCCGAGGTTATTGCACGGGCGGCGAGACTGGACTGTCAGCGCCAGATCGCAGCGATGTTCGACGCCGCGACGAGAAAATCCGTGAAACAGGGAGACTGACTCCGCAACCTGAAGCAAGAATCTTCAGGCAGCGCGATCCGCTTTTTTCCCCGGCTTCGCAGCGTCAGCCGCATAAACGAGACCGGGCTGGACGATCCATTCGCCGGTACGAAGTGCCCGCACGTCGAAGCCGCCGGATGTCAGGCGCGGCGCCACGCCAACGAAGCGGTAATGAAGGCCGTCGCCATCGCTTACGGCTTCCCGTATGGGCTTGCCGGCAAGATAGCCGATCACGGCGCCCTCGAATGCGACGTCCGCCAGAATGAAGTATTCCGTCGGCAATCGGCGGCTGGTCTTGGGGCTGGGCTTGAACCCGTTCGTGAATTTCATTGTCTTGCTCGTCGTGAGACGTTCCGGAACCGGGGAGGACCGGTGCCGAGGCGTCTATGCATTTCTCTCGTTTGCCACGCGGGGCGCGATGGGCGTCTACCCACCGCTGCAGTCAGGCTGCATATTGCAAAGATAACACGTACCGCATGCCGGCGATGTTCCCGGCGGCACGGCGCGTCTCAAGCCATCGAAAAACGGCGCTACGAAGGCGGAGCCATCGGGGTAGCTCGAACCAAGGTAGGAAATCGCTTGGGAAGTCAGGCGCGGGGCATAAAGAACCCATAAAGGCCGGAGCATAGTGGCGTTTTCAGGCAGCGCCTCCGCAGTACCGGCGGAAGGTCGCGTTTCGGATCGGCTGCGTCAAAAAAATCTTGCCAACACCGTTGTATCGTTTCATTCGGCCATATTCTCGACACCGAGATTGTCGACCTCTTCCCGCAGGCTGGGACCACCCGGCGCTCACCGAGCGCCCGCTTCCGCCTCCTTTATGGGAGGCAGGGGCGGGCGTTTTGCGCCTTTCGAGAGATCATCCACTTGTCATACGACAAACCCTCCGGGCACGTCACGAAACGTATCGTGCTGCACTTTCCGGGCTTTGAGCCCTTGGACGCCATCAGGCACCAGGCGCGCTACAAGCGATCAGCGGTGAAGACCGCCAAGCTTCAGGACTTCGAGGTCGAGGTGGGACCGGTACACACCGAAGGGCCTAGCCGCTACTTCGATGTCGACAGTCAAGGCGTCGATTGGCGAACGATGAGCCGCGTCTATGTTTTCGATCACGACGAAATCGTCAAAAGCCTGAACGGCCGGTCGACGCTGCGCAGAATGGTTGCGGGATATTCGAGTGCCGCGCGCGTCGTCTGGGAAGGCGGCGCATTTTCCTACTTCCGGCATGCCTGGCGCTTCGGCCTGTTCTTCATTTTTCCGTTCCTGCTCGTCGCGATCGGCATTGGCCTGAGCCTGCTGATCGGCACCGCGCCCTATTGGCTTGCGCTGGAGTCTTCGTTTCTGGTCCTGAGCGCGATCGTCGCCTACGTCGCCTTCTTCAAGCTGTTTCTCCCCTGGTCGGAGAAATGGCACACCCTGCATCTCTTTTCCGATTGGGAATTGGCCGTCGCAGTCGCCAGACTGGAAAAACCATATTTTAAACAATGGCTTGAGGAGAACCTGGCATCCGTGCGGGCAGCGCTCAACGAGCCGGCCGACGAATATGTCATCACCTCCCACAGCATGGGGTCCAGTATCGCCACTCAGGTTATCGGCACTTTGGTGGAAAGAGAGCCGAGCCTGTTCGAGGGAAAACGCATCATCTTCGTCACACTCGGCGGCGCGATCCTGCAGTGCGCGCTGCTGCGCTCCGCCGAGGTCTTGCGGGCGCGTGTCGGGGCCATCGCCCGTGTGAAGGACATCTTCTGGTTCGATGTCCAATGCCTCACCGATGCGATCAATTTCTACAGATGCCAGGTGGTGGCACTCGCCGGGCACCATGATGCGCCTCAGCCGCCGATCGTCTTCATACGGCTAAAGCACATGCTTTCACCGGAACGCTATCGCAGGATCAAGCGCGATTTCCTTCGGGTTCACCGCCAATATGTGCTCGACGCCGACGTCCGCGCGCCCTTCGATTTTACGCTAATGACGGCCGGACCATTCCCGGCCGCCTCATTTGCAAATCCGAACTGACGAAGGCGTCTCAGGATTTCAGCAGGGAGATGCCGCTTTCCCGATCGAAGAGGTGGAGACCTTCGGGCTCGACCGCGAAGGTGACAGCGTCGCCCGGTTTCGGGCAGGCGCTGGCCTTGACCAGCGCGCCGATTTCCTTGCCAGCAAAAAGGAAGGTCACCAACGCGTCATTGCCGTGAAACTCGACGAGATCGGCAATGCCTGACATGCGATTGGGGCCGGCCTCGGCGATTTTCAGATCCGCCGGCCGTATGCCGAGCACCAGCGGTTGGCCATGGCGCAGGGCGAACTTTCCATCCGAGATCGAGAAGTTGCCACCGGCACTGCGCAGCAGCCATCCGCCTTCGGTCCTATCCGCGGTGACGTCGATGAAGTTCATGTTGGGCGTGCCGATGAAGCCGGCGACGAAGAGCGTGCGCGGGCGCTCGTAGATTTCGGCCGGCGTTCCGACCTGTTCGATCGCACCGCCCTTCATCAGCACGATGCGGTCTGCGAGCGTCATCGCCTCCAGTTGGTCGTGCGTCACATAGATGGTCGTGGTCTTCAGCTTCTGGTGCAGCCGTGCGATCTCGACGCGCATGTGGTTGCGAAGCTTGGCGTCGAGATTGGAAAGCGGTTCGTCGAAGAGGAAGACCCGCGGCGTCTTGATCATGGCGCGGGCGATGGCGACGCGTTGTTGTTGTCCGCCGGACAACTCTGTGGGCTTGCGGCCGAGATAGGGCTCGAGCCCCAGCGTCGCAGCCACAGCACGGATGCGCGTGTCGATCTCCGCCTTCGGCACCTTCATTCGCTTTAGTCCGAAGGCGATGTTGTCGTAGATCGTCATGTGCGGGTAGAGCGCGTAGTTCTGGAAAACCATGGCGACGCCGCGGTCGCGTGGCGGCAGGTCGTTGACCGTCCGCCCGCCGATCGACACGGTGCCGCCGGAAATATCCTCAAGACCGGCGATCATGCGCAGAAGTGTGGACTTGCCGCAGCCCGAAGGACCGAGAAACACGATGAACTCGTGATCGGCCACATCGAGATTGAAATCCGTGATGACGTCGACGGCGCCATATTGCTTGTCAACGCTGGAGCAGACGATGTTCGCCATGGCTCAATCCTTCCCGCTGTCCATGAGGATCTGCAGCTTGATGTCGGTTGGCCGGGCTGATGCGGCTCGCTCGAAGGCTTTGATGCTGTCTTCGAACCGGAACGTGTCTGTGATCAGCGGCTTCAAGTCGACCTTGCCCGATGCGATCAGCTGCAACGCGCGGTCGAAGATATTGGCGTAGCGGAACACCGTTTCGATGCGGACCTCCTTCGAGATCGCGCCCGGCACGTCGAACTGGACGGCTTCGACCGGCAGACCGACCAGCACGATGGCGCCGCCCGGTCGAACGAGATCGAAGATCCCCGAAAAGGCTTTGGCACTGCCGCTTGCTTCGAACACGATGTCAGCGCCCCAGCCGCCGGTCTCGGTGGCGATGACGTCGGCAAAGGCGCGATCAGCGATGTTGACCGGGATGATGCCCGGATATTGGGCGGCGATCGCCAGCTTCTCGGCGCTGAAATCGGAGATGAAGACGCGGCTGCAGCCGCCGGCGAGGGCTGCCAACGCCACCATGATGCCGATCGGCCCGCAGCCGATGACGGCAGCGACATCGCCCGGTGCGATCCGGGCGCGGGCGGCGGCCTGCATGCCGATGGCGAAAGGTTCGACCATCGCGCCTTCGGCAAAGGAGACGTTATCCGGCAGCTTGTAGGTGAAGGCTGCGGGATGGACGACGAAGGGGGCGAGCACGCCGTGCACCGGCGGCGTCGCCCAGAAACGCACCTTGGGGTCGACATTGTAGATGCCGAGCTTTGAGGCACGAGACGAAAGATCGGGAACACCCGGCTCCATGCAGACGCGGTCGCCGACTTCAAGCGTTTCGACATTGCTGCCGACCGCGACGACGGTGCCGGCCGCCTCGTGCCCGAGCACCATCGGCTCGCGCACCACATAGGGGCCGATCGCGCCGTGGGTGTAATAGTGCACGTCGCTGCCGCAGACGCCGACCGTGTGGATAGCGATCTTGACGTCATCCGGGCCGAGCTCCAGCGGGAGATTGATCTCCCTGAGCGCGAGCTTGCCTTTTTGCTCGAGGACCAACGCTTGCATGAAGGATTTCCTTGTTTTTCCAGTCTCGGGTTTCATTGGGTCTTGCGCTTGAAGGCGCTGTTGAGCATGCCGCTTAGGACCCCGATGAAGAGCAGCGGCGGGATGGACAGAAGCACGACGGAGGCGTTGAGAATGCCCCAGGGCACGTCTCGGCCGAGCTGGGTCAGTTCCGAAGCTACGATCGGCAGGGTCTTGGCGTCCGACGTCGTCAGCATCAGTGCGATCAGGAACTCGTTCCAGACGAGCACGAAGGCGAAGGCGACGGCGCCGATGAGCGAGCGCAGCGCTATCGGCAGCGCGATGAGGAAGAAGATCGCATAGGGGCCATAACCGTCGACGCGGGCGGCTTCCTCGACTTCCTTCGGCACTCGGGCGAAGGCCGGAACGCTGAGCCAGATGATGGTCGCAAGCGTCAGCAGCGAATAGGTGACGATCATCGAGAGGCGCGTGTCGTAAAGCCCGAAGTCGAGCCAGATCACCATCAGCGGAATGGCGATCGCCACCGGCGGCAGGAAGCGCAGCGACAGCACGAAGAACTGGATGTCGCGGGACCAGCGGTTGGGATAGCGCGCGATCGCATAAGCCGCCGGCAGGCCGAGCATGGCACCGATCAGAACCGCAGCGCCTGATATCAAGAGCGAGTTGACGAGGCCGGCAAAGACACTTTCACGGCCAAGCACGTAGGCGAAGTTGTCGAGCGTCGGCTCAAAGATGAACAGCGGTGTCGGCGTGACGATGTCGACGCGGTTCTTGAAGGCGTTGAGCGCCGTCCAGAACATCGGAAAGACGGCGGAGAAAGCGGCAAGGGCGAGGATCAATCGGCCAATGAGGCGGCCAAGAGTGTGGGCAGTCATCACTGAACCCTCTTCCAGATGAAGGTGAAGGCGATCGAGGTGGCGATCATCATCAGTACGGCCATGCTTGAGGCGTAGGAAATGCGGCCGGACTCGATGAAGCCTTGCGAAAAGGCGTACATGTCGAGTGTCTCAGTCGCGATGCCGGGGCCGCCGCGGGTCATGACGTAGATCAGGTCGAAGGCGCGCAGCGACTCGATCATCTTGACGAAGGCGAGCGAGATCAGTGGCGCCTTCAGCATCGGCAGGGCGATGAAGGCGTAGATCTCCCAGGTGCGGGCGTGGTCGAGCCTTGCCGCCTCGAACGGCTGTGGCGGCAGCGTCTCCAGCAACTTCAGCACGATGACGGCGAAGAACAGGCCCCATTGCCAGACGTCGACGAGCGCGACGGTCGCAAGTGCGGTTGCCGGATTGGAGAGCAGGTCGAGCGGCTGGCCTGTGATCGCCTTGTAGGGATAGGTTGCTATGCCATAGAGCGGATGAAAGGCGAACTTCCAGACGAAGGCGGCCGAAACGCGCGGCAGGATCACCGGCACCAGAAACAAGAGCGTCAGCAGATTGCGTGTGCGCGGCGAGACGCATTCGAACAGAAGGATGCCGAGGCCGACGGCGATCAGAAGCGTCATGCCGACGGTCACCGCTTCCCATGTCAGGGAGACGCCGATGGCGTTGATGAAACGCCGATCAGAGAAGAGGTCGATATAGTTGGCGAAGCCGATGAGGTTGCCGTCGGGACGGCTGAGCTCGCGGTTCTGGAAGGAAATGTAGATCGCATAGGCCGTCGGCACGAGTGCCAGCACGGCGAGGATCCCCATGGCCGGGGTGAGGAACACCGCCGGCAGGCTGTTTTTCTGCTTCATGTGAGACGTCCTACGGCTTGTCGCGCCGATGGTGCGGCGGTCCACCGGCGCGGCTTTCAGCCTGCCGATGGACCCTGGGAGGAACGGTGTTACTGGCTGCGGGCAACCAGGTCCTTTGCAAAGCCGTCGAGCTCGTCGAGGCCTTCCTTGATGTCGCTGCGCGTTCCGGTGATCAGCTCTTCCAGGATGATGCCCCAACGGTCGCCGAGGTCAGGCCATTGCGGGCTCTGCCAGAAATTGACGGCAGTGACCTTGCCGGTGTCGGCGAGCGCCTGGCCGAGATCGGGACCATAGAGCTCCGCGAATTTCGGGCTGGTCATGATGCTGGTGCGGTTGAGCTCGCTGAACTGATTGGCCTCGAGCCGCCGCGCCTCGTTTTCCTTGGAGGTCGCCCACGCGATGAACAGACCGGCGCATGTCTTGGAGGCCTCGTCCTTGTTGGCCTTCACGCCGATCGCGAGACCATGGCCGTAGCCGCCGCCCGTCAGCGGTGCCGGAGGCGGCAGGTAGCCGACCTTGCCCGCCACCTTCGAGGATTTCGGATCGATCGCCATGCCGACGAGCGGGGTGGATTCGATGAGCATCGCCACCTGGCCGGAGGTGAAGGCGCCGACTGCCTCGTCCCAGCCGCCGGTCTGGCTGCCCGGTGCCGAGTACTTGAACAGTTCGAGATAGGTCTCGGTCGCCTTGACTGCCTGTTCGCCGTCGAAGACCGGCGTCTTGCCGTCGAACCAGTTGCCGCCGAACCCCTTGAAGAATGGCATCCAGCGCCAGACATTGGCGCCCGAGCCGCGCTGGCCGCGCAGTGCCGTGCCATAGATGCCCTGGTCCGGTTGATTGAGCTTCTTCACCGCGGCGATGTATTCGTCGAGCGTCTTCGGCGGCGCGATGCCGGCCGCTTCGAGCAGGTCCTTGCGGTAGACCATGAGGTCACCGCCGCCGGTGATCGGCGCAAACCAGACCTTGCCGTCATAGGTCGCGACCTTCTGCCGGCCGGGATCGAAATCGGCATAGTCGTAGTCTGCAGGATAGTAGTCCATCAATGGCGCGACCCAGCCGGCGGACGCAAAGAGCGCGACGTTGGCCTCGTCGATGTAATAGACGTTGTACTTGCCGATGGTCGAAGCGTCGGCCTTGGTCTTGGCGCGCCGGTCGTTTTCGTTGAGATAGTCGATCTCGAAGGATGCACCGCCGGAGAGCTTCTCGAATTCGGACTTGTAGTCTTCGAGCAGCGTCAGGCCGTCGCGCGGCTGGGCCAGCACCTTGATCGTGCCGGAGCATTCGGCAGCGACCGCCAGTGTCGTCAGGCCGGTGGAAAGAAGGCATGCGAAGGCGATGCTCGAAACGAGCGTCTTTGGTTTTGTCATGTGAAGGACCTCCCCAAGGTCTTTGCGATACGCGCCGGAAACTCCTCAGATCCAACGCGCTCTTCCCGATAGCGAACCGTTTCGCTGGTCTTGATGATAGGCGCAATGACGCACCGAGCTAGCGCGCTCGATGCGGCTAATCTGTACTTTCTTGCGTAATTCTACCCATCATCAGCTATTTGCGGTGCAGCAAACGCAAGGATTCATCGTCTGCGTTCGGGAGCCGACCCTAAAAGCGTGCCGGACGGCGCTGTCCCGTCAGCCGTCGATAGGCCGACGGCGTCATCTTGTGCTGGCGCAGGAAGGTGCGGTTGAAGTTGGAGATGTTGAGGTATCCGACCTCGAAGCAGATGTCGGTGATCGGCATGTCGGTTTCGGCCAAGAGCTTGCAAGCCTGCCAGATCCGCAGCTTGTTGACGTGGTCGGTAAAGGTGTTGCCGGTGTTCTTCTTGAAGAAGCGGGAAAAGGCCGTCTCGCTCATGCCGGCGCGCCTGGCGAGATCGGCCAGATGGATATCGGTTGCGATGTTCTCGTAGATGAAGGCCAGAGCGCCGCGCAGCACGTCGAGCGATTGCTGGTCGAGCTCTGGCGCGAATTCCGGCGAGGAGAGCAGCTCGTATTCCTCGGTGTTGACGAGAAGATCGAGGAGCTGGATGAACAGCGAGAAGCGGGAGAACCCCTGAAGGCTGCCCATGCGTTCGATCAGATCCGCGCCCTCGGCGCGGGCTTCACCGTGAAATACCAGTCCGCGTTCGGCGCGGGCAAAAAAGGCCTCGAGCTCGGCAAACTCCGGCAAGGCGTCGGTGATCTCGCGCATCCGGTCCGGATGGAACTGGATGACGATGTCGCGACCTTCGATGATTTCGTCGGGCTCGGTCGCCGTCACCCAGTCATGCGGCAGATTGCTGCCGATGACCGTCAGGTAGCCCGGATCGAACTGGCCGATGTGATCGCCGACGAAGGCAAGGCCAGAGGCTTTCCGGATGAGATGGATCTCGATTTCCGGATGGAAGTTCCAGACGTTCCGTTCCCAGGGATAGTTGTCGAGACGCCATAAAAACGTCTCGTTGACGCCGGTGACGATGTGCTCGAAGGTCGGCGGATTGGTCGCCAGCGAAGCCGGCTTGGCCGGCGCCCGTTTCGAGCCTCGCGCCGCACTCATCGCCCGATCTCTGTTCGCGAAATGCCGATCGTTGTCTCCCTTCGCAGAGGTTGTTGCCTCAGGCGCGCTCCGCCCAGATCTTCGCTAGTTCGACGAGTGTCTTGACACTCCGCTCCATGTCTTGGCGGCTGACCCATTCGAGCGGCGAGTGGAAGGCATGACCGCCGGCAAAAAGGTTGGCCGAGGGCAGGCCCATGAAGGAGAGCCGCGAGCCGTCCGTGCCGCCGCGGATGCTGCCGCGCACCGGCTGCATGCCGGCGCGCCGGATCGCCTCGATGGCGTTCTCGACGATTTCCGCATTGCGGTCGAGCACTGCCTTCATGTTGCGATACTGTTCCTTGACCTCGAAGCTGTAGGTCGAGCCCGGGAAAGCGGTCATGACGTCCTTGACGATCGCCTCGAGCATGGCCTCCTTCTTGGCCAAGCCGGCCTCGTCGAAATCGCGCACGATGAAGTCAAGCTGCGCCTTGTCCATGGAGCCGGTCACACCGGTCGGATGCACGAAGCCATCTCGGCCCTCTGTTCCCTCCGGTGATACGTCACGAGGTAGCCGGCTAATGATCGTGCCGGCGATCTTGATGGCATTCTCCATCTTGTCCTTGGCGAAACCGGGATGGATGGCAACGCCGTGAATGATGATCTCGACGCCATCGGCGGAAAACGTCTCGTCCTCGATATGCCCGGCCGTTTCGCCGTCGACGGTATAGGCGAAGTCGGCGCCGAGCTTCTTCAGATCGACCTTGTCGACGCCGCGGCCGATCTCCTCGTCGGTGGTGAAGAGCAGCTTGATCGTGCCGTGCTTAATGTCGGGATTGTCGACCAGGATCTGTGCAGCCGTGACAATTTCAGCGAGGCCGGCCTTGTCGTCGGCGCCGAGCAGCGTCGTGCCGTCGGTGGTAACGATGTCGTTGCCGATCTGGTCGTTCAGAACCGGGTGATCGCTGACGCGGATAACCTGCTGCGGGTCACCCACAAGCCGGATGTCGCTGCCCTGGTAGTTGCTGAGGATCTGCGGTTTGACATTGGTGCCGGTGAAATCGGGCGCCGTGTCCATATGCGAGCACCAGCAGATGACCGGCACTGGCCTGTCCACGTTCGAAGGAATGGTGGCGTAGACATAACCGTTTTCGTCGAGATGCGCGTCTTTAAGACCGATGGCGAGCAATTCTTCGACGAGCACGCGGCCGAGGTTCTTCTGCTTCTCCGTTGAAGGCTGCGTCTTCGACTTCGGGTCGGACTGGGTGTCGATGACGACGTAACGAAGGAAGCGGTCGAGAACGGTATCGGTCATGGGCGGGATCCAATGCTGGTGGGCGTGGAATCGCTATACTCCCGCCGCATGAATTCTCAAAATCGGAATCTATGATGAATTGAGCGACGGAGCGCGTCGCGCTCACTTGATGTCGATGCGTCAACGATCTTCGCGTGTGTGCCAGATGCGGAGGATGTAGATCGTTGTCTTGTCAATCTCATAACGCATCTCGTAATGACCAACGAGCAGGCGGCGAACTTCGCGGGGTGCGAATTCGTCCAGCCGCTCGCCGAGTCGGGGCTGCTCGACCAGATGGGTCGGAGCGGCAACCAAGGATTGGACGGTTCGCGCCGCAGCCTTTCTGTTGACTGGTGCCAGAAACTCAAAAAGGCGCGCCAGATCGGACAGCGCCTTTTTCGTCCATTTCAGCTCCATCATTGCGGAACGGAAGGCGGCGTGTCGCTGTCGAGGCTATCGGCCCAGGCCTGGACCGACTGGTGATCGATGACGCCTCCGGCATCAACGTCGGCGAGCGCCTCGAGCGTCAAACGGCGTCGTTCTTCTTCCTGGTCAACCCAGGCCGCAAGCGCCTGCTTGATGATCCAGCCGCGCGGTCTTTCCAGGCGGGCGGCGAGCTGGTCGACCTTTTCCGCAAGCGGCAATGGAACATGCGCCGTCAGCACTTTCGTTTCCATATGCATCTCCATTGATCGAACTTAATCATAGCGATTAAATCTGATTAAGTCGACGATGTTCAGCGTTCCGGTGGTGTCGGGATATCGGGCGCCTGCTCGCATTCGGTGCCGCTGCCGGCAAGATTAATACGGACCGCCCAATCGCCCCGCTGCTCCGGCATCACCTTTGGTCCCCCTGAACTCCGCGGCCAGTTTAGACGTTGCGCCGACCAGCAGGCTGACGTCGTTGCCGACGGCGACGAAGGTGGCGCCGAGCTCGAGGTAACGCCGTGCGAGCGTCTGATCGGACGTGAGAATGCCGGCCGCTTTACCGTGCGACTGGATGCGCAGCAGCGCCGCTTCGACTGCCTCTTGTATTTCCGGCGCGCCGGGCTTGCCGAGGAAACCCATGTCGGCAGCAAGGTCGGCCGGGCCGATGAAGATGCCGTCGACGCCATCGATCGTGGCGATCTCGTCAAGGGCGGCAAGGCCGGCGCGGCTTTCGATCTGCAGCAGCAGGCAGATCTCGTCGTTGGCCGTCTGCAGGTAATCCGGGATGCGGTTGAAGGCGGACGCCCGCGCAAGGGCCGCGCCGACACCGCGCACACCGTGGGGCGGATAGCGCACGGCGCGCATCAGCGCGCGAGCCTGTTCGGCGCTTTCGACCATCGGTATCAGCAGCGTCTGTGCGCCGATATCTAGGATCTGCTTGATCATCCAGGTTTCGCCGATCGGCGGCCGGACGATCGTGTGGCTTGGCGAGGCTGCGAGTGCCTGAAGCTGTGCCGCCAGAAGCGGCACGTCGTTCGGGGCGTGCTCGGCATCGAGCAGCAGCCAGTCGAAGCCGGCGCCGCCACAGACCTCCGCGGTATAGGGATTGGCGAGCGCCAGCCACAGCCCGATCTGCGTGCGTTTCTCGGCGAGAGCCTGTTTGAACGGATTGCGGGGAGCGGGCATGGTCGTTCCTATTCGAAGAAGCAGCTGACGGTGCCGGATGGTCCGAAATCGGCGACGATGGTATCGCCATGGCGGGCCTCGACCGGGCGGATGAAGGAACCGGCAAGCACGATCTGGCCGGCCTCGAGCCGATCCCCGTAAAGCGAGAGACGATTGGCGAGCCAGGCGATGCCGCGGGCCGGATGGTTGAGCACGCCAGCGCCGAGCCCCGTCTCCTCCACCTCGGCGTTGCGTGAGACGATTGCGCCCATCCAGCGCATGTCGACCGCGTCGGGCCGCATCTGCCGGCCGCCGAGCACGATGCCGGCATTGGCGGCGTTATCGGAGATGGTATCGACGATGGTGCGTGCCTTCTTGGTTTCCGGATCGATGCGCAGGATGCGGGTGTCGAGGATTTCGAGCGCCGGCGTCACGTAATCCGTCGCATTCAGCACGTCGAAAACCGTGACGTTGGGGCCGGTAAGCGGCGCCTTCATCACGAACGCGATCTCGGCCTCGATGCGCGGCTGGATGAAGCGGGTGCCGGGGATGCGCGCACCGTCCTCGAACAGCATGTCGTCGAACAGCACGCCGGAATCGGGAATGTCGATGTTGAGCGCATATTGCATCGCCTTGGAGGTAAGGCCGATCTTCCAGCCGATCACCCGCCGGCCCGCGGCAATCTTCTGCCTTATCCACGCGGCCTGCACCGCATAGGCATCGTCCATGGTCATCTCGGGGTGCTTGAGCGAGAGTAGTCCGGTCTGGACGCGCTCGCGCTCGGCGGTGTCGAGGGCGGTCGCTGCCGCCTCGATCTGGATCTTGTCGAGCATGGGTCAGGCCTCGTCGGCGATCGGGTTGATGAGCGTGCCGATGCCTTCGGCCTCGACCTCGACGATGTCGCCGGGTTTCAGCCAGACCGGCGGATCGAAGCGCGCGCCAGCGCCAGTGGGGGTGCCGGTAACGATGACGTCGCCGGGAACCAGCGTCGTGAAGGTCGAGACGTAATTGATGATCTTGCGAAAGGAGAAGATCATCCGGCTGGTGCGGTCCTGCTGCCGCACCTCGCCGTTTACCCGCGTTTCGAGCCTGATATCGGCAAGCTGTGCCTCATCGGTGAAAGGCACCAGCCAGGGGCCGATCGAGCCGGTTCGGTCGAAGTTCTTGCCCTGCGTGACGTTGAACTTGGCGTGGCGCACCCAGTCGCGGATCGTGCCCTCATTGCAGAGCGAAAGAGCCGCGATGTGGTCGAGTGCTGACGCCTCGGGAATACGACGGCCGCCCTTGCCGATGACGATGACGATCTCGCCTTCATAATCGAGCTGCGGGCTTTCCGGCGGGCGGATCAGCGGCTGCCCGTGCCCGGTAAACGAGCGCGGGAAGCGGATGAACAGCGACGGGTTGGAGGGTGCCGCCTGGCCGTCTTTGTACTCTTCGTTGCGGTCGGGGAAGTTGACGCCGACGCAGATGATTTTTTCCGGCGCCGGCACCGGGATCTCAAAGCGGATGTCATCGAGCGAAATGTCTGCCGGCAGCCCGCCTGCCTCGTCGGCAAGGCGAACGAGCGCGCTTGCTTCGATCACCTCGCGCAACGTAGGCCAGGTCGACGCATATCGCTTGGAAAGATCGATCAGACCACTTCCGGAAACGAGGCCGTAGCCCCGTCTTTCGCCGGCTGAAAAGGTGACAAGTCGGGGGTGGGTCATAGGGCGGCTTTCGTTCCGTTCCGATGTTTGTTCAGCGCACCGGCGACTTCGGTGATGACCTCGAAGGCGGTGTCGGCATCCTCTTCCGTCATGTCGAACTGACCAGCCTGGAACCGGATCGCCACGTGGCCGTCGACGCGGGTTTGCGTCAGGTAGATGCGGCCATCGTCATTGATCGCATTGACGAGAGCAATGTTGTGGGCGTCCGCATCTCCGGTGGTGCGGTGGCGGAAAGAGAACAGCGACAGCATGGGTTGAGTGACGATCTCGAAATCCCTGTGTTCGGCGAGCCGCTCCGCGAGGCGCTCGGACCAGCGCACGTGATTGCGGATCATCGTCTGCAGACCGGCGAGCCCGTGGAACCGCAAGAGGAACCAGAGTTTCAACGCCCGGAAGCGCCGGCCGAGCGGGATCGTCCATTCGGAATAGTTGATGATGCCGTCGCGGCCATGGGTCTTCAGATATTCCGGCTGGATCGCCAGCGTCTTGACCAGATCGTCCGGGCTGCGGATGAAATGCGCCGAGCAGTCGAACTGGGCGCCTAGCCATTTGTGCGGGTTGAAGACGATCGAATCCGCCTTCTCGACGCCGGCCCAGAGTTCCCGGAATTCCTCGCAGATCATCGCGGCACCCGCCCAGGCGGCATCGACATGGACGTAGAGACCATGCGCGTGCGCGATGCGCACCACCTCGGCGATGTCGTCGCAGGCGCCGGTGCTCGTCCCGCCGGTGCAGGCGATCACGCCCGCGGGTAGCAGCCCCGCCGCCTTATCCCTGAGGATGGCTGCTTCCAGCGCGCTCGCATCCATCGCGCGTCGCGGTCCCTTAGCCGGGATGCGTACGAGATTTTCCTCGCCGATGCCCGACACCCAGATTGCCCGGTCGATCGAGGTGTGCACCTGGTCAGAGGAATAGATGCGCAGATGCTGCTGGCCTGCGAGGCCTTTCTTGTTGCCGTTCCAGCCAAGCGCCTTCTCGCGCATGACAAGGACGGCCGAGAGCGTCGCCGAAGAGGCCGAATCCTGGATCACCCCGGAGAAGCCCTCCGGCAGGCCGATCGCCTGGCGCAGCCAGTCGAGCACTTTCGTTTCGAGCTCGGTCGCCGCCGGCGAGGTTTGCCAGAGCATGCACTGCGCCGCCATGGCGGTGACCAGGTATTCCGCAACGACGGAGACGGGTGCGGCGTTCGCCGGGAAATAGGCGAAGAACCGCGGATGCTGCCAGTGGGTCATGCCCGGCAGGATGATCTTCTCGAAATCCTCGAAGATCGCTTCCATGTCCTCGCCCGTCTGCGGCGGACGCGATGGTATCTGCGCGGCGATCGCACCCGGTGCCGTCTGGGCACGCACTCGCCGGTCGCGCAGTGATGCTCGATAGTCGGCACCCCACTGCGCTGCCCTTAGCGACCATTCTCCAAAAGTCTTCTGATCCATCTGCTTCCTCCCGTCCTGCTCTCTTGGCCCTACCCGATCCCTGTTGCCAACTGTCAGGGCGCGATGATCGGTTGGGTTTTCAGGATCGAGTCCCGTGTCTCGGCACCGGCAAACGCGCTGCCTTCCTCGAACCAGGATTTCGGTGCCGGCGCACCCCAGAGCGTCTGGCGCTGCGGGTCCTTCAGGTCCCATTTGATCGGCTCGAGATCCGGGTCGACCGTCTGGTAGTCCGAGCAATAGATCTCGATGCGGTGGCCATCCGGATCGCGCACATAGAGGAAGAAGGCATTGGAGATGCCGTGTCGGCCGGGGCCGCGCTCGATGTTGGAAAGCCAGCCGGAGGTCGACATCAGGTCGAGCAGGTCGATGATGTTGAGCGGAGTCGGTACCCAGAAGGCGGTGTGGTGCAGGCGCGGTCCGCGGCCGTTGGTAAAGGCGATGTCGTGCACGCCGCCCTTGCGGTGGGTCCAGGCGGCCCAGAGCCGTCCGGTCTCCTCGTCGGCGGTGTATTCCGTCACCCGGAAGCCGATCTCGTTGTAGAAGGCGACGGCCTCGTCGACATCCGGCGAGAAGCAGTTGAAATGATCGATGCGCAACGGCTTCACGCCGCGATAGAGCGCATACTTCTGGTGGATCGGCGGCAGGCGGTCCATCTTCGAATAGAATTCGAGCGGGATGCCCTGCGGGTCGCGGGTGCGGAAGGTCCGCGACTGGTAGGGGCGTTCGATCCACTCGACAGGCAGGCCCTTGGCCCTAAAGAAGTGCGCCGCCTTTTCGAGATCCTCGTCACCATAGACCTTGAAGCCCAGGTCACGGGCCTCGGCAGTCGCCGCCTTCTTCAGGATAATGCAGTGATGGCCACGCTCCTCCATGGCCCTGAGATAGATCGTGTCCGCCGTCTCGTCGGTGACCTGCAGGCCAAGCACGTCCACATAGAAGGCGCGCGATTTTGCGAGGTCGGTGACGGCGAGTTCCACATGGCTCAGCCGCACGATGTTGAAGGGCGGATAGAGGTTCGGTTTCGGTAAGGGCATTGATGTCTCCTCCAGATTTTTCTGCCAGCGCGCTCAGCCGCCGAGCTTGGCGATCGCATGCGCCGAGCTGGCAAAGGCGATGTTCTTGGTTTCCATGTAAAAATCGAACGACCAGTCGCCGCCGTCGCGGCCGATGCCCGAGCTCTTGACGCCGCCGAAGGGCGTCGGCAGGTGGCGCACGTTCTCCGAATTTACCCAGATCATGCCGGCTTCGAGATGATCGGTGAAGCGGAAGGCGCGGGTGACGTCGGAGGTCCAGAGATAGCCGGTCAGGCCATATTGTACGTCGTTGGCCAACGCCAGCGCGTCTGCCTCGTCCTTGAACGGGATCGCCGTCAGCACCGGCCCGAAGATTTCTTCCTGAGCGATGCGCATCGCGTTGTTGGCGCCCGTGAAGAGCGTCGGGGTGACGTAGCAGCCGCCGCCGGGACCATCGAATTTTTCGCCGCCGGCAGCAACGGTAGCACCTTCCTCGCGGCCGATGCGAATGTAATCGAGCACCTTCTTCTCGTGCACCGGATGGATGAGCGGGCCGACGACGGTTTCCGGATCGAGCGGATGACCGACCTTGATGCGCTTGGCCTTTTCGGCGACGAGCGCGGTGAAGCGCTCGTAGATGCTGTGCTCGACCAGCAGGCGCGAAGACGAGGTGCAGCGTTCGCCGTTTAGCGAGTAGATCATGAAAACCGCCGCATCGGCGGCGCGTTCGAGATCGGCATCGGCAAAGACGATCACCGGGTTCTTGCCGCCGAGTTCGAAATGAACCCGCTTCAGCGTCTCGGCACCCTGCTTCATGATCATCGAGCCGGTGCGACTCTCGCCGACGAAGCCGATCGCCTTGATATCGGGGTGCTCGGTGAGCGCCCGTCCGGCATCCTCGCCGAAGCCGTTGACGAGGTTCCATACGCCCTTCGGGAGGCCCGCTTCTTCGGCGATCTCGACCAGCAGCCGCGCCGTCAGCGGCGACAATTCCGCCGGCTTGTGCACGACCGTGCAGCCGGCGGCAAGCGCAGGCGCAATCTTCCAGGTCGACAGCATGAACGGCGTGTTCCAGGGGGTGATGATGCCGACCGGGCCGATCGGCACGCGCGTCGTCATGTTGATCTGGCCAGAGGCGCGCAGCACCTTGCCGTTGCGCGCTTCTGGCGCCCGGTCGGCGAAGAAGCGGAAATTCTCGGCACCCCGCAGCGCCGCCTTGGCCATGAACTTCAGCGATTGTCCGGTGTCCATACACTCGACGAAGGCGATCTCCTCGGCGCGTGCGACGATCGCGTCGGCGATCTTGTGCAGCAGCTTCTTGCGGGTTTCGCCGGGCATCGAAGCCCATTCGGCGAAGGCAGCTTTCGCGGCCTTTGCCGCCCGGTCGATATCGGCAGCCTTGCCCCGGGCGATCCTTGCGAGCGGTTTCAGATCGACAGGCGAAATCGTCTCGAAGGTCTCGCCGTCAAGTGCCGACACCGCTTCGCCGTTGATGTGGTTGAGCACGCCTTCGCTCTTGAAGCGGGCGAGGTAGCTTTCCGCCTTGGCGAGGTTTTCATCGAGCTTGGACATGGTGTTCTCCGATGCTGGCGCAGACTTTCGCCGCGCGCTGCTGTGGTGTGGGGGTGGCCGCGTCTAGCCTTTGGTGGCGCGCAGCCGGGGGTGAATGGCGTTTTTCTTCCAGCTCAGATCCGGGTCGATCTCGCGGATCTCCAGGCTGAGAGCAAAATGCGGTGTGGCGAAAAGCTCCGAAAGTTCGTCGCTCACGGCCTTGAAGATGGCTTCGCCGGTGGCCTTCTTCTCTGCCTCGCTGCGGCCGCGACCGATGCGGAAGGACATGTCGATGAAGCTGTTGTCCGGCAAAAGGTCGGCGATCGCATAGTCGCGGCTCCGGACCGTGCGCACCCTGACGGCGCCGAGCTCGAAAAGGCCGGTGCCGAGGATCGTCTTGTGGACGGTCCGGCAAAGTCGGGCGAAGTCGACGCGGTCGTCGAGATTGCCTGAGTATTCGATTGTCAGGTGCGGCATCTTTCCTCCCGATGCGCTCTCATATATTTAACACGTTAATGAAATCGATGGCGGTGTCAAGAAGGTCGAAGTCTCTGCCCGCGCCTGCCAATTGCAGAACGAAAGAAAATGTCCGATAGAACGCTTATGAGCCGCGAGAAAATCCCTGCTGACCTTGGTCACGACGCCCTTTTGCCGCACAACACGCGCCGATCGCTGCCGATCGCGCTGCTGCGAGCGCGCGAAGCGGTGATGGCGCATTTCCGCCCGATGCTGGCGCGCCACGACATCACCGAGCAGCAATGGCGGGTGATCCGTATCCTGGCGGAGGCCGGCCGGGTCGATGCGTCGGAAATGGCCGACAAGGCCTTCATCCTGGCGCCGAGCCTCACCCGCATCATCCGCTCGCTCGAGGAGCGGGGCCTGATCACCAAGCACAAGGATGCCGACGACGGCCGGCGCGTCCTCCTGGAGATTGCACCCGAGGGCATGCGGGTGATCGCCGACGTCAGCCCCGAGAGCCGGGCGATCTACGAGGACCTCGAAACCCGCTACGGTCGTGAACGCGTCGAAGTCCTGCTCGACATGCTGGACGAACTGGCCAGCCTCAACGACTGAGCGTTTTTGGCTCTCGGTCATCATGTGAAGCCCAGCTCTTTGGTAAGCGCCAGCGCCTCGTCGGCGTAGCGCAGGACACGCTCGCGGGCGCCCGGCAGTTCCGGCCGCGCCGAGAACCAGCCGATATAGGTGAGACTGCGAAGCACAAGAAACAGCGGCAGGCTGGACAGCATCTCGGCGCTGAGCGTGCGCCGGCTGCGATAGCCTGATATCAACGCCGCCTCGATCGCTCCATAGGCCGGCTCGCGTCGGTTCTTCAGCAGGGCGGTGGCGATATCGAACAGGCGGTAACCCCAGCCAGCATCGTCGAAGTCGATGAGTTTGACGCCCGCCTCGCCGACCAGCACATTTTCCCGAACGAGGTCCGCATGGATGAGGCCGAAATCCTTAGCCGGAGTCGGCAGAGTTGCGAGGCGCCGCCTGAGGTCACCGCGCAAAGCCGATAGCGCCATGGCTTGGGCCGGCGATAGGCCCTCGCAATCCCAGAAGCGCCCCCACAACGGACGATCCCCAAGCAGGCCTTCCTCATCCCAGGTCGGACGCCAAAAGCCCTCGGTCGGCGTCCAGCGATCGGCGAGGTTATGCATCTCGGCCATGGAGGCGCCGAGCGCCGAGAAGATCTCGACGAGCCTCTCGGGTGAGTGGGACAGCGGTTTACCGCTTTCGCCCAATGGCTCTCCATCCATCCAGTTGATCACATCGGCATGCTGTGCGGCAAACGCGCCACCTTCAGGCAGGGCGACAAGCAAGCGCCCGTCCGTCGTCGCGATCGGTTGCGGCACCGCGAGACCGCTGTTGCCGAGTGCTGCCATCCATTGCAGTTCCGAGTGCAGTGCCGCCGCACTGTGATAGCCGGCGCGGTGCAGCCGCAGCGCCGCCGGGCGACCATCGGCCAGGTGGACGCGAAACACGGCGTTTTCCCGGTACTTCAGCAACTCCGGCTCTTGGTCAGCAACGCCCCAATGGGCAAGTGCCTGGCACGCCCGGTTGTCGAGCGCGTCGCGAAAGGGTTTGGGCAGGTCCGCCGTCATCAGTCGCTCACAGGCCCGAAAGCACGTCGTCGAGCGTCGACAGCATCAAATCCGCATTGTCGCGGGTAAAGGGCATCGGCGGTCGGATCTTGGTCGTGCACTGGTGGATGCCGAGCTTGCCCATCAGCACGCCGCGCTCGCTCATGTCGTTGATCACCTTGGTCGCGAGGGCGCTTGCTGGCGTTTTTTCCGCGCGATCGGTGACGAGCTCCGCGCCGAAGAATAGTCCGCTGCCCCTGATGTCGCCGATCATTCCATGTTTGTCCGCAAGCCGCGCGAGGCCGGCCTTGGCATAGGCGCCGACTTGGGCGGCGTTCTCGATGAGGTTTTCGTCTGCGATCACATCGAGCACGGCCATGGCCGCTGCGCAGGAGACCGGATTGCCGCCGAAGGTGTTGAAGTAGCGAAACGCTTGGCGGAAGGCGTTGAGCGTTTCGGTGCCCGCAACGACGCCGCCGATCGGGTGGCCGTTGCCCATCGGCTTTCCAAGCGTGACGATATCGGGAACGATGCCCGCCTTCTGGTGCCCCCACATATGGCCGCCGGTTCGGCCGAAGCCCGGCTGCACTTCGTCGGCTATCAGGAGCCCGCCTGCCTTTCTGACGGCGGCGACGGCGCCGTCGAGAAAGCCGGAGGGCAGTTCCGGAAATCCTTCGTTGGCGAAGAAGGGATCGATGATCAGCGCGGAGAAGCCGTGCGGGCTTTGCTGCAGCGAGGCGATCGCTTCCTCGACCTTGGCGGTGAAGGCCGCGGCAAAAGCGGCGCCCGGCTCGCCGCCAAGCGGCCGGTAGCTGTCGGGCGCCGGCACGTGGCGGACATGGCCGCCGAAGCCGCCGACCGGCGGCATCCGGGTCGAAAGCTGAGAAACGGCGGCGGTATTGCCGTGATAAGTGTGGTCGGTGGCGATCACCCCGGTCTTGCCGGTCACGGCCTGGGCCATGCGCAGCGCCACGTCGTTCGCCTCGCTGCCGGTGCAGGTCAGGATCGCCGTGTCGAGGCTGTTGTCGAAGGTGGCGGTCAGACGCTCGACATAGTCGAGAATGCCTTCATGCAGATAGCGGGTGTGGGTGTTGAGGGTTGAGGCCTGCCGGGCGATCGCCTCGGTCACCCGCGGATGGCAATGGCCGACATGCGGTACGTTGTTGTAGCAGTCTAGGTAGCGGCGGCCGTCAGCATCAAAAAGCCAAACGCCTTCGCCACGCACGAGATGCACCGGCTCCTCGTAGAACAGCGACATGTTGCGCCCGAGCAGCCGCTCGCGGCGCGCAATCAGGTCCCGGTTGTCGCCCATCGCGCTAGCCCCGTGCTGCGGTCAGGCCGGCGTCGAGGGCCGTGAGGATGCGGGCGACGTCGCCTGCGGTCACGATCAGCGGCGGCGACAGGATGACGTTGGCGCCGGATGTGCGCACCATGACGCCGGCATCATAGGTCACGTCCTGAACCTTCTGGACGACATCCTTTGCGGCACCGGCCTTCTTCTCCCTGTCCGAGACGAGCTCGATCGCGCACATCAGCCCCTTGCCGCGCACGTCGCCGATCAGTTCGTGCCGGGCCTTCAGCGCTTCGAGGCCGGCGATCAGCTCATCGCCGCGTGCCTTGGCATTTGCAGCGACATTGTGCTTGCGCGTTTCCTTCAGGGTTGCGAGTGCTGCCGCAGCACCCACCGGATGGCCGGAATAGGTGTAGCCATGGCCGATCGAACCGGCAGCCGTCTTGTTGCTTTCGAAAGCCTCGGCAACCTTGTCCGAGATCATCACGGCGCCGAAGGGATAGTAGCCATTGGTGATCGCCTTGGCGGTCGACATGAAATCCGGCTTCACGCCCCAGAGGCGTGAACCGGTCCAGGCACCGGTGCGGCCGAACGCGGTGATCACCTCGTCGGCGATCAGGAGGATGCCGTGGCGGTCGCAGATCTCGCGCATCAGCGGCATGAAGATTTCGTGCGGCACGATCACGCCGCCGGCGCCGAGCACCGGCTCCATGATCAGCGCCGCGATCGTGTCGGCGCCCTGGAAGGCGATCTCGTCTTCGAAGAGCCGCGCGATCGCCTTGGCGATTACGGCGCCATCGGTCGTGTCGAAGGGGTTGCGATAGGTATAGGGCGCCGGCAGGTGGTAGACGCCCGGCAGCAGCGGCTCGTAGTTGCGGCGGAAATTGGCATTGCCATTGACCGAGGCGCCGCCGAAATGGGTGCCGTGGTAGCCCTTCTTCAGCGCGACGAACTTGGTGCGTTCCGGCTGGCCGTTGAGCTTGTGGTACTGGCGGGCGAGGCGAAGGCAGGTCTCGACGGAGTCGGAACCGCCCGAGGTGAAGAACGAGCGCGTCAGCCCATCCTCGCGGAACCATTCGGCGAGCTCGTAGGAAAGCTCGATCAGCGGTGAGTTGGTGGTGCCGCGAAACGTCGAGTAATAGGGCAGCTCGTCGAGCTGGCGACGGATCGCCTCCTTCACCGGTTCGCAGGAATAGCCGAGATTGACGTTCCAGAGGCCGCCGACCGCATCGAGCACCTTCTTGCCATGGATGTCGACGATCTCGACACCTTCGCCGGCATTGATGATGCGCGGTGGCGTTGCCTGCATCTCGGCCGGATGCGCCATCGGGTGCCAGAGGTGGCGGGCGTTGTTCTCGATGAGGAAGTTGGTTTCGCGCATGGTCATGCTCCTGTCAGTTCGAGGCCGAGCATCTGAAGCGCTCTGGCGTAGCTTTCTGCGGGTCGGGTGACGTCGAAATGGACGTGAGGCAGGCCGACGGCCCGCGCACCCTCGATGTTCTTCAACTGGTCATCCACGAAGACGCAGGCTTCGCGCGGCAGGCCAAGCTGGCTCAGCACCAGCTCGTAGGCGTGCGGATCGGGCTTCAGGATGTTGGTGTAGGTGGCGTCGACGATCGTCTCGAAGAGCTCGATCAGCGGGAAGCGCTGACGGAACGCGACGCCATAGAAGAGGTCGAGTTCATTGGAGAGGATCGCGAGCCGAATGCCGGCCTTATGGGCGGCGAGGATCGCGTCGCGCGTCTCGGGCCGGAGCACCAGTTCCGGTTCCGCCCCACGCGCCCGCTGCACGAAGGTTTTCATGTCGCTCCAGTCTTCGCCAAGCAGGCGGCCGACTTCGCGGGTGCGTTCCGTCCAGTAGTCCCGTTCGGTGATTTCGCGCCGCTGCATGGCGGCCCAGAGCGGGTCGGTTGCGGGGTCGAAGGGACCGCGCCACGTAAGAGTGCCGGGCGCGAGCCCGAGCGCACGCTCCGTGATGTCGTGGGTTTCGAACAGCGTGCGGGTGACGACGCCGCCGAAATCGAGGATCAGTGCCTTGTCGCTCATGGTGTCGGGCATAGTGTTCGTCATGGCCGGCCCTCGGGCACGATGCCACGCGCCACCCAGTCGTCGAAGATCGCAAGCGCGGCTTGCGAGAACGCCGGCGCATTGATGTGGCTGTCGACCTCATGCAGGGCGACGCCTGAGGGGATCTGCCGGCGCATCTCGTCGATGAAGGCGTCGAGCGCTTCCGGTTCGTAGAGAGGCTCGTCAGGCTGGTCCCATTCCTGAATCCCCTTGAGCGGCAGGATGAAGGCGACCTCGGCACTGGTGCCGTTCAATTTGCCGCCGATGACGCGGGCGATCTCGCGTCGTCCCTCGGAAGATGTGGTCACCGAGCCGAGCAGCCGGTTGTGGGCGTGATAGGGGCGATCGGCAAAGGCCTGCGGAATCGGTTGCCAGGCCGGCAGGTCGACCATGTCGACGGCGCCTGGCGCGACGATCTGTGGGATTCCGGCACGTCCGGCATTCTCCAGCCGGTCGGGCCCTGATGTGACGACAGTTCCGTGGTGATGGTTGCTGACCTCCTGAATGCAGAAGTCGAAAACCGCGGTAAAGCCCTTCTCAGCCGCGATCGCCTCGAAGGCGCGGCCGCCCATGCCGGTCGAATGGAAGACAGCGACGTCATAGCCGCGGCGTTCGAGTTCGGGCTTCAGGTATTTCATGTATTTGAGGCAGCTCGAGCCGAGCGAGGTCATGCCAATCAGCGGCCGCGTCTTGTCCGGCCTGGTGCCGAAACGTGCGGCACCAACGACCGCGCCACAGGCCTGGGAGAGAACCGAGCGGCAGATGCCGTTGAGGCCGTAGAGGCCGCCGGCCCACAGGATCATCATCAGGTCGGGCGCAATGCGCTCGGGCGGCAGCAGGTGCGAATAGGCGATGGTCGAGACGATGAATTTCGGCACGCCGAGCGGCAGGGCGGCGGCGACGTCGAGGGCGAGATCCGTGCCCATCGAGCCGCCGAGAATGATGACGCCATCGGCCTGCCCGGCCTCGTAGAGCGAACGGGTGAGGGCGGCCGCCCCCTCTGCCATCAGCGCCATGGCGCTGTGTTCGTCGCCGCTGGCGGCGATTGCCGCTATGGTGACGCCGGCCGCTTTGGCGATGTCGTGACGGGAATATTCAGGCACGTAGGGCGGATCACCGAGAATGCTGACGTCCATCATCACAGGCATGCCGCCCGCTTCGCGGATGACGGACGCCATGAACTGGAGTTCGTCGCATTTGGTGTCTCCCGTACCCACGACCAGGATATTGGGGAGACGGTTCATGGCATTCATCAGCCGGCCCTCCTTGCCAGCGGATCGGCAGCAACCTGCTCCAACCCGAACAGTCTTTCGGAAATGCGTCTCGCCGCCGCCATCGCGGCGCGCCCCATCTTTTCCACCGTCTCCTTGTCGGCCCGCGTTGCGGGGGCTGCGATGGCGATCGCGCCGACCGGTGTGCTGCCTGGCGCGCGGATCGGTGCGGCGACACTGACGACGCCGGTTTCGAGCCCGTGATGGCAGATCGAGTAGCCGCGCCGGAGGGTCTCTCTCAGGGTCTGGCGCAGGACTGCGGGGTCCGTCAGCGTCTGATCGGTAAAGGCCTTGAGCGGCGCCGACAGGACCGCGTCGATGTCCTTCGGCGGGCAGAAGGCAAGGAAGCCAAGACCGGACGCGGTCGCGTGGAAAGGCAGGATGCTCCCGACATCGACGATGACGCGGTGGGCCCGCTGCGAGTCCTCCACGTGAACAGTCGAAAGGCGGCCGGCGGCGTATTCAGAAAGGTGAACGGTCTCGCCCGCTAGGCTCGCAAGTTCCCGGGCGAAGGGGGTCGCCACGCTCAGATAGGGGAAGCGCGCCTCACGGATACGGGCAAGCCGCACAGGCGCTCCGCCCAGACGATAGCGCCGGGTCTCCGCGTCCTGCTCGACGAAGCCGTGCTTTTCCAGTTCGACGAGAAAGCGCCGGGCAGTTGCCTTGTCGAGCCCGCAATGCCGCGCGATATCGCTGAGACCAGCTTCCTTCTCGAGCCGCGAGATCGCGTCAAGCAAAGTCAGGGCCTTACCGATGGTGCTCATCCATTCCTCCGTCGTTGAGCGCCGTCGCAAGTCATCTCTGCCTGTTCCCTTTCATGGGGCGGTGCGTCCGCCCTCGTGGTTGTCTCTGGCCGAGATACTTAACATGCGAAATAACTTGACAGGGCCGAACGCTTTTTGCAAGTCTATATTTGAAGCTAAGGTTCATATATTGAACCGAAAGACTTGCGCGGCCAAGACAAAAGCAAAACCCCCGCGCTTCCAGTCCGCTTCAGGGAGCTGCCGCCGGAGAGAAGGACCGGAGGCGAAAAGGCGTTCGCGCCAACCAGGGGAGCCTAGTACTATGGACAATCCATCTTCGCCCGTGACCGGAGCGAACCAGTTGCGCAAGAACGCCCTTGGCGTCGGCGCGGTCACCTTTCTTGTCGTCTCGGCGGCAGCACCTTTGACGGCCGTCGCCGGCGGCGTTCCGTTGTCGATGCTGCTTGGAAACGGCGCCGGCATTCCCGGCACCTTCCTGCTCGTCACGCTGATCCTGCTGTTGTTTTCCGTCGGCTATGTCGCCATGGCACGGCATATCCGCAATGCCGGCGCCTTCTACGCCTATACGGCCCAGGGCCTCGGTGGCCTGATGGGCGGTGCCGCGGCGATGATCGCGATCCTTGCTTACAACGCCATGCAGATCGGCGTCTTCGGCCTGTTCGGGGCGGCGACGGCCGGGCTCTTCGCTGGTCTGGGGGTCGATCTACCCTGGTGGGTCTGGACGTTCGTGGGCATCGCCGCCGTCGGCGTTCTCGGCTATCGCCGCGTCGACCTCTCCGCCAAGGTGCTGACGGTTCTCGTCATCCTCGAATATCTTGTCGTGCTCGTCATTGACGTGGCGATCCTTGCCAAGGGCGGCGACAGCGGGCTGACGATGACGTCGTTTACGCCTTCGGCCGTTCTGTCCGGCTCGCCGTCGATCGGCATTCTCTTCTGCTTTGCCGCCTTCATCGGCTTCGAGGCGACGACGATTTACAGCGAGGAGGCCCGCGATCCGGCAAGGACGGTGCCGCGCGCCACCTATATCTCGGTGCTGATCATCGGCGTTTTCTACATGTTCACCTCCTGGCTGATGGTGAACGCGGCCGGTGCCGACAAGCTGGTGCCGGAACTGCAGGGCCTTGCCGATCCGACCACTTTCCTCTTCGGCCTCGCCGAGCGTTATGCCGGCGGCTGGCTGCCGCCGCTGATGAACGTGCTCTTCGTCACCAGCCTCTTTGCCGGTGTTCTGGCCTTCCACAACGGTGTTGCCCGTTATCTCTACGTCGCCGGCCGCGAACGGCTGCTGCCCGCCTCGATCGGCGTCACCCATCCGGTCTACCACAGCCCGCATGTCGGCTCGCTGATCCAGACCGTGATCGCCGTCCTCGTCGTGGCACTCTTTGCGGCAACGGGTCAGGATCCGGTGCTGGCGCTGTTCTCGTGGCTGACGAATGTCGGCACGCTCGCCGTCATGACGTTGATGGCCTTCACCGCCTTCGCGATCGTCGCCTTCTTCAGCCGCAATCCCGGCCTCGAACGGAACCCGCTGGTGACCAAAGTCATTCCCGTCGTCACCGGCCTGATCCTCGTTGCCGTCATCATCGCGATTGCGGTCAACTTCGGTGACCTGGCAGGCGCCACCGGCATGCTCGCCGTGTTCCTGCCGGGCCTTGTCGTGATCTTCGGTGTTATCGGTCTGGCGCTTGCGGCATCGCTGAAGTCGGGCAATCCGATCGAGTTCGCCCGCCTTGGCGCAGGCCAGGAGATCTGATCGCTGCCACGCAGTTTCCGGAATGACGCCAAGCGGCTTCCGTCCGGAACTGCGTATCACCTAAGAAGGGATGGCGGACCCTCCGCCGTCCCGGCAATGCAAACGGGACCAGACATCATGCAGGACAAGATCGACCAATTGCGTAGCCTCGCCGTCGAGGGCCAAAAGCTGTTCATCAACGGCCACTGGCAGGAGAGCTTGTCCGGCGAAACGTTCGACGTCGTCTCGCCGATCGACGGCAGCCACCTGACGACGATAGCAGACGCGGGCGCATCCGACGTCGACGCGGCGGTCCGTGCCGCGCGCGCCGTTTTCGAAAAAGGAAGCTGGTCGAAGGCGGCTCCGGCGTTCCGCAAGAAGGTGCTGACGCGCATTGCCGAAATCATCGAAGCGCAGGCGCTGGAGCTTGCGGTCCTTGGCGTGCGCGACAATGGCACCGAAATTTCGATGGCGCTGAAGGCCGAGCCTGGCAGCGCCGCCGGAACCTTCCGCTACTATGCCGAGGCGCTCGACAAGGTCTATGGCGAAATCGCGCCGACCGCCCACAACATTCTCGGCCTCGTGCATCGCGAACCGATCGGCGTGGTCGCCGCGATCGTTCCCTGGAATTTCCCTTTGATGATCGGCGCCTGGAAGATCGCGCCGGCGCTCGCCGCCGGCAATTCCGTGGTGCTGAAGCCGGCGGAGGGCGCCTCGCTCAGCTTGCTCAGGCTCGCCGAAATCTGCGCCGAAGCCGGCCTGCCGGAGGGCGTTCTGAATGTTGTGACCGGCCTGGGTGCGACGACGGGTGAGGCTATCGGGCTGCATGGCGATATCGACGTGCTCGCCTTCACCGGCTCGGGCGGTGTCGGCCGCCGGCTGCTCGAATATTCGGCGCGCTCGAACCTGAAACGCGTCTATCTCGAACTCGGCGGCAAGTCGCCGAACGTCGTCTTCGCCGATGCGCCGGATCTCGATCAGGCCGCGCGCATCTCGGCCTATGGCATCTTCCGCAACTCCGGCCAGGTCTGTGTTGCCGGTTCACGGTTGCTGGTCGAGCGCTCCATTCACGAAGCCTTCGCGGAGAAGGTGGCAGCGATCGCGGCAGGTATGAAGGTTGGCGATCCGCTGCTTCTTTCGACCGAGGCTGGAGCGATTTCGAGCAGCGTCCAGCTGAGCAAGAACCTCGATTTCGTCCGTGAAGCGGAAGTGGAAGGCGCGCGCCTGCGTTGGGGCGGCAAGCGCATCCTTGAAGAGACTGGCGGCTATTACATGCAGCCGACCGTCTTCGACATTCAGCCTGAAATGAAGCTGGCGAAGGAAGAGGTCTTCGGGCCGGTACTTGCAATCATTCCCTTCGACGACGATGCCGACGCACTCCGGATCGCCAATGCGACGGACTACGGGCTGGCTTCCGCAGTCTGGACCGCAAACCTGTCGCGCGCGCACCGGATGGTGCGCGGCATCCGCGCCGGCGTCGTGCACGTCAATACCTATGGCGGCGCCGACAACACGGTGCCGCTCGGCGGCGTCAGGCAATCGGGCAACGGCCACGACAAGTCGTTGCACGCGCTGGACAAATACACCGATCTGAAGACCGCCTGGATTCAGCTCTGACCGGGCTCGCAGGGACCGGGGCCGGACGACCGCGCGTGTCTGTCGGGACCGTGCTATCCGAAGGCGAGTTCGAGATTTTGCCGGTCTCGCGCCACCACATGGCATTTGGTCTCGAAACCCTCGCCGGCGACGACCAGAACCAGCTCCGGTGGTATGCCGGCCGAATTCGAAACCGTGACCGCAGCGCCATCGGCACCAAGCGACCGGATAGTGCACTCTATCTTTGAATGCCTGTCGTCGAAAAGAATGGTGCCGGCTTTCAGTACGCGCTGACGAGGACCCAGCGGATAGCCGACTTCGAGACTGCTCCACTCGACGCAGCGGTTCCGTCCGCTGGCCTTGGCGAGATACATTGCCGCGTCCGCCTGGGCGAGCAATGTACCGATCTCCCTGCTCTTGAGCGATAGCGCCGATGTGCCGAAGCTCGCGGTGACTGCAAGCTGACCAAAGTCTCCGTGGATTGTTTGAGCGGCAATCGCTGCCCGCAGCTTTTCCGCTGCGGCGAGTGCGCCGTTCGCGTCGACGTGCGGCAGCATGATGGCGAACTCCTCGCCGCCGAGCCGCCCGAACAGATCGCTTGCCCGCAGATTGGACTGGCAGACGGCGCTCACGGCCTTCAAGACCTCGTCTCCTGCCGCATGCCCGTGCGTGTCGTTGACCCGCTTGAAGTGGTCGACGTCGAGGACGATGCACGACACGTCGTGCTGGTGCCTTATGGCGAGCGAAATCAGCTTGTCCGCCTCCTCGCGGAAGGCGCGGCGCGTCAACGTGCCGGTGAGCCCATCCGTCGCGGCCGACCGGAGCAAATCGATCCGGTCCATCGCCACGCCCGCCAGTTCGGTCAGGATCGTCAGGTCTTTGTCGGTGAAGTGTCTCGGCGCGCGGTCGATCGCGCATACGGTCCCGACCGTATGACCATCCCGCGTCTTGAACGGAACGCCTGCGTAGAACCGAACATGTTCCGGGCCGGTGACGGCGGGATGTCGCGAAAACCGCGGATCCTGCGTGGCGTCGTGCACGACAAGCGGTTCCTCGGAGGCGACAACATATCGGCAGAAAGTGTCTTCCCGGGGAACTTCGTCTAATGCGAGCCCCGAGCAGGCCTTGTACCATTGTCGATGTGCGTCGACCAAAGAGATGATGCCGATGTCGATGGCGAAGATCTGCTTTATCAGCCGCACGATCCGTTCAAGGCCCTGATCCTTCGGCGTGTCGAGAATGTCGAGATGTCCAAGGGCGGTCAGGCGATCGAATTCCCTGCCTTTCGCGTCCGTCGTCGGCCGCCCGGCTGGCTCAGCAACCACCATTCCGTTTTCCTTTCTCATTGCGCGCCAAGCAAATAGAGCGTTTTACGGAAAAAACAAAAGGCACTGAACAGCACGTGGATGTGGATTGCCTCGGCTCTTTGGCGAAACGTCCGTCAATGGGCCGTGTTCATGTAGGCGGGGCGAGACCCCGCCTACGCCTAGCCGCCGAAACTTCCGAGCTGCGTCGGTACATGCACGTAGTTGCGATCGAAATAGAGCAGCGCATTGCCGTCGCTGCGCGAGCGGATGCCGACGACCCGGCCGATGAGGATGTGGTGTGTTCCAAGCAGCCGCGCCTCGGCGAGTTCGCAGTCGAGCGAGACGATGGCGTCTTTGACCGCGAAGCTGCCGGATTGCATCTCGACCCAGTCGGCCGCGGCATAGCGGGCCGCCATATCCTGCGTCGCGCCGGCGAAGTGGCCGGCGAGATCCCTATGGTCGTGGCTGAGCACGTTGACGCAGAAGCGCCGGTTGTCGATGAAAAGGCCGCATTGGGTGGAGTTGCGGTTCATGCAGACGAGCAGCGTCGGCGGCTCGTCGGTCACCGAGCACATGGCGGTGGCGGTGAACCCGCCGCGTCCGGCGGGTCCGTTGGTGGTGATGACGTTGACCGGCGCGCAGACCCGCGCCATGGCGTTGCGAAACTCCGTCTTCGAAACGAGCGGTTCCATGACGGGCCTCATTCGGCGGCGTTGCGCAGAGCGGCCGCATCGTCGAGCGGCGGCAGCCAGGTGCTGCCGGTCCAGCCGTTCTCGTCATAGTCCGCCATGCACTGGTCGACGAGCGCTTCCATCTCCTTGAGACGCCCGCCGCGTTCGGCCCCTTTCAATACCTGCAGCCGAACCTCTTCAGGCGCGCCGGCATAGTTGAGTTCGTAGAGCGCGTGGCGTCCGCCGAACTCCGTGCCGGTCGCGTCCCAGAGCAGTTTCATGATCTTGATGCGCTCGATGTGCCCCATATCGTTAGAGCCGCGGACATATTGCGCCAGGTAGCGGTCGATCTCGGGATTGCCGAAGTCACGCACGGAGGACGGCAGGTAGATCAGCCCCGATGCAATCACCTTGCGGATCGTCTCGACGACACGCGGATAGGCCTCCGACATGAAGGTTCGATAGGAAAGCGCGGCTTCCAGATTGGGAAGCACGGCGCCGTCGGCCCAAGGAATGGGATTGTGGGCCATGGCATTGGAGAAGCTCCAGAACATGTGGCGGAGCGCGATCACCTCGCCGAGTGCTGCCTGATTGCCGCGGAAGGCGTCGCCGCCGGTGGCGCGCAGCGCCTTGGCAAGCAGGCCTGCCAGGAAGTCGAGTTTCACGGCGAAACGGGTGCAGCCCTGGAAGCAGTAGCCGTGCATGAAGCCGGAAGCCGGGTGGAAGGACAGGATCTTGGCGGCATCGCGCAAGACCAGGACGTCCTCCCACGGCACGAAGACGTTGTCGAGCACCAGGATCGCATCGTTCTCGTCGAAGCGCGACGACAGCGGATAGTCGAAGGGATGGCCGACGGTGTTGGCTGTCTGCTCGTAGGAGACGCGGCAGAACATCTTGATCCCGGGCGCGTTCATCGGAACGATGAACATCACCGAGAGCGAGGGATCCTCCGTTACCGTCGCCGAACTTTGCGCCAGGAAATTGTAGTGCGTCAGTGCCGAGGAGGTCGCGACCACCTTGGCACCTGAGACGTAGATGCCGGCGTCCGTTTCCTTGGTGATGTGGACGAAGACGTCCTTGACCGCGTCCGCCGGCTTGTGCCGATCGATCGGCGGATTGACGATCGCGTGGTTCATGAAGAGCGCCGCTTCCTGGGCGCGTTTATGCCAGGCGAGCGCGTTGTCCTTGAACGGGCCATACCAATTGGCATTGGCGCCGAGCGTGTTCATCAGCGCCGCCTTGTAGTCGGCGGTGCGGCCCATCCAGCCATAGGACATGCGTGCCCATTCGGCGATCGCGCCCTGCTGGGCGGCAAGATCGGCGGAGGAGCGGGCGACGCGGAAATATTTGTGGGTGTAGCCGCCGGAGCCCGTGTCGGTCGGCGCCGTCAGGATGTCCCTCTTTGCCGGATCATGCAGCGCGTCATAGAGCCTGGCGAGCGACCGGGTGGAATTGCGCATCGCCGGATGGCTGGTCACGTCCTTGATGCGTTCGCCGTTGATATAGACCTCGCGGCCGTCGCGCAGGCTTTCCAGATATTCGGCGCCGGTGAAGGGCCGCGTCCTATCGGCGCGGAAATCCTCTGCTCTCATTTTCTCCTCCTTGAGTTTCGTCAAGGCTAGGCGTTGAAATCATTGGCCGCCATGGACAGAATGGCAAAATGACTTGTACTTTTTTCGGTGGGCCATGACCGACGCCATTCCAAGTTTCTTCGTCTACGGTGAACCGGAGCAACAACTCGAACCCGGATTTTTCCATGTCGAGACGGTGATGGCGCGGCGTAACCTGCATCAGGGACAGGTGAAGGCGCATAAACACGATCAGATGGGGCAGATCACCTTCTGGATGAGCGGCCGCGGCACCTATTTCATCGACGACAGGCCATTGGACTTTTTGGCACCGGCCGTCAGCTTCGTGCCGAGCGGCATCGTGCATGGTTTTTCCGTCGATCCTGAGACGAGCGACGCGGTCGTCGTCTCGGTCGCTGATGGCGCGCTGCTCTCGATCCGGGAGAACACCACGCTTCCTGTTGATGCGCCGGTCATGATCCGTGGCGACGGCGAGGACCGGGGCTGGCGCCGTCTTGCCGAACTGCTCGATATCGTTGCCGACGAATATGCCCGCGGTGCGCCCGGCACCCAACAGATGCTCGCCTCGCTGGTCGCGGCCGTCCTCACCCAGATCGCCCGTCTGGCATCCGCCACGCCATCTCCGGCCCAGCCGTCGCAGGCGATGCTGGCGGCTCAGCTGCGCCGGCTTATCGATTTGCACTTCCGGGAAAACTGGAGCGTCGCGCAATACACCGACGCGCTGGCAACGACACCGCACCTCATCGCCAAGGCGAGCAGGGACGCCTTCGGCATGCAGGTCAAGGAGCTCATCAACGAGCGTCGATTGCTCGAGGCCAAGCGCCTGCTGCTCTTCACTGTACGGCCGCTGGAAGACATCGCCTATGAGATCGGCTTTGCCGATGCCGCCTATTTCTCGCGCTTCTTTCGGTTACGCGTGGGCGAGGCGCCGAGCGACTGGCGCCGCGCGCGGGTGAGCTCGTCAGGAGCCGGCTAAGATTGCCGGTCCCGAAAAGATAACGCATTGCCACGTTGGTCGCCGACTATCGGCCGTAGTTCCGCATCACCTCGATCAGCGGCACATGCCGGATCGCCTGGATCTTGAAGCGATCATGGGCGGTGCCGCCGGAATCTTCCGCCGCGATCATCGCGTTGACCACCGCTTCCTCGACGCTGTCGACAGTCGCGAGATAGACCGGGTCGAGCAGGTCGTCGTTGACGATCTCCAGCGAGAGGCGCGGCGGCGCCTTGTGCGCCATCGGCTGGGTATTGGCCGTGGAGAAGGCAAGGAAGATGTCGCCGGAATTGTTGCCACCCGGAGTACCATTGCGGCCGATGCCGATCGCCGCCCGTCGCGCCAGCCGCTTCAACTGGTGCGGCGCCATCGGCAGGTCGGTGGCGATCACGACGATGATCGAGCCGCGCTCCTGCATCTGGCTTTGCGGCGTGCCGTCGCGCATGTGCTCGCCGACCGGAACGCCACGGATCGTCAGCCAGTCGCGCTGGCCGTGATTGGCCTGCACCAGCGTGCCGATCGTATAGTCGCGACCGCCGAATTCGACGACGCGGGATGCGGTGCCGGTGCCGCCCTTGAAGCCATAGGCGATCATGCCGGTGCCGCCACCGCAATTGCCCTCCTGCACCGGGCCCGAGGTGGCGCTGTCGAGTGCTGCGCGCACATCTGTCTCGGTGATCGGCTGGCCGTTGATGTCGTTCAGAACGCCGTCATAGGTCTCCGCCACGACCGGCATCAACCATAGAAAGTCGTCGCTGTCGTAGGTCGACCGGTAGCGCTCCAGCATCCACCTGATGGTGGCGTGATGGGTCATGCCGACGGCGTGGGTGTTGGTGATCATGACCGGCCCGAGGAAGAAGCCGCCGTCCTCGATCCAGTGGGTGCCGGTCATCTCGCCGTTGCCGTTGAAGCGATGCACCCCAGCGTAGACCGGGACGGGGGTCGCCGAAGCGGCATGCGGCAGGATGGCGGTGACGCCGGTGCGGACAGGACGCTTGCGGCCCGGGCGCGGCGTCTCTTCCGCGATCGTGCGGAAGCCGACGGTTATGCCTTCGACGTCGGTGATGGCGTTGAAGCGGCCGGTGCGGCCGGAAAAGGGCAGCCCGATATCGCGGGCGCGAGCGGTGGGCGAGGCGGGAGTTTTATCGTTCATGATCATTTCTGCCGAGAGCGAAGGTAGAGGCCGAGCGAGGCGACGACGAAGGAGAAGGAGAGCATCATCACGGCAATCGCGTTGATCTCCGGTTTGATGCCGCGCCGAAGCATGGAGAAGATGAACATCGGCAGCGTAGTGACGTCGACGCCGGCGATGAAATAGGTGATGACGAGATCGTCCATCGAGATGATGAAGGCGAGCAGCGCGCCGCCGACGATTGCCGGAAAGAGCTGCGGCAGCACCACCCGGCGAAAGGTCATCCATTCATTGGCGCCGAGATCGGCGGACGCGTGCTCCAGCGTCCGGTCCATGCCGGCAAGTCGGGCCGAGACGACGATGAAGACGTAGGAGATCAGGAAGGTGCACTGGCCGATGATGATCGTCGTCAGCCCCAGCCGGATGCCGGAATTGACGAAGAAGATCAGAAGCGCGATGCCGAGCACGATATCCGGCATCAGCATCGGCATGAACATCACCACGCGGTAGAAGCGCTGGCCGACGAATTCGAAGCGATAGAGGCCGATGGCGATCGCCGTGCCGAAGATGGTCGCAATGGCTGTCGTAGAGGCGGCGATCATCAGACTGTTCCAGACCGCCTGCAGCAGTTGGCCCGTCGATTCGATGTAGAGAGCGCTTTCGGAGACCTTGGTCTTGAAGCCGAGAACCTGGGCGTACCATTCGGTGGTGAAGCCCGTCCAGGTCATCATGTTCACCGGATTGGCGTTGAACGAATAGACGGCGATGACGACGAGCGGAATGTAGATGAAGGCGAAGAAGAGGCCGGTATAGGCGAGCAGGCTACCGGTAAAGAGGGTTCGAGCGATCTTCATGGATCACCTCACCGTGCCAGCGCAGCGGCGGCGCTGCGCCGACCGGAAAGAACCACATGGGCGATCATCATGATCAGCATGACGGTCATCACCATCATCGCCAGTGCGGCCCCGAAGGGCCAGTTGCGGGCCGCGAGGAACTGCTGTTCGATCAGGTTGCCGAACATCATCACCTTGGCGCCGCCGAGCACCGCCGGCACGACGAAGTTGCCAAGCGCCGGAATGAAGACGATGACCGCGCCGCCGGCAATGCCGGGAGCGGTCAGGGGCAGGATGATGCGCCAGAAGGTGCGCAGCGGCCCGGCGCCGAGATCGAGCGAGGCGCGCACCAGCGTCCAGTCAAGTTTCTCGACGCTGGCATAAACAGGCATGAACATAAAGGGAATGAACACATAGGTCATGCCGAGGATGATCGCGCCCCTGGTGTAGATCAGGTCGAGCGGCCGCTCGATCAGCCCCGTTGACAGAAGCATCTCGTTGACGAGGCCGGTCTGGCGCAGGATCAACACCCAGACGAAGAGCCGCACGATCAGGCTGGTGAAGAAAGGCAGCGTGATCAGGAACAGGCAGAAATTCTTCCAGCGCTCGGAAAGCCGGGCGATGCAGAAGGCGGCGGGATAGCAGACGAGAAGGGTCGCGAGCACCGTCAGGGCCGCGATCTCGACCGAGCGCAGGAAGATCGCGATGTAGATCGGATCGAACTCCTCGAACATCGGATCGGCAAAACCGAGGATGCGACCGAAGTTATGCGGGTAGAAGGTCCACTCCACCCCACCATAGAGACCGGGCGCGAGAAGGCTGGTGACGACCATGATCGCGAGCGGCCCGAGGAAGAAGACGGCAAGGAAGGCCGAGACGGGTCCGAGCAAAACGGCGAGCTGAAAGCGGCGGCGGCTGGCGATCGACATCTCACGCACCCCCGGCATTGGCACCGATGAGGTGCACGGCAGCAGGGTCATAGGCAAGCCGCGCCTTGCGTGTCCGTTCGACCGTGCCGACGAGATTGCGCCGATTGGCGGGAACTTCCGCAATCACCTTGCGTCCCTCGGCAGTGCGGCCGAACAGCTCGAAGGTGGAGCCGACAAAAACGATCTGGTCGAGATCGACGTCGATCGTCGGAAAGGGGGCGTTTTCCTCCGCAAGGAAGAACTGTTCCGGCCGGATCAATGCCGTCGCTTTGGTCGAAATTTTCTTGTCGCAGGGCTGGTGGCGGATCGCCATGCCATCCGCCGTCATCAGCCGGTCGCCGTCGAGCGTGCCCTCGAACAGGTTGCTGGCGCCGATGAAGGTGGCGACGAAGGTGTTGACCGGGTGGTCGTAGATGGCGCGCGGCGTATCGAGCTGCTGGATGCGGCCACCGGAGAGCACGGCGACGCGATCCGACATCGTCAGCGCTTCCTGCTGGTCGTGGGTGACGAAGATGAAGGAGATGCCGAGCTCGTTCTGCAGCGTCTTCAGTTCGATCTGCATCGCCTGACGCAGGTTCTTGTCGAGCGCCGACAGCGGTTCGTCGAGCAGCAAGAGTTTCGGCCGGGCGATGATGGCGCGGGCCAGCGCCACACGCTGTTGCTGGCCGCCGGAGAGCTGGCGCGGCCTGCGGCCTTCCATACCTTCCAGTCCTACCATCTTCAAGGCGGCGGAGACCTTTTCACGGCGCGCCGGCTTGGCGACGCCCGCGACTTCCAGCGAATAGGCGACGTTTTCGCCGACCGTCATGTGCGGAAACAGCGCATAGTTCTGGAAGACCGTGTTGACCGGGCGGCGGTAGGGCGGCCGGTCGGTGATGTCCTCGCCGTCGATGAGGATCGAGCCGCCGTCGAGTTCGACGAAACCGCTGATCGCCTGCAGCAGGGTGGTCTTGCCGCAGCCGGAAGGCCCGAGCAAGGTCAGGAATTCGTTGCGGCGGACGTCGAGATCGATGCTGTCGAGAGCGGTCACGATGCCGCCTTCCGGAGTGGTGAAGGCCTTGCTCGCCTCCACCAGCCGGACGATGGAATTCTGCATACTTCTGTTCCCCAAAATGTTATGCAAATAACGCTTGTGCGTTTCCGATATATGGATACCATTTGCCTATCGGAGTCAACGGCCACCAGAAGCCGTGATCCGGAAGCGGCCGGCAAGGGCCGTAGAGGGGCCGAACGGCCATGACCATCAGAGGAGAATGATGATGACAATGACGAATGGGGTGACGTGTGAAGGCAAGAGGCCTTTCGCCACCCGCGCACGTGGCGTGGCCGTTTTGCTGACGACACTTTCCGCTCTGTTCGGCACCGCCGAAGCGGCCGAGCTCAACATCTACAACTGGGGCGAATACATTAATCCGGCTGTCCTCAAGAAGTTCGAGGAAGAGACCCAGATCAAGGTCAACCTCTCCACCTATTCCTCGAACGAGGAGATGCTGGCGAAGATCCAGGGTGGGGCCACGGGTTACGACATCGTCTTCCCGTCGGTCCACATGCAGGACATCATGGCCAAGCTCGACCTGCTCGAAAAGACGGACATCAACGACTACGAGGGCTTCAAGAATATCGACCCGACCTTCCTTCGGGCCAAGAGCGATCCGAAGGGCGAGTATTGCCTACCTTACGCCTTCGGCTCGGTCGGCATCCTCTACAACAGAAAACTTCTCGGCAAGGACGTGACCGGCTGGCGCGACCTGATCGAGACGGTGAAGGCGAAAGGGCTGAAGTTCACGCTGCTCGACGACATGCGCGAGGTGCTTTCGGTGGGTCTGATCCTCAACGGTCACAAGGTCAATTCCACCGACCCGGCGGAATTGCAGCAGGCTGCCGATACGATCATCGCGATGAAGCCCGACGTTGCCGCCTTTACCTATGACACCCGCCCGATGGTCGCCGCCGGCGATGTCGCGGCTGGTCACTTCTTCGTCGGCTCGATGGTCGATGTCTTCGCCAACCCCAAGGATCTCGGTTACGTGATCCCGGAGGAAGGGGCGACGATGTACCAGGAGGATATCTGCGTCCTGAAGTCGGCCCCCAACAAGGACAACGCGGTCAAGTTCCTGCAGTTCTATACGCGCCCGGACGTCGCGGCGCTCAATATTGAACAGCAGACCAACGGGACGGCCAACGTGCCGGCGCGGCAATTGACCCCCGAGCAGATCAAGAACAGCAAGGAAATCAACCCGCCGCCGGAAACCATGCAGAAGCTGCAAATCTTCGAAGACCTCGGCCCCGGCGTGCGCCAGCTCGACCGGGTCTGGACGAAGGTGAAGACGGCGGAATAAACACGCGATGCGATGACAGGAGCGGATGCGGGTTTGTTACCCGGCATCCGCTTCGGCAGACTTGCGTGTTTCCTTACCTCGTGGCTGAGGATAAACATGCAGCAATTCAAAGTGCTGCAGCGACCTTTTTCCGTCTGATAAGACCGGTGGCGCTGTAGAATGGGAGGGGACGTGGCACCGCGCATCCTGAAGCTGCTGCGCAGCGACGAGATGAGACGCTCGAAGTCGGACAAGCTCATCGCCAACTACATCGAGCGCAACCTCGCCGAGATCCCCTTCGAAACGGCGCGCTCGATCGCGACCCGCCTCGAGGTCTCGCCGATGACCGTCGGGCGCTATCTCCGGCGTTTAGGCTTCGATGGCCTCGACCAGCTGAAGCACGAGCTCAGGCGTGACGGCTCCAACAATCCCGCCTGGCAGGTCAAGGGCTCTGTCGGCCGGTTGCGGGAGGATAACCGCGAAGGCAAGCTGCTTGCCGGCCTGATCCAGCAGCAGGTCGACAATCTCGGCATGATCTACGAGCTGACGACCGCGCCGGAATGGCAGCAGACGATCGACGCCCTGATTGCTGCGAGCGAAGTCTATGTCGCCGCCTATCAGAACGTTCGCGGCATCGCGCAATATTTCGCCAGCCAACTGTCCTATACCCGGCCGCGCGTGCAGTTCGTCGACGGCCTCAACGGCACCTATGCCGAGCTGCTCGATGGCTCGGTCGAGGGGCGTGTGCTGTTCCTGCACGATGTGCGCCGTTTCGCCGCCAAGGCGCGGCCGCTTGCCGAGGAAGCCCGCCGCGCCGGCGTCAAGGTCATCCTCTATACCGACGAGTTCTGCCCCTGGGCACCTGAGGTCTCCGATATCTGCCTCATTGTGCCCGGGTCGCACGGTCCGCTGTGGGACGGGGCGGCGACAACCGTCGCGGTCATGGACCTGCTCTTGAGCAACATCATTGTCGTGCTCGGCGATGATGTCGGTGAGCGCGTCGCCCAGCTGACCCGGCTGCAGAACATCTTCGGCGATTTCGAGGACTAGAGCGCCGTGCGTTCGTTTGAACGCACAAAGGACGCTCTAGCACTTTGATTCTAGAGCATCTTTCTGCCTCAAATGATTCCACTTGAGGGCAGGATGCTCTAGGCAGCGATACCAGGAAAAGTGTGCAGCGGTTTTCTGTCCGGAATCGCGTCCAAAATTCGAAGTCTCCGTTCAGCCCTGGGTCGCCTGCGGGATGTAATCCCGCGCAATATCGATCGATGTCGGGCGCCCATCGAGAAAGAGCTCACCGATGCGCGGCGCCGTCCGGGCGATGACCTTGCCAGCCTTGATCACGAACAACCGGTTTGGCTTCAGCCGCAGGGCCTCGCTGACATCGGCCGCCTGCAAGAGGACCAGATCGGCCTTGAAGCCCACCTCCAGCCCATAGCCCTCAAGGCCCATGGTTTTCGCCGAGTTCACGGTGATCGCGTCGAAGATCCTGCGCTTGTCCTCGATGCCGCCCATCTGCGTCACGTGAACAGCCATATGGGCGACTTCCAGCATGTCGCCCGCCCCCATCGAGTACCAGGGATCCATGACGCAATCGTGCCCGAAGGCGACGTTGAGCCCCGCCGCCATCAACTCCTTCACTCGTGTCATGCCGCGGCGTTTGGGATAGCTGTCGTGGCGCCCCTGCAGCATGATGTTGATCAGCGGATTGGGGATCACGTTGATCTTCGCTTCCACCATCAGCGGGATGAGCTTGGAAACATAGTAGTTGTCCATCGAGTGCATCGAAGTGAGATGCGAGCCCGCAACGCGTCCCTGCAATCCGAAGCGCACGGTCTCGGCCGCCAGCGTCTCGATGTGGCGCGACAGCGGGTCATCGGTCTCGTCGCAATGCATGTCGACGGGCAGGCCGCGCTCGGCAGCGATGCGGCAGAGCGCCTCCACCGAGCGTGCGCCATCCTCCATCGTCCGCTCAAAATGGGGAATGCCGCCGACGATATCGACGCCCATGTCGAGCGCACGCTCAAGCGATGCGACGCCATCGGGCGCGCGGTAGTAGCCATCCTGCGGGAAGGCAACGAGCTGCAGGTCGATATAGGGCGCGACCTTCTGCCTGACCTCGAGCAGCGCTTCGGCCGTGACCAGCCGAGGATCCGACGTGTCCACATGGCTGCGGATGGCGAGAAGCCCCTGGCTGACGGCGAGATCGCAATAACGCAGCGCCCGCTCGACCAGCGCCTCCTTGGTCAAGGTTGGGCGCAACTCGCCCCAGAGCGCGATGCCCTCAAGCAGGGTGCCGGAGACGTTCATCCGTGGCAGGCCGAGCGACAGCGTTGCGTCCATGTGGAAATGCGGATCGCAGAAGGGTGGGCTCAGCAACCGGCCGGTGGCGTCGATCTCTTCGCCTGCGGTCGCGGCAAGGTCCGGCTCGATTGCGGCGATCTTTCCGCCCACAACACCGACATCAATGCCCTGGCGTCCGTCCGGAAGGTTGGCGTTGCGGATGATCAGGTCGAACATGGCTGGCTTCTCCAGATGTCAGCGCCGCTTGTGGACCAAGCTGGCATGCCTACGATCCGAAGCTCTTGCGATAGGCGGCCGGCGACGTGCCGAATCGACGAACGAAGGAACGACGGAAGGCGATATCGTCATGGAAGCCGATATCCGTGGCAATCTTTTTGAGTGGAATGCCGGTGTCTTCGGCAAGCCTGCGCCCCGCCTCCAGCCGCATGCTCTCCACATAGTCGGCGGGCGTCATGCCCACCTCCTGTTTGAACTGCCTGGAGAAGTTTCGCTCGCTCATGCCGACGCGCCGGGCAACCGCTGCGACGCTGAGGTCGGCAGAGAGATTGTCGGCAATAAAATCCTGAGCCGCACGAATGGGTGTCTTCTGTGCAAGCTGGCCGGCGAGAAGGGTGCTGAACTGGGTCTGGCCTCCGGGCCGCTTGAGAAAGACAACGAGTTCACGCGCGACCTTCAAAGCGATGTCCAGGCCGAGATCCTTCTCGACGATGGCAAGCGCCAGGTCGATGCCGGCCGTTACGCCGGCTGAGGTCCAGACGTTGCCGTCCTTGGTGAAAATGCGGTTGGGCTCGAGTTTCACCTCCGGGAAGCGCTTGCCGAATTCCGCCGCTTGCGACCAATGCGTCGTCGCCCGCCTGCCGTTTAAGAGGCCCGCCTCGCCGAGCACGAAGGCGCCGGAGCACACCGATCCGAAACGGCTGGCGCGAGCCGATGCTTCCTTCACCCAGGCGAGAAGCGATGCCGGCAGTGGCCGTTCATGAATGAGCGGATCCCCGGCCACAAGCAACGTATCGATGTCGGAAAAACCTTCCTCCAGCGACCGATCCGGCAGCAGCGTCAACCCGGAAGATCCGCGCACCGGACTGCCGGACGCGCTGACGACCTCCACGGAATAATGGTCGGTGCCGCTCTGACGGTTGGCCTCCGCAAACACGTCCGAGGGCCCGATGACGTCGAGAAGCTGCACGCCCTGCATGGCGACGATGGCGATCTTGTGAACGGCCATTAACGAACCTCGAACAATCTGCCGGTCAGGACAATGCTGACCGTACGATAGAAGACGACAGCGATGGCGCCGGCCAGAAACAGGAAGAACAGTCCCGCCAGGCCGGTCAGGATAGCGCTCCCGGCAGAAGCGGCATACCGGAAGAAGGCGATCGACAGGGCAGCAAGCGGAAAGCTGATGGCCCACCAGGTGACGTTAAAGGGAACATGGGAGCGGAACACCATCGGCGACAGGACGAGCATGAGAAACAGGGCAAAGTAGAACAGGACCGTGGCGAAGAGATCGACCGAACCCGTGACGTTAGTATAGGCGAGGAAGCCGACGGCAAAGGGGGCGACGAGAACCATGAGGGACGGCCGAGCCAGCGCCGGAAGCGGATCTTCGTGGCGCAACCGCGAGAAGATGAGCGCGATAAAGACCGCGGCGATGACGCTGCCGACCGAAAAGGCAAGCATATTGACTTCATGCGCCCAGGAGAACGGCATGGCGTGGCCGGTAACGGCGATATCAAGGGTGGCGACGCCGGGGATGAGTAGCGGCGGCAGGGTGGTATCGCGCGACTGCTGCCGGCCGAGGAAGCCTCTGGCGACGACATAGGCGAGGGCGAAGGTCAGCGCAGACGCGATGGTCCAGACGACCTCTGACAGCAGCGGGCTGTAAAGGTTCAGAAAGGCAGACTGCAGAAGCAGGCCGATTGCGACGGTCGCAAAGAAGTTGCTTTGAACCGGATGGGCGAATTCAGCGGCGACCAAGCCAGGGTACCGGCGCCATTTGATGGCATAGCCCAGGGCAAGGCTCAGAAAGATCGAGGTACCGAGCCAGCCGACATATTCCCCGGGAAGGGCCGGCAGTCCGATCGTCCTGGTGGCTTCGCGCCAGGCGAGGCTCAGGCCCGTGATGCCCATTACCGATGCGAACAGGTTGATCGGAAGCTGCGAGATCGACCGCTTGGTCAGCGGCGTGCTGTTCGAGAGATCTATGGATTGAACGGTCATTGGCTTGTTCCTGTCCGAAAGAGTGCTGACAGGATTAAAACACGCTACACCTTTGTCTTGAATGATGCAAACAGTACGATTTCGGACTGGCTGCATATGTTTCCGGCCAAGGACCGCTCAGTATCGCCGCCAGGTCGGTTGCCGACCACCGCGGCCGGGTCACGGTGCCCCGTAGCTGCGCCAGAGAACATAGAGGCTGACGGAAAAGATGATGGCGCGGAAAATCTGCGTCAGCGTATCGCGCTGGGTCGCAAGCCGGGTGGAGACGAAGGTGCCGACGATTCCGCCCAAAATGCCGCCGGCGATGAAGTAGCCGGCGATGCGCCAGTCCACCAAACCCGAGGAAGCGTAGTTGATCGCGGTCGTCAGGCCGAAGGTGCCGACGGCAAGCAACGACGTGCCGACCGCATTGATGAGCGGCATGCCGGTTGCAAGCAGGAGGCCGGGGACGATCAGGAAACCGCCGCCGATGCCGAAGAAACCGGAGCAGGTACCGGTCAAAAGCGCCGTCACTCCGGTCTTGCCGTGCGTCCCGATCGAAAGCGATTGCGGCGTGGCCGCCGTGTCGCACTTTACCTTTTTCATGGCGAAGCTGACGAACATCATCACCAGCCCGAACAGGAACAGCAGGCGCTGGCCGTCGACCAGTTTGCCGAGGCTAGAGCCAAGATAGGCGCCGAGCGAGCCGGCCACCGTGAAAATCAGAGCGCACCGCCACCAGAGGTGGCCGCGAAGCGCATGGCTGATGAGGTTGAGATAGGCGTTTGCGGAAACGGCGAGCGCTCCGGTGCCGAGCGCCGTATGCACGTCGCGAATGCCGACCACATAGATGAGGAGCGGGGTTGCCAGGATCGAGCCGCCGCCACCGATCAGGCCGAGCGTGAAGCCGGTGAGCGAGCCGGAGCCGATCGCGAGCAGCATTTGCTGGAAAGGATCCGCCACGATGCCTCTACCCCCAGACCGAACCGGGAAGGGCGTCGAGCGGGATTTTCAGGTAGCGCCGGCCATTGTCTTCGGTGGCCGGGAGCTCGCCGCCGCGGACATTCACCTGCAGCGCATGCAGAATGAGTTTCGGCATCGGCAAGGTACGGTCGCGCGCCTCGCGCAAGCCGACGAAATCGGCCTCGGACTTGCCGGCGACATGGGGGTTTTTGGACTTCTGCTCGGCGACCGTGCTTTCCCAGCGCGCCTTGCGGCCGCCCGGGCAATAATCGTGGCCGGTGAACAGCCGAGTCTCATCCGGCAGTGCCAGGATCGCCTGGATCGAACGCCAGAGGTCGGCAGCGCTGCCCCCCGGGAAATCGGCGCGGGCCGAGCCGCTATCGGGCATGAACAGCGTGTCGTGAATGAAGGCTGCGTCGCCGATCACATAGCTGATGGACGCGAGTGTGTGGCCGGGCGAATGCAGGACGCGAGCCTTGAGCTCGCCGATCCGGAACGTCTCGCCGTCAGTAAACAGCCGGTCCCATTGCGAACCGTCGCAGGCGAAATCCGGCCAGTTATAGATCGCTTTCCAGATCCGCTGCACGCCCTTCACGTGTTCGCCGATCGCCGTCGGCGCTCCCGTCCGGGCCTTGAGATAGCGCGCCGCCGAGAAATGGTCGGCATGAGGGTGGGTGTCGAGGATCCATTCGACGGTCAGGCCTTTGGCCGCGACATGGTCGAGGATCGCGTCGGCATTCCGCGTGGCGGTCGAGCCCGACTTCTCGTCGAAATCGAGCACCGGGTCGATGATCGCGCATTTGCCCGTCGCCGGATCGGCAACAACATACTGGATGCTGCCGGTGCGGACGTCGTAAAAGCCGGTCACATCGGGCTTATGCATAGGCGAGCGCCTCTTCAGCCGTTGCGCACGGGAAGAAGATTGCGCGAGCGGGGTCAAAATCGTAATCGGCTTCGAAGGTGGGCGCGTCCGCCGCCAGCTGGGCGACGCAATCGAGGATGAACTTCACCTTTTCGTCCGAAAGCAGGACGCTGAAGTTCAGCCGTGTGAACCCGGGCTTCTCGATCTCTTCGCCGGCGAGGATCGCCTGTCGGATCTGTTCGGAGTGTTCGGCATCGATCGACAGCAGCCGGTGTACGTAGGGCCCGGCACAGGCGCAGCCGCCGCGTGCCTGGATGCCGAAGCGATCGCTGAGCATGCGAGTAACGAGCTGCTGGTGGACATAGCCGCCCTTGCCGTTCCTGATGCGGAAGGAGAAGATCGGCAGGCGATCCGGTTCCTTAAGGCCGAGCAGCTCCAGCTGCGGGACGGTCTTCCAGGCGGCAAGGGCCTGTTGGGCCAGCGCGCGGTTGCGCCTTTCCATTTCTTCAAGACCGATCGCATGCTTGACGATGAAGGCGAGGGCTGCGCGGATGTCGCCGACGACATTCGGTGTTCCCGCTTCTTCGCGTGCTTCGAGATTGCCGCTGTAGTCGTGGGTATCAGGCGAAACGAACTTCACGGTGCCGCCACCCGGCCAGGTCGGTTTGTCGGTCACGACGCGGTCGCGGCGAACGATCAGGATGCCGGAGGCGCCCGGACCGCCGATGAACTTGTGCGGCGAGACGACAATGGCGTCGATCTCGAAACCGGCAGGCGACATGGAAATCGGAACGTAAGGACCGGCGCCGGCATAGTCCCAGATCATCTTCGCGCCGGCCGCCTTGACCATCCGGGTGATCGCCGCGACGTCGCTGGTGATGCCGGTGATGTTCGAACCGGCAGAGAGCGTGCAGACCGTCAGGTCCCGTGAACCGGCGTTTAGCGCTTGGGCAAGTTGGCCAAGATCCGGACCGCCCGCCTGGCATTCGGCGATTTCCACGATCTCGGCGCCGCTTTCGCGCCAGGGAAGGATGTTGGAGTGGTGCTCATAGGGGCCGATGATGACGCGGACCTGTTTGCCCGCCTCAGCCGCCGCGGTGACGCCGAACAGCTTGACCAACCGGTTGATGCCCGAAGTGGCGCCGGAACCTGTGAAAATCACGGCGTGGTCGGCAGTCGCGCCACAGAATTCGCCGATCAGCGCGCGCGCTTCCCGCCGCAACCGGGTCATGAAGCCGCCGCAATAGGAGGCTTCCGTGTGGCTGTTGGCGTAATAGGGCAGGGCTTCGTCGAGCACGAAGCTTTCGATCACCCGCAGTGCCCGGCCGGAAGCGACATAGTCGGCATAGACGAGCGGCTTCGTGCCGTATGGGCCGACGATCTGCGCCTTCGCGCCGACGAGATCGTCGCGAAGATCGGCAATCACGCCCGGGCGGTTCAAAGCCTGGCGGAACTTGGCAAGCGGGCTAAGCTCCTCACAGGAGTGGCGGTGAACTGTTGGAACGATCATCTCGCTGACCTCCCTTGGAGCGAACATCGACAGCGATTATATTCCCCTTCATGGTCAAAAAATTCACCTATCTTCCTGCGCCAGTCGCGCTGTATTGTGTCAAATGATCGAAGAATCATCAAAAATAGATAGTTTTGATCTGAAGATCATGACGTTGCTGCAAAAGGATTCGAGCCTCTCGCAGCGTGAGTTGGCCGAGCGGGTCGGGTTATCGCAAAATGCCTGCTGGCGGCGCCTTCAGCGTCTGCAGTCGATCGGCATGATCCGGGGTTCGCACTGCGACATCGATCTCAGTGCTCTGGGCCTGGATCTGACGGTGATCGTGATGATCCGCACACGCCATCACTCCAAGGAATGGAGCGACGGCTTCCGGCAGCATGTCGAGCGACTGCCGGAAGTGATCGACTTCTACAGGATCGGCGGGGACTGGGACTATCTAATCAAGGTGGTGACCCGGGGCATGGGCGGCTACGACGCCTTTTATCAGAAGCTCATCACCAACTTCGATCTCGCCACGGTCACGGGCTTCTTTTCCATGGAGGCGATCATCAACAATCGCCCGGTGGATCTCAGCCGGTTGAAGTAAGGCGCCGGGCTCCGGCGCCCCATTTTGTGGTCACATCACGCCGAAGCGCTCGAAGGCCTCGACCGTGCTCATGCCGGCCTCGATCGCGAGGCGCACCTTGCTTTCGGTTTCGGCCTTTTCCAGCGCCAGCGCGATTGCTTCCCGTTCCGCCTCGCGCGGGATGACGAGCACGCCGTCACGGTCGCCGAAGAGGATATCGCCCGGCCGGATGCGGATGCCGCCGATCTCGATCGGGATACCGTAGTCGACGACCTTGCCGCGCGGCCCCTGGTCCTGCGCATAGGATCCGTAGCAGAAAGTCGGAAAATCGAGCGCAAGAATGCCGGCGCTGTCGCGGCAATAGCCGTCGCAGATCGCGCCGGCGGCTTTTAGTTTCATTGCACGGGTCGACATCAGCTCGCCCCAGACGGCGTAACGTGGCGAGGAGCCGGAACAGACATAGATCTCGTTGGGTTTCAGGCTATCGAGCGCGTGGAACATCAGGCCGAACGGTTTCGAGCTGAATTCCGAATGGCCGCTCGCCTCGGCGGTTGCGAAGAAATCGGCTTCGAGTACGGGCATCGCCCGCCCGACGGCGACCATGTCGTCGCGGAGCGCCCGGATCTGCGGCGGCAGGAACTGGTGTTGGAGCCCCATCGTGTCGAGGATGTCGCCGACCACGGCCGTGAACAGACGGCTGCGCATGGCGGTAAACAGTTCGGTATCGTCTTCAAAACGTGTCATTTCTCTTCCCTCAAGCCATGTGTGCCATGGCGGTAGCGATGCCCTGCATCACGCCTCTGATTTCCGCGAGGCCCTTCAACCGGCCGATCAGCGAATAGCCGGGGTTGATCCGCTCCTTGCCGATGTCGTCGGCCAGGAGGTGCCCGTGATCCGGGCGAAGCGGGATTTGCCAGTCGGCGCGGCCTTCCTGTAGCCGACGCTCCTGTTCCTGCATCAGCGCAAGGATCACTGCCGGCATGTCGCTCGATCCGCCGAGATGATCGGCCTCGTAGAAGGAGCCGTCCTCCTCCCGCTGGACATTGCGCAGGTGGGCAAAGTGAATGCGTGGGCCGAATTCACGAACCATGGCTGGCAGATCATTGTCGGTGCGCGTGCCATAGGATCCGGTGCAGAAGGTGATGCCGTTGGCTTGGCTGTCGACGGCGGCGAGGATGCGCCTTACATCCGCGGCCGTCGAAACGATGCGCGGCAGGCCATAGAGCGAAAAGGCCGGATCATCGGGGTGGATGCAAAGCCGGATACCGACCTCCTCCGCCACCGGAACGATCTCCTTGAGGAAGCGCGCCAGGTTGGCATGTAGGGCGTCTGCCGTCACGCCGTCATACTCGGCAAGGGCGGCCAGAAAGCTCGCCCGATTGAACTGCCGCTCGGTTGCCGGCAGGCCGGCAATGAGATTGCGTTCGATCCGGTCGATCTTCGCCTGGTCCATCTGATCGAAACGCTGGCGGGCGGCGAAAATCTGCCGTTCGGAGTAATCCGCGACGCGCGGCCGCTTCAGCACGAAGAGATCGTAGGCGGCAAAGTCGACCGCGTCGAAGCGCAGCGCATAGCCGCCATTCGCCAACGGCTGCATCAGCTCGGTGCGCGTCCAGTCGACCACCGGCATGAAGTTGTAGCAGACAGTCGTGATACCCGCGCGCGCCAGCGCTCGCAGCGTGTCCTTGTACCAGCCGATGTAGCGGGCGCTGTCGGCGGTCGCGAGCTTGATCGAGTTGTGAACCGGGATGCTCTCGACGACACTCCAGCGCATACCGGCGGCCTCAATCAGCGCCTTTTGGGCAAGGATCGCTTCATCCGACCAGGGCGATCCGTCATAGATATGATGCAGCGCCGAGACGATCCCCGTGGCCCCCGCCTGCCGGATATGGCTGAGCGGCACCGGATCATTTGGCCCATACCAGCGAAAACACTCTTCCATCAGTCTCATGCAGAACTCCTACCCCGCGTCAGTGGCTATTGTTGGACCACGCCTGTCAATAATGTCCGATTGGCCCAACAATTCAAGCCTTATGGGCGCAATTTCGGACGATGTTGGCAACTTTGCGCGAAATTTGAGAGATTGCGCTTGACTGAACGCGCAAACTGGACCAACAAATAGAGCATCGCAGGGAGGATGGCCGGTGAGCAGTTCTGTACGAGAAGAGGCGTTGTCGGGTGTGGAGCCCGTCGAGCCAGGCAAGACCTCGGCCGTGGACCGGCTGGTCGAGCAGATCCGCGACATGATCTCCGAGCGCGGTCTCGGTATCGGCGATGCGCTTCCGACCGAGCGCGATCTTGGCGAACAATTCCAGGCCGGGCGCAACACGGTGCGCGAGGCGCTGCAGGTGCTGCGCGCCTATGGCATGGTCGAGACGCGACCGAAGGTCGGCGCCGTTATCAGCGGCGGCCACGGCGAGGCGATCCGCCGGCTCTTTGCTTTTCACAACGGCATCTCGCCGGACTCTTTCCGCGACCTGCAGGGCTTCCGCCGCATCATCGAGACGGGTGTCGGCGAGCACATCATCCTGACGGCTGCTGACGCCGATTTCGACCGGCTGGATGCGATCAACGCGCGGATCCTAGAAGCGGACAGCGTCGAGGAAGCGGCGCAGTGCGACTACCAGTTCCATCAGGCGATCGTGGAGCTATCCGGCAATCGCACGACGGTCGCCGCCTACCACATGCTGCGCTCGGTGATCGAGGAGGTCATGCGGCTCGGCAAGGCGGAGCGCCCGGTGCATGCGGCGACTTTCGAGGCCCATGCCGAGATCATCAGGGCGCTGAGGGCCCGCGACCGCATCGCCTACGTCTACCTGATGAGCCGCCACCTGGAGTTCGGCATCCGCTTCGTCGATGCCGCGCCCGGCGGCCAGCCGTCGCGATGAGCACATAGAGATTTTCGCCTGGACCGCTCCCCAAATGGGCGGTGCTGGCATCCGTTTGCCGGATCCACTCGCCCGTTGGTCCGGCGGCACGAACAGGGCACTTGGGAGGAGAACCGACATGAACAATTCGAAACGTCACATTCTGGCGCTTGCAGCATTGCTTGCCACCGTCAGCCTTGCGCCGGGTGCGGCACATGCCGGCGGCAAGGCGATCGCCGGCATCGTCTTTCAGCAGGACCAGTATTTCCGCGGCATCCAGATCGGGATGGAAAAGGCGGCCGAAGCCGCCGGCGACGAACTGCTCGCCGGCAACAGCGACAGCAAGCTGGAGAAGGAAGCTCAGCTCATCGACACCTACATCGCCCGCGGCGTGAACTCGATCGTCGTCGCGCCGCTTTCGGCCGACGCTTCGGTGCCGGCTCTGAAGAAAGCGCGTGACGCCGGCATCACGGTCGTCACCTACGGCACCTCGGCCAATGGCGACGTCGCCCAGGCGACGGTGACGAGCTCGGACCGCGATATCGGCATCGGCACTGGCAAGGCCGCGACCGATTTCTTGAAGACGCTCGGCAACGGCGAGAAGGTCAAGATCGGCACGCTCGCCTTCAAGGCGCTGCTTCCCGAACAGTCGAATGCCCGCGTCGATGGTTTCCTGAGTGTCGTCAAGGATCAGGTGGACATCGTCGCGCAACAGGACGCCTGGCTCGCCGAAAAGGCACTCGCCGTCGCAAGCGACATGCTGACGGCCAATCCCGATATCCGGGTGATCTATGCTGCCAACGAAGGCGGCACGATCGGTGCAGTGCAGGCGGTCAAGAAGGCGGGCCTTGAAGGCAAGGTCTTCGTCTTCGGCACCGACGGTTCCGAGCAACTCGCCAATATGCTCTTGAACTCCGACAACGTGCTGCAGGCGACGACGGCGCAGCAGCCGCTCGAGGTCGGCAAGCAGGCAATCGAAGCCGCGCAGAACCTGCTCGACGGCAAAAAGATCGAGACCAAGGTCAACGTGCCCGTTCTGCCTCTGACACGCGTCAACGCTGAAGGGGTCGCTGCCTACAAGGAAGGCCTGAAGGCCCTGAAGTAAGAGCCTAAGAGTGAACCGAACGGCGGGCATCGCCCGCCGCTCCTTCGCCGCCGACAGCAGGAAATCCGCATGAGTTATCCGCAGCCAAGGTCAGCCGCGTTGCAAGGGGTGCAGGGACGGCTGGACTTTCGGACCGTGACCAAGCGTTACGGCCCGACTGTAGCCCTCTCCGAATTCACCCACAGCTTCGCACCCGGCCAGGTGCATGCCCTCATGGGCAAGAACGGCTCGGGCAAGTCGACGCTTGTCAAGCTTCTCGCCGGCGTGACCGAGCCGACATCCGGCACGATCAGCGTCAATGGCGAGGACCGCCATTTCACATCGCCGCATGATGCCTTTGCCGCCGGCATCGTCACCGTCCACCAGGAGCTCTCGCTGGTGCCGGAGCTCTCTGTCGGCGAGAACATCTTTCTCGGTCGGCTGCCGCACCGCCGCCGCGCCGGCTTTAGCGTCGTCGACTGGGCCGGCCTGCACCGGCGCGCCGGCGAACTGCTCGCCGACATGGGGCTTGCGATCGATTCCCGCCAACCGGTCTCCGCACTCAGCGTCGGCCAGCAGCAGGTGGTCGAGATCGTCAAGGCAATGTCCTTCAACCCGTCTATCCTGCTTCTGGACGAGCCGACCTCGGCGCTCGCTTCCCGCGAGGTCAAGCAGCTCTTCGCGCTGATCGAGCGGCTGCGCGCCCGTGGCGTGACGATGATCTACATCACCCACCGCATGAGCGAACTCTTCGAAATCGCCGATACTTGCACGGTGATCCGCGACGGCCACTATATCGGTTCCGTTGCGATGAAGGAGACGACGCCTTCCGCGATTGTCGGCATGATGTTCGGCGATGCGGCGCGCGCCACACGCCCGCCGCGGCGAACGCTTGACCGCGCCAAACCCGTGCTCGAGGTCCGCAATCTCAGTCGGGCCGGACATTTTCAGGATGTCTCCTTCGATCTCTATCCCGGCGAGATCCTCGGCATCGCCGGTCTGCTTGGTGCCGGCCGCACCGAGCTCATGCGGGCGATTTTTGGGGCCGACCGGATCGACGGCGGTTCGGTCACGTTCGACGGTCGCGACATGACCGGTGCCAGCCCGCGCGACATGCGCAAGGCCGGGCTCGGCTATACGCCGGAAAACCGCAAGGAGGTCGGCCTCGTGCAGTCGCTCTCGACGGCGGACAATCTCTGCATGGCGAGCCTCGGGCCGATTTCACGCAACGGCTTCATCTCGCGCCGGCGCGAGCAGCCGCATGTCCGCCGTCAGATTGCCGATCTGCACATCAAGTGCGGCGATCCGGAACTGCCGGTGTCGTCGCTGTCAGGCGGCAACCAGCAGAAGGTGGTGATCGGCAAATGGCTGAACCGGCAGCCCTCGGTGATGTTCTTCGACGAGCCGAGCCGCGGCGTCGATGTCCAGGCCAAGCGGCAGATCTTCGACATCATCTGGCAGCAGGCGGCTGACGGTCTCGCCAGCCTCTTCGTCTCGACGGAACTCGAGGAAGTGCTGGAAGTCGCCGACCGCATCCTCGTCATGCACCACGGCGCTGTCGTCGCCGAGGTGGATCCGACGAAAACCGACCTTACCGAACTTTACGGCCTGTGCATGGAAGGGGCCAAGCAATGACACTTGTGAGCCAAACGACCGAAGCTGGTGGCCAGAACACGCCGCTCAAGTTCCTCAAAACCTACCCGATGGAGATCATTCTCGCGGCGCTGGTGATCTTTCTGATCCTGGTCGCGCCCGGCTTCGCCTCTACCGGCAATGTGCTGAACGTGCTGCGCACGGTCTCGATGCTCGGCATCATCGCCTTCGGCATGACCGCCGTGATCATCAGCGGCGAAATCGACCTTTCGGTCGGAGCCGGTGCCGCGCTCGCCGGCTGCATCGTCGCCTGGTTCGCCGACCGCTTCGCCGGTGTCTTCGGCGACTGGGGTGCGGTCACGGTCGGTTTTGGCGTGGCGCTGTTACTCGGCTTCACGCTCGGCTACCTCACCGGTCGCTTCCGGCAATGGTTCAACGTGCCGACCTTCATCACCACGCTCGCGCTTTTCGCGGCGCTGCGCGGTGTCGCCAACCTGATCACCGGCGGCTTCCCGATGTCGTCCTTCCCGCTGGGCTTCGATTTCCTCGGCGGCGGCTATCTCTTCGGCATTCCGTTCCCGGTCTATATCTTCGCGCTGACCTTTGCCGGCATGCACTTCCTGATGAAGTACACGAGCTTCGGCCGCGAGGTTTATGCCGTCGGCGGCAATATGGAGGCCGCACGCCTTTCCGGCATCGACATCTGGAAGGTGAAGGCGCTGACCCTCGGCCTCACCGGCGCGCTGACCGCCGTGTCCGGCACGCTGATCGCCTCGCAGATTGGGGCTGGAACCGGGACGACGGCAACCGGCATGGAGCTCGACGTGATCGCGGCCGTCATCATCGGCGGCACGTCACTCTTCGGCGGCAAGGGCCGTATCTGGGGCACGCTGATCGGGGTCCTTTTCCTCGGCTGCATCTCCAACGGCATGACGCTGATGAATGTCAGCGAGTACTGGCAATACGTCGTGCGCGGCGGGATCATCCTCGGCGCCGTGCTTCTCAACCAGGTCCTGGAACGGGTGCGTTGAGACCGGAGCGGGGTGCTCGCATCCCGCTCCCTCAAGAAAATCGATCACGCTTGTGATTTCGGGTCTGTGCGGCCCGAGACCATCGCGATCCATCGCGGAGACAATCATGACTGAATTCAAGGGAAAAATCGCGCTGGTCACCGGCACCTCAGGGATCGGCCTCGCCTCGGCAATCCGTCTGGCTTCATCAGGGGCGACTGTGCTGGCCTGCGGCAATGACGTCGCCACCAATGAGATCTTCGATCGGATTGCCAAAGAACGCGACCTGCCGATGTCGACACGGCTGACGGACGTCTCCGTCGAGGCCGAGATGGAGGCAGCGGTGCGCGAAGCGGTGCTGCGCCGTGGCGGGCTGGACATCATCGTCAATGCGGCGGCCGTTCATCCCTATGGCACGGTTCTCGATACCAGCGCCGAGACCTTTGCGCGCTGCCTCTCGGTCAATGTCGGCTCGATCTATCTGACCGGTCGCTTCGGTATTCCGGAAATGATGAAGCGCGGCGGCGGCGCCATCGTCAACATTTCCTCGGTGCAGGGCCATGCCTGCCAGCAGAACGTTGCGGCCTATGTCGCCTCCAAGGGCGCGATCCATGCGCTGACCCGTGCCATGGCGCTGGACCATGCGGCGGCGAAGGTTCGGGTAAACTCGGTCAGTCCCGGCTCCGTACGCACGCCGCTGCTCTCGCTCGCGGCCCGCACCTATGGCGGCGAGGGCGTCAGCGAGGCGGAAGCCTTCGCCCGCTTCGGCGCCGCGCACCCGGTCGGACGCATCGGTGAGCCGGAGGAGGTGGCGGAACTCGTCGCCTATCTCGCCTCCGACCGCGCCGCTTTCGTCACCGGTTCGGATTTCCGCATCGACGGCGGCCTCACTGCCGGTATCGGCGTCAAGTAATCAGACAGGAATTGATAAGATGAAGATCGGCCTCGGGCTTTACCGGGAACAGCTCACCCCGGACAATTTTCAGTTTGCGCAGCAGGCAGGTGCGACCCATGTGGTCGCGCATCTGACCAACTATTTCGCCGGCAAGGATCCGAAGATTGACAGCGGTGACCAGGGCGGCTGGGGCGATTGTTCCGGCGACCGGCTCTGGACTTACGAGGAGCTGTCGGCACTGGTGAAGGACGTGCGCGCCGGCGGCCTGGAGATCGCGGCGATCGAGAATTTCTCGCCGCGCTTTTGGTCCGACGTGCTTCTCGATGGACCTGAGCGCGCCCAGCAGATCGAGGGGCTGAAACAGCTGATCCGCGATGCCGGTCGCGCCGGCATCCCCTGCATCGGCTATAACTTCTCGCTCGCCGGCGTCTATGGCTGGACACGCGGCCCCTATGCCCGTGGTGGCGCCGAGTCCGTCGGCTTCGGGGTCGAAAACAGCATCGCGCCAAGCCCGGATGCGCCGATTCCCGACGGCATGGTCTGGAACATGCGCTACCGCCGTGGTGTCGCGGGAGCCGCTTCGGTCTCCGTCAGTTCGGCGGAGCTCTGGGATCGGCTTGCCCATTTCTTGAAGGAAGTCGTCCCGGTCGCCGAGGAGGCGGGTGTGGTGCTCGGCGCCCATCCGGATGATCCGCCGGCGGAGGAGTTGCGCGGGACTGCGCGGCTCGTCAATCGGCCAGAAAAATACGACCGGCTGATGGCCATCGTCGACTCGCCGTCGAACGGCCTGGAGCTCTGCCTCGGCTCGCTGCAGGAGATGCCGGGCGGCGATATCTATGAGCACGTCCGCCGTTTCGCCCGCTCCGGCCGCATTGGCTACATCCATTTCCGCAACGTACGCGGAAAGATGCCGCGTTATGTCGAAACCTTCGTCGACGAGGGTGATATCGACATGGCCGAAATCATCCGCATCCTACGTGACGAAAACTATCAGGGCGTGATGATCCCGGATCATACGCCGGCGATGACCTGCGGCGCCTCCTGGCACGCCGGCAAGGCTTTTGCGCTCGGCTACATGAAGGCGCTGGTGCAAAACGCTGAGGCGCTTGGGCCGTCGCAGTCGATCCCGACGAGAGTGGCAGCGGAATAGGAGACGCAGATGGCACGCGATCTCATCTGTGTCGCGCCCGTCGGCGACCGCTGCGGCGAGGGCGCCGTCTGGTCGACGGCGGAGGCGGCGCTCTACTGGACCGACATCAACCGCTTCCTGATCCATCGCTATGACGAAGCGACGCGTGCCGTCCGGACCTGGTTGTTCGAGGAGCCAGTGGTCGCGATCTCGCTGACTGAGGAAGACGGCCGGCTGCTCGTCGCGCTTGGATCGAAGCTGATCTGGTGGTGGCCGCAGACCGACCGGCGCGAGGATCACGGCTTCGTCCTGCCCGGTACGCCGCGGGTGCGGCTCAATGATGGTCGCGCCGACCCGGCCGGGAATTTCTGGGTCGGTTCGATGAAGAACAACGTTCTGCCCGATGGTCAGCTTGGCGAGGTTGGGCCGGGAGAGGGCATTCTCTACCGGATCGCGCCGGATGGCGCCGTCAGCGAATGGCGGCATGGGCTCGGTATTTCCAACACCCTCTGCTGGAGTCCGGACCGATGCACCTTCTATTTCGGCGATACGCTGGCAAACGAGATCTACGCCTACGACTACGATGCCAAGGTGGGGGCGATATCGGAAGAGCGGCATTTCTTCACCGGGTTCGACCGAGGTTCGCCTGACGGTTCGGCGATCGACAGCGAAGGCTTTCTCTGGAACTGCCGCTATGGCGGCCGTTGCATAGCGCGCATCGCGCCCGACGGCAGTCTTGCCGAGGCGATCGACATGCCGGTCACCAACATCACCACCTGCACCTTTGGCGGGGCGGATCTGAAGACGCTTTACATCACCACCGCCGGCTCGGGGCCGGAGGAGCGCCTGGCCGGCAGCCTCTATGCCATGCGGGTCGAGGTCGCGGGCCTTCCGGAAAACCGCTACGGGGTAGCGACCAAGTGAGCGCGGAGACGACACGACGCGCCCTTGCCTGGGCGCATGGGTGCCTTTCGGTGCAGTCGCTCGGCGGCATGCTCGGCCCCGTGCTGTTCCTGCTGCCGGATGGACGTCAGGTCAGCCCGCTGCATGTCGCGCCTTGGGGCAATGATCCCGAGCGCGAGACACTGCCGGAAATTCTGCAACAACTGCGCGGCGAATGGCCCTGCGTCCCCTTCGGCAGCGACACCAACCGGTCGCTCCCCGCAGGCTGGTCCGCAACGGGCGAGAGCTTCGAGGGTGCCGGTGTGCCACATGGTCACGGCTCCAATGTCCATTGGACCTGGGGCGACTGCGATGTCCGCCAGATCACCATGGAATGCCACTACCCCGACGACCATCCGATCCGGTTGCTTCGCCGGCGGATCGTTCCGGATCAAAGCGCGGCTGCCATCGACATCACGCTGGAAATCGAGGCGCGGCGGCCATGCCGTCTTCCGATCGGGCTACATCCGACATTTCGCCTGTCGCCGCGGCCGGGCTCGGTCGTCATTGAACCCGGCGCCTACGATCGCGTCTGGAGTGTTCCCGGCGATGTCGAACCGGGTGCAGCGTTGTTCACGCCCGATCGGCAATGGTCGTCGCTCGACAAAGCCGAGGCGCGCTGCGGTGCGACGATGGATGCGACCCAGGTGCCGCTCATGGAAGACACCGAGGACTTGCTGCAGCTCTCGGGCATCGATGGCAGCGTCGCGCTTCACTACCGCGACGAAGGTTTTCGCGCGCGGCTTTCCTGGCAGAAGGAACACTTTCCGAGCCTGCTGCTCTGGTACAGCAACCGCGGCCGCAAGGCCTATCCCTGGGACGGACGACATGTGGCGCTCGGCGTCGAGCCGATCGCCTCCGCCTTCGACCTCGGACCTTCCATCTCAACGGCTGCCAACCCTCTGGCGGCATCCGGCATTGCGACGGCAATCGCGTTCGAGCCCGGCCATACCTTCACCACCCGTTACCGGCTTTCCGTCGAAGCCGCTCGCTTGGGCTGAGCGTCGCTCGCCCAGACATTTCGCATTGAAAGGCCAAGAGAATGAAATTGTTGCGCCTCACCGTCGACGGCTTCGCCGTGCCCTGCATCCTCGATGGCGAGGGTCGGGCGCGGGATGTCTCCTCGCTCGTGCAGGACTTCACGGCGGAAACCCTGTCAGCTGTCAGGGTGGCGCTGTCTGGTATTGATCTATCGGCCCTGCCCGTGGTGCCGGTGATCGACGCCGATATCCTGCCGCCGGTCGCAAGGCCGGGAACGATCTGGTGTGTCGGGCTCAACTATTCCGACCACGCGGAAGAAGCGGGCCTGCCGGTGCCGACTGAACCGATCCTTTTCAACAAGGCGGCCGGCACCTATTGCGGTCCGAACGCGCCGCTTCTCCATTCCGAAAAAATGTCGAAGCTCGACTGGGAAGTCGAACTGGGCATCGTCATCGGCGCGCGCGCGCTGAACGTATCGCGCGCCGACGCGATGGATCACGTCTTCGGTTACACAGTTGTCAACGATGTCTCCGAGCGCGCCTGGCAGATGGAGCGCGGCGGCCAATGGGTGAAGGGCAAGAGTTTTCCCAATTTCTGCCCGACAGGCCCCTGGCTCGTCACCCGCGACGAAGTGCCGGACCCGCAGGCGCTTTCCATGTGGCTCGACGTCAACGGCGAACGCATGCAGGTAGGCACCACCGCGCGCATGATCTTCGATGTCGCGACCATCGTCTCCTACATGAGCGAGTTCTGCGTGCTGGAGCCGGGCGATCTCATCTGCACCGGCACGCCGCCGGGCGTCGGCATGGGCAAAAGGCCGCCGCGCTATCTGAAGCCCGGCGATGTGGTGGAACTCGGGATCGACGGCCTCGGCCGCCAGCGGCAGATCGTTCAGTCCCTCTAGATCGATACGGAAAGGCCTGACCATGAATGGAAATACGGGACGATCGGCCGGACGCGTGGCCGTGATCACCGCCGCAGGCCAGGGCATCGGCCGTGCCGTTGCCGAGCGGTTGATGGCCGAGGGTGCGGAGGTCCACGCCAGCGACATCAATGCCGACCTGCTCGCAACGCTCGACGGTGCCGCAACGACGACGCTCGATGCGACGGATCACGCGGCAGTCGCCGCCTACTTCGCCGGCTTCGCACGGGTCGACATTCTCGTCCATGCGGTCGGCTATGTGCACCAGGGCACGATCGAGGAGTGCTCGGCCGAGGACTGGCGTCGCTCGGTCAACATCACGCTCGACAGCGCCTATAACGTCATTGCCGGCGCGATCCCGAAGATGAAGGCCGAAGGCGGCAGCATCATCACCATCGGTTCGGTTGCCTCGTCGATCAAGGGCTTTCCGCGGCGCGCCGCCTATGGTGCCGCCAAGGGCGGTGTCATCGGTCTCACCAAGGCGGTCGCCGCCGACTATGGGTCCCATGGCATTCGCTGCAATTCGATCTGCCCCGGAACGATCGCGTCGCCTTCTCTGGAGGAGCGCATCGGCGAACTCGGCGAGAAGCTGGGAAGCCGTGACGAGGCTTACCGGTCTTTCATCAGCCGCCAGCCGGCCGGACGCTTCGGCACGGTGGAGGAGGTTGCCGCCATCTGCGCCTTCCTCGCCTCCGACGAAGCAGCCTTCATCACCGGCCAGGCGATCAATATCGATGGTGGCATTACGATCTGACGCACGCGGCCGCCCGCTGACAGGCGGCGCAACATCATCGGAGAGGACCGCTGCTCAACCCGGAAGTTTTCGATTTTCCGAGAGGAGCCAACCCAATCTCCCTCATCCTCGCCCCTGTGGCGGGGATCCAGCGACCCGACGTCCGTCGGGTCAAAGGCCTTTCAGCCCAAGGACTTGGTCTGGCTGGATTTCTGTGACAGGCACAGAAATGAGGAGGATCTGGTTACGTCCTCTTCCTTACTGCGACGTCGCAGTAACAGCTCGCAATCTTGTTTGTACGAGATCAGCAAACGCAAAACACCTCCGGATGTGTGCCGGAGGTGTCGGTTCTTGTCTGCAGGTCGGCGTCAGATCACGCCGACTGGAATCGTTGGTGGCTCAGGCCGACAGCGCCTTGAACGCGGCGAGGATGGCGTCGCCCATTTCCGTCGTGCCGACCTTCTTCGCACCCTCGGCCATGATGTCGCCGGTGCGGATGCCCTGATCGAGCACGGCGGCGATCGCCTTTTCCAGATTGTCGGCTTCCGTCACCAGGTTGAAGGAATAGCGCAGGCACATGGCAAAGGAGGCGATCATCGCGATCGGGTTGGCGATGCCCTTGCCGGCAATGTCGGGGGCCGAGCCATGCACCGGCTCGTAGAGCGCCTTGCGCTTGCCGGTCACCGCATCCGGGGCACCGAGCGAGGCCGACGGCAGCATGCCGAGCGAGCCGGTCAGCATCGCCGCCACGTCCGACAGCATGTCGCCGAACAGGTTGTCGGTGACGATGACGTCGAACTGCTTGGGCTGGCGCACCAGCTGCATGCCGCCGGCATCGGCCAGCATGTGCTCGAGCTGAACGTCGGCATATTTCGCCTTGTGCGTCTCGGTCACCACCTGGTTCCACAAGACGCCCGACTTCATGACGTTGCGCTTTTCCATCGAGCAGACGCGGTTCTGCCGCGTGCGGGCCAGTTCGAAGGCGACGCCGGCGATGCGTTCGATCTCGTAGGTGTCGTAGACCTGGGTGTCGATGCCGCGCTTCTGGCCGTTGCCGAGATCGATGATCTCCTTCGGCTCGCCGAAATAGACGCCACCGGTCAGTTCGCGCACGATCAGGATGTCGAGACCTTCGACCAGCTCCGGCTTCAGCGACGAGGCGGCGGCCAGTGCCGGGTAGCAGATCGCCGGACGCAGGTTGGCGAACAGCTCGAGATCCTTGCGCAGGCGCAGCAGACCGGCTTCCGGACGCACCTCATAGGGCACCGCATCCCACTTCGGACCGCCGACGGCGCCAAACAGCACCGCATCGGCGGCCAGCGCCTTCTTCATGTCCGCTTCCGAGATCGCCTGGCCATGGGCGTCATAGGCCGAACCGCCGACCAGGCCCTCGTCGGTGACGAAACCGGCTGAAAGCTCGGCATTCATGTAGGCGATGATTTTGCGGACTTCCGCCATGGCTTCCGGGCCGATGCCGTCGCCGGGAAGGATGAAAAGTTTGCGGGCCATTTTCGGCACTCCTGTGTTTAGTCAGATGTCGAGCGGCAGGGCCGCGTTAATGATGAGGATGCGGGCGAGGTCCGGGCTAAGTCGCCGGTTTCGCGCCTTCGATCTGTCCGATGCGCTCGCGCAGCGTGTTCGTTACGGCGTGCGAGGCCGAGGACACGGCGATTTCGAGGTTAGCCTTGCCGCCGTCCACCTCGACTGCAAGCTTCGAAACGCTGACGCCAAGCCGGCGAACGATATCGAGTAGCCGGGAGACGATGTTTTCCAGATCGCCGCTTTCGACGGTGTAACGCATGGTGTCGGTCATGCTGCCACCTTCGGCCAGGGACGCTGCTCAGGACGTATGGTTTCGTAAGCACGGGCAAGGCGCAGCACGCCGATATCGTCGAAGGACTGGCCGATGATCTGCAGCCCGATCGGCAGGCCGCCAGCGGTATAGCCACAGTTGATCGAGATCGCCGGGTGTCCACCCATGTTGACCGCGACGGTGAAGGCGATGTGTTCGAATGGTTTCTGTGGGTCGTTGACCGGCGAGGCCCATTCGGCTGGATAGGATGCTGTCGGCGCGGTCGGCGACAGGATGAAATCGAAGCCGGTGAGTGCGGCGTGCAGCGCATTGCGCATGGCCTCGATCTGGGCGAAGCCGGTATAGACCTCGCGGCCCGAGAAACTCTCCGCCGTTTTGATCCAGTCGAAGATGTAGGGCAGGATTTGCGCCTGTTTTTCCGGCGAAAGGCGTGACACGTCTTCCCAGCCGCGTGCGCGCCAGAAGCGGTCGAGACCGTCGATCATCTCGCGGGTGAGGAACGGGCCGACCGGTTCGATGATTGCACCGGCATCGGCGAAAAGCTTGGCCGCTCGGCTGACGGCCTGTTGCGTTTCTTCGCTGACCGATTGGCCAAAGCCGGCGTCAAGCCAGAGACCGATCTTCAGGCCCTTCACGTCACGATCGAGATCCAACCAGGGGATATCGGCATAGGGCAGGGCCATCGTGTCGCGGGCATCCGGCTTCGACAGCACCGACATGTAGAGCGCGGTATCGGCGACCGTTCGGGTCATCGGCCCGGCGACACGGCCAATGAAAGGCGGATTGATCGGGACGCGGCCCGCCGAAGGCTTCAGCCCGACGACGCCGCACCAGCCGGCCGGCAGCCGGACCGAGCCGCCGATGTCCGTGCCGATGTGAAGGGGACCATAGCCGGCGGCGGCTGCCGCGCCGGCGCCGGCGCTCGATCCGCCCGGATTGGCCGAAAGGTCCCACGGATTGCGGGCAAGCTTGTGAAAGCTGGAAAGTCCTGAAGAAAGCATGCCGTAGTCGGGCATGGTGGTCTTGGCAAGAAGAATGCCGCCCGCTTCGCGGGTGCGGGCGGCCGGCGGCGCGTCAGCGGCGGCTGGAGTGAGCGACACGGCGGCGCAACCGAGCGGCACGGCCGTTCCCTTCGTCGCGATATTCTCCTTGATCGTCACCGGCACGCCATCGATCGCGCCGAGCGGTTCACCCTTCGCCCAGCGTTCTTCCGATGCCTTTGCTGCTTTGCGCGCTTCGGCTGGGTCATAGGCCCAGAGCGCATTCAGCTTCGGTTCCGAGGCGTCGATGCGGGTGATGACGGCCTCGGTGACCTCGACGGGAGAGAGCTTTTTCGAGCGGTATGCCTCGACAAGGGAGACGGCGGAGAAATCGGCGAGTTCGGACATGGCGTATATTCCTGCGATATGCGCAGTTCCGTGGAACTGCAGAGCTTGGGGCTCTAGAGCGCCGTGCGTTCATATGAACGCACAAAGGACGTTCTAGGCAAAATGACAGCGGGCGGACCAGGCCGGCGTTACCGGCTTGGCCACGGGCGTGCGGGTCAGGCAGATCTCCTGCCTCATGGGACAGACGGCGGCATAGGCGCAGCCGGCTGCGGTCGTTGCGGTATGGACGGGCGTCTGCGGGGGGCCGTCGGACCGCACGCCCTTGCGCCGCCCGGAGAAGGGTTTCGGCACGGCGGCGACCAGCGCCTGGGTATAGGGATGGCGCGGGTTGTCGAAGACTTCGTTCGTCGGCCCTTCCTCGACGATCCGGCCGAGATGCATGACGGCGACCCGGTCGGTGATGGCGCGGACCACGCCGAGATCATGGCTGATGAACAGGTAGGAAAGGCCGAGCTTTTCCTGCAGGTCCATCATCAGGTTCAGCACCTGCGCCTGGATCGACACGTCAAGCGCCGAAACCGGCTCGTCGGCGACGATCAACGCCGGCCGCGTGATCAGCGCGCGGGCAATGGCGATGCGCTGGCGCTGGCCGCCGGAGAATTCGTGCGGGTATTTGTCGGCCGATGCGAGCGGCAGCCCAACCGCCTCCAGCACCTCGGCGATGCGCCGGTTGCGCTCGGCGGTGCCGGTCCCGCGTTCCAGCGAGACGATCGGCTCGGAAATGATCGTGCGGACCGTATGGCGCGGATCGAGCGAGCCGTAGGGATCCTGGAAGATCGCCTGGAATCCCTTGCGTGCCTCGCGCAAGCCCGCCCGGTCGAGCGCGTAGATGTTCGTGCCGGCGATATTGACCTCGCCCGATTGCGGTCGCTCCAGTCCCATCACCGCGCGCACCAGCGTCGATTTGCCGGAGCCGCTTTCGCCGACGATGCCAAGGCTCTGGCCGGCGGCGAGTTCGATGCTGACGCCATGGAGCACGCGCAGGCGGCTGTGTTTCGAGAAGATCGACGGGCGTGGCAGATCGTATTCGCGCACCAGATCGGTGGTCTTGAGAATGGTCTCGCTCACGGTGCCACCATCCTTTCGCGGGGATGAAAGCAGGCCGCGCGATGCTGCACATTTCCATCGGTATTGATCAGGTCCAGCGTCGGGATCGCGCGGCGGCAATCCGGCTGCGCGAAGGAACAGCGCTCGGCGAAGGAACAGTAGGCTGGCCGGCCAAAGGGATCAGGCACGATGCCGGGGATGGCGTTCAGCCGCGGCCGCCCTTCGCCCGCGCGACGTGGCGCGAGTGCTGCGCCATGCGGCGAGGCGGCAAAGAGGCCGCGGGCATAGGGATGCGCCATGCGGGCGAAGACGTCGTCCGTACGCCCGGTCTCGATGATGCGGCCTGCATACATGACGGCGATGCGGTCGGTCATTTCGGAGACGACGCCGAGATCGTGGGTGATCAGCATCAGCGCGGTGCCGGTGTCTTCGATGAGTTCGTCGAGCAGGTCGAGGATCTGCGCCTGCACCGTCACGTCGAGCGCGGTCGTCGGCTCGTCGGCAATCAAAAGGTCCGGCTCGCAGGCAATCGCCATGGCGATCATCACGCGCTGCCTCTGGCCGCCCGAGAGCTGGTGCGGGTAGAGATCCAGATCGAAGCGCGGCGCAGGCAGGCCGACCCGGTCGAGAAGCGCGCGCGCCTTCGTTTCGGCATCGGCTTTGGGTTCGCCGAGATGCAGCCGCCGTCCCTCTGCGATTTGTGCGCCGATCGACTTCACCGGGTTCAGCGCCGTCATCGGCTCCTGAAAAATCATCGCGACGCGTCGGCCGCGATAGCCGCAATACTCGGCCTCGGCCAAGCCAGCGAGATTGCGGCCGTCGAACAAAAGCTCGCCGCGCACCCGCATGCGCTGCGGCAACAGGCCCATCACGGCGAGTGCGGTCATCGACTTGCCGCTGCCGGATTCGCCGACGATGCCGAGGCGCTCGCCGCGGTTGAGTTCGAGATCGATGTCGCAGACGATATCGACCTGGCTCTTGCCCGCCGAGAGTTCGACCGACATGCCGGCCATGTGAAGCAAGGGTTTCGTCATCGTTGCCGCCTCACGCGCGGGTCGAGAATGTCGCGCAGACCGTCGCCAAGCAGGTTGAGGCCGAGCACCGCGAAAGTGATCGCCAGGCCCGGGAAGATTGCAAGCCACGGCGCCTGGTAGATGAAGGTCTGGGCGTCGTTCAGCATCTTGCCCCAGCTCGGCATCGGCGGTTGCGTGCCGAGGCCGACATAGGAAAGCCCGGCCTCGGCGACGATCGCCAACGCGAACTGGATCGTCACCTGCACCAGCAGCACGTGGTTGATGTTGGGCAGAATGTGCAAAAGCGTGATCGCCACGTCGCCGCGGCCGGCGCAGCGCGCCGCCTGCACATATTCGCGCTTCCACAGGCCCATCGAGGCACCGCGGGTGACGCGGGCAAAGACGGGGATGTTGAAGATGCCGATCGCGATCATCGCGTTGGTTGCGCCAGGCCCAAAGATGGCGGTGATGATCACGGCAGTCAGAAGCGCGGGGAAGGCGAAAGCAAGGTCGCTCATGCGCATGACCAGACCATCGACCCAGCCGCCACGTGCGGCAGCCCAGGCGCCGAGTGGCACACCGATGCCGGCGCCGACCAAGACGGCGACGATCGAAACTGAGATCGAATTGCGGGCGCCGACCATGATCATCGACAGGATGTCGCGACCGAAATTGTCGGTGCCGAACCAATGGGCAAGGCTCGGTCCCTGCAGCTTGTCGCGGAAGTTCATCGCGGTCGGCGAATAGGGCGTCCAGGCAAAGGAGACGAGCGCCATGGCCACGAGGATCAGGGTGACGGTGGCACCGATCGTCAGGCTGCGGCTGCCGATGAGCTTGGAGATCACGCCGGGTTCAGAAGTGGCTGCGGACGTGGACATCAGTGGCCTCCCCGCGAAAGCCGCGGATCCAGATAGCCGTAGACCAGATCGACGAGGAAATTGATGGTGATGACGGAGGCCGCAAGCAGCGTCACCAGCGTCTGCACCGTCACGAGATCGCGCTGGGCGATCGCCTGGAAGACGAGGCGGCCGACGCCCGGCAGGTTGAAGACGTTTTCGATGATGATCGTGCCGGCGAGCAGAAAGGAAAACTGCAGGCCGATGATGGTGACGACCGGGATCAGCGCGTTTGGCACCGCGTGTTTCCATAGGGCGCCCGAACGGCTCAGCCCCTTGGCGCGCGCCGTGCGGATGAAATCCTCGCCGAGCGTTTCGATGACCGCGGAGCGGGTCACGCGTGCGAGAATGGCGGCAAGCGGCAGGCCGAGCGCGAAGGCCGGAAGGATCAGTGAATGCAAGCCGTTCCAGAAACCGCCTTCCCAGCCGGCAAAACCTGAAGCCGGGAACCAGGCGAGCTTCAGCGCGAAGAGCAGGATGAAGAGCAGCGCCAGCCAGAAATTTGGGATCGCGACGCCGACCTGGGCGATGCCCATGACGACGGTGTCCCCGGTCTTGCCGCGATTGGCGGCGGCATAGACGCCGATGGCGATGGCGACGACGACGGAGATCGCCATGGAGAGCAGGGCCAGCGGCAGCGTCACGAGGATGCGGGGCCCGAGCAGTTCGCGGATCGGCACCGAATAGGTGAGGCTCGTGCCGAAATCGCCGACGACGAAACCGCCGATCCAGTGGAGGTAGCGGATCCAGATCGGCTGATCGAGGCCGAGCTGCCGGTGCAGCGCCGCGATCGCGTCGGCGTCGGCATTCATGCCGAGCATCAGCACGGCGGGGTCGCCGGGCAGCACCTGCATCAGCAGAAAGACGATGACTGAAGCGGCAAGCGTCGTCAGAATGAGCGACACGAGGCGACCGCCGATAAAGGAAATCACATCAACCTCCCGGAAAGAGCGAGCGTTGACCGGCGCCGGGTGTGCCGGTCAACGCGTGATCTGCCTCCGCCCCTCGTCAAAGGGGCGGATGCCAATCCTCAGTTTTCCCAATAGGTCTGGGTCTGGTCGTCGGCCGGAACCGGCATGTTCTTCCAGAGACCCTTCACCTTCTTGTTCCAGACGCCGATCTTCGGCAACGCGTAGAGGAAGACGTTCGGCTCGTCGGCCGCCAGCTTGCGCTGGAGCTGGCCTGCGAGGTCCAGCTGCTCGGCTTCGGTCGAAGCGAGCGTGAAGGACTTGTAGAGCGCCTTGTACTCGGGGTTCTGGTAGTTGAAGTAGTACTTGTCGCGCGCATAGATATCGAGGTCGCGGGCCTCGGCATGGGCGATGATCGTCGCGTCGAAGTCCGAGTTCTTGAACACCTGGTCGAGCCACTGCGCGAATTCGATCGGCACGAGGTTCACCTTGACGCCGACTTCGCTCAGCATCGCCGCGATGATCTCGCCGCCACGCCGGGCATAGGCCGGCGGCGGCAGCATGATGGTGATCTCAAGGCCTTGGACTCCCGCTTCTTGCAACAGCTGCTGCGCCTTGCCGGGGTCATAGGGGTAGGTTTCGTTGAGATCGACATAGCCGGGTTCGACAGGCGAATAGTGCGAACCGATCGTCGTTCCGAAGCCCGAATAGGTGCCCTCGACCAGTGCCCTGCGGTCGATCGCGTGGGCAAGCGCCTGGCGGACCCGCACGTCGTCGAAGGGTTTGCGCGCATTGTTGAGCGCGAGCACCACCTTGCCCGATGTGCTGCCGACCTCGACCTGCAGGTTCGGATCGCTCTGGAACTGGCTGACCAGTTCTGCGGCCTGGAACATCGGGAAGGCATCGACATTGCCGGCGAGAACGGCGGCAGCGGCAGCCGAGGGATCGCTGATGAACTTGAAGGTCACTTCGCTGAGCTTGGCCGGTTCACCCCAATAGTCGGCGTTCTTTTCGAGCACCACCTTGTCGCCCTTCGCCCACTCCTTGAATTTGAACGGGCCGGTGCCGACAGGCTTGGTCTTGTTGTCCGCCGCCGCCGCCGGCGCGATCATGACCGCATCGCCCCAGGCCATGTTGAAGAGGAAATTGGAGGCCGGACGCTTCAGCGTCACGACCGCCGTCGCCGGGTCCGGGCATTCGGTCTTTTCGATCGGCTCGAACAGGCCTTTCTGCGCGTTGGTCGAATCGGCCCCGACCGCGCGTTCATAGGAGAACTTGACGACCGAGCAGTCGAACGGCGTGCCGTCGTGGAACTTGACGCCCTGGCGAAGCTTGAAGCTGTAGGTCTTCTGGTCGTCGGAGACCGTCCAGCTCTCGGCGAGCAGCGGCTTGACGCTGCCATCCTCGACAACACGCACGAGACCTTCGAAAAGGTTGCCGTAGGTGATGTAGCGGATCGGTGCGGCGGCACCGGCGGTCGGGTCGAGGCCCGGCGGCTCCAGCACCTGGCCGACGGTGATCGTATCCTTGGCCATCGCCGTCGTCAGCGACGCGGCGATGAAGCATGAGGCAAGTGCCCATTTCGTCAAATTCAGCATAGTTCCCCCGCTTTGCGGTTTCGTTGTTTATGGTCCCAGTAGTCAGATCGAAGCAATCAGATCGATCGGCCGCCGTCGACGTCGAGCGCGACGCCAGTGATCATCGATGCCTGCGGCGAGGCGACGAAGGCGGCGGCTTCGGCGAGATCCTCGGGCTTCAACAGGCGCCCGAGCGGAATGGAGTCGCGGAACTTCTTGCGGATTTCCTCGGTGTCCTCGCCCATGAAGGTCGAAAGCAGCGGCGTTTCGCCGGCGACCGGATTGAGCGCGACGACGCGGATGTTGAACGGCGCGAGCTCGATCGCCAGCGCCTTGGTGGCGGAGACCACCCAGCCCTTGGTCGCATTGTACCAGGCAAGGTTCGGCCGCGGCCGGTTGGCGCCGGTCGACGCGATGTTGACGATCACGCCCGACTTGTTTTCCTTCATGTGCGGCAGCAGCGCCCGCGTCATCAGGTAGACGCCGCGCACGTTGACGCCGAGGATCCGGTCGAACTCATCCGGCTCGACCAGTTCGGCGTTCTGCGGCTTGTGGCCGATGCCGGCATTGTTGATCAGGATATCGACGCGTCCGAATTTCTCGAGGCCTGCAGCAACGGCTGCCTCGACATCCGCTTGTTTGGCAATATCAGCGACCACGGCAAAGGCATTGCCGCCGAGTTCGTTCGCCACGCGCTTGGCGCCCTTGGCATCGCGATCGACGACGATGACCTTGGCGCCGCCTTCGATGAAGCGCTTCGCAATGCCCTCACCGAAGCCGGAGCCCGCGCCGGTGATAAGAGCGACTTTACCTTCCAGTGACATTTTGTTGTTCCTCCCGAGGGGACTTAGATCAAGGGTTAGAGCGGGATGCGGGCGGAAAACCGCGCACACTTTTCCTCATCCGGCTCTAGCCGTGGTAGACAGAAATGGTTTTCATGCTGGCAAACCCGTAGAGGGCCTCAAAGCCCTTCTCGCGGCCATGGCCGGATTTCTTGACGCCGCCGAAAGGCAGCTCGACGCCACCGCCGGCGCCGTAATTGTTGATGAAGACCTGGCCGGCGTGAACGGCACGCGCCATCCGCAACTGCCTACCGCCGTCATTGGTCCAGACGCCGCAGACGAGGCCATAGGCGGTGCCGTTGGCGAGCCGGATGGCTTCGTCCTCGCCGTCGAACGGCATGATCACCTGCACCGGGCCGAAGATTTCTTCCTGTACCGTGCGATGGTCGTGCGGCACGTCGCGCAAAAGCGTCGGCGCGACATAGGCGCCCTCGGTGGGCGCATCGGCAACGATCTCGCCGTGCGCCGCCACTTTCAGGCCATCCTTTGCGGCATCGGCGAGGAAGCCTTCGATGATGGCCTTTTGCCGCTGCGAGACGACCGGGCCGACGGAGAGATCGGCGCCCGCCGGGCCGACCTTCAGCGCGCGGTACCGTTCGCTCATGCGCGCGACAACCTCCTCGTAGACGGCTCGTTCCACGAGGATGCGCGAGGAGGCCGAGCAGGTCTGGCCGGCATTCTGGATGCCGGCGTTCACCAGGAAGGGAACGGCGCGATCGAGGTCCGCATCGGCGAAGACGATCTGGGCCGACTTGCCGCCGAGTTCCAGCGTCACCGGCACCGCGTTCTTCGCGGCTGCCGCCTGCACCATTTCGCCTGTCCGGACCGAACCGGTAAAGGAGATGTGGTTGACGTCAGGATGTTCGGAAAGCGCGGCGCCTGCCTCCGAGCCGAAACCGGTGACGATGTTGAGCGCGCCCGACGGCAAGCCTTCTTCTTCGGCGATGCGGGCAAATTCGAGGATCGTCAGGCACGCCTCTTCGGCCGGCTTGACCACGGCCGCGTTGCCCATGGCAAGTGCTGCACCGAGGCTGCGGCCGAGGATCTGCATCGGGTAGTTCCAGGGAATGATGTGGCCCGTCACCCCATGCGGCTCATAGACCGTCAGAACGGTGAAACCGTTCTGATACGGGATGGTATCGCCGTGCACCTTGTCGGCGGCGCCGCCGTAGAATTCAAGGTAACGGGCAAGCGCCACGACGTCGGCGCGCGCCTGCGTCACGGGTTTGCCGACATCGCGCGCCTCGAGCTCGGTCAGAAGATCGATGTTGCGCAGCACTGCAGCCGATATCCGGGTCAATACCCGGCCGCGCTCGGTCGGCGTCATCCGACCCCAGTCACCGGAGAGAGCCGCGCGCGCGGAGCGCACTGCGAGGTCGATGTCGTCCCGGGTCCCCCGGGCGATGCGCGCGAACTCCTGGCCGTTTGAGGGATCCCGGACAGTGATGAATTCGCCGCCCGCTGCGTCCTGCCAGTTGTTCGCGATGAAATTGCCGTAGGTCTTCACGTCATGCCTCTTTGTCAGTCTCGCGCGCCTCAAGGAGCGCTTTCAATCTCGTTGCCGTCGCGTTGATATGGGCGCGTGCCAGCTTCTCGGCCTCGTCGAGGTTTCGTGCCGCGATCGCCTCGACGATCAGCCCGTGCTCGGCGACCGCGGTGCTCGCGCGTTCGCTGGACAGCGAAAAGGCGGGCGCAAAGACCTGCGAGGTCATACGCAGAAGCGGTCCGAGCGGTGCGAGCGATGTGTTGCGCGAGGCGGCGACGATCGCCTCGTGAAAGATCACGTTGGACTGGGTGTAGGCGGCGGGATCCCAGTTCTCGACAGTCTTGCGCTGGCGCTCCACCTGCTTTGCCAGATCCTTGATCTCGGCGGTGGTGGCGCGCTCGGCGGCGTTGCGGGCAGCCACGCCGTCCATCGCTTCGCGCACGGCATAGGCGTCCAGAAGCTTCGGCAGGTCTGCGGTTGCGACCCTGACACCGCTGCCCGGCTTGTTGACCACCAGCCCGTCGCGCTCGAGCACCCGCAAGGCTTCGCGCAGCGGCGTACGGCTGATTCCGAATTCGGCGGCGATCCGCTCCTGGCGCAGCGTCGCGCCCGGCGCATAGACGCCGGCATAGATGCGTTCGCGAAGTGCCTGAGCTACTTCGTCAAGAAGGCGCGATTGGCTTCGCCATTCGAAGGATTGGTTCATCGATCCCTCCCAAGATCGAGGCAAATTGTATCCAGGATACAGAAGATGTCAATCGGCGGCCCGCGCGAGTTCCGCTCTGTGCAAGTACTTCCGCTCTCCCGCACGCCCGACTGGCCGCCGGCCGGGTCCTAGCCGTCAAAGCGATCGCAAGACGAGGTGACCGTTTGCCGAATATCTGGCGCTTTCGACCCTTGGCACCTTCCATGAACGGCGTGGCGAACAATCGCTGCTCGACAGGGTGGGCACCCTGACGGCAAGCTGGGGCCATGTCTTCGGCCAAAAGACGGAACTGGACTGGAAGGGAACTGTCGATCCCAGCTTCGACGGCAATATCCTAGGCTTTCAGATCGGCCAGGATCTCTTCGGTTGGGAGTCGGCGCAAGGCCATCACGACCGCGTCGGCGTATTCTTCAGCCACGCGCGTGCCGATGGCGACATCGCCGGGCAGGCGGTCGGCTGGAACAATCTGCATGTCGGCGAGATCGACGTCAGGGCAAACAGCTTTGGTGGCTACTGGACCCATATCGGTCCCGGCGGCTGGTATCTCGACGCAATTCTGATGGGCAGCTGGTTTGACGGCGACGCCCGGTCGGTCGGCGGCAGCGGTGTCGAGGTCGATGGTACCGGCATCACGGCCTCGCTCGAAGGCGGTTATCCGATCGCACTCGGGGAAAACTGGACGCTGGAGCCGCAGGCGCAGATCATCTGGCAGCATCTGACGCTTGACGATCAGCGCGATGCGTTCTCGACCGTCAAGTTCGACAGCGACGACGCGGTGACCGGACGGTTGAGCTTCCGCCTGCAAGGCGAAGTGATTGCCGAGACGTCTGGCACAGTTTCGACGCTGATCAGCGCGTGACCTTCGGCGCGGACCCGATCGTGACAGAGGGGGGCGGAACGGCGCTGGAACTCGGCGGCGGTCTTGTCGCAAAGCTGTCGGAGACCACAAGCCTCTATGTGAAGGCTGACTACACCACCAATCTCGGTGGGGAAAAGATCGACGTGCTCGAAGGTAATATCGGCCTGGGGGTGAAATGGTAACCAGCCCTCGATCGGTGTGACCCAGCACATCCGCCGCCCTCAAACTTAGACCAGTGCGGATGGTTCGATCGCGCCACCGCTCGCGAGCGCGTTGACGTGCCCGTCCCACCTGTTTCAATTAGCAGCGGGTATGGTGGGAGGCTGGCCGTGCAGATACTGGATTGGATTGCGATTATCCTGTTCCTCGTAACCTGGGTGGGATTGGAGCCGATGATGGCGCTTGGCTGGCCGCGCCGGACAGACAGCCTGATGCTCGACATGGTGCGTATCAGGCGGGCCTGGATGCGCGAGGTCCTGACACGGGATACCAATTTCATCGGCGATGCCGCCATCCTCGGTCACACGATCAACTCAGCCTCGTTTTTCGGTTCGGCCAATCTCATCGTCATCGTCGCCATGAGCAGTGCGCTTTTCATCCAGCCGACGGCAGGTCTTCAGGCGGGGATCATTTCGATGTTCGCGCCGATCGAACCGCTGTGGCTATTCCAGTGCAAGGTGCTGCTCGTCATGGCGACATTGCTGCGGGGGCTTTCCGAGTTCATCTGGGCGGTCCGGCAGATCAACTACTGCCTTGCGGCGATCGGAGCCAGTCCGTCGCGGGACGAAGCCCGAGACATCGCCGCATGGACCCACGCCTTGTCGCTGATGATCAATCCGGCACTTCGCTCATTCAGCCAGGGCGTTCGCTCCTACTACTTCACCGTTGCCGCGGCCCTCTGGTTCTTGGGCCCGATTGCGTTTCTCGTCGCCATCATCGGCTCGGTGGGACTTCTCGTCTGGAGACACAGCTGGTCGGATACGGCAAAGGGCGTGATGGAGGTGCGCAAGCTGCTGGATGAGAGCAATCCGCCTGCCGCCGAGGCAGAGCCTGCCGCAGCGATCAGTTCGCCGGTGGCGAATATCTGAAGACGAACCGCGGCGCCCGCGGAAAAAGCCGCCCTGTTCGCCCGTCCTTGGTCAGGCGTCGCAGGCGCTTTTGGCGTGAGCGGTTGGAATTCGACAGTAAGTCTACCATCTAGACATGAGCAACGTTTCAGAGGCGGTCGCTCATGTCAGACAAACCGATCAAGATTCCCGGCCCCGATCATCCGATCACAGTCGAGAGAAATCCGGCGCGTGTCGTCGTCACCCTCGGTGGGCGCGTTATCGCCGACACCCGCGATGCGCTGACTTTGCGCGAGGCATCCTACCCGGCGGTGCAGTACATTCCGCGCAAGGATGCCGACATGTCGTTGCTGGCGCGCACGGATCATTCGTCCCACTGCCCATACAAGGGCGATGCTTCCTATTTCAGCATCCCATCCGGCGGAGAGCGGTCGAGGAACGCCGTCTGGACCTATGAAAGCCCGCATGCGGCGGTGGCCGCCATCAAAGATCGGTTGGCATTCTATCCCGACAAGGTGGATTCGATCGAAGAGATCCAGCCCTAAAGCGCGTCGCGATCTTTCAGATTCGCTCCTTGCGCTTTAAGTTCTTGATATTTCGCATGTCGTTGTCGCAAAATCGCAGCGCACTTTTGCGCGACAGGCTTTGGCCGCGAGGTCACTCGCTCCGGACCCGGAACGTTTCGCGCACCGCCCTCAGGAATTCTGCCACTTTCGGCAGATCACCCAGCTGCTGATGGTAGAGATAGTAGAGGTGTGTGGCTGGTCCGGACCATTCGGCAAGGACCGGAACGAGCCGCCCGGTGGTGACACCATCGGCGGCGAGCGCGTCGCTCAGCATACCGATGCCGAGACCCTCGGCGATCAGGCGCTCTCCGATCGCCGGATCGTCGACGACGATCGAGGGTGGGCGCTCAAGCGTGAAATGCCGGTTGCCGTCGGAGAGCACCCAGTGGGCCAGCTCCCGCCGCATGCGGGTCCGGTGCGCCACCAGCGCGACATGCATCAGGTCCTCGGGTGACGAGAGGGATAACCCGTCGCAGTAGGCCGGGGCGGCATAGAGCCGCTGTTCGATTGTTCCGATCTTTCGGTAGATCATCTCGCTGTCGACCGGCTCGCCCATTCTCAGCGCCACATCGACGCTTTCTCCGATCAGATCGACATTGTTGTGTGCCGTCTGCAGATCGACCTGAACCTCCGGGCAAAGCTCCGCATAGCGCTTCAGGATCGGCGGCAGGAAGGTGCGGGCAAAGGCGACGGATGTGGCGACCCGCAGTCGCCCGCGGGCGGCGCCATCGGCGGGCCGGAAACCCGCAATGCCGCGATCGATGAGCTCTACGGCCCCGCCGATCGACTCGAGCAGGTGCTTGCCCGCCTCGGTCAGGGAGACCCGGCGCGTGGAGCGCAGCAGCAGCGCGACGCCAAGCGCGGTTTCAAGCTCAGCCAAGCGCCGGCTAACCGTGCTTGGCGGAAGGTGCAGGCGAAGTGCTGCGGCTGAGAAACTCTCGGTGCGGGCGACCTCGAGGAAGATCCTGAGGTTATTGAGATCGGGAGACTGGGGGGATTTCATGCGTTTCCGGAACAATCACTTCCATGATCGCAGGATAATCGACGGAGAGTTGAATTGATAGCTTCGTCGCATCCAATCGAAGGAGCCGATCATGACCACTCGCAGACAAGCCCTTGGCCTTCTCGCCGCCACGGCCCTGTTGCCGCTCGCACCGCGGTTTGCCTTTTCCGCCGCGCCGTTCTCGACCGTCGCCAATGCCGGTTACTACCGCTTTCGTTTCGGAAAGTTTGAAGTCACCGCGCTTTCGGACGGCACGCTGGCACTGCCCATGGCGAAGATCTATCAGAACGAGCCCGAGGGCGAACTGCAGCGCAGGCTCGACGAGGCCTTCCTCGGCAAGGAGCCGCATTTGTCGATCAACGCCTATCTGGTAAACGACGGCGAGCGCCTGGCGCTGATCGATGCGGGGTCGGGCACATTACTCGGCGCCGCTGCCGGCAAGCTCATCCGCCATCTCACGGCCTCCGGCTACCGGCCCGACCAGGTCGACGCCGTTGTTTTGACCCACGTGCATGCCGATCACTCCGGCGGCCTTACCGTCGACGGCAAGCCCCAGTTTCCGAATGCCGAAATCCATCTCGCCGACCGCGAGTATCGTTACTGGATCGAGCGCGAGGGCGTGACGACGATGACGGAGGCGCAGAAGACCGACTTCCAGCGCGCCCATGACGCTGTGGCTCCCTATATCGCCGCCGGAAAAGTAAAGCGTTTCGCCGACAATGCGGACGTGTTGCCGAACCTCGGATCGATCCTGCGAGCGGGGCATACGCCCGGACATTCCTCGATCGTGCTCCAAGCCGATGACGGCCAGCGTCTGGTCTTCTGGGGTGACGTGATCCATGGCGACCACGTCCAGTTCGACGCTCCCGACGTCTTCGTCAGCTTCGACGTCGATGGAACAGCGGCGGCCGCGACCCGTGCGGTGGCACTGGCAGATGCAGCCGATGGCCGCTACCTCGTCGCCGGCGCTCACCTGCCGTTCCCCGGTGTCGGCCACGTGGCCCAGGACGAGACGCTCTATCGCTTCATCCCCTGGAACTACGTCGAATAGCGAGGGTTTCGAAGCCGGATCACTTGTAGGCGTAGGCGTCGATGGTTTCTCTGCGCCCGCGCAGACGCACGCCGTTGTGGCGCACCCACCTGTCTGATCCGGCTTCGTCGATCTTTCCTGCCGCGAAGGCTTCCGCCGAAACGACGATCGATGCGCCGAGGTGGCGGGATTCGGCCTGCAGCCGCTGGCCGACCCCAGCGCCCGACGATGATCGAGAGCGCCAGCATCAAGGCGGCGATCGCCAGCGAGAAGGCGAGCCGCGCATTGGCGGCGAAGCGTTCGGCCTCACGCTCGGTATCGAACAGGACACGGCCGTCCTGGCTCATCCAGCCGTCCGGTGGTTCGACTTTCAGAAGCATGCAGATCCCCGTCGCTCACTCGCCGAGTGCCGGGCATCCTTCCATTCGGGTCTGCGCGTATCAAGCGCGCGCCGGACCGAGCTTCCGCGATTGGTGAGCCGGTGCCTTCACGTTGTCGTGTGGAGCGGTGTCCCCTCCGGCTCTTGCCCGCCGGGCTGTGTCTGTTAGGCGGCTACCGGTGAGTTAGGAAATGACGTTGCGGACGAACCGCACGACTTCGCCACCGTCATTGATGTAGGCATAGGCCTGGGCGGAGCTATAGACCGCGAAGGTACCGCTGGCGTATCGCTTGCGCACGCCAGCGACCTCAAGCGTCAAGGTGCCTTCCGTTACGAACAGCATTTCGTGCCACCCTTGCGGGTCGGGCTCGGCGTCATAGCGCTCGCCTGGGGCGAGCGACCAGAGCCACATCTGGGCTTCGGACGTAGCAGGGGCAGAAGCGAGCAGCCGCGCTTCGCTCTCTGCCTGTTGGCCGCGCCAGGTCACAGCGTCGATGTTGTCGCGGGATTGGCGAGACGGGTCCCTGACGAGATCGACGAAGCCGACATTCATCGCAGCCGCCAGCTTGTCGAGGCTGGAGAGGCTGATGTTGGCGTCAGCGCCTTCGACTGCGACGATCATGCGGCGGCTGATGCCGGAGGCTTTGGCGAGTGCCGTCTGGCTCAGTCCCGCCGCCATGCGGATGCGCCGGAGATTGTCCGCGACATGGGTCAGCACGTCGGATCGATCTTGACTGTGCAATATATTGCTCATATCGTTCTTCTATACGGATCGACCATCAACGGCCAGCCATTTCTGGTGCCTCCGACCGCGACGGAGGCCACATGCGCAGCTGTGCCAACAGGAAGGGCTTCATGTCACAGCAAGCGACAATTCTCAACGTCGCCGACAGGTCCGGCTTACTCGCAGCCATAGCCCAACATTCGAAAGGTCACTGACATGAAAATCCGCGACTTCGGCGTCGAAATCTGGATGAACCGCTACGAGAACCATTGCGAATGGAATCTCGCCGAGACCTGCGTTGAATCGCTGACCGTGGCGGAATTGTTGGAAATGGCGGGCAAGACGGACACGATCCTTGCCGAACTGCTGCCGCTGAAGCTGACCTATGGCGCCATCGAGGGTTCCGAACGGCTGCGCGGGCAGATCGCAAGCCTCTATGCGAAACAGGCGATCGAAAACGTCGTCACCACGCATGGTGCGATCGGCGCCAATGCACTGGTGCATGAGACTCTCGTCGAACCGGGCGACCGGGTGATTTCGGTGCTGCCGACCTACCAGCAGCACTATTCGATCCCGGAAAGCTATGGCGCCGATACGCAGATCCTGAAACTGACGGAGGAGACCGGTTTCCTGCCTGATCTCGAGCAGTTGCAGCGGCTCGCTATCCCCGGCACGAAGCTGATCGCCATCAACAATCCGAACAACCCGACCGGCGCGCTGATGGATTGCGGCTACCTCGAAAAGATCGTCGGTATCGCGCGCGGCTGCGGCGCATGGATCCTCTGCGACGAGGTTTATCGCGGCACGGATCAAGAGGGCGACGGTTTGACGGCATCGATCGCAGACCTCTACGAAAAGGGCGTCAGCACCGGCGGCATGTCGAAGACGTTTTCGCTCGCCGGCCTGCGGCTCGGCTGGATCGTCGCGCCACCCGAACTGATCCATGCCGTTTCGATCCACCGCGATTACAACACGATCAGCGTCGGCATGCTGGACGATCACTTCGCGGCAATGGCGCTGGAAAACCGCCACAAGATCTTGGCGCGCAGCCGGATCATTACCCGCACCAACCTCGCGGTGCTGTCGGACTGGGTCGACAGCGAACCGCGGATCTCCTGGGTCAAGCCGCATTCGGGCACCACGGCACTACTGAAATACGATCTGCCGATGACCTCCGAAGCATTCTGCCTCGGATTGTTAGAGCGCACCGGGGTGATGCTGACGCCTGGCAGCGCAATGGATATGGAGGGCTATCTCAGGATCGGCTACGCCAACAGCGAAAGCATTCTTCGCGAGGGTCTGCAGCGCCTGTCCGGGTTTCTTCGCGAGCAACAGTCTGCCGCCGCGTAAGGAGCAGGCGGGATTGTCCTTCAGGGCTCGATATCCAGCTCCGGGTAGCGGCGGAAGATACCGTTCTCGTTGAAAGCCAGGCGTCGCGGCGACGCGAGATAGGCGGCGATGTTCGGCCTCGCTTTCACCGAAGCGTGCAGCTTCAAAAGCTCGGAGTATTGCCGCTCGTAATGGCGCATCGCCTTCGGGAAGGCATAGCGAAGCCCTTCGATCACCTGGAATAGCGAGAGATCGATATAGGTTGCGCCGTCGCCGACGGCGTGGCCGCTGCCATCGGGGTTTTGTTCAAGCACCCGTTCGAAGTAGCCGAGAAACTTGGGGAGGCGGTTGGTGACGAATTCGATCGCCCGGTCCTTCGCCTCCACCTTCTGCTCCTCGTAGTATTTCGAGGTTGCGATCGGGTGGTGGGTGTCGTGCACCTCGGCAATGAAGTCGGTGATGGTGAGTTGCAGACCGTTGGTGAACCAGCGCAGCGCCTCCTCCTTGGGCGCGAGCCCGAGCCTCGGGCCGAGGTAAAAAAGGATGTTGGCCACATGCGAAATGATCTGGTCGCCATCCCTCAAGAACGGAGGCGCAAAAGGGATGCGTGGCTCGGCAGTGTTTTCCATCAGCTTCATCATTTCGCCAGTGCCGCGGCCCCGTTCGCGCGTAACGTCGACGTAATCGGCGCCGGCGTCTTCGAGCGCAAGGCGCACGAATTCGCCCCGGCCCTGAATGCCGTCCCAGTAGTACAACTCATAGGTCATGGAAGCCCTCTGCCGATCTCGAATACCCGGTTGATATAGGCCATCGGCGGTTTAGGGCGAGGGCAACACAGCAATTGCAAGGCGCGCTCTGTCGAACTGGCCGCGACACATGCTATGGCGCTGTGGAGACGCATCTGAAATCCGGCGAGGATGCCAGGGTGAGCAAGCCGAACTATCGCGACATTGCAGAGTTGGCGGGTGTCGGAACGGCCACGGTCGAGCGGGTGCTCAACGGACGTGGCGGCGTTCGCCCCGAACTGGTCGAGAGGGTGGTTGTTGCGGCGCGCACGCTGAACTATCCGCGCACGCTGCCCGACACCCATCGCGGTCTTTTGCGCATCGACGTGCTGATGGTCCGCCCCGAAACGACCTTCTATCGCCGGCTCTCCAAAGCGTTCGAAAGGATCGCGGAGACGCTCGATCCGCTTGTCGTGGTGCAACGCAGCTTCACCGAGGAGATGAAGCCGGACGAGATTGCCAGGCGGATTCTTGCGACCGAGGTCCCGCGCGCTGGCCTGATCCTTGCCGTGCCCAACAGTCCGCTGATCAGCGCCGCGGTCGAGACCGTCGTTTCGCGCGGGGTGCCGGTAATCCATGTCGTTACACGGGCGTCCGAGAAGCAGGGCGAATTCGTCGGCATCGACAACTACGCGGCCGGACGAACGGCGGCACTCTTCATCGCCCGCATGGCGCGCAGGAGCGGCCCTGTTGTTGCCCTCTGCCACCCGATCTATCAGGTCCATCGCGATCGCCTCAGCGGCTTTTCAGACTATTTCCAGGAGCATCCGGGCGAGCGCCGGTTCGAGTGGCTGGGCTTCACCCGCGACGAGGAGCACTACGGCGCCGAAGCGCTGCGATCGGCGCTCGAGATGTATCCAGAAATGGCCGGGCTCTACAATGCCGGCGGCGCGAACGCCGCTCTGATCGATGTTCTTCGCCGGCATCCGCGCGGCATGGAGATTTTCTTCGTAGGCCATGAGTTGACCGATTATACGCGCAAGGCTCTCGGCGACGGCATCATGGACGTCGTGCTCGATCAGGCGCCCGAGGCGCAGGCCCGCCGCGCCCTTGACCTTGTGCTGCGCCGGATCGGCCTTTCAGAGCTGGAACCGGACAAGGCGCCTATTCGCTTCATCACCATCACCGCCGAGAGCCTTTGATCTGATTTGATCAAACAAGGCTTCGCCGTTCAGAACGCCTCCTGCTAGATTTTTATCAAGAAGGAGAGCGCGGTCCCGAGCGAACCGGAAGGCGCTCTCCTTCATCGGAATTTGTGCGGAACGCCCGCGATCCGCCGGGAGGAGAGCGTTATGGACGACTTGAAGTATGGAACGCGCAACAAGCGAGGCGACTGGGCACCGAACCAGCCGATCGAAACGGCGCCGCTGTTTGCCTTTCCGCCCAAACTGCTGGCGCTCCTGAAGTGGCTGCCGCACTATTTCTTTCCGTGGAACGCGATCTTCGCCGCTTCGGCCGTCGCCTACTGGGCCTGGGTAATCCCGCCGATCGAGACGATGCAGACTTTGAGCATCGGCTGGATCGCATGGCTCTACGTTGTGAACGCGGTCTGCGTCTTCCTCTTCTACGGCGCCTTCGAACTGCACCTCTACGTGCTGAAACGGCAGGAAAACCGCTTCAAGTACAATGGCAAATTCCCGGCCGAGCAGAAGAGCAAGGCTTTCTGGTTCGAGAGCCAGAACCTCGACAACATCCTGCGCACCTTTCTCTCAGGCGTGACGATCTGGACCGCCGTCGAGGTCGCCATGCTCTGGGCCTATGCCAATGGCTATGCGCCTTGGCTGAGCTTCGCGGAAAATCCCTGGACGCTCGCTTTCGTCGCGCTCGTCGTGCCTGTGATCCACGAGTTCCACTTCTTCTGCATCCACCGGCTCATCCACACGCCGCTGCTCTACAAGTGGGTGCATTCGGTCCACCACAATTCGGTGAACCCGTCGCCATGGTCCTCGCTGTCGATGCATCCGGTCGAGCACCTGCTCTATTTCGGCACCGCCTTCTACCACCTGGTGCTGCCGTCGAACCCGATCCTGATGCTCTACCAACTTCACTATGCGGGCTTCGGCGCCATTCCCGGCCATGTCGGCTTCGACAAGGTCGAGGTCGGCGAAGAGACACTCGTCGATAGCCACGCCTATGCGCATTACCTGCACCACAAGTATTTCGAGGTGAATTATGGCGACGCCCTGATCCCGCTCGATCGCTGGTTCGGCACCTGGCACGACGGCTCCAAAGAAGGCGAGGCGCGGATGCAGGAGCGCTACCGCAAGCGCAAGGAAAAACTCGCAGCCCGCAAGGCGCGCAACACGATCGGGGAGGCAGCAGAATGAGCAACGTGATCACCTGGGTACCAGCCTGCAAACTGGATGACATCGAGCAGGAAGGGGCGATCCGCTTCGACCACGCCGGCCGCACCTACGCGGTCTACCGCGGGCCGGATGACAGCGTCTATTGCACCGCCGGTCTCTGCACCCATGAGGCGATCCATCTCGCCGATGGGCTGGTCATGGACTTCGAAGTGGAATGTCCCAAGCATTCCGGCGCCTTCGACTACCGCACCGGCGAAGCCCTTAGGCTTCCTGCCTGCGAGAACCTGAAGACCTATCCCGCCGAAATCGTCGACGGCGAGGTTCGGGTGGCCCTCGGTTAGGGCCCGCGCTTACCGCGCGCTCGAACCACTCGAGCATTGATCGGGTCCGTGGGACCCCCGGAATGCACTCGGGTGATCCGGCACCCATTGGGAGGAAATCATGAAATCCATGTACCTGGCGGCTGCTCTTGCCGCCTTGATGGGAAGTGCTGCCTCGGCGGAGACGATCGGTGTCTCGATGCAGAGCTTCGACAACAACTTCCAGACGCTGCTGCGTGAAGGCATCAGCGCCAGAGCATCGGAAACCGGAGGCGTCAATGTCCAGATTGAGGACGCCCAGACCGACATCTCCAAGCAGCTCAACCAGGTAAACAACTTCATCGCGTCGGGCGTCGACGCGATCATCACCACGCTCGCCGACACCTCCGCCGCTCCAGGGATAAGCGAGGCGGCAGAGAAGGCAGGCATCCCGCTCGTCTATCTCAACCTCCAGCCGGACAATGTCGCCCAGTTGCCGGTAAAGCAGGCCTATGTCGGAAGCCGGGAAACGGACTCCGGCAAGCTGGGCGCCGAGGCCGCCTGTTCGCTGCTCAAGGAAAAGGGCAAGGCCGGTAACGCGCAGGTCTATATCCTGATGGGCGATCTCGCCCACCAGGCCTCGCGGGACCGCACCTTGTCGTTCAAGGAGACGCTGGCTGCCGGCGACTGCAAGGGCGCCACCATCGCCGACGAGCAGTCCGCCGCTTGGACGCGCACCAACGCGATGGACCTTACCACCAACTGGATCACGGCCGGGCGCCCGATCGACGTGGTTTTTGCCAACAACGACGAAATGGCGATCGGCGCCATACAGGCGCTCAAAGCCGCCGGCGTGTCGATGGACGACGTGATCGTCGTCGGCATCGATGCGACGCAGGATGGTCTCGCCGCTATGGCCGCGGGCGATCTCGATGCGACGGTGTTCCAGAATGCCAAGGGCCAGTCGGCGAGCGCGCTCGATGCTGCCGTCGCGCTGGCGCGCGGCAAGGCCGTCGAACGCGAAGTGATGGTTCCCTTCGAGCTCGTCACGCCCAAGAACATGGCCGACTACGCGACTCGCAACTGATCCTCCCGGCCGGCGCATTTCTCCTGCCTGCGCCGGCCACCTTTCCTGAGCGGGATGAGGAACAGTGCGTGCGGTTTTCCGCCCGCATCCCGCTCCAACTTATGATCTTTGGAGCAAGCCATGAATGGCATCGTCATCATCGGCGCCGGGGAATCCGGCACCCGCGCGGCCTTTGCGCTGCGTGAATCGGGCTTTACCGGCAGCGTCACGCTGGTCGGCACGGAACCGCATCTGCCCTATGAGCGCCCGCCACTGTCGAAGCCGCTCAACGGCGCGGTGCAGATGAAGCCGATCTGCGGCGCCGAGGCGCTCCAGGCTGCCGGCATCGACTACCTCCAGGGCGTATCGGCCCTGAGCCTCGATCCGGATACCCGGTCTGTCGCTTTCAGCGACGGGCGGACGCTTACATACGACAAGCTGCTGCTTGCGACCGGCGCTCGCCCGAGGCGGCTGACATGCCCTGGGGCTGAGCGCGCGCTCGACTTTCGCACCTATGCGGATGCGGCGACAATCTTCTCCAGCGCCGACCCGGGAAAAAGTATCTCCATCATCGGTGGTGGTCTGATCGGCATGGAGCTCGCGGCCGTTCTGCGCGGCAAAGGCATAACCGTCAGCGTTATCGAGATGGCGGCTAAGCCGCTCGGACGCGCGGTTCCACCGCGCTTTGCCGCCAAGCTCCATGCGCGGCATCAGGATGAAGGCGTTGCGTTTCATCTCGGTCAGGGGATGGCCGCGATCACCGACGATGCCGTTCTCCTCGCCGATGGCAGCGCGGTGCCTGCCGATATCGTCGTCGCGGCGATCGGCGTTCTGCCAGATGTGGCGCTCGCCGAGGCGGCGGGCCTTGCCACCGGAAACGGCGTCCTGACGGACAGTTTTCTTCGCACCAGTGACCCGAACATCTTTGCGGCCGGTGACTGCGCCGCGGTGGCGCAGCCGGGCGGCGGGTACATTCGCTTCGAGAGCTGGCGCAATGCGCGCAGCCAGGCGGAGACCGCGGCCCGCAACATGGTCGGCGGAAAGGAAGCTTTTGGCGCAATCCCCTGGTTCTGGACCGACCAGTACGATCTCGGTCTGCAGGTCGCGGGCCTGCCGCAGCCGGAGCATCAGAGCGTGATCCGCCAACTCGACGGCGGCGAGCTGGAGTTCTACCTGGACGATGGGCGCCTCCTTGCCGCGGCGGGCCTCGGTTCCTGCAATAGCGTCGCCAGGGACATCAAGCTCGCCGAGATGCTGATTGCCGCCGGTATCAATCCAGACCCCGCAGCGCTTGCTGATCCCGGCGTGAACCTGAAGGCGCTTCTGAAGAACGCGCGGGCGGCCTGATGCAGAAGTTGCTTGTCTTTCAGTCGCTCTGGGCGATGGAGCGCCGGCATGCGGACGGCTGCGAACGCGGTCTCGAGGAAAACATCGCTGTTATCGTCGAGGCCGGGTTCGACGGCATCAGCGCGCATTACACCAACCGTGATGACGTCGTCCGCCTCAACGAAGTGATCCGCGGCACCGGATTGAAGATCGAGGGAGTCTGTTTTCCCCGGAGCGTCGAGGACCTGCGCCCGACCCTGGAACTGGCGAGCGAATTTCCTGTCAGCCACATCGACCTGCAGGCGGACGTCCGCCCGCGCCGGGTGGAAGATTGCCTGCCGCTTCTGGACGGATGGATGCGGCTCGCCGAAAGGGCGGGTGTCGCCGTCTATGTCGAAACCCATCGCCACCGGATCACCAGCGACCTCTTGTTCACGCTGGACCTGCTGGACCGGCGCCCCGATTTGCCGCTGCTCGCCGATCTCTCGCACTATCTGGTCGGCCGCGAGTTTGCCTTTCCGGTCGAAGAGGAAAGCCACGCCCAGGTCCGGCGCATCCTCCACAACGCCCAGGCCTTCCACGGCCGCGTCGGCTCGTGCCAGCAGATCCAGATCGAGATGTCCTTTCCGCAGCATCGCCCCTGGGTCGATCTCTTCCGCGACTGGTGGGCCTACGGCTTTCGCCACTGGCGATCCCGTGCCGCCGACGATGCCGAACTGGTCATGACCTGCGAGCTCGGCCCCAGACCCTATGCGATCACCGACAGGGACGGCCACGACACGACGGACCGGTGGGCGGAGGCGCTTTTGCTTCGGCAGTTGGTGCTGGATGTGTGGGCTGAGAGCGCAGACCCTTCGGGCAACCGAACGCATGGCGCGTGCGTGCCGGACCCCGTCATTTAACGAAGGAGGGCCGGAATGGCAGATTGTGCTCGAGGCCAAGCCAAGGCGGGTTTTCCGCATACATCTCTTCGATCAACTGCTTGATCAGCTCAATGTGGCGTGAATTGTCGCCGACCCGGTGATTGAGGATGACAGGAGAGGTCGCGCGTTCCCCCTCGATCATGCGGTAGTGGACGTCTGACCGCACCTGACGCGCCGAGGAGGGGACGATGCACAGACCGGCTTCCGAGGCGACGAGGCCAAGGGCACTCTGGATCTCCCGCACTTCATGCACCTCGGCAGGGCGCACATCGTGGGCATGAAGCAGGCTCAGCACATGGTCGGCATAGCTCGGCCGCGGCTCCTTCGGATAGACGATCAGCTTCTGGCCGGCGAGCGCATTCAAGGGCAAGGGCGACGTGTCTTCGGCTAGCGGCGTGCCCTCGGGTATCGCCACGGCGAGGCGCTCTTCGCGCATGAGGATGCCGACGACATTGGGATCGCTGTGGTGAAGCCGGCCGAAGCCGACATCGATTCGGCCCTCCTTGAGCGCGGCGATCTGCTGCACCGACACCATCTCCAATAGCCGGATATCGAGTTCCGGCGCATTCTGCCTCAGCTTGCGCACGAGTGTCGGCAGCCCGCCATAGAGCGTGGAGGCGACGAAGCCGATGGACAGGACGCGGTTCTGGTTGAGACCGACGCGGCGCGTGGCCTCAACCATCTGCTCGACTCTCCCCAAAATCTGCAGCGACTGCTCGTAGAACAACCGGCCCGCCTCCGTCAGCCGGACCGGACGGCTCGCGCGGATGATCAGCGGCACGCCCAGCTCTTCCTCCAGAAGCTGGATCTGCCGGCTCAAGGGTGGCTGGGCGATATGCAGCTGCTCGGCGGCGCGGGTGAAGTTGCGCTCACGGGCGACGGCGACGAAGTAGCGAAGCTGGCGCAGATCCATATTCAGGCCCTCATTTTCCTACCATTGCGGTATGTTGCAGTGCGGTAACCGCATGAATCTGCGAAATCTCTATCGCACTATACCATGAAGGTATCATAGAGAACCTATTTGGTGTTGGACGCCACCCAGTGCGCGGCGCACAGTCACGCCATGAACACGACCCTTGCACCCATCTCTCCGACTGCAGCCTTCGTCTCCGTCGTCGAACGGGTCGAAACGATACTGGTCGATCTGCCGACGATCCGGCCGCACAAGCTCTCAGTCGCGACCATGACCGGCCAAACGCTGATGCTGGTGAAGGTCCATTGCAGCGACGGCACCGTCGGGATCGGCGAAGGCACGACGATCGGCGGTCTCGCCTATGGTGGCGAGAGCCCCGAAAGCATGAAGCTGGCGATCGATACCTATTTCGCGCCTGTCATGATCGGCGAGGACGTGACCCGCGTGAAGGCGCTAATGGCGCGCATCGGCAAAGCGGTGAAGGAAAACCGTTTCGCCAAGAGCGCGGTCGAAACGGCGCTGCTCGACGCCCACGGCAAGCGTCTCGGCCTGTCGGTCGGCGAACTCCTGGGCGGAGCGCTGCGCAAGCGGCTGCCGGTCGCCTGGACGCTCGCTTCCGGTGACACCGCCATGGACATTGCCGAGGCCGAAAAGATGCTCGACCTTCGCCGCCACCGGATCTTCAAGCTGAAGATCGGCGCGAAGCCGTTGAAGGACGATATCGCCCATGTGGCGGCGATCAAGCAGGCGCTGGGCGACCGCGGTGCGGTGCGCGTCGACGTCAACATGGCCTGGAGCGAATTCGAGGCGTCCTACGGCATGGCGGCGCTCGCCGATGCCGGTTGCGAACTGGTAGAACAGCCTGTCGCGTCGACGGCAGCGCTCAACCGACTGGTCCGCCGCTTCCCGGTGGCGCTGATGGCGGACGAGTCCCTTACCGGGCCTGAATCGGCCTTCGAGATTGCCAAGACCAAGGGCGCTGACGTCTTCGCGGTCAAGATCGAGCAGAGCGGCGGGTTGTTCAATGCGCAGCGCGTGGCGGCGATCGCCGATACCGCCGGCATCGAGCTCTACGGTGGCACGATGCTCGAAGGCGCTGTCGGCACGGTGGCCTCCGCCCATGTGTTTTCGACCTTTGCCAATCTGCAGTGGGGCACCGAGCTTTTCGGTCCGCTGCTCCTGACGGAGGAAATCCTGGCAACGCCCCTCGACTACAGCGACTTCGAACTGACGGTGCCGGATGGGCCGGGTTTGGGCGTCGAACTCGACGAAGACCGGTTGAAGTTCTTTGCGCGCGAAGGGCTGCGCAAGACCATCAGTGTTGCGAAGTGAGGATCGGCTGATGCTGTTTCACGTCAGAATGGATGTTCGCATTCCCCATGACCTGCCCGCTGAAGAGGCGGCCCAGATTCTCGCGCGAGAGAAGGCCTATTCACAGGCGCTGCAGCAGAGCGGCAAGTGGCGGCATATCTGGCGGATCGCCGGCCAGTACGCCAACTACAGCGTCTTTGACGTCACGGACAATGCCGAGCTGCACGAGATCCTCTCGGGTCTGCCGCTGTTCAAATTCATGGACATCGAGGTGACGCCGCTGCTTCGGCATCCGTCGTCAGTCCGGGAGGATGACACCTGAGATTTCGTTCGGCCGCCGCCGGGAGGTTGGCAGGCGGCACCCGCTTTCAAACTATCCAAGTGGAGGATTTATCATGAGCGTGAAGATTTTCGACAAGCCGGAGACGCAAGGTTTCCTGAAGGTTCTGAGCGGCCTCGACAAGGACGGCGGCAGCCCGCGCGTCAAAGAGATCGTGCACCGGCTGATGTCGGACCTGTTCAAGGCGATCGACGATCTCGACATCACCCCGGACGAATACTGGACCGGCATTGCCTGGCTAAACGAAATCGGTGCTGCCGGCCAGGCCGGCCTGATCTCGCCCGGCCTCGGCCTCGACCACTTCCTCGACGAACGTCTCGACGCTATCGACGAGGAGCTCGGCATCAAGAATCCGACACCGCGCACCATCGAAGGGCCGCTTTATGTCGCCGGCGCACCGGCATCGGAAGGCTTCGCCCGTCTTGATGACGGCCGGGACACCAACGGTCACCCGCTGATCATGCACGGCACCGTCTATGATTCCGCCGGCCAACCGCTGAAAGGTGCGACGGTCGAAGTCTGGCACTGTGATACCCGCGGCTTCTATTCGCATTTCGACCCGACCGGTGTGCAGGCGCCGTTCAATATGCGCCGCACGATCGTCACCGACGCCAAGGGCCGTTACAAGTTTCAGAGCATTGTGCCGCACGGCTACGGCGTGCCGCCGGGCAGCCCGACCGAACAGCTGCTTTCGGCGCTCGGGCGTCACGGCCAGCGCCCGGCGCATATTCACTTCTTCATCAGCGCCGACGGTCATCGCAAGCTGACGACCCAGATCAACATAGCCGGCGATCCGTTGGTCAACGACGACTTCGCCTATGCGACCCGCGACGGCCTGGTGCCCGATGTTACCGAGCGGACCGACGAGGCAAGCATCAAGGCGAACGGTCTCTCCGGCCCCTTCGCCGAGATCGAATTCGACATTCATCTCACCTCATTGGTGAATGGCGTCGACAACCAGATCAACGAGCAGCGCAGGCGCGCCGCCGCCTGATCATTGTTGCGGCGGCCGACTGAGCCGCCGCCCCCACACCGACATTGTTGCAATAGCCGAACCGAGCACGGATCAGCCGTTTGCGGGAGAAGAACCATGTCTGCAGTTATCGACAAAACCCAGGCCCTCGACGATCTGCTCGCCACCGCAGTCGAGGACGATCATGAGACCGGGATGTTCCGGTGCCGCCGCGATATCTTCACCAACGAAGACCTCTTCGAGCTGGAGATGAAGCACATCTTCGAGAGCAATTGGGTCTACCTCGCCCACGAGAGCCAGATCCCCGAGAACAACGACTATTACACCACCTATATCGGCCGCCAGCCTGTCGTCGTCACCCGCGACAAATCAGGCGAACTGCACGCGGTCATCAATGCCTGCGCCCATCGCGGCGCGATGCTCTGCCGGCGCAAGCATGGCAACAAGGGCAGCTTCACCTGTCCTTTCCACGGCTGGACTTTTTCCAACACCGGCAAACTCCTGAAGGTGAAGGACGAGAAGACCACGCAATATCCGCCGCAATTTGCGAAAGATGGCTCGCACGACCTGAAGCGCGTCGCTCGTTTCGAGAGCTATCGCGGCTTCCTCTTCGGTAGCCTGAATCCTGATGTCTCGTCGCTCGAGGATTATCTCGGCGAGACCAAGGTCATCATCGACCAGATTGTCGACCAGGCGCCCGACGGGCTCGAAGTGCTGCGCGGCAATTCCTCCTACATCTACGATGGGAACTGGAAGCTGCAGATGGAAAACGGTTGCGACGGCTATCACGTCAGCTCCGTGCACTGGAACTATGCCGCGACCATGGGCCGCCGCCACGAGGAGGGCACCAAGGCGGTCGACGCGAGCAGCTGGAGCCGCTCGATTGCCGGCGTCTACGGCTTCGACAACGGCCATATTCTGCTCTGGACCAACACCATGAACCCCGAGGTCCGGCCGGTCTTCCACGCCCGTGAGGAGATCAAGGCGCGCGTCGGCGAAGTGAAGGCGGATCTCATCGTCAACCAGACGCGTAACCTCTGCCTCTATCCGAACGTGTTCCTGATGGACCAGTTCAGCACGCAGATCCGCGTCACCCGTCCAATCAGCGTCGACAAGACCGAGATCAGCATCTTCTGTTTCGCGCCGAAGGGCGAAAGTGCTGAAGACCGGACTCTGCGCATCCGCCAATACGAGGATTTCTTCAACGTCTCGGGCATGGGCACTGCCGACGATCTCGAAGAATTCCGCGCCTGCCAGCAGGGCTATGCCGGCATCACCGCGCTCTGGAACGACCTGTCACGCGGGGCGCCGCTCTGGATTGACGGTCCGGACGACAATGCCAAGCGCATGGGCCTCGAACCGTTGCTCTCGGGCGAGCGCAGCGAAGACGAAGGCCTGTTCGTCCGCCAGCACGAATATTGGGCGAAGGTGATGCGCAACGCGCTTGCCTCCGAGACGAAGGGAGCGGTCGCATGAGCATCTCCTACGACACCGCCTGCGCCTTCCTCTACCGCGAAGCGCGCCTGCTCGACGACCGCGAATGGGACGAATGGCTGACCTGCTATGCGCCCGACGTCACCTACTGGATGCCGGCCTGGGACGATGACGATCAGCTGACCGAAGATCCGCAGTCTGAGATCTCGCTGATCTTCTATCCGAGCCGCGACGGCCTGGAGGATCGCGTCTTCCGCATCAAGACCGAACGCTCGGGCGCCTCCACGCCAGAGCCGCGCACCAGCCACAACGTCACCAATGTCGAGTTGCTGGCCGACCGTGGCGAGGAAGTGGATGTCCGCTACAACTTCCACACGCTCAACCACCGCTACAAGGTCACCGACCACTTCTTCGGCACCATGTTTGTGACGTTGCGCAAAAGCGGCGAAGAGCTCGTGATTTCACAAAAGAAGATCGTGCTGAAGAACGACTACATCCGCCAGGTCATCGACGTTTACCACATCTGATGACCGCCGCCTGACGACAAGGGATTGGGAGGAGCAACCATGGCCAGCTACAGGATCGCTTTGAATTTCGAGGATGGCGTCACCCGTTTCGTCGAATGTAGGGACGACGAGAAGGTGCTCGACGCCGCCTTCCGCAACAAGATCAACCTGCCGATGGACTGTTCCGACGGTGTCTGCGGCACCTGCAAGTGCCGCGCCGAAAGCGGTGCCTATGACCTCGGCGACGACTTCATCGACGATGCGCTGACATCGGACGAGGCTGAAAGCGGTCTGGTGCTGACCTGCCAGATGAAGCCGTCGAGCGATTGTGTCATCGCGGTGCCGACGACCTCGGCCGCCTGCAAGACCGGGCAGCAGAAGTTCGCGGCAACGGTTGCGCGGGTCACCCCGCACAATGATGCGGCGATCGTGCTGGAGCTGGACGTGGACGCAGCACCCGCCTTTCTGCCGGGGCAATACGTCAATATCGATGTGCCCGGCAGCGGCCAGAGTCGCTCCTATTCCTTCTCCTCGGCTCCGGGTGAACAGCGTCTCGGCTTCCTGATCAAGAAGATCCCCGGCGGCCTGATGAGCAGCTGGCTGGAGCGCGCGGAAATCGGGACGAAACTCGAGCTGACAGGGCCGCTCGGCAGCTTCTATCTGAGAGAAGTCCAACGCCCCCTGCTGCTGCTAGCCGGCGGCACCGGTCTTGCGCCATTCCTGTCGATGCTCGAAGTGCTGGCCCAGGCCAACGCGCAGCAGAAGATCCACCTGATCTACGGCGTCACCCGAGACCTGGATCTCGTGCTTGTCGATGAGATCGAGGCCCATGCCAAACGGCTTGCCAATTTCACCTGCAGCACAGTCGTGGCAGACGCTGCCTCCAGCCATCCGCGCAAGGGCTGGGTCACCCAGCACATGCCGGAAGAGCTGCTCAATGGCGGCGACGTCGACGTCTATCTCTGCGGTCCGCCGCCGATGGTCGACGCCGTGCGCAAGCACCTCGACGACACCGGTATCGTGCCCAACAGTTTCCACTACGAGAAGTTCACGCCGAACGTCTTGGCGAAGGAGGCGGCATGAGCGCGGCCCGTTTTGAAGGGCGCTTTGCCGGCAAGGTGCTCGTGGTCACAGGTGCCGCTCAGGGCATCGGCCGCGCTGTGGCGCTGCGTGCTGCGGCTGAAGGCGGCAAGGTGCTGTTCGTCGACCGCGCCGACTTCGTCACAGAGGTGGCGGCGGAGGCCGGGGGCGATCGGGCGGCAGCCTACAACACCGATCTCGAGACCCACGAGGGCGCCGCTGCGGCGATGTGCTTTGCCGCCGAACGCTTCGGCGGCATCGACATCCTGATCAACAATGTCGGCGGGGCGATCCGCATGCGGCCCTTCGCCGAATTCGAACCGTCGCAGATCGATGCGGAAATCCGCCGCTCGCTGATGCCGACGCTCTATTGCTGTCATGCCGTCTTGCCGCATCTCTTTGCGCGCGGCGCCGGCACCATCGTCAACGTGTCCTCGAATGCGACGCGCGGCATTCACCGCGTGCCCTATTCCGCGGCGAAAGGCGGTGTCAACGCCATCACCCAGTCGCTGGCGATGGAACTTGCCGAGCGCAACATCCGCGTCGTCGCGACCGCGCCGGGTGGGACGGAGGCGCCGCCACGCCGTGTCCCGCGCAATGCCGCGGGCGACAGCGACGCCGAGAGGGCCTGGATGGGCGACGTCGTCGCCCAGGTAAAGCAGTCGAGCTTCATGAAGCGCTACGGCAGCATCGAAGAGCAGGCGGCACCCATTCTGTTCCTGGCCTCCGACGAGGCCTCCTACATCACCGGCAGCGTGCTGCCGGTCGCCGGCGGCGATCTCGGCTGACGGCTCTCTATCTGAAACGCGCAACGACCTGGGGAGGAGATGATGCGCTCTATCGATGTGAATGAGGCAATAGACGGGAGCCCCCTTGGGGGCTTCCAGTGGATGGTGGTTGCGCTCTCAGCGCTGCTGCTGATTGTCGACGGTTATGACGTCTTCGTCGCCGGCACCGTGCTGCCGACGCTGATCGCCGAATGGGGACTGAGCAAGCCGCAGGCCGGCGCGCTGCAGGCCTGGGCACTGTTCGGCATGATGTTCGGGGCGCTGATCTTCGGCCCGCTCGCCGACCGGATCGGCCGTAAGAAGGGCATCGCCATCAGCTTCGTGCTGTTCACGGTCTCGACCTTGCTGACGGGGCTTGCCGGTTCGCCCGAACAGTTCAAGATCTTCCGGTTTTTCGCCGGTCTCGGCTGCGGCGGCTTGATGCCGAATGCCGTGGCACTGATGAACGAATACGCGCCGAAGCGTCTGCGCGGCACCCTGGTGGCGCTGATGTTCTCCGGCTATTCGGTCGGCGGCATGGTGGCGGCCGGCCTCGGCCTCGGCCTCATCCCATCCTATGGCTGGAAGCCGATGTTCTTTATCGCCGCGGTGCCGTTGCTTCTGTTGCCGGTGGTCCTCTGGAAGCTGCCGGAATCGCTCGGTTTCCTCATCCGTCAGGGCAAGCAGGACGAAGCGAAGCGGATCTATCAGAAGATCGATCCCGGCGTGCGTATCGGTGCGGCCGACAGGCTGGTCTTCGCCGAAACGAAGGGCGCCTCGGCGTCGGTCCTGGAACTCTTCCGCCATCAGCGCACCCTGCGCACGATCATGCTGTGGGTCGCGTTCTTCTGCTGCCTGCTGCTCGTCTACCTGCTGTCGTCCTGGCTGCCGAAGGTGCTGCAGGAAGCCGGCTATGCGGAGAAGGCAAGCCTGCTCAGCCTCTTCTCGCTGAATTTCGGTGGTATGGTCGGCGCCATTGCCGGCGGCTGGCTCGGCGACCGGTTCGGCCTGCCGAAGGTGGTGGTCGGATTCTTCGTCGCGGCAGCCCTGTCGATCGCGCTGATCGGCTTCAATCCGCCGGCGACCCTCCTGTTCCTCATGGTGTTCGTCGCCGGCGCCACCACGATCGGCACGCAGATCCTGCTCTATGCCAGCGTGGCGCAGCTCTATAACCTCTCGGTCCGCTCTACCGGATTGGGCTGGGCCTCGGGCGTCGGTCGCATCGGCGCCATCGTCGGCCCGACGCTTGGCGGCGTGCTCCTGGCGCAGGAGTTTCCGCTGCAGCAGAACTTCGCGATCTTCGCCATCCCGGCTGCGATCTCGGCGCTCGCCATGCTGGTCTTTGCGATCAGCAACGCCCGCCGCGACGAGGTCGTGCAACTGGCGACGGCTTAACGAACGGCGATGGCGGCCGGACCATGAAGGCATCCGGCCGCCATCCCTTTGCGCGTGCGAGACTCGTGCCGCAGCGCGTATGCCTATGAGGCGCAGCGTCGCGCCAACAACCATGAAGCCGCCTTCGCTGGCGGCTTCCCTGATTGGAGTGCCGGTTTCATGGCCTATCTCGACCTACCCAGCCATCGGCTTCATTACCGCATCGACGGCGACCTAAGCGGCAACGCACCCTGGCTGCTCTTCTGCAATTCTCTCGGCACCGATCTCACCATGTGGGATGCCCAGATCGGGGAGCTTTCGCCGCATTTCCGCGTGCTGCGCTACGACCGCCGGGGCCATGGTCGTTCCGCGGTGCCGCCACCGCCCTATACGCTCGCCGATCTCGGCCATGACGTGCTGGCTCTTCTGGATGCGTTGGAGATCGAACAGACGCATTTCTGCGGCCTGTCGATCGGCGGCCTGACCGGGCAATGGCTGGGCGTGCACGCCGGCAAGCGCCTGGACAGGATCGTGCTCTGCGCGACGGCGGCGCGGATCGGCACGCCCGAGGGCTGGACCGCGCGCATCGACAGCGTCAGGGCGGACGGCCTTGCGGCCTTGACCGCCGCCACGGCCGAACGCTGGTTCAGCCCGGAATTCGCAGCCAGCCATCGTGAAGCCGTCGGTCGCGTCCTCGAGAGCTTCGGCACCACCGCGACCGATGGCTATATCGGCGGCTGCACTGCGCTGGCGGGCGCGGATTTGCGAGAAGAAATCGTCAAGATCGCCAGTCCCGTGCTCGCCATTTCCGGCGACGGGGATCCGGTTTGTCCGCCATCCGACCTCGAAAACATCGCCGCTCGCGTGCAGCAGGGGCGTCATCTGTCATTGCCCGGCCGGCATATCGTCAACATCGAGTCCGCGCCGGCATTCAATGCGGCGCTGCTCGAATTCCTTCTCGCTTGAAGGCGGATTCACCAGCAGCACCGCCCAACCCATCAACCTACCTCACTTGACTGGAACGACGAGCGGCGCGTCCTTGGTGACGATGTAGGTCGCGAGTTCCGATGCCTTGGCGGTACCGACGTTCTTAGCCACATGGGCAACGCCAGCGGGAATGAACAGCGCCTGGCCTGCCTGAAGCGTCACCGGTGCCCGGCCCTCGAGTTGGTATTCCAGCGAACCCTCAAGCACATAGGCGATTTCTTCGCCCGGATGGGAATGCTTGATCGAGGCGGTGCCCGGGTCGATATCGACGCGGACCTGCACAGCCTCGTGTCCGGGCACGCTGATCTCGTTCTTGATCAGGTCCGTGCGCTGAATGCCCTGCATCTGCTGAGCCTCAGCCATGCGAAGCGTCGTTACGCTGCCGGCGATCAGCAGGGCGGCGGCAATAAGGCGGTGCGTTTTCATGGGGTTCTCCGTCATAGCGTTGATCGAGTGGGCGTCGTTGGAAGCATCCTGATTTCAACGGAAGTGTGTATTGGCGGTGTGTCGGCCGGGCGCGCTTTTTGTAAGCCAATGTATTTCGCGGTTGGTACCGATGAATCCACTTGCGGTGTCGAGGTACCGTTTCTGGAAGAAGGGACGGCAAAGCGCGGTCCTGCTTGGCCGGGCGGCGATCCGGAGTGCGCATCGCCGCCAGCCTTGCGCTCTCACCAACCGCTATTCCCCGAAGCTCTGCTGCAAGGCTTCGCGCGCCAGGCTGATGATATCGGCATGGATGTAGGCGCGGGGGCGCTCGGTCGGCTCGCAGATGGGGTCGACTTCGCCGAAGGATTTCAGCGCTTCGGCGGCGCCGTCCTTGCATTCCGGCAGGAAACTGAAGTGGTCGGCCCCGGCGATTGCCGCATAGGAGCCCTTTGGCGTCAGTGCCGCCAAAGGCTTGGAGGCGACGGCCTGGGGGATGGTCTCTGCGCTGCCGAGATTGATGAAATGCATCGGTATCTCGATCTTCTTCAGGCTTTCTTCCCTATAGGCCTGGGCGAGACCTGGATCGACCAGTACTGCCGCTTTGATGCGCCGGTCGAGATTCGATTGTTCGAAGCGGGCTTTGTCGATTGTGCGAAGATCGAGCTTGCCGACCGCGACCGGTATGTCGTCGACATAGCCTTTGCCGCCGCCAAACCAAGCGCAATCCCATTTCCTATAGCTGTCGCAGTAGCGGGCATAGGCATCGAGGCTTGCCTCAGCGCCGGACATCTCCATGGCGGTCGAGCCTCCGAGAGAAAAACCGAGGACAGCGATCCGGTCGGCGTCGATAACCATGTTCCATTCGCCGGTGCCGGTAAGCTTGTCGATGACGGCGGAAAGATCGGCCGTGCGCTCCCAGAGCTTCGGCGTATTGGCGGGCGTCGAATCGCCGCTGGTCGTGCCGGGATGGTTGGGGCCGGCGACTATGAAACCGGCCTCTGCGAGTGCGGTCGCCAGCCAGCTCATCGCTTGAACGCGGCCTCCGGAGCCGTGCGAAACGACGACCAGGGGGAACGGCCCCAGGAGGAAGGGGGCGTCCCTTGCGGCCTCTGTTCCCTTAAAGATCTGGTTGTCGCCGACAAGGGCGGTTTCGCCGCCGGTCGCGGCGGGATACCAGATGGTGACTGAAAGATCTCGTCCCCGTTCGGGAGCCGGAACGCTGATTTCGCGCACGCCGACATCATGGGCATGCGAGGGGGTGGCAACGGCCAGGATGAAGGCGGCGGCGGGCAGAAACTGGAGGAGGGGCATGGGCATCTCGCTGGGTTGGAAAAGACGGACGATCGTCGCCGGCGTTGCGCCTCTTCGCGTCCTTGATCGCGATTCAGGTCGTCCCGAATCGCGATCTGGGCCATGACTTGCCAGGTTATCTGCCCGCCAAAGGACTCGCTCTTGATCTTCCTGCCGTTGCCGTTCGTCGTCGCCTTGCTGTTGCTGATCCTGCTGGTTGTCATGTTGCGCGGCGACGAGCCCGCGAAGCGCAATCGGGCGTTTCTCGCCTTGGTGGCGCTCTGTGCCCTCCAGTCGGTGGTCGTCGGCCTGCGCTGGGGCTACGATGTCGCGGCATTGCGATTTGCTCTGCCGGTGCTCGCAAGCGGCGTACCGCCGCTGGTGCTCGCGAGTTTCCACAGCCTGATCCGCAGCGAGGAGCGAAGCGTTCCCGGCGCCGGGTGGATGCACGCGACGCCGACCATCGGCATCCTCATGCTCGTGCTGCTCGCGCCGAGTTACATCGACTTCGCCCTGATCGTCGAATATGTCGGATATGCGCTGGCGCTCTTGAGCCTTGCCCGCACCGGCACGGATGCATTGGACGAAGCACGTTTCGAAGGCGCCGTTGCGGCGCACCGCGCTTTGGTCATTGCCGCGGTCTCGCTCTGTGTCTCGGCCCTTTTCGATCTTGTGATCATTCTGGACTTTGAATGGACCAAGGGGGCGAATATCGGCCTCATCGTCAGCAACGGAAATATGCTGGGATTGCTCTTCATCGGCCTGACCGCGATGGTCGCGGACCGTGCGCGCGCGTTTCCGGTAGCCAGCACGGTCGTCGATGAGGATCCGGTTTCAGTGCCGCAGGACCGGGAGATCCTGGATCGGATCGAACAGTTGCTGGTCAGCCAGAAACTGGCCCGCGACGAAAACTTGACGCTGTCGCGCCTGGCACGGCGCGCGGGCCTGCCGGCCCGGCAGATATCGACCGCCATCAATCGGCTGGCCGGCAAGAACGTCTCTCAATACATCAACGATTTCCGAATTGCCGAAGCCTGCCGGCTGCTGCGTGAGACCGATATGTCGGTGACCTCGGCGATGCTCGAATCCGGCTTTCAGACGAAGTCGAATTTCAATCGCGAATTCCGCCGGGTGACGTCTCTCAGTCCCGGATCCTGGCGCGAGCAAAATCGGGAAGAAAAGCCTGGCCAAGAGGGCGGGGCGATCAACGCCAGAGGCTATCGTTGACAATTGTGCCCGGCCGCCGTGCGGCCGGACAGGTACGCCTCGCGGCGACCGATAGCTACTGTTGATCCCCCGTGTTGCGGCCGACGGTGATCGAGAGATCCCTGGTCTTGCCGGTCCGCCAGACGCTCAAGCTCTTCGAGGTGCCGGGCGAGAGGTCGGCGACCATGCGCGAGAGATCGCGTGGCGACTTGATCGGGCTGCCGCCGAGGGCGGTGACGATGTCGCCAGCCTTGAGGCCTGCCCTGGCGGCGGGTGTTCCATCATTGACGCCGGCGATGAGCGCGCCTTCTGCCTGACGGAGGCCGATCGCATCGGCGATGTCAGCGGTCACCGGTTGAATTTCGACGCCGATGAAGCCGTGCTGGATCGAGCCGTCCTTCATCAACTCGGCGACGACTTTCTGCGCCTGATCCGAGGGAATGGCGAAACCGACGCCGACACTGCCGCCGTTCGGCGAATAGATGGCGGTGTTGATGCCGACCACCCGACCCGCAGCATCGACCAGCGGTCCGCCGGAATTGCCGCGATTGATCGGCGCGTCGATCTGGATGAAGTCGTCATAGGGACCGCTGTGCAGATCGCGTCCACGTGCCGAGACGATGCCGGCGGTCACGGTCGTGCCGATGCCGAACGGGTTGCCGATCGCAAGCACCTGGTCGCCGACCCGCAAGGTGTCGGAATCGCCCCAGGCAACGGTGGCAAGCGGCTTTGCGGGCTTGATCTTCAGTACGGCGAGATCGTTCTTCGGGTCGGCACCGACAAGCTTGGCGGGCACTTGCGTGCCGTCGTCAAGGGTCACCGTGATGCTCGACGCCTTGTCGATGACGTGGTTGTTGGTGACGATGTAGCCATCCGCGGCCACGACGAAGCCGGAGCCGAGCGCTTCGGCCCGTTGCGCGGGGCGCTGTTGCGGGGCCCGGTCCGGCAGCGGAATGCCCTGGTCGCGGAAGAACTGGCGGAACTGCTCGTCGAAGGGCGAGTTTCCGCCGAGTTGCGAGGTTTCGTCGTTACCAGCGTTGTCGGCCTTGATTACGGTGGTAATCGTGACGATCGCCGGCTTGTCCGCCGACACGATCGGAGCGAAGGAGGCGCCGGACGCAAGCGGCACCGCAACGGCCGGGCCGGTTCCGGCGGCCGCAGCCGCGTCATGGCCAGCAAAGGCTGCCATGGACAAAGGCGCGACGATGACGGCTGCGCCGAGGAGCGCGGCAGCACGGTGCCTCATGAGAATGTTTGACATGATCTTGTTCCTTTCGCTGCCAGGTCGCCGAGAAATCTCAGGCGTGCGCCCCGGCCTGGGAGGCGAACACGGCTCATTGCTTCGATCAGCTTCGTGTAAGGGCTTGTGTTGATTGCCGAGGGACCGGGCTCAGGGAGCGAGCCCGGCACCGTCGGTGGCGCCCACCCGAAGGCCGGGTGGGCGGCATCTGCCTGTTGATCACGCCATCCGGGCGATATCCCGGTCGAGGTGCCGAACTTCGTTCTGCAGCCGCGCATAGGATTGCGTCGGCAGCATGCCGTTGTGGGCGGCGGCGGTCTTGATCGCCTGGGCGCGCACTGCGCCGTCCTCGCGTTCAAGCTTCGCGTAGTTTGCCGCGGTCAGCTTGCCCTGTTCGCGGTCGGCATTGATCCGGTGGTTGTCGACCCTCAGTTCATGCAGGACGCGGTCTAGGCGCGACGATGCCATGTGAACCGGTGCTCGGTAGACCGGCATGGCCGGGGCCGTCATGTCGTCCTGGGTGAAAATGCCCTGGTAGTAATCCCCCGTGTAGGCGCCCTTGTCACTCTCGCGACCGAAGTCGTGGTGATCGGCCGCAAAGGCGCCGCCGGCGAAAACGACGAGGGCGAGGGTTGCGATGGTGGTGGTCTTGAGGGGCGAGCGCATATCTGCATCTCCTTCAACGCGGGAAGCGGGAGGAGCTTCCCTGCGAGGCCGTCTTCTATTGTCGCGTCGCGGCCGAAGCGGTCGCCGGCAATATTCAGCCTCGGTTCGAAGGTAATACTCCGATGCGCGTTAGTCATGTTAATATAATGTAATATTTCTCTGCTCTTGTTTGGAAAATCAAATTGTTAATTTTATGTAATAAACGCTGTCCGCGCTTTCTCCTGGAAACTATTCTTCTCGCCCATGCCTCGGAAAGGGGCGCGCGACCCCGTGTTTGCGTGGGCGTGGAAGAAATAGCTAGGAGCCGGCGTAGTGCGCGCGAGGGCGGATCAACTCGCCGCTCTCGACCTGTTCCATCGCATGAGCGAGCCAGCCGACGGTGCGCGCAAGCGCGAAAATGACGAGCGGCGCATCGTCAGGGAGAGCATAGGCCGCTGCGAGGGCGGCCAGCGAAAAGTCGAGATTGGCGGGTTCGCCGAGCAACTCCTCGCCGGCTTCGGCCAAGGTGGAGTAGAGCGCCGGCACCTCGAAGCTTGCCATGATCGCCTTGGCGCGCGGATCGCCATCGGGATAGAGCCGGTGGCCAAAGGCCCTGACCACTCCCTCGGAGGAGAGCATTCCCCGGATCGCTTCGCGCACGCCGCTCGCCGCCGCCTGTTCGGCCAGCCGCGTGACGCTGAGCCAGGCGCCGCCATGTCTAGGTCCGGTCAGCGTGGCAAGTCCTGAAAGCGTGGCGGCGGAAAGCGCCGCGCCGGACGAAGCTGTGACCCGGGCCGCGAAGGCCGAAACGTTGAGTTCGTGCTCGGCGGTCAGCACCAGGCATTTGCGGATCGGCTCCGCCGCCTCCGGCCGTCCCCAGCCCAGCGCCAGCCGTCGGTGCAGCGGCATCTGCTCTGGCGATGGCGCCATCCCCGTCGCGACGCTCGCAAGCACATCGGCGGCTTCAGCCTTCAATATCGCCGGACGGCGGCCGAGCGCCGGCAGGTCGCCTTCGATCCGTGCAGCCAGGCGCGCGAACGTTGCGGCCAGGCGCGATTGGCTGCCGCCATGATCTCCGGCGGGAACGGTCACTGGCTCGGATGCTTGCCAAAGCAGAGCCGCGACCTGCTCCAGCGTCGCGTCGCTGGAGAGTTCGACCGTATCGCGGCCGCGATAGAATAGCCGCCCGCCGGCAATATTGGAGATCGTCGTCTGCAGAACCGGTTCGCCCCAGCGGATCGCTTCGGCGGCGACGACCGCCGCCTGCCGCCGCCCGGCATGGCGTTCGGCCAGCCGGTGCACGTCGTCGGCCTGATAGAGGCTGCGGCGCGGGTCGGAAGGGTCGGGCTTGGCGCGAATGCGCCCGCGGCTGACATTGGCATAGAGCGTCTGCCGCTTGCTGCCGAGCCGGGCGAGCGCCTCTTCGGCGGTGATCCAGAGTGTCTTCATATTGATTGATTGCATCAAGATTGACGTCAATAGATCTAGGTCGGATCATTCTCTGCGTAAAGGAGAAACTTGATGATGAAGAACGGACTTGAAGACGTCGTCGCCGCCGAAACGCAGCTCTCCCATGTCAACGGGGAGGCCGGCGAATTGATCATCCGCGGCGTCTCGCTCGATCACCTGGTCGGGCACGCGCGCTATGAAGATGTCGTCGCCCTGTTGTTCGGCGGACTGCTGGGGCCCACGCCGGATCGGGCCGAGCTTGCGAAGCGCCTCGGGCAAAAGCGGGTGGAGGTCTTCGCCCACGTCCCCGCTATCGACGATGTGTTGCTGGAACTACCGCCGGTCGACATCATGCGCGCGCTGATCGCCCGGCTTCCGGATGGAGACGATCTCGATACGGCACTGCGCTTGGTGGCCGCCCCGGCTGTCTTCCTGCCTGCGGCACTGCGCTTGAAGCAGGGTGAAACCCCGGTCGCGCCGACACCGTCGCTTTCGCATTCGGCCGATATTCTCGCAATGCTCGGTGCAAGCGTGCCGAGCAAGGAAGAAGTGGCGGCGCTCGATGCCTATCTGGTGACGATTTCGGATCACGGTCTCAACGCTTCGACCTTCGCGTCGCGCGTGGTCGCGTCCACGAAAGCCGGTCTCACGTCTTCGGTGCTCGCAGCGATCAGCGCGCTCAAGGGGCCGCTTCATGGCGGTGCGCCGGGACCGGTGCTCGACATGCTGGATGCGATCGGGACGCCGGAGAACGCGCAAGCCTGGCTCTCGGAGGCGCTCGACCACGGCGAACGGCTGATGGGTTTTGGCCATCGCGTCTATCGCGTCCGCGATCCCCGCGCCGACGCGCTGAAAGGCGCGTTGAAGCAGCTGATCGCCGCCGACCCGGCAAACCGCGATCGGATTCAACTGGCCGAAGCGGTCGAGCAATCGGCGCTTGCCATCCTGAAGGTGCGCAAGCCCGACCGTCCGCTCGACGTCAATGTGGAGTTCTACACGGCTCTACTGCTCGACGCTTTGAAGTTCCAGCGCGAAGCCTTCACCGGCGTGTTCGCGATCGGCCGAACCGTCGGCTGGATCGCCCACGCACGCGAACAGGCGCTGGAAGGCCGCCTTATCCGGCCGCGTTCGCTCTATGTCGGGCCGCTGCCGCAACAGGCGGCCTGAGCGTCAATGCACGGGCGTCCTCTATTGTGAGGCCGATACCGTGCGCGCATTTCGCAGGTGTTGTTGAAAGAACGCCTTCAGGTCACGGAAATCGTTGAAGCCGAGGACGGTTGCAAAGCGGGCGACCGTCGTCGGTGAAACGGAACAGGGAAGCGGAAGGCCAGGTCTGGTTCGAGCTCAATCCGCGCGACGGCTTCTACATTCCGGCGGGCTTCGATCACCAGTACTACAACATGTCGGGAGACAAGGCGGAGTTCGTTTTCGGCGTGGCGCCGGACTTCTGACCTTCCACGAAAAAGCCGGACAACATCTGTCGATATTGTCCGGCTAAAGGTATCGGGAGACGCTTTGACGTCATCTGGAACGAATGGGCGACCGTCAGGCCGCCTTCTTCGCGTCAAAGGGGATCTCGATATCGACCGCGAGCGTCGAAACCTGCGCGCCGCGTTCCATCGTCACCTTGACCTTTTCGTCGTCGATCTGCATGTGCTTGGAGATCGCCTTCAGAATTTCGTCGCGCAGCTTGGTGACGAGATCCGAATCGCCTGCGGATGCGCGCTCATGCGCCAGCAGGACCTGCAGCCGTTCGCGGGCGGCCGGTGCTGACTGGGAGCGGGAGAAGAAACCGAACAGATTCATGCCGCCTTCCTTCCGAAAATCTTGCCGAGGAAGCTGCGCTTTTCACCGGGAATGGTGATTGGCAGGGTTTCGCCCTTCAGCCGGCGCGCTGCGTCGAAATAGGCCAGCGCCGGCGCTGAGCGGTTGTCTGCCAGCGTGACCGGCGAGCCGACGTTGGATGCACGAAGCACGTCTGCGCTCTCCGGGATGATGCCCATCAGCGGGATCGACAGGATTTCGAGCACGTCGTCGACCTTCAGCATGTCGCCGCGCTCGGCGCGAAGCGGGTCGTAGCGGGTGAGCAGCAGGTGCTTTTCCATCCGCTCGCCGTTTTCGGCCTTCAACGTCTTGGAATCGAGCAGGCCGATGATGCGGTCGGAATCGCGCACCGAGGAGACTTCCGGATTGGTCACGACGATGGCGATATCGGCGTGGCGCATGGCGAGCGTCGCGCCGCGTTCGATGCCGGCAGGGCTGTCGCAGATCACCCAGTCGAAGGCGTTCTGCAGGGCGGCGATGACCTTCTCGACCCCTTCCGGCGTCAGATTGTCCTTGTCGCGGGTCTGCGAGGCCGGCAGCAGGTAAAGCGTTTCGACCCGCTTGTCGCGGATCAGCGCCTGCGAAAGCTTGGCCTCGCCCTGGATCACATTGACCAGGTCATAGACCACGCGCCGTTCCGCGCCCATGACGAGATCGAGATTGCGCAGACCGACATCGAAGTCGACGACCACGACCTTGTCGCCGTTCTGCGCAAGCGCAGCACCCAATGCGGCGCTGGACGTCGTCTTGCCGACGCCGCCTTTGCCCGATGTAACTACGACTACCTTGCCCATTCATCTCTCCAAGTATTTAAACTACGCCTTCGCCTTACGTCACGATGGTTCTGGATCGACCCAGAACCCTAAGCGGGATGCGGGCGGTGTCCGCCCGGCCATCCCCATCCCGCTCTAGCCGAGCGTTCCCGCCTTGAGCGCTTCGCCGTCGAGCCAGATTTGAACGGACTTGCCGCGCAGATGCTGCTCCATGTCGTCGGCGGTCTTGTAAAAGCCGTCGATCGCAATCAGTTCCGCTTCGAGCTTGCGGCAGAAAATCCGTGCCGAAACATTGCCGGTGGTGCCGGCCATCGCCCGGCCGCGCAGCGCGCCGTAGATGTGGATCGACCCGCCGGCGACGACTTCGGCGCCAGAAGCGACCGAGCCGATGATCGTCACGTCGCCTTCCGGGAAGAACAGCGACTGTCCGGAGCGCACCGGCTGGGTCACGACGATCGAGGGTGTTGCCTTGGTGGCAAGCGGCTCGGCCGTGATGACGGCTTCCGTTTCTGCTCCTGGCACCTCGGCCTTTTCTGCCTGCTCCGCCATCTTCGCTTCGTAGTCGGCTGCCGGGCGCCCGTCGTTCATCGCCGGCGGCAGATCGGCGCCGAGCAGCGACTGTCGCGCGCCTTCGATGCCCATGATTCGGACATTGCGTTTGCCGAGCTGATCGACGAGCTCGCGCAGTTGCGAGCGATCGATTTCGAGGCCATTGACGTCGAGCACGACGGGCCGCCGGAGGAAGAAACCGGCGGAGCGGGAAGCCAGATCGTCGAGCCGAGTGAGCCAATCCTCGAGGGGCAGCTCGGGGGTCAGCGCTAGCGCAAGGAAGGAGCGCCCCTTGAGGCGGATCGGCCGGGATTCGGTTAACACATCGTTCATCTTGGTAAATTTTCCGTTGCCTCGGTGTATCGAAGAAATGGTTAACAAATGGTTAATTCAGCAGTGCGAAGGTTAATGAGGCGGGTCCCGCGGCGGGCCTTCCGGCACTGAAAAACAAGGTAAATTGGTCGTCGGAACAAACCGATCTTTTGGCCATTGTCGCCTTGGCGATGGCGGATTTGACCGTCTGCTGCCCGCTGACGAGAGGGTGATTCATCGATCCCTTTGCATGCGATTCGCCCGGCCTCGCGAAGGGAGTTGACATTGGAGTGCTAAAATAAGAACATAACGTGAACAAATGGAGGTTTCCCATGAGCCGGACAGAAACCATGACCCATACGGAAGAAGTGATCGAACGCGCCATGGCTGCCGTTGCAGCCGCCCGGAAGAAGCGGGAACGCGAAGCCGAGTGGCGGAAGCGGACCTTCGGACGCATCGACATGACGCCGCCCCTGCCGCGGCTGAAGCGCGGCGGCGTGCAGCTTTCGCTGCGGCTCGACGGTTCGGCACGGTGATAGACATAACGACTACGCGGGACCGGTGGGCCGATACCTGGGCGCCTAGCGTAGCTCCAACGGGGGCAATCCGCCCGAAAGCCGCCGATGCCCGCGTGCGGTGATGAGCGGATCGAGACGAAGCTTCGAGAGGACTGACCATGAGGCATCGTCGAAGCATCGACCTGATGCCGCGCGAAAATGCTGCCGACTACGGCTCGACCCTGGAGCTGCTACCGGAATGGTATGTGCTCGTGGCGAAGTGCGGGAAGTGCCGGCATCAAGGGCGAATTGACCGTCGGGTGATAGCCAGCACCTACGGATGGGGCATCCACCTCAATTCCATCGGCCGAACACTCAAATGCTCGCGCTGCGGAAACAGGGAGGGGAACAAACTGCTCCTTGGCAAGTTGCCCCGCGACTAGCGCGGCAGATCGTGTGCCGTGTGGCAGAAACCCGCTGCTCACGGGTCAGTCGGCGGTTTCAAAATGGAACCATGCGAACCGGGCGTTTCTATAGAATATGGTCGCGATTATAAAGTATCTAATTGCTCTTTGTCGGAATATGTAAGGCCTCGTCCGTGCTTGTTTTGATTGTGCAGGCGACTGTTAACGGAAGTTATCAAGCGTGATCCGAAAACAAGAAGGTAATATTGGAACAATTTATTATCCCTTTCGTTGAGTTTGTGATCGAACGAAAGGATGAGATCATGAAGAAGCTTGTAATCACGGCGGCTGTTGCTGCTCTACTGGCAGGCTCCGCCTTTGCTCAGGACGCCAACAAGCAAGCCGGTACGGCTGCAGGCATGGCCGGTGGTGCGGCAGCGGGTGCTGTCGTCGGCGGCCCGATCGGTGCCGGCGTCGGCGCCGTTGTGGGTGGCGCGCTCGGTGCAGCGCTGACGCCTCCGCCGCCGGAAGTGGTCACCTATGTCGAGCAGCAGCCGGCTCCACCGTCTGTCCTCATTCAGGAACGGATCGTGGTCGGTAAGCCCATCCCGTCGGCTGTCGTCCTGACGCCGATTCCGCAAAACCCGCGTTACGCCTATGCGGTCGTCAACGACCAGCGGGTGATCGTGGAACCGCAGTCGAGAACGGTGGTCCGGGTCATCAACTGACCGAGCCCAATAGTCTCTCCTCTGGGGCGGCGCTCAAGCGCCGCCCTTTTTGTTGTTTCCCGTCCGGCTGTCGTCGCAGCCGCGCTCGCTTCTCTGAAAGCGGATGGATCTATGATCAGCAACACCGCACCATCGTACCGATGCAGCAGTGCTGCTAAACTCGCAGCGACAAACGCCATGATCGACTAGGGGAGGCCGGCATGGAAGTGATCGTGCATGAGAACTGGCCCGTTGAGCTATGGCGCCCCGGCGTCGAAACGCGGATGGTGATCTCCGCGGTGAGCGGCGCCTCGCAATTGTGCCTGTTCGAGCAATGGGTGGCGCCCGGCGCGGGCGCTCCGACGCATCATCATCCCGTTGAGGAAATCCTGACGGTGATCGCCGGCAAGGCCGAGATGTGGATCGAAGAGGAGCGCATCATCGTCTTGCCCGGCCGGTCTCTTATCGTGCCGCCGCTCCGCCGCCATGGCTTCACCAATATCGGCAGCGAGACGCTCCAGCTTCAAGCCATCCTTGCGGCAGCAAGCTTCGAGGCCCGGTTCGACGGTTCGGTCGAAAGCGTCAGACGCTGGTGCGGCGAGGTCGACTAGGCCGCCGGCTCCCTGGACCTAAAAGATCCCTCCTGCACCCGATGACGTCCCGGTGCATCCGTTTGCCCGGCTTCGTCTTCCGGGTATAGTTTAAAAGCCCCTCAGCACAATTTCCGACCGCAGCTTTTTCCAGATCTCGTCAAACTCGGCGAATGCCTCGGGATATCTAATATATATTTCAAATTAAATTGCCTATATTCGGAAAGTTTATTCGATATTGCTTTGCGCCATCCCTGTAATACATTCCATAATCGGGATGTATATTCGAGTCTTTGAACATATTCTTAAGTCGATCGAAGAGGATAGCGATATGGCGAAGATCGTAGGCTCGTCTGCGGGCGACGTTTTGAAGGGCACCGAGGAAAGCGACCGCATCTGGGGCCTCTTCGGCTTCGATACGATCGATGGCGGCGGCGGTGACGATTTTGTCGACGGCGGGGCGCATGACGACATGTTGACGAGTTCGAGCGGCTACGACCGGATCGACGGCGGCGACGGCAGTGACCAGATCGTTCTCACCGGGACCGGCGGTGCCGTTACCGGCGGCAGGGGTTTTGACGGTCTCGTCGTCGACTTCTCGCAAAGCGCCGAGCGGATGGTCTTCAACGGTGCCGGCGGCCATGGCTATGTCGGGGATCCGAGCGCTGTCAGCCGGCATGTCTTCTTCCACGATATCGAGTGGCTGCGCCTTCTTGCCGGCAGCGGCGACGACCGGATCACGGGGACCGCCGCGGCCGACCGGATCTCGACCGGAGCCGGCATCGACGTCGTCAATGCGGGCGCGGGAAATGACGTCATCACCAATACGGGCGGACACGACCGTCTCGATGGCGGCGATGGAAACGACCGCTTCGTTCTCGTCGGGGCGGGCAGCACCATTCTTGGTGGTGCCGGAGACGATACGCTGGTCGTCGATCTTTCGGGATCGACTGCTCCGGTCGTGTTCAACCTGGCGAATGGTCACGGCATTATCGGAGACGGGACGCAGACGGAGCGGCACCTCTTCGTCCAGCATCAGGATGTCGAGCGGGTTGTGCTGATGACGGGACGCGGAAGCGACCGTGTTACGGGTAGCGCCCTTGACGACGTCATCGAGACTGCCGGCGGAAACGATGTCGTCGAAGCCGGCGCGGGCGACGACAGGATCACCGACGGGCTCGGTGCCAACCGTCTTTTTGGCGGCGACGGCAGTGATGGGATCATCTCCACATTCTACTCCGCCGAGATCGACGGCGGTGCGGGCCAGGACTGGCTCTATATCAGCGAGATGGAGCGCACGAGCGATCTGACTATCGATTTCGCTGCTGGCAAGGCTTCAACCGGCACAGTGCTGCGCGGATTTGAGGAAGTGAGTCTCGCGCTCGGCAGTGGCAACGACCGGGTCAGCGCGGGTGATCTCAACTCTCTCGGGGTCGATGCCGGTGCCGGAAACGACCATCTCGAAGGCGGCGCCGGGCGTGACCGGTTCGATGGCGAGGACGGAAACGACTATATCGATGCGGGCGCCGGAGACGACATGATCGAGACGGGCGCTGGCGACGACGTGGCTTTTGGCGGGGACGGCCGGGATACGCTCGCCAATGATGGCGGCAGCGACGTGCTCGACGGCGGCGCTGGCGATGATTGGCTGCAGGACACCTTTCCCGGCAGCGGCACGCTTGGCGTCGCGTCTATCCTGCGCGGCGGTGCGGGTAACGACACGATCAATGCCCGTTACCTCGGTGAGGCCGATGGCGGCGACGGGCGGGATCTGTTGTACCTCAACTATGGCGGCTTGCCTGAAGCGACGGTTTTCGATGCGGCGCGCGGCATAACGCATACCGGACTGACCTTCGCCAATGTCGAATATTTCAACGTCACGTCCGGGCGCTACGACGACGTGCTGCGCGGCGCCGAAGACAACGACACCTTCTATTCGTCGAGCGGCAACGATATCCTCGACGGGCGCGGCGGAGATGACACGCTGAGCGGCGCCTCGGAAAACGACCAGCTCTTCGGCGGTGAAGGTGCGGATATCCTCGACGGCGGTTCGCAAAATGACCTCTTGAGCGGCGGCAATGGCACCGATCGGCTGACGGGTGGCAGCGGCGCCGACACGTTTCTCTGGTCGTCGGAAACCTCCGGCGAGGCCGGTCTCGATCGCGTCCTTGATTTCAACGGCAGGCTGGGCGATCGGATCGCCTTTTCCGAGGACGCCCAGGACGCCACCGGCATTCACAGCTATGCCGATTTTCTCGCTGCCGCGCACGATACGGCCGACGGCGTGTTCGTCGCCTTCAACGGTTCCGATGCCGAGGGCATTCTGATCGAGGACGTCTCGCTTTCGGTTCTCACGGAAAGCGATGTCGTCTTCGGCCTCGGTTGAGGTTTTCGCCGGGCGTCAGGTTTGCGGCGACTCGTTTTCGCCTGAGACCGCGGCCCTGTCCGCCCCCGTGGTCAGGCGCCCATCGATCAACTGAAGGCGCCGGTCCATGCGCGAGGCCATGTCGAGGTCGTGGGTGACTGCGACCACCGTCTTTCCCCGCTCGCGCACCAGCGTTTCCAGGATCCTGAAGACCTGTTCGGAGCTCTGGCTGTCGAGGCTGCCGGTCGGCTCGTCCGCAAGGATCAGCGGCGGATCGTTGGCCAGTGCGCGGGCCACGGCCACGCGCTGGCGCTGGCCGCCCGAAAGCTGGTCTGGCCGTTTGTCGATATGATCGGCAAGGCCGAGTGCTGCAAGCAGATCGCTCGCCCTTTGGCGCATCTCGTTCCGGCCAAGGCGACCGAGCCTGCGCATGGGGATCTCGACATTCTCGCGGGCAGTGAATTCCGGCAGCAGGAAATGGAACTGGAAGACGAAGCCGATGTTGGCAAGCCGCGTGGCGGCCCTTTCGTCCTCGTCCATCCGGGCCGTGTCGCGGCCGCGGATGCTGAGCGTGCCGCCGGTCGGCCGGTCGAGCAGGCCGAGCAGGTAGAGGAGCGATGACTTGCCCGAGCCTGAAGGGCCGGTGACTGCGACGAACTCCTGCTCTCCGATAACAAGAGAGATGTCCTTCACCAGGGTGACCGGCACCGTCTCCCTGAGGATGCGCGTCAGATCCCTTGTTTCGATCAGCGTGCTCATGTCGCGCCCCTGATGATGTCGACGGGATTGGCGCGGGCCGCCCGCCTTGCCGGCAGATAGCCGGCGACGGCGGCCGATCCGAGCGCGAAGGCGGCGGCGATCAGATAGTGCAGCATGCTCCAGGCGATCGGTAGCCGGGTCATCTCCTGGCCGGTCGCGGATATCTCGAAGCGGACGAGCGAGAGCGCGTAGACCATCGCGAAGCCGAGCGTCCAGCCGAGCAGCGTGCCGGCTGTGGCAATCGCCACACCTTCGATCACGAACAGGATGCGCATGTCTGCCTCGGTGAAGCCGAGCGACTTCATGATGGCGATGTCGCGCGCCTTTTCGTGCGTGATCGTCGAGATGATGTTGAAGATACCGAAGCCTGCGACCAGCATGATCGCCGCAACGACCGTGTACATGATGACGTTGCGCACGACGAGCGCCTCGAGGATCGACTCGTTCGCATCCTGCCAGGCGACCGCCTTGTAGCCGAGTTCCGCCTCGATGCGGCGCGCCACCGTGGGCGCCGCGTTCGGATCGTCGAGCTTGATGTTGATCTCGTTGATCGCGTTCGGCCGGGCCGAGAGGATCTGCGCGTTCTTCTGCAGCACATAGGCTTCGCCCTCGTCGCGCGCCGTCGTGCCAGTGTGGAAAAGACCGACGATCTTGAAGCGGCGGCTGAGCCCCTCCGAAGAGACGGCGGTGAGCGTATCGCCGAGCTTGGCGCCGAGCCGGGAGGCCATGGTATCGCCGACCACCACATTGTTGCCACCGGCGGCAAGTGCGGCGAAGCTGCCGGCCTTGAAGTCTCCGATGATCGGCGAGACGCCGGGTTCCGCCTGCGGATCGATGCCGATGACGGCAGCACCGACCTCCTGGCCGGAATAGCGAATGACGCCTTGTGCCTTGAGGGTGGCGGCAAAGCGGCCCGGGATCCAGCCATCGAGCCAGGAGAGTGCTGCGGTGGGGTTGATGATGCCGCGCCGATCGTCGCGTGGCCTGAGGCCGGAAATGGCCGCTGCATCGAACAGGTCTTCTGCCGGTTGCCGCCGCGCCGTCCGCTGCTCGTCGGTCACCTGGACATGCGGCATGGTGTCGACGAGCTGGCGGACGAAATCGTCCTGGCCGCCCTGCATTAGAGCCGCCATGGCGATGGAGAACCCGACGCCGACCGCGACACCCAGCATCGCTACGATCGTCTGCCGGCCGCGGCCGGAGATGTGGGTCAGTGCGAGGTCGAGGATGAGGCGCATAGGGAGCTCATGTTCCTGGCACAGGCGTGACCTTGACGCGCGTGCCATCGGCAAGGCTGGTCGGGAAGGGGGAGACGACGCGCGCGCCATCTTCCAGACCGGAGAGAACCTCTACGCCGTCGGCGCCGCGTATGCCCGTTTTCAATTCCCGTATCCTGGCATGATTGCCGTCGATCACCGTAGCCTTTGTCCCCTCCAGCGCCACGGTCGGGAGGATCAAGGCACCATGCGACACCCGCACGACGATGTTGACGTCGGTCGACATGCCGATCCGAAGCGGCGTGTCGTCGGGCAGGCGGAAGCGGACGCGATAGGTCTTCGTCACCGGGTCGCCCTTGGGGGTGATGCTGTCGACCGTCGCCTCGAGTTTCTGGTTGGGGAAGGCATCCGATCGCAACAACGCGCGCTGACCGACTTCGACGCGCGGAATATCCTCTTCGTTGACGTCGGCGGTGACGATCAGCGGTTTCGGTTCCCCGACCCAGAAGAGTACCGTGCCGAGATCCGCGACTTCGCCGATCTCGCCGTCCTGCCGGAGCACCTGGCCGGCGCTCGGCGCGCGCAGCACATAGGTCGCAAGCCGCGCCTGACGGCCGGCGACAAGGGCTTCGAGCTGGCCCAGTTCGCTGCGTGCCCGGTCGACCTCCTGTGCGCTGATCGTGCTGCGTTCGGCGAGCGCCAGCTTACGCCGATACTCCTCCTGCGCCAGCGTCAGCCGCGCCTGGAGTTCGCCGAGTGCTGCCCGTGCCTCGGTGTCGTCGAGGCGGGCGAGCACATCGCCTTTGGCGACACGTTCACCTTCGCAATTGCATTGTTCGACGATCCGTTCGGCGACCGTCGGTGTGACCTTCGCCCAAGTGCGGGGCTCCACGACGCCATCCGCATAGATGATCTCCGCCGCGTCGCCGCGCTTTGGCGCGACGATGGACACGGGAACCGGGCGAAACAGATACCAGGAAACCGCCGCGCCGATGGCGACGATGATCGCCCCTCCGATTGCAAAACGAGCCAGCTGCACGAGACGCTCCTTGAATGCTTCCAGTCCGTTCTGTATAAATAGACCGACGGTCGGTTTGTTTCAAGGATGCGTGTTACCCTTGCCATCAGGAGCGTCGTGGACCGCGCTGTGAACCCGTGCTAAGCCGCCGTTCTAGGAGTGCTTATGGTCAGAACGAAAAAATCGCCGGAAGTCCGATCGAACGAGCTGATCGATTGTGCCGAGCGGCTGTTCTTCCAGCACGGCTACGAGAACACAACGGTCAACGACGTCATCCGTGAGGCGAACGTCTCGAAGGGCGCCTTCTATCACTACTTCGTCTCCAAGGAGGCGCTGCTGGAGGCCGTCGCGACCCGGATGGCGCGGCGAAACCTAGAGGAACTCCAGCCGCTTTTCGAAGACCCGTCGCTCGACGCCGTCGGGCAGTTGAACGCGCTTTTTGCCGGCTCGCGGCGGACGAAGATCGACATGGCGCCGCAGTTGAAGAACACCTTCAACGCGCTTTTCAAGCCCGAAAACGTCGCTCTCTACCACCGCATTGATGAGGCTCTGCTGGCGGTGAGCATACCCCTGGTCGCCGAGATGCTGCGGCGCGGGCATGAGGAGGGGACGCTTGATGCGCCCGATCCGGAAGCCGCAGCCTTGATGCTGCTGCAACTGCGCGTGAGCGTCGCCAAGGTGATGTACAAGGCGCTGCAACGTTACGAGGCCGGCGATCTCGATGGCGCGGCGGCGATGCTCGATGGCTGGATGCGAACCTACGGCACCGCGATCGAGCGCTTCCTGAAGCTTCCGGATGGCTCGATCGAGGTGACCGAGCCGGGCTTCGCCCGCGCCTTCCTGGAGGCGTGAGCTGTCGCTGCGCTGCGACGTGTGCGTCTCTCAGTTCTTCTGCGCGGCGCGCAAGGCGGAGGCCGGATAGCGCAGTGTCGGGTCGAAGGGGTTGAGCTTGCTGCTGATGGCCTGCGCCTCGGCCTTCAAGAGATCGGTGATGGTGCCGCTTCGCGTTTCCGTCAGGCGCGATGCCAGCGTGCCGATGCTTAAGGAAGCAACTGCAATGCCGTTGCGGTCGAGCACAGGCACGCCGAGACCGGCCATGCCCTCGATCATTTCGAAGTTCATCTGCGCGGCACCGATCCGCCTGACCTCCTCGATCTTGATGCGCAGGTCCACCTCGTCGATCGCGGCCCGGTCCATGATGCGCGGCATGTTGAACTTGATGATCGCTTCCCGCTCTTCTTCCGGCAGGTGGGCGAGAATGGCGATGCTGCCCTGGCCGATGCCGAGCGGCACCTTGCCGCCTATGTCGCCGGTAAAGGAGCGGATCGGGAAAGGGCCTTCGACCCGGTCGAGGCAGATCGCGTCGAAATTGCTGCGCACCAGCAGGAAGACGGTGTCGTTGAAGGTGGCCGAGAGCCTGAGAAGCGATGGGCGGGCGATGTCGAGAATGCCTTCGCGCCTTCGCGCCTGCGACGCGATCGAGAAGAACTCCAACGACAGACGATAGGATTTTCCTTCCGGCATCTGCTCGACGAGCCCTTCGGCGATCAGGCTCTTCAGCAGCCGGTGCGCCGACGGCTGGGTGAGATTCAGCCTGCGCGCGAGATCGATCACCCGCACACCCTCCGTCGCGTTCTCCGCGAGATCTTTCAGGATGTGGATCGCTTTGGAAAGGCTGGAGCTTCCTGCATTCTCTGATTCCGACATGCTCGCAAATCTTTCAAAATTCACATGATAAGATTCCGTATATCGGATTTTTCTAACAAAAAATTCCGAAATAGAAAATTGAATTTGTGTTTTTCGTCAAATTCCTGGAGTTAATTCACAAGCCTTTCCTAAGGGATGGATGCGCCACAACGTGGATAGCCGGGAGGCTATCCCGATCGCGAAATCGCGCCTTTGTCGTCGCGGTTGCGTCCGGCGGAAATCGCATCGCCTGAGATGAGGTTTGATGGTTGACGACGTGTCGTCGCCGCCGGGATCGCCGACAAGAAAAACGGGGCAGGCGATCCCAGGGGGCAGCGACCCACGGGAGAGTGAGCATGAGTTTCCTGAACCTCGAGAAGGTCTCCAAGTTCTATGGATCGGTTGCGGCCGTTCACGATTTCGATCTGGCGGTCGAAAAGGGCGAGTTCATCTCGCTGCTCGGCCCGTCCGGTTGCGGCAAGACGACGACCCTGCAGATGATCACCGGGCTCGTGCGGCCCTCCGCCGGCACCATCACCATGGGCGGGCGCGACATCACCCACCTGCCGCCGCCGCAGCGCGAACTCGGCGTCGTTTTCCAGAGCTACGCGCTTTTCCCGCACATGACCGTCGCCCAGAACGTCTCCTTCGGCTTGGAGATGCGCAAGGTCGCAAAGGCGGACCGCGACAAGCGCATCAAGGAAATCCTTGCGCTCGTTCACCTCTCGGCCCTTGCCGATCGCTACCCGCGTGAGATGTCCGGCGGTCAGCGCCAGCGTGTCGCGATCGCCCGTGCGCTCGTCATCAATCCGCCGGTGCTCTTGCTCGACGAGCCGCTTTCGAACCTCGACGCGCAGCTTCGCGAAGAGATGCAGTTCGAACTGCGCCGCATCCAGCAGACCGTCGGCATCACCACGATCATGGTGACCCATGACCAGGCGGAAGCACTGTCGATCAGCGACCGCGTCGTGGTCATGGAAAAGGGGCGCATCACCCAGGTCGACACGCCCTATGAGCTCTACGAGCATCCGCGCAACGACTTCATCTCGTCCTTCGTCGGCAAGTCCAATTTTCTCCGCGCGACCGCGGCCTTCAACGGCAAGGGCGCGTCGATCAGCATCGACAACACGCCGATCCGCTTCAACACCGATCGCCGTGAACCGGACGGCAAGGTCTCGGTCTTCATCCGCCCGGAAAAGCTGCGGCTGACGGAACCGGCGGACGGCCAGATCCAGGGCAAGGTGACGACGCGCTATTTCATGGGCAGCCAATGGCTGGTCAGCGCCGAGACGCCGGCGGGCGTCCTGGCCGTTGCGGTTCCCAATCTCGGCGCGCCGCCGCCGATGGAAGGTGAAACCGTTGGGCTCGCCTGGCAGAACGCCGATTGTCGTGTGCTGGCCGGAGCGGCGAACTGATGAGCGCCGCCACCTCCGCCATCAAGCCGCGCCTGCTCGCGCCCCTCGCCCTCTCCGGGCCGACGACCCTGTTCTTCGTCGGCCTCGTCCTCTTGCCGCTGCTCTTGACGGTCATTCTTTCCTTCAACAGCTACGACTATACGGCCGGCATAAAGAGCGACTTCACCTTCGCCAATTACCTGACGGTGCTGCAGGACGAGTATTATCTCTCGACCTTCTGGCGCACGCTGCGTCTGGCGCTGTTGACGACGGTCATCACCGCGCTGATCGGCGTGCCGGAGGCCTACGTCCTCTCGAACATGCGCAAGCCCTGGCGCTCGATATTCCTCCTTGTGATCATCGGCCCGCTGCTTGTCTCCGTGGTGGTGCGCACCTTCGGCTGGAGCATGCTGCTCGGCAAGAACGGCTTCGTGAACAGCGCACTTGCCATTGTTGGCATCGACCCGGTCCAGCTTCTCTACACCGAGACGGCGATCGTCATCGGTCTCGTGCACATCATGCTGCCGTTCATGGTGATTCCCGTCTGGACGGTTCTGCAGAAGCTCGATCCGACGGTGGAGGCGGCAGCGCTCACCCTCGGCGCCTCGCGCTTCACGGCCCTTCGCCGCATCGTCTTCCCGCAGGCGGCGCTCGGCATCCTCTCGGGCAGCCTGATCGTCTTTGCGCTGTCGGCAAGTTCCTTTGCCATTCCAGGCCTGCTTGGCGGCCGGCGGCTGAAAATGGCGGCGACGCTCGTCTACGACGAGTTCCTGATCGAGCTCAACTGGCCGCTCGGCGCGACCATCGCGATCATCGTCCTCGTCGCCAATCTCGTGATCATGCTTGCCTATAACCGCCTCATCGAGCGGCAGGCGAAGCGCAAGCTGGGTTGAAGCCATGCAGAGGAACGGCCCCATTGCTCTCGTTTTCCATAGCCTCGTCGTCGTCTTCATGTTGGCGCCGATGGTTGTGGTCTGCCTGGTCGCCTTTACGCCGGAGAACACGCTGACGATGCCCTGGAACGGGCTCTCGCTGCGCTGGTTCGAGGCGGTCTTCCATCACGCCGACTTCATGTCATCCTTCGGCAACAGCGTCCGGCTGGCACTGCTTTCGGCGACCATCTCCACCGTGTTTGCGGTGCCGGCGGCGCTGGCGATCACCCGCTACGAGTTCCGCGGCCGCGAGGCGCTGAATGCCTTGTTCCTGTCGCCGCTGATCATCCCTCACCTGGTTCTCGGCGTTGCCTTCCTGCGTCTCTTCTCGCTGATGGGCATGGGCGGATCCTTCGGCTGGCTGGTCGCCACCCATGCGATCGTCGTCACCCCCTATACGCTGCGGCTGATCCTCGCGTCGCTGACCAGTATGGACCGCAATGCCGAGAATGCGGCGCGCACGCTGGGTGCCGCCGAATGGACGGTGTTTCGCCGGATCACCATGCCGCTCATGCTGCCGGGCATCAGCGGCGGCTGGCTGCTCGCCTTCATCAACAGCTTCGACGAGTTGACGATGTCGATCTTCGTGACCTCGCCGTCGACCGTGACGCTGCCAGTGCGCATGTACATGTATGCCAGCGAATCCATCGACCCGATGATGGCGGCCGTTTCGACGCTGATGATCGCGCTTGCCACCGTCACCATGATCATTCTCGATCGCCTGTTCGGTCTCGATCGGCTGCTGGTGGGCAAGGGCTGAGATCCGATGTCGATGCATGCACAATTCCGGCGGCGCTACCGCCTGGACGAGACACCTGTGCCCTTCACGCTGAACGGCGCGGCGGAAAGCGGGCGACGCGGCGACACGGTGCTGACGGCGATCCTCTCCGTCAGTGGCCGTCTGCGTCAGAGCGAATTCACCGGAGAGGACCGGGCCGGTTTCTGCCTGATCGGCGCCTGCCAGGATTGCTACGTGATGTTGGCGAATGGCAGCCGGGTCAGGGCCTGCAGCACGGCGTTGCAGCCGGGCATGGCTTTTATCACCGATCTCGGCGCCATGGCGGAGGTCGCCCATGAGTGAGCCGTTGCAGCCGGTTATCGTCGGTGCAGGCCCCGCTGGCATTCGTGCTGCCGAGCGCCTCGTCCGCGCCGGCCTCAGGCCGATCGTGCTCGACGAAGGCCAGCGCGCCGGCGGCCAGATCTATCGCCGTCCGCTGATCGACGACGGGCGCTCCTACCAGAGCCGCTATGGTTCGGAAGCCGGCAGGGCGAAGAAACTGCACGAGACCTTCGAGGCGCTGCTGCCCGAAATTGACTATCAGCCCGAAACGCTCGTCTGGAATATTTCGGCACCCGAACGTCGCAACCAGCTCGATATTCTCTCAGGCGGTGTCCACCGGCAGATCGGCTTCTCGCAGTTGATCCTCTGCACCGGCGCGACCGATCGCGTGCTGCCGTTCCCAGGGTGGACGACGCCAGGTGTCTATACGCTCGGCGCATCGCAGACCGCATTGAAGGCCCAAGGCTGCACGATCGGCGATCGCGTCGTCTTCATGGGGTCCGGGCCGCTGCTCTATCTCGTTGCCTGGCAATACATGAAGGCCGGTGCGCGAGTACAAGCGGTGCTCGATACTGCACCCCTCGCGTCGAAACGCCACCTGCTTTCGCTTGCCGTTCATGCACCGCGCATTGTCGCGCTCGGTCTCTTCTACGGGCTGCAGCTCCAGCTTGCCGGCGTGAAGATCCGCTGTGGCGTCAGGCCCGAGGCGGTTCTCGGCAAGGGCCGCGTCGAAGGTCTGCGTTTCCGTCGACGGACGCTCAAGGGCGATGTCGTCGAGACGATTGCCTGCGACGCGCTCGCCTACGGCTTTGCGCTCCGGCCGGAAACCCAGCTTGCCGATCTTGCCGGCTGCCGCTTCCGCTTCAACGAGCGCGACCGCGTCTGGCTGCCGGAGCGCGACACCATGGGGCGCACGAGCCGGCCGGACGTCTATGTTGCCGGCGACGGCAGCGGCATTGCCGGTGCGGATGCAGCGGAAATCTCTGGCGAGCTCGCGGCTGCCGCCCTGCTTCAGGACATGGGTCAAAGATCGGCGGATACGACCCGCCTGGTGGCCGCGCGTGACGCGATCCTGCGTCAGCGCGACATCCTCGAACGCGCATTTCCCTTCCCGGACGATTGGTTCGAGACCGTACCGGAGGAGACGATGCTCTGCCGTTGCGAGGAGATCACCATCGCCGAAGGGCGCCGCTCTATTGCGAATGGGTCCGTCACCGAGATCAACCGCCTGAAGGCGTTGAGCCGCGTTGGCATGGGCCGTTGCCAGGGGCGGATGTGCTCTGCTGCTACGGCCGAGCTCCTGAGTGCTGCATGCGGCACCTCCGCCGGCGCGGTCGGCCGTCTACGCGCCCAGGCGCCGGTCAAGCCGATCCCGCTCGGTTTCGGCGCTGGTGTCGAAACGGAGACCCGCTCATGAGCCGGCGCATCTCCGTCGACGTCGCGATCATCGGCGGCGGGCTGGTCGGCAGCTCCGCAGCCCTCGCCATGCGCAAGGCCGGGCTCTCTGTCGCGCTGCTCGACAAAGGTTATTGCGGCGCCCAGGCAAGCGGGGTGAACTATGGCGGCGTGCGCCGGCAGGGTCGCCCTCCGGAGCAATTGCCGCTTTCGCAGCGGTCGCACCGCATCTGGCCGCAACTGAAGGCAATGATCGGCATCGATGCCGAATATGTCCGCTCCGGCCATCTGAAGCTTGCCCGCACCGAGAAGGATTTCGCCAAGCTCGAAGCCTATGCCGAGACCGTGAGGGACTACGGCCTCGGCCTCGAACTCGTCGCCGGATCAGCGTTGACTGAGCGGTTTCCCTGGCTTTCGGCGAAGGCGGTCGGCGCTTCGCTCTGCCCCGATGACGGCCATGCCAATCCGCGGCTGGTGGCACCCGCCTTTGCAAGGGCGGCCGAACGTGCCGGTGTCACCGTGCTTGAGCAGACACCGGTGCGCGAGGTCACAACGACGGGCAACGGCTTTGCCATTCTTGCCGGCGACGGTATCGAGATCCTTTGCCGGCAGCTGGTCAACAGCGCCGGCGCCTGGTCCGATCGCTTTGCCGCCCAGTTCGGAGAGATTGTGCCGCTGACGCGGATCTATCCATCGATGGTGGTCACCGAGCCTTTGCCGCTGCGGCTGCCTGTCAGCATGGGCGAGCAGGGCGGCAGCTTCTATGGCCGGCAGGTGGCCCGTGGCAATTACGTCATGGGCGGCGGCCGCGGCCTGCCACTGGGCGATCCGGACTATTCGCGCCCGTCGGTGACTGCTGCGTCCTCGGTGATGCAACGCGCAATCGCGCTCTTTCCGCATCTGGCGCACGCCCAGGTCATTCGTTTCTGGTCCGGCACCGAGGCGGAGATGCCCGACGGCAACCCGGTGATCGGCCCGAGCGAAACGACATCTGGCCTTTTCCACGCCTTCGGCTTCTGCGGCGCTGGGTTCCAGACCGCGCCCGCCGTCGGCGAGGTGCTCGCAGAGCTCGTCACCGACGGCCACAGCACCACGCCCATCGACGCCTTTTCCATTGGCCGCTTCCGCAAGGTGGCGGTCGAAACTGCAGCCTCGTTGTAAACAGAAAGGGGAATACCATGATCGACCAACGGCTTACCAAAACCACGGCCCTCGCATTGCTGGCCTTTGTCCTGCAGCAGAATGCCGCGTCGGCGGAAACCAAGACGCTCTATATCGGCATGAACGGCGGCAACTTCGAGCGTGCCTATACCGAACACGTTCTGCCGCCCTTCGAGAAGGCGAACGACGTCAAGGTCGTCGTCGTGCCCGGCACCTCCGCCGATATCCTCGCTAAGGCGACGGCCGCCAAGGACAATCCGCAGATGCATGTCATGCTGCTCGACGACGGCGTGATGGTGCGCGCCATCGGCGGCGGCCTCTGCCAGAAAATAGCCGCCGATCCGGTGCTCGACCAGATCCAGCCGTCCGCGCGCCTGAAAGACGACATGGCGATCGGCGTCGACATGGGCATGACCGGGCTTGCCTACAACAAGAAGCTCTTCGACGAGAAGGGTTGGCCGGCGCCGACCTCATGGATGGACATGGCCGATCCGAAGTTCGAAAACGCCGTCGTCTTCCAATCGGCTTCCGCATCGAGCTTCGGCCTGCACGCCTTCCTGATGTTCAACCGCATCCAGGGCGGTGACGAGACCAATGTCGAGCCCGGCTTCGAGAAGTTCTCCGATACGATCGGCAAGAACGTCATCGAGTTCATCCCGAGTTCGGCCAAGATCTCCGAGATGGTGCAGACGGGCGAGGCGGCGATCTTCCCGCTGACGCCGACGGCCGTCAACAATCTGAAGGACAAGGGTATTCCGGTCGAATACGCCCAGCCCAAGGAAGGCTCCGTGGTGCTCGCCGTCACCGAATGCGTGATCGCCAACAACAGCGAGCCGGAACTCAGCCAGAAGCTCGCCCACTACCTGCTTTCGGCCGAGGCGCAGAGCCTGGCGCTCGACAACGGCAACATCATCCCGTCGAACATCAATGCCAAGGCTGGTACGGATGCGGCGAACGCGAAGCTTTCGACCTTCAAGACCAACATGCAGACCGCCAAGGTTCTCGATTGGGATGCAATTAACCAGAACCGGCAGGAATGGAACAAGCGCTGGAACCGCATGATCGAAAGGTAAGCATTAGCTAACCTTTGTTCGCGCATGCACACGCCCTCGTGGAAGCCACGGGGGCGTTGCTGCGTTCAGGCAAGGCGCGCGTCAGAGTGCGCCGTCGATGGGACGGCTGTTGCGTTCGCCCTTGCTCGTCGACGACGGAAAGAGCTGTGAGCCAAAGGCCCCTTGGCTGCTGATATCGGGAAAGCTGACATCGGCGATCTCGAAATCGGGCATCAGCGCCAGCATCGGCAGGATGCGCTCGAAGACCGCGCCGCCGAGCGGCGTTGCGTTCCAACCCGAGGTGCGGAAACCATAGGTTTCCGGCAGGCCCTTCGGCTCATCGAGCAAGGTGAGCAGGAGATAACGCGGGTTATCCACCGGGACGATGCCCATGAAGGACGTGATGTTGAGTTCCTTGGAGTAACGGCCGCCGACGACCTTCTCGGCCGTGCCGGTCTTGCCGCCGATGAAATAGCCTTTGACCTCGGCCCGTTTCGCCGAGCCGGTCTTGGCATTGAGCCGCAGCAGATAACGCAGCGCCTCGCCGGTCTCCGGCTTGATCAGGTCGCGGGCCAGCAGGCGATTTTCGAGCGGTGCGCCCTTGATCAGCGTCGGCCTTATGAGACGGCCGCCATTGACGAGCGCCGCAACTGCGATACTCGCCTGCAGCGGCGTGACGGCGATACCGTGACCGTAGGAGGCGGTTGCCGTATCGATCTCGCCCCAACGCCGCGGCAATTGCGGATGGGCGCTTTCCGGCAGTTCGGTCGTCAGCCGCGACATCTGCCCGAACCGCGTCAGGAACGTCCGCAGATTTTCCGGACCAACGGCAATCGCCATCTTCGCCATCGAAATATTGGAGGAGTAGATGAAGGCTTCGGGCAGCGTCAGCGGCCGATACTGGCCGCGATAGTCGTTGATGCGGAAACGGCCGAAGGCGAGCGGCCTGCTCGCGTCGATGACGGAGCGAAGGGTGAACTGGCCCGAGTCGAGCGCCATCGCCGTCGTCAGCGCCTTGAAGGTCGAGCCCATCTCGAAGGTGGCGGCGGCGATGCGGTTGATGCGATCGGGCTTCAGCGCATCGACAGGCAGATTCGGGTCGAAATCGGGATAGGAAACGAGCGCCAGGATCTCGCCATTGGTGACATCAAGCACCAGCCCGGCGCCCGCCTTGGCGCTGAACTTGGCGATCGCCTTGCGCAGCTCGGTCTCGAGCGCGTGCTGGATGCGGATGTCGAGCGTGACACTCACCGGCTCGAGATTGCGGTGGGAGAGATCCATGCCGCTTTGGCGCAGGACCTCCAGACCCTGTCCCTCGATCCATCTCTCGATACCGGCAATGCCGATATTGTCGATGTCGACGGTGCCGAGCACATGGGCGGCGAGCGATCCGTTGGGATAAAAGCGCTGCTTCTCGCGCTGGAAGCCGATAGCGGGAATGCCGGCGTTCCAGACGGCCTGTTCCTCCGCCGGCGTTACCTGACGCTTGATCCAGGCAAAGGCTGCGCCGCTCTTCAGCCGTCGGTAGAGATCGCGCCCGTCGATGTCAGGGAAGATCGCGGTCAGCTTCTCGACGGCCTCGTCGACATCGACGATCAGCCGTGGTTCGGCATAAAGCCCGGAACTCGGCACATCGATCGCCAGCAGATTGCCGTTCCGGTCGAGGATCGACGGGCGGCCAAGGCTCGGCGGCGGCGGTATGTAGCCGGTCCGCTCATAGTCCGCGACGCCAAGCTGGACGAGGCGCGCGAGCATGAGGCCGAAGACCAGCGCGAAGGCGCCGATGACAAAGAGGAGCCGGCCACGACGATCCGGGCGGGACTGAACCTGACGTACCATATCAATAGAGCCCGTTGCCGTTGGTGAGCAGCTTTTCACGCAGTTCCGGGGAGAGGTCTGGGTCGGCGGTGGCCGACGTGCTCGCCGTTTCGAAACCGTCGATGACGGCGCACCCGCTCATGCAGGGGGCCGTCCCTGGCTTGAAGGATTCGACAATGGCCCCGGGCGTGCCCTCGGGCACAGGCTGGCCGCTCTTCCTGTCGATCGCCTCCAGCATCATGCCTGGTGGCGCGTGGAAATCGGCCGCCGGACGCCCTTGAAGGGCTATCTTCATGAAATCGATGAAGATGGGTGCGGCGAGACCGCCGCCGGTTTCACCATAGCCCATCGGCTTCGGCGTGTCGTAGCCAAGGAAAACGCCGGTGACGATGTTCGGGGTGAAGCCGACGAACCAGACGTCCTTTTCGTCATTGGTGGTTCCGGTCTTGCCGGCGATCGGCACGCCGAGCGAGCCGACATTCCTGGCGGTGCCGCGCTCCACGACACCGCGCAGCATCGAGGTCACCTGATAGGCGGTCATCGGGTCGAGCACATAGTCGCGATCGTCGACCGGCACAGGCTCTTCCTGGCCGGTCCAGTCGGCGCCGTTGCAATCGTCGCAGCGGCGCTGGTCGTGGCGAAAGATCGTGCGGCCGTAGCGATCCTGGATGCGGTCGACCATCGAGGGCGTGACCGCCTTGCCGCCATTGGCGATGACCGCATAAGCGGAGACCAGCCGCAACAGCGTCGTCTCGCCGGCGCCGAGCGACATCGGCAGATAGGGTTTGAGCTCGTCATAGATGCCGAAGCGCTTGCCGTAATCTGCCACGAGATCCATGCCGAGATGCCGGGCGAGACGCACGGTCATCAGGTTGCGACTGTTTTCCAGCCCGACGCGCAAGGTGGAAGGACCGCTGAAGCGCCCGTCGTAGTTCTTCGGCTTCCATGTCCTGCCGGCACCGTCGGCAAGGGCGATCGGCGCATCCATCACCAGCGTCGTCGGCGCATAGCCGTTGTCGAGAGCGGCGGCATAGACGAAGGGCTTGAAGGATGAGCCGGGCTGGCGATAGGCCTGCGTCGCGCGGTTGAATTCCGACTGTACGTAGGAAAAGCCGCCGGCGACTGCGAGCACGCGACCGGTGTTCGGATCCATGGAAACGAGAGCGCCCTGAACGAGCGGCGGCTGCCGCAGGACATAGCCGTCCTCCTGCTTCTCCACATAGACGACATCGCCGGGCGTCAGAACGCCATCGATGCCTGCGGCACAGTTGTGCTTTCCCTTGGCCGAGCGGCAGAGCGCCCAGGTGGCGCCTTTCCGGTCAAGGCCTATGGTCTCTGCCGGGGTGATCCCGTTTGACGCCGTGGACTCCGGGCGGAGACCGATTTCCGCGTCGGCCTTCCCGGCGGCGAGCACCACGCCCAGCCGCCATTCCGGCACGTCGGAAAGCGGCCGGAGCTTGGCGAGCGCCGAAGGCCAGTCCTTGATCGAGGATATTCTGGCGACCGGGCCGCGGTAGCCTTTCGCCTGGTCATAGGCGACGAGGCCCTTGCGTAACGCTTTCATCGCAGCTTCCTGCAGCCGCGGATCGAGCGTGGTGCGCACCGAAAAGCCGGCGGTGTAGAGTGCAGCCTCGCCATACTGGGTGTTGAGCTGGCGGCGGACTTCTTCGGTGAAGTAGTCGGCAGCGGCGACGGCGGGCGATGGCGTGCGCCGATCGACGCCGAGAGGAGCTGCCGCCGCCTGGGCAGCCGCCGCTGCGTCGACAAAGCCGTTCTGGCGCATCTGGTCGATGACCCAGTTGCGGCGCCCCATTGCGCGCTCCGCCTGGCGATCGGGATTGTAATTGTTGGGCGCCTTCGGGAGGGCGGCGAGGAAGGCGGCCTCAGAAACCGAGAGCTCGCTCACCGGCTTGTCGAAATAGGTGAGCGCCGCCTGTGCCACGCCATAGGCGCCGCGCCCGAGATAGATGTCGTTGAGATAGAGTTCGAGAATACGGTCCTTGGAATAGGTCTGGTCGATCCGCAGCGAAAGGATCGCTTCGCGCAGCTTCCGCTCCACCGTCCGGTCGGAAGACAGGAGAAAATTCTTGGCGATCTGCTGCGTGATCGTCGAGCCGCCGATCATGCGACGGCCGGAACCGTAATTGGCGAGATTGGACAGAAGTGCCGTGCCGATGCTCGCAACGTCGATCCCGGGATGGGCGTAGAAATTCTTGTCCTCGGCCGAAAGGAATGCCTGGCGGATGCGGGCGGGGATCGCGCCGATCGGCAGGAACAGCCGGCGTTCGCGCGCGAGTTCTCCGACCATCGTGCCGTCGCCGGCATAGAGGCGGGTGGTGACTGCCGGTTCCCAGTTCGCGAGCGTGCGGTGATCGGGCAGGTGTCGCGTCAACGCTGCGACGACCGTGGCCGCCGCGAGTGCGACGACGGTTACGAGATTGAGGGATGTACCAAGCAGGTTTGCGATGAACTTCATAAGGGCGGAACGGACCTTTGGGATAATAGATAGCCTGGCCGGCACGGATGTCCGTGCGGCTCGCGGCCTGTCTTGGAACGGCATTTGGCTTCGCCGGCATGCGTGATGTCGGCGGCGGAGACGATGCGAGCGGGCGCTATGGCGACTGCATGTCTCCTTAAATCGACATCGATTTGAGGACGAAGACATGCAGTTCTACAGCGACCTTTGCGCGTCTGCTAAGACGCGCGGCGCTGTAGGCGAAACGGCGCATGGGATCGATCCCCGTAAGCGGCGCAATCGGCCGCACCTTCCTGAGCTGATGCTGCCGAGCTACAGCCGCGTCAGCCGATGGAGTTCACCGTAAAGGGATTGTGCCGGAGCAACAAACCACGTTTATTTGCGAGACCCATTAGATGAGTTAGGGCATACATGGTCAGGCCATATCTTCCGCTCAATGCGCTGCGCGCCTTCGAGGCATCGGCGCGGCATTTGAGCTTCACCCGCGCGGCGATCGAACTCTGCGTAACGCAGGCTGCGGTGAGCCACCAGGTCAAACTGCTCGAAAGCCGGCTGAACGTCACCCTGTTCAAGCGATTGCCGCGCGGACTGATGATCACGGCTGAGGGCGAGGCGTTGTTGCCGGTCTTGCGGGATTCTTTCGATCGGATGGCGGATATGCTTGAGCGCTTCGAGGCCGGCCACATTCGCGAAGTGCTGATGATCGGCGCCGTCGGCACCTTTGCCGTCGGCTGGCTGTTGCCGCGGCTTGCCGACTTCCAGGCCAAATACCCGTTCATCGATGTCCGCCTTTCGACCAACAACAACCGGGTCGACATGGCCGCGGAAGGCCTGGATTTCGCCATCCGCTTCGGCGGCGGCTCCTGGCATAATATCGAGGCGACGCGGCTCTTCGAGGCGCCGCTTTCCGTGCTCTGCATTCCCGAGATCGCCGATCGGCTGAAGACGCCCGCCGATCTCCTGAACGAAACGCTGCTCAGGTCCTACCGGGCCGACGAATGGGTGAACTGGTTCGAAGCGGCCGGCATTGCCTATCCGGCGCCGCTGCTGAAGGGCATCGTCTTCGATAGTTCGCTGGCGATGATGGAGGCTGCAGCCCAGGGGATTGGCGTGGCACTCGCGCCCCCACTGATGTTCTCGCGGTTGCTGTCGAACGGCACGATCCGACAGCCTTTCGACGTCCACACCTCGATGGGTAGCTACTGGCTGACGCGGCTGAAATCACGTCCGGTCACGCCGGCGATGCAGGCGTTCAGCGAATGGCTGGCTGCTGCGGCGGCTCAGCAGGCAGCGGCCTTGCCACCGCCTCCGGCACAGGAAGCGCTCGCCGGCTGAAACGGAAGATCTTTTCCTTGAGGAGTAGACTCGGGGTTCCGCCTCGCGGCGCAGCGCGCACGTGCTTGATGCAGCCATAAGGCCAAATAATTCTAATGTCTGCCCTGAATTCTTGTGATGCCCGTTTGTGCCCAACCAAGGCGCCGCCCTTGCCGGCATTAACGGGAAGAGGCAGCCCGCTCGCGTCTTGCTCAGCCATCCTTTGCCGTCGAATATTCATACACTGTGCGGCCGGTTTGCGGGTCGACGCCGGCGAGGCTGACTTCGTAGCCCCAGAGGTGGCGCACATGACGCAATGTCGCGTTACGGCTGCCCTCTTCGAGCACGATGCCGCTCTTGATGTTGTGCTGCAATCGAAGGTGCCGGTCCCCCAGCAGATCGACGTCCATCACCTGAATATCAGGCTGGTTGGCGGCGACGTCGTAGCTGTTGGAAAGCGCCGAGCGAACGGCCGAATAGCCGCGTTCGTTGTGGATCGACGCGACCTCGACAAAACGCTCGGAAGCGCGGTCCGCGAGGTGGAACAGCCGGAATTTGCGCATCACGGCCGGGCTCAGATACTGCAGAATGAAGGATTCGTCGCGGTGGTTGGCCCAGGCATCGCGCAGCGTCTCCATCCAGTCACCGTTGCCGGCAAAGGACGGAAACCAGTCGCGGTCCTCGGCCGTCGGCTCGGTGGCGATCCGCTGGATGTCCTGCATCATTGCAAAGCCAAGCGCATAGGGGTTGATGCCGGGATAGCGCCGGTCGTCGAAATCCGGCTGGAAGACGACGTTGGAGTGGCTCTGCAAGAGTTCCAGCATGTGGCCCTCGCCAATCCGGCCCTGGTCGTAGAGCCGGTTGATGATGGTGTAGTGGACGAAGGTCGCGCAGCCCTCGTTCATCACCTTCGTCTGCCGCTGCGGGTAGAAATATTGCGCGATGACCCGAACGATCCGGAGCAATTCCCGCTGCCACGGCTCCAGGATCAGGCTGTGTTTCTCGAGAAAATAGAGCAGGTTCTCTTCCGGCAGGTTGAGCACCTTCTTGCGCTCGGAAGCGTCTCGCTCGGCTTCGGCCGGGTCGTGGCTCTCGGCCGTCTGCGGCAGCGTTCGCCAGAGATCGCTATAGGTCTGTTCCTCATATTCCAGCCGTTCCCGCGCCCGTTCCCGAACCTTTTCGGAGGAGAGCCGCGGCGGCCGGCGATAGCGGAAGACGCCCTGGTCCATCAGCGCATGGGCCGAATCGAGGATCGCCTCGACGGCGGCGGTGCCGTGCCGCTCCTCGCATTTGGTCACGTACTTCTTGGCGAAATCCATGTAGCTCAGGATCGCGCCGGCATCGGTCCACTGGCGGAAGAGGTAGTTGTTCTTGAAAAAATGATTGTGGCCGAACGCGGCATGCGCCGTGACCAGCGCCTGCATCGCCATCGTGTTTTCTTCCATGAGATAGGTAATGCAGGGATTGGAATTGATCACCAGCTCATAGGCGAGGCCGCGGTGCCCCTTGCGATAGTGGTGCTCCTCATAGGCGAAGCGCTTGCCGAAGGACCAATGCTGGTACATGAGCGGCATGCCGACCGAGGAATAGGCGTCGAGCATCTGCTCGGAGGTGATGATCTCCAGCTGGTTCGGGTAGACGCTGAGGCCCATTTCCTCAAGCGCGACTTGCTCGATCGCGTCATAGGCACGCGAAAGGGTCGTGAAGTTCCAGTCCGAGCCCTGGAACAGGAGGCCTGAAGTCGCACGTCGAGCCATCCGGTCGTCCCCTCATTTCCGGGTGCGTGTGGCCGGCTGCCGGGCAAAGAGCCTGCGGAAGACCGGGTAGATATCGGCGGGCTTGGCGATGCGCGTCATCTGGAAATTCGACTTCTCGCCATCCACCGTGCGATAGGCGCGCCAGAGCGCGGTGCCGTTGTCCGTCGATCCGAAGATTTCCGTCTCTCGCTCGTCGATGATCTCGACATAGGCGTAGTACTGGCAGAGCTTCGTCAGCTTCTCCCGGAGCAGCGCTGCGCAATGCTCGCTGTCGCCGATGATGTTGTCGCCGTCGGAGGCCTGCGCGGCATAGATGTTCCAGATCTGCGAGGGGTAGCGGTCCTCGATGATCCTGATCATCTCCTCGAGCGCGGTCGAGACGATCGTGCCGCCGCTCTGGGTGCTGTAGAAGAACGTCTCCTCGTCGACCTCGCGGGCCTCGTCCGTGTGGCGGATGAAGACGATGTCGATCCGTTCGTAGCGCCGCTTCAGGAACAGGTGCAGAAGCACGAAGAAGCGCTTGGCGAGATCCTTTTCGCGTTCGCCCATGGAGGCCGAGACATCCATCAGGCAGAACATCACCGCATTGGCGTTCGGCAGCGGCTGCTGTTCGAAGCGGTTGAAGCGGATGTCGACCGGGTCGACATAGGGAATGCGCCGCCGCTTGCGCTCGATCCTCTCCAGTTCGCTGCGAAGCTCGCTGAGCCTCTGGCGGTCCTTCGGTGAAATCTCCGGCGCCGCCTCCAGCCGCGCGATCTCCTCGGAAAGGACGGTCAGTTCCTTTTCCTTGGGCCGATGCAGCGCCATGCGCCGGCCGAAGCTGTTGCGCATCGTCCGCCCGACATTGATGTTGGTCGGCGTGCCGGCGGTGGCAAAGCCTGCGCGACGCGGTTTGAACGTCACAGTTTCCTTGAGGCTGAGCTTGACCATGTCGGGCAATTCCAGATCCTCAAAGAAGAGATCCAGCACCTCTTCGCGCGACAGGATGAACTGGAAGTCGTCTTCGCTTTCTCCGGTCCCGGGGCGGCCCTTGCCGCCTCCACCCCCACCCGCTTCCGGCTTCGGCAGGCGGTCGCCGGCCGAAAACTGCTTGTTGCCGGGAAGCACATAGTTACGTTCGCCGCTCCCGCGGGCCGGCTGGAATGTCGGCTCACTGGCACCGTCGGTCGGCATCGGTACGCCGTGCGCAGCATCGACGTCGATGATCCTGTCGGATTTGACTTGTTCCTTGATGACCCGCTTGAGTTCCTCGCGGGCCCGTTTCAGAAAACGCTGTCGGTTGCCGAGGCTCTTATCCTTCGGATTGAGCCGCCGGTCGATGAAATTCGGCATATACCAATCCCCTGCTTCGGCATCGTCAGCCCGCCTTGTTGACCCGCATGTACCAATCGACCAGCCGCCGGACCTGACGCTCGGTATAGCCGCGTTCGGTCATGCGCTGGACGAATTCGGCATGCTGCTTCTCGGAGGCGCTGTCCTTCTTCGAGCCGAAGCTGATGACCGGCAGCAGGTCTTCGACCTGGCCGAACATGCGCTTCTCGATCACGTCGCGAAGCTTCTCGTAGCTCGTCCAGGAGGGGTTGCGCCCATGGTTCTTGGCGCGGGCGCGCAGGGTGAACTTTACAACCTCGTTGCGGAAGTCCTTGGGGTTGGCAATGCCGGCCGGCTTTTCGATCTGCGACAGCTCGCTGTCGAGGATCTCCCGGTTGAGGATCTGCCCAGTGTCGGGATCCTTGAAGTCCTGGTCTTCCAGCCAGGCGTCGGCATAGGCGATGTAACGGTCGAAGAGGTTCTGACCGTATTCGCTGTAGGATTCGAGATAGGCCTTCTGGATTTCGTGGCCGATGAATTCGGCGTAGCGCGAGGCAAGCTCGGACTTGATGAAATCGAGATAGCTCGCCTCGGTCTCCTTCGGGAACTGTTCGCGGCGGATCGCCTGTTCCAGGATATACATGAGGTGCACGGGATCGGCCGCGACCTCCTTGGTGTCGTAGTTGAAGGTCTCGGACAACACCTTGAAGGCAAAGCGGGTGCTGATGCCGGTCATACCCTCGTCGACGCCGGCGGCGTCGCGATATTCCTGAACGGACTTCGCCTTGGGATCGGTGTCCTTCAGGTTCTCGCCATCATAGACCCGCATCTTGGTATAGAGCGGTGAGTTCTCGTGGCGGGCAAGCCGGGTCGAGACGGTAAAGCGGCTGAGGCTTTCCAGCACTTCCGGCGCGCAGGGGCTCTTGGTGAGCTCGCTTTCGCGCAGCAGCTTCTCGTAGATCTGCCGCTCCTCGGTGACACGCAGGCAGTAGGGCACCTTGACGACCAGGATGCGGTCGAGGAAGGCCTCGTTGTTCTTGTTGTTCTTGAATTGCAGCCATTCCGATTCGTTGGAATGCGCAACGACGATGCCCTGGTAGGGGAACCCTCCGAAGCTTTCAGTGCCGTTGTAGTTGCCTTCCTGGGTCGCCGTCAGCAAGGGATGCAGGACCTTGATCGGTGCCTTGAACATTTCGACGAACTCGAGCAGCCCCTGCGTCGTGCGGTTGAGGCCGCCGCTGTAGGAATAGGCGTCGGGGTCGGCCTGGCTGTAGTTTTCAAGCTGGCGGATGTCCACCTTGCCGACCAGCGAGGAAACGTCCTGGTTGTTCTCGTCGCCGGGTTCTGTCTTCGCGATCGCCACTTGGCGCAGCCGCGATGGCATCAGCTTGACCACACTGAACTTGGAGATATCGCCGTCGACTTCGTCGAGCCGCTTCGTCGCCCAGGGCGAAATCAGACCGGTCAGACGGCGCCTGCCGATCCCGTATTTGTCTTCCAGCAAGTCGGCCATGCGGTCGGGGTGAAAGAGGCCGAGGGGGGATTCGAAGACGGGGCTGACCTTGCCGCCGACTGCCAGCGTGTAGATCGGCTGCAGCTCCATCAGTTTCTTCAGCCGCTCGGCGAGTGACGACTTGCCGCCGCCGACCGGTCCGAGCAGGTAGAGGATCTGTTTGCGCTCCTCGAGCCCCTGGGCAGCGTAGCGGAAGTAACCGACGATCCGCTCGATCGTGTCTTCCATGCCGTAGAAATCGGCGAAGGATGGATAGATCTTGACGGTACGGTTTGAAAAGATGCGGCCGAGACGCTCGTCCGCGCTGGTATCGATCAGGGTTGGATTACCGATGGCAGTGACCATCCGCTCTTGCGCGGTGGCATACATGCTTTTGTCGTCGCGACATGCGAGGAGGTATTCTTGAAGGCTGATTTCTTCTTGCGCTGCACTGGTATAGATCTCCGAGAAGAGATCAAAAACGTCGCATTCGCTCTTTTGCATCATGCTCTCCCGCGGCCGCTGGCTGAGACGGGGATCGCTGCTTATCGGCTCGCTCATTCGAATAAACGGCGTCCCATGCGCAATGTTCCCTCAGAGTACTCGCTTTCTGGTGATTCTCGAAGGGGTTGTTTCGATGAATGAAAAATCGTGACTGCGACATCACAAAATCCTGATCGGACCGGTGGTGGTGGGGCAAGAAGGTCGGCACGATCGACCTTCGCGAAGCCTGAAAGCCGTGCTTGCCGCCCGCGCACGAAGAGTTGGTTTCCTCAACCGCTGACTGGCGTGCCGAGGTGGTGGGAGAGGAAGGCCAGAACCGCCTCCCGCATGGTCAGCGTTTCGACGTGGCCGATGCCGGGCTCTGCAACCAAGAATAAGTTGCGCTCGGCGCCAGCCGCCCGATAGGCGGCGCGCGTTGCGGCATGGGCCCGCTCCACCGCTTGTGGCGGCGTCAGCGGATCGTCGAGCCCCACACAGATCAATTGTGGCCGCGGGGCAACGAGCCCGGCGATTTCGCCAGTCGAGGTCTCCGCGAGCAGACCGGGGATCGTGAGATAATGGCCGTGCAGATCGTGAGCGCCGGTTGCGACGAGCGTGGCGAAATCCGCATAGCAGCAGAGGTGGGCGATTGCCGCGATCCGGGGGTCGAGCGCAGCCAGGAAGTAGGAAAGGGTGGCGCCCATCGAGATCCCGGTCATGCCGATGCGCGCGGGGTCGACGTCGTTACGCATTGAAAGCCAAGTGAGCGCTGCCTGCTGCTCGGAAAGCATCTGGCCGAAAAGGGTCATACCAGAGGGCAGCCTTTGTCGCGGCGCTCTCTCTTACGATCGAGCGCTCTCCGAACGTCGGCATGTCGATGCACAGGGTAACGAAGCCGTGCTCCGCGAGAACGGGCCCGGGCGGGCTGAGCAGTGCCGGCCGGCCATCAAGCAGTTCGTTCGCACCGATCTCGTAGCGTCCGCCATGGGCATGGGCGTAGAGGATCGCTGGTCGAGGCCCGTCGTTGACGGGTGGTCGTGTCAGAAAGCCGCGGATTTCAGCGCCGTTGCGAGGTGTGCGAAAGCTCAGCCTCTCGACGATGTAAGAACCACGATCCTCCATCACGCAGACATCCAGGAACCGTATCAGCGAGACCGAGAAGCGTGCGCAGGCGCTCGGCGGAGAAGGACATTGGTGGCGCCTAGCGAACTAGCCAGCCGCCATCGACCGGCAGCACCGTTCCGGTGACATAGCCGGAGGCGGGTGCTGCGAAGAAGAGCACGGCGGTCGCGAGATCGTCGGGCGTGCCCCAGCGCCCCATCGGAATGCGGGCGGAGATCTGGGCGTTGCGATCGGGGTCGTTGCGCAGCGCCTCGGTGTTGTCGGTCGCCATGTAGCCCGGGGCGATCGCATTGACGGTAATCCCGCACGGCGCAAGCTCGTTGGCCATCGCCTTGGTGAGGCCGGCGATGCCGTGCTTCGAGGCGGCATAGGCCGGCACGCGAATGCCGCCCTGGAAGGTCAGCATCGAGGCGACATTGACGATCCGGCCGGCGCGTCCGGTCGAAACCATGTGTCTCGCTGCGGCCTGCGACAGCAGAAAGGCCGCCTTCAGGTTGACGTCGAGCACGCTGTCCCAGTCGTCCTCGGAATAGTCGAGCAGGTCGGCGCGGCGAATGATGCCGGCATTGTTGACGAGGATGTCGATGCCGCCGAGGGCAGCCACGACGTCGCCGATCGCCGACGCCGCGTCGAAAGGCCTGGAGAGATCGACGGTCAGTTCGTGAAAGCGAACACCCGCCTCTCGTACCAGCACTGCCGTCTCCGGCATGGGCGTCGAACCGAGGGCGGCGATATCGGCGCCGGCCCGCGCCAACGCCAGAGCCATGCCCTGGCCGAGGCCGGTACGGGCGCCGGTGACGAGGGCGGTCTTGCCTGTGAGGTCAAACAGCGCGTTCAAGGCGAAGCCCCTTGTCGTTGAAGAGATGTATGGGGGCAGCCGCGAGCGACAGCCTGATTTCCGATCCCGGTGCCAGGTCATGCTGACCGGGGGCGACGACCAGGATCTTCTGGCCGGCGACATCGGCATGCAGCACGGTTTCGGAACCGAGCGCCTCGACGAGGCGGATCTTGGCGGGAATGCCGCTTTCACCGGTATCAAGCGTGATGTGCTGCGGCCGGACGCCGAGCGTGATGGGCGAGCCGGCTGCAGCTGCTGCGTCGGCGATCGGAACCTGCAGCCGGTGGCCGCCCTTCAGCGTTGCGACCGCCGAACCCGTGCCGGCCGCTTCCAGCGTGCCTTCGAGGAAATTCATGTGCGGCGAGCCGATGAAACCGGCGACGAAGCGGTTGGCCGGCTTGTTATAGAGTTCGAGCGGCGTGCCGATCTGCTCGATGCGGCCGGCGCGCAGGACGACGATGCGGTCGGCGAGCGTCATCGCCTCTACCTGGTCGTGTGTCACATAGATCATCGTTGCCGACAGCCGGGCGTGAAGGGCCGCAAGCTCGGCGCGGGTGGAGCCGCGCAGTTCAGCGTCGAGGTTCGACAGCGGCTCGTCGAGCAGGAAGGCAACGGGGCGGCGCACGATCGCGCGGCCGATCGCGACGCGCTGGCGCTGGCCACCCGAAAGCTGCCCGGGCCGGCGCTCGAGATAGGGCTCGATCTCCAGCATGCGCGCGGCTTCCCCAATACGCTCGGCGATCTCCGTCTTCGGCATGCGGGTGTTTTCGAGGCCGAAGGCGAGGTTCTGGCGCACGCTCATATGCGGATAGAGCGCGTAGGACTGGAAGACCATGGCGAGGCCGCGGTCGGCGGCCGGCACGTCGTTGACCACCTTGCCGTCGATCGCGAGTTCTCCGCCGGTCGGCTTTTCCAGCCCGGCGATCATGCGCAGCAGCGTGGACTTGCCGCAGCCGGAGGGGCCGACGAAGACGACGAGCTCGCCGTCCTTGATATCCAGGTTGATGCCATGAAGCACGTCGACGGCGCCGAACGACTTGGTCACATTGGTAAGCTTGATGTGGCCCATGGGTGCCCCCTTATTTCAGTCCGGTGCCGGCAATGCCGGTGGTGATGAAGCGTTGCAGGAAGATGAAGACCAGGACGACCGGGATCATGGTCACGACCGTCATGGCGAGAATGAAATGCCACTGCACGTTCAGCTCGCCGGAATAGATGCTTAAGCCCACCTGCAGCGTATAAAGCTCCTTGCGGGAGAGCACGATCAGCGGCCAGAGGAAGTCGTTCCAACGCCAGACGACGGAGAAGATCGCAAGCACAGCGAGCGCCGGTGCCGTCAGCGGCAGGATGATGCGCCAGTAGATCTGCCACTCCGATGCCTTGTCCATGCGCGCGGCGTCGATCAGCTCGTCGGGGATGGTCAGCATGTATTGGCGCAGGATGAAGACGCCGGTCGGCGTCGCGACCGTCGGCAGGATCACCCCCCAGAGATTGTTGAAGAGGCCAAGCGCCGAGACGATCGAATAGAGCGGCACCATGATCACCGAGAGCGGCACCATCAGGGTGGCGAGGATCAAGAGCATCGCGAAGGTGCGGCCGCGAAACTCGTATTTGCTGAGCGCGAAGGCGGCCATCGAATTGACGATGAGCGTAATCACCGTCGCCGTCACCGTGACGAAAACGGAGTTCCAGAGATAGCGGACGAAATCGAAATGGGTGAAGGGCTCGCTGTAGTTCGAGGTGGCGAAGGACATTGTGCGCACCGGCGTGCGCTCGGCGATGTTGACCTTGACGATCTCGGTCGGCTTCTCCGGCGCGACCATCTGGCTGACGATGCCGATGCGGCGAACCTCGGCGAGCACCTTCTTGCTGCCATCCGGCAGCGTCACCTCGTAGAGATCGAGCGGCTTGTCGTAACCTTCGACGGTCGCCTTCTGCGTTACATAGGGCATGATCGTCGGCGGGAATTCGGCAAGGGCTGCCGGCGACTTGAAGGAGGAGCCGACGAGCCAGACGGCCGGGCCGAACATGATGAAGAGACCGCCGATGAGCCAGACCCAGGTGACGATATCGGTCCAGTGCCAGCCATTGCGGCCGCGACGTCGAAAGATGAATTCGGCAAGACGGCTCATTTTCGGGCTCCCTTCTTCTCGCCTTTGCGGCCAAGGCCGAGCTGGACCAGGGTGAGGACAACCAGCACGGCGCCCATCAGGATCGAGGCGGCTGCGGCAAGGCCGGGATTGCGCAACTGCGTCGCGAAGCCGGTCTCGTAGATGTATTGCGTGATATAGAGTGTGCTGGTGCCTGGGCCCCCGCCGGTCAGCACGTAGATCTCGTCGAAGATCTGCACGGCGCGGATAAGCACGAGCACGATGACGACGAGCAGGTTGGGCATCAGCAGTGGCAAGGTGATGCGCCAGAAGGCGCGCGCCGGACGGGTGCCGTCCATCTCGGCCGCTTCATAGAGATCCTTCGGGATCGCCTGCAGGCCGGCAAGCAGGATCAGCGTGTAGAAGCCCATATGCGCCCAGATCGAAACGCCGACGGTTGCCGCAAAGGACCAGTTGCGATCATTGAGCCAAGTATGCGGCTCGAGGCCGAGGCTGTAGAGGCCGAAATTCAAGAGCCCCTGTCGCTGCAGGATCCACTTCCAGATGAGGCCGACGACCACGGGCGACAGGAGCACCGGGAAGAAGAACACCGCCCGCCAGAAGCTGCGCGCCATCAGGTCGCGGTTGAGGATCAGCGCCGTCACCAGCGAAAACAGGATCATCAGGGTGACCTGCAGCACCACGAACCAGGCAGTGTTGCCGACGGCGGTCCAGAAGGTGTCTTCCGCGCAGCTGTTCGGGTTGGTGTAATTCACGCAATCGAAGAGGCGCGCATATTGGTCGCCGCCTACGAAGCTTCGGTCGGGGAGGAAGAGGGCGGTTCCGCCGGTCATGGAATAGGCGAAGTTGATAAAGAACGGCAGCAGCACGAATATGCCGAAGATCAGCATGTTCGGCAGCAGGAAGAAGGTCGCCATGCCGCCGATGCCGAGCCGGCGCTGCACGAACCGCAGCGGCGCGTCGACGGCGCCCATCAGCAGTCGTACGGGCACCATGACCGCCTCGCCAAGGCGTGAGCCGCCTCCTCTTGGAACATCTGCCTTCATCGTTTGCTACCTCGCCACCGGTCGCGCTTTGTAGCGCAACGATCGTCGCCGGATTGTGATCTGCTGCCCGCAAGAGACGGGCAAGCGCTGCTTGCCGGATGTCAGCATTATGTAAGCTAATGCTTACTGGTGTGTCGGCGGCTGATCCGACGGCATGATACGTCACACCGTCGGAAACCGGGTATCGATCGCCCGGATCAGTTGCCGCTATCTTTCACCTTGGTGGCGATATCGCTATCGATGCGCGTGAACGCTTCGTCGACTGTCATCTCGCCGGCAGCAGCCTGGCTGACACGGGTGACGAGCGCGCCGTAGACGGCGTCGGACCAGAGCCAGCCGGGCAGCTTGCGCGCCTCGTCGGAGAGCGACTTGCTCGCCTCGACGAAGCCGTTGAGCGCCGCCTTTGCCTGGGGGTCGTCGGTCCTGAAGTCGAGCTCCTTGGCAAGCACGCCCTTATGCGCAGGCAGGAACAGGGTGCGCTCGGAGAACTCCTTCACGATCGGTTCGCTCGCGAGATAGTCCATCACCTTGGCCACTTCCTTCGGGTTCTTGGTGTATTTGACCGCCACCAGACCGGCGCCGCCGGTCATGCCGGTGCAGTTTGAGGGACCGCAGGGGCTGCCGGTCGCCACCCAGTCGAAGTTGGTGCCGATCTTCGTCGAGAAGTTCGGAACCTGCCAGGAACCGGAATAGTAGTAGACGAGCTGTCCGTTGATGAAGTCGTCGGCGGCGGCGCGATAGGTGGAGCCGGCGGCCGAAACCCAGACGTCCTTGCTCATCGTGCCGTCGGCAACCCAGCCGACGAAGGTCTTCAGGAAGTTCTTCGAGCCATCATCAAGCGGCGCCGGCTTGCCGTCGGCGCCGATATAGTTGCCGCCATAGGCAAGGTTCGGGCCGCTGAGGCGGTGACCGGAGCGGTCGAGCGCCATCGGGAAGGGAACCTGCTGGTTTTCTGCCACCTGCTTGGCTGCCTTCGCCCAGTCGTCCCAGGTCGCATCCTTGCCGGGGATCGCGACGCCCGCCTGGTCGAACAGCGTCTTGTTAGCAAAGCCGCCGGCAATCGTGATCTGGGTCATGAAACCAGAGATCTGGTTCGATCCGTCGGGGCGCATCCAGTCTGCCTGCCCGCCGAAATTCTCGTCCCAATAGGCGGCGTCGGCGACCAGCGGCCTAAGGTCGAGCCAGTGCTGGCTCTGGGCCTTGAGGTTGGTGACGCGAGCGATGTCGGGGCCGTTGCCGGCTTCGAGCTGCACCGGCAGCTGCTCCTTGACGACGCTGTAGGACACGTTGTCGAGGATCACGTTGATCCCGGGGTTCTCCTTCATGAAGCGGTCGAGCAGGTCCTTCAACACCTCGCCTTCGACGCCATCGGAGTACCACATGATGCGCACGTCGCCGGCCATTGCCGCCGTCGACGTCAGGAGCCCGACGGCGAGCGCCGCGAGCATCTTTCCGGTCTTCTTCATTGTCTTTCTCCTCCACTTATCTAGGCGAGCGTCCTCCCGCTCGTTTGGGGCTTGCGCCGGCTTCCCCGGCCGGCGCGATTCTATTTGCCTTATCTGGCGGCGAGCATGGTTGCCTCACCTGCCACGGTGAAATCCTTGGCGGCGATGGTGCGCCCTTCGGCTTCCGTCGAACCGTCGTTGCGGAAGACGATGCGGCCATAGTCTGGATCGTTGATGACGAAAGCACCGTCGGCAGTTTCCACGACGGAGAGCCCGGCAAACTTCGTTTCCACCCCGGAAAGCTCTTCGGCTTCGCAAACCCGGATGATCCAGCGCGTCTTGTGGCCGGCCTGGCGCAGCTCCGCATTCGCTGACGGGCCATCGGTCACCGGTAACAGTTCGGTTGCGCCGATCAGGGCAACGGCGCCACGGCCGCTGCGCGCAAGTGCCAGCTTTCCCTTGACCCTGCTCTCGTCGAACTCGGCGACCGGGAACCACGCGTGGGTGAAGTCCGGTTGTTCGCTGACGGCCGCAAAGTCGAGTACGGCCAGCCCCCTGTACTGGTGGGCACGAGGGAGGGTGCCGCAACCACCCCAATAGGATGGCCGGCCGTACCCGAACTGAATGGTTTCGCCCGGATGGTTGATCCAGATCGCCGCTTCGGGGCGCTGGCCAAGGCGCAGGTGCAGCACCGTTTCCTGATAGCCCCATTCATTCCAGCGATAATGCGCCGCCGAGCCCATGGCGAAATGGCGGCCTTTGTAATGGTATAGCGCCGCGAAGCGGTTTTCGCCCTGGGCGAAGCGCCACTCCTGATGGGTGGCCTCATCCTCGTGGCAGGCAACGGCGGCAAGTGTTTCCGGAACCACAACGCCGTGGTCACGCAGGCAGACGGCAAGCTGCGGCAGCGCATGCACGCGGCGGCCGTACCAGCCCTTGCCCCAGAGCAGGCGTGCGACGCCGGAAAGCTCGAGCGAGCGACCGGCGCAAAGCGTGTGCTCGTAGGAGCGCCCTTGCGCTGCCGTCACCATGCCGTGATGGGCCGAGCGGGCGATGATCTCGCAGAGACGGACAATGCCCTTCTTGGCGCGGTCGGCGATGTCGGCGTCGGGCGAGAGTGCCGCCAGTGCCGTCAGGCCCTTGAGGTCGATCGGGAAATAGGGCGCGGAGTTGAACTCCGCCATTTCCCAGGCCTCGAAATGATCGAGCCAGGCGCGAACGCGGGCAGCGCCGACGGCGCTTTGCTCGCTGCCCTTGCGGCCCGAGCGACGGAAGGTCGCCTCGGGGAAGAGATGGCCGGCGAGATAGGCCGAAGTGTGGAACAGAAGCGCGTGGTTTTCGGAGAAATACCACTGCACGTCGTTGCCGGGTTCATCCATCCAGTAGCGGAAGCCAAGGATCGCCTGATCGATGCGATCGCGCGTCTTTTCGCCGATATCCTGACCCCATGTGGTGCGCGACCAGATGAGCGGCACCAGCGAGAAGTCGGCGCAGTCGTGGCAGTCCTCGATTGAGGGCAGAATTTCCTCGATCATCGCGTCGGTGTCGGTACCGCCGCGACCGCCGGCAAGCCGGGCGAAGGCGCGGACCGTGTCACGTTCGGAAAAGCCCGAGATCTCGTCGAGCGTCTCGGTAATGCGACGCGCAAGCGTCTCCGACGGTTTGCCCTGGCGGCCGGCGTGGCAGATCTCGACGCCAAGAGAGCGCGACGCAACGAAGCCGCTGGCATCAAGCGTGATGCGGAAATGGCGGAAATCGGCCGGTGTCTCTTCCGATGGTCCGACAACCAGCCTCTTGTCGCCGGCCTTCAGCACGAAGTCGTGGTCGAAGCGCTCGGTTGACATGAAGTCGCCTTCGACCGCGACATTGACCTTGACATCGAGCGGCAGGGCGGCGGCGAAGAGAAGGGTGATGTCGCCCTCGAAATAGGCGGTCCGGTCGAAATGCATGCCGTCGAGTGCGGTCTCGATATCGGCGGCGGCCGCACTCGGGCAGGGAACGGGCAGCGCCACGCGCGCCGTCGGTCCCGAGAGATAGTCGAACTGGAAGAAATAACGCGCATCGCGTTCGGCGAGGTCGTCGAAGAAGATCGTGACTTCGTTGAGGCCGGCTTGAAGCGGCAGTTCGAATTCGGCCTTGGCCTCGAGATTGCGGCTATAGGGCGCCATCCAGCCGACCTCAGTGCCGTTCAGGAAGAGCACCGCGCCGCCGCAGGTGCCCAGGCGAATCTTGGCGGTGCCACCCGTGTCGGTCTCGATCGAGGTGCGGGCCCAGGTTGCAAGCCGTGTCGGCCGGAACCAGAAGCCGGAGAGGTCGAGCCGCGGCGATCCGAAGGGCAGCCACCAGCGGCTGGCCTCGAATGTGCCGCGCACCTGCGGCCGCTTGCCGCGAAACTGTTCGGCAAAAATCGTCCGGCAGGGGTACTCGTGCGGAATGAAGTTCTTGTGCTTGGTCAGGAAGAAGAAGGGGTCCATTTCGCCCTTCATCGGCTGGTCCGGCACGTCGAAACGCTCCTCGGCAATCGTGCCGAGCTGCCAGTAGCCGACGGCCTGCCCCGCAACGAGGCTTTTCTTCAGATGGAAAATAGTATCGCTCATTTCAGCTCAGCCAAGGCTACGGGGGTGACGTCGTTGTATTCCTGGTTCTCGCCGGTCATGCCCCAGACGAAGGCATAGGGGCCGGTGCCGGCGCCCATATGGATCGACCAGGCGGGCGAAAGCACGGCGTCGCCGTTTGCGACGATCAGGTGCCGGGTCTCCTCCGGCTCGCCCATCACGTGGACGATGCGGTCTTCCGGCGCCATGTCGAAGTAGCAATAGGCCTCCATGCGCCGCTCGTGCACATGCGGCGGCATGGTGTTCCAGGCGCTGCCTTCGGCCAGATCGGTAATGCCCATCAGAAGCAGGCAGGAGGGCATGACTTCCGGGTGGATGTACATGACGAGACGGCGTTTGTTCGAGCGCTTGACGTCGCCGAGCTCAAGCGCCTTTGCCTGCGCCCTCTTGATCAGCCGGTGCGGCAGATCGGCACCGGCGGGCACCGAGTTTATGTAGAAGCGGGCCGGGCGGTCGGCGGTCTCGCTTGCAACGACGATTTCCTTGGCACCGCGTCCGACATAGAGCACGTCGCGATTTTCGAGCACGAAGTTCTTACCGTCGACGGTGATCGTCCCGGTGCCGCCGAGATTGGCGATGCCCATCTCGCGCGCCGAAAGCAGATAGGGTGTGCCGATATCAGCGCCCGATCCAAAGGTGACGCTCTTTGTTTTCGGCATGGCGCCGCCGAGGATCAGCCGGTCGACATGGGTGTAGGTGAAGTTCACGGCGTCAGCTGCAAAGAGATCGCTGATCAGGAACTCGCGGCGCAGCCGCGCCGTGTCGTAGCCTTTGATATCCTCGGGGTTGGCCCCGTAGAGAACCTTCATTGTCATGCTGCCTGTCCTTCCGGGCCGACATGCTGCAGGGCTTCGGAGAGGCACAGGATTGCCAGTGCCTGGCCGTAGCCGGTCGGCTGAATTGGGATGTCCTTGTAGAATTGCAGGTCGTGGCCCATGCGTGTGCCGTAGGAGACGTTGAGCACGGTGCCGCTCTCGTCGATGTTGCGCATCACGACTTCAAGCGCGCGCAGACCGGCGGCTCTCCAGGCGGGCGTTCCATAGCCGAGCCGATAGCCCTTGAGCAGGCCGTAGCCGATGCCGGCGGTCGCCGAGATCTCCTCGTACGAAGTCGCGTCGTCGAGCAGCGTGCGCCAGGCGCCGGAAGCGGCCTGCAGCGGCAGCAGTGCCTCGACCTGGGTGACGAGCACGCCGCGCAGGTATTCCTTGACCGGTGCGGCGAGCTCAGCGAGGTCGAAGAAATCGAGCATGCCGGCGGTGATCCAGGCATTGCCGCGGGCCCAGCGGGCGCGGGCGAAATTGTGCCGGCCGTCGAAGGTCCAGCCATGGAACCAGAGGCCCGACTGGGTGTCGGCAAGGTAGCGGGCATGCACGAGAAATTGCCGCGAGGCCTCGTCGACGAGTTCGCGCCGGCCGCTCGCCTGGCCATAGGAGGCGAGGAACAGGGCGACCATATAGAGCGTGTCGTCCCAGAGCTCGTTGTCATTCACCTTGTCGGAGACATGGTGCTCGAATCCGCCTTCCGGCGTCCGGCCCATTTCGCTCATCACCCGGTTTGCCCAGTCGTCGAGCAGCGGCTTCCAGCGGGGATTCCTGGATTTGGCCCAGAGAACCGAGAGGCCGAGCATCGGCGCGGTCGTGTTGACGTTGAGTTCCGGAAGCCCGGCAGCAAGGCGGCCTTCGTACCAGCCTTCGATAAGCTGACGGATGTCCTCGCGGCCGGTAAACAGCCAGAGCTTGATCAGGCCATAGAGGCCAACACCCTGCGGCCATTCCCAGCTGTCGAAGCTGATGTAGTCGCCTGCGGTCCCGTCGAGGTTCGGTTCATCGAACCGGCCGTCATGCTTGAGACCGGTCATGCCGCCGACAAGACGATCGAGACCCGTGCGAATATCGTGGGCGTTGAGGCCCATGGCACTCCTCCTCCTTAAGCCGCTCTTCCCTCGGCCTTCTTGAGAAAGATAAAGGCACGATGTTTTTTCTTGCGCAATATGAAAATTTTTCCCAATATTGTGGCAAGGGAGGATCACATGATCGCAAAACCGCTGCCCGGCAAACGCGGCAAGAAGAGCAAGCGTGTTCGGCTGGAGGACATCGCCGAAGCCTGCGGCGTCTCCTTGAGCACCGCCTCCCGCGCCCTTGCTGGCGAAAAGGGCGTGCGCGCGGAAATCCGCCAGAAGGTGCTGGAAGCGGCCAAGAACGCCAACTACGTGATCCCGACGGCGGTCGCCGGTCAGAAGGTCATCGTGGCGGCGTCCAGTGCTGCGATGATCGACTATGTGCGCAACCAGTTTACGCATTACGTGCTGGAGGGGCTGAAGGAGCGGGCCCAGGCGCTCGATCTCGAAATCGTCACTCGGCCGATTGCGGATAGAAGCGAAGAACTGGCCGTGCTTGCCGAGGCAGAGGAGGACGAGCAGGTCGCCGGTCTGCTGTTTCTCACCATCGACGACGAAGGTATGATTGCCGCGACCCGTGGCTTCGAAAAGCCGGTGGTGCTCTTGAACAGCGACGACCCGTTCATGCGGCTATCGAGCGTCACGCCCTGCAACCGATCGAGCGCGCGGCTTGCGACCGATCACCTGATCGAGCTCGGCCACGAGCGCATCCTGTTCCTGATGCGGCCGGGGCGCCGTACGATCGAACGGCGCTACGAGGGCTGGCGCGACGGGCTGCTCGCGAAAGGCCTGCCCGCAACCGACGACTTGCTCGTCACCGTCGAGGACTGGCTGCCCGAGCTTGCGATACAGGCGCTGACGCAGCGGATTTCGGAGCGGGGGCTGGATTTCACCGCGGTGCTCGCGGCCGGCGACAGCCTTGCCGTCGGCGCCATGCTCGGCATCCAGCAAAAGGGCTTTTCGGTTCCGGGCGATGTCTCGGTCATGGGAATGGACGACCTGCCGCAAGCGGCCTTCCTCAATCCGCCGCTGACGACGATGCACATCCCGATGCGCGAGATCGGCTCGGTAGCGCTCGATCTTCTGCGCGACACGCTGTCGGGCATCCCGGCGCCGCCGCGTCGCGTCGAACTCGCCTGCCATCTGGTGCCGCGGGCCTCGACGGCACCGCCGCGCGGCGCCTAAGCCCGCGGCGAAGTCGCTACGACAGCCAGGCCGGCAGACGTGCCGGGACGCGGCCCGTGAGCGCCGCTTCAACGCAATCGGCGAGGCTGCCGAAGCGGACGGCGCGGCCGGAGAGGCCGGGGCCGTAATGGGCGTACTTTCCGGAATTGGTCATCAGCGCCCGCGTCTTCGTCGGGAACACCGGCTCCGAGATCGAGCACCAGCAGAGATCCGGCAACACCTGGATGCCGCTTGCCTCCAGTCGAGCCAGCAGACCTTCTTCCCGTGCTGCGGCGATCGCGTCTCGTCCGGCGGTCACGATCACGGCGACATCGCCATGCCGCTTGCGACCATCGAAGGCGTCGGCCAGCGCGCGGCATTCCTCGAGCGAGGCGTGCGGGCTGCCGATGGCGACGAGCTCGACCTCGGCTGGTCCCTCGTTGAAATGTGCCCAGGCCTCGGCCATGTCGGCGCGCGTGGTGGCCGTGTGATCGGCATCCTCAGCCGCGGCACCTTCCGCTTCCGGGGTCACACCTTCCACATGCAACATGGGGGCTGCGGATGTCGTGCCGAAGGCGGCGCAGAGCGCCTTCAGGTCGTCGCGCGAGGGCCGTGCGGACGCAAGTCCACGCAACAGCGGGATGCGATCGGGGGCTGCCCGGCCAGCGAGGTAACCGATCAGCGGCCAGAAGGCGTCGTCGATATTCTCAGGCAGGTCCACGTCGATGACGCGTTTTGCCCTGCGCGGCTCGTCGAGATAGACGCCCGAGAGGGGCGCGCGGCCCGTCAGCGCGATGCAGAGGTCGAGAAAATCCGGGTGCTTTGCCGTGCGCGCGCCGAGCACGGTGTTGGCGAAAATGACGGCATTGGATTCCGCCCAGGCAATGGATTCGCCTGATTTCGGTGCGCTGTCGAGCAGATAGGGCGAACAGGTGAAGGTCGGGCGACAGCCCATGCGCACATAGGCGTCGGCAAGCTTAGCCGCCGGGTCGCCGAAACTTTCCGGCACGCCCTGCGCCCGCCAGTTGGCGCGGTCGACCGAGATCGCGTTCATCGTGGTCGGCACGCGAACCTTGGCGCCCATGTTCGCCATCTTTTCGGCGAAGGTGAGGTTGGCGGGGCTCGCATAGATGCAGCCGTCGATATGGCCCTGGACCACGTCGATGAGCTTTTCCGCCCCCTGCTGCGCTGCCATCGCCGAAATGATCCGCATCGCCTGCTGGACCGCAACGCCATCGCGGCCATCGAGCATGGCGCGGTCGGCTTCAGTGAGATCGAGAGCCGCCGTCGCCGGCGGTTCGACCGGGATAATCAGGCCGTCGGCCTCGATCGTGCCAGCGCCGATCCCTGCTGACTTTGCCTGCGAGAGCATCTTGAAGGCGTCGCGTGAAAGCCTGAGCACCGGCAGAGATTTTCCGAACATCTCAGCCGCAATCAGTGCGCCGAGCGTCAACACGTCCTCGGCTTCGCAGAAGACCAATGCGGCAGGCCCCCGGCCGGTGAGCGCCATATCGAGCAGAACGCCCGAACCGGTACAGGAACCGCGGCTCGATGGCATCATCAGGATGCCGCCGGTGAGACAGATCCCGTGCAGCGGGTGATGCACATCGATCACCAGGGCGGTTGCCGGATCGACCCCGCCCCAGAAGCTCAACGCCTCCTCGGTGGCGATGATGGGGCCATCGGCGGAGCCAGAGAGAATGCTGCGGGCGGAGATCGATTGGGTCATTTTACGACAAATCCATGGGCGAAGGGGTCGCGGTCATCGATGAAGATCGTGTTGATGCCGGTCATGCGGGCCCAGCCGGCGATCGAAGGGATGATGGCGTCGCGGTCGGCAACCTTGGTCGCCGCCTCGACGCGGCCCTTGAACAGCGAGCCGATGATCGATTCATGTACGAACTCGTCACCGACACTAAGCTTGCCCTTGGCGGCAAGCTGGGCCATGCGCGCAGAGGTGCCGGTGCCGCAGGGCGAGCGGTCGATCGCCTTTTCGCCGTAGAACACGGCGTTGCGGGCATGGGCTTCTGCCTGGGTTTGCTTGCCGGTCCACTGGATGTGGCTGAGGCCCTGGATCTCGGGGTGTTCCGGATGGACGAACTCGTACTTGGCATTGAGCGCTGCGCGCAGCTTCGGGCTCCAGCCGACGAGTTCGCCCGCGGTATGGTCGGCCATGTCGCGGAAATTCTTCTGCGGTTCGACGATGGCGTAGAAATTGCCGCCATAGGCGACGTCGACGACGATCTCGCCGAGGCCCTCGACCTCGGCTGTCAGCCCCTCGGCGTAGAGGAAACCGGGCACGTTGGTGAGCCGCACTTCCTCGACGAAGCGGCCTTCCTGGCGGTAGGTGATATCGACCTTGCCGGCCGGCGCGTCGATCGACAGTTTGCCCGGCTCGCGCGGGATGATCAGCCCGTTCTCGATCGCCATGGTGATGGTGCCGATCGTGCCGTGGCCGCACATCGGCAGGCAGCCTGAGGTCTCGATGAAGAGCACCGCGACGTCGCAGTCCGGCCGCGTCGGCGGATAGAGGATCGAGCCCGACATCATGTCGTGGCCGCGCGGCTCGAACATCAGGCCGGTGCGGATCCAGTCGAACTCGCGCAGAAAGTGAGCCCGCTTCTCCAGCATGTTGGCCCCTTCGAGCCGCGGCCCGCCGCCGGAAACGAGGCGGACCGGATTGCCGCAGGTGTGGCCGTCGATGCAGGAGAAGGTATGGTTGGCCATGGTCGAAGCCCTATCAGAAACGTTGCGGCGAGAAGGATTGGATGTCGATTGCCGGCCGTTGGCCGGTCAGGAGTTCGGCGACGAGACGCGCAGTGCCGGCCGATTGCGTGAGACCCAGATGGCCGTGGCCGAAGGCGTAGATGACGCGCCCCGTGGCGCGGGCGCGGCCGATCGCCGGCAGGCTGTCGGGCAGTGACGGGCGGAAGCCCATCCATTGCACGCCGCCTTCGCTTTTGAAGCCGGGCAGGAAGATCTGCGCCTTCTTCAGCATCGCTTCCGAGCGGCGGAAGTTCGGCGGCAGCTTCAGGCCGCCGAGTTCGACGGCGCCGCCGACCCGGATACCGGTCGAAAGCCGGGTGACGACAAAGCCGTGGCCCCCGAAGGTGACCTGGGTGCGCAGGTCGAAGGCGTCCTGCGGCAGCGTGGTGTTGTAGCCGCGCTCGGTTTCGAGCGGGATGCGCTCTCCAAGCGTACGTGCGACCTGATGCGAGAAGGCGCCAGCGGATAGCACAACCTGGTCCGCACGCTGTGTCTTGCCACTGGCCGTCAGTTCGACGCCGCCGTCGACCGGTTTCAGCGCCCTGACCTCGGCACGCTCGATGGTGCCGCCCTTGGCGAGGAAGTGATCCGCCAACGCCAGCGTGTAAAGTTTGGGATCGGCGATCGAGTACCAGCCGGGCGTGAAGGTGCCATGAGTAAAGCGCGGCGCGAGACCGGGCTGGATCTCGGCCATTTCGGCAGCACCCATATGGCGGAATTCGATGCCGTGCTCCGCCCGCGCCTTCCAGCCGGGAAGCGACGCCTTCAGTTCGGCTTCGCTTTCATAGACCTGGAGATTGCCTTCCTTGCGCAGCATCGGCAGGGTGCCGGTTGCGGTGAGGAAGGGTTCTAGCTCCGCCTTGGACAGGTCCATGATCGCGGTCTGCGCCGTCGTCGAATGCGCAACGCGGCCCGGCGAGCAGGCGCGCCAGAAGCGGAACATCCACGGGGCGATCTGCACCGCGTAGGCCGGCGGGACGCTCAAGGGCCCAAGCGGGTCGAGCAGCCACTTCGGCGCCTTTTTGAGGATGCCGGGAGAGGCGAGCGGCAGGATGTCGGTAAAGGCGAAGGCCCCGGCATTGCCGGCAGAGGCACCTGCGGCCGGGCCTTCCCGGTCGAGCACGGTAACGGAAAGTCCCCGTGCCTGGGCGGCGATCGCCGCGGAAAGGCCGACGACGCCGGCGCCGATGACGATGACGTCAGGCTGAGCTGCATCCTTCATGATCGGCTCAGTGCGTCGCTGCCAGGAACTTCTGGAGTTCCGGGTCCTTCGGCGCGCCGAAGAGCGCCTCGGGTGCTGCGATTTCCGCCATCACGCCCTTGTGGAAGAAGGCGACGCGGTCGGAAACTTCGCGGGCAAACTTCATTTCGTGTGTGACGCAGATCATCGTCATGCCTTCGGACGCAAGCATGCGCAGCGTGTCGAGCACTTCGCCGACGAGCTGCGGGTCGAGTGCCGAGGTCACTTCGTCAAACAGCATGTATTCCGGCGACATGGCAAGCGCGCGGGCGATCGCCATGCGCTGCTGCTGGCCGCCCGACATGCGGGTGGGATAGACGCCGAGCTTCTCGCCGAGGCCAACGTGCGTGAGCTGCTTGACGGCGTTCTCCTCAGCCTTTTCCTTGGAGAGGCCGAGCACCTTGCGCGGCGCCAGCATGACGTTTTCAAGTACGGTCAGGTGCGGGAAAGCATTGAACTGCTGGAAGACGATGCCGAGCTTGCTGCGCAGCTTGTTGAGGTTTGTTGATTTCGCGTGGACCTCGGTGCCGTCGACGAGGATGCGGCCGGCATCGATCGGCTCGAGACCGTTGATGCAGGTCAGCAGCGTCGATTTGCCGGAACCGGAGCCGCCAATGATGGTCAGCACCTCGCCCTTGTTGACGGTGAGGTCGATGCCTTTGAGAACCTCCAGCGAGCCGAAGGATTTGCGAACGTTCTGGATCTCAATCATTGGACCACCGTTTTTCAAGGTAACCGCCGAGCCGGGCGATTGGGAAGCTGATGAGGAAGTAGATGGCGCCGCAGATCAGAAGGATCAGCAGCGGCTCCTGCAGACGGGTGACGAGCACCTGCGAGGCGCGCAGCAGCTCGATCAGGCCAAGCCAGAGAACGAGTGCGGAGTCCTTCATGACACCGAGCGTCAGGCCGATCCAGGACGGTAGCGAAACACGGGTCGCAAGCGGCGCCACGATGTAGCGCATGTCCTGCCACCAGGTCATGCCGAGCGAGCGGGCAGCGCGGCGCGTCGTCGGCGGCACGGAGGAGATGCCGCCGCGCACGATCTCCGTGCAGTAGGCGGCCGTGTAGAGCGACAGCACCACGCAGGACGTCGTGAACGGCGCCCAGCCGAGCTTGGCGATCGCCTGGAAGGCGTTGGCAAGCACCAGCTGGATCAGGAGCGGCACCGAGCGGAAGATGTCGAGCACGAAGGTGAGCGGTGCGGCCCAGTAGGGGCCGACCTGGTTGCGCACGACGCCGAAGATGATGCCGAGCACGGTGCCGGCGGTGACCGAGACGGCGGTGACCGCAAGCGTCATCAGGGCGCCTTGCAGCAGGAAGCCGAGATCAGCAAGGGTGAGGGCGGTATTGAACATCTCTCACCTCTCCTTAGTAGCGGAACATGCGCGCGGCGAGCAGACGGGCTGCCAGCGTCACGGCCTTGGCGATCAGGTAGTAGATCACTGCGGCGATCGCGAAGAATTCGAAGGTGCGGAACGAGCGGGCGTTCAGTTCCTGGGTGATGCCCGCAAGGTCGGTGTTCATGCCGACGGTAACTCCGAGCGAGGTCATCAGGATTGCCCAGACCATCTGGTTGGTAACGGGGAGGAAGGCGATGCGCAGCATCTGCGGCAGCACGATGTAGCGGAAGGCCTGCACCGGCGTCATGCCGAGCGAGCGGCCGGCGCGCGTCTGGGTGTCGGGAATGGCCTTGAGGGCGCCGCGGAAGTTTTCCGCGAGATAGCCGGCGTTGTTGAAGGCGATCCCGGCGAGCAGCGCCGTATAGGGGCTCAGGTGGATGCCGAAATTGCCAAGGCCGAAATGGGCCATGTAGATCTGGAACAGTGCCGGCGTGTTGCGGGCGATCTCGACCCAGGCGGTCGCGAAACCGCCGAGAATGCGATTGCCGGACAGGCGGCAGGCTGTCAGCGCCAGCGCCAGTGCCAGGCCGATGACCATCGAGAGCAGAGCCACCTGCAAGGTGACCAGCGCTCCATCGAGCATCTGCGGCAGGGCTTTCAGCGCCTGGTTCCAATGGAAGGTATAACTGAACATGTTTCGTCTCGCCTCTTCGGAAACGAATAGCGGCGCGAAGCTACACTTCGCGCCGCCAGATGGACGGCAGATTAGCGGTAAACGCCCTTTGCCGTAAGGTCTGGCAGTTCGCCGCCGACCCACTTTTCATAGAGCTCAGCGTAGCGGCCGGTGCGGACCTGCTGGTTGATGAAAAGGTTGAGGAAGTTGACGAAGCCGTATTCTTCGCGGTTGGTGAAGAGCGCGACGTAGTCGGTGTCGAACGGAGCCTTGCCGACGACGGCGATGCCCGGGAACTTGCCGGTCTTCACGTTGGCCTGGGCAACGGTCGAGGTCGAAACCGTGGCGTCGATCTGGCCTTGGCTCAGAGCGAGGAAGACGTCGGCCTGGGTCTGGTACGGACGGAACTCGCCGGCGCCCCATTCCTTGACCTGTTTTTCAAGCGCGATGGCTTCGAAGGTACCGGCGGTGGCGCCGACGACCTTGCCCTTCATGTCTTCGAAGGACTTGACGCCCGACTTTTCATTGGCGGTCACGGCCATTTCGAAGGCGAAGTAGGGGATCGTCATGCCGACGGTCTTGGCGCGCTCAAGCGTGTCCGAGGTCGAGGCAACGCCGACGTCGACACGGCCCGACATCAGAGCGGGAATGCGCTCCGGGAACGGGGTCTCGACGATTTCGGCGGTGACGCCGAGTGCCTTGGCAAGGTCGTTGCAGTAGTCGACGTCAAAACCGATCGGATTGTTGTTCTCGTCGCGAGAACCCATCGGCGGGAAGTCGAGCACGACCGCGCAACGCAGCGTTCCCGAGCCGATGACGTCATCCAGCTTGTCGGCATGGGCCTGGCTGGTCAGAGCAGCGGCCGCAACGAGGCCGAGCGCAAGCACCGAAGTCTTCATTATCTCTCTCCCTGAAATGAGTGCCGTTTGACGGCTGGGGCACTATTCCGTTTTAGAGAGCGTAAATCAATAGAAAAATACAATTAGTATACAAAAAGTATATCATCATAACGCAGAACGCGCGCAGACATCCCATTTGTTTCGCCAAATGGGATGTCTGCGCAGCGATCTGTCGTGTCTCATAGGTGAGAGCGAACTGCGGGCGGCATGCCGCCCGCACTTTTCCTCTTCCGTTTTAGCCCTGGAAATCCTCGGGCAGCAGGCCTTCCGGCATGTTCTGGTAGGCGACCGGCCGCAGGAAGCGGCGGATCGACAGGGTGCCGACGCTGGTCGCACCGAAGTTGGTCGAGGCCGGGTAGGGGCCGCCATGCACCATGGAATCCACCACCTCGACGCCGGTCGGGAAGCCGTTGACGAGCACGCGGCCGGCCTTGCGCTCGAGGATTGGGCGCAGACGACGGGCGGTTTCGAGGTCGGCCGTATCCATGTGGATCGTCGTGGTCAGTTGCCCCTGGAATCCACGGGCAAGCTGTTCCATCTCGCCGGTCGAACCGACGCGGACGACGAGGCCGAGCGGACCGAAGACTTCTTCGCCGAGCGCATGGTCGGCGAGGAACTGGTCGCCGGTCGTTTCGAACAGGTTCGGCGAGACCGAGCGGCCTGAGGATTCGGTCACGAGCAGTGGCTTGACGGTATTGCGGCTTTCGAAGTGCGCCTTGCCGTCGTGGTAAGCCTTGGCGATGCCGTCGGTCAGCATCGTCTGCGGCGCCACCTTGCCGAGCGCTTCGACGGCGGCGGCGGTGAAGCGATCGGCGTCAGCGCCTTCAACAACGACGGCGATGCCGGGATTGGTGCAGAACTGGCCGGCGCCCATGGTCAGCGAGCCGGCCCAGCCCTGGCCAAGGCCTTCGGCGCGCGCCTTGAGTGCTTCCGGCAGCAGGAACATCGGGTTGACCGAACCGAGCTCACCGAAGAACGGGATCGGCTCGGGGCGCGCGGCGCAAAGATTGAAGAGCGCACGGCCACCGGCGAGCGAACCGGTGAAGCCGACGGCCTTGATCAGCGGATGCTGCACCAGCGCTTCGCCGACCTGTCGGTTACCGCCTTGGATGAGCGAGAATACGCCCGGATGCACGCCCGTCTTGCGGATCGCGGCTTCAACAGCCTGCGCGACGATTTCGCCGGTTCCGGGATGGGCCGAGTGGCCCTTGACGACCACGGGGCAACCGGCGGCAAGTGCGGCGGCCGTGTCGCCGCCGGCGGTCGAGAAGGCGAGCGGGAAGTTCGAGGCGCCGAAGACGGCGACCGGGCCGATCGGCCGCTGGACGAGGCGGATCTCCGGACGCGGCGCCGGCTGGCGCTCGGGCAGTGCGGCATCGAAGCGGCGGTCGAGATACTCGCCCTTCTCGATGTGGTCCGCGAACAGGCGGAGCTGGCCGGTGGTGCGGCCGCGTTCGCCCTGCAGGCGGGCTTCCGGCAGGCCGGTTTCTTGGGCGCCGATCTCGGTGATCGCCTCGGCACGCGCCTCGATCTCGTCGGCGATCGCGCGCAGGAATGCGGCGCGCTCGGCGCGGGTCGAATAACCGTAGCTCAGGAACGCTTCTTCCGCGGCTTCAGCCGCACGGTTGACCAGCTCCACGGTGCCGGTGGCAAACTGATGGACCGGTCCGTGAGCGGGTGCTGATGCGAAGGTGCCCGCGCCGTCGAGCCATTCGCCGGCGACTAGGTGTTTTCCTTTGGGGGTGAAGGCCATCTGGCGATCCTTTCTCTCGATCCCGGATTGCCTTTTGTGGCAGAGGGGATAATGGCTGAATTGCACTTGTCGGATCTTTGTATACTATATGTATGCATAACATCAATCGCCTGACTGGCTCATCCGGATCAGGCGCAGCATTTGAGAGGGAGAGAGATGAGCGAAACCAACACCCTGACGATTTCAGCACTTTTCGAGCGCGTCGAGGCGATCTTCCTGAAGGCTGGGCTAAACGGCGTTCAGGCAGGCGCACTTGCCCGCGTGATCGTCGCCGGCGAGCGTGACGCCTGTAAATCGCACGGCGTTTACCGCATCGAAGGGGCGCTCCGGACAGTCAAGGCCGGCAAGGTGAAGGCGGATGCCGTGCCGGAGCTCGATGCGCAGGAAGGCTCGGCGATCGTCAAGGTGAACGCCAAGGGCGGCTTCGCCAACCCGGCCTTCGAGCTCGGCCTGCCGGTGCTTGCCGAGCGCGCCCGGTCGCTGGGGATTGCTGCGCTCGTCATCAATGATTGCACCCATTTCTCTGCCCTTTGGCCCGAGGTCGAAGGATTGACGGGCGAGGGCCTCGCCGGCCTCGTCATGTGCCCGAGCTACGCAACGGTTGCGCCGACCGGCGGCAACAAGCCGCTGCTCGGTACCAACCCCTTCGCCTTCGGCTGGCCGCGCGAAAACCAGCCGCCCTACGTCTTCGACTTCGCGACCTCGGTTGCCGCGCGCGGCGAGATCGAGCTGCACCGCCGCGCCGGAAAACCTCTGCCCGAGGGCTGGGCGATCGATGCCGAGGGCAACCCGACGACCAATCCGGAAGCGGCTCTTGCCGGCGCCATGCTGCCCTTCGGCGGCCATAAGGGCTCTGCGATCGGCACGATGGTTGAGCTTCTCGCCGGCATCATGATCGGCGACCTGACGAGCCCGGAAGTGCTCGACTACCTCGGCACGACGACGCTTGCGCCCTTCCACGGCGAACTGATCGTCGCCTTCTCGCCGGAGAAGTTCGCGGCCGGAAGGCCCGGAAATCCGTTTGCCCGCGCCGAAGTGCTTTTCGAGGCAATCGTTGGCCAGGGCGCCCGCCTGCCGTCGCAGCGCCGTTTCGCGGCGCGCGCCAAGTCTGAGGCCGAAGGCGTCGTCCTCAACAAATCCGAGATCGAGCAGCTTGACCGGCTGCTTGCCCTCGGGATTGACGCTATCGCGTAGGCCGATACTTACGCGAACTGTACTCTGCTCGACACGCCGTCGAGGTCGTCAGACGAAAAAAGGCCCTCCAACCGGAGGGCCTTTTTCAATTGCGGGCCGATCGAACGATCAGGCCTTGCACTTCTGGACGGCGCCCGGGAGCTTGCTCCATTCGGCGTACCAGCTGTTGAACAGCTTGAACTGGGCTTCGACGTAGCCGCGCTGGCTGTCCGAAAGCACGTCGCTTTCGTTGAAGTGCAGCGTGTATTCCTTGTCGCCCTTCAGCACCATCATGTGCTTGAAGTAGAGAACGAGGTCCGGGCCTTCGTCGAAGGACGAGAGCACGGCGAGCGCCTGTTCCAGTTCCAATGCGCGCTGGCGGGCGTCGACGTCGCCTTCGGCGGCGGCGCGCGACAGGTTGCACATGTGGATGACTTCCTTCGGCAGCACGCAGCCGATGCCGGTGATGGCGCCGGTCGCGCCGCAGTTGACGAAGCCGTGGAACACAGCCGTGTCGACGCCGATCATCAGCGAGACGCCATCGTCACGGCTGGTGATGTTTTCGGCCGCATAACGCATGTCGGCAGCGCCGCCGAATTCCTTGAAGCCGACGAGGTTCGGATGTTCGGCGCGCAACGCGAAGAACAGGTCGGCGCGGGTGGCAAAGCCGTAATAGGGGCTGTTGTAGATAACGGCCGGCAGGCTCGGGGCGGCCGAAAGAATGGCCTTGAAGTGGTTCTTCTGGGCGGCGACGACCGAACCACGCGACAGCACGCGCGGGATGACCATCAGGCCCTGGGCGCCAACCTTCTCGGCGTGCGCCGCATGGGCGACGGCCGACGCGGTGTTGACGGCGCCGGTGCCGACGATAACCGGGATGCCGGCCTTGACCAGGCGCTCGACGCCTTCCATGCGCTGCGCATCGGTCAAGAGCGGCCAGTCACCCATCGAGCCGCAATAGACGACGGCGGACATGCCCTGAGCGATCAGCTCCTGGCCCTTGCGCACCAGCGCGTCGAAATCGGGGGTGCGGTCTTCCTTGCAGGGGGTCATCAGCGCCGGGATGACGCCGGTGAAAATCTGAGCCTTCATCTGAAACTCCTCTCGGCTTTGTCTTCGGGGCAACGGCGCACGCGCGCCCTTGCCTTTGATCTAGACAATAGCCGTTTGTATTTTATTTGTCGACAAGAAAAATACAAAGATCTCTAAAGGGCGATATCAAGCTTATTATTGCGGGCAAAGAGCTTCTGTACCTGCTCGACGATCTGCTCGGCATGCGCCTTGCCGAGACGGTCCGCCGTCTCGATGTCGCGCGCCGCAATTGCAGCGATGATCGCCGCGTGCTCGTCGACGAAGCGCTGCGGGAACTGCTCCTCGTAGGACTGGTAGTAGAGGCGCAGGATGCGCCGCCCCTCGTCGAGCAGCCGGCGGAACAGGCTGGTGAAATAGGGATTGCGGCCGGCCTCGGCGATCGCCGCATGGAAAGCGGCATTGGTGGCGATCATCGTCAGCGCGTCGCGCGCCTGGACGGCCGCGGCATAGTCCTCGTGGAAGCCGCGAATGATCGGCAGGTCTTCCGGGCGGTGGTTCTGCGCCGCAAGCCGCGTGGTGACGCGGTACATCAGCACCAGGGCGTCGAAGAACGGGTTCAAGTTGAGGAAGTCGATGTTCGCTACCATCGTCGAGCGGTTGGGCAGCGTGTCGATCAACCCTTCGCCGGCAAGTCGGACCAGCGCCTCGCGGATCGGCGTGCGCGACATCTTCAGTCGCTCGGCAAGCTGCACTTCGTCGATCGGGCTGCCCGGCGGCAGCACCAGGTCGAGGATCTCGTCGCGCAGGAGGTCATAGACCATCTTCACGCCGGAACCGCGCTTGCGTTCGGGGATGGGGCTGTTGTCGGTGTCGATATCGGTCATCTCGGATTCCTTTGTCGACAAAAGAAATACTTGTCTCTGCCGTCGGGATCAACAGCTTCCGTGGCAACGATTGTGCGAGGCTGACATTTCGAATGCACGCAGCTGTTGCTTTTGCCTTCTGTCCGGTAGGGCGCGAACAAGGGAAGATCACAACGCGCGGGCTTTGCGCTTGACCTTGCGGCACGCAAAACGACCCATGCATTTCCCACATGGGAGCGCTGACTTTTGAGCGCTGCAACTTACCAAGGGCCTGAGTTATAAGGTGTTCATCGAAGCGAAACGAGGCGCCACGGACTGGCTGCCAGGCTTCGAAAGCCCATTGAAAGGGGGATCAAATGAACATCGCACGCTCCATCAACAACTGGCGCAAGTATCGTCAGACGGTCACCGAGCTGGGCCGCATGTCGAACCGGGAACTCCGTGACCTCGGCATCGAACGCGCCGACATCGACCGCGTCGCACGCACGGCCTTCGCCCGCTAAGGCGATCTACACAGACTGAAAATTTGCCAAGCGCCTGCATCTCCTGCGGGCGCTTTTGCTTTGTGGCGAACGGTTGCACGCGGGGCAACTGCTCCGCCGAAATCCAGGTTGCCCCGGCACCAATTCCTCGAATTCAATGCTGACAGAATCTGGCAGGGGTCGCGCGTAAAGTGCTCCCATGATCAGAGATCGAGGGATGACCGATGTTGGCGCAGGATGTGTTTCAAGTGGGTGCAGGAAGCCGGCAGGGCGAGCGCAACTTCTGGATCGGCGCGGTTTCCGGCGATGACATGCAGCATGCGCAGGAAGGCGGCTTCTCGCGATTCGGCCACGGCAACGTGCAGCCGTTGACGCGCATGAAGGCGGGCGACGGTTTTATCGGTTATTCACCCAACGCCGCCTTCAGCGGCAGAGCGGGGCTCGCTTGTTTTACGGCCATTGGTGTGGTCAAGGAGCGTCCGCCCCACTTCTTTGCAATGGGTGGAGTCGCGCCGCATCGCGGCGATATCGATTGGGCCGACAGTATGGAGGCTCCCGTCCGTCCGTGGCTCGACAGCCTGGAATTTGCCGAGGGCAATCGAAACTGGGATCAGAAACTTCGTTTCGGTCATTTCGCCATCAGCGAACATGATTTCCGCGTGATCGCGCGCGCCATGCATGCCGACCTTGGTGGCGTTTTCCCAAGGGTAGCCGAATACCGCCGGCAAGCCTGGGCGTGATTGCAGCCCGCGGGTCGAAAACTTGACCCGCGCGCGATATTTTCGCCCGCGGGGAAAGATGTTAGTTCTCCGGGAGATACCGCGTTTCTGGCTATCCACGAGAGACAAGATCGAATGGGCGGAATGGGACTTGCGGATACGGAGGCTCATATCCGTCGCTTGCAGCGGGGGTTTTCCCCGCCGGTCATTCCAGAGGTGTTCTCCGGCGATACGCGCCTGGTCGGCCGTTGGCGCAACGAGCCCTTCGAGTACCACCTGCCACCACTGAAGGATCATATTCTCGCGGCGAAGTATGCAGGCGACGGGACTGCTTCGTTGAAGGTTGGTCGTCAGACGATCACCGCCCCGGCGCATGCCGGCACCATCACTTTTGCGCCCAGAGGGCACGAAGGACTTTGGCGCGCGGATGGTGCCGTCGAAGTGTCGAATATCTTTCTGGGGCACCAGCGCCTGCTTGCCTGCGCGGATCAGGTTGGGAATGGTCGTGAGCCCGAGCTTCTCGACCGCGTGAATTTCAGCGATCCCAAACTGTTTACGATCATGTCCTTGATCAACGACGAGATCAGTACCGGTGACGCGGTATCGCACCTGTTCATCGAGCAGCTTCTCGATCTTGTCTGTCTCCAGCTTCTGCGCGGGCACGCCGCAATATCCGTGCCCCTCGCCCCCGGACCACGGGGTGGCCTTTCAGCCTGGCAGATCAAGCGTGTCACCACCTACATGCGTGACAATCTCACCAAGGATATTCGGCTTCAGGAACTGGCGGATCTCGTGAATCTCAGTCGTTTTCATTTCTGTACCGCTTTTCGTGTGGCGACCGGGCACACGCCCTATGTCTGGCTGACACGGCAGCGCATCGCCCACGCCAAGGCGCTGCTTGCGGACCGGACGCTGCGCATCACCGATATAGCTCTTGTCGTCGGCTATGAAACGCAATCGGCTTTCGCGTCGAGCTTTCGCAAGGTGACGGGCCTCACCCCGAGCGAGTTTCGCCGTCGGCTTTGACCTCGGCTGCGGCCGGGCCGGCGCTCCCGTGCGCCGGCGTCCTCGACCGCCGCAACTTTCAAGCAGGATCGAAAGATCGCAACAGTAACGCCGTCGTTCGACGCCTATCTTCTGCACGGTTTGGTGAGGCAGGAGAGTGTTTCCGACATGGTCGAAAATAGATCAGAATCCTATGTGCAAGGTCCGGTGCTGTCGCGCCGGGAAGCGCTTCTGGCAGGTGCCGGAACCGTGGCGCTGGCGGCGCTGCCGTCCCAGTCGACAGCAGCGACAGGTTCTCCGGCGAAGGAGGTAAGCCCCATGACCCTGACCATGACCGTGAACGGCGAACTGCATGTTCTGACCATCGACCCAAGGCAATCGATCCTGGACGTCCTGCGCGAGACGCTCGATCTCACCGGCACCAAGAAAGGGTGCAACCAGGGCGCCTGCGGCGCCTGCACGGTGCTTGTCGACGGCAAGCGCATCGTCTCCTGTCTCACACTGGCATGCATGCATGACGGCGCCAGGATCGAAACGATCGAAGGGCTCGAGAAAGATGGCGTGCTGCATCCGCTCCAGGAAGCCTTCGTGGCGCATGAGGGCCTACAGTGCGGCTTCTGCACGCCGGGGCAGATCATGTCGGGTGTCGGCTGTATCGCTGAAGGCCATGCCGGCTCGACGGACGAGATCCGCTTCTGGATGAGCGGCAACATCTGTCGTTGCGGCGCCTATCCCGGCATCGTCGCGGCTGTTGCCGACGCGGCGGGGAGGGGCTGACCATGCTTCCTTTCACGATGGAAAAACCTGAGAGTGCCGAAGCGGCGATTGCGGCGGCCGCCGGCGGCGCGCGCTACATTGCCGGCGGCACCACGCTCGTCGACCTGATGCGCGAAGAGGTCGAGCGCCCGGAACGGCTCGTCGACATCAACGCGCTACCGCTTGGCGGTATCCGCGTTGAGGGCGACGACCTCGTCATCGGCGCGCTGGCTCGCATGTCCGAAGTCGCGGCCGATCGCAACGTCCAACGGCTGCAGCCATTGATCGCCGAAAGCTTGATTGAGGGCGCCTCGCCGCAACTGCGCAACATGGCGTCGATGGGCGGCAACATGCTGCAACGGGTGCGCTGTCCCTATTTCCGCATGCTGGACGCCGGCTGTAACAAGCGCACGCCCGGCTCCGGCTGCGCCGCCATCGACGGATTGAACGCCGGTCACGCGATCCTCGGCACCAGCGAGCACTGCGTTGCGACGCATCCCTCCGACGTCGCCGTCGCACTGGTGGCGCTCGATGCGACGATGCGGGTGCGGGGGCCTGAGGGCGAACGCAGCTTTCCGATCGAAGAACTCTTCCGGCTACCCGGAGATACGCCGCATCTCGAGCACACGTTGCTGCCCGGTGAGCTGATCGTCGAACTGCGTGTGCCCGGAGGGCCGTACAGTCGCCGTGCGCGCTATCTCAAGGTTCGTGACCGCGCCTCCTATGAATTTGCCCTCGTTTCGGCTGCCGCTGCACTTTCGGTCGAAGGCGGCGTGATCCGCGAGGCTCGCCTTGCCGTCGGCGGCGTCGGGACGAGACCCTGGCGCCTGCGCGATTGCGAAGCGGCCCTCGTCGGCAAGCGTTTGGAAAGGCCGGCATTCGAGGCAGCGGCGCATCTGGCAACACAGGGCGCGCGGCCGTTGCAGCACAATCACTTCAAGGTCGAACTCTTGCCACGGACGATCGTCCGGGCACTCGAAATGGCAGGAGAAGTCGCATGACCGTCAGCACCATTGGAAAACCAATGACCCGCGTCGACGGCCGGGCCAAGGTTACGGGTCGGGCGCGCTATGCCGCCGATTTCAACCAGCCGGGTCAACTCTACGCGGTGATCGTCAGCGCCACCGTCGGTCTTGGCCGCATCACCGGAATTCAGGCTGCCGAGGTCGAGCGCATGCCCGGCGTCGTCGCGCTCATCACACACCGCAATGCGGAGAAGCTGGCCTATCTGCCGCACAAGGCCGGCATCGACCCCGCGACCGGCGAGCGGCTGCACGTGTTGCAGGACGATACCGTGCGCTTCTATGGCCAGCCGGTTGCGCTCGTCGTTGCCGACACGCTCGATCATGCCGAGCGCGCCGCCACAGCACTCCGCGTGACCTATGAGGCGCGGCCGCCGCTCGTCGACCCGATGGATCCGAAGGCGGAGAGCATTGTCCCCGATACACGCGGACGCGTGTCTCCCGACCGGGCGCGCGGCGACGCCGACAAAGCGGTGGCAGGAGCGCCTGTCACCCTCGATGCCACCTATGAGATGGCGCGGGAAAACCACAATCCGATGGAGCCACACGCAACCATCGCCGCCTGGAGCGGCGACCGGCTGACGCTGTGGAGCAAGAGCCAGTATCTCGTCAACGAGCAGGCGGAGATCGCTGCAGTCTTCGGCATGCCGGTCGAAAACATCGAGGTGATCTGTCCCTTTATCGGCGGTGCCTTTGGAACGAGCCTCAGGACATGGCCGCATGTGACGCTGGCGGCACTCGCCGCCCGTCAGGTCGGCAAGCCGGTGAAGCTCGTGCTCACCCGCAAGCAGATGTTCTTCACCACCGGCCACCGGCCGCGCACGCTTCAGCGCGTGGCGCTGGGCGCCACCAACGACGGCAAGCTCACCGGTGTTGTTCACGAAGGCACCGGCGAGACCAGCCGTTACGAGCAGTTCATGGAGGCGCTGACCGCAGTCACGGATTACCTCTATTCGTGCCCGAACGTACGCACCCAGTACCGGCTGACCGAACTCGACACCGGCACACCCAATCACATGCGCGGGCCGGGAGAGGCGAGCGGCATCTTCGCGCTCGAAAGCGCGATGGACGAGCTGTCCTACAAGCTCGGCATCGACCCGATCGAGCTTCGGCGCCGCAACGAGCCCGAGAAGGACGAAGCGGAAAACAAACCGTTCTCGAGCCGCTCGCTGATGCAATGTTACGCGCTCGGTGCCGAGCGTTTCGGCTGGGCCCGGCGCACGCCCGAACCGCGCTCGATGCGTGACGGGCGGCTGCTGATCGGCATGGGCGCGGCCACCGCCACCTACCCGGCGTTCCATGCGCCGGCCAACGCCCGGGTGCGGCTGCTTGCCGACGGCACGGTCGAGGTCGAGGCGGCTGCGAGCGATATGGGGCCGGGGACCTATACGTCCATGACCCAGGTTGCCGCCGAGACGCTTGGGCTGCCACCGGAACGGATCCGCTTCCGGCTCGGCCGGTCAAGCTACCCGCAGACCCCATCGCATGGCGGTTCCTGGACCATGGCTTCGGTCGGGTCGGCCATCCAGGCGGCTTGCATCGAGGCGCAGGCGCAGGTCTCGCGTCTCGCCACGGCCGATTCTGCGTCGCCGCTCTACAATGTTGCGGCCGGGGAACTCGAGTGGAGCGACGGGCGGCTGCGGCGCCGCGGCGAAACGACGGGCATCAGCTATCGCGAGATCGTCGCCAAAGCCGGCGCGCCGATCGAGGCGGACGGTTCGGCCCAGCGCGATCCTGAGGTTGCCGAGCGCTATTCGATGCATTCCTTCGGTGCCGTCTTTGCCGAGGTCGCTGTCGATCCGGATGTCGGCACCATCCGTGTGCGCCGCATCGTCGGCGCCTATGGCATTGGTCGGGTCGTCAATCCGCTTCTCGCCCGCAGCCAGTGCACCGGCGGCATGATCGGCGGCATGGGCATGGCCCTGATGGAACGCACGGTTCTGGATAGCCGTGATGGCCGGCCGGTCAACGCCCATATGGCCGACTATCTCATGCCGGTGAACCTCGACATCCCCGAGCTCGACGCGCATTTCGTCGACGAGGTCGACCCGCACGTCAACGCCCTCGGCGTCAAAGGCCTCGGCGAAATTGCCCTGGTCGGAACGGCACCTGCCATTGCCAATGCGGTGTTCCATGCGACGGGGACGCGGGTTCGCTCGCTGCCGATCCACATCGAGGACGTGTTGACGGCGTAAGATTGCTTCTCTGCGCGGTGGTACCAGCGCTGAAACCCGGTGCCGCCGCGTCTGCGGGGGGGCGTTAGTCCGATGGCGCCCTATCGCCAATGTCCTCGGATGGCTCTTCGACGGAGCCGGCGGCGACGCTGGCATACATGCCGGTCGTGCGGAACTCGGTCGGGCTCAGGCCGAAGGACCGGCGGAAGACCTTGGCGAAGTAGTTGGGGTCTTCGAAGCCTGAGAGGATCGCCACCTCCTTGACCTGCAGGCTCGCCGTCTTTGTCAAAAGCTTCACGGCGCGCTGCAATCGCTTCTGCAAAACATATTCCGCTGGCGCCATGCCTTCGCTGGCGGCAAAGACGCGCGAAAAATGCGCGCGACTCAAGCCCGAGACGCGCGCCAGTTCCTCCACCGGGAGCGGGCTCTGCAGGTTGTTCATGATGTAGTCGACGACGCGGTGCATCGTCCTGTGCTCATGGCTGAACACCGGGTGCGAGCCGAAGACGTCGTCATAAAGCGCCATCGCCGCCTCATAGGCGATCGCGGAAGCGCGTCCGGGCGTCTCGCCGCCGCGGATCAGCCGCAGGCTGCAGTCAGCCAGATGCTCGATCGTTTCCGGCTGCAGCTTCAAAACCGGGCCGGTGACGGCGAGGATCGCGCGATGGACGCGCAAGGCTTCGTCGCCGTTCATCGAGATCCAGAAGAACTCCCAGCGCCCGCCGTCTTCCAGCCAGTAGCGATGATTGTGCGGCACGAGCAAAAGCAGCGTCTCGCCCTCGCGCACCCGATAGGTCCGGTTCTCGTAGCGCAGGTTTCCAGCACCCGCGATCGTGTGCTGCAGCACCGTGAACGGCGTATTGCCGCGCTTCCGCCCGTCCCAGTCATAGGTGGCATTGGTGCGGACTTCATAGCCGGTGCTGGTAGGCATCGTGTGCAGGCTCTGGCGCCCCCGCGGCAGCGAAACCGTTCGCATGATCGGGCCATTATTGATCAAATCGTGCAGCATAAAATTACCCATGAAAGCACAATACCGCTCTGGCGGGGTCGGCGATTATACACATAATGACGGCCAATCGCGCAACAGTCGGCTCTTGTAATCGAATGGAAAGACGGATCCGCGGTCAGGTTGCACAGGCGGCGGGTCAGGATTTTTGAATTAATTTTACCCTTCGCTTGAGAGCGCGCAGTCCAGGAGGAGTGAAAAGGGCATGGCAAGTTTCAAGATCGCCATCATCGGCGCCGGCAGCATCGGCTTCACCAAGAAACTGTTCACCGACATTCTCGCCGTGCCGGAACTGCGCGATATCGAGGTGGCGCTGACAGATCTCAGCGCCCGCAATCTGGAGATGATCAAGGCGATCCTCGACCGGATCGTCGAGGTCAACCGCCTGCCGACGAAGGTGACGGCGACGACCGATCGGCTGAAGGCGCTGGAAGGCGCCCGCTACATCATCAGCTGCGTTCGCGTCGGCGGTCTGGAAGCCTATGCCGACGACATCCGCATTCCGCTGAAATACGGCGTCGACCAATGCGTCGGCGATACGATCTGCGCCGGCGGCATCCTCTACGGCCAGCGCAACATCCCCGTCATTCTCGATTTCTGCAAGGACATCCGCGCGGTCGCAGAACCGGGTGCCAGGTTCCTGAACTATGCCAACCCGATGGCGATGAACACCTGGGCGGCGATCGAATACGGCAAGGTCGACACGGTCGGTCTCTGCCATGGCGTCCAGCACGGCGGCGAGCAGATCGCCGAAATCCTTAACGCCGGCGAGGGTGAACTCGACTACATCTGCTCCGGTATCAACCACCAGACCTGGTTCGTCGACGTCAGGCTCAAGGGCCGCAGAATAGGCAAGGACGAACTCGTCGCCGCCTTCGAGGCGCACCCGGTGTTTTCGCAACAGGAGAAGCTCCGCATCGACGTGTTGAAGCGCTTCGGCGTCTACTCGACCGAGAGCAACGGCCATCTCTCCGAATATCTTCCCTGGTACCGCAAGCGCCCGGAAGAGATCAGCCGATGGATCGACATGTCGGACTGGATCCACGGCGAAACCGGCGGCTATCTCAGGTATTCGACGGAAACCCGCAACTGGTTCGAGACCGAGTTTCCGCAATTCCTGGAAGCCGCCGGAAAACCGCTCGATCACCAGAAGCGCTCGAACGAACATGCGAGCCACATTCTGGAAGCGCTTGAGACGGGGCGTGTCTATCGCGGCCACTTCAACGTCAAGAATTCAGGTGTCATTACCAACTTGCCGGCTGATGCGATCATCGAATCCCCCGGTTTCGTCGACCGCTTCGGCATCAACATGGTCTCGGGCATCACGCTTCCGGAAGCCTGTGCCGCCACCTGCCTTTCCTCCATCAACGTGCAGCGGATGTCGGTGCATGCGGCTGTTACGGGCGATCTCGACCTTTTGAAGCTCGCAATGCTGCACGATCCGCTGGTCGGTGCGATCTGCACGCCGGAGGAGGTCTGGCAGATGGTCGACGAGATGGTGGTCGCTCAAGGCCAGTGGCTGCCGCAATACGCCCACGCCATCGACGGCGCGAAGGAGCGCCTCAGCCGCGCCACGGTCAAGACCCGCGACTGGAACGGTGCCGCGCGGCGCCAGGTGCGTTCGCTCGACGAACTGCGTGCCGAACGGCAGGCGGCCCGCGCCGCCGGCTGACCGATTGCAGCGCATGCCCGCGTGAGGAGACGCGGGCATGCGCTGCCACAACTGCAGACTTTCAAGGAGGAGGCCACGCTTCGGCGCGGCGAAAAGAGGGAGAATCTGAGCCAATGACCAGCCACAGACTGACGAAAATGGCGAGCCTGCTGCTCGTCGGCATCTCGACCTTCGCGCTTAACGCGGCGGCCTCCGATCCATCAGTCGTGCCCGAGCAGCCGCCATTCCCGGCCCAGGGCAAGATCACCTATGTGCCGCGCGACTCGATTGCCGAGTTCAAGGCGCTGCCGGAATACAAGGAGCCGGCCTGGGTCACCGAAAAATACGTCAAGGCCGGCAAGCTGCCGCCGGTTGCCGAGCGCCTGCCGAAGGAGCCGATGGTCTTCAAGACCGGCAACATGCCCGATGGCGTCGGCGTCTATGGCGACACGCTGCGCCACGTGATCGGCGGCCGCCCGGAAGGCTGGAACTACTCGGCCGGCCAGAGCCAGGGCTGGGGCGGCATCGACATCGGCATGTCGGAATGCCTGACCCGCACCGCACCACTCTTCCAGGTGGAAGCGAACGACGTCGAGCCGCTGCCAAACCTTGCCAGGAGCTGGGACTGGTCGGCCGACGGCCACAAGCTGACGATGCATCTCGTCGAGGGTGCGAAATGGTCGGACGGCGACCTCTTCGACGCCGATGACGTGATGTTCTACTGGGACGACAATGTCCTCGACCCGAATGTATCTCCGCTGAACGGCGCGACGCCCGAGACCTTCGGCGTCGGAACGACGCTGAAAAAGATCGACCAATACACCGTCGAGTGGACCTTCAAGGAGGCCTTCCCGCGTCAGCATCTCTATGCCATGGCCTATGGCACCTTCTGCCCCGGCCCGTCGCATATTCTCAAAGCCAAACATCCGAAGTATGCCGGCACGACCTACGACCAGTACAAGAACGCCTTCCCGCCGGAATATATGAACATCCCGGTCATGGGCGCCTGGGTGCCGGTCGCCTACCGCCCCGACGACATCATCGTGCTCCGCCGCAACCCCTACTACTGGAAGGTGGACGAAGCCGGTAACCAGCTGCCCTATGTCAACGAGCTGCACTACAAGCTCTCGACCTGGGCCGACCGCGACGTGCAGGCGATCGCCGGTTCCGCCGATCTTTCCAACCTGGAGCAGCCGGAAAACTTCGTCGAGTCGCTGAAGCGCGCCGCCCAGGACACGGCGCCCGCTCGGCTTGCCTTCGGCCCGCGCCTCATCGGCTACAATCTGCACATGAACTTCTCGGCCAATGGCTGGGGCGAGCCGGACGAGCGGGCTCAGGCCGTGCGCGAACTCAACCGCAACGAGGATTTCCGCAAGGCGGTGACCATGGCGGTCGATCGCAAGAAGCTCGGCGAAGCATTGGTCAAGGGTCCCTTCACCGCGATTTATCCGGGCGGGCTTTCCTCTGGCACCAGCTTCTATGACCGGGAGTCGACCGTCTATTATCCCTTTGACCTCGATGGCGCGAAGGCTCTGATCGAAAAAGCGGGACTCAAGGACACGGACGGCAACGGCTTCGTCAACTTCCCGACCGGAAAGGCCGGCGGTCAAGACGTCGAGATCGTGCTTCTGATCGACAACAGCTACGCGACAGACCGCAACCTCGCCGAAGGCATCATCGGGCAGATGGAAAAGCTCGGCCTTCGGGTCGTGCTGAATTCGCTCGACGGCAAACAGCGCGATGCGACGAACTATGCCGGCCGCTTCGACTGGATGGTTCACCGAAACGGCCCGGAATATGCGTCCGTCGTGCAGAACACGCCGCAGCTTGGCGCAACGGGTCCGCGCACTAGCTGGCATCACCGCGCGCCGGAGGGTGGACAGGTCGATCTGATGCCGTTCGAGCAGGAGCTTGTCGATACCATCAACAAGTTCATCGCCAGCAACGACAATGCAGAGCGTGTCGCACTGATGAAGCAATATCAGAAGATCGCGACAACAAACCTCGATACGATCGGGCTTACCGAATACCCGGGGGCGCTGATTATCAACAAGCGCTTCGCCAACGTTCCGACCGGCGCTCCGATCTTCATGTTCAACTGGGCGGAGGACACGATCATGCGCGAACGCCTCTTCGTGCCCGCGGACAAGCAGGGTGACTTCGAGCTCTTTGCTGAACAGCTTCCGGGCAAGCCCGGCGAGAAGGGCCTCAGCAACTGATGCCACGCAGCTCCTCCGGTCGCAGGCCGGAGGAGCGCTCCCATCACCCCAACCGACAGAAGGAAACGGCATGTTCAGGTTTCTGCTTGTCCGCATCGCCTCTGCCATTCCGGTGCTGCTTGTCCTCAGCGTAGCGACCTTCGCCATCATCCAGGCCCCGCCCGGAGACTATAGCGATTACATCCGCTCGCAGCTGATCAACCAGGGCGGCGCGTCCTACGAGGAAGCGGAAGCCCAGGCCCAGGCCTATCGCAAGGAGCATGGGCTCGATCAGCCGATGGCGGTGCAATACGTCAACTGGATGACCGGCATCCTGACGCGTGGCGATTTCGGCCACAGCCTCTACTACAACAAGCCGGTTGCCGACGTCGTCGGCGAGCGCCTGCCGCGCACGCTGGCGCTGGCGCTGGTCTGCCACATCCTCGCGTCGGTGATCGGCATTTCCTTCGGCATTATCGCCGCCACCCGGCAATATTCCTGGATCGACAGCCTGCTTTCGACGGTTGCCTTTCTCGGCATGACGGTGCCGCGCTTCCTGATGGCGCTGATCATCGTCTATATCCTCGTCTTCCACTTCAATGTCAGCGAAATCAACAGCTTCCACTCGGCCCGCTACGGCGGCGCGCCCTGGTCCTGGGACAAGTTCGTCGACCTCGTCAAACATGTCTGGCCGGTCGTGGCGATCGCCACCTTTGGCGGGCTCGCCTACAATATGCGGGTGATGCGCGGCAATCTGCTCGACACGCTGAACGCGCAATATGTCGAAACCGCCCGGGCGAAGGGCCTCAGTGAAGGGGCCGTGGTCATGCGCCACGCGGTTCCGAACGCCCTGCACCCGCTGATCATGTATCAGGGCGTCGTGTTGCCCTATATGCTGACGGGCGAGATCGAGACCGCGATCATCTTCGCGCTGCCGACCGTCGGTCCGGCCATCGTCGGCTCGATGTGGGTGGGCGACGTTTATGTCACCGCCACCTTCATGCTGGTGCTGTCGGCCACCCTCATCCTCGGCAACATCATCGCCGACATGCTGCTCGCAGCACTTGATCCGCGCGTGCGTCTGGGAGGAGCCCCGGCATGACCGTCGAGATTGAGACAACCCTTCCGCTCGTTGTCGAGCCCAAGCACGAGCAGCACAATGAAAGCTACCAGGCGCTCGTCTGGCGCCGGCTGAAACGCTCCTGGACGGGCATGCTCGGGCTGGTCCTCGTCGGCCTGCTGATCTTCATGGCGGTCTTTGCCGACTTCCTGTCGCCGGTCGATCCGAAGGCAACGGGTGTCGCCTTCGCGCCGCCGCAGGCGATCAGCTTTGCCGACAAGGACGGCAACTTCGTCTTCCCGCCGCGCAGCTACCCGCTGAGCGAGGGCACGGAGCTTGACCCGATCACCTTTCAGCCGATCATCGGCCCCGATTACGACAATCCGCAGATCCTCGGCTTCTTCATCAAGGGCGCGCCCTACCGCCTCTTCGGCCTGATCCCGGCCGAGCGGCATCTCTTTGGCGCGGTCGATGGTTCGCCGGTGCATCTGCTCGGAACCGACAAGTTCGGCCGCGACGTGCTCTCGCGAATTTTGGTCGGATCGCGCATCTCGCTGATGATCGCGCTGATCGTGGTATCGATCGTGACCTTCGTCGGCACCACCGTCGGCATGGCGTCGGGTTACTTTGGTGGCCGCTTCGACGTCTGGACCCAGCGCTTCGTCGAGCTGGTGCTCGCCTTCCCGCAACTGCCGCTCTATCTGGCGCTGACGTCGCTGATCCCGGTGACGGCGCCGACCAATGTCTTCCTCGCCTTCGTCATCATCGTCATGTCGGCGCTCGGCTGGGCGCAGATGTCACGCGAGGTGCGCGGCAAGACGTTGGCACTCGCCCGCATCGACTATGTGCGGGCGGCGATCGCCGTCGGTGCCAGCGACCGGCGCATCATCTTCCAGCACATCCTGCCGAACGTGATGAGCCATGTGATCGTCGCGGTCACGCTGTCGATCCCGCAGGTGGTGCTCTTGGAATCCTTCCTCGGGTTCCTCGGCTTTGCGGTCAAGCCGCCGCTGATTTCCTGGGGACTGATGCTGCAGGACACGTCCACCTATTCCGTCATCGGGTCCTATCCCTGGATCCTGTCGCCCGTCGCCTTCGTGCTTGTCACAGTCTTCGCCTTTAATGCGCTTGGCGACGGTCTGCGCGACGCCATCGATCCCTATTGAGGAGGACGCTTCATGACTGAGACAATCGACGTCCTCGTAGCCGCGCCCGCCGAGCGCAAGGATCTTACCGAACGAAACGGCCGGCCGATCATCGACGCCCGCAATGTCGCTGTTCGTTTCAAGGTCGAACACGGCATGGTGGAGGCGGTGAAGGACGTGTCCTTCCAGCTCTACCGTGGCGAAACCATCGCCATTGTCGGCGAGTCCGGCTCGGGCAAATCGGTGACGGCGCGCAGCGTCATGGGGCTTCTCTCCAAGCGCGCCACCATCGCTCCGCAATCGCGCATCGACTATGACGGCAAGGACGTGTTGAAGTTCTCGCCGCGCGAGCGGCGCGCCTTGCGCGGCAATCGGCTGGCGATGATCTTCCAGGAGCCGATGAGTTCGCTGAACCCGGTCTATACGGTCGGCACGCAGATCATCGAGGCGATCCGGGCGCATCGCAGGATCAGCCGCCGGGCGGCGATGGAGCGGGCACTGGAACTGCTGCGCCACGTGCGGATCCCGGACCCGGAACTGCGGCTCAATCAGTATCCGCACCAGCTTTCTGGCGGCCAGCGCCAGCGGGTGATGATCGCCATGGCGCTCGCCAACGATCCTGATGTGCTCATCGCCGACGAACCGACGACGGCGCTCGACGTCACCGTGCAGGCGCAGATCCTCAACCTGATCCGCGACCTGCAGCGCGAACTCGGCATGGCGGTGATCCTGATCACCCACGACCTGACGGTCGTGCGGCAGTTCTCCGACTACGTCTATGTGATGCAGTATGGCGAGGTGAAGGAGCACAACACGACGGCTGCGCTCTTCGCCAACCCGTTGCATGCCTATACCAAACGGCTGCTGTCTTCGGAGCCGTCGGGTGCCGCCAAGCCGCTGCCCGACAATGCGCCGATCATGCTTGATGGACGGGACGTGAAGGTCTGCTTCACGCTGAAGAAGGGTGGCCTGTTTCGCCCGCAATTCTCCGAGTTCGTCGCCGTCGACAGGCTGAGCCTCAATCTGCGCAAGCATGAGACGCTGGGGCTCGTCGGCGAATCCGGCTCGGGCAAGACGACCTTCGGCCAGGCGCTGATCCGTCTCATCAATGCCGATGGCGGCGAGGTCTTCTTTGACGGTATCCCGATCCACGACAAGGACCGGACCGCGATGCGGCCCTTGCGTTCGCGCATCCAGATCGTCTTTCAGGATCCCTTCGCCTCGCTCAATCCGCGCATGTCGATCGGCCAGATCATCGAGGAGGGGCTCGTCGTCAACGGCATAGGTCAAAACCGCAAGGAGCGGCTCGACCGGGTGGTGGACGCGCTCAGCGCCGCCGGCATGCCGGGCAACATCCTGTCGCGCTTCCCGCATGAGTTTTCCGGCGGCCAGCGCCAGCGCATCGCGATCGCTCGGGCCATTGCGCTCGAGCCGGAATTCATCCTGCTCGACGAGCCGACATCGGCGCTCGATCTCTCCGTCCAGGCCCAGATCATCGAGCTCCTGCGCAAGCTGCAGGACGAGCGGGGCTTGAGCTATCTGTTCATCTCCCATGACCTCAAGGTCGTGCGCGCGCTCTGCCACCGGGTGGTGGTGATGCAGCATGGCAAAATCGTCGAGGAGGGGCCGGTGAGCGAAATCCTTTCCAATCCCAAGACCGCCTACACCGAACGGCTCGTTAAAGCCGCCTTCGATGTGGCAGCATGACCACGAGAAAACAGAGGCAATCCATGACCAGACAACCCAAGATCACCTTCATCGGCGCTGGATCCACCGTCTTCATGAAGAACATCATCGGCGACGTGCTGCAGCGGCCGTCCCTGTCCGCCGCAACGATCGCGCTGATGGACGTCAACCCGCAGCGCCTTGGTGAAAGCGAGATCGTCGCCGGCAAGCTGGTGCGCACGCTCGGCGTCAAAGCCAAGATCGAGACCCATTCCAACCAGCGCAAGGCGCTCGAAGGTGCCGATTTCGTCGTCGTCGCCTTCCAGATTGGTGGTTATGAGCCCTGCACGGTCACCGATTTCGAGGTTCCGAAGAAATACGGCCTGCGCCAGACGATCGCCGACACACTCGGCGTCGGCGGCATCATGCGGGGCTTGCGCACCGTGCCGCATCTCTGGAAGATCTGCGAGGACATGCTCGAGGTCTGCCCCAACGCGATCCTGCTGCAATACGTCAACCCGATGGCGATCAACACCTGGGCGATCGCCGAGAAGTATCCGACGATCCGCCAGGTTGGCCTTTGCCACTCCGTCCAGGGCACGGCCTTCGAACTGGCGCGCGATCTCGATATCCCGGTGTCGGAGATCCGCTACCGCGCCGCAGGCATCAACCACATGGCCTTCTATCTGACGTTCGAACACAAGCAGGCCGACGGCAGCTTCCGCAATCTCTATCCGGATTTGGTGCGTGGCTACCGCGAGGGACGTTTTCCGAAGCCCAGCCACTGGAACCCGCGCTGCCCCAACAAGGTTCGCTATGAGATGCTGACGCGGCTCGGTTACTTTGTCACCGAAAGCTCGGAGCACTTTGCCGAATACACGCCCTATTTCATCAAGGACGGCCGTCCGGATCTGATCGAGAAGTTCGGCATTCCACTCGACGAATATCCGAAGCGTTGCGTCGAACAGATCGAGCGCTGGAAGGGGCAGGCGGCAGCCTTCAAGGAAGCCGAGACGATCGAAGTGGCCGAGAGCCACGAATATGCCTCCTCGATCATGAACTCGGTCTGGACCGGCGAACCCTCGGTGATCTACGGCAACCTCCGCAACAACGGCTGCATCACCTCGCTGCCGGCAAACTGCGCCGCGGAAGTTCCCTGCCTGGTCGACGCATCGGGCATCCAGCCGACCTTCATCGGCGACTTGCCGCCGCAGCTGACGGCGCTGATCCGCACCAACATCAACGTTCAGGAACTGACGGTCCAGGCGCTGGTGACCGAGAACCGTGAGCACCTCTATCATGCCGCGATGATGGACCCGCACACGGCGGCCGAACTCGACCTCGACCAGATCTGGTCGCTCGTCGACGACCTGCTCGTCGCCCATCGCGACTGGATCCCGGAATGGGCGCGAGTTTCGAAAAAGGTCCAGGCGGCTTAGCTCTTTCTCCCGGCTAAGCTGCGATCGAGCCCCGGAACTGCTGTTCCGGGGCTTGTCCTTTCACTACAGCGCCGCGCGTCTTATCAGACGCGCAAAGGTCGCTGTAGCACTTTGAATTGCTGCATGTTTTTGTCCTTTGATCGGAGACGATTAAAGGAAACATCCAGTTAGGCTTCAACGCCTTGCGAAAGCGGCAGCACAATGCGCATGCAAGCGCCGCCGGACGCCGAGCGGGCGACATCGACGTAACCGCCGTGCAGATGGGCGATTTTCTGCACGAGATTGAGCCCAAGGCCGGCGCCCTTGCCGTCCTTGCGCAGCCGCTGGAACGGCTCGAATATCTTGTCCGTCTCGCTGCGCGGTATTCCGTCGCCGTCGTCGCACACATCGATCGAACCTTGCGAGTCGACCTTAACCGTGATCGTGCCCCGGCGACCGCCATGGTCGATGGCGTTCTGTACGAGATTGGTAAGCGCCCGCTCCAACGATGCTTCGTCCCCCGTCACCATGACAGGGCGTTGATCTGCCTCGAAGGTCATCTCGTAGCCCGCTCCGAAGGCAAGTGGTGCGAGCGCAACGATCACCCGCTCGGCAAGCGCTGCGAGATCGACGGGCCTGAACTCGTCCTTTTGGGCATCGAGACGTTCGAGGTCGAGCAACTGGCCTGCCAGAATTGAAAGGCGCGTCACGTCCTCGTTGAGTCGGGTCTTGTCCGGTCCCGGTGGAAGCGACGCGATACGGGCGCCGAGGATGGCGACCGGTGTGCGCAGTTCATGCGCCGCCTGCGCCAGAAAGCGCTTATGTCTTGTATACCCGTCATCAAGCCGCACCAGCGCATCGTTGACCGCCGTCACCAGCGGCAGGAATTCCGAGGGAACGTCCGCGACCGGCATCTGGATGCCGCGCTGGTCATATTCGATATGCGCTGCATGCGAGGCGGCGTGTGACAGGCCCGACAGCATCCTGCGAACGACGATCGGCGTGACCACCACGGTCGCAAACGCCAGAAGCAGCAGCATCGGCACGAAGATCGTGAGGAAGGCGCCGGTCGTGCTGAGCAGAAGGCGGCTCAAGGTCAGCTCCCCTTCTGTGCCGCTGAATATCTGGACGCTGCCGGCCGGGGACTCGAGCCATTTGACAACGGCTTCCGGGCGCGCGTTCTTGTCCGGGGAAAGCCTGAAGCGGGCGTCGTTCATGTGCTCGAGGCCGGCGGTCGCAAAGGCGAAGGCGTCGGGCACCTCTCCTTCGGAGAGACTGTATCCTTCCTTGTCACGCACGATGAACCAGATGTTCCCCGCCTGCTGACGCAACCGGGTCAAGTCAGGCGTTTCCTGAAGGACGAGGTCGCCGTTCTGATTGCGGGTGATGGCATCCTTTAAGACGTCGACATTGCCGTTCTCGTAGCCGTCAATGAGATAGCCGGTCACCCAGAGCAAACCGACGGCAATGGCGATCACGACCAGGGTCGCGACCGTCTCGAACAGCACCAGCCAGCCGACGAGACGCCATTTGAACGAATGCGAAGCGCTGCCGCTCATGAGCCTTCCCGCAAGAGGTAGCCGACGCCGCGGATGCCGTTGATGATCACGCCGGCGTCCGCCTGCTGCAGCTTGCGGCGGACGCGCGAGATATGGGTGTCGAGTGCGTTGGACTGGATTTCGTCGTCGAGGCCGAACACCGCTTCCATCAAGGCGGCGCGCAGCACCATCCGGCCCATGCGGCGGGTGAGGGTTTCGAGCACCAGAAGCTCGCGCCGCGGCATTTTCAGCGATGTGCCGGCCACGCTTGCCTCGCAATGCGCGAGGTCGAAGGAGAAGCGCCCGGCCGTGACTATGTCGGACTGCACAGGGATCGGCCGCCGCGCCAACGCCCGCAGTCGCGCCAGCAGCTCCTCAAAGGCAAAGGGTTTGCCGATGTAATCGTCGGCCCCACCATCGAGCCCTGCAACCCGGTCGGCGAGGTCGTCGAGTGCGGTCAGCACCAGCACGGGCACGTTGTTGCCGCGCGCCCGTATCTTGGGGATGAGCGAGAGCCCGTCACCATCCGGAAGCTTGCGGTCGAGCACGATGACATCGTAGACCGCATCGCGCAGGATCAAGGCCGCTTCGGCGAGGTCGCGCGCATGATCCGCGATCATCCTGTGATTGCTCAACGCCGCCCTCAGCGCATCCGCGAGTTCCTTCTCATCCTCGACCAGCAAGACCCGCATGATTGCGCTTCACCTCGTGCAAATGTCGTTACGCGCGCGCAACGTAGTGCCGCTTCATTGAGGGAACCTGTCATTCGTCCTATGGGGCAAATGCTGGTTCGATCGGTATCTTCAAAGAGGGCGTTCCTTCCGTAGGATGCCGCAAGCTAATCCCGATCGCCAGCATTGCACAATCATTCGTTGCGAGCGCGGCGCATGACATGCTGTCTCAATGTTGATCCTTAGGCTGTGCGACAATCGCTCGTGGGCATGCGTTCCGCGAGATATCGCCAAAGGGCCTGGATCAGGACGCATGAAAATCGGGAACCGAAGGTGGCGTTCGCGCCACGCACATGGAGATCGACCCAGCCGCAACCCAGCCACGGGGTGGGCTGCGGCGATCCATTCCTCAAGGCTTCTGCAGTACGCGGTTCTGGCATTCGCGCTTGCCATGGCTGGCTGCGTCGGCCCGGACGTGACGCCGACGAACAGGCGGCTGGAATTGACGACCGGAGCCGTCCCGCTGCAGCAACCGACGCCGGATGCCGACGACACGGGTATCATTCTTGCGTTTTCCGGGGGCGGCGCCCGCTCGGCTGCGTTCGGCTATGGTGTGCTGTCGGCTCTGGCGGAGGCGCCATCGCCAGGGGTAAGAGGACGCAAGCTCGCGGACGAGGTTGCCGTCGTCGCCGGCGTTTCTGGCGGGGCGGTGCTTGCGTCGTACTTCGCACTTTACGGCCGCCCAGGCCTCGCCGACTTCCGCGAGCGCTTTCTCGGGCGAAACGTCGAGGCGTCGCTCCGGTTGTCGTTTTCGCCGGGGAACATCCTGCGCGGCTATCAGGGCGGGGTGAACGACCGGTCCGGCTTGCCCGCCTGGCTTGATGCGAACCTGTTCAAGGGCGCAACGCTCGGCACGGTGGCGCGCCCGGGCCATCCGCGCCTGGTGATCCATGCGACCGACCTCTACAACCGCGCGCCGTTCATCTTCGACCGTGAATCTTTCACTGCCATTTGCAGCGATTTTGACGACTATCCGCTCGCCTATGCTGTCGCGGCCTCGGCCGCCGTCCCGGTCGTCTTTGCGCCCTTGACCTTGCAGAACTTCCGGACGGGTTGCGAGGCGCTGCCTGAAAAGGCTGCCCCGGTTGCCGGATCACGCGCAGCGGGTTCGCTTGTCGCAAGCGAGTACGCCGACGCCCTTCGGCGATACGAAACAGCAAAAGACCTGAACTACCTCAAGCTCTACGACGGCGGTCTGGTGGATGGCGTCGGAACACAGAGTCTGTTGCATCTGATGGTGCGGTCTGCACCCGAACCCATTCCCGAGGAGCGGGCCCAGCGCTTGAGGCACGTGATCGTCATCGTCGTGGATGCCTCGACCCGGATCGGAGGGGATCTGTCGAAAACCGTCGATAGCCCCAAGGCGCCGGACGCGATTGTCGCGGCCATCGACGCGATGATCAACATTCCCAATCTCCAGAGTTTCGATGCCTTCCGCAACCATCTGCCGGCATGGCGCGACAGGTTCGTGAAGTGGCGTTGCGGTAACGGGAGGGCGAAACGGAACTGCGGCGATCTCGATGTCGACGTCGTCCGGCTGGCCTTGACCGACATCGTCGACCCGCCGGTGGCACGGCGGATCATGACGCTCCACAACAGACTGACATTGGATGCGAAGGATGTCGATTTCCTGTCGGGCCTCGGCCGGCGGCTGCTTATCGAACATCCCGGATACCAGCGATTCCTGGACCGCATCAGGCGGGGCACCACGGATGGGCGTATCAGCGCCTTGTCGAATTGGCGCTGAGGCAATCTCAAATAACAGTAAATACTAATACAACCTCTCTGAATAAGGCTTTCGATGTGATAAACTCATCGCGGGAGCAACAGCCGGCTTAGGAGATGCCGGCCTCCGTTTCATCTCGCAGTTCAGTCGTTCGTGGATGTCGAGGCAGTGTCTCCACCATGCCGGACCAGGTCAGGCCGTCCGCAAAGTCGACCATTGACCGAAACTCGGATTGGGAGGTGTATGATGGTTCGCAAATTGTTTCTCATCTTGGCTGCCGCGGCGTCCGCGCTTGCGATCAACGGAGCCGCTTGGGCCGATTTCACGGTCCTCGTGCCATCGAGCAGCGAGGGGGACGGCCTTAGGGCTGCTGCCGACGACTACTCGAAGATGAAGGGCACGAAGGTGGAGATCGTGCAGGCGCCCTATGCCAACGTCTTCGAACAGGGAGCCAATGCAGGGGCAACCAAATCCGGCGTATTCGACATCATTCTGATGGATGACCCGTGGATTCCGTTTTTCGCCGAGAACGGACATCTCGAGGATTTGACACCATACTTCAAGAAAGCGGGCCTGGAGGGGCCGGACACCGACTTCCTGTCGAAGTCGCTGGCGATCTGCCGCAACCCTTACAATACCGGCCCCTATGTTTGCCTGCCCTATGTGGGAAACGCCCAGATGTTCTTCTATGACGCCGCCAAGTACAAGGAAGCCGGCGTCGACGCTCCCAAGACCTGGGATGACGTCTTGAAGGCGAGCCAGGCGCTGACCAAGGACGGCGGCGGCCGCTATTTCGGTTATGTCTTCCGCGGCGGTCAGGGTAACCCGGTCGTGGCCGACTTCATGCCGATCTTCTGGTCCTACGGCGCCGATATGTTCAACGCGGATCGCACAAAGGTGACGATCGACACGCCGGAAGGCGCGGCCGCGATGAAGACCTTCATGGCGCTCCGCGACGTTTCGCCAAAGGGGATCGAGAGCTACAACGCCAACGAAGTGGGCACTGCGCTTGCCGCCGGCACCGCCGCCTCGTCAATCAACTGGCCGAACTGGGTTGCGACCTTCGAGGATCCGAGCCAATCGAAAATGGTCGGCAAGATCTCCTACAGCCCGATCCCGGCGGGCACGAAAGCGGGCAGCTCGGAAATCGGCCATTGGACCATGGGCATCATGTCGGCCTCCAAGAACAAGCAAGAAGCCTTCGACTTCATGCTGTGGGCGACTTCGCCCGAGCAGATCAAGATCTCCGCCGAGCGCGGCAACCCACCGGTGCGGACCTCGGTCTTTACCGACCCGGAACTGACCAAGCAGGAGAAATTCCGCCACTACCCGGTGCTGATGGAGGCGATCCAGGCCTCGACGCCACGGCCGCGCCATCCGAAGTGGCCGGAGATCGAAAATGCCTTCGGCATCGAGCTTTCCAAGGTGGTCGCGGGCACGATCACGCCCGAGGAAGCGCTGAAGAACTCACAGGCAGCGGTCGAAGAAATCACCGGCCTTAAATAGGCGGAGGCATATATCGGCGGGGCCACAGACCCTACTCTCGCGGCCGCACCGGCATCGGTCCGGTGGGGTCGCACTTGAGGTCTGTATGGACAGCGCCTGCGGGAGAAATCGATGTTGAAGCCCGGCAAAGGCATACCGGCGGCGTCGCTCCGACTGGGTGGCGCACTCGAACATTGGACCGAGCGGCACCTGCGCTACCTGATGCTGGCGCCGACCATGCTCATCCTTCTGGCGCTGACGATCTTCCCCAGCCTCTACATGTTCTATGCGGCGGTCCACAAGATCAGCCCCAATCCCGACCTGCCCTGGCAATTCGTCGGTCCAGGCAATTTTGCGCGGCTCTTGACCGATGCACAATTTCACGCCGCGCTGCGCAACACTGCAGTCTTTACCATCGTTTCCGTGTCAGTGGAGTTCGTGCTCGGTCTCGGCCTGGCGCTGCTTCTTGATCGGTTCATTCGCCGGCTCACCTTCTTGAAGACTGTGCTGATGATCCCGATGATGCTGCCGCCAATCGCCGTCGCGATCACCTGGAAGATCATCTACGAGCCACAGTTTGGCGTCCTCAACGAAATCATGTTCCGTCTCGGCCTTCCACTGCAGGCCTGGGCGGGCGACGTGAACCTTGCGATGTTTTCGATCATCGTTGCCGACGTCTGGCAATGGACGCCTTTCATCTTCCTTCTGATGCTGGCGGGGCTGGCAAGTCTCCCGGTCGAGCCCTACGAGGCGGCCGCGCTCGATGGCGCCTCGTCCTGGCGGCAGTTCTGGGACCTGACGCTGCCGTTCCTCAAACCGGTGATTGCCATTGCCTTGCTGCTGCGCGTCATGGATGCGCTGCGCCTATTCGATCTCGTCTTCATCCTGACGGGAGGAGGTCCCGCCGATCGCACCAAGGTTCTGAGCCTCTATATCTACCAGGTCGCCTACCGCTTCGCCGATCCCGGCTACGCGGCGGCGATATCGCTGTTCGTCCTGTTCGTGACGATCGTTCTCAGCACCTGGTTCATGAAACGCATGCGGCTGGCGGATTGACGATATGGCGACGACGACCCTCCCCACACGCAGCCGCACCAGAGAATGGCTCATCCGCCTGTCCGCCTATCTGGCGATCCTCGTCGCCTTGGTGTTCACGCTTTTCCCGATCTATTGGATCGCCGCGAACTCGTTCAAGTTCGACATCGATATCTTCGCCGTGCCGCCCGAATGGCTGCCGCGCAACCCGACATTGAAGCACTATGACGAAGCCTTCATTCAGCGACCGTTCCTGCGTTACGCGCTGAACAGCTTCCTCGTCGCGGCCGGCACGACCATCGTTTCCGTGGTTTTTGGTACGATGGCGGGTTATGCGCTGGCGCGCTTCAGCTATCCCTGGCAATGGCGTAAGCAGATTTCCTTCTGGATACTGTCGACGCGGATGATGCCGCCGATCGTCAGCATCATCCCGCTCTACCTGTTCTTCAACTACTTCGACATGCTCAACACGAAGTCGGCGCTGATCATCGCCTACACAGCCTTCAACCTGCCGTTCGCCACCTGGATGATGAAGAGCTATTTCCAGGACCTGCCGGTCGAACTGGAAGAGGCGGCGATTGTCGACGGCGACACGCGCTGGGGCGCCTTCCTCCATGTCGCTTTGCCGCTCGCCAGGCCCGGGCTTGCGGCGACGGCCATCTTCTGCCTGATCATCTCCTGGAACGAGTTCCTGCTTTCCCTGATCATCACGCTCACCGAGCAGTCGCAGACGCTGCCGATCGGCATCGCCGGGCGGGTGACGCAGTACAAGACCTATTGGGGGGAAATCAGCGCCGCCGGCTTCATGGCCTGCGTGCCGATCGTCATCTTCGCTTTCATCGTTCAGAAGCATCTCGTCCGGGGGCTGTCTCTCGGGGCGGTCAAGGGGTGAGACGATGGCGTCCGTCACGTTCAACAACGTCTCCAAGAAGTTCGGCGAATTCGTCGCGGTGGCCGACTTCAATCTGGAGGTTCGGGACAAGGAGTTCCTGGTCCTGCTCGGGCCTTCCGGCTGCGGCAAGACCACGACGATGCGCATGGTTGCCGGTCTCGAGGAGGCGACATCGGGTGACATCTTCATCGATGCGGTACGCATCAATGGCGTGCTGCCGAAATACCGCGACGTGGCGATGGTCTTCCAGTCCTATGCGCTCTATCCGCATTTAACCGTCGAGGAGAATATCGGCTACCCGCTCAGGATCCGCAAAGTGCCTGAGGAGGAACGCAAGCAACGTATCGCCGAGGTCGCACGCCGGGTGGAACTCGAGACCATGCTCTCCCGCCTGCCGAAGGAGCTCTCCGGCGGCCAGCGCCAGCGCGTCGCGCTCGCCCGTGCGATCGTGCGCACGCCGCGCGTCTTTCTCATGGATGAGCCGCTCTCCAATCTCGACGCCAAGCTGCGCACCCAGATGCGCGCGGAGCTGAAACATCTTCAGCACGAGTTGCAGGTCACGACGATCTACGTTACGCATGACCAGATCGAGGCGATGACGCTGGCGCATCGGGTGGCGGTCATGAACAAGGGTGTGATCGAGCAACTGGGAACGCCGCGGGAAATCTACAGCAATCCGCGCACGCTGTTCGTCGCCGGCTTCATCGGCTCTCCGCCGATGAACCTCATCCCGGGGGAGGCACGCGACGGAGTGTTCACAAGCGCCGGCTTCAGGGTCGGCGGGCTTGGCCAGGCGACCGTTCCCCGCGCCGTCCTCGGTGTTCGCCCGGAAGATGTCCAGGCAACGAGCGCCGCAGACGCCGATGTCAATCTGGTTGGGCCGATCTATTCGGTCGAGCTCACCGGCGAGAACACGCTGGTCAGCCTGCGGCTCGGCGCTCAATTGCTGACTTTGCGTGCAGACAAGAATTTCGCCGGCCAGATCGACCAGCCGATCGGCATCAAGGTCGTGGCCGACCGGGTGTTTCTCTTCGATGGCGAGTCTCAGCGTCGTGTCGACTTCTGATTTCCGGTTGGCGGCCGCAGTCGTCGCGATCACGTTTGCGGCAGGGGCTGCCGTCGCTGATGACGGCCCGATCACCGGCAATCCGCTCGTCGATATTCCCGCCGGCACCTTCGTCTTCGGTCGCGATAATGGCCCGGACAACGAACGTCCGCGTCGGCAATTGCTAGGCGGTGCGTTTGCGATCAACCGCACCGAAATCACCAATCGTCAGTATCAGGATTTCGTGGCTGCGACGGGTCATCGCCCCGCCTTCTATGCCGGTCACCCGCTTCTCGGTTTGGACGATCATCCTGTCGTCGGCGTAAGCTGGGCGGACGCCGATGCCTTTTGCCGTCACTACGTCCTCACCCTTCCGTCGGAGCAGCAATATGAAAGAGCGGCGCGCGGAACCGAGGGACTGGCGTTCCCTTGGGGCATGGCGCCGGCGGATTATCGGCGGGTCAATGCCGGCACGACGATCTGTTGCTCCGGCGATGCGAGCGACGGCTATCCGATGACCGCGCCGGCGATGTCATTTGCCGCCGGCGCGAGCGGCGAGGGGGTGCTCAATCTCATCGGCAATGTCTGGGAATGGACCAGCGATCTCTATGTGCCCCATGAACCCAAGGGAGCCATGGGTGGCAGATCGTATCGCGTACTGCGCGGCGGGTCCTGGAACAGCGATCCCGCGCATCTTACCACAACCTATCGTTTGGCCTATGATCCGGATTTCCGGTTCTCGGCCAATGGCGGCTTCCGATGCGTCCGTTCCGGCAGATGACGATCCTCGTCGCCTTTTTGCTTCTGGCAGCAGGTGCCGCTGCCGAGCCGAAGGTCGCGCCAGGCTATCGGCTCGAAAGCTTCAGCAAAACCGGCGCCGCCTTCGCCGGCCTTTCTCGCGATGGCGAGGCTCTGCTCGTCACCGATCTCGCCAGTGGCCGGCTCTATCGCCGCACGCCGGGCGGCGATTTCGATGCGTTCGGTCCTGTCTTCCCCCATGGGCTCGATGTGATCGGCGATCCGACCGGTCCCTATCGCGTGTTTCGCGTCGGTGACAAACTGATCGTCGCCCAGGGCTGGACGCCCGCAAACGGCGATGAGGGACCCTATGACCATGCGCTCATCGCGATCGACGGTACCGGCAGACGCCATGTTATCAGCGCCGATTTCTGGAACCCGTTCGACCTTGTCGCCGTCGAGGATGCTTATTACGTCGTCGACTCCGCGCGCAACAGTGTCGAGCGTCTTGGGGTCGATGGCCGCAAGCAGACGATCATGAGCTTCCGCCGCCTGCAGCAACAGGCGACCGCGTTGGAGACGCTCTCGCCGACGGAGTTCAAGGGCGAAGACAGCTACGAAGTCGACGCCGTGCCGACCGGTATCGCGCTTCGCGAGGGGCGCCTCTATGTCGCGCTGTTCGGCGGCTTTCCCTTCCTCGCCGCTGCCGGAAAGGTCGTTTCGATGGCCGAGAAAGGCGATCGCACGGAGGTGCGGCCGGACGTTGAGGGCCTGAACGCACCGGTCGCCATCGCCTTCGACGACGAAGGACAGATGCTCATCCTCGAACACGGCCTATACGACCAGCAGCAAGGGTTCCGGTCAGGAAGCGGCCGGCTGTTGCGGCTCGACAAGGCGACGGGCCGCCGCGAGACGGTTGTCGGTGGGTTGACGCGACCGGTCTCCATCCTCGTCTGGGATGTGAGGCAGATCGTCATCTCCGAACTTGGCGGCACGCTCCTCTTCCTGACGCGCGAGGAGAGGCGCTGACGTCGCAGTTGCCGGGGCTGACTATCGTGACCTCATGCAGCAAATCAAAGTGCTACAGCGACCTTGCGCGTCTGATATGACGCGCTGCGCTGCAGAGTGTGGCCGAGCCTCAACTCGCCCGCGCCTCCAGCCAGTTTTGCCACTCCGCCTCGCTGCCGTGGAAGACGTTGAGGTCGATCTTGCCGTCGACGCCGTGCGACAGGCCCGAGCCCGAATACTGCCAGAACAGCCACTTGCGGTTCGGGTAGACCTTGGACGGATGCTGGGCCACGGCCCTCAGCCAGAACGGATACTTCTGGAACGCGCCCTGCAGGTTGTCGGCATAAAAGTCCGGGGCGGTGTAGATGATCGGGCGCTGGCCGTAATGCGCCTCGAGCTTGTCCATGAAGACCTGCATCTTTTCGCGCACGCGTTCGGGCGACAGGCGGCGCTTGCAGCTGGATTCGCCGTTGTATTCGACGTCGATCACGGGCGGCAGCGCGCCGGGCTCGCGTGGAACGTTGCGGATGAACCAGTCCGCCTGCTCGCCGGCGGTGCGGCACCAGTAGAAGAAGTGATAGGCACCGCGGCGCATGCCGGCCGCCCTGGCGGCGCGCCAGTTCTTCTTGAACATCGGGTCCAGATGGTCGCCGCCGTCGGTCGCCTTGATGAAGGCGAAGTTGGCCCCTTGAGTGCGCAGCTTCGGCCAGTCGATCTCGCCCTGCCAGCGTGAGACATCGACGCCGTGAACGGCCATCTTGCGCGGATTTTTGGCGCGGCCGAAATTGATCGGCTTGGCGTCACGGAAACGGTGACCGTAGATCCGCGAACGGCCCTGTGGCATCGCCTGCGTCACCGGATTGTCCGGCGCAACGAAGGCGACCGGGCGCGCGCCCGGAACGGGCATGGCCAGGGTCGTGGTCGTGGTTGTGGTATTGGCCGCGGGCGCGAAGGCTTCGGGTTCCGGAACCGGCCCGGCCCAGGCGAGCATTTCCTGCGGCGGTGCGGATTGGACGCTCTGCGGCGGTGTGACCTCGGCCACCCTTGCGCCGACATTGGCGACGGGTACCGGCGCGGCCGAAAGCACGACCGAACTGGTCGTTTCTCGCGACGGCCGCGGTGCGATCGTGTCCAGGCTCGAACTGGAAGAGCAGCCGGAGACAAGGCCGGCAAAGATGATTGCGGTCGCAGCTGAAAGACGCATGGGCACCCGTACGCAAAACAAGGTCGACGGCAATCGCCGGCCGACAGGTGTGAAATAGCTAACGGAAGCTTACCCAAAAAGTTTGAATCCAATCTTACCAAGCCGACCCAACTTCACGCACTGGAGGTTGCAATCAGGGGGCAGATTGACGCAGGCGCCGGGACGCTCTCAACCAGGGCTATATTCGACGCCGAGGCTCGTTCGTTGCCGCTGGCTGGTCCGATATTCGAGATTGCGGGCAATGGTCTCGTCAAGCGCACCCGAAGCGTCGGTGATCATCGTTGGCGCGAAATGCGAGCGGAAGCGTTCGCCGACCCGAAAGGCCGGCGTGTAGAGCGGCCCAAGCGGCTGCGACGTCGTGACATAGGTGAGATTGTCGTCGCTGCCCGAACGGGTCGGAAGACCATGGCGATGCATGATAGAGGGCAAGGCGAGGCGCAGGCTGTTGGCCAGCAGATGGATCATCTGCCGGCCCGAGAGCGATCGGCGGTAATTGCGGTAGAAGCCCAGGCAATGGCGCAGGATTTGAGTCCGGTTGCCGTCGAGGCGCGACAGCTTGCGGGCAAACAAGGCGACATCGTCAAGGTTGTCGAGGGGGTGGGTCATCAGCGTGAAGCCATCCATGTCGCGCAGTTTGGCAGAAGGAAGGAAGCGGCCCTCTGCGGCGCATTCGTCAAACAGGGGCGTGCCCAGCAGCGGGATCGTCAGGCTCAGGAAGGCCGGCAATGGCATTCTGCTTTCGCCGGTGATAAAGGCGAGTTCGTCCTGCATCGCCTGCATCGTCTGCGACGACGGATCGAACATCAGCCCGTACTGGAAGGCGACACCGGCCTTCAAGCAGGTCTGAATGGCTTCCAGTTGCGGCACCACCAGGTTCTGTTTCTTCTGGTAGCGCTTCAACTGCGCTTCGTTCAGCGTCTCGACGCCGCTGAAGAGGCCGAGACAGCCGGCCGCGCGCACTGCTTCGAGATTATCGGGATCGCGAAAGAAATCCCCGGTGACGAGCGCAATCCAACCCTGAAACAGTCCCTCTTTCCAAAGCGACCGGATCAGGTCGAGCTTGGCATGGAAGGCATCCTTGCTGTTGCCGTAGAAGTTGTTGTCGATGAACAGCACGTATTTCTTGGCCGGGACATTGCGCAATTGCGCTTCGATATAGCCGAGGTCGTAGCTGTGATAGCGCCGGCCTTCGGCGGTGAGCGCACAGAAGCTGCATTTGAAATTGCAGTAGCGACTCGTCTCGACATAGCTGACCGGGCCGCCCCAGCCGGCGAGGTCGAAGCGCGGCAGGATCGTTTCGGAGACGGCCCATTCGCCAAAGACCTCCTTGATAACCGCCTGCATCTCCTCGACGTCACCTTCGCAGGCGTAGTCGAAGGTTTCGGCGCTCGAAACCGGCAGATTGCGGACGACCGGTCCGCCGGCGACGATGACGCAGCCTGGAGATTTCGTGCGGGCATAGGCGGTCAGGTGGCGCATCCGGTCGAAGGCGGCGGTGACCCCGGTCAGCACCAGCATGTCCAGTTCCGCGAAGGCCGTCTCGTCGACGAGCGGCCCGTCGTGAAATTCGCTGTAGGCGCGAAGGCTCACGCGATCGCGGGCAAAGGCGCCCGCCAGGAACAGGTGGCCGGTTCCCTGCGGGATGAAGTCGGGGCGACCTTCCGGATTTCTGGTCTCGTCGAAATGCGCAAGCACGATTAGGACGCGCGGCACTCGATACTGGTTCACGCATGGCCTCCCTCGAACGCAACAACCTGGACATGGGGCGGAAACTCGGCCTGATCGAGCTGGAGGACCTCGCCCCAGGTGTTTTGCCGAACGGCAAACATTGTCTCCAAGGCCTGCCACGCCGCAGCATCCCTCGGCCCCGCCGGGTGGCGCAACGAGGCGAGCGCCACGGCCGGCATCTCCAATTGTATCGCCTCGGCGAAGGCGTATCGCGCCACCCGCTCGGCGCGTCGTTGCTGGCCGAGATGCAGGTAAAGGGTCGCCTCGCCGAGTGCTGCCGTTGGACGGCCGATCGGATAGACGCGTGCGAACCGCTCGAGCTTTCGCAGGACAAGCTGCGCCGCTGCCGGGTCGCCGCCCTCCGTGTCGCTCGCGACGTCGAACAGCCGAGCAAGCGCCGGCAGGGTTCGCGTCTTCATCGCCGGGTTGAGCGTCTGGCACCAGGAGAATGCCCGTTCGAACCATGCCTTTGCTTCGCCCGCGTCACCCTGCCGCCGGGCGGCTTCCACCAGAAGCGATGCTCCCTCGATGCAGTGCACGAGTTCCAGTCCGTCGGCCTTTGCGGTGATGATCTGCCTGAGTTCATCGAGATCGGCGTCGATGGCGGCCCATCGGCCCAGCGCCGCATGGCCCCTGAGGCGGCCGAGCAGGCCGCAGCCAAGCACCTGGGTGTCGCCGCGCCTGCGGCCCTCTTCGCAGATGCGCTGAACCAGGATTTCCCATGGTGCAATGCCTTCGAAAGCGGAGGTCAGTAGCCAGGGGCCGGAAATCGTCTCAAGGCCAACGGCCACTTCGCACCAGCGTCTCAAATCACCGACGGTCGAGGCGTTGTTGAGGCCGGCCTCGAACGCCCGCTTGCCTTCGCGCCAATGGCCTAGGCCGATCTGGTACATGCCCGACAAAAGGTCGACGCGCACGCGCGTTCCCAGTTGATCCACGCGCTCCGAAAGGGCGGCGGCCAATCGGCTGTAGTGCTCGGCCTGTTTGTGAAGCGGGATGACGCCGCATATGGCGCCGAGGCTCGCGTAATTGGTGGCGGTCGTCGGCGAGACATATTTGTTTCTTTCGGCAAGGTTCGTCGCCCGAAGCGTCGCATGGATCAGCCGCAGCTTCTCGCTGGTGAAGTAGTAGATCCGCGTCAGGTCTTCATGCGCTTTTGCCGCAAGCAGGAACGGATCGGATGGCGACCGCGAGATCTCGCGCTCGAGGATCCAGTCCTTGTCTCCATGGGTCACACGACGCCACACCTGTTCGGCAAGATCGAGAACGAGATGCAGCGCGAGGCCGGCCGAGGTGCGCGGAAGCGGCAGGCCGGAAAGCCGTAGGCCCTCCTCATAGGCATGCCTTGCAGCTTCGGCGCGGCCGAGATTGAGACTGGCCTCCCCGAGCAGGAAACAGGCGGCCGCCCGCCGGGCAGGCGTGATCGTGATCGAGAGCTCGCGCGCGGTCTTGAAAAAGCGCTCGATCAGGTCGACGACAGCGGCATTGTCGAACTGGCGCAGACGCAGCTCGGCGACACGATCCAGGTAGTTGAATGCCAGCGCTGCATCGCCGGCGCGCTCCCAATGGCTCAATATGCGCGGCAGATTTTCCGCATTGTCGGGCTGCCCGCTCTCTTCCATCGCCTGGGCGATGGCGCGATGTGCCTCACGGCGCTGTTCCGACAGCATGCTGTCGTAAATGGCCTGGCGGATGACGGCGTGGCTGAATGTGAAACGGCCCGGACGGTCGTCCATGGGTTTGATCAGATGGGCCGCCTGCAGCCGCTCGATGCTTGCCTCGATGTCCAAGGCGGACTTCCTGATCGGTGAAAGCGCCTGGAGTTCGGCGATGGAAAAGGTCGCGCCCATGGCGCTTGCGATCTTCAGGAGAGCCTGGAGCTCAGCCGGGAGCTGGTCGGTTCGGGCGATCACGGTGACCTTGGCCGTATTGAGCAAGGTCGCTTCGTTCGAACGGGCTTCGGCGAGCGACAGGGGGACCTGGGTTTCCGCAGCCTTCGGCAATCGCCGTTCGCCGATCATCCGGCAGATTTCGCGTATGAGCAGCGGGTTTCCCGCCGACTGTGCATAGACCGCTTCGCAAAAGCCATCTGCCGGGGAGTTGCTGCCGATCGACGCGCGCACCAGTGAAATCGTGCCCTCGAAATCGAGGGGCAAGAGATCAAGTGTCTGCGCACCATTGTAATGTTGTCCGGTCCACCGCGTCAGGTCCTGTTGCGTCCTGGCCGTGCGGGTTGACACAACGACCGGGATCGGCGCCGTTCCGGAAACCAATCGGCCGAGCAGCTGACCGGATGCCTCGTCCAGCCAGTGGACGTCCTCAAGCACTACAAGGCCGCGCCCCCAGGAAAGGCTGTCGGTCATCAGATCGCGCAGCAATTCACGCAGCCGGTGCGACCGCCCGTCGCCTGACATCGCCCGGGTCTCGACCGTGTCGGTCAAGGTGAGGTTGATGGCATCGTTCAGCAACGGCGCCAGATGTGCGAGTTCCGGTCGGTGGGTGAAGAACTGCATCACCTGATCCGAGGCTTCGGCGCCGCGCAGGTCGCCGATACCAAGCAGGTCGCGGATCACTCCGCGCCAGGCAAAATAGGGCACGTCGCTTTCGATATCGTCGGCATTGCCGACCAGAACCTGGCTTCCACGGTCACGGCAGGTTTCGACGAAGGCACGAAGCAGCGCCGATTTGCCGACGCCGGAATCACCCTTAACGATCATCACGCCGGTGGCCTGTCCTCTGCCTGCGCGCTCCACATACGCGTTGAGTGCTGCAAGTTCGGCCGCCCGGTTGAAGAGAACGGGGGACTTGGTGTCGATGGTCGCGACGGTCTCGGCAATTGGCGCAAAGGCGACCACGCCGCCGCGCATGCCGGGCACGGCAAGTGTCCAGGGACCGGAAAAAGCAATCTGGCCGGCAGTCTCCTTCGCCGTCGCCTGGTCGACGAGAATGCGGCCTGCGGCAACGCTCGCCAGCCGGGAGGCCATGTTCACGGCGGCTCCAACGACAGTGTAGTCGGCACGATGGATCGTCCCGAGCGCGCCGCAGAAACTCTCGCCGGTCGAGATGCCGGCCGACAGGCCGAGATCCGGCTCGTCGAGTTCGTTCGACAGGCGAAGGGCGGCGATGATCGCCCGGCGCGCATTGTCGGCATGTTTTTTGCCGGGCAGGCCGAAAACGGCAAAGACTTCGAGCCCGCCGGAATGGAGCGCTGTGTGCAGGATCTCTCCACCGGTGCGGCCGACGACGGCAATCGATCGTGCTACGAGCTTGTTCAACCGATCGAGATCCGTATCGAGATCGCGCCCGACGATATGCACGAAAAGCGCGGTCACGATCCTGAGGTCTGCGAGCCATTGTGAAAGCGGTGAGAGCAGGCGGCTGCGCAGCGAAAGCGGTAGATAGGCTTCAAGCCGGTCGGTTGCGGAGCCCGGCTGAGTGCGGGGCGCTTCCTTCGTGGTCGAGCAGGGCTCGATGCTTTCGAGGCGTGTGGTCCCCTCCCGGTTCAACCCGCCCTTGGCGCGCCTGCCGATCAGCTGCCACGCGGCATCGGAGACGAGAATTTCTCCGGCGTCGCTCAGTTGGCCGCCATGATCGGCCTGGGCCAGGCAGTCGCCTCCGACGATCAGCCAACGCTGGTCCGCGCGCGGCAGCAGATGCAGCAGCGTGATGGCGCCGGCACCGACGGCGATGCGCAGTTGAAGCGCGTCTTCGGGATTGCCCGGCCCGCCGATTTGCTCGCGGATACGTTCGGCGCAATAACAGCTGCGCCAGGCCGTCTGTTCGAGCTCATCCGGGGACGGTGCCCGCCAGCCGGCAATCAGGCTGTCGCCGGCGAAACTCAAGACCGTGCCGCCATGCTCCTCGATATGGGTGATGAGCTCGCCCATGAAGGCGTTCAGAAGCAGGCTGACGCGTTCGGCGCCGGCAGCGCGGTCGCTTTCGGACCATTTGGCGGTCAAACGCGTAAAGCCGGAGATGTCGGCGAAAAGCAGCGAGCCGAGGAAGTCTTCCCGTACGGGGGCAGCCGATTCCGTTGCTGCCGGGGAGGACCATTGGACCAGGGCTCCGGACAGGTAACGTTGGAACTCATATTTGCCGGCGCCACCAACCACGCAAAATTCTCCCCAAGATTTTAGAGTAACACGCCTCCTGTCTGACTGAAAGTCGACTCACGCTGATCTACGGGACCCCAGTAACGGCAAGTAAATATCTGTTTCGCGCGGCTTTCGGACGGAGTAATGTTTGCCCGATTGTTCGAGGGGGTCTCGCAACAGGAGGGGACAATGGAGGTCGACTGGGCTGGTCCGGTTGCCGCCGTGACGCGCCGCGATGTCTTGCGGCTGGTTTCGGCGGGCGTGCTTGCAAATGTGCTTTCCGGATGCCGGCATCTGCCTTTGCCCGGCGCCTGCAGTCTCAGTCATCCGATCATCGACGTCCATTGCCATTTCTTCAACGCGGCGGATGTGCCGGTGGATGGCCTGGTTCGCTACGTGGCGCTGCGGGAGAAGATGCCGGAGAAAAGGCTCTCCGCGAACGCTGAGGAGGCGAAGGGGCTGGAAAATGCCCTGGTGGTCTTTCTCGTGACAGCGCTTGGCGATGTCGCGCCCAAAGCCAAACATGAACTTGCTGTTCTGAAAAAAGGCGCTCGGCGCCTTTCCGACGCCGAGCTCGCGCGGCGCAAGGACGAGCAATTGCGCGTCGCGGTAAGGGATCTGATCGCGCGCGCAGGCGAGCAACGATCGACGTTTTCGAGGCGCAGTCTTGGCGAATCCCCTGACTATGACGGTTTGCTGCGCCAGCTCGGCGGAACTCCCGATCTGCCCCAGACATTCCAGCGGCGTTCGGGCGGCGGCGTGAGTGAAGCGGATGTCGATACCGTCGCCACCGCCGCAAAGGCGCACGACCAGATCGGAACCTATCTTTCCTTCGTCCGGCTGATGCAGGACTACCGGGAAAACCTGGCGGAAGCCTATGTCAAGATCTTCGCTTCCAAATGTCGGCTCTCTCTGATCACGCCGAGCATCCTGGACTTCGATAAATCGCTTCACGGGACATCATCGCCACAGCGCGACCAGATCGACGTCATGGACGAGGTCCAGCAGATCGTCACCAGGAAGCACGGCATCCGCATGCACAGCTTCGTCGGCTTCGATCCGCATCGGGAAGCGCAAAGGCCGGGTTCATCGCTGGCAAACGTCCAGTACGCGATCATGGAAAAGGGCTTCATCGGTGTCAAAATCTACCCGCCGATGGGCTTCAAGGCATGGGGCAATGCGGATCCGGCGATCGATGGCGCGCTGAAGCGGCTCTACGCCTGGTGTCGCGACAACGATGTGCCGATCATGGCCCATGCGGAAAACAGCATCGGGGCCGGCTGCGGCTACGGCAATCTTGCAAGCCCCGCCTATTGGAAGAAGCTGCTCGACACGAACCAGTACGATAAGCTGCGGATCAATCTCGCGCATTTCGGCGCCTTCGATGAAATCCTGCGCCCGGGGGCGCCGACAGGCGTGATGGTCTCCTGTGCCCAGGACAAGTTTTCCGGGCCGCCGACCTGGGAAGAGATCATCGGCAGGACGATCGATCACGAGCGTCGCCCGAACCTGTTTGCGGATCTGAGCTATCTCAGCGAACTGGTCAGCAGCGACGACAAGAATCTTCACACGAAGATCCGGCAGCTGTTGGACGAATGGCTTGATGATTACGACCCGGACGCCCGCCATCTCATGTTCGGCACCGACTGGTCGATGATGGCGCTGGAGAAGGACTACAACGCCTATGTTTCGAGAATAGTCGAGCAACTGACGCTCGCCAGCGTCAGCGACGAGCACCAGCAGAATATCCTCTGGAGGAACGCTTCCCGCTTTCTCGGTCTCGACCGGCCCGGCAAAACGCGCGACCGGCTTACCGCCTATTGCGACAAGCACGGCCTGGGTTCGGCCTGGCTTTCAGAACTGGCGATTGCCTGAGGCAGAGCCACGGCGTCAGGTGATCCCGCTGTTTTCCTCGATCAGCGCCACGGCGCCGTGCGTGCAATCCACTCCCGCGTCCGCCCCTCTGGATCGGCATTCAGCGTGATATCGGTGACGACCGCGGCGCTGTCGGCGCCATGCTCGAAGACGCCGGCAATCCGGTCGATATTGAGGCCGCCGATCGCAACGAGCGGCAGCGGCGTGACGCGCTCCCGCCAGGCGGAGAGGCGCGGCAGCCCCTGCGGATCCCATTTCATCTGCTTGAGGATCGTCGGATAGATCGGTCCGAGCGCGACATAGTCGGGTTTGGCGGCAAGCGCCGTCTCCAGCTCCCTCTCGTCGTGGGTGCTGAGGCCGAGCTTCAGGCCGGAAGCGCGGATTGCGGCAAGATCCGCATCCGCGAGATCCTCCTGGCCGAGATGGACGAAATCGCAGCCTTCGTCGATTGCGAGGCGCCAGTAATCGTTGACGACGAGCTGGCACCCATGACGGTCACAGATCGCCTTGGCCGCGCGGATCTCATCGCGAAGCTCTGCTTCCGGACGGTCCTTGACGCGAAGCTGCACCAGTTTCACGCCGAGCGGCACCAGCCGCCCGATCCATTGGGCACTATCGACGATGAGGTAGAAGGGGTCGAGTTTCACGCGAACACCGCCTTTCCGATGACGGGCGTGGAGGGAACGGCAAAATCGCGCGGTTCGAGCATGCCCGCCTCGAAGGCATCGCGTCCGGCGTCGATTGCTCGGGCGAAGGCGGAGGCCATGAGGGCCGGTTTCGTTGCCCCGGCGACGGCGGTGTTGAGCAGAACCGCGTCGAAGCCGAGTTCCATCACTGTCGTTGCGTGTGAGGGCCGGCCGATGCCGGCATCGACGATCAGCGGCATATCCGGAAAATGGGCCCGCATGGCGCGCAGCGCCGGGATGTTCTGTGGCCCCATGGCGCTGCCGATCGGCGCGCACCAGGGCATCAGCACCTTGCATCCGGCCTCGACGAGGTGCTCGCCGACCACGAGGTCGTCGGTCGTGTAGGGGAAGACCTCGAAGCCTTCGGCGCAAAGAATGCGTGCTGCTTCGACCAGCCCGAAGACATCGGGCTGAAGCGTATCCTGATGGCCGATGACTTCGAGCTTGATCCAGTTGGTGCCGAAGACCTCGCGCGCCATCTTGGCGGTCAGCACCGCCTCCGACACCGAGTGGCAGCCGGCGGTGTTGGGCAGCACGTGCACGCCGAGCGACCGGATCAGGTCGAAGAAAGCGCCGCCCTGACGGCCGCCGGCGGTTTCGCGGCGCAGCGAAACCGTGACAATCTCGGTCGCCGACGACCGAACCGCGTCTTCGAGCGCGGCAGGCGAGGGGTAGCGGGCGGTGCCCAGAAGCAGGCGGGAACGCAGTTCCTGTCCATAAAGCGTCAGCATGTCTCAGCCTCCTTTCATCGGCGAGAGAATTTCGATCCGGTCGCGATCGCTGAGGGAATGGGCCGAGCGGTCGGCTCGGTGCACCAGCTCGCCGTTGACGGCGGTGGCAAGCCAATCCCCTTCGAAGTCGAGTGCGGCCAGGAGTTCGGCAAGGGTCGTGACTGTGAGTTCGTGATCCTCGCCGTTGACGGTCAATTTCATGCGGCGTCTCCCTTCAGGTTCTGGGCAAGGGCAAGGTTCGCCGCTTCCTCGGCCAGGGCCGGTGAAAGCAGGAAGCCGTGGCGATAGAGCCCGTTGAGCGTGATGGTGTTTCCGGCGCGCATGACGCGCGGCAGATTGTCGGCAAAGGCCGGCCGGACGCCGGTGCCGGTTTCGAGAAGGCGCGCCTCACCGAAGGCGGGGTGAAGCGCATAGGCTGCGTTCAGCAACTCCATCAGCGAACGGGCGGCGATCGGACCGCCGTCGTCGGTTTCGATCATGGTCGCGCCGCACATGAACAGACCATTGCCGCGCGGTACGATGTAGAGCGGGATGCGCGGGTGGATGAGACGGACTGGCCGCGACAATTCCACTTCACCGGTCTGCAGATAGAGCATCTCGCCGCGCACGCCTCGCAGACCGGTGGTGCCGCCGATTCTTGCGCCGCCGCTACAGTCGGCGATCAGATCGCTGTCGCTGCTATTATCCGCCTCGCCGATGAAGGCGACGCTGTGCTCGACGAGCTTTTGCCGCAGCAAGACAAGCGCCCGGCGCGGGTCGAGATGCGCCTCGCCGGGGAAGAACAACGCCTCTCGGAAGCGACCGGCAAGCGCCGGCTCCAGCCTCGCGATCGCTTCTCCGTCGAGCCATTCGAAGCCGGACGTGCGCGAAGCGAAGCGTTTGAGTTCGCCGACGTCTCGCGGCGGAGCGACGACGAGGGTGCCGTTGCGTGACACTTCGCCCGGAAGCGCGCGGTCCCACCAGTCGATGGCGCCGATGCCGCGCGTCAGCACCGTTTCCTCGGCGCTCTCGCGTTCGCACCAGGGCGCCAGCATGCCGCCGGCAAACCACGACGCCGCCCCGCGGAAGTCTGGCTGCCGCTCGGCAACGGCCACCCCGACGCCACGGCCGATCAGCTCATGTGCCAAGGTCAGCCCGACGACGCCGGCGCCTTTGATCAGGATGCGCATGGTCAATGCGCCCAGCTGCGGCGAGCCGAACGTCGGTCTGAAGGAAGCAGAATCGCGATGAAGATACGCATTGCCGAGGCTCCATTGTTGGAGACCCAGTTCGGACCGGAAGAGAGGGAAGGACGCCTTGCCGAGATCTGCTCGCGCGAACGCGAATGCGGCAGCGATGTCTGCACCGTCCCTACGCCAGTATGAACTGGATCAGGTTCAACGGGTCACTGCGCCGCGGAAACCGCCTAGCAGAATCTCAGCCCCTTGTCGGGACACCCCTGGTGAATGCTTCAAACTGAGCGGCTGGATCGGATTTTGTCAAGGGCTGCCGGTGTGTACCTCGTGCGCAAAAAATTATCTATAAAAAGTGGAAGGACATGTGTTCTTGAGGCTCGCTGGTGTCGGTAGCGGGCATCGGTCGAGAGATCTACGGCTAGTGCAAGGCGCAAGGTCCCGAAAATCCGGGCATCTGGCCGTTGCTGTCATCGCCATCAGCTGATGCCGCCGAAAGTCGCGGTATTTGCCCTTCTGGTTGCACCAGTTGAAGCACGCAAAGGCACGCTGTGATTGAATTGTTAGAGTAAACTCTCCTTCTGGATGGTTGCTCGATGCAGTGTCCGTGAAAATTATAGATAATAATGCATTCTATCTATTTTGCTCTGCCGCAAACAGGGAAGTGAACGAACATGCTGGATACAAACAGTTCGACCGAGCCGACCTCCGGAGCCACCAAATCCGCCAAAACCGGTTGGATTCTGGCCGACGCACAAAAAATCTATAATTTGCCATTCAACGACCTTCTGTATCGTGCGCAGTCCGTTCACCGCGCCCAGTTCGACCCCAATGCCATCCAGATGAGCCGCCTGCTCTCGATCAAGACCGGCGGTTGTGCCGAAGACTGCGGCTATTGCAGCCAGTCGGCGCACTACCCGACGGGGCTGAAAGCGTCGAAACTGATGGAAGTCGAACGGGTTCTTGCGGAAGCACGGAAAGCGAGGGACGGCGGCGCGACGCGCTATTGCATGGGCGCCGCCTGGCGCAGCCCGAAGGAGCGCGACATGGAGGCGATCGTCGCCATGGTCCGGGGCGTGCGGTCGCTCGGCATGGAGACCTGCATGACGCTTGGCATGCTGACGCCGGAACAATCCGGGCGGCTCGCAGATGCTGGGCTCGATTACTACAACCACAATGTCGATACGTCGGAGCGCTTCTACGGCGAGATCATCACCACCCGCAGCTTTGCCGACCGGCTGGAAACGTTGGCGAACGTCCGCGATGCCGGCATCAAGGTCTGTGCCGGCGGTATTCTCGGCATGGGCGAGACGGCTGACGATCGGATATCGATGCTGGTGACGCTTGCCAATCTGCCGGTGCCCCCAGAAAGCGTGCCGATCAACATGCTGATTCCGATCCCGGGCTCGAAGCTTGCCGATGCGGCGCCGGTCGATCCGATCGATTTCGTTCGCACCATCGCCCTGGCGCGCATCCTGATGCCGCAGTCGCATGTCCGCCTTTCGGCCGGCCGCACCGATATGAGCGACGAGATGCAGGCGCTCTGTTTCTTTGCCGGCGCCAATTCGATCTTCGTCGGCGAGACGTTGCTGACCGCCGACAATCCCGGCGAGGACCACGACGCGGCACTCTTCCGTCGCCTGGGACTGAAACCGATGGCATCAGCGGCAAAACAGGACGCGGCCGAATGAGCGTGAGCCTCTTCGCTCGCCAGGAGAAGACGCTTTCTGGCCTCGAACGCAAAGGGCGTCGGCGCGAGCTTGTCGCGGTTGGTGGCGTTGACTTCACCTCCAACGACTATCTGGCGCTCGCCGGATCGCCGCGTCTGAAGGCCGCAATTGGCTCAGCGATCGACCGCGGCGTGCCGGTCGGATCTGGCGGTTCGCGGCTGTTGCGCGGCAACCACAGGGAACATGAGGCGCTGGAGGCGGAGGCGGCCGCCTTCTTTGGCGTGGAGCGAACGCTGTTCTTCGGCAGCGGCTATGCGGCCAATGCCGCCTTGTTTTCGACGCTGCCGCAGCGCGACGATATTATCGTCCACGATGCCCTGATCCATGCGAGTGCCCATGAGGGTATCGCCGCAAGCAGGGCCGGTGCGATCGCGGTCAAGCATAGCGACGTTGACGCCTTTGCCGATGCGATCGGTGCGTGGCGCAAGCGCGGCGGCATGGGACATCCGTGGATTGCCGTCGAAAGCCTCTATTCGATGGACGGCGACCGGGCGCCGCTTGCAGACCTCGCCGCGCTCGCCGATCGGCATGATGGATTTCTGGTGGTCGACGAAGCGCATGCGACCGGCGTCTTCGGGCCAGATGGCCGCGGTTTGACGGCCGAATTGGACGGCAGGGAAAATCTCGTCGTGCTGCATACCTGCGGCAAGGCGCTCGGCGTTTCCGGCGCCCTCGTTGGCGCAAACGCCGTGCTTTGCGACTATCTCGTCAACCGTGCTCGCAACTTCATCTATGCGACGGCGCCTTCGCCGCTCATTGCCGCCGCCGTCCGCGAGGCTCTTGTGACGCTCGTGGATGAGCCTCGGCGGCGGGCGGAGTTCGATGATCTCAGGACCTTCGCCAATCGCGTGTTCACCGAAACCCTCGGCATCGAAGGCAGCGGCTCGCAGATCCTTCCAGTCCCGGTCGGCGACAACGGTCGCGCCGTGAGGATTGCCGCGCGGATGCGCGCCGAGGGTTTCGATATCAGGGCGATCCGTCCACCGACCGTTCCCGAGGGGACGGCGCGGCTCCGGATCGCGATCACGTTGAATGTCGACCGGCCGATGATCGCGCGCATGTTGGAGCGCTTGAAGGTGGCGATGGTCGAGGAACGGCCATGAGGCCCCGTTTCGTCATCACCGGCACGGATACCGGCATCGGCAAGACGATATTCTCCGCAGCGCTGACCGACGCGCTTTCCGGTTGCTACTGGAAGCCGGTGCAGTCGGGGCTCGATGAAGAAACCGACAGCGAGGCTGTAGCGCGGCTCGGTCGGATCCCGCCCGACTGCATCCTGCCTGAGACCTATCGGCTGAGGACACCGGCTTCGCCACATCTGTCGGCGCGGATCGATGGTGTGTCGATCCGGCCTGAACATCTCTTGCCGCCCAAGGTCGACCGCCCGCTCGTCATCGAGGGGGCAGGCGGGCTCCTGGTGCCTCTCACCGAGCGGAGCGTATTTGCCGATGTGTTCGCGCGCTGGCAAATCCCGGTCATTCTCTGCGCCCGCACGGGGCTCGGCACGATCAATCACACCTTGCTGTCGCTCGAGGCGCTCCGGCGCCGTGCGATCCCGGTCCTGGGTGTCGCCTTCATCGGCGACGAGCAGGCGGACAGCGAGGCGATCATCGCGGAACTCGGGGAGGTTCGACGGCTTGGACGGCTGCCGCTGCTTGACCCGTTGACGCCGGAACGGCTGCGGCAGGCGTTTCGCGAAAATTTCGACGTCGACGATTTGCTGGAGGTGCCGGCATGAGAAACTCCACCGTCTGGTATCCCTTCACCCAACATGCACTGGAGCCGGCGATGCGACGCGTCGTCCGGACCGAGGGCGCCTATCTCATCGACGAAAACGGGGCGGCGATCCTCGATGCGATTTCGTCCTGGTGGGTCATCACCCACGGCCACCGGGATCCCGCCATCATGGAAGCGATCCGCGCCGCCTCGCAAACCTACGATCAGCTTATCTTCGCCGAATATACGCATGCGCCGGCGGAGAACCTGGCGCGCGGGCTGATCGAGATCGCGCCACCCGGGCTCGCCCATGTGTTCTATTCCGACAGCGGCTCGACCGCGGTCGAAGTCGCGCTGAAGATGGCACTTGGTTTCTTCCACAATCTCGGCCGGCCGCGGAACCGCATCTGTGTGCTCGAACACGGCTATCATGGCGATACGATCGGCACGATGTCCGCGGGAGAAAGGGGCGTCTTCAATGCGCCTTACGCACCGTTGCTCTTTGCCGTCGATCGGCTGACGTTTCCGGAGCCGGCTCAAGAGCAGGCGACGCTTGATGCCTTCGAGGCGGCCTGTGCCACCGGCGAGGTCGCGGCCCTGTTGATCGAACCACTGCTCCTCGGTGCAGGCGGCATGAAAACCTACCCGGCTTCCGTGCTTGCCGAGTTGAAACGGATTGCCGAACGGCACGGCAGCCTGTTGATCGCCGACGAGGTGATGACCGGATGGGGACGAACGGGCAGTCTGTTTGCCTGCGACCAGGCCGGCATCACGCCCGATATTCTTTGCACCTCGAAGGGACTGACCGGTGGCGCGCTGCCCTTGGCGGCGACACTCTGCACGGCCGAGATCTTTGAGGCGCATCTCTCGACAGATCGACGCAAGACGTTCTTTCATTCCAGTTCCTATACGGCCAATCCTATCGCCTGCGCGGCAGCGCTCGCCAATCTCGCCGTCTGGAAAGAAGAGCCTGTGCGAGAACGTATCGACGCGTTGACGGAGCAGCAGCGTCGGCATGTCGCTCGGTTTGCAGGCGACACCCGGTTCAGCGATACGCGCCAGCTTGGAACGATTGCTGCCCTTGATCTCAAGGTTCCGGCTGGCGGCTATCTCTCCGAGATCGGCCCGCGGCTCAGGGCCTTCTTCCGCGAGCGGCGATTGCTGATCCGCCCGCTCGGCAATGTCATTTATCTGATGCCACCCTATTGCGTGACCGCCGATGAGCTCGACCGGGCCTATGGCGCGATCGACGAGGCGGCATCGCTTTTCGCGGCAGGGCGGCTGTGAGCGCCGCACGGTCATCTCGCGTTGTCGGTTTCGGCCATGCCGTGCCGGCACGGCGTGTTGCCAATGCCGAGATCGAAACAAAGCTCGGTCTCGAGCCCGGCTGGATCGAGCGTCGTACCGGCATTCGCGAGCGGCGTTGGGTCGAGGATGGCGAGACTTTGACGGGACTTGCGTCGAGCGCCGGCGCGGCGGCGCTCGAGGATGCCGGCATGCCGCGGGGCGATGTCGCCCTGACCCTGTTGGCGACCTCCACGCCCGATCATCTCCTGCCGCCTTCCGCACCTTTGCTCGCCCACCGGCTCGGGCTCACCCGTTCCGGAGCGATCGATCTGGCCGGTGCGTGCTCGGGTTTTCTCTATGCGCTGACGCTTGCCGACGGCTTCGTCCGTTCGCAGGGAAAACCGGTATTGGTGGTGGCGGCCAACATTCTGAGCCGGCGCATCAATCCGGCGGAAAGAGCAAGCGCCGTTCTCTTTGCCGACGCGGCGGGTGCGGTCGTCGTTGCGCCTTCCGATGATCCGCAGACCGGTTTGCTTGGCGTTGATCTTGCCGCCGACGGCAGCCGCTACGACCTGATCTCCATCGCCGCCGGCGGCAGCAGCCAGCCGTTCTCGCCGGGCCTGCAGCCCCAGGATTTCCTGATGACGATGCGCGACGGGCGGGAGATGTTCGCTCAGGCCGTGGAGATGATGACAGCCTGTGCCGTCCGCGCAATGGATGCCGCCGGCTGCAATCCCCAAGAGATCAGCCGCTTCGTGCCGCATCAGGCCAATGCCCGGATCTTTGACGCCGTCTGCGATCGCCTCGCCATCGAGCCTGCAAGAACCGTGCGGAGCATCGCGGACTACGGCAACTCGTCCGCCGCGACGATCCCGCTGTCGCTATCGCTCGCGCGAGAAGCGCGGCCGTTCGATCACGGGGAGAAACTGCTGCTGACGGCAGCGGGCGCCGGGCTCACCGGAGGCGCGGTGGTGCTTGGCTGTTAGCCGGTGCGAGACGGGTGCGGAAATCGCGCGCAATTTTCGCGCCTCACTTGGGCAGGCTCGCGGTCAGGGCGCCCCAGGTGCTGCGCAGGATCCGCGGCGTATGAGGACTGGCTGCAGCTTGTATTCCTCCTGCAGCGCGTGGCTGCCGAGCACGCCGTCCAGCGCCAGCCGCGCGATCTCGTCGATCGGCTGGCGGATCGTCGTCAGGCGCGGCAGCACCAGCGAGGCAAGCGGGATGTCGTCGAAGCCGACGATCGAAAGATCGGTCGGCACGCGCACGCCCATGTCGCCGGCGGCGCGCAGAAGACCGATCGCCTGCTGATCGCTCGCAGTGGCGATCGCCGTCGGGCGCGTTGCTGCCGCTTGTGTCAGCATCTGCTTACCGAGCTCTTCGCCCGAGCGGTAATCGAAGTGACCTTCGACGACCTGCGGTGCGACGTATTCGCCTGGATGGGTCGTGCGGAATTCTTCGAGTCGCTGCTTGAAGCCATCGCGGCGCTCGCCCGACACTTCGGTCGAACTCGGTCCGCTGATGTAGCCGAGCCGGCGATGCCCGAGTGCGAGCAGATGATCGGCGGCGAGGTAGCCGCCCTGCCTGTTGTCGACGGCAACGAGTGCATGCCCGCTCAAGGGCCGGTCGACGGTTACCGTCCGCGTGCCGGCGACAAGTCCGTCGACGAGACTGTTGCTGACGGGAACGAGGATCAAACCGGCGGGCAGGCGCCCGAGCAGTGTCTCGATCTGCTGCCGTTCCGCCTCCGGGTCGTCATGGGTGTTGGCGAGCAGGACCGAATATCCCTCGGCCGAAGCAAGCATCTCGACGTGCTTGGCAAGCTCGGCGAAGAAGGGATTTGTGATATCGGGCACGACGAGCCCGATGATGTCGGTTTTGGCGAGCCTGAGACTGCGGCCGAGGATGTTCGGGCGGTAGCCGATTGCCTCAATCGTTGCTTCCACTTTCTTCCGGATGTCTTCGCTGACCGTCTTGTTCTTGGCAAGGACGCGCGAAACAGTGCCCACGGAGACACCGGCACGCTGGGCAACATCCTTTATCGTCGGGTTCAAACGGTCGGCTCCAGTCCCATTTTCTGCGTCCGCTGCGGTTAGAAATCATGCAGCAGATCAAAGCGTTATCGCAAGCCCCCGGGGTATCGGGTGGCGGCTGGTTTCTTCCTTTTAAATCAGAGAATGCCGGCAACCGATAGCGACTTCCAGCACAAATTTCACCGTGATGAAACGTTTCATATTGACAGCAGAGAGATGTTTCGCTTTTCTTGGCGGCAGAAGCGGTTCATTCGCATTCACTTGATGAAACGTTTCATCGATGGTTGGAGGACCGTCGTTTCACCGGAGGAGAACCCATGAAGCTTTCAAGATTCGCATCTATCGTCGCGCTCACTGTTGCCACTGCGCTCCCGACGATCGCGATGGCCGCCGACAAACCCGTCGTTGGCCTCGTCATGAAGTCGCTTGCCAACGACTTCTTCAAGAACATGCTCGAAGGCGCAGAGGCGCATGCAAAGAAGCGGGGCGACTACGAGCTCAAAGCCATCGGCATGCAGAACGAGACGGATTTCGAGAGCCAATTGAACGGCGTCGAAAACTTCATCACCCAAGGCGTCGACGCGATCGTCATCGCACCAGCCGACTCCCGCGCCATGGTCGCGCCGCTGAAGAAGGCGATGGACGCCGGCATCGTCGTCGTCAACTTCGACGTCTCGCTCGACGAGCAGGCGAAGAAGGATGCGGGTGTCGACCTCGCCTTCGTCGGTCCTGACAACCGCGGCGGCGCCAAGATGGTCGGCGATGCGCTCGCCAAGGACCTTGGCGCCGGCGGCAAGGTCGTGATCCTCGAAGGCAACCCGGGCGCCGACAATGCGGCGCAGCGCAAGCTCGGTTTTGAAGACGCGGTCGCCGCCGGCAAGCTCGATCTTCTCGATTCCCGCACGGCTCATTGGGAAACGGAAGAGGCGAACGCCGTCTTTTCCACCATGCTGACGGCGCATCCCGATATCCAGGGTGTGCTCGCGGCCAACGATTCGATGGCGATCGGGGTGGTCAAGGCGCTCGATGCGGTCGGCCGCAATGACATCAAGGTCGTCGGCTTCGACAACGTGCCAGCGGTCGCGCCCATGCTGAAGGACGGCAAGCTGCTCGCGACCGTCGACCAGTTCGGCTCGGAGATGGCGGCCAATGCGATCGACAAGGCGCTCGCCGTCGTCGCCGGCGGTCCCAAGCTTGAAGGCTGGGTCAAGACCGACATCAAACTCGTGACCAAGGACGACGTGAAATAGCCCAGAGATTGCTTCTACCGCACCGGGTGTCGCCCGGTGCGGCTTAGGCAGGAACAGCGGACGCGGGATGCGATTGGCTCCCGTTCGGAATTGCTGCGTTTCAAAGGGCTAGATTATGATGAACACGGAATCAGTGCGCGCGGATGCGGCTGACATTTCGACGCGGCCCGTTCTGGAGCTGCACGATGTCAGGAAGGCCTTCGGCGGCACCAAGGCGCTGAATGGCGTCAGCCTTTCTATTGAGCCAGGCGAAGTGCATGGCCTGATCGGCGAGAACGGCGCCGGAAAGTCCACGTTGATCAAGGTGCTCTGCGGCATCGTCCGTCCGGACGAGGGCGCGATCAACCTGTCCGGCCGCGCTTACGCGCCGACGACGCCGCGCGAGGCCAAGGCCAACGGCCTCCAGGTCGTGCACCAGGAATTCAACCTGCTGCCCTATCTCTCAGTGGCGGAAAACATCTTCATCGAACATCTGCCGCGCAATGCACTCGGCGTTGTCAGGCTGCAGGAGATGCATGCCGGCGCGCGTGCCGCGCTCGACGCCATCGGACTCAGCGATATCGACGTGCGTTGGCCGGTCGAGCGGCTCGGCATCGCCCATCGCCAGCTCGTCGAAGTTGCCAGAGCGCTGATGACGGAAAGCCGCATCCTCATACTGGACGAACCGACGGCAACGCTGACGTCGCGCGAGACCGAGCGGCTGTTCAAGATCATCAACGAGCTTCGCAGTCGCGGCGTGTCGATCATCTTCGTTTCCCATCACCTCGACGAGGTCTTCCGCATTTGCGACCGAGTGACGGTGCTGCGCAATGGCGAGACGGTGTTCTCGCGGCCGATTGCCGAAACCAACCAGGACGAACTGGTGCGCGCCATGGTCGGCCGCAAGCTGCAACAACAGATGGCGAGCGAAATGGTATCGTTGGCGCGCCCCGAAGAAGCGCTGTCGCTCGTCAACTTCCGCCATCCGCAATCGCCCCATGCCCAAGGCATCTCGCTTCAGTTGCACAAAGGCGAAATCCTCGGGATTGCCGGTCTCGTCGGTTCGGGGCGCACTGAGCTCTTGCGCGCGATCGCCGCTGCCGAGCCACCGCTCTCCGGCGCGCTTCGTCTTGAGGGTGCGCCCGTTTCCTTCCGCTCGCCGCGCGAGGCGATCAATGCCGGCATCGGTTTCGTCACCGAAGACCGCAAGGAGGAGGGGCTGATCCTCAACATGCCGATCGCGGCCAACGTCACGCTTGCGTCTCTGTCGGACGTTTCAAGTGCCGGCATCCTCGACAGGAAGGCCGAGATCGCGGTGACGGAGCGGCTCGGTGCCGAGCTCAAGCTGAAATATGGCGGGCCGGGCAAAAATGCCGCGACGCTTTCCGGCGGCAACCAGCAGAAGGTGGTGCTCGCCAAGTGGCTGGCGCGCAATCCGAAAGTGCTTTTGCTCGACGAACCGACGCGCGGCGTCGACGTCGGCGCGAAGGCTGAAATCTATGCGCTGATCCGCCAGTTCGCCGAGCGTGGCCTGGCGCTGCTGGTCGTCTCCTCCGAACTGCCGGAGCTGATGACGCTGTCGGACCGGATCCTGGTGATGTCGCAGCACCGCGTCGTCGGCGAACTGTCGCGGCCGGAATTCTCCGAAGAACGTATCCTGCAATATGCCTACCAGGGCGAGCAGCAACAGGCGAGGCACTGAGATGCAAGCACTCGAAAAGACACAAGCAAGCGACACCGCCGATACGCGCCGGCTGACGGGCTGGTCGCCGAAGGTGCTCTTGCGCGATACCGGTATCGGCCTGGCGCTGCTGCTTTTGATCGTCTTCTTCTCGGTCAGCACCGAACACTTCCTGACGCCGAACAACATCTCCAATATCCTGACGCAGATCACCATCAACCTGATCCTCGCCGTCGGCATGACCTTCGTCATCCTGATCGGCGGCATCGATCTTTCCGTCGGTTCGATGCTCGCCTTCTGCGCCGTCGTCGGCGGCACGGTGCTGACGATCCCCGACCTCTCGGTGTTTCAGGCAGTAGCCCTTGCGACCCTTGCCGCCGTCGGCACCGGCGTGGTCTGCGGCTTCCTCAATGGCTGGATCAGCGCCTTCTGGGGGCTGCCCTCCTTCATCGTCACGCTCGGCATGCTGAACATAGCCCGCGGCGCAGCACTTCAGGTGACGGATGCGCGCACGATCTATTCCTTCCCGCCGAGCTTCAACGCCTTCGGTTCGCAGATGATCCTCGGCATACCCGTGGTCTTCCTGATCGCGCTGGTGCTCGTCGCGATCGCCTGGTTCGTGCTGTCGAAGACGGTGTTCGGCCGGCTGCTTTATGGCATCGGCAACAACGAGGAGGCCGTGCGCCTCGCCGGCCACTCGCTGATGTTCTACAAGGTCGCTGCCTTCACCATCGCCGGCGCGCTCGTCGGCATTGCCGCCATGGTCTACATGGCGCGCCTCAACATCGCGAGCCCGATCATCGGCATCGGCTTCGAGCTCAATGCGATCGCGGCGGTGATCATTGGCGGCACCAGTCTCAATGGCGGTCGGGGCACCGTGATCGGCACGCTGCTTGGAGCCTGCATCACCGGCGTGCTCGCCAACGGCCTCATCCTGTTCGGGCTCAGCGACTTCATGCGCCAGATGATAACAGGCGTCGTCATCATCCTCGCCGTCATCATTGACAAATATCGCGAGCGGTTAACGGGCATTTGATCCGGGCGGCTTGCCGCCCGCTCCCAACCAACGAGAAACGTTCATGCGCTGCTGGGGTGATAAGGCCGCACGCATTGCAGTTTCGTGCCCGGATTTCCATGGGCAGAGACAAGCTGAGGAAAGGACAGGCTGATGCTTATGAATGTTGACCCGGCGCTGAATGCGGACGTGTTGCACGCGCTTCGCTCCATGGGCCACGGAGACCGGATCGCGCTCGTCGACGCGAACTTTCCGGCCGACACGATAGCCCGCCACACCCGGCTTGGCCTGCCGCTACACATTGCCAATGTTTCGGCTGCGCGCGCAGCCAGAGCCATCCTCTCCGTCATGCCGCTCGATACGCCGTTGCAGCCTTCCGCCGCTCGAATGGCACCAGAAGCCAAGGCGGGGGAGTTGCCGGATGTCCAGCGGGAGGTGCAGGCCGAAATCGCACGGGCGGATGGCGACGCGCCGAAGATGTACGCGATCGAGCGCTTCGCCTTCTACGAGGAAGCAAGACGCGCCTATTGCGTCATCGTGACCGGCGAGGCGCGCCTTTATGGCTGCTTCCTGTTCACCAAGGGCGTAGTGCCGCCCACCAGCCATTGGGACGAGGCGATGTGACGGAAGTCGGCATCGTTGCTTCCTCGCCGCCCGGCAGAAGTGTGGCCGGCCCGCGACTCAGGCAGCCGGGATCGCCAAGGACGCTGGTACCTTGACCCAGGCCGCTCCCGTCTGGCCGTGGTGGAAGCCATTGGAAAACGGGACTCCCGGATAGACAGACTCGAGGCGTGCCAGGCTTTCGTCGATGGCGCGCCGGCCGGCGATCGCGTCGCCATAGATCTCGGCGACGGCGACCATGTCGCAGTCCTGTGGGGACAGCCGGATCCGGGAGACGCCGGCGGCGGCAAGTTCAGGCAGTTCCTGCATCAGCGCCTGGCAGGTGTGCGACATGGTCTGCACGCCGTTCAGTGCGAGGAAAGGTTGACGGTCGAGCGTCTCGACGGTCAGGCCATCCGTGTCCTCGCCGCAGATGAACTGGCAATTGTCCTTGATCAGGCTCTTGGAGCGCGCATGGGCGCAGCGTGCCGAGATCGCCAGTGGCACGCGGCCGAAGGCGAAGATCTCGAAAGCGAGGCCCGGATTTTCCTTGATGATGCCGCGCACCGACGCCATCGGCAGTTCAGGCGGCAGACAGATGCTCGTTGCGCCCCTCGAGGACAATAGCCGGGCCGTGGCGCCATTGTAGACGTTGACCAGTGGTCCGATCGAATGCGGCCTGCCGGCAAGCAGGTGCAGCGCGGATAGGTCGTTGGCCTCGATCGGGTAGGTGCTGTCACGCACCAGCCCGCGCACCAGCTGGCTTTCGCGTTCCAGCGTCACCAGCGCCAGCGAGGCGAGGCTTACCTCTTTGCCGGCACTCTCCAGCCGCTCGATGACCTCTCCGATATGCGGTTCGATGAAATGCAGCCGTTTCGAGCAGACGGCCTCGCCGATCGTCACATGGGCGATCGGCGCCTCGTCGGCGATGCGGAAATAGAAGTCGCGCCACTTGGGGCCGTCCCAGAGATAATAGACTGGGCCGAGGCTCAAGGCGGGTTTGGATGGGCTCGTAGATGTGGTCATGGGCCGATTACCTCCAGCGCTTTTCATAGGCGCCTGTTGTCGTCTTCTGGCCTTCGCTAAGCGCTTTCAGCCGCGATACCAAAGCGGGCCGCTCGGCGGCGCCGGCGGTCAGTGCCCGCCGCATGACCGAGACGACCTCGGCAACATAGGCCTTGCCGCGCTGCCGCCCTTCGATTTTCAGCGCGCTGACGCCCGCGCTGCGCAGCGCATCGATATGGTCCATCACGTCGAGCGAAACCGGATCCTCGAAGGCATAACCGCGTTCGTCGGCAATATCGAAGCGCCCCTTGCAGAGCGTCGGGTAGCCGGCGGCCTCTCCGGCCGGGAAGCGGTTGATCGTGTAGTCGCCGAGCTCGGAGACGAGTTCGCGCCCGTCCTGGCGGTAGCGCACATGGCTTGCGGGCGAGCAGACGCCGTTCATGTTGGGCGACTTGCCCGTGGCGTAGGAAGAGAGCGAGCAACGCCCCTCGGCCATGACGCAGAGGCCGCCAAAGGCGAAGACCTCGATCTCGCAATCGATCTGTTTGGCTAGTCGGGCGATGTCGGCGATCGTCAGCGTGCGTGGCAGCACGACGCGTTTTGCCGCGAAAGCCTCGACAAGGAACCGAACGGCATCGGCATTGGAGGCGGAGGCTTGCACGGAGACATGCAGCCGCTGTTGCGGATGGCGTTCGACCGTGTAGGCCATCAGGCCGAAGTCGGCGAGGATGACGGCATCGGCGCCGAGTGCCACGGCGTCGTCCACCGCCTGGTGCCAGAGCGTCTCCTGGCCGGCGCGCATGAAGGTGTTGATCGCGACGAAGGTCATCACCTTGCGCTGCTTGGCATAGGCAATTGCCGTCCGGAGTTCCTCTCGGGAGAAGTTCAGCCCGGGAAAATTGCGTGCGTTGGTTTCGTCGCGAAAACCGCAATAGACCGCGTCGGCGCCGGCATCGACGGCTTCGCGGAAGGCGGCCGGCGTGCCGGCGGGGCAGATCAGTTCCATTGGGGAGCCTCCTCCTTGACAACACGGCCAAGTGCGCGCTCGCGGATTTCCTCCGTGGCGCGGCGCACGAGCGGTGCGAACGGCCCACTCATCCGCGCAAGATCGCGTGGGAGATCGATTTCGCAATCGTCGAGTGCGTTGCGCAGCGCCAGCATCGCCTCCATGTCGCCGCTGACGGTGAGATCACGCGAGAAGAAGACGGCGTCGCCATCGACACGGCCTTCGAGCAGGGCCAGCAGCAGCACCAATTCGCCTTCCATGCAGGCATCGGAAGCCGGCGCGCGCTCCTTGCGATGGACGGAAATGCGCGGCACGGCCGGTTCGACGAGAAAGCCGATCGGCAGATCGGAGGGCAGGAAGGCGTAGCGTTTGTTGGCATGGTCAGCCAAGCGATCGAAGAGGCCGGGATGGGTCTCGATCACGCGGGTGAAGACACGTTGCACCACGCTTTCGATGGCGATGATGGGAACGAAGCTGAGAGGTGCGGTGATCGCGAGCGGAAGTGACATTGTTACCTTTTGGGGCTACCTGCGAAGCGACGGAATCGGACGATGCGGCGCATGCTAGTCGCCCGCCGCCGCCGGTTGTTTGCGCCACGTCAAAGACAAGGGCCATTCGCCGCCACAAACAGGCTCCATGAACAGGACCTTCCGCCCGTCCCAGGGCTTTGCAACGCTTCAGGAATTTGTCGATACGCTCGAGCGCGAGGGCGACCTGAAGCGCATCTCACGGCCGGTTTCGCTGGTGCACGAGATGACCGAGATCCACCGCCGCGTGCTTGCGGACGACGGGCCGGCGCTTCTTTTCGAGCAGCCGATCGATGCCTCTGGCGCCGTGCAGCCGATCCCGCTTCTCACCAATCTCTTCGGGTCGGAACGCCGGATCGAACGCGGTTTCGGCCTGATGCCGGGAGGGCTCGATGCGCTTGCCGCCGAACTGGCGGAACTGCGCGACCCCAGAGCGCCGCAGTCGCTGCGCGACGCCTGGGGTCGGCTGCCTCTATTGAGATCGGCGATGTATATGCGGCCGCGAAAGGTAACGCGCGCACTCTGCCAGGAGGTCGTCTGGCGTGATCACGAAATCGACCTCGGGCGCCTGCCGGTCCAATGGTGCTGGCCGGGCGAGCCGGCGCCGCTCATCACCTGGCCGCTGGTGATCACGCGCGCCCCGGATGATCCGCTGGATGTCAATGTCGGCATCTATCGCATGCAGGTGCTCGGCCCCGATCGTGCCATCGTGCGCTGGCTCGCGCACCGCGGCGGCGCCCGCCACCACCGTCTGTGGCAACGGCTGGGTCAGGATATGCCGATAGCGGTCGTTATTGGCGCCGACCCGGCAACGATCCTAGCTGCCGTCATGCCGCTGCCCGACGGGTTGAGCGAGCTGAATTTTTCAGGACTGCTCAGGCGCGGCAGGACACAGCTTGTGAAGGCGAAGACCGTGCCGCTTTCGGTGCCGGCCAATGCGGAGATCGTGCTGGAGGGTACCGTCTCTGCCGTCGAAACGGTAGAGGAGGGTCCCTATGGCGACCACACCGGCTACTATAATTCGGTCGAGCCGTTCCCGGTCATGCGTCTGTCGGCGATCACCATGCGCCGGAACCCGCTTTATCTCTCGACCTATACCGGCCGGCCGCCGGATGAGCCCTCGCGGCTCGGTGAAGCGATGAACAGGCTGTTCGTGCCGCTGGTTCGCAAGCAGTTTCCGGAGATATCCGATCTCTGGCTGCCTCCGGAAGCCTGTTCCTACAGGGCCATGGTCGTCTCGATCGACAAACGTTACCCGGGACAGGCCAAGCGTGTGATGATGGGGCTTTGGTCGATGCTGCCGCAGTTCAGCTACACCAAGCTGATTATCGCCGTCGATCCCGATATCGACGTGCGCAACTGGTCCGATGTGATATGGGCCTTGGCGACTCGTTTCGATGCCAGCCGCGACGTGACCGTGATCGAGGGTACGCCGATCGACTATCTCGACTTCGCCTCGCCGCGCTCTGGCCTCGGCGGCAAGCTCGGGCTCGACGCCACCAACAAGATAGGCACCGAAACCGATCGCGACTGGGGGCGGGTCCTCGAAATGTCGCCAGAGGTCATCGGTCAGGTCGATGCGATCTGGGCCGGTCTCGGGCTTGGAGGACTGACACGATGACCCGAATGAAGATCGTGCTCGGCGTCACCGGCGCTTCCGGTGCAGCGATTGCGGTGCGCATCGCCGAGCGGCTCAGCGATATCGAAAGCGTCGAGATGCATCTCGTCCTGTCGCCGGCGGCGCACCGCACACTCGCGCACGAGGTTGGCGCGGAGGCGCTTCCGTCGCTGTTACGTAGGGCTACCCGAACCTATGATCACGCCGACATCGGTGCGGCGATTGCGAGCGGGTCGTTTTCGACGGCGGGCATGATCATTGCTCCGTGCTCCATGCGTACGCTCGCGGCTATCTCCGCCGGCATGGCCGACAATCTCGTGGTTCGCGCCGCCGACGTGCATCTGAAGGAGCGCCGCAGGCTGATACTGATGGCGCGAGAGACGCCGCTGCATCTCGGTCACCTGCGCAACATGTGCGCCGTCACCGAAATGGGGGCGATCATCATGCCGCCCGTGCCGGCCTTCTACCATCGACCTGAAACCGTGGACGCCATCGTCGACCATCTGGCGGCGCGGGCTATCGACCTCCTGGCGCTGCCGATCGCCCCGCTGGCAAAGGCCTGGCAAGGTGAAGGCTAGTCGAAGGCAGCAGCCTGGAGCAGCGGGTCGGCGCCGAAGAGGACCTCGTGACCGCCAAGCAGCAGCCAGACGGCAATCGCCACGGTGGCAAAGGCGGCGATGATCATCACCGGATCGGCACGCAAACGGGTTTCGCCCCGAATAATCGCTGCGAAGGGCCAGACCGATGTGCCCTTCGAGGCCGCTTGCCAGCCGTCACCGAGACGACGGCGTGCGCGCTTTTCGAGCATGAAAAAACCGCCGACGGAAAACAGCGCGAAGCCGCCGAAAAGCACGAGCGAGCGCAGGTCGCCATTGGGCACGATGTGACCGGCGGCCCAGAGGAGGAAGCCCCAGAGCACCGGATGACGGGTGATCGTCACGATGGCGCCGGGCCGCTCGTTGCCCTGGTAGATCGAGATCGACAGCGCGTTCTCGCTGAAGAGGCCGGCCAGCACGAGAAAGATCCCTAGCGGCGCCAGCATGAAGGTCATCCACGCCTGCCAGGCGGCCGGTTCCCAGAGCGGGATGAAATCGAGCTGCAGCGCTGCGTGAAAAACGAACCCGAGAGCGAGCAGCGACAGCAGCGAGTAGACCGCGAAATAGGTCGAGCGGCCGAGCCGGTCGATCAGGCCCTGGCGCAGCGCCGGCCAGGCCGGCACCAGATGGAGCAGGAGGAAGACGGCGAAGGCGAGGAGGAAATAGGTCATGTCGATCTCCTCACGCATGGCGCCAGAGAAGCAGGCGTTCCGTTGCCACGTGGCGGCGAACGGTTTCGAAGAAGCCCCGCAACATGTAGCCGATCGCATCCCAGCTGAGCGAAGCCCTGTTGTCGAGAACGGCCTTCAGCACGTGCACCAGTTCGGCGGCTGCCCGATCGTCCTGGTCGTGTTCGGCGCGCAGTCGGGCGATCAAGGCGTCGCGATCATCAGTCGCTCGCCGGTCTTCGACTGCAGGAAACAGGATCATTTCCTCCAGCGCGTGGACGCGCCGGAGCTTTTCCGGAAGTTCCGTCATGATCACGCGGCAGCTTGTCAGGTCGATGCGGCGCGGAATGGAATCGGCGAGCGTCTCGAGGCGATCGCACAGCGAAAGAAGCTCGCGGTAAGCCTGTCCCAGCTCGTGGTGTTCCGAAAATTGCTGCTGCATCGATCTGCTCCGTTGAGTGTCGTGCTTGAACTACACCCAACGGCAACGGTCCTCTTTGACATTTCTCAAAGTCTGCGGCGTGACCGTTCATGGCTCGGACGCTTGTCTCGCGCGATACGAACGCGTTGGCGACGGGCGTCCTTGTCACAGCAATCAGATTGTGACTTGGAGTTTGCAAGCCCGGAACACGGCCGCGGCCTTTGGCCGGGCTTGGCTCCGTCGCCGTCATTCACGGACGCGGTGTCAATCGATCAAGCCATGCAGTCAGTCTTGATCTTTCGCGGACCAAACCATTCTGATTGAAGTGGTGAACACAAAAATGCGCCCATGAATCCTCGTAGGCCATCTCCATACTTCCGGTGACCGCAGTCGTACCTAGCCCGATCTCTGCGTAGGTAAACTCGAAACTGCCACTCGGACGTGCCATCGCAATGTGGAACGGTTGACCAGTAAACTCGTTGATCATCGGCCGACCGCTGCTGCGCATGACGCCGGGTATCTCTACTCTGGCGGTTCTGAGTTCCAGGTCCGCTTCAAGATGAATCGGCAGGAACAATGTCTCGCAAAACTCCGAGCATGTGGATGCGAACACGGAGAACAGATTGCTGAGTGGTTCGCCTGCTTCGCCCGAGATGATCGCTTCAAGCGCGCTCCGTTGCGCTTGATCCGCACGCTCGTCGATAACGATCAGGCGCTGGCCGTTTCCATCCTTGATTTCACCTGGCCACTTGTACATCGCCGCCCAGTTCAGGCCCGCTATCGGCGTATCGCCAAAGTAGCCTTCCACAATGTTGCCGACGAATGCCGACTGACAATAGCCGTGGGTGCTCGGCAGGTTGAACTGGCAGCCGCAGTTCATGGCGCAATTGCAGTTATCGTAAGTCTCGCTCTTGAATAGCCATTGGTCGATCATACCCTGATCCTCCCCTAGTCCGTGAGAGAGGGCAGCTCGTCAGGCTGAACTCTTCTGCATCGCTCCGCGCCCGCGACACGCGCCCAGTTTGGATGCGGAAGAAACCGAAGCTGAGCAGTGCTGACATGTGTCAACCGCGAGGCTCGAACTCCGATTATAGCATGACTTGGAAGGGCGGCTCATCGCTCCAAAAGCGGAATCTGACAAGCCGTCCGCGAGCGTGGTTATGAGTCCACTCCCTTAGGTCCAGGCAGCTGGCGCCGCGGAAGACTTCGCGCCTTAGCGATCGAGGAAGAGAACGATCGCGATTGCAACGGAGGAGAGGATCGCCGACAGCGTCGCGCCGCGCTGAAGCACGCCCATACGATAAAGCACCAGGGCGAAGACGATGATGATGGGGGTGGCGACGGAAAGGCCGATCTGTGCGTCTGTCATCGGAAGGCTCCTTTGTTTCCCGCCAATAGCCCCGCCCCCTGCCGCCTTCTTTGCTCAATCGCAAAGACAGGGTGGGCGCCCGTGCCTAGCTCAAGCCTCAAGTTTTTTGACGGAGGCGCTGACATGGATGCGCGCAGTAATCCGATTGCCGCGACGGCGGAAGAGGACACGACGGACACACTGCTGCTCTGGGTGCTCGTCTGGAGCGAACTTGCCGCCTTCGGCATTTTGCTTGCCGGTTTTCTGCTTGTCGGTCTCGTCCAGCCGGACGCGTTTGTTGCCGCCCGTTTGCATCTCGATCCGCTGCTTGCCGGTATCAACACGCTTGTTCTTCTGACCAGCGGCTGGCAGGCGGCCCTGGCGACAAGGCCGCGGGCGTCGCTCGGGCAGCGCCGGCGGGCGCTGGTGAATGCCGCGCTTATCGGCTTTGCCTTCGTGGCGATCAAGCTCTTCGAATACAGCACGGAGGCGGGCGTCGCCGGCGATCCTGCATTCGGCTCCTTCTTCGAACTCTATTTCCTCGTCACCGGTTTCCATCTGCTGCACGTCGTCTTCGGTGCCTTTGTGCTGCTCATCGTTGCGTGGCGCCCGGCATCCGGCAACGTCACCCTGATCACCACGCTGTGGCATGTGATCGATCTCGTCTGGATCGTGATGTTTCCGCTCGTCTATCTCGTGTGAGTGCCATGACCGACCGAAATCCCCGACAATTGTTCAACACCTGGCTCGTGCTCGCCGTGGTCGTGATCGCGGGCATGGCGTTGATGGCGATCGCCGGGCCGACAGCTCCCGTCATCGCGGTCTTGCTCGGGCTCGCCGTCGTCAAATGCCGGTTCGTCGCGCTCGATTTCATGGGGCTCAGGCAGGCGCCGTCCGCCCTTCGCTTAGGCCTTTTGATTTGGCCCGTAACGCTCGTCCTGCTCGCCGCAGCGAAGCAGGTGTTGAGCACTGTTCTCTTCATCTGAGCTCACCCGCCGACTTGTTTGCCGAAACGCAAAGAAGCCGCCGCCGATTTCCCTAGACATGGGTTCGCCCCGATTGTTGCCGGCGTTGGAAGTACCGACGCCACACGGGGAGGGGATCAGATCAGCCGGCCGCGCTCTTCGCGGCCAACTGAAATCGAAAGGACCACGTGATGGCAGAACGCCTCACCAAAACCGGGGCCCGTAACGTCTTTTACGGCGGGTCCTTCTTTTTCTTCGCAATCTTCGTCGGGCTGACAGCTCACAGCCACTACTACATGCGGACGACCTCGACGGATGAAACGACGCTGACCGATGCGGTCGCACGCGGCAAACACGTCTGGGAAAAGAACTCTTGTATCAACTGCCACACGCTCCTGGGCGAGGGCGCCTATTTCGCGCCCGAGCTCGGCAATGTCTGGAAGCGCTTCGGCGGCGAGGCCGATCGAGACGGCGCCCGCGAAACGCTCAAAGCCTGGATGGCCGCCCAGCCGACCGGCATCGAGGGGCGGCGACAGATGCCGCAGTTCAACCTCTCCGAACAGGAACTCAACGACCTCGCCGATTTCCTCGAATGGACGAGCCGCATCAAGACCCAGAACTGGCCGCCGAACGAGGCGGGTTGAGCAGAGCAATTGGAGTGTGACACCATGAAATACCAAACCCAGAAGGTCGCGATGCTCTACTTCTACGGAGCGCTCGGCCTGTTCCTCGCCCAGGTGCTGTTCGGCGTGCTTGCCGGCACCATCTATGTCCTACCCAATACGCTCTCCGAGCTCCTGCCCTTCAATATCGTGCGCATGGTCCACACCAACGCGCTGATCGTCTGGCTGCTCATGGGCTTCATGGGCGCGACCTATTACCTGCTGCCGGAAGAGGCGGAAACCGAACTCTACAGCACGAAGATCGCCATTGCGCAGTTCTGGATCTTCCTGATCGCCGCGGCCGTCGCCGTCGTCGGCTACCTCCTGCACATTCATGAGGGGCGCGAATTCCTCGAACAGCCCTTCGCAATCAAGGTGGGAATCGTCATCGTCGCGCTGATGTTTCTCTACAACATCACGCTGACGGTGCTGAAAGGCCGCAAGACCACCGTCACCAACATCCTGATCTTCGGGCTCTGGGGTGTGGCGATCTTCTTCCTTTTCGCCTTCTACAACCCGATCAACCTGGCGCTCGACAAGATGTACTGGTGGTACGTCGTTCACCTCTGGGTCGAAGGCGTCTGGGAGCTGATCATGGCATCGGTGCTCGCCTTCCTGATGATCAAGCTCAACGGCATCGACCGCGAAGTCGTCGAGAAGTGGCTCTATGTCATCGTCGGCCTGGCGCTCTTCTCCGGTATTCTCGGCACAGGCCACCACTATTACTGGATCGGTGCGCCGGGCTACTGGCAGTGGATCGGTTCGCTGTTCTCGACGCTCGAAGTGGCCCCCTTCTTCACCATGGTGATCTTCACCTTCGTGATGACCTGGAAGGCCGGCCGCAAGCATCCGAATCGCGCAGCCCTCCTCTGGTCCATCGGTTGCTCGGTTATGGCCTTCTTCGGTGCCGGCGTCTGGGGCTTCCTGCACACGCTGTCTTCGGTGAACTACTACACCCACGGCACGCAGGTGACCGCGGCCCACGGACACCTCGCCTTCTTCGGCGCCTATGTGATGCTGAACCTGGCGGTCATGGCCTATGCCATCCCGGAGATCCGCGGCCGCGCGCCCTATAACCAGTGGCTGTCGATGGTGAGCTTCTGGACCATGTGCACCGCCATGTCGGTCATGACCTTCGCGCTCACCTTCGCCGGTGTCCTCCAGGCGCACCTGCAGCGGGTGCTCGGCGAAAGCTACATGGACGTCCAGGACCAGCTCGCGCTGTTCTACTGGATCCGCCTCGGCTCCGGTGCCGTCGTGCTGATCTCGGCGCTGATGTTCATCTGGGCGGTTCTCGTCCCCGGCCGCGAGCGCAGCGCAAAGCTCGCCAGCATCGTCCAGCCTGCCGAATGACCAAGCAACCGGCGCGGCTTGCCGCGCCGGCACCCCCAAGAAATCCCACCATGGAGACTTGCCATGAGCCCTGTCCAAACCGCCGTCAGCCGCGCGGCGCTCGATATTCCCGCCTATAGTCCCTCCGGCAATGAATGCGCGCTTTTCGAAAGCGCCTGGGTGCGGCAACTGCCGCTGCTCCTCAAGGGACCGACCGGTTGCGGCAAGACCCGTTTCGTCAGCCACATGGCAGCGAAGCTCGGCCTGCCGCTTTCGACCGTTTCGTGCCACGACGACCTTGCCGCCGCCGATCTCACCGGCCGCTATCTCCTGAAGGGCGGCGACACCGTCTGGGTCGACGGCCCCCTGACCCGCGCCGTGCGCAATGGCGGCGTCTGCTATCTCGACGAGATCGTCGAGGCCCGCAAGGACGTGGCCGTCGTCCTGCACCCGCTCACCGACGATCGCCGCATGCTGCCGCTCGAACGCACCGGCGAACTGCTCGAGGCTCCGTCGAGCTTCATGCTGATCGTCTCCTACAATCCCGGCTACCAGAACTTGCTCAAGAGCCTGAAGCCCAGCACAAGGCAGCGCTTCGTGGCGATCGAGTTCGACTTTCTGCCGCGGAACGAAGAGATATCAGTCGTTTCCCAGGAAAGTGGATTGCTGGAAAGCCAGGTGGCGCCGCTCGTCAACCTCGCGCAGCGGCTGCGTGCGCTTAAGGGGCATGATCTGGAAGAAGGCGTGTCGACCCGGCTGCTCGTCTATTGCGCCTCGCTGATCGATGCCGGCATGCCGGTCAGGGACGCGGTGCGCGCCGCGATGATCGAACCGCTCACGGATGAACCGGATGTGCGCGCAGCACTTCTCGAAGTGGCCGGTTCGCTGATCGCCTGAGGTGGACCATGCTTGATTTCCTCGAGCTCGAAGAGACCGTCGGACGGGCCTGGCACCGCTTCGTCGGTAATACCAGAACCTGGCGGCGTTACCCGGAACACGCGGTGAAGCTCGCCGATATGATGCCGGTGCTCGGCGTCTCATTTCGCGGACACGGCGGCGAGGCGGCGGTGCAGATCGTACCCGCCCGCGGGCGCACGTCGGGCCATCGCTTGCGCTGGCGGCAGCGCATGGGGCTCGGCGAAGAGAAGCTCGTCCAGCCGGCGCGCGACCACGCGTCGCTGATGCTGCCGGGCGAGATCGATATTTTTCCGACGAAAGACCTGAACCGGGATCTCTATCACTGGCTCGTCGCCTATATGGCGACGATGCCCGTTGATCCCATCGACGAAACCGATCCGCTCCGTCGCGACCTGGCGCTCGTATCGCGCGCCCAGGAAACGGTCGAGGAAGTATTCCAGCGGTTCCCCGGTCTCCGGCGGCGCTATCGGCGCCTGGCCGAGGCGACGCTTGCCGAGCGCCAGCGTGGCGCGCTGCCGTCGATCGAGCAGCATCTCGAAAACCGTATCCTGCGCCTGTTGCGCAAGGTCGTAGGTGAGGCGGATGCGACGCTGCCGGTGATCTTCCCGCATCGCGCGCCGCCCGGCTACCTGCCGATGCTGCCGATGCCGCTTTGGCCAGACACGCTGCTGCGCACAGAAACGACGACCACGCGCGACGAGGATGTCGCCGCGACACCGGGCACTCAGAGTGCGGTTGCCGAAGTCGAACGCCACGTCGCCGTGCGCGAAAATCCGGAAAACCGCAAGGGGGAGCGCAGCCCCTTCATTCTCAACCGCTTCGAGAAGATCCTCGCCATGGCCGAAATGGTCAATGTCGACCGTCCCGGCGACGACAGCGACGACCACGACAGCAAGGCGGCCGAGGAACTCGACGACATGACGCTTGGCGAGCGCAAGGGACGCCCCTCGGCACGCTTCCGCTTCGATCTCGACCTGCCGCCGGAAGCCGTCGATGCGACGCCGTTGACGGCCGAGCTCACCTATCCCGAATGGAACTACCGAACCGGACAATACCTCAAGGACCATTGCCGGGTGCTGGCGACGCCTGCCTCGGCCCAGGAAGAGCGGACCGAGCTCACGGAGGAAAGCAAGAGCCTGATCCGCCGGGTGCGGCGCCAGTTCGAAGTGCTGCGCCCGCGGCACGAGATGCTGCGCGCGCAACTCGACGGCGCCGATCTCGATCTCGATGCGGTCGTGCGCGCCCGCACCGATCTCGCCGCTGGCGGCCAGGGCAGTGATCGCATCCATCTGATGAGCCGGCCGCAGGTGCACGATCTGGCGGTGACGATCCTCGTCGACGTGTCGCTGTCGACCGATTCCTGGTCCGACAACCGGCGAGTGCTCGACGTGGAGAAGGAGGCGCTGCTCATCCTGGCGCACGGGCTGTCGGCCTGCGGTGACAACCACTCGATCCTGACCTTTACCTCGCGACGGCGCGACTGGGTGCGGGTCGAAACGGTGAAAGCCTTCAACGAGGCGATGGGACCCCTGGTCGAGGCGCGCATCGCGGCGCTGAAGCCCGGCTATTACACCCGCATCGGCGCCGCGATCCGTCATGCCTCTGCCGAGCTTCGCCGACAACCGAACCGCAAGAAGCTTCTCCTGGTACTGACCGACGGCAAGCCCAACGACATCGACCATTACGAGGGGCGCTTCGCGCTCGAAGACAGCCGCCGTGCGGTCACGGAAGCACGGCGCAGCGGCATCAACACCTTCGCCGTCACGGTCGATCGCGAGGCGAAGTCCTATGTGCCTGCCATGTTCGGCCAGAACGGCTACGCCGTGGTCGGCAACATCTCGCGCCTGCCCGCGGCACTGCCGGCGATCTACCGCAATCTGGTGGGATAGTGGAGGTGGAAATCAGCCGAGAAGACAAGAAGGCCCGGCAATCGCCGGGCCTTTCGCGTTCAAGACGGGATAAGATCGCTCAAGCCGCCTTGCTGTGTACTCTCTGGGACTCGTCGATATAGGCATCGAAGGCGGCCGCGACCGCGCGGATGACGAAGCGGTGTTCGGGGCGGACCGTGATGACGCCATCAGCGATGTCGATCACGCCATCCTGCCGCAGCTCCGCCAATTTGCCGTTGCCTTCGACGAGCGACTGCCCGTCCCGGCCGTGCGCCGCGGCGATCGCGGGAATATCGACACTGAAATCGCACATCAGCCGTTCGATGATCGCGGCGCGCAGCCGGTCCTCGTCGGTCAGCCGGTAGCCCTTGGTGGTTGCGAGGCGGCCCGAGGCGATTCGGCTCGCATAGACACCGGGCGGCACCTCGTTCTGCACATAGCCGTCGCGCGAGCGGCCGATCGCCGAGGCGCCGAAACCGATCAGCGTCTCGCAGTTGTCGGTGGTATAGCCCTGGAAGTTGCGGCGAAGCCGGCCGGTCGCCTGGGCGGTGACGAGGTCGTCGTCAGGCAGGGCGAAATGGTCGAGGCCGATCTGCCGGTAGCCGGCCTTGATCAGCGCCTCGCCGATGGCCAGCGCCTGTTCGGCGCGGGCGCTACTGTCCGGCAGTGCCGTCTCGTCGATCATGCGCTGATGCTTCTTGAAGCTTGGCACATGGGCGTAGCCGAAAACGGCGAACCGCTCCGGACGCATCGTGACGGCCGCTTCGACAGTCTCGATGCAGGAGCGCACCGTTTGATGCGGCAGGCCGTAGATCAGGTCGAAATTGATCCCGCCAATGCCGGCGCCGCGCAAATGGGCGACCGCTTCGGCCGTCTGCTTCTCACTCTGAATGCGATTGATCGCCTTCTGCACAACGGGATCGAAGCTTTGCACGCCAAGGCTGGCGCGCTTGACGCCGCCTTCGCCGAGCGCCTCGGCCATGGCGAGTGTCAGCCGGCGCGGATCGATCTCGACGGCGACGTTGGCCGACGGCGACAGTGCGAAGCGCTCACGCATCAGCGTCATCAGCGCGAGGAATTCGCGCGGCTCGATGATCGTGGGCGTGCCGCCCCCGAAGTGCACTTCCGCGACAGGCAGCGGCCTGCCGACGGTGTCGGCGACCATGCGGATCTCGTCTCTCAGCACGTCGAGATAATCGAGGATCGGATCGTCCTTCTTGGTGATCGTCGTGTGGCAGCCGCAGTACCAGCACATCGAGCGACAGAAAGGGATGTGCAGATAGAGCGACACGTCCTCACCTGCGGGGATAGCCTTCAGCCAGTCGCCGTAGGTGTGGTCGTCGACCGTTGCGGCAAAGCGTGGGGCGGTCGGGTAACTCGTGTAGCGCGGCAGGCGCATTTCACCGTATTTCAGGAGCGCGGAAGCTAACATTTCGTCCTCATCTGGGTGCCGATGGATGCACCTTTCTAGGCCTCGCGGCCCGGCAACTCTTTGCGAAAAGTCAAGGACGGGGGTGGTCTCGGCCAAACCGGGATTTGTTTGCGCTTCGACAAAATGTCGCGGTGCCGCCGCCGCTAGGTTGCGGAAATCCGGGGCGTGTGCGCCGGCGTTTCCCGGACCATCATCAAACGACGGCGCCTAGAGCGGATGACCATGACCATTGCAGAGACCGACAAGCCCTTCATCGATGTGCGGACCATTCCGCCGGTGGAGCGCCATCCGAAAATCTTCGGCATGCTGAATGCGCTTGCCGAGGGTGGTGCCTTCATCATCATCAACGATCACGATCCGCGTCCGCTGCACTACCAGCTGGAAACGCGCTATCCGGGCGAGTTCACCTGGGAGTATCTCGAGCAGGGACCGGCTGTCTGGCGTGTCGAAATCGGCCGGCAGCAGTCCTCCGGCTGCGATTGCTGCTGCGGCGGGCACTGAGCCCCAGTGCGCCTCAAGAGCGGGATCGGGAAAAGTGGATGCGGATTTCCGCTCACATCCCGCTCTAACTTACGAGAATCGGTCACGTTTATGGCTTTTGGTCGGCTCGGCCAAAACCATCGTGCTCTAGGGGATGAACCACCATGTTCGCAGCAACGCTATCCCGCTGGACGATGTCCTACTTCGCGGCCGCGCTGATCTTTCTCGTCCTTGGCGAGATCATGATGGTTCTCGGCTACGGCTACCCGGTCTCAGCCCTTGAGGCGCCCGAAACGCTGGCGCTCGTCCATGCCGTCGTCCTGGGCTGGTTGAGCCTGTTGATGACCGGCGCGCTGCTGCAGTTCGTGCCGGTCCTCGTCGGCCGGCCGCTTTCCTTCCCGAGCGTCGCGCTGCCGGCGCTCCTCTTCCTCATCGCCGGCATCGCCGGCCTGACACTTGGTTTCGTCAGCCTGTCCGGCGCGATAGATCTTCCGGTAACACTGCTTCCTGTGGGAGCCGCTTTCTCAATTGTCGGGTTTTCGGTGCTTGGCTTTGCTTTCGCAGCCACGCTCTGGCATGCCCGCCCCCTGCCGCTCCCGGCCCGCTTCGTCGCGGTCGGTCTTGCTGCGCTCTTCGGCACGATGCTGCTCGGCGGCGTCTATGCCGGGGTACTGTCGGGGTTGATCGATGCGGAAGCTGCGATCGACCTGACGATCGATGGGCTTTCACTGCATGCTTCCCTGGGCCTGTGCGGCTGGTTGAGCTTCACCACCATGGGCGTCAGTTATCGGCTTTTGACCATGTTCATGCTGTCGCCGGACAAGGAGCGGACAAGCAGTCGCGTGGTCTTCGCGCTTGGTGCCCTTTGCCTCGGCCTTCTTGCAGCGGCTGTGCCGGTCATTCTCGCGGGTACTTTCGGTCGCTCCTCGCTCCTACTCCTCGCCGTTGGCTCCGGCGCTGCCGTGGTGGCGATCTATATCGCCGATATCCTGCGGATCTATCGGGAGCGTCGCCGCAAGGCGATCGAGCTCAACAGCCGCGCCAGCATCGGCGCCTTCGCGTCGTTGATCGCTGCGACTGCGCTGTTCGTCGCGCTGCTCGCGACCGGCCGTCTCGACGCGGGTTCCGGTGCCGTTATCTATCTCGTCGCCTTCGGCTGGCTGACGGGCATGGGCCTTGCCCAGCTCTACAAGATCGTGCCGTTCATGACCTGGCTCGAATGCTACGGGCCGGCGCTTGGGCGTATGCCAACGCCAAGGGTTCAGGACCTCGTCGTCGAGGTCTCGGCCCTTCGCTGGTTTTGGCTCTATTATCTGACGGTAGCGCTCGGTACTCTGGCCCTGCTGATCGGGAGTGTTGTCCTCTTTCGCTTTGCGAGCCTCGGCCAATTGATTGCCGTCAATGCGCTCATCCTGGAGTTCGTGCGAACACGGCGTCTGATCAACGTTCCGGCTGAACTTCGATTGCCTGATGGACTTGTTCGACCAGGCCTGTTTTTGCCATCCATTCCTCACGGAGGTTCCCATGAGCCAAGATCCCTATGAACTCGATGTCCGACCGCTGTTGCGCGGTGGCAGCGACCCGTTCCAGGCCATCATGAATGCCGTTGACAATCTGGCGCCGGGCCAGGCGCTGAAGCTGATTGCAACCTTCCGGCCCGTTCCGCTCTACAGCGTCATGGCCGGACGTGGTTTCACCCATCAGGACCGCCCGCTCGACAATGGCGACTGGGAGGTTCTGTTCACGCCCGAAGGAGACGTAGACGAAATCCGGCTTTCGGTCGGCGAAACGGATCTCGACACCTGGCCCGACCCGAGCCGCCAGCTCGACCTGACCGAGCTCGATCCGCCCGAGCCCATGGTGCGCATTCTGGCGACGGCCGAGAAGATGGCGGAGGGTGAAGTGCTCTTCGCCTTGCTCGCACGCGAGCCGCTGTTCCTCTATCCGGAGCTCGCCAAACGCGGGCACAAATGGGCCGGCAATTTCGATGCGACCGGCGAGACCTACCGGATCCTTATTCGCGTCGGCGGGAGGCGCTCCCATGTCGGCGCCTGATACCCTGGACCTCGAAGCGAAGATCCGCGATGCGCTGCGCATCATCATCGACCCCGAAATGGGCAAGAACGTCGTCGATCTCGGCCTGATCTATGACATCGACGTCCAGGAGGGTGGCATCGCCCGCGTCACCATGACGACAACGATCAAGGGGTGCCCGGCGACGGCCTTCCTCAAGGAGGCCGTACAGAACTGCGTCTGGTATGTGCCAGGCGTCGAATATGCCGAGGTCCGCCTGACCTACGAGCCGCCCTGGACGCCTGAGATGATGGCCGAAGGCGCGATCGAATTCGCGCAAGGCGGCATCTTCTAAGAGTTGTCCTGCAACAAACAAAAGGCGCCGCTGATGCGGCGCCTTTTGTTTTGGGTTCGAACGTGCAGTCAGGATGACGCGCGGGGCGATCGGCGATCGCAGACCAGCATCGGCCCGTATTCGAGCGCGAACAGCGCGAAGGCGGCAATCCACAACACGCCCGAAAGTGCAATCAGATGATGATAGTGTGCGGGCAGCACCTCTGCCAGCGGCCGGATCAGTGCTGCGGCCATGATGGCGACGTAGGAGGCGGTGGTGAGTGTTGATCCCACCAGCGGTCGTCCGGTGTGGCCGCGGCTGGCGCGGGTCATGACGGCGAGCATCATCGAGGCAATCACGCCCACGGTGAGCACGTGCATGACCGGGTATTCGCTCAGGAGTTCGACCGCTCCGGCGGCGACGGCCAGGAAGCCGAGCGGCACGAAGGCATAGGCTGCGTGCAGCACGAAGAGTAGCGCCTCCGGCCGGGTCGCCCATCCGCGCCAGCGGAACAGCCGCACCATGTGGAAGGCGCAGGCGACAAGCGCGATCGTCCCCGTGACGATGTGATCAGGTGCGAAGGTCCAGGCAGCGAGCGCCGCGACACCGATCAGGATCGCCGCGGTGTCGAAGCGGTTATAGGGCACCGGGAAATTTGTGCGCCCGACCTTGTTCAGCCAGTTGCGCGTGAAGCTCGGCACAATGCGTCCACCAACGATCATGATCAGCATGGTGTAGGCGCCGATCGCCAGTCGCGCCGCGGCATCGACGTCGAGGTCGCTGAGAACCGAAAGGTGAAAGCAGATATTGGCGGCAGACAGGAGCACCAGCCCGCCGATGACTTTCAGGTCTTTCCATTTGCGACCGACGATCACCTCGCGCGCGCAGATCAAAAGGAGCACAGGCAGGAACAACGCTTCGATACCGGCCGCGACTGGCAGGCCGATCAAACCGCTCGATAGCAGAGCGATCCGTCCGACCACCCAGAGCCCAAAGAGGCCGGCGAGCGGACCGCCGGAGACCGGCAGCCTTCCCGTCCAGTTCGGGATCGCCGTCAAAAGGAAGCCGCCGAGCACGGCGGAGGAGAAGCCGAACAGCATCTCGTGTGCGTGCCAATGGGCGGCGCCGTAGTTGCCGGCAAGGTCGAGCCCGAGAATCAGTGCCGAGATCCACAGCACCATGGCACCGATCGCCCAGAGCGCGGCACCGAGAAAGAACGGCCGGAAGCCATAGGAGAAAAGCACCGGCCCGGTGGTGGAGAGTCCGCGCGGGATGCCGCCGCTCGGTTTCGGTCTTATGAGTCTGTCCAACATGATCGTCGTCCTCATCGTGCGTGCTTGCGGACTTGCGGATGAGGCTTGATCTATCAATGGCTTCAGAGGGGCTCTTTGCGAAAACGCAAGTATCGCGGCCCCGCTCCGCCAGGTGTGTTCATGCGGGGCAAAGAAAAACGATCGCCTCGAAACGATTTGTTCCAAGACAAAGACGCGATTCGTCTGTGGTTCTATTTCTTTTGTGACTGCTGGGGGACCGGTGGTCGAGACCGGAGGTGAGGCCGCCCAAGTCGGCGCCGCCCACCCTAACTCGTTGAATACAGGCGCGTTTCGCAGAAAGGCCAATTCCGGCCGCTGGAGCGCGTCGAAGGAGAGCAAGATGACTGAACAACTTCAGATGACCCGCCGGACGATGCTTGCCGGCGCTGCCCTGGCGGGCGCGGTTGCGCCGCTTCTCCATACCGCTTCGGCACAGGCGGCCGGCGCCGCCACGGCAGCGGGTGCTGCCCCCGTCGACATCTCGACCCTGCCGCGCGTGAAGGTCGATCTCGTCAAGCCGCCTTTCGTCCACGCCCATGAACAGGTCGCCAAGACCGGACCGCGCGTCGTCGAGTTCACCATGACGATCGAGGAAAAGAAGCTGGTGATCGACCGCGAGGGCACCGAGATCCACGCAATGACCTTCAACGGCTCGGTGCCTGGCCCGCTGTTGGTCGTGCACGAGAACGACTATGTCGAGCTCCGGCTGATCAACCCGGCGACCAACACGCTGCTGCACAACATCGACTTCCACGCCGCAACCGGCGCGCTGGGCGGTGGTGCGCTGACGCAGGTCAACCCGGGCGAGGAAACCACGCTTCGCTTCAAGGCCACCAAGCCCGGTGTCTTCGTCTACCATTGCGCGCCCGAAGGCATGGTGCCCTGGCACGTCACCTCGGGCATGAACGGCGCCATCATGGTGCTGCCGCGCGAGGGCCTGAAGGACGAGAAGGGTCAGCCGTTGACCTATGACAAGATCTACTATGTCGGCGAGCAGGATTTCTACGTGCCGAAGGACGAGGCCGGGAACTACAAGAAGTACGAAACCCCCGGTGATGCCTACGAAGATGCGGTGAAGGCGATGCGCACGCTGACCCCGACCCACATCGTCTTCAACGGCGCGGTCGGCGCGCTGACCGGCGACAACGCCCTGACAGCGGCTGTGGGCGAGCGCGTGCTCGTCGTCCATTCGCAGGCCAACCGCGATACGCGGCCGCACCTGATCGGTGGGCATGGTGACTATGTCTGGGCGACCGGCAAGTTCCGCAACCCGCCGGACCTCGACCAGGAAACCTGGCTCATTCCGGGCGGAACCGCGGGCGCTGCCTTCTACACATTCCGCCAGCCGGGTGTGTACGCCTATGTCAACCACAACCTGATCGAGGCCTTCGAACTGGGCGCTGCCGGCCACTTCAAGGTCACCGGCGATTGGAACGACGACCTCATGACTTCGGTCGTCAAGCCGGCGTCGATGTAGACGGCTGAAGCAAGGTGATTGCGGGGCCGCGATCTGCGCGATCCCGCACGCGAACAAAGGCACGCGCTCGTCAGCGCGTGCCCTTCCCCGGAGGCCTCCCATGACCAGCAACAAGAAATCTGCGGTTTCGCTCCTCTCGCTCGCAGCCCCGGCCGTCCTTTTGGCCGCAATCGGTGGCGTGCTTTCGGCGAAGGTGGGGCTGTTCGACGATCTCAAGGACGGCGTCGACCTGTCGATCAGGCCGCCGGTGACCGTGACGATCGCACCGCGTCAAATGAGCTATCGGGCGGAGGGACACTTCCTGAAGAACGGCTTTGCTGTCGATGCGCCCATCGTCGTTGCGGCGCTCGAGCAGCCGCTCGAGATCATGAAGTACCAGGTGACGCGTCAAGATTTTGAACGCTGCATCGCCGACGGCGCCTGCCAGCAGCCGGAGGGCGGCCATGGTGCCGGCCTGTCGGGCGTGCCGATGACCGGGGTCAACTATACCGACGCGAACGACTATGCGGCATGGCTGACCAGGAAGACCGGCGAAATCTGGCGTCTGCCGACCGACCAGCAATGGGCCTTTGCCGCCGGCTCCAAGTTTCCTGACGATGCGCTCGGGATCGACGGCAGCAAGGAAAATCCGGCGCTGCGTTGGTTGGCAGACTACGAGCGCGAGGCGAGCCGGCAGCGGGCGAAGGACCCGCTGCCGCAGCCTTCGGGCGCTTTCGGCGAGAACGAGTACGGCGTTGCGGACCTGGACGGCAATGTCTGGGAATGGACAGAGACTTGCCACCGCCGCGTGACGATCGGCGACGATGGCGAGGTGCTGAAGGAGCAGCCCGCCTGCGGCATCTTCGTCGTCAACGGCAAGCACCGGGCATCGATGAGCTTCTTCATCCGTGATCCGAAGAGTGGCGGCTGCGCCGTCGGCGTGCCGCCCGATAATCTCGGCTTCCGGTTGGTGCGCGACGGCCGCTGGTATTCGGGCTTCCTCTACGCCTTCGAACGCCGGCTCCAGGGCGCCGGGTAACATGGCGCAGGCAGTGGACCCGCTGGGGCTCGCACCTCTCAACCGGCAAAAGCATGTGGCAATCGCGGTGCTATGGCGTCCTTTGCACATCTGACAGGACGTGCGGCGCCGTGGTCCTTTTGCAGGGTTCCGGGCTGTGCTAGAGCAGAGCAACTCAAACGGCAGGATGCCAAAGTGGCTGCACTCGATCGCACACTCGTCAAATCGCTCCCTCTTTTCCAGAAAATGAGCGATCAGGAACTGGATTCGCTGCTGACGCGCGCCACGGTGCGGCGTGTTCCGCAGAACGAAGCCGTGTTCGAGCAGGGTGCGCAGGCCGACTTCTTCTTCCTGCTGCTGCACGGCCGGCTGAAGGTGACCCAGGTCACCAAGGACGGGCAGCAGATCATCGTCCGGGTCGTCAATCCCGGGGACCTCTTCGGCTTTGCCCGCGCGCTGCAGCGCAGCGACTATCCGGGAACGGCGACAGCCGCGACCGAGAGCCTGGTTCTCGCCTGGCCGACGGAGCTTTGGAACGTCTTCGTCGAGAAGAACCCTCACCTCGCCGTCAACGCCATGCATACGATCGGGCAGCGTCTCGACGAGGCGCATACCCGCATCCGCGAAATGTCGACGGAAGAGGTCGAGCGCCGTGTCGCCCACACGGTTCTCCGCCTTGCGGAGCAGGCGGGCAAGCCGGAAGGCGGCGGCGTCCGCATCGACTTCCCGATCTCGCGCCAGGATATCGCCGAGATGACCGGAACAACGCTGCACACCGTCTCGCGCATCCTCAGCGCCTGGGAAGGGCAGGGCCTCGTCCAGGGCGGACGACAGAAGCTGATGCTCAAGGACATTCCAGGCTTGCGGCGTCTGGCTGAACGGATTGGCAGCTAGAATGGCCGGCCGTACACCAGCGCGCGATCCTGCGACGTTCTTCCACATCGCATGACGGCCATTCACTTGCGAGTGACGAGCTATTGAGAACCCACCCCGCCAATCGCAGGATTGCACAATGTCGACGGGAAGGGATCTTAGATCACGGTTTACGGTGGTTCAGCGTCTACTTTGGAGCGACGATCCCAGGATAGAAGTCACCGTCGCCGCCTTCGTAGTTGCCGCTGTAACCGCCACCGCCGGTTTGGGAGCATGCGGCGAGGCCCAGAACTATTGCCAACAAGATTGTAGCGCGCATTTTTCTACCTTTTTCAGTTCATCGTTCACGACAGGGCTGTCGAAATTCCGTCCTATCATGTGGGGGATCAACCGATATCGGGCAATCCCAATGGCAGGATTTTGCTAGGGTTTTTCCGCGCGAACAGCGTAGCGATGCTGGGACTGCCGTGCCAGACCCTTGAAGACATTCCAGTTCTTGGCCTGGGTGCGATGGATTTCGCGCAGGTCCCTGTCGACCGTGATGTCGACGAAGCCGGCCTTCTGCAACAGTTCGACGACGGCCTCGGCGTGGGCGCCCTTGGAGAAATGCACGCGGGAGAGAATGCTGCGATGCGTCGCCATCATCTGCGGTGAACCGGTCGGCGTTTCCGCCCTGAAGAGGCCGAGGCGTTGTCCCCAGGCGCTGAGCTTCGAGAACAGCCGCTCGAGTGCCGTCGAGTTGACGAAGTCGCCGTCGACGACGAGCAGCGTGCCGCCCGGCTTCAGCACGCGCAGCCATTCGGCAAAGGCTGCGGCCGGATCGACGAGTGTCCACACCAAGTGCCGGTTGACGATCACATCGTAATGGCCGTCGGGCTCCATGGTATTTTCGGCGTCGCCGAGGGCAAAGCGGATCGAGCGGCCACGATTGCGGGCCTTTTCGCGGGCGCGTTCGAGCATGGGTTCGGCCCAATCCAGGCCCTGCACCTTGAAGCCGAGTTCGTCGAGCAGGTGCGAGATGACGCCCGTCCCGCTGGCAAGGTCCAACGCGGCGCGGCCGGCGCCAGGTCCGAGGTGGCGTAGAAACAACGCGTGCCAGGCAGCGCGCTCCTCCTCCGAGAAGATCTCATGTCCCGGTGACAGATCGAAAGTTGCGGCGCGCTCCGACCAGTAGGCCTTGATTTCATCCCGCAGGTTGTAGTTCTGCCGATCCGTTACATCGCTCATGTCGATACCGCCGTCTCTGTTTGGAGGCGTTCTAAAAGATAAATGTTGACTAATAAAGTCATGAAACATTAGATCGCGTCGATTTTCCCAGCGGAGCAGAAAACAATGCGGTTTTTCAACAGGGTGGCTGCGGCCGCCACGGGCTTTTGCGTGCTTTTTTCAACGGCAGCCTTCGCTGATGTCGTGACGCTGAAAGACGTGACCGGCCGCGATGTCGAGGTCAATGTACCGGTCGAGCACGTGATCCTCGGCGAAGGGCGCCAGATCTATTTCCTCGGTGCGCTCGACCGTGACGAGCCGTTCAAACGCGTCGTCGGCTGGCGTGACGATCTCTCCAAGGCTGACCCGGAAAGCTACGCCGCCTATCTCGCGAAATACCCTGATGTCGCCAAGCTGCCGACCTTCGGCGGCATGAAGGACGGCACTTTCGACATCGAGCAGGCGGTCGCGCTGAAGCCCGATGTCGTCTTGATGAATGTCGATGCCAAGACCGCAACGGAGGAGGCTGGCTACATCGAAAAGCTCGCCAAGGTCGGCATCCCGCTCGTCTATGTCGACTTCCGCGAAAAGCCGATGGAAAACACCGAGCCGAGCATGCGTGTGATGGGCAAGCTGCTCGGCAAGGAAGAGAAGGCCGAAGAATTCATCAAGTTCCGCGCCGAAAGCATCGCCAAGGTGACCGACGTTTTGGCGAAGGCCAACCCGAAGAAGCCGCTGGTCTTCGTCGAGCGCGCCGGCGGTTATTCCGACGATTGCTGCATGTCCTTCGGCAACGAGAATTTCGGCAAGATGGTCGAATTCGCCGGCGGCGTGAACATGGCCAAGGACATCATTCCCGGCACCTTCGGCACGGTCAATCCGGAGCAGATCATCGCTGCGAACCCGGACCAGATCATCGTCACCGGCGGCAACTGGCAGGGTTACGTGCCGGGCGGCGCCTGGGTTGGGGTCGGTTATGGCGCGGATGTAAAGGAAGCGGCCCGCAAGCTCGAAAACCTGACCAAGCGCCCGGCCTTTACCGGCGTCCAGGCGGTCAAGGACGGCCAGGTCCATGCCATTTGGCACCAGTTCTACAACAATCCCTACCAGTTCGTCGCGATCCAGCAGATCGCCAAGTGGCTGCATCCGGATCTCTTCGCCGACCTCGACCCGGAAGCGACGTTCAAGGAGCTGCATGAGCGCTTCCTGCCGCTTCCCTATGAGAGCGGCTACTTCGTTTCGCTGACGGCCAGCAAGTAAGCAGATCGACAGCCGGAGGAGGGGAGGTCTCTACGGCGCCGCGCGTCTTATTAGACGCGCAAAGGTCGCCGTAGCACTTTGAATTGCTGCATGTTTTCGCCCTTAAATCGCATGCGATTTAAAAAAACAGCAGCAGCGTCGCGATCGAAAGGAATGAGAATGCCGATCTTCAGGAAAATCGCGTCGGCGATGATCGCCGCCATAGTGCTGGCGGCTCTGCCGGCTAGTGCTGCGGAAATCATCGACGTTACCGGCCGCCGGGTCGAAATCGCGCTGCCCGCCAAGCGCGTGCTGCTGGGCGAGGCGCGGCAGATCCATGTCGCGGCGGCGCTGAAAGGCGAGCATGTCTTCGACACGATCGTCGGCTGGCGCGACGACCTCGTGAAAAAGGACCCGGATTCCTACGCCGCCTATGTCGAGCGCTTCCCCGAGATCGAGAAGCTGCCGCGTTTCGGCTATATCCCTTCAGGCGATTTCAGCCTCGAAGCGGCGATCGCGCTGAAGCCCGATGTGCTGACCCTGAACCTCGAGGCTGAGAAGGCTGTCGAGGAATCGGGCTTCATCGAAAAGGCGGCGGCTGCCGGCATCGCCGTCGTCTATCTCGATTTCCGCGTCGATCCGGCTGCCAACAGCGAGAAATCGGTCGAAATCCTCGGCCAACTCTTCGGCGCCGAGGCAAAGGCGCGTGAATTCATCGAATACCGCAATGCCCAGATCGCGTTGGTGACGGACCGCCTGAAGAAGGCGGGGGCAATCGCACGCCCGAAAGTCTTCATCGAGCGCTCTCCCGGTATCACCGGCGACGTCGTCTGCTGCCGAACCTTCGGTCCGGCGAATTTCGGCAAGATGGTGGAAGAGGCGGGCGGCCACAATATCGGTTCGGACGTGATCAAGGGCACCTTCGGCGACCTCAATCCTGAGCAGCTCATCGTCAGTGATCCCGATCATGTCATCATCACCGGCAGCAACTGGTCGGCGGAATCCGATCTCAACCAGTTCGTCAGCGTCGGCCGTGGCGCCGATGCGGCGGCGGCTGAGGAGCGTCTGCGCGGCCTGATGCAGCGCCCGGGCTTTCCCGGCCTGAAGGCGGTGAAGGAAGGTAACGTGCACGCCGTCTGGCATCAGTTCTACGGCGCGCCTTACGAGTTCATTCCGATCCAGCAGTTTGCCAAATGGTTCCAGCCGGAGCTTTTTGCCGACATCGACCCGGACCGGACTTTCCGCGAGTTTCACGAGAAGTTCCTGCCGGTGACCTATCGCCCGGGCTACTTCGTCTCGCTTCCGAAGGATGGTGAATGATGGTTGCCATGACTGACCAGATTTCCGGCGTTGAGGGACGGGGGCGCTATCGCGCGCTCGTCCTGCGCCGTTTGGTGCTGATCTTCTGTCTCGTCGGCGCGCTGTTTGCGTCCGTCGCGGTCGACATGGCGCTTGGCCCTGCAAATTATCCGCTTGCCGATGTGCTGACGGCGCTGTTCCGGTCGGAAACCGTGAGCGACCAGCTCCGGGTGGTGATCTGGGACATCCGCATGCCGATCGCGCTGATGGCCGTGACGGTCGGCGCCTCGCTGTCGGTCGCCGGCGCGCAGATGCAGACGATCCTCGCCAACCCGCTGGCAAGTCCGTTCACGCTCGGCATCTCCGCCGCTGCCGGTTTCGGCGCGGCCCTCGGCCTCGTTGCCGGCGTCGCGGTCTTTCCGGTTGCGGTCCAGTACATGGTGCCGATCAACGCCTTCCTGATGGCGATGCTGGTGGCGCTCTTCATCCACTTCGCCTCCACCAAGCGCGGCGTCACAGTGGAAACGATCGTGCTGCTCGGCATCGCGCTCGTCTTCACCTTCAATGCTGCGCTGTCGCTGCTCGAATACCTCGCCTCCGAGCAAGCGCTGGCCGCGGTCGTGTTCTGGACGATGGGCAGCCTCACCAAGGCAACCTGGCCGAAGGTCTGGATCACCGGCGCCGTGCTGCTGTTCGCCTTGCCGCTTTTTGCACGGCACGCCTGGGCGCTGACGGCGCTTCGGCTCGGCGACGACAAGGCGGCGAGCTTCGGCATCAATGTTCGCCGGCTAAGGCTCGAGGCGATGATGACCGTCAGCCTGCTTGCGGCGATCCCGGTCTCCTTCGTCGGCACGATCGGTTTCGTCGGTCTCGTCGGGCCGCATATCGCCCGCATGCTGGTCGGCGAGGATCAGCGCTTCTTCCTGCCGGCCTCGGTGCTCTGCGGCGCGCTGCTGCTTTCGGTCACCTCGGTCGTCAGCAAGATGCTGATTCCCGGCGCGGTGCTGCCGATCGGCGTCATCACCGCGCTCGTCGGCGTGCCCTTCTTCTTCGTGCTGATTTTCACCAACAGGAGGCGTGCATGGTAAGCCTGACGCTGGAAAAGGTTGGTGCGAACTATGGCCGGCGCGTGGTGCTGTCGGACGTCAATACAGGTGTCCTTAGGGGCGGTGGCCTGACGGCGGTGATCGGTCCCAATGCCGCCGGCAAGTCGACGCTGTTCAAGCGCATCGCAAGCCTGACGTCCGGGCCCGGCACCGTCCACCTTTCGGACACGTCCAAGGGGCCCGAGGGCATCTGCTACATGCCGCAGGATACCGGCGCCAATGCCGTGCTCACCGTCTACGAGTCGGTGCTTCTGTCGGCCAAGCAGGGTTCCGGCTGGAAGGTGAAGGACGCCGAACTCGCCGAGATCGACCGGGTGCTCGGCGAGCTCCGGATCGCCGACCTCGCCTTTCGCGGCCTCGGCGAGCTTTCCGGTGGCCAGCGCCAGCTTGTCTCCATAGCCCAGGCCCTGGTGCGCAAGCCCGAAGTGCTGTTGATGGACGAGCCGACCTCGGCGCTTGATCTCTTCCGCCAGATCGAGGTACTCGGCTTCATGAAGCGCCTGTCGGCGCAGTCGGGCATGGCGGTGCTGATCGCGCTGCACGACCTGAACCATGCGCTGCGCTACTGCGACGACACGATCGTCATCAGCGGCGGCTCGGTGCTGGCGAGCGGCCCGACCCATGAGGTCATCACCGCGGACATGCTGCGCTCGGTCTACCGCGTCGAGGCGCGTGTGGAGGCTTGCTCCATGGGGCGTCCGGTCGTCATCGTCGACGAGTCGCTTTAGGCGCCAGAACAATTCCATGAAAATTTGAAGCGGTTTCCGTCTGGAACTGCACCAATTCAAGAGGCTGGAAAGCACTTCGCCGCCGAGGCGGCGAAGTGCGGCTTCTGAGATCAGGTCGGCTTGTGCCCCTTCAGGCCGTAGAAGGCGATATAGGCATAGCAGGCGACGGGCATCAGGAAGGCAAGGTGGATGCCGATGTTGTCGGCAAGGCCGCCCTGAACGAGCGGCAACAGCGCGCCGCCGACGATTGCCAGGCACAGGATGCCGGAGCCCTGGCTCGTATATTTCCCGAGGCCGTAGAGCGCCAGGCTGAAGATCGTCGGGAACATGATCGAGTTGAAAAGCCCGATCGCCAGAACCGACCACATGGCAACGCTGCCGCCGGCAAAGACGGTTAGCAGCAACAGCACGATCGCTGCGACTGCGTTGAAGGCCAACGCCTTGCCGTCGTCGACGAAGCGCATCGCAACCGCGCCGATGAACCGGCCGACCATCGCTCCGCCCCAGAAATACATCACATAATGGGCGGCTTCGGCCTCGGAGAGGCCGGCAATGTCGGGCTGGTTCAGGAAGTTGACGAGGAAGCTGCCGATACTGACCTCCGCGCCGACATAGACGAAGATGCCGATGGCGCCGAGGACCAGGTGGCGGTAGTGCCAGGCCGACTTGCCGTCGGTGATCGGCTCGATCTCGTCATGCACTTCGACGGTCGGCAGCTTCAGGGCGGCGAAGAGCGCCGCAAGCAGCAGGAAGGCGGCGGCAAGAAGCAGGTAGGGCATCTTGACCGCGCTTGCTTCGGCGAGCCTCAGCGCGTCGAGCTGCTCCGGCGTCGCGCCGGCAGTGGCGACGACAGCAGCCGACAGGATCAACGTTGCACCGAACATCGGGGCCAGCGTCGTGCCGAGCGAGTTGAAGGCCTGGGTCAGGGTCAGGCGGCTCGCGGCCGTATCCGGCGGACCAAGCACGGTCACGTAAGGGTTGGCCGAAACCTGCAGCAGCGTGATGCCGCTCGCCAGCACGAAGAGAGCACCGAGGAACAGCGCATAGATGCGAAAGCTTGCCGCCGGGACGAACAGCGCGCAGCCGATGGCGGCGATGACGAGGCCGAGCACGATCCCCCATTTGTAGCTGATGCGCTTGACGAGCGCGCCGGCGGGCAGCGAGACGATGAAATAGGCGCCGAAGAAGCAGAATTGGATCAGCATCGACTGCGTGTAGTTGAGCGAGAAGACGTTCTTCAGATGCGGGATCAGAATGTCGTTCAGGCACGTGATGAAGCCCCACATGAAGAACAGTGAGGTGAGCGCGAAGAGGGCAAATCGATAGCCCGTCGCGTCCGGTGACGCGGATGAGGCCGCGCGCGTGGGCTCAGCGCCCTTGGTGATGATACCTGCCAATGGTTTAACCTCATGATGTCGTTGACGCCGGAGCTTGGGGCCTTGGGAGGGCGTCGCATTGGACGCGCCGGCGGCAGCCGTTGATCTTCACTTGGGAGCACGAAGATATCCGGTTGCGCGGCGCTTATACCGCGCGCACAGGGCTTTGACAGTGTGAAAGGTAGGATTTCCCCGGTCGCAGGCCGGCTATCGGTCAGAGCGTGGCCAGTTCGCGATTGGTAAGTGTGCCGACATGGGCCCGTTTGATGTCGAGCTTCCGTTCGAGCGCCGCCATGATGTCCTCGCTGAACTCGATCGATGTCAGTTCGGCGATTTCAGGCAGTGCTCCCGGGGTAAAGACGTTGACCTCAACGAGCTTGTCGCCGACCACGTCGAGACCGACGAGGAACATGCCGTCGCGCACCAGCTTCGGCCGCATCTGCTCGGCCACCGCGAGCATTTCCGGCGTGACGACGGCGGCGACGGGCCTGCCGTTGACATGCATGTTGGAACGTAGCTCACCTTCCGCCGGGACGCGCCGAACCGCAGCGTAGGTATCGCCGCGTTTGAGCGGCCGGCCGTTCATCAGGAACAGCCTGACGTCGCCTTCCGTTGCTGCCGGCAGATATTCCTGCGCGATCACATAGCCCATCTCGCTGACCGCCTCGAAGATCTGGTTGAGGTTCGTCTCGTGGCTGGAGCTAACCTTGAAGACGTTCTTGCCGCCGGAGCCCTGCAGCGGCTTCAGAATGACACCTTCCGGGTGCTCGTCGACAAAGGCCCTGATCTCCTCAATATGCTTCGAGATCAGCGTGGTCGGCCGAACCATCTCGGGAAAGTCCTGGAGATAGAGCTTGTTCTGCGCCCGCGTGAGCCCGTCGGGATCGTTGACGACGATTGCCCCGCGCTCGGCCGCAAGCCGCCCGAAAATCACGCCCGCCTGGGTGGCCCAGGGGCGCGGACCGGCGTCTTCCGACGGGTCGCTTCTCAAAAACAGAACGTCGACGTCGGCGATGTCCAGCGTCTCACGCCGCGTGGCGCCGCTCCGCAACGCGGCGATGAAGGTTTCGGCCTTGCGCGGCTTCGCCGCGCCGAGGTTGAGGGCGTGGATCATCAGGCGGCCATCGGGCCTCAGGATGAAATCACCAGGGGTGACGTAGACGATCTCGTGGCCACGGGCGAGTGCCGCAAGCGCAAGCGATGTCGTCGCATAGACCGTCTCTTCGCCCTCGATGGAGTTGACGAAAAAGGCGATGCGCATTCAGTTTCCTACTCTGCGACCATGTCGAGCGGGGTAATTCCCCTCTGGGCTCGCTGAAGTCGGTCGCGCGCTTTGACGTCATCGAGGAAAATAGGGCGAATGGCCGCGGCACCAAGGAGGCCGCGCAAATTGAGTTCCTGGATCGCACCGAAATGCGACGCGGCGATCTTGCCCATCCAGAAGGGCTCGAGACTGCCGCCGTCGGCGAGATGCTCGAGAAGCTGCAACAGGCCGCGCAGGTAGATCGCGTCCTTGACCAGCCCGCCGCCGCGATAGATGCGCAGCGTAATGTTGAAGGCCTCTGTGGTGCCGAAGCCGTGGCCGTCGACGAGCAGCCGGTAGGTCTCCGGAAACAGTGCGCCGTCAAGCAGGGCCGCGCAGCCGACGACTCTCGCCGCAAGCACCCGCAGCCGGTCCGCGGTCATGCCGGCACTCAAGTATTCGGCGAAAACGGCAAGCCCTTCCTGCATGCCTTCGTAACCGGCAAGCCCTGAGCGGAGGATCCGGAGGCCCTGGGCCGAGCCGTTGAAATAGGTCAGCAGGTGCACGCCGACCTCGTGGCTGAGCAGCGCCTCGACGCGATCGGGGTCGAGTGCCGAGCTTCTGGCGATCAGCAGTTGACCGCGCGAGACGAGCAGGCCGGCTGGCAGGTCGTCGCGAATTTCGACGGACGCGGTGAAATCGGCGGACTGGCGCCGATAGGCTGATATCATCGCCTGGGCTCGCTCCCTTATGTAGTCGCAGTCGCGCTTGTTGCCGGATGTCGGAGACGAGGCGCCATCGGCTGCGGTGCGCGCGAGGATGTCGGACGCGGCGTTGAGAAGGTCGCTTTCCACCGGGCCGTAGAGTGCGCGGCCGAGTTCGACGAATTTGCGGGTCTCGCGCGCGGATATCATCGAGAGCTGCAGATCGACCTCCTGCTGCTTTTCCCGATAGAGGGCATAAAGCAGCGGATCTTCGAGGTGTTCGAAGTTGAGGGTGAAGAGTTTGCGCTTGGCCGTTTCGATCTGCAGCGCCAGCGGCCGATAGTAGAGGCGGGGACTTCGGGAAAAGCCGCTCGACGCGAATTCCGCCCAGGCGGTTTCGGCGTTGATCGGCGTCACCGCGAGCAGGAAATCGAAGCTCGAGGCGATCTCGTCGATGCCGCGGTCGGCACGCACGACCGCGTCGACGAAGGCTTTCCGGCCAAGGGCGCGATGCGTCGGTAGCCGGAAGTCATCGGACCGCGCGCGGGCGAAGGCCGCAACGGCGCGGAGCCCAGCATCGAAGACGCTCGCAACCAGCCGCTCGCGCAATTGCGGATAGATGCGGCGGGTGCCCGGCTCGCAGTAGATGGGGGCAAAACGCACGGTGAGATGGGGATAGTCGAGCGCCAGGGTCTTTCGGCCTGCCCGTGCCTCCGGTTGCCGCTCGACAAGCGTCACATGCGGGGTCCGGAACTTTCCCTCGATCGTCGCAGCGGTCTCGATCAGTGCTTTCGCGGCAACCTGCTCGGCGCCGCTTAGCCCGGCGACGACCTCGATCAGGAAGGGCGGCAGGAACGGCGCGTCCTTGGCCGGCGGGTCATCGCTTTCGAGCTCGGCAAACTCGAGAACGATGAACATGCCCTGCCGCTCTTCGATCACGCGGCCGACCCGCTCGATGACGACGGCGGCGATATCGACGCTCGGAGCCAGCAGATAGGCGGCATTCGCCTGGGCGATATCGCGCGCGACCGGCTGCTGGTGCTCGGCTGCGATATGGACGCAGAGGAAGGGAAGCAGGCGGTCGATGTGCAGCCGTCCACCCTCGCCGAAGTCCCGTCGCACGGCGCGACCATCCTTCAGTCGGGCAATTGCTTCATCGAGCCACTCCGGGTCAGGGCTCGCGCGCATGGGTCTCCCGTCCGTCATCGCTGCCTCGCGAGCGCCTCGGTCAGGATCGGAACGAGTGATCCGACCAGTGTGCGCAGCGACCTCAGCGCTTCGAGGTCTGGCTTGCCGGTCCACTCGTCCATGAAGGTCTTCTTGAACTCGATCGCGATCGCGCAGCCCGTATCGGGAAAGTGCTCGTGGATGAAGCGCGTCTGTTCTCCGCGTCCCTGGAAGGCAATGTTTTCACGCACATCCACAGGCCGACCCGCGAGCGTGGTGGCGCTGATGGCAGCGACCAGCGTATCGATCACGTCGGCCCATTTGGCCCGATCCATGGAGGAGGTTCCGATGTTGATCTCGGGTGCCTCGGCGATATCGGCCGGTTCGGCCTCCGGCCCCTGCCGCCGATGGTTGTAGCTGTGTATGTCGAGCACGATGAAGCGCTGATGGCGGCGCTCGATCGCCGTCAGCATCGACCGGAGCATGGCATAGTATTCGTCATGGACGGCAAGGGATGTTTCGATCAACTCCGCAGGCGGCTGCTCCCGCCAGACGGAAAGACCCCAGGCCTGTGCGGGCTGGAGGTAGACGGCGCCTACGCGGGCACGATTGATATCGACCTCGAAGCGCGAGCGATGGACGACGATGCGGTTGGCAAGGTCCCGGATGATGAATTCGGTGAACGGGTCCTCCTCGCGCAGCCTTTCTTCCTCCGTCAACGCCACCAGCGCCCGGGCATCGCTGCGCATGGCATGCCCATTGTGGATCGCGGTGCCGACGATCGGTCCATCGCCGCGATTTACGGTCCACCAGGCGTTCTCCGTGGCTGAACGGAACTGTTCCGTCGGCTCGCGTTGCATGTTCGCTCCCGCATGCCCTCACTATGGGCGCTTCGGGAATGCAACTCCCGGGCACGCCCGAGAGTTCCGCAAAGATTCAAAATTCCATGGCAGATCAGTCCGGTTCGGGGTGCCGTTCTCGGTTCCCGCTTCAGCGCGATGACACCCCGATTTCGCCGAGGATCCATTGGCGGAAGGCGCTGATCTTCGGTGAATTGCGCCGCGTCTCCGGGTAGACCAGCCAGTAGGCATGGTCGTCGTTGCAGAGAAGATCGAAGGGCTGGACGAGGCGCCCATCGGCCAGCTCGGCGGCGAAGAACGCCGGCGTCAGGATCGCCACGCCCTGGCCGGCCGTGGCGGCGTTGCCCTCATAGGCCTGCGCGCCCATGCTGGCGCCGGGACGACTGGAAAGCCCCTCGGCAGGCACATTCGCGGCCGCAAACCATTTCGCCCACCAGGGATCGCCGGGATCGAGCAGCGGCAGACGCAACAGATCGGCCGGCTCCTTCACCCCGCCGATACTGGCCGCAAGGTTCGGGCTGAGCATAGGGGTGAAGTCGGCGTTGATCAGCCGGTGCGCCACAAGCCCCGGCCAATCGCCGCGGCCGGAGCGAATGCCGATATCGACCTCCTCGCGGCTGAAGTCCACCAGGTGAGGCTCCGTTTGAAGGCGGACGGCAAGGGAAGGGTGGGCGATCTGAAAGGAGCCAAGACGCCGCGCCAGCCAATTGGAGGCGAACGTGGCGATCGTGCTGATGACAAGCGTTCCCTGGGCGCCGCCGCGCGCCGTGACATAGGCTTCGCTGAGCTGCTCGAAGGCCTGCGTGACCGCCGGAGCGAGCCGCTGTCCGACTTCTGTCAAGGCAATCTGCCGCGGTCGGCGCAAAAACAAGGGCGCGCCGACCCGATCCTCGAGAACCTTGATCTGATAACTCACCGCGGCCTGCGTCATGCCGAGCTCGGTTGCGGCCTTCGTGAAGCTTCCATGCCGGGCGACCGCCTCGAAGACGCGGATCGCCGTCAATGGTGGAAGCGGAAGTGTCTTATGCATTAAATGGCCTTATGCATGGTAAGCGATATTCGATTGGAAGGTGATGCCGCTCGTAACCATTTTCAAGATCCGTCCATTAGACGGATTGATGAAGAGGATGACGGCTATGACAACCATTCAAGTACGTAGTTTTTCGTCGACAAACGATTTTTCCGCGCGCTCCTGGCTGGCGCTTCTGTTCGCTCGAAAGCGCCGTGCGCTCGAGGTCGTCGATGTCAGAGACCTGTCGGATCACCTGAAACGGGACATGGGCTTCCTCGATGGCAACCGCCCCGACGCGAAAGACCTCCCGACCGCTTGAATACTTTCGACCTGGGCGAGCCTCCCATCGCCCAGGTCCACCAATGCCAAGGGCATGACACCGCCGCCGCCTCCTTCCTCCGTTACACTACCCCTGCACTCGCAGCTCCGACGTCCGCCAAAAGCGGAGCAGTTTTTCATCTCTCGCTCGCTCTTTGGGTCAGAATTCCTTTAATCTACTATTTGAGTGGATAATCTCGGAAGGCTCGGTCAGGAATCGAGCTGGGCAGAAACGCCCTCCGGTCGGCGCAGGTTTGCGTTGATCGGCTGAAAATGAGGTCCGAGATGAGTATGCTGCGGCAATTTGAGCGTTTGAGCGCAATTCGCGAGGTCCTGCAGGGCCGTTTGGAACTGCACGAGGCGCGGGACTGTTTCGGCTTCGACGATGTCGAGGACGGCACGGCCAATGAGCTCAGGGACCGCATCGCCGAACTCTCCGATGAAATCTCGACCTTAAGAAGTCGTTGCGACCGATACGAAAGCTTCGGCCGTCAATGACCAACCCGAAAGGCGGCAGCACGTCGCCGATGAATGGACCATCCCCATGACCTTGCATGTGAATTCACGCGTCGCGGATCACGCGATCAATCCGCTTTTTCTCGAACGCTGGTCGCCGCGGGCCTACTCGGGCGAAGAGATTTCCGAGGCCGAACTGTTCGAAATCCTGGAGGCCGCCCGCTGGGCGCCATCAGCCTACAATGCCCAGCCCTGGCATTTCGTCTATGCCCGCCGCGGCGGACAGGACTGGGAGAAGCTGCTCGGTCTTCTGAACGAGTTCAACCGCAGTTGGGCAAAGGAGGCTTCGGCCCTCATCTTCGTGCTGTCGAAAACCTCCCTGCTGCCGCCAGGCGCCAGCAAGGAGGTGCCTTCCTACACCCATTCCTTCGATACGGGCGCCGCCTGGGGCGCACTCGCCCTGCAGGCGGCCCATTCCGGCTGGCAGGCGCACGGCATGGCCGGCATCGACTACGACCGCGCGCGGGCCGAACTCGAAGTTCCCGAAAACTACCGGATCGAGGCTGCCGTCGCGATCGGACGCCTCGGCGATAAGGCTCTGCTTCCGGAGGCTCTGCAACAGCGCGAGCAACCAAGCCCGCGCAAAGCCCTCTCCGAAATCGTGTCTGAAGGGCGCTTCGTGGCCGGCTAAGCTTCGGCAGACTTGGACGGGGAGCGGGGGTACATTGCCGGCCCGCTCTCCTCAGCGATCGTCCGTTTCATCCTTGCTCGTCGCGTTCAGCGCCTGAACGCTGATGGCCGCGACGAGGCCGGTCAGGACGATGCCGGAAAAGCCTATCACCAGAGCCAGCAGCCGTGCGCCCAGGTGTTTGGGCGTGATGTCGCCGTAGCCGATCGTCAGCCCGGTGACGAAGGTGAAATAGAGGGATTCATCGAGCCGCCATTCCTCGATGCGGCCAATGATGACACCGCATCCGGTCATCACGATCAGGATTGCGGAGAAGATCGGCCAGAGCACCTGAAGTTGCTGGTAGAGATTGGAGAAGAACAGGCGCCGCATTCTTTTTGAATGGCTCCTGCGATGAGATTTCGCCACGCAACCCTCCCTCTCGCCAGGTAGGAAGCCCGCCGTGCTAACGATTCCGTACGCCTGCGACGGTCCGCCTTGGCTTCGCTCCCTGCCGCCGAAATCCCCTCTCGGCCCGGCACCCGCAGTCCTCAAGATATCCGCAAGTCGAGCAGCCTGCCAGCGTCTGCTTTGGTAGGCGACAAGTGATGCCCGAAGTGTGGCTGAGGCGTTCCTTGCAACGGATTTTACCCAGTGCTATCGCTTTAGAATAACTTCATGAAAGCTCCTGCCAGAGGATAGTCCGGATGGCATCGAACGAGCATTCGCCTGTCGGCGACGGTCGCGGTGCCACTGCGGGTTTCCGGCTCGACGTGATTGCAGGTCTCACGGCCGCTGCCGTGGTTCTGCCAAAGGCGATGGCCTATGCCACGGTCGCCGGTCTGCCTGTCAGTGTCGGTCTCTACACCGCCTTCGTGCCGATGATCATCTACGCGCTTCTCGGCACGTCCCGGGTGCTGAGCGTCTCGTCGACCACGACCCTTGCCATTCTCGCCGGAACACAGCTCGGCCTTGCCGTACCGGATGGCGATCCCGGCAAGTTGATAACGGCAACCGCGACGCTGACGGCGATGACCGGTGGGCTTCTCATCCTGGCTTCGCTTCTCCGCTTCGGCTTCGTCGCCAACTTCATCTCCTCGCCGGTCCTGATCGGCTTCAAGGCCGGCATCGGCCTCGTCATCGTGCTCGACCAGGTGCCGAAGCTGCTTGGTCTTCACATCACCAAGGAAGGCTTCTTCCGGGATATCCTCAGCATAGCCGGCCATCTGTCCGAGACCTCGCTACTGACGCTTGCGATTGCGGCTGCGGCGCTGGTGGCTCTTCTTGCGATGGAGCGGCTCTGGCCGCATTCGCCGGCGCCGCTTCTGGCGGTGGCGGCAGGCATTGCGCTTTCCTGGTTCGCCGGCCTCGAGGCGCTCGGTGTCTCCACCGTCGGCTTCATCCCGCAGTCTCTGCCTTCGATCACGCTTCCGAGCCTCGGTCTTGCGCGGGAGCTTCTGCCCGGCGCGCTCGGCATCGCCTTGATGAGTTTCACCGAGACCATCGCCGCCGGGCGTGCATTTGCCGCCCCCTCCGACCCGCCGATCAGGGCGAACCGTGAATTGCTGGCAACCGGCGCTGCAAATCTCGGCGGTGCGCTTTTTGGCGCCATGAGCGCCGGCGGCGGAACATCACAGACGGCCGTCGTGCGTGCCGTCGGTGGACATTCGCAGGGGGCGTCGCTGGTCACCGCGGCGGCAGCGGCTGCCACGATGCTGGTGCTGGCGCCCATGCTGGGTCTGCTGCCGCAGGCGGTCCTGGCGGCAATCGTCATCGTCTATTCGATCGGGCTTATCAAACCGGCGGATTTCTGGTCGGTCCGCAAGGTCCGGCGAATGGAGTTTCAGTGGGCGCTGGCGGCCTTCCTCGGCGTGCTGCTCTTCGGGACGCTGCAGGGCATTATCGTCGCGATCGTGCTTTCCTTCATCGGACTGGCCCGCCAGGCGGCATCGGCGAAGGTCTATGTCGTCGGCCGCAAGCGCGGCACCGATCGGCTCCGGCCGCTGTCACCGGATCAGGACGACGAGACCTTCGAAGGGCTGCTGATCCTTCGGCCGGAGGGGCGCCTGTTTTTTGCCAATGCCCAGCAAGTGGCAGACCAGGCGCAGATGCTGGTCGCCAAGCACAAGCCCAAGGTTCTCGTGCTCGACATGAGCCGGGTCTTCGATATCGAATATTCCGCGCTGCAGATGATGATGGAGGGCGAGCGTCGCATCAGCGAACACGGGGTCACCGTCTGGCTGGCCGAGCTCAACCCTGATGTGCTCGCCTATGTGCGAGCCTCCGGTTTTGCCGATCAGCTCGGCCCCGATCGCCTGTTCGTCAACACGCGCACTGCCCTTCAGCATTATCTGGCGAGCACCGCCCCGGCTGCGGCCTGATTCACTCCGCGATCAATTCTCCGGAGCCGCCGAATGCCGGGGGGAAGTCGCGATACTTGGGCAGGCCGTCCTTCATCGGCAGCACCGTCTCCTGATAGTTGACGTGGAGCGCGGGTTTGAACGGCAGTGCCGGGATGACCGCAGCAAAGACGTCCGTCACGCCCCAGAGCGGATGCTCGGTCATGAGGTGACCGCCGCAGGCCTTGCACCATTTGCGCACACTCGTCGCGGTCTTCTGGTAGCCGACAAGATTGTCCGCGCCCTTGACGATGCGGACCTTCTCGGGCGGCCAGAGCGTGAAGGCATTCACGGGTCCCGCCGACCACGTCCGGCACGAATTGCAATGACAGAAGCCCATGGCGGCCGGATCGCCGCTCACTTCGATCTCGACTGCGCCGCAGAAGCACTTTCCGTTGTAGCTGCCGTTCGCTGCCATGACTTTCTCCTTTCGGTTCGCGCCATCCGGAGAACGGGCTCTCGCCGATGACCGCTGTGAACCATGGCTGAGCGTGTCACGCCTGATCCTGAGGTCAACGCCTCCTTTCGAGCTAGGTTTGCGCTTCGGCCCTGAGGCTGGTCACCGGATGAGGCTTTGCCGTAGCGCGATGCGGGCCGACAAACCGCCGCCCTGCCGGTTGCGGAGCTCGAGCTCCGCGCCGGTACGATCCAGCGCCCGTTCGACGATGCTGAGGCCCAGGCCGCTGCCGACCGATGTCTTGAAGCGGCCGCGGAAGAAGCGCTCGGTCACGTGCGGCATCTCCTCGTCGGGAATGCCGGGGCCTGTGTCGTTGATCACAATGACGAGGCGGCCGGCCGCCATCTCGCAGGTGCAGGAGACTGTTGCGCCAGGCGGCGAATGGTTGATGGCATTTTCCAGGAGGTTGCGCGCCGCCAGGCGAAACAGGTCCGGATCCATGTCGATCTTCGCACCGAAGAGGTGCGGGGCGATGGCGACATCGACCCGGTGAGCCTGGCCGGCGAGTTCGGTCCGAAGACCTGTCAATATTTCACCGACATTGAAGGCTCCTGCTGGCTTGGCACTCTCGGAGGCTTCGACGGAGGCGATGTCGAGCAGTTGCCGCACCAGTTTGCCGGTCCGGTCGACCCCGGCGACAATCTGGCCGAGCGCCTTCTCACGGATCTCGCCGTCGTCGCTGGCAAGCGCGACCTGGGCTTGCGTCTTGAGGCCGGCCAGAGGCGTGCGCAGTTCGTGGGCGGCAAAGGCGATGAAGTTCTGTTCGCGCTCGCGGGCACCGGCGACGCGGGCGAAGAGGCCGTTCAGCGATTTCAACACCGGGCTGATTTCGCGCGTCGTGCCCACGTCTTCGATCGCGTGCAGATCCGAAGCCTCGCGCGCGGCGAGATCGCCCGCAAGTTTGCGAAGCGGTGCCAGTCCGCGCCCGACGCTGAGCCAGATCAGCACGGCGAGAAGCGGGATGATCAGCAGCGCCGGCAGCAGCAACCCCTTGACCAGATCGTTGACCAGCCGGTCGCGGATGCGCAGATTGTCGCCGACGAGGACGCGCACGCCGAGGCTGGCGTTCTCGACCGCGAAAACCCGCCAGGTTTCGCCGTTGATGACGGTTTCCGAGAAGCCCATCGCATGCGGCGCGAGCGTCGTGTCGGGAGCGCTGTCCGACTTGCCGATCAGCGTGCCGTCCAGCGACCAGATCTGGCAGGAGAGCTGCCGGTCGTAGTGCGGGTGCTCCAGAACCGGAATCTTGATCGCGCTCTGCGCCGGACGGTTGGCGTCACCGTCGCCTTCCTCCTTCATCATGTCCGGGCTGACGATCAGCGAATTCACCATGCGCGCGGCCTCCATCAGTCGCGCGTCGAGCACACGCTCGACCTCGGCGCGCGTGCTGAGGAAGATCCACACCGTCGCCGACAGCCACAGCAGTCCTGTCGTGATCAACAGTATGGCGAAGAGGCGGGTGCGCAGCGACCGCATCAGCCGGCCCCACCCAGCCGATAGCCGATGCCCCGGACGGTTTCGATCAGGCCGGGGCCGAGCTTGTTGCGCAAATGATGGATGTGGACCTCGACGGCGTTGCTTTCGATTTCCTCCTGCCAGCCGTAGAGCCTGTCTTCGAGCCTGGTTTTCGAAAAGATGACGCCGGGGTGTGCCATCAGCGTGTGCAGGATCGAATACTCACGCCGCGAGAGTTGTACCGGCTTGCCCGCCTGTTCCACCGATTGCCGGGCGGGATCGAGCCGCAGGCCTGCCCATTCGATCGCCGCCGTCGCGCGGCCGGTAGACCGCCGTGACAGCGCCCGCATCCGTGCGGCCACTTCGTCGAGGTCGAAGGGTTTCCCGAGGTAGTCGTCGGCGCCGGTGTCGAGGCCGGCCACGCGATCGCGAACCGTGTCGCGGGCCGTCAACAACAGCACGGGAGTGTCATTCTGGCTGGAGCGCAAGTCCTTGAGGATATCCATGCCGGAACCATCCGGCAGCATCAGGTCGAGCACGATCGCGTCGAAGCTGTTGGCGGCGAGTGCCGTCGCCGCCGCGTCGCAGGTGCCGACGGCATCGGTGGTAAATCCGGCCAGCGCCAGGCCGACCTTCAGCCCGTCTCTGAGGATATCGTCGTCTTCGACGATCAGGACTCGCATTGCTATTCCTCACATTTTTGAGAGCGGAACTCTTAACTCGCTCCCTTAAGGCAGCCTTAAGGTAGGACTTCCCTCTGAAGCGGCATTGCAACAATCGAATCGTTGAATGCCCGATATGACCGAACCAAACGAGCCCTCTTCATCCACGACCGATCACAAGACCGGCATCACGCTCACCCGCCGTAGCCTTGTCGTCGGAGCAGCCTCGCTGTTCGTCACTGGTTGCGCGACCGCGCGTCCAACGCCGGCGGTGGTGCCGGCGGCAACAACACCCGTTCGCGCCGTGGCCGGGCCGACCGTGCCGCCGATGTACTACGCGATGCCCGATGAGCAGTTTCCGATCCCTGAGGTGAAGGTCGCCGAGGTCGATCCGAAGTTCTGGCGACAAGAGGTGGATTATCCGAGCGGCGAGCGGCCCGGCACCCTCATCGTCGATCTGCCGGCGAAGTATCTCTATCATGTGCTGCCCGGCGGGAGGGCGATGCGCTACGGCATCGGCGTCGGTCGCGAGGGTTTTGCCTGGTCCGGCCGCGCGATCGTCGCCTACAAGCGCAAATGGCCGCGCTGGACGCCGCCCGACGAGATGGTCGCGCGCCAACCGAAGCTCGCGCCCTACAGCATCGCCAATGGCGGCATGCCGCCGGGCATCAAGAACCCGCTCGGCGCCCGTGCGCTCTACATCCACAAGGACGGCAAGGACACGCTCTATCGCATCCACGGTAGTCCCGAGGCGCATTCGATCGGCAAGGCGGTCTCGTCGGGCTGCATTCGCCTGCTCAATCAGGATGTCGTTTATCTCTACGATCAGGTGCGCGACGGCAGCACCATCGTCGTCATTCCGGATCCCACGAAGGGCGATCTGGCCATCGGCTAAGGCAGCCAACGGAGGTGGCGCGGGAATTCTGCAACACTCCGGAAACGAGTGCTCTCGGCAGGCGGCGATCCACCCCAAAGAATGATTTTCACCACATTTCGGTCACGGTTCGGCCCAACAGCCTTGGGCCTCTCCTCGGAACATTTCCAACCGAAATCCCCAACCTGGAATAGAATAAAGTGTCGATGAATTTGTCCCGCCGCTCGCTGCTCGCGGTGATCGCCAGCTCTGTCTTGAGCGCTTGCACGCAGATCCCGAAACCAGAACCGAAGCCGAAGCTGATCGAACCGATCGCCGGGGATGGTGGCTCGCCGGAGAAGGCAGCCGATGCCGCGGGCGTGGCGACGAAGACCTTCGACTACGCCAAGGTCTATGGGCCGGTGAAGGACGAGGGCTACGACGTTCCGGGCATCCAGTACGGTGAGATCAAGCCGCAGTTCCTGCGCCAAGAAGTGGCCTACGCCACCAACGAGCCGCCCTATTCGATCGTCGTCGATACCCAGACAATGTTCCTCTACTACGTACTGCCGGGCGGTCGCGCCATCCGCTACGGCGTCGGCCTCGGGGCCGCGGGGCGCGCCTGGAAGGGGCGCGCGGTCGTGCACTGGAAGCGCAAGTGGCCGCGCTGGACAGTGCCGGACGACATGGTAGCGCGCCAGCCGCACCTCAAGAAATACGGCATCGACGCCGGCGGCATGGATCCGGGCCTCGACAATCCGCTCGGCGCGCGCGCCATGTACATTTTCCAGAACGGTCAGGACACGCTCTACCGCATCCACGGCTCGCCGCAGTGGCGCTCGATCGGCAAGAACGCATCCGCCGGCTGCGTGCGCATGCTGCAGCAGGACGCGATCGATCTCTACGATCGCGTCCGCGGCAAGACCTCGCTTCTCGTCCTGTGACGCGCGACGCTTTGGCGTGATTTTCCAGCTTTCACCGGACGGATTGCCTCAGAGCGGTTGAGGCGGAGGAAGCCCGTCCGGTCCCATTTGCATATAGTCCTGCGGCTGCGGCAGTGGCTGCGAATCCGGAAGTGGCTGGGAGTCCGGAAGTGGCTGTATTTCCGGCATCGGCTGCGATTGCACCATGCCCCCGCCCGTGAGGTCAGTGACGACGATCGGCGTGCCGTTTGGCACCCGATTGTATAGGTCGACCACGTCCTGGTTGATCATGCGCACGCAACCCGAGGATACCGATTTGCCAATGGTCCACCATTCCGGTGAGCCATGGATGCGGTAGAGCGTGTCCTCGCCGTTCTGGAAGATATACATGGCGCGCGCGCCGAGCGGGTTCTTGAGGCCGGGGTCCATGCCGCCGGCCTCGATGCTGAATTGTTGCAGCTCGGGCTGGCGCGCCACCATTTCGTTCGGCGGTTTCCAGCGCGGCCATTCGCGTTTGTACTGGATGACGCCGCGCCCGGCCCAGGCGAAGCCGGCGCGCCCGAGGCCGACGCCGTAGCGCATCGCCTGGCCGTTCTCGTAGACCCGATAGAGAAAGTGGTTGCCGACGTCGACGACCAGCGTTCCCGGCTTCTCGCCGGTAGGGTCGGCGACCATCTGGCGATAGTAGCGGGGATCGATCTTCTCGTAGGGAATGGCCGGCAGCGGATAGGGTTCGTTCGGCTTCTCGCCGTACATATCGGCAAGGAAGGCGTTCGCCTCGGGCACAGGTTCCGGCGCATAGGAGCGCGTCACCGTCGGCCGCGTCGAGGCACAGCCTGCCAATCCGGCGGCCGCGAGCCCCGCGGAGAGTTGCAGGAAGGTGCGGCGGCGGATCTCTCTTTCAGGCATGGAACCCTCGATCGTCCTGTGTTCGCTTCTGGCGATGCAACCGATCTTTTAGGTCAATTGTGCGTCGCCAGCCGACGAACGATCACAGGCCAGCGTAGGGATCGGCCAGCGCCGCTTCGGGTCGGCTGATAGGATACTTAGTTCCCGAGATCTTCGCTGCCAGCTTTTCGGCGCCGTTTTTCTCGAGAAGCGCCCGGAAGCTCGGATGCATGCCGCCGTCGACATAGGCATTGAGCGGTGCCGGCGTCTGGTTTGCCATCAGGCCCGCGAGCTTCGCGTCCTCCGATTGCAGCTTTGCCACCAGCCCGGCTTCTGGCGCCGTCGCAGCGGCGGGGCAGGCCGCGAGCGGATCGGACGGCTCGCCATCGGCGAATTCGGTGTTGAAGACATAACGGCGACCGCAGGCCGAAACCTTCGGCTGGCGCCTCGTCGTCTGGAAGATGTCGTAGCCCTGCTTGATGTTCTTCCAGAACTCGAAATTCGGATCGCCGCGGTGCTTGGCCATGTTTTCGGCGGTCATGCGGAAAGGATAGGCCTGCACCTGGAAGGTGCCCTGGCCGCCGGCAAGCGCACGCTGGACGACGGAGTAGATCTCGCCGACGCCCTGGTCTGTCAGTGCGTAACAGCCCGACGACGAGCAGGCGCCGTGCACCATCAGCGCTTCGCCGGTGTAGCCGAGCGCTGATTCCAGCCGGTTCGGATAGCCGAGATTGAAGGACAGGAAATACTGTGACTTCGGATTCAGCATGCCGGCCGAGACATGGTAGAAACCCTCCGGCGCCTGGCGGTCGCCCACCTTCGTCTTCGGGCCGAGCTTCCCCGACCAGCGGCACATGGGGTAGGTTTTCAGCAGGGCGTATTGGCCCTGCTTGTTCTGTTTCCAGACTTCCAGTTCGCTTTCCTGCTTGAAGATGCGTACCAGAACCGGACTTTCCGGCTTGCTGCCGTTCTTCGCCATGGCGGCGATCAGCTTGGCCGGGATCGGCGGCGGTTCGCGCACGTCGTCGGCATCGAGCGCCATGCAGCTGGAAAGCGCAAGTGCCATCGCGCCGATCGCCAGAGCATGCCGCATCCGACGCACCTGCGTGAAAAACTTGCCAATGGAGGGCGTTTGGGAAGAGGGGCTCTGTATCGTCTCGCGCCGCATGCGGGCTCCTGGCTATGCTGCCGCCGCCCAGCGTCTTGCGTTCGGCGCGGTTACCGACGGCATGCGTTCGACGCACAGCGGGTCGGCTTTAGTTCAGCGATTAAGCGGTGGCAGCCCTGGCTGCAAGCCTTTGTCCTGGGCGCTGGCGATCAACAATACTTGAACGCGCGCCGCCATAGCTGCCCGCCGATTGGGTCGATGTTGAGACAAGATGGTGAATTTTTTCTCAACGCGGGCGCCGGATTGCCCCAGGCGCGTCAGTCCCGTGGCTCGCTGCCGGGCGCGTAGACGGTCTTCTGCCTGAACGCAAAAACGTTGCCGCAGCGGCAGCGGACCATGTGCTTGGCGGGGTCGGGAGAGGTGCGCTCGGTCGAAAAGCCCTTGGGCATGACGTCGATGAGAAAGCCGCGATTGCCGCCCTTCGCCTTGTCATTTTCAGAGGCTTCGGCGAAACCGGACGCCCCGCATTTCGCGCATTCCAGCTTTCTCGAATAACGATCCCGCGACGCCATCTTCCATCACACCTGATTGCGCTGCCGCGCCGTTCCGTCGAACCCGGACCTACAGGAGCCGGCCTTTCGGTTCAAGCTCGGCTGCTGTCATGACCGTCATTTCTCGCGCTCTATTGGGTGGGATGCATCGAGAAGCCGCAGGGGCATGCGACATCAGGCTTACCGATATCCAGTGACATCGGCCGGCTTGTTTGCCTCCATCACCTCGCGCATATAGCGCCAGCAATCGGGCCGCGAGCCGTCAAGATCGGTGAAACCGTAAACCTGAGCCAGTCCGCCGCTCGACAGCGACTGGCCGTTCCAGCGCGCCCTGTCCGGATCGGCCGCCAGAGCCGCCACGGCGCGGCCGACGAAGCGCGGGCTTTCGGAAATGACGAAGTGCGGCTGGACCTTGGTCCCCTCCAGCCAGTTTTCCTCGGTCGCCTGAAAATGCTCCAGCATCATTTCGGAGCGCATCCAGCCGGGCGTGATCGAAACCGAGGTCGCACCGTGCGGCGCCAGATCCTTGGCATGGGCCCAGGCCATGCGGTTGGCCCCCACCTTGGCGAGGTCGTAGAAGGGGGAAATGCGGTAGTGAGTGGCATTGTACTCGGCGGTGCCGTCGGTGACCTCGACGAGCAGCCCGCCCGGCTTCTCTATCATCAGGGGCAGGGCGTAGTGCGCGGTGATCAGGTGGGTGTCGATGCCGAGGCGCAGAAGCCTCAGGCCGTTCTCCAGATTGTGCTCCCAGACGGACTTCTCCCACTCGAACAGGTTTTCTCCGCCCCAGACGTCGTTGACGAGGATATCGAGCCGCCCCTGTTCACGGCGGATGCGCGTGATCAGCGCTGCGACTTCGGCCGGGTGGAGATGATCGACCTGAACGGCAATACCCTTGCCGCCGAGGCTGGTGACGATGTCGGCCGTTTCCTCGATCGTTTCGGGCCGCTTGTATTCGGATTGCTGTTGCCTTGTGGTGCGGCCGGTCACGTAGATGGTGGCGCCGGCGGCGCCGAGTTCCGCGGCGATGCCGCGCCCGCCGCCCCGTGTCGCGCCGGCGACGAGCGCGATTTTTCCTTCGAGCGTCATTGTTTTCCTCCTTGGGGCCGATAGCCGCTGGTGCTTTCTCTTGAATGGGATATATAAATGATTGTTCGGTTATAAATGAGAGTCAAGATGCCACGACCAAAAACGATGCCAGACGAAGAGGTGCTGGTGGCTGCATTTGCGCTGATGCGGGCCGAAGGGCCGGATGGCCTGACTTTCGCGGCGCTCGCCGCAAGGACCGGCCTTTCTGGCGCCACGCTCGTGCAGCGCTTTGAAAACAAAACGAAGTTGATCCAGCGCGCGCTCAACCAGGCCTGGGACGGCCTTGACTGCCAGACGGCGGAGCTGGTGGCGACGGTGCCGAGAACGCCGGAGGGAGCCATCGCGCTGCTCGTCGGCCTGTCCGGCGATTATGGCGCCATCGAATCCTATGCCGACGATCTCCGGATTCTCCGCGAAGACCTGCGGGACCCGCTGCTGCGTGCGCGGGGAGCGAAATGGCGCGACGTGCTTTCCGGCGTGCTCGACGAATGTCTTTCGGGATTGCCCGCGGCCGCCCCTGGACTTGGACTCCTGATGGCATCGCAATGGCAGGGATCGCTGCTCTGGTGGAGTTTCGACCCAGAAGTGCCTGTCGCGGAATTCGTCGAACAGAGCCTGCGGCGTTTCGTTGAGGCCTTTGCAAGGCAACCGACGGCCTGAGGTCAGCGCCACGGCCTTACAGTCACCCGGTTGTCAAATCGCCGTGAGATGGCCGTGCGGTGGATGACGGCGGCGGAAGATCGTCTTAGATGCTGATCCATGTTCAGATTTGCTGCCGCTCTCTTCGCCCGGATCGTCGCCGTGGCACTCGTCGTCCTGACGTTTCTCAGCTTGCCGGCGGCTGCCCAGGTGGTGGCGCCGGTTTCGACCTTGCTGGAAGAACTGGCTTCGCGGCACGAGCTTGAGCCCCTGAAGACCGTGATCGTCGCGCGTGACGGCAAAGTCCTCGCCGAGCGCGGCTATCGCGGCAACCGCGTGACCGACTCGACCAACATCAAGTCGGCGTCGAAATCGATCATCTCGGCGCTGGTCGGCATTGCGATCGACAAGGGATTGCTCGAAGGGCCGGACCAGAAGATCGCGCCGATCCTGAAGACGGAACTGCCGGCTTCGCCCGATCCGCGTATCAACGACATCACCATCGGCAACCTGCTGTCGATGCAGGCCGGGCTTGGCCGGCTGTCGGGGCCGAACTATGGCCGATGGGTCGCGAGCAGCAACTGGGTGCGTACGGCGCTCGCTCAGCCCTTCGACGACGACCCGGGCGGTGCGATGCTCTATTCCACCGCATCGACCCACCTGCTTTCGGCGATCCTGACGAAGGTCAGCGGCAGGTCGACCCTGGCGCTGGCACGCGACTGGCTGGGGCCGCTCGACGGTTTTCGCATCGGATCTTGGGATCGCGATCCCCAAGGCATCTATCTCGGGGGCAACCAGATGGCGATGAGCGCCCGTTCCCTGCTTGCCTTCGGCGAACTCTACCGCAATGGCGGCCGCGCGACCTCAGGCCAGCAGCTGGTGTCATCAGAATGGATCGCAGCATCCTGGCAACACCGCACCAATTCGCGTTTCTCCGGGGACGAGTACGGTTACGGCTGGTTCGACCGCCAGATCGCTGGCGAGGAGGTACACTTCGCCTGGGGCTACGGCGGGCAGATGCTCTACATCGTGCCGAGCCTCGATCTGACCGTGGTGATGACCTCGGCCGAGAGCGGACCGTCAGCCCGCAACGGCTACCGCGATGCTCTACACTTTGTGCTCGGCGAGATCATCACAAGGGTGGAGGCCGCTCCGGAAACGGACGGGTGACAGGCCGCGTGCCGCTCATGCCGGCTGGCGCGTGCCCAACAGCGGCTCAGGATGCCGAGATTTGAAAGGTGAGAGATGTTTGCCACGAAGACAATCGAGACCGGCGACAAGCCCGAATTCTACCGCGAACTGGCGAGCCAGCTCGGCGGGCTTCTGCATGACGAGCGCGACTTCATCGCCAATGCCGCCAATTTTTCCGCCCTCGTTTTCGATCTGGTGCCGGATCTGAACTGGGCCGGCTTCTATTTCCTGCGGCCGAATGACGAGCTGGTGCTCGGGCCGTTTCAGGGCAAGGTCGCCTGCGTGCGCATTCCGGTCGGTAAAGGGGTCTGCGGGGCTGCCGCCACGCAACGGCAGACGATGCTGGTGCCCGATGTGCATGCCTTTCCCGGGCATATCGCCTGCGATGCCGCGTCCCGCTCCGAGCTCGTCGTGCCTTTGCTCAAGGATGGCAGAGTGCTCGGCGTGCTCGATCTCGACAGCCCGAGCCCCAACCGTTTCGATGCCGAGGATCAGGCTGGGCTCGAGGTGCTCGCCGCGATTTACGTCGCGGCGAGCGATTTCAGTTAGATCGGTAGCTGGGCGCTAGCCTTCAAAACCTTCGATGACGATCTTGCCCTTGGCAGCACCGGTCTCGATGCGGCGGTGGGCTTCGCGCAGGTTTGCGGCATTGAACGGCGACAGCACCTCGGCAAGCGTCGTTTTCAGCCGTCCGGCATCGATCTCGTCGGCGACGAAGGACAGCAGCCGGTGCTGCTCGATCATGTCAGGCGTCTGATGCATCGGGCGGGCAAACATGAATTCCCAATGCAGGCTCGCCGCCTTGGTCTTCATGCCCGCCATCGGCATTGGCACGTCGGTGTTGTCGATCGAAACGATGCCCCCTTGAGGCCGGATCAGCTCGACCGCGTCGTCCCAATGGCGCATATCGTTGAAGATGGCGATGTGGTCGACATGGGAGAAGCCGAGCGCCCTGACCTGGGCAACCAGCGGCTCGCGGTGGCTGACGACGTGGTCGGCGCCGAGTTCCTTCACCCAGGCGATAGTCTCCGGCCGCGAGGCCGTGGCGATCACGGTCAGCCCGGCGCGCTTGGCAAGCTGGATGCCGATCGAGCCGACGCCGCCGGCGCCGCCGACAATCAGGATCGACTGGCCGCGATCCGCACCGTCCCGGTCGATCCCGAGCCGGTCGAAGAAGGCTTCATAGGCGGTGATCGTCGTCAGCGGCAGGGCGGCTGCCTCGGCGAAGCTTAGCGACTTCGGTTTGCGCCCGACGATGCGCTCGTCGACAAGCTGATACTGCTGGTTCGTGCCGGGCCGCGTCAGGTCGCCGGCGTAGTAGACATGGTCGCCGGGCTTAAACAGGGTCACATCCGGGCCGACCGCTTCGACTACGCCGCTGGCATCCCAGCCGAGTACGCGCGGCGTTTCCTCGATCTTGTCCTTCGGCGCGCGCATCTTCACATCCACCGGATTGACGGCGACCGCATGGACGGCCACCAGAATGTCATACCCCTTGGGTTCCGGCTTCGGCAGGTCGACATCGAGGAAGCACTGCGGGTCGGAAACCGGGAGATAACGGGTGAGGGCGACGGCTTTCATGGCTTGCTCCTTGTCATGGACGAATGGTCTTGGGCTGTGAATTCGGCGGTGACGAAGACGAGTTCGGCGTCGCCGGTATTGGTCAGATCGTGCACGAAGGCGGTCTCCGGCGTCAGGTCGCTGAAGTGGCGCGTGTCGCCGGCGCGGTAGACCACGTCCGTGACCTTTCCGCCGCCCGAGCGCGAGCGTGCCGTACCGTCGGTCAGCGCCGTCCAGAAATAGGGCCGGTCGTGGCGATGGGGGCGAAGCGTTTCACCGGGCTTCAGCCGCAGATGCCAGACGCGCAGGCTCTCTTCCTCTAGCACCAGCTCGGTGCCAATGTGATCGTTGACCAGGGCTTCCGCGCGCTCGTGTTCCGTCAATGGCGCGCTCATGCGGCGTCCTCCAGGGCCGGATAGGTACAATATCCGTCGGCACTGCCGCCGAAAAGCTTGGTTCCGTCGAAGGTCGCAAGCGGCAAGCCTTCCTTCAGCCGGCGCGGCAGGTCCGGATTGGCGATGAAGGAGCCCTGACCCTGCGTCGAGGCCGAGGCGCGCTGCGCATAGTATTCGGCCATCAGTGTATTCGGGACGTTGCCCGGCTGGCTGCTGCGCGCCCGCGTCATCGGCGCAAGCGCGATCCGGTTCGGCAGGGTCAACGAGCCGAGGGAGACAGGAGAAAAGAGCGTTGTCGGCATGGGACGGTCCTCTTGCGGGCGAAATGTCGGAACGGTTTGCGTCAGTTGATGAGCGCGCCGCCTTCGATGTCGATGACGGATCCGGTGACGAATGGATTGTCGATAGCAAAGAGGTAGCCGTGGGCGATGTCCTGCGGCTGCCCGAAGCGGCCGGCGGGCAAGGTCGCTGCGGCGCGATCGAACATGGCGTCGCGGGCGTCGCCGGTCATGCCGGCATAGGCCTCGGTCTGCGTCAGTCCGGGGCTGACGACATTGACGCGCAGCGGCGCCAGTTCCCTGGCCAGGATCTTCGCCACGGCTTCGAGAGCAGCATTCATCGCGGTCTTGACGAAGGTGCCGGGAACAGTCCGGCGGGCGAGAAAACCTGAGGTGAAGGTGATCGTGCCGCCTGGACGTATATACCTGGCCGCTTCGCGGGCGAGCACGATCGAGCCCCAGAACTTGACGTCGAAGGCGGCCTTGGCGGCATCCAGGTCGATATCGGCAACCTTGCCGCCGGGGGCCGAAGAACCGGCCGTGACGACCAGATGGTCGATCGGCCCGAACTTGCGGAAGTAGGCGGCAACGGAAGCGGCGTCGGCGATATCGAGGCCGGTGGCGCGGCTGGCGATCTCGACCCGGCCGGGACGCTGGGTCAGCGCCTTGGCAACGGCGGCGCCGATGCCGCTCGTGCCGCCGATGACGACGGAAACGGTATTGTCATTGAATGTCATGGTCATTCTCATGCTCCAGGGGAATGTGGGGGAACGGGTTCGGAAAAGACGGCTTCAAGCAACGGACCGCCGGGCGTGCGCAGAAACAGCCGGCGCTCGCCGATGTCGCCAAGGTCCATGGTCGAGTAGGGAATGGCGAGCCGGTCGAGCCTGGCCCGGAAGGCTGCGTAGTTGTCGAGCCGGAAGCCGACGTGATCGATAGCCTCGGCGGCCCGGTCGAAACCGCTGCCTTGGCTGCCGATGATGTGCACGATCGGTTTGCCGTCGGCGTAGAGCCAGTAGCCCAGGATGCGCCGGATCGCCGCCGGGCGCTCGCCGACGGTCAGGTCGAAGACCGTCTCGAAGAACGCGCGCGTGCCCGCGATGTCGCCTGTGCGGATGGTTACGTGGTCGAGATGCATGCCGCGTCTCCTTTCGGGAAGGAATTTAGCTCTTGCGGCGCATCCGGATAATTGGCTTATTTCCAAAAGTATATTTCGGAAGAGGCGAAAGATGTTGCTCGACAATCTGGCTCTGTTCCTTTTGATCGTCGAAAAGGGCGGGCTTTCCGCCGCAGGTCGCGAAAAGGGCCTGTCGCCGGCCTCTGTTTCCGAGCGGTTGGCGGCGCTTGAAGCCCACTACGGTGCTGCCCTTCTGAAACGCACGACGCGCGCAATCAGCCTGACGGAGGAGGGCCGTCTGCTGGTCGATGGCGCCCGCCGGCTGCTGGCGGAGGCCGACGAACTTGAGACAGGCATCCGATCGGGTACCCGAACGATCTCGGGGCCGATCCGCCTCAGCGCCCCCGAAGATATGGGACGGCGCTACATCGTGCCGATCCTCGACCGCTTTCTTGCCGAGCACCCTGACGTGACGGTGGATTTCAATCTCACCGACGGCTACGTCGACCTCGTCGGTCAGGGCATGGACTTTGCCATCCGCCACGGCCTTCTCGCCGACAGTACGCTCCGGTCGCGCTCCCTCGGCGAAAACCGCCGGGTCGTCTGCGCCGCACCCGCCTATCTGGATGCCAGGGGCCGGCCGGAGCATCCGGACGATCTTTCCCGTCACGACTGCATCATCATGCGCTTCGGCGCCAATCTCGACAGGGAGTGGGCTTTTCAGGTCGATGGCAAGCCGCACAAGGTCATGGTGCGCGGCAGGCGCGTCGCCAATGACGGCGGGGTGGTTGGGGAATGGTGTCGCGCGGGGCACGGCATCGCGCTCAAATCCGTTTGGGACATTGCCGAGGACCTGGCGTCCGGTGCCCTTGTCGAACTCCTGAAGGATTTCTCTATAGGTGGGACGGGATTGCAGATCGTCTATCCGCCGCTCACCGTCCAGCCGCGCCGGGTGCGACTGCTGATAGACCGCATCGCCTCGGAGCTGAGTTCCATCGAGAGTGTTTTGCCGAGCAAGGGACGAACCTGAAGCCGCCAATCAGGGTCGCGCCCATACCAGACGCCGTGGCCTTCGCGCAACAGTCCTTTTCCAATAGACGGCGCGGCCGGTCCTGACGCAGTTTCGGCTCGTCATGCCGCACGTCAGTGCATTGCAGCACACCTCCGCTTCACTTATGAAACATGAGTAACGTATTCAAGATAAGCGGCAGCGACCCGGGCCGTACGTTCAGGATGATGGTGCGACAGCCGCACGCTGGAGAGGCAGATTGATGACCGATGCGATGGTGCGGGGGCTTCACGAGCGGGAAGAGGGCAGGATCCGCCGCTTCTTCAGCCGCCGCCTCAGAAACCGCGAGGACGCCGTCGACGCCACGCAGGAGACCTTCATGCGCATGCTGGAGGCATCGCGCTCGACGCTGATCGAGAACCCGCAGGCCTACCTGTTCCAGGTTGCCCGCTCGGTGGCGCGGGTCGCGTCCGAACGCGCTGCGCGCGAGCAAGCGATGTTCGTTGCCGACGAAGAGGGCATGGAGCATGCGGAAGACAGGCCGATCCAGGACCGCATCGTCAACGCCCGCCAGTGCCTGCTGATCATGGCGCGCACCATCCAGGGCCTTCCGAACCGCTGCCAGCAGGTCTTCCTCCTCAGCCGCCTGCACGGCCTCAGCAACAGCGCGATCGCCGATGAGCTCGGCATCTCGAGAAATATGGTCGAAAAGCATATCATCCGAGCGCTGCTCGAATGCCGGAAGATGCGCGCCGAGATTATTTTCTGAACCGACGTCAGGTCAAACCGTTCTTTCAACTCTAAGATGATTGAAGCGATTCCCTTGGAGGGTTCGCCTGACGGCATTTTCAGTTCGACCGGAAGACGTGCATGAACGGCAATCGCCAGACCATCGATGACAGCACTCTGGAAGCGGCGGCGACGTGGGTTGCGAAGTTGCAGTCCGACGACGCGACGGCCGCCGACCGTGCGGCGTTCGAGCTCTGGGTTTCCGCACATCCCGATCACCGGATGGCCTATGAAGAATTGCGGGCGCTCTGGAGCGATCTCGGAGACGTGCCGATCCCAAGCGAGCGCCTCGGTGAATTGCGCGCCCAACGCCGCCGTCGGGTCGGCGGTTTCGTCGGGCTCTGTCTTGCAGCGGGTCTTGCCATGCTCTCGCTCGCGACGCCCTACGGCGACCGCTGGCGTGCCGACTTTTACACCGGCGTCGGTGAAATCAGGCGGATCACCCTGGAGGACGGGACCGAAGTCGACATGAACACCGACACGGCCCTCGTGGTTCGCTACGAGCAGGGCCGCAGAAAGGTGCGGCTCCTGCGCGGCGAAGCATTCTTTGCCGTTGCGAGGAACCCGCTTCGGCCGTTTGTGGTCGAAGATGGGGCGCTGAGCGCGATGGCATTGGGGACCCGGTACTCCGTAGGCACGGCCGGTGCAGAACGAGCCGCCGGCGTCCAGGTGGAGGAGGGCCGCGTTGAGGTCGCGGCGGCCGGCCAGAAAGCGATCCTGGGTGCGGGCGAGGTGGCAACGATCGACAAACAGGGACGCCTGTCCCTGTCGAAGACGGATGTCGCGGCCGGGACGGCGTGGCGCGACGGCAAGCTCGTCTTTTCGCGCCGCCCGCTGCGCGACGTCCTGGCGACCCTCGAGCGCTACCGTCACGGCCGAATCCTGCTGCTCGACGAGGCGGCGGGCGGTCTCGAAGTCTCCGGTATCTTCGATCTGCACGACACCGACGCTGCCCTGCAGGTTCTGGAAGCCAGTTTGCCGCTGCGTGTCATGCGGATTTCGGGCCTGATGGTCGTCGTTCAGTCGCGCTAGGAAAAACCCAAGCAGGCAAGGCCGCTCCAGGCCTGGCCATATTCATCGCTCAAAAAAATCGTCCGGTGACGTCAGGAGATCGCGTTCCCCGAACTCTTATTCAGAAGTGGCGGCGCTGCACATGGATCGAGGCAGCCTGCCCAGGAGTTGAGTAGGGGATCTCGGATGAGAATTATGCAGGGTCGCGGATCACGACGCCATTCTTTCACACGCCTGGCGCTTGCCGGCGTTTCTTTCATCGCCTGCGCGACGGCAGTCCAGGCACAGGCGACAACGGCACTGGCCGCGGTCATTGCGCCGAAGGCGTTCGCCGTTCCCGCGGGATCCCTCGAAGCGGGCATCCTGAAACTTGGCCAGCAGGCCGACCTGCGCCTTCTTTATCCGAGCACGCTGACGAGCGGAAAGACCACCAGCGGCGTCAGCGGCACGCTGGCGACGGAAGCGGCCGTTGCATCGCTTCTGGAAGGAACCGGCCTTCGCTATCGCTTCGTCGGTGAGAAGACCGTGCAGATCTTCGATCCGTCGGATGCAACGATCACCACCGGCGCCGTCGTCAAGGATGGCGCGACACAACTCGAAAAAATCACCGCGACCGGTGAGCGGACCGGTGCTGAGGGTATTGTCGAGACCGACGGTTATGTCGCGAAATCGGCGCGCGTCGCCACCAAGACCGATACGCCGGTCATGCAGACGCCGCAGTCGATGTCGGTGATCAGCCAGAAGCAGTTGCAGGACCTGAAGCCTCAGAACCTGCAGGAGGCGTTGAACTATACGCCCGGCGCCCGCGTTGGCCAGTACGGCGCCGAACCGCGCTTCGACGCCTTCAAGGTCCGCGGCATCGACCTGACGCTGACCGGCATCTTCCGCGACGGCCTGCGCCAGATTGCGAGCCCGAACGGCCTCTTCCGGCTGGAGCCCTATGGCGTCGAGGCGATCGCCATCCTGCGCGGCCCGGCGGCCTCCATCTACGGCGCCAGCAGCTCCGGCGGCATCGTCGACATCGTTTCGAAGCGGCCGACCAGCGATCCGCTGCGCGAAGTCGAAGTCCAGTACGGCTCCTACGGTCGGGTGCAGGGCGCCTTCGATGTTTCCGGGCCGCTCGATGACGAAGGCACGATGCTCTATCGCATGACCGGCCTTGCGCGTGACGGGCGCACCGAAATCGAGGCGGTCAAGGACGATCGTCTGTTCATCGCGCCCGCCTTCACCTGGCAGCCGGACGAGGGCACCAAGTTCACGCTGCTCGGCGAATACATGGATTCGACGACCGGTGGCACCTGGGGCTATCTCAACCGCTACGGGCCGGACGGCAAGTCGATCGGCGCGATCCCGACCTATGGTGGCGACGCCCGCTTCAACGATTTCACCCAGAAGCAGGCGCGTATCGGTTATGAGCTCGAACATGAGCTCTCAGACAACGTCACGCTCTTTCACAAGCTGCGCTACTCCGACATCTCGACGCAGCAGGAATGGGTGTTCGCCAAGTATCCGGGCCTCACCGTCGAGGACAATACCGGCGTTGCCAGCGACACCTACCTGAAGTTCGACTTCGACACCGGCGCCGCAGCACACCAGCTCATTGCCGGTATCGACTACAGCTACATGAAATATACCTCGCAGCAGGGCAGCGGGCCGGACCTCTTCACCGACGATTTCACCTATGTGCCGAAGCTGACCTCCACCCAGAAGCAATCGCAAAGCGGCATCGGCATCTATCTCCAGGACCAGATCGAATATGACGCCTGGCGCCTGACGGCGGGCGTTCGTCACGATTGGGTAGACAACAAGTATTCGGTCGACGGCTCACCCTTTGACCGGAACGACAGCGAAACGACGGCGCGCGCCGCGCTTGGCTATGTCCTGCCAAACGGCATGATGCCCTATGTCAGCTACGGCACCGCCTTCGTTTCCAATCCCGGCGTGATCATCAATCTCGGCGGCACCGATACGCCGGCCATGCCGACGCTCGGCAAGCAATGGGAAGCGGGCGTCAAATACGAGATCCCCGGCCAGAACGCGACGATCACCGCCGCAGTCTTCAACATCGACCAGGAAAACGCCACCGTCTACGAAACGTCCTCGGGCCTGAACCTCCTGCGCCAGCTCGACCTCAAGTCGCGTGGCTTCGAACTGGAAGGCACCGCTTCGCTCGACAATGGCTGGAACTTCATCGCCTCCTATTCCTACAACGATGTCGAGATCACAAAGCTGACATCGGAAACGCTCGGCAACCAGCTCAACTCCTCGCCCTACCACATGTTCTCGCTCTGGGCGGATTACGAGGTGCAATCCGGCGTGCTCGAGGGGCTCGGCGTCGGTGCCGGCGTGCGCTATGTCGGATCGAGCTTCGGCGACAACGTCCACACGCCGATCCTGAAGAACCAGGCGCGCACCTTCGTCGACGCTTCGGTCCGCTACGATCTCGGCGCCGCCAATCCGAACTTTGAGGGCGTGCGGCTGCAGCTCAACGCGACCAACCTCTTCAACGAGGTCGAGCAGCTCTGCACCACGGGCTTCTGCTACTTCGACGAAGGCCGCAAGGTCGTCGCCAGCGTCCGCTATCGCTTCTGATGGCGATCGATGCCAAGCCGTCAACAAGGCCGTCGCCCGCCGTGATCTTCTTCGCGGTCGGCGGGCTTTATGTGGCGCAGAGCGTGATCGGTGGGCTGACGATGCTCGGTCTGCCGGCGGTGCTCAGAACCCAAGGTTTGCCGCTCGACCAGATCGGCCTCGTCTATCTGACCGTGCTGCCCTGGGCACTGAAGTTCCTCTGGTCGCCGCAGGTGGAACGCTACCGCCTGCCGGCGATTGGCCGCAACCGCTCGGCTGTCATCGTGATTGCCGGCGGCGCACTCTCTGCCACGATGCTCGCGGTGCTGGGCTTGCTCGGGCCGGAGCGGCTCGCTCCGGTGCTCGCCTGCCTGGTGTTCATTGCGCTCTTCACCTCGACCGTCGACATCGCCTGCGACGGCTTTGCCGTCGAGACGTTGGCCGAAGAACACCATGGCTGGGGCAATGCCGCCCAGGTCGGCGGCTCCTATGTCGGCTCAGCGATCGGCGCCGGGCTGTTTCTGGTTCTGGTCGATTGGTTCGGCTGGGCGCCTGCCGTTTGGGTGATGGCGCTCGTCGTGCTTTTGCTCGGCCTTCCCTTCCTGTTTGGCCCGGGTTCGCGTCCGACAAGCGCAACGCGCAGCCATGTGCCGTCGCTCAAGGCCGCACTGCGGCGACCGGAGGTGCGCAAGGGGCTGCTACTCGCAGCGATCTATGTCTCGGCGCAGAAATGGGGCCTCGCCATGCTCGGGCCTTTCCTCATCGATTACGGCTTCGATCTTGCTTCGGTCGGAGTGCTGAACGGTGTTGGCAGCATGATCGTCGGTTTCGGCGGGGCGTTGTTCGGCGGCTTGCTCGTGCGGCTGTGCGGCGCTGCCACGGTACTGATCGGCGCCCTGCTCTTGCAGGTCACGATGCTTGTCGCCTTCGCCTATGTCGGGGCGTCAGGCGATGTCTCGCGGCCGCTCGTGATGACCCTTGCGGTCGCCAGTTCTTCCGGCGTCATGGCGATCGGCTTCGTGGCGCTCTATGCCCAGTTCATGGGCTGGGCCGATCCGCGCCAGGCGGGGGTCGATTTCACGCTTTTCCAATGCGTGGACAGCCTCGTTGGCATGGCCGGCGGTCTCGGAGCCGGCTGGATTCCGAGCGCTTCGGCTATGCGGCCTTTTTCCTTTGCGCCGCCGGCGTTTCAACCGTCGCAGTGCCTCTGCTGGCTTTTCTTCTACGAGCGCACTCGGTGACGCGAAGAATGCCTGTTTAATCAGTCTTGCGTATGGGAGCCATTGCCGCTCCCAGCGATATCCGCGCCTTCAACCGACTGCTTAATAGTCATACGCTCGCAAGTAGATAATTGGTCGGCCGTCGCGAACCAGGGCGATGCCCTCGTTGCCGTAGAGGGGCGCCACTTTCTTGGTGCGGCACAGCCATAAGGAATCCCCCGCGATCATCGCATCCAGCAAGGGCGCGAGCTCCACACGCGGGTCGGGGAGGCGGTAAACAAGATCTCGTGGAAGACTCTTGAGCCCACCAACCTTCTGAATAACCCACTCCCGAAAACCTTCAGGGGTGGTTTCCTGAACCAATTCAAGATCTTTGCGGTCGTAGTGTAGTCGTGGATCGTGGGCCATGTCGTTGGTCACCTGGATGAGCGCGGATCTAAGCGACGATATCAAGTGCCGGCCGGTTTCGGAACTGCCGGCGATAGCTCGCCGGCGAGATCGAGAAGGCGCGGGTAAAGTGCTGTCGGAGCGAGACGGTCGAGCCGAAGCCGGCCATCTCCGCCACGTGATCGACGGAACAGGAGCCGGTCTCAAGCAGGCGTTGGGCGACGGCGAGCCGCTGCTGAAGAAGCCATTGCGTGAAGGTCGTTCCCGTCTTCTTGCGGAAGTGTCGGGTGAAGCTGCGCAGGCTCATGCCGGCATGATCCGCCAGCCGTTCCAGCGAAAGCGGCTCATCGAGATGCTCGATCGCCCAGGCGATCGTTGCGCTGAGCGGATCGCCGCTGCCCGGAGCGGGCAGGGGCGCCTCGATATACTGCGCCTGGTCTCCGTGGCGATGCGGTGCAACGACCAGCCTGCGGGCGATGCGGTTGGCGATCTCGGCGCCGTGGTCGTTGCGCACGATGTGCAGGCAGCAGTCGATCGCGGCGGCGGTGCCGGCCGAGGTCAGGATATCGCCCTCGTCGATGTAGAGCGCGTTGCGGTTCAGGGCGACCCGAGGATAGGTCCGCTCGAATTCATCGGCCCAGGCCCAGTGCGTCGAGGCTGCTCGCCCGTTGAGCAGGCCTGCCTCTGCCAGCACGAAGGTGCCGAGACAGAGGCCGACAAGCCGGGCGCCCCTGATGTGGGCAGTGCGTAGCGCGTTCAGCAGGTTTTCCGATGGACGGGTGTTCGGGTCATCCCAGGCCGGGACGATGATCGTGTCCGCCTCCGCAAGACTGGAGAGGTCATCTTCCACCTCGATGCTGAAGCCGGACATGGTGCGGACAGATCCGGTCTTTTCACCGGCGATCAGCAGTCGGTAGCGCGGCACGCCGAGCTTCAGCAGGTCGTCGCCGAAGACGATGCAGGGAACGGACAGATGAAACGGGCTGATGCCCTCGAAGGCGACGATGGCGACGGTGTGCATTGCGGTATAAACCCGGTGGGCCTGAAGTTGGCCGGAACCTATCACATATTGTCGTTCAGGCCACTTTCGCAACATGGGCGTTTTCGCGACTTTCGCGGCGTCAGATTGCGAAAGGAACCTCCATGACACAACACCCGACCATCCGAACCATCGCCGGTGCGGCTGCTCCTGCTAGCCTCGATCCCCGCAAGACAGCCCTGTTGGTGATCGATTTCCAGAACGAATACTTTACGGGCCGCATGCCGATCCCGGATGGGGAAAAGGCGCTCGCCAATGCCAAGAGGCTGATCGAACGCGCCGACACCGAGGGCATGAAGGTCTACCACGTCAAGCACGTGACGCCGGCCGGCAGCCCGGTGTTTGCCGAAGACAGTGCGACCTCTGACTTTCACCGCGACATCCGGCCGGCAGCCAACCATTCCGTGGTCCGAAAGTCGTCGGTGAGTGTGTTTGCCAGCACCGACCTCGGCGAGCAGCTGAAGAAAACCGGGATCGATACGCTCATCATCACCGGGCTGATGACCCATGCCTGCGTTGCCGGCGCCGCGCGGGATGCCGTGCCGCTCGGCTTCAACGTGATCGTTGCAGCGGATGCCTGTGCCACGCGCGACCTCGACACTAACGACGGCGACGTCGTTCCACATGCCGTGCTGCATCGCGCGTCGCTGGCGACGATCGACGATACCTTCGGCGACATCCTGACGACCGATCAGATCCTGTCACTCGCGCGTCGGTCCTGATCTGCGCATAGGCTACCGGTTCGGCCCGGATTGTCGAAGGCGGAGCAATTCCAGGCGGACGCCCCCTCGTATCCTCTGGATCTGCCTAGGCCGAACCGCGCAGCATGATCTCGGCGCTGAGCAGAATGCGCTCATCCTCGGGGAAGGCACCGCCGTCGTCGGAGCTTTCCCCGAGCTTGAACAACAAGAGTTCGATCGCCAGTCGGCCGATCTCGTTGTAGTTCTGCGCCACCGTCGTCAGCGGCGGGCAGGTGTAGCGCGACAGCGGATGATCGTCGTGGCCGGCGACACGGATATCGGCGTCCGCCTCGCGTCCGACCTTGAGGCCCGACTGAAAGGCGGCGGCGATGACGCCGAAGGCGACGCGGTCGTTGGCGCAGAGCACCGTCTGCGTCGGGAAGCCGCCGGCGCCGAGGATGCGCAGCGTTTCGTCGAAGCCGAATTTTTCAAAATCCCAGGAGGCGTTCGGCGTGGTCTCGACCAGCGCCGGCTCCATCTTCAACTGCTGCATCGCTTCCAGATAGGCGTCGCGCCGGGCGATCGCGTTGTTGTTGACCGGCGGCATGCCGAAATAGCAGGGGGGGCTTCCCGAGCGGCAGAGATAATCGACCATCAGGCGGAAGCTCTGGCGGTTGTCGGTGCCGACGAAGGAGGAGCTGTCGTCGAGCGGCGAGTCCACGTAGATCAGGGGAATGCTTTCGCCGAGCGCCGTCAGGGTCTTGTGATGCGACTGCACACCGAGCGGTGCGATGATCGCACCGGCGACGTTCATCGACTTGAAGGTCTCGATCGCCCGCTCTTCCATCTCCGGCCGCCCATCGGAGGAGAGCACGAAGGCGAGGAAACCCGCCTGGTTGGCGATGTGCTCGATCCGGCGCGTCAGCGCCATGTAGAAGGGGTCGGTCGAGTTCGGGACGATGACGCCGAGGATGTTGGTGCGGCGGCGGTTGAGGTTGACGGCGAAGATGTTCGGGCGAAAGCCCGACTGCTTGATCGCCGCCTCGATAGCATCGCGGGTCTTCTTCCGAACAGAGCCCGGATCATTGAAGTATTTGGAGACCGTGGGGCGCGACAAACCGACGAACTCCGAAAAATCCTCCATCGTCTTGATCTGTCTGTCCACCGTTGCTGTACCCCATATTGTTTTGATTTCGTTTATAGGTTCATTTTGAGGGGATAGGCAGTACCGGCTCGGAAATATTTACCGAATGCATGACCTGCCGCTAAGCTCGGCAGGCCAAAAAATAATCCTCGAGAACCCGGTCGACCGCGGCAAGTGCCAGTGATTTTGCCTTGGCGGCAACTTCGCCGTCACGCACGCGCTCGTAACTGCCCGGAAGATACTGGCTGATCAGAGTTTCCGGGATGTTGACGCCTTCAAGCAGCGACAGAAGTTCTTCCACCGCTGCAGCAACCTTCGGGTGCGGCCAGTAATAGCGGATGCGGTCGCTGTAGGAGAAATGCCGCTGCAGCCGTTGGGCTTCCGGCGAGCCGTGGTAATACTTGCCCCAGTTCGCCGGTTCCTCGCGCATGACCATCTCGGTGACCGATGCCAGTGTCTGCTTGCGTGCCTCGGGGAAGAGGAAGGTAGCGATCTGGTCGAGGCCGTAGAGCGCCTCGCGCAGCGCGAAGGTAAGGCCGGGGCCGACCTTGAGGATGGCAAAGCCATCGGAGACGAGATCGCGCAATGCCTCCGGCGTCTGATAGTCGGTGGAATGCGCCTCGAAGACGATGCCATCCAGCTGCCTCAGGCTGGCGCTAAGCTTTGCCGCCTTCTGCCTGTCATAGGCGATGACGTTCTCGTTGCCGAACTCGACGCCCGGCTGGACGACGGCGCCGACCACACGCTTGAAAGCGTTAGCGGCGCCCGCCGCTTCGAAGGCCTGGCGATGGACGCCAACCGTCTCGATTGCCGCCTCGGGCGCCGTGACCTCCAGCGTATCCAGCTCTTCGAGTGCGCCGCCCGGAACCGGGACTTCTGTGCCGATGATATAGACGGGAGCGACCCCCTCTTGGCCGGAAATGGCGGCCTCGGCGGCGGCGGCAAGCCGCGCAGCGCGTTCCGCCGTCACGGCATCTGGAAGCGCCACCGGTTCGCCGGCGCAGCCCATGCTTGTATCGAGATGCAGCTTGGTGAAGCCGGCCCGCGCATAGGCCTCGATCATCGTCACGGCCTTGGCCATGGCGCCTTCCGCTGGCAGATGTTTCCACGGGTTTGGGCCAAGGTGGTCGCCGCCGAGGATGATCCTCTCCTTCGGGAAGGAGACGCGGTCGGCGATGCCGGCGACGAAACGGGTGAAATCGGCGGGCGTCATGCCGGTATAGCCGCCGTCCTGATTGACCTGGTTGCAGGTCGCCTCAATCAGCAGGGCGGCGTCTTCCTGTAGCGCACGCAGCATCGCGGCCTCGATCACCAGCGGGTGGGCGGAGCAGACGGAGGGAATGCCGCGCGGGCCGGGGCGTTCGTTCCAGCGGGCGATGTCGATCAGCAGGTTCGGTTGCATGGGTCAGCCCTTTCGCGCGTAGATGAAGGTTTCGAGATCGGCGCGCGTCGAGGCGCCTTCCATCGGGCCGGAGATCATGACGGCGCGTGCGCCCGAGGCGTTGGCGAATTCCAGCGCTTCTGCGGGTGCCGCTCCGTTCAGCCAGAAGGTGACGAAGGTCGCGCCGAAGCAGTCTCCGGCGCCGGTCGGATCGACCTCCTCGGCCGGAAAGCCGGGATGCGAGAGCGTGATTTCCCGATCGAAATAGCTCGCGCCTTCAGCGCCGCGCTTGACGACGATCACCTTGATGCCGGCGGCAAGCAGTTCCGAAACCGCCTCGGCCTCGGTCTTCGCCTTGGTGAACAGGAAGAGCTCCTGCCCGCTCGGCAGGAAGACGTCTGTCCTGGCAAGCACCGCGCGCAGCGCCTCGCGCATGCCGGGGCTATCGAGGATTTCCGGCCTGAGGTTCGGATCGAAGGACACCGTGCCGCCGGCCGCCTTGATCATCTCGATCGCTGCGATAATGCTCTCCACCACGCTTGGTGCGTAGAGCGACGAGCCCATCACATGCAGATGGCTGCAACCGCGCACCAATGCCCGCGCGGCGTCATCGAGACGGATCGCGCCGCAGGCGCTGTGGCGGATATTGAAGACGAAGGCGCGGCTGCCGTCGGGGCGATAGCGCACGAAGGCGCTGCCGGTGGTGCCGAGCGGATCAACCGCGATGCCGGAGATGTCGACGCCATCAGCCTTCAGGCGGTCGAGATTGACGTGGCCGAAATCGTCGTCGCCGACGCGCGAGATGATCGCGGCTGCCTGGCCGAGTTTGCCGACCTGGTCGATGAAGATCGCCGGTGCGCCGGAGGGGTAGGGGCCGATGAGCGGCGTGGCCTGCCGGAAGCCGTCGCCCTTTTCGGTGGCGATGATCTCCACGAGGATTTCGCCGATCGTCAGTATCTTGTGCATGGGTATGTTTCTCTTCTGAGGATCAGCGCTTGGCCTGCTTGGCGCGGACGTCGAGCCAAACCGCGATCAGGATCACCAGGCCCTTGACGATGAGCTGGTAGAAGTAGGGGACCGACAGCATGTTCATGCCGTTGTTCATGACGCCGATGATGAGCGCGCCGATCAGCGTGCCGACCATGGTGCCGACGCCGCCGGCAAGCGAGGTGCCGCCGAGCACGGCCGCAGCGATGGCGTCGAGCTCATAGCTCATGCCGGCATTGGTCTGGGCGGAGAACAGCCGGGAGGACAAGAGCACGCCGCTGATTGCCGCCATGACGCCGGAGATCATGAAGATCGTGATCTTCAGCCGGTCGACCTTGATGCCGGAATAGACCGCCGCCTCGCGGTTACCGCCCGTCAGATAAGCGCGGCGGCCGAAGCTCGTCTTGCTCAGAAGGATGTGGTTGACCACGAACAGAACGGCGACCACCCAGATGATGATGGGCAGGCCGAGGAAGCTCTCCGTGCCGATGGCGGTCCAGGTCGCATTCTCGATCATCGCCGGCGCGCCGTTGGTCGGCAGGCTGACCATGCCGCGGTAGATGCCCATCGTCGCGACCGTGACGATGAAGGAAGGCAACAGCAATTTCGCCGTCAGCACGCCGTTCAGCATGCCCATCAGGGCGCCGGCCAGAAGCGTGATGACGATCGCCGGCGCGAAGCCGAGACCGAAGGCGAAACATTGCGCCCCAACCATGCCGGCAACTGCGATGATCGAGCCGACCGAAAGGTCGATCTCGCCGAGCAGGATCACCCAGGTCATGCCGAAGGCAGCGATCGCCACCACCGCCACCTGCTGCAGGATGTTCATGAAGTTGACGACTGACATGAAGCGCGGGTTGAGGAAGGAGAAGATGACGCAGAGCATCACCAGCGACAGCAGGATGCCGCCATATTGTTTCAACGCCCGCATGAAGGCGGCCTGGGTCTCGGATTGCTGTGTCATGATTGGAATCCCGTTGCGTGCGCCATGATTGTTTCCGGGCTGAGGTCGGCGCCGGAAAGGGTCGCGCCGATGCCGCCCTCGTGCATGACGACGACGCGGTCGCTCATTCCCAGAACTTCCGGCAGCTCGGAGGAGATCAGCAGGATCGCCGTGCCCTCGGCCGCCAGCTGGCGGATGATCTTGTAGATTTCAAACTTGGCGCCGACGTCGACGCCACGGGTGGGCTCGTCGAGGATCAGCACCTTGGGCCGCGTCAGCAGCCACTTGGCGAGCACGATCTTCTGCTGGTTGCCGCCGCTGAGCGAACCTGAGGGCGTGTCGAGTGAATGGGTCTTGATGGCGAGCCGGCCGACTTCCACGGCCGCGGCTTCGCGCTCGGCGCGGCTCCGGGTGAAGCCGAGCGGTCCGGTGAAATCGGCAAGGGCTGCCATCGAGATGTTCCAGCCGACGCTGTGGCTGAGAACGAGGCCTTCTTCCTTACGGTTTTCGGTGACGAAGCCGATGCCGCGCGAAATCGCCTCTGCCGGCGAGCGGAAACGAACCGGCTGCCCCTCGAAGCGAACCGTGCCGGTCGCCGCCTTCATGCCGAACAGTGCGTTCATCACTTCGGAGCGGCCGGAACCGACGAGGCCGAAAAAGCCGAGGATTTCGCCGGGGCGGACGTCGAAGGAGATGTCGTCGAACTCGCCATCACGGGTAAGGCTGTCGATCGAAAGAACCGGAGCTGTCTTCGCCGACTGCTCGTGGGTCCGTGGCGGATAGATCTCATCCATGCGACGGCCGACCATCAGCGCGATCAGCGCCTCGATGGTGACGTCGTCGCGATCATGGGTCGAGACATATTCGCCGTCGCGGATGACGGTGATGTCGTCGCTGAGCCGCATGATCTCTTCCATGCGGTGGGAAATGTAGATGACGGCGACGCCACGTTGCTTCAGCCGGGTAATGATCTCGAACAGGATCTCGGCTTCGCTGTCGCTCAGCGACGAGGTCGGCTCGTCGAGAATGACGACCTTGGCCTCGTGGCTCAGCCCCTTGGCGATTTCCACGAGTTGGCGCTGGGCGATCGAGAGATTGCCGATCTTCTCGCTGACGTCGATCGGCAGACCGAGATCGGCGACGATCGCGCGGGCCTTGGCGACGAGCGCCTTGTCGTTGATGAAGCCGAAGCGGCGCGGCTCGCGGGTGGCAAGAATATTTTCGGCCACCGTCAGGTTGCTGCAGAGGCTGAGTTCCTGGAAGACGATGGCAAGCCCGAGGGCTGCGGCGTCCTGCGGATCAGCCGGCCGGTAGGGGCGCCCATCAAGCGTGATGACACCCGAAGTTGCCTCGTGCACGCCGGCCAGAATCTTCATCAGTGTCGATTTGCCGGCGCCGTTTTCGCCGAGCAGCGTGTGCACCCGGCCGCGCCTGACCTTGAGACGCATGCTTTTCAGCGCCGCGACCTGACCGAAGGATTTGGTGACGTCACTGATCTCGAGGATGGTGTCCGTGGTCGAACCATGCATGGTGGCCTCCATACGACGCCGCGCGTCCCATCCGCGCGCGCAAAGGGCGAGCCGAGGCGCCTCCGGCCATATGCCGGAGCGCTCACTCCTGAGGTTGCCGCCGCCCGGAGGCGACGGCTGTCCTGGGAGGACTTATTTCGCGGTATAGACGCCGGGCACGATCGGCTGTTCGGCCGGAACGGTCTCGCCGGCGGCGACCTTGACGGCGGTGTCGACTGCCTGCTTGCCCATCTGGTCCGGGAACTGCTGGATGACGCCGACCATGACCGGGTTGGTGTCGACGGCGTCGCGCGCTTCCTTCATGCCGTCAAAGCCGATGACCTTGACCTGGGATTCAAGACCCGCGGCCTTGACCGCGACGGCGGCTGCGAGGGCTGCATCGTCGCCAAAGCCGAAGATGCCGGTGATATCGGGATTGGCCTGCAGCATGTTCTGGGCCGCAGCCAGCGCTTCGGCGCGGGTAATGCCGGTCTGGATGGCGACGATCTCCATGTCCGGATGCTTGGCGATCGCTTCCTTGAAGCCGTTGACGCGGTTCACCACCGACTGGACGGTCGGATAGTCGATGACGGCGACCTTGCCCTTGTTGTCGAGGACCTTGGCCATCAGCTCGCCAGCCTTCACACCACCGGTGAAGTTGTCGGTGCCGATATGCGAAGTGACCGTCGCGCCATTGGCCGGAACGTCGACGGTGATCACCTTGATGCCGGCCTTCTCGGCCTTCTCGATCGCAGCGCGCACGCCCTGGCTATCGACCGGCGAGATGACGATGACGTCGACGCCCTTGACGATGAAATCCTCGACATCGGCGAGCTGCTTGTTGAGATCCTGGTTGGCGATCGAGACCTCGAGCTTGACGTTCTTGGCTTGCGCCTCGGCTTTCATCGCGTCGGCGAGCTCGATGTAGAACGGATGCTGCTGGGTGAGCAGCGATGCGCCGATGCCGTCGGCAAAGGCCGTGGAGGCAAGGAGCGAGAGCGCCGTGCCGGCGACGAGCGATTTCAGAATGCGGGACATGTTCATGGTTTCCTCCCTGGAAACGGCGCGGGCCTTCGGTGTTGTGCAGCCAAGCTGGCGAGGCCCTCCCACCGCCGTCTTGGTGAGGGCGTAAAAACCACAAAACTTTGCGCGCGTCAATTTTTAATAATACGCAAATAAAAAATAAAAGTATACCGAGGAAATTTACTATACCTCCCCACGGTTCATCGCAGCCTGCTGAGCAGCCGCAAGGGCTCCCTCCAACTTCGTTGCGCGGATGACTTGCCTTTGCCCCTCCTCGCGCCAGATAGCGTGGCAAACGGTGACGGAGACGAGATCATGTCTGAGACCAGCAAGACGGTGTTGGTCCGAATCCTCGGGCGGGTACAAGGCGTTAGCTTCAGGGTTTGGGCCCGTGACGAGGCGCAGAAGCTCGGTCTCGTCGGATGGGTTCGAAACGAAGCCGATGGCTCGGTTGCCGCTCTGATCAGCGGTCCGGAGGAGGCAATCACCCTCATGCTCGAGCGTCTGCATGAAGGGCCGCCGGCCGCATGGGTTTCGAAGGTCGTTGCCGAGTTCGTCGAAGCGCCGGAAGGCGTCAGCGGCTTTCGGATCACCAGATAGGCATTCGTGCCTCTCGTGATGCTGCCCAATACAGGTTGAGCTTCAGTTCTCCCGCCGCATCAGAGCGTGCGCGGCTGTCGCAATGGGCACAGCCCTGCGGCGATCGTGCGCGAAATCAATGTTGCGCTTCGAGACCGCTCGTTCTCCGCTCGCGGCCATAGGCACGGAGAAACGTCCTGACCGCCTGATGGGCGCTGACTTCCAGTTCCGCTTCGCTCGGGGCCTCGCCGAAAAGCCCGCCCATCTGCAAGTCTGCCTTGATCAGCGCGATGAACTGCCGGGCGGCGAGGTCGAAGTCATCGATGTCGAGCGGTGCTGAATGGGCGAGCCGGGCAAAAAGCGCCGCCAGCGCCCTGTCGGTCTTGCCCGGGCCCTGTTCCCGCCAGAACTGGAACAGATGCGGATAGCGATTGCCCTCCGTCGCGATCAGCTTCTGGATGAACTTGGCGTCCTGGTTGCAGATGCAGCTCTTGTTGAGGCGCACCGCAAAGGCGGCAAGCTCTTCCTCGAGGTTGTCGGCCTTTTCGGGAAACGTCGCGAGGATGGAGAACAGCATGCCGTTGGTGCGATCCATGATGTCCTGGATCACTGCCATGAACAGCGTCTCTTTTTCGCGGTAGTGGTTGTAGATCGTCTGGCGCGACACGCCGGCTTCGGCGGCGATCTCGTCGATGCTGGCACCGGAAAAGCCCTCGCGGCAGAAGACGTCCGCCGCGGCCTCCAGGATCGAAACGCGTTTCGCGAGTTGTCCTTTTTGCGCGCGGACGTCCGGTGAGGCGAGGCCAGATTTTTTCATGGACTGAAGATAGAGCCCATTGACGATTTAGACAATGCTGTCTAATTTTACATCTGTGTCCAAATTAATGGACTAAGTAGTCAGCGCAGGATGCGTCTCCCAAACGTTCGATCCTGGCACGACCGTCATCTTTCGAGTTTCAATCCCGGCGACAGCGATGTCGGCCCTGGGCCGGAGCGTTGTCGTGATTTCTGAAAGATCATTGCCATGACAGCGTCCTTCCTTCGCACGGCCATCGTCCTCGGTCTGATTTCGGCGATCGGTCCCTTCGCAATCGACATGTATCTGCCTGCCTTGCCGTCGATCGGCAAAGACCTGGCTGCCGAAACCGGCGTCGTGCAGCTCAGCCTGCTCTCGTTCTTCATTTCCTTTGCCATTTCGCAGCTCATCTACGGGCCGCTTTCCGATATCTGGGGGCGCAAGGCGCCGCTCTATCTCGGCATCGGCCTCTTCACCGTTGCCAGCGTCGGCTGCGCGCTCGCAACCGACATCGAAACCCTGATCGCCTTTCGCTTTCTGCAGGGTATAGGCGGCGCCGCCGGCATGGTTATCCCGCGCGCCGTCGTCCGCGACATGCACACCGGCGTTCAGGCGGCGCGGCTGATGTCGCTGCTGATGCTCGTCTTCAGCATTTCGCCGATCCTGGCGCCACTGGCCGGCAGCGCGGTGATCCAGTTCTACGGCTGGCGCGGCGTCTTCTATGCCGTGATGATCGCCGCCTTCATCGGCCTGATCCTCTTGTCGACCCAATTGCAGGAAACCCGACCCAAAAAGGACCGTGCCGGCAGCAGCGTGGCGAGCGCGCTTGCCGCATACCGCCTGCTGCTTTCTGACCGCAACTTCCTGACGCTCACCTTCATCGGCGGGCTCGGGATCTCGGGCTTCCTGGTTTATCTCGCCAACTCGCCCTTCGTGCTGATCGACCATTACGGGCTGACGCCAACGCAATACAGCATCGCCTTTTCGATGAATGCCGTTTCGTTCTTCGCGGTGTCGCAGGCTACCGGCTGGCTTGGCGAGCGTTTCGGCCTGGTGCGGGTGATGCACCTCGCCGTCGCCGCCTTTGCGCTGACGATGGTCACGATGTTCATCGTCATGAGCCTCGGCTTCAACCAGTTGCCCGTCATGGCCGCCTTCCTGTTCGTCGGCTACGGCGTGCTCGGGCTGGTGATCCCGACCTCGGCGGTGCTGGCGCTTGAGGATCACGGCGAAATCGCCGGCACCGCATCGGCGCTGATGGGCACGCTGCATTTCGTCACCGCCGCCGTCGCGATGATCATCGCGAGCGTCTTCTTCGATGGAACCGCTCTGCCGATGACCGGTGCCATCGCGGCTTGCGCGCTTGCCGCCTTCCTGCTGACGCAGGCAACGATCGGCCGCAGCCGTGTGGTCGCGGCGGAATAACCACACCCCTTTGATGCGCGGAGCCGCCCAAAGACATCATGTCCTCGGGCGGTTCTTCATGTTCCCGCAGGTGCCTGGGGTTCCTCAGAAATCCCAGTCCTCGTCTTCGGTCGCGACCGCCTTGCCTATGACATAGGACGAGCCCGAGCCGGAGAAGAAGTCGTGGTTCTCGTCGGCGTTGGGTGAGAGCGCGGAGAGAATGGCGGGGTTGACCTTGCAGGCTTCTGCCGGGAACAGCGCCTCGTAACCGAGGTTCATCAGGGCCTTGTTGGCGTTGTAGTGCAGGAACTTCTTCACGTCCTCGGTAAGCCCGACGCCGTCATAAAGGGCTTCCGTATATTTCGCCTCGTTGTCGTAGAGTTCGAGCAGCAGGTCGAAGGCGAAGTCCTTGATTTCCTGCCGGCGTTCCTCGGTCAGCCTCTCCAGGCCGCGCTGGAACTTGTAGCCGATATAGTAGCCGTGCACCGCCTCGTCACGGATGATCAGCCGGATCATATCGGCGGTGTTCGTGAGCTTGGCGCGGCTCGACCAGTACATCGGCAGATAGAAACCGGAATAGAACAGGAAACTTTCGAGGAAGACGCTGGCGACCTTCTTCTTGAGCGGATCGGCGGAGGCATACTGCTCCATGATCAGCGCCGACTTCTTCTGCAGAAACTCGTTTTCCTCCGACCAGCGATAGGCGTCGTCGACATCGGGCGTCGGGCACAGCGTCGAGAAGATCGAGGAATAGGAGCGCGCGTGCACCGCTTCCATGAAGGAGATGTTGGAAAGCACCGCCTCCTCGTGCGGAGTGATGGCATCCTCCATCAGCTTGACGGCGCCGACGCCGTTCTGGATCGTGTCGAGCAGCGTGAGGCCGGTGAAGACGCGGATGGTGAGCTTCTGCTCCTCCGGCTTCAGGGTCGCCCAGGAGGGGATGTCGTTGGAGAGCGGCACCTTCTCCGGCAGCCAAAAATTGCCGGTAAGCCGGTTCCAGACCTCCAGATCCTTGTCGTCCTCGATGCGGTTCCAGTTGATGGCGCGGATGCGGTTTGCTGGCTTGGTGTGCATGTTCATTTCGTTGTCCTCTCGGGCGTGGACGCCCCTCATCCGCCTGCCGGCACCTTCTCCCCGCTTGCGGGGAGAAGGTGTATGCCGCGCCATCTCGCATAATCTGGGCCGTCAGTGTGGCAGGTACCCTCTCCCCGCAGGCGGGGAGAGGGTTAGGGTGAGGGGCACTTAATGGGAACGCGGCGCTACAACGCGCAGGAAACGCAGCCCTGGACCTGCGTGCCCTCAAGCGCCATCTGGCGAAGGCGGATGTAGTAGATCGTCTTGATGCCCTTCTTCCAGGCGTGGATCTGCGCGCGGTTTATGTCGCGCGTCGTCGCCGTGTCGCGGAAGAACAGGGTCAGCGACAGGCCCTGGTCGACATGCTGGGTCGCAGCCGCATAGGTGTCGATGATCTTCTCCGGCCCGATCTCGTAGGCGTCCTGGTAATATTCGAGGTTGTCGTTGGTCATGAAGGCGGCCGGATAGTAGACGCGGCCAATCTTGCCTTCCTTGCGGATCTCGATCTTCGAGACGATCGGGTGGATCGAGGAGGTCGAGTGGTTGATGTAGGAGATCGAGCCCGTCGGCGGCACCGCCTGGAGGTTCTGGTTGTAGAGGCCGCCTTGCGTGACCGCCTGTTTCAGTTCCAGCCAATCGTCCTGCGTCGGGATGCGGATGCCGGCCGCTTCGAACAGGCCCTTCACCTTCTCCGTCGCCGGCAGCCATTCGGCTTCGGTGTATTTGTCGAAATATTCGCCTGACGCGTATTTCGAGTTCTCGAAGCCCTTGAAGGTCACGCCCTTCTCGACCGCCAGCCGGTTGGATGCGCGGATGGCGTGATAGGTCACCGTGTAGAAATAGATGTTGGTGAAATCGATGCCTTCCTCGGAGCCGTAGAAGACGCGCTCGCGGGCGAGGTAGCCGTGCAGATTCATCTGGCCAAGGCCGATCGCGTGGCTGTCGTCATTGCCCTTCTCGATCGAAGGCACGGAAGAGATGTGGCTCATTTCGGAGACGGCGGTGAGCGCGCGGATCGAGGTCTCGATCGTCTGGCCGAAATCCGGACTGTCCATCGCCGCGGCAATGTTCAGCGAGCCGAGATTACAAGAGATATCCTTGCCCATCTTTGCGTAGGAGAGGTCGTCGTTGAATTCGCTCGCCTCGCTCACCTGCAGGATTTCCGAGCAGAGGTTGCTCATGGTGATGCGCCCGGCGATCGGGTTCGCCCGGTTCACCGTGTCCTCGAACATGATGTAGGGGTATCCGCTCTCGAACTGGATTTCGGCAATGATCTGGAAGAAATCGCGCGCCTTGATCTTCCGCTTGCGGATACGAGCATCCTCGACCATCTCGCGGTACTTCTCCGTCACCGAAATTTCGGTCAGCGGCACGCCGTAGACGCGCTCCACGTCATAGGGCGAGAACAGATACATGTCCTCGTTGTTGCGGGCGAGCTCGAAGGTGATGTCCGGGATGACGACGCCGAGCGACAGCGTCTTGATGCGGATCTTTTCGTCGGCATTTTCCCGCTTGGTATCGAGGAAGCGCATGATGTCCGGGTGGTGGGCATGCAGATAAACAGCACCTGCCCCTTGGCGGGCGCCAAGCTGGTTGGCATAGGAGAAGCTGTCTTCAAGCAGTTTCATGACAGGGATGATGCCGGAGGACTGGTTCTCGATCTGCTTGATCGGCGCGCCCATCTCTCTGATGTTGGTGAGCGACAGCGCCACGCCACCGCCGCGCTTGGAGAGCTGCAATGCGGAATTGATCGCGCGGCCGATGCTCTCCATGTTGTCCTCGACCCGCAGCAGGAAGCAGGAGACGAGCTCGCCGCGTTGCTTTTTACCGGCATTGAGGAAGGTCGGCGTCGCCGGCTGGAAACGCCCGGAAATGATCTCATCGACGAGATCGCGGGCAAGTCCCTCGTTGCCGCGCGCCAGTGTCATGGCCACCATGCAGACGCGATCCTCGTAGCGCTCCAGGTAGCGCTTTCCGTCAAAGGTCTTCAGCGTATAGGACGTGTAGTATTTGAACGCGCCGAGGAAGGTCGGGAAGCGGAACTTCTTCCCATAGGCGTGGTCGTAGAGATCGCGGACGAAGTTGAAGGAATACTGGTCGAGAACCTGCTGCTCGTAGTAGCCCTCGGTCACCAGATAATCGAGCTTCTCCCTGAGGTTATGGAAGAAGACCGTGTTCTGGTTGACGTGCTGGAGGAAGTATTGTTTCGCCGCCAGCCGGTCTTTGTCGAGCTGGATCCGTCCCTCTTCATCATAGAGGTTCAGCATTGCGTTCAGCGCATGATAGTCCAGCGCCGCTTCCGTCGCCTTCAGGGGGCGTTCGAGTGTTGAGACGTCCAAAATCGTTCCATCCCGTTTCTGACATTGGCGACGTCCTCCTCTGTTCCGAGAAGCTCGAACCGGTAGAGGTAGGGCACCTGGCACTTGGCCGCGATGACGTCGCCGGCGATCCCGTAGGTCGCGCCGAAATTGCTGTTGCCCGCAGCAATGACGCCGCGGATGTGAGAGCGGTTGCCCGCATCGTTGAGGAAGCGGATGACCTGTTTCGGCACCGCACCCCGGCCGTCATCGCCGCAATAGGTGGGCACGACCAACACGAAAGGCTCGGAAACCGTAAGTGAAGCCTTACTTTCTTTGAGCGGTATGCGCGCTGCGCGAAGGCCGAGCTTTTCGACGAAGCGATGGGTGTTTTCCGAGCGGCTGGAAAAATAGACGATCAGGCCCACCGCCCGTCTCCTCTAGGAAAGCGCGCTGATCTTGTCGGGGCGAAAACCCGCCCAGTGTTCGGGGCCGGCGACGACGACGGGAAGCTGCATGTAGCCGAGGCCCTTGACCGTTTCGAGCGCGTCTTGGTCGATGGAGATATCAATGACCTCGTAGTTGACGCCCTGGCGATCGAGCGCTCGGTAGGTCGCGGTGCATTGGACGCAGGCGGGCTTGCTGTAGACGGTAACGTTCATTTCTTCCTCGTTTGGTCGGCTGGATGAGAGCATGAGAAGGCGCACGGACACGCAGCCGCGATCCGGCGAAATGCAGGGCTGTCATGGCTGTGGCTCGCTCGGATCTGGACGCCCGGGCATGCCTCTTCGTCAGCTGCGCGGGAAACCGCGCCTCTTGATTGGCGAGCGATAGAATTTCAATGACGCGGACATGACTTCACCCCGAAGCTTTCGACAGGCTGCCGGGGAGATGTCGAGACGATCAGGCAGGCTCATCCTGCCGCACGACAGCGCCGTGCGTCCTATCAGACGCGCAAAGATCGCTGTAGCACTTCGATTTGCTGCATGTTTTTATCCTTAAATCGGCGACGATTTAAGGAAACATGCAGTAGACTCAACCCCTCCGGACACCCGCCCGTGGACGTTTGTTGCTCGAGGCAGGTCTCCTGGCTCACGGGTCTCAGCTTCCATCCCGACCTTCCCGAGGCCTCATGCCTCAGTGGTCCAATTCCGGACAGTCGCTCGCCGTCTACAGTTGCGGGGGCAGCTACGGCATAGCCTAGCGAAAACTCGCCGACGCACCGTATTCCCGTCTTAGCTCTCAATCCCTGCGAATCGAGAGAACCTCGAACACTAGATATAGTAGTTCATCGCAAATCTGCGTCAATAGGTTCGAGGTGCCCGAAGCCGGGGTGAGATCGCCGTGTGGATAACAAGGAGTAAACGGCGGGAGGCGGCGAAACCTGTGGGTGAAGAACTTCTCGGCTTTGAGCCCCGCGCTCGCTCCGTTGCGATCACTTGCGAAGGGGCTTCGGCACGCCGCTTTTAGAAACGCCACGCCGGATCTCTCCCGAATTCGGTCCGCGGGCTGGGAAGGTGGCAGATCACGATAACTGCGCTGTGTCTTGCCTCTGCGCTCCGTCAATCGCAGAGCGACATGCTTATGTCTTTGTTTTCTCCGGGCTGGGCTCGAGGCGAAGCCCTTGCCATTTGCGGCGCGTCGCCGCAATCCCGCTCCGGCGAGGGCGGTGACCTGCGCGGATCGTCGTCCTTCGGCCAATGCCAAGGATCGGCACCATCGCCGACGCGCGCCCGGATGGTCTCCTGATCTCGCGTCAGCCCGATATCCTTCAGCTGGAATTCGCTGAACGTATCGATGGCGATGATTGGGTTGAGTGCGTTGCCGGCCCAGTTCAGGGCATGAAGGATCGTTGATCGCACTGCGCTAAGCATTGCTATCCTCTTTGTTTTTGCTGTTGTGTTCACGAAAAAAGTGAGGATTTTTGCTGCTTCGCGCAAAGCGATTTCTCGCATGCTGGCATAAAGAATGCTTATCTCAGGGCCATGAGCAAGATTCCTCCCATGAGTGCCGTGCGCGCCTTCGAAGCGGCCGCCAGACATCTGAGCTTCACCCGCGCCGCCGACGAGCTCGGCATGACGCAGGCGGCGGTCAGCTACCAGATCCGGCTGTTGGAGGAGCGCATCGGCACGCCGCTCTTCGTTCGTCTTCCGCGCGAGGTTCGGCTGACGGCGGCCGGGCGGCAGCTGGCGCCGAAGGTGACGGAAGCGATCGACCTTCTCGGGGCGGCCTTCTCGGAGATTGCCGACAAGACCGAACACCACCTGCACATTTCCGTGCTGCCGACCGTCGTGTCGAGCTGGCTCGGCCAGCGGCTCGCCTCGTTCCAGACGGCCCATCCGAACATCAGCATCCGGGTGCACATGTCGACCGAGCTGATCGACTTCAAGCGTGACGCCATCGATCTCGTGGTGCGCAGCGGCAACGGCGACTGGCCCGGCAACGACGTGTTCCCGCTTTTCCCTATCGATTACATGCCGGTCTGCACGCCGTCTTTCATGGAGAAGCACCAGCTCAGGCATCCCTCGGACGTCCTGCGTGTACGGCGCTTCGGCAACGCCAGCTGGTGGCGGCGATGGATGATCGAAACCGGGGTGGAGCCACCGGCGAGCAACGGTACCGAACTGATCTTCGACGTCCAGGCGATGGACGTCACGACGACTTTGAACGACCATGGCATCGCGATTGCCGTTTCAACCTTCCTGATGGACGAACTGAAGAGCGGCAGGCTCATCCGGCCCTTCGACCATGTGGTAAGAGATGGTCGCGCCTATTGGCTGGTCTATCCGCAGAGCAGCAGGCGGCAGAAAAAGATCCAGGCTTTTCGCGATTGGATTATTGCCGAGGCCGACGCATCGAATGCGCTGCTGGCGACAGTCGTGGGCGATTCCAGGTCGGCATCACCTCAAGCCGGGGTTGGAGCGAGCGCGCTCATGAAACCTGAATAGGGCTTGCTGAGCGGCGACGCATAGGCCCCGCGCTTGCTGGTCATAAGTCCCTGTGACACGAGTGCTTCCGCCTGCTTGACCGCGGCCGAAACGCCGTCGATGACAGGGACGTCATAGTCCGCTTGGAGCGCCCGGGCGAGATCGGCCATGCCGGCGCAGCCGAGCACGATCGCTTCTGCGCCATCCTGATTGAGCGCCAGCTCGATCTCGCGCCGGAGTTTGGCGAGCGCGTCTGATGCCTTGTCCTCCAGTTCGAGCACCGGGATGTTGGCGGCGCGGACCCTTGCCCGGTCGCCCATGCCGTAATGCCGGACGAGATTCTCGATCAGCACCCGTGACCGTTCGAGCGTGGTGACCACGGTGAAACGTTGCGCCAGCATGGCAGCGGTCGCGACGGCGGATTCGCAGAGCCCCACCACCGGTATGCGGGCGAGCGCACGGGCCGCCTCGAGGCCGGTGTCGTCGAAGCAGGCGATGACCGCGGCATCGGCGCCTGCGGCCTCGCCGTCGCGGATTTCGGCGAGCAGGCCCGGCAGGGCGACGGCGCCGTCATAATGCCCCTCGATCGAGGCCGGTCCCGATCTGGAGGTGCGCGCGAGAATTTCCGTGGCAGGGTTGGCGACAGTCCGAGCGGCCGCGGCTGCCTTGGCCGTCATCGACGCGGTGGTGTTGGGATTGATGATCAGGATGCGCATCTAGCCTAGCTCAGCTTTGCCTGGCGGCGTCGCAAGGTCAGAATGACTGCGAGCGCGACGAGGATGATGGTGAAGGAGAAGAGGGTGGTGACCGTGCCGAGCGCATAGAGCACCGGCGTCGTCACATTCGTAGTCATGCCGTAGATCTCGAGTGGCAGAGTGTTGTAGCTGCCCGAAGTCATCAGCGTGCGGGCGAATTCGTCGTAGGAGAGCGTGAAGCCGAAGAGGCCGACGCCGATCAGGCTTGGCGCGATCATCGGCAGGAGAACGTGCTGGAAGGTCTGCCAGGACGTCGCCCCGAGATCGCGCGCCGCTTCTTCGTAGGCCGGTGAGAACCGGTTGAAGACCGCAAACATGATGAGCACGCCGAAAGGCAGTGTCCAGGTGAGATGCGCGCCGAAGCCGGAGGAGTACCAGGCGGGCTTCAGGCCGAACTGCTGGAAGACGACGCCGATGCCGAGCGAGATGATGATCGACGGCACGACGAGACTTGCGACGGTGAGATAGAAGAGCGCGGTTGCGCCGCGGAAGCGTCGGCGGAAGGCAAGGCCTGCAAGCAGGGCGACCACGACGTTGACCGTCATTACCATCAGGCCGAGCGTAAAGGAGCGCCGGAATGAGGCGCCGAAGTCCCCGACCGCCTGCCGTTCGAAAAGGTTGTAGAACCAGTGCAGCGATAGGCCGTTCAGCGGAAAGGTCAGGCCGCCGTCCGGTCCCTGGAAGGACAGGATCAGCACGGCCGACAGCGGGCCGTAGAGAAACAGCACGAACAGCGTGAAGAAGATTGCGAGCAGGTAGAATTCCTTGCCGCGTCTCTCGTGGTTCATGTCAAAGCTCCTTGCGGATGTCGACGACGCGCAGGATCGCGGCGACCATAAAGAGCACGACGATCAGAAGCACCACGGCATTGGCGGCCGCTGCCGGATATTGCAGCAGAGACATCTGGTTTTTCATCATCAGCGCGACGGAGGCGCTCTGGCCGCCGGACATGACCTGCACCGTTGAGAAATCTGCCATGACGAGCGTGACGACGAAGATCGAGCCGATCGCGATGCCCGGCTTGGCGAGCGGCAGGATGACGTTCCAGAGGATCTGGCCGCCGGAAGCGCCGCAGTCGCGCGCCGCCTCGATCAGCGAGCGATCGATCCGCATCAGCGTATTGAAGATCGGCGTGACCATGAACAGCGTGTTGAGATGCACCATGGCAAGCACCACGGCAAAGTCGGAGTAGAGCAGCCACTCGATCGGCTGTGGGATCAGGCCAAGCTCGATCAGGGTCGAATTGACAAGGCCGTTGCGGCCGAGCACCGGGATCCAGGAAATCATGCGGATGATGTTCGAGGTCAGGAACGGCACGGTGCAGACGAGGAACAGCACCATCTGCATGGTTGTTGTGCGGACATGGAAGGCGAGGAAATAGGCGACCCAGAAGCCGATTAAGAGCGTCAGCGCCCAGACGAGGACGGTGAATTTCAGCGTGTTGAGATAGGTCTTCCAGGTGACCCACGAGCCGAGCGTATCGGCGTAGTTCATCGTCAGGAAGTCCGGATAGAGACCGGCGAAGTCATAGTCCCAGAAGCTGACGACGATGATGGTCAGGATCGGCAGCACGAAGAAGAATCCGAGGATCAAAAGGAGAGGGGTTGCCTGGAGATGGGAGGCCAGCGCGCGCGGAGCGCCCCGGCGACGTGATGCCTTCTCTGTCCTGATTTCCCCTGGCTGGGACGTCGCAAGTGTCGCCATCGTCGTTCCTCTCTGGATTTCTGCGATCGGGGTCCGCCCCTCATCCGCCTGCCGGCACCTTCTCGTCGCTTGCGGGAGAAGGGAGATGCGTCGCCGTCCCGCTCATTCTTGATCGCCTATGTGCACGCTCGGCCGGCCGATGTGGCACGTCCCCTCTCCCCGCCTGCGGGGAGAAGGTTAGGGTGAGGGGGCGCTTCCGCGCCGGCGATTACGCCGCGATGAACTCGTTCCAGCGCTTGATCATGTAACGGTCCTCGTCCATCACAGAGTTCCAGCAGGCGACCTTGCCCATGCGTTCCTCGAACGAGCCGCCGTCGCGCACCGCACCCGCTTTCTCCATGATCTTGCCCTCCGGCGAAAGGATGTCGCCTTGGGCGGGCTTGCCTTCCACCCAGAAACCCCACTCGTCCTCGGACATGAAGCCCTTGGCGGTCTCCATCGCGGCGGAGTAGTAGCCCTGACGGTTGAGGTAGGCGCCGACCCAGCCGGAGAGGTACCAGTTGATGTACTCATAAGCCGCGTCGAGCTGTGCGCCCTGGAGATGGGCGGCAAGCCCGAGGCCGCCGCCCCAGGCGCGATAACCTTCTTTCAGCGGCTGGTACTTGCAGGCGATGCCCTTGGAACGGACGGCGGCGACGGCCGGCGACCACATGGACTGGATGACGACTTCGCCCGAAGCCATCAGGTTGACGCTCTCGTCGAAGGACTTCCAGAAGGCACGGAACTGGCCGTCCTGCTTGGCCTTGATCAGGAAGTCGATCGTCTTGTCGATCTCGTCCGTGGTCATGTTGCCCTTGTCGGCATATTTGATGTTGCCGAGCGCCTCCATGATCATCGCGGCGTCCATGATGCCGATCGAAGGAATGTTGAGGATCGCGGTCTTACCCTTGAACGCCGGGTCCATGATGTCGGCCCAGGTCGAGATCTCGCGCCCGACGAGATCGGGGCGAATGCCGAGCGTGTCGGCGTTGTAGATCGTCGGGATCAGCGTCATCCAGTCGGTCGGCGACTTGGCGAAGGTCTTGGAATCTTGCGCCTCGACGAAGCCGACGGTGTGCGGTGCGGTCCCCTGGGCGACCACGCTTTCGGGTTTCAGCTTGCCGTCGATGAACAGCGGCACGATCTTGTCGAAGTACTTGATCTTTTTCACGTCCATCGGCTGCATCACGCCGGCTGGGAAGACCTTCTTGGCAATCCAGTATTCGATGTCGGCGATGTCGTAGGAATCGGGCTGGGTCACCGCACGCTGGGCGGCGGCGTCGGAATCGGTCGCCGTCATTTCCAAGGTGATGCCGAGGTCCTGTTTGCACTTCTCTGCAATCGCATTGATGTTGGAAACGCCGGTGCCGAACTGGCGAAGCGTGATCGGGTTCTGGGCCCAAATGGTCGGGAAGCCGGTAATGGCACCCGATCCGGCGATGGCGCCGACGGCGGCAGCGCCGGTCTTCAACAACGATCGGCGTGTCAGGCCGGCGCCAGGCTTTTCGGTTTTAGTTTCAGTCGTCATGTGCAGTTCCCCTTCTTGTGATGGTTGATTAGCTCATGCGGAAAGGCGGCCGAGGGGGACGACGTCCTCCAGGGTCCAGCTCAGGGACACCGCGTCACCGACCGCGACAGGCTTCCTGAAATAGTCAGCGTCGCTGACGATCAGCGTGAAGTCGTCGCTGCCGGCACCGATGGCGGTGAGCTTCACCGAGGCGCCGCGGTACTCGATGTTGGAAACCACCGCCTGGAAACCGAGGCCCTTCTCGCCCGGCGGGTCGAGCCGCACGCGATCGGTGCGGATGCCGATGTCGATGGGCCGGCCGACCTCCTGGGCGATGTCGCGCACCGCGAAGGTCTGGCCTTCGGCGGTCTCCATTTCGACGACATCGCCGCTGATCGCGCGGACTTTTCCGGAGAGAACGTTGTGGTCGCCCATGAACCGCGCGACGAAGGCAGTGGCCGGGTGCTCGAACACCGTACGAGGTGCGGCCGCCTGCTCGATCCGGCCGCTGTTCATGACGACAATAAGATCGGCGAGCGCCATCGCCTCTTCCTGGCTATGGGTGACATGCACGAAGGTGATGCCGAGCGTCTTCTGCAGCTTCTTCAATTCCGCCCGCATGCGGATCTTCAGGAACGGGTCGAGCGCCGACAGCGGTTCGTCGAGCAGCAGCGCTTCCGGCTCGGTGATGAGCGCACGGGCGAGTGCCACGCGCTGCTGCTGGCCGCCGGAAAGCTGGGCCGGGCGCCTGGAAGCATAGGCCTCCATCTGCATCAACTTCAGCATCTCGAGTGCCTTGGCGCGGCGCGCGTCGCGTTCTACGCCCTTCATCTTCAGGCTGAAGGCAACGTTGTCGACGAGGTCGAGGTGCGGGAACAACGCATAGGACTGGAACATCATCGCTGTGCTGCGCCTGGCCGGCGGAAAATCGGTGACGACGACGTTGCCGAGCCGCAGGTCGCCTGAGGAGATGCTCTCGTGGCCGGCGATCATGCGCAGCGTCGAGGTCTTGCCGCAGCCCGAAGGGCCGAGGAAGCAGCAATAACTGCCCGCGGGGATCTTCAGGCTGATCGAGTGCACGGCGGTGGTCGCACCGTACATCTTGGAAACGGATACGATATCGATCTCTGCGGCTTTCGACATGAGCGTTCTCCTTGCACCAGAGAAGAAGCATCAATCGTGCCAATTTCGTTCGCCGAGCCTAAGGCTATGTTTTCGCGCGAGAATGGCCGTTTCGGTTGCCGGCTGCAGTCGTTATCGGTTTAGGGCGACTGCTCACGAATTGAGCTTTTCGTCGTCAATATGCGCAAATTATTGTATACAATAGTATGAAATTTTGAGCACACCCACCGCAACGCTTCCATCGGGACGCGCAAGGGTGAACTTCGCGACCGGTTGGCTTTCCTGAAGGTGACGCTTTCATGGAGAAACTGAAAATCAGCTGAGAACGACTGTTACCAAACTGACATGGCAAGCCCCTAAAGACTGCGGCCAACCGCATCGGAGGGGAGAGAAATCCATCCGATGAGGCACGCCTTGAAGCCATCGTCGGAGGCCCGTTCCCATGAAGATCGTCCAGATCAGCGACACCCATCTCAGCCCCTCCAAGAGCCATTTCAACAACAATTGGGAGCCGGTTCGCGCCTGGATCGAGGAAATGGCGCCTGATCTCGTCATCCACACCGGCGACCTCACGATCGACGGCGCCGACCGTGAAGACGACATCACCTTTTCGCTGGGCCTGATCAACCGGCTCTCGATGCCGGTGCTCGTCGTTCCCGGCAATCATGACGTCGGCCATCTGCCGGGCTCGCACCAACCGGTCGACCCGGAGCGTCTTGCCCGCTGGCGCGGACTCGCCGGCCCGGACTACTGGGTCTCCGATCACGGTGATTGGCGACTGGTCGGCTTCAACAGCCTTCTTGTGGGCTTCGAGGACGAGGAAGAGGAGAAGCAATTCGCCTGGCTGGAAGAGCAGTTGCGAGACCGCGACGGGCGCAAGGTGGCGGTCTTTGCCCACAAGCCGCTCTTCGTCGATGGACCGCAGGAAGGCGACACCGGCTACTGGGGCATCCGCCCCCGCCAGCGCCGGCGTCTGTTTGATCTCTTCGCCGCGTCCGGCGTGGCGTTGCATGCAAGCGGCCATCTGCATTGGGCCTGGACGGGGGAACACGCCGGAATGTCGCTCGTCTGGGCGCCGCCGACCTCCTTCATCATCGACACCCTGGAGCGGCCGATGCCGGGCGAACGGCTGGTCGGTGCCGTCGTGCACACGTTCAGCGAAGCCGGCGTCGTGAGCGAGATCGTTGCCGTTCCGGGGCTTGTCAGCCACGTGCTCGATCCGATCGTCGAGGAGGTCTATCCGCTCGCCGCCAAGAAGAAGCTTAAGGTGGAGGCGGCGCAATGAGCGTGCTTTCGCTTGATGGCATCACCAAATCCTATGGCGGCAACGCCATCCTGAAAGGCGTCAGCCTGGAGGCCGAAGTGGGCGAATTCATCGCGCTTGTCGGTCCTTCCGGCTGCGGCAAGAGCACGCTTCTTCGAATCGTGGCCGGGCTTGATCACGGCGATACCGGCGAGATCGTCATCGGTGGCCGCAGCGTCGTGCGCAAGGCTGCGGCCGATCGCAATGTCGCGATGGTGTTTCAGTCCTATGCCCTCTATCCGCACCTGACCGCCGGAGAAAATATCGCTGTGCCGCTCGCCATGCGGCGCTTGACGGCGGCGCAGCGTCTGCCGTTCGTTGGCAATGTCCTGCCGGGGCAGAAACAGATCCGCACCGATATCCAGCGTCAGGTCAAGGAAATGGCTCTGGCGTTGAAGATCGACCACCTGCTTGACCGCAAACCGGGCCAGATGTCGGGCGGCCAGCGCCAGCGCGTGGCGCTCGCCCGCGCCATGGTGCGGCGTCCGGCCGTCTTCCTGATGGACGAGCCGCTCTCCAATCTCGATGCCAACCTGCGCGTCCATGCCCGCGGCGAGATCGTCGATCTCCACCGCCGCGCCGGCGTGCCGACGCTCTATGTCACCCACGACCAGTCGGAAGCGCTGTCGATGGCCGATCGGGTCGCCGTCATGATCGGCGGCAATCTGCTGCAATTGGCGAACCCGAAGGAGATCTACGACAACCCCTCCCATGTCGAAGTCGCGCGCTTCCTCGGCCAGCCGAAGATCAACGTGGTGGAAACCCGCACTGATGCCGCCGGCATCGTCCGCTTCGGTGATCTGGTGCTGATGGCGAACCGGGGGCAGGCACCTGACGCGCCGGTGAAGCTTGCAGTCCGCCCGGAATTCGTTCGCTTTAGTCCGCAAGGTGCCGGCCGGCTGAGCGCGCGGGTCGAGCGGATGGAATTCCTCGGCTCGGAAGTGATCGTCCATGCCCGCCTCGATGCGATCGGCGAGGTGATGACCTCCAAGTCGGCGCCTGCCGAGGCCGCATCGCTTGCGATCGGCCAGCCTGTCGACGTCGAGATCATGCCCGAACGCGCAATGCTCTTCGATCACGAAGGTGCGCGGCTTCCGGCCGAACCGCTTGCTGTTGCGGCGACGCGGGAGAAGATTCATGGCTAGCGTCGCGGCCTTCGAAACCGCACTCGCCGAGCCCGCGACGCGCGAGGCTCGCATCGCCTGGCTGCTCGCGCTTCCGGCGATCCTCCTCCTCTTTCTCTTCATCCTGCTGCCGACGCTTGCGGTGATCGTGCTCGGTTTTACCGATTTCGAGCTCGGCTACGGCAGCTTTCGTTTTGTCGGCTTCGAGAATTACGCCGAACTCTTCGGCGACCGCACCTTCCGCCGGTCGCTCTGGAACACCGCGGTCTACACGGCGATCGTCACGCCGGTCTCGATCGTTCTGGCGCTTGCGATCGCCATGCTGATCGAAGCGGAAACCAAGGGCCGGGCTTTCTTCCGCACGGTCTATTTTCTGCCGGTCGCCTCGCTGCTCGTCGCCATGGCGACCGTTTGGCAGTTCCTCTTCCATCCGACCATCGGCCCGATCAACACCTTCCTTGCCCTCTTCGGCATTGCCGGCCCCAACTGGCTCGGCGCCTCCGGCACGGTGCTCTACGGCCTCTCGATCATCGGCGTCTGGCAGTCGGTCGGCTTCAACATGGTGCTGTTCCTCGCAGGTCTCACCGCCATCCCGCGGGAGCTCTATTCAGCGGCCGAAGTCGACGGTGCGAGATCCTGGTTCGACCGCTTTCGCCTGGTGACCTGGCCAATGCTTGGGCCGACGACGCTGTTTGTCACCACCATCAGTATCATCAATTCGGTGAAGGTCTTCGAGACGGTGAAGACGCTGACCGAGGGCGGGCCAAACAAGGCATCGGAAGTGCTGCTCTTCACCATCTACCAGGAGGGCTTCGTCTACCTGCGCGTCGGCTACGCCTCGGCGATGACCGTCGTCTTCCTCTTGATCCTCGTCGTCCTGATGTTCCTGCAGTACCGCGTGCTCGACCGGAAGGTGCACTACGCATGATCACGAACGCTCTTTCCGTCGCCCGTATCGTCCGCCTCGCGGTCCTGTCGCTTGGCGCGCTGCTCTTCCTCGCGCCCTACATCTTCATGGTCTCGACCGCGGGCAAGGCGCAAAGCGAGATCTTCTCCTCGTCGCTGTCGCTGATCCCGGAGCAGTGGTCCTACATCGAGAACTTCTCCAAGGCTCTGTCGCGCGTCTCGATGACGACCCTGCTTTTCAACGGCGTTGTCGTCTGCGCACTGATCTTCGTCATCCAGATCGTCGTCGCCATTCCGTGCGCCTATGCCATGGCGAAGCTGAAGTTTCGCGCGGCCCGCGCCATGATGGTGCTGGTCATGCTCGGACTGCTGGTACCGATCCATGCGACGGCGCTGCCGATCTATGTCGCTTTCGACAAGCTGTCGGTGCTGAACAGCTACGCAGCACTTGTGGCGCCGTTCTCGATCTCGGTCTTTGCGATCTTCCTGTTCCTGCAGTTCTTCCGCGCCATGCCCGACGACCTGATCCACGCAGCAAGGCTCGACGGCATGTCGGAGGCGGGCATCGTCGCACGGGTCATCGTGCCGAACGCCTGGCCAGCGATCACCGCCTTTGCGATCTTCTCGGTGGTCGCCCACTGGAACGACCTCTTCTGGCCGCTGATCGTCGTCACCAACCAGGACTACGCGACTCCGCCGCTCGGCCTTCTCTTTTTCCGCGCGGCTGAAGCCGGCGACGACTACGGCGCGCTGATGGCGGCGACCCTCATCATTACCCTTCCCCTCGTTTCTGCATTTCTGCTGGCGCAGAAGCGCTTCGTCGAGGGCATCACCATGACCGGTCTCAAAGGCTGAACGGTCCAACCTGGAGCGCACCCCATGAAACATCTGAGACAGCTTTTCACCGCGGCTGCCGCATCGCTGATGCTCGCAGCCCCTGCCTACGCCGAGACCCAGCTTACGGTCCACTATCCGATGCCCGGGTTCTTCAAGGACGTGATGGACACGATCTCGAAGAAGTTCATGGAAGAAAACCCCGACATCAAGATCACCTTCGCCAACCCGTCGGCCACCTATGAGGAAGGCATCCAGACGATCATGCGTCAGGCAGGCACGGCCGAGATGCCCGATCTGACCTTCATCGGCCTCAACCGCCTGCGCATGGTCAACGAGCGCGACATCCCCGTCGATCTCGGCCCGTTCATTGCCAAGGACGGCAATATGGCCGAGCAGGGCTTTTCAGAAAACATCCTGAAGCTCGCCCAGGTGGGCGGCAAGCAGGTGGGCCTTGCCTTCGCCACCTCCAACCCGATCATGTACTACAATGCCGATCTGGTGCGCAAAGCCGGCGGTGACCCGGACAGCCCGCCGAAGACCTGGGACGAGGTCATCGCGCTCGGGGCAAAGATCAAGGCGCTCGGCGACGGCAACGAGGGCATCGACTTCCGCTGGCAGGGCGACGACTGGATGTTCTCCGCACTGCTCTTCGGCGCCGGCGGCGACATGCTGAGTGCAGACGAGAGCAAGGTTGCCTTCAACGGGCCGGAGGGCCAGAAGGCCGTCGACGTGCTCGACCGCATGGTCAAGGAAGGTGGGCTGCCGGTTCTGACCAAGCAGGCTGGCGAGCAGGCCTTCGTTGCCGGCAAGATCGGCTTTGCGTTCCAGACGACCGGGGCGCTGCGCAACACGATCAAGAATGTTGGCGGCAAGTTCGACCTGCGCACCGCGCACATTCCGCTGATCGATCCGGTAAACGGCAAGCTGCCGACCGGCGGCAATGCCGTCGTCATCCTGACGCGCGATGCCGAAAAGCAGGAAGCGGCCTGGAAATTCGCGAAGTTCGCCGCCGGCCCCTATGGCGCCTCGGTCGTCGTTCCCGGTACCGGCTACGTGCCGAACAACGAGCTCGCCGCCAAGTCGCCGGAGTATCTCGCCAACTTCTACAAGGAAAACCCGTTGTTCCGCGCCGGTCTCGAGCAGATGCCGCTGATGCGCCCCTGGTATGCCTTCCCCGGCAGCAACGGCGTGAAGGTCACGCAGACGATCGTCGAGAACCTGTCGCGCATCGTTGAGCAGTCGACGACGCCGAAGGAAGCGCTGGACGAGGCTGCAGCCGAAGTCGAAAGCCTGCTGCCGCGTAGCTGATACTATTTCCTTGATGATTGTCGCCGCCCCGGAGGAAATTCCGCGGGCGGCGTTCCTGTGTCGCTCAGACGAGGTGGCGAACGGTCCCGCCCGCGTAGAGGCGGCAGTCGAGGTTGAGATGGCGGCAGCCGGAGGCGTTCTCGGCCATGTCGAGCAATAGCGCCGCCGCCGCAAGCCCCATGTCTCCGTCGGGCATCGCTATCGTGGTGAGTGTTGGGCTCATCAATCGCCCGAGGGCGATGCCGTCGAAGCCGGCGACCGAGACATCATCCGGTACGGAAAGGCCTTCGCGTCGGAGCGCCGCGATTACGCCGAGGGCGAGAAGGTCGTTGGAGGCGATGATCGCCGTCGGGCGGTGATGCGCGAGGACCGCCGCGAGGTCGAGGTTCTCGTAACCGTCGACGAAGGGGATCTCGACAGCCTCCATCGGCTGGACGCCCGCCTCCTGCATGGCGGCGGAATATCCGTCGTAACGCAGGCGCGCCCGGTCGGAGGAGTGGAAATGGCCGGTGACCACGACAATGCGATGATGCCCATGCGCAAGGATATGCCGGGTCAATTCGTAGCCTGCGCGGTAATTGTCGACCGTGACGGCGGCGGCGAAGCGGGCGACGGGCCGGTTGTTGAGAAGCACGGTCGGCGGCAGCGCCGCCGAAAGCGCCTCGCTGGTGCGGGCGTCGCAGAGCGTCAGGATCAGCCCGGTCGGGCGCTGCTCGAGCAGCGAGCGCACGGCGCGCGCCTCGAGTGCGGGATCATAATTCGATTGCGCGATCAGAACGCCATGGCTTGCTACCTGCATGCGGTGCTGGATGCCGGCAAGCGAGGCGGCGAAGACCGGGTTGGTGACGCTCGGCACCAGCACGCCGACGACCGGTTGGCTGCGGCTGGCGGTGCGCCCCGCGGCCGTCGCCGGCCGATAGCCGAGCTCGGCGGCGGCCCGACGCACGCGCCGTACCATCTCGTCGCTGACGGGGCCTTCGCCGTTGAGCACGCGCGAGACGGTCGCCAGCGAGCAGCCGGCATGAAAGGCGATCTGTTGCAGGGTGGCCATCGCTGCCCTCTAGCCGATCCCCGTGACAGCAGATTGAAGGCCACCCCTCGCTGTTTTTTCACATCGCGCATGAATTATTATTCATGCCATGAATTATATTGACAGACGGTGAGTCCGCGGCTTTAATCGCAATCGTCGGAAGTCGAGGAGGAGTTCCGGCGAACTCACATATTCAGCGGCCGCAAACAGGCGGTCCATCGGTTTTTGGGAGGGGCTTCGGCCCCGAGGAGGAACGCGTGCGCAAATTTTTCAGCACGACCGCTCTGGCGGTCATTGCAACGTCATTCTGGGCCGGTTCGGCAAGCGCCGAAACGACAAACCCGTTTCGCTGCCAGCCCGGCGAAAAATACGTCATGAACGTCATGGTATCCGGCGTCGAATACTGGTTCCCGGTCTATGAGATGTTCAAGCAGGCCGGCCAGCAGTTCGGCTGCGAGACCGAATATACCGGCACGCCGGAGTATGACGTCAACAAGCAGATCGCCACCTTCGACCAGGCGCTCGCCCAGAATCCGGCCGGGATACTGGTGCACCCGATGAACTCCGATCCGTTCATCGAGCCGATCAACCGGGCGATCGACCAGGGCACGGCCGTCGTCACCTTCGCCGCGGACTCGCCGCTGTCGAAGCGTGTTTCCTTCATCACCTCGGACAACAGCCGCGAAGGCACCTACGCCGCCGACGCGATCGCCGAGAAGATGGGCGGCAAGGGCGAGTACGCGGTTCTCGAAAACCCCGGCCAGGACAACCACGACAAGCGCATCACCGCCTTCGTCAATCGCATGGCCGAGAAGTGGCCTGACATGAAGCTCGTCGGCCGCGCCGCCTCGAACCAGGATCCGAACAAGGCCTATCAGGGCCTGATGAGCATCATCCAGGCCAATCCGAACCTCGGCGCAGTCTTCATGCCGGAAGCGAACTCTGCCATCGGTGCGGCCCAGGCCAGCAAGGAAAGCGGCGGCAAGGTGCTCGTCATGTGCGCCGACGTCAACGCCAACATCCTCGACATGATCAAGGCCGGCGAAGTCTTCGGCTCCATCAACCCGAACCAGGGCATGCAGGGCTATATGGGCTTCATGCTGCTGTGGATGGCCAAGCACCCGGAACTGATCGACCCGATGAACGACGCCAAGCGCGCCGGCTTCAACCCGATGAGCATCCCCTTCGTCGACAATGGTCTCTCGATCGTCACAGCCGAGAATGCCGACGACTTCTACTGGGACAAGTACCTGAAGCGTCGTGGTACCAAGGGTATCGACGAGTAAGGGCGAAAAATGGCTGCCCGGTCCGCTCCGGGCAGCCAATGATACGGGTGGAGGACGGCATGACAGCACAACCGGTTCTGGAGGTCCGGCGCGTCACCAAGCATTTCGGTGCGGTGAAGGCGTTGACCGAGGTGAATTTCCAGCTGGAGCGGGGAGAAATCCACGCGCTCTGCGGCGAAAACGGCGCCGGCAAATCCACGCTGATGAACATCATTGCCGGTGTGCTGCAGCCGAACGAGGGCGAGATCCTCGTTGACGGAGCACCTGTCAAAATAGGCTCTCCGGCGATCGCCCAGACGCTCGGGATCGGCCTCGTCCACCAGGAGATCGCGCTCTGCCCGGACGCGACGGTGGCAGAAAACATGTTCATGGCCGCCACCAATCGCCGCCGCTCGCCGCTGATGAATTACCGCGCGCTTGAGCGCGAGGCGCAAGGTGTGATGAACCGGCTGGCACCGATCGACGTCCGCCGGAAGGTCGCCGACCTCGGCATTTCCAGCCAGCAACTCGTCGAGATCGCCAAGGCGCTGACGCTCGACTGCCGCGTGCTGATCCTCGACGAACCGACGGCGGCGCTGACGGAAGCGGAAGCCCAGGCGCTGTTCGGCATCGTCCGCGATCTCAAGGCCGCGGGCATTTCGATCATCTATATCAGCCACCGCATGGCGGAGATCTTTTCGCTCTGCGATCGGGTCACCGTGTTTCGTGATGGTCGCCATGTGGTCACCGAGAAGATTGCGGACGTCACGCCTGATGACGTCGTGCGCCGCATGGTCGGCCGCGAGATCAGCCAGCTCTATCCGCCGAAACAGGCGCCGGAAGCGCGCTCGGGCGAACCCATCCTTTCGGTCCGCAACTTGAGCGACGGCGACCGCATCGACAGTGTTTCCTTCGATCTGAAGCGCGGCGAAATCCTCGGCATCGGCGGCCTGATCGGTTCGGGGCGCACCGAAATCGCCGAAGCGATCTGTGGTCTGCGGGCGAAATCGACGGGCGAGGTCGCTCTGCGCGGAAAGCCGCAGCGCATCGCCAATTACCGCGACGCGGTCAACGCCGGCATCGTCTACCTCTCCGAGGATCGCAAGGGCTCAGGCGTCTTCATCGACCTGTCGATCGCCCAGAATATCTCGGTCCTCGATCTGAAAACGCTGACTGGCCCGCTCGGATTGTTGAATTCCAGGGCCGAGGCCGATCTGGCGCGTGAGTTCGTCCGCCGCCTTGGCGTGCGCATGGGCGGCATCGACATGCCGGTCTCGTCGCTTTCGGGCGGTAACCAGCAGAAGGTGGCGATCGCCAAGCAGCTGGCCGTCCGCCCCCAGGTGATCCTGATGGACGAGCCGACGCGGGGCATCGACGTCGGCGCGAAATCCGAGATCCACCGGTTGCTGCGCGAGCTTGCGGAAACCGGCATCGGCATCGTCGTGATCTCGTCGGAACTGCCGGAGCTGCTCGGGCTCTGTGACCGGGTGCTGGTCATCCGCGAGGGCACGATTGCTGGCGCACTCGATGACACTGAAATGAGCGAGGAGGCGGTGATCCGCCTGGCGTCCGGCGTGACGCCGACGGATCGGATCGCGGCAGGCAGGGCAGCAAATGTCGCCTGAAAGAACGGAAAGAGCCGAGGAGGCGGAAATGGCAGTTGATACGATGGTTGCAACCGAGAGGGCGGTGCCGGCCTGGAAGCGCATTGGCACGATGCGCGAAGCCGGGCTGATCGCGATCATCCTGGCGCTTGGGCTCGTCATGAGCTTCGCATCGCCGCATTTTCTCACCTTCGGCAACATGCGCGCCATGCTGATGAGCTTCTCGGTCGAAGGCATCGTCGTCGTCGGCATGACGATCCTCTTGATCGTCGGCGGCATCGACCTTGCCGTCGGCTCGGTGGTCTGCTTCGCCATGGTGCTTGCCGGTTCGCTGTTTCTTGCCGGCGTCGATCCCTGGACGGCCTCGCTGGTCGGCATCCTCGCCAGCAGCATGATCGGCATGATCATGGGCTTCTTCGTCACCGTCGTCGGGCTCAACCACTTCATCACATCGCTGGCAGCGATGGTCATCGTGCGCGGCCTTTGCCTCGTCATCACCAAGGGCACGCCGCTGTCGCTCTTCACGCTGCCGGCCTCGTTCAAGGCGGTGGGGCAGGGCACCTTCCATGGTGTCCCCTATGTCATCCTGATCTTCGTCGCCGTCGTCATCCTCTTCGATTTCCTGCTCCGTCGGGCAACCGCCTTCCGCAAGGTGTTCTATACCGGTAGCAACGAGAAGGCGGCGCTCTACTCTGGCATCAAGACCAAGCAGGTGAAGTTCTGGGTGACGGTGCTCTGCTCGACGCTCGCCGGTGTCGCCGGCGTCGTCTACATGTCGCGCTTCGGAGCCGCGACGCCGACCTTCGGCGTCGGCATGGAGCTCAACATCATTGCGGCGGCCGTCATCGGCGGCGCCTCGCTCAACGGCGGCTCGGGCACGATCCTCGGCGCCATTCTCGGCATCGCGCTGCTTTCGGTCGTCACCAGTTCGTTGATCCTGCTCGACGTGTCCGTCTATTGGCAGGACATGATCAAAGGCTGCATTCTCTTAGCTGCCGTTTCCATCGACCACTTGCTGCACAAGCGGAAGGCCGTCTGAACATGCCGATTGCCAAATCCACGCTGTCCCCGGTTTCGAATGCGCGCGAAGAACTTGTCGTCGCAAGGCAGATGCACCAGGCGCTCGTCCTGCATTTCCTCGAAGGGCTGACCCAGTCGCAGATCGCCGACCGGCTCGGCATTTCGCAGCCGACCGTCAACCGGCTGATCAAGCGCGGCCGCCAGCTCGGCCTGGTCGAGATCAAGATCAAATCGCCGATCGAGCCGCTGGTCGACATGGAAGAGCAGCTGCTGGCGATCGGCGGCATCCGCCGTGCGATCGTCGTGCCCACTGTCTCCGACAACCAGCAGACCGCCCTTCAGGCGGTCGGCGAGGCGGCGGCGCGTCTGCTGCTCGAAGAGATCGGCGATGGTGACACCATCTGCATCACCGGCGGCAAGGGCGTCAGCGCCGTCGTTGCCGGGCTGCAGGCACCGCGCCGCTTCGATGTCGAGGTCATCCCGGCGACCGGCTGCGTCCAGGGCAAGCACTATACCGACGTCAACCACGTCTCGACGCTGATGGCCGACCGGCTCGGCGGCCGGTCCTTTCAGATCCATGCGCCGCTTTTTGCCGACAGCGCTGCCGAGCGGGCGATGCTGATCAATATGCGCGCGGTGGCCGACGTTTTCGGCAGGGCGCGAGAGGCGAAGGTCGCGGTGGTTGGCATCGGTTCGATCCTGTCAGACGATTCGAGCTACTACGACCTGCATCCGTCATCGAGCACCGACCGGGCGGCGATCGAGCGCTCCGGCGCGAGCTGCGAACTGCTCGCCCATCTGCTCGATGAACAGGGCCGCGTCTGCGACTACAGCCTCAACCGTTCGCTGGTGTCGCTGACGCTTGAGGAGTTTGCCTCGATCCCGACGAAGATCGGAGTGGCAAGCGGCCCGAACAAGGCCGGGCCGATCCTCAGCGTCATGCGCGGGCGGCATCTCGATACACTGGTGACGGACGAGGCGACCGGTGAGCGTGTGCTCGCCATGGCAAGCGAAAAGGGACTTCTGGCATGAGTGGGGAACAGTTGATGCGCGAGATCGGCCGATCGGGCGTGAAGGCTTCGGCCGTCGGGCTCGGCACCTGGGCGATCGGCGGTTGGATGTGGGGCGGCACCGACGAGCGGGAATCGATCGCCGCGATCCAGGCCTCGCTCGACGCCGGCGTGACGCTGATCGACACGGCGCCCGCCTACGGCCTCGGGCGTTCGGAAGAAATCGTCGGCAAGGCGCTTGCCGGCCGGCGCGACAAGGCCATCATCGCCACCAAATGCGGTCTCGTCTGGCATACGGACAAGGGGCGGCACTTCTTCGACCAGGACGGCAAGCCGGTGCATCGCTACCTCGGCCGCGACGCCATCCGCCATGAGGTCGAGCAGAGCCTGAAGCGGCTCGGCACCGACTATATCGACCTCTACATCACCCACTGGCAGGACCCGACGACGCCGATTGAGGAAACCATGGCCGCCCTCGAAGAGCTGCGCCAGGCGGGCAAGATCAGGGCGATCGGCGCCAGCAATGTCGGCCGCGGCGAACTGGAACAATACATCGCAATCGGCGGGCTTGATGCGATCCAGGAACGCTTCAGCATGATCGATCGCGAGATCGAAGCCGATCTTTTGCCACTGACGAGGCGCAACGGCGTCGCGACGCTCAGCTATTCCTCGCTGGCGCTCGGTCTTCTTTCGGGCGGCATCGGGCCGGAGCGCGTCTTCTCGGGCGACGACCAGCGGCGCGATAATCCACGTTTCTCCGTCGGCAATCGCGAGAAGGTCGCAGCCTTTGCCAAGTCGATCCGGTCGATCGCCGAGAAACATGGCGCGACGATTGCCCAGATCGTGATTGCCTGGACGCTGGCACAGGAGGGCGTGACCTTCGCGCTCTGCGGTGCACGCAATCCGGGCCAGGCGCTCGACAATGCCCGAGCGGGTACGATCCGGCTCGACGAAGAAGACCTTAAGGGAATCGACGCGGCGATCGCGGCGAAGCTCGTCAACATGGACAGGTAACGGGCTGGCATCATGAACCGTGAAGAGATTTTCAACGGGCTCGTAGAGAGCCCGAAGGTGGACGTGTGCGTCCTCGGCGGCGGCATCAACGGCCTCAGCGTCTTTCGCGAGCTGGCGCTGCAAGGGATAAACGTGCTGCTCGTCGAGAAGCACGACTACTGTTCGGGCGCCAGTGCTGCGCTGTCGCGCATGGTGCATGGCGGCCTTCGCTATCTCGAAAACGGCGAGTTCAGCCTGGTGCGGGAATCGCTCGTCGAGCGTGACCGGTTGCTCAAGAACGCGCCGCATTACGTGGCGCCGCTTCCAACGACGGTGCCGATCTTCGATATTTTTTCCGGTCTCGCCAACGGGGCCGTGCGGTTTATGGGGCTGACCCGCCGTCCGAGCCGTCGCGGCGCCGTTGCGGTCAAGCTGGGCCTCGGCATCTATGATTTCCTGACGCGCAAGCGGGCCCTGATGCCGAAGCACGCCTTTCGAGGCCGGCGCGCGACGCTTGCCCGTTGGCCGGCGCTCAATCCCGACATCAAGAGTTCTGCCACCTACTACGACGCCTGGGTCAGCCAGCCGGAGCGTCTCGGTCTCGAGCTCCTGAAGGACGGACTTGCTGCCGGCCCACATGCCCATGCGCTCAACTATGCCGAACTGGTCCTTGCGGCGCCCGGGCGATACGAGCTGAAGGACGGTGTCAGCGGCGCGGTCGTTACGATCGAGCCCACGCTTATCATCAACGCCACTGGCGGCTGGATCGATATCGCCAACGGAGCGCTGTTTCCCTCGACGTCAAAGCCGGCGCCGCTGATGGGCGGCACCAAGGGATCGCATCTCATCATCGACAACGCGGCGCTGATGGAAGCGCTCGACGGCCATATGATCTATTATGAGAACGAGGATGGCCGCATCTGCATCCTCTTTCCCTATCTCGGCAAGGTGCTGGTGGGCTCGACCGATATCCGCGTCGACGACCCGGAAACGGTGCGCTGCGAACCGGACGAGCGTGACTACATCCTGCAGTCGCTCGCCTGGGTTCTGCCTGATATCAAGATCCGGCGGGAGGAGGTGGTCTTCCAGTTCTCGGGCGTGCGGCCGCTGCCGGCAAGCGAGGACAGTTTTACCGGACGCATCCCGCGCGACCATTTCTGCACCTTCGTCGAAGCAGTCGACGATGGCCCGCCGGTGCTGTGCATGATCGGCGGCAAGTGGACGACCTTCCGCTCCTTCGGCGAAATGGCGGCAGATCTCACATTGGAGCGTCTGGGCCGGGCGCGCCGTGTCAGTACCGGCGAACGCGCCATTGGCGGCGGGCGGCAGTATCCGTCCGATCGCGATACATGGATCGACGACGTCGCGGCATCCACCGGACTTTCGCGCGAGCGCATGCGCACGCTGTTTACGCGTTATGGAACGGGCTCGAGGCAGATCGCCGATTTCATCGCTGGCGGTGCCGATCACGCCTTGCCATATCCGGATTACTCCGCGCGGGAGCTGCAGTTCCTGGTCCGCAACGAGGCCGTCGAGCATCTCGACGATCTCCTGCTGCGCCGCACGACGCTGGCGATATCTGGCGAACTCTCGCTCGACATGGCCGACGCCGCACTCGCCTTGCTCGCGAGCGAAAAACACTGGTCGTTGCCCCTCGCCGATCACGAGCGCAAACGCTTTCTCACCCTCCTCGCCGAGCGCCATGGCGTCGACGAGGAAACCCTTTCCGCACGGAATGAACAAAGGAGTGCATTATGCGAAACAACAGCAAGGTCCGGATGAACCGTCTTTTCGGTGGTGGACGTTGCCTCGATGTCGCGATCGATCACGGCGTCTGCAATGAACCGTCCTTCCTCAATGGTCTCGAAGACATGTCCGCCGTGGTGAAGGCTCTGGTTGCGGCGGCACCGGACGCGATCCAGATGAACTATGGCCAGGCTGACCTCTTGCAGGACGTGCCCGGCAAGGACAAGCCGGCGCTCGTCATGCGTCTCGACATGGGCAACCCCTATAACCGCATCCGCCACCGGCACATGTGGGCGGTGCTGCAGAACGAGGCCGAGCCGCTGATCGGCGCGCTGGCGATGGACGCCGCCTGCGTCGTCGTCAACCTGTTCATGCTGCCGGACGAGCCCGATCTCTTCCGCCAATGCGTCGCCAATATCTCGCGGGTGCGGGCCGATTGCGACAAATACGGCATGCCGCTGATGATCGAGCCCCTGGTCATGCAGCCGGTGACCGAACAGGGCGGTTACATGGTCGATGGCGATGCCGAGAAGATCGTGACCCTGACCCGGCTTGCGCGCGAGATGGGAGCCGATATCGTCAAGGCGGACCCGACCACCAACGCGGAAGATTTCCACAGGGTCGTCGAGGCGGCGCGCTGCCCGGTCCTGGTGCGCGGCGGCGGCAAAGAAGATCTGCGCAACGTCTTTGCCAAATCGGCGGCCTTGATGCGCCAGGGCGCAATGGGCATGGTCTATGGCCGCAACATCTACCAGCACGCCAATCCGAGCGCCGTCGTGCGCGGGCTGATGGCGATCATCCATGAGGATGCGGGCGGCGAAGAAGCTTACGCGCTCTATCAGCGCGGCTGAGATTGGCTGGGACGGCATCGCGCCTCAGGGCGCGACGCCTCTTGTGACAGGGTGGAGCGCGTCGCCGTGGAGGACAGCGGCGACGTCTCGGTCGAACGGATTTAGAACCTTGGGAGGGGTTCGCGCATGGGAGAGTATCTGCTCGGGATCGACGCCGGGAACACCGTGATCAAGGCGGTGCTATTTGACCGAGAGGGCAACGAGATCGCGATGGCCGCTGAGGAAGGGCATAGCCAGGTTCCGACGCCCGGCCATGTCGAGCGAGGGCTCGGTGAGCTCTGGAGCCACGCAAAGGTGGTGATCCGCGCCTGTATCGAGCGTGCCGGTATCCGTGCTGATGAGATCGCTGCGATCGGCTGCGCCGGGCATGGCAACGGCCTCTATGCGCTCGATCGTAGCGGCGCGCCTTTGATCGGCATCCAGTCGCTCGATACCCGCGCAGCCGGCCTCGTGGAGGAATGGCAAGCCGAAGGCGTCGGCCAGCGCACCTATCCGATCGCCGGGCAGCGGCCCTGGCCATCGCAGACGCCGACGCTGCTTGCCTGGCTGAAACGCTTTCGCCCGGACCTCTTCGCTAAGATCGGCACGGTGTTTCTTTGCAAGGACTTCGTCGTCAATCGCCTGACCGGTGCCCGCGTCAGCGACGTCTCCGACATGAGTGGAGCGGGGCTGCTCGACGTCGCCGGGCGACGTTATGACGATGGGCTGATGAAGGCCTATGGCCTTCACGACTGCATGGATCTGTTGCCCGATCTCGCCGAAAGCGACGCGATCGTTGGAAGGGTGAGTGAAGAGGCAGCCGTGCAAACGGGACTGGCGGCCGGTACGCCTGTTGTCGGCGGCCTCTTCGACGTCGTCGCCTCGGCGATAGGATCCGGCGTGACAAAGACCGGAGCGGCCTCGATCATTGCCGGTACCTGGAGCATCAACCAGGTCATCATCGAAAAGCCGGACCTCAGCAATCCGATCTTCATGTTCTCGACCTTCGATCGAAACCGCTACATGGCGATCGAGGCGAGCGCGACGTCTGCCGCCAATCTCGAATGGCTGGTACGGGAACTGTTTCCACACGACGGCAAGGACGGCTGCTCACCCTTCGATCTGTGCTGCCAATTGGCGGCCGAGGTCGCGCCTGCGGCGAACGATCCGCTCTACCACCCGTTTCTCTATGGAGCGCAGCAGGATGGCAACGCGCGGGCGGGTTTCTACGGTGTCGCCGGCTGGCACACCAAGGGCCATCTGGTCCGTGCCGTGCTCGAAGGCGTCGCCTTCGGACATCGGCAGCACATCGCGACGATGCGAGCTGCAGGCGCGGGTTTCGACGAGGCGGTGCTCTCAGGCGGCGGATCGCGCAGCCTGATCTGGCCGCAGATCTTTGCGGATGTGCTTGATGTGCCGGTGACGGTCGCGCGTTCGCGCGAGACCGGCGCGCTTGGTGCTGCGATCACCGCGGGTGCCGGCATCGGTCTCTTTGCGGACATTTCCGCCGGAGCTGCGGCGATGGTGCAAACCGACCGCCACTACCGACCGAATGCCGCGCTCGGTGCACACTATGACCGGCGCTTCGCGATCTACGGTGAGATCGCCGCCACCATGGCGCCGATCTGGCGCCGGCTGGCGACATCAGAGCCGTTGGCGAGGGAAGCGGCGGAGTGATCCGATTTCGGCGTGACGCCCTGCCGTTTGCCGGGCCTGCAACGGCAGGCCCCCTTTCGGGAAGGTCGTCGGCTTAGCAGGGCGCCGCTGCGAACCGGCGGCCCCGTCAGAAGCGCATGTTGATACCGGCCTTGATGACGTGGCTGTTGATGTCCTTTTCACTGGAGCCTGAAACGGTGCTGGTGCGGACATCGGGCGTCATGATGTAGTTGTACTCAAGCTTGGCCGACAGGCCGCCTGCGAAGGCTTGCTCGATGCCGGCGCCAACGAGATAACCGCCCTTGAAGCCGACGTCGTTGCGAACATCGCCGCCTTTCTTGTAGTTGGTCATCGCATAGCCGGCTGTGCCGTAGACGAGCGTCTGGTCGAAGGTGAGGCCGGCCTTCGCCTTGATCGCACCGCGCCATTTTTCCTTGAGCTTGCCACCATTGACCTTGTGCTCCGTGTCGCCGAGGTAGGAGCCCTCGATCTCGGCACCGACGATGCCCGGGCCCGCCTGCATGTTGTAGCCGGCCTGGACGCCGAGCGCGACGCCATTGCGATCGGCGAAGGGATTGGGGCTGCCGCTGAAGCCGAGGCCACCATGCGCACCGACATAGGCGCCGCTCCAGCTGAATGCTGGCGGATCCTGATAATCGGGCACGGAGAAGTCGGTCGCCTGGGACTGCTGGACGCCGAGGAAGGTTAGCAGGGTGAGACTGGACCAGATCGAAAACTTGCTGGATTGCCGCATGATATTGCTCCGTGGATTGGATTAGGGCGCCCTTCGCGGCGCTTTCGCTCTTCCAATTCGCGTCTCGTGCCGGGTAGCGTGGTCGCGAAGCTTGGAAGATGCGCATCCTTTGTCGGCTCCACGGATTGCGCCAACATTGCACAAATTACCTAAGCTGCTGATTTCGTTATTAATTGTCTATTAATCATGTTGGGAGCCGCGCGATCTGTATCATGCCGCGGGCAAGGTGATGCGGAAGCAGGCGCCGCCGGCGGGTTCATCGACAACGGAAATGTGGCCCTTATGCCGACCGACGATTTCGCTGACCAGATGCAGGCCGAGGCCGGCGCCGTGGTCGCGTGGCTGCAGGCGATGGAACGGCTCGAAGATGCGTTCACGCTCGCGTTCGGGAATGCCGGGGCCTTCATCGGTGACCTCGATCACGCCGCCGCGTTCGACGCGGATGGTGATGAGACCACCGGCATGCTCGATGGCATTGCGCACCAGATTGGTGACCGCCCGCTCAATGGCGCCGGCATCGCCGCGCGCAACGACACGCTCGACGTCCGAGGCGAAGGAGAGTTCGCAGCCGGCCGAAAGCGCGAGCGGCGCGAGGTCGGCGGCGACGTCACGGCACAGCGACACTAGGTCGAGCGTGGAAAAGTCCGCGCCATCGCGATCGATCCGCTCAAGGTCCAGCAACTGTTCCGCAAGCCCCGCGATGCGATTGGAATCGATCAACAGGCGGTTTCTGAGCGGCCCGGCGTCCATGCTTTCCAGCCGCGTCTGCAGGATGGCGACCGGAGTCCTCAGTTCATGCGCCGCATCCAGAATGAAGCGCTGTCGCCGTTCGTACCCCTCGTCGAGTCGCTGCAGCGCGCCATTGAATGCCTCGACCAGCGGACGCACTTCGCCGGGAACCCGATGATCGGACAAGCGGGCGCCGCGGCGATCGACGTCGATCTTCTTGGCCTGATCGACCATATCGGCGAGGCCGGCAAAGGCACGCCTGACGATGATCGGGATGGCAAGGGCCGGGATCAGCACGACGATGAGCACGATCGGCAGCAGCACCAGGTTTGCCAGCAGGAAAACCGCGAAGGACGCGCTCCACAACCGGCCGCCGCCGGCGAGCACCGTGTAGGTTCCGCTTTCCGTGGTCACCGAGCGCACGATCGACGAGAGCGTGTAGGGCTCGACGCTGTCTCGGATATCGCCAAAGGCGATCCGATCCAGATGTTCGCCAATGCCGCGATAGGCGTCCGGCACGGGGCCGCTGCGGATCATGTCGCCGCGTTCGTTTCTCGCGACGAACCAGAAATCCGGCGACTCGGCCCGCATGGCGAGCAATTGCGGTGTCTCGACCAGCGTCAGTCCACCCGCGGGCTGCGAGCGGATCGCTCCGGCGGCGACCGAAGCTGCGTCGGCATCGAGGAACTTTCCGCCAAGATCGGCGCGCGTCAGCAATGCCATGAGGCCGGCGATGACCGCCATCAACAGCAGCACCTGAAAGGTGAGGATCTGCCAGATCAGGCGCTTCTTCAACGAGTTGACGGATGACGTGCTCATGGCGAAGGCCTCAACAGATAACCAACGCCGCGGATGCTGTGGATCTCCACGCCGGCGCCGGTGTCGGCAAGCTTCCGGCGTAGTCGCGAGACATGCGCGTCGAGCGAGTTGGATTGGATCTCGTCATCGTAGCCGTAGACAGACTCCTCCAAGGTCGAGCGCTGCACCGTGCGGCCCTGCCGCCGCGCCAGCGTTTCCAGTACCAGCAGTTCGCGACGGGGCAGGTCAAGCAACTGGCCGTTCACCTGCGCCTGCCTGCCGTCGAAATCGAAGACGAGTTTGCCGATGCGCGCCGTCATGGGGGCGATATCCGGCGAACGCCGCATGAGGGCGCGGATCCGCGCCAACAGTTCTTCCACGGCAAAGGGCTTGGCGAGGTAGTCGTCGGCGCCCATGTCGAGGCCACGGACACGCTCGTCGACCGCGCCACGCGCGGTCAGAACGATCACGGGAATTCCGGATTTCAGCGCACGGACGCGCGGGATCAGTGACAGCCCGTCGCCATCGGGCAATTGGCGATCGAGGATGATGCCGTCATGCACGTGATTGGCGAGCGCCGCCAATGCATGGTCGAGCGTTGGCGCATGATCCAGGATCATGTCGTAGCGACCGAGCGCGGCGCTGAGCGCCGCCGCCATTTCCAGCTCGTCCTCGACAAGGAGCAGGCGCATTGAATTCTCCGAATACGATAGATGTTGCCTCACGTCTGGTCGACGAGGATTGCAGCAACGTTGCGGCGCATGGGTGCGCGGGCGTGTGCCGGTTCTAGCGGGACACGCAATGGCACGGCAATGCAGCCTCGTCAGGCTTTACCGTATTCGGTGGTGGGGCGTCGGATGGCCAAAATCGCCAGCGGCGGCTTGTCGCTTGCGGGGAACGCTCAAGGGGTCGGCTTTTGGGCGGCGGCACTGGATACCGTCGCCCTGTGAGGCTTTAGGCGATGGCCATCATCCGCTGAAACGCGTCGTAGGCGGCAAGCACCGTTTCCTTCTGGGCGTCGTGGCCAGCGATGAAGGCATCGCCATAGATGGTCTCGTCCGGATATTCGGTGATCAGCGTCAGCGGCGCCGTGTGGCGGTCGTCGACCGAGATCATGCAGGGAAAGCCGTTGATGATCCGGAAGCCGGTTTCGCCGGCGTGGGTCTCGTAGAGCGCGATCTGCGCGTCGTTATAGGCGAGCAGGCCAGGAACCTTGGCGAGCCGCTCGGTGACTGCCTCGACCAGCCGTTCGGCGCGGTCGGTCCAATCGGCATGATGGCGCATGATCAGGAAGAAGCCCTTGGGCAGCGTCCACATGGCGAAGCCCCGCGGCACGTAGCCCGAAAGCGGCCGGGTCCATTCGTGCGAGGGATAGCCGTGCAGGTTGACGTGCAATTGTGCGCCGGTCAGGCGTTCGGCTTCCTTGCGGATTTCGCGCTCGTTGAGCGCTGCGCCAGTGCGGTATTCGAGGTCATCGCCAAGTGCTGTGTAGCGGGCGGCGTGATGCATGTGCAGCGGATTGTCCACCCGCAGCCGCTGGTGCACGGCGTAGCCGTCGGGGTTTTCGAGCGGCGAGATGGTGAAATGGGTGCCTGAGCGGGCGGCAAGCGCCTGGGCTGCGCGCAGCACCCCGACGATGCCGGTCGTCTCGTTCGGATGCTGGCCGCCGCTGATCATGACCGGCGCATCAGTCCCCTTGTGGTAGCGGGCCTTCACCGGCCGGCCGGCGCGCGACTGTGCCTCGAAGGGCTGGCCATCGATCGCGGCGAGTTCCGTGTGGATCTGCGCCACCGTCAGCGGCGCTTCGGCGGTTTCGAGCGTCTGGGCTTCGCCCTCGGCATCCCCTGCCTGCAAGGGCCGCGCTTCGACGACGACGGTCGGCTTGCCGACGCCAAAGACGATCTCCGGTATGATCTGACCGGGTTTCAGCCCGCGGTCGCCGAGGGGACGACCGGACTTCTTCTGGAAGACTTCGAGCAGCGAGAAATAGAAGTCCTCGTGCAGCGCCTCACGAAGGCTCAAGACCTCTTCGCCGACGGGCAGGCGGAAGTCGGTGATCGGCAGGGTCACGCGGATGTTGAGCTCTTCGAAATAGGGCTCGCTATCGCCCCAGGCATAGTCGGCAATTGCCCGCATAGTGCCCGCGAAGAGCCGCTCATAGTCGGTTTCGAGATGGCATTCGCGACATTTGTCGCAGCCTTCGTCGAGACGAATCCACCCGGTCGGCGACAGCAGAGTTTCACCGACGAAGTCGGTATGGATACGGTTTGGCGCGAAGACGGCGTGGCTTTGCTGGCGCCCATCGCGGAAAGTCAGCGCGACGTCGTAGGTGAAGGCCGGCTTGCTGCCGGCCTCGAAGCGGATATCGGCATCGCCGACCAGAGCGGCAAGCGGATAGGCTTCGAGCAGGAAGCGGTTCTGCGCAGCACCCTCATGCTGGGGATAGCCGACGACGACGCTGGCGAGCGCATTGCGGTCGACCTCTTCGAGGAAGAAATGCAGCAGCGGCTTGTAGGCGCTCCTGAGTGTCGCCTTCACGCCAAAGCTGGCGAGCTTCTGTTCCGCCGCCTTGCGGCTAGCGGCATCGTCGAAGAGCCAGGCTTCGACTTTGGTGCCGCGGGCCGCTTCCTTGCCGTAGGTGGTGAGAAGGGTATCGAGCGTGCGCTCGAAGGCGCCTTCGAAAATCGTCGTCATCGTGAAGTTCTACCGGTTGGGTCGAGGCTGTCGCGCAGCCAGTCGCCGAGAAGATTGAGGCCGAGGACGGTGAGCAGGATCGCCAGGCCCGGGAAGACGCTGACCCACCAGGCGTTCTGCAGGTAGGTGCGGCCGTCGGCGAGCATGCCGCCCCAACTCGGGATCAGCGGATCGACGCCGAGGCCGAGGAAGGTAAGGCTGCTTTCAAGCAGGATGTTGTTGGCGACGTTCAAGGTCATCAGCACGATGACCGGGCCGATCAGGTTGGGCAGCAGGTGCTGGAACAGGATCTTGTAGTCGCGCACGCCGATGGCGCGGGCCGACTGGATGAATTCGCGCTCGCGCAGCGACAGCACCGAACCGCGAACCAGCCGGGCATATTGCACCCACTGCGAAACGATCAGGAGGATGATGGTGTTGGTCAGCCCGCCGCCGACGATGGCGATGAAAGTGATCGCAAGCAGGATGAAGGGGAGCGCGAGTTGAACGTCGGCAAAGCGCATGACGAGCATATCCCAGAAGCCGCGATAGTAGCCCGAAACGAGCCCCATGACCACGCCGACGACGACGGCGCCGGCAACCGAGGTCAGGCCGACGAGCAGCGAGATCTTGCCGCCGGCAACCACGCGGGCGAGCACGTCGCGGCCGAGCGGGTCGGTGCCGAGCGGATGGGCCCAGTTGACGAAGGGCGGCGTCAGCCGCGCCATCAGGTCGATCTTGTCGACGCCACCCGGAAAGAGCACGCCGGAGAAGACGACGGCGAGGCAGATGCCGCCAGTCAGAAGCGCGCCGAGGATGAATTCGAGATTGCGGAAGCGGGCGAAACGGGTGTTTGCAGCCTTGGTGGTCATCGGCTCACTCCGTCCGGATGCGCGGATCGACGAGGCCATAGGCGATGTCGACCAGGAGATTGACGAACACGATCATCAGGGAAAGCACCGTGATGACCGCCTGAAGCACGGGGTAGTCGCGCGAGGCGACCGCATCGAAGGCGAGCGTGCCCATGCCCGGCCAGTTGAAGACGAGTTCGACGACGACGATGCCGCCGAGCAGGCCGCCGAACTGCAGGCCGAAATAGGTGATCAGCGGGATCGCGCAATTGCGCAGCGCATGCTTGTAGAGCACTTTGGTCTCACTGAGGCCCTTGGCGCGGGCAACCATGATGTATTGCGACTGCAGGGTTTCCAGCATCGCGGTGCGCACCAGGCGCACATTCGTCGCCGTCAGGATGATGCCCATGGTCAGCGCCGGCATGATGAAGCTCGCAAAGCCGTCCATGCCGCTCGGTGGCAGCCATTTCAGAACGATCGAGAACAACAGCACGAGCATGATCGCCAGCCAGAAGTTCGGGAAGGACAGGCCGATCAGCGATAGGATGCGGATCGTCTGATCTGCCCACTTGCCGCGCGCAACGGCGGCGCGGATACCGAGCGGGATGGAAATCGCGATCGAGACGATCAGCGAGGCGAAAGCGAGCAGCATGGTCGCCGGCAGGGCAGAGGCAATCAGCTGCGAAACCGGGGTGCCGCCGAGGAAGGAGCGGCCGAAATCGAGCGTGAACATGCCTTTGATGAAGTCGGCATATTGCGAAAGGAAGGGCTGGTTGAGGCCGAGCCCCTCGCGGATGCGCACGAGGTCTTCCTCAGTCACGCTGCCGGCGCCCTGCGCCAGCATCAGGGCCGGGTCGCCGGTGAACCGGATGGCATAGGAAACGGTCAGTGTCACGACGAACACGACGAAGACCGCCTGCAGAAAACGTTTGATCAGAAATCCGGCCAAGTGACCCGCCCTTTAAAGAAAATGGTCCGCCGCCTCACGCGCGGCGGCGGACCGGATTGTTTACTCGACCGTCACGTCCGTGAGCCGTAGGCGGCTGTCCGGCACCGGGGTGAAGTTCTTGACGCGCTTGCTCACGCCGAAGATGGCATTGAGGTTGTAAAGCGGCATCTCGAGCGACCGGTCGGCGGCGTAGTTGGCGATCTGCTTGAGGATCTCCTCGCGCTTGGCCCGATCGGTGATCGAACGCTGGGATTCGAGCAGCTTGTCGAGTTCCGCATCCTGGTCGTAGGGATTCCACTTTTCGCCGGAGTGGTACATGGAGTAGGCGGTGTTGTCGTAGTCGAGTGTCCAGCCACCCCAGGACTGCTGGAACATCGCGCCGGTCTTGCCGGCCGGGATGATGTCGTTCAGCAGAACGTTGGTTTCATAGGGCTTGATCGTCGCGTTGATGCCGATCAGCTGCAGGTAGCTGGCAATCGCCTGTACGACCTCGTTGAAGGTCGCATCGTTGCCGCGAACGTCGATCTGCACGGAGGCGCCCGGCGCAACACCGGCTTCCTTCAGAAGGGCCTTGGCCTGTTCGGGATCGTAGGGAAGCGGCTTCATCGCCGGGTCGAAGCCGAAGGAGAGCTTGCCCTGGAAGCTGGCGATCGGGTCCGCCTGGCCGCCGAGGATCGACTGGATGATGGTGTCGCGGTCGACGCCGAGGATGAGCGCCTTGCGGACCTTCGGATCCTTGGTGATGCCGTCGCGGGTGTTGAAGCGAAGAGCGTAGACCGTCGGGCCGGCGCTGGTGATGATCTCCAGGTTGCTGTCGTCCTGGATGGTCGGGATCATGCCGATCGGAATGGTCGGCGGGATCACGAGATCGACGCGGCCGGCCTGCAGTTCGGCAACGGCGGTCGCCGGCTCCGAGATGAAGCGGTAGTTGAGGTTCGAAAGCTTCGGCGCGCCGCCCCAATGATCGGCAAAGGCTTCGAGCTTGATGCCGACCTTCGGCTCGTAGGAGACGAACTTGAACGGGCCGGTACCAACCGGATGGGCGTTGAAATAGTCCTCGCCCTTCTCCTGGATGTACTTCGGCGGCACGATCATTGCGCCATAGCCGGCAAGCTTGGTGAGCAGCACCGGATCCGGGGTCTTCAGATGCAGATCGACAGTCTTCTCGTCGATGATCTCGACCTTTTCGATCACGGCATAGTTGGACTTCTGCGGGCCCTTCGAGCCTTCCTCGCCGAGCAGGCGGTCGAAGGTGAATTTTACCGCTTCGGCATTGAATGGCTCGCCATTGTGGAACTTGACGCCTTCGCGCAGCGTGAAGCGCAGGCGCTTGCCGCCGTCGAGCTCTTCCCACGCGGTGGCAAGGCCGGGCACGAGTTTGAGATCCGGGCCGCGATAGGTGAGGCCGTCATAGATGTTGGTGGCGACGGACGCCCAGTTGACGAGGAAGGTGTCGACCGGGTCCCAGCTACCCGGATCCTGCGGCGACGACACCGTCAGCGTGCCTGCGGCAAAGGCCGGGGCTGCGGTCATGAAACTGCCGGCCATCGCGAGGGCGATGAAGGCGGCGTGGATCCCCTTTTTGTTGATCATTTACTCACTCCTGTTTCGACAGCCTTCTTCTGAAAAAGAAAGCGGCTCACGCACCCTTGGCCACGAAATGGCCGGGGGCGATTTCTTTGCGGGGCAGAACCGCGGGTTCGTTGCCGACGCGACGTATCGGGCTCGGGATTTCGCCTTCCAGCAAAGCGCGCTCGCGGCCCTTGCCGGGCTCGGCGACCGGGACGGCGGAAAGCAGCCGGCGGGTATAGGGATGGGATGGCGTTTCGAAGACCTGCTGGCGGCTGCCGAATTCCATGATCTGGCCGAGATAGAGCACGGCGACGCGATGGCTCATGCGCTCGACCACCGCCATGTCATGGCTGATGAAGAGATAGGCGAGGCCTTCCTGCTCCTGCAGCTCCATGAAGAGGTTGATGATCTGCGCCTGGATGGAGACGTCGAGGGCGGACAGCGCTTCGTCCGCGATGATCAGCTTCGGGCGTGAGGCGAGCGCTCGGGCGATGCAGACGCGCTGGCGCTGGCCGCCGGAGAACTCGTGCGGATAACGCCGGGCGTGCGCGGCCGTCAGGCCGACACGCTCGAGCAGTTCATGCACGCGCTTTTCGATATCCTTTTCGCCGAGGATCAGCCCATGGGTGCGGATCGGCTCGGCGACCGAGAAGCCCACGGTCTTGCGCGGGTCGAGCGAGGCGAACGGGTCCTGGAAGATGTACTGGATTTCCTGCTTCAGTCTCTGCCGCTCGGCATAGCTCATCGCCGAGACGGGCCGGCCGTCGAAGAGGATCTCGCCCGATGTCGCGTTCTGGAGCTGCTGGATCGTGCGGCCGATCGTCGACTTGCCCGAGCCGCTTTCGCCGACGAGCGCCAGCGTTTCGCCTGGGAAGATGTCGAAGCTGACGTTTTCGATCGCGTGCACGCGGTGCGTCGCCTTGCCGAAAAGGTTCTTGCGCACGTCGAAACGGGTGACGAGATCGCGCACCGAGAGGATTGGTGCGGCCTCATAGCGGGCGGTGCGCTGGATATGGACGTCGCCGACGCGCTTCGGCTCGCCGTCGACCATCATGGTCAGCGGCAGGCGCTTCGGGAATTCTTCGCCCACCATGCTGCCGAGCTTCGGCACGGCGGAAAGCAGCGTCTGGGTATAGGGGTGCTTGGGAGCGGCGAAGATCTCGTCGACCGGACCTTCCTCGACCTTGCGGCCTTTCCACATCACAACGACGTCGTCGGCCATCTCGGCGACGACGCCCATATCATGGGTGATGAAGATCACCGCCATGCCGAGTTCCTTCTGCAGGTCCCGGATGATTGTCAGGATCTGCGCCTGGATAGTGACGTCGAGCGCCGTGGTCGGCTCGTCGGCGATCAGCAGCTTCGGCCGGCAAGCGAGCGCCATGGCGATCATGACGCGTTGGCGCATGCCACCGGAAAGCTGGTGCGGATAGCGGCCGATCAGTTCGGCGCTGTCGGGAAGGCGGACCATGTCGAGCAGCCGACGCGTCTCGGCGAGCGCCTCGGCCTTGGTCATCTTCTCATGCAGCATCAGCACTTCGGCGACCTGGTCGCCGATGGTGAAGACCGGGTTCAGCGAGGTCATCGGCTCCTGGAAGATCATGGCGATCTCCTTGCCGCGGATCGCACGCATGGTCTTCTGCGGCGCGCTCGTCAGGTCGATCTCGCCACCCTTGCCGCGAAACAGAATGCGGCCTGAGGGGAACTGGCCACCCATCATGTCGGATAGCCGCATGATCGACAGGGACGTCACGGATTTGCCGGAACCGGATTCGCCGACGATCGCGAGCGTCCGCCCGGGCGTGACCGTGAAGCTCAGATCTTCGACGACGGGGTTGCCGCTGAAGGCAACGGAAAGCTTCTCGACGGCGAGCAGGGGCGCAGGCATTTCGACAGTCACGCGGTCTTCCTCGTTACAATGTGGTCGCGGCGCGCGCGGACTGTTCATAGGCGCCCGACATGAAACGCAGGACGGCGGCGATCTCGGAGAGTGTCTCTTCGGAGGGGCGGGCTTTCGCGGTCGAGGAAACCAGCAGGCGTTCGCGGATCTGAGCGTAGCGCGTGCAGGCGTCCGACCCCTTGTCGGTGATGAGGATGGTCTTTTCCTTGCCTTCCTTGCCCGTCGTCACCAGGCCTGCGGCCTCGAGCTTGCGGATGGCATAGGTCGCGACATGGGTGTCTTCGATATCCAGCACCAGACAGATGTCGGCGAGCTTCTTGCCGCGGTCGCGATGGCGGATCGTGTGCAGGATCAGGATTTCGATCGGGGAAAGGCCCGGCACGCCGGCGGCCGCCATGCAGCGCATCATCCAGCGATGAAAGGCGTGCGACGCGAGGATCAGCCCGTATTCCACCTCGGAAAGGCCGGGAGAGCCGCCTTCGGCCAGATGCGCGGAGGAAACGATCGGGCCGATGGCCGCGACCGGCTTTAGATGTTCGGGCAGGGCGTTTTCGGCCCATTCCCGACCTTCGAAGCTATCCTCAGGCTTCTTCGTCATTCAGCTCTTCCTCATCTTGACGATTTTATGTCATCATTTTATCGACATTTTGTCAACGAACTGCTTTGATGAATTTCCGGGCTTGCACAGTCATGCGGCTCGCGAACGAGAGGGATGGACAATGAGCGCACGCGAAACCGGCAGTTGGGACTTCTGGGTCGACCGCGGCGGCACCTTCACCGATGTCATCGGCCGCGATCCGCAAGGGGTGCTGCATGCGCGCAAGGTGCTTTCGGAAAATCCGGAAGCCTATCGCGACGCCGCAGTGCAGGGCATTCGCCTGCATCTCGGCCTTGCGACCGGTGCCGCGATCCCGACCGGTCTCATCGGCGAAGTGCGCATGGGCACGACCGTTGCCACCAATGCACTGCTCGAACGCAAGGGCGAGCCGCTGGCGCTCGTGACCACCAAGGGTTTCCGCGACGCTCTGAAGATCGGCTACCAGGAGCGCAAGAAGATCTTCGCAACCGAGATCATCAAGCCGGAAGCGCTCTATCAGGACATCGTCGAGCTCGACGAACGCGTGCTGGCCGACGGAACAGTCGAGACGCCGCTCGATGAGGCGAAGGCGCGCGCGGCACTCGAAGACCTGAAGGGCAAGGGCTACAAGGCCGTCGCCATCGTTTTCATGCACGCCTACAAATATCCCGAGCATGAGGCGGTCGTTGCCCGAATTGCCCGCGAACTCGGCTTCGAGCAGGTCTCGGTCAGCCACGAAGTCTCGCCGCTGATCAAATATGTCGGGCGCGGCGACACCACCGTCATCGATGCCTATCTGTCACCGGTTCTCCGCCGCTACGTCGCCCAGGTCTCGGGCGAACTCGACGTCGCCCGCACCGGCGCGCGCGTCATGTTCATGATGTCTTCCGGCGGCCTGACTGCGGCTGAAATGTTCCAGGGCAAGGATGCAATCCTTTCCGGTCCGGCGGGCGGCGTCGTCGGGCTCGCAAAAACCGGCGAAGCTGCCGGTTTTGATCGCGTCATCGGCTTCGACATGGGTGGCACCTCGACCGACGTCGCCCATTTCGACGGCGAATATGAACGTGCGTTTGAGACCGAGGTCGCCGGCGTGCGCGTGCGTGCGCCGATGATGCTGATCCATACGGTTGCCGCCGGCGGCGGCTCGATCCTGCATTTCGACGGCGAGCGCTTCCGCGTTGGGCCGGATTCGGCCGGCGCCAATCCGGGTCCTGCCTGCTACCGAAACGGCGGCCCGCTCGCGGTTACCGATGCCAATGTGATGCTCGGCAAGCTGCTGCCGGAATTCTTCCCGGCGCTCTTCGGCCCGAACCAGGACGAACGCCTCGATGTCGAGACCGTGCGCGGGCGCTTTTCAACGATGGCCGGCGAGATCGGCGACGGCCGTAGCCCGGAGGATGTAGCCGACGGCTTTATCCGCATCGCGGTTGCCAACATGGTCGAGGCGATCAAAAAGATTTCCGTCCAGCGTGGCTATGACGTGACGCGCTATGCGCTAAGCTGCTTCGGCGGCGCCGGTGGGCAGCATGCTTGCCTCGTTGCCGATCAGCTCGGCATGAAGAGCATTCTCGTGCACCCGATGTCCGGTCTGCTTTCGGCCTATGGCATGGGGCTCGCCGATATTCGTTCGACGCGCCAGAAGGCGCTCGGCGTGGCGCTTGACGACAAGGCGCCGGTAGCGCTCAGCACCCTTGGCGCCGAGCTCGAGGTCGAATGCCTTGCCGAACTCGACGCGCAGGGTATCGCCCGCGACGAGATCCGCACGCATCTGCGCGCCCATATCCGTTACGCCGGCACCGATACGGTGCTCGCGGTCGACGCGACCTTCCCGGATCATGACGACATCGCCCGCCTGCGCGCCGAGTTCGAAGAGTTGCACAAGCGCCGCTTCGGCTTCGTCGCCGAGAACAAGGCGCTGGTCATCGACGCCGTCGAGGTCGAGACGGTCGGTGGCGGTGCTGCCCAGATGGAGCGCGAGGGTGGGGCGGTCACTAAGGGAACGCCGGATATCGTCCGCAGCACGCGCTTCTATTCGCAGGGCCAGTTCCACGACGCGCCCGTCCTGCTGCGCGCCGAGATCGCGCCCGGCCAGCGGCTCGACGGTCCGGCGATCATCATCGAACCGAACCAGACCATCGTCGTCGAGGATGGCTGGCAGGCGGAACTGACGGCCAAGGACCACATCGTGCTTCGCCGCGTGAAGGCGTTGCAGCAGCAGAGCGCGATCGGCACCCATGCCGATCCGGTCATGCTGGAGATCTTCAACAACCTGTTCATGTCGATCGCCGAGCAGATGGGTGTGACGCTGCAGAACACCGCCTATTCGGTGAACATCAAGGAACGGCTCGATTTCTCCTGCGCCGTCTTCGACAACCGCGGCAATCTCGTTGCCAACGCGCCGCATATGCCGGTGCATCTCGGCTCCATGGATGCCTCGGTCGCGACCGCGATCCGCGAGAATCCGGTGATCCAGCCGGGCGACGTGTTCCTGATCAACGCGCCCTATAACGGCGGCACACACCTGCCTGACCTTACCGTCTGCACGCCGGTCTTCGACGATGCCGGCAAGGAGATCCGTTTCTGGGTCGCCAGCCGCGGCCATCACGCCGATATCGGCGGCATTTCGCCGGGCTCGATGTCGCCGTTGGCCACCAATATCGAGGAGGAAGGCGTCTATATCGACAACTTCAAGCTCATCGATGCCGGCCGCTTCTGCGAGGCAGAACTCGAGACGCTGCTCAATGGCGCGCGCTATCCGGTGCGCAACATCCTGCAGAACGTCAACGATCTGAAGGCGCAGGTCGCGGCCAACGAAAAGGGCGTCGCCGAACTCAAGAAGATGATCGCCCAGTTCGGCGAGGACGTGGTCGAGGCCTATATGGGCCATGTTCAGGACAATGCCGCCGAGAGCGTGCGCCGCGTCCTCGATCAGCTGCCCGATGGTGAATTCTCCTACGAGATGGACCAGGGCTGCAGCATCGTGGTCAAGATCACCGTCGATCGCGACAAGCGCGAGGCGACCGTCGATTTCACGGGGACGTCCGAGCAACGCGGTGACAATTTCAACGCCCCGGCGCCGGTCACCCGCGCCGCAGTGCTTTATGTCTTCCGTGTACTGGTCGAGGCGGACATCCCGATGAATGCCGGGTGCCTGCGTCCGATCCACATCGTCATTCCAGAGGGAACGATGCTAACGCCGCGCTATCCGGCTGCGGTCGTTGCCGGCAACGTCGAGGTCAGCCAGGCCGTGACGAACTGCCTGTTCGGCGCCGTTCAGAGTCAGGCGGGCGCGCAAGGCACGATGAACAATCTGACCTTCGGCAACCAGAACTACCAGTATTACGAGACGATCTGCTCCGGTGCGCCGGCCGGTCCCGGTTACAACGGCGCCGATGCGGTCCATACCCACATGACCAATTCGCGCCTCACCGACCCGGAAATCCTCGAAACCCGCTTCCCGGTCGTGCTCGAAGATTTCCATATTCGTGTCGGCTCGGGCGGCCGTGGCCAATGGAACGCCGGCAACGGTACCGAACGCACGATCCGCGCTCGCGAGAAACTGGATTTCGCCATCCTCTCCGGCCATCGCCGTGTAGCCCCCTTCGGCATCAAGGGCGGCAGCCCGGGCGAGCTTGGCCGCAACCTGGTACGCCGCAACGACGGCCGGACGGAAGAACTGTCGGGCTGCGCCCACACGGTTCTCGAAGCCGGTGAAGCCTTTACCGTGGTAACGCCGACCGGCGGCGGCTACGGCCGGTCGTAGGCTTAAAACAAGATCTCCCAAGACTGCTGCGGTGGTCTGCGGGCGGGCGAGCGATCGTCCGCCCGTTTTTTGTTTTCGCTCCCGTCTTCATTTTTCGCTGCACTGCGAAAAGCTGCGATCGCTTTTTTAACCCGAATTTAAATTCAAAATTACTAAGTACTTATCGGTCAGTGCGCGCCCTCGTTCCTCCCTTAAAGGCGCAGCAAACAGCCGGTCCTCTTCCCGCCGGTATGGCTGACCATGTCCTCCCAACAACGCGATCGCGACATCACAGGAGTCACGGCAGTGACGTTCAAGAACCTTTCGATTTTGACCAAGGTCGGCCTTGTGGTCGTGGTCATGGGCATATCTTCCATTCTGATCGCTCTTGCCGGTGCGCGCGGTCTTTCCTCTCTCGGCGCGACGATCATCGACGTCGGCGCGCGCGAAGAGGCCGCACGCGAGGCGATGGACCTGCGCGTCGACATCATCGCCATCAGCCGCATGACCTACCAGCTTGCTGCCGCTCCCGAGAAAGCTGCCGATTTCGGCCAGGAAACCGAGAAGCGCGCCGGGGAAATGCTCGGCCGTCTGACAAAGATCGAGGCGGTTGCCGACGATGCGGAAGACAAGCTGCTGAACGACATCCGCATCACGCTTAACAGCTATTTCGACGAGATCCGCGCGATGATCGCGGTTGCCGCCGACAAGGGCACAGACGCTGGCGCCGTCAAGGCTGCGCTCGACAAGGCGCTCGAAGCCCAGAAAACGGTAACGGCGACGGTCAAGACCTACAGCACCTATTCCGGCGACGCACTCGCCGCCGCCCGTTCCGAAGCGCTCAATTCGTCCTCGGTCGCAATGACCATTCTGGCAGCCGCCGCTGCAGCCTGTGTCCTCTTCGGCGTCGGCGTCAGCCTCGTCGTTGCCCGTCGCGGCATCGTGATGCCGGTGCGCGAACTGACCTCGACCATGAGCGAACTTGCCGACGGCAAGCTTGACGGCAACGGTACCGACGTTTCCCGCCAGGACGAGATCGGCGAGATGGCCCGTGCCGTCGAAGTCTTCCGCAAGAACGGCATCGCCATGCGCACGATGAAGGCACAGGAAGCGGCGCTGCATGCCCGCAGCAGCGACCTGCAGTCGAACATCAGCGTCGTGGTTGCCTCGGCCGTTGCCGGTGATTTCACTGGCCGCATCACCAAGGACTATGAAAACGACGACCTCAACCGCTTCGCATCGAGCGTCAACGAGCTCGTGTCGAGCGTCGACCAGACGGTCAACGAAGTCCGCCGGGTGATCGCGGCACTCGCCGATGCCGACCTGACGCAGACCATGCGCGGCGAATTCCACGGCGCATTCGCCGAACTGCAGACGAACGTCAACCAGACGATGGTGACGCTGCGCTCGACCATGCAGAACGTTCGCACCGCGGCAAGCACCATCAACGACAATTCCGCCGAACTGAGCTCAGCCGCCAACGACCTGTCGAAGCGCACCGAACAGCAGGCAGCAGCGCTCGAAGAGACCGCAGCCGCTCTCGACGAGATCACCTCGACCGTGCGCACCGCTTCCGAGCGGGCGAACGAGGCGCACGAGATGGTGCGCGCCACCAAGGACAGTGCCGGCCGATCCGGCGCGATCGTGCGCAGCGCGGTCGATGCCATGGGCCGGATCGAGGATTCGTCCAACCGCATCAACCAGATCATCTCGGTGATCGACGAGATCGCCTTCCAGACCAACCTTCTGGCGCTGAACGCCGGCGTCGAAGCGGCGCGTGCGGGGGAGGCCGGTCGTGGTTTCGCCGTCGTCGCCCAGGAAGTGCGCGAACTCGCCCAGCGTTCAGCCAATGCCGCCAAGGAGATCAAGACGTTGATCCACAGCTCGGCGTCGGAAGTCGAAAACGGCGTGGCGCTGGTGCGCTCCACCGGTGAGGCTCTGCTGGAGATCGAGACGCTGGTCAACAATGTCAGCGGCCACGTCAACACGATCGCGACGGCGGCGCGCGAGCAGGCAACGGCACTGCAGGAGATCAACACCTCGGTCAACCACATGGACCAGATGACCCAGCAGAATGCGGCGATGGTGGAAGAGACTACGGCGGCAAGCGGCACGCTGGCCGAAGAGAGCCGCCAGCTCCGCACGATGCTGGCGAAGTTCAAGCTCGAAGCGCAGGGTGCACGCGACAGCTGGAGCCGGGCGGCCTGATCGAGAGTCGGGAAAATAAACGGGAACGGGCCGACAAATGCCGGCCCTTTCTCGTTTCAGGTGCGTATCGATCAAGCTTCCGGCGAATAGCCGAAGACGACGGCCGGATGTTCCGCGGTCTCGACCCAGACGCTTTTCGTTTGCGTATAGGCCATCAGCGCATCGCGCCCGGAAGAACGGCCGTAACCGGAGCGGCCAAAGCCGCCGAAGGGCGACATGACGCTGATCGTCTTGTAGCCGTTGATCCAGAACGTACCTGCACGCACCTTGGAGGCGACGCGATGGGCACGCCCGACGTCGCGGGTCCACACGGCACCGGCGAGGCCGTAGGGATTGTCGTTGGCGAGCGTGATTGCCTCTTCTTCATCGTCGAAGACGGTGACACCGACGACGGGGCCGAAAACCTCCTCACGGGCGATCGTCATGTCCGGTTTGACGTTGTCGAGAATGGTCGGGGCGAAATAGAAGCCGCCGGAGGCTTGAAGCGCTGAAGGCTTGGCGCCGCCGGTCGCAAGCGTGGCGCCTTCCGCCACGCCCTGCTTGACCATTTCCTCGATCTTCGCCCACTGACGGGCATTGTTGATCGGGCCGATCTGCGTCGTATCGAGATAGGGATCGCCGACCGGGATGCGCGCGGCGGCCTCGGCATAGCGCTCGACGAACTGCTGGTGCACCGAGCGGTGGACGAGCAGCCGCGAGCCGGCAACGCAGCTCTGGCCGGCGCCGGAGAAGATTGCCGACTGCGCGCCGACGATGGCACGGTCGATATCGGCATCGGCAAAGACGATGTTGCCGGACTTGCCGCCGAGTTCGAGGATGCAGGGCACGACGTTCCTTGCCGCGGCCGCCGCAATGGCTGAACCGGCCAGCGCCGAGCCGACGAAGACGACGAGTGCTGTCTTCGGATGGGCGACCATCGCCTGGCCCGCCGTGACGCCCTGGCCGGCAATGACATTGACGAGGCCGCGCGGCGCACCGCCGGCTTCGCAGAGCGCGCCCAGCACCAGTGTGCTGAGCGGCGTCAGTTCCGAAGGCTTGATGACGACGCCGTTACCGGCGCAGATGGCGGGTGCGATTTGCCAGCCGCCGGTAAAGAGCGGCGCGTTCCAGGGGGTGATCTGCGCGACGACGCCGACCGGCTCGTTGCGGGTATAGTTCAAGTGCGAGGTCGGAACCGGAATGACCTCACCATGCAGCTTGTCGCACCAGCCGGCATAATATTCGAACATCTCGGCGACCCGGACGGCTTCGCCGCGGATGTCGCGGATCGGCCGGCCGGCCGAACGGCTTTCGAGTTCGGCGATCTCGCCGGCGCGCTCGCGGATCTTGCGGGCAATCTCGTTCATCACCCGACCGCGGGCCGAGGCGGTCATCGCGATCCACTCGCGCTGGGCGCGCGCGGCTGCCTGCATCGCCGCATCGACGACGTCGCTTCCGGCGTCCTTGAAGGTGACAAAGACTTCGCCGGTCGCCGGATCGGTCAGCTTCTGCTCGTCGCCCGAGCCGGGCACCAGCGCGCCGTCGACATAGCTGCCGATTTCGGCGCCGGGAATGATACCGTGGAAGAGGGCGCGGATGCGCTCGGCCTTGGCGGGCATGGTCATGTCGTTCATCGTCGTTCCCTTCAGTTGTCGTTGGCGGGGCGGAAGGCACCCATGCGGGTGAAGTCTTCGGCATTGTCGAGCGGGCTTTCGGCCCAGAGCTTGGCGACAGAGGCAGAGAGCGGCAGATCGGCGCCGGTGCGCGCCGCAAGTTCGCTCGCAAGCCGCACATCCTTGCGCATCAGCCCCATGGTGAAGCCGCTGTCGAAGCGGCCGTTCATCACCCAGGTCGGAAAATGCACCTCGCTGATCATCGACTTGCCGGAGGCGGCGTTCAGCACTTTCAGCGCCGCTTCCGGGTCAAGCCCGGCGGCAAGCGCCAGCTTCAGGCCTTCGCCCGTCGTCACCATATGGGCGGCGGCGAGCAGGTTGTTGACGAGCTTGGCGACGTTGCCGGCGCCGCTCGGACCGACATGCAGCGCCTTGGCCGACATCGCGTCGATGACGGGGCCGGCAAGGGCGACGTCCGCATCGCTGCCGCCGATCATCATCGTCAGCTTGCCGCTTGCAGCACCCGCCGGTCCGCCCGAGACGGGCGCATCGATAAAGCCGTGGCCGAGGCCGACCAAGGCTGCTGCGAGATCGCGCGAGACGTCTGGCTCCGATGTCGAGGTGTCGATGATCACGACGCGGCTGCCGGCCGTTTTCAGCGCCTCGATATTGGCCTCGACGACGGCGGCGACATCCTTGGCGGTCGGCAGCGAGAAGACGATGAAACCGGTGTCGAAAAACACCTCGGCGAGCGAGGCGACGGGGGAAACGCCGCCTTCGGCAGCAAGCGCGCGCCGCGCTTCCGAAAGGTCGAAACCTTTGACCGCAAAACCCTCTCGGGCAAGCGTGGTCGCCATGCCGATCCCCATGGCCCCCAATCCCACCACGCCAACTATCGTTCGTTCCGCCGTCATGATCCGCTGTACCCTCGTATGATCTTGATGATCGGGCGAAGGTGGCATGCGGGCTGGTGAGCGGGTAGACGGCGCGCCCGGTACAATGCGTTGCTGGCGTGGCAACGTCTGCGGCGTTGTCCAGCAGCGCCGAGAGGGCGCGCTGGTTACCGAGACCGTGGACGGTCGTTCAGCCGCAACGAAAGGGCGAGGGCGGCGGGGAGCCGATGGTCAGCCGCGGAACGACTGCATTTCTTCCGCGAGATGTTGGCCGAGCTTCTCGACCGAGAGCGGCAGGCGGCGATGGGCGCGCACCATGAGATGAGCGCTTGCCTCGCGTAAGAGCGGATCGGCAAGGTCGAGGGCCTGCATGGCGCCACGCGCAATTTCACCGGCGACGGCCGTACGTGGCAGGAAGGTGACGCCGAGGCCGGCGGCAACGAAGCGGCGGAGCACCTCGATCGAATGGGTTTCGAGCAGCGGCGCCAGCGCCAGCCCGGCGTCGGCCGCCACGCGTGCCACCAGTTGCGTCACGCCGTTGCCCTTGCCGAGCAGGGCGCAGGGCGAGGTCAGGCAATCGGCGAGCTTCAGGTCGCGGCGTTCCGACAGCGGGTGACCGGTTGGCACGATGACGCAGAGTGGCTGGCGGGCGATCGCCAGCGCTCGGATGCGTGGATCGGTGAAAGGGGTGTAGGCGATGCCGATATCGGCATCGCTGTTGGCGATGGCGTCGACGACGTCTTCGGTGCTGCCGAGTTCGACGATGTAGCGCACGTAGGAGTGCGCCCTGGAGAACGAGGAAAGCCCGGTTTCCACCAGATCGGCCATGAAGCCCTCGCCGCAGCGAATACGGATGCGGGTCTGCTGCACGCCGCGGATCTGGTCGAGTTGCTCGGCGAGCAGTCCGTTGTCTTCGAGTACGCGCTTGCCGTGTTCGAGCACCAGTTCGCCGGCATCGGTCAAGACCGTGCCGCGGGCGGTGCGCTCGAACAGCGAAAGGCCGATGTCGCGCTCGGTGTCGGCGATCTGCCGGCTGACGACGGATGGTGCCAGCCCCATATGCTCCGCAGCACCCCGGATCGAGCCGATGCGCGCAACCGCCATAAAGATCCTGAGCGCTTTCGCGTCGAGTACGTCCATGGCGGTCATGGATGCGATGGAATCTCCTTGGGGTCAACGACCAAGCGATGTCGCGATCAGGCGTGTCCAGAGGTTTACGCCGTGACCGATGATCGCGTCGTTGAAATCGTACTGCGGCGAGTGCAGCCCGGGATTGGCGCCCTCGCGCCGGGCGCCGAGCCAGAGATAGCAGCCGGGGCGCTCGTCGAGCATGAAGGCAAAATCTTCAGCCGCCATGCTCGGCGGTGCGTCGACGACGGTCAAGGCAGGGCCCTCAGCGGCAACGGCGCGCACCAGGGCGGCAGCAGCCGGGTCGTTGATTGTGGCGGGATAACGCCGCTGATAATCGAGCTCCGCCTTGCAGCCGAGGCCTTCGGCAAGCGCCGTGACGAGCGCGCGCATGCGGCTTTCCAGCGTGTCGCCGACCAATTTGTCGAACCAGCGCGTGGTGCCGCGGATCACTGCTTTCTCCGGGATCACGTTCCATGCGTCGCCGCCATGGATCTGCGTCACCGAGACAACGGCAGCGTCGAGCGGCGAGATGTTGCGGCTGGCGATCGTCTGCAGTGCCGTGACGATCTGGGCGGCTGCGACCAACGGGTCGGCGCCCTCGTGCGGCATGGCGCCATGGGCGCCGCGGCCGGTGACGGTGATTTCGAAGACGCCGAAGGCGGCCATCATCGCATCGTCGCGGGCGACCACCGAGCCGACGTCCAATGCCGGCCAATTGTGCAGCGCATAAACGGCATCGGCCGGAAAATCGCGGAAGAGCCCGTCGGCGACCATGACTCGCGCGCCGCCTTCGGCTTCTTCGGCCGGCTGGAAGATGAAGTGAACCGTGCCGTCGAAGTCCATTTCGCTCGCCTGCCGGGCGGCGGCAAGCAGCATTGCGACATGGCCGTCATGGCCACAGGCATGCATCTTTCCCTGCGTTTTCGAGGCATAGGCAACGCCGCTCGTCTCTATGATCGGCAGCGCGTCCATGTCGGCGCGGATGGCGATGCTGCGGCTCGACGTGCCGCGCTTGAGCGTGCCGACAAGGCCGGTGCCGCCATAGCCGTCCTTCACCGTGATGCCCCATTCGGCCAACCGGCCAGCGATGAAGGCGGCGGTCTGCCGCTCCTCGAAGGCCAGTTCCGGATAGGCATGCAGGTGATGACGCCAGCGGATCGTTTCCTCAATGCGCTCGGGGCTGATGTCGTGGCGGGTCATGGCGTGCATCCTATCGATGGAGGGATGATCGACCGGCCTGCGTGGGCCGGCCAATCCTTGTGTGAGGGTCTCGGCTATTGCCCGAGGCGCAGGAACAGATCGGCGACGACGACCGAGCCCATGTAAGTTCCGACCATCACGCAGATCGCGACGATGACGATCTTCCAGCCCGAGCGGCGGGCGATCGCGAATTCGCTCGCGGTCAGCGCAAGGCCACCATAGGCAAGCGCCGGCGTTGCCAGCGCGAGGAAGTTCAGGTGCTCGACCTTTTCGCTGACCCAGGCCGCACCCGGGACGCCGGGGATGGTGATGAGGATCGCGATCAGCGACACCCAGGCGACACCAGGCAGGTAGAAGGGCACAAAGCGGGCGAGCGCCAGGCCGACGATGCAGGCGACGTAGAGCGTTGCCATGCCTGGCAGCGCCGTCAGCGGCGAGGTGCCGGTGCCGACCCAATTGGCGATAAGCCCGATGGCGCAGGCGATCAAAAGCAGGCCGGCATGGCCGACGACATCGATCTTGCGCTCGTCTTCGGCGTTAAGCGGGAGATCGTCGGCGTAGTTGGCGGAGGTGTTGGTCTGGTTGGCCATGATATCTCTCCCGATCAGGCTTGAGCGCGACGCTCGGACGGCCGAGCCTTGTTGTAGAGCCACTCGGTCAAGGGCAGCGCGACGAACATGCCGACATAAAGCCCGGTGGCATAGGTCAGGATGTTGCTGGCGGCGGCAAGCGCGAGAATGATGTCTTTCTGGTCGGGCACAGCAGCCACGAGGCCGCCGGTGCAGGCCGCCAGCATCGAGCCGGAGCCGACGCCGCAGGACATGGCGAGTGCGCGCACGTCGAAGATGCCAAGGCCGTGGACGATCGGCGGCATGATGGCAAAGACAAAGGTGCCGATCAGCGTACCCGTGGCATAGACGCCCATGGCGCCCGCACCTTCCGGCGAATTCAGGCCGTACTTGTCGGCGATCAGCGCGAGGTTCGGTTCACGGTCGATCGAATAGGTCGCGCCGACGGCCTCGCGGCCCATCTTGAGCAGGAATACCGCGACCGGGAAGGCGACGAGAATCGTGCCGAGATTGCCGAGCTCCTGGAGCACCAGCGCCGGGCCGGCCTCGATGATCTTGGAGATCTGCGGGCCGACGGTCGTTCCGAACTTGGCGATGAACGGCATGATGGCGACGGTGATCATCGCGCCGGAAAGCTTGACCGCATCGCGCGACAGGAACCTGGCGCTGGCCTTGAAAATGGCGGGATTGACGAGGATTCCGAGCGCAAAGGCGTAGAGGATCGGCAGGAAGATGACGGTGCCGATGCCGATCGGAAGGCGTTGAATGCCGATCAGCTCGGAGACGATGACGATCGCCAGCACAAGGATGTGCAGATAGAGCGCGCCCGAGGCGGCTCCGGTTTTTCCGGTCATGATGTTCTCCTCTGGTTGGGAGCCAGTTGTTGTTCTTTGCCCAGCGTTCACAGTAGGGGGAGAGGGCAAATTGCGGCTAGCCGGCCGGCAAGCAACGAAGTGTTGCGATTTGAGCAACGGCCGGCCGTCGCCCCGGCGGCAATCGGGATCAGTCCCGCAGCGCCTTCATGTCATGGCTTCATTCCTGCATTTCATTCCAGCTGGCGTCACGACGAATCGTCGTCGCCTCTGCCCCAGCTGTTGCACAGCGGGAAGGGGGAGCCAAGCGCTATTCCCACCCGCTCGCACCACTTCGGGGGAGGCGGGTTTTTGGCCCTTGCCGCTATCAATCGCTCCAGGGCCTGGTTCGCCGTTGAAATTGAAAGCCCCGCAAAAATCCCTAAAAACCCCCATTGAAATCGATTACATTTTCTGGCTTCATAAGTTTCGCAAGATTTGGGAGGATCTTATGAAGAAATTTATCGCCGCAGCGCTTGGCGCTGTCGCAACCATTGCCATTTCCGCTTCTTTCGCCAATGCCGAGACCTTCAAGATCGGCCTGTCCAACGGTTGGGTCGGCAGCGAATGGCGCACGCAGATGATCGACGAGGCCAAGGAGGCCGCGGCGAAGTGGAAGGAAAAGGGCGTCGACGTCGAAGTCTCGGTCCAGAGCGCCAATGTCGACGTGCCCGGGCAGATTGCGCATGTGCGCAACTTCATCGCCGAGGGCGTGAACGCCATCATCATCAACCCCAACAGCCCGACCGCCTTCGATCCGATCTTCGCCCAGGCGAAGGAAGCCGGCATCCTGGTGATCGCGACGGACGCCGAAGTGTCTTCGCCGGATGCGACCTATGTCGGCATCGACCAGACGGCCTGGGGCGCGGCGGGCGCCAAGTGGCTCGCCGATACGCTCGGCGGCAAGGGCAAGGTGGTCGCGATCAACGGCGTCGCCGGTCATCCCGCCAATGAGATGCGCGTTGCCGGCTACAAGAGTGTCTTCAAGGACTTTCCGGATATCCAGGTGGTCAACGAGGTCAACGCCAACTGGGATCAGGCGCAAGGCCAGCAGGCGATGCAGAACATCCTTGCGACCTATCCCGACATCAACGGTGTCGTCGTGCAGGACGGCATGGCGGCCGGCGCCTGGAAGTCGATCATGGACGCCGGCAAGACCAGCCAGATCGCCGCCACCGGCGAAATCCGCAAGGACTTCATCGACCTCTGGGTGAAGGACAAGCTGAACTCCGGCGCAACCGTCAACCCGCCCGGCGTCATGGCGAGCGCGCTCAACGTCGCGGTGCTGATGCTGCAGGGCAAGGAACTGAAGGAGCCGGCAACGGCGGGGCAGTACAAGAACGCCATCTATCTGCCGATCCCGTTCATCGACTCCAAGAACCTCGCGGACGCGGCCAAGCAGCTCGACGGCAAGCCGGGTTATTACTCCTACACCAACGCGCTTTCGATCGACGACGCGACGGCGTTGTTCAAGTAAGCTCTGATTTCGCCGGGCAGCTCGCATCTGAGTTGCCCGGCGGCCAATGCCGCCGACGGCTCCCAAGGGCAGGGTCGTAGCGGGCATGAAATCAGCTGCAGCGGAGCCCGCCAAGGCGCGGCTTGAGGTGGTGCAGCGAGCAACCAAAATGGTGGACGACAGCCGATGTCGAAACTGAGACTGAACGGCGTGAGCAAAGCTTACGGCGCAACGCTGGCGCTACGCCGCGGCGATCTCGAAGTCGCCGCCGGCGAGGTGCATGTGCTGATGGGCTCGAACGGCTCCGGCAAGAGCACGCTCTGCAAGGTCATCGCTGGCAGCGTGCGCCCCGATGGCGGCCAGATCCTGATCAATGACAAGCCCGTGACGATTTCCGGGCCGCAAGCCGCGCGCGTTGCCGGCATCGGCATCTTCTATCAGGAACTCAGCCTGGCCAGCCATCGTTCGGTCGAAGAGAACATCTGCCTCTCCGCCCTGCCGGTGAAGGCCGGCTTCTTCATCGACCAGCGGGCGCTGAAGGCGCGGGCGGCGCGTTACATCGCGCTGTTCGCCGAGGTCGCCGGCGAAGGCTTCCGCGCGGAGGCGCTCGTTGGCAATCTTAGGGCCGACCAGCGGCAACTGGTCGAAATCATGAAGGCGCTCGCCAGCGAAGCGCCGATCCTGACCTTCGACGAGCCGACCTCGGCGCTCGATCGCGCCCAGGTCGATCGCTTCTTCGAAATCCTGCGCGGCCTCAAGGCGCAAGGGCGCGGCATCATCTTCATCTCGCACCGCATGGACGAAATCACCGCGATCGGCGATCGCGTGACGATCATCCGCGACGGCGAGACCATCGAGACACTCAGGCTCTCCGATACCGATCCGGCAACGGTGATCCGGCTGATGGTCGGCGGCGCCAGCGACATGCCGGCGGCGCGATCCTCGGCGCCCGCGGTGGTGGAAAGGCAGGCGACGGCGGCAATTTCTGTCCGGAACCTCACCGGCAAGGGCTTTCGCGATGTCAGTTTCGAGGTGGCACGGGGAGAGATCCTCGGCCTCGGCGGTCTGCACGGCCAGGGGCAGTCGGCGCTGCTGAGAGCGATCTTTGGCGCAAGCGCCGTGACGTCAGGTGAGGTGACGATCGGCGGCGAACGCTATGACGCCAAGAGCCCGCGCGATGCGATCCGGCGCGGCTGCGCCTATGTCTCCGGCGACCGCGGCCGTGACGGGGTCATCAGCGGCCGCCCGATCATCGAGAATGTCACGCCGATCCACTATCTCCGCGACCGGCTGATGATTGCGCGGCCCTCAAGCCTGAAAAACAAGGCGATGCCGGCGCTCGAGGCGATGCACACGAAATTCGCGAGCCTGTTCCATCCGATCAATTCGCTTTCCGGCGGCAACCAGCAGAAGGTGATCATCGCCCGTTGGCTGATCGACCGGCCCGACGTGCTGCTGCTCGACGATCCGACCAAGGGCATCGACCTCTCGGCGAAGGCCGATCTCTTTGCGCTGATCCGGCAGCTTGCCGCCGAAGGGCTGGGCATCCTGCTCTATTCGTCCGAGGACGCAGAGTTGCTTGGCAATGCCAACCGGATCCTCGTCTTTAACGGCGGCTCGGTGACGCGCGAACTGACCGGTGACGATCGCACCCGCTATAATCTCTACCAGGCTGCATACGAGGCCGCGTGATGGCATCGACAACGACCGACATGCGAACTTCCGGGGCGGGCGGCCTCCGTTCCTGGCTGGAGCGCTACCCCTTCCTGCCGGCGCTTGTGATCGTTATTGCACTACTGGCGCTCAACGGCCTCTTCTCTCCGAATAGCCTGAGTTTTCGATCGCTGACTGGACTTCTCAGCACCTATATGGCGCTGATAATGCTGGCGATCGCCCAAACCTATGTGGTGTCCGCCGGAGACATCGACCTCTCGGCCGGCGCGACGCTGTCGCTGGTCAACGTGGCGATCGTCGTCTTGATGGAGCGCTGGGGCGGCGGTGCCGGTGCGGTGCTGCTCGCGCTGGCGCTTGGCGTCTTGATCGGCCTTGCCTGCGGCCTGGTCAACGGCCTCGTCGTCGCAGCCCTTCGCCTGCAGGCGATCGTCGCCACCTTCGCCACCAGCATCTTCTTCACCGGCCTGGCGCTCTACGTCATGCCGGTCGCCGGTACGCCGGCGCCGGCGCTCTTCTGGCGCACCTATGGCGGACGCCTGCTCGGCCTGCCGTTCGTCTTCTACGCGCTCGCGGCTCTCGCCGTGCTGCTCTATCTCCTGTCGCGCACCCGTATCGTGACCGAACTGCTGGCCGTCGGCGATGACCAGCAGGCCGCCTATCAGACGGGGCTGCCGGTCGTGGCTGTCCGCATCAGGGGCTACCTGCTCGGCGGCCTCTTCTCGGCGCTCGCGGCCTTCTGCCTGACCGGCGATACGGCCAGCGGCGATCCGCTCGTCGGCGGCAAGATGACGCTCTACAGCGTCGCGGCGGTCGTGCTCGGCGGCAGTGCGCTCGCCGGCGGCTGGACGACGGTGGTTGGTTCGCTGCTCGGCGCTCTGACGATCGGCCTTGTCAACTCGCTGGTCTTCTTCATGGGCACGCCTTCGGAATGGCAAAACTTCGTCCAGGGCCTTGCCATTCTCCTGGTGTTGATGGCCGGCGTGCTTGCCGGCCGGAGGGCACGTGCATGACTGCAGTTACCACCTTCTTCAAACAGCCATTGGTCGTTGCGCTGATCCTCATCGTCGCGCTGCTTTATCTCGGTCAAAGCCTTTCGCCCGGCTTTGCCTCGGCCGACCAGATCCTTCGCCTCCTGATCGTCGCCTCGCTGCTCGGCATTGTTGCCGCCGGCCAGAACGTCGTCATTCTCGGTGGCCGCGAGGGCATCGATCTTTCCGTCGGCGGTGTCGTCTCCTTGTCGGCGATCATCGCCGGCAACGTCATGAACGGCGCCGATGGCGGTATCCTGCCGTCGGTGCTGGCCTGCCTGGCGGCCGGCGCGTTCTTCGGCCTCTTGAACGGTCTCGGCGTCACGCTGCTGCGCATACCGCCGCTGGTCATGACTCTTGGCATGCTCGGCGTGCTGCAGGGCCTGCTCGTAGTCATCCGCCAGGGTATCCCTTCGGGTCGGGCCGCGCCCGGGCTCTCCGCTTTCGTCACGCAACCCTTCGCGCTCGGCATTCCCGGTATCATCTGGCTCTGGATCGCGATCGGCCTGTTGATGGCCTTCATGTTGAACCGCACCGTCTTCGGCCACCGCATCTATGCGATCGGTTCGAACGAGCACGCCGCCTATATGGCGGGTGTTCCGGTCCGCCTCATGCGCATCGGCCTGTTCATGATCTCCGGCATGTTCGCCGCGATCGCCGGGCTCTGCCTGCTCGGCTATTCCGGCTCGTCCTTCGCCAATGTCGGCGAGCAATACATGCTCTCCTCGATCATCGCGGTCGTCTTCGGCGGCACCTCGCTTGCCGGCGGCAAGGGCGGTTACACCGGCACCATGGCGGGCGCCCTGCTGCTCGTTATCCTCCAGGGCATCCTGACGACCGTTAACATCGACGAGTCCGGTCGCCAGATGGTGTTCGGCGTGACGCTGCTGCTCCTGATGTTGTTCTACGGCCGCGGGCGGGCGATGCGGGCATGAGCGAGCGGCCGAAGATCAAGGATATTGCAGAACGCGCCGGCGTCTCGGTCGCAACCGTTTCCCGCGCCCTCAGCGGCTCCAGCCTGGTGACCGACGAGACGCGCAAGCGCATCCATGAGCTTGCGCGCGAGTTGAACTACCGGCCGAACGTCAGCGCAAGAAACCTGAGGACACGCCGGTCGATGTCGGTGCTGCTCGTCGTGCGCGATGTTGGCAACCCATTCTATCTCGAGATCCTCAAGGGCGTGGAGGCGACGGCCCGGGCGGCTGGCTACGCGGTTCTCATGGGCAATACCGAGAATGATCCGGATCGCGAGGTCGAATACTTCAACATGCTGCGCGATGGCCATGCCGACGGCATGATCCTGATGACCGGCAAGCTGCCGGAGCCGCAGCCGGGCGAAAGCGCTGCGGTTTCTCACCTTCCCATCGTCGTGGCGCTCGAAATGATCGAAACTGCAGGCTTTCCGCATGTGCAGGTCGACAACTCTGCCGCGGCGCGTTCGGCGGTTGACCATTTGATCGCACTCGGGCATCGCCGCATCGCCCATATCGCCGGCCCATTGCCGGAGGTGATGGCGATGCACCGGCGTGACGGTTACCGCGCCGCGATGGCAGCCGCCGGTCTGCCGATCCCTGAGGGTTACGAGGTGCGCGGCGACTACCTGCTCGAAAGCGGAGAGGCCTGCGTCGCCGAACTCTTCGCCTTGCCGGAACCGCCGAGCGCAATCTTTGTCGCCAACGACGAGATGGCCTATGGCGCGATCCATGCGCTTAGGCGGCTCGGCCTCGATGTTCCGGGCGATGTTTCGGTCGTCGGCTTTGACGATCTCTATCTGAGCAAGGCCTTCTATCCGCCGCTGACGACGGTCAGCCAGCCGCGCACCGATATTGGCCGCACGGCGATGTCGCTGCTTCTCGATATCCTGTCCGGCGACGATGTTGCCGCTGCACCGGCCGTCGTGCTGCCGACCGCCCTCAACATTCGCGGCAGCACCGCGCCGCCGAAGAAATGACCAGAGCGGGATGAGGAAAAGTGAGGGCGGTATTCCGCCCGCATCCCGCGCCAACTTCAGAAAATCGACAACCCGGGAGAACAGAATGACACAGCTACCGAGGCAGACGCTGCGTGTGGGTTTCGTCGGATCGGGCTTCATCGCCCATTTCCATCTGAAATCGATGATCGGTGTGCGCAATGTCGAGGTGACCGGCGTCTTCAGCCGCAAGCCCGAAAACCGGGAGAAATTTGCCAAGGAAGTCGCCGCACTTGGTCTTGGCACCTGCCGCAGCCATGGGAGCCTGGAGGCGCTGCTGACCGCCGATGATGTCGACGCGATCTGGATTCTCTCGCCCAATTACACCCGCCTCGACGTCATGCGTACGCTCCACAAGGCTGTCAAGGATGGCCGTAGCACGGTCTTTGCCGTCGCCTGCGAGAAGCCGCTGGCCCGCACCGTTGCCGAGGCGCGCGAGATGCTGACGCTTGCCGAGGACGCCGGCCTCAACCACGGCTATCTTGAAAATCAGGTTTTCTGCACGCCGGTGCTGCGCGGCAAGGAGATCATCTGGCGGCGCGCCGCCTCGACCACCGGTCGCCCCTATCTGGCGCGCGCCGCGGAGGAACATTCCGGCCCGCACGAGCCCTGGTTCTGGCAGGGCGACAAGCAGGGCGGCGGCGTGCTCTCCGACATGATGTGCCACAGCGTCGAGGTGGCGCGCTACTTGCTCACGGCGCCCGGCGCACCGCGCAACTCACTGAAAATCAAGGCCGTCAACGGCACCGTCGCCAACCTCAAATGGACGCGGCCCAATTATGCCGAACAATTGCGCAAGCGCTTCGGCAACGAAGTGGACTACCGCAACCGGCCATCGGAAGACTTTGCCCGCGCCACGGTGACGCTCGAAGACCAGGACGGCAACGAGCTGATGATCGAGGCAACGACGTCCTGGGCCTATGTCGGCGCCGGGCTGCGCATCCAGCTGGAGCTGCTCGGGCCGGAATATGCGCTTGAATACAATTCGCTAAGCACGGGCCTGAAGATCTTCATGTCGCGCGAGGTGAAGGGCTCCGAAGGCGAAGACCTCGTGGAAAAGCAGAACGCCGAGCAGGGGCTGATGCCGGTGCTGGAGGACGAGGCGGGTGTCTACGGCTATACGGACGAGAACCGCCACATGGTCGAGTGCTTTCGCAAGCGCGAAAAGCCGATCGAAACCTTCGAGGATGGGCTCGCCGTCGTCGAGATGCTGATGGGCCTCTACCGCTCGGCGGAAATCAACGCGACGCTCAAGTTCCCGGCACCGGAGCTTGAGCATTACGTGCCGGTCGTCGCGCGCCGGAGTGCGTGACGACACCAAACGTAGAGGTGTCGAGACGACGGGGCCACGTTCTGGGTCGTGCAGTTCATCGGCGGCGCTAAGCGCCCATCCCACCTGTTCTCGCCGCCGCGAAAGACTGCGGCTGCGAGAAGGCAAAACTCTTTCGGAATTATACGCCCATGTCCGCGATCTTTGTTGACGGGGATCAATGCCGCCGCACGGGCTTCTACCTACGCTGATCCAGACCCTAAATCTGGTCGCCAGGAGAAAACCCGATGACATACAAGACCATTCTCGCCGTCGTTGGTGTCGATCATTCCGTGGAGCATCTGCGTTCGGCAGCACAGGTCTGTGCTTCCGCAAACGCCCACCTCTCCCTGTTGATCGTCAAGCTCGCCGCCTCACCGCCGATCGGCGATTATGCCGCCGCCATCTCCATTGATTGGCTGAACGAGCGGCAGCGTGACGTCGACAAACTCGAATCCTGTGCGGAGAAAGCTGTTGATGTTCTCACCAAGGAAGGCATCTCGTTCGGCGTCGAGACGAAATATACCGAGGTCGCCTGGGCCGATGACGAGATCGGCGAGCGTGCGCGTTACGCCGACCTGACGCTGGTCGGCGATGGCCTGATGCTGGACCCGGAACTGCGCTCCCGCACCATCGACGGGACGTTGTTCAGCTCAGCGCGCCCAGTCCTCATCATGCCCAGGGGCAAGACCGTGCGGCTGGATCCGAAGACCGTGGTACTCGCCTGGAACTCCAGGCTGGAAGCCGCGCGCGCGGTGCGTGAAGGGCTCGATCTGCTGATCGGAGCCGAGACCGTCTACGTCACGATGGTCGACCCCCGTTCCGCCTATGGCAAGAACGGTGAGGAACCGGGCGCCGATATCGCCGGCTATCTCGCGCGGCACGGCGTTTCCGTCTCCGTCGAGAGACTGCCGAGCGGCGGGCATCGGGTCGACGACGTGATCAATCGGTTTGCGTCGGATGTTGCGGCCGACCTGATCGTCATGGGTGCCTATGGGCACTCCAGAATGCGTGAACGCGTCTTTGGCGGCGTTACCCGTTCGATGCTCGAAAACGCCGTGGTCCCCGTGCTCATGGCGCATTGACCGGCAGGGCCCGGAACGGCGCGCAGCATTTGCCTGCGCGCCGACAATCGTTAACCGGCAGAGGCGGCACGTCCGGTCACATCGTCGATCTCGATTTCGAAAAAGAGATGCGGCGATGCGCCTGCAACCGGCTGTTCACCGGGCTTCAGGCCGCCCGGTTCCCACCAGTTGATGCGCTGTTCGAGAAGCGACCAGGCATTCATGCGCTCGCGGTGCCATTGCTTGGTGTCCGGCAGTTCCTGGTAGCGGCCGTGGATGACGACGCTTCGCCAATTCTGCCGGTCCGTTGCCGTGTCGACCTGTACGCAGACACGCGGATTGGCGCGCATCCAGTCTATCTTCTGCCCGGGCATCGAGAAGCTGTAGAGTCGGTTGGCGGCCAAAGCATATTGGATGGGAACGATATAGGGTTGGCCATCTCGGGTACAGCCCAGGCGGGCGATATGGTTCTCAGCGACGAGGTCGAGACATTCCTGTCGCGTCATTTCTCTGATCAACATGAGGCTCTCCTCTTCCAAAGAGTTCGTCCAACCGTCAGTCTCCGCCGACCAGGTATCCTGGCATTGATCTCGCTCAAGTCTCGTCGATTTCGGCTGCGTCCGTCGCAAGGCCCGAAGGCGGAGACGGATATGCGCCCGCCTCGTCGCCCGAAACCGTCGACGCTTTTCTGACATCGATCGGCGCCGGCCAGCCGCTGGATGCGGAAGCGGAGAAAAAGGCGCTCACGGGCTCGAAGTAAGGGGGGTGGAACAACGCCATTCGAACGGCGACCGTTCGTGGCATCACTCTAAATCGGCACCGACAGGCCGACCTTGACCGGGTCCATCGTCACGAAGGTGCGGAACCGCCTGATGTTGGCATTGCCGAAGAACATTCGCCGCGTAAAGGCTTCATAGTCGGCCATCGTCGGCACGATGACGACGAGCATGAAATCGACATCGCCGGTCACGTAGTAGCATTGCTGCACTTCCGGTGCTGACGTGAACGCTGCCTTCGCCGCGTCGAGCAGCGCGATCTGCTCGCTCTCGACCTCGACCTCCACCAGGATGGTCAGCGCCTGGTTGACGCTGACCGGATCGATCAGCGCGACATTGGCGCGGATGACGCCGGTTTCCTCCATGCGCTTGATCCGCCGCTGGACGGCGGGCGCCGAGAGATTGACCGCTTCGCCGATCTGGCGCTGCGGCGTCGTATTGTCCTTCTGCAGAATGGCGAGGATCGCGAAGTCGAAGCGATCCAGTTCGACCTGGGGTTTTTTCGAAGGGGCCATCGGGTGCCTATCGGTTCCTGCGTTCGGAGTAGTTGCGAGCGGAACGCCATGCGTCGGCATACCCGATCTGCTTTACAAACTTGCATCCGTGGTGACCATTTAGAGCGCAATTCTCGTCCGTGATGAAATAGATTTTCGCAGGTCTACGGAGATTGCACCATGTTCCTTGCCAACACCCATACCGATTTCGGCCATCACCTGCTGTCCGAAGATGCGGATATGCTGTCGCTCGCAGCCGCCGCTGATGTCGAGCGGCAGCTTGCCCGGCGCGCCGATCATCGGCCGACGCCGCTCCATGCCTTGCCGGCCCTGGCGGGCGAGATCGGTGTTGCCGGGCTCTTCGTCAAGGACGAAGGCCATCGCCTGGGGCTTGGAAGCTTCAAGGCGCTCGGCGGCTCCTATGCGGTGATCCGTCTGGTGATCGAAGAGGCGGAGCGGCGTCTCGGGCGCAGCCTCGATCTCGATGACCTCGACCAGCCCGAGGTTCGGGTGATTGCCGGGGCGATGACCTTCGGCTGCGCCACCGATGGCAATCATGGCCGCTCCGTCGCCATGGGCGCCCGGCTCGTTGGTGCGAGATCGGTGATCTTCGTGCATGCGGGCGTCAGCGAGAAACGCATCGAGGCGATCGCTCACTATGGCGCCGAGATCGTTCGGGTGGCTGGGAACTATGACGATTCTGTCCACGAGGCCGCGCGGGTCTGCGACGAGAATGGCTGGACCGTGGTTTCCGACACATCCTGGCCCGGCTACGAATACATTCCCGGCCTCGTGATGCAGGGCTACACGGCGCTGCTCAGCGAGGCGTTGCGGCAGATGGAAGAGCCGCCGACCCATGTCTTCGTGCAGGCGGGTGTCGGTGGTATCGCCGCCGCCACCGCGGGGCATCTGGCGTTGCGCTATGGAGCGGAGCGACCGCGTTTCGTCGTCGTCGATCCCGCGCGGGCCGCCTGCCTCTACGAAAGCGCCAAGGCTGGGCACCCCGTCAAGGTGGCGCATGGCGAGCCGACCATCATGGCGATGCTCGAATGCTACGAGCCGTCGCTCGTCGCCTGGCGTATCCTGTCCCGCGTGGCCGATGCCTTCATGACCGTCGATGATGAGGACGCCGTTTCGGTCATGAACCGGCTGGCGCGTCCGGTCGGCGGCGATCCGGCGATTGTCGCCGGTGAGAGTGGCGGTGTCGGGCTGGCCGGGCTTCTGGCGGTTGCCCGAGATCCGGCGTTGCGGGAAGCGCTCGGATTGACCGCACAGTCGCGCATCTTCGTCATCAATACCGAGGGGGCCACGGATCCCGAGCGTTATGCTGCCTTGGTGGGTCTGTCGCCCGAGACCGTCGCGAATACACCGAACGAGAGAGGGTGACCCATGGTGGGAATGGACTTTGATCGGCTTGTCGAGGATATGACCGCCTGGCGCCGTGACCTGCATGCGCATCCGGAATTCGGTTTCGAGGAGCAGCGCACCGCATCCTTCGTCGCAGCGAAGCTTCGGGAATTCGGGCTCGATGAAGTGGTGGAAGGCGTCGGCGGCACCGGTGTCGTCGGCCGGCTGAAACGCGGCAGTGGCAATCGCGCCATCGCCCTTCGCGCCGACATGGACGCGCTGCGGATACCGGAACAGGGGGACGTGCCCTATCGCTCGACCCGGCCCGGCACCATGCATGCCTGCGGCCATGACGGCCACACCGCAATGCTGCTCGGGGCAGCGAAAATGCTGGCAGAAGGCGGAGGCTTCGACGGCACCGTTTGTTTCATCTTTCAGCCGGCCGAAGAGTGGGGCAAGGGCGCGCTGGCGATGCTCGACGACGGCCTGATGGAGCGCTTCCCCTTCGACGAGATCTACGGCCTGCACAACATGCCGGGGCTGCCGGTCGGCCGCTTCGAGACCCGTGTCGGCGCGATCATGTCGGCGGAGGACAATTTCGAAATCGTGCTGAAGGGTGTTGGCGGGCATGCGGCGCGGCCGCATTGGGGCAATGAGACGCTTGTCGCGGCTTGCGCTACCGTCGTCAATCTGCAGACGATCGTCTCGCGGCGCCTTTCGCCGACGGATATCGGCGTCGTTTCGGTGACCGAACTCTTGACCGACGGCACGCGCAATGCCTTGCCCGGCCTCTCCCGGATCCTCGGGGACGCCCGCAGCTTCCGCCCCGAGGTCAGCGCCAAGATCGAGGCGGAGATGCGCGTGATCGCCAAGGGCACGGCGGATGCCTATGGCTGCGAGGTCGAGGTCAGCTACACACGCGAGTTCGTGCCGCTCATCAACGACCCGGCCTTGACCGGCCACGCCTTTGCTGCGGCGCAAGCGGTGTTCGGGCCTGAGAATGTCGCGACGGCCGCTGAGCCTATGACCGGTTCGGAGGATTTCGCGCGCTTCCTCGAGCACGTGCCGGGCTGCTTCGTCTTCATCGGCAACGGCGAGACGTCGGCGCCGCTGCACAATCCGCGTTACGATTTCAACGATGATGCCCTGATCTTCGGCGCGCGCTACCACGCGGAAATCACCCGGCAGAGACTGGCGCCGACTGAGCCCCGGCCATGAACAGAAATCCGCATGAAAGCAGGACAGCCAAGCCAATGCAGACCATCGATGCCGCGCGCCTCCTCGGGCGTATTCACGATCTTGGCGAGATCGGCCGCGATCCCCACGGGCAATTGACGCGACTGGCCGGTTCCGACAACGACAAGGCTGGCCGCGATCGCCTCGTCGCCTGGATCGAGGCGGCGGGTCTCGAAGTCGCCATCGACCGCATCGGCAATATCTTCGGCACCTGGCGCGACGAGGGTAATGCCGGCGAGGCGCCGATCATGCTCGGCTCGCACGTCGACACGGTCATCAATGCCGGCATCTATGACGGCTGTTACGGCGTGATTGCCGCGCTCGAAGTGATCGAAACTTTGAGAGAGCGCGGTCTGACGCCGGCCCGGCCGATCGTCGTTGCCGCCTTCACCAACGAGGAGGGCGTGCGTTTTGCGCCCGACATGCTCGGCTCGCTCGTCTATGCCGGCGGGCTGCCGGTGGAGAAGGCGCTTGCGACCGTCGGCACAGATGGCGCGGTGCTGGGAGAGGAACTCGCGCGGATCGGCTATGCGGGCAATGTCGAACCGGGCTTCCTCATCCCCCACGCCTATGTCGAGCTCCATATCGAGCAGGGACCGGTGCTGGAGCGCGAGGGATTTGCAATCGGCGCGGTCGAAAACCTGCAGGGCATTTCCTGGCAGCGGGTGACGATCGACGGTGTCGCCAATCACGCCGGCACGACGCCGATGGCGATGCGCTGTGACGCCGGGCTTGCGGCCGCCCGCATCGGCCTTTTCCTGCGCGATCATATAACCCGCTCGAACGCTCCGAGCGTCGCGACCATTGGCACCATGCGTTTCGAGCCGGACGCAATCAACGTCATTCCGTCGCGGGCGGTCTTCACCGTAGACCTGCGCGACCCGGACGAGGATCGGCTGCAGGCGCTGGAGGCGGCGCTTGCGGATTTCCTCCTGCGTGTCGCCGCTGAAGAGGGTGTCGAGATATCGGTCGAGCGCCTGGCGCGTTTCCAGCCGGTCGCCTTCGATCTGGGCATTGTCGCCACGATCGAGGCTTCGGCGAAGGCGCGGGGCCTGAAGAGCCGGCGCATGACTTCGGGCGCCGGCCACGATGCGCAGATGATCGCACGCATCGCGCCGACGGCGATGATCTTCGTGCCGAGCCGCGACGGCATCAGCCACAATCCGCGCGAACACACGGAGGCGGATGATCTGGTTGCCGGGGCGAATGTGCTGCTCGATGTCGTCGAGCGGATTGCTTGCAGCGGCTGGAAAGGCAGTTAGGAATACTCGCGGCGAGAAAGACGATGCTCTGTATCCGTAACTCCGCCGCCACACTCCGGCAGGTCGTGATCGGGATAGACATATCTCGAATGTAAAGCTCTGACGCCGGCTGATCTGTTCTCGCGCGTCAGAACCCGTTCCTACCGCACATCCGGAGTCCGGTTTCGAGAAATAGCGCAGGTCCCCCTCCGTTGCGACGAAGTTGACCTGTCTTCAAGGCTCTCATTTCGTGTCAACGGTCTTCTGCCGGGCAGACGATTCAGGCTGGCTCCGTTCGAAGCGCCTTTCCGGCGTCTGGCGGAAAAGGTTAAGGAAATTGCTGCCGCCGTGCCAGACCTTGCCGCTTGGTCCGTAATCCCGTGAGTCGCGCATCGATGAGTGGGGCTCGCTGTGGCTATCGCTGTCGATGACGGCAGCACCTCCGCCGCCTGCGCCGGTGCCGCCGGGAACGCCGCCTACGCCGCTGCCGTCACCGGTGCCCCAATCGCCACCACCCCCATCGCCGCCACCCTCTGTGCCGTTGCTTCCGCCGCTCCCGACGTTTTCGCCACCTTGGTCGCTGCCATCAGCGCCATTTTCACCATTCCCGCCGACATCGGCGTCGTCCGCATGGGCGGCGGAAATCCAGGAAAAACCCGCGGCAAAACGCCCGCTGTCGTCGAGGCGTGGCAGATCTCCAGCGAGTGCCGCAAGGCCGCCTATCGACAGGGCCGTCAGTCTCAGCAGGCGTGTCCTCAAGTCTCTTTCCTCGTAAACGGCGTCTTTTCATCGTCTTGCAAGAGCGCCGCAGAAGACGGCAGCTTGGCGTGAGCGACGGGTTCGCCGGCGGCGACTTTTGCGTGAGCCTTACATATCGTTCAACCGATGAGGGGGCAAGCTATTCGCCCAAGGCCCAGCATCCGCCTTGCCGTCGGAAGGGACTGTGAGGCGTCCCTCCCGACGTGTTGCGCTTTAACTCTTAGCTTCGACCTCAGCGACCGGCATATAGAGATCGCCGCCCTCGCGGTATTTCGCGGCCATTGCCTCCAGCCCTTCCTTCTGCGCTTCCGCACGAATGTCGTGCGAGATCCGCATCGAGCAGAATTTCGGGCCGCACATGGAGCAGAAATGCGCGACCTTGTGTGCCTCCTTCGGCAGGGTCTCGTCGTGGAAGTTTCGGGCCGTCTCCGGGTCGAGAGAGAGGTTGAACTGGTCCTCCCAGCGGAACTCGAAGCGGGCGCGCGAGAGAGCGTCGTCGCGCACCTGGGCGGCCGGGTGACCCTTGGCGAGATCGGCGGCGTGGGCGGCGATCTTGTAGGTGATGACGCCCACTTTGACGTCGTTGCGGTCGGGCAGGCCCAGGTGTTCCTTCGGCGTGACGTAGCAGAGCATGGCGGTGCCGAACCAGCCGATCATCGCAGCGCCGATGCCTGACGTGATGTGGTCGTAGCCCGGAGCGATGTCCGTCGTCAGCGGCCCAAGCGTATAGAACGGCGCCTCGCCGCAGACGGCGAGCTGCTTGTCCATGTTCTCCTTGATCTTGTGCATCGGCACGTGGCCGGGGCCCTCGATCATCACCTGACAATCCTTCGCCCAGGCGATCTTGGTGAGTTCGCCGAGCGTTTCGAGTTCGGCAAACTGCGCCGCGTCGTTGGCATCGGCGATCGAGCCCGGGCGCAATCCGTCGCCGAGCGAGAAGGAGACGTCATAGGCGCGGCAGATGTCGCAGATCTCCTCGAAATGCTCGTAGAGGAAGCTTTCCTTGTGGTGATGCAGACACCACTTGGCCATGATCGAGCCGCCGCGGGAGACGATGCCGGTGACGCGATCGACGGTGAGCGGGATGTAGTGCAGGCGTACGCCAGCATGGATGGTGAAATAATCGACGCCCTGTTCGGCCTGCTCGATCAGCGTGTCGCGATAAACCTCCCAGTTGAGGTCCTCGGCAATGCCATTGACCTTCTCCAGCGCCTGGTAGAGCGGCACGGTGCCGATCGGAACCGGCGAATTGCGGATGATCCATTCGCGGATGTTGTGGATGTTGCGGCCGGTCGAAAGGTCCATGACCGTATCGGCGCCCCAGCGCGTCGCCCAGACCATCTTCTCGACCTCCTCGGCCATCGACGAGGTGACAGCGGAGTTGCCGATATTGGCGTTGATTTTCACCAGGAAGTTCCGCCCGATGATCATCGGCTCGGATTCCGGATGGTTGATGTTGGCGGGCAGGATCGCTCTGCCGCTGGCGATTTCCTGGCGCACGAACTCCGGTGTCACATGGTCGGGGATATGGGCGCCGAAGCTTTCGCCGTCGCGAGCTATCGCGCGTGCCGCATCGCGGCCGAGGTTCTCGCGGATCGCCACGAACTCCATCTCCGGCGTGATGATGCCGGCGCGGGCGTAGGCAAGCTGCGTTACCGCCTTGCCGCCAGTCGCCTTGAGCGGCGCGTGCTGGAACGGGAAGGTCGGCGTCAGCCGGTCGCCGCTGGCAAAACCGTTGTCTTCAGGACGGACGATGCGCCCCTCGTAGGTTTCCACGTCGCCGCGCCCGACGATCCAGTTGCGACGGAGTCGCGGCAGCCCCGCCTCGATGCTGATCTCCGCATCGTCGGCGGTATAGGCGCCGGAGGAATCGTAGACGGTAACCGGCGGCTCGCCGGAGGTCGGGTGCAGCGCGATCTCGCGCATCGGCACGCGGATATCCGGGTGGAGGATGCCTGATTTGTGGACCTTGCGGGAGGCGGGAAGCGGGCCTTGGGTGACCGTGAGAGGGGTGGGCTTTGTGGCAATATTCATGACGAGGCTCCAAGTTTGCGATTGGAGACCCAGTTCTGATGCCGGAAGGATGAAAGACGCTCCGCCAGGTGCTGGACGCACGGAATCCTGGCTTCGATATCTGCACCGTCCCTACGCCAGTATGAACTGGATCAGGTTCAACGGGTCACTGCGCCACAGCCGGTAAGCCGGCCATCCAGCAGAATCTCAGCCCCTTGCGGGACCCCCCTGGTGAATGCCCAAGAGATAGCCATCGAACGGCACGGGTCGTCAAGCGCGAATTCGCCCGTCGACGAAGATGCAATTTTTGGGTGTATTTTGGCCGCTGACGAGAGTTAGCTGCCGGATTTTTCCGGAACGCCGCGCTCCGCATAGTCGGCTCGGTTGATGCCGTGGCGCTGGAGCTTGTCGTAGAATGTCTTGCGCGGAATACCGAGCGCCTCGATCGTCGCCTTGACGTCGCCGCGCTGGGCGCGAAGCACTTCCTTCAGGATCTCTGCCTCGTAGCGTTCGAGCCGTTCCGGTAGCGCGAAACCCGGCTGTTCTGCTGGCGCAACCGGCTGTCCCAGCGGGCCTTCGACGCCGAGCGCCACGCGTTCGGCAAAATGTGAGAGTTCGCGCACATTGCCGGGCCAGGCATGGGTCATCAGGTGTTGCTGCACTGCCGGCGAGACGTGAGGCACGTCCCGCTTGAAGCGCTCCGCCGCCCGCGTCAGGAAGTGCGAAAAGAGCAGCGGGATATCATCGCGGCGCTCGCGCAGCGGCGGGATCGACAGCGTTACGACGTTCAATCGGAAGTAGAGATCTTCACGAAAGTCCCCGCGCTGGGCCGGGTCGCCGAGATCGATCTTGGCGGCGGCGATGACGCGAATATCGACGGGGCGCACCTGGTTGGTGCCGAGCGGCGTGATCTCGCGGGCTTCGAGAACGCGCAGCATCTTGACCTGGGTCGCCGGCGGCATCGCCTCGATCTCGTCAAGAAACAGGGTGCCGCCGCTCGCATGTTCGATGCGACCCACACGCTTCTTCAGGGCGCCGGTGAAGGCGCCCTGTTCGTGACCGAAGAGTTCGCTCTCGATCACCGTTTCCGGCAGCGCGCCGCAGTTCAGCGCCACGAAATTGCCGTCGCGGCGCCGGCTCCAATTGTGGAGCAGCGTCGCGACCACCTCCTTGCCGCTGCCGGTTTCACCGGCGACGAGCACGTCGACATCCGTGTCGGCGATGTGCCGGATCGTCTGGCGCAAGCGCTCCATGACCGGCGTCTGGCCGATCAGCGGCAGGCTGTCGCCGGCCGTTTCGGCCGCCCGTTTGAGCGCGCGGTTCTCCATGACGAGACTGCGCTTTTCCAGCGCGCGGCGCACGCTCTGCACCAGCCGGTCGGCGGCAAAGGGTTTTGGGATGAAGTCGTAGACGCCATCCTGCAGCGCCTGAACTGCCATCGGTATGTCGCCGTGGCCGGTCACCAGGATCACGGGCAGGTCGGCATCGAAGGCAGCGATGCGGCGAAAGAGCTGCAGCCCGTCGATGCCGGGCATGCGGATATCACTGACGACAATGCCATCAAAATTCGCGTCGAGGGTTCCCAAGGCTTCGGCGGCGCTTGCAAGCGAAGTGACGGCGAATCCGGCGAGCTCCAGCGTCTGCGTCATCGCCTTGCGCAGATCGTTGTCGTCGTCGATGAGGTAGACGGATGGCTGCATCGCTCAGGCCCTCTTCAGGCGCACCGTGAAGACGGTGCCCTTGTCGCTGGTTTCGACTGATATCTCGCCGCCATAGTCGGCGACGATCTCCTGGGAGATGGCGAGTCCAAGGCCGAGCCCTTCGTCCTTCGAGGTGTTGAACGGCGTGAACAGATCCTCGCGGATATGCTGTGGTATGCCGGGGCCGTTGTCGGTAACGACAAGCAAGACCGTGCCGGAAGGGTCCTCCTCACAGCGCACGCGGATCTCGGCATCGCTGCGCTCGCCGAGTGCCTCCAAGGCATTTTGCAGCAGATTGATCAGGACCTGTTCAAGACGGATGCGGCTGCCGTAAACGCTGAGCCCGTTTTCCGGCAGGTCGATGACGATGGCATCCATGCGGCCGGCAAAGCGGCTGCGAAGCAGCATCAAGGCGCCCTCGATCACCTCGCGCATCGGTGTCGGCTCGGCGACGAAGCGGCCCTTGCGGGCAAAGCTGCGGAGTTCGTCGGTGATGGTACCGACCCTTTCGGTCAGCTCGGCGATGCTGACGAGGTTCTCCACCGCCGTTTGCTGCTGCCCCCGGTCGAGGAAGGTGCGGGCATTGTCGGCATAGGCGCGGATGGTCGCGACCGGCTGGTTGATCTCGTGGGCGACGCCGGCGGCCACCTGGCCGAGGATCGCCAGACGGTTGGCCTGAACCAGTTCCTGCTGCACGGCCTGGAGCTTCTCGCCGGTGCGCCGGTGATCGGCAATCTCCGTTTCGAGATGATCACGCGCAAGGCTGAGATCCTGGGTGCGCTCCGCCACGCGGTGCTCCAGTTCATCGCGCGCGGCACGCTCCCTTGTCGCAACCAAGGTCAGGGCCTGGCGACGACGCAGGAGGAAGGCCGCAAGCGCAAGCAGCGGCACGATCACGGCCAGCGCAATCAGCCGGGCCTCGCGGGTTGCCGCCGAGACCGCCCCATCCAATGGCGCCAGTTGCTCCAGCCGCCAGCTCGTGGTCGGAACCATGGTTTCGACCCGCAGGAACCGCCGCTCGCTGTCGCCGGGCAGCAGCGCATGCAGCTCGCTGGAGCCGTCGCTGGTCGGCTCGATGTCGCGGAACGGCAGCGGCAGCAGCGAGGCATCGCCGAATTGCAGGCTGTCGCGGATCGCAGCGACACGATCGCGCGGAATGGTTCTGGTGGTCATGAAGCGCCAGGACGGGAAACTGGTGATGAGCACGATGCCGCGCCGGTCGGTAACATAGACCGGCTTGCCGGAGGCGAGCCACTCCGCTTCCACATCGTCGAACTCGAGCTTGGCGACGACGACGCCGATCGGGCCGTCCTGCCCCTGCACCCGCCGGGAGATATAGAGTCCCGGCCGTTTGCTGACCGTGCCCATGGCGAAATGCTCCGCCTTGCCGTCCCGCATCGCCATGCGGAAATATTCGCGGAAGGCGTAGTCGTTGCCGACGAAGCTCGTCGGCTCACGCCAGTTGCTGGCGGCGACCGCGACGCCGTCGTTGCCGATCACATAAATGACGGCGGCGTCCGTGTTGGCGGCAAGTGCCTGCAGCTTCTCGTTCAACCGCTGCAGCGCCTGGCCGTCGCGGGTCGAAAGCGCTGCTTTCACCTCGACGTCGTCGGCCAGCACCAGCGGCGTCGAGCGCTGACGTTCGAGCACGGCGCGCAGCAGCGAGGCTTTCAGATTGGCATCGATCCGGCTCTGGGCGTCGACGGTTTCGAGCGCCTGGTTGCGTCCATATTCACCGGCGAACAGAAGGCCGGCGACGAGCAGCGCCAGAGCGAGGCCGGCGAACACCAGCCAGGTGCGGCGCATCGACCGGTCGAGATCTGCCAGGTTGAGGGGGGCGGATAGGGCACTGAACATGGCGCGATTGTGCATTTTTTCGCTCAGACTTCCAGGTGACCTGTGCGGAAATCCGCTCAACTCTTTGTGCGTGTCGAGCCGTGTGAACGAAACATCCACGTCGATTCAAGGGCTTGGCTCTCGCCGCAGAGAACTGGCACGCCCGTTGCAAATGACATCCTCATGACAGCCCGAGCTGTCGCGCATCGGAAATTGACCCGGGAGGCCCGGCATGACGCCGGACTGGGTCCAGTGGAGGATATCATGATTATCGACCAATCCGCGGAACCGCGCGGCAAGACACCTTTCTATCGTCATCTCTATGTCCAGGTGCTGGCGGCGATCGCCGCGGGCATCCTGCTCGGCCATTTCTATCCGTCGCTCGGCACCGAGCTGAAGCCGCTCGGCGATGCCTTCATCCGCCTCGTCAAGATGATCATCGCCCCGGTCATCTTCCTCACGGTTGCGACCGGCATTGCCGGCATGACCGATCTCGCCAAGGTCGGCCGCGTCGCCGGCAAGGCGATGATCTACTTCCTGACCTTTTCGACGCTGGCGCTGATCATCGGCCTGATCGTCGCCAATGTCGTTCAGCCGGGCGCCGGCATGCACATCGATCCGGCGTCGCTCGACGCCAAGGCGGTGACGACCTTTGCCGAGAAGGCACATGAGCAGACGATCACCGGCTTCCTGATGAACATCATCCCGACGACACTGGTCGGTGCCTTTGCCGATGGCGACATCCTGCAGGTGCTGTTCATCTCCGTGCTCTTCGGTCTTGCGCTGGCGATGGTCGGCAAGAAGGCTGAGCCAGTCGTCGATTTCCTGCACGCGCTGACGCTGCCGGTCTTCAAGCTCGTCGGCATCCTGATGAAGGCCGCCCCGATCGGCGCCTTCGGCGCCATGGCGTTCACCATCGGCAAATACGGCGTTGCCTCGATCGCCAATCTGGCGATGTTGATCGGCACCTTCTACTTGACGTCCTTCCTCTTCGTCTTCCTGGTTCTCGGCGCCGTCGCCCGCTACAACGGCTTCTCGATCATCGCGCTGATCCGCTACATCAAGGAAGAACTGCTCTTGGTTCTCGGCACATCCTCGTCGGAAGCGGCACTGCCGGGCCTGATGAGCAAGATGGAAAAGGCCGGCTGCAAGCGCTCGGTCGTCGGCCTGGTCATTCCGACCGGCTACTCCTTCAACCTCGACGGCACCAACATCTACATGACGCTGGCGGCCCTCTTCATCGCCCAGGCCATGGATATCCAACTGTCGCTCGGCGACCAGGTGCTGCTGCTGCTCGTCGCCATGCTGAGCTCCAAGGGTGCCGCCGGCATCACCGGCGCCGGGTTCATCACGCTGGCCGCAACGCTCTCGGTCGTTCCCGCCGTTCCGGTTGCCGGCATGGCACTCATCCTCGGCATCGACCGCTTCATGTCGGAATGCCGCGCACTCACCAACTTCGTCGGCAATGCGGTCGCGACGATCGTCGTTGCGAAGTGGGAAGGCGAGCTGGACGAGGCACAGATGGCGGCTGTCCTTGGTGGTCGCACGCCGGAAGCGCTGCCGCAGCCGGCACTGCAGCCGGCCGAATAAGCTTGCCTCCCAAGGCATGACTGCCTAAGCGCAGTCCGAACGCGGCCCGTGGCAACACGGGCCGCGTCGTCGTTTGGGCTCATTGCCCGCTCAGCGTCATCTTCGGTTTATCAGGCGCACCACCGTTCAAGTAGGCGATGAACTCCCTAAGCATCGGCACCCGGCGCGGGCGGAAGCTCTCGTCCGCCATGCGGACATCGGCGATGCGATCGACGCGGAATTTGCGGTAGTCCTGCCGGAGGCAGCACCAGGCGAGCAGCACCAGCACCCGCTCCAGATAGACGATCGCCAGCGGCAGCACCTGCCGGTCGGTCCTCTGTTGCCCAGCGTCCACATAGCCGATGACGACCGCGCGCTCCTGCCAGCAGGCTTCGCGAAGCAGGCTGACATCGGCCACCGGTGGATCCCGGCGTTCGAAGCGATAGACCTGCGATGCGGCGTGCAGCGCCTGGCGCTGCAACCGGTCGGGCAGCGTCGCCGTGATCTTCGAAAGCACAGCGCCTGCCGCGGCCGCGAGATCAGGCTCGCCCATGTGCTGCACTTCGGCGAGGCCGAGCACCAGTGCCTCGATTTCGAGACGTGTGAAGGTCTGGGGTGGCAAGGCGATGTCCTCCGTCAGCCGGTAGCCGAAGCCCCGCTCGCCATCGATGACGGCGCCGGCGGCGCGCAGGCTGTCGATGTCCCGGTAAAGCGAGCGCAACGACACACCGGTCTCCTCGGCGAGCCGAGCGGCCGTCACCGGGGAAGGGAGGGTGCGCAGCGCCTGCAGCAGGCGGAACAAACGATCACTACGGGCCATGACTGAAGATAGACGAAGCCTACTGACGGAAACTGACAGTTGGGCAACTGTATAGGTTCCGCATTCGCTAACGCAACCGAGGACTTCATCATGCTGACGCTCTTTCACGCCCCGCGCTCGCGCTCGTCGCGCATCATCACGCTGCTTCGCGAACTCGACGCCCTCGACAAGGTCGAAATCAAGATCGTCGACATCACCCGCGGCGACGGCAGTGGCCGGAAGGACCCGGCGAACCCGCATCCGGAAGGCAAGGTGCCGCTACTCGTTCATGACGGCGTCGTGCTGTGGGAAAGCATTGCGATCATTCAGTATCTGACCGATCTCTTTCCGGAAAAGAAGCTGGCGCCGCCTGTCGGCGACCCGCAGCGCGGCCGTTATCTGAGCTGGCTTGCCTGGTATGCCGGCGTCGTCGAGCCGGTGCTGATCACGCAGGCGGCGGGGCTTTCGCATCCCTATCTGGATAGCACCTTCCGCGGTCCGGAACAGATGGCACAGCGCCTTGAAAACGCGCTGAAGGACAGGCCCTATCTGATGGGCGAACACTACTCGGCGGTCGACCTGCTGCTGCATTCGCCCTTTGCCTGGTATCCTGCAGCGACACCGGACAGCGCGGTCGTCAAGGCGTGGGTCGAACGCTGCGGGCAGCGCCCGTCGCTGCAATGGACAGCCGACTACGACACTCGCACCGCGGCCGCGGCCTGACTGCGCTGAGTGGCCGCTCTCGTCGAGGGCGGCACTTCTTCCGCTATTTTCGCTTGAGGTTGATCTCGCTCGTCACCACCCGCTTGCCGGAAGCTGGGTCGACATCAACCGTCGTCAACTGCATGCCGTCGGCGCCGATCTTGCGTACGGTCAGGTCGGCGCGGCGGTCGCCGTTGACTTCCTTAGCCCAACGGATGGTCAGATTGATCGCATCGCCGCGGCGACTGCCGTTGAGACCGGCACGGCCGCCGCGCGGGCCGAGATAAGAGCCGCTATAGGTTGAGCCTGTATAGCGAAGCTTCGCGTCGATGGAGCGTGAGATCAGCAACATGCCCCGGCAGACACCGGCCATCGACAGCGCGAGGCCGATTGCTTCGGAATTGAAGCTGCAGGACACGTTGACTGGCGACATGTTGGTCCGGATACGGACGACGCCGCTGCCCGCCCAGCTCCCGCCCAAGGACTTCAGGAACGCGCCCTCGTCCGCGCGCGCAACGCCGGCGGCGCATGCGGTCATGACGACAAGCAACAGCCATCGTGGCATGGATGCAACCCTCCGTTCAGCGGCATCAATAGTACATCAGTGGGCATCTGGGTCACCAGCCGAACGTGTCAGCGTGGCGGATGTTCCATTCTTCGCTTCAGATCCCGTGCAGAACCTGCGTTGCCTTGACGGCGGCCGATGCCCGGTTCTCGACGCCGAGCTTCACATAGATCTGTTCCAGATGCTTGGTTACTGTGCGCGCGCTCAGGCCGAGGATCTCGCCGATGTCGCGGTTCGCCTTGCCCTTGGCGATCCACAGAAGCACCTCGGATTCCCGCTGCGTCAGCGCGAAGTGCTGGCGCAGCATTTCGTCGTCCGTCAGCCGGTTCTCGGCCGTCAGGCGGAAGAGATATTCATTCGGGCCGATGCCGCCGAGATAGGATATCTGCAGGCCCGCTTGGCCGGGTTGGTCGAGCGTGAAGCTCTCTTCGGGCGATGACGGCCCGCGGGTGCGGTTATCCATCCAGCGCGCTATGCGTTTCGTGACCGTGCTCAGTCCATCGTCACGGCCGGTTGCGGCATTGACGAGGCGGGTTGCCTGCGGGGTCGACCAGCAGATGCTGCCATCTGCGCGCACAGCCAGGAGATGGCGCCCGGCCGCATCGAGCGCGACGCGGGCGCTCTGGGCGGAGCGCGCGTTGGAGAGATGGACGCGGATGCGTGCCCGGAGCTCGTCGATGTTGATAGGCTTCGTCAGATAGTCGACGCCGCCGGCTTCAAGGGCGCGGACAATATGCTCGGTCTCGGTCAATCCGGTCATGAACAGTACCGGCGTCTGGCCGACGGCGGCGTTGGCCTTGAGGCGCCGGCAGGTTTCAAACCCGTCCATGCCCGGCATGACCGCGTCAAGCAGAATGACGTCGGGAGTAATGCGCTCCGCGATCGAAAGCGCGGCGTTGCCCGACGTTGCGATCAGCGCGGAGAAGCCCGATTGCTCCAGCGCTTCGGTCAGGAAACCGAGGGCTTCCGGCGAATCATCGACGAGCAGAACGATGTCGCGGCGGTCATAGGTCTCAGCCACGGGCCTCGCCTCCTTCTTGGGTGTTGTTCCTGAGGAAGGCGTCGTAGCCGGAAAGATCGAAGGCCTGCACATAGGTCCGCGCCTCCTCGACAAAGGATTGGTGTTCGGGTGCGAGCGCGATCTCCGTCAATTTGGCCTCGATGCCCCTGATGTAACCGATCTCGCCGAGGCGGATCAGTTCCTGCACATGATGGAGGTCCGGACGCGTCATCGACCGGACCGTTGGCGCGGCATGCGGCGGCTGTTCCTCGTCTTCGTGGATCCAGGTGAGGTCAAGATGCACCGCAAGTTTGTCGACGAGTTGGCCGACGACGAAGGGTTTGGCGAGCGTGTCGTTGTGGCCGGTGAAGGCGCCGGTGGTCGAGCCGTCGCCGATATTGGCCGACAGCATGATGATCGGCGCCGTTTGTCCTGCTTCACGCAGCCTGGCGGCGAGTTCCCAGCCGTTCATGCCCGGCATCGAGATGTCGATCAGGAAGAGGTCAGGGCTGACGTCCGCAAGGAGGGACAGGCAATCGGCCCCGGATGGGATGGCGAAGACCGTGAAATCCATGGGCACCAGGATCTCGCGCATCAACGTGCGATGATCGGCATTGTCGTCGACGACGACGATCGTGCGCCGCGAGCCGAGATAGGAAGTGACGCGCCGGACGGGTGCCGCGAGCGCCGGACGGTCGACGGCCGAAAGCATCAGCCGGACGCGGAAGGTGGTGCCTTTGCCAAGCGTGCTCGTGACGGCGATTTCGCCGCCGAGCGTCTGCGTCAAAAGCCGGGTGATCGTCAGGCCCAGCCCGAGGCCTGGCATGCTGCCTTGATGCTCGGCCTCGCCGCGCTGGAAAGGGTCGAAGATGCGCGGCAGGTCCTTGTCAGCAATGCCACGACCGCTATCGATAACGGTGAAGGTCGCCACCTGGCTTCGATAGGCGACATCCAGGCGGATGCCGCCGCGCTCCGTGAATTTCAGTGCGTTGGAGAGAAGGTTGACGAGGATCTGGCGCAGGCGCTTCTCGTCGGTTTTCACATAACGCGGCAGGCTGGCGGCGCGCTCGTGCTCAAAGGCGATGCCTTTTGCCTGCGCCTGCGGCCGGAACATTTCGACGATCTGGTCGAGGAAATCGAAAATGTTGATCTCGTTGGAATAGACCTGCAGCTTGCCGGCCTCGATCTTGGAGATATCCAGCAGCCCGTCTATCAGGCCGGAGAGATGGTCGGCGCTGCGCTTGATGACCTTGATCGCGCCCTGTCGCGCCGGCGGAATGGTCTCGTCGCGCTCCAGCACCTGGGCGTAGCCGAGCACGGCGTTGAGCGGCGTTCTGAGCTCATGGCTGAGGCCGACGACATAGCGGCTCTTGGCGCGATTGGCGGCTTCCGCAGTTTCTTTTGCCTGCTGCAGGGCGGCGTCCGTCTTCTTGTGGGCGGCGATTTCTTTCAGCAGCAGCGTGTTCTGGCGGGAGGATTCTTCTTCGGCCACCACGCGGCTGTCATGGGCGAGCACATAGAACCAGGAGACGATACCCGCGAGCACGGCGAAGACAAAGAAGACGACGGCGACGGTACGCTCGACCACCGCGGCGACCTCTGGGGATGATCCGGCCGTCTGGTGGGCGATCATAGCCAAAATCAGGCCGATGCCGGCGATCGACAAAACGGCGGAGATCGCGTAGCGGCCGAGACGGGTCGCCAGCTTTTCGGTGATCGCGCTGGGCAGCAGCGTGTTGGCGACGGTCGCGACCTGGGCGTTGAAGCGCGCCTTCGGCTTGCACATGTCGTGGCAGCGGCTGTCGAGCGAGCAGCAGAGCGAGCAGATCGGCGCGGCATAGGCCGGACACCAGGCCATGTCCTCCGGCTCGAACGGATGTTCGCAGATCGAGCAGGTGATCTCGGTCTTGCTGGCCCAGCTCCGGCGTGGCTTGCGGGCGAGGTAGAAATTGCCGTCGGTACCCCAGGCAATCAACGGCGAGGCGATGAAAGCCACAACGAGTGCGATATAGGGTGCGAGCGAAGCGGCGATGTCGCCGAATACGCCGAAATGCGCCGTCAGCGCCACCGTCGCCGAAATCGCCATGGCGCCGAGGCCGACCGGGTTGATGTCGTAGAGATGCGCGCGCTTGAATTCGATACCGGGCGGCGATAGGCCAAGCGGCTTGTTGATGAAGAGGTCGGCCGAAATCGTGCAGAGCCAGGCCATGGCGATGATCGAAAAGACGCCGAGCGTTTCCTCGAGCAGCCGATAGATGCCGAGTTCCATCAGAAGAAGCGCGATCGCGACGTTGAAGATGAGCCAGACGACGCGGCCCGGATGGCTGTGCGTCAGCCGCGAAAAGAAGTTCGACCAGGCGAGCGACCCGGCATAGGCGTTCATCACGTTGATCTTCAGCTGCGAGACGACGACGAAGGCGACCATCAGCAGGAGGGCTGCCGTTTCCGACGGGATCATGTAGCCGAAGGCGGTGTAGTACATCTGCGCCGGATCGGCCGCCCTGGTCGAGGGCACGCCGGCAGAAAGCGCCAGAACCACGAGGAAGGAGCCGGCGAGCAGTTTCGGCGCGCCGACGAGCACCCAGCCGGAGCCGGCAAGAAAGATGGCGATGCGGTGATGCAGCTTGCGCTGGCCGTCCGGCGGCAGAAAACGCAGGAAGTCGACCTGCTCGCCGATCTGCGCCATCAGCGCGAAGATCACGGCCGATGCCGCCCCGAATTCGACGAGATCGAAAGGGGCGATCGTACCGGGCGGCCCTGATGCGTGATGAATGCCGGAATAGGCAAGCCAGGCGCCGACTTTTTCCCAATCGGCAAAGGCGATGAACGCGAAGGGCAGGATATTGAGAACGATCCAGAAGGGCTGGGTCACGAGCTGGAACTTGCTGATCAGCCGCACGCCGTGGGTGACGAGTGGGATGACCATGACGGCACTGACGATGTAGCCGATCCACAAGGGGATGCCGAGTGCGAGTTCGAGCGCTCCCGACATGATAGAGGCCTCGATCGCAAAGAGGATGAAGGTGAAGCTCGCATAGATCAGCGAGGTCAGCGTCGAGCCGATATAGCCGAAGCTGGCGCCGCGGGTCAGAAGATCGATGTCGACGCCGTGGCGGATGGCATAACGGCTGATCGGCAGCCCAACCGTCAGGATCATCAGGCTCGCGACCAGGATCGCGACGATTGCGTTGGTGGTGCCATAGGACATGGTGATCGCGCCGCCGATCGCTTCCAGCGCCAGAAAGGAGATCGCGCCAATCGCCGTCTGGGAAATGCGTTCGGAGGAAAAGCGTCGCGCGCTCTTGGCGGTGAAGCGCAGCGCATAGTCTTCCAGCGTCTGGTTGGCGACCCAGCGATTGTATTCACGCCGAACGGGGATAATGCGCTGGCGTGCCGCCATGGGGTTCCTAACGTGCCGTCGAGGGAGGTCCTGCCTTTTTTCTTAGCACGGATGTTTTCTGCTTAAAATTACTGCAACGGTGAAAATGTGCGGTGCAGCAAAGAAAAAGCGCGACCAGCGGATTCGGCTATGGGGATAGCCGAATGCGGTGATCCGGGCGCATTTGAGGTCTGATGGTCTCGGCGGTCAGGCGGGGATGCAATAAACCGGATTGCTGATGGCGCGGCGAACCGTGCGCTGCGCGAGATCGTCATTGGAGAGTTGCCACGGCAGGCTATTTCCGGGCAGCGCCTCGCGGAAAGCAGCGACGATGGCGTCTCGGCTCGCGAACGCGACGATCTCGGCTCGCAGGAAAATCGACGGCGAACCCATATAGTGGCCCGTCCAGTCGTCTGCCTCGATCATCTGCTCCCCGACGATGCCGGAGGCATCGAGCCACAGGAGTTTGTCGCCCTTGGCGCCGCGAACCAAAGCCTCTGCCGCAACTTGCCCGGTGACGGTCGATCCCATGGGCTGGCCGTTGGCGGTGAGTTCCAGATGCGGTCCCGTTGGGCCTTCGGTGACATAGCCGTGGCCGGATTTCATTGCGCCGAGCACGGCCTCTTCCGAAAGCTCTGCGAGAAAGAGCACCGTCGTCGGGCGTGCGAGCACCAGAGGCCCCTCCGGCATCAGTCGCGCCGGCTGATGGAAGTCGCTACCGCCGATGGCAGAGATCTTCAGGCCGGAGGCCAGCCGCTGCTGGTAGCGCTCCAGCGATACCCAGTTCCAGGCAAGCCAATGGGATTGCCAGACCTCCATGCAGTCGATCTTGGGCAGGTCGTAATCCCAGGGGATGGTCGGCTTGTCGTGGTTGATCGACAGCAGTCCGCCGCGCTCATGCACGAGACGTTCGAGCGTATGGGCATGCTCGGGCCTGGTCATGCGGAAATCGATCCAGTCGTCGACGCCGAAGACATTGGCGTGGCCGACGGCGGTGGTGATTTCCATGGCGCGGATGAAGACGAGGTCGGCGGAGGAATGCGGATGGAAGTAGCGCCGCTGGGTTATGGTGTTGTGGTCGGCGACCGCCAGGAAGTCGAGCCCTGCCTGTCGCGCGGCGGCGTGCAGCAGTTCCGGGGAACCGGCCGCATCCGAATGGAACGTGTGGCAATGAAGGTCGCCGCGATACCAGCCGGCCCCCTTGCGGACCGGAAACTGTCGCGACGGCTGCGGCGCGATCGCACGCCGGCTGCTGTCATGGTCTACGATCACCAGCACGTCGACGCCGCCTTCGGGGACTTTATAGAGACCCAACATGACCTTCCACCGCCCGGAGGGTATCTCGCCATGGATGTAGCCGGGGGTGGCGTCGTCGGTGGCGACGAAAAAGTGGTCGCGCGCGCCGCCGCTCCAGCCGCGAAATCCCTGATCGGTCGGATAGTCGGTTGCGCGCGGGTCAAGCACGCCGAGATCGATGATGCACTGCTCCGACTTCGGATAGCTCAGCGTCACGTCGATCCGCGTCACGCCCTCAGGTACATCGAAGGGGACGTAGAAATAGGGATCGGCCGCCTGATCCCTGCGGGTGATCCTCGCGGAAAATTCCAACATAGCGGCCTCAGCGCTCGTCGGCTGCGGGAATGCGCGCGCCGGTGTCGTCAAAGAGGGTGACGTGCCTGGCGTCAAAGGCGAGGTGCACGGAGGTTCCGACCTTGATTTCGTCATCGGTGAAAATGCGCGCCGTGACGCGGCCGTTGTCGCCGCGCTCGAGCGTAACGAGGCTTTCCGGCCCCATGTTCTCGTTGGCGAAGAGCTCGCCGGAAAGAATGTTGTGGTCGGTGGCGCCGGCGATGCGTAGGTGCTCCGGGCGCACGCCAAGCGTCATCTTGCCTGATCTCGCCGCCTTGGCGACGGCGTCGGTGAGTTCGATCGGCGCAACCTGAAGTCCGTCGGCGCGCAGATGCAGCGCGCCGTCGCCTACGGACGCCTCGACCGGAACCAGGTTCATCGGCGGGTTGCCGACGAAATTGGCGACGAAAGTGGTCGCCGGCCGGCGATAAATCTCGATCGGCGGGGCGAATTGCACGATCCGTCCCTTGTCCATGACGGCGATGCGGGTCGCGAGCGCCATCGCTTCCGCCTGGTCGTGGGTGACGTAAACGGCAGTCATGCCCATGTCGCGCTGCAGATGGTTGAGGAAGCCGCGGGCTTCGAGCCGGAGCTTCGCGTCGAGGTTCGAGAGCGGTTCGTCGAAGAGATAGACTTCGCTCGGATAGACCAGTGCGCGGGCGAGCGACGTGCGCTGCTGCTGGCCGCCGGAAATCTGGCTCGGCAACCGCTTCAGAAGGTCGCCGATCTTGAGCACGTCGGCCACATCCTTTGCCCGGGCATGACGCTTGGTTTCGGCCTCGCCGCGCACCTTCAGCGGATAGGCGATGTTGTCGGCGATGTTCATGTGCGGATAGAGCGCATAGTCCTGGAAGACCATGGAAATGCCGCGGTCCTTCGGATGCAGATAGGTGACGTCCCTGCCGCCGATCATCACCCGGCCGGAGCTTGGCGTTTCGAGACCCGCGATCATGCGCAAGCTCGTCGTCTTGCCGCAGCCCGACGGGCCGAGCAGGCAGATGAACTCGCCGTCGGCGATCTGGAAGCTGATGTCGGGCACGGCGACGAAGGCGCCGAAGGTCTTGGAGATGTTCTGGAATTCGACAGAGGCCATGACAGATTTCCGATTACGACTTGATGCCACCGAAGAACCGGAAACCGAATTTCCAATTCACGAAGAGATAGAGGGCGATGACGGGCAGCGAATAGATCAGCGAATAGGCAGCCAGCAGCGTGACGATTGGTGTGCCGGCCTCCGAATAGAAGGAGTAGATCGCGACGGATGCCGGCATCAGCTTGTCGCTGCGCAACAGGATGAAGGGGATGAGGAAGCTGCCCCAGATGTTGACGAAGGCCCAGACGACAACCACGACGATGCCCGGCCGGATGACCGGCAGCGCCACATCGAAGAACGCCTGCAGCGGCGAGGCGCCGGCGACCATGGCGCTCTCCTCATAGGAGCGCGGGATGGCGTCGATGAAATCGCGAAGAATGAACATCGCCGTCGGCAACAGCCCGCCGGCAAAGACGAGAATGACGGCAAGATGGGTATCGATCAGGCCTGCCGCCGAGATGATGAGGAAAATCGGCACCATCGCCGCCGAGCCTGAAACGACCGACGAGAAGAGCAGCAGGATATAGGTGACGGCGCCCTTGCCGGGGATCGGCGAGCGCGACAGTGCGTAGGCGGCAAGCGTTGCCGCCCCACCAACCAGAACCACGCCGCCCGCCGCCTGGATGAGGCTGTTCAGCAGCGCCTGCATCGCGAAGGTGTTCTGGAAGACGGTGGCGAAGTTCGAAAGCGTGAAGGGCGACGGTATGGCAAGGCCAAGTTCGGCACGGGCATTGAACGGCGCAAAGACGAACCAGACGAGCGGCAGCGCAAAGACCGTGCCGAGGAAGGTGGCAGCGGCCGCAAAGATCGCGCGCCGCACGAAGATGTTCTGAGTCTTCTGCATCATTCCGCCTCCACCGGCTTCTTGTGGGCAAGGCGAAGATAGACGAGCGCGAAGGCGAGATTGATCAGCATGATGACCACGCCGACGGCAGCGCCCTTGCCGAACTCGAAATCCTTGAACGCGATGCGGTAGGTGTAGATCGACAGGATCTCGGTGCGATAGGACGGCCCGCCATGGGTGAGCAGGAACGGCGTGAAGACGTTAAAGGTCCACATGGTGATGAGGATCAGATCGGTGACGACATGGCCGCGGATCAGCGGCAGCGCAATGTCGCGCAGCTTCTGCCACGAGGTGGCGCCTGCGACATCGGCTGCCTGGAAATAACTCGGCGGGATCGACTGGAAGGCCGAATTAAACAGCATCATCGAGAAGGCGGCGCCCCGCCAGGTGTTGAAGAACACGATCACCCAGAACGGTTGTTGCAGCAGCCAGTCGCCCGGCGGCAGACCGAGGCCGCGCAGGATCATGTTGAGCGTGCCGTTGTCGTAATCGAGGAACGCGAACCAGGCAAAGCCGATCACCACCTCCGGCAAGATCCAGGCGGCGATGACCGCGGTCTGCAGGAAGGATTTGAGCGTCGGCGTGACCGTCTGGCTGAGCCAGGCGAGCAGCAGCCCGAGCAGCGCCTGGCCGATCAGCGCCGAGAGCAGCACGAACTGGATCGTCAGGATCAGCGAAAACCCGAACTGGCCGCGGGTAAAGAAGGTCGCCGGATTGAAGAGCGCGAAATAGTTCTGCAGGCCGACGAAATCGGGGTCGACGGCCGTGCGGCCGAGCAGTGTGCGGTTGGTGAAGGAAACGAAGATCACCCAGAAGAAGGGAACGATGACGAAGACCCCGACGAGGGCCGTGGCCGGTGCCAGGAAAAGCGCGCCGGCGCGCGTCGAAAGCAGGGAGAATTTCTTCATGCGCGTTTCATGCCCATATCCTGGATCGGGAGCCCGGCCACGGATGGCAGCCGGGCGCTCTGTCGTTGGATCGAAGCGGGATGAGGGCCCCGTTGCGGCCACATCCCGCATTGGCTTTAGAGCGTGCTGACGGTGTTTTCTTCGCCGACGATGGCGATGACGGCCGCCTTGTACTGGGCCATCGCGTCCTCGGGCGAGAGCTCGCCGGAAACGACGCTTTCGGTCATGCGCTGGATCTCGGTCGAGACCTTGTTGTAATTGGCGTCGTTCGGACGGGCCGTGGTGATCGGCAGCAGCGTCGTTGCCGTTTCCGTCAGGAACGGCGAGTTCGGGATCGCCACGTCGTCGCGGATACGGATGGCCGGCTGGATTTCCTGGAACGCGTCGAGCTGCTCCTTGCTGTTCATGAAGGAAAGCAGCGCCCAGGATTCGACAGGCGCGTCCGTATGCGGATTGATGACGAAGCCGGTGCCGCCGGACATCGTGACGAAATCCTGGCCGCGTAAGCCCTTTCCGGGTGCTGCGGCGGGCATCTTCTTCCAGGTCATGGTGTTGTCGCGATCGGCGACGGCGAATTCGGCGCCGGGTGCTGTGACCGAGCGATAGAACCAGTCGCCCTCGACGAGCATCGCAGTCTTGCCATCGCGGAAATTGGCGAAGGTGCGGTTGCGGCCGTCGGCAAGCAGCTGCGCGCGCTGGTCGCCGAGCTTGTCGTCGACATAGATGGTCTTGTAGAGCTTCAGCGTGTCGAGGATGCCCTGGCTCGACACGATATATTTGCCGCTGTCGTCGGTGACCTGTTCGCCGGTGCCGAGCAGCGCCATCCAGTAGCCCTGCATGGTGGTCGCCTCGCCCATGGAGACACCGGCGTTGAGCTGCAACGGGAAGCTGTCGGGGGCGGCCGCCTTGATCTTGCGGGCGGCGTCGAGCAGCTCTTCCCACGACTTCGGCTGCCAGCTGTCGGCATCGAGGCCGGCCGATTTGAACAGGTCCTTGCGCACGAAGATCATGCGGGCGTCGGTGCCGAGCGCGATGCCATAGGGCTTGCCCTGGTAGCTCATCAGCGCCTTGGTGCCGTCGGAGATATGCCGCCAGCCCTCCCACTTCGGAACGTCTGGGCCGGCCACTTCCTCGAGCGACTTCAGGAGATTGCCCTGGACGAAGCTCGGGATCAGGAAACCGTCGAAGCCGGAGACATCAGGGCCGGCGCCGGTGGAGAAATCGAGCGCGAGCTGCTGCGTCAGCTGCTCGTCCTCGCCGCCGAACTGGGTGAGCTTGACGGTGACGTCCTTGCCTTCGGCCTTCATCTTCTCGGTAAAGGCCGGAATGACCTTCTTTTCGATCCACTCGGCCATGCCGCTGTTTACGCCGCCGATGATGCAGCGGCAGGTGATGTTGAGTTCGGTGGCGCTCACCGGCGCGGCAAAGGCGATGGCCGCGGCTGCGCTGAGCAATAGGGAATGAAACCTGGTACGCATGTTTTCTCCTCCCGGTCGATCCTCTCAAGGACCCATGTGTCTGGCTGCGACAGTCCGGTCCTCCTCCAGGTCCGCTGTCCCGACGACGATCAAGAATGAACACGCTTTCATCTTTGTCAACACGGACCAGGTGTTCTTTCTGCGATTGTTGGGAGAATTTCTATTCCACTTGACGAAATCGGCGAGTTGTCCTCTTTTGTGAGTGAACACGTTTTCATTTTGTGACGGATAGATGAACGATCGCGCCGAAAAGAAAGCTGCCCGAGCCACCGCAGACCAGGTGGCGCGCGCGGCCAATGTCTCCCGTGTCGCGGTGTCCCGGGCCTTCAACCCGAACGCCTCGCTGAAGCCGGAAAAACGTGACCGCATTCTCAAGGTGGCGCGCGAGTTAAACTACACGCCCGACATGGCGGCGCGTTCGCTGGTTACCGGACGTTCGCACCTCGTCGGCATGATCGTGCCGGATGTCTGCAGTCCCTGGGAGAGCCAGGAGATCGACGCGCTGACGACCGCGCTTCAGGCAGAAGGCTTCGCCACGCTGCTGTTCAAGGTGAAGGCCGATTTCAGCATGGATCCGCGGCTGCTCACCTATATGCGCGGCTTCAATCCGGACTCGGTGATCGCCTTTACCGAGAACATCCTGCCTGATGTGCTCTGTGGTTTTCTCGATCGCGCCGTGCCGATCTACGTCATCTACGACGACGTCGAGCAGTTCGCGGGCGCGGCTTCGGGCACGCTCTACGATCGGCTGCTTGTCCGACAGAAGAACGGCATCGAGCAGGCCGTTGCATTGCTTCAGGGTTACGGCGCGCGCCGCATCGCCTACCTCGGCGGCAAGGCGCAGTCACTCGCCAATGCCGAGCGCGAGCGCACTCTCAAGGAGACGCTCGCCGAACGCGGCATGGATGCGCCGATCGTGCTTGCGGGTGATTACACCTATGACACAGCCTATCAGGCGACGCTCGACCTCTTCCGGGTCGGCGATGGTGCGGACGCGATCTTTGCGGCCAATGACGTCGGCGCCTTCGGCGCGATCGACGCGCTGCGCCACGAGCTCGGGCTTTCGGTGCCTGAGGACGTCAAGGTCGTCGGTTTCGACGACATCCCGCAGGCGCACTGGAAGAGCTACAACCTCACCACCGTGCGCATCGACCTCGAAGAGCGCGTGCGTGCGCTCGTCCGCCTCATCCTGATGCGGCTTCGTGCGCCCGATGCCGAGCCGTTTACCGAGACACTCAACACCCGCCTGATCGTGCGGGGCACCGTCGGCTGAAGGTAGCGAACATGACCAAAAAACGCATCCACGTCGTCTTCAAGACCCATCTCGACATCGGCTTTACCGATCACGCCGAGAAGATCCGAAAGCAGTATCACGAGCGCTTCATTCCGCAGGCGATCGAAACCGGCGCACACTTCTACAATGAGAACCCGGACGAGCCGCTGTTCGTCTGGACGACGGGCGCCTGGCTGATCTGGGATCACCTGAATTCGCGTTCGCGCCAAGAGGTCGCGCGGCTGGAGCAGGCGATCGAGCGCGGCCTGATCCGCTGGCACGCGCTACCCTTCACCACCCATACGGAGCTGATGTCGCCTGACCTTTTCCGCGCTGGGCTTTCCTATGCGCAGGAACTCGACCGCCGCTTCGGGCTGAAGACGATCGCCGCCAAGATGACCGACGTGCCCGGCCATACGCTCGGCATGGTGCCGCTGTTGGCCGAAGCCGGCATCCGCTTCTTGCACATCGGCGTGAACTCGGCCTCGCCGCCGCCGGAAATCCCTGACGTTTACCGCTGGCGGGCGCCTGATGGCGCGGAAATCGTCGTCATGTACCAGCGCTCCTATGGCGAGACCTATTTCCCGGAGAGGATTTCCGACGGACTGAGCTTCGCCCATACGAGCGACAATATCGGACCGCAGAGCGTGTCGCAGACGGCCGAAGCCTATCGCGAGATCCTGAAGCACGAGCCCGGCGCCAGCGTGCGCGCCGCGACGCTTGAGGACTACGGCGCATTGATGTGGGAGGCGCGCGAGCGCTTCCCGGTCGTGGAAAAGGAACTCGGCGATAGCTGGATCCACGGCAGCGGCACCGATCCGGAAAAGATCTCCCGCTATCTCGCACTGCAGCGGCTCTACGGTCGCTTCGCTGAGGAGCGGATGACGGCGAGCCGTCAGGCCTTCGGGCGCAAGCTGGCGCTGGTTGCCGAACACACCTGCGGCGTCGATATCAAATCTTTCCTGCGCGACGAAAAGGCCTGGGCACGCCCGGCTTTCGAGGCGGCGCGAAAGACGGATCCTCGTTTCCACTATACGGAGGCATCCTGGGCGGAGCAGCGCGCCTATCTCGACCAGGCCGTTGCGGAGCTGGATGCGGAGGATGCCGCGCGCGCCGAAGCGGCGCTTGCCGAGCTTGCCGTTTCGCCGCGGCCCGAACCCGGCAGTGCTGCAGCAAGACTTGAAGTTGGCGGCTGGGTCATCGACCTCGATCCGGTAACGGGCGACGTTGCCGCGCTGACAGCGCCAGACGGTCGAACGATTCGCGGCGCCAACGGCTCGCTGATCGCCTATCGCTACGAAAGTTATGATGCCGGCGATGTGCGCCGTCACATGGATACCTACCTGACGCATTGGATGGACTGGGCGGTGCTCGATCATGACAAGCCTGGGCTTGCCCAGGTCGCGGAGGCCCGTTCGCAAACCTATTCACCTAAGCTTCGGGGCACGACGGCGACGTCGATCGTCTCGGCAATGCCGGCCGAGGCGGTCGAGCAATGCGGCGCACCGGCTGAGATCGCCATTGAATTCTCCGGCGGGAAGGACGGCCTCGATATCCGGCTGACACTCTACGGCAAGAATGCCAACCGTATGCCGGAAGCGAGCTTCCTGTCGTTCACGCCCGAGGGCCGTTCCGCATGGAGCGTGCGCAAAATGGGCCTGTGGCACGCGACCGACAATTTCGCCCGCGCCGGCGGTGCCCAACTTCAGGCGGTCACGGCTGTCCGCGGGCGAACGGAAGAGCGCGCAGAACTTTTGGTCGAGAACCTCGACACGCCGCTCGCCGCACCTCAGGCGTGGCCGTTCATGGCCTTTTGCAAGGACCTGCCCGACTATTCCGGCGGGGTCCGGTTCAACATCCACAACAACAAATGGGGCACCAACTTTCCGATGTGGTGGGGCGGTGATTTCACCACACGCTTCAAGCTCAGCCTCGGTGGCCGGTAACAGACGAGGCATGGACTATTACGTGCGGGTGTCGGTATCGGTTGATTGGAAAACCGGTCCCCTGAGAGCGGTTTGCATGGTGCCGCTCTCATAGGGGGACGTCGACGCGGCGGACATGCTGCCGGCGTGGCGGGGCAGATACCAGACATCGACAGGCAGCCTGCGACCGGGTAGCGAGACGTCGTTCTGCGCCACCCAGTTGGCGGGTGGAACCGGAGCCCTGAGGCGCGCCATCAGCGCGGCCGACACCACCAGTGGCGCGTCGAGTGCTTTGGACAGGCTTTCCAAGCGCTGGGCGACATTGACTGCATCGCCGATGACAGTGAATTCGCTGTGGCAACCGCTGTCCAGAACGCCGCCGACGACCTTGCCGTAGTGCAGGCCGATGCCGGCATCGAGGGCGGGGTGGCCGTTTAGCGCATTGTGGTTCTTCCAGTCGTTTAGCGCGTCGACGAGATCGAGGGCGCAGGCCATCGCCCGATCCGCGTCGTCGTCCATCGGCCTCGGCTGGCCGAAGACGGCCATCACACCGTCGCCAATGAATTTGTCCACCGTGCCGCCATGCTCGAAGATCGTCTGGGAGACGAGCTGACGGTATTCCGCCAGGACGAAGGCGAGTTCAGGAGCAGGGGCTGTCTCGGAAAACAGGGTGAAGTCGCGCAGGTCGACGAACATGATCGCAGCGTCTCGGCGTTCGAGGCCAAGCGCATCGCCTTTTTCCTGCAGCGCCGAGACCACCAGCGGCGAGAAAAACCGGGAGAGGTTCTGGCGTCGTTGATCCGCTTTCAGCGCTTCCTTGCGGGTCCGGTCGTGATCGCGCGCGAGAAGATAGATGGCAAAGGCCGTGAAACCGAAGCTGACGGTCAGGCCGAGATCCTGGTTGAAGAACGATCCGAGCAGGGAAAGCGTGCCGGCGGCCTGATGCCTCGCGGCGGTCGTTGCGAGCATCGCCACCCAGGCAACGAGCACGATGCTTGAAAAGATGAGAACGAGCCGACGTTCGAGCTTCAGGCCGACATGGACGAGCAGGATAAAGGCGACGACCAGGCCCGTGGTCGTCAGATTGTGGTTTTCCGTCACCGGCCCGGCAAGAATATGCGCGTAGAGGAGCAGCGCGACCAACACGGCGTCGAGGACCACGAAAAAGGTCTTCAGCCACGAACGGCCAGGCAGGTAGCGGGCCGTCGCCACGGAGGCGATGCTGATCGCGAGATAGCTGACGACGACGATCGCGTGCATCCATTCTGCGCCCTCGTTGCCGCCGAGCAGGAGGTTTGCGAGCAGGATGGCGAAAGCGACGAAGCGAAGCAGGATCGAACGCATTTCGCGGGCGAAGTCCCAATGGGGATGCAATGAAGACGTCATGCCTGTCGGCCCCGAGATTTGAAACACCCTGCCCCCCGCGCAAGCTCGACCGTTGCTGTCGTTGCCAGCCTTTGCTGACAGTCGATTCACGTCGATTCCGTGACGCGATCGCTCGGTCCGATGCCGTTGGCCTGTCCGTTTCTAGAGCTTCCAACGGTGGCAAGGTCAAGCATGGACGGGGACGATTGCGCGTGAGCTTCGGCCTTCCCGTCGTCGGCCGTTCCTCTTTGCCCCCGGCGCCTACGTAGAATGACGTATGTGCAGTGCAGTGTGGCTGTCCGATGATCCCCTCAAGCAACGGCTAAAAAGCACCGAAAGCCCAGTTGCTCCAGAACGAGAGGGGTTCCATCAGATGAATATCAAGGCAAGCGTCACCGGCGCATTCCTAGCTGCCGTCCTGTCGACGACGGCGTTCAACGGCGCCTTCGCCGCCGATGACACGATCAAGGTCGGCATCCTGCATTCGCTCTCCGGCACCATGGCGATCTCCGAGACGACGTTGAAAGATGCCATGCTGATGCTGATCGACGAGCAGAACAAGAAGGGCGGCCTGCTCGGCAAAAAACTAGAAGCCGTCGTCGTCGACCCGGCGTCCGACTGGCCGCTCTTTGCCGAAAAGGCGCGCGAGCTGGTCTCGGTCGACAAGGTTTCGGCGGTCTTTGGCTGCTGGACCTCGGTGTCGCGCAAGTCGGTCCTGCCGGTGTTTGAGGAGCTCAATTCGATCCTCTTCTATCCGGTCCAGTACGAGGGCGAGGAAAGCCAGCGCAACGTCTTCTATACCGGTGCCGCTCCGAACCAGCAGGCGATCCCGGCCGTCGACTACCTGATGGCGAACGAAAGCGTCGAGCGCTGGGTGCTCGCCGGCACCGACTATGTCTATCCGCGCACGACCAACAAGATCCTCGAGGCCTATCTCATCTCCAAGGGCGTGAAGCCCGAGGATATCATGATCAACTACACGCCCTTCGGTCACTCCGACTGGCAGACGATCGTTTCCGACATCAAGAAGTTCGGTTCGGCCGGCAAGAAGACCGCCGTCGTCTCAACCATCAACGGCGATGCCAACGTACCCTTCTACAAGGAACTGGCGAACCAGGGCGTCAAGGCCGAGGATATCCCGGTCGTCGCCTTCTCGGTTGGCGAAGAGGAACTCGCCGGCCTCGATACCACTCCGCTCGTGGGGCATCTCGCCGCCTGGAACTATTTCCAGTCGGTCGACACGCCCGCCAATGCCGAGTTCATCAAAACCTGGAAGGCCTATACCAAGAACGACAAGCGCGTGACCAACGACCCGATGGAAGCGCATTATATCGGCTTCAACATGTGGCTGAAGGCAGTGGAGAAGGCAGGCACCACCGATACCGACGCCGTTCTCGACGCGATGATCGGCGTCTCCGTGCCGAACCTCTCGGGCGGCTATTCGACGATGATGCCGAACCACCACATTACCAAGCCAGTGCTGATCGGCGAGATCCAAGGCGACGGCCAGTTCGAGACCGTCTGGGAAACCCCCGGGCTCGTCGTCGGCGACGAATGGTCCGACTATCTGCCCGACTCGAAGGACCTGATCTCCGATTGGCGCGCGCCGATGTCGTGCGGCAACTTCAACGTCGCCACCGGCAAATGCGGCGGCAAAGGCTCCTGATTTCATCACCGAGTCATAGACCGGGCGGGCAGTCCGCCCGGCCAATCCTTGCATGACGAAATCCGGGGGCAAGCATCCCTCCGTCCGATGATGCGGCCGGGCGGAGGGATCTTAACGTGAAATCCTCGACCGAAACGCCCGTCGCCCACGCGACACGGCAAGACCCGAGCGAGAGGGTAATGTACCGAATTCTGCAGATCCTGTTTGTTGCGCTGTGCCTGTTGATATCGACCCACGTGGTCGGTCTGCGTGCGGCGGACGACCTTGGCGCGCTGGTCGACCAGCTCGGCGCCGCGAAACTTTCGGAAATGGACGAGCGGATCTCGGCGCTCGCCAAGACCGGTGACGCCAAGGTCATTCCCGTTTTGGAGGCACTGGGCGAGGGAGAGCTCTATCAGCGCAAATCCGATGGCAAGGTCTTCCTCGTCAAGGCGCAAGGCGCGGACCTGCTGCTCGTCGATCCCGTGACGGGAACGGAAGCTGGGCAAGCGCCAAAGGCGGCGATGCAGAAGGTCAAGGTGAACAATGCGGTGCGCCGCGCCGTGCGCAGTGCGCTCGGTGGCCTGACCCTTTTCAGCGATGACGCCGGCGCCCGACTGAAGGCGGCGCAGTCGATGCTGCAGATGCCGAATGCCGATGCGCTCGAGGCGATCGAGACGGCCATTGCGGCCGAAAAGGATGCAACTGTCCGCAAGGTTCTCGACGAGGCACGTGCGGTTTCGCTGCTCGTCTCGGATCGCGGCGACGATGAAAAGCACCAGGCGATAACACTCCTTGCCGAGGGCAATGGGCGCAACGGGCTTGCCGTTCTGACATCCGCGCTGGCCACTGCCGATGCTTCCCTCAAACCCGATATCGAGGCGGCGATCGCCCGCATCGAACAGACCCAGGCGCTTTGGAGCGCCGGCCAGAATGTCTGGTACGGCCTTTCGCTCGGCTCCGTTCTGCTGCTGGCGGCGATCGGGCTCGCGATCACCTTCGGCGTCATGGGCATCATCAACATGGCCCATGGCGAGATGGTCATGCTCGGCGCCTACACGACCTTCATGGTGCAGGAGGTCGTGCGCAATTCCTATCCCGCGCTTTTTGACTGGTCGCTGGCGATCGCCTTGCCGCTTGCCTTTCTCGTCACCGGCGCCGTTGGTCTTGCAATCGAACGCGGCGTCATTCGTTTCCTCTATGGCCGCCCGCTGGAAACCCTGCTTGCCACCTGGGGCTTGTCGCTGATCCTGCAGCAGGCGGTGCGCTCGATCTTCGGGCCGACCAACCGTGAGGTCGGCAACCCCTCCTGGATGTCCGGCGCCTTCGAGCTTGGCGGGCTGACGATCACCTGGAACCGGCTGTGGATCATCGTCTTTGCGCTGGCCGTCTTTGCCGCTCTGCTGTTCCTGTTGAAACGGACATCGATGGGCCTGCGGATGCGGGCGGTGACCCAGAACCGCCGCATGGCTTCCTCCATGGGCATCCGCACGCCCTGGGTCGATGCGCTGACCTTCGCACTCGGTTCGGGCATCGCCGGCATGGCAGGCGTGGCGCTGTCGCAGATCGACAATGTCTCGCCCAATCTCGGCCAGGGTTACATCATCGACAGCTTCATGGTCGTCGTCTTCGGCGGCGTCGGCAATCTCTGGGGCACGCTCGTCGGCGCCATCTCGCTCGGCATCCTCAACAAGTTCCTCGAACCCTATGCCGGCGCCGTGCTCGGCAAGATCCTCGTTCTGGTGCTGATCATCCTGTTCATCCAGAAGAAACCGCGCGGGCTCTTCGCGCTCAAGGGAAGGGCGGTCGAAGCATGATCACCTCGTTTCTGATGAAATCGCTGGATCGCAGCATCTTCGTCATCGTGGCGATCCTCCTCGGTCTTGCCATCGCCGTACCCGCGCTCAACCTTCTGACCGCGCCCGACCATCCGCTGCACGTGCCGACCTATCTGGTCTCGCTGTTCGGCAAGTATCTCACCTATGCGCTGCTGGCGCTGGCGCTCGATCTTGTCTGGGGCTTCTGCGGCATTCTTTCGCTTGGGCACGCCGCTTTTTTCGCGCTCGGGGGCTATGCCATGGGCATGTATCTCATGCGCCAGATTGGCGCGCGCGGCTCCTACGGCAATCCGCTGCTGCCGGATTTCATGGTGTTCCTCAACTGGAAGGAACTGCCCTGGTTCTGGTACGGCTTCGACATGTTCTGGTTCGCCGCGCTGATGGTGGTGCTGGTTCCGGGGCTGCTCGCCTTCGTCTTCGGCTGGTTCGCCTTCCGCTCGCGCGTCAACGGCGTCTATCTGTCGATCATCACCCAGGCGATGACCTATGCGCTGCTGCTCGCCTTCTTCCGTAACGACATGGGCTTCGGCGGCAACAACGGGTTGACTGATTTCAAGGATATCCTCGGCTTCAGCATCCAGGCGGACGGCACGCGCGCCACACTGTTCGCGGTCTCGGCGCTGATACTGGCGCTCTGCCTCATCCTCACCTCGGCGATCGTTCGCTCCAAATACGGCAAGGTGCTCGTCGCCGTGCGCGACGCGGAAAGCCGCACCCGCTTCCTCGGATACCGGGTGGAGCACATCAAGCTCTTCGCCTTCACCGTCTCGGCGATGATGGCGGGCATCGCCGGCGCGCTCTACGTGCCGCAGGTCGGCATTATCAATCCCGGCGAATTCGAACCCGGCAATTCGATCGAGGTGGTGATCTGGACGGCGGTCGGCGGGCGCGGCACGCTGATCGGCCCGATCGTAGGCGCCATCCTCGTTAACGGCGGCAAGAGCATCTTCACCGCTGCGTTTCCTGAATTCTGGCTCTTCGCCCTCGGCGGTCTTTTCGTGCTCGTCACCCTGTTCCTGCCGAAGGGCGTCGTCGGAACGGCCAGCGCCTATTTCGCCCGCCGGCGTGCTGAGCGTAGGGCGCAGACGGGCGAAACGCCGGACAATCTTGCTGTTGAACCCATTGCGGCGGAGTAGGCGACATGAACCAGACGATCGGCCAGACCAAACCGACCAGCCTTCTCTATCTCGATGGCGTCTCCGTCTCCTTCGACGGCTTCAAGGCACTGAACGCGCTCTCCTTCGTCATCGAACCGGGGGAACTGCGGGCGATCATCGGCCCGAATGGGGCCGGCAAGACGACGATGATGGACATCATCACCGGCAAGACGCGGCCCGACGAGGGGCAGGTTTTCTTCAAGGGCGGGATCGACCTGACGAAGAAGGACGAGGCTGAGATCGCCTCGCTCGGCATCGGCCGAAAGTTCCAGAAGCCGACGGTCTTCGAAAGCCATACGGTGTGGGACAATATTGAACTCGCCTTGAACCGAAGACGAGGCGTCTTCGCGACGCTGTTCTATCGGCTGACGGTCGAGGACAAAGCCCGGATCGAGGAAATCCTCGCGACCGTCCGGCTTTCTGCGCGTCGCGACGATCTCGCCGCCAACCTCTCGCATGGCCAGAAGCAGTGGCTGGAAATCGGCATGTTGCTTGCGCAGGAGCCGGAACTGCTTCTGGTCGACGAGCCCGTCGCCGGGATGACGGATGCGGAAACCGCCGAGACCGCGGTTCTGCTTAAGGAGATCGCAAAGACCCGATCCGTCGTCGTCGTCGAGCACGACATGGGCTTCATCCGCGAATTGGGGGTCAAGGTTACCTGCCTTGCCGAAGGTGCAGTGCTGGCGGAAGGCTCGATCGACTTCGTCAGCAGCGACCCGAAGGTGATCGAGAACTATCTCGGCCGGTAATGCCCCATCCAGCAAACGTCATAGGAGGGCGCGCCATGCTGAGCGTCGAAAACGTCAATCTTCACTACGGTGCCGCGCAGGCGCTGCGCAACGTGTCGATCACCGCCGAGATGGGCAGGATCACTTGCGTGCTCGGCCGCAACGGCGTCGGCAAGTCGAGCCTGCTCCGGGCCGTTACCGGTCAGCATCCGGTTAGCGCCGGCGCGATCGGCTTCAACGGCGTAGCACTCGCGGGTATGGCGCCCTACCGCCGTGCCAAGGAAGGCATCGGCTACGTGCCGCAGGGCCGTGAGATTTTTCCGCTGCTGACGGTCAAGGAGAATCTCGAAACCGGCTACGCCCCGTTGAAGCGGGGCGATCGCTCGATACCGGAGGACGTCTTCAATCTCTTTCCGGTTCTTCGTTCGATGCTCGGGCGTCGCGGAGGCGACCTCTCCGGCGGGCAGCAGCAGCAACTGGCGATCGGCCGGGCACTGGTGACACGGCCGAAGATCCTGGTGCTCGACGAGCCGACCGAGGGCATTCAGCCTTCAATCATCAAGGATATCGGCCGGGCGATCCGCTACCTCCGGGATTCGACCGGAATGGCGATCCTGCTGGTCGAGCAATATCTGGATTTCTGCCGGGAACTCGCCGATCACGTCTACATCATGGACCGCGGCGCCGTGGTGCACGAGGGGCCGCCAGAGACGTTGGATACGGCCGAGGCCCGACGACATCTTACGGTTTGATCACCCGCTACCGGCATCTCTGGTGTCAGGTGTCCTGCAAGGGGCGCCATCGTTCGCGTGCGCAGGTGCTGGCGCCGCGGACCGAACCTCAATCCACCGAAGGCTCATTTATGAGAAATCGCGGTCTCTGCCATGAAAGCGCCAAGAAAGCGCACTAAATCTATGCAGTAACTTACGTAATTTCTTGAGAATGGTACGGTTTGGGTGTAGGACATCCTAAGCGAAAGAGTGCGGCCGTCACAACCCGTTGCCTCCGGCAAATGCCTGAGGAGCGGAATTGTGGCGGCCTTCTTGTTCACGAAAGCGAAGTGACATGTTGACCAAAAAAGGAAAATACGGGCTCAAGGCCCTTGTCGACCTGGCTCAACTGGAGCCAGGAGAGACCGCCTTCATCACCGAGATCGCCACGCGGAACAATATTCCGAAGAAGTTCCTGGATGCGATCCTTCTCGAACTGCGCAATGCCGGCATCCTGCGCTCGAAGAAGGGTCCGGGCGGCGGCTATTCTCTGTCTCGACCAGCCTCCGACATCCGCATCGGCCAGGTCATCCGGACGCTGGATGGCCCCTTGGCGCCGATCCGCTGTGCCAGCCGCACCGCCTTCGAGGCCTGCGACGACTGCGCAGATCCGGTCAACTGTCATGTGCGCAAGTCGATGAGCAATGTTCGCGACGCGATCGCCTCGATCCTCGACAACATGACGCTGGAGCAGTTCGCCGCCAATGACAACGCCTCCGAGATCGTGGCGTTGCGCGATGCCGAGGCGGGCTGAGGTGGCGCGGAAGCGGTAGGACATTTCCAACGGCCGAGCCGCCGTGGAACTGGATTGCTGTTATTATCTATATAATATGTGCATTATTTCGCCTCAAACATGGAGAGGCGGATGAGCAACGTACATTTCCTCAAAGAGCCGGTGGCGGCCGACAACAGCGCACATGATCAAAAACGGCGGGAGCTGTTTGCCCGCGCCGAGACGCTGTCTAGGGATCTTGCCCGCCGTGGCGCCGAACTCGACCGTGTCGGCGCGCCGCCGCGGGAAGAGATAGAGGCTCTACGCCAGGCCGGGTTGCTGACGGCACTGCATTCGCCCGAGATTGGCGGAGCGGGGCTGACCTGGGTCGACGGGCTTCGGCTGGTGCGCATCATCGCGCGCGGCGAAAGCTCGATCGGCCAATTGCTTGGCTATCACTACGTCAACAGCCAATATGTCTACTGGGCCGCTGCCGATCCGAAGCAGGCCTGGGTGCTTGGGGCGGAGACCGTCGAGCGGCAGCTCTATTGGGGTGCCGCGGTCAACCCGCGTGATCCCGGCCTCACGCTGGAACGGCGTGGTGGCCACTATGTGCTGAACGGCCGCAAGACATTTTCGACCGGCGCGCATGTCTCCGACCGCATTAACGTCAACGCTGCGATCGAGGGTAAAATTGCCAATTTCGTCGTGCCGACCGATCGGCCGGGTTACATCACCAACGACGACTGGGACAATATCGGCCAGCGCCTCTCGGACAGCGGCAGCGTCGAGTTCCGCGATTTCCCGGTCTACGAACGTGATTTCATCCTGCCGCTTGCCGATCCCTCCGATCCGCCAGCGGTGCAGGCGACGTTCAACACGCCGTTGATCCAGCTCGTCTTCGTCAATTTCTACCTCGGCACGGCGGAAGGTGCGCTGGCATCGGCCCTCGACTACGTCCGCAGTACGACGCGTCCCTGGGTGACATCGGGTGTCGAACGCGCCGGCGATGATCCCTATATCCTCGAACGGATCGGCGAACTCCAGGCAAGCCTGAAGGCGTCGGTCGCCTTGGCCGATATGGCGGCGGCAACCGTCGAGGCGGCACTGTCGCAGGGGAGGTCGGTGACGGCTGAGGCGCGCGGCGAGGCGGCGATCGAGGCCTATGGGGCCAAGGTGCACTCGACCCATGTCTCGCTCGACGTGACGACGAAGGTCTTCGAACTGATGGGCGCACGCGCCACGGCAGGGCACTATCGCTTCGATCGTTACTGGCGCAATGTCCGCACTCACACGCTGCACGATCCGGTCGCCTACAAGGCGCGCGAAGTTGGCGATTTCGCATTGAACGGCCGGATCCCGCCGGTAAGCCTTTACAGCTGAGCCCCGCTGGCGCGATTGCCTCTACCTGAAAGAAAAAAAAACGCCGCCTGGACCAAGTCCCGGCGGCGTTTTCTTGGATGCTCGCGCCCTAGGCGGAAGCTGCGATCGCTTGCCGCTGTCCGACGAGGTCGCGGTAGCCGGCCCCCGGATGCGGCGCTGCAAGCCTCGGCCCTGCGCCGAAGAGTTTTTCCCTGAGCGTGCCTTCCCGATAGCCGGTCTTGTAGACGCCGCGTTTCTGCAGTTCCGGCACCAGCAGGTCGACGGCGTCTTCGAAAGTCTCGGGCGTTACCGCATAGGCCAGATTGAAGCCGTCGACATCGGTCTCCTCGACCCATTCCTGCATGAGGTCGGCAACGGTCGAGGGCGAGCCGACGAAAACCGGTCCGAAGCCGCCGATGCCCACCCAGTCGGCCATCTCTCGCACCGTCCACACGCGATCCGGATCGATGGTCGTGAAGGTCTCGACGGCCGATTGCACAGCATTGGTGTAGCGGTGGCGCAGCGGTTCGTCCGGGGCGAACTGGCCGAAATCGATGCCCGTCCAGCCGGAGATCAGCGCCAAAGCACCTTCATAGGAGACGTGCTTGCGGTACTCGTCGAACTTCTTCTTCGCCTCGGCATCGGTTTCGCCGAGGATCACCGTCTGCAGATTGAAGGCAAGGATTTCGCGCGGGTTGCGACCGGCGCGCTCTGCCGCCTCCCGGACATTGGCGACATAGCGTTTCAATACGGTCTTTGAGGGCGCGGCGACGAAGATGCACTCGGCGTGAGCCCCGGCGAAGTCCTTGCCTCTGCTCGAAGAGCCAGCCTGGTAGAGCACTGGCGTACGCTGCGGCGAAGGCTCGCTCAAGTGGATGCCGGGGACGGTGAAGTGGCGGCCGCGGTGATTGATCGGGTGCACCTTGTCGGGATGGGTGAAGATGCCGGTTGCTCGGTCGCGCACGACGGCACCCTCCTCCCAGCTGCCTTCCCAGAGCTTGTAGCAGACCTCAAGATATTCCTCTGCGAGATCATACCGGTCGTCATGGCGCGTCTGCTGCGCCTGGCCGACATTAAGCGCGCCGCTGTTCAGGTAGGAGGTGACGATGTTCCAGCCGATGCGCCCTTTGGTCAGATGATCGAGTGTCGAGATGCGGCGGGCGAAGGTGTAGGGATGCTCGAAGGAAAGCGACGCCGTCAGGCCGAAACCCAGATGTTCGGTTTCATAGGCCATCGTCGGCACCAGTTGTAAGGGGTCGTTGACCGGAACCTGGGCCGAATGGCGAAGAGCCGCGTCTGCCTTGCCGTTCAGCACGTCGTAAACGCCGAGCACATCGGCGATGAAGAGGCCGTCGAACTTGCCGCGCTCGAGCGTTTTTGCCAGATGCACCCAATAGTCGAGATCTTTGTAGCGCCAGGACTGGTCGCGCGGATGGGTCCAGAGCCCCGGCGACTGATGGCCGACGCAATTCATGTCAAAGGCATTCAGCCGGATTTCGCGACTCATGGAGTTCTCCTTCGGGCAAGGTTGGGCGTTGCCCGAAGCGTTGGTCACGCCTCGAGCCGCTTGTGCGCGGTCAATGGGATCAAAGTGCGCCGTTCTTCGGCGGCTTGACGCCGTTCAGGTGGTAGTTGCCGACGACGTGATGCTTCCAGCGCACCGGGTCGTGCAGCGTATGGGTGCGGGCGTTGCGCCAATGCCGGTCGAGGTTGAGGCCGATCTTCGTCGAGGCGGTTCCGGCGAGTTCGAAGAGCGTGTTGCTCGCTTCCAAGGCGATCTCGGTCGTCAGGACCTTCGCCGCAGCAACGGCAAGCGTTGCCTCGACGACGCTCTCTTCGGTGCCGTTGATCTGGGCGACATCGACCTTTTTGCCCGCCCGTTCGACGGTGGCGGTTGCCGCTTCCAGGCGGATGGCGAGCTGGCCGATGCGGGCGATGGTCAGGGGATCATCGGCAGCGCGCTCGACGCCGCTGTCCATCCAGGGCCGCGCATGATCACGTACGAAATTGAGGGTTTCGGCAAAGGCCGCCCGGGCGATGCCGAGGTCGATGCCGGCATGAATGATCTGGCCGACGGAGCCGATCGTCGTCGGGCGCTCGAAGCCGCGGTGATGGCGCACCACCGCATCCGCGGTGACATAGACATTTTGCAGCACGGTCGTGCCGCTGCCGGTCGTGCGTTGGCCGAAGCCGTCCCAGTCGTCGATGATCTGCAATCCTTCGGCGCCGCGCGGCAAAAACGACATGGTCAGCTTGTCGTTTGGATCCAGAGCGAAGACCACGATCCATTCGGCAAACAGCACGCCGGTCGAATAATACTTGCGCCCGTTCAGCCGGAAACCGGGACCATCAGGCGTCAACCGCGTCGCATAGTCGCCGACGGTCTTCGTGCCGCGCTCGGAAAGGGCGTTGCCGAAACGGTCGCCGGCAAGCGCACGGCCGAAGAAGAACGCCTTCTGCTCTTCGGTGCCATCGGTGCGCAGCGCTTCCAGAATGTAGAAGTGGTTCTGCGGGATCTGGCCGATCGAGCTGTCTGCTTCCGAGAGGATGGCGGTGATCTCCGCCAGAACCGCATTGGAGACGTCGATGCCGTCATATTCGGGCGGCACGGTGATCGCGAGCAGGCCGGATTGGGCCAGCGCATCGAGTTCGTCGAAGGGCAGGATGCGATCCGTATCCCGCTCATTGTCGCTCTTCGCAAATTCCGCCGCCAATTCGCGGGCGATCGACAGCGCTTCCTCCTCGCTCTCGATCCGGTGCGCCGGGGCTCGTGTTTTCTCGGAAAGCCGCGAGATCGTTCCCATGTGACTGCTCCCTATCGATTGAGGTGCATATCAGTGAATTATCTGGCAGAGCCGGGTAAGATAGTATATTCTATAGAAATTATCGATTTTAGATTTTCGTTTCTGCCGCAATGGCGACCCGGTGTTTACCTTTGGGGCGGGATCGTTAATATCGAGTCGGGGGGCCGCGAGGGGAAACCTTGGTCGCGGCGCGCGACGTGTATGCGTGCCGATTTCCCGCCAAAATTGACTGCGGCTCAGGGAACTATCACCCGATTTGCGCATTGCGTCATCGCCTGCAGTTTAACCAGTCGCGTGGCCACAGAGTATCGGCCACCCGGCACGAACACAAACACATGCTGACAGAATTGGCCATTCGCGTTTCCCGGCCTTAACCACTGAAGGAGACACAAATGACGAATTTCCTGCCTGCTCTACATGAAGGGCACGCCTCCATCACGCTGCAGAACCTGTTTCGCGATGCTCTGGAGGCCTATGACGACTGGGGCGCAAACATGCCCGAGCCGTTCGTTGCGTTCGAAGGTAAGCTGCTTCCGATCAGCGAAGTCTTCGACTGGATGAAACCTTGTACCGACATCATGCCGGCGAACCTCCTCGGCATCGTCACGGACCGGCTGAACAAGCCTTGGAGCGGTGAAGGTCCGCTCGACGCTATGACCGTCTCGACGGCGGCACGCGTGATGGCTGTTCTCACGCGGCGACAGCTGCGCAGCTTCGGTCGAGGCTCGATCGAGGTTTTTGCCGAGCGTTTCAACCATCCGGTGCAGGCCAACGCCTGATCGGTGAATCCCTGAGGAGCGCGTTCGCGCGCTCCTCATCAATGGCGAGCCGCTCGGCGATCGATTTCGCTACGCTCGGTGTCGCACCCCTTTCTTGCCGGATTGCCTTCCCGTAAACACGGGAGCTAGCGGATGTTCGAACGAACCGGGGGCGACGTGAATTTTCGACAATTGGAAGTGCTGCGCACGCTTCTTGCGACCGGATCGACGATTGCTGCCGCCAAGACCATGGGCCTCAGCCAGTCCGGTGTCAGCCGGTTGTTGCAGCAGCTCGAGGAAGACCTGTCGCTGACGCTCTTTGCTCGCGACAAGGGCCGGCTGATCCCGACGCCGGAGGCGATGAAACTCGCCGAGGATGCCGAGCACATTCTGTTGGGCATCGACCGCTTCACCAATCTGGCGCAGGATCTGCGCAGCGGCGCCGTCGGCCCCGAGGTCGTGCGCATCGGTCTGCCGAACAGCATGTCCGAGACTTTCGCGCCGGCGATGCTCGCCGACTATGCCAAGGATTTTCCGGGCGTGCGCATCGAGACTTTCTTCGATACGACCGTCGCGATCGCGCGGCTGGTGGAGCAGCGCATCATCGACTTCGGCTTTCTGCGCTATGAGGGGCAACTGAGCGCCGGCATCGAAATGCAGCCGGTCGCCACCGGCGTCAGCGTCTGCGTGATGGAAAAGGGGCATCCGCTCTCTGCGCTCGATACCATCACGCCCAAGGAATTGCGCGGGGTGCCTCTGATCCTCATCGGCCGGCGCCGGCCGACGCGCGTCATGCTCGACGAGATCTTCCGCAAGGCGGGCGTGCCGCAGAAGGTCAAGATCGAGACCCACAGCAACAGCTCGGCCTGCGCCTATGCCGCCTATGGCCTCGGGGTCGCGATCATCAGCAGCTTCTTTGCCAGTTTGCATCGGCATCTGCCGATCGAGATCCGCCGATTCTCGCCGCATCTCACCCAGGATTTCGGAGTCGCAACGGCGGCCGGCGTTCCGCTGTCGCTTGCGGCCCAGGCCATGATCGATTGCCTGAAGCGTCAGATCGCCGCCGTCCACGACCTGTAGACGGTGGGTCGCCTCGGCCCAGGGCAGCTACTGCATGTCTCCTTAAATCGGCTTCGATTTAAGGACAAAGACATGCAGAGAATCAAAGTGCTACAGCGACCTTTGCGCGTCTGATAAGACGCGCGGCGCTGTAGTAATGCCTTGTTTTATATTCAGTATCCTGTTCGTCGAGCGATCCATCGATGCTCGCCCGGCGTGTCATGTCCTTGTCATAGATGTATGACGATTACTCATAATATTGCGCGATTTTTTCCAATCGATCATACTTCCATCAACAAGAGCCGACGGGCGGGAGAATCGCGGTAACGCGTGCGGCCTGCCTCAGTACGGGGAACCCATGATCAAGTTCATTCTCAATCGCCTCGTGATGGCGATACCGACGATCGTTATCGTCTCGGTGGCCGTCTTCACGCTCATCCGCCTCATTCCCGGCGATCCGGCAGCGCTGATGCTCGGCGACATGGCCGAGCCGCGGCAGATTGCCGCGATGCGCACGGAGCTCGGTCTTGACCGCAGCATCCCCGAGCAATTCGTCATCTGGGCCGGCAATATCCTCTCCGGCGATTTCGGCACGTCGATCGTCACCGGCGAGCCGGTGCTGCATCTGGTGCTCAGCCGCTTCATGGTGAGCGCCGAGATCGTCGTGATCGCCGTGTTTCTCGCAAGCCTCATTGCGGTACCGGCTGGCGTCATCGCCGCCTGGCGGCAGAACAGCCTGACGGATCTTGCTTTGGTCGGTACGGCGACCGTGCTTCTGTCGATCCCGACCTTCTGGCTCGGCCTGCTGCTGCTGCTCGCCTTCGGCCTCAAGCTCGGCTGGCTGCCGGTACTGGGTTACGTGCCGATTTCGGAGAACTGGAAGGCGGGCCTTCTCTATCTGGTGCTGCCGGTCATGACCCTCGTCATCCACGAGATGGGCGTGATCATTCGCATGGCGCGTGCCTCCACCCTCGAAGTGCTGAGACTCGATTACATCACCCACGCCCGCGCCAAGGGGCTGTCGGAAAGCGCTGTCCTCTGGCGCCACGCCTTCAAGAATGCCTTCGGACCCACCTGGACGATGATCGGCCTTATCCTCGGCAACCTGCTCGGCGGCATCGCGGTCATCGAAACGGTTTTTACCATCCCCGGCCTCGGCCGATTGATGGTCGATGCCATCTTCCAGCGCGATTATCCGGTGATCCAGGGCTGCCTGCTGCTCGTCGCCTTCTCCTATGTCGTCGTCAACCTCGTGGTCGACCTTCTCTATCCTCTCTTCGATCCGCGGGTGGTGGCAGAATGAGAAAGTTCACTTTCAATGGCTTCATCGGCGGCGGCCTGATCGGATTGTTCGTCATCATCGCGCTCATCGGTCTCATTTGGACGCCCTATGATCCGATGGCGCTCGGCTTCACCTCGCGCCTCGCTGCACCCGGTGCGGCGCACTGGCTCGGCACCGACGAGTTCGGCCGCGATGTCGCCAGCCGGCTGATGGTCGGCGCCCGCGCCAGCGTCTGGATCGGCTTCCTGACCGTCACCTTCGCCGTCGTCTGCGGTACCTTCATCGGCATCGTCAGCGGCTATGCCCGCGGCTGGGTCGATGGCGTCATCATGGCGATCAACAACGCGCTGCTGGCCTTCCCCGGCATCCTGCTCGCCCTCGGCCTGCTCGCCGTCTTCGGCGCCAACCAGTACGGCATCATCTTCGCACTCGGCATCGCCTATACGCCGTCGATGGCGCGTGTGGTGCGCGGCGCAGTCCTTTCATTGCGTGAGCGCGAGTTCATCGAAGCCTCGCGCGTCATGGGCAATGGCGAGATCTATACGATGCTGCGCCATATCCTGCCGAATTGCGTTGCGCCGATCACGGTGCTTGCGACTTCGATGTTCGGCTGGGCGATCCTGTCGGAAAGCGCTCTCTCCTTCCTCGGCCTCGGCGTGCCGCCACCGGCGCCGACCTGGGGCAACATGCTCGCCGCCGGCCGCCCCTTCATCGAACAGGCCGTCTGGCTCGGTTTCTTCCCCGGTCTCTGCATCGCGCTCACTCTGCTCGGCATCAACCTGCTTGGCGATGCGCTGCGCGACCGGCTCGACCCCCGCATGCGAGGCCTGAAATGACCGGAAAATCTCTTCTCAGCGCACCCCTTCTCAGCGTCCGGGGCCTCTCGCTTGCCGTCGCCCATTCCGGCAACCAGGTGGTGAAGGATGTGAGCTTCGACGTCGCGCCGGGCGAAATCGTCGGCATCGTCGGCGAAAGCGGCTCCGGAAAGACGCTCGCCACACGAGCGATCATCGGCCTCATCCCGCCGGCCGTCCGCCATGGCGGTGGCACGATCCTCTACCGGGGCCGCGACGTGCTCGGCATGAAGGATCGCGATCTACGCGCGCTTCGTGGCGGCGAGGTCGGCGTCGTCTTTCAGGAACCAATGACATCGCTCAACCCGTCGATGACCATCGGCCGGCAGCTCGAAGAGGGGCTGATCCTGCACACCAAGATGTCTGTGGAGGAGCGCCGCGCCGCTATCCTCTCCATGCTGAACCGGGTCGGAATCCGCGAGCCTGAGCGGGCGCTGACCGCCTATCCGCACGAGTTCTCGGGCGGCATGCGCCAGCGCATCATGCTCGCCTCGGTGATGCTGCTGAAGCCGGCCTTGCTGATCGCCGACGAGCCGACCACGGCGCTCGACGCCGTCGTCCAGCGCGACGTCATGGAGCTGATGGTCGACCTCACCCAGGCCGAAGGCACGGCGGTGCTTCTGATCAGCCATGACCTGCCGATGGTCGCCCGCTACACGAACCGTTTCGTCGTCATGGAAAAGGGCGTCGTCGTCGAGCAGGGGCTGACCGACGAGATCCTGCAGGCACCACAGCATCCCTATACCCGCAAGCTGCTTTCCTCGCTGCCGTTCCGAAGCGCGCCGCGCAAGCTCGACCTGACGCGCACGCCGATGGTCTCGGCGCGCAACATCGTGGTCGAATACCCCGGTCGCAAGGGGCTTTTCCGCAGGCATGAGCCGAAGCGGGCGCTGCACGGCGTGAGCGTCGATATCCATGTCGGCGAGGTTGTCGCACTGGTCGGCGGCTCGGGCTCCGGCAAGACGACGCTCGGCCGCACCATTGCCGATCTGGTACGGCAGACGGAAGGGGAGATCCTGTTCCAGGGCCGCGAGCGCAGTGCCGACCGGCGCGACTATCGGCTGAACTGCCAGATGGTGTTTCAGGATCCGTATTCCTCGCTCGATCCGCGCATGACCATCCAGGCGCTGGTCGAAGAGGCCCTGCGGCTGGTGCCGGATCTCGACACGCCGGCCAAGCGCCTCCGTGCGCTTGAAACGCTGGAAGAGGTCGGGCTCAGCGCCGATTTCGCCAACCGCTACCCGCACGAGCTCTCGGGCGGCCAGCGCCAACGCGTGGCGATCGCCCGCGCCATTGCCCGCCGCCCGAAGTTCTTGATCGCCGACGAGCCGGTCTCGGCCCTCGACGTCACGGTCCGGGCGCAGGTGCTGGAGCTCTTTTCCAGCCTGCAGAAGCGCTACGGTTTCTCCTGCCTGTTCATCAGCCACGACCTCGGCGTCGTCGAGCAGGTCGCCGACCGCGTCATCGTCATGCAGGACGGGCGCATCATCGAAGAAGGCGACCGTGACCGGATCTTCGACGCGCCGCAAGAGGCCTATACCCGCAAGCTCCTGTCCGCGATCCCGGCGCTCGATCTCAACCAGACCGGTGGCGTCACCCTCAAATGGCGGCTGGAGGCCTGAGATGAGCAACGAAATCAAGACCGGCGCGATCTCAGCGGAACTGAACGCGATTGCCGATGCCCAGCCCTTTGTTACCCGCTTCCTCGTGCGCAATCTGCAAACAGGCGAAACGATTGGTCGTGGTGAGCGTGAAGAAACGCCGTCGGCCAGCACCCGCAAGACCTCGATCATGATGGCGGCGCTGAAGGCGGTATCGGAGGGGCGCCTGGATCTTGATGAGCGCATCACCTTCGAAGCACGCCTCGCCCAAGAAGTGGCGAGCGGCATGTTCCGCTACCTGACGCCGGGCATCGTCATTTCGCTGCGCGACGCAATCGTCGGCATGATGGTGCTGAGCGACAATGTCTGCACGAAGATGGTGTTCGAACGGCTGACGCTCGAAGAGGTCGATCGCTATTGCAAGGCGCTCGGCATGGTGGGCACGCACCACCGTTTCCTCATTCCGCCGCTGGCGCTGAAGCCCGATCATTCGCTTGCCGACGTTACAACCACGACGGCGGCCGACCAGGTGATGTTGTTGGAACTGATCCTGGGGGCTGAGCACGATGCCGTAGCAGCAGCCAAGCTGGGTATCTCCCTCGAGCTCGCCAGTTTTGCCGTGCAGACGCTCAAGAACCAGGTGCTGCGCTACGGCATCCGTTCGCGGCTTCCCTTCGAGGTGGTGGCCGCCTGCAAGGGCGGTCGGGGAAAACGCGGCCGAATGGATGCCGGCGTCGTCTATCGCGATGGCAAGCCGCTCTACGCCATCGCTGCCTTTACCGACGGCGTGCCGATGCTGATGCCGGACGGAACGCCCGGCTACACCATCGCGCTCGAAACGATCGGCAAGCTGTCGCAGGCCTGCTGGCGCGCCTTTTGAACCGACAACCAACAACAAGAGAGAGGAACCCATGAAAACCATACTTCTTGCCGGCACCATGCTGATGAGCGCGATCGCGCTCGGCCACGCGCGCGACCTGACGGTGGCGCAAAGCTCCGACATCCGCAGCAACGAGCCCGGCGTCAACCGTGACGGCAATACCGACTCGGTGATCTTCCACATCGTCGAAGGTCTCGTCGGCTATGCCGAGAACGGCGAAGTGAAGCCGCTGCTCGCCAAGAGCGTCGAGGTTTCCGCCGATGGTCTGACTTATACGTTCAAGCTGCGCGACGACGTGAAGTTCCACAACGGCAAGGCGCTAACCGCGGAAGATGTGGTCTGGAACTGGACCCGCTACATGAAGCCGGAGACCAAGTGGACCTGTGCCGGCGATTTCGACGGCGGCAAGTCGATCAAGGTGACGAACGTTGCCGCAGCCGATGCTTCCACCGTCACCATGAGCATCGAGAAACCGTCCGCGGTCTTCCTCGGCCTGATGGCGCGCCCGGAGTGCGGCTACACCGGCATTGTCTCCAAGGATTCCGTCGGCGCTGACGGCGCCTTCGTCGCGCCTATCGGCACCGGTCCGTTCAAATGGGCCGAGTGGAAGAAGGGCGAATATGTCCGGCTCGAGAAGAACGCCGACTATGTCTCGCCCGACAATGACGGCAAGCCCGATGGCATGGTCGGCTCGAAGCGGCCGCTCGTCGACGGCATCAAGTTCATGGTGATCCCGGACGCTTCGACGGTGAAGACCGGTCTGCTTTCGGGCGCCCTAGATACCGCCGAGGTCTCGGCCGATCTCATCGCCGAGTTCAAGGGCAGCGACACGATGCAACTCATCGTCAAGCGCAACAACGGCAAGAACCTGCTCTACTTCCAGACCCGCGACAAGGTGCTGAGCAACGTGGCGGTCCGCCGCGCCATGGCCGAGGCGCTCGACCTCGATCAGCTCGTCGCCGCCGTTTCCAACGGGACCGGTGAGGCCAATTCGTCAATGGTCTCGGCCGACTCGGTCTTCTATTCCGACGTCCAGAAGAAGAAGATTCCGATGGACTTGGAAAAGGCGAAGAAGAACCTCGCCGATGCCGGCTACAAGGGCGAGCAGATCACCATCATCGCCAACAAGCGCGGCAACGTGCCGAGCTTCCCGGCGGCCGTCGTCGCCCAGGCGATGATGCAGCAGGTCGGTCTCAACGTGCAGATCGAGGTGCTTGACTACGCCACCCAGGTCGATCGCCGCCGCTCCGGCAATTACCAGGTGATCTCGCAGTCGGTCTCGCCGCGCCTCGATCCCGCGCTGATGTACGGCTTCTATGTCGGCAACAAGGACAAGAACGCCTCGCTGATGTGGGACAATCCGAAAGCGGTCGAACTGATGAAGGCGGCTTACATCGAGGCCGACCAGGCCAAGCGTCAGGCGATCTTCGACGAGTTCCACCAGTTGATGCTCGACGAGGTCCCCGGCATCTTCATGTACGACATGGTCGACATCTGGGGCGCCACCAAGAAACTGCACGGCCAGCCCGTCTGGCAGTCCAATACCCGTCTATGGGAAGTGACGCTTGATGACTGATCCGGCGCTGGCCTGATCTGACCAAAGAGATGGCGGCCGCTCTGCCGCCATCTTCAATCCACCGATAGCAATACTGATGCGACCGCGCACCGCGCCGTTGCAAAAGGAAGATTCATGCCAAAATCGTCCGCACTGACCGCCCTTGTCGAAACCGTCGAGGCGCTGAAGCCCGAATTCGCCGCGATGAGCGACGCGATCTGGGAACATGCGGAACTGAGCTTTCACGAGGAAAGGTCGGCTGCGACCCAGATCGCGATGCTGGAGAAGTACGGATTTCGCGTGTCGCGCGGGCTGGCCGAGATCGATACGGCCTTTGTCGGTGAGGCGGGCGCGGGCGGTCCGGTGATCGCCTTCCTTGGTGAGTTCGATGCGCTGGCGGGCTTGAGCCAGGTGGCCGGCGTCGCCGAAGCACGGGCAGAGGTCGAAGGCGCTACCGGCCACGGTTGCGGCCACAATCTGCTCGGTACCGGCTCGTTGCTCGCTGCCGTCGCGCTTGCCCGCTACCTGAAGGACAACGGGCTGCCGGGCACGGTGCGCTATTATGGTTGCCCCGGCGAGGAGGGCGGTTCCGGCAAGACCTTCATGGCGCGCGCCGGCGTCTTCGCCGATGTCGATACGGCGCTGACCTGGCATCCCGCACCCTTCAACGGCGTTCGCTCGACCAACAATCTCGCCGTGCTCGAAATCTACTACCGCTTCAAGGGTGTGGCGGCGCATGCGTCCAACGGCGCCCATCTCGGCCGCAGTGCGCTCGATGCGCTGGAACTGATGAATGTCGGCGTCAACTTCCTGCGCGAGCACATGCCGCAGGATTGCCGTGTGCACTATGCGATCACCGATGCGGGCGGCAAGGCGGCAAACGTCGTCCAGGCGCGTGCCGAGGCGCTCTATCTGGTGCGGGCGCCGCAGATGCCGGAAGCACTGGCGCTGGCTGCGCGGATCGACAAGATCGCCAAGGGCGCGGCGATGATGACCGAGACCGAGGTCGAGATCGTCTTCGATCGGGCGGCGACGAACCTTCTGCCCAACATCGCACTGGAGACGGCAATCCATCAGAACATGGTGGCGCTCGGCCCGATGCCTTTCGACGAGGCCGACATCGCCTTTGCCAAGGACATCCAGAAGACGCTGACGCCGGAGGCGATATCGAGCAGCATCCGGCTCTACCAGATCAAGGGCGACGTCTTCGCCAGCAGCCGTCTCGACGGTTCGACCGGCTTGCATCTCGGCCTTCGCGATTTCGAGGGGCAGTCGCATTTCCGCGCCGGCTCGACCGATGTCGGCGATGTGAGCTGGATCACCCCGACCGCGCAATGCTGGGCACCCGCCTGGGCAATCGGCACGGCGCCGCACACCTGGCAGGTGGTGGCGCAGGGCAAGAGCCCGGCCGCGCACAAGGCTTTCGCCCATGCGGCGAAATCATTGGCGGCAACGGGTCTCGATCTGATCCTCGATGCCGATCTGCTGGCGCGCGCAAAGGCGGAGTGGCGCGAAAAAACAGAGGATAAACCCTATCAGTGCCCGATCCCGGATCACATCGGCCCCAAGCTCTGATTGCTGATTTGACGGTTTTATCGAACGCCCGCGCCGCCGTCGCGGGTGTTTTCTTTTGCGAGATTGGCACCCCCAGCGTGTCGCTCGCCATTGCCGCCGATCGCGGTCGAAGTCTTGACGCGAATCAGAAGCTTCGGCATCTCTGTTACGGAGTTTTTCGAATAAGTGCTGATTGGCCGTATTTGGATTAAATCTCTGTTAGTGCATCGCCGCAGCGTTGTGCCGCGATGCATGCAAGGAGTAGGGCGAAATGACGATGACGGCAACCCAGGCAAGGCAGGACGCGGATCACTCCCAGGCTCGCCGTCCGGCCGACGAAGCGATCGCGGCCGATGCGCGCGCGCTTTCCGACCAGTTGAAGGCCATGCGCGAGCGGCTCTTCCCGCCGACGGCGATGAAGACGCTTCGCAGTTTCACCTCGGGCGAGGCGGCCAAGCTGATCGGTGTCTCCGACGGCTATCTGCGCCAGCTTTCGCTTGCCGGCGAGGGCCCACAGCCGGATACGGGGCTCGGCGGTCGCCGGTCCTATTCGCTCTCCGACATCAACGCGCTTCGCCGTCATCTCGCCGAACAGGCGCTGGCCAAGGGCAATGCCGTCAAGGCGCGTAGCTACCTCAAGTGGCGTGACCGGGGAGCAGGCGAGCACCTGCAGGTGATCTCTGTCACCAACTTCAAGGGCGGCTCCGGCAAGACGACCTCGTCGGTGCATATCGCGCAATATCTCGCCATGACAGGCCATCGCGTACTGGCCGTCGACCTCGACCCGCAGGCCTCGCTTTCCGCCCTCTTCGGCTATCAGCCGGAGCTCGACCTCACGGGCAACGACACGCTCTATGGCGCGATCCGCTACGACGCCGACGCGCGGCCGCTGAAGGACATCATCCGCAAGACCTATTTCGACGGTCTCGATCTTGTGCCCGGCAATCTCGAGCTTCAGGAGTTCGAGCATACGACGCCGCAGGCGCTGAGCGCCCGCCACAATGGCAGCGATGCCGGCCCGCTGTTCTTTGCCCGCGTGCAGACAGCGCTCGCCAGCGTCGCCGATGACTATGATGTCGTCATCATCGATTGCCCGCCGCAGCTCGGTTATCTGACACTCTCGGCCCTTTGCGCTTCGACCTCCGTCATCGTCACGGTGCATCCGCAGATGCTCGACGTCGCCTCGATGAACCAGTTCCTCTACATGACGTCGGATCTCTTAAGCGTCGTGCGCGAGGCCGGTGGCGAGCTGAATTTCGACTTCCTGCGCTATCTCGTCACCCGCTTCGAGCCGAACGACGGGCCGCAGGCACAGATCGTCGGCTTCATGCGCTCGCTGTTTGGCGAGCGGGTGCTGACCTCGGCCATGGTGAAATCGACGGCGGTCTCGGACGCCGGCCTGACGAAGCAGACGCTTTACGAGGTCGGGCGCGAGAATTTTACGCGCGCCACCTACGACCGTGCGGTCGAATCGCTGAACTCGGTCAACGGCGAGATCGAAGCACTCATTCATGCGGCATGGGGGCGCTGATCGAATGGCTGGCAATCGCAAGAACGAGCTGCGCGCCCTCTTCTCCGGCAATGTCCAGCCGGCAGGTCCGGCCGCGCCGGCTGATGAAACGCAGCCTGCCACTGCGGCGAGCGCCCAGCCCGCCCAGCCCGTGACCGCCAAGGCACCGCTTGCCGAAGTTCCCCGCGCCGCTTCCGGCGCGATCAAGGCCATGGGCCTTTCTCTCGGCAGCATCACCCGTGAGGCGGAAGAGGCGCGCGCGCTGCGCGAAGCCCTGACGCAGGGCGAGCGTGTCGTCGAGCTCGATCCGGACCTGGTCGATGCCTCCTTCGTCGGCGACCGCCTGACGGATGGCGAAACCGACGACCCGGATTTCCTGGCGCTTGCCGACAGCATCCGCGACAGCGGCCAGCAGTCGCCGATCCTGGTGCGTCCGCATCCGGAGAAGCACGGCCGCTACCAGACGGCTTATGGCCACCGGCGCCTCAACGCCGTGCGTAGCCTCGGCATCAAGGTCAAGGCGATCGTCCGGCCGCTGACCGACGATGAGCTGGTGCTCGCCCAGGGCAAGGAAAACGCTGAAAGGCGCAACCTCTCCTTTATCGAGCGGGCGATGTTTGCCTCCGCGCTTGCCGACCGCGGCTTCGACCGCAAGGTGATCGGCGAGGCGCTTGCCGTGCAGAAGAGCGAGCTGTCGCGTTTGATCCAGGTTGCTGAAGGCGTGCCGCCGGTTATCGCCCGCGCCATCGGCCCGGCGCCGAAGGTCGGCCGTGAGCGCTGGATGGCGTTTGGCGCCCTGCTTGAAGACGAGGCTGCGGTCCAGACCGCGCAGGAGGAATGCCGCTCACGCCGCTTCCTCGAAGCAGAGAGTGACCACCGGTTCCAGATTCTCTTCACCCGCCTGTCGCGCAAGCCGAAGCCGGAAACGGTGAAGCCGGAAACGCTGGTCGACGCCGGCGGACGTGCCTTTGCCAAGCTCAAGCGCGACGGCAAGAACGCCCGCATCGAGTTTGCCGCCGACGTCGATCCTGCCTTCATCGACGAGGTGGCCGCGCTGCTTGCCAAGCATCACGCGGCGTTTGCATCGGGCCGCGAAGGCTGACGGCGAGGTCTGGCTTAAGGTCGCTGTCGTGACCCGCAACCAATTTCAGCTTCCAACCATCGCCATCCCCGTCTAATCACCGGGGATGTTCGCGATTCAGAGATTTACTTGGGTCCTATGACGTCGGGCGGGCCACGCTTCTAGATTCCTGAGATCTGATTAGCCCTAAGCGTCTGCCCTTGCCGAGACCGTGCGGGATGACTGCACATCGGGCGAACCAAACTAAGATCTGAATAGATTGCTGAGCGGACTGTGGACGCTCAGTCGGGATTTTTGTCGAAATTCGAGGGTATGGCTTTGGGTGCGTCGTTGAGCTTCGTGAGGGCTGGAATGCGTAGCAGGCGCAGAGCGCGACACGGTCGTGTATGACATCATCAGGCGGCACCACTCAACGACCATGTTCCGTGATCATTTCGTCTTGCAACGCTGGCATTAAGTATTCATTTGGAAGATGAGGTTTCGACGTGACTATTTCAATGAAGATCTTACCGTTTCTATTTGTCTCAGCGACGGCAATAATTGTTTCATGCAAGGCATATCGCGATACATTATTCTATTTTCGAAATAATTTGGATTTCAATATGGATAATTAATATTCTGGAACAACGTATAAAACAGAATGTCCACACGACGATTACAAAGAAAGCAATAGACGTAGGATATTATGTTGATCTCCGCTTATTTTGGCTGTGCTATATATTGCATTATTTGTATTGATTCTTTCGTGAGAAATAAATAACGCGGCGTTTGTTATTTAATCTTATTTTTGTTCTACCTTGATGAGTCGATCGTGAAGAACTCGCTTCAGGCAGTTTGCTGCGGCATTGGTCGGCTCTGGAACGTGAGGAAGAGTGCGGCGAACAGACACAAAAGTTGCCTGAACCATCGCAGCAGGAGGGAGAAGTTGTATCCGGCGGCGGCCAAAACGGCATTGACGGCATCTACCATCGGTTTTCGCAGAAGTACTTCGACTGGTACGTGGCCGAGCTCGCATGGCGCGCGGATTGCCGCCAGGTAAGCATTCGTGGATATACGTTCCAGATAGAGCGGACACAATCCGGCCTCAAGCGTGCGAAGTCAGAAGGAAAGGCCCTCGGCCGTCCTTCGACCCTCAGCGAAAAACAGAAGCAGGACGTCCGCGACGACCTGACAAGCGGAATGAGCGTCTCGGCCGTCGCGAGAAAGTTCGCGACAAGCCGGCAGACGATCATGCGCGTGCGCGACGAAAGTTCACGATCCATTTGGCCTTAGTGCCGCGCGGCAAGCCTGCGGAGCAGCCATGCAGAAAAGCGCCGTGGCAAGCCCCGAGCTCACGCCGGCGGCGCTGACGAGCATGTGGGGATCGTTCCGCGCGCTTGGCGGCGGCCGCCTCGGCGCCAGGCTCGGCGAGCAGATCGCGGTGGCGATCGCCGACCGCAACAATTGCAGCTATTGCCTCGCCGCCCATACCGGGCTTGGCCGCAAAGCCGGGGCAACCGGAGAGGAGATGGCCGAGGCGCAGGCGGGCCGATCAGCCGATCCGCGCACGGCGGCAGCCCTGCAGTTCGCCATCAAGGTAGTCGACCGGCGGGCCGCAATCGAGGCGGCGGACGTCGATGCGCTAAGGGCGGCCGGCTTTGACGACGAAGAGATCGTCGAGATTATCGCCCACATCGCCCTCAACCTCTTCACCAACGACCTCAATGTCGCGCTCGATGTGCCGGTCGATTTTCCGGGCGTGAAACTCACGCGGGCCGCCGCCTAAGCACCTGCTGGCCCTTTCGGTCCGCCCGAACGCACCCGCGATGCTTGGGCGTCGGGAGGACGGGGGGTGTTGCCAGCCCCTAGCATTCGCAGGAATGCCCACGTGCTCTGCGGATTCTTGCGGCTGATGCATAGCTGCACTGCAACATAGATGCTGGCGGACGGCGATGGTCCGCGTATGATGAGTTCATCGAAGCGATGCACCTCCTCCCGCACCGCTTCGATATCCAGACGGCCCATTCCTCCTCCCAAAGGGACGTTTGTTGGAGCAGCGGCACTCCTCCTCCCAAGTCGCTGTTCGTTTGTTTAGGAAAGCCTGCCGCACCTCCTCCCGCGGCAGGTTTTTCTATTTCGGGGCGATGGCGCGTCAGAGCCCGAGATCAAGATGGGACTGTGGTTGCGGGCGGGAATGCTCCCGCTGAATTACAGAAATTGACGATGAACCGATCACATGCGGATCTTCGGTCGACTGGCTTTTCCGCTTCGCCTGCTCTCAGGTGAGATTTCAGCCGTTCTCTGACGCACGTTAAAGTTGATGCGCCGCCTGAAAGGCATATATGCTTGCGCGTCAGGGTGAGCCGCTGCAACGATCTTCGCGACAACAGGAATCAAGCAATGTCGTCAATTCCATGGGTAGAATTAGTTCAGCAGAATACGGCTAAATACGGCGAGCTCGTTGCTGGCATTGATCCTTCGCTGGTGGATATGCCTGCTTTCTTTGAGCAGGATGACGGCATTCCCTGGATTAGCCGCTTCGTCGATTTCGTCTTAGATGCCATCGAAGGACAGGTCGGATTCGTAAAGTTTCAGAGCGCCTATTTCGAAGCGTGCGGCCTTTCCGGCCTCACGGCGCTCTCATTAGGCATGAAGCGGGCCAGGGCCGCCGGAATGGGAGTGATCCTGGATGCCAAAAGGGGCGACATCGGAGCAACCGCGACCGCCTATGCCCACGCCTATCTGACACCGGCGTCCGAAGGCGGAAGCGGTGACTTCGAAGCGGATTGCTTGACGGTAAACCCCCTGATGGGCCCAGACACCCTCGAGCCCTTTGTCGCAACCGCAAAGCGCTACGGCAAAGGCCTTTTTGTGCTCTGCCGCACATCCAATCCCGGCGCCGGCTGGCTGCAGGACAAGAGGACGGGGAACCGACTGATCTCCGATCACGTTGCCGATCTCATCGAAGGTCTTGCCCCAGACCCTGAAGGTTTGAACCCGATTGGTGCCGTTATCGGAGCGACGGTTCCGCATGAAGGAAGGCGGCTGCGAATGCTTCTCCCGCGCTCCATCATTCTGGCTCCGGGCCTTGGCGCACAAGGCGGTGATGCCAGCAGCATACATGCGCTTCGTGGAACACAGCAGGGCGATCTTTTAATTCCGGTCTCGCGCGGTCTTACTCGCATCGAAGACCGAGGAATCTCTGCGGCAGCCTATCGCAACCTGATCTTGGAACGGATCAGTGCCTTCAGGGGTGCGATCGCCCACGGCCCAACGTCTACGGCCGCAGTTGGCTGAACAGCAGTCGCTACCTTGTGAAAAGCAGCCATCGCCGTTAGCCATGAGATGGTCGTCACCTAGCCTCGGATGCAGCACGCCGCTGGTTAACGAATGTCACGAAAGGGCCCCAGGCAGCGTTCGGCATACACTCGTGGAGAGCCCGACACAATCGTCCAGATGGGGCAGGGACGATCCTGCCACAATTCTGAACGGACGTGCCTAAACCGATCCGAGGTTTTCGCGCGCGTCTACCAAGGGGTTTCGGCTCGATGAACACCAAGAACATCGGACAACCGTGACGTAATTGTTTTCATCACATCGGGTGAGCTTCTATCAACGCCATAGACGAAATCCGGGAAATCGAGAGTCTTTTGGAGCGCCCAGATAGCTTCGTGCTGCTCCGGCGAGAGAATTTGCACTGGGTCACCGACAGCGACCCACCCGATCGGCACGGTCGAGCCCGGTTCCAACCGCGTTCGCAGATGCACGGTTCCGTTGATGCGGACTTCGGACCCCTGTCCGATCTGCAAAAGATTTCCATGCCTGCGGTGATGTTCCCCGTCAGGTACGGAGCAAGTGTTGCTGACCATCGACCATATACCGCAATCAGCAATGTGCCGCCGCCGACAAAGAAAGCCAACCGTGGATCCCGTATCGCCGTCTTGAGGCTCTTGAGTAGCGGCGCCGGAACGGGAACAAGGGTATTGTCGCTTTGATGGATCGGCACGTGCAGCACGTGAAGGGCGAGCGCGAAGATCGCGTAGACGACGCCAGCAATGATGAAGAGAGCGGTGGACGCAGCGCCAGCGGCGATGCCAATCAAGGGTCCGACGGCCCAGCCGACATTCGTGGCCGTGTAGCGCCAGGAAAAATACTTGAGCCGTAGCGGCTCGGGGCAGATGTCACTCATCAGGGCACGCGAAATCGGCTCATAGATCGCGAGAGCGACGGCGGCAACGATATGAGCAATGCAAAATGCCAGACGGTTTCGGCGAGCCCCATTCCGATCAGCGCAAGTGCCATAGAAAGCAGGGTGAGCCTCAGCACGGTCTTGCGCCCCATCGCATCCGACAGGGATCCCGCGAAGGGAGCTGCGACAGCACCCATTAGGGGACCAATGCCCAGGAGCGCACCAATCATGGCCGGACCGAGCCCGAACGACTGTTGCAGCTTGATGGCAAGAAATGAGAGTGACATTGCCCGCGCGATGGTCACGAGTCCTGAGCCGGCAACGAGGAACAGGACGTAGTTCAGTTTTTGTTTATGGTGCCTCATCTGCGCCCCGGCAATCCATCGTCGTGAATTCAAGCTATATTGGGATTCGCAAAATTCCGGTTCTCAGGCAGCTGAAATGCGGACGTTTGCAATCTGTGAAGTAAGGCTTCTGCGACCTCGCGTGCCGCAGAATGCAATCAACTGATGCGGTTGTCGGGAGAGAAACGCAGCGCCAGCAACAGAAGCAGCACGATACCGACAGCCATCATGATCCATGCCTGCGACAAGTCGTCTGAATGGCTTCGCAGCCAACCAGCGGCGAAGGGCATAATGGTGGCGATCATGTACCCCTGCCCTGGAATCGGATGACCACATGGACAAACCGGCCGACATGCCCGCCCTTGGTGGAGCCTCGGCCGAACCGCTGAGATTCCTGGACTTCCTGATCTATGAGCCGATCAGAGCCGTCATGCTGCACAAGTCAGGCATCAGCGTGATCGTACCAGCTCCGGAGCGCTACGCGATCCACAAGCTGATCGTCGCCAGCCGCCGCGTCGTTGACACGCTTGGTTCCGCGAAACGAGACAAGGACTTGAGGCAGGCCGTTCTCCTGTTCGAAGCACTCGATGTCGCCAATCGGCTCAATGAGCTGTCGGACGCACTGCATGAGGCATGGGAGAGGGGAGAGGCCTGGCGCTACGCGATCAAGACCGGGATCGGCTACATGAGCCGCGCTGATCGGGCGAAGACGGAAGCGTTGTTCAAGGAGCTCGGCGTCGATCCATTCAAGGAAGATAGGTAGGGGCGGCTATTTCACAGATTTAGAAGCGCCCTCGCTGCAGCGGGTTTCTAGTTTGTTCTGGCTTTGTGCGTTCAGGGTCGCATACTGTATCGGGCCTTTATCAACATGGGGTAATCGCGGGAGCGGTTACCCCATGTTGATAAAGGCCATGTATCGAGTGGAATGAACCGAGGCTGTCCTTCTGAACGGCTTCCAGCTTGGTGCGTCACGCTACGAAGCGGTTAGCCGGTAGTCCCCGTACACCGGGGTTTACGGCGAACACCGCGCCTTCCTGTGGGTTGGCTGCCAGATGTTCATCGCGCATCGTGAAGCGTGCTGAAGTTACGAAAAGAGTCTCAAATCCAGGCCCGCCGAATGTGCAACTTGTCGGCCAGGAACAGGGCAGCTCGACGATGCGATCTATCCTGCCATCCGGGGCAAATCGAACGACGCAACCGCCGCCCGCAACGCGACAATTCCATATGAAACCTTCGGCGTCCATGCAGGATCCATCTGGCCGGCCTCGTTCAAACCCCGAAAGAAGGTTTCGCCGATTGCGTAGCAACCCAGACTCTCTATCGAGCTTGTAGCTATATAGAGCGTTTTCTTCAGTGTCCGCCGTGATGAGGCGGCCGTCGCCGGTCCAAATGAGCGTGTTTGTGATGCCAAAGCGGTCATCACATACGGGACGCAATTCTCCGTGCGCATATCGATAGAGCCTTCCTGTTTTGGCCGACATCGCAAGCGGCGTGCCGTCGGCGGTGATGTTGTCTTGCATCGTGCCTACCCAGAAGCTCCCGTCAGGTGCGACGACGCCCTCATTCAGCCGGTTGCCCGGCAGTTCCGGCTCGACCTCTGCCGCCAACCGAAGTGGTCCGCCGAAGTCCCACAGCGCAATCGACTTTCTCGACCCGACGATCGCGCCGCCGTCGGCTCGAAGTCCAATCGACGTGATCAGATCGGGGAAGTGCCATGTTTCATGCTTGTTAGACGCCGAGCAGAGCCGATGGATCGCTTTCCCCACGATGTCGACCCAACACAGCTTGTGATGTCGATCATCCCATACTGCACTCTCGCCGACGATGTTTTCCGCCGCGAGAACCACGTCAAAGTCGATGTTCATGCGCCCTCCTTGTTGGCTGGAAATTGGTTCTTGACACATAGCTTACCCATAAACTATGACTCAGTTCAATTCAACCTGTCGGACAGGTTTTATAAAACCGGGAGACGAAAAATGACAGTGGCGCCCCTCGACGAAGAGCAATTTGCAGCCGGCAATCTCGTCGGCACAGCCATCGGCGCCATTACCCAGCACATCCGGACAAACGAGCTTGGACCCGGCGATCGCCTCCCCAGCGAAGCAACTTTGTCGAAGGAGCTGAGTGTCTCTCGGTCAGTGGTTCGCGAAGCTTTCCGATCACTCGCCACCATGCGGCTGATTGATCTGAATGTCGGAAAGCGCGCGACCGTGGCTCAACTCGATCATGGCGCAATGTCCCTGATGATCGAGCATGGCGTGCACACCGCCCAGATCAACATCAATCAGGTCTATGACGTGCGCCGCACGATCGAAATGCGAACGGCGACGCTAGCGGCGCTGAGGCGAACGGAGGCAGAAGCGCGCATCATCCTCGACCACGCGCAGGCGATGGAGAAGAATTTCGCCGATGCGGACAAGGTCATGGAAAGCGACCTTGCCTTTCACCTGGAGATCGCGCGCGCCTCCAAGAACCCGATCTTCTCCATCATTGTCGGAGCCTTTCAAGGTGTCTCTCGACAGACCTGGCCGATCGGATGGCGCAGTCGCGCCTCCGACGCGGAGCGGCATGCCATGAATCGCATCCATATTGAGTTAGCTGAGGCGATCGGTGCCGGCGATCCGCAGGCCTCCAGCCAGCTTATGGCTCGCCATTTTGATGAAAGTGCCAAAGCATTGATCGCCGCCGGTATCGCTTAAAGGATAGCCCTATGCAAATATCGAGACTTGAAACGCTCCGCATCGCGGAGCGACCGAACCTGCTTTGGCTGCTCGTACACACGGACGAGGGACTGACCGGACTTGGAGAAACCTTCTTCGGCGCCGAGACTGTCGAGGCCTACATCCACGAATATGTCGCGCCGCGCGTTATCGGCCGAAACCCGCTCCAGATCGATCTTCTCGCGACTGACCTGGTGGGTTACCTCGGGTTTCGCTCGTCCGGTGCGGAGGTACGCGGCAATTCGGCCTTTGACATTGCACTCTGGGATATATTCGGAAAGGCGACTGGTCAGCCGATCGCGCAACTGCTCGGTGGCTTCAGTCGCAATGAAATCCGGACCTACAATACCTGCGCTGGGACGGAATACATCAAGAAGGCGACCGGCCAGACAACGGCGAACTACGACCTATCCTCTGCGTCCAGCCGCAACTACGACGACCTGAATGGTTTCCTCCATCGCGCCGACGAACTTGCCTTATCTCTCCTGGAGGAGGGCATTACGGCGATGAAGATTTGGCCGTTCGACGTCGCGGCGGAAAAGACGCGCGGCCAATATATTTCGGTTCCTGATCTTAAATCGGCGTTGGTACCGCTTGAGAAGATCCGCGCCGCGGTCGGCGATCGAATGGACATAATGGTTGAGTTCCATTCGATGTGGCAACTCTTGCCGGCAATGCAGATTGCCCGCGCCCTCGAACCGTACCAGACATTTTGGCATGAAGACCCCATCAAGATGGACAGCCTCTCGAGCCTCAAGCGTTATGCGGCGGTCTCGCCTGCGCCGATTTCGGCGTCGGAAACTTTGGGTTCGAGATGGGCCTTCCGCGACCTCTTGGAAACAGACGCTGCAGGCGTGGTCATGCTGGACATAAGCTGGTGTGGGGGACTGTCGGAGGCGCGGAAGATCGCCGCGATGGCGGAGGCATGGCATCTCCCGGTTGCGCCGCACGATTGCACTGGTCCGGTCGTACTTTGCGCGTCGACGCACCTGTCGCTCAACGCCCCCAATGCGTTGGTTCAGGAGAGCGTTCGAGCCTTCTACAAAACCTGGTACCGCGACCTGGTGACGGCGCTTCCAGAAGTTCGAAACGGAATGATCACGGTCCCACCCGGTGCAGGTCTCGGGATGGAGCTCAACCCAGACCTCGAAAAGGCATTCACGGTGTCACGCCGCGTCTCAAGCGCGGACTGAAGAATTCGGCAGTTAATCTGCAGCTTAAGGAGGAGTAAGCATGCGAAAGGTTTTGATAGGAAGTGGATTAGGGTTGGCGCTTCTCGGCTCGAGCGCGCTTGGCGCGTCGGCCGAGCCGTTGAAGATCGTCTTTACACATCACTCGTCGGCTTCGAATACGTTCTGGCAAGCGGTGAAGAAGGGGTTTGACGACGCCTGTGAGAAGATCGCGGCAAGCTGCCAGATGGTGTTTACACAGACTGAAGGCTCTGTGGAACAACAACTCTCCAACATGGAAGCTGCGTTGGCGAGCAAGCCCGACGCACTTCTGACCTCCATCGTTGATGACAAGGCGTTTGACGACGTCATCGCGCGGGCCACCAAGAATGGCGTGGAGGTGATCGGCGTCAACGTTGATGACAGCGAGGGAGCGAAAGGAAACGCGCGCGCCGCTTTCGTCGGACAGGGCTTCCGAAAAGCCGGGTACTCGCTCGGGAAGGCGATGTCAGAGAATTTTCCGAAAGAAGGACCGGTCAAGGTACTCGTCGGCATCTCGGCGCCGGGGCAGAATTGGTCTGAAGCACGCGGGCAGGGCGTGATGGACTTCCTCGAGGAGTTTAAAGCTGCAAATCCTGGCCGTGACATCTCTTGGGAAAGGATCGACAGTGGAACGGACCTTGCGGTCACGTCGGATCGTGTTGGCGCCTATCTCAACGCGCATCCCGACACGACAGCCTACTTCGACACCGGCTTCTGGCATGCTGCCGTAGCGCGCGTGCTCAAGGACCGTGGGATCGCACCAGGCAAGGTGCTCCTGGGCGGTTTCGATCTTGTTCCCGAGGTCGTTCAGCAAATGCAGACCGGCTATGTTCAGGTGCAGGTCGATCAGCAGCCATACATGCAGGGATTCATGCCCGTGATGCAGGTCTATCTCGCCAAGAACTTTGGCCTCGCTCCGGCGGACATCGATACGGGGCAGGGGATCGTGCGCCCGGAAGACGCCGACAACATCATGGACCTGTCTGCAAAGGGCCTGAGGTAAGCGCCTCTCTCCAACGTTCCAGCGATTAGAGAGTGACCAATTGATCAAGCATCGGCTTTGCGCGGCAACAGTGGCGCGCAAAGCTATGAATTTGGCTGGAGGCCTGCGAACGAGCAGCCCTGCCGCACGGGAGTGCATGCAAATGAAAAGAATGCTGAAAATTTACATGGAGAAGCCAGAACTGGCGGCGCTTCTTCTGCTCTTTCTCCTGATCGTTCTCTTTCAGATCCGGTCAGGAGGCATCTTTTTGAGCTTTGATAATCTGCGAGGCTTCGTTGGGATCCTGCCGGAGATGGCGCTCGTAGCGATGGGCGTCACTGTTTTGATGATCTGCGGTGAATTCGATCTTTCGGTGGGAGCGGTGTTCGCCCTCATGCCGATGACGATGGCGGTCTTGATGGCCACGGGGATCGCGTTCCCGTTGGCCTTTGTCGCTGGCGTACTTGTCTGCGTGGCTATAGGTTTCCTGAACGGCTTTCTGACGATCCGGTTCGCCATTCCGAGTTTCATCACCACGCTTGGCATGATGTTTGTGGCGAGGTCTCTCACCGTGGTGATCTCCGGCGGCTTCCCGCCACTCCTGCCGGCTGATCTTCCCACATGGCTCTTCACCAGTTTCGTGGGGCCAGGGCAACTTCTTCGCATGTCGTTCATCTGGTTCGTCGTCATTGCTGTCCTTGTGTCTCTGCTTCTGAACCGAACGAACCTGGGAAACTGGATACGAGCAACTGGCGGGTTCCTGCCGGCCGCAGATGCGCTCGGAATCCCGACGGCGCGCGTCAAGATTGCCTGCTTCATTCTGTGCTCGGTGCTTAGCGGCTTTGCCGGGCTTATTCAGGTGCTGCGCCTTGGCTCGCCACTGCCTTCGATTGGCGAGGGTATGGAGCTTCAGGCCGTCGCCGCAGCCGTCATTGGCGGAACCGCCTTGAATGGCGGAGTGGGGGCCGTCCTCGGAGGCATCATTGGCGTCGTGCTCATCCGTGTCATCGATAACGGTCTGATCCTCAGCCAAGTCGATGCCAACTGGTTCAAGTTCGCGATCGGAGCACTGACCATCTTTGCGGTCGTCGCCAATTCATGGCTGCGCAAGCGGGCCAAAGCGATTAAGATGGAGATCTGAGCGATGAACGGTCCAATTGTTTCCGTCAAAAACCTGCACAAATGGTATTCCGGCGTTCATGCCCTTAGGGGTGTCTCGGTCGATTTCGCGCGCAATGAAGCCGTCGGCCTGATCGGCGACAACGGTGCGGGCAAGTCGACGCTGATCAGCATCCTTTCCGGTGTCCAGAAGCAGGACGAAGGTCGCATTTTTGTCGAAGGCAAGGAGGCGACGATATCAAGTCCGCGTGACTCGATGCGGCTCGGTATCGAGACCATCTATCAATACAACTCCATGGTGCCGACCATGTCGATCGCTCGGAATCTGTTTATTGGCCGCGAGCCGATCAAGTACTCCCTCTTCGGCATTGGCGTGCTCGACATGCGCAAGATGCGCAAGGAGAGCGTACAGGCCATCGCGGATGTCGATCTGCACCTGCGCTCGCCCGACGCTTTGGTTGGCGAACTCTCGGGTGGCCAACGACAGGGCGTCGCTATCGCGCGAGCCATGCACTTCAAGTCGAAAGTCATGATCCTCGACGAGCCGACAAATCACCTGTCGGTGAAGGAAACCAATAAAGTCATAGGTTTCGTTCGCTCGTTGAAGGAACAGAACGTCACCGGCATCTTCATCAGCCACAATATGCACCAAGTGTTCGAGTCCTGCGACCGGGTTGTCGCTATGGCGCGTGGGCAGATCGTGCTCGACAAGCGCGTCAGCGAGACGTCGATCGACGAAGTTCAATCCGTGCTCTGAGGAGGAATGCAGATGAAACCACTTGAGGGAAAGGTGGCGCTGGTCACAGGCGGTCTCGGCACGCTCGGTCGCGCACAGACCAGTAAGCTCAGCGCCGAAGGCGCGGCCGTCATCGTGCTCGATCGCCCCGGTCACGAGGCAGAGGCGACAACGCAGGACCTTGGCGAGAATGCGCGTTTTCTCGGTTGTGATCTCAACGACCTGGCACGGTCAGAGCAACTCATTCGGCAGGAGGCCGAGGCGTCAGGTGGCATCGACATCCTGATCAACAACGCTGCGCTCATCATCAACAAGCCGTTCCAGGACTTCAGCCTCGAGGAGTACGAGGATCAAATCCGCGTCAATTCCTCGGCTGCTTTTGCAGCGGTGCGAGCCTGTGCCGAATGGATGAAACAAAAACGAAGCGGAAAGATCCTCAACTTCGCGTCCATCACACTCAACGGACAGTGGGATGGTTATGTGCCCTATGTCGCTTCGAAGGGGGCGATGATCGGCCTGACGAAGTCGCTTGCGCGGGAACTCGGCCCCTATGGCATCAACGTCAATGCCATCTCCCCCGGAGCCGTCATCTCCGAGGCCGAAAACCGTGTCTTTGCAGATCGACTTCAGGAGTACAACGATTGGGTTCTGGACCGGCAATGCATCAAGGCACGTCTCAAGCCCGAGGACGTGGCGGAGCTTGTCTATTTCCTCGTTTCCCCGGCCTCAGACATGATCACGGGTCAGAACTTCGCCATTGACGGCGGTTGGTAGATGGTTGTCGAACGGGTCACCGTCGAGAACGGCAGCGCGCATCTGCAGCTCGTTCCGGCGCTTGGCGGTGGGATCGCGCAGCTTGATGTGCGAACTGCGAGCGGAGACTGGCTTCCTGTATTGAGGCCCTGGCATGGCCGATTTGAGGATGGTCCCTTCGAACTGGGATGTAACGTCCTCGTTCCGTTTTCGAACCGCATTTCCGGGGGCGGTTTCGAGCATGATGGCGCGTTTTACACCGTGCCTGCCAACTTTGCAGACGAGCCCCTCCCCATTCACGGCGACGGCTTCCAGCGGCACTGGCACTTGCTTGCTCACAATGATGAGACAGTGGAACTCGGATGCGATGGGGAGATCGGCCCATTTCGCTATCGCGCTTGGCAGCTCTTTACCCTGCGGGACGACAGGCTGGTGGTGGAGCTGCGCGTTCAAAACCTCTCGCAGCAAGCGTTACCCTTCGGCATTGGGTTCCATCCGTGGTTTCCGCGAAATGAGGGCACTCGGCTGAAATTTCAGGCCACGGAGTTTTGGCTAGAAGACGGCAATCATCTTCCCGCTGGTCGACAGAACATCTGCGAGGTTCCGGACCGGAACTTTGGCGACGGCCGGGCACTGCCCGAGCATTGGATTAACAACGCCTTCGGTGGGTGGGCACGAGAGGCGATCATTTCCCAGGAAGGGGGGGCGGCTTCCGTCAAGATCACTGTTTCCGATACTCTTGGATATGCGCTGGTCTATTCGCCAGGATCGAAGGCGGACTTCTTTTGTTTCGAGCCGGTTTCCCACCCGGTAGACGCACATAATCTCGTTGGCCGTCCGGGTTTAAGGGTACTCGAACGTCACGAGGAACTGACGGCTTCAATGACGCTGAATTGGGATGAACGATATGGAACTCGATAAGTCTGGCACTTTCGTTGGTCGTGTGTGGTCATCTGAGGAACAGGGACCGGTGTTGGTGACTGTCAGGGCAGGCGTAGTCTTCGACATCACGTCGAAAGAGGCGCCAACGATGCGGGATCTCGCGGAGATGGATGATCCTGTTCGATACGTCAGGGCGCAACGGGGGAGGGCGATCTGCGATCTGGTGGAGCTCCTCTCGGCAACTCCTGCGCAGTCCGAAACGCCACGGATCCTCGCGCCATGTGACCTCCAGGCGATCAAAGCCTGCGGCGTCACCTTCGCACGATCGATGCTCGAAAGAGTCATCGAAGAGCGCGCTGCCGGCAATCCAGAACGTGCCTCCGAAATCCGCGAGCGGGTGACAATGCTCGTCGGCGATAGCTTAAGCGACCTCAAGGCCGGCTCACCTGCGGCGGCAAAGGTCAAGCAGGCGCTGATCGAAGAAGGCGTATGGTCCCAATATCTCGAAGTCGGGATCGGTCCCGACGCCGAAGTCTTCACCAAAGGCCAGGTCATGTCGGCCGTCGGCTACGGGGATGAAGTGGGTCTGCACCCGATTTCGAAATGGAATAACCCCGAGCCCGAGGTCGTGTTGGTTGTCAACAGTAGAGGCATAGTCAAGGGAGCGACGCTCGGTAATGACGTGAACTTGCGTGATGTTGAGGGGCGGTCAGCACTCTTGCTTGGCAAGGCCAAGGACAACAACGCATCCTGCGCCCTCGGACCGTTCATTCGGCTGCTCGACGAGAGCTATTCGATCGACGACGTGCGCAATGCCGACCTCGACCTCAGGATAGAAGGCGAGGATGGCTATGTGCTGAAGGGCAGGAGTTCGATGAAGGAGATCAGTCGTGATCCACTCGATCTGGTATCACAAACCATCGGCGCCCATCACCAGTATCCCGATGGCTTCATGTTGTTCATGGGCACTCTGTTTGCGCCCGTCGAAGATCGTGACGTCCCGGGTCAGGGATTCACCCATAAGCTCGGCGACGTCGTGACGATCTCAAACGCTCAACTGGGGTCGCTGATCAACACGGTGCGATTGTCAACCGAGTGCAGTCCCTGGACTTTTGGCACATCGCACCTGATGCGCTATCTCGCGGCACGTCAATTGATCTGAATGGAACCGACCATGACATTGCACCAGAACCTGATTGCCGGCGAATGGATCGGTGGCGACGGGGTCGCCAACATCAACCCCTCGAACACCAATGACGTGGTCGGCGAATATGCCCGTGCCTCGGCCGAGGATGCGAGAGCGGCGATTGCCGCTGCCAAAGCGGCGTTCCCCGCCTGGTCGCGCTCCGGCATCCTCGAGCGTCACGCGATCCTGAGGAAGACCGCTGACGAGATCCTCGCCCGCAAGGACGAGCTCGGAAAGCTGTTGTCGCGCGAGGAAGGCAAGACGCTTGTCGAAGGCATCGGCGAGACGGTGCGCGCCGGCCAGATCTTCGACTTCTTCGCCGGTGAATGCCTGCGACTGGCGGGCGAGGTGCTCCCGTCGGCCCGACCCAACATCGGCGTCGAGATCACCCGCGAGCCGGTCGGCGTCGTCGGCATCATCACGCCCTGGAACTTCCCGATCGCCATTCCCGCCTGGAAGATCGCGCCGGCGCTCTGCTACGGCAACACCGTCGTCTTCAAGCCGGCCGAGCTGGTGCCCGGCAGTTCCTGGGCCATCGTCGACATCCTCCATCGTGCCGGCCTGCCGAAGGGTGTCCTGAACCTCGTCATGGGCAAGGGCTCGGTGGTCGGCCAGGCGATGCTCGACAGCCCCGATGTGCACGCCATCACCTTCACCGGCTCGACCGGCACCGGCAAACGGGTGGCGCTGGCCTCCGTCGAGCACAATCGCAAATACCAGCTGGAAATGGGCGGCAAGAACCCCTTCGTCGTGCTCGACGATGCCGATCTGTCCGTTGCGGTCGAAGCGGCGGTCAACTCCGCCTTCTTCTCCACCGGCCAGCGCTGCACCGCGTCGTCGCGCATCATCGTCACCGAGGGCATTCACGATCGTTTGGTGGCCGCGATGGGCGAACGGATGAAGGGGCTGACGATCGACGACGCCTTGAAGGCCGGCACCCATATCGGTCCGGTGGTCGACCAGAGCCAGCTCAACCAGGACACCGACTATATCGCCATCGGCAAACAGGAGGGCGCCAAGCTTGCCTTCGGCGGCGAGATCCTGAAGCGCGACACGCCCGGTTTCTACCTGCAGCCGGCGCTGTTCACCGAGGCGACCAATCAGATGCGCATTTCGCGGGAAGAGATCTTCGGGCCGGTGGCGTCCGTCATCCGCGTCAGGGACTACGACGAGGCGCTCGCGGTGGCCAACGACACACCCTTCGGCCTGTCGTCGGGCATCGCCACCACCAGCCTCAAGCATGCGACGCATTTCAAGCGCAACGCCGAGGCCGGCATGGTGATGGTCAACCTGCCGACCGCCGGCGTCGATTTCCACGTGCCGTTCGGCGGCCGCAAGGGCTCGTCCCACGGGTCGCGCGAGCAGGGTCGCTACGCCGCCGAATTCTACACCACCGTCAAGACGGCCTACACCTTGGCTTAAGCGGGAATGTTTAGGTTGAGGCGCGCCGCCTTGAGATCATTCGAGGCAAGGGGGGAGGGGCCGACGTTTCGGTTCCCTTCAAGGCGAAAAGCTCCTCCACTGATGGGCGCAATGCGGACCGCGATCAATGCGTTCAACCGCCCCCCATGTTGGTCACAGAGGGCATCGTCGCGCCGGCCTAAAGCAGACATCTTCTTGGCCACGGCGTCCCTCGACTGTGCGCCAGTAGCGGTTATTGCCAATCGGATATTCTAACGTCGCATTCGGGCGGTGTGTCCGCTCTCGGTTACCGCTTCTCGAAAGCAGACATCGGCGTGCGGTGCGTCGACGGCTAATTTGTGGCGGCAAGCGGTAACCAAATCTGCCCATGGTCTGACGATACAGCACGTCGGCTCGCTCCGCTGACCGGCAGTGTAGGGCGTTAGCGCGCTGCGGGCGCACACGTCGGCTACGTCACGGTCGTCCTGTGGGCCGCGGCAAGAAGGCCCCGCAGGCGGCAGCGGCGGAATAGTCAGAGCCAGCGGCGAACCTCGGCCTTGTAGCGGCGGTAGTCGTCGCCGAACTTCGCTTCGAGATAGCGCTCCTCGCGGGCGATCACCTGCGTCTGGATCGCGATCAGCACCAACGGGAGCAAGGCGAAGGCGATCGGCCCGTCGAAGCCGATCGCAAGGCCGGCATAGATAAGCGCCATGCCGAGATACATGGGATTGCGGGTCCACCGATAAGGACCGGTCGTTGCGATGAGGGTCGTTGGCTGCGACGGCGGAACGTGGGTGCCCAGCCGCCGGAACAGCCCCGCCGCCGCAAGCATCATCGCTGCGCCGGCAACGAACAGCAGCGCGCCCGTCGCGACCAGCAACCCCCAGTCGATGCCGAAAGAGCGCAGGGTGACGAACCGCTCCGCCGCCAGCCCCAACAGCAGCGTTCCCAGATAGACGAAGGGCGGAGGGAAGCGCACACCCGCGCTGTCCGGTTCGACGGCCATGCTCATCTCCAATCTGTGCTCTCAAATCAGCATCGACTGTTGGGCGAAGATACCCGCCATCGCGCCTTGCCATGATGCGGTGGTGACCGAGGGCATGAGGGGGTTGGCGAGGTCGCCGGCGGCGTAGATGCCGGGCATGCTGGTTTCGCGGCGCTCGTCGACCTTGAGGGCGATGCCGAGGGGCGTATCGACCGTGGCGAGACCCAGTGATTCATGCAGGCTTGCGGACGGCTTGTTGCGCGGATGCGCGAACAGGATGTCGACCGCGACATCGGGGCCGGTATCGAGCTTGACGGTGGCGCTATGGCCCCCGTGACGGGCGATCCCGGTGATCCGGCCCTCGACGACAGGTATGTTGCGATGCGCCAGATCGGCCCGGATATCGGGCGGAATGTCGTGACCATCTGCGAAGAGCGTCAACCTGTCGGTCCAATCGTGGAACAGCCTGACAGACTGGTGCGACTGCGGGCCGGACCAGACCAGGCCCCAATGCTGGCCGGCGACTTCAAAGCCGTCGCAATAGGGGCAGGGCACGATGGACGTGCCCCAGCCTTCGGCAAAGCCCGGAACATCAGGCATCTGGTCGGCGACGCCATAGCTCAGGATCAGGCGGCGGGCCCCAAGGCTTTCGCCATCGCCAGTGAGGATGGAGAAATCGTCGATGGCGCCGGAGATGCTGTCGGCCCGGGCATTGACCAGCCTGATCGTGGGATAACGCGCTAGCTGCTGCCGCGCCTGGGCCAGGATGTCCAGCGGTGGCTTGTGATCGTGAGCGAGCAGGCCATGCGAGTGGCTGGCGAAGCGGTTGCGTGGCAGGCCGGTATCGAGAACGGTGACCTTGCGGCGGGCGCGGCCGAGCTGCAGCGCGGCGGCGAGACCGGCAAAGCTGCCGCCGATGATGACGACGTCATCCATGGTGATGGGCTCCGTGTTGTGGTTGGAGGGGGTTGGGTTGGGCCTGGCGCGCAATATCGTCCAGCGATACGCGCTCGAAACGGGCAGCGAGCCGGGCTTCGGCATTGGCGAGAAAGTCGCCCATCACTGTGTTGATCGACCGGACGGTGCCGCATTCGATATCGCCGGGCGGCCCGGATTTGGAGGACATGGTTGAAACCTACCCAATGGCTTGCACATTTTAGAAACTGTATGGTATCGTAATTCAAGAATTAGGATACTGTCAAGGACTGGAATTGTCGTGACCGAAAACACCCAGGGCCGGCGCGGCCGGCCCGCCAACGAGGCGCTTGGCCAAACGATAGTCGACGCCGCGTGCGAACTCTTTGTGGAATTGGGTTTTCAAGCGACGACATTGGACAAGGTCGCCCAGCGAGCGAGGATATCCAAGCTCAGCATCTATCGGCACTTCGAGAACAAGGAGGCGCTGTTCAGTGCGGCCATCGCGGCCCACTGCCATCAGTTTGCACCCCAGTCTCTTATTGAAGGCGTCGACGGTTCGGCCGAACATCAGCTCATGGCGGTGGGCACATCCCTGCTTCGCACGCTGTTGAGCCCGGACGTCCGCAGTGTCGAAGCCATGATCATGGCCGACAAGACGAATCAAAAGTCGTTAAGCAAGCTCCATTACGTAGCCGGCCCCGCCTATGTCATCGCCCAAATCGAGGCCCTGTTGCGTCAGTTGCACGCGAAGGCGGTTCTGAACGTGCCCGATCCTCTCCGGTCCGCCCGCTTGTTTGCCGCGCTTATCAAAGGATCCGATCTCCTGATTATCGCACGCTTCGATCAGGCGAGAGCAGAGGACGACAACGAAATCGAATCCTATTGCCGGTCCGCCGTCGCCATGTTCGTCGCCGCACACGGTGGGAACGACCACGCGGGCGGATAGCCTGGTGAAGAACGGATCAGAACAAAGGATATGGCATGACAGAGAAAAATGTTTATCAGGTAGCCGACTGGAAAGGCCAAAGCGGGGAGCGCTGGGTCACTTACCAGGCCCGGCTCGATGCCATGATGGCGGTGTTCGGCCAGGCCGCGATCGAAGCCGCCGCGCCCGCCACGGGCGAACGCGTGCTGGACGTCGGCTGCGGCGCGGGGGCGTCTAGTCTGGACCTGGCCGCCCGCGTCGGCGCAGGGGGCCATGTGCTGGGCGTGGACATATCCGAACCGCTGATCGGCAGAGCGCGCGCGCTAGCGCCGCAGGATACGCCGGCCCTGTTCCAGGTGGCCGACGCCAGCAGCACCGAATTGCCCCAGGGCGCGTTCGACATCCTGTTCTCGCGTTTCGGAGTGATGTTCTTTGACGATCCTACGGCGGCCTTCACTCATATGCGCCGTGCGCTCAAGCCGGGCGCGCGGGTCGCTTTCGTCTGCTGGCGCGGCATGGCCGAGAACGATTGGGTGCGCTTGCCGATGGGCGCGATGAAGGGCATCCTCCCGCCGATGACGCCGCCCGGTCCCGACGCGCCCGGCCCGTTCTCGTTTGGCGACCAGGGGCGGGTGGCGCGTATTCTAACGGTGGCTGGCTTCACCGATGTCGCTATCACGCCATTCGATGCCTCCATCCCGTTCGGCAAGGGGGAGACGCGGGACGCGGCGCTCGACGACGCGGTGAAGATGACACTCGAGGTCGGCCCGCTGGCGCGCTCTCTCGCTGATCAGCCCGACGATATCCGCGCCCGCGCCTCGGCTGCGGTTCGTGCCGTCTTCGCGGGCTGCCCCGGTGAGCGGTCGGTGATGATCGACGGCGCGGCGTGGATCGTCACCGCGCGCAATCCGGCAAGCTGACAGGGATTAACAGGGGGGAGACGTCCCGTCTCGATGGCTCGGCGTCGGCCGTGACGCGATCGACCCCGCACCACTTGCGGCCGGAACGCAGAGGAGGTAGGGCGGCGGGCTTTTGTCCCAGGTCGCACTGCCGCCATTGGTTTATATCGCGCTCATCGTCGACTACCTCTGGAACGAATTTGACCGCCCCCTCGAACGATTCAGGCCAATCCGCGCTAACCAATACAATCCAAACAAGTCAATTTCCCTTAGCGGGTATTAGTGCAGGAATGCCCACAGAGCCCCTTCCACCTTCAGAGTTCAGTTTGTCGAGAGACAAGAGGCGCTCAATCGGAGATTCCGAGGAGCGCGTTTCCTTCAACAATGTCATTTCCCTTTCAAGGATGAGCACGCGCTTCTCCAGGTTCACGAGATGATCCCCGTGCAGGTCATCTATCCCGTCGAGCGCTTGCTCCCAGAGTCGCCATTTTGCCAAAAAGCGTTTCAGCATCGTAATCTCCTGCATAGGCTCAAGTTCTGGGAAAGTCGCTAGGCGACTTGGGCGATAGGAGAAGGCACTTGCACCGCAACCTAAGGTCGGTTGCGCCAATCGACCCCGCATCCGGTCCTCGAGAGTGGCATCAAAGGTTGCGTCGAGTAGCCAGTGGCGACTTTTCGGTTGATGCTCACGCCCGTATTGCGGACCAGCACTTGAACAGCGCGCTTGCGTTCACACCTCCAAAACCGAACCCATTGGTGATCGCGTAGTTCATTGGGACCGAACGGGCCTTGTGCGCGACGATGTCTATACCGTCGCTTGCCGGATCGGGCGCGTTCAGGTTCAACGTTGGTGGCGCGATCTGGTTTCTAAGTGCCATGATCGTAAAGATGGCTTCCAGCCCGCCAGCCGCACCGAGAAGGTGGCCGGTCGCGGACTTCGTGCCGCTCACCGCCAGACCGGACCCTTTCCCGAACACCGTCTTGATCGCCTCGATTTCCCCGCGGTCACCAACAGGGGTCGAGGTCGCATGCGCATTTAGGTGCTGGATCTCTTTCGGGGTGATGCCCGCCTGTCTGATCGCAATCTGCATCGCTCTTGCGGCGCCTGACCCGTCCTCGGGACCCGAGGTGATGTGGTGGGCGTCGGCCGTAGTGCCGTAACCGACTAGCTCGGCTAACGGCTGGGCGCCGCGCGCAAGCGCATGGCTCAAGGATTCGATCACCAGCATGCCGGCGCCTTCGCCCATGACGAAGCCGTCACGCAACATGTCGAATGGTCGTGACGCCAGCTCGGGTGTGTCGTTAAACCCCGATGACAGCGAACGCGCTGCGGCAAAGCCGCCAAGGCTTACAGTGTTCATGCAGGCTTCCGTGCCACCGCAGATCGCGATATCGGCCTCGTTTCCACAGATGAGCCGCGCGGCGTCGCCGATGGCTTGTACACCTGCCGCGCATGCCGTCACCGGCGCCCCGAGCGGACCTTTGAACCCATGTCGGATCGACACCTGACCCGCTGCCAGATTGACAAGGAACGAGGGGATAGTGAACGGCGACAGGCGCCGCGGCCCCTTTTGGTCTACGGTCCTGACCGCGTCGGTTATGGCCGGAAAGCCACCGATCCCCGACGCGATGATCGTTGCGGTCCTCAGGCGGTCTTCTTCCGAGGTGGGCTTCCAGCGCGCTTGCGCCAGCGCCTCTTCGGCCGCCGCGAGTGCGAACAGAATGAAACGATCAATCTTGCGCTGATCCTTCGGCGGGAGGACCTTGTCGGGGTTGAACCCCGCGTCGGCGTCCTCATCCATCGAAGGAACGACACCGCCCACCTTGGCAGGAAGATCGCTGACGATGTCGTCCGGCAGACGGCGAATGCCCGACTTGCCAGCCAGAAGCCTGCTCCAGGAAGTGGTTACATTGGCACCGAGCGGGCTAACCGCTCCCATGCCTGTGACGACGATACGGCGCATGACGACTCCAAGATGTACTGCATGGTATTGCGGGATCAGGACGGGCGTCGTCCTAATCGTCGCTGAGCGGGGCGAGGCGCTTGACCTCGTTTGCGGCCGCTTCGAGCAAGCGGTTCGACAGATTCTCGTCGGTCACGATCCGGGAGAGCGTGACGGCGCCGACCATCAGCGACAGGACGACCATGGCCTTTTCGTCCGGATGGGGTTCGCCTTGCTCCGGCATCAGTTCCTCCAAAACCTGGAGGTGGGCTTTTATGCCATCCTGGAAGGGTGTCCGGATTTCCGGACTCTGACGAGCCGCGTCCGCCCCGAGTGCCACGAGTGGGCATCCGTCCGCGGTTTCGCCGCGATGACCGGCCGAAAGATAGAGATCGATGACGGCTCGAAGTGGATCGGAGCTCGAGGCTGCGACGGATGACCATCTGCGCGTCGCGCTCTCCATTGCCCGTCTTGACGCAAGCGCGGCCAAATCCTCTTTGGACTCGAACTGCTTGTAGAAGCCGCCCTGGGTCAGACCGGCACCTTTCATCAGATCCTTGAGACCAATCCCGTCAAAGCCGTGCTCGCGAAAGAGCCTGCTGGCAGCGTTGATCACCGCCTCCCGGTTGGCTTCGGCTTGGGCACGAGTGACTCTCATGATGACCTCCTTTTAGATTTCATTTGACATCTATATGCGATTTAGAGTTAGAATGCAATCTATTCAGAACGCGTCGACCGTCAAGAAGGGTCACCACATGAAAACGAAGTTTATTCTCTCTTCGGCGGCTGTCCTCGTCGGTGTGGGGGTTGCGACCGCAGCTTTTGTCTTTTGGCCCAATGAGACGGTCGCGATAGCTGCGGATCCTCGGACCTCTGTCCCCTTTGTCAGCGTCATTAAAGCGAGAACGCCGGACGCCGTGGCACGTAGCTTTACCGGAACCATAGCCGCACGTGTGCAGAGCGATCTCGGCTTCCGCGTTCCGGGAAAAATCGTTGAACGGTTGGTGGAGCTCGGAAACGAAGTGCGGGCCGGGCAACCGCTGATGCGGATCGATGAAACAGATCTTCGTCTGGCCGTCGCCGCCAAACGCAACGCGGTTGCGGCCGCCAAAGCAACCTTTATTCAAGCGCAGGCCGACGAGAGGCGCTACGCGGAGCTCGTCAAGAATGGCCTGGCGGCGTCTCCGCAGAGGTACGAACAGTCCAAGACTGCTCTCGATACCGCGACAGCGCAGCTTGCCGCGGCAGAAGCTGAAGCGAAAGTTGCAGAAAACGAGGCGACATACACGCTCCTTGTGGCAGACGCCGACGGCACTATCGTCGAGACACTTGGCGAACCCGGCCAGGTCGTATCAGCCGGTCAGCCAGTCGTCAGGCTTGCCAAGGCGGGCGCGCGTGAAGCGCTGGTCTGGATGCCGGAAAATATCAGGCCTCAGATCGGTGCCCTTGCCCGCGCCACCGTTTATGGCCGCGACGCGGAAGAAGGGGCGGTCCTGCGGCAGATGTCTGCTGCTGCGGATCCTCAAACCCGCACCTACGAAACGCGCTGGGTATTACAGGGAGCAGCCGCAACTGCGCCGTTGGGTGCAACGGTGACGCTTAGAATACCGAACAAGGACGCTCAGCTTCATGCCGAGGTGCCTGTCGGCGCCGTCCTGGATGATGGCACCCGGACTGGCGTCTGGGTGGTCGATGCGCAAGCGTCGAGCGTTCACTTTCGTGAAGTAAAGGTCGAACGGCTCGGCGAAGAAAACGCGATCGTGACGAACCTAAATGCCGGCGAGGCGGTAGTCGCGCTCGGCGCGCATCTTCTGACCGAGGGCGCGACCATCCGCACCAGCGTCGAAAAAGCAGAGGCGGCGAACTGATGAACTTCAATCTTTCCGCGCTCGCCGTTCGTGAGCGGGCGGTCACCCTGTTCTTCATCGTCTTGCTGGCTGCAGCGGGCGTCTACGCCTTCGTCAAGCTGGGACGCGCGGAAGATCCATCGTTCACGATCAAGACGATGACCGTCACGGCCGTCTGGCCGGGCGCGACCGCCCGTGAGATGCAAGACCTGGTCGCTGAACCGCTTGAAAAGCGTATTCAGGAACTCACCTGGTATGATCGGGTGGAAACGACAACCCGCCCCGGTTACGCATTTTTGACGGTCACCCTCAAGGACAGCACGCCGGCGAGTGCTGTTGAAGAGGAGTTTTATCAGGCCCGCAAGAAACTCGGCGATGAGGCGAGAAACCTGCCACCCGGTGTGTTCGGGCCCTTCGTCAACGATGAATATTCGGACGTAAGCTTTGCCCTTTATGCGTTGAAAGCCCAAGGCATGCCGATGCGGGACCTCGTGCGCCAGGCGGAAGGTATCCGGCAGGATCTCCTGCATGTGCCAGGCGTCAAGAAGATCAACATTTTGGGGGAACGGCCCGAGCAGATTTTCGTCGAATTCTCGTTCGCCAAGCTCGCCACGCTCGGTATCTCGGCGCAGGACATCGCAGCCGCCCTTCAAAATCAGAACAGGGTCACGCCAGCCGGCTCTATCGACACGCGCGGGCCGCAGGTCTTCATCCGTTTCGATGGCGCCTACAACAACATACAAGCGATCGCCGATACCCCGATTGTCGCGGGCGGCCGCACGCTGAAGCTTTCCGACTTCGCTCACATTCGCCGTGGCTACGAGGATCCTGCGACGTACAGCATCCGCCATGAGGGCGAGCCTGCCATCATGCTCGGCGTCGTCATGCAGTCGGGCTGGAACGGCCTGGAGCTTGGCAAGGCGCTCGAGGAAAGATCAGCGGCGATTGCCCAGACCCTCCCACTCGGCATGACATTGGCGAAGGTCAGCGATCAGGCGGTCAACATTCAAGAAGCCGTCGGCGAGTTCATGCTCAAATTCGCCATGGCACTTGGTGTCGTCCTGTTCGTCAGCCTCGTCAGCCTTGGCTGGCGGGTCGGCATCGTTGTTGCCTTGGCCGTGCCACTAACACTGGCCGTCGTCTTTCTGATTATGTTGGAGACGGGCCGCTTTTTCGACCGCATCACGCTCGGTGCGTTGATCCTGGCGCTCGGGCTCCTTGTCGATGATGCCATCATCGCCATCGAAGTGATGGTCGTGAAAATGGAAGAAGGCATGGACCGTATCAAGGCGGCGGCCTATGCCTGGAGCCATACGGCGGCCCCCATGCTGTCGGGTACGCTCGTGACAATCATCGGCCTGATGCCGGTCGGCTTTGCCAGATCCACGGCCGGTGAGTATGCCGGCAATATCTTCTGGGTGGTCGGCTTTGCTCTGATCGTATCCTGGATTGTCGCGGTGTTTTTTACGCCCTATCTCGGTGTGAAGATGCTCCCCAACATCAAGCCGGTCGGCGGTGGTCACGCGGCCATTTACGGCACACCGAACTATCAGCGCCTGCGCGCAGTCATCGAGTTTGCGGTGCGTCACAAGTTCATGACATGCGCCGTCGTCCTCGTCGCCATGGGTGTTTCCGTTGTGGGCATGGGCGCGGTGAAGCAGCAGTTCTTCCCGACGTCGGACCGTCCCGAAGTCCTGGTCGAGGTTCGACTGCCCGAAGGGACAAGCATCGAAACGACCACCGCCACGGTCGCAAAACTCGAGCGTTGGCTGCAGGAGCAACCCGAGTCGAAGATCGTTACCAGCTATATCGGCCAGGGCGCGCCGCGCTTCTTCTTTGCCATGGCGCCTGAACTGCCGGATCCGGCATTTGCCAAGATCGTGGCGCTCACCCCCGATGCCGAGGGGCGCGAAGCGCTCAAGCATCGCATGCGCACCGCCATCGCCGAAGGCCTCGCTCCGGAAGCATCCGTGCGCGTCACACAGCTCGTGTTTGGACCCTATACCCCGTTTCCGGTTGAGTTCCGGATCATGGGGCCTGATCCCCAGAAGCTCTATCAGATCTCGGAGGAAGCGCTTGTCATCATGAAAACCGTGCCGGACGTTCGTCAGGCAAACCGCGACTGGGGCAGCCGCACCCCCGTGCTCCGGTTCATTCCGGACCAGGAACGCCTCAACCTCATCGGGCTTTCCCCGGCTGAAGCCGCGCAGCAGATGCAGTTGCTGCTGACCGGGGCTCCCATCACCCAGGTCCGCGAGAACATCCGCAATGTCCCGGTGGTTGCCCGCAGCGCTGGCGAAAACCGGCTCGATCCCTCGAGACTGGCGGACTTCTCGTTGATCAGCAGGGATGGCCGGCCGATTCCGCTCGATCAGATCGGCCACTCTGAAATCCGCTTCGAGGAACCGCTCATGAAGCGCCGTGACCGCACGCCGGTCATCACCATCCGGTCGGATATCAATGAGGCGACGCAGCCGCCGGAAGTCTCCCAGGAGGTGATGATGGCCCTGCAGCCCCTGATCGCCTCGCTGCCGGTCGGATATCGCATCGAGATGGGTGGCAATATCGAGGAATCGCTCAAGGCAAACGTCGCGCTTGTTCAGATCTTCCCGGTGATGATTGCGGCGATGCTGATCGTTATTGTCCTCCAGGTTCGCAGCCTGTCGACGATGACCATGGTCATGCTGACGGCGCCGCTCGGTCTTGCTGGCGTGGTGCCGACATTGCTCCTCTTCAACCAGCCCTTCGGCTTCAACGCCATTCTCGGGCTGATTGGGCTGGCGGGCATTCTTATGCGAAACACCCTCATCCTGACCGAGCAGATCAAGGAAAACCAGGCTGCCGGCCTGGACGACTACCACGCGGTCATCGAAGCGACCGTGCAGAGGACGAGGCCCGTCATCCTGACGGCGCTAGCAGCGGTTCTCGCCTTCATCCCGCTCACTCATTCGGTCTTCTGGGGATCGATGGCCTATACGCTCATTGGCGGTACGGCCGTCGGCACGGTGATGATCCTGCTGTTCCTACCGGCGCTTTATGCGGCCTGGTTCCGGATCAAGCCGACGGAGCAGCAGACGCATGAGCATGCAGGGGAGAAGGCTCCGCAATTGCAGCTCGCGAACGCCGCGGAGTGACCACATGTTCAAATTGTGTGTAGCCCTATCCCAAAGTGCTGCGAAGGAGAACGTCGACGGTCCAGCATCGAGGATCCCTAATCTTCGGCCGGCGTCGCCTCGACCCGGACCCGGGACCCAGGAGTTCAGCGGCCATTCTTCCTCAGCTTCGGATGGCGGGGCTTCTTTTCCCCCTGATAGTTTGCGCGCGAACCTCAGGTCAAAAGCCGACGACGCGCTGGTCGGGGTGGCGGGATGCGCGGAGCCGCACGCGGCGCGGTTACGGTATTAGTCGGACAAAATAGAAAATAGGAGGCAGCTGTGCCCGAACAGAAAGTAGTCGTAATAGCCTGGGTGTGCGGCAGGCTTCGACAGCTCCCACGACGCGACGTTCGCCGCGGCCAAGGTGACCGGGCGTTCTCTCGTTTGTAGGACGCCCCATGCCGCCGAAGGATGTCGGCGACTTCGAAGGCAGAGCGCACCCGACTATTCGTCCGGCGGCGTCACCTCCAGGCGCAATCGGTCGAGCGGGCTCGTCGTAGAGCAGATGGTGACGCGTTTGGAAAGACCGGTCGCTGCAACGGCTGACCGGCAAGCGGCGTTCAACACTGTCGCCTCGATAGGTTTGCCGGGATCACGTCCCGGAAACAGGAACGATTCTGGACGCGCCAGACGCCAATAGCTGCGCAGAATTCCCAGCAACTCGACAGACAGCATGACATAGCGGGCTTTGCTGCCTTTGCCATGACGGACATGGATCACCATCCTGGAGCTGTCGATATCCTCCACCTTCAACCCACAGACTTCCGCGACCCGCAAACCCGCCGCATAGGCGCAGGTCAGCGCCACCCGCGCCTTCAGGCTGGAAACCGCCTCGAGGAATTGAACGACCTCATCCGCCGACAGAACAACTGGGAGTGTGCGCGGCTTGCGCGCATACGGGATCCGCTCGGGCACATCATTCTGGCCCAGCGTGATGCCGTAGAAAAACCTGAGAGCGCAGACGATCTGGTTCAGCAATGCCCAGGATATCCCTGTCGAGACCAGATGAACCTGGAAGGCGGGAAACATCCTCAAGCTCAAGCCGATCCGGTGACCGACCGAAATAGCGGCTGAACTTCTGAACGGCGTTGATGTAGGATCGCTGGGTTGCCGGAGACAGATTGCGGACCGTCATGTCCTCGATCATCCGGCGGCGAAGAGGGCTAAGCTCAGCCATCTGGACCTCCTGTCTGAAGGGTGGGTTGCAACACCACCATCCCATCAGTCAGGAGGCTCCGGTCAAAGTCGGCCCCATTCGCCGCGATAGCGGCTTAGTTCAATCCACTTTGTCAACAGGACCTCCTAGAATCTTAAGGCAAGCCCGAGAATTGGACCCTGCTGGACTGCATCAAACACGAATCCATCGTCTCTATAGTTGACGCCGAGCGCCCTGTAGCCGGCAATCGCCGAAATCCGATCGTTGAATTCGTAGCCGACGCCCAGGGCAATGTCCCAGTCGATGTCAGCCCCACCACCGCCGACCAGTCCCCATCCCGTCAGGTAGACTTCCGGGGTGAGGGAATACTTGCCGCGCAAGCCGACTATGCCGTCAACCCAGGTCGCGCCATCGCTCCTTTCAATGCCGCCAAGGAGGCCGCCATTGAAGCGGATCGTTGTGTCCACCGACCAGACCCTTATGCCGCCAACGACGTCCAGATGTCCCTGCGGCGTATCGATGACGGCGTATCCGGCGCCCAATAGTCCCGAGAAGGTCTCAGAGGTCACATCGACGCTGGTCGCCAAGATGCCGCCGGGCGTATCGCCATCGGCTCCAAGCTTCGTGTAGAAGATGTCGCCGATGACGCTGAAGCGACCATTCCGTGCCTCTCCCGCCGCCATGAAGGCGAAGTCGAGATTTCCGAGAATGTCATCGAAGTTGGCGTCCATGTTCACGGTCGGGAGGCCGAATTGCGAGGTTTCACCCGACAGCCCTGCCATCCAAAAATAGGGTGCGACCGAGAACGACCATCCGCCCTGGCTTTCGACCGTCTGCTGATCCTGGGTGAGCAGAGGAGAAACGTCGGCGGCAAGGGCACTGCCGCCAATCAGCGCCGCGATTGCTGCCGACAAACCGAGTTTGATGTAGCTGTTCATTGGCTGCCCCTTCAGTTTCGGTGCGCGCGACACGCCGGATCACGGTCCACGCTCTGTTTAAACCCGCAGTCGATCGCGATCTTCTGCTTGCTGCCCGACTGGCCCGCTAACCCGCTGACGTGGTTGGAATAGTTGTCGCGGGTCGCTTGATCGACAACCGCGACTGGCGCGGCGAGAATCAGGCCCGCAGCGCTGCCGGCTGCCACCGCAACTCCTGTCGTCCCGGCTATGAGGTGATCGCCAAGACCCATCTTGCTGTCCGTCAGCGTCTGGCCTTCGGAAATCCGGGCACCGATCAGTTGAACCACTTGTGGCGATTCTGCGAACTTGCCGTGATGCATGCTGTCCCCGGCCTTCACCTTGGTCAGATCGATGACAGTAATGTCGTTGTCCGCCAGCTCCTGCTTGTAAGGGGCCTGCTCCGGATCAATCGATCCCAGTCGGGGAATGTCGCCCCAGACCCGACGCGAAAAGGCCAGCGCCCGGTCGTCCTGCGACACGAAGAGGGTGAACTGCGGGTGCTTGTCGCCCATGTCCTCGATCTGCGAACGGAACACGTCGACGTCGACGTCGGGAGCTGCGAGCATCACGTTCTTGAACTTTGCCGGCAGGCGATCGTTGCGGATGGCCATCTGGCGAAGCGCTTCCAGCGTCAGCCAGTTACCCATCGAATGAGCAAGGATCGACACTTCTTTCACCTCCTTGTCCGCAGCCAGATACTGGAACAGCGATTCCAGCGCATTGCGGGTGTAGTTGGTGCTTTCGCGATCGTAGCCATAGGCCAGCAGGCTACCCCGCGACGGCCATGTCACCAGGACGGGCGCGCTTTTGACCCCGGAATCATGGACGATCTGCGCAAAACGGTAGACGGAGTCCTCGAAGCGATTGTTGAACCCGTGGATGAACACGAGCACGCTGCGGTCTGGGCTCTTCCTGACCGAGGCATTCAGCCACGTCTTGGCTTCGTCCTTCGTCAACTCGTCTGCTTTCAGGGTTGCAAAGTCGGTGACCGGATTGGGGGGAAGCTTCTTCGGCCACGCCACGTCGCCTACCTTGCGAACAGGAGGGATGGATACGGTGATGTCCGCAAACGTTGGAGCTCGCGCCCGTTCACCCGTGAACATTTCGCCCGGCGTTTCCGAGCGGCCACGTGTGGTCGTAATCAGCATATCCACTCGGCTTGCATCGGCTGACGTCTCGGCGACGGGCGTCAGCACTCCCTTGGGATGGCCGCCGCATCCGGAAATTATGACCAGTGGCAGGCAAAGGATTAGCCGCTGCAGGCGGCCTGTTGAAGCGGCACGTGCATCGCCGATATCTGAATTGGTCAAAACGCCCCCAAATTTCCTCTGATATCGCTCTAGCAATAATAGACGCCGACGGCGCAGCGCCGCACGGTTCTGCGCGCAACGCCCGCGACGCTCACAGGTGTCAACGGGCGACCGACGCGAGCCTCAGCGGGCTTCGCAACGCTGTAGATCCCCAGGATCGATATCTGCTCCGCGGCATCAATCGCCGGAAGCAGCAGCGCCGCAAGAAACAGAATTGCTTTCAGTTTCCCTAGCATGGTCATTTTCCGTCTCCCATGGTCAAGTGATCGGGCAGTTCGTCGATGTTGGCAAGATCCGTCAGGTCGACCTTCCTGGCGTCGGTCTTGTTGACGAAGCTGTAGTCTTGTGCCGCGACGTCGACACTGGTCTTCCAATCAGAAATCTGAATGCTGTATTGTGGAGCCTCGTCGATCTGGCTGGCTGTGATCACGTAGCGGCAGGGACGGGGGGTGTCCCCCTGCGCAATCCAGATCTGCCAATCGACGTCTTTCGCTCGGAAGGCGAGGTGGTCGCATTCGACACCGCCGATCACGCCGCTGCCGAGGTCCTTCACGTCAGTCACACCCTCTAGCAGACTGTCATAGGCGTCGGGCAGCAGCAGGTCCGCTCCCGGCACTGGCTTTCGAAGTTTTTCGCGCATCTCGTCGACAAGATTTTCGACTGTGCCGGGAACTTCGACTTGGGTGTAGAGGTTGGTGTCCTTGCCGAAGATCGTCACGGTCTTGCCGTCGAAGACCATTTCGACATTGGCAAATCCGCCTGACCGCGTGGCGCGCAGTTTGTCCGGCCGCCCCAATTCGATCTTGCCGGAACTCGCCAGCAGCAGTTTCTGATGTTCTCCTGTGACGACTTCCAGGTTTGAGTCGTAGGTGAACGAGATCGCCTTTTGCGAAGCGAGATAGTCTGACATCGCTTTGAGGAGGTTCTTGGCCTCGGCTTCCCCCGCCATAGCTCCTGGTGGCGCCATTAGCCCCAATAGTAAACGAGAACGAGCTGTGGTTGCTAAGAGCATTAGTCGTATTTTTGCTGTTCATTGGCCTAGTCTCTGGCTTGCATGGTCGGACTCGGTCGCCGTGGCGGCCTGCACCGCAAACTGTAAGTGCCGCGGACGCCGAACACCCGTAACCTCTTGTAGGTTCTATGCGGCCCAAGCCGTAGCATCTGCTTATTGCGAAGGCGCTTGGGGCGATGGTGCGGAGGCCAATAGCTTCGCTTCCACTTCTTCTGCGCTCGGCACAGGGAGTCCCGCTTTGCGAAGCGACGCGATCATGCGGACGTTGTCTTCCGGCTTGATGTTACGCTTTCTGTGTTCTTCGATGACATTCGAAATATAATCTGGACGCATCTTCACGAAGATCTCTCCTTCGCGCCTCGCATCATCCAAAAACCCAGCCTCGGCGTATATGGCGGCTGCCACGAGGTGAAACATCGGAAACTTTTGTAGATCCGTCTCGCGGATGAGGCTCACAGCTTTATCGTGATCGTTCAGCATGTAGGCCGCGAGCGCCCTGGCCCCGGGGTAATAGCTTGCGCCACCCGGATTGAGCGAAAGCGCCTGGTCAAGAAAGTCTGCGCCGCGCTGCCACTGGCCACAGATTGCAAGGCGCGTTCCAAACTCTCCCAGAAGTTCGGTGTCGTTTGGGTTCATTGCCAGGGCCTGCTCGCCAACTTGGAGCGCCTCGGTAAGTTGTTGGTTGAAGTACAGTGCGATCATCAAAGATTGAAGAGCACGGGTGTTTCCCGGTTCCAATTTGATCGCCCGCCGAGCAGAGCGCAATGCCCGCTCAAGCGGCGTCGATTGACCGGGCCTGAGGTTGAAACGAAAGCGGTCCTCATCGAGGTACACGATGGATGACATTGCCCATCCGGTCGCATAGGTCGGATAACGGGCCACCGAGCTTTCAAGACAGTCTCGGGCGGCCAGGTGGGTCTCTGGGCTCAGTTCCGCACGATAGGCGTAGAAGCGAAGCGTGCAGTCGTAGACGTCGAGATCGTCGGGAGGAGCGCTGGCGGTCTGGGCTTGCGCGATGATGCCGTAAGGTTGAGCAACAGTGGTCGCAACTTTGCTCGCGACGTCGGATTGGATAGCAAAAAGTTCGCGGCTGGTCAGGTCGTCGTCGTAGTTCTGCGACCAGAGGATTGCTCCGTCAGATGTGTCTAACAGGCGAGCCGTCACCCGCACCTTGGAGCCGGTTACCCGGACGCCGCCCGCCAGCAAATAACGAGCGCCCAACTCGCCACGGATTTCAGAAGCCCCAACCTCTGGGGAAAGCGACTTCGCGGTCTCGCGACCGAAGACCTTGATTTCCTTGAACCGTGGGAGATCGGTGAGCAGCTCCTCAGTCAGTCCGGCCGTATAGAGCTGCGTCTGGGGATCGCCCCCGAGATTTGCGAAGGGTGCGATCACCAGCGTCGGCTCGTCGGGGGCTTTGGCGCCGCCGGCCCGCTTTGCCGCCTTGATCACATGGTCGCCAGCCCACAACGTGAGCGTGGCCAAGCCTGCAACGCCGAAAAGGAAGGCAACAAGCGCGGTCCGCCGAATCCGTGACGGAGATCGGTCTGCCTGTTCGTCATGCTCGCGAACGGTCTCTATCTCGGGGCGCGTTGATGCCGTGCCATTCCAGGCGAACGAAGGCGCATAATGCCCTTTCGGAATATCTATTCTGATGGGGTCTTGCAGGCCGGCGACGAGATAATAGCGCTCGAGCGTGCGCCTCAATCGCCCGGCCTCGATGCGAACGACAGGGTCATCTTGAGTGAAGTCTTCGTTGCGTTTGAACACCTCGATCGCGATCGTGTATCCCTTCAGGCGGTGCGCGCGCCCCGCTAGATGGCTGTTGAAAAAAGGATCTGGCCTGAAGGCTTTAGCCGTGATTCATTGGCTTCGTGAGTTTCGGGGTTGATGGATGCGCGGCGGCGATGTGAGGACGGGTGAACTCTTCAGCCATGTCGATCTGGAGGATCGAGTTCGTCGTGATCATCCGCTGCGGGCAGTCCGGCAGATCGTGAACGACGCTCTGGTTTTCTTGGAACGGGAGTTTGCAGCGCTCTATTCGCCGATCGGGCGGCCATCGACTGCGCCTGAGAAGCTTCTGCGCGCCATGCTTTTGCAAGCCTTCTATTCGATCCGCTCGGAGCGGCTTTTGATGGAGCGGCTGGAATACAACCTTCTGTTCCGCTGGTTCGTCGGCATTGGCATTGACGATCCAGCGTGGGACCATTCGGTGTTTTCGAAGAACCGCGACCGGTTGCTGGAAGGCGACATCGCCGCGAAGTTCCTCGGTGCGATCCTTTCGCAGCCCAAAGTAAAGCGGCTGCTGTCAACGGACCACTTCTCTGTCGATGGCACGCTGATCGAGGCCTGGGCGTCGATCAAGAGCTTCAAGCCGAAGGACGGCCCAAGGGGCGATCATGGCGAACCACCTTCGGATGCGGGCGGTCGGAATAAGGAAGCAGACTTTCATGGCGAAAGGCGTTCCAACGAGACGCATGCTTCAACGACCGACCCAGACGCAAGACTTTATAAGAAGGGCAAAGGCAAGGAGGCCAAGCTGTGCTTCATGGGGCATGGGCTGCTGGTCGATGCCTATCTGACAGAGGCCAGCGGATATGCTGAACGGGTCGCGGCGCTGCACATGATCGAACCTTTCGCCGACCGGCCACAAGCGATCACGCTGGGTGCCGACAAGGCCTATGACACAAAGGACTTCGTCCAAGATTTGCGTTCGATGAAGGTGACGCCGCATGTGGCGCAGAATGTTAATGGTCGCCGCTCGGCCATTGATGAACGCACGACGCGCCATTCCGGCTATGGAGTCAGCTTGCGCATCCGCAAGCGCATCGAGGAGGCGTTCGGCTGGATCAAGACCGTCGCGGGGCAGGACAAGACGAAGTTCCGTGGCCGCGACCGCGTCGGATGGGCCTTCACCTTCGCGGCCGCCGCTTACAATCTGGTACGGCTACCGAAGCTGATAGCGATGCTGTCATGAGCGCGGCCAGAAACTGCCGCCTGATCGGCCGCTGGCGGATTGTCGAGGCCGATCTGTGGGGTCGGGATTATCTCGACCTGGTCGAGCCCGCCACAATCACCATCAGGGCCAACGGTCATGGCGAGATCGCCTTCGGTGCGATGCAAGCGGGCCTCGATCTCGCCTACAGCACGTCCATGGTCTCCTTCACATGGGCAGGATGCGACGAAATGGACGAAGTCTCAGGTGACGGTCATGCCGAATTGCTCGACAGCGGCTCGATCGAGATCACTTTCGCTTATCACAACGGCGACGAGGCCATTCTAAAGGCCAAACGGGAGACTTCTTCTGCTAGGGCTTCCTCGACGACATAAGCGAGAAAAGCCGCACCGCGGCCCGTGCGTGGAAACTCCGGACTGGAAACGACGCGCGTGAGCTGGACCCGAATCTCCGCCGGGCTTGGCAGTGACCCTGTCGCGTCCGCGCACCCGTGTGCCACAGAGGTGTCCATCAAGTGCTCCCCACCAGGCCCGCTAACTCGCGACAATCACAGATTTAGTTAGCGTCACTTGGTGTAACCTACGCCGCGAACAGCGGCTCGTCTAGGTCATCGCGGCGACGTAATCCCGCGTGCGCTACCGACGCAGATGGTTGTCGAGTGAGCTTGTCATCGGCGGTGTGGGTCCAGGCAACGTCAGACGCGACCATCGGGAGACAACTGTGGTTTCAGGGAGGAATACTGGCTTTCACATCCGCGGCCAGGTCTGAGATTCGCAGACGATCTTCAGAACACACCCCTTCATTTTCAAGGCATTGCCCGAAATAGCAAGAGAGCCGTCATAGGTTTTGTTTGCATCGGGATCCGTTATCTTCCCTGCATATTCGCCGTCCCTGCCGTGGAAGGTGCCGATCTGCTTGCCTGCGTGCTTGCCAGATTTCAAAGTGATGCAATAGCCTCCTCCGCAAGAGGCGATGGCGGCGGTGTCGCCCAACTCTGTCTTCCAGTTGCCAACGATCGGATCGTCTGCGTGGGCGTTATTTGCAACCAGGGTGAGTATCGCGGCTATGGTGAAGATACGCATCATGTTTTCCTATGAACGGGAAGTTCTGCTGCTCTGAACCTACACCGCGCTTGCCGCCTCCTGCCCGTAACATCTGGTAGGCGCTGTAGGTGAAACTATGTTCATCGTCTGAACGGTGTAGGGCAAGCGGCTTTCCGCTACACTGGAACTGTAACATACGGTGCCTATGCGAGAGTATTGGTGCATCATGTGAACCCAACGAAAGTTCGTTTGTCAGGCCGCTCCGATCCGGCACTGGCGTTGGGGGCCACTCATGGGTTGCGACGTCTCTCTCGTGAAACGATGTTTCGCTGACCGGACCAGCCTGATCGATGAACTTGCTGCCCGCGACGAAAGTTTCCGCGACTTGTGCGATGACTTCGCCACCGCGGATCGTCTCCGACTGTCGTTCAACAAGGCTGCGGTCCCCAACGGGGACGAGCGCCTTGCCGAATATGTGGAACTCGTGAACTGCCTCAGGGACGAGATAGCGACGGTCCTCGACAACGCTGTCATTGTGCCGTTTCCTCGCCAGAAGAAAGGAGGAGGCGGCCGTGGTAGGGGTGTTGGATACTGTAAGATACTTTCCTTTCGCCAAATCCCATAGAGCATCTCGACTTGGCCAACGCCTTGGCCATCGGCCCGGGACGGCCGAGCTCAACAGTGTTTTTGATCGGACTGGCAATGACCAACAGACATGTAGTTTTTGCGGCGATCCTGACTATCGCAGCGTTCACTTCCTGTTAGTACCTCGCCACCAGGCCAATGAACTGGACAATTGCGTCCAGGGTTCCAAAGCTGCCCTACAGCTCGGGTCGTTTCGACAACTGATCGAATAAGAAAGGGATAAGAACATGCTGACGAAGAGAGATCTGCTTCGATCCACGGCGGCGATCGCCGCCGGCGCCGCGATTGCGAGGCCAAGCCTCCTAATGGCGCAGAGCACCCCCGGTATCATCGAGGCCAAGGACATCGCCGAGGCAGGTTTCATCTACGGCCTGCCGCTCGTGATGAACTATGCCATCATGTACGAGTACGCGGTGGATCGCAATTCGGGGCAGTTCAAGGCGCCGTTCAATGAGATCAAGAATGAGCCTAACGTCTTCACCTACAAAGATACGGCAATCGTCACGCCCAACAGCGACACGCCCTATTCCTTCGCCTGGCTGGATTTGCGGGCGGAACCGGTGGTGCTCTCGGTGCCAGCGATCGACCCGAAGCGCTACTACTCGGTCATGCTCTGCGACGGCAATACCTACAATTACGGCTATATCGGCACCCGAGCCACAGGGAGCGAGGCCGGCGACTACATGGTCGTGGGGCCCGACTGGACGGGTGACACCCCGGCGGGCATCAAGCAGGTGTTTCGTTCGAGCACACAGTTTTCTCTTGCGGGTTATCGCACCCAGCTTTTCGGCCCGGATGATCTCGACAACGTCAAGCAGGTGCAGGCCGGCTACAAGGTGCAGATGCTCTCTGCCTATCTGAAGCAGACGCCGCCGCCGGCGGCGCTAGCTATCGACTTCCCAAAGATCGACAAGGAACTGGTGAAGACCAACTTCTTCGACTATCTCGACTTCGCGCTGCAATTCGCGCCGGCGCAGGAAAATGAGAAGGAGATCCGCGCCAAGCTGGCACGCATCGGCGTCGGGCCAGGCAAGACCTTCAATTTCAAGGACCTAACACTGGAGCAGAAACTAGACTTCGGCCTTGGCATGAAGGAAGGACAGCGGAAGGTCGACGAGGCCGTCGCCAATGTCGGCAAGACGATCAATGGCTGGCGGGTTAGCGGCCTTCCAGGCGACAGCGCCCACTACAATGGCGACTGGATGAAGCGTGCCGTCGCCGCTCAGGCCGGCATTTATGGGAACGACCCGGAGGAAGCGACCTATCCGTTCACGCGTGTTGACAGCGACGGCCAAACGCTCGACGGCAGCAAGCACAACTACACGCTGACGTTCCCACCTGGTCAACAGCCGCCGGTGAACGCATTCTGGTCGCTGACCATGTATGACGGCAAGTCTCAACTCCTGATCGAAAACCCGATCAACCGTTACCTCATCAACTCGCCGATGTTGTCGGCCATGACGAAGAACGACGACGGTTCGCTCACGCTCTACATCCAAAAAGACAGCCCCGGCGCAGACAAGGAGGCAAATTGGCTGCCTGCGCCCGATAACACGATCTATCTCGTGATGCGCCTGTACTGGCCGAAGACGGAAGCGCCATCCATCCTGCCGCCGGGGGAAGGGACGTGGGAGCCGCCCGGCATCGTCGTGGCGGGATAATTTCCTCGCCTCATCGATCTGGCTGGCGCCTCTCTCTTGGCCGTCGCGCTTGTACTGGCCGAAGACGGAAGCGCCGTCCATCCTGGGGGATGGCACCAAAGGCCAGCACCGTTCCGTAGCTTGCTGTGACCCTTCTATCTGCTTCTCCTCTTTGTCGCTTAAACCAAGACCCAACCACGATCAGATCTCGAAGCTCCCCGACGGGCGCCCGCGATGCGAGGTCATGCCGACTTGCACGCCACACACCAGACGGCCAGCGTGAGATGTCCCGCGATAACAGGCCAAAAGGCAATTCCGGAGATGCCGTGACGGAGCCATGCGAGTGCGAGGATTGCGACGACGGCGAGATTGTAGAGAAGCATCGCCGTGACCATTCCTTTTGCCGCCTTGCCTTCCACATCGTTTCGCGCCTGCCAGCACGCGACGGCCAAGGCGAGGACTGCCCGCCCCGGCTACCCGGGCCACTGTCAGGCCAATAACGGCATCCGGTGCTGCCCCGAGCAGTACTTCGACCAAGAGTGAGGGCATCACAATCAACGACAAGCCCGTCGCGGCTTCGACCACCCCGTGATCGAAAGCAATAGCCTTTCATGCGCCCCCATAGTTCCCGGCATGTCGTCTCCTAAACGCCTCGGCACTGCGCCGTGCCACGGTTTGGGCCTCCTTGAATCTACTGGCCGAGTTTGAAGGTCAGCTTTTCGATCTTGCCGGAGAATTTGAACGGAGCGTCGTAGCGATATTCGATCATGGCTACGCCTGTGCGTGTGTCCTGCCCGACATCAAAGCTTTCGTCCTCCGGAAACGTGACCGGGATCGTGTGCTCCAGCGCGTTTGTCGCCACCTGCTTGCCGTCCACCGACAGGACGCCGGTACCGCCCTTGCCGAGGCCGGGACCATCGGACTTGAACTCGAAGACGATCTCATGCTTGCCGGGTTCCAGTTCCGGCCCTTCCCACATCGTGCGCTTGAGATCGAGAAGGTTGTAGAGAAACACCACCTTGCCGCGCCCGACGCCGAAGTCGCCTTTGCTAAGGAACAGGCCGTAGCCACCGAACCGCCCGCCCTCTGTAACGATCATGCCGTCAGCGCCGCCCTCGGGTATCTCGATCTCGGCCGTGATCGTATAGGACTTGTTCAAGATGCTTGGGGCAGCACTGGGCGGCACGCCGCTCAGTTGACCCGAATAGGTAAATTCAGTTCGCCCGGCTGTAAGGTTCGGGCGCGGCGTGTTCCAGCGGGCAAGCGTCGAATTGTCCAGTGGCAGCACGTTGTACTTCTTCGCCTCGGAGTAGAAGAGGTCCTGCATCTGCTTGAGCTTCTCGGGCATCTTGCTAGCAAGATCGTTGAACTGGGTGGGATCATCGTCGACGTTGTAGAGCTCCCAGTTATAGCCGGATATGACGTCAGGCGGCGTCGCGGTACTCAGTTCCCATGGGCGGGTCGCCGGCGTTGTCGCCGCCACCCAGCCATTGTCGTAGATGGCGCGATTGCCGAGCATCTCGAAGTATTGCGTCGTGTGTCGGGTGGGGACGTTGGCGTTTGCCTTGTCCCACGTATACTTCATGCTCACCCCCTCAACCGACTTCTGCACGATGCCGTTGATTGTCTCCGGCGCGGGAATGCCGGTCGCCTCGAGGATGGTGGGCACGATGTCGATGACGTGATGGAACTGGCGGCGGATGCCGCCGACATCATTGATATGGCCGGGCCAGGACATCGCCATCCCTTGCGAGGTTCCGCCAAAGTGCGACGGCACCTGCTTCACCCACTTGAAGGGCGTGTCCATCGCCCATGCCCAGCCTGCAGCAAAGTGGGGGAAAGTCCGCTCCGATCCCCAGAACGGATACCAGGGCAATTGGTCCTTCACCGGCACTGGGATGCCATTGAAGGTAGTGAATTCGTTAGGCGTGCCGTTGAGCATGCCTTCGGCACTCGCCCCGTTGTCGCCACCGATATAAATGATCAGGGTATTGTCGAGTTCACCGAGATCTTCGACGGCCTGAATGACCCGGCCGATCTCGTTGTCGGCATAGGCGAGGTAAGCGCCGTAGACATCCGCCTGCTTGATGAAGAGCTTTTTCTCCTCAAGGCTTAGCTTATCCCACTCCGGCAGCTCTTTCGGCCACGGCGTCAGCTGAGCGTTCTCGGGCATGATACCGAGCCGCTTCTGGTTGGCGAAGATCGTTTCGCGCAGCTTGTTCCACCCCTCGTCGAAGAGGTGCATGTCGCCGATCTTCTTCACCCATTCCGGGGTGGGGTGATGCGGTGCATGCGTGGCACCCGGTACGTAGTAGACCAGCCAGGGCTTGTCGGGTGCAATCTCCTTCAATTGCTTCATGTACTGGATGGCCTCATCGGCCATGGCGGTTTCCAGGTTCCAGCTCGGATTGCCTTCAAAGGGGTAGATGGCCGTCGTGTTGCGGTAAAGGTTCGGTTGCCATTGGCTGGCGTCACCGCCCACAAAGCCGTAGAAATATTCAAAGCCCATTCCGTTCGGCCATTGATTGAACGGCCCAGCCTGGCTCGACTGATAGGAAGGTGTGTTGTGATTCTTGCCAAACCACGACGTCGCGTAGCCATTCTCCTTGAGGATCGTGCCAATGGTGCCCTTCTCAATCGGTATGATCGAGTCGTAGCCTGGATATCCGGTAGCGATCTCGCCCACCACGCCGGCACCAACCGAATGATGGTTTCGCCCCGTGATCAACGCTGCCCTTGATGGGGAACAGAGCGACGTCGAGTGGAAATTCGTGAAGCGTAGGCCCTGGTTGGCGATGCGATCCATCGCAGGCGTGGGAATGACGCCGCCGAAGGTGCTTGGTGCCCCAAATCCCTGGTCATCCGTCATGATCAGCAACACGTTCGGCGCGCCTTTTGGCGGCGTGACGCGCGGAGCCCACCAAGGCTGAGATTCCGAGGCCTTCTCCTTAATCACCCCACCGAAATTCGGCGTGGGGGGCGGAAGCTGCTTGCCGTCCAGCGTGATCGTTGCTCCAGGTGCCCCAGTTACCGTCTGCGCGAATGCCGCCGCACAGCCAAACCCGGTCAACGCCGTGAAACCCAGCGCAGCAACCACGCCACGAGAAATGCTTTTTATTCCATAGCGACGCATGAAACCCCTCCTCTTGGCCAAGCGGAGCAGCGTCTACCAAGAAGTACGAACCAATGTCCGCTCGTTCAGCCACAACGGTCGGAAACCAGAAGGCGCCAGGCCAGAAGAAACAGGAGCAATCGTTGGCAGCGCTTCCATGCCGGGACGCTTGCAACCCTGAGAGGGTGCCTGATTACCGAGCACCTGCATAGCAAAATACCGCATGATACGCATGCCATCGGCGGCAAAGGTCCGCTTAGGGGTCGTCATTGAATTCCCTGTGGCCCAACCGCTTCTCGGAAGTAGGTTCTGAGGTCCTATGAGCAGCCTACATGCTATCGATATCGCGAATATGGGCGACGACTGCAGGTGAAGACGTCACTATGCCTCGTGCTTTGTTTCCGATTTGTGCGTCTCTAGATGGTTAACGGGCGGGAACCCAGCCCGCAAGGTTTGAAGCTGCCGCAGCGCAGCGCCTTCAGGCGTTCTAGGTTTGAGAGGCAGGACCAAACTGCGAAGAACGGCCACGGCCCGGGGATGCCGGGCAGGTCGAGCTCCCCGCGGGGATCAAAGATGAAATTTGCGCCGACGGTAAGATCGCGCACGGTGCGGGACGCGATGATGTCACCTGGCCCGGCACGAGCGGCGAACCCGGCAGCAAGCTTTAGGACCGGACCTGAATAGACATCGCCGCGCTTCTCGCACTCGCCGATGTGAATGGCTGCGCGAATATCTAGACCGATGCGATGCAGATTGTTGAGAAGGTCGAATGCACAGTTGATCGCTTGCGTGGGCTGCCTGAACATGGCGACAAGCGCGGCCTCCCCAAGTTCAATCTTCTGACCACCGGCGGTGCGAAGCTGTCGAAGGGCCTCAGTCTGCCAGTTTTCCACCTTGCCGGGGTCTTGCATGGCGCCCTGAACTTCGACATGCAAAACCGTTAGCAAGGCGCTCTCAATTGGAGCGGACGGAACGGCGGCCACTAAGAACCCCTGGATCTCGTCCATCAGCCGGTCAGAATCTGCGCCCCAGATGATATGATCGTCGCCAGGCAACTCAACATATTTCGAGCCGGGAATGCGGTCTGCCAGATAACGGCCCTCCTCAGGTCGGACCCAGCGGTCGCCGCTTCTTTGTGTAATCAGCGTCGGAACGCGGATCGCCGGCAGGATGTCGCGCGCATCGATCTCTACGCTCCAGCGCCATAAGGAGATCGCATCGGCGGGGGAGGCCGAATTGCGCAGGTAAGCTGCGAACCACTCCCGTTCCGCTGTGTCGTCGACGAGACTCGGCGCTGCGCGGCTGAGGTCTGCCGGTTGGCCCCATTCTCGCTCGATCGCAAGCAGTTCCTCCTCAAGTTGCTCCCGGGTTCGTCCCCAGGGATAGTCTGGCGACCAGAGATTGGCGGCCGATCTGAGATCGGTCGAGATGGTCGGCCCTCTCGCATGATTAGTTCTGTGGCCAGCGAACGCTATCGCTTAGACCGCCCGAACGTTTTCGGCTCGGGATTTGCCGGTTTTGCGGTCCTGACCAATCTCGTAACTGACCTTTTGCCCGTCGCGAAGAAGCGTTCCCCCGTCGACGGCTGACACATGGACGAACACGTCTGTTCCGCCGTTCTCTGGAGAGATGAATCCGTAACCCTTCTCCTGATTGAAAAACTTCACGGTACCGATGGCCATAGACGTCCTCGTCAACTGAGCAGGTTTCACATTATCGCTGAGCCTATTCAATGAGCGATCTTGCGGCAACTACGGACGATAACGACCGCCTTTCCGTCGAGAACTTTACTCAGAGGGGTCTCTGGCGGACAAACGGGCATCACACCGATCCAGCCCATCGGCGCACATTCGCTCACATCCGCCGACAAGGGCGCGTCGGAGCCTGGATAGCGGGAAGGTCGCCTTGAATCTCGTCACCAAGGCTTTGCGTTCGAGTTCCCCATATCTCCGGCATGCCCTACATTCGACAACGATGATCTTGCCCTTGAGGGACCGCAGCGTGGCGACGTCACGCAGCGCGACCGCCGCGGGGTTCGTCAAGGGAAGTGAATTCGTGCAGGCCGGCGGTTCGATAGCCTTCGAAGCCGGCAATATCCGTTCATTATCATCCATCGGTCTCGCCAACAGCTGTGGTCGTTTGCTCCACCGCCATCATGCGCTCCGGCTGCCTGGTGCGAACACGCAGTATCGGTGGATGGACTGTCAGCGATCCATAACGACCCGTTTGATAGGATTTTGGTCGCCCAATCGAACGTGGAGGGTGTCACGCTGCGGATTTCGGATTAACGGGACAGCGATTCCGGTAAATCCCGGACAGTCGTTTCACTAAATCGCGGACAGTCTCGCGGGGTCGACCTTCGTTCGCCTGGTTGATGTCATTTGTTATTGATTTCGGCGTTTCGCGTTTCGGTCAAGAGCGAGGTTTGCTTTTGCTTCCTCATGCTATCGCCTTCGAGCGCAATTCGGTGAGAGTTGTGAACGATGCGATCGAGGATGGCGTCAGCGATAGTCGGCTCCCCGATCATCTCGTGCCACTGCGCCACGGGGAGTTGGGCGGTGATCAGAGTTGATTTCCTGCGGTAGCGCTCTTCGAAGATTTCCAGGAGATCCAGCCGCTGCTGATCGCTGAGCGCATGGGTTCCCCAGTCATCCAAGATGAGCAGTTGAACACGTGCGAGCTTGTCGACCAATCGAGGGAACCGACCGTCGAGGCGCGCCAGGGCCAAATCCTCGAAGAGACGAGGCATCCGGACATAGAGAACGGAATAGTCGAGGCGGGCCGCCTGCCGTCCGATGGCACAGGCAAGCCAGGTTTTGCCGGTTCCCGTTTGTCCGGTCAGGATCAAGTGCTCATGGGCTTTGAGCCATTCGCCTTGTGCCAGGGAGAGAAGCTGTCTGCGGTCAAGGCCGCGATGGGCGGCGAAGTCGATGTTCTCGATGCAAGCGTCGGGGAAGCGCAGTTTGGCGATTGCAAGCCGGTTGGTCAGGCGCTTGTCACCGCGCACGGCCATCTCCCGGTCGAGCATCAGACCCAGCCATTCGTCGCGGTTGAGATCGCTGCCCTCGGGCTGATTGGCCAGTTCACGATAAGCTGCTGCCATGCCGGATAGACCGAGTGCGTGCATCTGGTCGAGGGTTGGATGTGTGAGCATTCAAGTGTCTTCCTTTCTTCACTGGTAATAGGAACTGCCGCGGATGTTGCCATGCGGCGGGGCTGGCTTGACCGGCTCGGCGGCTGGTGGAGCTTGATCGAGGCCGGATTTGAGGATGGTGCTGACGGAGGAATAGCTGGTCGCATTGATCGTCAGCGCCCGATCGCACGCGGCTTCAAGACGCTCAGGTCCGTACCGGCGCGCGAGTGATAGAACGCCTTGAGCGGCGCGGTATCCCTGCTGGGGATGGGGCCTGTCGCGCATCAGCCGTTCGATCAGGATCGCAGCGTTGCGGCCAATCTTTGCGGCCTGTTTGATCAGGCTCGCCGGAGTGGTGTTGGCATAGTGCTGATGCGTCTTGGGCATGTGTTCGTTGACGGTGACGTGACCAGCCCGCTGCGACGTCCGGCGGTGACTGGCGACACGTTGGTGATCATGGAAGACCTCGACAATCCGGCTTGTAAGCCGGACATCCACCTGGCGGCCGATCAGGCGGTGCGGCACGGAGTAGAAGGCCTTATCGACCTCGACATGATAGTCGGGATGAACCTTTGCCGATTTCCATTCGGAATATTCGAATGGCGTTGCTGGCAAGGGGGCGAGCGCTTCGCGTTCGATCACCTCGAAGAGTTGATGTCGGGATTTGCCAACCCGCCGCATCGGCCGGTTATTGAGATCGTCGAGGAGCTGGCTGATCCGCACGTTGAGATCAGCGAGGCTGAAGAAGCGCTCATTCCTCAGTCGCGCCAGGATCCAGCGCTCAACGATCAGAACGCTGCCTTCGACCTTGGCTTTGTCCTTCGGCCGTTTTGGGCGGGTCGGCAGGACCGTCGTGTCGTAATGTTCGGCGAATGCTGCAAAAGTGGCGTTGATGGTCGGCTCGAACCACAAGGGCTTGGCAACGCCGGCCTTGAGGTTGTCGCAGACGATCGCCTTGGTCACGCCACCGAAGAAGCTCAACGCCCGTTGCTGACCCTCGATCCAGTCTGGCAGCCGTTGAGTGAAGCTCGCATAGGCGAAGGTGTACAAGGAGGCCGGCAGAACCGCGACGAAGATCTGCGCCGGCCGGATCTCGCCCGTCGCCGGATCAATGACGGGGACGGTGTGGCCAGCATAGTCGGTCTGCATCGCCGCGCCGGCGGTGTGGCGATTGCGGAAAGTGGCGCTGGCGCGTTGTTCGAAAGCGGCGAAACGCTCACAGAACCATGTGTATCCATAACCGTTGGGGTGCCGCTCGCGATATTCCTGCCACAACAGCGTCAGCGTCACGCCCTTTCGCTTTAGTTCACTGGCGATCTGGCCCCAGTCTGGCGCGTGCATGTCCTGGGGCGGGCGGCCGCGACGATGGAACAGGCGACGCTGCAACACAGCGTCCTCGTCAAGCCCAGGCGGCAACGGCCAGCCCGTCAGCCCGGCCTCACGCGCCCGCAGCAGGTAGGTCGAAATGGTCGTTTTGCTGATCTTCAGCCGTTCCGATATCGCACGAACCGAAAGCCCCTGTTCGTGCGTCAGTCGCAATATCGATCGAATGTCCTTCACGTCAATAAGTCTCGCCTGCTTCCGTCTCGCCATTCCCCGCACCCCTCTCAAATCGGGGTCCAGAATGGCAAAAACGGCGCGTGCGAAAGTCGATGTTTTAATCGCCGAAAGACTGTCCGGGATTTACCGGAAGCGTTGTCCGGGAATTAGCGGAAATGCTGTCCCGGATTTAGTGAAATCGCTGTCCGGGATTTAATGGAATCCATGTCCGCGAATTACCGAAACCCGCAGTCACGCTGTTGACCGTCAACGACTGGTCGGGACAGTATCCGGTCCCCATTCGCTGTATGCCAGTAACTCGAAATCTTCTGCTTGCTCACACAGGGCGAGCCAGTGTTGACGAAATCCGGCGTGTCCATGTTTCCCTCGTCTGCGCGTGGCGTGGCAGTTTCCAAAAGGTTCCTTTACCTTTGCGATTGCACCGAGCTGGACGCGCGGCGCGATTTTGCGCCCGCGGCGTTAAGGCCCAGACGTTCTGCTTAGCGGCTCGTCGATGCTTGGCCGCGGGACCAGCATCGCTTCAGCGCATGGCACAACGTTCTGAACGAAGCCTATGTGAAGGCACGCTACTCCAAACACTTTGAAATCACCGAGGAAGCGCTTGCCTGGCTTCTCGAGCGGACGGGCCATCTCCTCAGTCTCGTCGAGACGATCGGTCAGGAGCGGCTGACCGAACTGGCTCGGGCAGCGGACGCCACCTGAGCCCTCGTCTTGGTCGGGATTGATGTTCGGGTCGATGGTTCGACCGCGTCTACACGATCATGCAAAGCATCGTCACTCCCGACAATCTTCTCTTCAGGGTAGGCCGCTTACATCGGCAATCGCAACCGCGATCGGCTTCGGGAAATTCAGCGCCGCAAGGAGGCAGGCGGGTGAGAGTCCGCAGTCCCGCCATTTAACTGCGCGCCGGCCCGATTCGTTTTTCTGGTGGTACTGATAGCGCGCCACCACAGGCGCTGGACCCATCCGTCAATTTGGCTCTTCCTCCAGAAATATTTTCAGCCGCGTGCGGCCAGCGACAGCAGGTCGCGGCGCCCTTGAGGCGTCGGGCCTTGCCGTTGCATGAAGCCCACAGAAAGGCGGCAATCGACCACGAACCCCGGCTCGAAACGGGGCGTTGGAAGGGAGTTGTTAACCTTCATTTCCTATCGCTTAGAAGGCCCCGCGGCGATCTCTCTAGCTCTTCCAGGACCCATGCGTATTCCCAGGACAAACTTCTCACAGGCTGCTTTGCATGATGCAAACCAGGCGGATTATTTCGATGGACCGCAGGATGATGCGTTGAGCGGTATGCCCACCCATGAGGCGGAACCCGCCGATCCCTATCAGTTGTACGAGGCGCCGGAGGCGCCCCGCCGACCGGCAAACCAGCAGGTCGAAACTATGAGCCGTGCGACCCGCCTCTACGGGCAGGGTTCCGCCTACGCTCCTGCACAGGTGACGTCGACGATGAGCGAACCCTTGCCGACCCTTTCGGACATTGCCGGCCACTACGGCGATTCCACCTGGGAGAGCCATTTCTTCCTGGCGCCGAATGTCCGCTTTACCCGCACGCCCGAACGTGAATTCATGAAGCGGCGGGCGCCGCAGGTGGACGAAAGCGAAACGGCAGCCGCAGTCGAAGAGGCAACCGTCGCGGTGGCGGCGGAACCTGCTCCGGTCTTGGTAGAAACTGTCGAGCCCGTCGTGTCTGCTTCGGTCGAGCCGGCGCAGATGGAAGCATCAGCCCCTGCCTCTGAAGACGCGCCGCAGGTCGAGGTCACGCTGCCATCCTATAGCCCGTCCGAACTGTTGCGCATGCTCACCAACCAGTTGCCGACGTGGACTGCGGCGCAAAACACGATCGAGCCGGCGATGCTCGATCGCGTCGAGGCCGATGACGCTGTCGCGCTTGCACCGGTTCTCACGACGCCGATCGCCGTATCCCAGCCGGTCGCAGAGGCGCAGCCAGCAGCCGGCACGCCGGCCGATCCGGGTGCCCAGCATTCGGTCTTCCTGTCGGATTTTGCTTTCTTCGAGTTGGGTCCGGCCGATGATATCGACCTTGTCGGCGAAGATGCCGCGCGTCCGCAGCCCTTTCTCGAGACCGCCGCACCGGCACCGATGACGCCCCTCGTCGCTCCTACTGCCGTTGCTCCCGTTGCGGTCACTCCGCCAGCGCCCGTACGCCCCATCGAAATCCGTCGCATGCCGCCGACGGCGATCACCTCGCTGTTCCGTGTCGTCGACGTCCGCGGCGCAAAGGCAGAGACTGTCGCGGTTTCGCATGAGCCCGCTTCCGCGGCGGCGGAAGCTCCGGCCGTCGTGCCGACGCATGCTGCCGTTGCCGATGCGCCTGCAGCCACGGCTGCGGCTGAACCGGAAATCATCGAGGCCGAGCCGGTCGAGGTCGAGCAGCCGGCGCCCGTCGCATCGAAGGCGGCGATCACCATGCCGGCGCAGGTCACGCGTGCGCCGAACACAATGCCGGCAATCGGGGTGGTTGAACGCACATTTGCGGGGGTCGCCTACGAATTCCCCTCCGAGGACCTTTTGCAGGAAGCACCTGTCGGCCAGGGCTTCTTCATGACCCAGGAGCAACTGGAACAGAATGCCGGCCTGCTTGAAAGCGTGCTGGAAGACTTCGGCGTCAAGGGCGAGATCATCCACGTCCGCCCGGGGCCGGTCGTGACCCTCTACGAGTTCGAGCCGGCACCCGGCGTGAAATCGTCGCGGGTCATCAACCTTGCAGATGATATCGCCCGCTCCATGTCGGCGCTTTCGGCCCGCGTCGCGGTTGTGCCCGGCCGCAACGTCATCGGCATCGAACTGCCGAACGCGACCCGCGAGACCGTCTATTTCCGCGAGCTAATCGAATCCGTCGATTTCCGCAAGACCGGCTACAAGCTGGCGCTGTGCCTGGGCAAGACAATCGGCGGCGAGCCTGTGATTGCCGAGCTCGCAAAGATGCCGCATCTGCTCGTTGCCGGCACCACCGGTTCGGGCAAGTCGGTGGCGATCAACACCATGATCCTGTCGCTGCTCTACCGGTTGAAGCCGGAAGAGTGCCGCCTGATCATGGTCGATCCGAAGATGCTCGAACTTTCCGTCTATGACGGCATCCCGCACCTGCTCACGCCTGTCGTTACCGATCCGAAGAAGGCGGTAATGGCGCTGAAATGGGCCGTGCGCGAGATGGAGGACCGCTACCGCAAGATGTCGCGGCTCGGCGTTCGCAACATCGACGGCTACAACCAGCGCGCAGCCGCCGCCCGCGAAAAGGGCGAGCCCGTGATGTGCACCGTCCAGGCCGGCTTCGAGAAGGGCACCGGCGAGCCGCTGTTCGAGCAGCAGGAAATGGACCTGGCGCCGATGCCCTATATCGTCGTCATCGTCGACGAGATGGCCGACCTGATGATGGTCGCGGGCAAGGAGATCGAAGGCGCGATCCAGCGGCTGGCGCAGATGGCGCGCGCCGCCGGTATCCACCTGATCATGGCGACGCAGCGTCCGTCGGTCGACGTCATCACCGGCACGATCAAAGCGAACTTTCCGACCCGCATCTCCTTCCAGGTGACGTCCAAGATCGACAGCCGCACGATCCTCGGCGAACAGGGCGCCGAGCAGCTGCTCGGACAGGGCGACATGCTGCACATGCAGGGCGGCGGACGCATCGCCCGCGTGCATGGTCCGTTCGTTTCCGACCTGGAAGTCGAACACGTGGTCGCACATCTGAAGACGCAGGGGCGCCCGGAATATCTCGAAACCGTCACGGCGGAAGAAGAGGAAGAGGAACCGCAGGAAGAGACGCCGGTGTTCGACAAGAGCGCACTTGCGTCGGAAGACGGCAACGAACTTTACGACCAGGCGGTCAAGGTGGTGCTGCGCGACAAGAAGTGCTCGACTTCCTACATCCAGCGCCGCCTCGGCGTCGGCTACAACCGGGCGGCTTCGCTGGTCGAGCGCATGGAAAAGGAAGGCCTCGTCGGCCCGGCGAACCATGTCGGCAAGCGCGAGATCATCTACGGCAACCGCGATCACATGAGCGTACCCGAAAACGACGACATGGATTGATATCGGCGCGCCGCCGCAAGAATATGGGTTTCAAGCCGCCGCTGACAGGTTGTTGGCGGCGGCTTTTCTATCTTTGGCTTGGTGGTAGCGTCACAGCCGCCAGGAGTGGTTGTGTCCGGTGTCGCGCATGGGATGATCTGATCGGTGCAAGCAGTAGCGCGTCGCCGCAATGAGACAACGATCTGGCGAAGCCTTGTGCTTGCTCTCCTCATTCATGCCCTCGCCGTGTTGGCGCTCCTCCTTCTCCCGCCGCCTCGGCGACCCGTTCCCACCCCGGATGAGGCGATCACGTTCAGATACTGGAATTGCCGCGTGCTTCGCCCGGATGTCGTGCAGCCAGTGCTTGAGCTACAGACTGCATCGCCGGCGGCGCAGCCAGTGCCAGAGACGGAGCCGGCCGTGGAAACAGCCACCCCACCGCCGGAATGCTCGCCCGGTCATTCAAGCAAAACAGTTCTTTTCGGCGGCGATACTCGCCGATCCACGCAGCTGGCAGGCGCTGGAAGGGCTCTCGCAGCTTGCAGCCGATGAGCAGATCGTCCAGCTCTGCAATCTCGAGGCCATAGCGAGTTCATCGCTGGAAGGCGAACTTCAAACCGGACACTCTCGTCGCCTACGCAATGGCCAAGATCAGGCTGTCCGGGCGGAAACTCAGCGCCGATGGGGCGGCCTTTCGCAGCAGGGGACGCTGGTTCAACATCAAGTTTGGCTGCGCTGTCGCGCCGGATATCAAAAGCGTCGTCGCCTTCGATTTCAGGTTGGTGATGAAATTCCGGAAAGCGAGTGGGAAGCGCGTTTCCTTTCCACTGACGCCAAAGCCCAGTGACGAGGGCAACGGTCGGAACCCGGTTCGTTCGGGCGCACCTTGGCGAATTATCCCACCGAAAGCTGGCGGTGGAGGCGGATCACGCCGAGGCTGTTCAGCCCTTAGCGTGGCCCGCGCGGCAGCAGTGCTTGAGCTGCTTCCCGGATCCGCAGGGGCACGGGTCGTTGCCGCGCAGTTGCAGCTTGCCGACCAGCGGCAAAAGCGCCGCGGAGGGAAGAATGCCTGCCATCAGGATTGCCAATCTGGCGGAAATTCCCGGAATGACCAGCCGCCGGCGGGCCTTGAAGCCGCGCCAGGCGCAATCTGCCACATATTCCGGACTGGCTTTTGGCAAAGCTTTGAACAGGGCAGCCCTGTTGGCGCCTGATTTTTCAAGGAATTCGGTCGACACCGGCCCCGGCGCGACGCAGGTCACCGTTACACCCGTCTTCCGCGTCTCCTGGTACAACGACTCGGAAAAGGAACGCACGAACGCCTTGCTCGCGTAATACATGGCCATGTACGGGCCGGGGGTGAAGCTGGCCACAGAGGCGAGGTTGATAACGCCGCCACGGCCTCGCTCGACCATGCCCGGCAACAGGTGCAATGTCAGGTCAGCGAGGGCACGGATATTGACGTCGATCATTCCAACCTGGTCGGCAATCGGCAAAGCGGTTGCCGCGCCACGCAGGCCATAGCCGGCGCTGTTGACGAGGACGTCGCAGAGAAGGCTTTCCCGCGCGAGGAACTCTTCGAGAATCGTCTTCGCATCGTCGGCGGTGAGATCGACTGGTAGGGAGAATGCCTCGCCGCCCGCCTGCTTGATGGAGGATTCCACGGCGTGCAGCCCCCCAAGTGATCGTGCGACCAATACGACAGGTGCACCATCTCGCGCGGCAAGCTCGGCAATGGCTCTGCCTATGCCTCGTGACGCTCCGACTACAACAATTGCGAGTCGTGGTTTTTGATCCGATATCATGCTGACGGTTCCGGCGCCGTGCTTGGCAGGATTTGAGCAGCGGAAAGGCTAGCCACCTCGTCAGCGATCTCCCCGTTCAGTATTTCCTCGAAACGAGCCAATGCGCGCGCGACATTGGCGCCGTCCATGACGCGGTGGTCGTAGTGAATGCGTACGGTGACCGATCCGTCTTCGCCGATCGGGCCATAGTTGAAGATCGTCGTGAGCGGCGTCAGCGGATTGAGCGACTCGGCACCCAGGCCGGAATAGACCGACAACTGGAAAGTCCCGAATCGGTGGCCCCGCTGACGTCCCATGTTGAGGCCGAGCCACATCAACAACCTCCGCAGCGGCGCGGGCAAGCGCGCAATTTTCAGCGCACGCCGGAATTCCCTGATCTCAAGAACGGGACGGGATCGAGCCTCCTGAAGCAGGGCGCTCAACTCGGGGATCGACCGCTGCTCGGGTGTCTTGATCGTACTGAGAAGCACAACCCGTTCACCTTCGTGTTCGCGCTCGTGCGCCACGGACGCGACGCTTCCCGGGTACTCATAGAGTTGCGATCTTGGCAGCTTGACATAGGCCCGGCGGAGCTCCGGTGTCTCCTTGGAAAGTAGCCCGTACCCCTTGAGGAACAGCACTGTCCAGGAGGGGCGTTCCGTCTGGCTCGTCCTGGCTTCCTGCAATCCACTGATATTCATCTGTCGCTGTACCGTGACCCGCGGCACGGCGATCGAAAATCGCATCAGATCCCCGACAAGGCGTCGTGCCGCAGAAAGCTTGACCGGTCGGCCTCGCATCGTGCCACCTCTAGTAAAGATAAGGTATAATGCGCTTGGTCCTGTCCATGTAGGCGCGATACTCAGGACCGAAGAATTCCAGCATCAGGCGCTCCTCCTTGTCCACACGCAGGAAAAAAAGCACGGCGAAACCAGCGACTCCCAAGAGGCCCGCCACCCAGTTCGACAGCAGAAACATCTGGCCGATCGCCATGAGCAGGAAGCTTGTATACATCGGATGGCGCACGACGGCATACGGGCCCTTGCTGATCAGTTGATGCTTTTCGCGGATTTCCAGCGAGATCGACCAGTTTCGGCCGAGTTCCTTGTGGGTGCGACGGAACGTCCACAGAGCCAAAGCAAAGATCAGGCCCCCAAGCCCCACCATCCAGGCATGCGCGGGATAGTCGGCAAATGCGGGAATTCCTGTTGCAACGTAGAACCCAGGCAAAATCGCAAGGCCTAGTAAAGCGGCAGCCAAGCCAATCGTATCGGTCACCGAGCGGCGGCTGCTCATCACCCGCACACGCTTTGCACGGCGCTCGAATGGGTAACGAACCACATACCAGGCAACGATGCCTATGACCCACACGATTTCGCCAATGGAAGCGACAGACATGTTCACGTTGATTCACCTAAGCTTTTGTTGGGCTTCTGAACGCCGCAACGGCAAAGGACGAGACTGCCATGCGCCGCTTCGACCTGACAAGGTGCTAAAGTTGAGGAGTGCGCGCCAAGGCTGATGTCGGCTCGACCATGAGGGGCGCTGGTCGTAGCCAACGATGGCGCATCTGACCCTTGGTCGCCTGATAGCCGAGGAGTCTGTGCCCTCGTCAGCCTACCCGCCATTCATCTCGCGTAGCCTTGTGATGAATTGCTGGGGCCTGAGCCAGATGCCCGGTGTCTTGTATCCCATGGAACGCGCGATATCGGCCACAAACGCGTTGCAGTTGTAGAGCGACGCATGCCAGAACTTGGCTTCGGCCTTGAGTTTTCGGATTTTGGCGACGACGTCTCTGTACTCCGGTTCGGTCAACATGACGCGCCAGCTCGCAGACCTGTATCGGTCCTCAAGGTCACCGTCGCTCACGCCCGTCTCGGCCGGGACGGGGAGAACATGGCCCAGCACGTAGGGAGCGGTGTCGTTTGTTGCAGGAGCAAGTCCCGCCACTTCCGGATTGACCATCGCTCCCGACTTGGTCAGGCGGCCAAAAACCACATAGGAATGGCCGTAACTGAGCGCATAACGCGAGCGGAATTCGATGAAGTAGCCCTGATCGCGCTGTTGCGATGGGCTGCCCGCAACGCTTGAGACATAGCGTGGCTGCGGGCCCTTGTCTTGCGATTGGCACGCCGTAACCGCCATGGCGGCTAAGACGACGAACGGAATGCGACCTAGTACACGCGTCATTACTGCGCCAAATCTCCCGAATTCCAATGGGCACTTGAACTTGCCGCCTGGGCTTATCGATCCACGCGCCACGACGCATGGCCAAGGCGGCCACGATCATTCAGGGCGGGGAGGACCGTGAGATCCTCCCCGAATTAGCGTCAGTCACTATTTGTAGACGGGCGCCGGTTCTTCGGCCACCGGTGGCGGGGCCTTGCCTTTGCCTTTGCCGATTGTTCCGCAAGCGGAGAGGCTGGCAACGGAAAGCAACGCAACTGCTACGATTAGAATTCTGCTCATCAATATTTCCTTCCCTCTGTGATCGGAATGGTTATTCGAAGGCAACATTCATAGTATTAGTGGCATTTCGAGATTCGGCCTAGTGCGGAAAGGGCACACTCGTCAGTCGGATTATCGTTACCAAACTTTGAAGATTTAAATGCATGTCGGCCTTACCCCAATACCGCACTCAGATAGAGTACATCATCAAATGATCAATACCGGAGTTCCAACAGGCGTCCGCGCGTAGAGATCAACGATATCGTCGTTCGTAAGTCGGATGCAGCCGTTGGAAACCGCCTGCCCTATGGTCCAAGGTGCGTTCGTGCCGTGGAGGCGGAACTTGGTATCCTGACCGTTGCGATAAAGGTATAGGGCCGACGCCCCCAACGGGTTGTGGGGACCGCCGGAAACTCCACCGGCGTATTGCGCCAGCTCCGGCTTGCGTCTGATCATGCTTGCGGTCGGCGTCCATGACGGCCATTCGGCCTTTCGGCCGACAACGGCCTGGCCTTTGAGGGTAAGGCCCTCCTCTCCGACGCCTATTCCGTAGCGCATCGCCCATCCACCATCTTCGATCGAGTAGAGGTAGCGTTGCGTAGTGTCCACAACAATCGTTCCGGCTGGCTCGTTGCCGTCGTATCGGACGTGTTGTTTTCGGTAGCGGCGATCGACGCCGGGCGTTCCGCCATACAGGGATGGAAACGAAACGCGCGGCCAACTTGAACTGCACCCGGCCAACAGCCCAAGGCTGCCGATGACCAGGAATCTCCGTGTAATGCGGTGATTGTCCATCTTTACCTGCTGAGAAAAATGGTGCGCCCCGATTCGTTTTTTAGCATTACAATATTCTCTGTCCAAGTTCCAATGAACTACACCCGGCAACAGGATAGATAATGACACTCCAGGTTTTTCACCCGCGTTCCGGGTGAATTGGACAGAAAGGACTGTATATCTGGAAAGAGGGCCTGGGTGCAGTGCATGAATCGGGTAAAAAAATATCGCGATTCTTGTGTGTTGCTGCTGCTGTTTGATTGGAAGATCGGGGCTTCGAGTGCATTTCATGGAATGACTTGCGATGTCGCGCGCGCTGGATTGGTCGAAAGCTAAACGTTAGGAATGACAGTATGAATCTAGGCTTCGCTGGGAAGGTTGCGCTTGTGACGGGCGCCGGTTCCGGAATTGGCGCAGCCGTGTGCCGGCAACTCGCTGCTGAGGGAGCGGAAGTAGTTGCTGCGGATGTTGACGCTGCCGCCGTGCGCCTGGTTGCCGAAGAAATTCGCGCGAACGGGGGCAAGGCCCACGATGTCGCGGCCGATGTCGCCGATCCCGCCGCGGTGGAAAAGCTGGTGGCGTTCGCCGTGCAGACCTGTGGTGGTCTGCATCTGGCGGTCAACAACGCCGGCATCGAAGGCATCCGCAAGGCGACAGCCGACTATCCACTCGATGGCTGGCATGCATTGATGAACGTGAACTTGCATGGCGTTTTCTACTGTATGAAGTACGAGATCGCGGCCATGGTGGCGCAAGGTGGGGGCGCCATCGTCAACACGTCTTCCATTCTGGGCTCAGTCGCGCTGCCGACCGCTGCCGCCTATACGGCCGCCAAGCACGCAGTGGTTGGGCTGACGAAGGCGGCCGCGATCGAGTATGCCCGAGCTGGGGTTCGCATCAATGCCGTGGCGCCTGGCTGGATCGACACGCCGCTCTCTTCAGAGAATGCGGACGTCGCAAGCAGTAGACGCATGATGTCGCTGCAACCAATGGGACGTCGCGGTACGCCAGACGAGGTAGCGGCTCTGATCTGTTTCCTGTTGTCGGAGCAGGCGAGTTTCATCACCGGAAGCGTTCACCTCGTAGACGGCGCCTATACTGCTCACTGAGCTAGCTGCATCTCTCAATCGTTGAAAAATTGATGCCCCGCTGGTCAAGGCCGGTGCCGCTAGCGGCGACCGCGCCTTTTCTGCATGCGTATCATCCAAAATAAAAACGTTTTTATTTTCCTTGAAAACGTTTTTATTGGCTGCTACCTCTAATCTCCAGGAGAAGGCCGGGGCCTGGGAGGGTGCATGGCGACTGAGATCCACAGGGTGCGGCGCACACCGACGCCGACAATCAAGACCTTGGCCGAGATGACGGGCTATTCCATCGCCACGATCTCGAAGGCGCTGCGCGAATCTCCCGTGGTCGCCCCGGCGACAAGAGACATCATCTACAAGGCGGCACGCGAGGTCGGTTACCAAGCCAACGCGCGCGGGATGGCGCTTCGCACCGGCAAGAGTTTTCAAGCCGCCGTGCTGATGCCGGTCACTGCCGCGCGTGACTACGAGTGGGACGGCGTCGAGTACACCCAGACCTTGAGCGGCATCAGCCAGGCGCTCGATGGCACGGACTATCGCATGTCCGTGCATGTCATCCGCGATGCGGCCGATGGTGCTGAAGCCGCGCGCCGGATCGTCGATCAGGGGCTGGCCGATGGCCTGATCTTCTCTGGCATTCTCGCCGAAGACCCGCGCATCGATCTGCTCGTTGCCGAGCATTTCCCCTTCGTCTCGATGGGGCGCTGCCACAAGGATCTCGACTATGCCCATGTCGACATCGACAACGAATGGGCCGCCCATGCGGCGACCGCGCGACTGATCGCCGGTGGCCACCGTCGCATTGCGCTTGTCAATCCGGAGCGGCGGCTCTCGTACGCGATCGACAGGATCGACGGTTTTGTCCGGGCGTTCCGCGAGGCGGGTCTCGATGCGCCGGTGGAACTGATCGCCGAGGGCGACCTCTCGACCCATTTCGGCCGGAAGACGGTGATCGACTTCCTGCAGCTCGACGATGCCCCGACCGCTTTTGTCTGCATCAACGAATCCACAACGCTCGGCGTGCTCTCGGGACTTGGCAGCCTTGGCCGCCAGGTCGGCGTCGATGTCGACGTCATCGCCTATGACGACATCAATGTCAGCGCCTACTTCACGCCGCCGATCACCACCTTCTACCAGCCGATCGAGGTGCTCGGCCGCACGCTCGGACAGTTCCTGCTGCGCCGCATGGAGGGGGAGGACCCTGGGGCGTTGCGGCAGGTCTTCAGGCCGACGTTGATCGCGCGGCAGCCTGACAATCTCGGCGGCCGCCTGACCCAAAGCTAATTATCCAAGGAGGAGAACCATGAAAAAACTGATGATTGCCCTGGCTGTAGCAGCCCTTGCTTCGAGCGTGTCTCACGCCGCCGATCTCGGCGGCAAACTGCTGAAGGTCGGCTCCGACACGACCTCGCCACCGATGGAGAGCATCGATCCGGCGACCGGACAGGTCGTCGGCTTCGATGTCGATGTGGTCAACGCCGTCTGCGCCAAGATCAACTGCCAGGCCGAATTCGTCACGACTGGCTGGGACGGCATCTTCGCAGCCCTCGACCAGGGCAGCTTCGACCTCGTCGCGTCGGGCGTCTCGATCACCGAGGAGCGCAAGAAGGCGATGGATTTCTCGGATCCCTACATCGTCAACAGCCAGGCGGTGCTGATGCGCGTTGAAGACCAGGGCATCACGCTCGACCGCTTCAAGGACGCCGGCAGAAAGCTTTCCGCCCAGGCGAACACGACAGATGCCCAGGTTGCCGAGGGTGTCGTCGGCAAGGAGAACGTCGCCGCCTACGATACCTTCAGCGCCGCGATCATCGCGCTCAAGAACAAGGACGTCGACGGCGTCGTCATCAACGGCGCCAATGCGGCCGCCTACGAACGCGAATTCGCCGGGGAGCTCGTCGTTGCGATCAAGGACCTTGAATCCGATCCGCTCGGTCTCGTCTTCCGCAAGGGCGACGAAAACGTTGCGGCCTTCAACGAGGGCCTGAAGATGATCAAGGACGACGGCACGCTCGACCAGCTCGTCAACAAATACTGGGGCCTCAAGTAAGCTCACAATGCCGATCGGACCCGGAGCGCGTGCTCGCACTCCGGGTCTTCCGTCTGTCTACTATGCCCCGGAGGAATGAATGTCGTTCCTGAGAAGCGTGCGTCCGAGCAATCTCATCATCCTGACCGCGCTGCCCTTCATCATCTATCTCTTCATTTCCTCCGGCGACTACCAACGCTCGCTGAGAGCGATCCTCGGTGTCGAAAACGGCTCGTCGGCCTTCGTGCCGGGCTTTCTGGCGCTGGCGATCGCGTTTGCGTCAGGGATCACTTTGCTCGTTTTCTCGCGCGCCAAGGCGCCGCGTCCGCGACTGGCCAATGTCGCAGCCGTGCTCAATCTTGCCGCGGCGGCCGTCCTCGTCATCGGCCACAACATCCATCCCTTCGTCGCATCCGTCGTTGCCAACGGTGTCGATCCGTTCAAGTCGACACTGATCGCCAAGGGCGTGACGCCACGGCAATTGACCGAGGCGGCCGATCTGATGGTGCGTGGCGTCGAAGCGTGGCTGTTCCCACTTTATTTCGCGGTTACCGTGATCGGCCTCGGCCTTTTCTTCCTGAGCAAACGTTCAGGCTCAGCGCCTGACGACCGGGTGCGGCGCCTTGCCCGCTGGATCCTCGGTATTGTCAACGGTGCGGGTCTGGTCTTCGTCTTCTTCTTCGCCCACATCGCATTTGCCGCGGGCGTCGCGACCACCATCCGTGCGGCGATAGCGGCCTACATCCTGGCAGCGCTGATGGGCCTTGTCTGGGTCGGGTTGCTGCAACTCAGATCGACGGTCAGGACCAGCCTCTACTTCGCCATTGCTACGCTGGTGCTGGCGCTGGCCGCCGGCTGGTTCCTGCTGCAGCCGCGCGATACCTATGTGCTCGCCGGCACGCTTGGGGGCAAGGTCGGCATCGTCACCAACACACCGGCGGGCCTGATCGGCGCCGTGCGTTTCGGCCAGTATGACGGCGCGCCGCAAGCGGAGACCCCGGTGCGCACCTTTGTCGGCCCAACCGAGGCGCTGGCCTCGATCGCCAAGGGCGAGGGCGTTTCGGCAGCACTGCTGCCGGCAGCCTCCGCGCCAGCCGACATGCCCGTGCTCTGGAAGACCGAAGCACTGAACGACCGCGATCGGGCAGCGGGTGTCACCGTTGCCGTGCTTGCCATCATTCTTGGCCTGCTGACCTTCGGCGGCTACCTGCATCAGCGCCACCCGCTGGCGATCGGTTCGGAATTCATCGTCGATACGATCCGCGGCATCCCCATGCTTGTGATCGTGCTCTATGTCGGCCTGCCCTTGAGCGGCGCGCTCAAGGATGCGACCCAAGGCGTGCTCGACCCGCCGAACCTGATGCGCGGCATCGTCGCGATGGCGCTTGCCTACTCGGCCTATCTCGCCGAAATCTTCCGCTCGGGCATCAACGCCATTCCGGTCGGCCAGGTCGAGGCGGCGCGCAGCATCGGCCTCAACCGCTGGCAGACGGCACGCCTCGTCGTTCTGCCGCAGGCCTTCCGCATCATCATTCCGCCGCTCGGCAATGAACTGATCGCGATCCTCAAGGACACGTCGCTGCTGTCGATCCTGTCGATCCGCGACATCACCCAGCGCATGCGCGAGTTCCAGTCGGCAAGCTTCCTGCCGTTCGCGCCCTATAACTCGGCGGCGATCTTCTACATCTTCCTGACGCTGGCTGCCGCCAGCCTCGTCAACATGATCGAGCGGAAATATGACATCAAGCACCGCTAGACATCGCACCGTGCTGATTACAGGCGCTTCCCGCGGGCTCGGGGCAGAACTGGCGCGGATCTATGCCGAGGACGGCTGGCGCGTTCTCGGCTGTGCGCGGGGGTCCATTCCGCGCACGGACGAAACGGATCGGTTTCACCTGGATGTCGCCGACCCCGCCTCGATCGAGGCTGTTGGACGGGCGCTTCAGGGCGTGGCGATCGACGTGCTGATCAACAATGCCGCCGTGCGCGGCGACACGGGCGGCCTTCCAACGCTTGAGACGGACGACTTTCTCACTGTCATGCGCGTCAACGCGCTGGCGCCGCTTCTGGTGACGCGGGCGCTTCTTGCCAGCCTTAAGGATGGAGAGCGTCGGGTCGTCGCCAACATCAGCAGCCGCGCCGGCTCACTCGCCGAGGGCACGCTCGACGACGACGACGGCGACTACGCTTATCGCTGCTCGAAGGCGGCGCTGAACATGGCGACGGTCAAGCTCGCCCAGGATCTGAAGGGCGACGGGATTTCGGTGCTGTCGCTGCATCCCGGCTGGGTGCAGACGGACATGGGCGGCAGCGACGCCGTCGTTTCCGTCGCGTCCAGTGCGGCCGGGCTGAAGGCGATCATCGACAGGGCAGATTTGGCCGATAGCGGCAGTTTTCGCGCCTTTGACGGGCGGCAGGTTTCGTGGTGACAGGACAGAGAAAATGGCAGAGAGAGATTTGAGAACCGAGCCGGAATTGGCGACGATCCGCGCCTGGCTCAGCGACACCTACGGCATCGAGGCGAGCCTCTCGCCGCTGCCGGGCGAGCACGATCTCAACTACCGGGTCTCGGCCGCCGATGGCCAGGAGTTCCTGCTGAAGCTGCACGCGACCGGCGACGCCGACGAGCTCGACATGCAGGTGGCGGTGCTGGAACATCTTGCCGCCAAGGCATCCGATCTGTCGGTCTCGCGCGCGCTTCGCGACCGCGCCGGCGCCGTCACCAGCAAGATCGAGCTTCGCGGCCCGCGCACGGCACGGCTACTCTCCTGGCTGCCGGGCGATATCTGGGCGAAAGCGCCGATACGCAACGCCGCCAGTGCCGAAAGCCTCGGCCGCCTGCTGGCAGGCCTCGACCGCAGCCTCGAAGGCTTTTCCCATGCCGGCGCCAAGCGGCTCTATGCCTGGGATATCGGCCGGGCCGACATGCATCGCAAGCACGTGGAGTTGATCGACGGCACCGACAAGCGTGCGGCAGTCGCCGCGATCCTCGATCATTTTGCGTCAACGGTGCTGCCGCGCTTGGCGGCCTGCCCGATGCAGGTCATTCACAACGATGCCAACGATTACAACGTGCTGCTTGATGGGAAGGGCGAGGTCAGCGGCCTGCTCGATTTCGGCGACATGGTCGAGACCTGGCGCGTTATCGAAATCGCGGTCGCCGCGGCCTATGCGCTGATTGGATCGGCCGATCCGGTCGGAACCATCGCTGCACTCAGCGGTGCCTATCATCAGGTAAACCCGCTGAGTGAAGTCGAAGTCGAGCTGGTCTTCGATCTCGTGCTTACCCGCTACGCCGTCAGCATGTGCATGGCGGCGAAGCAGATCCGCGAGAACCCCGAGAATACCTACCTGCTCGTCAGCCAGGAGGATGTCTGGCGCGAACTGAAACGTCTCCGGAGCGAGAACCGGGCGATCGCCATTGCCCGCATCCGCGATGCCTGCGGTTTGGCGCCGCTTCCGCATGCGGCCGCGGTCGTCCGTTGGCTCGAGAAGAACGCGCACGATTTTGCGCCGATGGTACGTCCTGACGTCGCTAAGCCGAAGGTCGCTGTGTTCGACTTCTCCGCATCCGCCCCGGAGGCCGCGCGATGGGCGAGCCTCGATGCCGCAGAAGCCGAGGCGCGCATAGCCGCGCAGATCGGCAGCGAGCGTGCGGCCTTTGGCATCGGTCTTTATGGCGAAGACCGGGGCATCTATCAGGGTGAGGCTTACGAAACATCGGTGGAAGGCGCGCGTCGCTCGGTACATCTCGGCGTCGACATCTTCGCGCCGGCGCACGAGCCGGTTTCGGCACCCTTCTCCGGCAAGGTCGCCTTCATTCACGATGACGCCGTCCCCTACGGTTTCGGCCCGACCGTGCTGCTCGAGCATGAGATCGATGGTGGTGTCTGCTTCTGGACGCTCTACGGCCACCTGTCACGCGAAAGCGTCGCCAAGCTCTCCGTGGGGCAGGCGATCGCCAAGGGCGAGGTCTTCGCCGCCTTCGGCGCGGCCGAGGAAAATGGCAACTGGGCGCCGCATCTGCATTTCCAGATCGTCACCGATCATCTCGGCCTCGGCGGTCAAATGCATGGCGTCGGCGTGCGCGACCAGTGGCAGGTGTGGCGCGAAGTGAGCCCGGACCCGAGCGCGGTGCTTGGCCTCTCCGTGCCAGTCTCGGTGATCGTGTCGCGCGACAAGGAATTCCTGGTGCGCGAGCGTCATCGCCGTATCGGCCGGTCGCTCAGTCTCGCCTATAGCTCAGCACCTCTGAAGATCGTTGGCGGCGAGGGCGCGCACCTGATCGATGAGGACGGCACGCGCTGGCTCGACATGGTCAACAATGTCTGCCACGTCGGCCATTGCCACCCGCGTGTCGTCAAGGCGGCGCAGACGCAGATGCAGCGGCTCAACACAAATTCGCGCTATCTGCACGATTCGCTGGTCGAATATTCCCGCCGGCTTGCGGCGCAGTTCCCGGAGCCCTTGGACGTCTGCTTCTTCGTCAATTCCGGCAGCGAAGCGAACGATCTCGCCATCCGCCTGGCGCGCGCCTACACCGGCAACCGTGACATCATCACGGTTGATCATGCCTATCACGGCCATCTGTCGAGCCTGATCGACGTCAGCCCCTACAAGTTTGCCGGCAAGGGCGGGGAAGGGCAGGCGGCGCATGTGAAGGTCGCCGAGATGCCCGACCTTTATCGCGGGCGTTACCGCTACGGTGATGAGCACGCGGGCAGGAAATATGCCGAGGACGTGCGCAACCAGGTGGCAGCACTTGCGGCCGATGGTCGTCGCCCTGCACTGTTCTTCAGCGAGGGCATTCTCGGAACCGGCGGGCAGCTATCGCTGCCGGAAGGCTATCTCCGGGAAGCCTATGCACATGTGCGCGCGGTCGGCGGTCTCTGCCTCGCCGACGAGGTGCAGGTCGGTTTTGGCCGTGTCGGCAGTCATATGTGGGCGCACGAGCTGCAGGGCGTCGTGCCTGACATCGTCACCATGGGCAAGCCGATCGGTAACGGCCACCCGATGGCGGCCGTCGTCACGACAGAGGCGATCGCGGCTTCCTTCGCCAACGGCATGGAGTACTTCAACACCTTCGGCGGCAATCCGGTTTCGGCCGAAATCGGCCTTGCCGTGCTCGACGTCATCCGCGACGAGCGGCTGATGCACCATTGCCGCGTCGTCGGCGACCGGCTGATGGACGGTGCGCGGGCGCTCGCCAGCAAACACGCGATCATCGGCGACGTCAGGGGCCATGGCCTCTTCAACGGCATCGAACTGGTGCGCGACCGCGAGACGCTGGAGCCGGCAGCCCGCGAACTCGATTTCGTCATTGCCGAGATGAAGCGCAAGCACCGAATCCTGCTCAGCAGCGAGGGGCCGCACCACAATGTGCTGAAGGTGAAGCCGCCAGCACCCTTCAGCGCCGAGGATTGCGACTGCTTCCTCAATGCGCTCGATGAAACGCTGGGGCGTCTAAGCGTCTGAGATAGAAAGCCAAAAACGGCCGCCTCCGGGCGGCCGTTTTGCCATTGCCTTCGGCCTTCAACAGCAAAATAGGATCGCTGCGATTTTCCGCTTTACAAGAAAGTTAAACGTTTTTATCGTGCATATAAACGTTTAACTAAGCGCAAAGCTCGTGCCGGTGGCCTCTGCTAAGCGCTTGCCGGCAGGGAGGGCCCGTTGGCAGCGATCCGTATCGAAAATTTGCGCAAAGGCTTTGGTTCGCTCGAAGTCTTGAAGGGTATCAACCTCGATATCGCCGACGGCGAGTTCGTGTGCTTCCTCGGCCCGTCGGGTTGCGGCAAGAGCACGCTGCTTCGCTCCATTGCCGGGCTTGAGGATCTGGATGGCGGCTCCATCCGCCTCGGCGAGCGCGACATCACCGACGTCTCCTCGGCCAAGCGCGACATCGCCATGGTCTTCCAGAACTACGCACTCTATCCGCACATGAACGTGCGCAAGAACTTGTCCTTCGGCCTGGCGCTGAACGGCATGAAGCGCGACGAGATCGACCGCCGCGTCGACAACGCCGCCGACATCCTGCGTATCAAGGAGTTGCTTTCCCGCAAGCCGCGCCAGCTTTCCGGCGGCCAGCGCCAGCGCGTGGCGATCGGCCGCGCCATCGTGCGCGAACCGAAGCTGTTCCTGCTCGATGAGCCGCTGTCGAACCTCGATGCCGGCCTGCGTGTCACCATGCGCGTCGAACTCGCCGCTCTGCACGAGCGCCTTGGCGTGACGATGATCTACGTGACCCACGACCAAGTGGAGGCGATGACGCTCTCCGACCGCGTCGTGGTGCTCGACAAGGGCAAGGTCAGCCAATTCGGCACGCCGCTCGAACTCTTCTATCAGCCGGCCAATCTGTTCGTCGCCGGCTTCATCGGTTCGCCGCGCATGAACTTCGTCACCACCGAAGTGACCGGGCAGGTCGATACATCGGTGACGCTCAACGGCGGCGGTCTCGCCCATCCGCTCAAGCTCGAGATGCTGGCCGCAGCCCCGATTGCCAAAGCCAAATCCGTCACGCTCGGCATTCGCCCCGACAAGATCGAGCTGGTCTCGGCCGAAGAAAGCCATCTCGTCGGCGACGTGCGCCTGGTCGAGCGGCTAGGCACCGAAAGCCACGTCCATATCAGCCTTGAGAACGGCGGCGACATGACCGCTGTCGTCCGCGGCACGCATCCGGTTTCCGCCCGCGAGCGCGTGCACCTGCGCCTGCCGGCAGAACATTGCCATCTGTTCGACGGCGACGGCCAGGCGGTCGCGCGCAGGCTCGATGCCGAGACGCAGGCGCTCATCAATCAGGAAAAGGCAAAGCGGGTCGCGTGACCCGAATGAGGAGGAGAAGCATGCTCAACAGGAAGTCGATCATCGGCTCGCTGATGGTTCTGGCAATGGCCGGAACCGCCACGGCCCGCGCGGAAGAGACCTTGCGCTTTGCGACCTGGGACACGGACGAAAGCCTGGCGATCCAGCAGGAAATCGCCAAGAAGTTCGAGGAAAAGCACCCGGGCGTGAAGGTGCAGGTCGAGCCCTATGCCGATGGTTACGATCAGAAGCTGATCGCCGCCTTCGGTGCCGGCAACCCGCCTGACGTCATGTATATGTGGAACTTCCCGCAGTATTACACGTCGCTGAAGCCGCTTGACGACCTGATCGCCAAGGACGCGGCCGAGCTCAAGCCCGACGATTTCCCCAAGGGCCTGATGAACACTGTTCGTGTCGAGGGCAAGACCTACGGCATGCCGTCGGGCTTCACCACCCAGGTTGTCTTCTACAACAAGGACATGTTCGCCAAGGCCGGCGTCGAGGAGCCGAAGGACGGCTGGACCTGGGACGACCTGCGCGCCAAGGCAGCCAAATTCCGCGACGAGCCGAACAAGGTCTATGGCTTTGCCGTCGACGCCAAGCCCGATCCCTATGACTTCGAGCAGTTCCTCTGGTCGAACGGTACCAAATACATCTCCGACGACGGCAAGAAGATCGACGGCTACATGAACAGCGATGCCGCCGCTCAGGTGCTCGACATGTTCGGCGACATGGCCAAGAAGCAGGAAGCGATCACGCTGAACCTCGGCGACGACACGTCAGGCAGCACGCTCTTTAAGGGCGGCAAGATCGCGATGTTCCAGAGCGCCATGTGGTCGAAGTCCGGCATCGATGCTTCCGGCGTCAAGTATGGCGTGGCACCACTGCCGAAGTTCGGCGACAAGACCGCGCATTCCGCGCTCGGCGTCTCGGCGATCTCGATCGCCAAGGACGCGGCCCATCCGAATCTCGCCTGGGAATTCGTCAAGTTCTTCTCTTCGCCGGAAGCCGTCGCCATGCGCGTCAACGACCTGCCGGTGCGCACCAGCGTGGCAGAAGAAAAGGGCATGACCAAAGACCCGATTTACAAGCCCTTCTTCGACATTCTCGCCACCTCGAACACCGAGACCCATGCGTTCCTGAAGAACGCCAACTGGGGCAAGGTCCAGGACAATCTCGCCCGCGCCATCGAAGCGACGATGATCGACCAGGGCAATGCCAAGCAGCATCTCGATGATGCGGTCAACCGCTCGAAGCGGCTGATGAAGTAAGAAAAGGGAGTACGGGGAGATGGATATGACCTATGCCGGTGCAGAGCCAAAGGTGGCAAGGCGCAAGCGCTCCGCCATCGCGCGCTATGCAGCACCCTATCTGTTCATCTCCCCGTGGGTTCTCGGGTTCCTGTTCTTCACGCTCGGCCCGCTCGTCTTCTCGCTGACGATGAGCTTCTACGACTGGCCGGTCGTCGGTGAACGCACGTTCGTCGGGCTCGAAAACTATCGTTCCATGCTGTTCGAGGACCCGCAGTTCTGGGAGAGCCTGTGGATCACGGTGAAGTTTGCGGCGATCTACGTGCCGTTCAACATCGTCATGTCGTTCCTTTTGGCGCTGATGCTGCATCACATCACCTTCGCGAGCGGCTTCTTCCGCACCGCCTTCTACCTGCCGAGCGTCATTTCCGGCGTCGCCCTGGTGACGATTTGGAGCTGGATCTACAGCAGGGAATACGGTCTTCTGAATTTCATGCTGTCCTTCGTCGGCATTGACGGTCCGAACTGGCTCGGCGATCCGAACCTTGCGATCGTCGCAATCATCATCGCCAGCCTCTGGGGCCTCGGCGGCACCATGCTGATCTTGCTCACCGGCCTGAAAGCCATCCCGAAGGAACTCTACGAGGCGGCGACCGTCTCCGGCGTTCCCGGCTGGGCGCAGATGGTGTTCATCACCCTGCCGATGCTCGGTCCGATGCTGCTCTTCACTTTCATTACCTCGATCATCTCGGCCTTCCAGCAGCTGACGATCGCGCTTCTCTTGACCAAGGGCGGACCGCTCGGCTCCACCTATTTCTTCGCCATGTACATCTACGACAACGCCTTCAAGTATTTCGACATGGGCTACGCCGCCGCCGGCTCCTGGGTGATGTTCATCATCGTGCTCATGCTCAGCCTCGGCGTCATGCGCTGGTCGGCCGCCTGGGTCTATTACGAAGGCGAAGTTCGCCAGAACGATGGAGAGAACAATGCGTAAGACGCTGCTCTATTCCACGCTCATCCTGCTCTCGGCGCTGTTCATCGCGCCGTTCTACTGGACCTTCATGACGGCGATCAAAAGCTCCGCCGAGCTTTACCAGTTCCCGCCGGTCTTCTGGCCGTCCGAATGGCATTGGGAGAACTTTGCCGCCGCCTGGAACAAGCAGCCATTCGGCACCTACCTCACCAACTCACTGATCGTGGTGGTGCTGTCGACGATCGGCCAGCTGATCTCCTCGTCGCTGGTTGCCTATGGTTTTGCCCGCTTCCGCTTTCCCGGTCGCGATCCGCTGTTCATCCTGCTGCTGGCGACCATGATGATCCCTTGGGACGTGAAAATGATCCCGCTCTACATGGAGTTCAACCTGCTCGGCTGGATCAACACGCTGAAGCCGCTGATCGTGCCGGCCTACTTTGCCGACGCCTTTTTCGTCTTCCTGCTCCGGCAGTACATCATGACCGTGCCGATGGAGATCGACGAGGCCGCGCGCATGGATGGCGCCAACGCCTTCGACATCTACTGGCGCATCCATCTGCCGCTGATGATGCCGGCGCTGGTGCTGGTCGGCACCTTCCACTTCATGAACGCCTGGAACGACTATCTTGGCCCGTTGATCTTCCTCAACGACCAGTCGAAATACACGCTGACGCTCGGCCTCTCGATGTTCAAGGGATTGCACGAGGTGGACGTGACCTCGATTGCCGCGATCACCGTCATCCTCTGCCTGCCGCCACTCGCGCTGTTCTTCGTCGCCCAGCGCTACATCATGGATGGCGCGGTCGGATCGTCGGTGAAGGGATAACGGCATGCTGTTCGATATCGACTTCGTGCCCTTCAGCCGCAGAGGCCGGTTCCTGACGCTCTCGATGATGCGGGTGCCGGGCCGCGATGGCGAGCGCGCGCTTTATCTGCGCCATGTCGCCGGCGGCGACGAACGGCCGTCGCTCGGGCGTCTCTGCCGCGTCGAGTTTCTCGATGCTGATGGCGAGACCATGGCGCCTGTGCTCGTGCTTTCACCGGAGCGGCTCGACGCCCGCGTCGGCGAAGGAGAAGTCACCTTCGTCATCGGCGAAGGGGAAAGGCTGCACGTCGCCGGCAAGAAGGCGGGCGTCCGCTTCCATCTCGAAGGATCGCGCTACGACTACGTCTACCGCACGCCGAAGGGCGAGGATTGCCTGGTCGCCGCGGTCGAGAACGTCAAGTTCATCCCCCGGGCGATCGCTGGCGAGCTGAAGGTCACCGGTGCCTGGCAGCGCGATCATTCGGAAGACGTCTCCTTCGCCTTCTCCAGCGCGGGAGCCTTCGAGGGCAATGTCGATTTCTTCCGCACCGTGCCGCCAGTCGATCGGCCCGGGCGTTTCGCCGAGGCTCTTTCAGGCGCCGCGGCCGAATTCGCCGAATGGCACACACGCGGTCCCAAGGGCGTCGCAGGCCAGGACGAGGCGCATCGTCTCGCGAGCTATCTGCTCTGGGCTAACGGCGTGCCCGCCGGCGGTGCGCTGACGCGGCCGGCGATCTATATGTCCAAGAACCACATGATCAACATCTGGAGTTGGGATAACGCCTTTTCCGCCCTCGGCGTCGCCGCCTTCGACCCGGATCTCGCCTTCGACCAGTTCGCGGCGATCTTCGATCACCAGGATGCCTCCGGCCTGCTGCCTGACTATATCAACGACCGCGACGTGCTCTTCGCTTTTACCAAGCCGCCTGTGCACGGCTGGGCGGTATCGTTGATTTCGGCTGCCGACCCGTCTTTCCTCACGGCAGAGCGCAAGTCTTACCTGCGCGATGCCATCGGCCGCCAGGTCGACTACTGGCTGACTCATGGCCGCAAGGATGCGGCGAGCCTGCCGTCCTATTTCCACGGCAACGACAGCGGCTGGGACAACGCCACCTTCTTTGCCGAAGGCGGCCCGGTGATCTCGCCGGACCTGCCGGTTTTCCTGGTCCTCGCCTGCGAGACGCTCGCGAACCTGCTGGAGGAAGACGCGGAGCGTCAGGCGATGTGGCGCCGCAAGGCGGATGAGCTGCAGACCCTGCTGTTCGAACGTCTGTGGACCGGCGAGACTTTTGGCGCGCGGCTCGCCGCGGATCCGGAGCGGATCCTGCCGGGAGAAAACCTCATTCAGTTCATGCCGCTGCTCTTGGGCGCGCGACTGGTGCCTGAGATGCGCGAGAAGCTCGTTGCAAGACTCGTTGCTGGCGGCTTCATCACCGAATGGGGACCGGCGACAGAGAGCCCGCTCAGTTCCTTCTACGAGGACGACGGCTATTGGCGCGGGCCGATCTGGGCGCCGACCACGCTGCTTCTCTGGGACGGTCTTCGCCGGCAAGGGCAGATTGAACTTGCGCATGAAGTCGCGGAAAAGTTCTGTTCACTTGCCAGCAAAAGCGGTATGGCCGAAAACTTCGATGCGCGCTCGGGGAGGGGCCTTCGCGATCGGGCATTCGCCTGGACATCCGCAGTCTATCTTCAGCTGGCGGCATCGCTCAGCCGACCCAAATCATCGTGATCTAGCAACCCGTGACGAGCAGAGACGCCATGCAGAGACCGACGATCAAGACCATCGCGCTGGAGACGGGGCTTTCCATCGCCACCGTGTCCAAGGCCCTGAAGCATTCGCCTCAGGTTCGCCCGGAGACGCGCGCGATCGTGATCGAGGCGGCTGAACGCGTCGGCTACGAACTGAACATGCATGGCGTACAGTTGCGCACCGGCAAGACCTACCAGGTCGCCGCGATCATGACGGCGCCGGGCCCGAAACAGAACGAATGGGAAGGCGTCGAATACGCCCAGCTCCTGAGCGGCATTTCCTGGGCGCTGGAAGACAGCCCCTATCGCGTTTCGCTCTATGCCGTTCGCAATTTCGAGGAAAGTCAGGCGGTCATCAAGCAGATCGTGTCGCTGAAGAAGGCCGACGGCATCATCATTTCGGGCACTCGCGCCGACGACCCGCGCATCCGCACCATGCAGGCGGCGGACTTTCCTTTCGTCACCTACGGCACCAGCATCCACAACGCGCCGCATGCCTATGTCGATGCCGACAACGAGCAGATGATCCGGGTGTCGATGGCGCGGCTGGTCGAGCGCGGCCATCGCCGTATCGCACTGCTCAACCCGCTCTCGGAATTGAGCTATGGCATCACCCGGCTCGAAGCTTACAAGCGTGCCCTTGAAGTCGCTGGCCTGCCCTACGATCCGGCCCTCGTTGCCCACGGCCGGCTGACGCCCGCCTTCGGCCGCGAAAACGTGCTGACGATGTCGGAGCTCAGCAATGCGCCGACCGCCTATATCTGCGCCAATGAAGCCTCGGCGCTCGGTGCCTTCTCCGGCTTCCATGAGCGCGGTCTGGTGCATGGGCGTGATGCGGTGATCAATGCCACCGACGACCTCAATGTCAGCCAGTATTTCGCGCCGCCGATCACCACCTATTACCTGCCGATCAGCGAACCGAGCAGCCTGCTCGGTGCCTATATCCTGAGGCGCATGGAGGGCGAGCCGCCGGAGGCGCTGCAGACGCTCCTGATGCCAAACCTCATCGAACGCTGCGACGATCGCTTGAACCCGAACCGTTGACGAACTTTTCGCCCGATTAGGGCGCCCTTTCATGTTCTTGAATATAAACGTTTATATTCAAGACGAGACAGACAAAACCCGAGGCTGGAACCAACCGGCCGAATGAAATGACGAAGGACCGGACCCGTGCACATGCCCCTGACGAGATCGAACCGCTTCAACGCCAAAGAGCAGCAGACGGACATGCTGGAACTCGGCGTCTGCTACTATCCGGAGCAGTGGCCGCGCGCGAAGTGGGAAGAGGACGCGCGCCGCATGGTCGAGCTCGGGCTTGCCTGGGTGCGCATCGGCGAATTCGCCTGGGCGAAGATCGAGCCGAGGTCGGGCGAGTTCCATTGGGAATGGCTCGACGAAGCGATCGAGGTGCTCGGAAATGCTGGCCTCAAGGTGATCCTCGGAACCCCGACGGCAGCACCGCCGAAGTGGCTGATCGATCGCTACCCCGACATCCTGCCCGTCGACGTCAAGGGCGTGGTGCGCAAGTTCGGTGCCCGCCGTCACTACTGCTTTTCCAGCCGCCGCTACCGCATCGAAGCGGCGCGCATCTCGCAAGCCATGGCCGAGCGCTACGGCGATAATGCCTTCGTGCACGCCTGGCAGACGGATAACGAATATGGCGACCACGACACGATCTACAGCTATTCCGACGAGGCGCTGCGCGCCTTCCGCGAATGGCTGGCTGAGCGCTACGGCACGGTCGAGGAACTGAACCGGGCTTGGGGCACGGCATTCTGGGCAATGAACTATCTGAGCTTCGACGAGGTCGAACTTCCCAACAATCTTGTGGAAGAGCCGAGCCCGACTCATATCGTCGACTATATCCGCTTCTCCTCCGACCAGGTGAAGAGCTTCAACAAGGCGCAGGTCGACATCATCCGCAAACACTCGCCGGGCCGTCCGGTGACGCACAATTTCATGTCGCAAAATACCGATTTCGATCACTACAAGGTCGGCGAGGACATCGATATCGCGTCGTGGGACGTCTATCCGATGGGTGGACTGCTCAACGGCCGTCTCTCCTCCGAAGACAAGGGCCGTTACCTCCGCGTCGGCGATCCGGATCAGCCGGCCTTCAACCACGACCTCTACCGCGCCGTCGGCAACGGTCGCGTCTGGGTGATGGAGCAGCAGCCGGGTCCGGTGAACTGGGCTTCGCACAACCAGTCGCCGGCCGACGGCATGGTCCGGCTCTGGACCTGGCTCGCCTATGCCCATGGCGTCGACATGGTTTCCTATTTCCGCTGGCGCCAGGTGCCGTTTGCGCAGGAACAGTTCCATGCCGGACTGCTCTTGCCGAACAGCGAGGCGGACCAGGGATATCTCGAAGTTGCGCAGGTCGCCGAGGAGATGAAGCGGCTGCCGAAGGGCGAGCGCCGCGAGAAGGCCAAGCTCGCGATCCTGCTCGACTATAATTCGCGCTGGGCGACCCGGGCGCTGCCGCAGGGCCGCACCTATCTGGCGTCGCAGATCGCGCTCGACTGGTACTCGACCGTCGCTCGCTTCGGCGTCGACGTCGACATCATCGGCCAGCACTCGGATCTCGAGGGCTACCAGTTGGTGCTGGCGCCCGACCTCGTAATTCCGGATCAGGCGTTCGTTCAGAACCTAGCCGCTTCCGGCGCCAAGGTTCTGTTCGGACCGCGCAGTGGAAGCAAGACCGAGGATATGCACATTCCCGAAGGCTTGCCGCCAGGGCCGCTCGCCTCGCTGATCGACGTCAGCGTCGCGCGCGTCGAGTCGCTTCCGGAGTTTCATGCCGAGAGCGTGCTTTACGGCAACGAGACTTACCCGGCTGGCGTCTGGCGCGAGACGGTCAGGACCAGAGAGAGCGTGCTTGCGACCTTCGAGGGTGACTACCGCAATGGTGCCCCGGCGCTAGTCGGCAACGACAAGGCGCGGTATCTGGCAACCGCGGCACGCGGTGAATTCTTGAGCAAGGTGATCGGCGATGCGCTTGGTTGGGCTTCGGTCGAGGCGCTCGCAGATCTCGGCGATCTGCGCATCACCCGTCGCGGCAAGCTTACCTTCGCCTTCAACTACGGCAAGACGGCCGTCGACGTGCCGGCAGCGGCCGGTGCGACCTTCCATGTCGGCGGCCGCAGGCTCGATCCGGTCGACGTCGCGATCTGGACGGAGTGATAGGGAAGCGGGCAACAGACCCGCTTTCCAACCGATCTCGCTCGTCACGCCGTGCATAGATCCGGGTGCGCGGTGTGGCGACGATGGCCTGTTTTGGCGCGAGACTCACGTCCGGGTCGGCTTCGACCTGAGGATGCGATGAGTGGCAGCCAGCGCAGAGGAGAATGCTCGCTCCGACCGGACGTGGGTGGCGCGCCGATATCTGCTGCCTGAAAAACGGTGCCCAGAAAGCGAGCTGACTGCATCCGGATAGGCGAAAGATGAGAACGGATCTCCCGCAAGCCTTTGAAGACGCGGGTATATGAGACTGGCACAGGCTTTGCATTCCTGTCTTGTATGCAAGATAGAGCAGCACCGACGTTCCATAATCCGATCGAGAAGGCCATCGTCTCCGGCATCCTCTCGGGCCGCATAAAGCCCGGCACACGGCTCAGCGAGAACCAACTGGCCTCTCTCTTCGGCGTGTCGCGGACTCGTGTGCGCGAAGCGATGATGCGCCTCGAGACACGCTGCATCGTTCATGTCAGCCCGCGTAGAGGCTGGTTCGTCGCGGAACCGTCTGCCGAAGAGGCGACGATGGTCTACGGCGCGCGACGCGTCATCGAAGCTGGGCTGCTGCGCAGCATGCGGCGGCTGGCGGAGAGCGGCCGCGACAGGCTGCATGCCCACCTTGCCGAAGAGAAAGCGGCGATCGAAGCCGGCGATCGCCAGCGCCTCACCTGCCTGATGGGCGATTTCCATATTCGTGTGGCCGAATTGGCGGATAACGCCGTTCTCATCGAGATCCTTCGCGATCTCACGGCCAGAACCATTCTGATCTCGATGCTCTATCAGTCGGATTTTCACGCCGTGCAATCCCACCTCGGGCATTGCCGCATCGTCGAAGCGATGGAGCAAGGGGATTTTTCGAAAGCAGCCGCGCTTTCCGTCGAGCACCTGGACGAGGTGGAGACCGGGCTGGACCTGACGCAACACCCCGATCCCCTGGCCGACCTCCGGCGGTCGCTCGCGCTTCCTCCCCAGACCGTGACCCCGCCGTCAAGGACGTCACGCAGCAAAACACCGCGAACCCAAAAAGGAGAATGACCCAATGCTCGCAAGACGACTGTTCATAGCCATGGCGGCGATGGCCGCCACCATCGGCTTCGGCTCGGTTTCCCACGCCGACGCGCTTGGCGATATCACGTCCCGCGGCACGCTTCGCGTTGCCGTTCCCCAGGATTTTCCGCCTTTTGGTAGCGTTGGCACGGACATGGCGCCAATGGGCTATGACGTCGACATGGCCAATCTGATCGGCGACAAGCTCGGCGTGAAGGTCGAGCTGGTACCGGTCACTAGCGCGAACCGGATTCCCTATCTGCAGACAAACAAGGTCGACCTGGTGATTTCGAGCCTCGGCAAAAATCCAGATCGGGAAAAGGTCATCGATTTCTCCGCCGCCTATGCCCCCTTCTTCAATGGCGTGTTCGCGCCCGCGGAACTCGGGGTCACCAAGCCGGAGGAACTTACAGGCAAGGTCGTAGGCGTCACGCGCGGCGCGGTCGAAGACCTGGAACTGACCAAGATCGTGCCGGCCGATACCGTCATCAAGCGTTATGAAGACAACAACGGCACCATCTCTGCCTTCCTGTCCGGGCAGGTCGAGGCGGTTGCAACCGGCAACGTGGTGGCCGCTGCCATTCTCGCCAAGAACCCACCGAAGCGTCCGGAGCTGAAGTTCCTTATCAAGAACTCGCCCTGCTATATCGGGCTCAGCAAGGAGCAACCCGCCCTTCTCGAAAAGGTCAATGGCATCATCGCCGCCGCCAAGGCCGACGGCTCGCTGAACGCCATTGCGCAGAAGTGGCTCGGCACCGACCTGCCGACAGATCTCTGATCAACCGTCGCCGCGCCGTCTCGCCGCAGTGCGGGACGGCGCCACTGGATGTTCGTCAAACCAGGGGTGCATCTTGAATTACCATTTCGAATTTGGCTGGCTGCTCGAATATTATCCTCAGATTGGCAAAGGGATAGGCATCACCGCTGAACTGATCGCGGTTGGCGCAGTCGCCGGTATTTCGCTCGGAATCTGCTGCGCCTGGGTGAGGGCGCTTGGTCCGGCCTGGCTAAAGCCGGTGGTCGCAGCCTATGTCGAGCTGATCCGCAACACGCCATTCCTGATCCAGCTTTTCTTCGTCTTCTTCGGCCTCCCATCGTTGGGCCTGCAGCTCAGCGAATTGCAAGCCGCCAATATCGCCATGATCGTCAATCTCGGGGCCTATAGTTGCGAGATTATTCGAGCCGGCATTCAGGCGACGCCAAGGGGCCAGTTTGAAGCTGGCGCCAGTCTCGCCATGACTCGCTTCGAGACCTTTCGACATGTCATTCTGGTGCCGTCGCTTCAGCGCATCTGGCCCGCCCTGTCATCCCAAGTGGTCATCGTCATGCTCGGCTCCGCCGTCGTGTCGCAGATCGCTGCCGAAGACCTGACCTTCGCCGCCAACTTCATCCAGTCGAGAACTTTCCGCGCATTCGAGGCTTACATCGTTTCCACGATCATCTACCTCGCGTTGGCGATCTTGCTTCGCCAAGCGCTGGCGATCATCGGCGGGTTCATTTTCCCACGGAGGACCGCGCGATGATCGAGTTCACCCTTTGGGATATATTGCGCAACCTGCTGCTCGCAACTCGCTGGACGGTCGTCCTTTCGCTCGTCTCTTTCCTGGGCGGTGGCATCGTCGGGCTCGCTTTGCTTTTCCTGCGCATCAGCAAACGCAAATCGCTGCGATCGCTCGCCAAATATTACATTGAGCTGTTTCAGGGCACGCCGCTCCTGATGCAGCTCTTCATCGCCTTCTTCGGGCTCGGCCTATTTGGCATCGACGTACCGGCCTGGCTTGCTGCAGGATTGGCGCTGGTCCTCTGGACCGCGGCCTTCCTGGGCGAAATCTGGCGCGGTTGTGTCGAGGCGGTCGCCAAGGGGCAATGGGAGGCCTCCGGCAGCCTCGGCATGGGCTGGCTGCAACAGATGCGTTACGTCATCCTGCCGCAGGCGATGAAAGTCGCCGTTCCGCCGACCGTCGGCTTTTCGGTGCAGGTCATAAAGGGTACCGCGCTGACCTCGATCATCGGCTTTGTCGAACTGTCGAAGGCCGGCACTGTCGTCACCAACGCCACCTTCCAGCCCTTCACCGTCTACGGCCTCGTGGCCCTCATCTATTTCGCGCTCTGCTGGCCCCTGTCGAAGAGCAGCCAGATCCTCGAAAGGAAGCTCAATGTCGCTCATCGAAATCACTGAAGTCCGCAAGAGTTATGGCGCGACGGAAGTGTTGAAAGGCATCAATCTTGATGTCGCGTCAGGCGAAGTCATTGCCATCATTGGCAAGAGCGGTTCGGGTAAATCGACGCTGCTTCGCTGTATCAATGGCCTTGAGACGATCAACAGAGGCTCGATTTCAGTTGCGGGTGCGCAGCTCCTGGACGACGAGGTGCATCTGAAGGCGCTGCGGTTGAAGGTCGGAATGATCTTTCAACAGTTCAATCTTTTTCCTCATCAGACGGTCGGTGGCAACGTTATGCTGTCGCAGACGGTCGTGAAAAAGACGCCGAAGCCAGAGGCGGAGGCGATCGCCCGCAAGATGCTGGAGCGCGTCGGCCTCGCACACAAGTTCGACGCCTATCCCGACGAGCTTTCAGGCGGGCAGCAGCAGCGCGTGGCAATTGCACGCGCGCTTGCCATGCAGCCGATCGCGCTGCTTTGTGACGAGATCACCTCGGCGCTGGACCCGGAGCTGGTCTCGGAAGTCCTGGCGGTTGTGCGCGAACTTGCCGCCGAGGGCATGACGCTGCTAATGGTGACGCATGAGATGAAATTCGCACGCGACGTCTGCTCGCGGGTCGTGTTCATGCATCAGGGCCGTGTCCACGAAGTCGGGCCGCCGGAAGAGGTTTTCGCCCGTCCGCAGACACCGGAACTGAAACAGTTTCTCGGCCTTCATTGAGAGGCCGAGCCAACCGGGGTCCCGCGTCGCAGCTTGGCGCGGCGGCTAGACGCGCTCCAATGCCACCGCGATGCCCTGGCCGACGCCAATGCACATGGTGGACAGCGAATAGCGCCCGCCGGTTTCGTGCAGCTCCAAGGCCGCCGTGCCGGTGATGCGCGCGCCGGACATGCCGAGCGGATGGCCGAGTGCGATGGCGCCGCCGTTGCGGTTGACGCGCGCATCGTCGTCGGCGATGCCGAGGTCGCGCAGCACGGCAAGGCCCTGCGACGCGAAGGCTTCGTTGAGTTCGATGACGTCGAACTGCGACTGCTTGAGGCCGAGGCGCGCCATCAGCTTCTTCGATGCGGGGGCCGGGCCCATGCCCATGATGCGCGGCGGTACGCCAGCGGTCGCGCCGCCCAGAATGCGAGCGATCGGCCGCAGCCCATATTTCTTAACTGCTGCTTCCGACGCGATGATCAGGGCGGTCGCGCCATCGTTGACGCCGGAGGCATTGCCGGCCGTCACCGTACCGCCTTCCTTCTTGAAAGGCGTGCCAAGCTTGGCGAGCGCCTCCATCGTCGTTGCGCGCGGGTGTTCGTCGCGGTCGACGACGACAGGCTCGCCCTTGCGCTGCGGGATCGTCACCGAGACGATCTCCTTTGCCAGCCGGCCATTGCCTTGAGCTGCAGCAGCCTTCGCCTGGCTGCGGACGGCAAAGGCGTCCTGGTCTTCGCGGCTAACGTGAAAATCCGCCGCGACGTTCTCGCCGGTCTCGGGCATGGAGTCGACGCCGTACTGCTTCTTCATGAGCGGGTTGACGAAACGCCAGCCGATCGTCGTGTCGTAGATCTCGGCGTTGCGCGAGAAGGCGGTATCCGCCTTCGGCATGACGAAGGGTGCGCGCGACATGCTCTCGACGCCGCCGGCGATCATCAACTCGGCTTCGCCCGACTTGATCGCCCGCGCTGCAGCGATCACCGCATCCATACCGGAACCGCAGAGCCGGTTGATCGTCGTGCCGGACACGCCGACCGGCAGGCCGGCGAGCAGCAACGACATGCGCGCGACGTTGCGGTTGTCCTCGCCCGCCTGGTTGGCGCAGCCAAAGATCACGTCATCGACCGCGTCCCAGTCGACATCGGTGTTGCGTTCGAGGAGTGCCTTGAGTGGGATCGCGCCGAGGTCGTCGGCTCGCACCGAGGAGAGTGAACCGCCGAAGCGGCCGATCGGGGTGCGGATGTAGTCGCAGATGAATGCCTCGGCCATTACGCAGCCTCCTTGTCGCCCTGATGCGCCTTCTTGGTGCGGGCATTGATGTCGCGAAGGGTTGTCAATTCCAGTTCCGTCGGCGCTGGCGTCTCGATCACATGCGCGGCGAACTTGATCGCCCAGCCGCAGTTCTCGACGATCTGCTCGCGGGTCACGCCCGGGTGGATCGAAACGACCGTCAGTTCTTTCGTCTCTGGATCCGGTTCCAGGATGCAAAGATCGGTGATGACGCGGGTCGGTCCCTTGGTCTTCATGCCCAGCCGCTCGCGCTGATCGCCGCCCTCGCCATGGCCCATGGAGGTGATGAACGGCAGCTTCTCGACGAAGCCGCGCTTCGACAGTGCCATGGTGATGAAGATGCGGCCGCAATTGGAAGCGATCTCCGGAGCGCCGCCGCCGCCGGGCAGCCGCACCTTCGGATGGTCATAGGGGCCGACGACCGTGGTATTGAGGTTGGCGAACCTGTCGATCTGGGCGCCGCCGAGGAAGCCGGTGGTGATGCGGCCGCCCTGCAGCCAGTAGCGGAACATCTCTGGCACCGAGACAGTGAAAAGTGCCGTGTCACAGAGTTCGCCGTCGCCGATCGAAAGCGGCAGCACGTCCGGCTTGGTTCCGACCGTACCGCTCTCGTAGATCAAGGTGATATCCGGCGCATGCGTCAGCCGCGCGACGTTGCAGGCGGCAGAAGGCGCGCCGATGCCGACAAAGCAGACATCGTCATTGGAGAGCGCCCGCGCGGCGGCGATGGTCATCATTTCGGTGGGGGTGAAGTCGCTCATTCTATCCTCCCTTTAGGCCGCTCTTGCCGGCTTGGTGCCGGCATGCTTGGCGAAGTCTTCCGGCTTGGCGTCGAGCACGTTTTCCTTGATCCATGCGGTGAAGCTGTCGCGGTCGCGGGCGATCTCGTCCCAGCCGATGTAGAAGGCGTTGGAACGCGGGTAGTAGCCGTGCGCATAGGATGGGAAGGCGCCGCCCGGGACTTGGGCAACTGATGTAACCGCCCAGCCCGGGAGCACGAGGGAGTTGGGAGATGGCGGGTTGAGTTCGTCGACGATCTCCTCGACCGTGACGATCGAGCGCTTGGCCGCGAGAACGGCTTCCTTCTGCACGCCGACGATGCCTTCGATCAGCACGTTGCCCTTCCTGTCGGCGCGCTGGGCGTGAATGATCGTCACATCAGGGCGGATCGCCGGCACGGCGGCGAGCACCTCGCCGGTGAAGGGGCAGGTGACCGACTTGATGTTGGGGTTCACTTTCGGCAGGTCGGCGCCGATGTAGCCGCGCAGCGTCGCGAAGGGCAGGTTGGCAGCACCCGCCTCATAGGCGTTGGCCATGGCCGCATGGGAATGTTCCTCGATCTCCAGCGGACGCGGCCACTGGTTTTCGACAGCATCACGGAAGCGGTGTAGCGAGCCGACGCCCGGATTGCCGCCCCAGGAGAACTTCATGCCACGCGCAGCACCGACGCCAATCAATTGGTCGTAGAGAATGTCAGGCGTCATGCGCACGAGATAGAGATCCTTGCGGCCCTGGCGGATCACCTCATGGCCCGCGGCATAGGGGATCAGGTGGGTGAAGCCTTCCATGGCGACGGTGTCGCCATCCCTGACATTGTCGCCGACGGCCTCGGCGAGCGAAACGATCTTCGCCATGTTTCCTCTCTTCGCTGCTGTTTGGTGCGCCTGCGGCCTGTCGGGCGGCGGGGCGGCTTGCTCTCTTCCGCATGCCAATAAGCGCCGATCGAACCGAACCGTCAAATATTTTGTGCGATATTTGACTTTTGTTCGTATATCGCACAAAATGCCGGCGGATAGATCGAGGGATGTCAGATGCGAGAGACGGATTTCGTCAGCGGCTTTGCGCGAGGGCTGACGGTGATCGAAGCCTTCGACGAGACCCGTCCGAAGCTGTCGATCGCCGAGGCGTCGAAGATCACGGGCCTTGACCGGGCGACCGTCAGACGGTCGCTTCTGACGCTCTCCGAGCTCGGCTATGCCGACTACGACGGCAAGTTCTTCGCGCTGACGCCAAAGATCCTGAGATTGGGCCATGCCTATCTCTCGGCGACGCCGCTGCCGACAATCATACAGCCCTACCTCGACCAGCTTTCGGATCGCGCCGGGCAGAGCGCGTCGGCCTCAGTGCTTGATGGTACCGAAATCGTCTATATTGCCCGGGCCTCGCAAAAGCGGGTGATGTCGATCAACCTGACGACTGGTTCGCGTCTACCGGCCTATTGCGCGTCGATGGGGCGGGTGTGGCTGGCGGCACTGCCGGAGCACGAGGCGCGCGAGATCCTGGCGCGTTCGAACCTGAAGGCGAACACGCCCCATACGAAAACCGATCCTGACGATTTGATCGCCGAGCTTCGTCGGGTGCGCGATCAGGGCTATGCCCTCATCGATCAGGAACTGGAACTTGGTCTCTGCTCCATCGCCGTTCCGCTCGAGAACGACCGCGGCCGGATCGTTGCGGCGCTGAACATCGGTGCGCCGGCCGCGCATGTGGCCGCAGCGGAGATGGCGGAGCGTTACCTGCCGCTGCTCAAGGAAACGCAAGCCGCGTTGCGCTTGGTCCTAAGATAGCAACTTCGCGCTCCTGCGCTTGACGTTCTGCAGCGGCGCCCTTCTTATTTCCGCTTGGCGAGTGAATTCGGGCCGGGAGTAAAGATTCATGACCGACGACACGCATCCGCCGGAAACCAAACTCACGACGACGAAGCGACGCTGGGCCGCAGACGGCAAGTTCCTGACCGGACGGATCGCCCGGCCGGAAGACGAACGCCTGCCGCCCGGCCAGCACCTGGTCAAGGATTGGCCGGTGCTCGACCTCGGCCAGCAGCCGATCATTCGGACGGAAAGCTGGCGGCTCGATGTTACCGGCCTTGTCGAGCATTCCTTGTCGCTCGGATGGGCGGCCTTCAAGGCGCTGCCACAAAGCGACAGGCTTTCTGACATGCACTGCGTCACCACCTGGTCGCGCTATGACAACCGCTGGCAGGGTGTCGCGACCCGCGACCTGCTGGATCATGTGATGCCGAAGCCCGAGGCCAGCCACGTCATGCTGACGAGCTATGACGGTTACACTGCCAACCTGCCGCTTGAAGACTTCGCCTCCGAGGACGCGATCCTGGCGACGGACTGGGAGGGGCAGCCGATCAGCCGCACCCATGGCGGACCGATGCGGCTCGTTGTTCCGCATCTCTATCTGTGGAAGAGCGCCAAGTGGCTGACGCGGATTGATTTTCGCGCGGGTGATGCCGCTGGGTTCTGGGAGAAGAATGGCTATCACATGCGTGGCGACCCGTGGCGCGAGGAGCGCTATTCGGACGACTGAGAGCCTGGCCCACCCTTACCTCAATGCTTGGGAGCCATGAGCGACTTCAGTCCTGCCAGCTGGTAGCGCCAGACGAGGTCGATCGCCGCCTGAAAGGACGGTCCGTCCTCATATTGGCCGAGCGTGTCGGCAATGGTGTCGATGGTTGGGGTAAGGCGCGCTCCAGCACGAAGGGCATCAGGGGCGACAGCGCTGCCTCGCCCTGTGTTTCGATCATGTATCGCCACGCAAGCCGGGTCATCTCGCGAAGGACGACGAGCCGCTGCTTGATCCAGAACGCCAGCAGGGCGCGCGCGTGCTCCGAGCCCCGGGCATCTGCCGCCAATCAATGAAAGGTTGCTTCGGGACGCACCAGGTTGCATCCTGCGGCTTCCCGCAATGCTCGTGTAATCCGCTCCCCCCAAAGTTCGGCAATAACGTTTTCAAACAAGGACGGTTGTCGATGCGGTTGGTCGTCTTGCCGATGTGGATGATGCTGTTCGGCGCGGGTTCGGGGCATGCCGACGACAAAGGGCTGTGGATTGCGGACGATCCGCAACGCACAGCACAGCACCTGTACGATCCCTGTCGTGATGGTCGGCTAAGTGACGGAAAGCCGCGCACTTGTGCCGAGATCAGGCGCATGTACGGCGGCACGAGGTGGGGTGATTGGCCGGATCCGGACCTTAGCCTGGATGCATGTTCGGACGGGCGCGTCAGCGATGGCCGCCCGCGCACATGCCGCGAGTTGCTGGAATGGATGGAGCGTAATTGATGATTTCAGAGCGCAGCTGCGCCCTTTCGAAGGCCAGGTATCTGCTAAAGCGAATACTGCGATATCTGTCCTGGCCTTTGGTGTTCTTCTCTGGACTGTTGGGTTCTTATTTTGCCTTCGCAAGCACCCACCCGATGATCGCCTTCGCGACGGTCTATGCCGCCGCGGTCTTTGTCCTGTTCCTTCTCGAACGCTACATCCCCTACGAGCGACGCTGGTTGTTGTCGGATGGCGAGACGGTAAACGACATCGGGCATACGCTGGCGACGAAGGGGTTGCTGCAACTGGCCGGGTTGATCGCCGCCGTCTTCCCCATGTACGCCGCCAACATTCTGCAGCCGCTTGCCGCGCTGAAGTTTGGATTGTGGCCCTCGGATTGGCCAATGGTGGTTCAGGTGGCGTTGGCAGTGGTGACAGCCGAACTGGGACTCTACTGGGCGCACCGCATTGCCCATGAAAAACTGTTCTTCTGGCGGTTCCACGCGCTGCACCACAGTGTCGTCCGGCTCTGGGTCATCAATACCGGCCGCTTCCACGTTGCCGATTCGCTCTTCAAGCTCGCGATGAGCCAGATCCCGCTCTATTGCCTCGGTGCGCCGCTCCACGTTTTCTGGTGGCTTGGGGCCGTTACGGCCTTCATGGGCATCCTCACCCATTGCAACGTCGATATGCGCACCGGCATTTTCGATCTCGTCTTCAGCACGCCGCGCCTTCATCGCTGGCATCATTCGAAAGACCTTCGCGAAGGCAACATGAACTACGGCGAGAACGTCGTGATCTGGGATTTGATCTTCAGGACCTACTACAACCCCAACCGTCCATCCTCGATCGATATCGGCATCAAGGGACAGATCGCACCGGGATTTCTAAAGCAACTGGCTCAGCCCTTCACCAAAGAAGGTGTCCGCCAAATTCTCGGTCGCCCAAGCCGAGGCTCGTGATGTCGTGGATGCCGTACCCGATCGTCCGACCGGGTACGGCATTGAACGACTAGGAGGCAAAGGCAGGTTTGCGTGCGCCGATCCTTAAGACGTAGTAGATTGCCCCACCGATCGCGACGCCGAAAAACCAGCCGTAGGTCCCCCACCAGGCCGGCAGGATGTTCGTGAACGTCGGCAGGATCGACGAAAACAGCGCCCCAATCGCAAAGGCGATGAAGGCGCTGCCGTGCCAGCCGCCCTGGAAGCGGAATTCGCCATTCTCGTGGTAAAGCGCCTCGACATCGAGCTGGCCCCTGCGGATGAGATAATAATCAACCATCATCACCCCGAAGATCGGCCCCATCGTCGAGCCGATGAAGTTGACGAAATGTGCCGCACCCGTTTCCCACGGCGCGAAGGGATAAAGGATGAGGGCAATCAGGGCGGCGATGTAGCCGCCGCGTTTGAAGTTGATCTGCCGCGGGAAGACATTGGCGAAGTCAAAGGCCGGGGACACGAAGTTTGCCACGACGTTGATGCCGAGGGTCGCGACCGCAAAGGTGAGCGCTGCGAGCAGAGCCAGGAACCAGCTGTCGAACTTCGCCGAAATCTGGTCCGGATGCAGCAGCACTTCGCCATAGACGGCAAAGGCCGCCGTCGTCGTCACGCCGGCGACCAGGCAGAAGGCGAGCAGGTTGATCGGCAGGCCCCAGAGATTGCCCTTACGCAGCGTCTTTACATCCGTCGCGTAGCGCGAGAAGTCGCAGAAGTTCAGGTAGAGCGCGGCGAAATAGGTGATCCAGGTGGCAGCGACCGCCGCGAGTGCCGGGAAGGTGCCTGGTTCCCAGGGAACGCCCGCGTCCTTGGTCTTCTCGATGAGGACGTCGCGCGGGATTTCCGAGCCGAAGGAGAAGGTTCCCGATTTGACGACGAGATAGACGGCGAGGATCAGCATCATGACCCAGACCGCAGGGCCTGCCCAGTCCTGGAATTTGCGAACGGTCTCCATGCCGCGCTGGATGATCAGCAGCTGCAGCGACCAGACGACGACGTAGCAGATGACCTCAAGCGTCGAATGGCCGAGCATGTGGCTATTCTGGTGGAAGGCCAGCATGCCTTCGTTGCGGATGAGAAGGGCGACGATTGCGCCGGACGCGGCGGCCGTCTGTGCGCCGTACCAGAAGCAGGCGACGACCGCGCGTACGAGTGCCGGGACGTTGGCGCCGAACGTGCCGAAGGAGGCGCGCGCGAGCACGGGGAAGGGCACGCCGGTGCGCACGCCCGCATTTCCGACGAGGCTCATCAGGAAGAAGATCACCAGCGATCCGATGCCGATCGCGATGACGAAGTTCACGAAGCTGCCGCAGAGCAGAAACAGGCTTGCTGCGAGGTAATAGCCCCACAGGCTATGCACGTCGGATGTCCACACATTGAAGATGCTGAAAGCGCCCCACCGGCGTTCCTCGGCCGGTGCCAGATCCTCGTTATACAACGAGGGCGACGGATCGCGTACTGCCATGTCTTCCTCCGTATATCCTCCGGGTCCCCCTCGGACCCCAGTATTGATTCTGCTCCTGTTTTGAGTCGTTGCAAAAATCTTTTTGACCGTGGGAAGGCGAGCGGGCCTATGGCGACCAGCGGTGGGCCACGCGGCCCCTGCCAACGTCGATGAAGATGCTATCGCTGCGAGTGATTTTGTATATCCCGTTGACATATCCCGCAACCGATACCATCTTGGATATACGTAAAGCATATCCCGGAGATAGAGATGTCGGAGCAAGGCGCTGTTTTCCTCAGCAATCGTAGTCAGGCGATCCGGCTGCCGAAGGCCGTCGCACTTCCAGAGGATGTCAGACGCGTCGATATCGTCGCGGTGGGGCGAACGCGGATCATTGCGCCCGCAGGCGAAGCCTGGGACAGTTGGTTCGATGGCGAGTCCGTAACGACCGATTTCATGACAGAGAGAGAGCAGCCGGCGCCACAGGAGCGCGAGGCTCTCTGATGCTGAAATATATGCTCGACACCAATATCTGTATTTTTACGGTGAAGAACCGGCCACAGCAGGTTCGCGAGGCGTTCAACAGGCACCACGGCCAACTATGCATCAGCTCGATCAGTCTCATGGAGTTGATCTATGGCGCGGAAAGATCCGCCATGCCCGAGCGCAACCTTTCCGTCATAGAAGGCTTTTCTGCGCGTCTTGAGGTTCTCAACTACGATCAGGCAGCAGCGACCCATACAGGCCAGTTGCGCGCCGAACTCGCGCGCAGTGGGACGCCGATAGGCCCTTACGATCAATTGATTGCCGGTCACGCGCGATCGCAGGGCCTGATACTGGTGACAAACAACAGGCGGGAATTCGATCGTGTGCCCGGTCTCCGGGTCGAGGATTGGACGACCGCTCCTTAATCCCAGCGTCTATTGCGTCGGCGGTGCTTCTATGCGCCGAGCCTTTCCCGCTCAGCCATGCGCCAGGCGCGCGGTGTCATGCCCGTCTGGCGCAGGAAGAAGCGGGAGAAGTAGGCGGGATCGGCAAAGCCGAGGCGGAAGCTGATTTCCTGCACGCTGGCCCTGGTGAAAACGAGTTCGCGCCTCGCTTCGCCGATGAGCTTTCGCGAGATCATCTCGTGGGCGCTGAGCCCCATGATGATACGCGTTATCCGGTTCAGATGCGTCAGCGACAGGCCGAGTTCGCGGGCATAGGCGGCGGCCGGCCGATGCGAGCGGTGGTGCTGCTGCAAAAGAGCCTGGAAGCGCTGGACCCGCTGTTCGTTTTCGCTATCGGCTGTATCGTCTCGGCTGTCGCTGGCCTCGTCGAGACGTGCCGCCAGCGTCAGCACGGAGGTAAGGTAGGCATCCAACAGGTCGGTGCGATTGCTGCGGTTGGTTTCCCATTCCCCGGCCAGACGCGTGAGGGTTGCTGCGACATAGGCCGCATCCTCGCGGCCATCGAGCCGGGTCAGATGCGGGGTCGCAAGAAAGGAGCCGAGACGACTGCGTTCCCCGGGAGTTGTCTTCAGATGCGACGCCAGGATGGTGAAGACGAAGCCGTCGATGTCGCGCGAGAAGCGGAAGCCGTGGCTGAGGGCTGGCGGAACGGTGATAACCATAGGCGGCTCGATCGTGTGCACCGCGTTGCCAAAGACCGCGTCGCCGGAGCCGCCGGCAATGTACAAGATCTGAAAGAAGCTTTCGTGGCGGTGCAGCCCGATCTCCCAGTGGTAGAGGCTGCTTCGTGACGGAATAGTCTCGCAATGCAGCCAGAAATCCGGCCGTTCGCCGGTCCGTTCGCCGTAAAGCTCATAGGTCGGAACCGTCTTCTTCATATCACGTTCCCTGAAGTCATGTTCGATTTGTGCAATTTCATGGCGGATTTGTCCATTGAGAGCGAAGCCCGCTCGGCGCAGATTTTGTCAAAAGACAATTCTGGAGGAGAGCATGCGAACCAAGGTCGTCATCATCGGGTCAGGCCCATCAGGGCTCTTGCTTGGGCAATTGCTGACGGAAGCCAGCATCGACAACGTCATTCTCGACCGCGTCAGCCAGGATTACATCCTTGGCCGCGTGCGCGCCGGCGTGCTTGAGGAAGGCACGGTCGGATTGATGGATCGCGCCAGGGCCGGCGCGCGGATGCACAAGGAGGGGCTGCCGCATGACGGTTTCTCGCTTGCCTTCGACGGCCGCGACCACCGCATCGATCTGTTGCATCTGACCGGCGGCAAGCGCGTCATGGTCTATGGCCAGACGGAACTGACGCGCGATCTGATGGAGCATCGCGAGCACTCCGGGGCGACGACGATCTATGAAGCTGCCAATGTCGAACCGCATGATTTCGACAGCCATCAACCCTACGTCACCTTTGAGAAGGATGGTGCGACCCGGCGTATCGATTGCGACTTCATCGCCGGCTGCGACGGCTTTCACGGTGTCAGCCGCAAGTCAGTTCCCGAAACGGCCCTGCACACCTTCGAAAAGGTCTATCCTTTCGGCTGGCTCGGCATCCTCGCCGACGTGCCGCCGGTCGATCACGAACTCATCTACGCCAACCATCCGCGTGGTTTCGCACTGTGCTCGATGCGCTCTCAGACGCGCAGCCGCTACTACATTCAATGCTCGCTGAACGAAAAGATCGAGGACTGGTCCGACGAGCGCTTCTGGGACGAGCTGCGCCGGCGGCTGCCGCAGCATCATGCCGAGGCGATGGTGACCGGACCGTCCTTCGAGAAGTCGATCGCGCCGCTCCGATCCTTCGTCGCCGAGCCGATGCGCTTCGGCCGGCTTTTCCTGGTCGGCGATGCCGCCCACATCGTGCCGCCAACCGGGGCGAAAGGGCTGAATCTTGCCGCCAGCGACGTGCACTATCTCTTCGAGGGACTGCTTGAACACTATCAGGATCGCTCGAATGCCGGCGTCGATGCCTATTCGGCACGGGCGCTCGCGCGTGTCTGGAAGGCGGTGCGTTTCTCCTGGTGGATGACGACGATGCTGCATCGTTTCCCGGATACCGGCGATTTCGACCAGCGCATCCAGGAGGCCGAACTCGACTACCTGACCCATTCGGTCGCCGCCGAGACGGCGCTGGCGGAGAACTATGTCGGACTGCCGTTCTGACGCTTCGCCGCGCGGTCAGTTCCATTCATTCCGGAGCAGGCCGTAGATCGCCGTGTCCCATCTGACGTCACCGACCTTGGCCGACGACCGGCGCACACCTTCCTCGCGAAAGCCGAGGCTGCGGTAGGTGCGGATCGCCGCCTCGTTGAAGGTGTAGACGTTGAGCTCCAGCCGCTCGAAAGCGGGATCGGCGAAGAAGCGCTCGGTCACCTCACGGAGAAACGGCCGGGCGAGGCCGCGGCCGCGCATGCGCGGATTAATGGCAACCCGGCTGAGGCGGCCGACCCCGTTCTGCCAATCGAGCGCCACCTGCGCATGGCCGGCGAACTTGCCGTCGACCAGGCCGGCGAACATGGAGCGCGCGGGCTCGATAGCCGTTGTCTCTGCGAGCATCGCCTCGAGCTGTGCGGCCTCCAGTGGAAACGAGAGGCCGGGGCCGCCCCATTGCACTAGCGCTTCGAGGTTCGAAAACCAGTCGAGCATTTCGGGAATGTGCTTTTGGGAAAAGGCTTCAACGAGGAGGGGAGCGGTTGGCATGGGATCACCAGTCTGTCGGAACCGGCAATCTCGGTCGCTGGCCGGGGCTTGTAAAGCCGCGAATTCCCGGCATGCGCCCTCAGAGTTTGGTGGCGACGATGGTCGCTGCCTCGCGAATGGTCTGCATCAGGATCGAGAGAGCCAGTGACGGTGCCGCGTCGGCGCGCATGGTAAGGCCGACGGGCCCCCTCGTCTCGCTGGTGTCGATCGGCAGGATCGCGATCGTTCCGTCGTCGACGTCGCTGGCGACGACGCCGGCGGAGATGATCCAGATCGCGTCGCTCGCCCGGACGAAGGCGCGGCCGAAGGCATCGGACACGGTTTCGATCTGGTTCGGCAGGCTGGCGATGCCGTTGGTGATCAGGAAACGCTCGACGAAGGGGCGGATAATCGAGGCGCGCGTCGGCATCAGTACAGGGAAATCTGCGAGCCGCGCAAACGTGGAATGCGAGCCCGCAAGCAGCGGATGGCCGGCCCGGACGGCAAAGACAACCTGTTCGGAATAGAGGTGCTCGAAGGAGAAGCCGGCCATCTTCTCCGGTGCCGCAAGCCGCCCGACGACCAGATCGAGATCGCCGACGCGCAGCTGTTCGAGAAGGACAGCGTTTTCGCCGGTGACGATCTTGATGCGCGCGCCGGTATCCTCCTGGAGGAAGAGCGTCATGGCGTGCGGCATGATCCGTGTCGACACTGTCGGCAGCGCTCCGACCCTGACCGGCACACCGTCGCCGGCGCGTTCCTGCGACACGGAATCGAGCCCTTGCCGCAGCGCCGTCAGCGCTGCGCCGGCGTGGCGCAGGAAGACCTCGCCGTAACGTGTTATCTTGATACCGCGCCCATCGCGCTCGAAAACCGCGACGCCAAGTACCTCTTCCAGCTCGCGGATCGTCTTGGTCACGGCCGGCTGGCTGACATGCAGCAGCTCCGCCGCCTTCATCACGCTCTTCTGCCGGGAGACCTCGACAAAAGTCTGCAGATGGCGAAACTTAACCCGGGCGTCGACCATGGAATTCATAACCCTCAAGTTAATGAAATGCCATGAAATATCATTTTACCTAACCAGATTAAATATCCAATTTGGTGATGGAGGACAGAGCCCGTGCAGTTTGCCCGCATCAACGACATCACGATCCACTATCAGGTGATCGGCGCGACCGGCGACCGGCCGGTGCTGGTTTTTGCCAATTCGCTCGGCACGGATTTTCGCATCTGGCGCGACGTCGTCGTCCGGCTCGCCGGCGACTATGCCATCGTCCTCTATGACAAGCGCGGCCATGGCCTTTCCGATATCGGGCCGATCCCTTACGCGATCGAGGATCACGCCAACGACCTGGCCGGTCTGCTCGACATGCTCTCCGTCAAGCAGGCGATCGTCTGCGGCCTATCGGTCGGTGGGTTGATCGCGCAGTCGCTCTATCAGCGGCGGCCCGATCTCGTGCGTGCGCTGGTTCTTTGCGACACGGCGCACAAGATCGGCACCACCGAGATGTGGGCGGCACGTATCGCGGCCATCGAGGAACATGGCATTGAGGGGATCGCCGACGGCGTGCTTGAGCGCTGGTTCACGCCGGCCTTCCGCCGGCCGGAAAACACCGCCTATGCCGGCTATCGCAACATGCTGGTGCGCCAGCCGGTAACCGGCTACGTCGCCACCTGCGCCGCCATCCGCGATGCCGACTATACCGAGGCGGCTGCCCGCATCGCGGTGCCGACACTCTGCGTCGTCGGCGACCAGGACGGTTCGACGCCGCCCGATGTCGTGCTTGCGACCGCTCGTCTCATTCCCGGCGCGCGCTACGAAGTCATCCGCGACGCCGGCCACATTCCTTGCGTCGAAAACCCGGAGGCTTTGACCGCGGTGCTTCGCGCCTTCTTCGAAATCGCAATGCATGGAGACAAGCCGCATGAGTGACGCCTTCACGCCCTCGGACCGTTATCGCCAGGGCATGGCCACGCGCCGGGCCGTTCTGGGCGACAAGCATGTGGACCGGACCCAGTCGGCTTCCACCGATTTCGATCGCCCGTTTCAGGATCTGATCACTGAGGCCGCTTGGGGCCACGTCTGGTCGCGGCCGACCTGGACGAAGCGGGAGCGTTCGATTGTGACGATCGCGCTGCTCGCAGCCCTTGGTCAGGATGACGAGGTGGCCATGCATGTGCGCGCGACCGTCAACACGGGCGCCAGCCGCGACGATATCTGCGAGGCGCTGCTGCATGTGGCGATCTATGCCGGCGTGCCGGCGGCCAATCACGCGATCAAGATCGCCAAGCAGGTCTTTGCCGAGATCGATGCCGGCAAGGCTGCCTGACGGGGGAAGATGATGACCGACAGAACGAACGGAAAACCGGAGACGGGTGCCTTTTTCCCCCGCGACCGGCAATGGCATGCGCCGGCGCTGACGCCGGGCTACAAGACCTCGGTGCTGCGCTCACCACAGATGGCATTGTTGTCGCTCGACGGCACGATCTCGGAAATCACCGGCCCTGTCTTCGGCCATTCTGTCATCGGCGAACTCGACAACGACCTGATCCACAATTTCGCGCGGGCAGGCGAGAGCGCCATTGGCGAGCGCATCATCGTGCATGGTCGGGTGCTCGACGAGCGCGGCCGCGCCGTGCCGGGCGCGCTGCTCGAATTCTGGCAGGCCAATGCCGGCGGCCGCTACCGCCATAAGAAGGAAAGCTACCTCGCGCCGCTCGACCCGAATTTCGGCGGTTGCGGCCGCACGATCACTGACGACGAGGGGTTCTATGCTTTCCGCACGATCAAGCCCGGCCCCTATCCCTGGCCGAACGGCGTCAACGACTGGCGGCCAGCCCACATCCATTTCTCGGTCTTCGGCCACGGATTTGCACAGCGCCTGATCACCCAGATGTACTTCGAGGGTGATCCGATGATCTGGAAGTGTCCGATCGTCAACACGATCCCGGATCGCCAGGCGATCGAGCAACTGATCGCGCCGCTCGACTGGGCAAACACGATCCCATTTGATGCGCGCGCCTACAAATTCGACATCGTACTGCGCGGTCGCCGCTCGACCCTGTTCGAGAACCGGCTGGAGGGCAACTGATGGTGCAGCAGCTGAACTACCTCAAGGAAACGCCGTCGCAGACGGCCGGCCCTTACGTGCACATCGGACTGACGCCAAACTTCTGCGGGATCGGCGGCGTTTATCAAGCCGACCTCGGATCGCACATGGTGAATGAGCAGACGAAAGGGCAGCGCATTACCATTACTGGCCGCGTGATCGACGGCGCCGGCGCGCCGCTCAGGGACGCGCTCGTCGAGATCTGGCAGGCGGATGCTGCCGGCCTCTACAATTCGCCGACCGAAATTCGTGGCTCCGCCGACCCGAACTTCTCCGGTTGGGGGCGTTGTGCGACCGGTGCCGAGGATGGTGTCTTCACGTTCGAAACGGTGAAGCCCGGGGTTGTACCTTACAGTAGTGACCGGCAGATGGCGCCACATATCAGCTTCTGGATCGTGGCGCGTGGCATCAATGTCGGCCTGCAGACGCGCATGTACTTTCCGGACGAGGCGGAAGCCAACGCCGTCGATCCGCTGCTTGCGCGGATTGAACATCGTCATCGCGTCGCGACGCTTGTCGCGACGGGAGCCGCGCCTAATTATATTTTCGACATTCACCTGCAGGGTGAGAAGGAAACGGTCTTCCTCGACATCTGAACAGGAATGTCACGCCTGGACATGGGGGCGATGATTGATGCCCCCATGCAGCAGGTGGCATTTCGTTCGGCAAGAAGAAACGGGGAAACCATGACCTATTCCGCCTTCGACCATCCTTATCTCTCCGGGCTTCTGGGTGATGAGGCGGTTGCCGCCGAGTTTTCGGCCTCCGCCGATATTCATGCGATGCTCGCCTTCGAGGCGGCGCTTGCGCGGGCGGAAGCCGTGCACGGCATCATCCCGCCGAGCGCTGCCGATCGGATCACCGAAGCCTGCCGCGCCTTTTCGCCCGATGTCATCGCACTGAAGCGCGCCATGGGCGTGGATGGCGTGGTCGTGCCGGAACTCGTCCGGCAATTGCGGGCGGCCGTCGGTGGCGAGGCGGCGGAATACGTACATTACGGTGCCACCAGCCAGGATGTGATCGACACCAGCCTGATGTTGCGGATGAAGGCGGTCGCCGAGCTTTTCGCCGTGCGCCTCGGCAATGTCGTCTCGGTGCTCGAAGAATGCGACAGCGAATGGGGGGATCGCGCGCTGATGGGGCGTACCCGCATGCAGGCGGCAATCCCGATCACCGTCTCCGACCGGTTGCGCAGCTGGATCGAGCCGCTGCTCGATCATATGGATCGGCTGGAGGCGATGGACCGTGATCTGTTCGCCGTGCAGTTCGGCGGCGCCGCGGGCACGCTCGATAAACTTGACGATCGAGCCGACGAAGTGCGCGCCACGCTCGCCGAAGAGCTCGGCCTTGCCGATTTTCCGCAATGGCACAGCCAGCGCTCGGAGGTCGCGGATTTTGCCAGCGCGCTGTCGCTGGTGACCGGCAGCCTCGGCAAATTCGGTCAGGATGTCGCGCTGATGGCGCAGCAAGGCGATGAGATCGAGCTTGCCGGCGGCGGTGGTTCCTCGGCGATGGCGCACAAGCAGAACCCTGTCGCGGCGGAGGTTCTGGTGTCCTTGGCGCGGTTCAACGCAACCCAGCTCTCCGGCATGCACCACGCGCTGGTACACGAGCAGGAGCGCTCCGGTGCCGCCTGGACGCTCGAATGGCTGATCATGCCGCAGATGGCCGGCGCGACGGCGGCCGCACTTCGCCTGGCGGCCGAGCTTGCGAGCAACATACGCCGGCTTGGCCGCGACTGAGCCCGCGGCAGCCGCGCGGTTCTTCAGCGGGCCGCACGCAACATCGAGCGATAGCGCACCTGGCTGTTCTTGAGGTGCTGGCGCATGGCGCTGCGTGCCTGTTCCTCGTCGCCATCCTGGATCGCGATTAGAATGGCCTCGTGTTCCGAGATCAATCGCGACAGTTCCGCTGCCGCCAGCACGGTTTCCTCGCCGCTTTCGGAAACCGCGCGGCGGGGAATAAGCGCGGTGCCCAGCATCTGCAGGAACTCGCTGAACCGCGGATTGTTGGTCGCCTGGGCGATCGCCAGGTGGAAATTGAAGTCGGCTTCCGCCGTGGGGCGACCCTCGGCAGCACTCGCACAGAAGCTGTCGAAGGCTTCGACGATCTTTTCTTCCTGTGCCGGCGAGCGGCGCAGGGCGGCAAGGGCGGCGGCATCACCTTCGACGGCGGTCCTGAGTTCCAGCATTTCGATCAGCGAAGAGACGCGCGCGAGATCGACACCATGGAAAGGCAGCGGAGCCACTGGCGTGGGTTCCAGCACGAAAACGCCGATACCGTGTCTCGCTTCGACCAGCCCGCCGGAGCGTAGGGCCGCGATCGCTTCGCGCACGACCGTGCGGCTGACGCCGAACTCCTGGGTAAGCTGCGCCTCCGATGGCAGGCGATCGCCCGGCTTATAGTGTCCGCCGGCGATCTGTCCGCCAAGTGCGTCGGTCACCCTGGCCACCAGCGTCTTGCCTTGTGGCGTTGTGTTGTCGGGGGCGGTGACGTTGCTCATGGGCATGGCCGTTTCTGGGACTTGGTGTGAGTTTCTGGATACGCCATTGCCGATCAAGGGCGCAATCCATTGGCAAGGCGTAGGGCCTACTTCTAAAAGATCGGATCATCGACGAAGGCGCCGCCCTGATACCGCACGAGCGAATCGCCCGGGTCCGGCTTCGGGCTGCTTGCGGCAATCTTATCGCGGAAGACTTCGGCATTGTCCTTCGGTCGCCAGCCGAGCCATCCAATGTGCGAATTGTCCCACCAGCCTGCGTCGTTGGCAGACGCGCCCCAGACGACCGGGCAGCCAAGAATCGGGACGCGGAATACGGCTTCGATCAGGGATGCGAAGTCGTCATGCGAAAGCCAGGTGGAAAGCATGCGGTAGTTGATGGGCTCCGGCAGGCACGAGCCTATGCGCACCAGCGCCGTCTCCTGGCCGAACTTCTCGAAGTACATGCGGGCAAGTGCTTCGCCGAAGCACTTCGACACACCGTAGAGCCCGTCCGGCCGGTAGGGGGCATTCGGGCTGAGCCGCTCGTTTTGCGGATAGTAGCCGATCGTGTGGTTGGTGCTGGCGAACAGGATGCGCGGCTTGTTGTTGGCGCGTGCAGCTTCGTAGAGGTTGTAGAGGCCGAGAATGTTGCCGTCGAGGATTTCGGAAAAGGGCCGTTCGACGGATATGCCTCCGAGATGCAGGATTGCATCGCAGCCGGCAACAAGGTCATGGACAGCGCCGGCATCGGCGAGGTCGCACTGAGCGCATTCTTCGTTCTCGCCGGGTGGGTCGAGCGGCGAACGGTCGGAAAGTCGGATCACCTTTGCCATCGGGGCGAGCTTTTTGCGCATGACGCGGCCCAATTGGCCTGCTGCGCCGGTGATCAGAAGTCGTTCCATCGCCCATCTCCTTCATGTCGGCGGGTAGGGTCCCGTCGACCATCAGTCAATCACATCATACAATACCGGCTAACATATAATACATGTTCTCTGCAACATGAATGGAGAGCTTGCGCGTTTGAATACCCTATCTGGCTCGGGTTCTGTGTTGCGTGGCAAGATGAAACGAGATTCGGTGCCAAAGGTGCGGGGTCATTGAATTTCGAAGGTCATATGATAACTTGTATTATAACATATTGACATGTATGTGATGACTTGCTTAGTAGGGCGCGTCGAGTATTAGGGAGGACTTGCGCGAAATGACCCCAGAACAGATCAAGGCCTCGCTTGGATCGGGCCTCCTTTCCTTCCCGGTCACGCACTTCGACAAGGACGGTCGCTTTGCGCCGGAAAGCTACAAGGCGCATGTCGAGTGGCTGGCGGGCTACAAGGCGCCGGTGTTGTTCGCGGCAGGTGGCACCGGCGAATTCTTCTCGCTGAAGCCCGATGAAATTCCCGGCATCGTCGCCGCCGCCAAGGAGGTTGCCGGCGATACGGCTATCGTATCCGGCTGCGGTTATGGCACGGAGATGGCGGTCGATATCGCCCGCTCGGTCGAGCGGGTCGGTGCCGATGGCATCCTGCTCCTGCCGCACTACCTGATCGATGCGCCGCAGGAAGGGCTTTACGCCCATGTGAAGCAGATCTGCCAGTCGGTCGGCATCGGTGTCATGGTCTATAACCGTGACAACTCCGTGCTGCAGCCCGACACGCTGGCGCGGCTCTGTGACGAATGCCCGAACCTGATCGGCTTCAAGGATGGCACCGGTGATATCGGCCTCGTGCGCCAGGTCACCGCCAAGATGGGCGACCGGCTGATGTATCTCGGCGGCATGCCGACGGCGGAACTGTTCGCCGAAGCCTATCTCGGTGCTGGCTTCACCACCTATTCGTCCGCCGTCTTCAACTTCGTTCCGGGTCTTGCCAACGAGTTCTATGCGGCGCTGCGCAGCGGCGACCGCGCCACCTGCGAGCGCATCCTCAACGATTTCTTCTATCCGTTCATGGCCATCCGCAACCGCGCCAAGGGCTATGCCGTTTCGGCGGTCAAGGCGGGCGTGCGCCTGCAGGGGTTCGATGCGGGTCCGGTGCGCAGCCCGCTCAAGGACCTGACGGATGAGGAAGTCGAGATGCTCGACGCCCTCATCGGCAGTCACAAGCGCAAAGCGTGACGGGCAGGGAGGAGTGGCATGAAGATCACCGCCGTCCGCACGCATCTCCTCGAGCATCGGCTGGCGGTGCCCTTCGAAAGCGCGTCGATGCGCTTTGATCGGCGCGCGCATGTGCTAGTCGAGATCGAATGCGATGACGGGACCGTCGGCTGGGGCGAATGCCTTGGGCCGGCGAGACCCAATGCGGCCGTGGTCGCGGCCTATTCCCCCTGGCTGATCGGCCAGGACCCGCGCCAGACCGAAAAACTCTGGGCGATTCTCTACAATGCGCTGCGTGATCAGGGGCAGCGCGGTCTGGCGATCACGGCGCTGTCCGGCATCGACATCGCGCTCTGGGATATCAAGGGCAAGCATTACGGCGCATCCGTCTCGATGCTGCTTGGTGGCCGCTGGCGCGAGAGCGTGCGCGCCTATGCGACCGGCAGCTTCAAGCGCGACGGCGTCGATCGCGTCTCCGACAATGCCATGGAGATGGCGGAACGCCGGGCGCAGGGGTTTCACGCCTGCAAGATCAAGATCGGCTTTAGCATCGACGAAGACCTGCGCGTCATCCGTGCCGTGCGCGAAGCGATCGGCGATGAAATGCGGCTGATGATCGATGCCAATCACGGCTACACCGTCACCGAGGCGATCCGCCTCGGCAAGGCGGCGGCGGACTACGATATCGACTGGTTCGAGGAGCCAGTGGTGCCGGAACAGCTTTCGGCCTATCGCGAGGTGAGAGCCGGGCAGCCCATCCCGGTTGCCGGCGGCGAGACCTGGCACACCCGCTATGGCATTTGGGCGGCGATCGAGAGCCGTGCCGTCGATATCCTGCAACCGGATCTCTGCGGCTGCGGCGGGTTCTCCGAGATGGCGAAGATCGCAAGTCTTGCGACGTTGCACGGCGTGCGCATCGTGCCGCATGTCTGGGGTACCGGCGTGCATCTTGCCGCTGCGCTACAGTTCATGGCGGCGATGACGCCAGATCCGGTGCGGGTAAACCCGATAGAGCCGATCATGGAGTTCGACCGGACGGAGAATCCCTTCCGCCAGGCGGTGCTGAAGGCGCCGATCGAAACCGTGAATGGTGTCGTTGCCATCCCGGACGCGCCCGGTCTCGGCATCGAGATCGATCGCGGTGCGCTCGCCCAGTTCAAGATGCCCGAGGCTTGAGATGATCGAGCGCACCCTCTCCGGCTGTCCTCCTGAACCCCGTCTGCCGAAGGGCACGGTCGATGCCCAAATGCACATGTATCTGCCGGGGTTTCCGTCGCTTCCCGGCGGTCCGCCTTTACCGGCTGAACCGTTGCCAGACGTCACGGCCTATCGCGGGGTCATGGATTGGCTCGGTATCGACAGGGTGATCATCACCCAGGGCAATGCCCACCAGCGGGACAACGCCAACACGCTTGCCTGTGTCGCCGCCATGAGGGATGCAGCACGTGCCGTCGTCGTCATCGACGAAACCACGTCCGATGCGGACATGCACGGGCTGAGCGCATCCGGCGCCGTCGGCGCACGCATCATGGATCTGCCCGGTGGCGCGGTGGGGCTCGACGCGCTGGAAGCGATCGACGCACGGGCACACGCGGCGGATTGGATGATCGCCGTGCAGTTCGATGGCAACAGGATACTTGACCACCTGCCGCGGCTGGAGCGCATCCGTTCGCGCTGGGTGCTCGATCACCACGGCAAATTCTTCGCCGGCGTCGACCCGGATGGGCCGGAGATTGCAGCACTTCTCAAACTGATCGACAGGGGCAATGTCTGGTTCAAGTTCGCGGGCGCCTACGAGAGTTCGCGAGCGGGATGGCCCTATGCAGACGTGGCCGCCTTTTCGCGCAGGATCGCCGACCATGCCCCGGAACGTATCATCTGGGGCTCGAACTGGCCGCACAACATGATCCGGAAAACGGAAGACTATCCCAATGACGCGCGGCTCGCCGAACTGGTCCTCGGCTGGCTTGCCAACGACCGGGCAAAGCATCTGGCCCTCGTTGAGAACCCGGAACACCTGTTCAAGCTGCCGGCCTTCGCGGCGGCGTGACTTCGACCCGCGGCCGGAGCCGGGAGGCTCCCTGTCGGGCCCAAGGACATGAGATTTCGCATGCCGGCCCGGACGGGCAGCAACTCGGCCTTGGGAGAGGCCGAAGCACGATTAGAGGAGGAGGAAAACATGAAGAAAATTGCAGGCATGCTTTGCGTCGCAATGGGGCTGGCGTTTGCCGGCACAGCGGCGCAGGCGCAGGAAATCACCTTGCGTTCGGCGGACATCCACCCGGACGGCTATCCGACGGTTGAGGCCGTGAAGTACATGGGGCAGCTGCTGTCCGAGCGCAGCAACGGCCGGATCAAGATCGAGGTCATGAACAACGGCGTGCTCGGTGGCGAGAAGGACACGATCGAGCAGACCCGCTTCGGCGTCATCGACATGAACCGGGTCAATGCGGCGCCCTTCAACAACCTCGTCAAGGAGACGATGGTCCTTGGCATGCCATTCCTGTTCCGCTCGACCGAGCACATGCACAAGACGGTCGACGGCCCGATCGGCGAGGAGGTTCTCGCCGCTTTCGAGCCGCACGGTCTGATCGGTCTCGCCTTCTACGATTCCGGCGCCCGTTCCTTCTACACGACCAAAAAGCCGATCGAGAAACTGGCCGATCTCAAGGGGCTGAAGATCCGCGTGCAGCAGTCTGATCTCTGGATCGCGATGATGCAGGCCTTCGGCGCCAACCCGACGCCAATGCCGATGGGCGAGGTTTACTCGTCGCTCGAGACCGGTGTCGTCGACGGTGCCGAGAACAATTGGCCGTCCTACGAGTCCGCCCGTCATTTCGAGGTGGCCAAGAACTACTCGCTCACCGAACATTCTCTCAACCCGGAAATCCTGGTGATCTCCAAGATGAGCTGGGACAAGCTCTCCGCCGATGACCAGGGCCTGATCCGCCAGGCGGCAAAGGATTCCGTCGGCAAGATGCGCGAATTGTGGAGCGCGCGCGAAAAAGTCTCGGAAGAGAAGGTTCGCACCGCCGGTGCAAACGTCATCAAGGTCAACAAGGAAGAGTTTGCCGCCGCCATGGGGCCGGTCTACGACCAGTTCGTCAGCGACCCGAAACTCAAGGACCTTCTCGAGCGGGTGAAGGCGGTCAAGTGACAGCAGACGGCGGGCCGGCTCCGAGAATGGAGCCGGCTTTCGCAACTGTCCATTGATCGCTTTTGCGGAGGAGGAAGAGACATGCGTCGTTTCATGCGGGCGATGCGCCCGGTTCTCGGAGCGCTAAGCCGCGCGTCGCTCTATATCGCCGGCACCGGCATGGTCGCTATGACGTTGATCGTCGGCTGGCAGGTCTTTGCCCGCTACGTCTTGAACGACTCGCCAAGCTGGTCTGAACCCTTGGCCCTTCATCTCATGGCCTGGTTCATCATGCTCGGTGCCGCCGTCGGCGTGCGCGAAAGTGTGCATCTCGGGCTCGATGTCATCCGTCATGTGATGAAGCCTTCAGTGCAAATGGCCATGGACCTGACGAGCCTTGGCCTGATCGTCATCTTCGGCGCTTCCATGGCCTATTACGGCCTGCTTCTTTGCGTCGGCACTTGGACGGCCACCATTCCCGTTCTCGGCTGGCCGGGAGGGGTCGACTTTTTTCCGCTCATTGTCGGCGGTGTGATGATTGCCCTGTTTGCCGCCGAGCGTTTGATCGATCTGGTTCTGGGTGTCGATGTCGCCGCAGATGTCGTCGTGCAGGAGATGGCCTGAATGGCTTACACTATCCTCTTCGGGGTCTTCACCCTCTTGATGTTCATCGGCACGCCGATCGCGTTTTGCCTCGGCATTGCCTCCTTCGCCACCGTTCTCTATCTCGGCCTGCCGCCGGTGGTGGTGTTCCAGCAGTTGAATTCCGGCATGAACATCTTCGCCATGATGGCGATCCCGTTCTTCATCTTTGCCGGCGACCTCATGGTGCGCGGTGGCATTGCCAACCGGCTGATCCAGTTTGCCGCCGGCCTCGTCGGGCACCTTCGCGGTGGTCTCGGCCAGGTCAACATCGTCGCTTCGACACTCTTCGGCGGCATCTCCGGCTCGGCAGTGGCGGATGCCTCGGCGGTCGGCGGCCTGATGATCCCGCAAATGGCAAAGCGCGGCTATGACCGCGACTATGCCGTCAACGTCACGGTCAATGCGGCGATCATCGCGCTGATGGTGCCGCCGTCGCACAACATGATCCTTTATTCGATCGCGGCGGGCGGCAATGTCTCCGTCGCCGATCTCTTTACCGCCGGCATCATTCCCGGCCTGCTGCTTGCGCTTTCGCTGATGGTGACGGCCTATATCGTTGCAAGGCGCAGAGGCTATCCGGCCGAGCCGTTTCCGGGATTTTCCAAGGTCTTCTATTACCTGCTCGCCTCATTCCCCGGTATCGTGCTGATCGGAATCATTTTCGGCGGCGTACGCTCCGGCGTCTTCACCGCCACCGAGAGCTCTTGCATCGCCGTGCTCTATGCTTTCCTCGTCGCCATGCTGGTTTACCGCGAGCTGGATTGGACCGGTTTCGTCGAGGCGGTGATGGGGGCGGTGCGCACCACCGCCATGGTGCTTCTGGTCATCGGCATGGCGGCGTCCTTCGGCTGGCTGATGGCGTTCCTGCAGGTGCAGGCGCTGATGATCAGCGCGATCAGCGCGATCTCGGAAAACCCGATTATCGTGCTGCTTGTCATCAACATCATCCTGCTGTTCCTTGGCACCTTCATGGACATGGCGCCGATGGTGATCATCTGCACGCCGGTGCTCCTGCCGGTGGTGAAGGCCTTCGGCATCGATCCGGTGCATTTCGGCGTGGTGATGATCCTCAACGCCGGCATAGGGCTCAACACGCCACCGGTCGGCACGGTGCTGTTCGTCGGCTGTGCCGTTGGCGGGATTTCCATTCGCGAGGCGATGCGCACCATCTGGCCGTTCTTCGGCGCCAGCATCGCGGTGCTGATGGCGGTCACCTACATCCCGGCCCTGTCGCTCTGGCTGCCGTCGGTCTTCAAGTGAGTTGACGGTCTCGATGCTTTCGGGCTCGGCATCACTGCCGGCCCGGTCTACCCCCCGCGATGGGTCGGCTATTCGTTCCTGTTGGCAGCGATGCATTGTCGCTCCAAGCGCTTCAGGAAAACGCCGATCTCCTTTGCCGCCTGCAGATCGCCCTTCCGTTCGGCGACAACGCGACCTTCGCGCCAGACCTGGATCGCCTCTTCGAACCGGGCGAGCTTGTGCAGGATGGCACCGCGCAGTTTCCACGCTGCCGAGTAATCCGGGTCGAAGGCGATTGCCCGCTCGACATGGGCAAGTGCGGTTTCGAGATCCGCCTCCTGAAGGCAGATACTGCCGAGCGTGAAGCGCAGCAGGGCGTCATCCTTGCCGTCTTGTAAGAGCTTTTCGAGCACTTGCCGCATTGCTGGCGTTCCTCCTACACGATCGCCGATTCAGGCCGCAGGCTTGGTTGGGGCGAGGACCGCATGTCCTTTGCCCGGCGGCGCCGGCAACGATCTCGCCCTGTCGAGAGACTGATATCGCCGGCGGCTCCAGATCAAGGGGTCGGCATGGGTGGAAGTCTCGGTTGCGACAATTGTTCCGACGAACAGCGTGTGGTCCCCGACCTGCATCGAAGCGCTGAGCACGCAGTCGAGCGCAGCGGCGGCCCCGAGAAGCCTTGGCCGTCCGCTCGGCCAGTCGGCCCAGATGCCGACGAGGTAACGCTTGGACGCTTCGATCTTGCCGGCGAAGGCATCCGCGATCAGTTCCTGCCCCTCAGCCAGCATGGCCAGCGAGAACCCCTCTTCAGCGGCGATCAATGTGGCGAGCGGACTGTCCGCCTTGATCGAAATGACGATTGATGGCGGGTTGGCGGAGAGCGAGAAAGTGGCGGTCACGGTCCGGCCGAGACTATCGGCGCCCCTACCGGAGCTTGCCACGCAGACGGTAGCGGCGAGATGCGACAGGGTGTCGGCGAACTCCGGTTTCGACACGGCCAGGTCGGCGTGGGCGTCGATATCGACGGAGAGCGAATATGTCTGGCGCATGGGTCTTGTTCCAACTGAGGTAGCCCGTGGCGGCGGGGAGACGCCACGGGGGTTTGCGAAAGCCCAGGCGCAGGCGGGGGCGAGAGGGCCGTCGCAAATTCTCTGACCATCCGATCCGCGAGCCGGTTCCGGCTCGCGGTGCTCATCGGCAGGTCAGGCGGACTTCAATTCCGCTTCGGCAAACTCGTAGTTGGCGAGCTTGTCGAGGAAGTTCGAGGTGTAGTCCGGTCGGCGGTTGCGGTAGTCGATGTAATAGGCATGTTCCCAGACATCGAGGCCAAGCAGGGCCTTGCCTTCGTTGGTTGCGACCGGATTGGAGCCGTTGGCGGTCTTCGTCACCTTGAGCTTGCCGTCAGGGCCGAGTACGAGCCAGGCCCAGCCGGAGCCGAACTGGCCGGTGGCGGCGGCCTTGAAGGCATCCTTGAAGCCTTGAACGCTGCCGAAGTCTTCGGTGATCTTGTTTTCGAGCGCGCCTGGGATCTGGCCACCCTTGGGCGAAAGGCTTTTCCAGAAGAGGATATGGTTCCAGTGTTGGCCGGCATTGTTGAAGACCGGCGCCAGTTCCGCCTTGCCGTGGCTGAGACGAATGATCTCCTCGAGCGACAGGCCGGCAAGCGATGCGTCCTTCTCGACGAAGCCGTTCAGCGCCGTGACATAGGCTTGGTGGTGCTTGCCGTGGTGGAATTCGATCGTCTCGGCGCTCATGCCGTTTTCAGCGAGTGCTGCGGGTGCATAGGGAAGGGCGGGAAGTTCGAAGGCCATGATCAATTCCTTTGCGGGCGGGACACTCTCGACGGATCACTTGTCTGCGAATGGATGAGAGTGTATTTAGCAAGACAATTCTTTGTAAATCTGCGCGCGGGAATATGTCAAGCGATCACTTGTTAAATCCGGAGCAAAGCAGCGGCCGCACGCCGGGAGAGCGCATTATGCTGGCGCTGAAGCTGCATGGCCCGCAAACGGCGGCGGCACTGGGCAAGCGTCTGACGATTACCGGCGAGGCCGTCCGGCAGCAGCTCGTCCGCCTTGCCGAGGATGGCTTCGTCCTATCGTGGTCGGAGGCGAAAGGCGTCGGTCGTCCGTCGCAATTCTGGGGGCTGACCGCACTTGGACACGCTGAGTTTCCCGACACGCATGCGGAGCTGACCGTCCAGCTGTTGAGGACGATCCGGCAGACGCTCGGCGAGGCGGCGATCGATCGGCTGATCGCGGCACGGGAGAACGAGACGCGGGAGAACTACAGCGCGGCGATGAGTGACAAGAAGAGCCTGCGCGAGCGGGTGGACGAACTGGTGCGGTTGCGGTCGCAGGAGGGCTACATGGCGGCCTACGAGGATCCCGGCGACGGAACGCTGCTGTTTGTCGAGAACCATTGTCCGATCTGCGCCGCTGCGACGAGCTGCCAGGGCTTCTGCCGGGCGGAGTTGAGCGTGTTCCGCGCAGTGCTTGGCCCCGGGGTCGAGGTCGAGCGCGCCGAGCACATCCTCGCCGGCGCCCGCCGCTGCGCCTATGTCGTCAGGATGGTCGATCAGGCCGCCTGATCTGCCTTGGTAAAGGCGTGACGCCGCGCCCGGTTGAATACGAGCGCGGTGCCGGTGCTGGTCCTGTCAGCGCGCGCCCATACGCAAGGCGCCGTCGAGGCGGATGACTTCGCCATTCAGCATGCGGTTCTCGCAGATGTGCTGCACGAGGGCCGCAAACTCCTCCGGTTTACCGAGGCGCTGCGGGAAGGGCACGCTCTTGCCGAGCGAATCCTGCACTTCCTGCGGCATGCCGGCCATCATCGGCGTTTCGAAGATGCCCGGTGCAATGGCGACGACACGGATGCCATAGCGCGCAAGCTCGCGGGCGATCGGCAACGTCATCGAGACGACGCCGCCCTTGGATGCGGCATAGGCGGCTTGGCCGATCTGGCCGTCGAACGCGGCAACCGATGCGGTGTTGACGATCACGCCCCGTTCGCCGTCCTCGCCCGGCTCCTCCCGCTGGATTGCTTCGGAGGCAAGCCGCAGCATGTTGAACGTACCGATGAGGTTGATGCCGACCGCGCGCGAAAAGCTTTCGAGGCGATGCGGGCCGTCGCGGCCGAGCACCTTTTCGCCCGGCGCGATGCCCGCACAGTTCACCAGTCCTTGGAGATGGCCGAAGCGATCCAGAGCTGCTGCAACGGCGGCGGCGCCATCCGCTTCGTTGGTGACATCCGTCTTCTGGAAGAGGGCGTTGCTGCCAAGTTCCTCGGCCATCTTCTGTCCGGCCTCGGCGTTGACGTCGGCAAGAACCACACGGGCACCCTCGCCATGCAGCCGCCGCGCGACGGCTGCGCCGAGGCCCGAACCGCCACCGGTCACGATAAAGACTTTTCCATCGATCAGCATCTGAGGCTCCTCCCGTACCGGATCGTGTCGTTCGTGCATGTTTCCTTTAGTCGTGCCCGATCAAAGGGCAAAAACATGCAGCACGTCAAAGTGCTACAGCGACCTTAGCGCGTCTAACGAGAAGCGCGGCGCTGCAGGACATGGACATAGCCTTGCTGAGGCATGAAGCCAAGGGTGGCGGGTGCGGCGATGCGTCCATTCCCGGTCCGCGTCACCGCCTCCTTTCCGCAAACCGCTTTAGAAGTCCGCCACCAGGTGCGGTTCGCGCTCGGGTCCAAAGCGGGGTTGGACGCCGAGGAAGGAACCGGCGCGACTGATGATCTCCCGGACGACGGGCGCCGCTGTGTGCGCTGCCTGACGGCCGCCTCTCTCGCCCGTCAGCGGTGCATCGACGATCGAAAGGACGATGTAGCGCGGGTTATCCATGGGAAAGCCCGCTAGAAAGGCATTGAAATTGAGGTTTGTGGCGTATCGGCCATTGATGACCTTGTCCGCCGTGCCCGTCTTTCCTCCGACATGGAAGCCGGGCACCTGGGCGTGGCGGCCGGAGCCCAGTTGGCCGTTGCGGTTGTAAAGGTAGCGCATGTCGGCGCTCGTCGTCGGCTGCAGGACTTGCTGAGCCTGTGCCTTCGCCGTCTCGGAGGATCGCGGAAGGAACGTCGGAGAGATCAGGGTGCCGCCGTTCAGCAGAGCGGCCGCGGCGACCGCGGTTTGCAGCGGCGTGGTCGCAACGCCGTGTCCGAAGGATATGGTCACCGAATTGATCTTCTTCCAGCTCCGGGGCTGCGTGGGCGTTGCGACACCCGGCAGCTCGGTCTCCATCCTGGAAAGAAGCCCAAGCCTGGTGAGAAAGGTCTGATGTCCCTCGATGCCAACCATATCGGCGACCGCGGCGGTTCCGATATTGGATGAATACTGAAAGACCTCGGGAATGGTGAGGGGGCGATACTTGCCGCGAAAATCCTTGATGGTGAAGCCGCCCATGCGGATGGGGCGCGATGCATCGACCACGGAGTTGAGGCTGATCTTGCCGGCGTCCAGTCCCATTGCCAGGGTGAAGCTTTTGAACGTCGAGCCCATCTCGAACGTCGCATTGCTCATCCGGTTGAACCAGCCCTTTTCGTATTCCTTGTCGATATTGCCATCCGGCAGCGTGCGCGAAGGCTGGTTCGGATCGTAGTCGGGCACCGAAGCCATCGCGATAACTTCTCCCGTCTCCACATCTAAGACCACGGCACCGGCGGCTTCCGCCTGGTAGTCGATCATGGCGCGCGCAACCGCTTCCCGAACGATGCTCTGAACGCGAAGGTCGATCGAGAGCTTGACCGGCTCGAGCGGGGTGTTGCCGGTCAATCCCGCCGCCCGGAGATCGGCAAGTCCTTGCTGATCGATGTAGCGCTCCATGCCCTGCAGGCCCTGATTGTCGACGTTGACATGCCCGAGGATATGCGAGGCCGTCGATCCGCCCGGATAAAAGCGCCGCTTTTCCGGCCGGAAGCCGATGCCGGGAATGCCGAGTGCCAATATGTCTGCCTGCTGGCGCGGCGTGAGCTGTCGCCGCAACCACTGGAAGGCGGTGCCGGATCGCAGCTTCCGGTGCGTATCGCGCCAGTCGAGATTGGGAATGACGGTCGCGAGCTTCTCGACGACTTCGTCCGCATCGACGATCTTTCGTGGTTCGGCATAGAGCGACACCATGTTGACGTCGGTCGCCAGCAGTTCTCCATGCCGATCGACGATGTCAGGGCGGGAGGCCACAGCGTGGTTGGTGTAGTTGATCCACGCCGTCTCGACAGGTCTTTCCAGTCCGTACTGGACCAGTCGCCCCATGATCACCAGAAAGATCACGGCAAAGCCGGCGATGATGATGCCAAGCCGTTGCCTTGCCTGCGTTCTCCGGCCCAAGGTGATGCCGACGACCGCTCCGCTTTTGCCACTGACGTTTCGTTTCAGGGAAAAATGTGCCCGGCTTTTCAGCCGGACGGCGAGAGAGATCAATGTCATTCCGAACGCATCCAGATCTAAGCCACCCGAAGCTATGGGATCGGTCTGCCAGCCGGCACACCGAAGAAGGCTCTCGGACGCGAATTAAAAGAGGATAGGCTTTGCCTGTGCGGCTAAAATTGTTCGGTATGTCCTAACAACCTATTAACTCTTGCGCGTTCTGGTTGTTGATCCACAGGCAATCGACGGACAACCGCGTGGAGACCGGATCAATGCCGGAAGAAAAGGGCCTGCGCGTCTCTCCGGCGCGGAAGGCGCGAACTTGAAACTAGCGCTGCGCGATCGGCGATATATCGATGATCCTGATGCCGACGGCGTTGCTGGATTCGTCATAGACGATTTCCCCTCGGCCGATGACCATGCCGTTGACCTTGAGTTCGACCGGATCGCCGAAATCGCGGTCGAGATGGATCGTATCATCAGGGTGGAGTTTCGAAATCTGAGAGACCGTCAGCCTGGCGCGACCGATGACCGCCTCGATCGCGAGCGGGATGCCCTGGACCGCCCGTTCGCTCATCACCGAGCGGCTCTCGAGCGCAGGTCTCTCATCGAGCTCGACCAGTTCATCCTGTAGCTTCTTGTTAATCATTCTGCACCATCCAAAGCACTGATTCACGACTCTTTAACAAAGAGTTGCGCCAGTTCGCCCTGGGTGGCAACCGTGGCTAAATGGGGGTTCCTCCTGCCTCGCAAGCGAGCGTTAACAAACAGTTAACATCCACAACGCGCGGCCGGCAGAAGGCCTCAAAGCGTCACCGCGTTCCAGTTTCCGTCCCGTTTTTGGAAACCGATCATGCGACGGCCGTTCGGCAACTTGTCGCCGAGTCGCACGACATAGACGTAGCCCTCGTAAACCATCAGACCCTGATCACCGTTGCTGTAAAGGATCTCGAAGCTCGGCTGGTTCGGGGAAGCGCCTGCTCCTGTCGGAGCCCCTGACGGATCGATCGCCGCCACTTCCGAGGAAATGTTTTGGGGACCAACCAGATAGTATAGCGACGACGCAAGGGCGGCGGCGCAGAGGAGGGCGCCGACCAGCGATGGCACCAGGCGCAGCTTGAAACGTGTTGGCGTCGGCTGAGGTGTTGCAACACTCAAGTTCGTTATCCCGATTCGATCAAATACTGCTATCGGAACCGTTTTCGCGCGGCATTAAGCGGCAGCCATTACAGACAATGCTGTTGGTGGGCGGCCGGATCTGCTTTGCGGAAGCCGTTCCCCGCTTCAATCCAAAGAGGTCACGACCTCTCAGAATCAACAGCATGCCCATTCGCCGATATCAGGGACATATGGTCCCGGTCGTTTCCACACCTTTTGAGTGTCTGCAACATTGGCCCCACTTCGCCTTCAAGTAGGGCCGATGAGATGCCTTGTCCGGGGGATATGTCGACCGGCCTCCTCTAGGCTGCTTCGCGCTTGCCGGTTTGGAGAAGCCGTAACCATGGGGTCAGGTGGAAGACGCTCATGAAGATGTACATCACGGTCATCCCGCCGAACTGCAGTCCCTGCTCGCCGGCACATAACATCTGCCCGACGTCGGCGCCCCATGCGCCGGTCGAAATCGCCATGAGCGCGAAGGTCGGCGACGCTGCGAGGGCGAGCCCATCGGCCGCCCTCCGTGCTGCCGTCCGGTGGACCTCCCGCGCGCTCGCAGAGAGGCTCGCGCTCATCGCACCGAGCCCGCGTCCTGGTTTCGCATCGCTGCCTCGCCCGCGTCCGAGACCTCGACCCAGCGCCGATCGGGAGCGGCGCCTTCGACATAGCTGTCGTTCCAGTTCCACCACTTGTAGGTCGGCGTCTGGGGATAGCCTTCGGGAGAGTCCTCCCAGACTTCCTGTCGGCCGAGCGGGGTGATGTCGAGATAGTTCCAGGTGCCGCCCATCTGCTCGTCACCGCGGTTGTTGATGAAGTAGGTACGGAACAGCCGGTCGCCGTCGCGGAAGAACACGTTGTGGCCGTGCCACTCGTCGACGCCGAAATCGAGGTCGAAGCTGTCGGTGATGGTATACCAGGGCATCGTCCAGCCCATGCGCGCCTTCAGCCTGGCAATATCGGCCTGCGGCGCCCGCGACGCGAAGACCAGAGTGGTGTCACGGGCGTTGAGATGGGCAAGGTGGGCAACCTGGTCGGCGACCATGGAGCAGCCGCGGCAGGCATGCTCGGGCCAGCCATAGACGCCCGGCTCGTAGAAGGCGCGGTAGACGATCAACTGATGCCGGCCGGCAAAGAGGTCAAGCAAGCTTTCCTTGCCCTCGGGGCCCTCGAAGACATATTCCTTCGTGACCGCCATCCACGGCATGCGCCGGCGCTCCGCAGCAAGCGCATCGCGAGCATGCGTGTGTGCTTTCTCCCTGACGAGCAGGTTCTGGCGTGCCTCTTCCCAGGCCTGTTGCGAGACCACCTGCGGCTTCTGCATGGCTGGCTGGTCGGTTGCCTGCCCATTCTCGACTGTCTTGGTCATGGCTTTCAATCTCCTCGTTTTAGACGAAGCCTGCGTCGCGCGGGCCGGAGCGCCGGGATGCAGGTTATCGTGCCGTCATCGAGGGTAGTTTGGCACCGCGGATCAAATGGCGGGAGTAACAACTGTGACGGTATTCATTCGGGCGGCGCGATGGGGGCGTGTGGGCCGGCGACCTTCCGCCCTAGAACCCGGCCAGCCGGATCTCGCCGGCGAAGAAATCGGCAAACGCCCTTACCTTCGGCAGCAGCAATCGATTGGTTGGATAGACGATATAGATGCCGCGCTCAGCAAGTTTGTGTTGCGGCAGGATCCGCACGAGCTTGCCTTGGGCGAGCAGCGGGTTGGCGATGAAGGATGGCAAGGCGCCGATACCGATGCCGGCCTGGACCATCTCGCTCAGCATCAGGCTGTTGTCGACGACGAAGCGTGCTGGCAGTTCGATGCTCGACCCGCCGTCGGGACCTTCCACGATCCAGCTTCCCGGCTGGTCGGCGAGCCGGTAGCTGAGGCAATCGTGGTTCTTGAGCTCGCTCACGCTTGCCGGCGTACCCCTGGCCGACAGATAGGCGGGCGCGGCGCAGATGATTTGTTCGACCTCGCCGAGCCGCTTGGCAATCAGTGATGAATCCGCAAGTGCTGCGCGCACGCGGATCGAGACATCGAACCCCTCCGAGACGACGTCGAGTACATGATCGTCGAGCGTCATGTCGACCTTCAACTGCGGATGCAGCGCCATGAAGCGGGCGAGCATCGGCGCAAGGACCGTCAGCCCGAAGGAGAGGGGGGCGTTGATCCGCAGCCGGCCATTGATCTCTCCGGCCTCGCCCGATGTCGAACGCTCCAACTGGTCGAGTTCGTCGAGGAGCCTGCAGCACTCGGCGAAATAACCACGCCCGGTCTCCGAGAGGCTCATGCGCCGGGTGGTGCGCAGAATGAGCACGGTGCCGAGGCGTTGCTCGAGTTGCCGGATCTGCTTGCTGATCGACGCATTCGATTGTCTGAGCTCTTCGGCCGCCTTGTTGAAGCTTTGAAGCTCGACGACGCGCCGAAACGCCCGCATGGCCGCCAGCAGATCCATAATTTCTCCAGAGTAAAATATCTATTCTCCATATCGCTGATTATTCGCGATGCCGCCAGCAATAAAGTGAGCTCAGCTTCCTGATGTTCAGGCAATGCAGAAAAAGGAGTTCACCATGTTCAACACCGCAACGTTCAGCCGCACAGTGGCGGTCTCTCTCGTGGCCGGATTGCTGGGGAGCGCGGCCTTCGCGCAGGAGGTCGGCAAGAGCCCCTGGGGGCCGAAGGACGAGATCGGGCGCCTCAACCTGATTACGCGCACCTCGCGCGCTGCGATCCTGTCGCGTATCGAGGGTGCCAAGTCCTACGACCTCGCGGTGGAGTATTTCATCGGCATGCCAAGCTGGGAGGCGGCCGGCGACCCGCCATACCAGATGTGGATGACACACACGCCGCACGGCACAACGGTTTCTGACCCGATGAAAGTCGGCAAGGAGATGAACCAGCACGTCAGTTACTCCGGTTCGGCCGTTTCGATGTACGCGCATATGGGCACGCATATCGATGCGCTGAACCACTTCGGCCTGAACGGCAAGATATGGAACGGTTATGCGGCAGCCGATCACCTGGGAGACCAGGGCTGGACCGTCACCGGCGCGGAGAAACTGCCGCCGATCGTTGCGCGCGGCGTCCTGATCGATGTCGCGGCGGCGAAGGGCATGCAGATGCTGCCGGAGAACTACCGCATCACCCGCAAGGACCTGCAGGAGGCGCTCGACAGCCAGGGCGTCAAGCTCCAGCAAGGCGACGTGGCGCTGATCCGCACGGGGCGCATGCAGCACTACGAAGACAAGTCCGCCTATATGAGCAACCCGCCCGGGCTGAGCATCGATGCGGCGAAGTTCCTGGTCGAAGACGGCGGCGCCATGGTCGTCGGTGCCGACAACCTGAGCTTCGAAGCGTTTCCGGCAGAAACCGAAAACAACTACATCCCGGTCCACACCTATCTACTGGCCCAACAGGGCGCGCCGATCATCGAGCTCATCAATCTCGAAGAGTTGTCGAAGGACCGGATTTACGAGTTCGCCTTTGTCGGCGCGTCGCTCAAGTTCCGCGGGGCCGATGCCGCACCGATCCGCCCCGTCGCCTTCCCGCTGCGCTAGTCTTTTCCTGAAAGCTCTTGCTTGAGAGGAAGAGCCAGCCGAACGATCAAACGACGAGGGCGCCGCGGCAACTCCGGGGCGCCTTCGCTCTGTCATCGGGCGATCTGAAAACGGGCCTGTCTCACCGATTAGTAAGTGCCCGCGCGCTTTCTGCGGCGCCTCTAATCGATGGCGGCGGGCATCTCGGTTTCGGCGCGGCTGCGCAGCGGCTTCTCCGGCATCAGATGGAACATCGCGAGCGACAGCACCATCGCCGCGGTGCAAGCGGCGAAAATATAGGCGAATGGCAGTGCCGAGGCGGTCGTTACACTGATTGCCTGAATGGCTTCACCACCCAGCGGCAGGCCATTGCCGAGCGCGATCGCCCCGAGGATCGCGACACCAAGGGCGCCGCCGAGCGATCGCAGGAAGGTCAGGACGCCGGTTGCAACGCCGAGATGCGCCTGGTCGACGGCGTTTTGCACGGAAATGGTCGCGACCGGAAACGTCATGCCGGAGCCGAAGCCTGCGCCCGAGGTCAATAGCACCAGCACCGATAGGTTTGTTCGCCCGGCGAGAGCGGCGAGCGCCGCCAGGCAGAGGAAGCTGAGGATGCTGCCGACGAGCGCCATTCGCTTGTAGTGGACGAGGCGCGGTATCGTCCGCGCGCTGGTCGTTGCTCCGAATACGGTGCCGAGCAACAGGCCGAGCATGATCAGCCCCGAGCCACCGGCGGAGAGGCCATGGAACGACTGCGCGTAGACCGGCAGATAGACCGAAAGGCCGACATTGGCACCCTGCGCCAGAAACATCGCCAGGGTTCCATAACGCACGATCGGATTGCTGAGCACTTCGAGCGAAATCAGAGGCTCGGTCACGCGCCGGAGGCGCAAGGCGAACGCACCCCAGAGAAGCGCCGAACAGCCGAGCAAACCGGCGATCGCCGGCGAAATCCATGCATAGCGGCTGCCGCCCCAATTCAGCGCCAGCAGCAGAAGCGCAGTTGCGGCGACGAGCAATGTGGCACCTGCTCCATCGATCCGGTGCGCCCTGGTTATAACAGGCAGTTTCTTCAACGGATTGCTGATGATCGCCAGGGCCGCAAGGCCGAGCGGGATGTTGATCCAGAAAATCAATGACCAGTGGAGATGCTCGGCGAAGGTGCCACCCAGCAGCGGCCCGGCGATGCTTGCCACCGCCCATGTTCCGGATATCCAGGCGGCGTAGCGTGCGCGCTCGCGTGGAGGAACGAGGTCGCCGATCACCGTTTGCGAGAGGGCGAAGAGACCGCCGCCGCCCAGGCCCTGAACCGCACGGCCGATGATCAGCGTCAGCATGTTCGGCGCCAGCGCGCTTATCAGCGACCCCGCAAGGAAGATGATTACGGCAGCGAAGATCGTCGGCCGTCGCCCGTGAATATCGGAGATCTTGCCATAAAGAGGCGCCATGGCCGTCGCGGTCAGGAGATAGGCCGTCACGACCCAGGGCAGATAGTCGCTGTGTCCGAGGGCCTTGCCGATCGTAGGCATGGCGGGCGCCACGATCGTCTGGTCGAGTGCGGCCAGAAGCATCGCGAGAAGGACTCCCCCGATGATGACGTTCTTCTCCGGCTCCGAGAGAGAGGCCGCCGTCGCGGTCGTTTCATTCGGGTGACGTATCTCATTCATGCAGGTGGTCCGATGCAGTCATTTCCACTTTGACGAGAGGCATTCAGAAAGGCTGGACGCGCGATAGTCAACCGTCCCGGCGATCGGGACGTCCAAGCCCTTCGCTCCTTCCTGGGCCGGGGCAAGCTGGGCGGAAGCCGCCGAGCCGTGTTGTCGAACAGGTTCTGGTCGCCGGTCTAGGCACTCCGGTGCCGTGCCATCAGCTTGGCCTGAAGCACGACTACGACGAGCAGGAAGGCGCCGCGGATGACCGATTGCCAGTAGGCGGAGAGCGATATCCAGCCGAGACCGTTTTCGAAGTTCAGGATGTTGAACACCATGGCGAGCAGCAAAGCGCCGGCCAGCGTTGCTCCGACCGAGCCCGAACCGCCTGACAGCAGCGTGCCGCCGACGACGACGGAGGCGATGGCGAAGAGCTCCCAGCCCACGCCTTCGGTCGGTTGGCCCGCGCCGAACTGCGAGGCGAGGATGACGCCGGCAAGACCGGCGAGCGTGCCCGAGGCGAGATAGACCCCGGTGAGCGCGCGTTCGACTTTCAGGCCCATCAGGCCGGCCGTCGCCTCCCCGTCGCCGATCGCCAGGATATGCCGGCCGACCGGGAGTTTTTCGAGCACGAGCCAACCGAGGACGTAGGCCGCAAGCGCGATCCAGGCGGGGATCGGGAAGCCGAGGAAGTCGTCCTGGCCGATCACGGTGAAGCCGGTATCATAGGAAACGGAAACCGACTGGTTGTTGGCCATCAGCAGGCCGGTGCCGTAGGCGGCCAGCATCGTCGCAAGCGTGGCGATGAAAGGCTGAATGCGCATCTTGGTGATGATGAACCCGTTGAGAGCGCCGACGGCGAGACCGGCCGCCATGCCGCCCACAAGCCCGGCCGCCCAATGATAGGGCGAGAGCAGCGCCGCCACCACGCTCGCCATCGCCGCGGTGCCGCCGACCGAGAGATCGATGCCGCCGGTGATGATGACGAAGGCCATGCCAAGTGCAATCAGCGCGAACATCGAGTTGTAGCGAAGGAAACTCAGGATGTTGTAGGGCGACAGGAAGTTGTCGTAGCGCAGCGCCCCGAAAAGAATGAGGCCGGCAAGTGCGAGGATGACGCCGAGCCGGGCGAGGTCACTGGTGTTCTTGACCATGAAGAGGCGAAGGATCGTTTGCATCAGGGTCGCCTCTAGTGCTTGCCGGCGCGTTGCTGGATGAAGACGGCCGTGATGATCAGCCCGGCCTTGACGATGAGGGCGGCCGCGTCGGGCACGCCATTGGCAAGCAGCGTGTAGCGCACCAGCTGGATGACGAGGGCGCCGAGCACCGTGCCGACGATGTTGGCCCGCCCGCCCGTTAGCAGTGTTCCGCCGACGGCGACCGCAGCGATGGCATCGAGCTCCATGCCGAGTCCGACTAGGTTCGCGTCGCTTGCGGAATTGCGCGCAACCACGATCAGGCCGGCCACGCCGGCAAGCGCGCCGCTCAGCATGTAGACGAAGAGCTTGACACGCTTCACCGGTACGCCGGTCAGGCGGGCTGCCTTCTCGTTGCCGCCGACGGCGATGATCTGCCTGCCGATGACGGTGTAGCGGATCATCGCCCAGGCCGCCGCAACGATGACGACCATCAGCACGACCTGGGCCGGGATGCCGGCGATCCGGCCGAGTGCGATGAACTGGAAGCCCGCGTTCTTGAAGACCTGCAGATTGCCGTTGGTCATCACCTGGGCGATGCCGCGGCCGGCGATGAAAAGGACAAGGGTCGCGATGATCGGCTGGATCGAAAAGCGCGTGACGAGGAACCCGTTGAACAGGCCGAACAGGCCGGCGACCACGACTGGCAGCAGGAAGGCCAGCGCCACTGCGAACCCCATGTTTTCGACCGGCCAGAACTGTCCCATGAAGATCATCGGTGCCAGCGCCCCGGCGATCGCCATCAGCGAGCCGACGGAAAGGTCGATGCCGCCGGTGGCGATGACGAGCGTCATGCCGGTCGCGACGATGACGATGGTGGCGACCTGGGTCAGGTTCACGTTCAGCGTCTGCAAGGAGAGGAAGTTCGGCGTGACGGCGACGTTGAAGAGGATCAGCGCAAGGAAGGCGACGAAGGTGCCGTAGCGGCCGGCCAACGTCATTAACCGGCTGCCGGACGAAAGGGCTCCCGATGGCTGTGGGGCAGGGGTCTCGATCGTCGTCATGTCATTCTTCCTGGTGGGCCATGGCGGCAAGCAGCGCCGTCTCGCTCAAATCCTTGCGCGGCAAGGTCGCCACGGACATACCGTCGCTGAGCACCGTTACGCGGTCGGCGGCGGCGAGAAGTTCCTCGAGTTCGGAGGAGATCATCAGCACGCTCAACCCCTCGTCGGCGAGGCTGCGCAAGAGTTTCAGGATTTCCGACTTGGCGCCGATGTCGATGCCGCGCGTCGGTTCGTCGACGATCAGCACCCGCGGATCGGTGGCGAGCCAGCGGGCGAGCAGCACCTTTTGCTGGTTGCCGCCGGAAAGCTCCTTGATCGGCTGATCGGGGGAGGTGCACTTGACACCGAGGGCGCGGATATAGCGGCTGACGATCTCGTGCTGCCGCGCGCGGTCGACGATGCCTGCCTTCTTGAGCTTCGGCAGCAGGGCCAGCGTCATGTTCTCGCGGATGCTCATGTCGGGCACGATGCCGTCGATCTTGCGGTCTTCGGAAACGAGACCGATGCCGTCGGCGATGGCATCCGCCGGTTCGCGGTAGGTGCGATCCTGCCCTTGCATGCGGATCGCGCCGCGGTCCATCTTGTCGGCGCCGAAAATCAGGCGCGCCGTTTCTGTGCGGCCGGAGCCGAGCAGGCCGGCAAGGCCCGAGATCTCGCCCTCACGTACGGCAAGGCTGACATCGCGCACGCGCACACCCGCGCCGGCCTTGTCGAGTTCGAGGCGGACGGGCCGTTCCAGCGCGTTGTCTTCGGGCGCGATCGCCTGGAAGGCGGCAAGTTCCTTGCCAAGCATGTGGCGCACCAGCGCCATTTTCGGCATGTCCGCCATCGGGCTTTTGGCCACGGTCTGCCCGTCGCGCATGATCGTCACGCGGTCACAGATTTCATAGAGTTCGTCGAGCCGGTGGCCGATGAAGATGACGGCGACGCCGGAGCGCTTTAGCGTGCGGATCGTCTCGAAGAGGATGGCGACCTCGCGCTCGTCGAGCGAGGAGGTCGGCTCGTCCATGATGACGAGGCGGGCGCTCTGTGTCACAGCACGAGCAATCGCCACCATCTGCCGTGTCGCGGCATCAAAATGTGCGACGGGACGGTCGACATCGATCGCAAGGTTGAAAGTCTTCAGCACGGCCTCGGCACCACGCCGCATGGCCGTATGGTCGATCATCCCGAAACGTTTCGGCTCGCGGGAGAGGTAGATGTTCTCCGCCACAGACCGCTGCGGAGCGAGATTGATTTCCTGGTAGATCGTCGCGATGCCGGCTGCCTGCGCCTTTGCCGGCATTGCGAAGTCGACATCGTGGCCGTCGAAAGTGATGCTGCCTTCGTCCCGGCGATAGACGCCAGTCAGGATCTTGATCAGCGTTGATTTGCCCGCGCCGTTCTGGCCGACGAGCGCCATGACCTCCGCCGCTTCGACTTCAAGCGAGGCGGACTTCAGCGCCGGCACTCCGGCGAATGCTTTGGAAATGCCCTGCATGGACAGAAGCATGGGTCTCCTCCCTATCTTCGCCATCCGCCGCCCCTCTGCATGTTTCCCTTAATCGTAGCCGATTAAGGGATAAAAACATGCAGCAATTCAAAGCGCTACAGCGACCTTTGCGCGTCCGATAAGACGCGCGGCGCTGTAGAGGGTGAGCGCTCTCAGCCTACACGTGAACCGGCCGAAGGTCATGCCTGGCACTGTCGCGGTCAAAAAACCGGCCGATGCGGTTGTTCCGATCGGCCGGCATAGGCTCGGGAGATGGTATCAATAGGCGTTGGCGAGTTCTGCGGCCGCATTGGAGGCGTCGTAGAACTTGTCGTCGTTGATGATCATCGGGTCGATTTTTTCGCCCTTGGCGTAACGCATCATTGTCTCGAAGGCCTTCGGCCCGAAGCGCGGGTTGCACTCGACGACCGCGGCGATCTTGCCATCGACAACCGCCTGCACGGCTTCCTTGCCGCCATCGATCGACAGAACGAGAACGTCCTTCCCGGGCACCTTGCCGGCTGCTTCGAGCGCGGCAATCGCGCCGATCGCCATCTCGTCATTATGGGCGTAGATCACGTCCGCATCGGGATGGGCCTGAAGCAGGGCTTCGGCCACCTGCCTTCCCTTGTCACGGGCGAAGTCGCCGGTCTGCGAAGCAACGATCTCAAAGCCGCCGGCCGCCTTGATCGCCTCGTCAAAGCCCTTCTTGCGGTCGTTGGCGGGCGACGACCCGGTCGTGCCTTCAAGTTCGATGATCTTCGATTTGCCGTTGGCGTTCTTCACCAGCCACTCGGCGACACGTTTGCCTTCCTCGACGAAGTTCGAGCCGATGAAGGTCAGATAGTCTTCGCCGGCCTTGGCAAGCGACGGATCGACGGAACGGTCGAGCAGGATCACAGGGATGCCAGCCTTCTTGGCGGCCATGACGGCGGGGATCAGCGGTTTTTCTTCGCGGGGCGCGAGGAAGATCACGTCGACGCCCTGCGCGATCATCGAGTTGACGTCGGCGACCTGTTTGGCGGCGGAGCCGGCGGCATCCGTGTAGACGAGCTGGAACCCGAGCTTCTCGGCCTCGGCCTTCATGCTGTTCGTCTGGGCGATGCGCCAGGGATTGTTGGATTCGGTCTGCGCGAAGCCGACCTTGTATTTGTCCTTCTGCTCAAGCTTCGGCACTTCGGCGATCGCGACACCCGCAAGGGCGAGCGCGCCGACGGCCGTTGCCGCAAGCATGAAGGTGCGACGGGAAATCGTGGTCATAATCGGGTTCTCCTCCCAGATTGGCCGGTGCTTCTCTACCGGACATGAGCGTTTTTGCGCTTCACATCGTCAAATCTTGCGCTAATAATATTAGCAGTCAAGGCAAAAAATTATGAGCACTTGCAATAGCCCGCGTGCAGTGCGATGCACGCTCGACTGCATGTTTCCTTTGATCGGAACCGAGGACAAAAACATGCAGCAATTCAAAGAGCTACAGCGACCTTTGCGCGTCTCATAGACGCGCGGCGCTGTAGGGTGGAGAGTACGCATGGCCAAGGGAAACGGGCGGAATCTGGATAAAAAGGGCGAAGGGCGCCCAACGATGACGGATGTCGCCAGGATAGCTGGTGTTTCCCAGTCAAGCGTCTCTCTGGTGCTCAATGAGATGTCGGGTTCGCGCATCTCCCAGGAAACGCAGCAGAAGGTGCGCGAGGCTGCTCATAAAATAGGTTATAAATTGCCGGCCACCCGCGGCGCGGTTGCAGCGGCCCCCGCCGTCGAAAAAGACACGATCGCCTTCATCGTCGACGAAATCTCGACCAGTCCGCACCCGGTCGTCAGCCTCGACGGCATCCGCGACTATGCCTTCGAGCAGGGCATGCTGGTGTCGGCGCATGTCACTCGCTCCAACCCGGAGCTCGAAGAGGCGGTGCTGCGCTCGGTGCTGAGAGATCCCTCGATCGCCGGCGTCATCTACGCGACGATCTTCACCCGCAAGGTTGCCGTGCCCAAGGCGCTGGCGCCGCTTCCGACCGTGCTTCTCAATTGCTACTGCGATCCGCGCCAACATGTGGCGGTCGTGCCGGGCGAGGTCGCCGGCGGTTTTGCCGCCACGGCGCATCTGACGGCGCTCGGTCACAAGCGCATCGGCTTCATCAATGGTGAAAGCTGGATGGACGCGGCCATGGACCGCCTGAAAGGCTATAAGCAGGCGCTCGCTTCCGCCGACATCGCCTTCGACGAGACGCTTGTGCGCGATGGCGACTGGCTGCCGCTACGCGGTTACGAGGCTGGGCTGGACCTGCTCTCCATGCCGAACCCGCCGACCGCTATCTTCTGCGGCAACGATCTTATGGCGATCGGCGCGATGGAGGCGGCACAGGAGAAGGGGCTTCGTGTACCCGTTGATCTCTCGGTCATGGGCTACGACGACCAGGAACTGGCGCGCTACACCCATCCGCCGCTCTCGACGCTGGTACTGCCCAACTACGAGATGGGACAGAGGGCCGCCGAGATCCTGATCGACATGGCGATCCACGGAAAACACATGCGTCCGATGACCATAAAGGTCGACGGGCCTTTGGTGGTTCGCGAAACCACCTCCGGTTGGCCCGTCCGGGCCGCGCAGGCAAAGCGATAGAGCGGCGCAACACTTTCGGGAAACAAGGACAGAGCGTCGTTAGTCGTCTGCTTGGTTGGCATAGGCGGCGATGTAGGCTTCCGTTAGCGCCTCTTCCAGCGGGCGACCCAATCGATAGGGAGAAAGCGTCTCGGGCCGCACGACGCCGTGCGGCAAGCGCGAGCAGGGTTCGGGTGCGCCCAGAACGGTGTGCACGGGAAGGCGCTCCGCATAAACAGGCAGATCGTAGTCCTCCTCATCGTCGGCGATACCCTTGGCCCTGATCTTTGCCGAGGCCCGTTCGATTTCCATGACGATGACAGCGGTCGCCTTGATCTCTTGAGCAGTGCTCTGGCGCAGCGTCGCGGTGCGGTCCGGAAAGAGCCGGTCCACCATCATCGTCAGGGCACGCAGTTTCTCCTCCTGGTCCTCGACCAGGCGGGCGGTTCCGAAAGCCATGACCGAGCGGTAATCGGCCGAATGGTTGAAGCCGGAGCGGGCAAGCACGAGGCTGTCGAGGTGTGTGACGGTCAGGCAGGCCGGCTCGCCCGCGGACAGGTTGCGCAGCATGCGGCTGGCGCTGCTGCCGTGCCAGTAGAGGTGCCGCCCTTCACGCCAGAAGAGCGTCGGTGTGCAGAAAGGTTGGCCGTCGATGACATAGGCGACGTGGGCGAGTGCCGCCGCGTCGAGCAGCCTGTGCACCGTCTCGTGGTCGTAGAAACCACGATCATGGCGGCGCTTGACGCGGTTGACCGTATCGACGGGGTAGGCGGGCGTGGAATGTTCGGTCACGGCTGGTTCCTTTCAGGCTTGCATCCTGAAGGTTCGCATGAGCAGACTGGTTTGAAATAGGTCCACTTTCGTTAGCTTCATGCCAACCACTTCTCTTCCAAGACAGGGATCGGCCTTCCCGCCGATCGAACTCGATCGCTCGATTCGCAACCAGGCGCTTCGGGTCCATAGTGGGTTACGTGCCGCCATCGTCGACGGCTTGCTGGCGCCCGGCTCCCGTCTGCCGTCGAGCCGCGAGCTGGCCGCCCAACTTGGCATAGGCCGCAATATGATTGTTGCGGCCTATGAGCATCTCGCGAGCGACGGGCTGATCGAGGCCCGCCACGGCTCGGGCACCTATGTCTCGTCCAGCCTGCCGACACCGCCATCCGTTGCCGCGGCGCCGGATATCCCGCTGGCCTTTGGCGGCCGGCCGCCCTTCGCTCTCGGCCAGACCCATGTGGAGCCGGCTTTTGTTGCACGGCTGGCTGCGGCCACCCGGCGCCATATCGCGGAGGCGAGCGTCGACGACCTTGCCTATGGCGACCCGCGCGGCAGCTTGCACTTGCGCCGACAGATCGCAGACTTCCTGGCCGTCAACCGAGGCATCCGCTGCGATCCAGGCTGTGTGGTGATCGTCAGTGGCACCCAGCACGGGCTGAGGCTCTGCGTCGACGCACTGCTTGCGCCCGGAGATTGGGCTTGGGTCGAAGAGCCCGGCTATGGCGTGTCGCGCTCGACACTCATGGCAGCAGGTGTGCGGCCTGTGCCGGTGCCGGTCGACGGGGCAGGGATCGATGTTGCAGCGGGTCTTGCGCGAAACCCTCTCGCCAGGGCTGCCTATGTCACCCCTTCGCACCAGTTTCCGACCGGCGTGAAAATGGCGATGGACCGACGTGCGGCGCTGATCGAATGGGCTGACGCGACCGGCGCCTGGATCTTCGAGGACGACTACGACAGCGAGTTCCGCTATTCGGGTCCACCACTGACGGCGCTGGCGGGGCTTGCGCCGGACCGTGTCGTCTATCTCGGAACCTTCGCCAAGACGCTGTTTCCGGGGTTGCGGCTGGGTTACCTGGTGCTGCCTCCAGAAGCATTGGAGCGGGTCCTCAAGCGGCGCGCCGCCTTCGACCGGTTCATGCCGGTTTTCCTGCAGAACGCCGTGGCCGATCTCCTGGCGGATGGTTCGGTCGCGTCCCATTTGCGCAAGAGCCAGAGGCGCTATCGTGTCGCCCGTGATCAACTGGCTGAAATTGTCAGCGTCACATCCCGGGCAACACTGTGCCCGGATGTTCCGGAGCAGGGCCTTCACATGATCGTCCGTCCGCGCGACGGGCTCGCGCCGGGCCTGTCGCAATTGATCCGGGCGGAAGCGAAAATCGACGCGGTTCTTCTATCCGAAACCTTCATGCAGCGAAGCGATGCCGAAGGCCTCATCCTCGGGTTCTCAGGATATGAAACCGGTGCGCTGCGGGCGGCAGCCACGCTCCTGGGAACCACCGCGCTCAAACTGGTCGACGGCTCTCGGTGGTGACCACCCCGCGCGACACCGTCAAATAGTGGGCAACACGGCTCTTACGTGGTCCGCAAGCGCCATCACCGCGGATGACGGGCGAGGCTCGGCAAATTCGAGCGCGATGCCGATCGTCGGGAGCTTCGGCAATCCGGCCGAAATGATGTGCAGATCGGAGGGAACGGCGGTTCGCGTCAGGACGCTGATCGCATGGCCGGATCGGGCAAATGCGATGAGACCGGCAAGGCTGTTGCTCGCAAAGGCGACGCGGTACCGGCGATTGACCGCCTCCATAGCGTCACAGGCTGCCCGGTAGTCGAGTGTCGTCGGGGCTGACAAGGCCAGGGGCAGAGCCACACGGTCGAGGATCTCCGGTTCTGCAGCCTTGCCGACCCACACGAAGTCTTCGGTACGAATGACCTCGCCGTTTGAAGCATCGGCTATTGAAACGAGCGCCAGGTCGATTTGCCGCCGCAGCAACATGGGGCGCAGTTCCGTGGTCGGTGCGCAGACCATACGCAATTCGACCTCCGGGTGCTGATCGAGAAAGCGCTCGATGATCCCGGGAAGGAAAGCGATCGAATAGTCTTCCGGACAGCCCAGGGTCACGGAGCCTTTGAGACCTTTGCCTTCCATCTCCGCCAGGATCTCATCGTGCCCGGCGAGAAGATGTTCGGCATGGGCCAGCAGCTTTTCGCCGGCCGCGGTCAGCCGCACGCCGGATCCGGTGCGATGGAAGAGCGCCTGCTCGAGAAAGTCCTCCAGCCGCTGCATTTGCATGCTGAGCGTCGATTGCGTTCGCCCGACCTGCTGGGAAGCAAGGCTGATTGAGCCCGTCCGCGCGATGACGGCGAAATTTCGAAGCAAGGCAAGATCGAGATTTCTCATGATATCAAAATATCCAATATCGGAGCGGAATACTATCAATTTGCCTGAGGAAGAAATGCCCGCTAGCCATTGAGAAAAGCCAACGAGGAGCAATCTGATGTCGCTGAACTCCGACCCTGCCTTCTGGGCCTCCGCCAACAAACACCTCACGCGCTATGGTCCCGGTTTCGAGGCGATCATCGTGGAGCGCGCGGAGGGAAGCTTCGTCTATGATGCGGACGGTCGCGCCGTTCTGGATTTCACCTCCGGACAGATGAGCGGTGTTCTCGGCCACACCCACCCTGACATCGTTGCGACCGTCGACCGGCAAATGCGGACGGTCGCCCATCTCTTCAGCGGCATGCTGTCGCGGCCCGTCGTCGAGCTCGCCACGCGCCTTGCCGCGCTTGCGCCGGGGCTCGACCGGGTTCAGCTTCTGACAACGGGCGCTGAGTCGAACGAGGCGGCCATTCGCATGGCGAAGCTGGTGACCGGCGGCCACGAGGTCGTCGCCTTCGCGCAGAGCTGGCACGGAATGACGGGGGCCGCCGCCTCGGCGACCTACAGCGCCGGCCGAAGGGGATACGGTCCTGCCGCTGCCGGCTCGTTCGTAATCCCGGCGCCGAACGCCTACCGGCCGCGGTTCACCCACCCGGATGGGAGCAATGATTGGCAGACGGAACTCGACGATGCCTTCTCGTTGATCGACCGGCAGTCGACGGGCAGCCTCGCGGCGTTCATCGCAGAACCGATCCTTTCGAGCGGAGGGATCCTCGAACTTCCGCCGGGCTACCTCGCCGCGCTCAAGCGCAAGTGCGAGGAACGGGGCATGCTGCTCATCCTCGATGAGGCCCAGACGGGAGTTGGCCGGACCGGGCATATGTTCGCCTTCCAGCGTGACGGCGTGACGCCCGACATTCTCACCTTGTCGAAGACATTGGGCGCCGGGCTGCCGCTTGCCGCCGTCATGACGACGGCGGAGATCGAGCAAAAGGCCCATGAGAGAGGCTTCCTCTTCTACACTACCCATGTGTCGGATCCGCTGCCAGCGGCAGTCGGCGTAACGGTGCTCGACGTGGTCGAACGTGATGGCTTGGTCGAACAGGCGATCGCGCGCGGCGAGCGGCTGCGCAAGGGTCTCCTGTCGCTACAACAAAGGTTCGAATGTGTCGGCGATATCAGGGGACGCGGCCTTCTCCTTGGGCTCGAAGTTGTCGCTGATCGGCAGACGAAGGCTCCGGGCTTCGATCTGGGTGCCAGGGTCATGGAGGAGGCGATGCGGCGCGGTCTCAGCATGAACATCGTCAAGCTTCCCGGGATGGGCGGCGTCTTTCGCATCGCTCCGCCACTGACGGTGTCGGACGGAGAGATCGATCTTGGGCTGGAGATCCTGTCGGCCTCCATCGACGCTGCCATGCGTGCTGGCTGAATGCGCGCGTGCGCAGATTTTGTTGGTCACCCCAAGATACCGTCTAACCCGCATCGGAAGCCTGGTGCGGGTTGGCCTGTCCCGCTGGCAGGTTGAGGCATGGCGCCAAAGCCATCGTGGATACGATCCTGTGGCCGAAAGGCGCGATCCCGCCATCCCGGTTTCGTTGACGTCGCGCGCATCGCCGTCAAATACGCTCTTGGCGGCTGGATCCGAACTCGCAGGAAACATAACTCCCCGATTATGATTTTGGCCCCATATTTCATTTTTACATCACCGTTTGGCATGGCAAGTTGACGCCTATCAAATCAACGGGGTTTGTGAGGACGATGCGGGTTCGGGAGCGATCGGCGTCGCAGGGAGGAAACATGAAACGGATGATTCTGGCTGCGATCGCGGCTTTGGCAATGAGCGGCGCGGCCTATGCCGACACGATCAAGATCGGTGTTGTCGGGCCATTCTCCGGTCCGTTCGCGCTTCAGGGCAAGAACTTCAAGGCCGGCATCGATGCCTATATGGCGCTGAACGGCAGCAAGGTCGGCGACGACGATATCGAGATCATCTATCGCGACGTGCCGCAGGCCGATCCGGCCCAGGCGAAGGCGCTGGCACAGGAACTGGTGGTCAAGGAAGGCGTGCAATATCTCGCCGGCTTCTACTTCACGCCGGACGCGATGGCGGTAACGCCGCTGCTCACCCAGGCGAATGTGCCGCTCGTCATCATGAATGCGGCAACCTCGGCGATCGTCACGAAGAGCCCGCTCGTCGTGCGCACCTCGTTCACCACATGGCAGACCTCGACGCCGATCGCCAAGGTCGCGAAGGACGCAGGCGTTTCCAAAGTGATCTCCGTCGTCAGCGATTACGGCCCGGGCGTCGATGCCGAGAACGCCTTCAAGGCGGGTTTCGAGGCGGCCGGCGGTCAGGTCGTCGAGGCGATCCGCATGCCGCTCGCGACCAATGATTTCTCGCCGATCATGCAGCGCATCAAGGATTCGGGCGCCGAGGGCGTGTTCGCCTTCCTGCCGTCCGGTCCGACGACGCTCGGTTTCGTCAAGGCCTTCAAGGAGAACGGCCTGAAGGACGGCGGCATCAAGTTCTTCGCCCCCGGCGACCTGACGCAGGAATCCGACCTGCCGGCACTAGGCGAAGCGGCGCTCGGCATCCAGACGACCTTCCACTACGCGGTTTCGCATGACTCGCCTGAGAACAAGGCCTTCGTCGAAGCAGCCGGCAAGGCGATCGGCAACCCGGCCGAACTCTCGTTCCCTTCGGTCGGTGCCTATGACGGCATGCACGTCATCTACAAGATGATCGAGGCGACCGGTGGCGAGCAGGATGCGGCCAAGGCAGTGGAGGCCGTAAAGGGTCTCTCCTGGACGAGCCCGCGCGGCCCCGTGACGATCGATCCGGAATCACGCCACATCACGCAAAACATCTACCTGCGCGAAGTCGCCAAGGCTGATGACGGCACCTACTACAACAAGGAAATCCAGACCTTCGAGAAGCAGGGCGACCCCGGTCTCGCTGCGCTGAAGTAGGCAGGTTGGCGCGGGCGCACAGCGCCCGCCGACACCGATGATGCGCTGATCGGCGGCGCCCATGAACGAAGCCATGTGCCCGCCCCGCGACGTCACAGTGCTGGCGCAGGAGTAGCGCTCCGCGCATATAATGCGCCCCGAATCCGGCGCAGCAAAAACTGGAAGAAAGGGCACGGATAGCCCCATGCAAACCGTCCTCAGCATTGCGATCGATGCCCTTGCCTATGGCATGGTGCTCTTCGTCATCTCCATCGGCCTTTCGGTGACCATGGGCCTGATGCGCGTGGTCAATCTTGCGCACGGCGCCTTTGCCATGATCGGTGGCTACATCGCCTCCTATGCGGCGCGCGATCTTGGCCTTGCCTATGGCTTTGCCGTGCTGCTTGCGATCTTCGGCACCATCGTCATTGCCGTGCCCATCGAACGACTGCTCTACCGGCGCATCTATGGCGCGCCGGAACTGACCCAGGTGCTGATGACCATCGGCATCACCTTCTGCATCATCGGCATCGCCAACTACGTCTTCGGCCCGACGTTGAAGACGGTGCCATTGCCGAGCGAATTGCAGGGATCGGTGGATCTCGGTTTCCGGGCGATCGCCACGCACCGCATCTTCGCAATCGTCTGCGGCCTCGCGGTTGCCGCCGGCCTCTGGTACGCGATCGAAAAGACCGCCCTTGGCGTGAAGCTGCGTGCCTCGGTCGACAATGCGGCGATGGCTGCCGCCCTCGGGGTGCGCACGGAGATCGTCTATGCCGTGAGCTTTGCGGTTGCCGTCGGGCTCGCCGCCTTCGGCGGCGTCGTCGGCGCCGAGTTGCTTCCGGTCGAGCCCTATTATGCGCTGCGCTACATGGTGACCTTCCTGGTCGTCGTCTCCGTCGGCGGTGCCGGGTCGATCCCGGGTGCGCTCGTCGCCTGCCTGCTGCTCGGCGCGATCGATACGACCGGTCGCTATCTCATGCCGGAATTCGGCGAGTTCTTCTTCTATCTGGCCGTGATCGCGATCATCTGCGTCTTTCCGCGCGGGCTCGCCGGGAGGGCCAAGGGATGACCATGACGACGACGAACGACATGATTGCCGCATCCCCAGCGCGCCGGCGTTTCGGCGGTGGAGACCTCATCGGCTTGGCGATCATCCTGCTGGTCGCGGTGATCGGCTATTTCCTCTTTCCCAACAATCTGGCGCTTCTGACCCGGATCATCGCCGCAGCACTTCTGGTGCTGTCGCTGGATCTCGTCACCGGCTATTGCGGCGTCGCGACGCTCGGGCACGCTGCCCTCCTCGGCGCCGGCGCCTATGCAGCGGGTATCGCTTCGGCGCATTACGGCATCAACGATCCGCTGGCGATGCTGGCCTTCGGCATCGTGGCCGGCGCGGTGGCTGGGCTCGTCTGCGGCGTCGTCATCCTGCGCGCTCACGGTCTTCCGCAATTGGTTTTGTCGATCGCGCTTATCCACCTTTTCCACGAGTTCGCCAACAAGGCATCGTCCTGGACCGGCGGTAGCGACGGCCTTTCCGGGATCGCGCCGACGGCGCTCCTCGGCCTCTATGAGTTCGACCTCTGGGGCCGCACGGCCTACGTCTTCGGCGTCGTGTTGCTCGCCATCGTCTTCTTGCTGTTGCGGCTGATCGTGCGTTCGCCCTTCGGCATGCTGTGCCGTGGCATCAAGGAAGATCCGGTCCGCATCCGCTCCATGGGCGCGTCGCCGAAGATCGCGCTGACGAAAATGTATGTCATATCCGGCGCCGTTGCCGGCGTCGGCGGCGCGCTGAACGCGATCTCAACCCAGGTCGTCGGCCTCGACAGCCTCTCCTTCAACATGGCGGCGGAGAGCCTCGTCATGCTCGTTCTCGGCGGCACCGGTTCGCTGTTCGGCGCACTCACCGGCACGGTCGTCTTCATGTTCTTCGAAGATGTTGTCTCGGCTGCCAATCCGTTCCATTGGCTGACGATGGTCGGGGCGCTGTTGATCGCCGTCGTGCTGTTCGCGCCGAAGGGCCTCTATGGCACCGCCGCCGCTCTCGTTGCCCGCCGCCGGGAGGCCAAATGATGCAGCCGATCTTCGAAGTCCGCAACTTGAAGCGCGCCTTCGGCGGGCTTGCAGTCACCAATGATGTCAGCCTCAGCATGGCGCCGGGAGACCGGGTGGCGCTGATCGGGCCGAACGGCGCCGGCAAGACGACGTTCGTCAATCTCGTTACCGGTAATCTTCGGCCTGACTCCGGCGAAGTGCGCATTGCCGGCGAGCCCGTGACCGGCGTCGACGCCATCGGCCGCGTGCGGCGAGGCCTTGTCCGCTCATTCCAGGTGACGCGGCTTTTTGCCGACATGACGCCAGCTGAGCACGTTGCGCTTGCCGTGCTTCAGCGCGACGGTCGTGCCGGCCGCCTCTTCGGCAATTTTCTCGGCATGCCCGATGTCATGGTCGAGGTCCAGGAACTTCTCGGCAAGCTCGGTCTCAAGGAACTGATGCACCGCAAGGTGAGCGAGATTGCCTACGGGCAGCAGCGTCTCCTGGAGCTTGCCGTTGCGCTGGCACTGAAGCCCAAGGTGTTGCTGCTCGATGAGCCCGCCGCCGGCGTGCCGCAAAGCGATACCGGCCGTATCGAGCAGGCCCTGGCCGATCTGCCAGCCGATCTCGCCGTGCTGATGATCGAGCACGACATGGATCTCGTCTTCCGCTTTGCCAAGCGCGTGATTGTTCTGGCTGCGGGCGCGATCATCTTTGACGGTTCGCCGTCCGACGTGACGAAGGATCCACGTGTGCGGGAAGCCTATCTGGGGAGCTATGCCAATGCCAGCCACGCCGCTTGAGGTGGAAAACCTGTCCGCGGGCTACGGTCCGACGCGCGTGCTCGAAGGCGTGTCCTTTGCCGTTCCGGCGGGCGCCCGCCTTGCCGTTCTTGGCCGCAATGGCATGGGCAAGACGACCCTGCTTGCGACGCTTGCCGGCCAGACGCGGCGCTATGACGGACGCATCCGCATGGGCGGTACCGATGTGACCGCGCTGCCGAGCGCCTCGCGCGCCATGCAGGGTCTTGGTTTCGTGCCGCAGGCGCGCTGCGTCTTCCCGACGCTGACCGTCGAGGAGAACCTGTTCGTCGGGCTCAAGAACCGTCCGAAGAGCGCCATCCAGGAAGCCTACGACATGTTTCCGCGGCTTCACGAGCGGCGAAGAAACCTCGGCAGCCAGCTTTCCGGCGGCGAGCAGCAGATGTTGTCGACGGCGCGCTCGATCCTCGGGCGGCCCTCGATCCTTCTGCTCGATGAACCGCTGGAGGGGCTGGCACCCGTCATCTGCGAGGAACTGATGAAGGCCTTTGCCGAACTGGCGAAGACCGGCGGCATGACCATCCTGCTGGTCGAACAACGGATCCAGAGCGCCCTCGACTTTGCCGATCAGGTGATCGTGCTCGAGCGCGGGCGCATCGCCTGGAGCGGAACGCCGGATGCGCTCGCCAAGGATCATGGCGCGGTTGAGCGGCTATTGGGGGTCGGCGGCCTTCATTGATCGTCCGACGCGAATCTTTCCTGGTTGAGCTTGTCCACGCCGCGGTGGTGCGGGCAGGCAAAAGCGATGTCGAAAACTTAACTAAAGTACCAGTTCCGGAAAGGTGAATTTAGCAACGACTCCTCTTGTAAAGGTTGTGCGCGCAATGGTTGCGAATTGCCCAAATGCGCTACGCCGGGCTGGACTTTACAAGGAGGGAAGTATGTTTGGTGGCATAGGTAAGGCGGTCAGCTCGATCGCAGTGACGAAGAAGATCCCGTTGCAGAGCATCAGCATGGCGCAGTTGAACGCCGTGAAGAATCTGCCAAGCGCCCTGACCGGCCGGAGCGGACTGCCGGGATTGGGTGGTCTCCTCTCCACGTTCTCAAGTGCGGATTTGTTGGCAAACAGGAACATCACGGCGAACCCTGCGCTGCGAGACGCTCTTCTGGCCCTGCAGAAGCAGGCAGGGAACGGAAACGCAAAGGCCGTTGCCAACGCATACTCGAAATTCTGACCGGCGCAAGGCAGCGCCGACGGGGCTCTCATGCGTCGGCGGCGTTGCCTGCTACACGGCGTCGCGCACCCTTTCCCAAGCGTTCATCAGGTGGCGGCCGAGCACCTCGGAAAGCTTTGCCTTGTTACGGGCTTCGAGCGCCACGACCATCTCCTCATGTTCTGAGACGGCCGCGGCCCATTTTTCCGGCCCCTCGTGGCCGATGAAGCGGATGCGCTTCAGCCGCGTCTGCAGAACGGCATGCATATCGGCCAGCGCAGCATTTGCTGCGAGCTGAACGATCGCCGAATGGATCTGCTGGTTGAGCTTGTAATACTGCAGCCGGTCGCCGGCCTTGTAGCGCTGGACCATCTCATCGTGCAGCGCGCGCACCTCGGCGATGCCGGCATCGCTTGCCGCCTCGCAGGCGAGCTTGCCGGCGAGTTCTTCCAGCGTCTGCAGGACCGTCAACATGTCGTGCACGTCCTTGGCGCTGAAGCGCTTGACGACGGCACCGCGGCTCGGAACGAGCTCCACCAGCCCTTCGCTTGCCAGATACTTGATGGCCTCGCGTAGCGGCGTGCGCGACACGCCCAGCTGTTCGCCAAGCTGACCTTCGTGCAGGCGGGTTCCGGGCAATAGATCGCCTTCAATGATCATATCGCGCAGGTGGCTGACCAGCGTGTCGTGCAGCGCCGTGCGCCTGATCGGACCAGGGCCGCCATCCGGCCGTCTCTCCAGAGATGTGATTTCGTTCATTGTTTTTCTTCTGCGTCTGGCGACAGGGCGTCGACCGTCTGTTCCCGTTCGCGCCGATTGAATCAGCGCTGTCTCATTAAAGCATGGAGATCGGCTCTTCCGTCGTCAACAGAAAATGCTGCATACAGAATACAAAAGACTTGATGCAGAATTTTGAATAACGTATGACAGCGATCGGAAGTATGAAGCGGAGGACATCTCACATGACGACCAACGGTGTTGCCGGTAACGGCGCGCGTCCTGTCATCGCGCTCGCCATGGGCGATCCGGCGGGTATCAGCCCGGAACTCACGGCAAAGCTGCTGGGGCTTTCCGATATCCGCGAAGCCGCGCACATCATCACCATCGGCGATCGCCGGATTCTGGATGAGGGCGCAAAGGCTGCAGGCGTTACGCTCGACCTCGAGCCTTCGACCCTCGAAGACCTCGACAAATCAGGAACGTCGCGTCACGTTTTCGTCGATCTCGCACACCTCGATCCTGCTGACGTGGTTCGCGGCGAGGCGACGCTCGCCGGCGGGACTTTCGCCACCCGGAACTTCCGCACGGCGCTCGAGTTGGCGCAGACGGGCAAGGCCGACGCCGTCTGCTTCACGCCGTTCAACAAGAAGGCCATGCGCTTTGCCTATCCGGGCTATGACGACGAGATCCGTTTCGTCGCAGACGTTCTCGGCTTCACCGGCAAGGTTCGCGAGTTCAACGTCCTCGAGAAGGTCTGGAATGCCCGCGTCACCTCGCACATTCCACTCAAGGACGTGGCTGACAACCTCTCGGTCGACAGTATCATCGCCGAGCTGGAGCTGACCCGGGCCTGCCTCACGGAGGCGGGTTATGAAGAGGCGAAGATCGCGGTTGCCGGTCTCAACCCGCACGCCGGCGACGGCGGCAGCTTCGGCATGGAAGAGATCGACATCATCGAACCGGCGGTCGAAAAGGCGAAGGCACTCGGCTTCAACGTCGAGGGACCTTTCCCGGCCGATACCGTTTTCGGTCGCGCGCTGAAGGAAGGCTACAACGCCGTCCTCACCATGTATCACGACCAGGGCCAGATCGCGATGAAGCTGATGGGCTTCGACAAGGGCGTGACCATGATGGGCGGCTTGCCTTTCGCGCTCTGCACGCCGGCCCACGGCACGGCCTACGACATCGCCGGCAAGGGCATTGCCGACGTCGGCGCCAGCCGCGAAGCGCTGCTGCTCGCCGTGCGCATGGCGAAGAAAAAGGCGGCTCTCAAGGCTGCCGCCTGATTTCGCACGCTTTCACGCAATAACGGCGCAGGAGGAGGTCTTGCGCCACAGAACCACAAAACGGGAGGACCCGACTTGAAGAATACCGTCTCCATCGCATGCATCATGGCAGCCGTCTTCGGCGTTGCTGCTCCGGCCGCAGCCTTCGAACCCGATCGCCCGGTTGAATTCGTCGTCACGGCAGGTCCCGGTGGCGGCACCGACATCTTCGCCCGCACGATCCAGGCGATCATCGGCAAGTACGAGCTGATGAAGGCTCCGGTCGTCGTTACCAACAAGGGCAGCGCCGGCGGCGCCGAAGGTTTCGTCTACACGGCGACCAACAAGGGCGACGCTTACAAACTCGCTTTCGGCACGAACAATGCCTACCTGCTGCCGGTTCGCGCCAAGGTGCCGTACAAGGCTGAAGACCTGACCCCGGTCGCGGCGCTCGCTTCCGACGAATTCGTTCTCTGGGTCAACGGCAAGGCCACCTACAACACGGCGGCCGACTTTGCGGCCAAGGCGAAGGAAGGCGGCCTGAAGATCGGCGGCAGTCAGTCCAAGGACGTCGACCAGATCCTCACCTCGATGATCAACGAGGTGACTGGTGCTACGATCAACTACATCCCGTTCAAGAGCGGCGGTGAAGCGGCCGTCCAGCTTGCCGGCGAACATCTCGACGCCAACGTCAACAACCCGAGCGAAAACCTCGGCCAGTGGCAGGCCGGCATGGTCAAGCCGCTCTGCGTCTTCAAGAGCGTCAAGCTTTCGAACGACGCCAAGGTCGCCGGTGACAAGGGCTGGAGCGATATTCCGACCTGCAAGGAATCGGGCATCGCCATCGACAACTACTCGATGCCGCGCACCGTCTGGCTGCCGGCCGGCGTTGACCAGGATGTGGTCAAGTTCTATGCGGACCTGATGCGCAAGGTTTCGGAAACGCCGGAATGGGCGAAGTACCTCGCCGACACCTCGCAGTCCCCCTCCTACATCGCTGGCGACGATTTCAAGGCCGCCATCGAGATGGACGGCGCTGCTGTCGGCGAAGTGCTGAAGCGCGAAGGCTGGCTCGCCAACTAAGGGCAGGACATTGAGGCGGGTGCCTTCGGGCACCCGTCATTCGCTTTGAAAGGTCACGATCATGAGCGAGAACGGTGCGAATGGGGTCTCCCGCTTCGCGGTTGAGCTTGGCGTTGCTGCGCTGACCGGCGCCTTTGGCGCGGCGGTCTGCTACGGGTCCCTCGATATCGGTGCGGGATGGACCGAATTCGGGCCGGAAGCCGGTTATTTTCCCTTCTATGTCGGCCTTCTGATCCTTCTCGGAAGCGCCGTGAATGCGATCCACGCTTTCGTCAAGCATCGCGGCACGGGTGAGATCTTCATCGACGGTCACCGTGCCAAGGTGGTCTCGTCGTTTCTGTTGCCGCTGATCGCCTTTGCCGGCGTTTCCGCCTGGCTCGGCCTCTATGTCGGCACGGCGCTCTACATCGCCGGCACGATGCTCTTCCAGGGGCGCTACAAATGGTGGATCGCGTTGCCGTCCGGCGTCGCCGTTTCGCTGTTCTTCTTCATCGTATTCGAGATCGGCTTCAAGGTTCCCCTGCTCAAGGGACCGGTCGAGGCCTGGTTCGGGATCTACTGATCCCGACCGCCCACGCTTTCCCGGGAGGAATGACATGGAAAATATCGGTCTTCTGATCGATGGCTTCGGCCACATCCTCAGCTGGAACCATATCCTGCTGATGATGGTCGGCGTCACGCTCGGCATTCTCGTCGGCGTGCTGCCGGGCCTCGGCGCGCCGAACGGCGTGTCGCTGCTGTTGCCGCTGACCTTCTCGATGGATCCGATCTCCGCCATCATCCTGCTCTCCTGCATGTACTGGGGCGCACTCTTCGGCGGGTCGACCACATCGATCCTCTTCAACATTCCCGGCGAACCTTCGTCGGTCGCGACGACCTTCGACGGCTATCCGATGGCGAAAGCCGGGCAGGCAAGCCGGGCGCTGACGCTCGCCTTCGTGTCTGCCGGCATCGGCGCGCTCGCCGGCGTCGTCATGATCACGCTGCTCTCCGGCTGGGTCGCGAACTTCGCGCTTCGCTTTTCGTCCCCGGAATATTTCGCGGTCTATTTCCTGGCCTTCGCCAGCTTCATTTCCATGGGTGCGCAATCGCCGTTCAAGACGCTCGTGTCGATGATGCTCGGCTTTGCGCTTGCCTCCGTCGGCATGGACACGATCTCCGGTGACCTGCGGCTTACCTTCGATATCCCGACCCTGATCAAGGGCGTCAGCTTCCTGATCGCCGTCATGGGCCTCTTCGGCATCGGCGAACTCTTGCTGACCACGGAAGAAGGCCTGCGATTCGAGGGCATCAAGGCGCGCGTCAAGCTCGTCGAGATCGGCCGCACGTTGATCGAGATCCCACGCTACTGGTTCACGATCCTGCGCTCGACGATCATCGGCATCTGGATGGGCATCACGCCTGCCGGCCCGACGGCGGCCTCTTTCATGAGCTACGGCGTTGCCCGTCGCTCGGCGCGCGACAAGTCGAAGTTCGGCAAGGGCGATCCGCGTGGCGTCGTGGCACCGGAAACCGCCGACCACTCCGCCGGTACCTCGGCGCTGCTGCCGATGCTGGCGCTCGGCGTTCCCGGCTCGGCAACGGCCGCCGTCATGATGGGCGGCCTGATGATCTGGGGTCTGACGCCCGGCCCGATGCTCTTTACCGAGCGGCCGGACTTCGTCTGGGGCCTGATTGCCTCGATGTATCTCGGCAACGTCGTCGCCGTGTTCCTGGTGATCGCCACCGTGCCGCTCTACGCCTCGATCCTGCGCGTGCCCTTTGCGATCATTGGCCCGATTATCGTCGCCGTCATCTTCTCCGGCGCCTACCAGGTGGCAAACTCGGTCTCCGACATCTTCCTGGTCATCGGCTTCGGCGTGCTCGGCTATGTCTTCAAGAAGCTCGAGTACCCGCTGGCGCCGCTGGTGCTTGCCATGGTGCTCGGCGACAAGGCCGAGGATGCCTTCCGCCAGTCGATGCTGCTTTCAGGCGGCACCCTCGATATCTTCTGGTCGAACCCGCTGGTTTCCTCTCTGATGGCGCTCGCTCTTGCACTCCTGCTGTCGCCGCTTGTCTTCGGGCTGATCGGCCTGGTTCGCAAGCGCAAGCATAATGCGGATGCCCCGCATGGTGACGGCAGCGCGGCGGCTTGACGGAGCCGCCGCACCCCCAACATCCAGAGACGACGAGGAAGGTCATGGCGAACACATCGCGCAAATGGACCCGTGAAACCTGGCCGATCGCGGCCGCCATGATCCAATATCCAAACGTGCTGGCCGACGGCAGTTCGGTGCAGGAGCAATCGGTCGAGCAATGGGCAGAAACGCTCGCCGATGTGGTCGATGCCGGCTTCACCGAACTCGACCCCACCGACAGCTGGATCCGGCTTGCTGACCTTTCGCCGGATCGGCTCGACAGCTTCGTCAAGCTCGCCCATGACCTCGGCCTCACCATGCCGGCGATCTCGACTGCGCGGCGCAGCGTGATCGACCCGGAGCATGGCGACGAGTATCTTGCCTACGGCCACCGGGTCATTGAAACAGCGGCCGCCATCGGTGCGGGCTCCGTTTCCTTCGGCTTTTTTGGCCCGCTGACTGACGCGCAGAAGAAGGCGCTGTGGTTCTGGACCGTCGATGGCGTCAAGAACCCCGACGAGCCCGCCACCTGGCAGAAGGCCGTTCAGCGTATTCGTGATCTTGGCCGTCATGCCGAGGAACTCGGCATCGAGCTGGCGCTCGAAATGTACGAGGATACCTATATCGGCTCGGCCGACAGTGCCGTGCGCTTCGTCACCGATGTCGGCTTGCCGAACGTCGGCATCAATGCCGATCTGGGCAACCTCGTTCGCCTGCACCGTCCGGTCGAGCACTGGCAGCAGATGATGGCCAAGGTTGCTCCCTTCGCGAAGTATTGGCACGTCAAGAACTACTACCGCACCGAGGACGAAACGTCGGGCCTGATCGTTACCCATCCTGCGCCGCTGGAGTTCGGTGTGATCAACTACCGCGCCGCGATCCGAATGGCGCTTGCCCACGGCTTCAACAGCCCGTTCCTCTGCGAACATTACGGCGGCGACGGCCTCTCCGTCAGCGCTGCCAACCGGGACTATCTGAGGCGCATTCTGCCTCGCGAATAAGGGAAGAGACGCGATGACCACAATCTTTGACGCACCGGAAGAGTTCGCCACGACCGCGCTTGCCGGCTTCAGTTCGATTTACGCGCGCAACGTCCGTCTCGTGAAGGGCGGTGTCGTTCGCTCGACCCAGGTGCCGAAGGGCAAGGTCGCTGTCGTCATCGGCGGCGGCTCCGGGCACTACCCCGCTTTTGCCGGCTATGTCGGCCCGGGCATGGCGGATGCCGCCGTTGCCGGCGATGTCTTCGCTTCTCCCTCGACCGCGGCCGTTGCCCGCGTCTGCCGCCAGGCCGATCAGGGCGGTGGCGTGCTGCTCGGTTTCGGCAACTACGCCGGTGACGTCCTGAACTTCGGCGTCGCTGCCGAGCGCCTGCGCGCTGAAGGCATCGACGTGCGCATCGTGCCGGTGACGGACGACGTTGCCAGCGCTTCCGCTGAAACGCCTTCCAAGCGCCGCGGTATTGCCGGCGACCTCGTGGTCTTCAAGATCGCGGGCGCTGCTGCCGAAGCCGGCCTTAACCTGGATCAGGTCGAGCGCGTCACTCGCCTTGCCAACGACCGCACCGTTTCTTTCGGCGTGGCCTTTGGCGGCTGTACGCTTCCGGGCGCCAAGGCACCGCTCTTTGCCGTGCCGAAGGGCGAGATGGCGCTTGGCCTCGGCATCCACGGCGAGCCGGGCATCTGCGAAGAAAAGATGGTTTCGGCGAGCGAGTTCGCCAAGCTTCTGGTCGGCAAGCTGCTGGCCGAACGCCCGGCGGATGTCCGCAAAGTTGCGCCTGTCCTGAACGGTCTCGGCTCGACGAAATACGAGGAACTCTTCGTGCTTTGGGTCGCGGTCGAGAAGGAACTGAAGGCGGCCGGCCTCGAGATCGTCGATCCCGAATGCGGCGAATTCGTCACCAGCCTGGACATGCAGGGCTGCTCGCTAACGCTGATGTGGCTGAACGATGAGCTTGAGACCTATTGGCGCGCGCCGTGCGATGCGCCGGTGCTGCGCAAGGGCGCGATCATCGCGGCCGAGCCCGCGACCGAAGAGATCAAGGTCGAGGACGGCCCGCAGATGTTTGCCCCCGCATCCGATGCTTCGAAGGAGAGCGGCAAGTGCATTGCCCGACTGATTGGCGAGATTGCCGAAGCGTTGAAGGAGGCGGAAGACGAACTCGGCCGTATCGACGCCTTCGCCGGTGATGGCGACCACGGTCAGGGCATGCGCCGCGGTTCCGCCGCAGCCGACGAGGCGGCAAAGACGGCGGTCGCGGCCGGCGCCGGCGCTGCAAGCGTCCTGGCAGCGGCGGGCGATGCCTGGGCGGATCGCGCCGGCGGCACGTCGGGTGCGATCTGGGGTCTGTTGCTGCGTTCGTGGAGCAATGCTTTCGACGACGAGACGGCGCCCTCGGACGCCACCATCGTCGATGGCGCACGCCGCGCCCTCGATGGCGTCACGCGCCTCGGCCGTGCACGCGTCGGCGACAAGACTCTCGTCGATGCGCTGGTGCCCTTTGTCGAAACCCTGGAGCGTGAGTTTGCCGCCGGCAAGCGTCTGATCGAGGCGTGGCAGGCTGCCGCCAAGGCCGCGACCGCCGCCGCAGAGGCGACTTCCAGCCTGACGCCGAAGCTTGGCCGCGCCCGTCCGCTCGCCGAAAAGAGCATCGGTCACCCCGACGCCGGCGCCGTCTCGCTGGCGTTGACGGCGCGAATTGCCGGCGGGTTCCTGCTGCAATCGGCGAAGGCCTGAGGCGCTCAACCTTCCGATCGGGTGGCCGCAGTGCCGCCCGTTCGTCTCTCTCTCTCTCTCTCTCTCTCTCTCTCTCTCTCTCTCTCTCTCTCTCTCTCTTTCCTTTCGCGCGCGCGAACCGCCCGTTTCTCGCCGAATTGCTCCCGTCGGTGCGGTTCTGGCTTCCGGGAGGGCGTGCCGATACCGTCGGCCGTGGCTTTTTCAACACAATCTCCGGTCATTGTTGGGAAAACCCCATCAATTTTCTCGGCTAACGAATATCTGCCACGGAATTGCCGGATCGCGGGCTATGGCTCGTCTTTCCTGCAGCGTGCGCTAAGTGCTTGAGTTCGTGTGCCGCCGGTTAACTGCCAATGATTTCTGAAGTTCCGAGAAGGAGACAAGAATGAAAAAGAGTTTTGCCGTGAAGGTGTCCGCAGCGTCTCTGGTTCTCGCTGGCGCGATGGCCGCAAACGCAGCCGATCTCGCGACAGTACAACCGCAACCGGAGCCGGACACCAGCAACGGCGTCAAGATCGGCTACCTCGATTGCAACATCGCCGGCGGCGTCGGCTATGTGCTCGGTTCTGCCAAGGAAGTCGATTGCGTCTTCCGCTCGACGATGGGGGCTGAGGCTTCTGACCATTACGCCGGCGCCATCCGCAAGATGGGCGTCGATGTCGGCTTCACGACTCAAAGCCGCCTGATCTGGGCCGTATTCGCGCCTACCGCTGGCTACCACCGCGGCTCGCTCGGTGGCCTCTATCAGGGTGCAACCGCCGAAGCGACTGTCGGCGCCGGCATTGGCGCCAACATCCTCGTTGGCGGCACTTCCGGTTCGATCCATCTGCAGACGGTCAGCGTGACCGGGCAGATCGGCCTCAACCTTGCGGCCACCGGCACATCGATGACGCTGACTGCCGTCAACTAAGGTCGTTATCGTCGGCCTGTTGACCCCTCCCGCAACTGGCTCGACACGATCGGATAAACGACAAGGGCACCGCGGCTCAGATTGGGCTGCGGTGCCTTTGCACTTGAACTGTTGCCATCCGCCGATTCCCGTTTAAGGAAGGCTGGTAGAGTTGTGCGCCGTAAGGGGCGAACGTCGAGGTTTGGATTGAACAAAAGCCTTTGTCTGGGCGTGGTTGCCCTTTGCCTCGCGTCCACGCCGCGCAGTGCGTTTGCCGAGTGGCTGGCGGTCGAGAAGGAAGCGCCCTATGTCATCGAAGGGCAGACGGGCGCGGGCCTTTATGCTTCGATCGGCGAGCGCGGGCCGAAGGCCGGAATTGGCCGGGCGATCGCCCATACCAATTTCAAGCTGACCTGGACGCGGAAGTACGAAGAACAGGCAGGCGCCTGCGTGCTGACGACGGCAAAGCCGAAGCTGATCATCACCTATACCCTGCCGAAGCCCGCGAAGCCTCTGCCTGCGGGCACACGCGAAAATTGGGACATCTTCATCGACGGGGTGCGCAAGCACGAACTCGTGCACGGGGATTTCATCAAGGAAATGGTGCGCGCGATCGAAGGCGCGACCTTGGGGCTCACCGTCCCCGATGATCCGAAGTGCCGCAAGATCAGGACCGAAATGACCAAGCGCCTCGGCGCGCTCTCGCAGGCACAACGCCAGCGCAGCCGCGACTTCGACCAGGTTGAGCTCACCGACGGCGGCAATATCCACCAGTTGATTCTGAGACTGGTGAACGGGCCGTAGATCGCCTCGTTCTCAGCTCGAGAGGGCGCCGAACCTGCGCTCGGCGCCTGATCACTTATGCGTAGCGCACCAGAAATTCCTCGGCCGTCAGTTCGCGGAAATCGTCAAGCGCGCGGCGCAGGCGCTGGTGGTCCCAGTCCCACCAGGCGAGCGTGTCCAACCGCTCGCCAATACCTTCGTTGAAACGGCTGCGGATGAGCTTCGCGGGGACGCCGCCGACGATGGTGTAGGGCTCGACATCCTTGGAGACGACGGCGCCGGCGCCGATCACCGCGCCATTGCCGACGGTGACGCCAGGCAGGATGGTGGCGCCGTGGCCGATCCAGACGTCGTGACCGATCGTCACCCGGTTCGATCGTCGCCAGGCGAAGAGGTCGTGGTCGAGTTCGGTATCATCCCAATAGTTCGGTGCGCGGTAGGTGAAGTGGTGCAGCGTCGCGCGCCAGGTCGGATGATTGGTGGCGTTGATGCGCACGGCGGCGGCGATGTTGACGAACTTGCCGATCGTCGCGCACCAGATCGAGCCGTCCTGCATGATGTAGGAATAGTCGCCGAACTCGACCTCGTCGAGCCGCGAACGCTCCTGCACTTCAGTATAGCGGCCGAACGTCGAATTGTTGACGCTCGCCGTCGGATGGATGAAGGGCTCGAGCCCAAGCTTCTGGCTCATGCGGCAGCCTTTCGCGGCGAGAAGGCCGAGACGTCGAGAATGCGGTCGGCAACGGCGTCGCGGACCTCCTCATCGTGGAAGATGCCGATCAGCGCCGTACCCTTCGCCTTCTTCTCAGCGATCAGTTCGACGACGACGGCCCTGTTCTTGGCGTCGAGCGATGCGGTCGGCTCGTCGAGCAGCAGGATCCTGTGGTCGGTGATGAAGCCGCGGGCGATGTTGACGCGCTGCTGCTCGCCGCCGGAGAAGGTGGCTGGTGGCAGGCTCCAGAGTTCGCGCGGCAGGTTGAGCTTGCTTAAGAGTTCCGCCGCGTGCGCACGCGCCTCTTCGATCGGGGTGCCGCGGGCCTGCAAGGGTTCCGCGACGATGTCGAGAGCGGAGACACGGGGCACGACACGCAGGAACTGGCTGACATAACCGAGCGTCGTGCGCCGGACCTCAAGCACGGTGCGCGGCTCGGCCGTTGCCAGGTTTACCAGCTTGCCGTCGTGATCCATCAGGATCTGGCCTTCGTCCACGCCGTAATTGCCGTAGAGCATTTTCAGGATCGAGCTCTTGCCGACGCCGGAGGGGCCGCCGAGAACAACGCACTCGCCTGCCTTGACCGAGAAGGAGACGTTGGCGACGACGGGCCGGCGGACGCCGTCGCGCAGGTGCATGGTGAAGCTTTTTGCGACTTCGGAAACAACGAGGGGCGTAGCCATGATTTACACCTGCAAGATCGAGGAGACGAGGAGCTGGGTATAGGGCTCGCGCGGATCGTCGAGCACCCGGTCGGTCAGTCCCTGTTCGATGACTGCGCCATCCTTCATCACCATCATGCGGTGTGAAAGCAGGCGGGCGACGGCAAGGTCGTGGGTGACGATAACAGCGGCAAGGCCGAGGTCATGCACGAGCCCGCGCACCAGGTCGAGCAAGCGTGCCTGCACCGACACGTCGAGACCGCCGGTCGGCTCGTCCATGAAGACGAGGCGTGGGGAGGTGACGAGGTTGCGGGCGATCTGCAGGCGCTGGCGCATGCCGCCGGAGAAGGCGCGCGGCTGGTCGTCGATGCGATCGACGCCGATTTCCACCCGCTCCAGCCAGTCGCTGGCGGTGGCGCGAATGTTGCCATAGTGACGATCGCCGACGGCCATCAGTCGTTCGCCGACATTGGCGCCGGCCGAGACCGTCATGCGCAGGCCATCGGCCGGGTTCTGATGAACGAAGCCCCAGTCGGTGCGCATCAGGAAGCGGCGTTCCGATTCGCCCATGCGGGCAAGATCACGGTACTGACCGTCGCGCATATGGTACTCGACGATACCCGAGGTCGGCATCAGCCGGGTCGAGAGGCACGAGAGCAACGTCGTCTTGCCGGAGCCGGATTCGCCGACGATGGCGAGCACTTCGCCCGCGTAAAGCTCGAAGGAGACGTTGCGGCAGCCGATGCGGCTTCCGTAGAACTTCGAGACGTCGTTCACTTTCAGAAGCGGGAGGGTACTCATTCTGCGGCCTCCTTTCGGGCGAGCATGTGACCTGCATGGCCGCAGGCGCGGCGGTCTTCGCAATGATCGGTGTCGGAGCAGACGAACATGCGCCCGCCCTTGTCGTCGAGGATGACCTCGTCGAGATAGACGTCCTCGGCACCACAGAGTGCGCAGGGCTTGTCGAAGCTCTGGATCTCGAACGGATGGTCGTCGAAGTCGAGGCTGACGACGTCGGTGTAGGGTGGCACCGCATAGATGCGTTTTTCGCGGCCGGCGCCGAACAACTGCAGCGCCTCCGACATGTGCATCTTCGGATTGTCGAACTTCGGTGTCGGCGAAGGGTCCATGACGTAACGGCCCTCGACCTTGACCGGATAGGCATAGGTCGTGGCGATATGGCCGTTGCGGGCGATGTCCTCGTAGAGCTTCACATGCATCAGCCCGTATTCCTCAAGCGCGTGCATCTTGCGTGTTTCGGTCTCGCGCGGTTCGAGGAAGCGCAAGGGTTCCGGGATCGGCACCTGGTAGACGAGCGTCTGGCCTTCCGAGAGCTTTTCCTCGGGAATACGGTGGCGCGTCTGGATGATCGTCGCCTCCTTTGTCCGGGTGGTGACGGCGACATTGGCGACCTTCTGGAAGAAGGCGCGGATCGAGACGGCGTTGGTGGTGTCGTCGGCGCCCTGGTCGATGACCTTCAGCACGTCTTCCGGCCCGAGGATCGAAGCGGTGACCTGGACGCCGCCGGTGCCCCAGCCATAGGGCATCGGCATTTCGCGTGAGGCGAAGGGGACCTGGTACCCGGGGATCGCGATCGCCTTCAGGATGGCGCGGCGGATCATGCGTTTCGTCTGTTCGTCCAGATAGGCGAAATTATAAGTAGCAAGGTCGTTCATCGCCGATTACCCTTGAGTGTGTCGACCGCGGATGGGGTCAGGATTTGAGCGAGATAGTTTTCTGGGTGGTTGTGATCGTCGCGGTGGTGGTGGCCGCCCTGTTCTGGGCCGCCCGCAATGCCCGGCGCGAGCCGGACGCCAAGGCGCGCAAGGACGATGGTTCCGGCGATGCCGGCGTCGTCTTTGCCGGTGACAGTGGCGGCGATTGCGGCGGTGGAGATGGCGGCGGCGACTGAACGGTCACCGTGCGTCCATGCGGTTTGCCCGATCATTCGGCCGCCTCCCGTTGTTCCTTCGCCGTGTCGCCGGCGTTGGCCGCCTCGTAGTCGCGGCGCATGCGCCGGACGAGGTCCAGTTCGGCCTGGAAGTCGACATAGTGCGGCAGCTTCAGGTGCTCGACGAAGCCGGTCGCCTGAACGTTGTCGGCGTGCGAGATGACGAATTCCTGATCCTGGGCCGGCGCAACGATGTCCTCGCTGAACTCGTCGGTTCTCAGCGCCCGGTCGACCAGCGACATCGACATCGCCTTACGTTCACTCTGGCCGAAAACGAGGCCGTAGCCGCGGGTGAACTGAGGCGGCTGCTTGGCCGAACCCATGAACTGGTTGACCATCTGGCATTCGGTGACGCGGATCGTGCCGAGCGAGACGGCAAAGCCGAGTTCCGGAAGATCGAGCTCGACCTCCACTTCGCCGATGCGCACTTCGCCGACGAAGGGATGGGTGCGGCCATAGCCGCGCTGGGTCGAATAGGCGAGCGCCAGCAGGAAGCCTTCGTCGCCGCGGGCGAGCGCCTGCAGGCGCAGGTCGCGGGCCATCGGAAACTCCATCGGCTCGCGGGTAAGGTCGCCCATGACATGACCTTCGGGCATCTGGCCGTCGCCCTCGATCAGGCCTTCGCCGTCGAGAATGTCGGAGACGCGCATGACGTGTTCGCCGGGTTCCTTGACCGCCGGCTCTGCGACGGTCTCGTCGGCGATCAGCGAAGGATCGAGCAGGCGGTGGGTGTAGTCGAAGGTCGGCCCCAGCAATTGTCCACCGGGCAGATCCTTGTAGGTCGCCGATACGCGGCGCTCGATCTTCATGTTGGCGGTGTCGACCGGCTCGGAGTAGCCAAAGCGCGGCAGCGTCGTGCGGTAGGCGCGGAGGATGAAGATCGCTTCGATCATATCGCCGCGTGCCTGGCGAACTGCTAGAGCCGCAAGCGCGCGATCGTAGAGCGAGGCTTCCGCCATCACCCGGTCGACGGCAAGTCCGAGTTGCTCGACTATCTGTTCGATGGTGATTGAGGGCAGGTTTCGGTCACCGCGGCGGCGGTCGGCGAGAAGGCGGTGCGCATTGGCAATGGCGGCTTCCCCGCCCTTGACGGCTACATACATGGGTCACGCCTCCTTCAGCGAAAGACGGGTTGTGCGCGGCAGGCAGAGCAGTTCCTCTCCGGCCGTCAGCACGAGATCGACGCCGCGCGGAAAGATTGCGCGGTTGGCGGTCCAGAATTCGAGGAAGACTTCCGGCAGCCCCTTCACGGCGACTTCCGTCTCGTCCTTGATGCCGGGCCCCTTGGCGGTGAGTGCCCGGCCGCCGGTCAGCGCCTCGACTTCAATGACGAGCGTCGTCGAACGATCCGGGTATTCCTGGGTGCCGAGCGAGAACTGGTCGAAACCTGGGAAGGCGGCGCTTTTTTCGACGAAGGCGAAGCGGGCTTCGGTCTTGCTGGCGGTCACTGCGGCGCCCGTATGGAAAGCGATCCATTGCGGAACGCCCGATTTCCCGAGCGACGGCGTCAGCCAGACGGGCGTGTCATGGTCACAAAGCGTCAATGCCACGGCGCCGGCCGCGGCGCCGAGCGGCGCGGGCGGCGTGCTCTTGGCCGAAAGCTGCTTGATCGCGCCTGGGCGGGCAAAACCCTCCATCAGGTCGCGGAAGACGGATTGGGCGGCAAAGACTGGATCTGCGAAGGCGCCGGCGTAAATCTGCGATTGGCTGGCCATCAGTCGTCTCCCCGGACCATGGTGAAAAAGTCGACGCGGGTTGCTGCAGTCTCTTCGGCGTTGCGGCGTTCTTCCAGCGCCAGCCGGTCCGCCACTTGTTGAAGCAGAGCATCGACGTTCGCGCGATCGTCCTCGCGCTGGGCGAGTGCGTCGAAGATCGCTGCAAGCCGCGCGCGCTGCCGGTCCGCACCGAGCAGCTGCCCGTGGCCGATCTCGCCGCTCGAAAGGCGGATGGTCGCGCGCGAGACCGTCGCCTCGCCGAGGTTGAAGGGATCGCCACCGCCACCGATGCGGCCACGCACCATGACGAGGCCGGTCTCCGGACCGCGAACCGGATGAACGTCCGGCTTGTCGGCGAGCGCTTCCCAGGCAGCATTCAGCTCGTCGAGGGTCGCGCGAGCGAGCAGTCCCATGGCTTTCTTGCGCGCCGGATCCGGCGGGCTTTCCTGTTTCAGCTTCGCATCCATCATTTTCACCTCAAATGTCCATTGATCTAGACAACTGTACATCTTATACTTTTCCATAACGTCCGCAAATGACAGGCTTGTGACATGCCAATGCGAAAAGACACGGCAATGCGAAAAGTGGTGGAGCGCCAGACCGGCGTCGCTCTGTGGCGGCAGATCGCCGACCGGATCCGCCTGGCAATCAGCAATGGCGACTACGATGCGGCCGGCATGGTGCCGCCTGAGACGGTGCTTGCGGGCGAATTCGGCGTCAACCGGCACACGGTCAGAAGCGCGCTTGCGGCGCTTGCCGAAGAGGGACTGGTGCGCGCGGTCCAGGGACGCGGCACGATGATCGAGCGCAAGGAAAGGGTGAGCTACCCGATCTCGAAGCGCACGCGGTTCTCGCAGGGGCTCGGTCGCCAAGTGAAGGAGATCGGCACGAGGCTGCTCGGCCACGGCGAATTGCCGGCAAACGGCGAGATCGCAAAGGCACTCGGCATTGCGCCGGGCGATACGGTGATCGAGCTCAGGACCGTCAGCAGCGGCGATGGCCGACCGCTGTCGGTATCCTCGAGCTATTATCCTGCGCATCGTTTTCCGCGCATGGCCGAAGAATTCGAACGGTTGCATTCCGTCACCAAGGCCTTCGCCGCCCACGGCTTGGATGACTATGTCCGCGCCTCGACCGAGATTGTCGCCCGGCATGCCGACGCGGAGGAGCTTTCGATGCTGAAGCTCTCGCCGGGCGCGATCGTGCTCGAGGCGCAATCGCTGAATGCCGATCTCGACGGCTCTCCAGTGGAGTATTCCCGTACCCGATTTGCCGCTGACCGAATGAAACTGCGGATTGAGACATAGAACGCCGCCGGCTGCCCACGGCGACAGGATCCGCACCCGGCCTCAAGCACTCCATCGGGGAAATGTGGCGGATAGGCCGCATTTCCGACGCGTTTTTGCCGCATGACCGGAACCTGCATCCGGAACCGCGCATTTAGAATTCTCGTAGGGGAGAATGGCAATGGCGACGTGGCGACCCGATCCTTCCTTCTATCCATCACCGCGCATGGCGGCCAAGGCTCCCAAGGAAACGCTCGCCTATGTGGCGGCGTTCGATCCCGAGCGGAAGCGGCCGGATGCGATTGCGGTCGTCGACGTCGATCCGGCGTCGCCAAGCTATTCGCAGATCGTCGGCCAGGTCGACATGCCGAACGTCGGCGACGAACTGCACCATTTCGGCTGGAATGCTTGCTCTTCCTGTCTTTGCCCCAATGCGCCGCATCCGCATGTCGAGCGCCGCTATCTGGTAGTGCCGGGGTTGAGGTCCTCCCGTCTGCACATCATCGACACCAAGCCGGACCCGCGCAATCCGAAGATCGTGCGGGTGATCGAGCCTTCGGAAATTGCCGAGAAGGCAAATTATTCGCGGCTGCACACCACCCATTGCGGTCCCGAAGGCATCTACATCAACGCGCTCGCGGATCGTGACGGCAAGGCGCCCGGCGGCATCTTCCTGCTGGACCACCAGAGTTTCGATGTGCTCGGCCAATGGGAAATGGATCGTGGGCCGCAGAAGCTTGCCTATGATTTCTGGTGGCATCTCGGCCATGACACGCTGATCACCAGCGAATGGGGCACGCCGGATACGTTCGAAAACGGGCTGGTTCCCGAGGTGCTGCTCGGTTCGAAATATGGCCGCCGGCTGCACTTCTGGGACCTACACAAGCGCAAGCACCTGCAGGAGATCGATTTCGGCGAGGAGCACCAGCTCGTCTTCGAGCTGCGGCCTGCGCATGATCCGACCAAGGCCTATGGCTTCGTCGGCTGCGTCATCAGCCTCAAGGACCTCTCGGCGTCGATCTGGACCTGGTATCGCGACGGCGACCGATGGGCGGTGAAGAAGGTGATCGAGATACCGGCGGAGCCGGCCGATCCGGATTTGCTGCCCCCCGTGCTCAAGGGCTTCAGCGCTGTCGCGCCGCTCGTCACCGATATCGACCTGTCGATGGACGACCGGTTCCTCTACGTTTCCTGCTGGGGCACCGGCGACATGATCCAGTACGACGTTTCTGACCCCTTTGCGCCGAAGGAGACGGGCCGTGTGCGGATCGGCGGCATCGTTTCGCGTGCATCCCATCCGAAGGCCAAGAACGGAGCGCTGAATGGCGGGCCGCAGATGGTGGAGATCAGCCGGGACGGCAAGCGGGTCTATTTCACCAATTCGCTCTATGGTGCCATCGATCCGCAGTTCTACCCCGAAGGTATCGACGGGTGGATGGTCAAACTGGACGTCGCCGACGGTGGCGGCATCACCTTCGACGAAAACTTCTTCGTCGACTGGCCGAAGGGCCATCGCCCGCATCAGGTCCGTCTCGAAGGCGGTGACTGCTCGTCCGACTCCTATTGCTACCCGTAGGGAGGGGACGATCGTGCAGTCCTGTCGGGGCGAATGACGACGTTCTGGCCGTGGCTTTCGATTGCCGCCCTCGGTGCCTTTCACGGCATCAATCCGGCGATGGGCTGGCTCTTTGCCGTGGCGCTCGGACTTCACCGCCAGGACCGTCGGATCGTGTGGTTGTCACTTGCTCCGATTGCTGCCGGTCATGCCGTCTCCGCCGCGCTGACGCTGGCAGTGGTCGTCACATTCGGCGCGGCGCTGGAGCCGCACAGTTTCAGGCTTGTCGCGGCGCTGCTCATACTCAGCGTCGCCGCCTACGGCGCGCTTTACGGACACCGCCATCGGGTGAGAGTTGGCATGCGCGCCAGCATGGCCAGCCTTGGCCTCTGGTCCTTCCTGATGGCGACGAGCCACGGGGCGGGCCTGATGCTGCTGCCGGCGGTCCTCAGCCTCTGCGTGGCGGATAGTCCCGGGGATCTCGCAATCGCAGGTTCGCTTCCCGTCGCGCTCGCCGCCGTTGCGGTTCATGGCGCAGCAATGCTGGCCGTCGTCGCCGCGGTCGCGCTCGCCGTCTTCGAATGGCTCGGCCTTGCGGCACTCCGCTCGGCGTGGATCAACTTCGATCGCCTCTGGACGCTGGCGCTGGGTGCAACCGGTATCGTGCTTCTCGTTCAATGAGCCTGCTACGTGGCAGCCGGCGGAGCGTCTACCTTTGGGCCTTCACGTAACTGATGTAGCCGCGCACATCGGTCGCCGGTTCGGTGTAGGCATTGCCGAGCGTCTTTTCCATGTTGGCGACGTAGGTCTTCGCCCAGTCCGGCAGCGAGTAGTCGATTGCCGCCAGGAATTCGAGGGTCGCCGCAAGCCTGATGTCAGCGATCGAGGGGGTGGAACCACCGATGAAGGGTTTGTCGCCGATATAGAACGCCCGAAAGACGTCGAGCGGCTCGGCAAGCGCTTCGACTGCTGCGCGGCGCGCCTTCTCCTTGGTCTCCGCATCCGCATCGCTGCAACCAACTTCGCCCGGATAGAGCGGGAAGTTCAGTGCCGGATAGGTGGCCCGGGCGAGATAGGGGTAGAAGGTGCCGATCAGATAGAACATCGCGCTATCGATCATGGCGCGGGCCTCGGGGTCCCTCGGATAGAATTCGTCGAGCCCGTGCTTGTTGCAGAGATACTGCATGATCGCGCAACTCTCCCATAGGGCTCCCTTGGGCAGGTCCGCAGTCTCCACCATCGGTGTCAGATGCGACGGTGCCTTCGCCAGGTATTCGGCCGTCCGGGTCTGGCCGTAGACATCCTGTTCGCTGAAGTCGAGCTTGGCTGCCCTCAGGAAGACGCGCGCCGTCATGTTGTTGACGCTGGGCTTGATCACGTTGAGCTTGATTGCAGGCATGTCACTCCTCCCTTTGCTCGCGATCCCGCAGTTCCGGCTCGCTCGCCGGCGCGGTCGCGTGCGTTGAACGACAGGCGTGGACCACGACGCGCTTTATCGCGGCCGATAAGGATCCTTCGGCTCCCGGTCGGACGACAGCGTTGGCCGTGCGCGCTCGATCAGTGTCTCGATCGCATCGGCCAGGTGCACCTCGGCGATATTGTAGTCGCCGCGTGCGACCCTGACCTTGTGTGCTTCCATCAGCACCTCGGCGTGGCTGTGGCCCGGTGGTGGCTCGAAGCGATAGGAGGCAAGCTCGACCAGCAGCCCAAGCGGGTCCTCGAAATAGATCGAGTCCATGAAGCCGCGGTCCTTGACGCCGCTGTGCCGGATACTTCGCTCGTCGAGCCGCTCCACCGCTTGGGTGAAGGTCGCGCGCGAAACGGCAAAGGCGATGTGGTGCACACAGCCGATGTCCGTCGGGGTTCGCTCGGGATCGGGCTTGCGGTTCTCGTCGGTGAAGATGGTGATCAGGCGGCCATCGCCCGGGTCGAAATAGAGATGGCTTTCGCTCGCCCGGTCGAGATTCGGCTGCTCGAAAATGAAGGGCATGCCGAGAAGACCCTCCCAGAAATCGATCGACGTCTGTCGGTCGGCGCCGACGAGCGTGATGTGATGAACCCCTTGCGACTGCAGTTTTCGCATCGAAGGCCTCCCAGGTGAAGCGGAGGACACAGGACGAAACGGGATCTGGTTTCACCCTTTTCCGCTCCACTCGATTGTCGTCCGTCGCGGCAAGAAGGCAAGCGCCAATGCGGGGGCAAGCTGCCCGCAAAGCGGTCGGAAAGCATCCGACATCTCAACTATTTTCTTCTGGGTTGCTGTGTGTGTATTATGCAATCAGTGAATGTGTCGGCAACGCTCCAAACGGCCTGATGGCTGGGAACAATCAGGGAGTTGAAGTGTGAAGTTTCTCCGGGGAGTCGGTGTTGTCTGCCTGTTGTCTTTTTCGCTTGCAGGCGCGGCGCGGGCGGACGGCTCTGCGTTTGCGGGGCAATGGCGGCAACTGACTTCGACGGCCGGCCGTTGCGATCAGTGCTACATCGGCATCGTAAGACATGGCGACCTGCTGACGGTCACGAGCAACAACGGCTGGCAAGCCGTCATGAACGTCGAGAACTTTTTGGACCTCGAGCTTGCCGCAGGGACCGGGCAGTGGAAGTCCACAGTCGCTGGCGCCTATGGCGGCAAGCATTTCGGTATTCAGTTCGTTCGGCGTGGCCCTGAATTGCAGATGTTCATGGTGGTTTCGCACGCAACAGGCAGGCCATTGTCCATTCGCGCGACCTTCGAAAGAGGGCTGCCTGCTACGAACTGGCGTCATCAGCCGGCGCCGATCGAGATGCAACGGATCTAGGTGCTGATGTCCTGACGCGGGCCGACAAAGACGCTTGCCCCGATACGCGTGTTTTGATTTTCCGTGCGAACCTCCCTATCTTCCGGTTGCAACATCCGAAGGGGCGGACGGAGGACAAATGCCGGTCGTGCAACGATCGAAAATCAGGCAGCGTCTTTTGATCATGCTGGTCACCGGTATCGGCGGAATGGCTGCGGCTGCGGTCTCCTTTGCGACCGCAGTCTATGATGCGGCGAATCCGGTGCCTGCCGTCACCGCAGCCAAGGGTGAGGCGATCGATACCGGCCGGTGGCGGGTGACGATCAACGACGCCACCATGGCTTCCGTGCCGCCGACCGGAACCAAGCCGTTCGAGCCGAAGCGATTCCTGATGGTGGATATCGAACTCGACAACCGATCGGTCACCACCAGCAATGCCTTTATGAACCTGATCGCGATCAAGGACGAGCGAGTCATCGCATCGCCGAAGCCGGTCTATTATCTCGCCAGGGACAAATGGATCGCGAGTGCCATCAACCCAAACATGCCGGAAAAGCTCATCGCGGTCTGGGAATGGCCGGCGGATCGCCCGGAGCCGGAGAAGGTTTCTCTGTCCATCGGCAAACAGATCTACAAGCCGCGTGACAACCTCTACGGCGCGCCCAACTGGTTCGATGATGGCGAGGCCGCGGTGGTCGAATTGGCAGTCACGCAAGATACGGGATCGTCGGAGCAATGATGTCGGCTCTTCGCGCGCTGCTGCTCTCAGTGTCTGCAATCGCAGCGCTGTACGCGATGCGAAGCAGCACGCCTGGCTACGGCGATATCACGGCACCGATTGCCGTTCGTGGTGCAGTCGGCGAGCGGGTCGAGAGCCGGGACTTCGCCTTCGGCGCGGCCAATGTGCACCTGGCACGCCAGGTCAGGGTCGAGAGCTTCGGGCGGATCAAGGAATACTCGACATCCGGCATCTGGCTCATCATCGAAGGCGCGGCCGTCGCGAAAACCGAAACGATGACGCTGACCTCGGCGGAGTGGCTGGCAGGCAACGGTTTGCGCTACGAGCTCAGCCAGCGGTTCTCGACCGTGCCCGGCTATCTGCCGACGGAAAGGCTCGAACCAGGCCTGCCGAGGCCGGTACTTCTTGCCTTCGAACTTCCCGAAGCGGCCGTTGACAAAGGCACGCTGCTCGTCGCCCGCAGCCTGGTGATGCCGCTTGCTGAGGAGCTTTGGATTACGCTCGGCGACAAGCAGCCGACCGATATCAAGCCGTCCGTCACCATTGCGCGCGGCAGCAGCGGCACGCCCTGGACGTTGGCGGCGCGCTGAGGAGACACCGGCATGAGCGAGAAGCGCACGTTCTGGATCTGCCTGCTGGCGCTGGTCGTCGCACTGCCGCTCGCCTTCGTCGTCCGTGCGTGGGAGAGCCTGCGAGAGGGGCATTGGCTTGCCACCCAAAAGGCCGAGATCGTCGTCGAGGATGGAGCGGGGCAGGCCTTTGCCGGTGGACAGTGGAAGCTTCTGGACATGAGGCGGCTGCCGCGCACCAATGACGCGCGCGTCATTCTCGCCGAATTCGAGGCGTCGCCGACCGATCCGGCCGTTCTGTCGCAAGGAGCCTGCCGCGTCCGGCTGATCGACAGTGAGGGGCGCCGTTTTGAGCCCGTCACCCTGACCGAGCCGATCGTCCGGGAGATGTATCCGGAGGTGGCCGAACGCCCGCGCTGCGGTGTGCTCGCCTTTACCGACGCCAAGACTGGCGCCACGGTCCGTATGGCCGAGAGCTTCATCGTTCCCGCGGAGGCGCGGGATCTTTCGCTCAGGATTGAGTTTCCGGGCGCAAGCGATGAAACGCTGATCTTCAAGTAGACGCGTAGCTGATTTCGCTCTTCTCAGCCTGGCCGGAAACCGCATGTTCGAGCATCGCCGCCAACAAGGTGATGCGCACGGCGTCGAGCACGATGCCACCGTCGAGATCGCTAGGGCTGCCGATGAAAAGGCTGAGTGCATCGAAGACAAGCTGCCAACTCGCGAGGTCGCCCATGCCGAGGGTTCGCGTCGCCGCATACCAGATCCAGGCACCAAGCCAGGCGATGGCGCGGTAGGCAATGATGAAGGCAAATAGCGTCGCAAGCCCTGAACCGAGCGTCAGCTTCAGGCAGGTCCATATCGGAGCGTAGCGGGAGCGGTAGTCGCTGACGAAGTGGTCGAGGAAATCGGCAATCCACTTGCGAAAGGTTCTGGCCCGCCGCGGCCGCGGCGAGGATGGCCTGGCGCGCGATTCCGGGCTCGAAAGCTCGTAACCATTGATGATCGCCGCCATGACCAGCCAGATGATCGGTAGAAGCGCATAGAAGAACAGACCCTCGGCCTCAGTGTTCCAATCGGGTCTTCTCAGTTCCACCGGCACGAAGGTCTCGGCGGCATGCGCTACGGCGGTGAAGGTGAAACCGTTCATGCTGAGAAGCCTGCCGGCGCCGAGCCAGGTGATGACCTGGTCTTTCCAGACCGACAGGCCATAAAGCCCGATGAAGATCCAGCTCGCGTCCGCCGCGACGACCAGCAGTCGCCAGAAGGGTGTTTCGCTGCGCTTGCTCATGCGCTTTGCGCCCCACCGCACCAGCCAGCACAACGCGATCGAAATAAAGACGCCGCGCGATTTCAGGATATCGAAGAAGTCACCCTTCTCGCCGAAGGCGACGGCGTCGAGTGCCAAACGCGAATATTCCCGCACCGCCTCGCCGAGGAAACCCCAGGCGGCGTAATAGGCGAAGAACGGCAGGATGGCGGCTGAGGTGACGGCGAGCAGCCTGCGATCGGTTTTCGGCACCGTGGTCTCGACATGCGTGGCCACCGGTTGTTGGCGGAGCGCTTCGAGTGCCGGCAAACCGGGGCGAAGCGCCATGAACATCAAGACGATAACGACGAGCTTCGCCAGCACGACAAAGGAGAGCGTCACCATGCCACCGAGCGGATGCTGCAGCCCGATCCAGACTGCCGCACGCATCAGGAGATCATGCACGATGTAGCCGCAGGTCCCGATCAAGAGGAGCTGCGGCCAGAAGCGAGCGATGAGGCGCCCCATCAGGACAAAGGGTCCGAACACTTCGGCGATCGACGTCATGGCCACAACATAGTTGCGCCAATCGGCGACGACAACCGCACGGGGCAGGTGAAGAGCCAAACACCCTCCGCCTTGCCGTGTCAGATATTGCGGCGTTTGCCTTCGATCAGGTCGAGCACGGCGCGTGCGGCGTCGAGCACATTGGTGCCCGGACCGAAGACGGCCGACACGCCGTTGTCCATCAGGTAGTCATAGTCCTGACGCGGAATGACGCCGCCGCAGATGACGATGACATCCTCGCCGCCGCGCTTCTTCAGGGCTTCTGCAAGCTGCGGCATCAACGTCTTGTGGCCGGCGGCAAGCGAGGAGACGCCGATGACATTGACCTTACTGGCCAGCGCCATGTCGGCGGCCTCTTCCGGGGTCTGGAAAAGAGGGCCGGCAAGCACGTCGAAACCGATATCGCCGAAGGCCGAGGCGATAACTTTGGCGCCGCGGTCGTGGCCGTCCTGGCCGAGCTTTGCGACCATTATTTTTGGTTTGCGGCCGAGCTTTGCTGAGACCTCGTCGAGGCGCCCCGAGAGCACCTCGAGCTCCGGCTCACCTTCATAGGCCTTGCCGTAGATCTTGCTGACGACCTTGGGCGTCGCGGCGTGGTCGCCGAAGGCGCCACGCATCGCATCGGAAATTTCGCCGACGGTGGCGCGGGCACGCGCTGCCTCGACGGCGGCGGCCAGCAGGTTGCCTTCGCCTGTCAATGCGATCTCAGCAAGCGCCGTAAGGGTCTTCTTGACCTCGACGCTGTCGCGCCGACGCTTGGTTTCCTCGATCCGGCGGATCTGCGCGGCGCGCACGGCGCTGTTGTCGATCTCCAGAATGTCGATCGGCTCCTCGTTGTCGAGGCGGTACTTGTTGACCCCAACGATGATCTCCTCGCCCTTGTCGACGGCGGCCTGGCGACGGGTCGCCGCCTCTTCGATCAATCGCTTCGGCAGCCCGGCATCGACCGCACGGGTCATGCCGCCCATCGCCTCGACCTCCTCGATCAGTAGCCAGGCTTTGTCCGCGAGCTCGTTGGTCAGGCTTTCGACATAGTAGGACCCGGCGAGCGGATCGACGACCTTGGTCACGCCGGTCTCGTGCTGCAGGATCAGTTGCGTGTTGCGGGCGATGCGGGCGGAAAACTCCGTCGGCAGCGCGATCGCCTCGTCGAACGAATTGGTGTGCAGCGACTGGGTGCCACCGAGAGCGGCGGACATCGCCTCGAAGGCCGTGCGGACGATGTTGTTGTAGGGATCCTGCTCCTGCAGCGAGACGCCCGAGGTCTGGCAATGGGTGCGCAGCATCAGCGACGACGGCTTCTTCGGCTCGAACTCCTTCATGATCCGGGTCCAGAGCAGGCGCGCAGCGCGAAGCTTCGCGGCTTCCATGAAGAAGTTCATGCCGATGGCAAAGAAGAAGGAAAGCCGCCCGGCGAATTCGTCGACATTCAGCCCCTTGGCAAGCGCCGCCCGTACATATTCGCGCCCGTCGGCGAGCGTGAAGGCAAGCTCCTGCACCAGCGTCGCGCCGGCCTCCTGCATGTGATAGCCGGAGATCGAGATCGAGTTGAATTTCGGCATCTCCCTGGCCGTGTACTCGATGATATCGGCGACGATGCGCATCGAGGGTTCCGGCGGGTAGATATAGGTGTTGCGGACCATGAACTCCTTGAGGATGTCGTTCTGGATAGTGCCTGAAAGCTTGTCGCGCGAAACACCCTGCTCCTCGCCAGCGACGATGAAGGAGGCGAGGATCGGGATGACGGCGCCATTCATGGTCATCGACACCGACATCTCGTCGAGCGGGATGCCGTCGAACAGGATCTTCATGTCCTCAACCGAGTCGATCGCCACACCGGCCTTGCCGACGTCGCCCTCGACGCGCGGGTGGTCGCTGTCATAGCCGCGATGGGTTGCGAGGTCGAAGGCGACCGAGAGCCCCTTCTGTCCGGCAGCAAGGTTCTTCCGGTAGAAGGCGTTGGAGGCCTCCGCCGTCGAGAAGCCGGCATATTGCCGGATCGTCCAGGGACGGCCGGCATACATGGTGGCGCGCGGGCCGCGCACGAAAGGCTCGAAACCGGGCAACGACGTGAGATAATCGATGCCGTCGAGATCTCCCGCCGTGTAGAGGGGCTTCACGGCGATTCCTTCGGGCGTCTGCCAGGTGAGGCTTTCGGGCGCCGCCTTGAGTTCTCTCTCGGCGAGCGCTTCCCAGTCCTTGATGGTTTTCTCGGTCATCGACGTGCTCCGCATTCTGCTTGTCTCAATCAGCCCCTCATCCCCTGCCGGGACCTTCTCCCAGTCACAACGGGAGAAGGGGGCCGTCGCACTCTCGGCGCTTAACTTCCCTCTCCCCGCCTGCGGGGAGAGGGTCAGGGTGAGGGGCAAAGCCTGGATGGCTTTGCGGCTTTCACTATTCGAATTCCATGATCAGCTCGTCGACGGCGAGGCTGGCGCCGGCGGCGACCGCCACGCGCTTCACCACGGCCCGTTTCTCGGCGCGCAGGATGTTCTCCATCTTCATCGCCTCGACGACCGCGAGCGCCTGTCCTGCTTCGACCGTGTCGCCGGCTTTTACCGTGACCGAGGTGATCACCCCGGGCATCGGGCAAAGCAGCATGCGCGACGTGTCCGGCGGCAGCTTCTTCGGCATCAGCCGTGCTAGTTCCGCAACCCGCGGGCTTCTGACATGGGCAACGACATCAATGCCGCGCCAGCGAAGCCGGAGGGCGGTGCCGACCAGATCGACTTTGACGCTCAAGGGCTCATTGTCGATGTTGAACGTGGCAAGCGTACGACCGGGCGTCCAGTCGCCGGCGATGGTGACTGTCGAGCCATCGGCGAAGCTCACATAGGAGCCGTCAGCGGACGAACCGGCAGTCACCGCAATATCGTGATCGCCGAGACCGACCACCCAATCATGGCCGATGATGCGGCGATGATTGCCGATCGTGCCGGAAATCTGGCTGGCCCGTTCCTGCAGGATCTGATTGACCGAGACCGCGACGGCGGCGAGCTTGCGAAGCGACCGCTCATCGGCCGCAACGCCGTGAAAACCGTCGACAAATTCCTCGGCGATATAGGCAGTCGTCAACCGGCCGTCGCGGAAGCGCTGCTGTTGCATGACCGCGGCCAGGAACGGCAGGTTATGGCCAATGCCTTCCACTTCGAACTGATCGAGCGCGTCGGCCATAGCCTCGACCGCCGCCTGCCGGTCCGGTGCCCAGGTGCAGAGCTTGGCGATCATCGGGTCGTAGAACATCGAGATCTCGCCGCCCTCGAAGACGCCGGTGTCGTTGCGCGTCACCGTGCCGTTGTCGCGCGTGCCCTCGACAGGCGGACGGTAGCGCGTCAGCCGGCCGATCGACGGCAGGAAGTTGCGATAGGGATCTTCCGCATAAAGCCGGCTTTCAATCGCCCAGCCATTGAGCTTTACATCGTCCTGGCCGAAGGCGAGCTTTTCGCCGCTAGCAACTCGGATCATCTGCTCGACGAGGTCGAGCCCGGTGATGAGTTCGGTCACTGGATGCTCCACCTGCAGGCGGGTGTTCATCTCGAGGAAGTAGAAGTTGCGCTTGGCATCGACGATGAATTCGACGGTGCCGGCCGAGTGGTAGCCGACGGCCTTGGCAAGTGCGACCGCCTGTTCGCCCATGGCCTTGCGGGTCTCGGGGTCGAGGAAAGGCGAGGGTGCCTCCTCGATGACCTTCTGATTGCGGCGCTGGATCGAGCATTCGCGCTCGCCGAGATAGAGCGTGTTGCCGTGCTTGTCGCCAAGCACCTGGATCTCGATGTGACGCGGCTCCGTCACGAATTTTTCGATGAAGATGCGATCGTCGCCGAAGGCGTTCTTTGCCTCGTTCTTTGAGGACTGGAAGCCTTCACGCGCCTCCTGGTCGTTCCAGGCGATGCGCATGCCCTTGCCGCCGCCGCCGGCAGACGCCTTGATCATCACCGGATAGCCGATCGACGCGGCGATCCGGACCGCTTCGTCTGCATCGTCGATCAGGCCCATATGGCCCGGAACCGTCGAGACGCCGGCCTCGGCCGCGAGCTTCTTGGAGGTGATCTTGTCGCCCATCGCCTGGATCGCCCCGACCGGCGGGCCGATGAAGGCCACGCCTTCTTTTTCGAGCGCTTGGGCAAAGGCGGCGTTTTCCGAGAGGAAACCATAGCCCGGATGAACGGCATCGGCGCCGGTCTTGCGGATCGCGTCGATGATCTTGTCGATGACGATATAGGACTGGGCCGACGGCGAGGGGCCGATATGCACCGCCTCGTCCGCCATGCGCACATGCATGGCCTCGCGGTCGGCGTCGGAGTAGACCGCGACGGTGGCGATGCCGAGCTTCTTTGCGGTCTTGATGACGCGGCAGGCGATTTCACCACGGTTGGCGATGAGGATTTTCTTGAACATTTGTTTCTCTTTCAAATCCTTGGGGCGGCGCGTCAGCGTTTGAACTTGCGGCGATAGGGAAGAAGCGCGATCGACGATGCCGCGGCGGCCCCACCGAAAAGCAATGCGAAGGGCAGGACAACCATGAGGGTGGCGAGAACCGGGCTCGTCGAACGGACGATGTGGGTGCCGACGGCGCCGATATTGAGCCAGATCAGCACGCCAGCCGTGAGCGCGCCAATCGCCACGCCGATCAGCGCATTGACGGCCATATAGCGCAGCATCGACCAGTGGTCGCGCCTGGCTTCTTCCGGCGTCATGATGCGCTCTGGCTCCCGTTCCATCGTCGCCTCCATCAGAGTGGGATCGTGTCGTGCTTGCGCCAGCGGACATCGACCTGCTTGTTGCGCAGAGACGCAAAAGCACGCGCGATGCGTCGGCGCGACGAATGTGGCATGATCACCTCGTCGATGAAGCCACGCTCTGCCGCCACGAACGGGTTGGCGAAGCGCTCCTCGTACTCCTTCGTGCGCGCGGCGATCTTCTCGACGTCGCCGAGTTCCGAGCGGTAGAGGATTTCGGTGGCGCCCTTGGCACCCATGACGGCGATCTCGGCGGTCGGCCAGGCATAATTGACGTCGGCGCCGATATGTTTCGAGGCCATGACGTCATAGGCGCCGCCATAGGCTTTGCGGGTAATCAGCGTCACCATCGGCACGGTCGCCTGGCTATAGGCAAAGAGCAGCTTGGCGCCATGCTTGATGACGCCGCCATATTCCTGCGCGGTGCCGGGCAGGAAGCCGGGCACGTCGACCAGCGTCAGGATCGGGATCGAGAAGGCATCGCAGAAGCGCACGAACCGGGCGGCCTTGCGCGAACTGTCGATGTCGAGGCAGCCGGCAAGCACCATCGGCTGGTTGGCGACGACGCCGACCGTCTGGCCTTCCATGCGGATGAAGCCGGTGATGATGTTCCTGGCGAAGCTCTGCTGCAATTCGAAGAAGTCGCCTTCATCCGCAAGCGCCAGGATCAGTTCCTTCATGTCGTAGGGTTTGGCGGCGCTGTCTGGGATCAGGCTGTCAAGGCGCATTTCGAGCCGCGACGGGTCGTCGTGGAAGGGACGGACCGGCGGCTTTTCGCGGTTGTTGAGCGGCAGGAAATCGAAAAGCAGGCGGGTCGCTTCCAGTGCCTCGATGTCGTTTTCATACGCACCGTCGGCGACCGAAGACTTTGACGTATGCGTGCGCGCGCCGCCGAGCTCTTCCGCAGTGACGATCTCGTTCGTCACTGTCTTCACGACATCCGGCCCGGTCACGAACATGTAGGATGAATCGCGAACCATGAAGATGAAGTCGGTCATGGCCGGCGAATAGACCGCGCCGCCGGCGCAGGGACCCATGATGACCGAGATCTGCGGAATGACGCCGGAGGCTTCGGCATTGCGGCGGAAGACCTCGGCGTAACCGGCAAGCGAGGCCACGCCTTCCTGGATGCGGGCGCCGCCACTGTCGTTGAGGCCGATGACTGGTGCCCCGTTGCGTACCGCCATATCCATGACCTTGCAGATCTTCTGCGCGTGGGTTTCCGACAGGGAGCCGCCGAGAACGGTGAAGTCCTGAGAAAAGACATAGACCTGCCGGCCGTTGACCGTGCCCCAACCGGTGACGACGCCATCGCCCGCGACCTTTTGGCTCTCCATGCCGAAATCGACGCAGCGATGCGTGACGTACATGTCGTATTCTTCGAACGAGCCTTCATCGAGCAGCACCTCGATGCGTTCGCGCGCCGTCAGCTTACCCTTGCCGTGCTGGGCGTCGATCCGTCGTTGGCCGCCGCCGGCTCTTGCTTCTGCCCGGCGGGCTTCGACCTGTTCTAGTATGGCGCGCATGGTGCCCTCCCGGTTTTTTCAGTGCCTGTTTTTTCAGCGATTGTGCAGAGGCGCTTCGAGCTTCGCAATAGCGTCGAAGACGGCATGGAAAAACGTCTCTTCATGTGCAAATGTGAAATAGAGAAATTTGTGAAACGTAAAGTGCAAAGTTGCAAACATGGCGATCGGCAAACTCTATATCGGCCGCAAGGTCAGGGAACTGCGGGAGGCGAACAAGGCGACGCAAGGCCAATTTGCAGAACGCATCGGCATCTCGACCAGCTACCTCAACCAGATCGAGAACAACCAGCGGCCGGTCTCAGCCGCAGTGCTTTTAGCGCTCGCCGAAAAATTCCAGATCGATATCGCCGAGCTTTCGACCGGGGAGGGCGATCGTCTGCTCTCGGCGCTCTCGGAAGCCCTCAGCGATCCCTTGTTTGAAACCTATTCCGCAAGCCTGCAGGAACTGAAGCTCGTCGCGCAGAATGCCCCGGGACTGGCACATGCGCTGATCACCTGCCACCAGGCCTATCGCCGCAACAGCGAGCAGCTCGCAAGCATTGACGACACCATCGGCCGCGGGGCCTCATTTGTCGAAACCACGCCGTATGAAGAGGTGCGCGACTTCTTTCATTTCGTCGACAACTACATTCACGAGATCGACATGCTTGCCGAGCGGCTGGCGGGCGAGCTCGGGCTCGGCGAAGGCGACAATCATGCGGCGCTGGCAAGCTATCTGGAACAGCGTCACGGCGTTCGGGTCGTGCGCGGAGCGGCCGGCGACGAGGCGATCCGCCGCTTCGATCCGCGCGCCCGCATCCTGACCCTCAATCCCTATGCGCCCGCAGCAACACGCGACTTCCAGATCGCCCTGCAGATCGCCCAGCTTCATGCCCGCGAAGAGATCGATCGGGTGGCCGGTAGTGCCGGCTTCCGCACCGAAGAGGCCTATGAGATCTGTCGCATCGGCCTGCAGAACTATTTTGCCGGCGCGCTGATCCTGCCCTACCAGGCCTTCTCGAAGGCCGCTCGCGACTTGAGGCACGACATCGAATTGCTCGCCGCCCGCTTCGGCGCGTCTCTGGAGCAGGTCTGCCACCGCCTCTCGACCCTGCAGCGGCCGGGACAGAAAGGCATACCGATCTTCTTTGCCCGCATCGACCGGGCGGGCAATATCACCAAGCGCCACAGCGCCGCGAAGCTGCAATTCGCCCGGTTCGGTGCAGCCTGTCCGCTCTGGAACGTGCACCAGGCCTTCGAGACGCCGGGCCGGATCATCCGGCAACTGGCCGAGACGCCTGACGGCGTGCGCTACCTCTGCCTCGCCACCCAGATCACTAAGGGCGGTGGCGGCTTTCGCGCCGCGCAGCCGCGCTACGCGCTGGCGCTTGGCTGCGAGGTCTCCTATGCCGATGCCTTCGTCTACGCCGACGACATGGACCTCGGCAACCGCGCCGCCTTCGATCCGATCGGCATTTCCTGCCGGATCTGCGAACGCACGAAATGCGCGAGCCGTGCGGTACCGCCATTGAAACGCCGCCTGATCGTGGACCATGACTTACGCGGCGCTCTGCCGTATCGTCTAAGCGAGAGCTGATTGCGACGGTCTGTTCATTTTTGAACAGCCCCTGTGAGAAGTTGCATCTGGGCCTGGACAAAGTTTGGTGTAACTAGGCCTCCATCGCCTACAGCGCCGCGCGTCTTGTGAAACGCGCAAAGGTCGCTGTGGCACGTTTGGTTGCTGCAGGTTTTTGCCCTTTTATCGGTTACGATTAAAGGAAACCTGCAGAGGTATGCGGTCAGGGAGGACATGCATATGGATTTTCGCCTGTCGGAGGAGCAGGAGGCCATTCGTCAGATGGCGCTCGATTTCGCCCGCGACGAGATCGCCCCTCACGCGATCGACTGGGATCAGCAGAAGCATTTTCCGGTTGACACGTTGCGCGGTGCCGCAGCGCTCGGAATGGCCGGCATTTATGTCCGCGACGATGTCGGCGGCACGGGACTGACGCGGCTCGATGCCGCGATCATCATCGAGGCGCTCGCGACCGGCTGCCCGGCCGTCGCCTCCTTCGTCTCGATCCACAACATGTGCGCCGGCATGATCGACCGCTACGGCACGGACGAACAGCGCCAGCGGCTGCTGCCGAGGCTGCTGACCATGGAGGTGCTGGCGAGTTACTGCCTGACCGAGCCAGGCTCGGGCTCGGATGCAGCGGCGCTGAAGACCAAGGCGGTGAGAGACGGCAACGATTATGTCCTGACCGGCCAGAAGCAGTTCATCTCGGGCGCTGGCGAGTCCGGCCTCTACGTGATCATGGCGCGGACCGGCGAGGACGGCCCCAAGGGCATCTCCACCTTCGTGGTCGAGAAGGACGCACCTGGCCTCACATTCGGTGCCAATGAGAAAAAGATGGGCTGGCACGTCCAGCCCACCCGCGCCGTCATGCTCGATGGTGTCCGCGTGCCGGCGGAAAACCGCCTCGGCGCGGAAGGCGATGGTTTCAAGATCGCCATGGGCGGGCTCGATGGCGGGCGATTGAACATTGCCGCCGCGTCTCTCGGTGGCGCCCAGTCCGCCTTCGAAAAGGCGCTGGCTTATGTCCAGGAGCGCCGGGCCTTTGGCAAGGCGATCGGCGAGTTCCAGGCGCTGCAGTTCCGTCTCGCCGACATGGCGACCGACCTCGAAATCGCCCGCACCTTCCTCTGGCGCGCGGCATCTGCGCTTGATGCCGGCGACCCCGAAGCGACAAAACTCTGCGCCATGGCCAAGCGCTTCGTCACCGACCGCTGCTTTGCCGTCGCCAATGACGCGCTGCAGCTTCACGGCGGTTACGGCTATCTCGCAGACTATGGTGTCGAAAAGATTGTCAGGGACCTCCGGGTGCACCAGATCCTCGAGGGCACCAACGAAATCATGCGCCTGATCGTTGCGCGTTCGCTTATCGGCCGGAAATAGGCCAGAAACAGGAAAGATCGTTCATGGACATGCAGGCGCCTGAAGTCATCGTCGAGCGGCGGGGAGCGATCGGCAGAATCCGGCTGAACCGCACGCGGGCATTGAACAGCCTCAACGTGCCGATGATCCGGCTGATCGCCGCGGCTTTGACCGAGTTCGAAAATGATCCGGCCGTCGCCGCCGTGTTGGTGACCGGCGAGGGCGAGCGCGGGCTTTGCGCCGGTGGCGATATTCGCATGATTTACGAGAGTGGCCGCGAACGGCCGGAGGAAGGTGCGCAGTTCTGGCGCGAGGAATTCGTCGTCAACAGCCGCATCTCCGGCTACCGCAAGCCGTACATTGCGATCATGGACGGTATCGTCATGGGCGGCGGTGTCGGGATTTCCGCCCACGGCAGCCACCGCATCGTCACCGAACGCACGCGGCTTGCGATGCCGGAGACCGGGATCGGCTACTTCCCTGACGTTGGCGCCACCTGGCTTCTTCCTAAGGCGCCCGGCGAATTCGGCACCTATCTCGGTCTCACCGGTCGGGACATCGTCGCAGCCGATGCGATCCATGCGCGGCTTGCAGATAGTTTCGTCGCCTCGGATAAGCTGGAAGCACTCGCCGCTGATCTTGCCACGCTGCCGCCGACGGCAGGCAGCGCAGATGTCAACGCGGTGATTGCAAAGCACGCTTCGGAAGCGCCGGCAACGGCGCTTCGAAACCACTTTGCGCTGATCGACCGCTGCTTCGCCTTTGATACGGTTGAAGAGATCGTGGCGGCGCTCGAGGCTGATGGTTCCGATTTCGCCAAGGAAACGCTGGCGCTGCTCAATTCGCGTTCGGCGCTGAGCATGAAGCTGACGCTCGAACTCTTGCGCGCCGGTCGCCGCAGCGCGTCGCTGAACGAATGTCTCGAACGGGAATATTCCGCGACGCTCGGAATGCTTGGTAACCCCGACTTCTACGAAGGTGTGCGTGCTGCGGTGATCGACAAGGACCGCAATCCAAAATGGTCGGTGGCGCTGGCCGGTGTCACACCTGCCTTGCTGTCGCGTTTCGGCAGGAAGGATCACCCGCCACTGTTTTAGCGCCTGAGGATGGGGCGCTGTTCG
>NZ_CP184570.1:2337500-2396217 GCF_049905105.1 Ensifer sp. R-19
GGATCCCAAAACAACCAGGATGTTGGCTTAGAAGCAGCCATCATTTAAAGAAAGCGTAACAGCTCACTGGTCTAATTAAGGGTCTTTGCGCCGAAAATGTAACGGGGCTAAAGCCATGCACCGAAGCTGAGGATACGTCGCAAGACGTGTGGTAGCGGAGCGTTCCGTAAGCCTGTGAAGGGATACCCGTGAGGGGTCCTGGAGGTATCGGAAGTGCGAATGTTGACATGAGTAACGATAAAGAGGGTGAGAGACCCTCTCGCCGAAAGACCAAGGGTTCCTGCTTAAAGTTAATCTGAGCAGGGTTAGCCGGCCCCTAAGACGAGGCGGACACGCGTAGTCGATGGGAACCACGTTAATATTCGTGGGCCTGGTGGTAGTGACGGATCGCTTAACTTGTTTGGACTTATTGGATTGTCCAGGCGGGGACGCGGTTCCAGGAAATAGCTCCACCATTATAGACCGTACCCGAAACCGACACAGGTGGTCAGGTAGAGTATACCAAGGCGCTTGAGAGAACTATGCTGAAGGAACTCGGCAAATTGCACGCGTAACTTCGGAAGAAGCGTGACCCTTTTTGACGCAAGTCAGATGGGGTGGCACAGACCAGGGGGTAGCGACTGTTTATCAAAAACACAGGGCTCTGCGAAGTCGCAAGACGACGTATAGGGTCTGACGCCTGCCCGGTGCTGGAAGGTTAAGAGGAGGGGTGCAAGCTCTGAATCGAAGCCCCAGTAAACGGCGGCCGTAACTATAACGGTCCTAAGGTAGCGAAATTCCTTGTCGGGTAAGTTCCGACCTGCACGAATGGCGTAACGACTTCCCCGCTGTCTCCAGCATAGACTCAGTGAAATTGAATTCCCCGTGAAGATGCGGGGTTCCTGCGGTCAGACGGAAAGACCCCGTGCACCTTTACTATAGCTTTACACTGGCATTCGTGTCGGCATGTGTAGGATAGGTGGTAGGCTTTGAAGCAGGGACGCCAGTTCTTGTGGAGCCATCCTTGAAATACCACCCTTATCGTCATGGATGTCTAACCGCGGTCCGTTATCCGGATCCGGGACAGTGTATGGTGGGTAGTTTGACTGGGGCGGTCGCCTCCGAAAGAGTAACGGAGGCGCGCGATGGTGGGCTCAGACCGGTCGGAAATCGGTCGTCGAGTGCAATGGCATAAGCCCGCCTGACTGCGAGACTGACAAGTCGAGCAGAGACGAAAGTCGGTCATAGTGATCCGGTGGTCCCGCGTGGAAGGGCCATCGCTCAACGGATAAAAGGTACGCCGGGGATAACAGGCTGATGACCCCCAAGAGTCCATATCGACGGGGTTGTTTGGCACCTCGATGTCGGCTCATCGCATCCTGGGGCTGGAGCAGGTCCCAAGGGTTTGGCTGTTCGCCAATTAAAGCGGTACGTGAGCTGGGTTCAGAACGTCGTGAGACAGTTCGGTCCCTATCTGCCGTGGGTGTAGGAATATTGACAGGATCTGTCCCTAGTACGAGAGGACCGGGATGGACATATCTCTGGTGGACCTGTTGTCCTGCCAAGGGCATAGCAGGGTAGCTATATATGGAATGGATAACCGCTGAAGGCATCTAAGCGGGAAACCAACCTGAAAACGAGTATTCCCTTGAGAACCGTGGAAGACGACCACGTTGATAGGCTGGGTGTGGAAGTGCGGCAACGCATGAAGCTTACCAGTACTAATCGTTCGATTGGCTTGATCGTTCCCATTGCTTGTGCTCATCACGTTCGGACGAATGCTTTTGCATTCGCCTTGAGATGAGTGACGTGTTCAAAACAACTGAAGTGAAAACTTCAACCAGCTTCTCATTCGGTTTGCGCCAAGCTAGGCGCAAATCTTGCGCTTTGCCGACCTGGTGGTTCTGGCGGGGTGGCTGCACCCGTTCCCATTCCGAACACGGCCGTGAAACGCCCCAGCGCCGATGGTACTTCGTCTTAAGACGCGGGAGAGTAGGTCGCTGCCAGGTCTGCAAAACGCAAGAGAAACAAAACCGAAAACGATCTTCTTCTCTTCTGTCTCGGCCCTGCCGAACACGGGCCGCCACCAAGCGGCCCTTTTGTTTTGCTAGGCTGAAAATAATCAGTGCGTCCCTTACGCGAGACAAATCCTCACGGATTTGCTCGGCAGAGACAAACAACGAGATTTTGCTTCGCAAAACTCGGACCGGATTAAACGGGATTTTGCCTTCGGCAAAACCCGGAAAGAGCGGATAAATCCCATAGGGATTTACCGCGATGACGGATAAACCGCTTAGCGGTTTACCTAGATGGCGCGGGGTGGAGCAGCCCGGTAGCTCGTCAGGCTCATAACCTGAAGGCCGCAGGTTCAAATCCTGCCCCCGCAACCAAACATCCAAAAAGCCCGCGCGGAGAAATCCGCCGGGCTTTTGGCGTTCTAGCGCTACCCGGAGAGAACGGTAAGCGGCAAGCTGACCCCCATCTGGCCTAGGTAGCGCGGGGGCCTGTATTGCGGACAGACGATTCACAGACTGTGAGCTTCTATGTCTGCGCCTAGCTCTGGAACTAGAAACTTCCGATCGAAGCCGTTCCGGAACGGCTTGAGGGTGCGCCGCGGCAGTTTCGGCGACGGTGGTCCGATGAATTCAAGGAGCGGGCCGTGGCTGAGGCAATGGAGCCCGGCGCAAGCGTTTTGGCGATTGCAGCATCGCATCGGAATACATCCGTCGCAATTATTTGGCTGGCGCCGCAATGCTCGTGCTGGGCGGCCCACTCCTTCCACGCCAGATATTTTCGTTGCGCCAAACTGTGAAGTCCAATGACCCATCGCGATTCTGCCTTGTTGTTGATCATCATTGTCCTCATGCAAACAGAATCTCGGGAGCGATGATGAAAACGGACGACCGCGAACTCATCGTTGTGATGAGACGGTATTTTGCGGTGAAGGCCGAATTGGCCGCACTGACGGCGGAGTTGGAAGCGGAGCGAAAGGCGGCCGGTGCACAAATTGGCGTGTTCTACGATCCGCGACAAAATGCCGAGCGCGCCGCCGACCTCCAACGCTCGCATCACTTGAAGGCAGAGATGGCGTCGCTTATGCAGCGGGCCGAAGCCTGGGGCCGGGCGGCGGTAGCCGCTGACCTGCGCGATAGATCGGAGGCGGAAGCTGAGCCTGAAGAATGACAGTCGTTTGAGAAGCGAGCTGATACATTATTCGGCGCGTAGTCTCGCCTAGACGATGAGCCGGGCCGCTCGTCCATTCTTTCGCTCCGCGTTGTTATAATAGCGCGCCGCCTGGGCCACCGATTTGTGCAGCGACTGCTGCATTGCCTCTGGCAAGGAAACACCGCGGTTGGCAGCCTCGGTGAGATAGCCTGACCGCAGTCCATGCGCCGAAAACAAGGTCGGGTCGAGTCCCGACTGTTTGCAACGGCCTTTCAGGATCAGGTTGACGGATTGCGGTGTCAGGGCTCGCCGGTCGATGTTTCCCCACTGGTCGATGCGCCGAAACACGGGGCCATCCTTGATATCGGCTTCCTCAAGCCAGCGTCGCAACGCCACCACTGGCCGGCCGATGAGGACTACCTGTTCGTCGTCGTCACGCGTCGTCGTTTTCGTCCGGCCCACGCGGAGTGACAAGCATGGGAGGAGGGCGGAGTTTTCATCGGTAGGGTTGGCCCGCACCGGCTCTTCGTCGGTTAGATCCTCGACCCGCAATGCCGCCACTTCCGAGCGGCGGCGACCGCCGGACGCGAAGGCGACCAACAGCAGTGCGCGATCGCGCAAGTTCACCAGGCTTTCGCCGGCGCAGGCCAGCAGCAATTGCGCCAGAACATCGGCTGTGACCGCCTTTTTGCTCTTGCGCTGTCGTGGTCGGGCGCTGGCGCGAACGGCGAGCCGCAGAGCGGATCTGAGCGAAGGACCGTCAAAGCAGCCGGTAAGGCCGCGCCACCTGGTGAGGATCGACCAGCTCGTCAGCCGACGCCGCACCGTGTCGGGCGCGTGCGGTCCCTCGGACCGAAGCTGCCGGCGCTCACGGAGGCCATCTTCCACTTCCGCCGGCATGCCATGGCTGGGCTCCTCGGCGCGCTTGATCGGGTCCCAAAGGTGATGAGCGACAAACTTGAGCAGCAGGCTCTCGGGTGCGGGCCAGGGGAGGGGGACGCCGGTGGCGAGTTGGCACCAGGCCTCAAGGTAACCGAGATCGGAGGCGAGTGCGCGAAGTGTATTGTCGCCAATGCCTTCGCCGGCGAGGTGCTTGAGGGTATCGACGTCGTCGTCGGTCAGAAGTGCGGCGAGTCGGTCGCGGCGATCGAAGGGCAGGATGGCCTCGAGGGCGTCGAGCTGCTCTGCACGCCGCAGCACAGCGTCGGAAATGGACGTCGCCTTCACGCTCTTGCCGGATTTAGCCATCGGTTTGCGGCCGCCAGCGTTTGATGATGCTTTCGAGCTCGCCGCGGTCGTCGGTCGGGTAGACCGCATCTTCCTCCCGCGCGAGAGAGGTGAAGATCGTCGCCATGTCCTCCGAGACCGCGCGGTCGACGGCGAACAGGTCGGCGAGATCGAAGCCCCCATTGGCGTCGGCGTTCCACCAGGCGAGCAGGAATTTCGCCACCCGCCGGCCCTGGCCGGCGTCCTCGTGGGCGATGGTCAGCAGTTTTTCGAGAGCAAATCTGACGCGGACTTCCATGGGATCCCGTCGGGCTTGGTGGGCAATCGTCCTTCAGCCGGATGATGCCGGGTGAATTTTCAGGTCCGTCTGGCCAAAATCGTTGCCCTTGAACAACAGCGGCGCTTTGGTGATCCTCGCAACAGCATAGGAAAAGCAGTCGCCCATGTTGAGCGTGGCCGGATGGCGGCCTTTGCCGAAGCGGTCGAACGCTCGTTCCGCTTCTCGGTAATGCGCCTCGTCGAACGCAATCGCGGTGACGTTCGGCAGCTGGACAAGCTGATCGACAATGTCCGAAGCGTTGGGAAATCCTCTGCCTGCCAGCACCATGCGCGCCTCAAGCAGCGTCGGCCAGCCGATCGCAACGGCCTCCTGCCCCACCAACGCAGTGAACCGTTCGGCCTCCGGCTCTGCCAGAGCCATCGCCAGAATGACCGACGTATCGACAGCGATCATCGCGGCAAACCGTAGTCGTCGTAGTAATCGTCATGCGCGGATGTCGTGCCGGCCGAGACCGCACGCCGCCCTTCGGCCATCAAATCCGACAGGACATCGATCGGCGCCCGGATAGACTGCTGGCGCAGTTCCAGATCGTAGTGCTCGAGCGCCTGCTCGACGAGCCTGTTGATCGGCTGACCCGTGCGGCGCGCCAGCGCGTGCGCCAGATCCCTGGCCTTGGTGCTGCGGACGGACAGTTGCGGTTCGGACATTGCGTTTCCTCGATCGAAATCCCTTCGAATATAGCGACTATAGTTTTAGATGGCAAGAAAATCACTTCGAGATGGCTCGCTATCGATACTTAATCACTATCGATAGTCATGGTCGAGAATGCGGGACGTTTAGGTGACGGAACGATGTTGGTGCTTAGTATCCGTGCGTGCGATTTAATACGCCAATTCAAACGGTTAATCGTTCTTAAATTGGCGAAAGCGCGGGTAAGCGGGGCAGATTTGGTGGCGGCTAAGCGACCTGCTCGAACACGCCGTCGACGCCGCCGGCCGTCGGATCAGCCGGCTGGAGCCAGCCCTCGGCCCATGCGATCTACTCTTCAACGCTGCGGCCATCGATCTCGGCGGTGGTGGTGAAGTCCATTGATCGCAGCGCCACTAGGAAATCGCGCACGGCACTGAGCTCGTGCCAATCTTGCGCTAAGTCCCGGAAGCGTCGCCAGCGGCTAGCGTCGCGCTTGCGACGCCGATGTTCTTCGGCGCTGCTCGGCAAGTTGGCGCTCTCCCTGGTTAACCTCTCCGCCTTGGCGCTCAATCGCCTTGAACAGCGCATCCAGAATGGGGTGTTTGCGGTGGTCCGTTTCGGAGAAATAGCCAGGGTCATAAAGATTGCGCCTCCATGGATCGTGCTCACTGCGGGCTTGACGCTTTTTCTGTTCGTGCTCCGCGAGGCATGAGGCGATGACTGCGTGGGGTCTCAGAAGACGTTCGGGCACCGCAAGGGCGGATTCACTCGCACGGGCTTTTTCCGCCTGTTGCTTGACCTCCGGCGGGAGCTCGATGGGAGGCGCCGGCAACGGTGTCGGTCGAATGGTGATGGAGCGTGTATTGCTCGATTTCGGCAATGGCGTCTGTTTTGGTGCTTTGCCCACGGAATGTTTCGCCCAATAACCACTTACCAACGAGCAGTAATGTCCGCAGGAATGCCGTTCAGTGAGGAAACGCTCGCGCGCTTGGCCAGCGACCTCCGAAAATTCGCCTTTCGGATCAATACGAACGACAGCGCGACCTGCCGCCAGCAGGTTCGGGATCGGCCTGCAAGCGGAACCGATCGGGAACTGCGGCGTTGGGACGAGCCTTTGGCTGACACAAAAAAGTCGGAGCCGCGGGGCATGGCCCCTTGGGGCGCGCGAACAGGCGTACCGTTCTGCCGGCTTTGATGCGGGCGATAAGCGCAACTGGCGCGGGGACCTCCCAATAAGAGGAACAAAGATGATGTCGATTCGATCCAAACTTTTCGCAACGGTGACCTTGCCCGTCTTCGCCGTATCTTTCGCGATTCAGCCGGCGCTAGCCGAGAGCCTGAGGGCGCCGTTCCAGGTAGCGCAGGAAGGGACCGACCAGCAGTCTCCCGAGGACTTGCTTCTGCTCAAGAAGCGCAAGAAGCAGCATGCCGCCGAGGAAGGGCAGACAGAACAGCAGCAACCGCAGGCCGAGGAGCCGCAGCGTCAGGTCGAAGAGCCGGTTCGCAAGAAGCGCAAGCAGCAGGCCGAAGAGCAGCAGCCCGGCTCCGAGGAAAACGCACCGCGGCAGGCTGAAGAACTCCAAGCGCCTGTGCGCAAGAAGAGGAAGCAGCAGGCCGAAGAACAGCAGCCTGGCGTCGAGGAAAGCGCTCCGCAGCAGGCCGAAGAGCAACAAGCTCCGATGCGCAAGAAGCGCAAGCAGCAGGCGGAGGAGCAGCCTGGTGCAGAGGAAGGGACTCCGCAGCAGGCCGAAGAGCAACAAACTCCTGTGCGCAAGAAGCGCAAGCAGCAAGCTGAGGAACAGCAGCCTGGTGTCGAGGAAGCGGCTCCGCGGCAGGCTGAGGAGCAACAAAATCCTGTGCCCAAGAGGCGCAAGCAGCAGGCCCAAGACCAGCAGCCCGCCGTAGAAGAAGGGACCCCGCAGCAGGCCGAAGAACAGCAGGCACCCGCGCCCAAGAAGCGCAAGCAGCAGGCGGAAGGACGGCAGCCCGCCGTAGAGGAAGGCAACCCTCAGAAGGCCGAGGAACAGCAGGTACCGCTACCCAAGAAGCGCAAGCAGCAAGCTGAAGGAAAGCAGCCCGAGGAGCAAAAGGCCCTCGAAGAGCGTGCCGCACCGACAGGCGAAACCACAGCCGAGCAGCCGACGCCGCAGACAGGCGAGGGTGAGCAGCAGCCGGTTCCAGGGGCCGAACAACCCGCAACGGCCGAGCAGCGCCAGGGCGAGGAGCACCAGGGCAAGGCCGCTCCGATCGTTGTCGACAAGCGCACGAAGGAAGAGAAGCGCAAGATCGCCCAGGATCCGGCGGCGACCGACGAAACCGTGGTGCTTCCGGTCGACAATGGCGCGGCTGTGCTCGACAGCGACAAGGACGCCGATAATTCCGGGGGCAACCAGGGGCGCGAGGCTCGGCGCAAGCAGCGCGAGGAGCTGCGCGTCCAGGATCAGAACATAGCGCCGCCGACCGACGACGCCGCGGCCCAGGCGGAGATTCCGGCCGAGGGTCGGCAGGCCGTTTCGCAGAGGATCGAGGCCGCGATCAAGGAAGAAGGGCGACGCGTCGAAGCGGCGCCAGTCTTCGCGGTCCCGGAGACGACGAACATCGTCAACAACACCGTCATCAACAATACGGTGATCAACAACACGACGGTCAACAACACCAGGAACAATGATGTGACCGAGGTGCAACTGGTCGAGAGGGTCGGCGATCGCGTTGTCCTCGGCGTCGGCGACCAGATCTTCGTGCGTGGCGACGACCGTCCGCGTCTGCGCCACGATGCGCAGGAGGCCTACTACGACGAGCTTCCGCGCGGCCGCGTTCGTGAAACGATCGTCCGCCCGGGCGGGTATCGGATCGTTACCGTCTACGACCGTTACGGTGACATCTTGCAACGCTCGCGCGTCGACGGCGACGGCAACGAATATGTGCTGATGTACGCGCCGGAGTATCAGGAGGAACGGCGTCCGGCGATCGTCGACGTCGGTTACGAACTGCCGCCGATGCGCCTGACGATTCCGGTCGACGACTACATCGTCGATTACTCGGAAGAACCGGATCGGGACTACTACGAATTCCTGTCCGAGCCGCCGGTCGAACGCGTCGAGCGAGTCTACACGATCGATGAGGTCCGCAATTCGGCCCGCCTGCGTGACAAGGTCCGGCGCATCGATCTCGACACGATCCACTTCGCGACGGGGAGTGCCGAAGTCTCGATGTCGCAGGCAAAGACACTGCGAACGGTCGCCGACGCAATGCAGAAGATTCTCGACAAGGATCCCGGTGAAACCTTCTTCATCGAAGGGCACACGGACGCTGTCGGTTCTGATCGCTCGAACTTGGTCCTCTCCGATGAGCGTGCCGAATCCGTCGCAGTCCTCCTGACCGAAGTTTACGGCATCTCGGCGGAAAACCTAGTCACGCAAGGCTATGGTGAGCGCTTCCTGAAAATCGGCACGCAGGAACCCGAGGAGGAGAACCGCCGCGTGACCATCCGACGCGTGACGCCGCTGGTGCGCCCGGTCGCGCAGCGGTAACCGAAAATCTGCGTCGCCATGCGTCCTATCAGGCGTGTGGCGACGCAGCATCCTGATTGCTGCAGATCCTCCGATCTTGCGGGCGACAAGCACCTGTGAATATGGGAAACTGAGCGCATATTAAGCCCAACGATATCGTGGCGCCGCAGGAGCGGTCATCGCTATGGATCGAAAGCTCGCAGCCATCCTTTCAGCCGATGTTGCTGGTTTCAGTCGCCTTGCGGCGCTGGACGAGGAAGGTACGCTTGGTGCACTAAATGTGTGCCGCAACAGGATTGCCGAAGTGGTGAAGGAGCATGGCGGCCGTATCTTTGGAACCGCCGGTGACGGGTTTGTCGCCGAGTTTCCAAGCGCTGTCCAGGCCGTCCGGTGCTCGGTCGAAATCCAGCGCCGTCTTTTCAGTACCTTGGAAGACCGCCCGCCCGATCGCCGTTTGGAGTTCCGCATCGGTATCAACCTGGGTGACGTGGTCGTAGCGGGAGACGACCTGCTCGGCGACGGCGTCAATATCGCTGCGCGCGTGCAAGAGATCGCCGCTCCGTCAGGCATCTGCATTTCCGCATCGGTGCGCGAGCATCTCGATGGGAAAGTGCCGTTCCCGCTGATCAGCCTCGGCGAGCGCAACTTGAAGAACATCCCGCGCCCAATTTTCGTCTTCGGGGTCGATTGGCAGCAAGAGACGTCTGTCGAAGGCGGCATCGCGTCCGTGCCACCACTTGCCGCCCGCCGTGGCAAGGACCAGCCATCGATCGTCGTCATGCCCTTCGACAACCTCAGCGGGCGAGACGATGAATACTTCGTGGACGGCGTTGTCGAGGAGATCACCGCGGCGCTCTCGTGCGTTCGGAATTTCTTTGTAATCGCGCGACAGTCCGCGTTCACCTACAAGGGACGCTTCGTCGACGTGCGCGAGGTCGGCAGGGAACTCGGCGTCAATTATGTGGTCGAGGGCACCGTTCGCCGAGGCGGCGATCGACTGCGCATTTCGGTGCAATTGGTCGATGCGGAGACAAGGACCCAGTTCTGGTCCGACCGTTACGAGGGTGCAATCGAACACATGTTCGAGTTCCAGGATCGGATCGCGGCGCAGGTGGCAGGCGCCATTCACCCGGCGATCCGCGATGCCGAGATCGAACTGGCTAGGCGCAGGCCGCCGACCAGTCTCAGGGCCTATGACCTTGTCATGCGCGCCTACCCGAACCTCTGGGGCCGCCGCAAGGATACCAACAACCAGGCGATCGAACTGCTGCGGCAAGCTATCGCCGTCGATCCGGGCTATGGTCGCGCGCATGCACTTTTGGCGTGGTGCCACGCCTCGAACGCCTCCTACCTATGGACCGAACAACCGGAGCGTGAGCTGGAAAAGGCGCGCGCAGCGGTAGAGGCTGTGGGCTCGATCGGCGACGATCCAACCGCCCTGACTGCCGCCGGTGCGGCAATGAGCATCTGCGGCGACCAGGAGCGCGCGACCACCTTTATCGAAAAGGCGCTTGCGCTTGATCCGAACAATGCCTGGGCATGGGCGCGCCTGGGGTGGCTCGCGATCTACAAGGACGAAGCCACGCACGCACCGGAATGCTTCCAGCGGGGGATGACCCTGAGCCCAAGAGATCCGCTCGCATTCAACATGAGATTGGGGATGGCTTTTTCCTTGGCCATGGAAGGTGCTCTTTCACAGGCGATTGCGATAGCCCATGAGGTCGTCAACACCTATCCGGACGTCACATGGTCCTACCGTCATCTCGCCGCCTGGTCGGCGATGAACGGAGACTTGGAGACCTCCCGATGGGCTGCGAGGAAGCTATTGGCGGCCGAGCCAGGCTTTACAATCGACCGGTATCGAGCGCTTCCCTGGTTTCAAAACATCCCGCGGTGGCAAGATCAAATGGCCGAGGGGTTGCGGAAAGCGGGATTGCCTGAACGCTGATGGCCATTCAAGGACATGCGCGATGGCTGGAAAAGGCGCAAAGCACTCTGCCCCTGCGTGGGGGCTTGCCCAATAGAGCGGTTCCTGCGTCGGGCCGATAAGGGCACATGGATTGCTTGCCGGACCCGGATGGCGGGCCGGTCTGCTGTATGCTCTTCGCTTGCGTCAAATCCCCGACCCGTCCAGTTCTTGGTCGTCATCGCCTTCCCAGGGTAGGGGCATCGAGGTGAGATTGAGATTGGCTGAAGGCATCGGCATCCAGCATTTCAGTTCCGGCTCGGCGTATTCGATGATGCGGCCGGGCGAGGAATCGGAGGCGCGCCAGCCTTCTCTACCGAACTGATCGCCATTCGACCAATATGCAAGGTCAACTTCCGCTGTCCCCTGTTCGGACGGGCGGATCGTGACGAGGATCCGACTGCCGTTTTTCGGTGCGCTTGCCATGTGGCGCCAGCGGTCTGGCTCAGCCATCATTCGTCCTCCTCCTCGCTCCCGGTTGCAAGTTTCGCCGCGCCGTCGAAAACGGTCAACACAAACTTTGGGCAACCCACCGTCTATCGAGTGGGGGTTCGATCCACGACATGCTGTACGAGCGTGGTCGCGGCGAGTAAGCGTCGCTCATATATTAGCGGCGGCGAATCGCCGTAACCCCGTGAAATCCAATGCGTTCGGCAGCTTCCCGCACGCGTTCGGCCGGCTGGGCGCGCACCGGACCCCGCACATTCAGTATGCGGTCGACGTTGGAAACGCCGACGTCTGCGGCTTTGAAACATGGTCAGGAGAGTCGAGTGCGGATAGGCCCTAGCCGATTGTTCGCACGCTATCGGCCATCAGCTTGATGCCGAGTGCGCCCACCACAGCGCCAGCCACGCGGTCAATCCAGGTCTTCGAGCGCAGATAGACGACCCGCGGCGCACGTGACGAAAAACCAAGGGCGACAATCGCATACCACACGAACTCGTTGATGAAGAGCAGTGGCGGAAGCGCCAGCAGCATCCAGGTGGGTGTGGGAGACGGTAGCAGCGCAGCAAACATGGATGCATAGAAGATGGCCGTCTTCGGATTGGAAATCTGCACGAAAAGGCCCCGCAGCAGAGACTTCCACAGTGTACCTGGTTGATCTGCGGGCGCATCGGCAATCGCTATCGTCTGGGGAGCGGCACGCCAGATACCGACGCCGATCCAGACGAGGTACGCGCCACCGGCGAGCCTGAGCAGCATGCTGAGCCACTCCACTTGAAGGAGGATCGCTGTCAGGCCGGCGACTGCAATGCAAGCGAATAGAAAGCCGCCAATTCCCATGCCTACCGCTGCCATTAATCCGTCAGCGCGTGACCGGGCGATCGCGATACGCGACACCACAATAAAGCTTGGGCCAGGACTCATGGCTCCAAGAAGGAAGACGCCCAGGATGGTGACAAGAATTGCGAATTCATGCATGTCGCTTCCTCCCGAAAAATCCGGCACCGCGGTGCGCCAGCACTATGGCGACTGTTGCGTCGTTGCTCAATCGTCCGAGTGCTCAGTCCAGCACGCGCAACCGACGCGTATCCTCATTTGGGGCGATTTGGCCGTTGCTCCATTCCCTCAGGCAAATTCTATTGTGGCCTGGGCTTCGTTGACCACCCAATCGATGAACACCTTGGCGAGCGGGGAATGGTCCCGGTTCTTTTGCGTGCCTTCGTCGCCGATTTTATGAAACCTCTGAGCGGGCGGACAAGCGCACCTTGGGCAAGCTCTTCGCCAGCAGTGATGTTGTCCTCCATCGCAATGCCAATTCCGCAGCGTGCCGCCGCGAGGTTCTGATTGAAATCTTCAAAACTCAGCCGGCGAACCGTGACGGGTATCTCCTGGTCGTGGTGACGGAACCAGTCGTTCCAGTGGGTGGATCCGACGCCGTCGAGAAGGACGTGGCGGGTCAGGTCCCTGGTGCGCTTGATGTCGCCGTCCCGGTTGAGGAGGATTGGGCTGCAACGCGAGTTGCTTCCTCTGGGTCGTGTTCAAAAGCCGTTGTGCCAGTCGGGGTGTTCGAACCCGACCGCAAGTTCAGGTCAGGGTCCAAACCCAGGCCGGCGTCGACGAGTATCGTCTGGTCGCCGCTGCGAAGGAGGACCACGTTGCGCGACCAATCGAAAGCGTCTGACGGCAGGAACATGCCGTTTAGCCACTCCGCCCGGACGGCCGGGTCGACGTTGTGGGCCAACATCGCGGTTGACAGCGACAGCACCCCATCGCTGACCACCAGCGCTCATCGGGTGTAGTAGCCGGGCTGATCGAGGTCTGCGAGAAGGCCGGGGCCGGAAGGCTGCCAGTCAAGCAATGTCCGGGTATGCGCGCTGGAAGCGGCCATGTCGGCGCCTGCCATCGTGGCGAACCAGCCGAAGTGTTCACGCGGCCGCGCCTCGACAGGAAGGTTGAGTTGGCGGCCGATTACAGCGGCGATTTCCTTGAACGGGACCGCCTCGTCGGCGACGGCGTGGTACACCGGTTCCGTCACTCCCTGCTCCAGGGCGAGCCGGTAGACGCGGGCGGCATCCAGCCTGTGAACACCCGACCAGCAGTTCTGTCCTTCGTCGACATAGGCCGAAACGCCAGTCGCGTGCGCCAGCTTCACCAGGACCGGAACAAAGCCGTAATCGCCGATCCCGTGAACGGACGGGGCGAGGCGTATGGTTACTGCGCGCACGCTCCGGGCGGCAAGGGTTCTTGCTGCTGCCTCCGACTTGCGCGGGCTGGCCGGGTTCGGAAGGTCCATTTCGGTGACGCCGCGCGGCAGGCCGGACAGACCGGAGGTAACCAGCAGCGGCCGGTTCGATCCTTCGAGTGCACCGCCGAGGATCTCGATCACGCGCTGGTCCTGTGCGGCACTCTCGAGGAATGTCGTGAAGCCATGGTTCCCGGCGGCATGGATGAAATCATGGTTGAAAGCGGTATGGACGACGGCGTCTGCCGCCGATGCGGCTTCGCGCAGCACATCAAGGTCGTCGAGCGAGCCCTGGACTATATTGGCGCCGGCGGCGACAAGATGTTCTGCTTTCTCCATGGAGCGGGCAAGGCCGGCGACGCGGTGGCCTGCGCGTAAAAGGTCGTCCACGATGGCCGCGCCGACCCAGCCGGTCGCGCCCGTTACGAATACGTGCATGATGTTTCTCCAGTCTTTGGACAAGTCTTGAAGGTTGGATAGCCGCAGATTTATCCGGCCCGCATGGACAGTTCGACATCCTCCGCGAAGGGCACGGAGATATAGCCCGAGGCGTCTGAGCGAACATGGGCAAGGTAGTCGGGGCAATCGTCGGCGTTATCAGCGACAATCAATGCGCCGGGTTTCAGACGGTCTTCCACCAGATCCAGCACCTCGCGGTAGAGGGCCTTGGCGCCATCGAGCAGCAGCAGATCGATCGTCTCGGGAAGACGGGTGCTCAAGGTCTTGAGCGCATCGCCTTCCCGGATTTCGACAAGGTCGATAAGGCCGCCGTCAGCCAGGTTTTGGCGTGCCCGTAGGATCTTGGAAGGCTCGAACTCGCTGGTGATCAATCGCCCGCCGCCATTGTCCCGCAGCGCGGCGGCAAGATGGAGCGTGGAGATGCCGAAGGATGTGCCGAATTCCACGATCGATTTCGCGCCGCAGCTGCGAGCCAGCATGTAAAGCAGCGTGCCCGTTTCGCGCGATACCGGGAGCCAGAGATCCTTCAGTCGCCCATACAAATCGAGATATTCCGTCTTGCTGCGCACGAGACGTTCGCGCTCCTCGCGCGAAAGCGCGGCCATCGCCGGACTTGATGCCGCATCGGCTTCTTTGAACAGGCGATCGAGAAGCGGTGCGAGAGGTTCGGTGGTCAAGGTCGTCATGAAAAGCTCCGTTGTAGGAATGCGGCTTGTGTTGAAATTGAAAATACGAATAATTCGTCGCATTTGCTAATCGCATTGCCGAGCGCCCCAATGACGGATCGTCCAAGTGCCCGTATATCCTCAAGAAAACAGCCAAGGCAGGCGCGCTCGAACGAGCTTGTCCGCGCCATTTTGCAGGCTGCTGTTCAGGTTTTGGCGGAGGAGGGTGCGCAGAGATTCACCACCGCCCGGGTGGCGGAAAAAGCCGGCGTGAGCATCGGATCGCTCTACCAGTATTTTCCCAACAAGGCCGCGATCCTCTTTCGATTGCAAAGCGATGAGTGGCAGCAGACGACGGATCTTCTGCGGGGTATCCTCGAGGATCGCTCGCAATCGCCGTTTGAGCGGCTACGGACCCTCGTCCATGCCTTTATCCGGTCCGAATGCGAGGAGGCGACCGTCCGCGTCGCGCTTGATGATGCCGCCCCGCTCTATCGCGATGCGCCCGAAGCTCGGGAGGCAAAGGAAGCGGGCGATCCGATCTTCGAAAATTTCATGCTGGAAGTGCTTCCGCACAGCACCGGTGCTGCCCGGCAACTGGCCGCGGATCTGATCATCACGACGATGACCACCGTCGGTAAGGCGTTTTCAGAGACGCCACGGAGTGAGGCCGAGATAGAGGCCTATGCCGGCGCCATGGCCGACATGTTCTGCGCCTACATCAGCAGCATGGCTGACGGCGCCAAATCGTAGCGTCTGAAACGTCTCTGTGAGGTGGGCGGAGCCGGCAGGTTGAGCCGACCGATTGATTGACTGGCGGCCGGTTCGACTGCATGTCGCCGGGATACACGTCCGCGCGCCGCAATCAGCCGTCCGACCAGAAGCGTTCCTTGTCAAAGGCCTTTTTCTGTTCGCCGAGTTGGGAAGCGCCTTTCGGTGCGCGGTTTGCATCCTCAGCGCTGGCCACCGAGAACCAGAGGCCTGCTGGAAGGATGAGTTGCTCAAGATCCTTGGCCGGCGCCAGCGCCCACTTGAGAAGCGTAGCGTCGCGAATGGCCCACTCCGTCTTCGCGAACGGCGAGCCCGTGAGACTGGATTCGCTTGCGCCCGGTGCCCGCATCATGCCCGTGCCAAGTGCGATCTTGAACGACGAGGACGGAACGAATGCAGAGATGTTTACTGGGAGCGCGCGCTCGCTGGCGACCGTGCGGAGCGTCGGGAGCGGGACGCTGATTGACGCAAGGTCGAAGAACGGCGGCTCTTCGACAGTCTGCTTGAGGGTCTGGCGTTCGAGGGCTTCTTCCCCACGGCTCTTGCGCGTTGGAAGCATGGCGGTGAGCAGGGTGTTGTCGGCGGGTGCCGCAGTCTTGAATTTTGCTGGACCGGCACTGTTCGCAGCCACGATCGAGGTGGCCTTGACCCGTCGTTTGTAGTCGGCCATCGCCTGGTCATAACCCGGCAAGGTCCCGCCATTGGCGGGAAGGTGAAGCGTCTGCCCCTTCGGGAAAATGCGGGCCAGTTCCTGGCGCGACATCCGCGGCCACGCCCGCACGTTTCCGACGTCGAGATGCACGAAGGGAGATCCGGAGGTGGGGTAGTAGCCGACCCCTCCGACTTGCATCTGCATGGCGATCTCCCGCAACCGAGCGAGTTTCACGCCTGGAATGTAGAAGTCCATGGCCTTTCCCAGCATGTGCTGGCTGTTCTTGGCGACCCCGGTGCTGCGCGAACGGCCGCGCAGCATGTTATTGGTGGCGGGCGAGCGGTAGGCGGAGACGATGTTGATGTAGTCCTTGGCCCCGGCACGCTGGTAGACTTCCCAGACGAGGTCGAGAAGACGCGGGTCCATGCGGGCAGGCTCGTTCCTACGCCAGTCGCGGAGAAAGCGATTGATTTGTGAAAGCCCTTTCGGGTCGTATTTACCGTCCCGCTTGAAGGTGATCGTCGCGCGCTCGCCGGTGTGGGTGAAGAACAGTTTTAATGATCGAACTTCCGCCGAAGACGCGGTGGTGGTGAAGGCCATAGCGGACGCTGCGATGGCTGCGATCGCGGTCACACGCCCAAACCATCGTCCAATGCGCTGAACGCTTCTTCTTGCGACGCCGCACGATACAGGCGCCGGATACGCGGTTACTGGATACTCAGACACGGCGGGTTCCGATTCATTCGAGGTACAATCCACCGGCGGCAACGACCGGCGGTTCGGCTCTTCGACGGAAATTATGGTCAACGAAGGATTAAGAACCCGTTGATGCTGCCCCCTGAGGCTTCATGATGAAGAATTCCTGCGACGAGCAGATCCCCACGACCTCGGCCTTCGTTGGCCAAATCGGTCGCCCAAGGCGAGGCCACTTGCTTTCTCCGGTCCATACGTTAGGTCATACTGAATGAACCGGTTGCACTGTGGTATCTGCGTAGCCTGGGTGTCCTATGAGAAGTACTTCAGACGTCATTGCAGAACTGACGCAGGCCGAGCGTGACGTTCACATGCTGACGGAGGGCGAAAAGCTTCGCCTCCTCGTCCGGGCCTATGTCGCTGTCCAGGAAGGCTGGACGATGCTCGGGCAGCCCGATCGACTGAAGAAGTCAGCCGAAACCATGGATGTCATTCGGGCCGGTGGGATGCCGGTGCATCTCTACGATGACGAGATGCGGGCAATCCTCCAGGAGGCCGTCAAGGTCATCAGGCAGATCGAGGCCGCCATGGAAGCGAAAAACAATCCGATGCCCGCACGTGGCAAGTCTACGGAGCAAGAGTAGTAAACGCCCGGCGATACGGCCGAAGACCATCGGTCGCGCTGCTCGTCGCCGTCCGTGCGTGGGACGTTCGCGAGACCAAGTTGCCATCGACTTCAGGAAAGAACGTCGTCGTCTGAGATTGGGAACGAAGATTCGATGGCCGCGCCAATGAAGGCTTTCCGCGAAAGCCCAAGCTGGTCGCCGCGCTCCAGAGCAGCGCGGCAGCGGTTTCTTGCCCGTTCGTAGAACCATCCGCCCTGCGGCATTTCGCTGAGATACTGCAGGGCATCCTGTGGCCCGTTGATGGTGCGCTCGCCTTTCACACCAACCCTGACGGGGTGATCCCAAATGATCGCTTGCATTGCCGTTGTCTCCGGTTCGGCGCAGAACGCCTGGCCCGGAAATTTGTTCCTGGATCGGGCAGAGAGTGGCACCAGTCAATTTTGACTGCTTGCGACCTCAACTCAGTCATGGGCGATGTTTGAGCATTCCGGAAGCTGGCGCTTCTGGCACAATCTTGCGGGGCGGTGACCAAAATGGCACCGTGCACTGCGAGGAAAAATGAAGATGGCCGATACACAAGGACTTTACCGCCTCTACGGCGTTCCGAGCTGGGGCTCCGTTCTCGTCGAAGCGGCGCTGGTGCAAGCGCGGCTACCCTACACGTTCGAGAATGTCGCGGGGTTCGATGCGCCCGGCCCGGCCCGGGACCGTCTTGTCGGCGTCAACCCGCTCGCACAGGTGCCCGTGCTCATACTTCCCGATGGCACGGTGATGACGGAGAGCGCTGCCATTCTGCTTCATCTTGCGGAGACATACCCAGAAGCCGGACTTGCGCCACCGGTCGGGGACCCGCTTCGTCCTGCCTTTCTTCGTCGCCTGATCTGGCTCGTGACTGCCGTATATGGGACCTTCACCTACGCTGACTACCCCGAGCGTTGGGCACCGAGCGTGCCGGACGAGTTGCGCAGCCGGGTGCTCGGGCGCCGAATGGATCTGTGGCGCCAGTGGGAGGACGAGATCGCACCCGCGCCGTGGGCGCTCGGAGAGCGGTTCTCTGCCCTTGATATCTGGATCGCGGCGATGACGCGCTGGCGACCGGGGCGCGATTGGCTGGCAGAAAACTGCCCGAAGCTGCTCAGTATTGCCCGGCGTGTCGACGCGGATCCCGATCTTCGCGAGCTATGGACGAGTAACTTCGGCGCGATCTAATTCGCAACCCTGTCCCGCCGGGTGCGTATGTCTGGCGCTCCGGCGCCAGTCCCTGCTAGGCCACGTCGGCCATCAGCAAAGACACGGGAAGCACCGCTTCTTCCTTGACGGTCTTGGTGACGATGTAGGTGAAGTAGCGCGCGATGCCGAGTTCCCTATCGAGAAGTGTGTCGATCAGGCGCTGATAGGCGTCGATATTGGCGGCGACAATTTTCAGGATGTAGTCGACGCCGCCGCCGACCGACCAGCAGCAGACGATTTCCGGAATATCGCGGACGGCTCGTTCGAACCGGTCGAAGTCCGCCTGACGGTGGTTGGCGAGCGTCAGCTCGACCATCACGCTGGCAACCGGCGCGACACGCCGCAATGCCACATGTGCATGGTAGCCGCTGATGATGCCGGCCTTTTCGAGCTTGCGCAGCCGCATCCAGCAGGGCGTGGGCGAAAGGCCCGCCTTTTCGGCGAGCGCAAGTTTGGTGATGCGTCCATCCCGCTGGATTGCATCGAGAATGCGCAGGTCGATCGCATCAAGCTTCATGGCAAACTCCCGCGCAACTCGTTTGTCTGCTCTTATCAAGCCTTGCTGAGCAATGCAGCCTTTTCCGCATCCATTTCGGCGATGTCCTGGAACCGGTCGGCAATGCGGGCATGGGCACGGCCGCTGTCGGAGGCACCTATGGCGACGATGATTTCGTCCGGCCCCGGGGCGTCGGCGATCTGGAAGTTGGAAGTGAGAAAATGCGATCGTTTGCCGCTCTCGCTCTTGTGCATCATCGGCAGCGACAGCAGCGCGCCCGGCGCATTGCGGGTGTTGGCGAATTCGAGGTAGTTGGTGCCGCCGATCGCCTCGCGAAAGGGATTGCCGAAACGCAGCGTGTGGATCATTGCCGAAGCATGTTCAATTTCACCGGCAATGCCGACGGCCGCCGCCTTGCCGCAAGCCTCGATCCGGTCCGCCGCCATCTGACGAAGCAGCCGGTCCGTCATCTCGTGGCTGAGTTCGCCGGCGATACGGATGATTTCCGGCCGCAGATCTTCGACAAAGCCTCGCCCCGCCCAGGGGTTCTGGATCACCGCCGCCACCACGACGACGTTTACCGGGCGCGGCGCCACCTTGCCGCCCTCCACCAGCGTCTCTTCGAGGAAAGTGCAGATTTTTCGAATGCCGATCGTCATGGGATGCGCCGTTGCTGTTTGTTGGGATTGCTTCGCACCCTAGCGGGATCGCCGGGCGGCGCTTCCTATATTTCGTCGGAAGATGTGCGCTGCGGCTTCTCGGAAGCGGAGTAGACTTTGGCCTTCGCCGCGCGCATGGTTGGTTGATAGATGTCAAGAGGCGAGACGATTTGGATCAGAAGTCCCAGATACTGGCGCTCCGCGACGTCGCCAGTCAGATCAACAGCGGTGGCGATCTTCAGACGGCGCTGCAGCAGCTCATTGCGGCCGCCTGTCGCCATGCGAACTGGTCTCTGGGGTCGATCATGGGCATCGACGCGGCGCATGGTTACGCCCATGTCATCGTGCGCTACGATCCGACACTGATCGAGCGGCAGTTGCCCGACAAATGGGAGCTGGCGACCAGCCCGTCGCTGATCGCGCTGCAGCGAAACGAGCCCGTCTACATCCGTGACGCACGCGAATCCGCCGAGTTTCCAGGTTATCGGAAGGAGGCTTTCGAGCGCGACTATCGTACGGTGCTCGTCATGCCGATGAACTGCAGGGATGCTGAGGGCCGACCGATGGTGCTGAGCGTCATTGCTCGCGAGGTCGCCGAGGTGTCGGAAGACGATCTCGCCTTTCTCGGCACGATCATCCACCTCGGTGCCATCGCCGTCGAACGGGAACATCGTCTCGAGGCGGAGAAGCGGTCGGCGCAGCGGCTGGAGCGCGCCCTGGAGGCACACACCTCGCTTCTGGAACATGTGTTGAGCGATGGGTCGGTCGCACCACTTTCGGCCATGGTCGGCACGATGCTGCCGAATCCGACGGTGGTCGTTGATTTCACCGCCAATCAGGTTGTCGCCGGCCAACCGCCGAGCGCACTCTACGACGAGGCCAGCTGGCACGAGGCGGCTTCCACCGTTCTTAGCCGGCCGCTGATGAAGGCCGCCCGAGACGCTGTCGAGCGCGGGACGACCGATGCCGTGAACCTCTACCTCGATGACGGCACGCAACGGTTCAAGATAACGGCCCGTGTCGAAGCGCTGATGGTCGACAATCAACTGGTCGGGGCGCTCATCATCTTCCCGACGACGCGCGAGTTCAGCGATCTCGATCTCCTGATGCTCGACAGCGCCAAGTTTGCGCTGAGCGTGCAGATGATGCGAAGCTTCATCCGGTTTCGCTTCGAGACCAGGACGCAGACCGAACTCTTCTTCGAGATCGTGGAGGCGCGGTGGCGCAATGCCGGCGATGTTGCCCAGCGCGCCCAGCGGCTCGGCCTGAGTTTTTCCGTGCCTCAGCAGATGATCGTCGTCGATTTTCCGGATAAGACGAAGGCATTTGGCGGCGCTTCCGTCGATGTGGAGCACACGCTGTCGCGTGTCATGCAGCAGGCATCCGTTCAGGCGAACCTGATTGCCGTCGAGGGCGGCGTCGTCTGCCTCGTTCCCCACGATACGGGTAAGCGGCAGGAGCGCACGACAAAGCTCGCCCGCCGTATCGCCGAGGAACTCGGCCGTTACTTCGACGAGGCACCGATCGTCGTCGCCAGCAACCGGTGTGCCGCCCTGTCGGATTATCCGCAGGCCTGGGAACGCTGCGCCCGAATGATCCGCATCGGCCGCTCCTTTGGTCTGACTGGCGCGGTCTCTGCGCAGGATTTCGGCCCGCTGCCGATGCTGGTCGCTGCCTGCGAGGCCGGCGACGTGCGCGGTTTCGTGCACGAGAGTGTTGGGGCGATCGCCGATCACGACCGGGACAACGGAACCCCCTACCTCGAAACGCTGTCGATCTACTTGCAGGAGGGGTGTCGCAGCCAGGCTTGTGCCGACGCGATGGGCCTGCATGTGACGACGCTGCGCTATCGGCTGGCGCGCATTCAGGAGCTGTTTGGCGTGGATGTCGAAACGCCGGAAAAGCGCTTTGCCGTCGAACTCGCGATCCGCCTGCACGGTGTCATCGACAACCGTTCCACCCTCCGCAGCTAGATTTTCCTCGTCCGTCGGGAGCCGTCTTGCGACCACGTCGCCACCCCTTTTCGTGGCCTTCAATCGCCTCCTAGGGTTCGATGCAGAAGTTCTTCGCCCACTCCTGTGAAGCGACGGAAGAACGACCGCCGTGACGGCATTAGCCTCCAATCAACCTGATGGTGAGGAGGCAAGAAGCGCATGGTTGAGACTGCAGCATCGACGGACGTGCCGATTGATCCGATTGCGCTTCGTCGCGCCTTCGGTACGTTCGTGACCGGTGTCACCGTCATCACCACCCGCGACGATGACGGCACGCCGCGTGGAATGACTGCGAACTCCTTCACCTCGGTTTCGCTCGATCCTCCGCTACTTCTGGTCTGCGTTGCGAAGTCGGCTTCGAGCTATCCTGCCTTCACCAATGCAGGGTGTTTTGCGGTCAACATCCTCCATGAAGGACAGGTCGACGTCTCCGGAACCTTTGCCTCAAAATCTCCGGACAAGTTTCAGTCGGTGACCCACGATCACATCCACACGGGCGCGCCGGTCCTGACCGACAGCCTGACCTGGTTCGACTGCACGACTTTCAGCACTGTTGATGCCGGCGATCATGCGATCCTGATCGGCCAAGTTCGGGCCTTTGGTACCAGTCCGACCGCACCGCTCGGCTTTTGCCGCGGCCGCTATGCCAGCGTTAAGGACCCGTTGCCGAATGGCTGGCTCGCGTCGCATGGCATGATCATCGGCTATCTGATCGAAGCGGGCGACGGCCTGCTTCTGCGTTCGGACGGCAAGGGCGGCTGGGTTTTGCCGTCTGCGCGGCGACGCAAGGCGGACAGCCAGCTCGTCATCGACGGTGGCGACGCGCTGCGGCTCGTCCCGGACGAGACCTTCCTCTATTCGGTCTTCGATGTCGCAGACAGCGACCCGGGCTATCTCGTCTATCGCGCCCGACTGGCGGGCGAGGGCGGCGCCCGCACCAGGCTGCCAGCGGATCTGCGCTTCTTCCCGCTCGACGATCTTCCCGACGATGCGATCGCGACGCACGAACTGCGATCCATGTTGCGGCGCTACGTACGCGAGAGGCAGGCGGGCCGCTTCGGCATCTACATGGATTCCGACGACGGCGGCCGTATCGCGATGATCGACGGCGAAGCCCGTACCTGGCTTCAGACCTCCCAAGACCAAGGACAATGATATGAAGACGACGGTCAGTTCCATGGAAGGTTCGCGCCAGCTCCTGTTCATCAACGGACAGTTCGTGGCGCCGAAGAACGGCAATTACATCGCCAGTTTCGACCCGACGACGGGCGAGTGCTGGTATCATCTTGCCGAAGCGGATGCGGACGATGTCGAGGCCGCCGTGGCCGCTGCCAATGCCGCCTTTCGCGATCCGGCCTGGCGCCGCATGACGCAGACCGATCGCGGTGCGCTGATGCGCCGGCTTGCCGAACTCGTTCGCGCCAACGCCGACACGCTCGCGGAAATCGAGACGCGCGACAATGGCAAGCTGCTGAAGGAAACCAGGGCGCAAATGCGCTCCATGCCCGACAGCTACCACTATTTCGCGGGCATGGCCGACAAATTGCAGGGCGAGACGATCCCGATCAATCGTCTCGATACGCTGAACTTCAATTTGCGCGAACCCTTGGGCGTCGTCGGCATGATCACGCCGTGGAATTCGCCGCTGATGCTTCTGACCGGCACGCTGGCGCCTTGCCTCGCAATCGGCAATACGGTCGTCATCAAGCCTTCGGAGCATGCGACCGCCACGACGCTGGCGCTTGCGGAGCTGATCCACGAGGCGGGCTTTCCCGCCGGCGTCGTCAATGTCGTGACCGGTACCGGCCAGAGTGCCGGCGAGGCGCTGACACGTCATCCCGGAATTGCGAAATACGTCTTCACCGGCAGCACGGCCACGGGCCGGCGCATCGCCGGCAACGCCGCTGAGAACCTTGTCCCTTGCTCGATGGAGCTCGGCGGCAAGTCGCCTCATGTCGTTTTTGGCGATGTCGATATCGAACATGCGGTCAACGGCGTCGTCTCCGGTGTCTTTGCTGCCGCTGGCCAGACCTGTGTCGCAGGCTCGCGCTGTTTTGTGGAAGCGCGCATCTACGATCGCTTCATTGAGGCGCTCGTCGCGAGGACAGAACGCATCCGCGTCGGCCTCCCGACGGCCGACGACACCGACATCGGTCCGCTCGCGCTCGCTGATCAGCTTTCAAAAGTCGAATCCTACGTGGCCTCCGGCATCAAGGAAGGGGCGCGCATCGCCGCCGGCGGCCGGCGGCCGCAGCGGCAAGGGCTTTCGTCGGGGGGCTGGTACTTCGAACCGACCGTGATGGTCGACGCCGAAAACGACATGACCTTCATGCGCGACGAACTCTTCGGCCCGGTGGTCGGCGTCATGCCATTTCGCGACGAGGAAGAGATGATCCGGCTCGCCAACGACACGCGCTATGGCCTGGCCTCCGGCATCTGGACCAAGGACATCGATCGGGCGCTGCGGTTCGCCAACCGGATCGACGCCGGGACCGTATGGATCAACACCTACCGCTCCGCCTCTTTCATGTCCGCCAACGGTGGCTTCAAGGAAAGCGGCTACGGCCGGCGCGGCGGCTTCGAGGTCATGCACGAGTTCTCGCGATTGAAGAACGTCATCGTCGACTACTCCGGCGCGATGCAGGACCCCTTCGTCATCCGCCTGAAATGACAGCAAAAGCACGGGCACAGGAAAGGCAGAAAACATGAAGTTCGCAGTCTCCCTCACGATGGAACGCTTCTCCCCCGATATTCCGATGGAGCAGGTGAAGAGCAACTTGCTGCAACTCGCGCGGCTTGCCGACGAAGGCGGCTTCGAAACGCTGTGGACTGCCGAGCACCACACGCTGGAATGCACGATCTCCCCCAATCCGTTTCAGACATTGGTCTGGCTTGCCCAGCACACGGATCGCATCCGGCTCGGCACCTCCACCCTGGTCGCGCCCTATTGGAACCCGATCCGGCTCGCCGGCGAGTCGGCACTCTGCGATCACCTGACCAACGGGCGCCTGGAATTCGGCATCGCCCGCGGCTCCTACCAGTACGAGTTCGACCGCATGGCGGGCGGCATGCCGCAGCAGGAGGGTGTCGCCTACATGAAGGAGATCGTGCCGGCCGTGAAGAAGCTCTGGTCCGGCGACTATGCCCATGAGGGGCAATACTGGAATTTCCCGATCACGGCGGCCGTGCCGAAGCCGCTGCAGCAGCCTCATCCGCCGATCTGGGTGGCGGCGCGCGACCCCGGCACTTTCGACTGGGCGATCGCGAACGGCGCCAGCATCCAGTCGACACCGCTCTCCGCTCCGGAGGCCGAGATCCACGTGCTTTCCGAGAAGTTTCATAAGGCCGTTGCCGATCATCCCGAAGTACGGCGTCCGCGCTTCATGATGCAGCGCCGCACCTGCGTCTATGACCGGCCGGATGGCTGGGAGCGCGCCGTCAAACACAGCATGGATTACGGCCGCGCCTTCGAAAACCTCATGCAGAACATCGGAACCGTGAGCGAGGGGTTCCCCGAGGCTGTGCCCTATGAGGCGGTCAAGGGCAAAGACAACTACAACCCGGAAAACATCCGCAAGAACCTGATGTTCGGCACGCCGGACGAAGCGATCGAGAAGCTGCTGGTCTATGAGGCCGCCGGCGTGGACCAGTACTGCCTGGGCCTGACCTTCAATCTGCCGTTCGAGCTGCAGAAGCGGACGCTGGAATTGTTCGTCAGCGAAATCATGCCCTTCTTCGCCGCCCGTGAGACGGAACAGAAGCGCGTTGCGGTGGGTGGCTGACGATGGCAGGGGCTCAGCGCCATACGATTGGAGAGGTGACGCTCAACTACCGCATCGAGGGTGACGGCGAGCCGCTCGTCTGCATCCACGGCGTCGGCTCCTATCTCGAGGCATGGTCGGGCGTGGTAGAACGCCTGAAGGAACGGTTTACGATCCTGACATTCGACCTTCGCGGGCATGGCCGGTCCAGCCGGGTCAAGGGCCGGTACGAGATCGATGACTTCGTCAACGAGACGCTGGCTCTCGCCGATGCGGCGGGTTTCCCCACATTCCATCTCGCAGGCTTTTCGCTGGGCGGGTTGATCGCCCAGCGTCTCGCCCTGACCCATCTTGGCCGTCTGCGCCGGCTGGCACTTTTGTCAACCGTCGCCGGCCGCACACCGGCCGAGCGTGAGCGGGTTCTCGATCGCCTGGCCGCACTCAGGGCCGGTACGCCTGCCGATCATCACAATGCCTCACTGTCGCGCTGGCTGACGGAAGACTTCCAGGCGCGCCACCCGGACGTGGTCGAAAGGCTAAGGGCGCGGGACGCCGAAAATGATCCGGAATGCTATGCGGCCGCCTATCGCGTGTTGGCGGAAACGGACTTCGGCGGTTTTCTCGACCAGATCCGCTGCCCGACGCTGATCGCCACCGGCGAGGACGACGCCGGCTCCAACCCACGTATGGCGCGCTACATGCATGAGCGCATTCCCGGTTCACAGCTCCGCATCCTGCCGAGCCTGCGTCATTCCATCCTCATCGAGGCGCCGGACATTGTTGCATCGCTGATGGGCGAGTTTCTGAGCCAGGGGGAGACGGTTGATGGATGAGGCGCTGCAGGCAAGGGGAGAGGCTGTTCGGCGCAGAGTGCTCGGCGACGACTATGTCGATCGCGCGGTCGGTAGCAGCGATGCCTTCTCGCGTCCGTTCCAGGATCTGTTGAACGAATATTGCTGGGGCACCGTCTGGACGGACGAGGGCCTCGATCTGAAGAGCCGCAGCCTGCTCAACCTCGGAATGCTCGCGGCGCTCAACCGAATGCATGAGTTCGGCATCCATTTTCGTGGGGCGATCCGCAACGGTCTAACCGATGACGAGCTTCGCGCGGCACTCGTCCAGATCGCGATCTACTGCGGCATTCCCGCCGGCGTCGAAGCCTTCCGCGTTGCGCGGAGCGTCCGCGACGAGATGGCCCAGAAAGGGGAGCGCTGACTTCCACGGTTTCTAGGAAAGGGCAGCTCCGCGCTACCCCGTATCGCCGGAAGACGGAAGGCCGGCTGAGACCTCAAGATCAACCCGATGGCAGGAAGAGGACCCTGTCAAAAACAGAACGACAAAAGGGAACGACAGCATGAACACATTCGCAAAACTCACCGCGGCCGCATCGCTCGCCCTGTCGCTCGCGACCTTTCCGGCGCACGCCGGTGCCGTGCTCGACCACGTGCTCGATGCAAAGACGCTGAAGGTCGCGACCGACGCCAACTGGGCGCCGCAATCCTTCATGAACGAGAAGAACGAGATGGACGGCTTCGACGTCGATGTCGCCAAGGAAATTGCAAAGCGGCTGGGTGTCGGCGTCGAGTTCGTCACGCCCGGTTGGGACATCATCACCGCCGGCAACTGGCAGGGACGCTGGGACATGCATGTCGGCTCGATGACGCCGACCAAGGAACGCGCCAAGGTCTTCGATTTCCCGGCGGTTTACTACTACACCCCGGCCGCCGTAGCCGTTCACAAGGACAGCCCTGCGGTCGGTTTGATCGATCTGGACGGCAAGGTTGTCGGCGCCACGGCGACGTCGACCTTCGAAGCTTACGCCAAACAGGATCTGACACTCGATGCTGCCGGCGCCCCTGCCTTCGAATACGCGTTCAAGCCGAAGGAAGTGAAATCCTACGCCAACTCGACGACAGCCTTCGACGACCTGCGCCTCGGTGACGGTGTTCGCCTCGACGCGGTCGTGTCGTCGCTGCCCAGCATTCGCGACGCGATCAAGGCCGGTTATCCGATCAAGCAGGTTGGCGACCCTGTCTTTTACGAGCCGCTCGCTGTCGCCATCGAATACGGTGACAAGGAACTGAGCGCCAAGATCGCCGAAGTGATCAAGGCGATGCAGGGCGACGGTACGCTGAGCAAGCTCTCGGAGAAATGGTACGGCGTCGACTACACCATCGTGAAGTAAGGCACCCCATATCTGGCGGTCCGGGAGACCGGACCGCCCTTTGTCCAAAGGGACCAAAGATGCTTTATCCGGATACTGTTGAGTCCGAAATACTCGTCCACAAGCCGTGGTTCGTGGCTAGCATTTTCGCCACCGTTCTCATTGCCTTCACGGCCTTCGGCCTGACCGGCACAACGATGGGCGAACTGATGCGCCCGGTGATCGGCGAACCGCTCGAAAGTGGGTTCTATGGCCGTTTTGCGACCGCATTCGTCGTGGCAGTGCTCTTCTGCCTCAACATCGTCCTGATCGGTTTTGCGAGCCTCAGGGTCCAGATCGCCGTCGTCTGGCTGGAGTTGCTCGCGCTGTTCCTCGCCTTCTTCCAGACCTTCAATCTCAGCCTGCCATTTATCGAGGAGAAGTTGCCGTTTCTCATCACGCAGGGGCTGGTGACGACGGTCTATGTTTCAGCGATCTCGATTGTGATTGCATCGGCGATCGCCATCCTGGGCGCTGTGGCCAAGCTCTCGAGCAACGGCTTTGCCTATGCGATTGCCAGCTTCTACACGTCCTTCTTTCGCGGCCTGCCGCTCTTGATGCAGGTTTATCTGATCTATCTCGGCCTGCCGCAACTCGGCTTCATCATCGATGCGGTGCCGGCCGGCATTCTGGCACTTTCGCTCTGCTACGGCGCATACATGACGGAGATCTTCCGCTCCGGCATCCAGAGCATCGATCGCGGCCAGTGGGAGGCATCACGCTCCATCGGTTTCGGCTTCGGGCTGACGATGCGCAAGGTCATTCTGCCACAGGCGCTGCCGGTCATCATCCCGCCGACTGGCAACCAGTTCATCTCGATGTTGAAGGATAGCTCGCTGGTCTCCGTCATCGGTGTCTGGGAACTGATGTTTCTCGCCCGCACATTGGGCCAGAAGACCTTCCAGCACATGGAAATGCTCATATCCGCCGCCATGCTCTACTGGACCCTGTCCATCGCTCTCGAGTTGATCCAGTCCCGCATCGAACGTCACTATGCCAGGAGCAAGGTCAGATGAGTGCTGAGACCATCATCGACGCCAGGAACGTTTCCAAATGGTACGGCGCCTTCCAGGTGCTGACGGATATCAACCTGACGGTCCGCAAAGGGGAGCGCATCGTCATTTGCGGCCCGTCCGGCTCCGGCAAGTCCACGTTGATCCGTTGTTTCAACCGCCTGGAGGCGCACCAGGAAGGCGAGATCGTCGTCAACGGCATCAACCTGCATGCCAAGATGCGCAATGTCTCGGACGTGCGGCGCAATGTTGGAATGGTGTTCCAGCATTTCAATCTGTTTCCGCACATGACCGTGCTGATGAACTGCATGGTCGGGCCGATGTGGATCAACGGCGTATCGGAAGCAGAGGCGCGGGCGAGAGCGCTCACATTCCTGGAGCGGGTACGAATTCCGGAACAGGCCAACAAGTTCCCCATCCAGCTTTCTGGCGGTCAACAGCAGCGCGTCGCGATCGCGCGCTCGCTCTGTATGCAGCCGGCAGTGATGCTGTTTGACGAACCGACATCCGCGCTCGATCCGGAGATGGTGTCCGAGGTTCTGGACACCATGACGAGCCTGGCGAAGGACGGCATGACGATGGTCTGCGTCACGCACGAGATGGGGTTTGCGCGGGCGGTCGCCGACCGTGTGATCTTCATGAATTCCGGACAGATAGTTGAGGAAGCAAACCCGGACGAGTTTTTCACCAATCCCAGGCACGAGCGGACGAAACTGTTCCTCAGCCAGATACTGAAGCACTAGCGCAGTCCCGTCGTCCTCAGGCTGCAAGATCGGCTTGGGGTCGCCTGGAGCACGGAAGACTCGATCGCATCGAGAGGCGACATCATCGACATTGTCCGGTCGCTGGCGCGGCCGGTTAGAGGAGGATGTACGCCACCGGCTGTTGGTTCCAGCGGCGCCGTGCCGACCTGTTGCCGGATGCTGTAGCGCTAAACCCGATCGCTCGCCGCCGTGATTGACACGATACGCCGCGTCGACGTTGAATAAGGCGAGGGCGGTTCGGTGATTTGCGAATTCGGCCATCTGGTTACTTCGAAGCGGGCGGGCGGAAAGCGGGAGGACAGCAGTGTCGTATATGGATGATTTGGACGTCGCCGATGCGGCTTTGTTGATCATGCACTATCAGGCCGACGTCTTTTCGATCCTGGCAAGCGATGTTCCAACGGATCTGCTCGATCGCACCAATTCACTGATTGCGCGGTGGCGTGACACGGAGAACCCGACGATCTTCGCGAATTTCGCGATCGACTATAGGTCGCCCTGTGAAAACAATATGTTGATCAGCAACATCATGAAGACAGGTTACTTTCGTGACCCGGCGCCCGTAACTGGGCTCGATGTAGCCGAAAGCGACTGGCGATACGCATGTCCGCGCGCCAACGTGTTTCATGGCACGACTTTGCACCAAGACCTGCAGGCAAAAGGCATCAAGACGTTGGTCATGGCTGGGATAGCGACCAGCGGCGTCCTTTTTTCCAGCGTCGGGTGGTCAAGCGATGCAGATTATAAAATCTACATCGTCCGTGACTGCTGTTTTGATCCCGACACAGTTGCGCACGACGCACTTTTCCGGACGAGCTTCGCCACACGGGCCACCATTGTTTAGATCGCTGCTGATTTCGCCTTCGCCCGATCAGCTTCTAATGCAAACGATGTCCATGCTTGGCGTGATTCCCGCCTCGTAGGCCGAGGATGCGTGGGCGTTCGGGACCGGTTCGATGGGCGAGACCTCGGAATTATCTCACGGCCGTCTCTATCTTGGCTATCCCTTCCAGCGTTCGATGGACTGGGCATTTGTCGGCGATTTCGGCGATTTTGGCGCGAACCTCATCCGAGATCTCGCTGTCGACCGATATGACCCGCTCGAACCGGTCGATTTTTCCGCCATCGGCGCGTTCGGATGCAGCGCATTCTTCGCAATCCCTCGCGTGGATCTTGGAATGCGAGACTTCCACCTTGATGCGCCCCAGCGCCAGCTTCTTGTGGTCGGCGTAAAGACGCAGCGTCATCGAGGTGCAAGCAGCGAGTCCGATCGAGAGGAAGTCATAGGGCGATGGACCGGAATCCAGCCCGCCCGCACTTTGTGGTTCGTCGGCAAAAAGGCGGTGGCTACCGGCCTGGACCGAGTTCTGAAATTTGCCTTCCCCCGTTTCCATCACGCGAACCTGTTCCATCGGTCTCGTGCCCTGTGGCGGGTCAGCCACGAGATAGCGGCCCAGCCATTCCGCAATGATCCGGGCGGCGAAGGCGGCGTCGGCAGGATCGGTTAGCAGATGGTCGGCCTTGTCCAGGGAGACAAAGCTCTTGGGGTGTTTTGCCGCGTGGAAGATGTCGCTCGCATTCTCGATACCGACCGTTTGATCCAACGGGGCATGAAGAATGAGAAGGGGTTTCTTCAGCGTCGCGACAGCATTAAGGACGCGATGCGCGCGGGCGTCTTCGACGAATTGTTTTCTGATCAGGAACTTGCGCCCAGCAAGATCGACCTCGGCGGCGCCGCGATCCTCGATGTCCTTGAGGCTCGTCCCGAAATTCTTCAGGACATGGCCGACATCGGCCGGCGCCCCGATCGTCGCCACCGAGCGGACCTCTGGAATGTCTCTGGCGACGGCGAGAACTGCGGCACCGCCGAGGGAATGGCCGATCAGCAGTGATGGTGCCTCGAAGTGTCGGCGCAGATAGTCTGCAGCCGAAAGCAGGTCGGCAATGTTGGAGGAGAAATTGGTTGAGGCGAATTCACCTTCGCTCGATCCCAAGCCGGTAAAATCAAAGCGGAGGACCGCGATCCCTTCACGCGCAAGTTCGGCCGCAATGTGGCGCGCCGCTGCTAGATCCTTGGAGCAGGTGAAGCAGTGGACGAAAATAGCGTAGGCCCGCACGGGACCGTTGGGAAGATCGAGACGAGCGCCAAGGGTTGCGCCGGAATGGCCCGAAAATTCAATTCGTTGAGTGTTGAAATTCATGGCGATGCTCCTTTGAGGAGAACAAGCATGTGGCAGAGGTCTTCAGTGGCATCGCACGCGATGCCACTTTGCCGGACTTGTTCCGACGGTCTGGCTGAATGCCCTGGTAAAATGAGCCTGGTGGACCCCAGCGCCTCTGGCGCCGGCTGATGATCTTCGCGCCATCGAAGGCTGACCCGAAAGGGGCTATGGAGTTGGAATGCTGCGGTTCTTCATAGCGCCCAGCCATGATCCTGCCTCCCACGTCTCGATAACCAGGACGAGCCTGCGTTCATATCTTATTGACGCCAAATCAGGAGCTTAGGTCAAGAAGGCGAGCTTGAGGGCGTATCAATGAAGCCGTGCCCGCTATATGCATGGGAATGCGGGCAGTGGTGAGTGGGCTTGTTCAGGATGGGATCAAGATGGACGACAACAACATCATCAAGTTTGAACGACCGAAGCCAAAGAAGGAGGCCAAGCCGGTCAGTGCAACGCAGCGAAAGGCGTTGATTTGGCTGGCGCTGGTAGCTGCGTTGATCGGGGTGTGGTCATACTACCAGTTTGTCGCGCCGCCGAGCTTGCCTGGGCACTAGGTCCAAAGACCACAGAATTGCCGGCCGTTGTCCGGATGCGCCAACTTCGGACCCGCTTTTGCCGTTGGCCGGGGTCGGTGGAAATGCCGTGCAAATTTAGCCAACAGGTTGCTCAGACGCACGCACGAAATCGGGCGACTAGCAGCAGTCGTGACGGGGATCGGGCTGGTCCGGGGGGCTGTCTAATCGTGGAAGTGCTTAGGGGGCTGCCGGATGTGGCTTCCCATTGCCCCGACGGCATATGGGTGACAGTAAAGCCTCAACTTCAAGGGAGCGGTTCAATACCTTGACGATCTCCTGGACGATCGAGCGAGCGTTAGAACAGCCGGCTCGCCCTGGCGCGCGCCTAGCGTTTTCTCGCCGTCCCCGTCGGTCGGCGCGCGACCGCTCTTTCCCTTTCGCTTTTTGATCGTTCGGATGGAAACCACTTTTGACGTTGCCTGACCGTTCACGGGCCGATTTGTCTTTGACTCCGGCGATGCCTGGATTAGCGTTATTTTCCCGATCGACCTGCGCTCTACGGCGCACTGCTTCCGGCGCTTTCGCTTGAGAGGAACGCGGACAGGGAAGACCTAAGGGCTCCTCAAGAGCATCGGCCAGTCGAACATCGACATCGATACCGCCCGCTATGTCACCAACGATTTCATCGCCGAGGCGAATGATTTCGACAAGGCGAAGGTCCATGCCGATGCTGACAGCTACCGACTGCCGGAAGATCTGGCGGCGATCGACATGGCGGAGGTAGAGGCGAGTTTCTACCGGAACGCGATCAACTGACGGATGCGCTCGCCGCAAGAAGGGTGCAGCCTGACTGCACCGCGAAGGCAGGCGAGGGACGACATCACCGGCCTTGCCCGGCCGCTGGCGCGGCCGGGCAAGGGGGGAGGCAAGGAAGTCAAAGGCTCTGGAGACGCATGTCTTCTACGGCGGGCGATCGCATATGTTGCGGCGAGCGAGCGTGCCTGCCAAGCCCGTCAATCGGCAGGTGGCAGCGGACAAAGCCGCTTCCGGTTTCCTGAATGGGTGGCCGCGTGTCCGCGCAGAGGCTGCCGGGCTGCCGCGGACAACGCCCGGCAAAAGGACAGCCGATCCCCGGAGTTGCCTTTAGCGTGGGCGTAGCCGGGGGCCGGGAGACGTGCCCATCCTTCCGAAGGCTTGGTGCGGCTTCCAGCAGCATTTCGGTGTAAGGATGCAGCGGCGCGGTGAGCAGCGAGGCCGTTTCGCTCATCTGCATGAGTTCGCCGTGATAAAGCACGGCCACCCGATCTGCCAGTTGCTGCACGACGGCCAGGTCATGCGAAATGAAAAGCATGGCGACGTCGTGCTTCTCCTTGAGCGAACGCAGAAGCTCGACAATTCGGGCCTGGACGGACACGTCGAGTGCAGACAGGATTTCGTCGCAGATCAGCAGCTTCGGGTTGACGAGCAGCGCACGGGCAATCGCGATGCGCTGGCGCTCGCCGCCCGAAAGCTGGTCGGGAATGCGATCGAGATAGCCGGCGTGAAGACCGACGCTTTCCAGCACCGTTTCAAGCGTCTTTCCGTCAGCCGGGATGCCGAAATGCTTCAAGGGACGCTCAAGGATCGACCGAATGCTGGACCGGGGATTGAGCGAGGCGTCGGGATTCTGGAAGATATACTGGATCTGTCGCAAGTGCTCGGCCGAGCGACCATCCAGCGCCGGAGAGAGAGGACCGTCCTCAAGAGTGATCGCTCCCGAGCGCGGTGGCAGCCGCCCGCTGATCGCCCGGGCGATCGTCGATTTGCCACTGCCGGACTCGCCCACGAGCGCGACGACTTCACCGGCGCGGAGTTCCAGGTCGATGTCGCGCACCACCGAGTGGGTCGTGCGGCCGAGAAATTTGTCGACGATGCTTGGCCTTTGATAGGAAAGCGAAAGGTCGGCGACCGAGAGAAGGCGCTCCGACCTGGCCGCTGTCCGGCCGTGCGGACCGGCCACGACGGCCGGCAGTTGCTGCGTCGCGGCGTCCCGCCAGCGCATGCAGGCAACCGATCGCGCATCGGCGATCAGTTCGAGGGCTTGAGGTGTCGTGCGGCAGGCGGTCGTTGCGAAATCGCAGCGGGGCTCGAACTTGCAGCCGGTCGACATCTGATCGCGCCGGAGTACGCCGCGCAGTCCGCGCGTCTGTCGATCGGTGCCGTCCATCGTGGGGATCGATGCAATCAGCCCGCGGGAATAGGGATGAGCGGGTGCTGAAAGAAGCTTGTCGCTGGCGGCGACTTCGACGAGTTGGCCGGCATACATGACGCCGACGCGGTCGGCGATCTGGGCGAGCAGAGCGAGGTCATGGGTGACGTAGAGCATCGCCATGCCGATGCGGGCCCTGAGATCGGAAAGAAGCTGGATGATCTGGCGCTGGGTAGTGACGTCCAGGCCGGTCGTCGGCTCGTCGAGGACCAGAAGATCGGGATTGCAAGCGACGGCCATGGCGATCGTCACCCGCTGCTGCTGGCCGCCGGAGAGTTCGTGCGGATAGCGGTGACCGACATCCGGCAGCCCAACGAGCGCAAAGAGCTCGACGATGCGTCGTTCCATCGTCGTGTCATCGGGCAGGGCCTTGTGCGTTGCGATCATCTCGCGGATCTGCGGACCGACCCGCATGCCGGGACTGAGCGATGTCGTCGGGTTCTGTGGCACGAGCGCTATGCGGTTACCACGCAGGCGCGTCAGCGATGCCGGGCCAAGTTTCAGAAGATCGACGCCGTCAAACAGCACCTCGCCGGTCTGAACGAAGCTGTTTATCGTGCCGTAGCCGAGCAATCGGTAGGCAACCGTCGACTTGCCGCAGCCGGATTCCCCGACGAGCCCGAAGGCTTCGCCGCGGGCGATCTCGAAGGACACGTCTTGCACGACGTTTGTCCAGCCGGAAGGTCCGGCATAGGCGATGTTGAGGTTGCGAACTTCGATGAGCTTTTTCATGTTTCACGCTCCCGCGACGGACCGCTGGCCAAGCATGCGCGACAGGCCGTCGGTAAAGAGGTTGAAGCCGATGACGAGTGAGGCGAGGCCGAGGCCCGGCCCGAAAACCGTCACGGGAGAAGCGATCAGGAGGTTGCGGTTTTCGCTGATCATCAGCCCCCATTCAGGCGTCGGCGGGCGGATGCCGAAGCCGAGAAAGCCCAGCGCCCCGATGAGGATCGGCGCATAGCTGAGGCGAAGCGAGAACTCGACGAGCAGCACGTTCGCGGCATTGAGAAGGATTTCACGGAAGACGATCGACCAAGTGCCTTCGCCGCGCAGCTCCGCCACGGCGACATATTCACGCGTGGCGATCTCCATGGCCGCTGCGCGGGCGATGCGCGCAATGCGCGGCGCATAGACGAGGGCGACGACGAAGACGATGAGCACCGGTTCTCCGGCGAGCGCCGGGCCTGCCGCAATGATCATGACGAGCGCGAGCGCCAGGAAGGGTATGCTGATCATCGCCTCGACGATGCGCTGGGTGATCTCGTCGAACCAGCCGCCGATATAGCCAGACAAAAGGCCGAGCGTCGTTCCGGCCACCATGCCCAGTACCGTGCCGGCGAAGGACAGCAGCAGCACGATATGCGCGCCATACATGAAACGGCTGAAGACATCGCGGCCGATTTGGTCGAGCCCCATCGGATGCTGGAGGGACGCACCGGAAAGCGGGAGGCCTGCTCCCATCTCAGCAAAGCCATAGGGCGTCCAGAAGGCGCCCGCGATTGCAAAGAGCACGTGGGCGATGAGGATGATCGCGCCGACCCTGAAGGGACCGGGTGTGGTTTGCCAAAACCCCTTGTCGAGCCAGGCGAACCGGCTGGGCAGGCTGGATGTCGTCATGGTCATCGGCTTGTCCTCAGGCGGGGTTGAAGCAGGACGGCCAGGACGTCCGCTACCAGGTTGGCGGCGACATAGACGGCCGCGCTGATCATCACCGTCGCCTTAATGAGGGGAATGTCGCGCAATTGAAGCGCGTCGATCAGCAGGGTGCCGAAACCGGGATAGGAGAACACCCGCTCGACGATGACGACGCCGCCGATCAGGAAGCCGAGGTTCAGCGCCGTGACATTGAGCGCGGGCACGATGGCGTTCGGAAGCGCGTGGCGAAAGAGCACGGCGCGGGGGCGAAGTCCCTTCAGCTCCGCGAGACGCACATAGTCGGAGCGCAGCACTTCGATCAGGCTGTCGCGCAGCACGCGGATGGCATAGACGGCCATCATGATCGCGAGCGTCACGGCGGGCAGAACCATGGCACGCAACGTCTCCTGCCAGGTGCTGGTCTCGGAGATCGTCGCAAGCGCCGGCAGGATCGGCACGGCGACGGCAAACAGGAAGAGCAGCATCGTTGCCAGCAGAAAGTCGGGCAGCGACAGCAAGAGCAGGGTGATCATGGAGATGACATTGTCGACGGCCTTGCCGCGGTTGACCGCCTGGATGATTGCCGGAACGAGTGCCAACACCAGGTAGATTGCAAAGGCGAGGAGCGAGAGAAGCAGGGTGTTGAGAATGCGGGGCGCGAGTACGTCGGCGATCGGCCGGCCCGTTGCGATCGACACCCCGAGATCGCCACGCAGGAAGTCGCCGATCCATTGGAAGTAGCGCACGAGTGCGGGCTGGTTGAGGTGGAGCTGGCTGCGTAGTACTTCCAGCGCCTTGGCGGTTGCGTCTCGTCCAAGGATACGGGTGGCAACGTCGCCCGGAAGGGCCTCGAGGATCAGGAAGATCAGGATCGAGACCAGAAGCAGGGTGAGGGCCGAAAACAGGATCCGGCTGAAAAGCAGGCGAGCTACACTCATTTTGGGTTTGCTCCGACTGAGACCAAAGCCGCCTTCGCGGTCAGCGGATCGGGAATGAAGGCCGCATCCGTCTCAAGATCGCCTTCCCAAATGTAGAGAAGCACCAGGGGCTTGTCGGCCGAGAGCGTTGCATGCGGCACCCATGGTGCGTGATGGATGATTTCGTCGTTGCCGCGCATGTCCCAGTCGGCGTCCCCTGCCCGCCAGAATGAGGGGCCAGTGACCGTGTAGTACAGTTCATCTGCGGGATGGTGGTGGAGCGGATAGTGGGTTTCCGGCCCCAGGAACATCAGCCCGAACGCGATGTCCGGATCCTGGATCAAGGCCGGCACGCCATTGTCGGGTCCGCAAATCACGCCGTATCCGTAGTTCTCACCGAAATCGCTACTTGGCGGATTGGCCAGATAGCTCTTGCTGCGGGTGATATGGATGGCAGGCAGTAGGGCGCCGAGCGCCCGGGCCAGCTCCGATGTCTCGCGATAAGCAGCAAGTTCGTTTTCGCAAGCCACCTGGATTGGCACGCGCCCCTCCGGTACGGGGGCAACCGGCGGCAGGCGACCGGCAATCCGGCGCAGCCTGGCGGCATGGGAGCGCGATACGGCTCGCGGATCGCGATCCAGCGCATCGGCAAAGCAGTTTACAAAGGTCTTCAGAGCGGAAATCGTCATGCAGCTATCCTCTTCCGCGGGACTGGTCGTCCCGTGGATGGGTTGTGTTCAGAGGTGGGAGGGCGGCTCTAGAGCGCCGTGCGTTCAGCTGAACGCACGAAGGACGCTCTAGTACTTTGATTCCAGAGCATCTTTCCGCCTCAAGTGATTCCACTTGAGAGCGGGATGCTCTAGTCGCCGCAGGTCAGTTCCGCATAGTCGATGCGGTTCACATCGACATTCGGCCGGTAGCCCGAGCAGCCTTTGCGCAAGCCCGCCACGACCGAGGTGAAGACCGGCAGGATCATGCCGCCTTCATCGGCGACGATGCGTTGGGCGTCGCGATAGAGCTTATTGCGCTCCGCTTCGTCCGCCGTCTGGCCGGCCTTGACAACGAGCGCATCGAAATCGTCTCGCTTCCAGTGCGTCTCGTTCCATTCGGACTTGCTGTTCAGTGAGAGCGTCAGGGCTTCCGCCGGCGGCCGGGCGCTGGTGTAGGAGATGACCGCCGGCTTCTTCAGCCAGACCGTATCCCAGTATCCTTCGGCCGGTGACGTGATGACATTGACGCGGATGCCGGCTTCCGCGGCCATCTGGGCATAGACCTGCGCCAGCAGCATCATGCCCGGGTAGGAATCCGACGTGTAGAGATCGAAGTCGATACCGTCAGGGTGGCCGGCTTCGGAGAGCAGGGCCTTGGCCTTCTCGACATTCGCCGCCTTTGCAGGCACACCGAGGCCGAGCGGCGACGACAGCGGGATCGGCGTATCTCCGCCAACCTCGCCATAGCCGAGCAGTACGGTATCGAGGATCTTCTGCCGGTCCATCACCAGCCGCAGAGCTTCGCGCACCTTGACGTCGTCGAAGGGCGGCGTGTCGGTCCAGACGGCGAGGTAAAGCGAGGTTGCGCCAGGTGTTGCAACGAGCTCGACCGCGGGATTGTCCTTGAGCGTAATCAGGCTCGGGGGATCCACAGTCAGGGAAAGGTCGACGGTGCCGGAAAGAAGTGCGGAAAGCCGTGAGGTGGATTCGAGGCTGGTGGTGATCTCCAGGCACTCTGCCTTCGGCAGGCCGGTACGCCAATAGTTCGGATTGCGCCGCATCACGCGGACCGCGCCATTGATGGTGAAGGTCTCTTGCAGGAAGGGGCCGGTGCCGTTGCCTTTGGTGCGTAGATCCTCGGACTTGGCGCCATCCGGAACCATCAATGCATATTTGGTTGCGATCAACATCGGCAGTTCGACGACCGGCTCCTTCACCTTGAAGAGCACGGTGTGATCGCCGACCGCCGTGATGCCGTTCGCATCGAGGAAAGCGAGGGTCGAAAAGCCGCCGGGCGAGATCGCCGGATCAAGCAGGCGGCGATAGGAATAGACAACATCCTTGGCATCGAAGTCGGAACCGTCGTGGAACTTTACGCCTTTGCGCAGGTGAAACGTCCATTCTGTGGCATCGGCATTGGACTGCCAGGATTCGGCCAGCACAGGCACGGGCTGCATCGTGTTGCTGCGATCGACAAGCGGTTCGTAGACCGAACGGATGTGGTAGACGCTGTCGGTGCCGATGAGGGCCGCCGGGTCCATCGTCTGTTTCTCGCCGTCGGATTCATAACCGAGCACGCGCACGCAAGCCTGCTGAGCGGATGCGGCGGTTGCGAAAAGCGAACAGCCGGCCATGGCCACGGCAAGCGCCGTGGTTTTCATAAGATCCCGTTTCATTTCGGTTCCCCATTTTTGGATTATTTAGGGAGTATGAAAATGGGGACGGCTGGTTGCAAACGATTAGAATTAACGTCTACATGAGCAAAATTCATGTGGGTTTGAGAGCATGGTCCGCCGCACACTGCCTCCCTTGACGACGCTGCGGGCGTTCGAAGCCGCGGCGCGGCTGGTGAGTTTCAAGGCGGCGGCAGAAGAGTTGCGCGTCACGCAATCGGCAATCAGCCACCAGGTGGCTTCGCTCGAGCGCAATCTCGGCACTCCGTTGTTTCTCAGGCTTCCCGGTCGTGTGGAACTGAGCCGGGACGGAGCGGTCTACTTTCCCGTCGTGCAGGATGCGCTCGACAAGATTGCGCTCGCCACCGACCTCATCCGCCAAACGAACACGCCGGCCTCGCTAACCGTACAGGTCTATGTCACCGTCGCCGTCCGATGGCTGATACCGCGCCTGCAGACCTTCAAGGAGGCCTCGCCCGAGATTGCCGTCAATCTCGACGCAAGCCTACTCGATTGGGAGTTCAACTCCGACCGCGCCGATATCGGCTTCATCTACACGCGGGCGCCGAACCGCGCGAACCTTGCATACACTCTGCTTCGCCGCGAACGCCTCGTCGGCGTCTGCTCACCGGCCATCGCCAAGGTCATCAAGTCGCCCGAAGACCTCAGGCATTTCTCGTTTCTGTCGGTCAGCGGGACAGCGGAGGATGCCGCAACTTGGGCGGCCAGCGTGGGAGCGACCGGCCTCTCCCAAAAATCCTCGCCGCTTTTCGATAGCAATCTGCTCGCGATAGAGGCGGCCGCCAATGGACAAGGTGTGGTGGTCGTGCCGCAGTTTTTGGTCGAGGGAGACATTGCCAACGGCACGCTCGTTGCCCCGCTGGTCTCGGATGTCATGCAACCGGGCGGATGGTATCTCGTGCACCTGGAGCGGCGCGCGAGCGAGAAGGCGATCCGCAAGTTCCTGCAGTGGATCCAAAGCCAAGTCTGACGGTGACGCGGGGGCAAGAGGCTCGCAACCGTCACGCTACAGGCTGGGCGTTTCCCGGTGGCTTGCGATCCAACAGCTATGAAGCGGAAAGCGTTTTTTCCGATATGGTCCATGCTCGCTCTCACGCGCACCTCGACACTCTCGTCAGCGCGCCACTAATCTTGGCCGGTCGGTAGGCCTTTGAAATGCCTGACCTTCTCGTCAAGCTGCACCCACTTGTGCTTCGACTGTTCGAACACTGACAGGGCCGGTGGCGCGAAGATCGGGTCGGCAAATGAGCATCCAGGACGGTGCGGCCTCGGCCTTCCAAAAGACGGTAGAACCGCATGTTGGGCAAAAATGCATTCGTACCTTGCGCCCGCTGTCAGCAGTGCGAACGAATTCCGTAGACGCTCCGGAAATCTCGATGCAGTCGACAGAGTAAAACGCGTTGGCGCTGAATGGCGCGCCAGTTCTTCGTTGGCAAGCCAAGCAGTGACACAGCGCGGTCAATTGCGGCGGTTCGCCAAACGTCAGTCTAAGAGCGCCACAGGTGCATTGGGCAGTGGCCATGGAAAGTCCTTCCGCTTGCGTGGTGAAAATACGTTGGATTGAGGGGGGCGCAGTTCCGAGCCGCAGATCCTTGCGGCCGAGAATGCGGAGGGGCGAGGCCCGATACTATATCAGGCGTGCCAAAGTGACGAAGTAGTGCGCGACATTCCAAGGTCCAGGGGGCAACCATACGAGGGACGTATGGACGATACCCTTCGGTTATCTGCGCATGGATGGCGAACCGTTCACCACCACTCAAGTGACCGTAGGTTCCCAGAGCTCAGCCGGATCGTGAAGGCGCGCGCAAGCAGGCGCGCGCTTGCAACTCGAACGTCGATCCCTAATGCGATGGTTGTGCTGACGCAACGCGCACCGGCGCGCCCGCTATCGGTTCCAGCCACCCAACCTGTCGTGAAGCACTGCTATGTCTTCGCGCAGGAAAGGAGGGCGATCCCTGTCGATCTGCTCCTGGTAGGTTCGGGCATATTCGTGACCCGAATAGACGGCGGCGGCGATCAAGCCGGGCGCCAAACAGTCGCCTAGCCGGACAACAGTCTTGATCCCCGCATCTGCCCATTCCGCTTCCCGTGCTTTCAGGTCATGCCACAAGGTTTCATCGGGCAGCCGCGCCGTGACCGGGACGAGTGTGGCGCAGTCGATTTGCCGCGTCTTTCCGCTATAGACGCAGGAAACCTCAAGCCGGTCCTTCGTGCGCCCGGCAAGCGCCATGGCAGGAATGATATCCACGCCGAGTTCGATGAGACGTCTTTGCACCCGTCCCTGTTCCAGCGTGTTCTTGCTCCACGGCGCAACCTGGGCTTCGGGCGTCACGAAGGTCACGGCCCGGCCAGCCCTGGCGAGCATTTCAGCAAGCACGCTGCCCATATAGAAGCAATCGTCATCGAAGATTACGACCGGACCGTCGACGGACACGGCCGCGGTGCCGTCGACAAGAAGGGCGTCGGGCGAAACGAGGGCGCCTTCCGAAAGGAATTCCAGGGGCAAGCGGTGGGTGCGGCCGACGCCGTCGCATCGCCAGTTCGCGCCGGTGGCAATCGCCACATGAGGCATGCCGTATTGCAGAACGTCTTCGGCGCTCAGCGGGCTGTGCAGGTAGAGTTGGGCATTCACCTGCGTGCTCAGCTGGCCGACGCGCCAGTCGCGCACGCGCCCCCAGGTCGAAAGCCCTGGCAAACGGCATTCGCGCGCGACCCGTCCGCCCCATTCTCCGCCCGCCTCGGCGAGTACGACGTCGACGCCGCGTTGGGCAAGAGCACGCGACGCCTCAAGACCCGCCGGGCCGCCACCGATGATGAGCGCCGGCTCAGGCGCCGGTGAGGATGCGATAATCTCCGGGTGCCAGCCCTTGCGCCATTCTTCGCCGATTGTCGGATTCTGCGTACAGCGCATCGGCACGTTGGTATTGTCGCCGGAAGTGCAGATGTTGCAGCCGATACATTCGCGGATGTCGTCGATGCGTCCCTCCTCGATTTTTTTCGGCAGGTAGGGATCGGCGATCGACGGGCGTGCCGCGCCGATGAAGTCGAGAATACCCTGGCGGATCACCCGCACCATGCTGTCCGGTGAGGTATAGCGCCCAACGCCGACCACCGGCTTGGTCGTGACGGATTTGACGAAGCGGATATAGGGCTCCTGGTAGCCTTCCTCGGAAAAGCGGGCCGTCTGGCTGTCGTTGGACCAGTCGGATAGGTTGACGTCCCATAGGTCGGGAAGATCGGCGAGCGCCGAGATGATGTCCTTGCCTTCTCCTTCGCTGGTAATACCGGATGGGCCCATCAGTTCGTCGACTGCGAGGCGCACGGCGAGTGCGCAGGTATCGCCGATCGCCTCGCGGGTATCCTCCAGAATCTCCCGGAAAAGCCGCAGCCGGTTTTCGAAGGAGCCGCCATATTCGTCGCTGCGATCATTGTGGCGGCGCGAAAGGAAGTGCTGCAGCACGCTCATGTCGTGGCCGGCATAGACATAGACGATGTCGAAACCGGCCCTCTTGGCACGCAACGCGGCATTGCGATACCAGCGGCGCATGTCGGCGATGTCGGCCTTGTCCATCGCACGCGCCTGGACGGGGTCGAGGCTGTCGCTGATGGCATGCGACGGGGCAAGCGGGATCATCCGGCTGAAGCGGTTGGCGACATGCAGGCCATTATGCACGAGCTGGATGGCCGCCAGGCTGCCATGGTGATGGATGCGCTCGGTGACGGCCGAGAGCGCGGGCAGGTCGCCCTCGTCCCAAAGACGCGCTTCGTTGGCCGGCGTCAGGTCCGAGGTTGGATGGATTTCCGCTTCCTGGGTGGAGACGACCGCCCAGCCACCTTCGGCTTTCATGCCGCGCAGGTGGGCCTCTGCGTTGGGATAACGGTACCCCATGCCGGAACAGTGCGGCACTTGATAGAAGCGGTTACGCGCCGTGACCGGGCCGATCTTGACGGGTTCGAAGAGAATATCGAAGCGGGGGTCTCGGGACATCGCTACTACCACGATTAGAATTTCGATTGAGGCGGCCGGGGCCGCCGAAGCCCAGAATAACCGGGCGCGGCCGCGTCGCAAGACCATTGCTATACGATTGTATAGTTTCTTCCATGGGAAATTGTTTTGATGTCATTGCGCTGCGTCATCATCTTTTCCGCCGCTTTAAAAAAGGGTGCGCTCGACGAGGCCGGCTACGCCCGCGTGATCGAGAGCACGACCCGCCTCAACACGCCCGGACCGGATCTCGCGCGTCTTGCCGATGTCCACGCCATGGCCGATGTGACGGGCTTTGGCCTTGCCGGTCACGCTCTCGAAATGGCGCGCGGCTCGGGCTGTCAACTGCGGATCGACTGGTCCGCTGTGCCCTTGCTGGAGGGAGCCCGCGACCTCGCCGGTGCGGGCTTCATCACGGGTGCCGCGGGCCGCAATTGGGCGTGTTACGGGCAGGAGGTCGTCTTTTCTCGCGAGATGGGAACGATCGACAAGGCGCTGCTATGCGATCCGCAGACAAGCGGCGGTCTGCTCGTCGCCTGCTCGCGATCGTCCGCGCCGGAAGTGCTCGACGTCTTCCGCAAGCATGGCTTTGAGGCGGCCGTAATCGGGGAGGTCGTGACGGGGACTGCGGAGTTGGTGGTCGCGCAGCGCGCGTTGTTGACCGCGCATGCGGGCGGGACGCCTTCAGGCCACTTCGAGCTGAGAGTCTTTCGCCCCTTCAGCGATCGACGGCGATTCCCATTGCATGTGGGAAGCGTTGAGCCGGCGCGCCACGATATCGTGGTTGAGCCACTGGATGGGACCGGACGGTTCTGACGACGCGCCGAAGATGAGTTGCCCCGTCGCCTCCACCACCAGAGCACTCAGGTGGTCGCTGATCATGACCTTGCCGTCGCGGTGCATCTGCGTGATTTCGTTGGACGTGCCGATTGTCAGATCGGACTGCGCTTGGCTGTTCGCCATGGGCCACGCCGAGAAGTCGTAAAACGGACGCATGACTTCATTGGCCTGCATGTCGGTAATTTTCTGGAACACATCCTTCATCGTGAGGCCGTCGGCCAGAAGCTGCTGGCAGGCCTGCCACTGGTACTCTGCCCATTGGCCGCCGTTCTCTTTCTTCAACGCAAGCAGAAGCGGTATCAGTGGGAGCTCGATGCCGGTGAAGACGTCGGACGAATTGGTCCGGATTTCGGGGCAGTTATAGACGGTCGCCTTGATACCCGCGGTCCAGGCATCCTGCGCGATGCCTTCGAGCCGCATCTTGGCGTAGCCTTGCGTGTAGTTGGTGTAGGTCTGCCAACGGTAGCTGCCGTCAATCAGGACGGCCGTTCCATGGTAACCATAGGCCGTATAGCGAACCTGACCGCCCGATGCCTCGATGCGCTCCCGGATCGCCGTGCTGTAGTCGATGAGATGTCGGAACGTGATTGCGGAGACTTCGTCGAAATTCTGCAGGATGAGCTTGCCCATATCGCTGTCGAGCAGGGCTTGCGACGACATGTGGCGGGCACCACGACCCTTGTAGATTCGATTGGCAATAACCAGGAAGACCTTCGCCTTCGGGATGCCCCCGGCCATTGTATGGGCGAAAAAGACGTTGCGGCCGTCGGCGATCATTCCGTCGAGAGCGGCCATGACCTCCTTGAGCGCATTCGTGAACCGCGCGGTGGCGATGTCCCGGCACTGTTTGATGTAGTCCCAGTCGAGCTTGTCGTCCTGCCAGCTCTCCAGCGTCATGTCCGCGAGAATATCGGTCGCAGTTGGGCCGCCGGCCGGAGCGTCGAGATCGAAGCCCGCCATCAGAGGGATGTTGATGATCTTGCCGCCCAGCCGCTCTTCGGCGGCGGCGAGTTCCTCGGCGTCCAGAGGCCGCAGCGCGTTGTTCTCATCGCGCCGTCCGACCGTGATCCCCACGATTTCCATACCAGCCCGCCGGGCTTCGTCGAGCAGGCCAGTCGCGTATCCGCGACCGAACAGTTCGCCGAAGAGGACGAAAACATCTCCTTTGCGAAAGACGCTGTTTTCGGCAAGACGGTTCAATGCGATCGGGTTTTCCATACTGTCAGCTCTTTGGTCCGTTAGTCGTCGAGGGGTGACTCGGACGAACTTTGAGCGTCACATGACCACATTGGTCTAGAATAGGAAGTCATATTGCGTGACCGTTCATTTCAAAACGTGAACTCGCTTAATGGAGGCGGGCACCAGAAAAGCGGGTCAAGACCCCTCGGATTGACCACACGAGAGAGGGAACTCACGGTCGCGCCGGCGCGATTCGGGATGCGATCTGTTGCGGCTCAGCGCGTGTGGCGCGACGATATTAGCGTATCGATTAGGTGCCTTGTTGGGTCTCATGACCGCAGCGCGGAATGTACCGAGCCCGAGGGCAGTAGGACTCATCAGCCATCCGATGGACGAAGCGATTTCATCAGAAGCACCCAATTTTCCGTATCGCCCTTCCAGCCTTCCCGGACACAGGCGAGCGTTGCCACTTGCTCGTAGCCGCTGCGCTCGTACAGTCGTCTGGCACCCACATTGTTGTCGGCGACGATGACGCTCATCCGACGGAGCGCCTGATCCCGCGCTATGTCTTCTGCCAGACCGAGCAGGCGTGAGCCAAGCCCTTGCCCTCGGTACTCGGGATAGCAGGCCAGTACATTGACATACCAGCTGTCGAGTGCCTTGTTTTCCAGTTCTTGCAGCGGCCGGAACAGGGCGGGGAAATCATCGGCAATTGGGTCGGGCTCCGATCCAATCGGGTAACCAGTCAGGCTTGCTACGGCGCCATCCCCGAAATCCACAACCACAATCTGGCCTTCGCGCACCCTTTGCATTTGTCGGACGCGACCAACGTCCCATGGATCTTGCCCGTCCTTTGCAAGCCCCTCCCAGATGTACAGGGGCAAACCCTCGCCCGCGAAGTTGACGAGATCGGCCAACGCCTTCGCATCTGCCTCGCTTGCAACTCGTAGCGGTGGTTCGAGCCGGATCATCTGGATCCTCCGGAAAGCTTGTGGGCGGACGGCTATCATATGAGGTTTTTCTGATGACGTGGAGGTCATTCTGACGGCGGCGTGATTGACCTCGCCGTCGATTGAGCGGTCATTCGGTCGTAAGAACTGCCGCGCATGATCCACCCGGTTGCCAAAAAACCATAATTGCTTCACCTAGATTGGCATCGACACTCGGCATTAAGAATTGGATCAACGCTGAATGCGCATATCATACGTCTTCCTTGGTGCATTTCTTGCAATCGTACAGTCCGCCTATGCTGAAGTCGCCCCACCGCCTGTTTTGGAGCCACTGAAGCAACAGGCACAAGCGGCGCAGTTGAGTGCAAAATTTCTCTCGCGTTTCAGCTACAAGCCGGTTCAACTCGACGACGCCTTGTCCGCCAAGATCATGGATCGGTTCATCAAATCCCTCGATCCGGATCGCGTACTTTTCCTGCAGGCGGATATCGACGGGTTCATGTCCGACCGCAGCGAGATCGACGATGCCATCCGGCGGAAGAATTTGAAGATCCCGTTTGAAATCTTCAACGTGTACGGTAAGCGCGTTGTCGACCGCATGAACTACGCGCGCGACTTGCTTAAGCAGGACTTCGATTTCAGCGAGCAGGAAAGCTATCCCGTACTGCGCGAAAACGCGCCTTGGCCGCAGTCGGAAGCCGAGAGCAATGACCTTTGGCGCAAGCGCGTAAAAAGCGACTGGTTGCGTTTGAAGCTGGGCGGCAAGACCGACGCAGCCATTCGCGAAACGCTCACCAAGCGATATACAAACGCTCTCGATCGCGCCTACAAGTACAAAAGCGATGACGTTTTCCAGTCGTTCATGAACGCCTACACGACGTCGGTCGACCCGCACACGGATTACTTCGGCGCGAGCGCTTCGGCCGATTTCAACATCGCCATGAAGCTTTCGCTGGTTGGTATCGGTGCGGTGCTGCAGGAGCGCGACGACTACACGACGATTCGTGAACTCGTGCCCGGCGGGCCGGCGCAGCTGTCCGGCAAGCTTGCGGTCGGAGACCGCATTACCGGTGTTGGTCAGGGCAAGGGCGGTGCGATAAAAGAAGTGGTTGGCACCCGCCTGGATGAAGTCGTGCAATTGATACGCGGGAAGAAGGGCTCCGTCGTGCGCTTGGACATCCTGCCAGCAGATGCCGGGGCGGATGCCACGCATCGCGTCGTCACCCTGGTGCGCGATAAGATCAGCCTCGAAAAGCAGGCTGCGCAGAAGACCGTACTCACTGTGAAAGTGGGCGACGCCGAGCGTAAGATCGGCGTGATTACACTGCCGGCATTCTACGAGGATTTTGAAGCCCGGCGCAAAGGCGACAAGGACTACCGTAGCGCGAGCCGCGACGTGCGAAAACTTCTCGACGAACTCAAGCGGGAAAAAGTCGACAGCGTTCTTATCGACGTGCGCAACAATGGCGGCGGCTCACTGGACGAGGCGATCGATTTGACCGGCCTGTTCATCGGCAATGGTCCGGTCGTCCAGCAGCGCGGCAGCGACGGCAAGGTTGACGTAAGAAGCGCTGATTTTCCAGCGCCCGTGTGGACAGGCGCCGTGGGCGTTTTGGTCAATCGCGGCTCGGCGTCGGCTTCGGAGATTTTTGCCGCGGCAATCCAGGATTACGGTCGAGGCGTGATCATTGGCGAACCCAGTTTCGGCAAGGGCACAGTTCAAGCCGTCGTCAATCTTGACGAGATGGTTCGCAACAGCAAGCCCGAATTCGGTGAGCTGAAAGTGACGATCGCCCAGTTTTTTCGGATCGATGGCGGCACGACGCAGCTGCGCGGCGTGACCCCTGATATCAGCCTGCCGGGACTTTCCGACCCGACCAGCTTTGGCGAGACCAGCTATGACAATGCCTTGCCGTGGGCGCAGATCAAGCCCGCGAAGTATGCGCCCGCCGACACTGTGATGAGGTTGCTGCCGAAACTGCAGAGCCGCCATGATGTGCGGGTTGAGAGCGATCCGGACTTCCAGCGCCTGCTGAAAGACATTGCGGAAGTGAAAGCGCAGCGCGAGAAAGGGGAGATCTCCCTCAATGAAGCCGAACGCCGCAAAGAACAGACCGACCGGGAAAAACGACGGAAGTCCCGCGCGCTAGCAGGTGATGGCGACGACACTGGCGGAGATGATGGCCTCAATGCAAACGAGCGGAGCCTGAGTGCCGACATTGCCATTGAGAATGCCCGCAAGAATGCAAAGGACGTCCTGCTGAACGAGGCCGCCGCCATTCTTGCCGACGAGGCCGTTTGCAGGAAGGCGTGCTGACGGCGACCGCAGGGCGATAGGGAAGCACGGACGGGGACTAATCAGACCCCGTCCCGCGTCCAAGTGCGCGCTGCGTCCGACCATGTCTTCGTTCTCTGCAACTGCAAATTGTGGTTTGGTTCAGATACGTTCTCGAGCGCAAAGCTGACGGGCCCGCCGCTGGCGTTATCGCCGACGGGGCAGGTGCTTTGCGCTGTGATTGCGTCCGGGCAGACCAATTGAAGACCTGCGGGCAAAAAACTCCGCGAACTGTGGCGGAAACTAGACGGAATTTCTAAGGCGTTGCGCAACCAAAGTGCTCGGTCCCTCGCGCTATTGCACGCCCACCGGTAGGTTCTCGGGGAAGTCAACACCGGAGAATTGCATGAAACGCCTCCTCATTCTTGGCGCCGCCCTTGCCGCGCATTTCGTGACTCCCGCGCTGGCTGAGGAGCCCACAAAACTCCTCAACGCTTCCTACGACGTCTCGCGCGAGCTCTTCGTTGTTGAGAACGAGGCGTTCATCAAGCAGCATCCGGGCGTGACGATCGACCAGGCGCACGCGGGCACCTCCAAGCAGGCGCGCTCGATCCTCGAAGGCCTTGAGGCCGACGTCGTAACCTTCAACCAGACCACCGATATCGAGTTCCTGGCCAAGAACGGTTTCGTCGCCAAGGATTGGGCGAAGGCTTTCCCGAACAATGCCTCACCGTTCTATTCCTTCCCCTCGTTCCTGGTGCGGACCGGCAATCCCAAGAACATCAAGGATTGGGCCGATCTCGCGCGTGACGATGTTCACGCGGTCTTCCCCAATCCGAAAACGTCCGGCAACGCCCGCTACACCTATCTTGCCGCTTACGCCTGGGCCAAGGAGGCCTATGAGGGCGACGAGGCAAAGATCGCGGCCTATATCACCAAAATCTTCGACAATGTTCCCGTATTCGATACGGGCGGTCGTGCCTCCACGACAACTTTTGTCGAACGCGAAACCGGTGATGTTCTGATCACCTTCGAGGCCGAGACCCGCAGCATCGTCAGGCAGTATGGTGCCGACAAGGTCGAGAGCGTCATTCCGTCCGTCAGCCTGCTTGCGGAGTTTCCGGTTGCCGTCGTCGACAAGGTCGCCGAAAAACACGGCACGGAAGCCCTTGCCAAAACCTATCTCGATTTTCTCTACACCGAGGAAGGCCAGCGCATCGCCGCTGAGTTCGGCCACCGCGTGCGCAACGACAAGGTCGCTGGCGAATTCAAGGATAAGTTCCCGGCAATCCGCCTCGTCAACGTCGACGACGTCTTTGGCGGCTGGAGCAAGATCCAGAGCGAGCACTTCGCATCTGGCGGGGTTTTGGACACGCTCTACGGCAGCCGCTAATCGTCAAGCGGCTCTCGCCTTCAGCCAGCCCGGCAGACGATCCGTTTGCCGGGTTTCACCATGACATGACAAGGAAATGACCGCTTGAGACGCAATGTCTTGCCCGGATTACGCCTGTCGCTGGGTGTGACGCTGCTCTATGTGAGCTTGATCGTCGTCCTGCCGCTGGCAGCACTCGTGTTCAAGGCGGCGAGCCTTGGCCCTGCTGACTACTGGCAGATTGTCTCGTCGTCGCGGGCTCTCGCGAGCTATCGCGTCACCGTGCTCGCTGCACTTGCTGCGACCTTCTTCAATCTCTTTTTCGGCCTGGCGCTTGCCTGGGTCCTGGTGCGCTATCGTTTTCCGGGGAAACGCATCGTCGACGCCATGGTCGATCTGCCGTTTGCACTGCCCACGGCGGTCGCCGGTATTTCGCTGACGGCTCTCTTCACGACTAACGGCGTGTTCGGCTCCATCCTCGGCGATTTCGGCATCAAGGTCGCCTATACCCCACTCGGCATCATGATTGCCATGTGCTTCACTTCGCTGCCTTTCATCGTGCGCACGGTGCAGCCGGTCCTGGAGGATCTCGACCCGTCGCTGGAAGAGGCCGCTCAATCGCTCGGGGGCTCGGATTGGGCGATCTTCCGCAAGGTCATCCTGCCGCTCCTCACGCCGGCTCTTCTCGCAGGTGTGTCGCTCTCCTTCGCCCGGAGCCTTGGCGAATTCGGCGCGATCATCTTCATTGCCGGCAACCAGCCGATGTCGACCGAAATTACCGCTCTGCTGATCTTCATTCGGCTGGAAGAGTACGATTATCAGGCCGCCGCCGCGATCGCGTCCGTCCTATTGCTTGCGGCTTTCCTCATGCTCGGCTTCACCAATTGGCTGCAAGCGCGAGCGCTGCGTTACACGGCAAGGGGCTGACCATGGGAACGATGAGAACCGGACGTACCCCGCCGCGGGTCGGCGACGGACCATTCTTCCGTCGCATATTGATAGGCATTGTCCTTATCCTCGGTGCCTTCCTCATTCTCGCCCCGCTGCTGATCATCGGCGTCGAAGCCTTTGCCAAGGGATGGCAGGTTTATCGCGACACGATCCTTCATCCCGACACCCGGCATGCGATCATGTTGACAGTGCTTACCGCCCTCGTCGCGGTGCCAGTCAACACCGCCTTCGGCATTGCCGCGGCATGGGCCGTCACCAAATTCGACTTCCGCGGCAAAGCCTTCCTGCTGGTTGTCATCGAGATCCCGTTCTCGGTCTCGCCGATTGTAGCCGGCGTCGCCTACCTCTTCGTCTACGGCCTGCAGGGCCTTTTCGGGCCGACGCTCGATGCCTATGGCATCAAGATCCTGTTCGCCATCCCCGGCATCATTCTCGCCTCGATGTTCGTCACGGCGCCGTTCGTGGCGCGTGAACTCATCCCGCTCATGCAGTCCCAGGGCAGGGACCTCGAAGAGGCGGCGACCTCGCTCGGGGCATCCGGCTGGCGTACCTTCTTCTCGGTCACGCTGCCGAACATCAAATGGGCGCTGCTCTATGGTGTCGTCCTTTGCAATGCGCGCGTAATGGGCGAGTTCGGCGCGGTTTCGGTCGTGTCGGGCAATATCCGTGGTCAAACCAACACGCTGCCGCTCCATATCGAGTTGCTTTACCACGACTACCAGGCCGCAGGCGCCTTCGCGTCGGCGTCCATTCTGGCGCTCATCGCCGTCTTCACCATTATCGCCAAAGTGGCGCTGGAGCGCCGTGGGGCGGGCCGCGTCCGTCCGGCAGTCAATCCTGCGGAGAAAACAGCATGAAGATCCGCCTTGACCACGTCGTCAAGACTTTCCAAACCTTCCGCGCCGTCAAGGACGTCTCCCTGGAGGTTCAAAGCGGCGAGCTTGTTGCGTTGCTCGGTCCGTCCGGTTCCGGCAAGACGACGATCCTGCGGATGGTCGCGGGCCTCGAATTCGCCGATGGCGGCCACATCTATTTCGGCGATCAGGATGCGACCGACATACCGGTGCGCGACCGCGGCGTCGGCTTCGTGTTCCAGCACTATGCACTTTTCCCGCACATGACCGTGGCTGAGAACATTGCCTTCGGCATGGACGTGTCGAAGGTCAAGCGCGAGAAGGCAGTGATCCAGGCGCGGGTGACGGAACTCTTGCGGCTGGTGCGCCTCGAAGGGCTGGGCGACCGGTTTCCGGCGCAAATCTCCGGAGGGCAGCGCCAGCGCGTTGCGCTTGCCCGCGCCCTGGCGGTCGATCCGAAAGTGCTCCTGCTCGATGAACCTTTCGGTGCCCTGGATGCGAACGTCCGTCGAGAGCTACGCCGCTGGCTGCGCGAGATCCATACGACGCTCGGCATCACGACGCTGTTCGTCACCCACGATCAGGAAGAGGCACTCGACCTAGCCGATCGCGTCGTGATCCTGAAGGATGGCCACATCGTTCAACAGGGAACACCCGAAGCCGTCTGCCGCGACCCCAAGTCGGCATTTGTCATGAAGTTCCTGGGCGATGCCAACATGCTCTCTGCCGAAGTGCGCGACGGCAGGGCCTATGCCGACGGCGCGGTGATCGAGGCGGCGGGGTTGGCAGATGGCAAGGCTGAACTCTACGCCCGTCCGGGTGATCTCGACTGGGTGCCGCAGGGGGGCGGCATCGCAGCCACGATCAGCCGGGTCATGGACAGGCCTAGCGGTCGCCGCGTGATTGCGACCACCCGCAGCGGCGTGCATCTGGAACTCGACCTGGAGGCGGAGCGGACCGTGAAATCCGGCGAAAATGGTTTTGTGACGCTGCGCCGTGCGAAGGTCTTTCCCGTCTAGGCGGTTGAAGCCGACCATCGCCGCTGTCCTATCGACTGCCCTCGTTGTCGGCAATTTCCCGAATAGGAATCAAGGTTCTCCGCCTTGAGCGAAACGCTACCTGTAAGCTCAACGCGCGAGACTGTTCCCGGCCAAGAGCCCATCCTACGCGGTTGGGCCCAAGTTCTTTCCAGCATCCCCACGTAGAGCGATCATTCCGCCGCCGACCGCTGGGGCAGAACCCAGTTCGCGCGCGGGAAATGGCAGGTGTAGCCGTTGGGATAGCGCTCCAAGTAGTCCTGGTGTTCCGGCTCGGCCTCCCAGAAATCTCCCACGGGCTCCACTTCGGTCACGACCTTGCCTGGCCACAGGCCTGATGCTTCCACGTCCGCGATGGTATCTTCTGCAATTCGCTTCTGCTCGTCATCGACGTAATAGATTGCCGACCGATAGGACATGCCAATGTCATTGCCCTGGCGGTTCTTCGTGGTCGGGTCATGGATCTGGAAGAAGACCTCCAGAATTCGCCTGTAGCTGATCCTCTCCGGATCGAAGAGGATTTCGATGCCCTCGGCATGGGTGCCGTGATTGCGGTAGGTTGCATTGGGCACGTCGCCACCGGTGTAACCCACGCGCGTATCGGTGACGCCGGGAAGCCTGCGGATCAGGTCTTGCATCCCCCAGAAACAGCCACCGGCCAGAACAGCTCTCTTGGTCATCCAGAATTCCTCCGGTTGATAAATACGCCTTGGTCTCATCTCCACTCACGGGGAATGAACCGCCGGCGACGGAACTGTAATATAGGAACTCGTTTTGATCAGATCAGGTGGCCTTCGGGGCGAATTCCGAGCTGAGGCGCTGGAAGTTGGGACAGACTATTTCCGGGTCGCTTAAAAGCGTTAAGCGTCGGGCACGGTGCCTCCGGGGCTGTCGCGGCCGAATGCTACAACGCTCCCGGCTTGAGCGGCTCTGCGAGCCGCGTCAGCAGCGTTACTACTTCGGCCTGCAGGTCCAGGCAGATTTGCTGATGTTCGGATACCTGCTTCTCGCGACGCGGAAGTTCCCGCAACAGATTGTCGAGGGTCATCGACTCGCGCGCATAGGCCTCGTAAAGGTCGTAGAGCTGTTGGTTCTTTGTCATGCGCAGGAGTTCGCGATGCCGTGGAAGCACCAGCGCAAGGCGAGCCCGGCCGAGTTGCACCAAACCCATATCGTCTTTTACCCTCTGCTCTAACCTGTGATCTGTACGATCCAGGTTCTCTCGTGCGGTCCAGCGTCCGAAAGCACCGGTGGAACGAGAAACGCTGCAAGACGAGGACGGTTCCCGGCGATGTGCAGCCGGGGCCGGAGTGCGAGGGAGAGAGAGTTGAGATTGGTAAAGCCGGTGACGCTCGTCAGGTCTGGCCGCTGCGGGCATCCACGGGGAGGCTGAGCGCGGTACCATCGACGCGACGTAGGATGAAACTGTCAAAGTTGGCGATCGAGGCGCAGGAGTGGTTGGGGAACACACGCACGCGACTGCCGAGCGGCAGGGGACGTCCCGAGAAGGGAACGAAACCATGCTCTTCGGACAGTCGTTCGAGTGTCCACATACCGGTTTCGCCGTCGCCTTCGGCGCTGACGACAGTGCCGAAGCCTGCACCACCCATGCCATGCGCGCCGCGATCGGAGCTCATGGACTTCGAGCCGGCGTCAATGACGAAGTGAGTGTCGTTGGAGGCAACGACGCGGGCGACCACGCAAAGCGCGAGGTCGTCGGCAGAGCAGATACCAAGCCGGAGCGCGGTGCCGTCCAGAAAGACGTAATTGCCGGGCCGGATACAGTCGACCTCCTGGGGCAGCGGCGCGCCCTGGCAAGTCGGCGTCGCGCCGACGGAAATGCAGTCGACCGCGATTCCGCGCTCGCGAAGCCGGTCGGCGAGACTGACGAGGTCTGTCGCCTCATCGCGGGCGATTTTGGCTAAGGCGTGCGGTTGGGAAGCCGCGTAGGCATGTCCTGCGTGCGAAAGCAGGCCGGCAAAACGCAGGCCGTCGGTGGCGGCGATCCTTGCGCACAAATCGAGCGCTGCAGGACCATTGGGTTTGAGGCCGACGCGACCGAGGCCAACGTCGACCTTGAGGAACACGCCGATCTCGACGCCGTGTCGGTTGGCGGCTTCCGACAGCGCATCGACACCCGTTTCGCTCGCCGCAATCGTACGCAGCTCGACGCCCCGTGCCTTTACCACAGGCAGCAGGCGATCGAGTGACGCGGCGCGGACGATGGGATAGGCGAGGATGATCGACGGGATCCCGGCTTCGGCGAAGATCAGTGCCTCGCTGGGCTTGGATGCGGTGATGCCGCGCGCGCCTGCCTCGAGCTGCTGTCGTGCGATGTAGAGGCTCTTGTGCGTCTTCACATGCGGAAACATCGTGACGCCGGCCGCGTCGGCGCGCTGCTGCATGCCCTTGATGTTGCGCGTAAGCCGTCTCTCGTCGACTTCGATATAGGGCGTCGGTTGCTCGGCAGCCGTTGGACGCAGGAAGCCCTCGGCCTTCACCTCGTTTGCGCCGTTGTCGATGTCTGCCGACGCCATGCCGGCCGCGCTCGCAGCCGATTGCGTCACTTCGGAAGTGCTCATGTTGGGTTACTCTGATCTGGACGGGAAATTGCGGCCGTTGTCAGCCGGTTACGACCTGCCGCACGTAATGGCTCGATGAGATCTGCCGCATCGGCAGTTCGTGCGGCACGAAGTCCGGCCCACGCACCGCACTCGGGATTTCGTCGGACATCGGCTGGCGTCCTTCCGGGCGGCGTGTCGGGTCAGCGATCGGAACGGTCGATAGCAGCTTGCGGGTATAGGGGTGCTGCGGGTTGCCGAATACCGAGCGGCGATCGCCGATCTCGACGATCTCGCCGAGATACATGACGGCGACGCGGTGGGCGATGCGTTCGACCACGGCCATATCGTGGCTGATGAAGAGGAGCGCGATCTGCATTTCGCGCTGCAGGTCCATCAAGAGATTGATGACCTGCGCCTGGATCGTCACGTCGAGCGAGGCAACCGCCTCGTCGGCGACGATGAGACGCGGGTTGAGCGCGAGCGCGCGGGCGATACAGATGCGCTGGCGCTGGCCGCCGGAAAACGCATGCGGATAGCGCTCGAGGTGCTCGGGCGAAAGCTCGACCTTAGCCAGAAGCTCGGCGGCACGGGCGCGCATGACCTCCGTCGAGCCCAGCTTGTGAACCCGCATCGGATCCATCAGCGACTCCTCGATCGTCATGCGCGGGTTGAGCGAGGAGAAAGGATCCTGGAAGACCATCTGGGCTTCGCGGCGAAATCTCGCGAGGACGGGGCGCGGCGCGCCGATCAGCTCGGTTCCATCGAAGCGGATAGAGCCCGACCGTGGTCGATCGAGCTGCATGATCGAGCGGGCAACCGTCGACTTGCCGCAACCGGATTCACCGACCAGCGCCAGGGTTTCGCCCGGAAAGATATCGAAGGTGACGTTCTCCACCGCATGCACCCGGCCGGAGACGTGGCCGAACAGCCCCGCCTTCAGGTCGAAGCGCGTGACCAGGTTGCGCACCGAGACGAGAGGGCGCCGGGCGTCCGTCATTTGCGCAGACGCGTTCATTCTGTCGCCTCCGCGAGTTGCTGCTCCGGTTCAAACACCAGCAGCGGGAATTTTTCCGGCGCATCCTTGTCGGCCATGCTGCCGAGGCGTGGCACGGCGGAAATCAGGGCGCGTGTATAAGCATGCTTCGGTTTGGCGAAAATGTCGTAAACTGAGCCGGTTTCGACGATTTCGCCCTTGAGCATGACGCAGACGCGGTCGGCGACTTCGGCGACGACGCCCATGTCGTGGGTGATGAACAGCACTGACATACCGATTTCGCGCTGCAGGGCACGAACGAGATCGAGGATCTGCGCCTGAATGGTCACGTCGAGCGCGGTCGTCGGCTCGTCGAGGATCATCAGCGATGGGCGGCAGGCAAGGGCAATCGCGATCATGACGCGCTGGCGCATGCCGCCGGAAAGCTGGTGCGGATATTGGTCGAGCCGGCGGTCCGCATCGGGCACGCGGACGAGCTTGAGGGTGTTGAGCGCGACCTGGCGCGCTTCTTCCGGCGTCTTGCCCTGGTGATAGATCACCGCCTCGGCGATCTGGTCGCCGACGGTAAAGACCGGGTTTAGGCTCGACATCGGATCCTGGAACACGATCGAGATGTCCGCGCCGCGAAGAGCTTCGACGCGCTTTTCCGACAGCGTCGCGAGATCGGCGACCGTGCCGTCCTTCAAGCGCATCAGCACCCGCCCGCCGGTGATGGTCGCACCGTCATATTCGGTCAGCCGCATGATCGTCATCGCCGTGACCGATTTTCCGGACCCGGATTCGCCGACCAGCGCGACGGTCTCGCCGCGCGCTATGCGAAAGGAGACACCGCGTACCGCGCGCAGCTCGGCGCGAGTGTGGGCGGCGAAACAGACTTCAAGGTCTTCCACAGAAAGGATGACATCCTCGGGCAGTTCAGGTGTTGCGGATTTGGACAGGGACATCAGCACATGGACCCGATTGCGAGGGGACGTTGCGTCCTCAGGTCTCGCAACGAGGTTGCATCCTGTCAATATGGTTGAATGGCAGGTCGTCCCGGTGAGGCGGACCGCCACGGCCTGTGCGCTGCACCACGACCTTCCGCCTAGGCCACAAAACCGAGTGAAATCAATGTGTCACGAATGTGGCAGGCGAAACTATGCGTTTCATGCATTGAGCCGCCTGTCTTCGCATAGGCGGCGATCCGCTGCATTCGGGCACCACGACGCTCTAGGCGGCGTCGATATCGACATCGAAACCACTTTTGTACTGCGGCAGCGCCGCGCACTGCTTGAGATGCTGCCACAACCCATCGCTGTCAGGACTGCCGGGACCGGCGCGTCTGAAGATCCGGATTTCCATTTCGAGTGACATCTGTGGGCCGCCGATCTGGGCAAGGCGGCCCTGCCGCATCGCTTCCGCCACGCAGATCTGCGGCAGCCAGGCGACACCGCGGCCGGCGACGGCCATGTGCTTCAGACCGTCGGCGAGGCCAGACTGGTAGACAGTGCTGAGATTGAGCGGGCGACGCCAGCGCGACTGGATCAAGGTCGCCAGCTTGCCGATGTAGCCGTCGCTCCAGGAATAGGCGAGGTAGGGGATTTCCGTGGTTTCGGACACGTCGATGTCGAACAGCGGGCGGCCGTTTTCGTCGGTTCCCGACACCAGGATGAGCCGGTCCTTGCCGATCTGCAGGGATTCGAACGGGCCGCCTTCCAATACCGGCGGGCCATCGGGATGCACATAGGTGATGGCAAAATCGCACTGGCCCGAGCAAAGGTGATCGATGCTTTCAAGGAAGTCGGCAGCATGCATGCTGGTGCGAAGGGGCAAACGCGAGATCAGCGGCGAGCCGATCCATTTCGGGAAGAAGTACATCGCCAGCGTATGCAGCGAAGTAAACGTCAGCATGGCCGAGCTCTCGCCGGCGACATTGCGGCAATCGGTGCGTAGCCGGTAGGCCTCGCGCACGAGGCGTTGGCAGCCCGGCAGGAACATCGTGCCGGCCCGCGTCAATTGCACGGGATAGGTGCTGCGGTTGATCAGGTCCGCGCCGATCCAGTTCTCAAGCGATTTGATGCGGCGACTAAAGGCGGGTTGCGAAATATTGCGTGCAGTCGCCGCCGTCGAGAAATTCCTGGTCGCGGCAATTTCCAGAAAATCTTCAAGCCATTGCAGTTCCATGCTGGCCCTCATGCGTGTTTTGCATAGTCTATCCTAATTACACATTGGACAGACGTGCAAGGGCTCTTCTAGCCTCCCCCATAACGAGAAGAAAAACTTCCGCCTCCACCAAATGGGAACAACG
>NZ_CP184571.1:0-788500 GCF_049905105.1 Ensifer sp. R-19
ATGTCCCCGTTGAATTGGATTGACGGAAGCCGTCTGAAATCGAGCGTATCAGACGCGATCGACACGTACGTTTTCGCTGAAATGAGTCGTCAACGGATTCCAGGGGTCGCACTTGGAATCTACAGGAGTGGCTCGATCGTCCTGGCGAAAGGGTATGGCAAGGCCAACATCGAACTCAACGTTCCAATGACGGCGGATAGCGTGCTGCAATCTGGGTCCGTCGGCAAATCATTCACAGCGACCGCGGTGATGATGCTGGTTGAGCGGGGCAGGATCCAATTGGACGACAGCATCAAGGACTATTTTCCAGAAGGACCGGATAGCTGGCAAGCAATCAAGATAGCCAATCTCCTTTCCCACACGTCCGGATTGGCAGCGTATGACAATCCGGAGCTTCAAGTCACCGATGGTCCGTTCGATATCAGGCGGGATTTCTCCGAAGACGAGTTGCTGGCAGCAATCGCAAGGCTGCCGCGCGATTTTGATCCGGGCGATGACTGGGCATACCAGAACACCAACTTCGTCCTGCTCGGCATTCTCATTGAAAGAGTTACAGGCCAATCCTACGCCGAATTCCTCGCGCAGAACATCTTCGGTCCGTTGGGGATGATGTCATCGAGAGTCATATCGGATCTCGATGTCGTTCCGAATAGGGCATCGGGTTACGAGATGGTCGGAGGAGTGCTTAGAAATCAACAATGGGTATCGCCCACCTTCAACTCGACGGCTGACGGTACGCTCTATTTTACTGTTCGCGATCTCGAGCAGTGGGAGCGGGCACTTTGTGGTGACACCCTCTTAAAAGCGGCCTCGCTAGAAAAGATGTGGACTCCTTATCCCTATGGCGGGAAGTCAGAGAAGGAAGGCTACGGATTTGGATGGAGGATACAATACATAAACGGACGACGCGTGATCGGGCACAATGGGGCATGGCAGGGTTTCTCGACGTCATTCTCACGCTATGTGGACGATAAGCTAACAATTGTCGCCTTGTGCAACCTCGATGCTAATCATTGCAGCCCGGTTTCAATCGTCCGAGCCGTCGCCGGCATAATATCTCCTTGTCTTGAAATTCCTGAATGTCCGGCCGTAGTCGACGATCGAGAAGAGCTGACGGCATCCTACTGGGCGCAGTTCCGCAGCCTGATGAAAGGAGACGTTACGGGCAAGAAGACTAAAGCCGGCACATTCTCTGCTGAACAAATTCGTGATCTGCAATGTGCGCTGCCACGACAATGGGACGAGAACTTTCCAGTTCTCGTTGAACGTACCGTCCAAAAGAAAAGTCTTCTTTCAGTGTATAAGATCGGTAACGTAAACGACAGGCGTTTGCTCAGTGTTTCGACTTTAGAAGCCGAAGGTGTTGTATCCTTCAGTGTCCTGGCAGACCCGGACAACAGATAGTTTGGGCGAAGTCGATCTTAGTACATGGATGGCGTCCGGCCTCGTCGCGATCGGGCACGGTTGAGTGGCGCGTGCACTCACGGGGTGAAGAGTTGGCTTAACTTCAATTGAAGTTCGCGGGCCTGCGGTATGGAGCCGCCGGTTTTGCAGCGTTCGCAAGACATGGCATTCGTTCGGTAGCGACAGAGCCGGCACGACCATCATTTGGACACCGGGTGGCTCATTTCTTCCAGATTTGGAATGTGCCTCCGCGCGCGTGGGCAGAGAGTTCTTTCAAGCCGCGCCAACTCCCCGACAGGCGACGGAGCCGGGGCCATTCGGCCTTGGGCCTTGCATGTGACGGCCGATGGCCGGTTTTTGCAGTTGGAGAGCATGGGATCAAGCGCACCCATCCCGCGAGGCAGCATTGCGGGCCACCGCCTCACCTGCGGACGTCGACTTGGAACTCGTGCTAGCGGTCGACACGTCGGGCTCCATGGACATAGGGAAGCGCGCGTGCAGCGCCTCGGCTATCTGGAACGCTCCGACACCCGGAATTCACCAACGCCGTCAAAGGCAGGGCCGCATTGCCGTCGGCTATTTTGAATGGAAAGGCGCATACGTAAAGAGCTAAGTATGGTGTGGTAGGCCCGACAGGACACGAACCTGCAACCAGTCGGTCATGCGCCGACGGCTCTAACCATTGAGCTACAGGCCCCACCAGGACGTTTCTAAGCACAGAAAAACCGATGGATCAGTCGCGTAGCGGATGCTTTGAAGAAGTGTCTTGAACCTTGACGCACCAGTGCGGTTCATCGATAATCAAGGTGAACCAAGGAAGGTGAGATCCCATGACCGCTGCGTTTACCGTGCGTATAAAAGATGAAACCGCGAGCAAGCTGGATCAGCTCGCTGAGAAGCTGGATCGGTCCCGCTCTTATATGGCTGCAGCGGCCATCGAAGCTTTCGTTGAGCAGCAGGAATGGCAGCTTGCCGAGATTGAAGCCGGGTTGACCGAGGCCGACCGGGGTGAGTTCGCCAGCGATGAAGATGTGGCGAAAGTCGTCAGGAAGTACGTCAAGTCTGCCCGCCAATCATGAGTCGGAAGCGTATTCGTTGGACGCTGCGGGCGTTGCGGCGACTTGATGAGATCGGCGCGTATATCGAGAAAGACGATCCGGATGCGGCGGCTCGCGTCGTGGCGCGGATTGTCACTGCCGTGGATGCGTTAGCGGAGTACCCTGCCAGTGGGCGGCCTGGTCGTATCAAGAGCACGCGCGAGCTCGTGCTGGCCGACATTCCCTACATCATCCCCTACCGCATAAGTCGAGACGTCGAGATCCTCACCGTCATGCACGCTCACCAGCAATGGCCGCAGGTTCTCTAGTCACGACCAACAAAACGCGTCGGCGCGATGAGCGATGATCCGCTCATCAGCCTGCCCGTTACGGCAACGTGACCTATTCCCGGCTTCGTCCGAAAAGCACGGCGCTCATGCTACCCCACTCCCCGGGACATCATCACTGCTAGTCAAAATCAGACGGGAAGTGCAGGTTTTCGACGGAAAACTGGAAGCGATCAGCCCAATGTTGGTTTCCAGTTGCGAATGATTCACATGACGATTGTGCCACGTTTGTTCCCGTTCTGTGCGTTCAGGATCGCACAATGTATCGACTGGCACCCGCTTCCACGTGTCTGGCCGCGATTGAGCGTCGGTCGTTTGGCGACCAATAAATACTTCTTGAGGACGGTCGTCCCCGCTCCGAAAGACTATTGGGCGTTTGCTGCGACGTCGCTTGAAATCGGAGGCACAAGGCACCAGTTCAAAATTGGGCAATATGGAGTGAAACCAGCGCGATCTTTGCCGGCCAGAGCGAAGCGGGGGAGGAGAAAATGAATGATGAAAAACTCGGCTTCGAAGATGATTTGATGCTCGGCGTGCCGGCGGGGGGCGGGCGGGCGGTTCTCCAGGCCATTTCGTCTCACCTAGCGCAACGCACTCGCGTCCCAGCCAGTGTCATTCTCGACGGCCTGCTCGAGCGGGAGGCTCTTGGTTCGACGGGTTTCGGGGAAGGCTTTGCCCTACCGCACGCGTTTATTCCGGGATTGATAACTCCGGCTAAAGTGCTTGTTACCCTGCGCGAACCAATCGAGTTCAACGCACCCGACGACGAGCCAGTCGATATCTTTCTCGCGGTGATATGGCCTTGCGGGCAACATGAAGGTTTCTTGCAATACCTCTCCAAGCTTTGTCGTGTCTTTCGCTCAAAGAAGTTGTTGGCGGCCCTGCGAGGGGTACGATCTGAAACAGACGCTTTAATCGTGCTTTCGGCGGCCGTTTGCACAACTGCTCCGAGTGCACAAAGCTCTGTCACAGCCTCATATGGCCCGCTCCTGCGGTAGTTCGATGCCCTAAATCGCGTGATTGGCGCGTTCGGTCGTCGCTTCGTGCCGAGTCTTGGCTGGCTCGGCATACGACACAAAGCCTGTTCTCCCGTTTCCAGCGCCGTTAGCCATCTAGGCATTGGTTCCCGGCGCGGTTCGGGAAGGCGTACGAACCTGCTAACAGTGCGAAGCCGTCCGTGCATGAAAATACGGAACTGTCGTCGCCACCAGCCACAAAAGCGAGGGTACCACTCCCGGGACATTCCTCTGAAAATGAGAGTAGGATCCTTCAGGGGAGAAAAGAGATGCCAGTCGGCTTGGTACACTATGCGCCCGTCACTCTGAACCAAGGGTTGTGAGCTATCGATGACGCCAGGACCAGAAAATTACAAGGAGCTTCTGCTTTTTCTGACGACGGCAGGCGTTATCGTGCCACTGTTTGGGCGATTGAAACTGAGCCCGGTTTTTGGCTTTCTCGCAGCCGGCATCTTGCTTGGCCCCTTCGGTCTTGGAGCGCTCGTAGGAGATTGGCCGTGGCTCTCCGCAATCTCAATCACCGACGTTGGACAGATCGCGCTTCTTGCGGAATTCGGAGTGGCATTCCTGCTTTTTATGATCGCGCTCGAGCTGTCGTGGAGCCGTCTTCTGTTAATGCGCAAGCTCGTCTTCGGATTGGGCGGCCTTCAGGTTCTCACCTCGACAGCCGTCCTCGCGGCCATCGCGGGCTTGCTGGGCCAAACTCCGGCTTCAGCGGTGGTGCTTGGCTGTGCGCTCGCCATGTCGTCGACGGCGATCATTATACCGTCGCTTGTTGAGCGCAAACTGCTGAACACGACCGTTGGGCGGGCGAGTTTCGCCGTACTGCTCTTCCAGGATCTCGCCGTGGCGCCTCTCCTGTTCATGGTGACGATTTTGGGCTCGCGCGAAGGGACGGGGCTCGGCGCCGGCCTGTTGTATGCTCTGGCGCCTGCCGCAGTGGCGCTTTTCGCGATGGCCGGCATCGGTCGCCTCATCCTGCGACCTTTGTTCAAACTGGTCGCGACAACAAAGAGTAACGAATTGTTCGTCGCTGCATGCCTCTTGGTCGTAATCGGTTCTGGCCTAATCACAGCCCTCAGTGGTCAGTCGATGGCGCTCGGCGCTTTCGTTGCAGGTCTCTTGCTCGCTGAAACCGAGTATCGTCGTCAGATCGAGGTTACCATCCAGCCCTTCCAGGGGCTTTTGCTTGGGCTCTTCTTCGTATCCGTTGGAGCTCGTCTGGATCTTTCCGAGATCATTGCCAACCCGGTCGTCACAGTCGGCGTCGCGATCGGGCTGTTTGCGATAAAAGCTCTGACCCTCTTTCCGATCGCGCGCCTGTCAGGACTGACGACCCGCCATGGCGGCGAAGTCGCACTTGTGCTAGGACCTGGCGGCGAGTTCGCATTAATCCTTATCGGCGCTGCTGTGGCAGGCAATGTTGTCCCTGGTGCCGTTGCCGCCACTGCCACAGTCGCGGCAACCTTGACGATGATCGGCGTTCCCTTGCTGGTGCGCCTGCTGGGCCGCGATAGGGCATATGCCGGGACGGCTGATCCTTCGTTTGCAGGACTAACGCCCCAGCATGATGACGGCTTAGAGCGTGTGATCGTCGTCGGCTATGGACGTGTCGGGCAACTGGTCGCGGAGATGCTCACGCGACATGGGTTGAGGTTCCTGGCAATCGACGCCGATCCAGTGCTTGTCGGCAAGGAGCGAGGGCGCGGTTCTACGATCTATTATGGCGATGCCACACGAATCGAGTTGCTTCGACGCTGCGGAATCCAGAGTGCTCGCGCACTTGTTGTAACCTTGGATAACGCAGAGGCTGTGGCCTCGATCGTCTCCTCTGCAAGATCCGAGCGGGCGGATCTCACTATTGTCGCCCGCGCACGGGATGCGGTGCACGCAACTGAGTTATACGAACTCAAAGTGACGGATGCGGTGCCAGAGACCATCGAAGCCAGCCTCCAACTGTCGCAGGCGGTGCTCGTTGGCATCGGCATTCCGATGGGCCCAGTGATAGCATCCATTCATGAGCGACGGGATGAGTTTCGCAAGATGCTACAGCCAGCGGACGGTTCGAACAGGGAACGGCACGCGATCCGGCCGCGAAGTCGAAGTGAGTCAAAATCACTCCGATAAGCATGAGAAACGTGCGGAGGCATGCCGCTGTCGGGCCACAGTTTTACGGCGAGGGCATCTGATGCACCATGACTTTGTCGCCCGCCGGACACAATCCGAGATCGATGGCACTAATCCTCGGCGAATGGTTCCCGCGCCAAGCTGGTTTCCGACCGACCTTCCTAAAGGTAACACTGGGCTTTTTTGATGAATTCTTGATCCGTTAGGGCTGCACGGTGACGGCCTCAAGGCGCGCGATCGGTGAGAGCGTCGGCTCCCTCCTGCTCGACACCATGCCCGATAATCCTAACGCCGCAATGCGGGAAAGTCGGAGCGAGTTTCTGGATGGCGCATTCGAAACTCCGCACAGGTCGCATCTGGCCATGGCTGTAGTCCTCCTGTTCAGTCCGACGAACCGCGCGAGCGGCGATCGGTTCCGGCTCAAGTCTCGTGCATTCGGATGACGTCCTCGATGCCGCGCGATTGGATGCCCAGTTCTTCCAGGCCCGGCAGATCAACTGCCGCGACATTGTCACGACGCATGAGGTCGACTTGGTTGCGCGTCAGAGACACGGCCGGAAGAAACTCCGCAGCAGTCGCCAACATGCTCCACATCGCGAAAGGCACCGGCACCAGCCTGATCCGCGTCTCGAGCTGAGTGGCGATTTCCTGGACGAGTTCCCGATAGGCATAGATGCGCGTACATCTGCGGGAAAGTAGCGCAAATCATCCAATCGGATGGTTCGTGGTCTGTTCGGCGGGCTTTAGAGCCACCTCTGCCCCAGGAAAGATCGTCGCCCGGCTTGTGCCTGAATCCTCAGGTTCATCGGCAATCGGGGTCTTTGATGTCCGCCGCAAGGTCCGTCTCGAAAGTGCCCGGCAAGATGAGGGCCAGCCGCGCGTTGCAGGCGATCGCGTCGCTCACGATCTTCTGCGTCAAGACGACCTCATGCTCTTGCCTGGGGGTAACCCTCCTGTCCCGGGTTTGCTTCTTCTGATCGTCGGCCATGTTTTTCTCCCCAAAAGATGTCCCACAAAAGCGGCCCCAGTGCCAATGGGCCGAGCACCGAAACAAAGGCGCCGTTTGATGACGTTCTGAGGCAATGCTCAGAATGGCGAGGACGCTGAGTTGCTCGCAGCACGGCTTATCGATTTGTACCAAGGCGGCGTTCGCGACGCGGCCTCGCTTCGCGCGACCTTGCTCAACCAGACGTGATTGATCAGCCCTCGCGCAGCTACCCCTTCGCCGCCGGGGAAGCAGAGGTGAGCTCCGCATTGTGCAGCGCGAACCCTTCCTAGTTTTTGTGCCATTAGACCTCCGCTACTGGACCCCATACCGGCCGGAAACGCAAGTACGGCAGGTTATGGATGAGATCGAGATAGTCCTTGCTGTTTGTCGGTTTCCGTTTCGGTGGTCCAGGCGGAAGCAGTTCGCGACACGCAAAGCCAATAATGAGCCTCCCCATACGGAACATTACCGATGGCTGCCGGTTCGCTTTCCAACTGGAAAGGTGCCAAACGATGGGCGATCCCAAAGATAAAGTGACCGACGAACCTAGGAGGCGGAGCCCTCCCGAGATGGATCTTGAGCCGATTCCCTTGTCAGACCGCTCCGGCGAATCCCCTTTGGACAATGGTGACGAGCGGCTGGACGAGGGCCGCGTACCAGCGGTTCCCAGCCGCGACGAGGCCAACATGGAACCGGATGAGGCCCTGCCCGAAGACAGCGAGGAGGAGATCCTCGACGACGATCCGCCGCGCGAAAAGACCCGGTTCGACGAAGAGGTTCCGATGAGCAGCCGCTAGTCTAGCCTAGATTTCGGGAACCTTTTTGCTTGCCAATGCTTTGGTACGAATTTCAAGGAGACATATCATGGGTCGCGGTATTCTGCTTTGGCTTCTCGGCGTTCCTATCCCGATCATCATTCTTCTTATGCTCTTTTTCCGATAGGAGGTCACCATGGCACCTTCAGGCGTCACCGACGTCGCAACACCGTCCGAATCCTCGGTATCAGCTGTAAGCTGGGGACCGATCATAGCAGGCGCCTTCGCCGCATCGACCTTGACACTCATTCTCACGCTTGTCGGTTCCGGTCTCGGTCTCACCATGGTGTCGCCGTGGTCCGGGGACAATCCGAGCGCAACTACGTTTGCGGTTTCAACTGCTATCTGGCTGGTCATCGTGCAGTGGCTCTCGTCTGGGCTAGGGGGTTATTTGACCGGCCGCCTTCGCACGAAGTGGGTCGGTATTCATACTGACGAGACCTTTTTCCGAGATACAGCGCACGGCTTTTTGGCTTGGGCGCTGGCAACCTTGGTTGTGGTGCTGGTCCTTGGGTCGGCGCTCTCAAGTACGGTTGGCACTGGCGTTCAGGCGATTTCAACGGTCGCATCCGGCGCGGCGATGGGCGCCTCGGTGGGGGCGACGGCGAATACCGAAAATGGTGGCACGGACGGGACGACTTCCTATTTCGTCGATGCGCTGTTTCGTCCTACCGATCCTGGTCGGCTTGCGGCGAGCGCCGAGGGAGACGCGGCTGCGGCAGCGCAGGCCTCCCGCATTCTGGTTGCAAGCGCGGTCGCAGGAGAGTTACCGGCGGACGACAAGGCATATCTAGCTCAGCTCGTTGCAGCGCGCACAGGGCTTTCAGCACCAGATGCCTCGGCGCGAGTGGATGCAGTGTTAGCCCGGGTCGAACAAGCTAGAGCTGCCGCCAAAGAGGCTGCGGATGCGGCAAGAAGGGCCGGTGCTACCTTCTCATTGGTGGGCGCCCTATCCCTCATCATTGGAGCGTTCATCGCAAGCGCGGCGGGGGCTTTGGGAGGTTCTCAGCGTGACGACGAGGAGGCGTTGTTCGTTGGCGGCCAGATGTGACTCGTGGCACCGGTAGCGACGGTACGGAAGGCCTGAAGGAGTCTTCGGGCGAAGGGGGAATGAGTCCGGTGGCGCTGTGGATGGACTGGCTTCCCATATGCAAGCTTTAAGCGTCTGGATGCCACGCTTTCATCGATACGCCCTTTCATTTCGCCCCGTGCGCGCCAAACACTGATAGCTGGAGTCGAACGCCCTCGACAGGCCTCACCAGAGTTCTCGGAAGGAACAAAAGCTGCATGCCCGGGTGAGGAAAGCATAGTGGAAAGGCGTTGGATTGGATCGTTCACATGGAGGCGCCACTAATTGAAAGAAAGCTTGCAGCGATCCTGGTGCACGATATCGAAGGTTATTCCGCTTGATGAATGCCTTCGACGAGCAGGCGCTTGCGACGGTGACGTCTCGCCCTATTGTGGTGGGTCTTATCGAAAGCGCCCGTGGTCAGATTTTCGGGACCGCCGGCGACAGCGTGTTGACGGAATTTCCATCCATCGTCGTCCATGCCTTCAACTGCGCGGTCGCCATCCAGCAGGCGATGTGGCGCACAACCGGCCGCTTACCGACGACCGGAAGATTCCGCGTTGGGATCAATATCGGCGACGTTTTTAGTGAAGGCGACATCTTCGGCGATGGCGCCAATATCGCCGCCCGGCTCGAACGCCTCGGCGAGGCCGGCGGCGTCTGTATGACGAGTGGGATACGAGATCCATACGCGCGATCGCGTATTTGTCAAAGTATCCGCGGGGCCAGTTCGTCCACCTCGCCAATATTTGGCTGGCAGACATTTGCGCCAATCAAACACATAACGATCGTCGCAACGACTTCGGAACGAACGGACGAGAAAGCAGATTGCGCTTGCGCCGGAAACGTCCGGAAACTATGGGAGCGGCCAGATGTTTAAGGACTTCTCACTTGAGATGATCCCTGTTTCTCAAGGCACACTCCGCGTGCGCCACGGTGGTTCCGGTCCACCCTTGCTGCTGCTTCATGGCCACCCTCGAACGCACGTGACCTGGTGGCAGATCGCAAATAGGCTCGCATCGCAATTCACGATCGTGTGTCCGGACTTGCGCGGATTTGGCCAATCGTTCCTACCCGCAGATACGCCTGATCACATCGGGTCGTCAAAAAGGGCGAAGGCCCAGGATTGCATCGAACTCATGGAAATGCTGGGGCACCGACGATTCGCGGTTGCCGGCCATGATCGCGGGAGCTACGTCGCCTATCGCGCCGCCCTGGATCATCCTGATCGCGTCGATCGGCTCGTCGTTATGGATGGAGTTCCCATTCTTGAGGCCCTGGAACGTGCCAACGAAAAGTTTGCGCGCCTCTGGTGGCACTGGTTCTTCTTCGGCACGCCGGAAAAACCGGAACGCGCCATCCTCGCCGACCCGGATGCCTGGTATGGCGGGTCGCCGGATTCCATGGGCGAGGAAGCGTTCGAGGACTATCGCAACGCCACACGTGACCCCGATGTCGTCCATGCGATGATCGAGGATTATCGCGCGGGGCTTTCGATAGACAGGGCACATGATCTTGCCGACAGGCAGGCGGGAAGGACGGTCCAGTGTCCGGCGCTCCTACTTTGGTCAAAGCGCGATGACCTCGAAGAACTGTATGGGGATCCATTGTCCGTCTGGCGCCCCTGGGCGCCGGGCATCATTGGCTGGAGCATTGATAGCGGCCCATCATATGGCTGAGGAAGCTCCCGATGACGTGGCAGCGGCGCTTGCCGGTTTTCTAGGGACATCCGCCGAGCCGGTCAAACGATCAAACGCGCCCGAAATGCTTTTGTCTCCCGTGGGTGCTCGACGGAGCTTAATCAATCGGCGATGACGCCTTGCCGAGCTTCACGGACGGTTCTCGGGCCCAGACGCGCAGTTTGCCGAGCTTTGAGACGAAGTCTGATAGTCCATCTCCGCCGGGAAGGACGATGGTCCCCTCATCTAGTGCATCGGCGATTCCGGCTTTTTCGATTAACGGCATCGCCGAGGGGTCGTACCCGATGAATTTACAGTGCTGGAAGGCGTCGGCCACGAAATCGCGGGCGGTGGCTTCCTTTACAAGGTCGTCGATCGCGTCATCCGAGGTCAGCAAGACGACAGCGTCGAAGAGGACCGAAGGTCCTCCATCGATCATGTGATGTGCTTCGATCCAGGTTCCGTCCTGGGCCGTAACTCCACCGACCTTCGGAGCGATTAACTCACAAACGCCTTTTTCCTTGGCAATCGCCGCCGTCAAACCCTTCAACAAAGCTGCATCGAGGCCGTCGGTGATCAGGATGCCGAGCTTGCGGCCCTCGAAACGTTTCGGCCCACGCTCGACAATGCTGAGCGCCGGGGAGGGTTCAAGATCCTGCCGTGTAGGCATCGCCGCATCAGCCGGGCTTGGCATCGATTGGAAACCGAGCTTCTGGGCAACCGTGGCTGCCAGCGTCTCGTCGATGTTGAGGAGATGGGACACCATTCGTTCGCGGATAGCCGGCCTCTCCACCTTGCTCAGCTCAAATGTCAGAGCTGCCGCGATATGGCGTTGCTCGGGCGCGGTCTGGCTGATGTAGAACTGTCGAGCCTGGCTGTAATGGTCGGCAAAGCTCTCCGGCCGCAGCCGCGCCTTGGTGCCAGTCTCTTCGGCGGGGAAATGGCGGTAGCCGCTCATCGGCGATTCCCGTGCCCCCTCGTCGAAGGAGTTCGGCTGGTAGTTCACTCTGCCGACCGGATTGCGCATCGCCATGTGGCCATCCTGCTGGAAATGCGCGAAGGGACACTTCGGCGCATTGATCGGAAGATGGGTGAAGTTCGGGCTGCCGAGACGTTTCAGCTGCGTGTCGAGATAGGAGAAGTTACGACCCTGTAGAAGAGGATCGTTGCTGAAATCGATGCCAGGCGGAACATTCTGCGTCATGAACGCCACCTGCTCGGTCTCGAAAAAGAAGTTGTCGGGCATGCGATCAAGAACAAGTCGTCCAACCGGTTGGGGCGCCAGGATCTCCTCGGGGATGATCTTCGTCGGGTCAAGCACGTCGAAATCGAAGCTGTCGGCAAACTCCTGATCGAACAGCTGCACTTGCAATTCCCACTCCGGGAAATTGCCGGACTGAATGGCCTGCCATAGATCCCGCCGATGGAAATCGGGATCGGCGCCATTGATCTTCACCGCCTCGTTCCAGGTGACGGACTGGAGGCCGAGCTTAGGCTTCCAGTGGAACTTCACGAAGGTCGACTCGTCCTTGGCATTGACAAAACGGAAGGTGTGAACTCCAAACCCTTCCATGAACCGGAACGAGCGAGGGATGGCACGGTCCGACATCACCCACATGATCATGTGCATGCTTTCCGGCGACAGGCTGATAAAGTCCCAGAATGTGTCGTGGGCGGATTGTGCCTGGGGGAAGGCGCGGTCCGGCTCGGGCTTCACCGCATGAATGATATCGGGGAATTTGATTGCGTCCTGGATGAAGAAGACGGGAATGTTGTTGCCAACCAAGTCCCAGTTTCCCTCATTGGTGTAGATCTTCACCGCGAAACCGCGAACGTCGCGCGCAAGATCGAAGGATCCCTTGCTGCCGGCAACTGTAGAGAAGCGGACAAAAGCCGGCGTCCTCTCGCCTGCCCGCTGAAAAACATCGGCCCGGGTATAAGCGGCGAGCGAGTCGTAGGTCTCGAAATAGCCGTGGGCTCCATAGCCTCGTGCGTGAACCACCCGCTCGGGTATCCGCTCGTGGTCGAAGTGGAAAATTTTCTCGCGGAAGTGAAAGTCGTCGATGACAAGGGGACCGCGTGGCCCAACGCGCAGCGAATTCTGGTCGTCTGCAACGGGGCCACCCTGAGCGGTGCTCAGGATAGGGGTAACATCTTCCGCGATCTGATGCAGTTCGCCACCTTCTCCCCGCCGCAGCTTCTGATCATGGATTGTCACGGTTTCCCGCTGCTTCAAGGTCGACTTTTCGAGAGATTTCTTAGCCATGGGGCGAACTCCGGTGTGCTGAATTTTCTGGCCGAGGACTGCGCTCGAGGCACACACTTGCTCGCGCGGGGAGAAAGCCGCCTGGCAAGGCGGCTTCCCGATATCGAAGTGCGACTACTCGGCGGCCTGCCTGGACGCCTTGGGGTTTGCCGCGGCTTCGCCAAGTGCCGTCAGCTTCTGATCGGTGGCGATCTCCTCCTGGAGATTGGCATCAAGGAGTGCGACGGCTCCATTGAGGCCAAGCTGGGCCGCCCATGATTTGAGTGTTCCATAACGGGCGATCTCATAATGCTCGACGGTCTGGGCCGACGAGATGAGGCCGGCATCAAGGGCGGCGGTGCCCTTGTATTCTTCCATGATCTCTTCGCCTTCGGAAATCATCCCTTGAATGGCTTCGCACGTCTTGCCTCGGGCCGGTTTTCCGATGATCTCAAAAACCTGACCAAGCCGCTCGATCTGGCCTTCAGTCTCATCCCGATGCTTTAGGAAGCCGGCCTTGCCTTCTTCAGACTGCGCAGCCCGCGCCATCTTGGGAAGTGCCTTGAGGATCTGCTTTTCAGCGAAGTAGATGTCTTTAAGCGTATCGTGGAAGAGATCGCTCAAGTCTTTCGTCTTGGGAGTCATTGGGTAATCTTTCTCCATTTTCGAGTTGGACTTCAGGGAGTTCAAATCTCGAACAGTCAGGTGGGGGTCACCAAGTCATCAATCCGAACGATGTCAGACAAGCCCAAACGGTTGCGGCGCCGGGTATGTTCCGAATTTGGTGTGGGGAGATCGAAAACTCGCAGCATTAAAAGGAGAATGACTGTTCGGTATTGAATGTTTTCATCCTGTCTCCAGACATCATTTTGCTTTCTGCAAGATGCCTTTTCTCTTTGACAATTTTCGCCTTAGCGCCGTTTGAGGTGCGGCTCGCAAGGAGAATTGGTCTCGATTCAGGGATGCACCCAGCGCCGCGCTAGTCCTGAATACCTCGGTCAAGAATTTAAAGTTGCCACGCAACTGGAACAAACTGTGTTCTCGTCGGTTGCAAGCCACGACTATCAGAACCCTGACAAAAACAGATTCCGTTTCCCAAAACGCGATCGTCGTCTCGACGTTCGCGACCGTAGATGTGCGAAGTGAGTAATGCGAAAGATCGTCGTCATCAGTGATTTCCAGGACGGCTGGCCACCGGTTTCACAGGCCCCCACCAAGACGGAACGTTTGGCGGCCTGGGCATCCCGTTTCAAGGATGAGATGGCTGCTTGGCCAACGCATGAAAATGTAGTGCACGTGTCGGGCGGATATCTGGAGCGACTGCCACTGGCCAGCGTGGCTGACGGCCTAGTCGATCGGGCGGAGATCTGGAGCCATTGGCGGGCCAGCAACCCACCCCCTGAGGTTAAGGAGAATTCCTTCCTTACGCGACGCTCCTTTTACCTCGATGGAAGTACTTCCCCATTTTCGTCGGACGACATGCTTGCCCATATCGAGATTTATGGCGCTCCAGATATTCTTTGTGTCTGGGGCCTGGGGGTTGGTGAGGAAATCCTCCAGGCCTGCCAAACCAGCTTCAAAATCTATAACTCAATCGACGCGCCGGCGCTGCGCGTCCCTTCGACCACAAGCCGCCATTTCGATCTAATCCTGACAGGATCAGAGGAGCAGAGCCGCGACGTCGAGGCACGTCACCCGGGCAAACGCACCGCGATCCTTCCGATCGGCCCGGAATTTGCTGCACCGTCGATGTTCTTTCCCATCGAGGGGGCCAAGGCTTACGACATAATCTATGTGGCTGCCGCGCAAGCCTACAAGCGCCACGATATCCTGTTTCACGCGCTCGCCAAGTTGCCCAGAACTGTGCGGGCACTTTGTGTATTCGGCTACGGCGATCAATCCGAGCAACTGCGTCATCAAGCGACAGAATTGGAGCTTAACGTCGATTTTGTCGGACCTCCTGGCGTCTCCTTCGGGGAGGTCAACAGATTGATGAACCTCGCTCGGATGGGAGTGGTGTGCGGTGTCGATGACGGGGCGCCGGCGGTCCTGACCGAATACATGCTCGCGGGCTTGCCGGTGCTCGTCAACGCCGAATTGCGATGCGGCCAGCAATACATCACTCCGCAAACCGGGGCCACCGCAAAGTCGGACAAGTTTCACATCGGCATTGCCGGGATGTTGTCGCGGCTTGCGGACTTCAGCCCACGCGCCGCAGTCCTTCGATCTTGGACTTGGCCCCACTCCATCAAGAAACTTCGCCAGCTAATTCGAGCCGAACAGTCAGCCAAGAAGGAGGCGCGCGGCAATTGAAGTTGTTCCAGCCTACGAACAGCTCAGCGCGGAATGATATGGATATTCTAACTGCAGTTCCAAAGACCAACGACAATTCCAGCAATGCTTGCGCACCGGTGATTTGTTTTTCACACCTGCGCTGGGATTTTGTCGTGCAGCGGCCACAACACCTCATGGAGCGCTTTGCTCGGGAGCGGCGCGTATACTTCTTTGAAGAGGTCATTCCGACCGATCACCATCTTGCCTACCTGGAGATCCATTCTTTCGCGGGCACGACCGTAAAAGCCGTTAGACCCCGAATCCCCAGAGGATGGACCGAGGCGCAACGAAACTCCGGTTTGGCGGGACTGCTTGACGAGCTTCTCGAGCTTGCAGGTCATCGCAAGCCAATCTTGTGGTTCTACACGCCGATGATGTTTGCGTTCGCCCGGCATATCGATGCGGCCGCAATAGTTTATGACTCCATGGACGAGCTCGCCAACTTCAGATTTGCTCCGGCAAATATCGGGGAGCTGGAGCGTGAGCTGATGCAACGGGCTGATGTGGTGTTCACGGGCGGCCATAGCCTCTACGACGCCAAACGCCTCATGCACGACAACATTCATCCCTTTCCGTCCAGCGTGGATGTGCGCCATTTCCGGTCGGCACGCAAGCAGCCGATCAATCCGCCGGATCAGGCGGACCTCGCTGGCCCGGTCCTCGGTTTTTGCGGCGTCATCGACGAGCGTCTTGATCTCGAACTGATCAGAGCCTTGGCAGATCACCGGCCGTACTGGTCAATCGTCCTCATTGGTCCCGTGGCCAAGATCAAAGTCGAGGACCTGCCACGCGCACCCAACATCCATTATCTGGGCCAGAAGCACTACGCGGACCTTCCTGCCTACTTCTCCGGTTGGGACGTGGCTCTGATGCCGTTTGCCCTCAACGAAGCAACCCGATTCATCAGCCCCACAAAAACGCCGGAATACCTGGCCGCCGGGCTTGCCGTGGTCACCACGCCGATCGTTGATGTCATGCGCCAATACGCAGACATCAGCGGCATATTCTTCGCGTCTGATGCGGGTAAATTCGTAGAGGCATGCGAAGCCGCTCTCAAACTCAAGCCCAGGTCAGGAAAATGGCTGACGGGCGCGGACGAACTGCTGTCGACGTTTTCCTGGGACGAGACGCACCGGCGAATGAACGGACTGGTGCAGGAGGCGGCTGAAACAAACACGCGTCCGCCGGTTGCCCCCGCCTCGCGAAGGACGGCAAAATCGACGTCGAAACGCCGTACCTATGATTTTGTAATCGTCGGTGCCGGCTTTGCGGGATCTGTCCTTGCCGAGAGGCTGGCAAATGAGGGCAAGCATCATGTCCTTATTTGCGATCGACGATCCCACATTGGTGGCAACGCGTACGATTTCTACAACGAGCACGGCATTCTTGTTCACAAGTATGGCCCGCACATTTTCCACACCAACAGCGAAATGATCTTCGACTATCTGTCGCGCTTTACTGCTTGGAGGCCTTACGAACACCGCGTGCTTGCACAGGTGGCGGGTAAACTCTTGCCGATCCCGATCAACCGCACAACCCTCAATGGACTTTACGGACTTGAACTTAAGGACGACGCCGCGGCTGCCCAATATCTCGCCTCCAAGGCGCGGCCGATGGATCGGATACGCACTTCGAAGGATGTCGTTGTCGCGCAGGTCGGACTGGATTTGTACCGGACGTTTTTCGAGGGCTACACCCGCAAGCAATGGGGATTGGATCCTTCCCAACTCGACAAGGCCGTTACCGCGCGCATTCCGACCCGTACGAACACAGACGATCGCTATTTTCAGGACACATTCCAGGCGATGCCGAAGGATGGCTACACGAAAATGTTCGAAAATATGCTGGATAGCGATCACATCGACATCCGGCTCAATACCGACTTTCGGGATGTCCGAGAACAGTTCCCCGACGCGCATATCATTTTCACCGGGCCGATCGACGAGTTTTTCGATTATCAGTACGGCCGGCTCCCTTACAGGTGTCTGCGGTTCGAACACACGACTTACGACCGGCGGCGACTTTTGCCCGTTGGGGTCGTGAACTTTCCCTCGGAGAAGGTCCCCTATACGAGGGTTACCGAATTCAAGCACATCACGGGGCAAGTCCACCCCAAGACGAGCATCTGTCACGAGTTCGCCTGTTCGGAAGGCGACCCTTACTATCCGATACCCAGACCGGAAAATCAGGAGCTCTACAACCAGTATGCGCTTCTTGCTCGCTCGCGAAGCGATGTAACCTTCGTCGGAAGACTGGCGAGCTACCGCTATTACAACATGGACCAAGTCGTCGGTCAGGCACTTTCGACATTCAGTCGATTTCAGGCCAGGGAGACGGCGCAGGTCGGGTTGGGTGTCCGTTGACCCCGCCCCTTGAGCCAAAGCGGAAACTCATCCTTGCGACCGATAGCTCTGACGCATCTGGCATGGGCGCTCATATGCTTGTTCTCGGCGCGTGTTTGCGCGATCGCTTTGAGGTTACGGTAGCTGTGCCGCGCGGGTGCGAAGGCAATCTTACCTCGACAGCCTTCGCGCTCGGCCTGGCCGTCAAAGAGTTCAACGACATCACAGAGTGCGGCTTGTGGCTGCAGTCGTTTGACGCCGATCTCCTCCATGTGCACGCTGGCATTGGCTGGGAGGGGCATGGGCTTGCGCACGCCGGAAAAGCCGCTGGTGTTCCAGTTATCCGAACGGAACACTTGCCGTTTCTCCTCACCGACGAGGATCAGAAGGCGACTTTTCGGGAGGGCCTCGGCTCCGTAGAGCGGCTAATCGTCGTCTCCCGCACGGCGGAGTTGACGTTCTCGAGGGAGAGCATCGATCCAAAGAAGATCTCTGTTGTCCGCAACGGAATTCCACGGCTTCCCGAGGGAATCCGCGTGCGGTCGCAGTGGGGTGGCCAACGAGCAAACACCCTCATCTCGATTGCTCGTTTTACACCGCAGAAAGATCATCCGACATTGGTAAGGGCGATGCCCACTGTCCTGGAACAATTCCCGGATGCGGTGTTGCTGCTGGTTGGAACTGGTCCTGAGGTCACCGCTGTGAAGGACCTGGTCGTGCGGCTCGGGATTGAACAGGCGGTGCTGTTCGCGGGGCAGCGCAACGACATAGCTTCGTTGTTGGCTTCAGCGGATGTTTTCGTTCTCGCCTCGCTTTTCGAGGGGCTGCCACTGGCTGTTCTTGAGGCGATGTCCATTGGAGTGCCAGTTGTTGCGACCGCCATCGGAGGCACGACTGACGCTCTTGGTGACGATCACCCCTTCCTCGTCGAACCGGGTAGTCCGGAAGCACTTGCTGAGGGAATTATCGCCGTCCTAGGCGATCCGATAGCGGCCGCTCGCACAGGAGAGGCGGAGCGGCTGAGGTTCAAACAACACTTCACCGCAAGGCGGATGGTCGAGGAAACCGAGGAAATTTACCGAGCCGTTCTCCATGCGGGGGTCGGCAACGAAAGAGAGCACCCAGCCATGGAACGCACGCGCATCGGTTTTATTGGAGCGGGCGGGATCGCGACCCGCCATCTCGATATTCTGGCGGGATTCGACGACGTGGAACTTGTGGGGTTTGCCGATCCGGACATGGAACGCGCCAGGCACGCGGCAGGCCGCTTTGGCGCCAGAGCTTTCAGTTCCTGCGTCCAGATGCTGGACGGACTGGAAATTGATGCCGCCTATATTTGCGTTCCCCCGTTTGCACATGGCGATGTCGAGCGGGAGCTTATTGCCAAGCGTATTCCATTTTTTGTCGAAAAGCCTGTCAGTCTGCATCTTGATCTCGCACAAGAGCTCGCCGCCGCAATTGCCACGGCCGGTCTGATTACCGCGGTGGGCTACCATTGGAGATACCTCGACATCGTTGAGGAAGCCCGCCAACACCTGGCGGAGAACCCCGCGCAGCTCATCTCGGGGTACTGGCTCGATCAGACCCCGCCGCCGCGATGGTGGTGGAAGAAGGATACCTCAGGGGGGCAAACGGTGGAGCAGACGACGCATATCGTCGATCTCGCGCGTTACCTTGTCGGCGATATCACCCGCGTTTTCGGCCAGACTACCCATAGAAGAAGGGATGATTTTCCTGATCTTGATGTCGCCACATCGAGCACGGCCAGTCTTTCATTCGCAACCGGCGCAATCGGAAACATCGCCTCCACCTGTGCCCTGAGGTGGGGGCATCATGTCGGATTGAACATCTTTGCCGATGGGTTGGCGATCGAACTGACAGACCATGACATCATGGTAGACGTCGGAGCAGGGAGGCCTGTTCGCCGGGCGGAAGGAGACCCGGTGTGGCTGGAGGATCGCGACTTTGTTGATGCGGTGCGGGGCGGCGAAAGTCGCATCCGCTGTCCTTACCACGAAGCGCTCGCGACCCACCGCATTGCACTGGCCCTGACCAAGTCTGCCGAAACCGGTCAGCCGATCGACCTCCACAACTTTTAGGAAGTTATGCCGATGTCCAGCCGCACCATAAGATCACTCGGCGTGGAACGCCCCGGAAAAATGTACTTTTTGGATTACGATGAGGAAGCGCCAACCGATGGCCAGGTACAACTTGACACGCTCTTTACCGGGTTTTCAGCCGGGACCGAGTTAACGTTCCTCAAAAACACCAATCCATATTTTCGCTCACGTTTCGACAACGAGCGGGGCGTTTTCATCGAGAAGGAGCCTGACCTAACCTACCCCATACCGTTTCTCGGTTACATGGAGGTGGCGCGGGTCGCTCACACAAGCGCCGTTGGCTATAAAACAAACGATATCGTTGCGGCGACCTATGCGCATAAGACCGGCCACCTGGCCGACCCGTTTCGCGATCTTCTCGTCCCGCTTCCCGTCACGATCGATCCCGTGCTGGGTATCTTTGTCGCACAGATGGGCCCGATCGCGGCGAATGGCATCCTCCATGCCGATGCGGATGCGTTCGGACCGGCAGTGTCGTTCCTGGGATGCGGGGTCATCGGTCGACGCGTGCTCGTTATCGGAGCCGGGACTGTGGGCTTGCTCACGGCGCTCTTTGCCAAGACCGTCGGCGCTACGCAAGTCGTCATCGCCGATCCTTCAGAGTTCCGCCGGGACAAGGCAGAGGCGATGGGCATTCTTGCGATGACCGAGGAACACGCGTGGCAGCATGCCAAGGCGCACTGGCACGATGGCGTGGCCAACCGCGGGGCCGATCTCGTCTTTCAAACTAGAGCGCATTTGGAAAGCCTCAACGTCGCGCTCAAGGCCGTGCGCCCCCAGGGGAGCGTCATTGACCTGGCATTTTATCAGGATGGTTCCGACAGACTGAGATTGGGTGAGGAATTCCACCACAATGGCCTCAACATCCGTTGCGCGCAGATCAATCGTGTTCCGCGCGGTCTCTCACCTCATTGGAGCCGACGCCGGCTTGCGGGCGAGACAATCGAACTCTTGTTTCTCCAAGGTGAACTGATCAAACAGCACATGATCACCCACGTGGTTCCCTTTGAGGGTGCACCGGAGTTCCTTTCAGACCTGCTGGAGAGGCGGTTTGAGTTCCTGCAGATCGTCTTTAAGGTGCAGCCATGACGGTGCCGAGCCCCAAGACCGTCCTCTTCGTCTTCGGCTGGTTGGTCGTTGGGGGAGAGGAGACGGAGGTCCGTCTGCTTGCTGCCAACATCGACCGTTCCCGCTACAAGATCGATGTGGTTGCTTGTCTGCGCAAGGACACCATGCCCGTGCAGACGCATGACCAGCTGCGGGCTCTGGGAATCGAGGTGGACATTGCACCCTATTCGATGTCCCTGGAAGAAACCGTTGCCTATCTCGCCGACAAGATCTCTGCTTATGACGTGGTGGTTTCGTGCCAGAACGTTGCCGACATCTATCCGGCACTCGAACGACTGCACATTCGTCCGCCGTTGATCGAACATGGTGGTCTGGTCCTGGAAGCTCTGAGCGGCCCAAAACACTTTACCAGTCGCTACGTCGGTGTCTGTCGCTCCATTCGCGACGCAGCCGCCTCCCGAATGCCCGGGCGGGAATCTCACGCCAGAGAAATTCCCTCAATGGTCGATCTCAAGGAGTTCCAGCCGAGCCGTCGGCGTGCCATGCGCCGGCAGCTTGGCATCTCCGATGATACGATCCTGGTCGGCTGGGTCGGGCGCCTCGACGCAAAAAAAAATGTGGAGACTTTCATCGAGGCGGCCTCGATCATACATGCCGAAGATGGGGGCATGCGCTTTGTGATCGTTGGCGGACCAGATGCCTTCATGCCGCAATATGCGCTGCAACTCAATGCTCTCTGTAACGAGCGTGGACTGGATGCTGTCTTGAGCTTCCTCGGCGACCGCGCCGATGTTCCGGATCTGCTTGCAGCGCTCGACGTGTTTGTCTGGCTGTCCCGGGACGAAGGCATGCCCCATGTCATTTCCGAGGCCGGGGCCGCCCGCCTTCCAGTGATTGCAACGGCCGACAACGGTTCGAGACAACAAATCAAACATGGCCTCTCGGGCTATTTTGTAGGACATGCCGATCCGCAGGCAGTTGCGGACGCCATCACATTGCTTGCCGGCTCGCCGGAGTTGCGCGCCAGCCTCGGTCTACAGTTGCGCAGGCACGTAGAGGAAAATTACAGCGTCGAAGCGGTCGTTCCGCAATGGGAGGCGCTGTTTGATGAGGTCCTTACGGAAAGAGCGCCATGCGGTCCGACCGGGCTATTTCAATCTTTCTTCCTCGGCGGATTTGAATGCTCGACGCACCGAATCCGACCACCGGGCGGCACGGGTCTTGGTCGGCGGCTGGACATGATAGCCTCGATAAAACACGAGCAGCATGCAGAGAATGACTACCGTCAGTTGGCGAGCCATTATATCAGCAGTGTAAGGGACGGTTTCCGCTGGCATCTGGTCGAGCGATTACCCGGAGCATATGACTGGGACAGCGTTCTACCCCTGATACGCGCGGCCCGGACGACGGGCACGCAGGTCATCTGGGATCTGCTGCACTACGGCTGGCCTGATGATATCGATATATGGTCGCCTTCATTTGTAAGACGGTTTTCGCGTTTTGCCGGTGCTGCCGCGAAACTCCTGCGAAGCGAAATCAACAATCCGCCGTTCTTTGTGCCTGTTAACGAAATTTCGTTCCTTTCATGGGCGGGCGGAGACGCGGGTTACCTTAATCCATGGGCGGGGCGCCGAGGCTTCGAGCTGAAAGCGCAGCTTGCGCGCGCCTCGATCGCTGCGATGGATGCCATTCTGGAGGTCGAGCCTCGTTCCCGATTTGTCCACTGCGAACCCGCCATCAATGTTGTTGTCGATCCCGAGCGTCCAGCCGACCGACCTGCTGCTGAAGGCCACCGATTGGCACAATATCAGGCTTGGGACATGATTTCGGGACGCTTGTGGCCCCAGTTAGGAGGCGCGGAAAAGTATCTCGATATCATCGGCGTCAACTACTACCATAACAATCAGTGGATCCACGGCGGCCCGACGATCGACGTCGAGCACCCCCTCTACAAACCATTGCGCAAAATTCTTGTCGAAACCTACGCTCGATATGGAAGGCCGATGCTGATCGCAGAGACGGGTATCGAAGGCGATCGCCGGTCCGATTGGCTGGCGTATGTGGGGGAAGAAGTGAGGGCTGCGATGAAGTGGGGAGTGCCGATAGAGGCTGTGTGTCTTTACCCCATTGCAAACCATGCAGGGTGGGACGACGATCGGCCCTGCGAGAACGGCCTGCTATCAGCGGAGCCCACGCCATCTTTTCGCAAGGTTTATCAGCCGCTAGCCGATCAGTTGGACAGTCAGGTAAAAACGATCGAGGCTTTCCTGAAAGAGATTGAGAGCAAACACGATATTTTTTCGCGAGACACGCGTGCGTCACATGTGTCGTGAAAGAGAGTGGGTTCAACCGTGAAGACAGGGTTCGATGGTCAACAGCCGGTAAGGAACAAATACCGCCCTCGAAAACTTTGCGACCATGAAACGCGGTGGGTTGTCAGGTGGTGGAACGCTCTCCAGAAGATCTTGCTAAACGTCGTGCGCTGCGTGCGGAGCGCAGACAAAAACAGCGGCTTGCGAACATCGAGCGCGCCGAGAAGATGCATGCGGCGAGACTTGTGCATGAGGTGAATGGTGGCTCGGTCACCGCTGCCCGGACTCCGTCGGATGGCTTCCATATCGGCTGCTCGGGTTGGTATTATTGGCATTGGAAGGGGCAGTTCTATCCTGCAGATGTACCTTCGAGCCAGTGGTTTTCCATCTATGCACAACAGTTCAAGACGGTGGAGCTCAACGCGCCGTTCTATTCCTGGCCCACAATCGCCACGGTGAAAACATGGCTGCGACAAGCAGAACCCAGCTTCGTTTACACAGTGAAAGTCTGCGAGCTCATTACCCACGTCAGGCGCTTCGACGACACCGGCACCTTGGTCAGTGACTTCGGCTACATAGCCGAACTGCTCGGCCCCCAGATGGGTTGCTTTCTGTTTCAATTGCCGCCGAGCGTTCGGTACTCCGACGAGATGCTCCACGTTATCCTAGCTCAGCTTGAACCTCGCCGTCGAAACGTTGTGGAATTCCGCCACAAGAGTTGGTGGAACGAGGACGTCTTCAACGCTTTTGAGAAAACGGGGACTATCTTCTGCTCTTGCAGTGGCCCTCGGCTGCCCGACGAACTGGTGAAGACGTCCGATGATATCTACGTGCGGTTTCACGGGACCCACCAATGGTATCGACATGACTACAGCGAGGCTGAATTGATGATTTGGGCCGAGCGCATACGTCAATGCGGAGCGAAAACTATTTGGGCTTATTTCAACAATGACCGTGATGGTCATGCGATCAAAAATGCAAAGCTCTTGTCGGAACTGCTGGTAGGGCAAGCACAAGCGTGCGTTTCTTGCGACTAGATGATCCTATGTTTTGGGTGGAGGAGCGACTTGCCTGCCCTGCTGGGAACTGTTCGCGTCGCGCTTGGCTGGATCGCCACCAATAAAGGTCGCGACCAGCGGAGTAAGATCCACACCGTCCACGAGCGGAACCCCGACAGGCAAGCGCGATCAAAGCTTGCCGCCACGAGTGCCTCTACCAATGCGGCATGCCTTGCTGAGCGCGCAATCTGCTCAGGAAAAAAGCGATCTCCATTGAGAATACGCGGTCTCAAAGCTTGAGGAGCGTAAGCGACAAGGAGACCCCATCTGGCAGGGGTGATGGACGTCACGCTATGGCAGGCATCTGATTTCTCTGACTGTGAGGATCTATGTCTACGCCTACGGCTAGCCCTAGAATGATCCATATGATTGAGGCGGTAACGGATCGACTTGAGGGTTCTCCCCGCCAGTTGCGACGTTTCTGGTCTGACGAATTTAAGGTGGAGGCCGTTGAGGAGGCTTGCCGGCCTGGAGTGAATATCTCGGCGATCGCACGACGGATCGGGATTACGCCCTCTCAACTCTACCGGTGGCGGCGAGACCTTCTGAACGAGAGCGAGCCGGACCATGTGGCGTCGGCTGAAAGTGGACAGAGATCGATGATCGGGGTCAGCTCTGTCGTCGAGGTGGTCATCGGCGACGTTGTAATCCGGGTCGGTGCTGAGATCGACGAGGCGCATTTGCAGCGCGTTATCCGAGCGGTACGCTCGGCATGATCCCGTCAGGCGTGAAAGTCTTCCTTGCGAGCCATCCGATCGACTTCCGCAAGGGGCCGGACAGCCTGCTTTCGCTGGTGCGGGATGCTGGCAGTGATCCGTTCAACGGAGCGCTCTATGTCTTTCGGGCGAAACGAGCGGACCGGATCAAGATCGTATGGTGGGATGGCTCGGGCGTCTGCCTTTATGCCAAACGGCTAGAGAAAGCTCAGTTCTGCTGGCCACGTATCGGCCACAGCCGCGTCCAGCTGAATCATGCCCAGCTTCTGGCTTTGGTGGATGGTATGGACTGGAAGCGGGTGCGGTCGACGCCAGTCAAGCCTCCCGAGATTGTTGGGTAAAACCACTGCGGCGAAGTGAATCAGGTGCCTGAAACCGCGGGCGGATCACGGCAAAATATGCTCTGATCTGACCCATGACGCGACCCGAGATCGAGCTCCCGGATGATGTAGAGGCCCTGAAAGCTATGGTTCTCGCCATGGCCGAAAAGGCAGCCCGCGTCGAGGCTTTGGAAAAGCAGGTTGATGACCTCGAGGCCCGGAACGCTGACGCCGACGAACGCATCGAGCGGCTGACGCAAATCCTGAAGGCTTTTGATCGGGCCCGCTTTGGACGGCGTTCGGAAAAGCTGGCATCCCCGGTCGATGACGAGCAGCATGCCTTTGTCTTCGAGGAGATCGAGACCGGCATTGCGGCGATCAAGGCCCAGGTCACGAAGGGCCGCGGGAATGCGGACGGCAAGCGTGCACCACGGCCACGCAAGGGCTTCGCGCCGCATCTTGAGCGCGTCGAGATCGTGATCGAGCCGGAAGAGTTGCCGGAGTATGCGGGCAAGCAGAAGATCCTGATCGGAGAAGACGTCTCCGAACGGCTCGATGTCGTCGCAGCCAGGTTCCGTGTTATCGTCACGCGTCGTCCCAAGTACGCCTTTAGGAACGAGGACGGCGTCATCCAGGCCGCGGCTCCCGCACACATCATCGAAGGCGGCATTCCAACAGAAGCACTTCTGGCCCAGATCGCGGTCTCCAAATATGCCGATGGCCTTCCGCTTTATCGCCAGGAAGCGATCTACGCGCGTGACAAGGTCGAACTTGACCGCAAGCTCATGGCCCAATGGATGGGCAAGTTGGGGTTCGAACTCGACATCCTTGCCGATTACATCCTGAACGAGATCAAGAAGGCGGAGCGGATCTTTGCCGATGAAACGACCTTGCCGACACTCGCGCCTGGGTCCGGGTCGGCAAAGACAGCATGGCTATGGGCTTACGCCAGGGATGACCGCACTTTCGGAGGCAGCGGTCCGCCGTTGGTGGCCTATCGCTTTGAAGACAGTCGAGCGACCGAGTGCGTCGCACGACATCTGAGCGGCTATCGCGGCATCCTGCAGGTTGACGGGTATGGTGCTTACAGCAAGCTTGTCCGCAAGGATGGAGGCAACGACGGCGTTGTCCTGGCTGGCTGCTGGTCACATAGCCGGCGGAAGTTCTACGAATTGCACGCGGCGAAGAGCTCGAAGGTCGCCACAGAGACGGTCGAGCGTATGGCGAGGCTCTGGGAAATCGAAGAAACCGTCCGCGGCCAAAGTCCCGAAGTTCGTGTCGCAGCGCGTCAGGAAAGTTCGGCGGCGATCGTCCGTGACCTCTTCACACTTTGGCAGGCAACCCTGCCGCGGGTGTCGGGAAAATCCAAACTCGCCGAAGCTCTCCGGTATGCCATATCGCGTCGCGACATATTCGAGCGCTTCCTGACCGACGGCCGTGTCGAGCTCGACTCCAACATTGTCGAGCGAGCTATCAGACCCCAGGCCATCACCAGGAAAAATAGCCTCTTCGCTGGCAGCGACGGCGGCGGCAGGACCTGGGCTACGATCGCGACACTCCTGCAGACAGCAAAGATGAATGCCGTCGATCCGCAAGCCTGGCTTACCCAGACACTTGAGCGCCTCGCAAATGGATGGCCCAGCAGCGATATTGACGCGCTCATGCCGTGGAACTACGCCGCCTGAACGGCCCCGGCTTGTCGCTTACTGAGGAGCGGACCGCTGAGCCCGTTGACGACATTGCCGCCATCAAGGAAATCGCGGCATCCCTGCTGACGGCGCGAGAGAAGCCTGCTGGGTTCAAGACATCTCTGGCAACGACCGGCTATTCGGAGACCTGACCGGCGGAGTTCAGGCGTTAAGCGGATGGAACCTAATCTAGACTGAATGGTTCGCAACGTATGAAAGACACAGACCGAAAAGCCAAGGCCAACATGAGCGGCTTCGTCGTAACAATCTCGGCAATTGCCTTGTTGCTAGCCGGCATCTACGTGGTGTTTTGGACGCCGGGTGCAATCGACAACCAACCGGCGTCCACCGGTTCGGGACAATTGGAAGAAGACAATTAATGAGGGCCGTCCCGAGAGCTGCCGGTCCGACTAATGTCTCCTGGATGGGTCCGGCTCCGCCGATTACATTACTGCCGGTGCTTCGGCTTTTCGGCAATGTTGGGCACTCGACCGACGCGCAACGCTGTGGTGCTAGCAAGAGGCAAACTCGATCCGGATGTAACCGTCTGGGCCGCCCGACCAACGTCATGCCCGCATTCCTAGCGCCAACTACCGCTGCGACCGGCGACCTCATCCATCCGATCGATAACGGCAGATCAATCTGGGCTTTCCCGCGCCCTCGAAAACACTGGCTGGCGGTGCTTTTTCGATCGCAGGGCCTCCGGCTCAGATAGAAACATTTCACACCGGTCCAAAGCTCTAAGATTCTTGTCAACGCTAATTGAAAGCGCCAGCATATGACGTTCCCGTTTAGCAAATCGATATCGCGAGCTTTCAGAGCGCAGAGGAAAATTGGCAAGCTCGTCGAGATTGCTCTGAAGGTTCCCCGCGGCAAGACCAGGAGCGTCCGGCACACCGCTTACGATGCGCGGACCGGCGCACTCGAAGATCGAAGCACTCGTGGCATTCTGCCCCGCGGCCAAGCGGCTCGCGGCCTCCGCCACGTCCTCGACATGAACCGGTTGCAAGCGAGTGCGGCCGTCGCCGAACAGCGGATAAATCGGGAGGAGGCGTACCAGCCTCGCGATCGTTGTGATGAATGTGTCACCGGGGCCGGCCATGACAGCGGGACGGACGATGATCGCGCCTGGAAATGCCGCCTTCACAACCTCCTCGCCGCGGCCCCGGGCGCGGATGTAGTTAGAACGGGACTGCGGATCCGAGCCGATGCCCGAAATCTGGACGAACCTCTCGGCGCCGGCATCGCGCGATGCGGTCGCGTCGCAGCTTTGACATGGACGCGCTCGAAGGTCTGCTCACCGCGCTCAACATAGAGGCTGACCGCATTCACCACCGCGCGAGATCCCACCACGGCAGCGGCGATCGAGGATGGATCTAGTATGTCCGCCTCGATCTGCTGAAATGGCCACTTGCCGGATGCGCCGCCCGAAATCTTTGTGCGGATGACGCGAGGCGGCACGCGCGATGGCCAGGAATCGCTCCGCCCTTGGTTCGTCGCATCGTTCGCCACATCGCCCTTAAGGGTATTGTCTCCGGGTTCCGCCTTGAGGGGCGGCGACCGGGTTGTCGTGCGGTTTCCAGTGCCGCCCCACGTGGCGGTAGCTAAGGAGGACATGTGGAGTGCGGTGTGGGCTACCACGTCTGTTGCGAATACCAATCGTCGATATCCTGGCGCACGCGATCCTTCTCAATCCCATACCGCTCTTGGATCTTGCCTTCGAGTTGGTCGCGCCTCCCAGCAATTTCATCCAAATCGTCGTCCGTCAGACGCCCCCATTGTTCCTTGATCATACCCTTTACCTGCTTCCAGTTGCCTTCAACACGATCCCAGTCCATTGTGAGTCTCCTCTAACTTTTTCAAAGAGGGCCTAGCGGCTCTCTTTAGAGCCCGCACTCCAACCGCCGTGGTGACGCTTAGTTCCGGGAATTTTCGCGGTCAGAACGCGTTCTTGATAGCCGACGCATGCCCCCGCGGATCGCGGCTTAGCTCCATCGATAGGTCCCGCCGATTGGAGTCTTTCACGCAACGCCGCCCTCCGTCCCCGCTCCCGGAGGGCCATTTCTTTTCCTGACCCCAGGAGGGAAGTACGGCGACCGCGATCCTCTGAAATTGGAGATCCATCGACTACCTCCGGTCGATCGGCAGGTTCGCCGACATCAACTGGCCGATTAACACGACGCCAGTAACCGCGGACCCGCTGCAGGCTACCTCGCGCGTGCTTTGTTTTGTCCATGGATTGGCGCATACTGCGCCATCGCTGGGCGGTTGCTACGGGCCCCGGCGGCTGGAAGATCATCGCGCTTTCGCCCCAACTCCGGAGGTCGCGCGATGTACCTCGCGACGAACCAAACGGTCCTTCTCCCTCACGAAATGAATCAAATCGAACAGATCTTCGGAGAAGTCCTGCGCGAACGCGGATTGACTCGGCAGTGCAAGTCGGCCGAAGCGATCGCAAAACGACTTATGGATCTTTACCTAAGCGGCGTCCGCGAGAGCGTTGCTCTCAGGTACCTGGCCTATCTCGACGAGCCGGTAGCAAGTCGCCCCTGGCAGAACGCGCGCCCACTCGTCGAGGAGGTCTCAATACTGCATATTTCACGAGAGAAGGGCGCTCAGATCAGCCCGGATGAGCTCGACATGCTTCAACGGACCTTCGATCGAGTATGCATCTGGTGCAGTATCCCGCGCTACGGCAAGCGCGCCGATCGGCTAGCCCGGCATATCACCGATCAATTCCGCAAGGGATTGAGCGACGAGGCAGCGCTTTTCGAGAACGCCATGTGGCTGGAGAAGAATACCGACGCCGCCCGATACCGCCCAGACGCATAAACGCCACACCACCGCAACGGGGAACATTCTGCCTCGATAGCGGTTTTGATACCGCCAACGATCCACACCCCTGCGGATCAAGGCGGGGCTTCATTGTTCTGTCCCCATTGGAGTGGAGCCCGTTGCAATGCATGCTCGGGCCCGTCGAACACGGGGCCTAATTTTTGCAGATGGAGATGCAAGGTTTTCCAGCCACGGCCCCGTGATACCGGGCGTCAGCGGCCGGAGCGAGCCGTCTGACGAGCGGAGCGGGCGGAGGCAACCCGCGCTATCCGATTGCGCCGAAGGGTTTGCCGGAGCCTGCGGAAGACCCGCTTTTTAGTTCTCGACCTTCTCTAGAAAGGCGAAGACCTCGTCTCGAGAGGGCATGGCCCGCCCGGCGCCCTTGCGCGTGACGGCGAGCGCGCCGTAGGCATTGGCGAGACGGCAGCAATCGGGGCCGGACAGGCCCGTGACGCGGCCATGGATATGGCCAGCGGCGAAGGCGTCTCCCGCGCCGATCGTATCGACCACTTCCACGGGGAACCACGGCGCGCTGTCCGTGCTGCCGACCTGATAGAGGACGGATGCCGTTCCGCCGGACCCCTTCACCGCCACCCGACGGACGCCGCTCTCCAGCAGCATTCCGATGAGTTTTTTCTCGTCCGTTTCTTTCGGTTGTTCCAAAAGACCAGGGAGATCGGCGCTGCCGAGCACGATCGTGTCGATCCGGGGAAGGAGCGCCCTTACTTGCGCAGCGATGGCGGCAACCACGCCGCCGGGAATGTCGACGGTGACGTAGATGTCCGCACCGACGGCAAGGTCTATGGCGGCGAGGGCTGCTTCCGTCTGGCGCGGTTGGAGCAGGGCGTAGCCGGAAAGATGGAACAGCTGAGCGTCGGCAAGGGCTGCCGGATCGACATCTGCGGCCGAAAGCCGTGCATTTGCGCCGCGGTAGGCGAACATCGTACGCTCGCCGGCAGGGCTGACGGTGATGACGTTGATCTGGGTCGGCTCCCGGTCGTCGCGGCCGATCCAGCGCGTGGAAATGCCGGTGGCGGTAAGCTCGGACAATGCCTCGTGGCCCCAGGAGTCGACACCCACCCTGCCGATAAAGCGGCAATCGTGCCCGGCTTTGGCAAGTGCGATGGCAGTGTTCGTCGCCGAACCGCCGATCATCGCGGTCTGGCCGGTAGCGATCGCCTCGCCACCCTCGCCCGGATAGGCGGGAATGGCGAGCACGAGATCGATGTTGATATCGCCTAGAAGGACGATGGCGGCCATATCCCGCCTCACAGCTCTACGTGCATGAGGGCGATGGCCTGGCCGACGTCGGCGATGATGTCGTTGATGTGCTCGATGCCGACCGAGAAACGCACGAGGCCGTCAACGACGCCCATCGCCTCGCGTTCCTGGCTCGGAATATCGAGGAAGGCCATGGTGGCGGGCACCTGCGTGGTGGTGCGAAGGCCTCCGAGGCTGGCCGCGAACGAGCAGAGCTGCAGGCGCTTCAGAAGCCGCACGCCGCAGGCTTCGTCATCCACCTGGAAGGAGAGCATGGCGCCGCCGCCGATGAGCTGTTCCGAGGCAGAGGCATAATTCGGATGGGACGGCAGACCGGGATAGAAGACACGCTTGACGGCCGGATGGGCCTCCAGGTGTTTGGCGAGCGCCAGCGCGTTGGCGCACTGCTTTTCCAGGCGCAGCGCCAGTGTCTGCGCGCCGCGCAGCAAGAGCCAGGCGTTGAAGGGCGATAGCGGCGCGCCGAGCTTGTTTAGCGTGTTCCAGCGCACGTCCTCCAGCCAATCCTTTGGCAGGATATCGGACTTCAGCGTAATGACGCCACCGACCGCATCGTTGTGGCCGCCGATGAACTTCGTTGCGCTTTCAACGACGACGTCGACGCCGAAATCATGCGGGCGGCAGACGGCGGGGGAGGCAAAGGTGTTGTCGCAAATGACGACGATGCCGCGCGCGTGAGCGATCTCGACAAGTTTCCTGAGCGGCGGAACCTTCATCGTCGGGTTGGCGATGGCCTCGACATAGAGGACCTTCGTCTCGGGCGTGAAGGCGTTTTCGACGGCGCGCACGTCCGAGCAGTCCACGAGGCTGACCTTGAGGCCGAAATCCTGGGCGCGGTGGTCGAAGAATTCGTGGGTTGAGGAATAGGTGGTGAGGTCGGCCACGATGTGATCGCCGGCCTTCAAGATGCCGAAAAGGGCGTGTGAGATTGCGGCCATGCCGGAGGCGGTTGCAAGGCATGCGGTTCCGCCGGTCAGCTGCGCGATATGCTCTTCGAGCTTGTACTCAGTCGGGTTGCCGCAGCGTGAATAGATGTTCACTTCCTTGCGCGCGCCGGCGACGATCTGGTCATAGATATCGCCGCCATACTGGAAATTCGCCGACATGTAGATCGGGTAACTGATCGACTGGGAATGCTCCTCCGGCTCGTAGAAGACGGCGCGGCTGGCAAATTCGAGGGATTTGGAAGAGGTGTCGGACATAGGCGTTTCTCCTGAAAAGATCATTCCTTCACGGCGCCGCCGATGAGCGCGGCCGTGATCTGGCGTTCGAAGAAGATGAAGAGGATGAGGGGCGCGATGGCGGCCATCAGGATTGCCGCAAGCATGACCGGATAGTTGGTGACATGTTCGCCCACGAAATCGGTGAGGCCGACCGGCAGCGTCTTGCGGGCGGGATTGTTGATGAAGACGACCGGGAACAGGAAGTCGTTCCACACCCAGATCATGTTGACGATGCCGACCGTGAACATGGCGGGCCGGGCGATCGGCAGGGCGATGACACGGAAGATCATCCATTCGGAGGCGCCGTCGACGCGGCCGGCATCGAAAAGCTCGCGCGGCAGCGTGTTGAAGAACGCCTGCATGATGAAGATCGAAACCGGCACGTTGAAGGCGGCGGTCGGCAGGATGACGCCGAGATGTGTATCGAGCAAGCCTGCCGTGCGCAGCATTACCACCAGCGGCACCAGCGCGACATAGGCAGGGATGGCCATGGCCGCCGTCAGCGACAGCTCCACCGCCGGCATCCAGCGCGGACGGTAAATGGCAAGTGCATAGCCGGCGAGCGTCGAGACAAGCACCGTGATGATGGTCGCGCCAGCCATGATGATGAGCGAATTGACCGCGTAGCTTCCGAGTGCGCCGCCGCTCCAGGCGCCGATATAGGCATCGAAATTGAGGCTCGTCGGAAAGGACCAGACCGAGCGCATAAACTCCTTGTTGGTCTTGAACGTGCTGTAGATCATCCAGACGAAGGGGAAGATCACCATCAGCGCATGCAAAGTGAGCACGATAAGCACGATCGTGCTTGTGCGGTTCCAGCGGCGGACGGCGCTCATGTGTCCCCCTTCCGGCGAAGGAAGCGGAAGACGACCCAGGCGGCAAGCGCTGTCAACGCCATCTGTACGAAGCCAATGGTTGCCGCATAGCCCATCTGGAAGCTGGCAAAACCCATCTTGTAGAGATAGGTGGAGACGACCTCGCTGGCGTGACTAGGGCCGCCATTGGTCAGGACGAAGACCAGCGAGAAGGTCTTCAGCGAGCCGATGATGGCGAGCAGCGAATTGGCGCGCACGGCGTCCCAAACCATGGGCACGGTTATCGAGAAGAACTTTCGCAAATCGCCCGCGCCGTCGAGCTCGGCGGCCTCGTAGACGCTTTCCGGTACGCTGCGCACGGCTGCGGTGAAGAGCAGCACATAGAGGCCGAGGTAAGTGAAGCTCATCACCACGACGACAGCGAGGAACGCCGTTTCGGATTCGCCCAGCCAGCCGCGCTTCAAGCTGTCGAGGCCGACGGCCTTGAGCGCCGCGTTCACCAGCCCGAAATAGGGGTTGTACATGAAGCGCCAGAGCAGTCCGATACAGATCTCGCTGACCATGACAGGCACGAGATAGAAGAACAGGAAGATGCGACTGAAGGCCGGGACGATGCGCACCAGGCAATAGGCGATGGCGAGCGCGAGAAAGACCTGGAAGACGATGGCGGAGAGGGCGACCAGGAGGTTGCGTCCGAGCGATGCCCAGAAAACGGGGTCGGCGGCAAGCTTCAGGAAGTTGCCAGCGCCGACGAAGACGGGGTCGGACGCTCCATCCCACTCGAACATCGACAGCCAGCCGGCATAGACCACCGGATAGGCGACAAAGGCGCACACGAAGATCAAGGCCGGCGCCAGGAAGAGCAGTGTCGCCCGATTGTGTCTTTTCGCTAGGCCGATGTCCGTGCTCATGATTCCGCCGGCGTCTGGAGATGCGCGCAGCCGCCGGAGGCCGGCGACTGCGGCTTTCGAAGGTTTACTTGTTGTCCTTCAGGGCGCCCTCGAGGCGCTTGGCGGCATCAGCCGGCGTCACGGACCCATCCAGTGCACCCTGCAGTGCTGTGTAATAGGTGTTGGTCGCAGCCGGCGGCATGGCCGTGTCGTAGAAGGAATCGAGATGGCCAGCAGCATTCATCAGGTCGTTGCTGATGCCGTAGAGCACGGGGCCGGCGGCCGCTTCCGTCGTGGCGCCCTTCACGGTAACCATCGTCTTGCGCAGCTCGACATACTTGGTCATCACCTCGGGCGAGGAAAGGAACTTCAGCAGCGTCACGGCATCGGACTTGTTCTCGGCCTTTTCCGAAATGCCGAAGGAGGCAGCAACGCCGGCCAGCACGTCGGTCTGGTCGCCGGCTCCGCCCGCGACCGTCGGGAAGGCGAAGTAGCCGAGATCGAAGCCTTCCGGCGCGTCGGCGGACGCACCGATCTGCCAGGTGCCGTTGAGCAGTATCGCGGCCTGGCCGTTCAGGAAGAGCATGTTTGCTTCCTGGTCGCTCATTCCGTTGAAGCCGGTTGGGAAGTATTCACTTTTGGCGATCTCGGCGACCTTTTCAAAGGCCTTTTCGCCTTCCGGGCCCAGCGAGGCATTCGCGTCGCCATTGACGAAGGAGGCGACCACGCCGGAGCCCTTGAGCCGCATTTCCATGTACTGGAACCAGAAGGTTGCCGGCCAGGAATCCTTGTTGCCAAGCGCAAAAGGCACGAGGCCGTCGGCCTTAATCTTCTCGGCAAGCGCCATAAGCTCGTCATAGGTCTTGGGGACCGTCCAGCCCTTTTCGGCAAACAGCGCCTTGTCGTACCAGAAGACGACGGAATCGACGTCGACGGGCACGGCATAGGTATGGCCGTCCTTGCTCGTCTGAGCGATGGCGCTTTCCAGGAAGCTTTCGCGCCAGCCGTCCTTGGCGAGGTCCTGGTCGAGTGCGTACATCTGGCCGCCCTTGACGAAGGCGTTCAGGAAGCCGCCGGGCAGGGTATAGAACACGTCGGGCGGATTGCCGGAGGCCATCGCGGTGTTCAGCTTCGTCTTGTAGGCCGATTGTTCGGCGGCGACGACATCGAGCGTGATGTCGGGATGCTTCTTGGCGAAGGCCTCTAACGCGAAGTTGATGAAATCGACCTTATCCTGCTGCCCGGCATAGGCGTGCCAGAAGGTAAGCTCGCCGGCCGTTGCCGGAAATGTCGACAGCGCCAAGGATGCGCCTGCAATGAGAACAGACTTCAGCTTCACGGTTTCCTCCCCAAAAAGCTTGTGCAGCACCTCCAGCTGCATTCATGTAGTGATGCCACATCAAAAATCATGTGTCCATAGTGACACCACAACATCGCCATGTTAGCTTCATTCACGGAAAGCGTTTGCCAGCGAGAGAACCGTTCATGAGTGTCGATCCGCGCGCTACAGTAGGCCCGGCCAGCAGCCGGTTGCGCAGCGTCCTGCCGAAGCTGTCGGATTCGGAGCGCCGCGTCGCTTTGTGGGTTCTCGAAAATGTCGAGGCGACGATCCGCAATTCCATGTCGGTCATCGCCCAGGCGACCGATGTCAGCGACACGACGGTTTTGCGGATGTGCCGCACGGCTGGTTTCGAAGGCTTTACTGACCTGAAATTCGCGCTGGCGCAGGAGCCACGCGGTGGCCGTTCCGAGACGGCGAGCGATCCGGAAGCGAGCGATCTGCAGGCGGCCAACCGCCTCTTTCGCGCCGTGGCGCAGGCGATCAGCGATACGCAAGGCGTGCTGAACGAAGCAACCTTTGCAAAGGCGCTCGATCTGATTGCAGGCGCGCGGCACATCGTCGTCGGTGGCGTCGGCGGGTCCGGAATCGTAGCGCAAGCCTTCTACCAGCGCTGCATCCGTCTTGGTCTGCGCTGCGATGCGCCGATCGATTCCCAGCTTCAGATCATGCATTCGGCACTGACCGGACCTGATGATCTCGTCGTCGCAATTTCCTATTCCGGCATTACCAGCGACCCGGTCCTCGTGCTGCAGGAAGCCAAATCCCGCGGGGCAGCGACGCTCTGTATTACAGGCAACAGCGCATCGCCGCTGGCGCGCCTTGCCGATGTCGCGCTTGTCAGCGTCTCGCATGAGCAAGGCAGCGAGCCGATGGCCGCCCAGATCGCGCAGATGGCACTGATCGACGCGCTCTATTCGGCGCTCGTCGCGCGCAATGCCGAACGGGCGCAACTCACCGAAGAGCGGATGGTCAACGCCATCCTGCCGAAATCCATCTAGTACCCAGACACAGGTAGTGCCGTGAAAGTCCAGATCTACACCATGCAGACCGTTTCCGAGGCCCTTGCCGCTGCCGCTGCCGGCGTCGACTATCTCGGCCTGACCCCGTCCAATCGTGGCCTGCCAGGCGAGATCGATTTTGCGAGCGCCCGCGAGATTGCGGACGCACTCAAGGGCAAGGCACAGCGGGTTGCTCTGTCGGTTGAGAGCGACCTCGACGCTATTGCCGACATGGTGGCCGCGGTCCAGCCGGACGTTCTGCACCTATGCGGTAATATTTCGTTGGTGACGCCAGAGCAGGTGAGGGCGCTGCGCGAGAGGCTCGTGCCGCTCTATCCGGACCTGCGTATCCTGCAGGCAATTCCGATGACGGGGCCGGAGGCGCTCGACCATGCGGCTGCCTTCGAGCCCTATTCGGACTTTTTCATTCTCGATTCGGTTGCCGCCCACATCGGCGGCATTGGCGCGGCGGGCGTCACGCATGACTGGTCGCTGAGCCGCGAAATCGTCAAGCGCAGCAAGTTGCCGGTCATCCTCGCCGGCGGTCTCGGCCCGGACAACGTCGCGGCAGCCATCGCCGCCGTGCAGCCCTGGGCGGTGGATTCGTTGACGCATACGAACAAGCCGCTGCCGGAAGGTGGCTTCCGCAAGGACATCGACAAGATCGCCGCCTTCGTGAAGGCGGCAAGGACGGCTTGAGCGTCGCAGAAAGCTAGGAAGGGCGGGCACGTCGCGTCGCCCTTCCGCCCGGGCCTTTCCGTACAGCCTCAGGCCGTGTGTACCCGCATGGGCGGGGCGGTGCCGGTGCAGGCAAACGAATCCGCGGCTTCCATAATGGCCTGTGTGTCGATGCCGAAATGGGCATAGAGATCGGCGATCGTGCCGGTTTGGCCAAAATGCTCAACGCCGAGCGATACCGTGCGATGTCCCTCGACCGAGCCCAACCAGCCGAGGGTCGCCGGATGCCCATCCGTGACGGTGATGAGGTTTGCCGATTGCGGCACGGCCCCAAGTAGCGCCTCGACATGGCTCCGGGCCGCGCCGTTGCCGTGGCGGCGGGCGCGTTGCGCCGCGGTCCAGCCGGCGTTCAGGCGGTCGGCCGAGGTCACCGCCAGAACGGCGATGTCGCCGTGGCGCTCGGCAAGCCGCCCGGCGGCCATCAGGACTTCCGGCGCGATGCATCCCTGATAGGCGAGCACGATGCGGGTGCGGGCGGATGGTGGGCGCAGCCAGTAGGCGCCGTCGATGACGCCTTGCCGGAAAAGGGGATTTTCACGCCTAAGTGCGATCTGCTCCAGCGGTCGTGTCGTCAGGCGCAGATAGACCGAGCCACCGGTCTCGTCACGCAGCCAGGTGCGTGTGTCATGCGTTGCCTCGCCGTCGCGCTGCATGTAGTCGAACGACCAGTCCATGATGACGGAGAGTTCGTCGAGGAAGGCGGGCTCGAAGCTTGCAAGACCATCCTGGCTCATGCCGATGAGCTGCGAGCCAATCGACTGATGCGCCCCACCCTCCGGCGCCAGCGTGACGCCAGAGGGCGTGCCGACGATCATGAACCGGGCATCCTGATAGCAGGCGTAATTCAGCGCATCGAGGCCGCGAGCGACAAAGGGATCGTAGACGGTGCCGATGGGGATGAGCCGCTCGCCGAACAGCGAATGGGAAAGGCCCGCAGCGCCGAGCAGCAGGAAGAGGTTCATTTCGGCAATGCCAAGTTCGATATGCTGGCCGGATGGCCCGAATTCCCATTTCTGCGCTGAGGGCACGCGCTCGTCGCGGAACGTATCGGCGAGCTTTTCGCGGGCAAATAGCCCGCGGCGGTTCACCCAGGGACCGAGATTGGTCGAGACGGTGACGTCGGGTGCTGTGGTGACGATGCGGGCAGACAGCGCATCGTCACGCTGGGCAAGTGCATCGAGGATCTTGCCGAAGCCTGCCTGTGTGGACAGTTCACGATCGTCGAGGAAGACCGGACCTGCCGAGGACACGGCGGGCGAGGCGAAGCGTCGGGTACCCTCGGTGAAGAACGGTACGGTCTTCAGGAAATCCTCAACAGGCTTTGCCGAGGGGATCGCACTGAACGTCTCCCATTCCCTGCCAGGCTTGACGCCGATGCGCGTCTGGAACACCTCCATCTGCGCCTTGGTCATCAGGCCGGCATGGTTGTCCTTGTGACCGGCGAGCGGCGTGCCCCACCCCTTGATCGTATAGGCGAGGAATACGGTCGGCCGGTCATCGTCGATGCTTTCGAAGGTGCGGATCAGTGTTTCTAGGCAATGGCCGCCGAGATTGTTCATGAGGTCGGAAAGTGCGTCGTCGCTGCGTGCGGCAAGGAGGTCGGCGACGCCTGGTTCGCCGCCGATTTCGTCGACCAGCCGCTTGCGCCAGGCGGCGCCGCCCTGGAAGGTGAGCGCCGAATAGAGCTGGTTGGGGCAGCGGTCTATCCAGCCGCGCAGCGCTTCGCCGCCTTGCTCGCGGAAGGCGGCCTCCTGAAGTGCGCCGTATTTCAGCACCTTCACATTCCAGCCGAAGGCGGTGAAGATGCCCTCGATGCGCTGCCACAGCCCCTCGCGCACGACGCCGTCGAGGCTCTGTCTGTTATAGTCGATCACCCACCAGGTGTTGCGCAGGTCGTGTTTCCAGCCTTCCTGCAGGCATTCATAGATATTGCCTTCGTCGAGCTCCGCATCGCCGACCAGCGCGATCATCCGGCCGTCCGGGCGCTTCGACCAGCCCTTGGCGGTGATATAATCCTGAATGATGGAGGCGAAGGCGGTGATGGCGACGCCGAGGCCGACGGAGCCCGTGGAAAAATCGACGTCGTCGATGTCTTTGGTGCGGCTCGGATAGGATTGCGCACCGCCAAAGCCGCGGAAATTCTGCAGCTTCTCTCTGGTCTGGTTGCCCATGACATACTGGATGCCATGGAAGACCGGCGAGGCATGCGGCTTTACCGCCACGCGGTCTTCCGGCCGCAGCACATGAAAATAGAGCGCCGTTAGGATCGAGGCGAGCGAAGCCGATGAGGCCTGATGCCCGCCAACCTTCACCTCGCCCTTCTCGCGCAGGTGATTGGCGTTGTGGATCATCCAGCAGGCGTGCCACAAGACCTGTCGCTCCAGGCTTTTGAGATGCGCCAAGCGTTCGGGCGTCAAAGCCGGTTCCGTCATGAATATCCTCCCTCATGCTCCCACCGACAGGCTAACTCGGAGATATCGGCAAATCTGACCTAAGTTGACGGATTTTTCGCGAGATGCGAAAGATCTAACCTCAAGGGTGGAATTCTTAGGTCAATCATGTCTCAGTCGAAGCCTTCACTGGATTCCGCCACTATCCGCATCCTCGATCTCCTTCAGCAGAACGCCGAACGGAGCATTTCGGAGCTGGCGGAAGCGACCGGCCTATCGGCCTCGCCCTGTTGGCGACGCGTCAATGATCTCAAGGAAAGCGGCGTCATCAAGGGGACGGTGGCGCTGGTCGACGCGCTTTCGCTTGGCCTGGCGGTCAACGTCTTCGTTCAGGTCTCGCTGAAGCAGCAGGATCGGCAGTCCCTCGACATCTTCAACGCGGCGATCCGCACCAAACCGGAAATCGTCGAGTGCTATCTGATGACCGGCGAGGCGGATTACATGTTGCGCGTCGTCGTCGAGGATCTTGCAAAATTCCAGGCGCTGGTAGTCGATTTTCTGACGCTCATTCCCGGTGTCGCCAATATCCGGTCCAGCTTTGCACTGAGCCAGATCAAGTACACGACGGCGCTACCAACCGAGCATCTCAAGGGCAAAGGCGCTTGATATCCACAACCTTTGACCGCGTTGCTGAGATATGCTCGGAGGCTCGTGGCCACATGAACCGTGGCTCGAAGGTCGTTTCGGCCCGAAGGAAGCCGTTCTTCACGAGCCCCGAGCACGGCTTGTTGCGAGCATGTTCACGCTCTGGGCCAAAAAGAACGCATGATGTATTGGGTGGAACCAAGGCGCACGCACCGCATGCCAGCGTCTTCCGACACGAGCGGAGCGGGTGTTGAATTAACGGCAAACTTCCCCCTCTGACCAAAACAGCGAGCGACAAACGGGGTTGGCCTTTAAACCCCAAGCCTGGCCATGGCGATACGGCGAGACCGTTGCCCCACGGGCCGCGGCTCTGGGTGCCAGTTCGGGTGCAGGTGACGATGTGCTGGCCGCGGTCGGCCTGGATGATTGCCGACAGATTATGCACGTGTGATTTTGCTTTATTTTTGGGCAACTGTGCATTATACGACAGTTATGCGATGCCGTTCCTCCCAAGCGCATCGCCGGGTATCGCGTCCCGATATAGCCTGTCGCTGATGCATCAGCGTCAGGCTTTCTTTTCCAACAGAGGGCGCATTTCGAGGAAGCGCATCCGCGGATCGTTGCTCGCGCTTTCTATTGCAAAAACCGATCAACATAAGCAAAGTTCCGCTCGAATCGCAGACCTCAGCCTTGAATCTAGATCCTCGATCAGCCGCCCTGACATTCGTTCGGACATCGGAAGATCCGATGCTTGCAGGTCGATCACGGCATCCACTCGCGCCCATGATCCGCCGAGCACTGCTTGTGGAAGTCCACGACGATACCTGCGCCAAAACGACCGCACCGTCTCGATGTCGGCGGCACCAGCTGTGGCATAACCTTCAGCGCGCCTTGCGGGCAGCGCGGCTGATCAATACGCCATCGCTTTCACAGGCGGTCGACGTCGATGATCGCCTGCGCGAAGTCTTCCGGCGCTTCCTGCGGCAGGTTGTGGCCGATGCCACCAGTGATGTTGCGATGCTGATACTTGCCGGAAAACATGCCAGCATAAGCTTCAGGCTCGGGATGCGGCGCGGCATTCTGGTCGCCTTCGAGCGTAATCGTCGGGATCGTGATCAACGGGCTCTTGGCTAGTATTTCCTCGAATGCGTCGAAGCGGGATTCGCCTTCGACCAGCCCCAGCCGCCAGCGATAATTATGGACGGTGATAGCGACATGGTCCGGATTTTCGAACGCCGTGGCCGAACGCGCGAAGATCGCGTCGTCGAATTGCCAGGTCGGCGAGGCGGTCTCCCAGATCAGACGAACGAAATCGCGCGTATTGGCCTGGTAGCCGAGCCGGCCGCGCTCAGTGGCGAAGTAGAATTGATACCACCAGGCCATCTCGGCCTTGGGCGGAAGAGGCTTCTTGTTCATCTCTTGGCTGCCGACGAGATAGCCAGCCCGTGATGCGGATTGTCGGCAGGGCGATCAACGGCATAGTTACAAAATTGGCCCTGAACACCTAGCCGCGAGCGGCGAGCATCTCAGTCGGGACGTCGATCGACGCGACAAGCCCCGTCTCTCGCCAATCACGGTCGATCGTCGCGTTCAGTGCGCTTGCCAACCCCCTTTCCAGGCGGCTGCCGAACCCCATGTGCTGTTCGCGCGCCGGCTTTGGCCCTCCCATTTCGCGCCAGACAAGGTGCGTCCAGTCGTTCTCTTCCCGGATGCTCAAATCGAGATGACCGTTTGTCACGGAGAGCGCCCCATACTTTGCGGCATTGGTCGCAAGTTCGTGCAGCAACAACGCTATATGCGTCATCGCCTGGCCTCCCACAACACGATCTTGACCGCTGATCGTTATCCTCTCTTCTGCCGCATACGGTTCGAGGATCGTTCTGATCAGTGCGTGCAGCGAAATCGTCTGCGTGTTTCCGGTTCCGTTTTGCCAATCCGACATGGTGAGTTCATGGGCGCGGGAGAGCATCGATAGCCGCGCCTGGATCGTCGCAAGGAGGCTGTCGATATCGCTGGCCGACCGGCCGCTGATCGAGACGATCGCGGAAGCGAGTGCAAAGAGGTTTTTCACGCGATGCCGCATTTCGCCCATCAAGAGCTGCTGCTGCTCCTCGGCGACGCGTCTTTCAGTAATGTCTCTCGCGATTTTCGAGGCGCCGACGATCACGCCGTCCGCATTCCGAATCGGCGAGATGGTCAGCGAGATATCGACCAATGATCCGTCTTTGCGTCGCCGCAGTGTCTCGAAGTGTTCGACGCGCATGCCGCGTTGGATTTCGGCGATGATCGCCGGCTCCTCATCCAGTCGGTCCTGCGGAATCAAGATGGTGATCGACTTTCCGATGACCTCTTCGGCCCGATAGCCGAACAAGCGTGTCGCGCCGGGATTCCAGCTCTGGATAATGCCTCGCAGATCCTTGCTGACAATCGCATCGTCGGAGCCTTCGATTATTGCGGCCAGCCAATCGCGGGGATCGGGTCCATCCGCGACCGATGTGTCAGCAAAGTTGGAGGCATGGTTGTGAGACGTCGAGCGCACGCTGAACGGCCGGATCTGCGCGGCCCGTTCGCCTCCAGATTGTTCGTCGTCGCCCGGAATTTCCATGGCGCGTCCTCCTCAAGTACTCGATGCGGGACGCCGGCTGATGAAGGGAGCTTGCGTGCATCGTCCTCTCTATAGCAGTCGGCTAGGCTATTCTGCCAACAGGCGCCGAAACTTAACGCCGATTCACAGACCCAGACGCGGACAATTGCGACCGCGCCAACTTCCGGTCAGTTTTTCAGCCCTGCTTCATAGCGGCTCCAATGGGCGATGCGTCTTCGGCGAGCGCATTGCCGACGAGGAAGGCGTTCTGGGTTGCCGGGCCGAAGCCGCCGGACTTCGCCGCCAGCGACTCCGCCGTGCTCTGGCCGTCATGCGGACGGTCGAAGTTGGATGCCGTGCGCAATACGGCGATCCGGCCGAAATCCAGTCGCCCGGCATCCGCGGCGCGGCTGAGAGCGGTCAGGGTGGCGTTGTCCTCCATCTGGCTCGTGCAGTAATCCGCCTTTCCATCGGTGAGGACCTTTGCGTGCGCGGCGAGTTCCGTAGCAACGCCCGCGCCATGCCAATAGGTATCGGCCGAAATGGTCGTGCAGCTCGTTACGCCCGGCTTGGCCTTGGCGGCCGGCTGCGAATAGAGTGCGCGATAGGCGGTTGCGGTCTCGCCGTCGGCCAGCGTGACATTCCGGCTCGCCGCAAGCGCCGCCTCGAGCAGCGGCTTGTTCATTTCAAACACCTCGGTTCCGGCGCCCCAGGCCTGCTTTTCTCCAGGCACGCCTGCACCAAGCTCGACGACGGTCGACTTCCATTCTGCCGGCGCCTCGGACGTGGCCATGCGATGGAAAAGGCCGCCATCGATGACATAATCGGCCCAGGCAGCCGAGCCGAGCGTGCCCTTCGAAGGGTCGATTCCGGCTATTCCTGCGATGATGAAATAGGTCTTCGACAGATCTAATTTGTCCGAAAGCGCGACCGCTGCTGTGGACGCGGCCGCATTTGCAAAACCCATCGTGGTCGTCATGACGCAGAGATCCTCGTTGCAGACGACGTCGGGAGCGCTTTTCGGCAGCCCTGTCACCGCGATGCGCTTGCGCAATTGCAGATTTTCCAGCCAGGGCTTGGTTTCTTCCCCGAACATGGTGATCACCAAAACTTTGGGGGTGACGATTTCGGCATGCGCGACCATCGGGAATGCGAGTGTCAACGAAATCAGCGCAATTTTTCTCATCTGCCTTACCTTCTTCATGGCCGTTGCGATATCCCGGTACAGGACGCCCTGCCACCATAACGTAAACTCCGCAAGGCGCTGCATCTTCTTACAAAATTCGCCGCTACGGCAGATTCACGCAGGAAAGGATGGTCGGTTACGAAAGGGCGTCCGTGCCTTTCTCGAATATGAAAAACGTCCCCGAACTGCTCTGGTCCTGCGTCAGGACGCATTTCGAGCGGAGCCCCTTCGATAGAAGGCCTGAATTCCTCCATCGGCAGGGCCTTGGCGTAGATGTCGTTTGGCAGTGATCCGTTAGATTGCGTTCGTTGCGGCAGCTTTTGGCGGTCACGCATCATTGGACATTTGAGGGTTTAAGCATCTGTAAACATGCGGGTTTAGCGGGGGTCATCTCCGAAGATATGACGCTGCTGCCATTGTGGAAAATCTCAAATTAGGTGCCAGCTCACGAGCCAAAATCTCAAATTAACTGCTTAATCTCAAATAATGTGGCGTGCTATGTTGTTGAAAATATTAGAGGCACAGTCTCGCGATTAAATAGCGTCCTGCTTGGCAACGAGGTGTATTTGCTCGAGGCCAAGTGGCAAGGGTCGCCCATGTAAGGGCGGAATTCTGCCTATGTTGATGTTTTGGACTTTGAAGATCGCATAATGTATCGACTGGACCTTATTACCACGGGGCATCCGGCCATAGGACCGATGTCTTCAAGCGTGGCCCTCTTCAATCCTCGGAAGGAACCACGCGAGAAGCCCCGCAAGCGGGAGGAAGGAGCAGACGTAGTAAACCGTTCCGACACCATAGCTGTCGGCCAATATTCCGAGAAGCGCTGCGGCTATACCGCCAAGGCCGAAATTCAGACCGTAGAACAGCCCACCAATGAGTCCTATCCGGTGCGGCAGCAACTCGATTGCGTAGATCAGGATGGAGGCGAAGGCGCTCGCCATGATCAGGTTGATCATCACCGTCAGCACGCCGGTCCAGAGGAGGTCGACGTGTGGCAGGATCAGCGTCAGCGGAAGCGGCCCCAGAACCGAAATCCAGATGATACGATAACGCCCGATGCGATCACCGACGATGCCGCCGATCAGCGCGCCCGCGGCCGAAGCCAGTAGGAAGATGAACAGCATCATCTGTGCGGAGGGGATCGAGAGGCCGAACTTCTCAATGAGATAGAAGGTGTAGAATGAGCGGAAGCTCTCGCCATAGGCGTTCTTAGTAAACATCAGCAGCGTCAGGACCCCCAGGGCTACCCCGATCGTCGCTGGCGCGTGACGAACGGCGCCGCCCGCCTTCTTGCCGTCTGCCCGCAACGCCATGAATGCGGCGCCGATCTCCCGCTGCTTGCTACCGATCCATACAAGAAGTGCCATGGCCATCAATGCGAGAACGGCAAACCAGGCGAGGCTCGGCTGTCCCCAGGGAACGATGATCAGCGCAGCGAAGACCGGGCCGAGCGCGCCGCCCGCCTGACCGCCGACCTGAAACAGTCCCTGCGCCAACCCCTGGCGCCCGCCGGCGGCATAGCGCGCCATGCGCGTCGCTTCCGGGTGAAAGATGGACGATCCAATGCCGATCAGCGCAACTGAAACTAGAATCACCGCGTAGCTATGGGCGAAGGCAAGGCTAACCAAGCCAGAGAGTGTAAACATCATCCCCACGACCGGTGAATAGGGCGCGGGATGTTTGTCCGTCACCATGCCGATTACCGGTTGCAGCAGCGACCCGGCGATCTGGAAGGTCATGGTGATCAAGCCGATCTGCACGAAATCCAGCGCATAGGCGTCCTTCAGAATCGGATAGGCCGCCGGAATCAGTGACTGCATCAGGTCATTGAGGAGATGGGTGAGACCCAGAATGACCAGCACAGCGAGATGCGTCTTGGGACTCGTCATGGTGGGAATGGCGACAGTCATGATTGTTGTTCTTGGCCCTTGGGAAATTTGGGGAGGCGGCTTGCAGCGGCATCCGACCGTCATCGGTAGAACGCGGCGCGCCGCGATGGGAGCTTATGCATCGCCCGAGGGGCGGGCAACCGTTTATTCGCGCTACGAGGGCAATAGGAGGCAATCCTATCCCGATGGATGTCGCGCGCCAATGTCGTGAGGAAGCCGGAGCCGACATCGGCGGTCTCGTCGATCAGGCGCTGGATTACATCGGAAGACCAGGTGACCTCGACATCAAGATGCAGCGTCGGGTGGCGCCGCGAGAACTCCGCGATCAGCGAAGGCAGGAAGGAGAGCCCGACGCTCTCGACGGTCCCCGTCTTCAAGCCCCTGAGAATGTCGAGCTCGGACACCGCCACTTCGAGAGGTGATGCGACGCGACGGACTGCCGGTGAAGGATTTCGCCGGCGGCCGTCAGTTTGAGGCGATGACCCTCGCGTTGAAGCAGCGCCATGCCCAAGCGATCCCCGATCTGCCGCGATACGGACAACGACGCGACATTGAGCCTGCGGGCGCATTGGCCGCGATTCGAATCCCTTCAAAGCGAGGGATAGGAGACATCCGTGCTGCCGGCTTCCGGTCGTCGAGTGATCTGAACGACCGAGCAGCGGCCCTTTGCGGACATGATTGGCCCATGGTAGGCACCTTTCGTCGCCTAACGGGGCCTGAGAGGATTGGGAATTGGAACAAGCGCTTGTAATTATCGACATGCAGATGCTGATGCAGCATCGTCTCGATGCAGGGCGCGATCACGTCCACGGTGATGCTCCGGCCAAGATCGCCGCCTTAGCTGCTGAATTCCGCAGGGCTGGACAAAGGGTGATCCACGTTCGCCACAGCGACCCTGATCCAACATCCCCGATGCACCTTGGTTCACCCGCTCAACAGGTGATGCCCTGCGCAGAAGCGCTCGACGACGAACCGATTTTCGTCAAGACGACTTCTTCGCCATTTGCTTCCACCGGGATGGAAAAATATCTCCGCGACAATGGCATCGGCACCCTCGTCGTGACGGGCGCAGTTGCAGGTTTTTGCATCAATACCACAGTTCGAGTTGGATCGGACCTCGGCTTTAGGATGATCGTCGTCCGTGATGCCGTCATGGGCTTTGATATGCCGGACGAGCAGCTATCCGCGCGTGCGATTTTCGATGTAACGATAGCCCATCTCAAATCCGACTTTGCGGAAATCATCGATAGCGATGCGATCGTGGCGGCCAGCTAGTCTTACAACCAGCACTTTAAAAGGCTGCGACGCCCTCGATGCAAGTTGTAACGTCGCCACCGACCCAAATCTGATCTTCGACCAACTCCACATGAACACGTCCTTCCCGTCCAAGGACGGTACCTTGGCTGGCAATGTATGATGAGGAAGCGATGCCGTTACCAATCAACCATTGAGCAATGCCTGCATTTAAGCTGCCGGTTACCGGGTCTTCAAAACCGGCCGCGGTAAAGGCACGCACCTCGAAATCCGCTTCCCGCCCATCCTTTGTTGGATCCCAGGGGGCAACGACACCGACCCGCAATCCGGAAAGGATGGCGAAATCCGGACGAAGCGCGAGGACGTCAGCCCTGGAGCGCAGTTGGACAGCGAGCCAGCCAGGGCCATTGTCCACCCAGTTGGCGTCGACGATGTCATCGGATGTCAACCGCAAGCCTTTGAGTACTAGCTTCAGTGTGTCGAGTTCCACCGGGCCTGATCGGCGCAGTTCGGGGGCTTCGAAGGAAAGTCGTCCATTGTTGCGCCGAATGTGGACTAGTCCCACCTCGCACTCCTGGACAATCTCGCTACTCTTTGGCTTTCCACCAGAAGACAGCCATGTGTGGCAGCTCCCCAAAGTGGGGTGGCCCGCGAAGGGCAACTCAGCAACAGGTGTAAAGATGCGAACGCGGTAGTCGGCATCTGCCGAGTTCGGCTGTAGAAGGAAAGTCGTTTCGCTAAGGTTCGTCCAGCGCGCGAAAGCAGCCATCTCCGATGCGGTTAAAGAATCTGCTCCAATGACAACCGCCAGCGCATTGCCTAGCAAAACTTTGGAGGAAAAGACATCAACCTGCTGGAATGAAAATTTTGTGTGTCTCATTGTGATGTCCTGATGCTCTCAATGTATGCGCTGCAGCGTTTCGGTGCAAATTGGTTCACCGCCCGGTTTGGACCGCATTTGTCCCTATACCAAAGCTTGAGTAATCTGGAGAGCAGGCCAGATTGAGGTGCCATTATGTTAGGCATGAAATTGCCCTGTACGTGGCCCGTGTCAAGCTCGACGCGAACGCCAACCACTACGCGTGAAACATACCAAACACATCTTGTGGCAGATTGTCTCGGCTGTAGGATTGTAGGACTTGCCTCGGCGACCACTATTGGCGCGCAGGATGACGCCGCCGCGGAGCTATGTCCGCTTTCGGGCGCGCGCGATGACGACCTCTACGACCGACATGAGGGCGCGCTAAGCAGACGCCGTTCGCATTCCGCGGTACGCGTAGAGGATTGAAAGGTTACTCAGGCGCGACCTCAAGGCGCTGTTTCAGAAGCCAATCCCAAAGCTCGGGATCATTTAAGGCGGCCCGTTCGACGCCCGAGTGGTCCACGCCCTCCAGAACACTCAAACGAGCATTACGCTTTAGACCCACGAGGCGCTCGTACAGCACGACCGAATCCGACAAAGGGATGACTTCATCGTTCGTGCCGTGGAACACCCAGAAAGCTGCCTTTTCATTTGTCCTGCTAAGGTAGTGGCGATTACCGCCACCAGCGATCGGAACGACAGCGGCGAATGTTTCGGGAAACTGTTCTGCCATGGCCCAAGTACCGAACCCCCCGCGGCTGAACCCCATGACATAGACACGCGTGCGATCTACGCGATACTTCGAGATAACCTCATCGAGTGCCGCCTCCACTTTCTCGATCGGATAAAGCAGTTCTTCACTCGGATTCTGAGGCGAAAACACTAGGAAGGGGAATGTCTTTCCATCCTCAATCAGTTTCGGAATGCCACTCGATTTGACTTTCTCGATATCGGTCCCGCCCTGATCGCCGCCGTGTAGCCACACAACAAGCGGATACGCGTTGCTGGACGAAGCATAGTCGTCGGGCGTGTACATCAGATAGTTGAGATCATTCTGTATGCTGGCGCTCGATCTGGCTGCCAACTGCTCGGCATGCGCCACGCCTGCACTACACATTCCGATTACGGCCGTGAAAGCCAGTGCCATGATGTTCCGCGTCATTCGACCACCTCCTTCATGATGTTGAGCCTGTCGGCAATCAAATGGAACCGAAGAACCAGAACTCAAGCCTTCCCACTCGGAGGATGGAAGTCGGTTCTGGGAAGCGTTCTCGCGGAAAGCCCCGGCAAACTCAGAAGCGCAACGGTAGGAGTGTGTCCGATGCCGAAATTCGTAACGCGCGAAAATCCAGTCTGCCAAGCGTCCTCCAACATGTTCTCGTCGGGCGCCTTCCGGACGCGACCATTGGCGAAGCAGACCGCCGGCTTCCAGGATCTCGCGCGGGTGGTGTGAGTGACCATAATGAGGGCGCAATGCTGTCGTTTGCAGACTTAAGCGTGGACGCGCCTTACGGGCCGGACAGAACTGTGCTTCCACGAGCGCTGCAAGCCTTGTTGCTGTGATGTTCACCCTCTGGGCCACGAGGATCGCGTAATGTATCGAACGGAACTGCGATCTGTTGGCTGCGCGATTACCCGCGCGAATCATCTGCAGCGGATGAAGAACGGAAGCGTACGCCCAGACCACCACTGATAAGCTCGCCTTCGTCCTGGAAAACGACGCCGGCAGTCTCAAACGTCAGTTTGATTAGGCGGAGGTTGCTCTCACGCATCTCACCACCCTTTTCGAACGCTCGGATGGAAACCGCACTGATCGCAGTGCGGTCAGCAAGCTCTGCTTGCGTCCAGTTAAGTAGAGCCCGGGCGGCCCGGCATTGAGGTGGCTTGAGCATGAAACTTTCTTTTTTCATCACGCACGGGGGGAGGGGCAGCGCCAACGTATCGTCGGGCGCCAGCGCGGCTATCACGGTGTTGGTTTCGGGGGCCTGTCGGCGGCCGGAATGGGGCCGCACAAGAAGCAGTTCAGCATGCTCTTGCCGGGCGCAGTTCACCTGCCCCATACGCACGATCCGGCAAGGAACGCCCTCAGCCTCGGTCAGCCTCGCCACGGGGCAGAGCTTGCCGATGCACTCGAACAGATGATCGCGACCTACGACGCCTCGACGATCGCAGCCGTTATCGTCGAACCTGTCGCCGGTTCGACCGGCGTGCTCGTACCACCGGTCGGCTATCTCGAACGGCTGCGCGATCTCTGCTCACGCCATGGCATCCTGTTGATCTTTGACGAGGTCGTCACCGGCTTCGGGCGGCTTGGCCGGCCCTTTGCGGCCGACCGCTTCGGCGTCATACCCGACCTCCTGATGGTCGCGAAAGGTATGACCAACGGTGCGGTTCCGATGGGCGGCGTGATCGCCTCAAGCGTCATCTACAACACGGTCACCGGGAAAGCGGCCTCGGGTGCCGTCGAACTGTCCCACGGTTACACCTATTCCGGCCATCCGCTGGCAGCGGCAGCCGGCCTCGCGTCGCTCGATGTCTATGTTTCCGAAGGCCTGTTCGAAAGGGCAGCGCGGCTTGAGCCGCATTGGCAAACATGCGCCCACAGCCTCAAGAGTCTTCCAGGGGTCGTCGACATCCGCAACCTCGGTCTGCTCGCCGGCATCGAACTTGGAGAGGATCCCGTCAGCGGCAAGGCGATGGCCAGGAAAGTCTACGAGCACTGCTTCGAACACGGAGTGCTCGTTCGTCCGGTGGCAAACACGATCGTGTTGTCGCCGCCGCTCACCATCGGTGAAAATGAGGTCGAGACGATCTTCGCGACCATTGAGGCCGCGTTGAAGGCGGACTGAAACTGCGATCGCCATTGATGGACGGCGGCTCCCAGAGGCGGTGGCCAGGTCGCCGTGCCGGCGAGCGCAAAGGCCGGCGGTGCTCAAGCAAGAGAAAGGCCGCGCCCGTAGACATCGGTGACGAACCATGATGGCGATATTGCGTAAGGGTCGCCTCTGCTGTGGAGACGGTTGAAGTCCATTCGCGCGGGTTTGGTGGGCGACCGGCGAGACCCTATGCTGCTTCGGTTTCGGCTTCGTAGTGCGCGAGGATTTCCGCGCCGGTGGCGATCCAGACGTCGTCACGCGCGGCGACCTCGCTGAGGAAATCCCGCAGAATCCGCCACCGCATCGGCCGGCCGGAAACCTGCGGATGCAAGACAAGCGTGCTCACGCCGCCCCACTCGTGGGTTCCGATAAACTCTTCGCGCCAGATGGGTAGGATAGCGTCCCTCCCGAAGAGCGGGCGCGCATCCAGCCGACCGGTCATGCCGAAATTCCAGTCGTCGAAGGCGTAGTTGACCGGAATTTCCACCGGCCCCGGGCGGCCGTCCGCCAGACGGTGACGATAGGGGCGGATATCATCGCGGAAGGATGAGGAATAGCGCAGGCCCCGTTCGCAAAGATAGGCGAGAAGCTCGGGAAAATTCTCGCCGGATGGCGCGCGATAACCAACGGGTGTGACGCCGAGCCGGGATTTCAGCGCTTCGAGGCCGCGGTCGATCTCCTCTTTTGCTTCGTTCAGCTTGTTGCGATCCGGGCATTTGTGCAGGTAGCCGTGATGGGCGATCTCGTGCCCGGCAGCGACAATCGGTTCACACGCGGCTGTATGGGCCTCGGCCGTCCAGCCCGGAACGAAGAAGGTCGCCTTGAGGCGCAGCATATCCAGCAGTTCGAGGATCTTTGTGATTCCGACCCGGGCGTCGTATCCGCCGAGTGAGGTCGTCACCATCCGGTCGACATTGGCGTGGTTGTTGCCGATCCAGGCAGTCTCGGCATCGACGTCGAAACCGATAAAAAGGGCGCTCTTCTTGCCGTACGGCCAGTCAAAAACGGGGGCTGGTGACGCCGGGTTGAGTGGGCGAGGGCTGAGATCGTAGGTCATGAAACTTCCTTCTCAAATGAAGACCGGCGCTTCGGGTTCGTCTGCGACCAGCAGGTCAGAAAGGCCCCGGCAGTCCGCGTGTTCCTCCAGCACGCCCACGAAATCGGCGAGGTCCGCGATACGAGCCGCAGGCAATGCCATCGACGCCAGGCTGTCGAATTTGGCACGGATGGCGGCGTCGCTCATCGGCCGCTCGCTGGAGCCGGTGGCGCGGGGCACCATCGCCGTCCTGCTTTCGCCATCAGCGAAGATGGCGGTCACCTCCGGCTCGGCCATCTGCGGCATCTGCGCATCGGGATGAAAGCGGAAGCGGCCGAGAACATCGGCGATGCGCGGGTCTCCACGGGCGGCGGCGGAATACTGTTCGAGGTCGACGCGGCCAAAGACCAGGAGCGCCGCTAGCGCATAGCCGAGGCTCATTTGTGCGCCCGCCAGTGTTTCCAGCCGCGCCCGGCCGCACATGTCCATCAGGAAGGAGCTGAGGCGGACGTCAACCCGCGCGATGTCGGCGACAGTGCGGCCGGTCTCGGCAAGGATGTCGCCGACAGCGTCGATGGCGGAATGCGCGCCGCGGCAAGCAGCGTAGGGCTTGAGCGAGGCCCGTTCAATCTTCCAGTTCGTGCCCAGCCCGGCGGAGAGTTCGGCGGCATGCCCGGCATCCCGGACATAGGTGCGGAAGAAACCGCCCCAGACATCGTCGAACACCTGCGAGGGACCCGAAAAGCCGGCGCCGGCGAGATCGGCGGCGAGAAGTCCGCCTTCAGCCGCCCGGCCCGCGTGGACCTTCTTTGCTTGGCTGCCATCATGATTGAAGGCCCACAGGCCAGAGGAAAAGCTGGTGGCCAGCGTCAGGGCGTGGCGAAAGAGGGTGCTGTCATAGCCGCGCAGCCGGGCGACCGCTGCCGCAGCCGCGAGCGTGCCGCAGGTGCCGGTGGAGTGCCAACCGGCAGCATTGTGCACGCCGTAGCCGCCGGATGCATCCAGCACGCGGCGGCCGACCTCGTAACCCGCCGTCAGCGCGCAAATGAGATCGCCGCCGGAAATCGGGGCCTCGCAGGACGGAAGAGCTGCCAGTAGCGCGGGCAGAACGACGGCGCCTGTATGATCGCAGCCGCCGGAATCGTCGAGTTCGAAGACATGGGTGGCCACCCCGTTGGCAAGGGCCGCGTCGCGCGGTCCGGTTCGCTGTGGCGAGGCCAGTAGCGGTGTTGTTCCCCCTGGTGCGACGAGCGCACGTACCTTGCGGAATTCGATGGAGCGAGTGCCAGCGAGTGCTGCGCCGAGCGTATCCAGAAAGTGGGATTTGGTACGGGCGGCGATCCGGGCCGGTAGATCGGCAGGCGCAAGTCGGGCGCAGAAATCGGCAAGCGCCTCGACATGCGTCAACGCTTGCACGCCGCCTCGGGCTACATTGGGCATCATGATATCCTCGTTCGGGCAGGCGAGGGGAGCGGCCCGGCATACTCGCCGGGCCGTCCCGCGATTATTTTGCGGCTTCGCCGTTGATCATCACGCCGTCGAGCGTGCTGGCGGCGAGACCATATTTTTCGAAGATCGCCTTGTATTCGCCGGAGGCCATGAGGGCTTTCAGGGCGCCGGCAATCGCGTCGCGCAGCTCGGGCGTCTGCTTGGAGAAGCCGATGCCCTGATAGACTTCCGTAAAGGGCTCGCCGACGATGGCGTAGGTGTCCTTTTCAAGCTGCAGCAGGTAGGGCAGGGTTTCCGAGCCCTGGACCGCGCCGTCAAGGCGGCCCTGCTTCAACTGGGCGCGGGCATCGGCCGAGCCTTCGGTGCCGACGATAACAAGCGCCGGCTTGCCGTTGGCTTCGCAATTGGCGGCGCTCCACTTCTTGGCCTCATCCGGGAAGGAGGTGCGACGGCTCATGCCCACGGTCTTGCCACAGAAGTCGGTGAGTTCCTTGAATTCATCCTTGCGTTTGGCCGAGGTATAAAACTGCGCGCCGGAGCTCATATAGTCGACGAAGTCCATGGTCTCGCGTCGTTTGGGCAAGTCGCTCATGCCGCTCAAAACTAGGTCGGCGCGACCGGTGTTCAGCGAAGACACCATTTGCTCGAAGCCGATCTCGGACCATTCGATCTCGGTGCCGAGCTGCTTCGCCAGCGCCTTGCCAAGCTCGATGTCGACGCCCATCAGTTCGTTCGTCGCCGGGTCGCGATATTCCATCGGCGGATAATTCGGCGTGTTCGCCACCACAAGCTTGCCCGCGGATTTTTGTTTCTCCGGCAGATCCTGTGCGTGGGCGGTAAAGGCGAGCAGGCACGCCGAGGCGGCCAGAATTGCTTTTTTCATCGTAGTTCCCATCCTGTCGGTTTTTTACGGTTATCGTTGCACAGCCTTGAGAAAATCGGCGGTGCGGGGGTTGTCGGGTTGGGTCAGGACCCGCGCCGAAGGGCCGTGCTCAATCAGCCGCCCGCCGTCCATGAAGGCGACGGTGTTGCTGACGTTGCGGGCAAAGCCCATTTCGTGGGTGACGACGATCATCGTCATGCCGGAGGCGGCGAGATCGTTCATCACATCGAGCACCTCGGCCACCAGTTCGGGGTCGAGTGCGGAGGTCGGCTCGTCGAACAGGATGAGCGAGGGACGCATGCCCATCGCTCGGGCGATGGCGACGCGCTGCTGCTGGCCGCCAGAAAGCTCCGAGGGATAGTTGCCGGCCTTGTCGGCAAGGCCGACGCGTTTCAGGAGTTCCATCGCGTGTTCGCGGGCGGCCTTCGAGCTTTCGCCCAAAACCTGTACCGGCCCTTCGATCACGTTTTCCAACGAAGTCTTGTGCGGGAACAGGTTGAAGCGCTGGAAAACCATGCCGATGCCCCGGCGCTGGCGGGCGATTTCCACGTCGCTCAGCTCATAGAGCCTGTTGCCGTCGCGGCGATAGCCGATCAGCTCGCCATTGGCCCAGATCGCGCCGGAGTCGATGCGTTCCAGAAGGTTGATGCAGCGCAGGAACGTGCTCTTGCCGGAACCCGAGGGGCCGATGATGCAGCTCACCTCGCCCTTACGCACTTCCAGACCCACCTCATTGAGCGCCTTGAATGTGCCGAAGCTCTTGCAGACGTCAACGGCCTTGACCAGGATTTCACTTGTCATGTGCGCCCCCTTCAGATCGTCGTGCGGCCGCGGGTGCCGCGGGCGTAGTAGCGTTCGATCCGGGATTGGATCAGGGAGAGGACGGTGACGATCGCGAGATACCAGAAGCTTGCGACCATCAGCAGCTCCAGCACGCGGGTATTGGCGTAGTAGATCACCTGCGCATTGTGCAGGATCTCCGAATACTGGATCACCGAGGCGAGCGAGGTGAGCTTGACCATGCTGATCACCTCGTTACCAACAGGCGGGACCATGACGCGCATGGCTTGCGGCAGCACGATGCGGCGCAGCGTCTGCATTCCCGTCATGCCGATCGTCCGAGCGGCTTCGTACTGGCCGGCGTCCACGGACAGGAGGCCGCTTCGCACGACTTCCGAGGTATAGGCGCCCTGCTGGATGCCCAGGCCGAGCATGGCGGCGACGAAGGGCGTCATCACCTCGACGGTGTTGAATTCGAACAGGCCCGGAATGCCCATCGTCGGGAAGATCAGCGCGAGGTTGAACCAGAGCAGCAGCTGCAGTAGCGCCGGCGCACCACGGAAGATCCAGACATAGACGAGCGCGATGTATTCGAGCACCGGATTGCCGGAAATGCGCATGATCGCGATGAGGACGCCGAGTGCGATTCCGAGCGACATCGCCGCGACTGTCATCAGCAGTGTGTTCCAGATGCCCTGGATGATCACGGGGGCGAACAGGAATTGGCCGACGACCGGCCATTCGATCTGGCCGACGACGAAGGCGCGGATCAGGAGCGCCACCAGCAGCAGCACGATGGCGGCGAAGACCTTGCGCCCCACATGCCTGCGCGGAACGAGTTCAAGATGGGCGATGTCATGGGCATCGCGGCTGGATTGGGGAAGGGGCGTGTCGGTCATGCTTCCTCTCCCGTTAAGGGGACAAGGGCAACACCCGAGAGATCCTGTTCGGCCCAGGCACGCTGCTCTTTGCAGGTGTCGGCAAAGACCGCGATCTGCTCGCGCACGCGGGCGGGGGCGGTTCCCCCCTGCCCGAAACGTTCGGCGAGCGCCCGGGCTGGGTCGATCACCTTAAGCACATCCGGGGTCAATGCTTCGTCGATGTTCGGCAGGTCGGCCTCGGTCAGTCCGTCAAGCTCCATGCCCCGCTCTTCGCAGTAACGTACGGCGGCGCCGGAGATCTCATGGGCATGCGAGAAAGGAATGCCCTGCCGCACCAGCCAGTCCGCCACCTCGGTTGCCAACGTGAAGCCGCGTGGCGCGTCGGCTGCCATGCGTTCGGTGTCGAAGGTCAACGTCGCGACCATGCCGGCGAAGGCAGGCAGGATCAGGTCGAGAAGATCGATCGTCTCAAAAAGCGCGCGCTTGTCCTCGGCGAGATCGCGGTTGTACGCAAGCGGCATCGCCTTGAGAGTGGCGAGCATGCCCGCAAGATTGCCAATCATGGTGCCCGACATGCCACGCGTCAGCTCGGCGATGTCGGGATTCTTCTTCTGCGGCATGATCGACGAGCCGGTCGAGTAGGAATCGTGCAGCTTCACCCAGGCGAACTGGCGCGAAGCCCAGATGCAAATCTCCTCCGACAGACGCGAGAGGTTCACGCCCAGCATCGCGGTCACGAACAGGAATTCCGAGACCACGTCGCGGCTCGCGACGGCATCAATGGAATTCTCGCAGGGACGGGCGTAGCCGAGATCGCGCGAAGAGCTTTCGGTATCGCGGGCGAAAGCCGAGCCGGCCAGGGCGGCGGCGCCGAGCGGCGAACGGTCGAAGCGGCGGTCCCAGTCGATGAAGCGCTCGATGTCGCGGCTGAGCGACTGTGCGTGCGCCATCAGGTGATGGCCAAGCGATATCGGCTGAGCGGGCTGAAGGTGGGTGAAGCCCGGCATGACCGTCTCGATATGCTCATTCGCCTGGGTGGCGAGTGCGTCCTGCACCGCAAGGACCAGCTTCACCAGTCGCCGCGCCGTGCGGCGAAGGTAGAGCCGGGTGTTGTTGGCGGTCTGGTCGTTGCGCGAGCGGCCGGCACGCAGCTTGCCGCCGAGGGCACCCAGCCGCTCGATCAGCAGGCGCTCGTGGAAGGTGTGAAGATCCTCATCCGAGGCTTTCGGCTTTTCGCGGCCGGCCGCGACATCGGCCGCGATCGTATCGAGCGTTTGCAGCATCCGCGGCAGTTCGTCCTCGCTCAGTACGCCAGCGCGCGCAAGTTCGCGCGCATGGGCGCGAGACCCGGCGATGTCTTCGGGGGACAGGCGGAAAAAGCTTGGATTGCTTCGCGAGAGCGCCGCGAGTTCCGGAGAGGGACCGCTGGAAAATCGGCCTCCCCAAAGCGATGTCGCTTGTTCTGTCATGACAGTCTCCCATCTCGGTAATTATGTTCCCGAGTTGAGGTTGCCTTTTAGGGACCGCTTGCACAAACGCGAAAAAGCGATACCGTTATGACGAAACCGACTAGCCCCTTGCCAGAGAATGCCCTTGGTTCATACCTCCGTACCACTGCCTTCGATGACTGCCCTTCGCGTGATGCTTGCGATTGCGGAGCGAGGCTCGACGACGGCGGCTGCGGAAAGCATCAACCTGTCGCAAAGCGCCGTGAGCAAGCAGTTGCTGACCCTCGAAAACCTTCTCGGCGCGCAGATGTTCACGCGAAAGCCGTCGGGCATGGTGCCGACAGACCTCGGCCGCATCTATTTGGAACAAGCGCAGGTGGCGATCAAGGCGATGGAGGAGGCCGCCTTCCGCGCCGCGAGCCTGCAGCCCGATTCCCATACGCTTCGGCTGAAGGTGTTGCCCATCCTCGGCGACCGCTGGCTCTTGCCGCGCTTTTCCGACTTCAATCAGAAACACCCGGATATCGACGTTCAGTACACCACCTTCGCGACCGACAACCCGGCGGCTCAGCCGGACGCAGTGTTCCGCTTCGGCCGTGGGCCATTCGCGAACGAACACTCGGTCTACCTCTTCGGCGAGGATGTCCGGCTCGTTTGTGCACCCGCTTATCTCGCGCGGCTCGGCTCCTGTGAAACCCTCGAGGATGCGGCGCGCGGTGTCATCATCGAGCATCCGAGCACTCCGCTGCGCTGGATCGACCTGGTGGCGGAACATGGGAAACCGGACCTCGAGCCACAGGGCGTCATGCGCTTCGACTATTATACGCTCGTCCTGCGCGCCGCGATCTCCGGCCAGGGCATGGCCCTCGTTCCACCACAGCTCGTCGAGGAGGAACTGAGGGCCGGAAGCCTCGTCAATCCCGGGGGGATTGGCTACGCATCCAAGGTCGCCTACTGGTTCACCACCCCAACGGACCGCAAGCCTTCATCGGCGCTCAAGGCGTTCCAACGTTGGCTGATGACACAGGTGGAATAGGGAGCGGGCGATGGAAAAGGTGACGATACGGCAAGCAGCCCCGGCCGACGCGGATGCAATCGCGCATTTGCACGTGAGGGTATGGCGGCAAACCTATCGTGGTCTTGCCCCACCGGAGGTTTACGCTCTGCTCGATGAAACCCGTCGCCGTAGCACCTGGCGCGAAAAGCTCACGGCGAACGATCCCGACCAGATCGTGCTTCTCGCCGAATTGGAGGGAAGGCCGGTCGCGATCGGCGCCGCCGGCGCGCCCTCAGCCGGGATCTTTGGCGATCTCGGCGAGATCAAAAACCTGTACGTCGATCCGGATGTCAAACGCCAAGGCATCGGCCGCCTATTGCTCTCAAGGCTTGCTTTGCATTTGCGGGAGAGAGGATTTCCCGGAGTTGGGCTGGGCGTGGTCGACGGCAACGAACCTGCGATCGCTTTCTACGACGCGCTCGGCGGCAAGCGGGCCGGGGAATACACGGATGCCGGTCCGATCTGGCGCTCGCGAAATATCGTCTTTGTGTGGGCTGACAGTTTGGCGCTCTGAAGGTCTCTGGAAGTCAACAGTTCGATTCCTTTCAAGGCAACGGATGTGTCTCGGATTCCGGTCTAAAGCGGACCTTCAGCCTCACAACATCAACCGCCAACCTATTCCTAGCGCGGCTGACAAGGCATGTTCATCCAAAAATCCGGCGTCTAATCCTAGCCGGGAGGCGGTGCGGTTCTATCTGATCATGCAGGTGCCTAAGAGACCGAAGGACCACCACTGATCGTATCAGACCGACCAGCCAGTTCGACGAAGCCCCAGCAGGGAGTTTTCGATGCCTCTGTTCATTGTGCACCATCGGCACTCACCCGAAACCTGTCCCGCGCGCGATCCGGCCAAGGGCGCGATGCTGTTGAATCATTTGAGCCGGCCGAGCGCTGCCCGCCACGGTGTGCTGATCAAGGGGGAAGCTGTTGCGCAGGGCTCACATTCACTGTTCTTCATTGCCGAGGCAGCGGATGAGACCGTGCTTCAGGCTTTTTTGACGCCTCTCCGTCAAGCCGGCGAGGTCGAAGTGACGGCAGCGATGACCTGCGCTGCGATGGTTTCGAGCGGCGGCTGTGATGGGCGCCCGGTGGACGTGTCTGCAGAGGTGCTCAACCCCGCAGATGCGTGCCAGGATGCCATCGAGGCTGGCCTTCTCATTCACAGCGTTAATCCGTTGAATGGCGAGACCTCGGTGCCGGACCTTGCAGGCGGTGCCGTGATGCCGAACGGTCGGTTCTACTTGCGTAACCACTTCGATATTCCGAACCTTGGCGGTGACAACTACCGGCTGTCGATCGGCGGGCTGGTCGAACGGCCACTGAAACTGTGCATGAGGGAGCTTCACAACCTTCATGCGGAGAGCCTCGTGGTGACACTGGAATGCGCCGGCAACGGCCGCAGCCTATTCGATCCTGCCGTACCCGGCGAAGCCTGGGGACTGGGCGCCGTCAGCACCGCCGAGTGGACCGGGGTTCGCCTGATGGAAGTGCTTGAGCGCGCGGGCCTGCGACCCGGGGCGACGGAACTCACCTTCCGCGGTGCCGACAGCGGGGTCGTCGACGGGCACGTCGCGCCGGTTCGTTTCGAACGTGGCTTAAGCTTGGACCAAATCGGTGAAACGGATGCGCTTCTTGCCTACGAGATGAACGGCGAGCCACTGTCACCGCCCCATGGCTATCCATTGCGGCTGATCGTGCCCGGTTGGTATGCGGTGGCGTCCGTCAAGTGGCTGACCGAGATCGTCGTTACCGACAAGCCCTGTGAAGCGTACTATCAGGCGGAGAAGTACTGGTACCATTGGGTGCGCAACGGGCATGACGAGCGCGCGCCGGTGAAGCTGATGAATGTGCGAGCGCTGGTATCTTCGCCTGATGAGGGGGAGAACCTGCCGCGCGGCGAGACCGCGATCCGGGGTGTCGCATGGTCGGGCGCCGGCAGCATCTCCAGGGTCGATGTATGCCTGAACGACGGACCTTGGTGCGAGGCACGGCTCGTTGGCGAACGACGACGGGCTGCGTGGCAATGGTGGGAGTTGATCACGCGATTTGAGGAGACGGGGCCACTCTCCGTGCGGGCGCGCGCCACCGACACGGCGGGCCGGACACAACCCGAACACGCCGTGTGGAACCGGCTGGGCTACGGCAACAACTCGATCCACACTGTAACAGCACGGGTAATCTGAAGCGGGAAAGCAGGCATTTCAAACCGGCGTCGTTACATGTGCGGTGCAAAGGCTGGTGAGGGCCAGTTTTCGCAATCGGGAAGACAAGCCGCTTGCCCCCTGACGCCGGGTCGACACGAATGGAGCAAGTCGGCCTGTAGGTCATTCCGAACTAGCACGGACGGATAATTGCTGCGTTCATGAGGTCGCCTGTGCGTAACGGACTCCTTTACGCGAAACCGGATCGCCGTCCTCGCGCGCCTTTGCCGCTGCCTCCTCGCGATCGCGACCAGTTCGATTGGTCCCCAGCGAATCGAGCATCTCGCGGCCGCTTTGCACGCCAACCATCGCTTCTCGCAGCGGAGGTTCGGTCCGCTGTACTCTCTCAGCGAGATTACTCCCTCCCCAGCTACGACGCCACGGGCGCTATCCTGACTTTCCAGATCGCGTTGAAATAATAGGCTAGCCGCGTACGTCGACAAGTGATGAGCGCCGAGGCGTTGGGATGCGGGCAAGCCGAGCGTGATCGGCCTACCTGAACGGGCAGTGGCTATCACCGCCGTAAAGACACACATTAGGCTTTACAGGAGATCACCCATGACTGAACCTAGTTTCCTCGCTCAATTATCTTCCACGATCGTCGAAGCCGCCGCTGCGGTGGCGCCGAGCATTGTTGAAATTGCCTCAACCCGTTCGCTCGCCACCGGATTCGTCTGGCGCGAAGGCCTCATCATCACCGCAGATGAAGCTCTTTCCGACGAAGGTCAGATCCTCATCGAATTCTCGGATGGCACGCAACACCCAGCCAGCCTGGTGGGGCGCGATCCGTCGACTGACATTGCGCTGCTTCGAGTCGAGGGAGCCCCCGCGCCGTCGGCTGTGCTCGACCAAGTGGTGCCTCGACCTGGTGCACTCGTCGTGGTCGCCGCGGCCGCCGAGAGCGCGTCACTTGTTTCATTCGGCAGCGCGATCGCGGTTGGTCCTGCGTGGCGATCGATGCGCGGCGGGAAAATCGATGCACGTATCGAGCTCGACGTGAGATTGCGACGTCGCGCGGAGGGGGGCTTGGCGATCAGCGCGGAGGGCAATGTCTTTGGAATGGCGGTGCGCGGCCCCCGGGGCCGAACCTTCGTCATCCCCTCTGCAACCGTTGAACGCGCGGCGGCTCTCCTCCTGGCGCATGGCGAAGTCCCGCGTGGCTATCTCGGCCTCGGGCTCCATCAGGTCGCCGTTACCGGTGGCGGCCAGGGGGCGATGGTCATGAGTGTTGACCCCGACGGACCCGGTGCTATTGGTGGGGTCCTGCAAGGAGACATCATCGTCCACTGGAACGGTGAGGCCGTTCCTTCGGTCAATGCGCTCGTGCGGACCCTTGATCATCAATCGATTGGCAGATCGGTCTCCTTGGGGATCAGGCGTGCGGGCGCTGATGTCGAGGCGGCGGTCACTATCGCGACCCGACCCCGCCGATGAGTGACACGGGCCCTGTTACGATCGCGGTGCGCATCGACGATCCGGTGCTTGCGGAGCGGTTGAGCGAGCTGCTTACGTCTGTCGATTGGGTGCGTCTGGCGCCGGAAGGGGAGATGTCCGAGCTGGTCCTCTCCACGGCGCGGGCCGCCACGGAGGAGGCGGGTCTGACTTCCCGCGAACGCGAAGTCGTGGCGCTTCTCGCAGAAGGCCTTTCGAATAAGGAGATTGCTCGCAAACTCGGCATCTCTGTCGATACAGCGAAATTTCATGTCGGCCGCATCATCGACAAGCTTGATGCCACCGGCCGCACCGATGCGGTCGCCCACGCCGCGCGGCGCGGCGTGATTCATCTGTGAAGGCGCTTGTATTTTGCTCGATACACTTCCAATTGACAGTCATTCTGATGACGGTCATCCGTGACCATCCCATAGATGCCTCTTCGCGCGCTGTTGTGCGTGTCGCGGAAGCCGTAGGCCATCCGTCGTGCGTGTCGGAAATCGACGCGGAGCGGGCTCGCCGTTGCGTGTGACAAGTCAATGATGCTGTGCATTTGCAAGTTTTTTCAGTCGTTAACTAACAAGTATTTTCTGCGAAAACATTAAATTTCGCAATAAAATCATATTTCTAGATATGTTCCCATACTCATTAATGCAGAAGGATCGTCACCCCATGGGCCGAGTCTCCGAGGCCTATTCGCGCGCCAACACATCGTTTCTGGCAGCGGAGGTTCGGTCCGCTGCCAGAGATGTTTCAACCAGTGGTCTGCTTATTTTGCCGGGGGCCTGTAGGAAGATGCGATTTTGCCCGCCTTCTCTTGCGCAGCCTTGAATTCCGCGCCCGTGTAGGCTCGCACGGTTTTGACATTCGAGACGGCTCCCGATGCGCCAACGACGAGAAGTGCAGGGACCAGGTCAGCGCCATCGTCGAATTCCGTGATGGCCATCCAATCGGTTTCGCCGGTCGTGACGTAGAAGGAATGCAGTTTCCCGCCCGCTGCTTCCATGATGCCACGGGCCGCCTTTTCTCGGTTCGATGGACTATCAATCATTCCCTTCGCTGACGTGGCTGTATAGCACCCTGTGGTTATGAACAGTGGCATAGTACATCCTCCCTTGCTGATTGGGCAGATCGGGTGATCTACCGTACTCAATATCTCAAAAAACTTGGCGTTAGACGAGCGTCGAACTGCGGAGCTCTGAATTGTGGCCGCCCCATCTTGGCGCAGTTCTTGGGCGCGTTGCCGTTTCTGACCCTGATCGGACTATTACCGGTCCGCGCACGCCTGTCTGAAAGACGCGGATGAGCGATATCTTCCGGCCGGGTCACCATCGCAGCGACGATGGCTACTGCCATCTCGAACTACTGCTGTCGCCGAGTTGCCTGCATTCTCTGGACCGCTGGGCGTCAAAGTCGATACTTCGGCGCGGTCATGCTTGCTATCAGGTCGAGACTGAACTAAGTTTACAGAACTAAGTTCGAGGTAGGGCCATGCACACTGTAAATATTCACGAGGCGAAAACTCATTTGTCCCGGCTCATTGAGAAGGCAGCGAAAGGCGAGTCCTTTATAATTGCCAAATCGGGTAAACCGTTGGTGAAGGTCGTCGCGGTCGAGGCCCCTGCCGCCGATGAAACTCGTCGCGTCGGATTCATGGCGGGGCAGTTTTCCGTACCGGAAGACTTCGATCGGATGGGTGGCGAAGATATCGAGAAACTGTTTGGCGGCGAATGATGAAACTCCTGCTGGATACGCATCTTCTGCTTTGGGCTGCGGGAGAGCCTGGGAAACTGCCGCCCGCCGTTCTGGCTGAAATCGAAAATACCGACAATGTTTTGCTATTTAGCGCGGTGAGTCTCTGGGAGGTGGCCATCAAGCGCGGGCTTGGCCGCGCCGATTTTACCGTGGATCCTCGCCTACTTCGCCGCGGTCTCATCGATAACGGCTACCAAGAGCTCCCAATCACCAGCGAACACGCGGTAGCGGTGGATGGACTACCAGCGATCCATAGGGACCCTTTTGATCGGATTTTAGTCGCTCAATCGATCGTGGAGGGTGTCACCCTGTTGACTGTCGATGAACTGGTCGGGCGGTATCCAGCACCCATTCGCTGTATGCAAAAGTAGCTCGAAATCCCCTGCGCACTCATTCGGAGCGCGCCGGTGCTGACGAATTCCGGCGTTTCCCTCGGTTGCGCCGAGGCAGGCGCTTCCTTTGCGATTGCACCGAGCTGGATGCGCGGCACGACTTGCTCCCGCGACGTTGCAGCACCCAGACGTTCTGCTTGTTTGGTAACGATCTTCCCAAAGGCTTAAGCGAAATCAAGGCCGTATCGAGAGACAAGGCTGCAAGTCCCAAACCCACCAGCACGCCCGCCGTGGCAAAGATTGTGATAAAGCCCGCGCCGTTGCTCGCCAACCGCAGTCGCTGTGTTGTGCCTTCTCCACTTCGGTATTCATGCGCGGCACGACTTGCCAAAGCTCGTTGAGATGCACTCGTATCGCCTTTAGACGTTCCGAAAAGGCTTTTCCGAAGGAACCATCGGATGGCAGGTCCTTGCGGCTTTCGGAGGCGCCACTGGCTTGTTGTCGGGCGCGGAGCCAATCCTGAACGTCACTTTTCCCGAGTAGGTCCAGAAACTCTTCGACGTTGGGTGTTAACCCGGCGGTGTGATTGGTTTGCGCCAAGGCGGACTGCTTGCGAAAAGGAGCAGGGCGATCACAGTTGCTGCGCGTATTAACACAGCGCGTTGTTCGACCGCCGTCCAAGAGCGGATCTTCGTTTGCACGGAAATTCGTCCCTTCCGAAAACCCTTATCTTGTTCGGCTCTGATGCCTTTGGCGCGGTACTCCAAGCATTCGCAAATGGGTTCAAAAGCGAATCGTGAAACCGACGATCGGGCCCTGTTGCACGACATCGAAAATGAAGCCGTTGTCACGGTAATCAACGCCGAGCGCCCTGTAACCAATTGTTGCAGAAACCGTCTCGTTGATGTTGTACCCAACCCCTGCCATCACATCCCAGTCGATGTTGGCACCGCCACCACCGACAAGACCCCATCCAATCGCGTAGAAGTTTGGTGTGAAATTATAGGTGCCGCGCACCCCCGCGAGGCCATCGACCCATGTGGCGCTGTCGGTATAGCTGCGCCCACCGAGAATTCCGCCGTTGAAGGAAATCTCGGTCTCCACTGACCACACCCGCAGGCCGCCGACGACATCCAGGCGGCCCTCAGGTCCTTCAAGGACCGAGTAACCCACGCCGAAAAGGCCAGCGAATGTCTGAGTGTCGACGTCGACACTCGTCGCCAACAAACCATGTGGCGTGTTATCGTCGGCGGAAAGCTTGGTGTAGATCAGGTCGCCGAAAACGCTGAATCGTCCGTTCCGGGCCTCTCCCATGAGCATACCGCCAAAATCAAGGTTGTCGAAAATGTCACTAAAGCTCGCGTCCATGTTGACCGTAGGAAGACCAAACTGTGCGGTCTCGCCAGAAAGACCTGCTGCCCAGAAGTAAGGCGTGATCGAATAGGTCCATCGTTCCTCGATCGCAGGAACGTCGTCCGGTGCTCGATTAGCATTAAGGTCAGCTGCCATCAGCGGCCCGCACAAGAGCGCGCTCGCGACGATGGCGGCCGTAACAAGTCTCTTCATAAAATGCTCCGTTCTTTCAAGAAATCCATCAGCGGCAAGGGAAAGGATAGAAGCCGTAAGGCGTATGATCATTGGCCGCCGCAACCGACGCGCCGGCGTAGGGCTTCGCGAAAGGCTACGCGCCGCTTGGACTCTACGTCGGAGCGGCAGAGGCTTATCCATTGAGGGACACCGAAGCCCCGGCGCATCTTTTCATTGGTTGTCCCTCAATTCTGTCGCGCCACACGTTGATTTAGATTCCAGCCGTTGTTTTGACGTGCAGTCCTTAACCGCGATTTCCTGCTCAGAGCTCGACCGGCCCGCTAACCCACTGAGGTGGTGAGCGTAGTTTTCGCGAGAGGCTTGATCGACAACAGCAACCGGGGCGGTGAGGATCAGGCCCGCGGCGCTGCCTGCTGCTGCCGCAACCCCCGTCGTTCCAGCGATGAGGTGATCCCCAAGGCCCATCTTGCTGTCGGTCAACGTCTGGCCCTCGGAAATCCGGGCGCCGATTAATTGGACCACTTGTGGCGATTCTGCGAACTTGCCATGGTGCATGCTGTCTCCGGCCTTCACCTTGGTCAGATCAATGACGGTGATATCGTGGTCCGCTAACTCCTGCTTGTAAGGGGCCCGCTCCGGATCGATCGATCCCAGTCGGGGAATGTCACCCCAGACCCTGCGCGAGAAAGCCAGTGCCTTGTCGTCCTGCGACACGAAGAGGGTGAACCGCGGGTGCTGATTGCCCATGTCCTCGATCTGCGAGCGGAACACGTCCACGTCGACGTCGGGGGCCGCGAGCATCACGTTTTTGAACTTTGCCGGCAGGCGTCCGTTACGGATTGCCATTTGGCGAAGCGCTTCCAACGTGAGCCAGTTTCCCATCGAATGAGCAAGGATCGAGACATCCTTCACCTCTTCGTCCGCAGCCAGATATTGGAACAGTGATTCCAGCGCGTTGCGGGTATAGTTGGTGCTTTCACGGTCATAGCCGTAAGCCAAGAGGCTGCCCCGCGATGGCCAGGTCACAAGAACGGGCGCACTCTTGACGCCGGAATCATGGACGATCTGGGCAAAGCGGTAGACGGAGTCTTCGAAGCGATTGTTGAACCCGTGGATGAACACAAGCACGCTTTGGTCGGGACTCTTCCTGACCGAAGCATTCAGCCAGGCCTTAGCTTCAGTCTTTGTCAATTCGTCCGCTTTCAGAGTTGCGAAGTCGGTGGCCGGATTGGGAGGCAGCTTCTTTGGCCACGCGACATCGCCAACCTTTCGGATAGGAGGGATAGATACGGTGATGTCCGCAAACGCTGGCGCACGCGCGCGCTCGCCCGTGAACATTTCTCCGGGTACTTCCGAGCGGTCACGCGTGGTTGTGATCAGCATTTCGACGCGGCTTGCATCGGCGGACGTCTCGGCGACGGGCGTCAGCACACCCTTCGGATGGCCGCCGCATCCGGAAACGGAGATGAGCGTAAGGCAAAGGATCATCCGGCGCAGACAGCTTGAGAATGAAGCGACGCGCTCAGTGCTGGTGTTTGTGTTGATCAAAACGCTTCCAACTTTCCCCTGAGATTTCGGGCCCTAGCAGTAATAGACGCCAACGGCGCAGCGCCGCACGGTTCGCCGAGCGACGCCCGCGACGCTGACAGGTGTCAGCGGCCGACCGACACGAGCCTCGGCGGGCTTCGGAAAAGCGTAGGGCCTAAGGATCGCTGCCTGCTCAGCGGCATCGATCGCGGGAAGCAAAAGCGCAGCAATAAACAGAACGGTCTTCAGTCTCCCGTGCGCGGTCATTTGTCGTCTCCCGTGGCCAGGTGATCGGGTAGTTCGTCTATGTCGGCAAGATCCGTCAGGTCGACCTTCCTGGCGTCGGTCTTGTTGACGAAGCTATAGTCTTCCGCCACGACATCGACGCCCGTCTTCCAGTCCGAAATTTGGATGCTGTATTGCGGACCTTGGTCGACCTGGCTGGCGGTAATCACGTAGCGGCAGGGATGGGGGTTTTCTCCCTGCGCGATCCAAATCTGCCAGTCGACGTCTTTCGCCCGGAAAGCGAGGTGGTCGCATTCGACACCCCCGATCACCCCACTGCCGAGGTCCTTTACGTCGGTTACGCCCTCCATCAGCTTGTCATAGGCGTCGGGCAGGAGCAGGTCCGCACCGGGCACCGGCTTGCCGAGCTTGTCGCGCATTGCATCGACCAGATGCTCGACCGTGCCCGGGAGATCCACCTGGGTGTAAAGGTTTATATCCTTTCCGACCAGCGTCACCGTCTTGCCGTCGAAAACCATTTCAACATTGGCGAAGCCGCCAAACCGCGTGGCGCGCAGCTTGTCCGGTCGCCCCAACTCGATCTTGCCGGAACTCGCGAGCAGCAATTTCTGATGGTCCTTGGTGACGACTTCCAGGTTTGAATCGTAGGCGAAGGATATCGCCTTTTGTGAAGCGAGATAGTCTGACATCGCCTTGAGGAGGCTTTTGGCCTCAGCTTCTGCCGCCAGCGTTTCTGCTTGCGGTATCAGCCCCAATAGTAAACAGAACGCTGCGGTTGAAAGGGCATTATTCGTATTCCAGCGGATCATCGGCCTATGCCTCTTGGTGCTTGGCAAGCGTCAGTCGCCGGCTGGCGTCTGATATCGACAAACTGTAGACACCGCGGAGAACGAACACCCGTAACGTCTGGTAGGCTCTGTGCGGGCAGACTGTAGAATCTGTCCGCCGCGGAAGCCTCAGGGGATTTTGAATGCGGCGGTGGCCAATACCTTCGCTTCAACTTCCTCGGCGCTCGGCACGGGAAGGCCCGCCTTTCGAAGCGACGCGATCATCCGGAGGTTGTCCCTCGGCTCAATGTTGCGCTTCCTGTGTTCTTCGATGATGTTCGGGATGTAATCCGGGCGCATCTTCATGAAGATCTCTCCCTCGCGCCTCGCCTCATCCAACAATCCAGCGTCGGCGAAGATTGCGGCTGCGACCAGGTGAAACATCGGGAACTTTTGTAGATTCGTCTTGCGGATGAGGCTCACCGCTTTATCAGGATCGTTCAGCATATAGGCCGCGAGCGCTCGTGCTCCGTGGTAGTAGCTTGCGCCACCGGGGTTGAGCGTAAGAGCTCGGTCAAGGAGATCCGCGCCACGCTGCCACTGGCCACAGATTGCGAGTCGCGTTCCGAACTCGCCCAACAGCTCCGTGTCGTTCGGGTTTAATGCCAGCGCCTCCTCGCCGGCCTGAAGCGCCTCGGTGAGTTGTTGGTTGAAGAAAAGCGCGATCATCAGGGATTGAAGCGCCCGGGTATTTCCTGGTTCCAGTTCGATCGCCCGTCGGGCCGAGTGCAACGCCCGCTCAAGTGGCGCCGGCTGGCCACTCCTGAGGTTAAAGCGGAAGCGATCCTCATCGAGGTATAAAATGGACGACATTGCCCATGCCGTCGCATAACTGGGGTAACGTGCCACGACGCTTTCAAGACAGTCTCGGGCGTTGAGATGGGTCTCCGGGCTCAGTTCCGAACGATACGCGTAGAAGCGCAGTGTGCAGGCGTAGACCCCGAGGTCATCTGGGGGCGGGCTTGCTGTGGCAGCCTGCGCGATGACGCCGTACGGCTGGGCTACAGCGGCCGCAACCTTGCTCGCGACGTCGGATTGGATGGCGAAAAGTTCCCGGCTTGTTAGGTCATCGTCGTAGGTCTGGGACCACAGGATTGCGCCGTCGGATGTGTCTAATAGGCGCGCCGTCACTCGGACCTTAGGGCCAGACACCCTGACGGCGCCTGCAAGCAGATAGCGAGCACCGAGCCCACCACGAATTTCGGAAGCCTCAACCTGTGGGGAGAGAGACTTCGACGTCTCGCGGCCGAAGACCATGATCTCCTTGAACCGTGGCAGGGCGGTGAGCAGTTCCTCTGTCAGCCCTGATGTGTAAAGTTGAGCCTGCGGGCCCTCGCCGAGATTGGCAAAAGGTGCGATCACCAACGTCGGCTCGTCAGGCGAGATTGCGGTTCCGCTCCGCTTCGCAGCCTCAACTATGCGCTCGCTTCCCCAGTATGTCAGCGCCGCAAGTGCGATGACGCCGAAAAGGCCGAGCATTAGCCACCCCCGACGCGGCCATGAGTGATCGAGCTGTTTGCCCTCCTCCTCGACAGAGGCAAAGATGGGGGCCGCTGAGATCGGAGCGTTCCAGGTGAACGAAGGCGCGTAGCGTCCTTTTGGAATATCTATCCTGACGGGATCGTCCTGTCCGGCCACGAGATAGTAGCGCTCGAGCGCACGTCTCAGCCGTCCGGCCTCGATGCGGACGACCGGGTCATCCTGGGTGAAGTCTTCGCTCCGCTTGAATACCTCAACCGCGATTGTGTAGCCTTTTAGGCGCAGCGCTCGCCCCGCAAGGGCCTCCTCGACAACGAAACTGAGAAAGGCCGGGCCGCGGCCTCCTTTTGGAAACTCGGCACTCGAAATGATGCGTGCAAGTTGGTCACGAATATCTGCTGGACTTGGCACAGATCCTGACGATTCCGCCATCTCCTCCGATCCGTGTGCCACCAATGTGTCCATCAATCGCCCCCTACCCACTCAGCTGCGACAATCACTGATTTAGTTGCCGTCCCTTTATGTAACCTACGCTGTCACGTTTTGCTCGTCCAGAAATCATATCGGACCACCACCTCGATTTTTGTGCCCCCTAGAGTTTGCCACACCAGTGGTAAGCGTTGGTTTCGAAGCATCTCTGGGCGGATTCGCAGGAAAAATTTGAAGGAGTTTCGCGGATGCCACGGTCAGTGACGGGCGCGCGGCCGTGCCGTGCTGCACCAGCCCCGGTAAGAAAACATCTCAGGGGTCTCTTCCCCAGCTCCGTTGCGGCTCACGGAATCGTAACGATGCCTGGGCATGCGATGATGACAAATGCTCGTTGGTGACCTTCGCGGCGCCGATCCACGTTCCGGCGGTCGATGGAACCTCACACTCCCGCTGCGACGAACGCTCCGCCGGGGACATGGAGATGGCAAACAGCCGCCGAGACGGGATGTCGGCAGCGCTCGCCATCGTGCAGTCTCCGCGCCTGCGAATTGCCCACGTAACCGTAGCAGGGGCGTTGCATACTGTAAGCTACTTCCCTTTTGGCGACCGCATTGCGCATGTCAACGCTGGCTAACGCCTCGGCTATCGGCCGGGCAGCCGAGTTTAATGTTGTTTTCGATCGGACTTGCCATGACGAACAGACGTGCAGTTTTCGCAGGAACGATAGTTCTCACTGTTCTTGCCCTCGCCACCGTCGCTCGGGCAGACACCATCAGCTATGCCGATGCTGTGAGCTTGCTCGCCAACGATTGCGGATCGGACATCCGGAAATATTGCAAGGGGCTCAACCTTGGCAGCGGCCGCATCCAGTCCTGTCTCGAGCAGAACGAGGGCAAAGTCTCGCCGGCGTGTACCGTGACACTGGCGAACGTGATCACCTCGATACGTCAACGCCAGGCGGCGCAGTCGTCCTTTGCGACGATTTGCAAACACGACATCGCCCAGTACTGCAAAAGCGTCAAGGGCGAGGGCAATGTTCTCTCCTGTCTGAACAAGGCGACGCGCGTGAACGAAGGACAATGCGGCCAAGCCATCATCGACGCAGGGTGGCGTTGAGACCTTCTTGAGAACGAAAGGTGAGCCAATGAAGCGAATCCAATTTAAGGCGTTGCTGACGATCGGGCTGATGCTGTCCGCTGGCGAGGGGGTGGCGCAGCAAATCAGTGACATGCAACTTGTACGTACCCTCGGGAGGGTGGAAAACGCGGCGCCCGCAATTGACGTCGCGCTTCTGGTGGAGGAGGCAACGGCAAGTGCGGGTAAAGGTGTCGCCAACCTTCCGAACTGGCAGAAACTCTCCAAGCTGTCGCAATTGATCCTAGATATCGAATTCGAGAACGACTCCGTCGCCATCGAGCCAAAATCTTACCGCACGGTCGGCCTGATCGCCGATGCGCTGCACCACCCCAACCTGCGGCGCTACAAGTTTCTCGTGGTCGGTCACACGAGTTCGACCGGCGACGCCCAACACAATCTCAAGCTTAGCGCGCAGCGCGCCAATGCCATAACCGAGGCGCTTTCGACCACGTTTGCGATCGCACCAGACCGTTTGTATTCGATTGGCGTGGGCGAGGAGTGGCCGCTCGATGCAGCCAACCTGAAAGCGCCGGAAAACCGGCGGGTCCAATTGATCAACCTCGGTCTCGTCCAATAGCCCGTGTCCAGTGGTGCTTCAACTTTTGATTGCGCGCGGATTGTCCGCACAGTTGCATTCGTTACAAATTGTTTTTTGGAGGGCAAGTAATGCATATCACGCGCCGTGAATTAACGGTGGCCGGTCTTGGACTGATGGCCGCTGGTTCTGTGGGTTCGTCGGCGAACGCCGCCGACGGTTTGGTGGCAGATCTGCCGGAAGGGCTCGATGAGTTCGCGCTCGCAGTCGAAGCGTACATTTACGCCTACCCTCTCGTGACGATGGAAATGACCCGGCGCGTGATTACCAACGTCGCCGAGGTCGAAGGAACCCGAGGTCCGATGGGGCACGTCATCAAGTTGCGCCAGTATCCGGATGCCAAATTCCGCGACGTGACGGCGCCCAATGCCGATACGCTCTATACGACGGCATTCTTCGATGTGGGTGAGGAACCTTGGGTGGTCAGCTTGCCCGACCTCAAAGATCGTTATGCTCTGTTTCCGATGCTGGACGGCTGGACGACGGTGTTCGACGTTCCCGGAAAGCGGACGACCGGTACGGGGGCGCAGACCTTCGTGGTGACCGGTCCTGGGTGGGAAGGCAAGGTACCGGAGGGCATGACCCAGTACAAGTCTCCGACGAGCATCGTCTGGCTGCTTGGACGCATCTATTGCACCGGGACGCCGGAGGACTACGCGGAGGTTCATAAGCTCCAGGATGAGGTCAAACTCTATCCCTTGAGCGCATGGGGCAAGGAGTGGACCGCCCCCAAGGGCAAGGTCGATCCGGCCATCGATATGGAGACTGCCGTTCGCGAGCAAGTCAACAGCATGAACGCCATCGAGTACTTCACCCTGTTCGCCGAGCTCCTGAAACGAAACCCGCCGACCGACGCGGATGCGCCGATGGTCGCCAAGCTCGCCGAACTCGGCATCGTTCCCGGCCAGGACTTCGACAAGGCCAAGTTCGATCCGGCCTTTGTGAAGCGCGTCCCTGAGCTCGGCTTCGCCCGCATCATGACGCATTTCAAATTCAGCGACGGCGACGTGCAGGACATCGACGGCTGGGGCTTCACGACGAAGACTGGCATTTATGGCACCAACTATATCCAGCGCGCCCTCATCACCGCGATCGGTCTGGGAGCAAACCGGCCGCAGGATGCGATCTATCCGACATCGCAGAAATCCGGCGGCGGTGTGATCAAGCGGGCATATAACGGGTCCGAAAAGTACGTTCTGACATTCAAGAAGGGACTTACGCCACCGGTTTCGGGGTTCTGGTCCTTGACCATGTATGACGCGGACTACTTCTTTGTCGACAATCCGCTTAATCGCTACTCCATCAGTGCACGGGAGCCGCTCAAGGCAAATCCGGACGGCTCGATCGACCTGTTGATCCAGCATGAATCGCCCGGACCGGACAAGGAATCCAATTGGCTGCCGGCGCCCAAAGGCAAGTTTATCCTCATGATGCGCCTCTACTGGCCCAATGAGAGCAATCCTTCCATCATCGACGGCTCATGGACGATACCGCCCGTGAAGAAGGTGAGCTGATTGCACCCTGGGACTGGGGCGGCCTCTCGCCGCCTCGTTCACGGCCGTCACCCCGCGCGCGATGGATTCGGCTTTGTCGCAAGCCAGGTCTCACCGAACGCCGTCGCATTCCGCTCGGTCCTTTCAGCAAGCCGGGTGTCGGCGGCTATCACGTCGTCGACGCTCGGCGCGGATCGGGATTTGACAAGAAGAGGGTTTGAGGCAGCCGAAGTGTGCCCGATCGAACTACCGAGCAGATTCGGCATACCAATGGCAGCTGCAAGACGGGAAGGCCTAACTGCGCTGACAGCCGGTGTTATTTCCAGCCCCCCGGGTTCATGCGAAAGGAGTCTCTGCATGACACATGCGGAGTTCGTTGTACACGTTCGTGAAAGCTATGCTTGTCTTTTTGATCCAAATACGAGCGAGGAGACGTGGTCCCTTTTCCTGATTGCCAATACCGGCTGGAGCGGATTGATTGAGGAATATCTACGGCGTGTCGAAGTATTCCTCAGCAATCAAGGGCTGCTTTCCAAGGTCTACGTTCGGCAAATAGAGGAAAAGTGGGGTGGTCTTCGCTGCTACCTCAGTCCGACGGATGACTTCCGCCTGTCGGCAGAACTGGCGGCTGCGCTTAGCGGGATCTATCATGAGATCGCAGACCGTTCCTACCATACTTGTGACGTCTGCGGTGGGCCCGGTCGACTGATTTCAAACAATAGCCGTTATGTTACCCGGTGCAACGACCACATCGCTGACCGCAGGTTCACGATGGACTGTCGCGAGACAGGAAGAGGCCTAAAGCACAAATACGTTGCGAGCGCGGAGGATAATTCAGGAGAAAGAATTGGAAACCGCTGACAACGCACTTGACGGCAATAGCGATGCGGCGACGCCGTTGTCCTGGGAAGCCAACCTTGTTGACGGTTTCGAAGGCGACAGCTTCTCGCCTTTGGGGGGGCTCTACTATCGTGACAATGTCGAGCAACGTGCCGGATCAGTCGAATTCCAGCGAAATGTCACCTTTGGCAGTGCCGGCGCGTTGAAGCTAAGCGTCCGACCGCTTTTTGAGGGCGAAGACGATCGAAGCGAGCGAGCGGAGGTGTGGGAACGCACGACGCTGCGCGTACCATATGACAAGGCGGTCTGGTACGGCTTTTCCGTCAGGTTTGCCGATCCCATCCCGCAAGGGGACCACCGCCATCTGATCGCCCAATGGAAGCGCGAGATCGGTCCGGAGGCGAGGGGTGACTTTAGCCCGTTCCTGGCGCTTCGTCTCGTTCGCGGCCGACTGTTTGCGACCGTTGAGACCAGTTTTCCGGTGATCCCTCGGCGCTCTTCTTTGTCGACCGGCACATCGGCCCTCACGCCGGTTTTTCTGCGGCCGGAAAAGCGCCAGATGCGTGCGCTGGTTGCCACCGACCCTGGCTGGAAGCCACAGGACGGGCGCCTGTTCACGGCCCACACGGATCGCATCACCGTCATCCACAGGGGTAATGAGCTGCCGACGCCGCATAGTGGCTGGATTGACTTTGCAGTGATGACCCAGCCGGGACCGGATGGCACAGGGCATATCGAACTCTTCGCCAACGACCGCTGGATCGTGACGGTCCGAGGCCATATCGGGCATGACGAACATGGGCTGGGCTCTAGGCAGTATTTCAAGTTCGGCCCCTACCGCTCGGCATCTCAGGGCGAATGGACGCTCTACTTCGACAACTTTCGCCGCTCCACACGCAGTGAAGATGTTCTCGGACCGGCTGGACTTGCGGCGCTACGCTCAGCAGGCTCGTAGATCCCGGGAGGCGCAACACAAGGATGTCATGCCGCTGGAAATTTCCTCAAAGTGCCGAAGTAAAATTCCCCAGTTATGCCGACGTGGGTAGCAGGAATGCGTGACCATTTTTCGGTGGCCGTCCCCGTGATCTTGGTGGTGGCAAGAAAGCGGGTGGAGTGATGAGGGGTTTGGAACGCACGTGCTCTGGCATCAGTTCCGCATGTTGTCGCAGGCGATAGCTTGATCCTTCGATCTGAATGCGACGGCGTTGTAAAGTATTCTGTCAAGCAGCGCGGTGGCGACGACGCGATCGCCAAAAGACGTCGCCCCACTCTGCGAAGCCGCGGTTGGAGGTGAGGATCACAGCGCCGCGTTCGTAGCGACCGTTGACGAACTGGGGAAGAGGTTACCGCTGCCCGCGACGACAGGCTGATAAGCCCGCCAGGGTTTTGATGGTTGCGAGCCTGCCCATCCGCAATGCCCTTCTTGATACGGCTGTTCTCGCGCAGCGTCAGTTCTTCGATAGCAGAACGTCGATGGCCTCCAGCTCTGACAGTTCGCCATGACCCGACCTCTTCCTATTTTGCTCACGATTTGTGCTCAAAAGATCGCATAATGTATCGACTGGAATGTACGGTACCGGGCAGCTTCGCTCATGCTGCTCTACCGATTTCCGGGATCAACTCTGGTTCGCCTCCGACCAGCAGGGAAGCAGTGGTCGCAACCATTGACAGAAGCACCATGCCGACGGGTAGACCGGTCGTTAACTTCCTCTGTGGCGTTGCGTAAGTGTGTGGTTCGTACATTCGCAGATCCTCAATCCTCCAATCGGGCAACGACAGCAAAGCTTGTTCCTGCGGACTGCAAGGAGGCGCTCCGGCGCCGTTGCCCGCCCAAGGCAGTTAGGCGCTGTGCTGCTTGGGCTCAGAAGAAAACTAACGCGAGGGTAGAGGCCGACAACGAACCTAAGACCTTTGCGCTGGCCGTTTGAGACTGAAGTCCCATGGCGGAACCTTTTCCGCCGCCCTAGCTTTGAAAATACTCTCGATCGTCGACCCAATCGAGATGCCTCTAGGCCCCACCAGCCCTTAGTGTCCCCGCTAACTGTGGGGCCTACCGAGCGGATGCTCGCATATGATTCACCTCACCGGTCCTGCTTCCGCGGGACCGTTTTTTTATCCAGCATAATTAGCTTTTTGGGGAGTGAGTGCGGGTGGACAACCAAACTCGGAGCATGAAGGCTGCCCCTTCGCATCCAGGGGAAGGGGCAGCGGTCCGAGCGTTAGTCGATAACACGAACGATTTTGCGGGTGCCCGGGTCAACCAGGACCGTGCGGTTGTCTACCACCACATAGCGGTACTTGATATCCGGTGCATCGATCGTGTGCAGTTCTACCGTTTCGGGGAGTGCCGAGCCGACGTTGAGCTCCACTCCAGGAAGTTTGATGGAGGCAAGCGGCTTCTTCTTAACATATTCGCGAACGACCGTTTCCTGCTCTGGAGTAACAATGACCGTCTGAGCTAGGGCGAGGCTAGAAGTGCCGAGCACAAACAGCCCTGCAAGGGCGGAGCTCATAAGCTTTTTCATGTTCTTCTCCGGTTCGGATGTTGTTACCCACTCATCAAGGCGGGACTACTACCAACCCCGTTGCGCAATTTTCGTTCCGATGGTCAGACTTCGGTCGCGTGGGTCCGGACCTTAGCCCAGTGGACCTTTCGGAAATGGTCCGACGGGACACCCGACACGTACGACAACCCGTTTGGCGCCCGCTATATCCTCAGCGACCCTGCGGATAAACTCGTCCGCGCCGGGGGCACTTACTTGGCCCTCGATCACGACGCTGTTCCCTAGTGCTCTGAAGCAAAGGCCTTGGGTATCAAATGGAGCTTCGGCGGCCAGCGCATACTTTAGCGAGGCGATTAGCCCCGAGGCATCGGAACCCTCGCCACCGCGGACGTCAAATTCAGGTGGGATTAGGATCATCGCCAGAACTCCTTCTTGAGTTCCAACCCGTCCATTCGAGCATTGTTCCCGCAGACTGGTAGATAGAGCTGCGGGACGTTTGCTCCCGCCACATCGCGCTATCGAACAGCGCAGCCTCGTCGCTCACCCCACTACGGAATTGATCGGCAATATGCCGGGCCAGGCTTTCGGTGCGTTTGCCATAGCGCGGGATACTACACCAGACGCACACCCGATCGAACGTCCGTTGGAGCGTATCAAGTTCGTCGGGGCTGAGTAGCTGGCCGGTAATCTCCTGGATCGAAACCTCGTGGTTGCCGTGCGGAAGCGAGTCCGCGTTCTCTTCCAGCGCCGCCAATTTATAGTAGCCGATCATGTGTTTCAGAACGCCGCTCTCCCGAACGCCCCCTTGGTAGCAATTGAGAATGCGTATTGCGATTGCCTCTGCGGCCTCACTATTCCGCGACAGGCCGAGCCCGCGCAGGACATCCACAAAGATCTGTTCGATTTGGTTGATTTAGTGAGGGAGGAGTACCTTTGAATGGGCTGTGGGAAACATCACGGCGATCCGAAGAATGGTTTCGGATGATCGTCGCCGGCGAACGAGGTCCACCGGATGAACCTGTTGCGGCAGGATTGCACAACACGGAGTCAGACAGACAGCGCGAGGATCATATGCCGGGTTTGTTTCCGGTTTGTGGGTCTGGGATCGCATAATGTATCGTCGGGAACGACATCCTTGTCGGGATGTTGGACGGGTGTTCCGAGGCTCCGCGCGGACGTACATGGTGTGGGCGATACGTTCCTCGATCGACACTGACTGTCGCCCCTGAGGGGCGCCGCATCAGACAGCACGAGCGGCCGTTATTCAAGACGACGGATGTTGAATGGTCGCCCCGACAAAGTAACCAGGCGGCGATGGGCGCGTCACGCAACTGTCACGCGCAAAGTACTTTAGAAACTGCTAAGACGTAGAAAGCGATGACCATGTTCGAGTACGAAAATGCGCCGATACCTTTTTCACATTCATCTTCTTGGGACGGTCAATCGCGACCACACCGGAGCGTTTCATGCTAGCGACAGCCAGGCGGTGGCGCGCGGGAGATCGGTTGCGGACGGGATCGCAGAAAACGACAGGCACCGGAGCGTAATCGTAACAGTTGAAAGGGCAGGTGGCCCGGTTTTGGCGCGTGTAACTGCGACGAAGGCCATGCCCCCTTGGCAGTCTGCAAGCTCGAAGTTCGAACACGCTTGGCGGGAACTGTCCGGCTTGGATTCCAGCCAACTCCGAGGGATTGCGCCCGCGTTTTCAGGGAGGAAGGAAGGTTTGGACGACGAGCCGGTCCTTAAAGACTATCTCGGCGAACGGGAGAAGGCGGACTATTGGCTGGCGATCGACGCTGACGACTTCGTACCGCAATACAATGCCGACTGCATGCATTCCGTACTTGGGTCATCGTCGGCCCGTCCTATTGGGGCCCGGAAGCGATCCGCCTTGGAGCGGTTACGATCCTTACAGGGAGTGTGACGAACGAGGCAAGTGTGCTCCCACTTGCCGTTTTACTTTTGGGTGTTGACGACGAGTTTGCAGCGATGCCGTCTTGCAAAACGTGCCCCAGCTGTTCAAGCGAACTCGTTGCTCTGATTGCTTGCGCGTCCCCGCAAGCGCGGCCACGAAGAGTACGGCAAGCCCAATGTACAAGGCGACGTTCAGCCCGGTGCGCCCGTACATTCCACCCATCGTCGCCAGCATGATGATGCCCATCGGAGCTACCATCGTCAGCGCCATGTAGGCCGTATTGAGATTGTTCCGGAAATCCGCCCAGCCGTCGATCATCGAGAACATGACGAAGTACATCACGATCAGGCTGAGAACCATGTTGACCGTGAACATGATGTAGTTGTGCGTCGCCCCGTCATGATGCTGCATCGGCGGCCTGTGTTGATTCACCATGGTGATCCTCCGCTCATTGTTCCGGCCATCCTCGAAACCGTGCGGCCGCTCGTAGGTACCATCACGGGCGTACGTCGCGGGACATCCACAACCAGACGATCCGCAAACGCCCGTTTCGGCGCGGAACTTTTGATCGGCAGACGGATTGTAGGCTCGAAGGGAACGCGCCCCATGCCTGCCTTCCGAGTTTCACTCCAGGTCATCTTAATCGGTGCACTCTGCCTTGGGATTCTCAGTCTGCACGGCACACTGGGCGCCACCGTTCATGTCGGACGCCATTGCCCCTCCGTCACGGAGCCTAACCATCACGCTTCCGACTTCGCCTCGCCGCCGGGCTGCTGCACAAAATCTCAGTGCTGTGCGGTTCTGGTGGATTGCGTGCGTGCGGCGAAGATCCACCCCCCGCATCTTCGCAGCCCGCTTGCAGTGCAGGCGAAGGCGTTCCTGCTCGTCCGGGTGCTTCATCCTCCGCCCAAGACCAGCACTCTCCCGATCTGAAACACACGTCCTTCCGAACATGGAGAGTACAATGAACAGCTTGCTTAAGCTCATAGTCGCCGGGACGGCCATACCAGCCATCCTTCTCGCAGCGACCGAAACGGCGTCGGCTCAGATGGCGATGCCGGACGCATGCAAATCGGCATCTTCGATGAGTGGCGACATGAAGATGCCAGGCGGCATGCAGACCGGCGAAATGGCCGACCATCAGAAAGCAATGATGGAGTCCATGCAGAAAATGCACCCGGCCATGATGCAGGGAATGATGGCGAAGGATCCTGATGTCGCGTTCGTCTGCGGCATGATCGGCCATCACATGGGCGCGATCAGCATGTCCGAGGTCGAGCTGAAATACGGTGATGACGAGCAGGCCAAGTCCATGGCCCAGAAGATCATCGACGCTCAGAAGAAGGAAATCGAGGAGATGAGCGCCTGGGTCAAGGAACACGCCAAGTGAGGCCTCGCTAGCTTTGTCGGGAGGATACCGAGAGAGGCATCCTCCCGTTGGTCACTGCCGGAACCTGCTGGCGGCGTCCCGGGCCATCCGCGTGACGCACCAGCGTGCATAAATGCGCCCGAGGAGCGGGCCGATAATTCTGCCCGCCACCGTTGCCGGATCGTCGTAGTTGATGAATACCCGTAGCCGGGAGCCACCACCGGATCCATGGATCTCGAATCCCATCCTATAGGCTCCGATGACAAGGAGGTCCGGCCGTCCCAGCGTCTCCCAGACCTTGCTGACCGGAGGCCGGTGTTCGACAATCACCTCGTCCACGGTGAGCTCCAGTCCGAGCACCCTGCCTCGCATCGAGATGCGGGATCCGACAGCGCGTCCGGCAGAATCGTCGAGCGAGTATGACATCCGTCCGCCGAGCATCATCATCGACGGCTTCCCCATGTGTGAACCGAGGGCGGCCTGGTCATCGAGGAAGTCGAAAAGCGTCTCGGGGGAAGCTGCAACATCGGTGACGGATTCTGCCGAGCGAATGTAGCTCATGTGATGTCCCCCGGCTCCGTCGGGTGGCTTCCACGGTCATGGCGATGCCCGCCGTGCCCATGCCCATGGAAGAGATGCATCAACGGGCACGGCAGCAACAGATAGGGCGTGAGACCCAACACGTGCTGCCAGTGCTCGCGAAGAACGAAGACCGCGGTAATCACCGCGAGCGAAGCGGCGAAGAAAGTCCATCTGCGATCCCACATCATATCCGTGCGCTCCTCAATCTCAGGGCATTGCCAATCACGCTGACGGACGAAAGCGCCATGGCGGCCGCCGCGATGATCGGCGAAAGCAGCAGCCCGAAAGCCGGGTAGAGCACTCCCGCAGCTACAGGTACGCCTGCAGCGTTGTAGATGAAGGCGAAGAACAGGTTCTGCCGGATGTTCGCCATGGTCGCATGGCTGAGGCGCCGTGCACGCACGATGCCTTGCAGATCGCCCTTCAGCAGCGTGACGCCCGCACTTTCGATCGCGACATCGGTCCCGGTTCCCATGGCGACGCCGACGTCGGCGGCGGCAAGGGCTGGGGCGTCGTTGACGCCGTCACCCGCCATGGCGACGATCCTGCCTTCCTTACGCAGTCGGGCGACGATCTCACTCTTGTGCTCGGGCAAGACTTCCGCCTCGACCTCCGTGATCCCCAGCTTGCGAGCGACGGCGCTGGCGGTGGTGCTGTTGTCACCGGTGAGCATGACCACGCGGACGCCGTCCTTGATTAGCGCTTCCACCGCAGCCGGTGTCGTGGCCTTGATTGGATCGGAAATCGCAAACAGACCGCCCAGGCGGCCGTTGATCGCCGCGAAGATCACGGTTGCTCCCTCGCCACGCAGTTCTTCCGCCTTTTGCGAGAGAGCAGAGACGTCCACCTTCTCCTCCGACATGATCCGGTGGCTGCCGATGATCAGCCTGCGACCGTCGACGATACCCATCACGCCCTTGCCGACCGGACTGTCGAAGTCTTCGGCAGACCCGAGGTCCAGGCCGCGCTCGTTGGCGGCATCGACGATGGCGCTTGCGAGCGGATGTTCGCTCGGCCGTTCCAAGGTGGCGGCCAGTCGCAGCAAGTCGGCTTCAGATACGCCGCTCACGGCGACGATTTCGGTGACCTTCGGCTTGCCCTCGGTGAGCGTTCCCGTCTTGTCGACCACCAGCGTGTCGACCTTCTCGAAGCGTTCGAGGGCTTCGGCGTTCTTGATCAGCACGCCGACACTCGCGCCCTTGCCGACACCGACCATGATCGACATCGGCGTGGCAAGACCGAGCGCGCAGGGGCAGGCGATGATGAGCACGGCCACTGCGGCGACCAGTCCGTGCGCGAACCGCGGCTCCGGTCCGATCATCATCCACGTCGCGAAGGCAATGACGGCAATCACGATGACGACCGGAACGAACCAGCCGGAGACCTCGTCGGCGAGCCGCTGGATCGGGGCGCGGGAGCGCTGCGCCTCGGCGACCATGTGGACGATCCGGGACAGCATGGTGTCGCGGCCGACCTTGCCCGCCTCCATGATGAAGCCGCCCGTCCGGTTCATAGTGCCGCCGATCAGTTTTGCCCCGACCTCTTTGGTGACGGGCATCGACTCCCCGGTGATCATGGATTCATCGATCGAACTGCGTCCTTCGAGGAGAGTACCGTCGACCGGAACCTTCTCGCCAGGGCGAACGCGCAGCTTGTCGCCAACGACGACGGTCTCGAGCTCCACGTCCTCGTCGGTGCCATCGCTGCGGATGCGGCGGGCCGTCTTCGGCGCGAGATCGAGAAGCGCCCTGATCGCCCCGCCCGTCTGCTCGCGCGCCTGCAGCTCAAGAACCTGCCCGAGCAGCACCAGCACGGTGATGACGGCGGCCGCCTCGAAGTAGATCGCGACCGCTCCTTCGCTGGATCGGAATGTTTCCGGAAACAGGCCTGGGGCAACGGTTGCGACGACGCTGTAGACCCAGGCGACGCCCGTTCCCATGGCGATCAGCGTAAACATGTTGAGGTGCCGGGTGACGAGTGATTGCCAGGCCCGCTGGAAGAAGGGAGCGCCTGCCCAAAGGACGACCGGGGTCGCCAGGATGAGTTGGATCCAGTTCGACGTCTGTGCGCCGAGCAGCATGTGCAGATTGGTGAGATGACCACCCATCTCGAGCGCCAGCACGGGCAATGTCAGAACCAGGCCGATCCAGAGCCGTCGCCGCATGTCGACAAGCTCCGGGCTTGGACCCATGTCGGCCGTGACGACCTCGGGCTCGAGTGTCATGCCACAAATCGGGCAGTTGCCGGGGCCAATCTGGCGCACCTGGGGATGCATGGGGCAGGTGTAGATCACGCCATCCTGCTGTGAGCCCAGCGTGCCTGGGGCTTCGGCAGTCCTCGCGTTCTGATTGGCGTGGCGGTGATGGTCGTGACCTTCATGTACGTGGTGATGCTTATGTTCGTCCATGTGATTTCTCCGTAACGGTACCCGCCTCCAACAGAGCTAGCGTCCAGCCACCCAATAAGCGGGCCGGACGTCTCTTGTTTATGCGTAAGCGACGAAGGACATCATTCCCGATGCCATGTGATAGAGGTGATGGCAGTGGAGCGGCCAACGGCCCGGATTGTTTGCGTCGAACACTACGCTCACGCTCCCCATCGGTGGCACAACAACGGTATCCCTCACGGCGCCGCCGATTGCCTTTCCGTTGATGTCGACCACCTGGAAGTGGTGCCCGTGCAAATGCATCGGATGGGACATCATCGACATGTTGCGCATGACGATCTCGATCCTTTCACCTTGGCGAACGCCAAGGTTGTCGCCGCCCTCGATCCGCCAGTCGTAGCCGCTCATGCTGCCCATAAGCGTCAATTCAAACCGACGGTCGGCGGCACGGACGGCAAGCGGCGCGGCTGCTGCGAGCCGCGTTTCGAGGTCGAGCCCGACGATTGGACCGGAATCCTCTCCACGCGCTGCGATCCTGGCGATCGTGGCGCCCGTCGGCGCAAGGATGACCCCTGCGCGATGCTCAGTGCGCTCGCGCAGCGCCAGGATTGGATGGGCTTTGGCGGACTTCGGAAGTTCAAGCCGGATATCGAGCCGCTGTCCCATGGAGATCGGGAAGCGTGTCCCTAGAACCGGCTGCACCGGCTGTCCGTCGACGGCGATCAACTGTCCGGTGAGCGTGCCCGTGTCGATCGTGAAGGCGGTGGCCGTCGCGCCATTGATGATGCGCAGGCGGACGCGTCCGCCGCTCTCGACGGTGAAGACTTCAGGGTCGTCGAGCGTCCGGTCGTTGGCGAGATAGGCATCGTACTCGATGTCGTTCAGATCCATGGCGGCCATGCCTGGCATCGCCATGCCGGACATGTGGCCCTGCATGCTGGACGCCATGCCCTGCACCATCGCACTGTGGTCCATCCCGTGACCGCCCGATGATCCCTTCAGCTTGGCGTGCAGTTCTTCGGCAGGCGTGAAGGAGAAGTCGTGGAGCAGGATGACCACTTCCTGCTCGTCGCGCTGCCTGTCGTCGGCCGTCCGCACGATCAGGGGCGCGGCAAGCAGGTTCTGCTCCTGGAGCGTATGCGCATGCATCCAGTGCGTGCCGCCGGAGCCGACCGGAAACGTGTAGCGCCGGGTTTCCTTCGCTTTCAGAAGCGCTGCGGGATTGTCCGGGACTCCGTCCATATTCCATGGCGGCGCAAGTCCGTGCCAGTGGATGAGCGTCGCTTCGCCGCCTTGATTTGAAAGGGTGACGTCGAACGCAAGCTCCGCGTCGAGCGTCAGCCCGACAGCGCCATCCGGCTGAAGGAGCCCAAGCACGTCGGCGGCTTTGCCGTTCACCTCGATCACGCGCTTCGTGATCGCAAGGTTGCGGGTGCCCGCGCTTGATGTTGCTATGCTGGCCTCAGCCCAGCTTGTGTTTGGATGTAGGGCGGCGCCCGATGCGGCGACCACGACGCCCGACATCAGCCCGCCCAGGAATTCACGGCGTTTCATATCCATTGACCTCTCGTTCCGTGCCGGTCGATGCCGGCGAAAATCACACCACGCGGGTGCGATCGTGGAAGACCGCCGTCAAACGACGGCTGGTCCGGCTCATCCGGCGGATCGAGGAGGGCCGATGGCGGGTCGCGAAATGATGCCGTTGATGGGGGGGTGGGGTGTGAGGTCCCGGCGACCGCCGGACTTCAGGGTGACTTCGCCGAAGATCGGAGCCGGGAACAACGCATGGCACAGGCTGCAGATGCGCTTGCAGCACGCTTTCTGGTCGTCTGTTTCTTTCTCGGCGTGGAGATCGGCTTTCACCTGCGGGGAAACGACATGTTCACTGCCCGCAATGTGTGGCCCGCATTCGATGGGGGTCGCCTCAGCCTTCGGCACGGCCAGAAACAGAAGAGCGACCAAGATGGCCAGCAATTCTGTTGTGCGTTTCCGGACGGTCTGGCTGACGGCGATCATGTTTTCGTCCGACACCTCGTGCTGTATTGACGACCACAGTGCGCGATCCTGGCAATCTCGCCTTGACCTTGATCAAACGCCGACAAGAGCGCGGCTCTCAATGAGAGGATTGCATCCGAATGTGTCCGAAGGTTGTAAAATGGTGCGGCCTTATTGTCGCTGCGATCGTGGCAGCGGGCTTTTCGACCACGACGGCCCAGAGAGCGGAAATCGACGTCGTTCGCCAAAGGCAGCAGGACATGAAGGCGATGGCCGCTGCCGCCAAGAACATCGATGCCATGTTCAAGGGGACACTGCCCTACGATGCGAAGGCTTTCAAAGCCGCCACCGAAACCATCAGGGCACATTCCGGCGAAAAGCTGTCGGTCCTGTTCGAAGGCTCCGTCACCGCCGAAGGTTCCAAGGCCAGCGCCGGCATCGAAGCGGAGCGACCGAAGTTCGACAAACTGGCTGCCGATCTCGGAACTTATGCCGCGGCGCTCTCAGTCGCGGCCGATCGCAACCCGGATGTTCTCGCTCTCGACATGCGAATGCAGGGCAGTGATGCGAAGATGGGCGGGCCGCTCGCCAAGAGAAACCCGGACGTGCCCGACCCGAAGACCATGCCCGCCGAGCACGCTTTCCATCTGATGCTGCAAATTTGCACCTCCTGCCACGCCAAGTTTCGCGTCCTAGCCGAGTAGCACAAGTCACTCTGCCACGGTGCAGGCCGCTATCCACCCCTGATGGGATCTCAAGGCGGTAGATTCGTGGTTGGCTTCGGTCATTTTGTTCGCATCGAAATCTGGGCAGCATCCTGAAGTGCACACTCCAATCTCAGTACCGCAGTTAATGCGTCGTGAGGAGCCGCGCTAGGAGAATTGCTTCCATGCTGATTCCCTAAAGGGCAATATCTGCGCCCGCTAGTACAGTGTAGAATACATATGGAAGAGTGGAGATGCCCTCGTTCGGCAAGTCGAGAGGCAAATATGCGCGCCACCAAGCGCCATGTTCTGTCCATTTTGCTGGGTCACAACTTGGAGCTCTCCGAATTGTCTCTCTTTTTGCCTTGACACGTCTTTCAACCAACGTGGCCATCTACGCGGAGGCCCTTGAGGGAGGCATCAGAAATGAGACGAACTGCAAAAATCTTCACAGAGGCGGCTGCCGTCGCCGGCAGCCTGCTGGCGAGTACCGCGACAATGCACGCGCAGGAGACCCGGAAACCCAACATCCTCTTCATCATGGGTGACGACAGCATGTCCCAAGGTCCGCAGACGGCGCAGCGATGAGCGATGTCATCCAAGCAGGCCGTGACGAACCACGCTGGCCTCCGGTGGTGGCGATCCTTGCGGTATTCGCCTTCTTGGAGGTGCTGCCGCATCACGTCTATGCCATGCCGCGATGGATCTCGTACGTGGTTCTGGTAGCAGCTATCGTTCCAATGGTCCAAGTAACGCTATCGACCGGCAACGCTGTGTGGCTACGGATCGAGCACGTCGCCGTCATGCTGCTTGCCAGCGTCTACGCGGGGAATACGGCGGCGGAACTCGGAGATATGGTCGGGATCATCACCGTGCACCCTCCCGAGACGCGCTCAGTGTCGCTCTTGACGTCGTCATTTACCATTTGGGTCACCAACGTTCTCACCTTCTCGCTACTCTACTGGCAGATCGACGCGGGTGGCCCGTCGCGCATCGCGCGTGGGATGGCGGGAAGACCCGACTGGCTGTTTCCCCAGGCGTCGGCTCCCGAACTAGCGCCGCCAGACTGGCGGCCGCTCTACGTCGATTACCTGTCGTTGGCGTTCAATACGGCGACCGCTTTCAGTCCTACCGACGTGCTGCCACTCACCCGGCGTGCGAAGGGGCTGATGATGCTCGAAAGTGCCATTTCACTGCTGACACTCGTGCTCGTGGCTGCGCGTGCAGTCAATGTCATTCCGTAGCGCCTCCACGGCGCCGCGGTCGTCCATTCGTGCCGTACCGATCGAAGGTGCCCGTATGTCAGTCGAAGCCGATCAGCTTTCAACGATGATCAATCACGCGGTCGCGCCGGCGTTCATGCTGAATGGCGTCGCGGCGATGGTGGCGGTCCTGGTCAATCGGATTTCCGGCGTAACCGAGCGGATCAGAAACCTCCGCGAGATCGACGAGGGTGACGTCGCCCGAGCCCCGCTGAAGAAGGGAATCGGGGAACTGAGGCGGCGTGAACGCCTCTTGAACAGCGCATTGTACCTGGCGTTGCTAGCCGGAATCGGCGTGACGCTTCTGCTCCTCTTCGGCTTCGTCGTAGCCTTTTTTGGATACCGTCACGAACCGGGCGCCGCCGTGCTATTCGTTGCGGCACTCTGCTTCCTGGCGGGGTCGCTCTTCCGATTCCTACAGGACATCCGGCTGTCGCAAGGTGAACACGACGACCGTCAGTTGTGATGATCGCCGAACAGCTCAAGACGCTCGCGCCCCTTAGAAGTGGAAGGCCCCCCTATGATCGGGCCCTGCTGGACGGGGTCGAAGACAAACCCGTCGTTCTCAATGCGCGGTATCCGGCCAGCGCTGGCGGCAAGCACGTTGGGGAGCTTATCCCCGGGTGCGCCCGCCGCCTCGTGTTGAGAGTGGTAAGGACGGAGTTCGCATGCCTCTCGACAAGACTGGCCGCGGGTTTGATTCTACTCAAGGCGAGGAATAGGAGGATATCCTGACTGGGCGGCATGGTGCCGGCTTCCGTCGTCTCAGTCGGCTGGAGAGTTCGAGTTACTGCCCATGATCTGAATGCCCAGGAACCGAGCGTCCTAATTGGGGCCGACGGCCGACTGTCCGCTACTAGAACAACAACACAAAAAGCGGACATCGGAACCCTTGCTGCAAGGTCCGGTATTAGGCCCGAGGCCTGACAGGACCCACTGATCTTCCTGCGAAGGCGGACATCATACTCGATGTCCTTGGAGGGGCGGACCTTACAATCAAACATTGAGCGTCAACTACCATTGGAGGTCAGTCGACGAGATCCTCATCGGCGCATCGTCGCAACGCCGGAGCGTTCGTGATCGTTATGATTCGATAACCGATATCGACCCATCCGGCTTGCGCAAAGAGCTTGATCGCGCTGTTGACCTGCTTGCGCGAGGCGTTCGCCATGATACCGAGACTTTCCTGCGAAACGGAGACTGACGCACCTGATTTCCACGACATGCGATGCAGGACCGAGGCCACTCTGGAGTTCGCGTTCTTTCTTTGCAGATCGTGCACGACACGCAGCAGGACGTCCGACGACAGGATCGACATGACCCCGAAAGCCCGAATGATTTTCGGGTCGGCCGCTGCCATCTTCTCCATTACATCCAGTGGAACGTGCATGACCCAGGTTTCGGTTCGGGCACACAGTTCGATTCGCCTTGGCTCACCGGTCATGAAACTGTCTTCGCCCGTCCATCCACCGGGCAAAGCGATATGGATCAGACGCGGCATCGAATCGAGCGGCGCCGTGTCCACGGTCACCGTCCCCGATACCAGCCCGTAGACGCCTCCCGGCGGATCGCCTGGCCGAAATATGATCTGGCCCGGAGCGAACTTGAGAAGCAATGCATTCTGCAGCAAACGCGCCCTGAAGGCTTCGGACATGTGAGCCAGCCAGCCGTCGCCGCATATGATGCGCTCTGCTGCATCTCGAGACATGCGTACCATTTTTTCCCTCAACTGTCCGGTTTGACACAGTGTTTCAAGGAAAACCTATGTACGAAACTTTCAGATTTGGCAAAGCAATGTGGCGAAAATGGAAAATGAAACTATTGATCATTTCGGTTGATAATTAGCTCTTGCTTACTTGACTAAGAACTCTGTTAACCTTGTGATTTCTGCAGTTTATTGCCTGATAATTAGCCTTAGAATTTTCAAGGTATTCGACGATATGCTTTCGCTAGTTTTTAATAGATTATTATGGAGACCTCATATGCTGAAAAGTATCCATAAATCTGCCCTGTTATCGGTGATTGTTTTTGTCGGATGTGGCATAGGCCTAGCTGGTGCGGAAAGTGCATCCCAGCCGGAAATTACCGATCCTCATTTTCAGTTGGCGCCGGGTTATCTCGCGAAAAAGGACTTGCCCGACAGCCTTGCACTGCTCGGCCCGCCGCCGGCGGTCGGCAGCGCGGCGCTTGCGCGTGACGAGGAGTTCAGAGCCGCAACCCTACCGCTGCGTGGTACGCCGCGCTGGGATCTGGCCCGCGCAGACGCTGATCTGCAATTTCCGCAGCCGGCGAAAAACTTCTCCTGCGCGATGGGTGTCGATATCGATGAGGAAAAGACCCCTCATCTGCATCGCTTGATGCAGAAGGTGCTGACCGATGCAGGCCTGTCGACGTATGGGGTGAAGAATACCTACAATCGCACTCGTCCATTCGTGGTCCACAACGAAGGCACCTGCTATCCCGATCAGGAGCCGCTGCTGCGTACCGACGGCTCGTATCCCTCGGGCCATACGGCGGCTGGCTGGGCCTGGGCGCTGGTGTTGAGCGAAATCAACCCGGAACGCGCCGACATCCTGATGAAACGCGGCATGGAATTCGGCCAGAGCCGCGTCATTTGCGATGCACATTGGCAGAGCGACGTCGATGCGGGACGCATCATGGGTGCGGCGACAGTCGCAAAACTCCATAACAATGCAGAGTTCATCTCGGATGTCGCGGCGGCACGCGAAGAATTGAAGACTGCCGGGGCCGTCGAGGCATCAAGCTGCGTTGCGGAAGAAGCCGCTCTGTCCGCGCGATAAGACGATAGGTCCTGTTCTCGGCAAACAACCGCAATACGGTGATCCCCATGCAAGCAAGAAAAAGCCTCCTGCCTGTCGCGGGACTACTGGCTGCAGTCGTATGCGTCATCCGTTTCGGCGGCGGACGCGCTACTCTCACCGGAGAAGGGCGTGCTCTGTGACCACTACATGTGCGCCGACAATAGGGGCGTTTCGAGCCGGTTGACGCAAAAGCACGTTGGCAAGCAGGCTGCAATCAAGCTGTTTTCAGAAGGTGATTTCGACCGGACGGAGTTCACGTTTGCCAATGGCATCTTCTGCGACGTCAAAGAGCGGCTATGCCGCGAAGGCAGATACTTTGATGCGGACGGCAAGCGAAGTGGTGCAATCAGCAAGTCGTACACGCGTCTCCTGTTTTGCCGGTGAACATTCCTTCGCCGGCGGGCGTCAGCCGTCAATGAGGAGAAAATGAAGCTCTTTTCAGTATGCTCAATTGTATTCGCATCGGGTTTGACGCTTTCGCCTTCGGCGAAGGCTGCGGATAAGCAGTTCCTGCCATTCCAACCCGAAGCCGACAGCGAGACCGCGTCCGGCTGGCAGTTCAATGCCAGCCCGTATTTCTGGGCTGCCGGTATCGACGGCACCGTCGGGCAGTTTGGCCTTCCGCCGGCGAGCGTGACGTCCGACTTCGGCGATATACTCAAGGATCTGGATTTCGCCTTTATGGGCGTGGCAGAGGGTAGATATGATCGCTTCAGCGTTTTCAGCGACGTGATCTACACGAAACTCTCTGCGGGTGACCACAGCCCCGCCGGGGTTTTGACGAACAAGATCGGTGTGACGTCCCAGACGTTTTCGGGCCTGGTTGGAGGCGGCTACAGCCTGCTGACCAATGGCCGGAGCCATCTGGACGTGATTGCCGGGGGGCGCCTGTGGTACGCGAGCACCAAGGTATCTTTCAGCGGCGGCGTCCTCGATGGCGTAAGCCGCGAAGACAACGCCACCTGGGTCGACGTGGTCGCAGGTTTCCGTGGAACGTATTTCATCACGGATCAATTCTACCTCACGGGCTGGGGAAATGTCGGCGCCGGGCAGGCCGATCTTGATTGGGACGTCGCAGGTGCCATCGGCTACCAAATTAAGGATAGCATTTCGGCGGTGGCCGGATATCGCGCGATGGGCGTCGATTACAGCTCCGACGGCTTTGACTATGACGTCGTGCAGAAAGGCCCGATACTGGGGTTGGTTTTCCATTTTTAGACACAATGCAACGGCGTCTCCGTGCGCGAACGCCTGGCGTTGCAGCTTATCTGACGTATTGGCCGTACGTTCACTGTAACGGCCGGATGTTTTGTGCGCGTTAAATCCAATTAATGCGATTGATTTCAAATTTATGAGAAAAGTTGAGATGAGAACATCAAGCAGCAGCCGGACGATTTCAATAAAGGGTTTCATGAAACCGAAATCGCTCCTGCTTCTTATCGCGGCGGCCGGCCTGCCCGGTACGGCTGCCGCAGAGGACGCCGATCTTGCCAAGCAGTTGTCGAATCCGGTGGCCTCGCTGATCAGCGTTCCGTTCCAGTTCAACTATGACAAAGGCTATAGTCCCCCCGACGGCGGCAAATCGCTTCTGAACATCCAGCCGGTCATTCCGTTCTCGATCAACGAAGACTGGAATGTTATTTCCCGCACGGTTGTTCCGGTCATCTCACAGCACGATATCGCGGGGAGATCGGGCAGCCAGTTCGGTCTCGGCGATATTGTGCAGAGCTTCTTCTTTTCACCCAAACAGCCGACCGCCGGTGGGATAATCTGGGGCGCCGGGCCCGCCTTTCTGCTGCCTACGGGAACCGATCCGCTTCTGAGCGCAGAGAAATGGGGGCTCGGCCCGACAGGGGTCGTGTTGAAACAGGAGGGCCCCTGGACCTATGGCGCGCTGGGCAATCACATCTGGTCTGTCGCCGGTGACAGCAAGCGGTCGGACATCAGCTCCACATTCCTGCAACCTTTTATCTCCTATACAACGCAGAACGCCTGGACGATCGGGCTCGATACGGAGAGCACTTATGACTGGAAAGGCGACCAGTGGAGCGTGCCTGTCAACTTTACGGTATCGAAGCTCGCGGTGATCGGTAAGCAACCGGTAAGTTTCTCGGTCGGCGCACGCTACTGGGCTGCTGCACCCGATAACGGTCCGGACGGTTGGGGCATTCGTGCCGGCATCACTTTTCTCTTCCCCAAATAGTACGCCATCCGTTCTCGATGGGACCGTTCAAAGCCGTCGCAATACGAAAGCCGTGGGGCGATTGCTGACCAAGACTACTGAAGAAACCAAGCATCCCAAACGATGCGTTCGGCGTCCGCCCATGACATACGAGTTATTTTTCTATCCTCAATTGTCCTATTTGACCCAGTTCATTGCTTGAAGGCTATGTATCAACTTTCACGCTGGAACAAAGAGACCACGAGACACGGAGGTATCGGTCGCTCAGCGAAAATCTCAAAGTGATAAAGTCATCTGGATCCAAGAATGTTGCTCGCGTGGTTTGCACCTTGCAGCCGGCCGTCATTGCGGCGGGTCATCTCTTGTTTTCCTTTCATCGCCATTGAATTGCTCGGCCATCCGCAGGTGGCCTTCCAGGATTGCATATCGAGGAGCTATTGTATGCCGCAGAAATTCTACCGCCTGGCTGTGTTCTCGGCCGTCGTATTGGTTGGTCATGGCATTGGCATGACCGGTGCCGGTGTGGCATTTGCCGAGTCGACAGACAGCAAAATGCCGGTCACCGTTGACACTTTCGTCCGCGCCGAGACCGACCGGTACCTCGCAGTCAATGCAAAGGACATAGGCGGACTGGGCAAGTTCAAGCATTCTCGGGAGCCCGTACCGATCGATAAGCAAACGGTCATCCGTATGAACCGGGATACGCTTTATTCGTTTGCTGTATTTGATCTTGCCAGCGGGCCGGTAACACTCTCGCTGCCTGACGCGGGCAAGCGCTATATGTCGATGATGGTCGTCGATCAGGATCAATACCTGCCGATCGTCGCCTACGGGACGGAGCCGGTTGAGTTGAGTCAGAAATCGGTTGGCACCAGATATGCCTTCGTCGCTGTGCGTACGCTGGTCGATCCCAACGATCCGAAGGACCTCGACGAGGTCCACAGGCTTCAGGACGCCATCAAGGTCAGTCAGAAGGAGACAGGGGAGCTCGACCTTCCAAACTGGGATGAAGGCGACCTCACAGACATCCGCGATGGGCTGCTCACGCTCGCAAAACATCAGACGTCGTATCACGGTTCCTTTGGAGCCCGCGGCCAGGTCGAACCGATCCAGCACTTGATTGGCACAGCCTCCGGATGGGGTGGAATTCCGGAAAAGGACGCCATGTACCCAAGTTTCACTCCCACGGAAAACGATGGCAAGACGGTCTACACTCTCGAATTGCCGAAGACCGTGCCGGTGAAGGCTTTCTGGTCGATCAGCGTCTACAACGAAAAAGGCTTCTTCGAGAAAAACGCCTATAACGCCTATTCAATCAACGACATCACCGCGGAGAAGAGTGCGGACGGTTCGGTGAAAGTCCAGTTTGGCGGCTGTGACGGCAAAATCCCAAACTGCCTGCCGATCGTTGAGGGTTGGAATTACACCGTACGGCTTTATCGTCCAGAGCAATCCATCCTCAGTGGTCAGTGGAAGCTCCCAGAGGCCAAGCCCTTAAACTGAGCCTCATCGGTAAACGCCACGTCGCGCGATGTTTTCCCTCTATTCCTTCTCGTCACGTGGGAGCGCGGCTTGCTAATGCGTTGGAGGTTCGATCGACTGTTTTGAGTGCGGGTGAGCTTTCACGCTTAGCCGCACCCAGCTCAGTCTGGAGTCTCTATCGACGAGTTGACGCTATCTGGGCGGAGGAACTGGATTAGCGAACGGCAAGGCCGGCCAGTCGGCCTGCCGTCGCGGCACATCGGGCGTAGCCGTAGGAGTGCGCTCCATTAACGGGACGGGTAGGTAGATTTGAGCGCGCGATGGACGCCTCTTTTCCAGGCCGGGAGACGAGATCTCCGCAAGCCGAGACAAGTACAGTTTGGATCCAAATAGGTTCTCAGATCATATTCAAGAAGTGGCTTGGTAGATGAACGAGATTGCTGCTCCGGCTCCAGCGAAAGTGAATGAGGAAGCGCCTTCACCACGCCCCGATCCCGCTCCAAGTGAGTTTCTAGCCTATCACGGCGGACCTTTCTTCGAGTTGCAGGGGCATCTGAAATTGCTCCGGCAGAACGCGCTTCGCGTCGAATCTCGCGCGGCCTTGTTCGTTGCCTTGGCTTGGGGTGTTCCTTTCCTGCTCGGCTTGCCGCGCAGTTTCTCCGTGGAACACGGGAAAGGAGCCTATCTTACCGACTTTGGAGTGTGGGCGAAGTTTTTCATCGGGATCGGTGCTTTTGTCCTGGCCGAGTACCATGTCGAAAAAGGTTTGAAAGCGACGCTGTCCCAGCTCACGCGTGCATCAGTCATTGCCCCGACGTCAATTCCGGTCGCCGCAGCTATAGTGGCCTCGGCGCTTCGTCAGCGCGATTCTCGGGGAGCGGAACTTGCTTGCCTGACCATGGCGGTTTTCGCCACGACCCTTTCCTATCTCAATTTTCATACAGTCGAGGTATCCTCCTGGGCGGTAGAGCATTCGCTTGATGGCAACAGAGTTACGCTTGCCGGCTGGTGGTCGATCTGCTTTAGCCTGCCATTGTTCGTCTTCCTCTTTCTACGGGGCGCATGGCGACATTTGGTGTGGGCGCGCATGCTCCGCAAGCTCGCGAAACTCGATCTCCGCCTGATTGCAACCCATCCCGACGGCAAGGGCGGATTGGCGTTCCTGGGTGAGTATCCGAACGCCTATGCCATTTTCGTCTTCGGGATGAGCTGCGCGATCGCCGCGGCAGCCGCGAAGTACAGCCATCACGACGACCTCTCCATGACCACGTTAAGTATGGTCATGAGCGGTTGGCTCGCGATCGTCATCAGCTTCTTCGCCTATCCATTGTCCGCCTTCACCGTCCCGCTGCTTCGTTTAAAGGAGCAAGGTCTGTCCTTGCTGGGCGCGCAGGCCACGCAATATTATCGCTCGGCCGAGCGGAAAGCCGTGGGCCGGAACGTCTTTTCGGATCCCACACCCGAGCCGGACACGGAACTGTCGGATCCGGGGAAGCTCTACGAGGCGACGCGCAAGCTCTCGACGTTCCTCGTCAACCGGGCCGCCGTGGTCCCCGTCGCCGCGGCAGCGCTTATTCCGTTCGCTGTAGTGGGCGCATCGAAACTGCCATACAAGGCCGTCCTGTCCGTCCTGAAGAAACTGCTGCTTCTATGAATCGCTATGCTATCCTATGAGCACAGCGGACCGGATAGGGATTTCCCCGCAACTGAGCAGCAAGCACACGACGGAATTGCGCTTCGGGGAATGCGATCATCGTCGGCGACGATAGCGCCTATGGCGGCTCGGGGACCATATGTTCGTCTTCAAGTCGGCGCTAGATTCACCAGTTTCCTGTGTCCGCTTCTGGCGGCGCAATCCAGTCGCCTGACCTTGCCGCTAGCGACGTCTGCTTTCTGGAAGCGGCCAAGCAAGTCTCTACGGCAGAGATGGCGGCGCAATGCTGCCGTTCGCAAACTTATGCGTGGAACTCGCCTTAGGGGCGGACAGATTCGTGCTCCCACGAGCCCTGCACGGCTTGTTGCCGTTTACAGCTTCAAGGTTTGATCATGGGGGTCGCATGTCTTGCCGATACGCTGATGCAGAAGGGTATTTTATCGCATAGCGACCTTTCAGCGGCACTCGGCGAAGCCGAAAACAGGATCGAGAAAAGTGATGACCGTAAGCTTTCCGATGCGAACCGAGCGGCTACGATTTTCCCCATTCGCGTCTTGCTGCTTGCGAACCAGGCAAGTCAAAGCGGACGTAAACTTTCCATTTTCCGAGTATGCGGAATTGGTAGCGAAATTGACATAGACGAGTCCGGAGCCGGCAAGTGATCCTAAAAAACGGCCGCCACCCCGATGTAGCCGCGAAGCGCTGGCAATGACCGCCCAAAGATCCGAGATCGGACTCGGATCGAGGGCCCGGGGCGCGCAGCGGCAAAATTCTGACGTGTTAGAGCTTGAAAACCGGCGACGGTCCAGCCGTAGATGGCGCCGTCTGTGAAGTCGAACGCTCAGATGGAAGGCCCTGGATTCTACCCGTTTCGGATCTGGGGCCTTTTCTTTTATCGCCCAGTGGCTTCAATTCCCGATGAGGGACTTTAGTCGCTCGCGCTGATCCTTGTCTCGGGTCTATATGAGCGTATGGTGGACAACGGATCGTCAGCTGGATGCCGCGTAGGGCGTCGTCCTGCTCGTCCGATGTCATTTCGCGGATTTCCCAGTCACCTTTGCGCCAGCGTCGCCAGTGGAACTTCCCGTCCCTGCTGGCTTGATGCCATGCGGTCCAGCCAAGTACTCCCATCAAAAGGTCCTGAACAGTGCTCCGCGTGGCAGCCACGATTTAGGCTTCAGCAATAATGATGTCGTCGCGGATCAGCCTCGCCAGCTCGTCTTCGTCGGTCACGCCGAATTCATACCAGTCGATCAGAGATTTGGCAGTTCGACCACCTTCCTGACTATCGGCGCGATGACCGCGCTCGTCGCACCAGTCTCGCAAGATCCGGCGAAGCACGACAATCGTTTCTGAGGTCACCGCCGATTTTGGCCAATCCGTCTTCCACATTGCCACCGCCCCTCTGAACAAGAACCCTATGCGGACTCTGGCCGGACTCACAAGCTGTGAAATCAAGAGCTTTCTAAGGCTGGGCCACGGCCCGAAGATACTGCTATTCACCGCCCCTCAATGCGCTTGAACCTCCGCACCTGTACGGAGGTTCAAGCCATGCGCGCGAATGAAAATGGAGGAATTGCGCGGCAATAAAACCAGCACGATCTCATCTTTAACTTGTGCTTTCCTGGTGCGCAATTTCAAGTATATGATTGCAATTGCTCGTCACGAAATCAATAAGATTTTATGGACAGTAACTAATCAATTAGGGCTACTCTGGACAGCCGCGTGGATCGGCGTCCGCCGAAACGCCGTTTAGAGACCACCGGGAAGAGCTCGAGAAGGTGGTGAGATCCGAGGCAATGGCGGTCGTCGGAGCGAAACTGCCCAGATGGGCGGCGAAATCAGTAGGCGTAAGTCTCACTCAAGCAGAATGGAATATAACCCCTCAATCTTTAGGGGGCCAGGCGATGACATACGTGTTTGAAGTGGTCGACGAAGCGGGTGTGGTTCGCAACTACGTCGCCAAGTTCATGCGTCGGGAAGCGGATAAGTTGGTCGTAGACTTCCGCGGGCTTCAGATGCGGTTCGCAATCTCACATATCCGCGACTGGTGCGCCGTCGAATAATGCAGCATCGCTCCGTTCTGAACCGCCAGGGGTCTAAAATATTGCCGAGCCGAGGAAGGATTATAGGTCTCATAGCGGAAAGTGACGTTCACATCGACGGACTGAGTATACCCCCGGGGTTCTACTCGGCGACGGTGAGAACATCTCGTTCCTGTCAGCAGTGGAAGAAAGCGCCGGAGACCACGTATGAACTCCATCTGAACGCCCGCGACCTTAGAGCGGTCCGCGGTTTCATCGGAGATGAACGCGGCGCAAGCATGGATGCGACAACCGCCGTCCAAAAGGGATATTTCACCATCGCCTGATGCGAGGTTGCGCCCTTCGGTCAATGGGTATGTTGCCGATCACGCAAGTCAAGTCACCAGCCAGGGAAGTTGCTCTCTTGCTTCCGGTGACGCCCGCTCATCCAAAGCTTTCTCCATCCGAGGTCTCGCTCGCAAGATCGTGGAGGGCTTGGGCCTCCTTTGAGGCATACTCCGCAGACAGAATGATGGTGAGAAACGCAGCTCGGGCAATGTCCTTTTTCGAAGCACTTGGGTGCCTTGCCTTGACGGCCTCAATCAGGGCCTTTGGCTTCATACTCAGGACTGCCAGTTCCTTGATCGTTTCGGAGATGGTTTCGGTCTCGCGAAGCTTCGTTTCTCCCATCGGTACCCCATGTGTTGACGTGCAACACTCATATCCTCGGTACATGAGAGATTTGTGATTTCAGCCTGCTGGACGGGTGGTCGGATATGGCTAAATAAGTGTTGGCCGTCGTCGCGAGATCTCATTGTCGGTGTACGCCGTCCATCTGCCATATCGCTCGTCATCGGTGGTGAACGGAGGCTCGGATGGGCTCCCCGGAAATCGACAAGGACGGACATCTGCTGCCTGTCACGGTGAGAGCCGACTGTGTCGAGCCGTTGACCTCGCAGTCCTAAGCCACGCTTGCTTTTTCAACGTCGATCAATGAGAAACCCCTAAAATTAGATGGAACAAAGATAGTCAGAGTCCAGAACGAAGGCGCAACCATGCCGATAACGACGGCAAGGGCGGTCACAACAAAAAGTCGAGTGAATAAGGAAGGAATACCGACATGAGGCCAGTCGCAAAGGGCAGCCAACCAGCCGTCGTGAAAATAGCGTTGCCCTTTGTGGTTCGATCACGTATTAGCCGCCTGAGTGACCTTCCCGAGCCTGTCCCTGATGTGCAGCGATTTGGGGCAACAGAACCGTCGCGGCGTCCCGCGGAATAACCGGATCTGCGACTCGGCAAACGTGATGGTCGCGATTGTTGCCCTTGCGCGGCTTATCCGATCCGGACAACAGATTCGGAGATGAACTCGACGCGGGGGATCGCGAGGTTCTCCGGTGCAGGCCCCTTGCGGACGCGACCGGCAGTATCATAGTGCGATCCGTGGCACGGGCAGAACCAGCCTCCGAAATCACCCGCCTGCCCTAGAGGCAGGCAGCCGAGATGCGTGCAAACCCCGATCATCACGATCCACTTCTCCTTCCCCTCCCCGGCAGAGCGGGCAACATCGGTCGCGTGCTGATCATCGGCAAGGTTGGCATTCCGAGCCAAGGGGTCCTTGAGATCGTCAAGCGCGGTCGCCCTTGCCGCCCCGATCTCCCTCTGGGTGCGGTTGCGAATGAAAACCGGGCGACCGCGCCATTTGACGGTCAGTGACATACCCTCGACGAGCGTAGATACGTCCACCTCGATAGAGGCCATCGCGCGCGTCGACGCGTCAGGACGCATCTGATCGATGAATGGCCAGGAGGCGGCCCCAACACCCACTACCCCTGCCATGGCTGTCACCAGATAGAGAAAATCGCGTCGGGTGGGTTCTCGCGTCTCATCCATAGCCATCATGCTGCGGCCCTGCCAAGCCTTGCTCGCCCTGGGGGATAGGGGAGACAAGCAGTTCTCCCGGCAACCTCCGAGGTGCCCAGATGTAACATGGCTCACAATTTTACATCGCCATCGTGAGTATTGGAACGTCGGAACTTGTGACCCCAGGCGGTCCTTCAAAGTTACCCAATCTCGTCGGCGTCCGCGACGACGTGATGATTGGTGAGGATATAGCCTCTGCCGGCGTCAACAATGACGCTGGAGCCTGCGCTCAGCCGCTGTTGCTGCTCAGGCAGGTTGAAATAGCGACGGAAGAAGGGATCGTTGTAAAGAGGATTGGTTTCGGCGGAAGCGCGAATGTTGACGATCGCCGGCGTGACGTCCTCCAAGACATCAGCGGGCGAGGGTTGAGTGCCGCCGACATCGCCGACTGCGGCCGCGCCGCGGGAAGCGGCGCAGGTATGAGGACGAGTGAGGCGAATACGCCAACGTATTTCGACGAACGCGTGGTCATTTTTGGGCCCGAACTCTTAAGTTCCTCCTTCGGTGCAGGGGGCGGGCCCTCGGGGCCAGTCTCATCGGAGCCACGATTTTGGCTCCTGCCAAACCAGCACCAGTTCGACAAACGTCGCGCCGATTCAAGCGCAATGCATCTCTTACTTCACAAGTCTATCCAAAGCCCACGCCCCGTTGGGGGGCGCGGACCTATCATTGCAGTCAGAAGTCCATGCCGGCTGCCGGCATCGGCGGGAGCGGTACATCCGTCTTCGGCTTCTCGGCGACCATGGCCTCGGTGGTGATCAGCAGGCCGGCGACCGAGGCGGCGTCCTGCAGCGCGGTGCGAACGACCTTGACCGGGTCGATCACGCCCTGATCGTAAAGATCACCGAACTCGTTCGTTTGCGCGTTCCAGCCATAGCCAAATTCGGTCTTCTCGCGCAGCTTGCCGACAATGATCGAGCCTTCGGCACCCGCGTTCTCGGCGATCTGGCGCACCGGCGCCTCGATCGCGCGGCGAACAAGGTCGATGCCGTGCCTCTGGTCGGCATTCTCGGTCTGCGTGTTGTCCAGTGCCTTGACGGCCCTCAGCAAAGCGACGCCTCCGCCGGGCAACACGCCCTCCTCGACGGCCGCCCGCGTGGCATGCATGGCGTCGTCGACGCGGTCCTTGCGTTCCTTCACCTCAACCTCGGTTGAGCCGCCGACGCGGATGACGGCGACGCCGCCGGCAAGCTTGGCCAGCCGCTCCTGCAACTTCTCGCGATCGTAGTCCGACGTGGTTTCCTCGATCTGCGCCTTGATCTGCGAAACGCGGCCCTCAATCTCTGTCTTCGAGCCAGCGCCATCGACGATCGTCGTGTTTTCCTTCTCGACGACGACCTTCTTGGCGCGGCCAAGCATATTGAGGGTCACGTTCTCGAGCTTGATGCCCAGATCTTCAGAGATCGCAGTTCCGCCAGTGAGGATCGCGATGTCCTCCAGCATCGCTTTGCGGCGGTCGCCGAAGCCCGGCGCTTTGACGGCAGCCACCTTCAGGCCGCCGCGCAGCTTGTTGACAACAAGCGTCGCCAGCGCCTCGCCTTCGACATCCTCGGCGATAATCAACAGCGGCTTTCCAGATTGAACGACCGCTTCGAGAACCGGCAGCAATGTCTGCAGGTTCGATAGCTTCTTTTCGTGGATCAGGATGTAGGGTTCCTCGAACTCAACCCGCATCTTATCCGGGTTGGTGACGAAATACGGCGAGAGATAACCGCGATCGAACTGCATGCCTTCGACGACTTCCAGCTCCGTCACCGCGGTCTTGGCTTCCTCGACGGTGATCACCCCTTCGTTGCCGACCTTTTCCATCGCTTCTGCGAGGAAGCGGCCAATCTCGGTGTCGCCATTGGCCGAGATGGTGCCAACCTGGGCGATCTCGTCGTTCCTGGTGACTTTGCGGGCGTTCCGCCGCAGTTCCTCGACCACAGCTTCGACAGCTTTGTCGATACCGCGCTTGAGATCCATCGGGTTCATGCCCGACGCCACGGCCTTCGCCCCTTCCTTGACGATCGCCTGGGCGAGAACGGTTGCGGTGGTGGTGCCGTCACCAGCGATGTCGCTTGTCTTCGAGGCAACCTCCCGCACCATTTGCGCGCCCATATTCTCGAACTTGTCCTCAAGCTCGATCTCCTTGGCGACAGTGACGCCGTCCTTGGTGATGCGGGGCGCGCCGTATGACTTGTCGATCACCACGTTACGGCCCTTCGGACCGAGCGTAACCTTGACGGCATTGGCGAGGATGTCGACGCCGCGCAGCATCCTTTCGCGGGCGTCGGAATGAAATTTCACTTCCTTGGCAGCCATTTTTCTACTCCTTCCTCAGTCAGCATTCCTTGTCTGACATAGGTCCGAATCGGCGCTACGCCGCATTTCTCGCTGCGGCGTCGACCTCCATTACGCCCATCACGTCAGATTCCTTCATGATCAGGACATCCTCGCCATTGAGCTTGATCTCGGTGCCCGACCATTTGCCGAACAGGACGCGATCACCCACTTTCACTTCGAGCGGTCGCAGCTGCCCGCTTTCATCGCGCGCACCAGGGCCAGCGGCAACGACCTCACCTTCCTGTGGCTTTTCCTTTGCCGTATCTGGGATGATGATACCGCCGGCCGTTTTTTCCTCGGCCCCGATGCGGCGAACCAGGATACGGTCATGCAAGGGACGGAACGTCATTTCGCTCTCCTCATCGACAACCAGATTTTTCAACAAGTGTTCCGCGCCGCATTCGGAGCGAAGCCGACGCGGGACGCCGAGCCTTTCGGCATCGCGCGCATTTCGATCTGGTTCCTGTTTTTTGAGTTTCAAGAGAGGACCAAAAATTTTTTAGCACTCTAGCCTGTTGAGTGCTAACAGCCTGAATTCAGGAGAGTATTTCACGTCGCCGGCGGTTTGGAGGGTATGGCTGCCTCTTGACGCAAGGCATCATGATCCCCACCTTATTCTTGTCGACGCCCAAGTGGGTTGACACTAGTCAGGGAGCCCAAGCTTCTTGGCGCTCCCTCGTACCTATGTTGCTCTACGGAGGATATAGCTATGAGAACAAACCCCGACTTTTCCCCCTTCTACAGGTCGAGCGTCGGCTTCGATCGCCTCTTCGACCTGCTGGAAAACGCCAGCCTCAACGCTGACAACTGGCCACCCTATAACATCGCCAAACTTGGCGAAGATGCATACCGCATTGCCATCGCGGTGGCGGGTTTTGCAGAGCACGAACTGACGATCACCCATGAATCGAACATGCTAGTAGTCAACGGTGCGAAGTCCGAGGATGAGGAGGTACAGTACCTCCACCACGGCCTCGCTCTAAGGCCGTTTGCGCGCAAATTTGAGCTCGCCGATCACGTGATCGTCGAGGGCGCAAAGCTCGAAAATGGCCTGCTCGTCATCGATCTCAAGAAGGAAATACCCGAGGAGATGAAACCGCGTCGGATCGCCATCCACACCGAGATGGCGAAGCCAGCTTCGAAGCAGATCGAAGGCGACAAAGCAGCCTAGCGCGGGCGCTCGCTGTTCGACCCTCGCCAGTTGCCGAAACGCCGAAGGAAAGAAGTTGCGCCCAAAAGGAGGCAAAGAAACCGAAGAAAGGATGAAGTCATGAATGTACGTGACCTGATCCCGTGGAGCCGTGGCAGCAGCCAGCTCCCGAGCAGCTATCGCGGTGATGAGATGGATCCATTTCTGTCGCTGCATCGCAATGTCAACCGTCTGTTCGACGAAGTCTTCCGCGGCTTCGCCCCGCCATCGTCGTTCGGTGGGCCATCGCCCTTCCGTGGTTCGTGGCCGCACGTGGAGATCGAGGAGAATGACAACGAGATCCGTGTGCTAGCGGAGGTTCCGGGCATCGATCCAGACGACATCGAAGTGCTGTTGGACGACGGCATGCTGACACTTCGCGGCGAAAGCAAATCAGAAACCGAGGACAAGGATCGCCGGTTCAGCGAACGCTACTACGGGCGCTTCGAACGGCGACTGTCCCTCGGCGGCCAGGTCGAGGAGGGCAGGGTCGCCGCAAACTTCAAGAACGGTCTGCTCACCGTGACACTACCGAAGACAGAAAAGGCGCGAGCCAACGTCAAGCGGATCACCATCGACAGCACCAAATAATCTCGACCGCTATAAAGCCAGCCGGGTGCGGACGTGCCCGGCTGGTTATTCGCGTCGTGGAGCAAGTGAGCACCCAGCCAGCCAGAGGTCTACTTTGCGCCACATCTGGGCCTTCGCGGTCAGATTGCGGCGAAGCACACTCCGGCAGGCGGCGGACAGAAGCAAGCACTCGGCGAGGGATTAAGCGCACGAGCGATTGATGCACAACCGGGAGATCCTAACTGAAGTGCATCCCGCCGGTTTTAGGGTAGGGGTTCATCGTCGCAGGCTTGAAGCAGGGTCGGCGCGTCGACATCGACCACGTCGATCGTCGTGTTGCCGCTGTCGATCATCGCCTTGATCTTGGCGATCTCGCCACCGTACTCCTGCTCGGAGACCGGACGACCGGTTTCTTCCGCATAGGCGCTGAACACCGCCTTGCGCTGCGCTTCCTGATAAGCCCCGCCGAAACTCATCACCGAAAGCGGTTCGGTGGCGATCGCCGCGCCGGCCGCCGAACCACAGGCAAGCGTCGTCGCTGCCAGAAACATGCGTTGTCTGAACATGGAAATTCCTCTCTGGAGACAGATTTGACGTACCCGTCGCAGTGCCCGTCTTGCTTGCCGGCTATGAGGAAAGCCTATGTTGCGACATGCTGCGGCGCAAATAAGTAGGTATCATGCCGGCATGAGCGGTGCTTATCGGCGTGCTCAGTTCAGGCTTCCGTGACCTTTCTGTTCTGGCCCGATCTGGCTGTTGACGATCCGCATCGCTCATTGCGCAAATGCCTTTGATGACATCACTTTTCAGAAAAGCGAATGCGGTGGTTTGACGTCGCGTTCGGCGTAGCGCGACAGGCGGAGGTCATGCAGGTTGATCCCCGGCTGGCCAGTGGTGAGCCAGTCCGCCAAGGTCTTGCCGACGATCGGCCCCAATGCGAAACCATGACCGCAAAAGCCGGTCGCGATCATCAGGCCGCTCGGCGTGGTCGGCGCGTCCAGCACCGGTATGCCATCCGGCAGGACGTCTATGCCGCCAGCCCACCGCTCGACAATCTGAATGTTTCGCTGAGAGGGGAGGGCCCTCTTCAGCCGGGCTAGACAAGCACGCATATCGGCATCATTGGCCGGAAGCAGGGGGTCACGAACGCCGACAGGGTGGCCGTTCTTTCGCGTCTCCGACTTCGGCAGGCGTTGACGGATATCGTCGAGGAAAGCGCCGTTGAGCTTGAAATTGAAAGACCGGTAATGCTGCAACAGCGGCCCCATGTACCACTCGAGCGCGCGCAGATGCCCAAGGGTGACATCGACGTCCACACGGGCGTCGTTGGCCAGGTTGAAGCTGCCGTCACTGCGCTGGCGCCAGCCGATACCCCCACCGATGCAGGCAACAGCGCTGACAGCCGGTCCCGACGAGGTCCGAGCGACCGTTCCGCGCACCTGATGCTGCGGCAGAGCTATCCCGAGCGAACGCAGGACACGCCAGCTTGCGGCACCTGCGGTGCAGATGATGTGGTCGCTTCGGATCTCACCCCGTTCGGTTCGCGCGGCGACGACCTTGCCACTAGCCACCTCGATGCCGGTCAGGCCGCAACCCTCCACGAACCTTGCTCCGAGGTCGGCGGCTTTGCGGGCAAAGGCCGGCGCCACCAGACGCGGCTCGGCCTGGCCGTCGCTCGGCGTGTAAAGACCACCGACTTGAACTGCCTCGAAGCCCGGTAACAGCGCGCGCACGTCGTTCGCCGACAGGAGGCGTGTGTCGACTCCATGTTGCCGGGACGTTTCCAGGCAGGCTTCATAATGCGCCATTTGCCTGGCGTCGTGGCCGACATAAAGGCATCCGCCCTGCCTCCACCCCAGATCCGTTTGCAATTCTCCCTGCAAGTCCAGCCACAAGCGGTTGCTCGCAATCGCAAGTGGCATCTCCGATGGATCGCGCCCCTGCTGGCGCACGAAGCCCCATGCACGGGTCGATTGCTGTCCGGCGATCCGCGATTTGTCGAGAACGACCGCCTTGATGCCCTGCTTGGCAAGATAATAGGCCGTGGCGCAGCCCATGATGCCTGCGCCGATGATCACGACATCGGCGCGCTGCGGCAAGGCAAAGGGAGAGGGTTCCGGCCGATTGCCGGTTTCAGGGATGATGCGCATGGCAAGCCTTTTGTTCTGATTATCGCTGCTGAAGGGAGGTTGGTGGCCAACCGACGAAGCAACTATCGCAAGCGGTCGCTGGACAATCCAATGCTCATTGTGCGACGGATTTATTTGGAAAACGAATAAATGAGATCGGCAGATGTCCAGACGATTTCCCCCTCTTGGCGGCTTGCAGGCGTTCCTGGCAGTGGCGCGAACCTCGTCGTTCAGTCAGGCCTCCGAGATCCTCCACATCAGCCAGAGCTCGATCAGCCGGCAGATCCTGCAACTGGAAAATCACTTTCGCAGCGCGCTTTTCCTGCGCAGCACGCGGCTTGTTGTCCTGACCGATGCCGGGCGGCGGCTGCTGCCCTACGTCGAGCAGCTCATCGCCTTGCTGATCGAGGCGGATCAGGCGATGACACAGCAGCCACAGACCGTGACGTTGCGCGTCCACCCTTCGCTTGCCATTCGTTGGCTACTGCCGCGTCTTCCAGACCTCTACCACGCGCATCCGCATGTTCGCGTCGATATCGATACCGCCTGGGTTCGAAGGCCCGACTTCGAGCTCGAAGGGATCGACGGAATGATCGAATACGGGGTCGGGCCATGGCCCGGTCTTACCGAAGACCGCCTGTGGGAAGAGCAATTGACGCCGGTCTGCCGGCCCGGGCTGTTCGGCGACCTCAAAGATCGGAAGAGTTTCGATGGCCTTGTGCTTCTGCACATGGACCGGACCTACGAGACCTGGGAGCGCTGGGCTGAAAAGGCGCAGATATCCCTGACAGGTGCGCGCCATCTGACCTTCGACACGCTGGATCTCGCAGTGACGGCCGCCCAACAGGGGCAGGGCCTCGCGCTTGCCGACCTCGCGCTTGTCGATGCCGCGGTTCGCGACGGATTGCTGCTGCAGGCTCACCCCGTCCAACTCGACGTCGGCATGGGCTACAGTCTCATTGCACCCAAGACCTCAAGCGGTCTCAAGGGGTTCTCTCTGCTGCGCGAATGGCTGAGGCAGCAGGCGGACATTACACGTCGCGATCTGTCGCGATGACGGGCAAGTAAAGCTGATGCGGTAGAGCTGTCTTAGATCGGGTCTGCGGCGCCCACTTCGGAGCATCCCGCGAAACCGGCGCCCGCGCGAACCACCTTTCCCGGATTCAGCAGCGTCGCAGCGTCGAGCGTGTTCTTGATCCGTCGCATCAGGCAAATCTTCACCGGGTCTGAATTGACCAATAGGGAGCCCATCCTCTTTAGGCCGATCCCATGTTCGGCGGAGAATGACCCACCGATCGCGGCAATGTCCCTGTAGAGCACCTCTTCGACAGCTCTTGCCTTTTCACCTGACACTTCACTGCCCGCCGCGTTGAGGACGATGTGTAGATTTCCGTCGGCAAGATGGCCAAACACATATGGGTCAAACGCCGAATCCAGCTGCTTCAGGCTGGCAACGGAGCGAGCGACATAGGTTTCGACTTCCGAAAGAGGGACCGAGACGTCATAGGATGGCGCGCCCGGATGCTTTCGGTAGATGAGGTCGGTGTCTTCGCGCAGCCGCCAGAGATCCGCCTCCTGTGCGACCGAAGAGGCAATCACGGCCGAAGCGTCGGGATGATCCTCGATGACACCTTCGTAAATGCGCCCCAGTTCCGCTTGCAACACGCCTTCCTCGGGCCCGCCCAGCGAGACCAGAAGGTTTATTGGATGGTCGGCGCTGTAGTCCGGGACCGACCAGCGATGATGGCCCGATGTCAGGCGGAAATAGGCCTTCCAGATCGCTTCTGCCGCGCGGAGATGACCGTACTGCGCGTCGAGCCCTCGGCGGACCGTCTCGAACGCGGCGTCCACAGACGGTAGACCGAAGAGCACGGTAGCGGTGGCAAGCGGTTGGGGTTCAAGCTTGACGGCGATGCGCGTGATGATGCCGAGTGTGCCTTCAGCCCCCACGAAAAGATGCTTCAGATCGTAGCCGGCGGCGTTTTTCACGACCCGTGTGAGGTCTGAGTAGACCGAGCCATCCGCAAGCACGGCCTCCAGGCCGAGAATGCGATGGCGCATGACCCCGTAGCGAAAGGCGGCAATACCTCCGGCATTCGTCGACGCCATACCCCCGATCGTTGCCGAGCCGCGCGACGGCAAATCGATCCCCGTTTCAAGCCGGTACTCGCTGGCCGTTTCCTGCAGCGCCTGCAGCGTCACGCCGGCTTCCACCACGGCAACGCGCTCGACTGGCGATATATGCAGGATGCGATTGAGACGGGCAGTCGAAAGCACGAGTTCCCCCGGTTTGGACACCGCCCCGCCCACGAGGCCTGTTCGTCCCCCATGGGTGACGAGTGGGACCCCGTTGGCAAGGCAACATTCAACGACTGCAGCAACCTCCGCGGTCGTTCTTGGAAAGACCACGGCGCCGGCCCCGAGATTTTCCGGTGCAACGCCGTGATCGACCGAGGAAAGAGCCTCTCCGTCCTTGAGATTTCCGTCACCGACAATCCTGCGAATTTCGGCTTTGAACTCGGGCTTTAGGCAATCCATACGATGCGACCTGCTGGTGGATGTCGGAAGATGTTGAGATGCTTGCGGCAGAGCGTTCAGGCTGACTTGAGCGCACCGCTTTTCTTCGCCGTCCAGGTGGCGATGAGATCCATCAGAACCGGATTGAGACAGTCATAGGGTTCAATGCCCAGTTCGCGTAACCGGGCGCGCATGCCGTCCATTCCAGCAGGATCATAGCCACTCTCGATGATCGAGGAGACGAAGGCGGCAAAGCCGGGCTTCGCCCAGCCCGCTTCCTGGAAACGCTCAGGGTGCACGAAAGACAGGCCCTTGAAGGCATGATCGCGTTCGACGGGACCGTACATGTGCACGCCGCAATCCTTGCAGGCATGCCGTTGAATGAGTGCCGCCGGGTCTATGACCGAGAGCTTGTCGCCGTTTTCGAGCACCTCAACGTTGTCCGTCGGCGCCACGGCAACGACTGAGAAGACAGCTCCGTCGGGCTTCCAGCATTTGGTGCAGCCGCAGGCGTGGTTGTGAGCGATGTCACCCCTGACACGGACTTTCACCGGATTGTTTGCGCAGTTGCAGACGAGCGTACCCCCGGCAAAGGCCGCGTCCGTCGCCTTGAACCCGCTGTCCACCGATGGATGTATTGCAATACTCGGCATGGGCTTCTCCTCCTTCATAGCCGGTGCGAGATGCCCGGCCGATCTCAAACACCGTCAATCTCGCGGTGCGATCAATGCACTGCCGTCTGAAAGCGGTATTGAACTCGCGCTCAGTATACCACCACGCTGCGGATGCTTTCGCCGGAATGCATCAGCTCGAAGCCCTTGTTGATGTCTTCGAGGGCCAAGGTGTGGGTGATCATCGGATCGATCTCGATCTTGCCCTCCATGTACCAGTCGACAATCTTCGGCACGTCGGTGCGGCCGCGCGCGCCGCCGAAGGCGGTGCCCATCCAACTGCGGCCGGTGACGAGCTGGAACGGCCGGGTGGAAATCTCCTGGCCCGCGCCGGCGACGCCGATGACGACCGACTTGCCCCAGCCGCGATGTGAGGCCTCGAGCGCCTGGCGCATCACCTTGGTGTTGCCGGTGCAGTCGAAGGTGTAGTCGGCGCCGCCGATCTGGTCGGCCCCACGCTTGGTCATGTTGACGAGGTAGGGCACGATGTCGTCGCCGACCTCCTTCGGATTGACGAAGTGGGTCATGCCGAAGCGTTCGCCCCAGGCCTTCTTGTCGTTGTTGAGGTCGACGCCGATGATCATGTCGGCGCCGGCAAGACGCAGGCCCTGGATGACGTTGAGGCCGATGCCGCCGAGACCGAAGACGATCGCGGTCGCGCCCATCTCCACCTTGGCTGTGTTGATGACCGCACCGATGCCGGTGGTGACGCCACAGCCGATGTAGCAGATCTTGTCGAAGGGTGCGTCCGGATTGACCTTGGCAACGGCGATCTCCGGCAGCACCGTGTAGTTGGCGAAGGTCGAGCAGCCCATGTAGTGGTGGATCTTGTCCTTGCCGATCGAGAAGCGCGAGGTGCCGTCCGGCATCAGGCCTTGCCCTTGCGTCGAGCGGATCGCGGTGCACAGGTTGGTCTTGCGCGACAGGCACGACGGGCAGGAGCGGCACTCGGGCGTGTAGAGCGGAATGACGTGATCGCCCTTCTTCACCGAGGTGACCCCCGGGCCGACGTCGACGACGATGCCGGCGCCCTCATGGCCGAGGATGGCCGGGAACAGGCCTTCCGGATCGGCGCCGGACAGCGTGAAGTCGTCCGTGTGGCAGATGCCGGTGGCCTTGACCTCGATCAGCACTTCGCCGGCCTTTGGGCCTTCGAGTTGAACCGTCATGACCTCGAGCGGCTTGCCTGCCTGAACGGCAATGGCGGCACGTACATCCATCATATTCCTCTTCCTGTTCAAGGTTTTCAGTTATTTCAGGCGGTCAGGCCTATCGGGGCAGGTAGCGTGTAAGACGGGCTTCCAGAAGCCGCACGAGCGTGATCAGCAACAGGTTGATCAGGAGATAAAGCACGCCAGCGATGGCGAATATTTCGAGGATTGCGTAGGTCTGGCTCATCAACCGCTTTGCATGGCCGGTGATCTCCAGAACGGTAATGGTGGAGGCGAGGCTCGTTCCCTTGACGACGAGGACAAGCTCGTTGCCATAGGCTGGCAAGGCTTGCCGGATGGCCAGGGGAAACGTGATCCGGCGAAAGCGGAGGAGCTGCGACATGCCGCAGGCCTGCGCAGCTTCGACGAGCCCTGCCGGAATGGACATGAGGCCGCCCCGCAAGATCTCGGATGTATAGGCAGCGGTGTTGAGCGCGAGTGCCATGACCGCGCAATGGGCGCCATCACCGACGACCCACCAGAGCACAGGATTGTCCCGAACGAACGAAAGCTGGCCGAGGCCGTAGTAGAAGAGGAAGAGCTGTACCAGCAGGGGCGTGCCGCGAAAAACGGTGCTGTAGCCTTTGGCAAAACTGCTCATGGCCCTGTTTTTCGACAAGCGCATGACCGCAAGCGCCAGGCCGAGGTTAAAGCCAATGGCGACCGAGGTGATCGTCAGGATCGCGGTGAGCCACAGTCCCTTGGCGAGGGTCGGAACTGCGAGGAAAACGAGTTCGAAATCCATGACCTATTTCCTCGTACGGGGGCGCAGAATGCGTTCGATCCAGTCGAAACCACCCTGGCTGACCAAGGTGATTGCGAGGTAGACGAGAGCGGCGATGAAATAGAAGATGAAGGGATGGCGGGTGGAGCCCGCGCCGACAAACGCGGCTCTCATCAATTCCTGCAGGCCGACCACGGAGACGAGCGCGGTGTCCTTGATCGTGGTCTGCCAGACATTGTTCATGCCGGGAACGGCGATCCGCAGCATCTGCGGCGCGATAATGCGGCGAAAGATCCGCCTGCCGGGAATCCCGAGTGCGCGCGCCGCCTCGATATGCCCGCTCGGAATGGCTGCCAGCGCCCCTCGCACGACTTCTGTCGAATAGGCCCCCGATATGGCGGCGATTGCGACGACCGCGATGGTGAAGGCGTAACCGTTGCCGGCCAGTCCCTCGTAGCCGAACGCCGCAGCCACTCGGGCCACGAACTCGACGGAGGAAAAAAAGAGGAGATAGATGATCAGAAGTTCCGGCACGCCGCGCACGACCGACGTGTAGAAATCCACTGCCAGTGTCAGCGGGAAAATCCGGGCCCATTTAATCAGGCCACAACCAACGCCGATGACGGCGCCAAAGGCCATGCTCGCCATGCCGAGGGCGATGGTGATTGCCGCGCCGCGCAGGATTGCCGATATCCAGCCGCCTTCCCATACCTGCCAAAGTCCAAGTTCCATCGAGCCCGCCCAACCTATGCCTTGTCCTGTCGGATGAAGCCTCCCGAGAAAGGATCGACCTTCCGGCCTTTCGTTCTCCCGGGAGGGTGCTGTTGCCGTTACTGGCAGGGACGGGAGATGTCCGTCTTGAACCAGGTCTGGCTTGCCTTGCCGATCGAGCCGTCGGCGACCAGTTCGCACAGCGCCTTGTCGATACGGGCCTTCAGGTCGGTGTTCTCCTGCGAGATACCGACGCCGATGCCCTCGCCGAGTGTCGGGTCGAAGGTGCTCAGCACCTTGACGTCGACGAACTGGAAGTCCTTGCCGTCGGGGCGGCCGAGGAAGTCCTGAAGGGCGGATGAATCGGCAAATGCGGCCTCGACGCGGCCACTGGCGAGATCGATCTGCATCTGGTCGAGCGTGTCATAGGTCTTCAGGACCGCGGACGAGGCCCGCTTTTCCATGAAGTGCGCATGGGTCGTGCCAGCCTGGACACCGACCGTACGGCCGTCGAGCGATGTCAGCAGCGTCTCGATGTCCTTGACGCCGGCAAGATCGGAATCCTTCTTGACCACGAACATGTTGGCGAGTTCCGCATAACCGACCGAGAAGTTGATCTGCTTCTTGCGTTCGGCGGTGATCGACATGCCGGAAATGATGATGTCGAAACGCTTGGCCTTCAGCGCCGGAATGAGGCCGTCGAAGGCCTGCACAACGAAGTGACACTTCATTTCCAGTTTTGCGCAGAGCAGGTTTCCTACGTCGGCATCGAAACCGGTGACGTTGCCGGCGGCGTCGGCCATGCTCCACGGCGGATACTCGCCTTCCGTGCCGATCGACAATTCTCCTTCGGCTGCGTGGGCCGCGGCGAGGCCGGTGGAGAAGATCGTGGCGAGCAATAGACTTTTCAGCTTCATGTTTTGGTTCCCCTTGCTGAGCATTCTTGTTGGCCCCCGTTCCGGGGGAGGGCCCCGGACGGGTGATGACGGCGGGCTGTCAGAGCGTACGGGCCAGGAACTGGCGCATGCGTTCGGAGCGCGGGTTGGTGAAGACATCCGCCGGGGCACCCTCCTCCTCCACCTTTCCCTGGTGGAGGAAGAGGATCTTGTGCGAGACCTCGCGCGCGAACTGCATTTCGTGCGTGACGAGGATCATCGTATTTCCTTCTTCGGCCAGTTGCCGGATGACGCGCAGGACTTCGCCGACCAGCTCGGGATCAAGTGCTGAGGTCGGCTCGTCGAGGAGAATGAGCTTCGGGCGCATGGCGAGCGTGCGGGCGATGGCGGCACGCTGCTGCTGGCCACCGGATAGCTGCCCGGGGTATTGGGCATGTTTGTCGGAAAGGCCGACTTTCTTCAGCAGGGCGTGGGCGTGATCGACGGCCGCTTGTCGTCCCTCCTTCAGGACGTGCATCGGCGCCTCGACGATGTTTTCGAGGACCGTCATGTGCGGCCAGAGATTGAAGTTCTGGAATACCATGCCGACGCGCGAGCGGATGCGCTCGACCTGGCGGATGTCGGCTGGCGCAGCACCGCCGTCCGGCGTCTTCTTCATGCGGATTTCTTCGCCGTCGATGACGATGCGCCCGTCGTTCGGTTGCTCGAGCAGATTGATGCAGCGCAGGAAGGTGCTTTTCCCCGAGCCGGAAGAGCCGATCATCGACACGACCTCACCCGGCTGTGCAGAGACGCTGACGCCGTTGAGCACGGAGAGGGGGCCGAAGCGTTTGTGGATGTCGTGCACCTCGATCGCCGGTCTTTCGCCAAGCCTTGGGCCGCCGGACTCCGGATGGGCGACGACGATGACTGCGGCTGCGGTGGGCACGGATTTTTCCGGTCGCGCACCGCCTAATGCCTTGAGATCGGCAAAGGCTCGGTCGAAGTGGCGCAAGGATGCCTCAAGACAGGCGCGCTGCCAGTCGGCGTCTTCGGGAATGAAGGCGGCGCACAGGTCCTTCTTGATCCGGTCGCCGAGCGGCGTGTCGATCTTGCCGAATAGGTGGAGCCAATTGTCCGCCTGGACCGCATCCGAGACTGTGGCGCCGTCGAGGGTGCCGCATTCGACGACCAGCGGCAGGACGCGCGCCTTCGGCAGCGCACCGCACACGGCGGCCGAGACGTAGCCTGTGGCTGTCGCGGCGATGCCGGTATCGGTCGTCGCATCCTCCCCGGTAACGACGACCGAGAGCGCGGGACCGAAGATGCGTCGGCCCCATTCCAGACCGGCGTGCTCGCTCTCGGCGACCGAGAGGAGGGCGGGGTAGCCGTAAGGCCCTGCGCCTGTGTGCAGGTCGAAGATGACAACCTCGGCCGCCTTCTGTGCGAATGTCGACAGGATCTCGATCAGGGTTCGGTTCGACCAGACCGGACCGTCGCCGCCATAGAACAGGCCGTCCGGAAAGTCGTATTGTCCCGCTTCCACAATCGGAGCGATGCCGGCGTAGCCACCGAGCCTCCGCTTGGCGTCTTCGTATGCTTCGATTGCTGCGTCACGCTCCGGGCCGTCCCAGGCGCGACAGACCAGGGCCCTGTGCAATGCGGCGTAGCGTTCGTTCTTCGGCGGCGCCTTTCGCCAGTCGATGAAGTTGCGATTGAGATCGACATTGTCTTCGTTGACACGGCGCGCCCATGCCGTGCCCCAGGGGTTGATGAGGTGGATCGCCAGAACGGCGGTATCGTCAGGAAGTTTCCAGGGAGAGTTCTGCGAAAGCCACGCGCTCTGGCAGGCCGAGCCGAAGGGACCTTCAACGCCATGCGTCCCGGAGATCAGTACCATCAGCTTTTCAGCATCGTTGCGCCCGAGATAGGCAACGTCAGTCGCTAGGCGCTCTCCCTTCGGACCGTGCAACGGGTGTAAATATTCGACCAGGCTAGCGCCAGCGGTGCGCGCGGCGGCGAGAAATCGAGCGCGCAAGGCGGAAAAGTCACCGGTGAAAAGGCCGGATGGCGCTGAAGGGGACATGCGATGGGGCTCCCGGTTTGCTCTGGACAGGCTTGCGTTTCCGCTCATTTGTTCGTTCCCTTGAGGCCGTGCCAGACCCCCTTTTTGTGTTTTGGCTTGAAGCGCGCGCGGCAGCCGTCACGGCCTGGCGAGGCTGCGAAGCGCATCCAGAAAGCGGTCGTTTTCCAAGGGAGTGCCGATCGTCACACGGATGAAGGTGTCGTAACCTTCCTCCTTCCATGGCTTGACGATGATCCCCTTTGACAGGAAGTGATCGAACGCGATCGGGCTTTCCCGCCCGACATCGATGAACAGGAAGTTCGTCTGCGACCTGGCCGTCGAAAGCCCCATGGCGGCCACAGCGTCGGCGACGCGCGCCCTCTCGTGTTTCAACCTCGCGACCGAAGACCGCATCCATGCTTCGTCGGCAAGCGCTGCGACGGCTGCGACCTGCGCGGCGGCATTGACGTTGAACGGCGTCTTGGCGGCGCTCACCGCCCGGGCGAGCCGGACATCGGATGTCACGGCATAACCGACCCGCAGGCCTGCAAGCCCATAGGCCTTGGAAAAAGTCCTGAGCACCACCCAGGAGAGGTTCGTCGCCGAGAGCGCGGCAAGGCCGTCGGGCGTGTCTTCGTCCGTGAACTCGAAATACGCCTCGTCGAGCACGAGAAGCGTTTCATGCCTGACTGCCGCGAGAATGCGCGTCAGCCCCTCGTGATCGAGCGCCGGACCGACCGGATTGGACGGGGACGAGAGGAAGAAAATCGCCGGCCCGCGCTCGAGCATGGCGATGATCGCCGGTATGTCGAAATCGAGATCCGGCCGTATACCGACCTTCTCGACGCTTGCGCCATTGGCAAGCGCCTCGATCTCGTGCAGCCCAAAGCCGGGACAGACCGTTGCCACGAATGCACCGGGACGCAGCACGGCGCGACAGATTGCGGCGATCATCTCCTCCGAGCCGTTCCCGGCGACGATCCGGTCGGGGGAAACGCCGAGCTTTTGGCTGAGCACCGCCCGCAGCGCCGTACAGGCGGGGTCGGAGTAGCGGGAGGGCTCAAGGTTTGCGAGCGCGGCTGTGACACGCGGTGAACAGCCGTCCGGGTTCTCGTTGCTGGCAAGTGCTGCGATGTCTTGCCGACCGCTCTGCCGCCGCGCCGCAGCGATGTTCATGCCCGCGTTGTAGGGCGGAAGGCCGGCCACATGCGGATTGAGCGGGAGCTCGGTATGAAGCGGTTTCGTCACGGATCTTCCTTCAAAGCTTGGACATCTGGATGGCGCCACGGCCATTCGGACAGTGCAGTCAGAGATCGAGCACGATCGAGGACTTTGGCCTGGTGCAGCAGAGCAGCACCCGGCCGTCCGGCACCTGATCGAGAGGCTCCTCGAAGTAGTCGACTTCACCTGAGACGAGGCCCTGCTCGCAGGTGCCGCAGACGCCCGCCCGGCAGGAGAATTCCGGCTCGATCCCCTGCGCTTCCAGGAACGCGAGGATGGAGTCGCTTGCGCTGTCCCAGGTAAGGCTGAGGCCCAATTTGTGAAGGACGACGCAGGGGGCTTCACCGTCGATCACTGGCTTGGGGGTGGAAGCCATTTTCGATCGCTGCGCGGTCTGAGCGGTCTCCGTCAACAGGCTCGCCGGCCCGAAGAACTCGTAGGCGATGCGCTCCTTAGGCACCCCGAGGCCGGTCAGAATGCTGTAGAGCGCCTGCATGAAAGGTGGCGGCCCGCACATGTAGATGTCGTAGTCGTCGAGCGGCAAAAGGCTCTGAAGCGTGGCGCGCGTCAGGAAGCCCGTTGAATGGCAGCGGGCAACCGTGAGATCGGCGCCTTCGGCGAAACGGTAGCAGTAGTGCACGGTGATACCGGGCCTGAGAGCGGCGAGATGTTCGACCTCGTCCCGCAGTGCGTGGACGGCTGCACTGTCGCAGGCATGGATGAACCAGACCGGGCGGTTGGTGTCCCTCGCCAGCACATCGAGCATCGAAACTGTCGGCGTCAGCCCGACGCCACCAGAGAGAAGGACGACGGGCCGGGCGCTCGCGCTGTCGAGCTTGAAGGCGCCGCGCGGCGGGTCGATCTCGACGACCGCACCCGGCTCGATCTGGTCGTGCAGCCAGCAGGAGCTCAGACCATCAGGCAAATCCTGTGCCGGTGCGGCCTCACGCTTCACGGTGATCCGGTAGGTTCCCTCCTCGCGTGGGGAAGACGAGACGGTGTAGTTGCGCAGGACATGCCCGCCCTTGCGATCGGGAACACGCATCGTCAGGAACTGTCCCGCCTCGAACGACCGCCAGTGCTGGTGTTCGAGTGGGGCAAGGCGGAAAGAGGTGATGGTGGCGCTTTCGCGTACCTTCGAGATGACTTCGAAGGGACGGAAGCGCGAGGCGGCTGCATCGAGCATCCGGACCGCTCCCTACTCGGCTGCGACGCTGGAGGGATCGGTTTTCGTCTCGGCGGCGATCAACTGAGCCAGCTTGCGCCGGAAGCGCATCGGGCCGACGTCGATTTTCAGGTCGAGATTCGGTGTCTGCTGGTTCGCCATTCCGTGATGAACCGCTTCCAGAACGACGCGGTCCTCTTCGAAAGCGCCGCGCACGGACTTAGCAAAACTCTCGGAAACCTTGACGTCATCAGGCGCAAAGTTGCGCATCTGGAACCAGTAGTACTTGGTCCGGTTTTGATCGACCGGCGTCATGAAGTTGTAGCTGTCCATCAGGAATGTATTTTCCGGCAGCGCGCGGCCTTCGCCGCCGGTGTGGGCGGGGGCGAAGATAGCCTTGATGATCGCGTTGCTCGGATAGCGCACCTCATAGTGCTGCTTGCGGTCAGTGTTGCCCTTGAACAGCAGGAAGGGCGCATAGAACGGGGCCGGTTCGGAATCGATCATCCAGCGCCAGACGGTGACGCCGTCATCTTTCACGGTCGTCTCAAGCGGCGTTTCCTCGCAGGCGGAGCTGGCGAAGGACGACTGGTGGACCCAGGCGACATGGGACGGATCGAGTAGGTTGTCCGTCATGTAGAGATAATTGCAGTTCAGCGTCATCGACTCGCCGCGATTGATGCCCCAGGCGGGGTCGCCGAAATGCTCGACCTCAAAGATATCCTTCGGATCCGCCTTGTCGGCATCTCCCATCCAGACCCAAAGCAGGCCGTATCGCTCATGGATCGGGTAGGAACGCACCTTGGCGACATGCGGGATCCGCTCGGCCCCCGGCACGCGTGTGCAGATGCCCGAACAGTCGAAGGTGAGGCCATGGTAGCCGCATTCGACGTCGTCGCCCTTGATGCGCCCCATGGAGAGCGGCAGCTTGCGATGGGGACAGGCATCCTCGAGCGCGGCGGCCTTACCGTCCTGCTTTCGGTAGAGGACGATGTTTTCGCCGAGCATCGTGACGGGCTTCAACTCGCGGTCGACCTCGTGATCCCAGGCTGCGACATACCAGGCGTTCTTGAGAAACATTTCGCTCTCCTTGCGTTTTGTTAAGCGAATGTTCGACGTTTTTTACGTGCCAACAAGTTGCCAGCGCCTGCGTTCTTTTTTAGATTTTCTAAATTGGAGCGAATGGCTGAAGGAGTGCTTTACGATGCCGAACCCGTCCTTGCGCGGCTTGCAGGCCTTTGAGGCGATCGGACGATGTGGCACTGTCACAGCTGCGGCGGAGGACCTCGGCGTCTCGCCGGGCGCCGTGAGCCAGTTGGTGCGAAACCTGGAGCACTGTCTTGGCCTGACGCTATTGGAAAGGCGCGGACGCCGCGTTGAGCTTTCTTCCTGGGGCCGGTTGTACTATCGGGAAGTCGCCAAAGGCTTCCAGCAGCTCTCCCATGCTGCCAATGTTCTCACCCGCGCGCGCAACGAGACCGGGATCGTTCTGAGCGCGCTGACGTCGGTCGCCAACAAGTGGGTCAATCGCAAGATCTTCGACTGGCAAACGCTCTGTCCGGAATCGAGCGTCCGCATTCTCGGGCAGGAACAGGAGCCTCGCATCGGTGCCGATCAAGTGGATTTCCGTATTACCTACGGCCGGCGCTCCTATGTGCATGAGCACGTAGCCACGTTGTTCACGGACTGGATGGTCCCTGCCTGCTCGCCGACGCTGCTCGCCGGACGCAGCCTTGAAACGCCGCGCGACATCCTGACGTTTCCGCTCCTCCATGTGGAATGGGAGGCGGACTACAAGGCTTCTCCGCAATGGAACGACTGGGCAACCCTGGTGCACGCCGATGGGGCTAAGAAGTTCTCCGGCCTCTCCTTCACCTTGTCGAGCAGTGCGATCGACGCGGCCGTGAACGGCAGGGGGTTCGTTCTTGCGCAAGTCTCCATGATCAAGGATGAGATCGCCTCTGGATCTCTGGTTGTGCCCTTCGACATTCGTATGAAACTGCCCGAAAGCTATTATCTCGCCTGGGATCGGGCCGCCCTCGAAAAGCCGTTTGGACAGAAGTTTCACAAATGGTTGCTTGGGGTTGCTAGACAGCAAGACCAAATGTCAGATCCAGGCCCTCGTTCGAACCGGCTAACATGAGAATTTAGTCTCAATAAGAGTCTTGTCTGCCCTCGGCTGGGGCGTGGTGGGCGGTTCGATTGCGTTCAAGGAGAGGGATAGGAGACATCCGTGCTGCCGGCTTCCGCTCGTCGAGTGATCTGAACGCCCGAGGAGCGTCAGGAGCTGATACTTGGTCAGTGCGACCCGAGCGTCTCAATTGGGCCGGAAGGAGACTGGCCGCATCTGGAGAGTTGGTCAGAAATGCCGACTTAGCGCAGTTGCAGTTCGGGTCTCCCCCGGAACGCAATTTCGCGAACAGAACTGGGCACTTCCGCCGAAAGCCCCCGCTCTCCGCCCGTCACCAGGCGTTCAAGAACCGTCCGCTTTCCGTGGATACTCATTTCCGTGTTGTCCACTTCGACGCCGTCGGTCACAAAGAAGGATGACGGCTCGATGGAGGTGGAGATCGCCTGGACATTACCTCTGACCATTTGTTGACTCACCCGCGGTCGAACAATAACTTACGAACTCGGTCGTTAGGCTTGTCCTCACATGACGGATCAGTCTCTTCAGCGTCGCCTTGCCGCCATCGTCGTTGCCGATGTGGTGGGATATTCACGCCTGATGGAGGCTGATGAAGTCGCAACGCTGGCGAACCTCAGGGAACTCCGTTCTGGCGTTATCGAGCCGGCTGTGATGCGCCACAACGGTCGCATCTTCAAGCTCATGGGCGACGGATTCTTAATCGAATTCGTTAGCGCGGTGGACGCGGTCACAGCAGCGTTGGAAATGCAACGGGCCACCACTGCTGTTGAGGCTTCCGCAGACCGGCGCCTGCTTTTGCGTGTAGGCGTCAATCTGGGAGATGTCATTGACGACGGTTCAGACGTCCTCGGCGACGGCGTCAATGTCGCGGCGCGCCTGGAGACGCAGGCCGCACCGGGAGGTATCTGCATTTCAGCCAAAGTTCACGGCGAGATCGTCGGCAAGATCGGCGAGCGGTTCTTTGATGCAGGCGAACGCTACCTAAAGAACCTGACTCGCCCGGTCCACGTGTGGCATTGGCCGGATGCGCTGCAGAGCATATTGCCGCTGCCCGAATGTCCCTCGATCGCTGTATTGCCGTTCACGAATATGAGTGGGGATGAAGCGGACGCGCCTTTCGTCGACGGCTTGACCGAAGACCTGATCACCGACCTTTCCCGTACGGCTGGCCTGTTCGTCATCGCGCGCAATTCCGTGTACGGCTACAAGGGCAAGCCGGTCGACGTACGGCTGGTCGCCCAGGAGCTCGGCGTCCGCTACGTCCTCGAGGGGAGCGCCAGACGCGCAATGGGCCGTGTCCGCATCAATGCCCAATTGATCGACGCGCTTGGCGGCCAGCACTTGTGGGCCGACCGGTTTGACAGGACGGTGGAAGATGTTTTCGAATTACAGGATGAAGTTAACGCGAAGATCGTTGAAGCCCTCGTCGGCCGGCTGAGCATCCCGACGCAGCGCAATCGGCCGAAGAACTTTGAGGCGTACGATCTGTGCGTGCGCGCCCGCCTCCTGACGGAAGAGTCGCCGCAAACTGAGCGTGAGGCCTATATGCTGCTCCAACGCGCGGTTGAGCTCGAGCCATCATATGCCGAGGCGCTCGGTCTGCTCGCCTATAACCGTTGGCTTGCCTGGACTCATTTCGGCGAGCCCGAAGATCCTAACCGTCGGATGGCGGCGATGTTCGCGCAGAAGGCGGTCGACCTAGATCCCAACGATGCCGGCTGCCGTTACGTTCTGGGGACCATTTTGGCTTATGAGCGGCGATGGGAGGAATCGGAGGCCGCCTTCGCCAAGGCCCTGGAGCTGGACCCCAACCACGCCGACACCTGGGCCGCCATGTCGGACATGTCCGTGCTGGACGGCAGGGTTGCCGACGGACTAGCGCAGATCGAAAAAGCTCTGCGGCTCAATCCCTATCCAACCTGCTGGTATCTTTGTCATCTTGGGCAGGCGCAATACGCCGCGCGTGACTATGAGGCGGCAACCGCTACACTCCGCAGGAAAGACACGTATCGTACCAACTCACGCAAATTCCTGGCTGCTTCGCTTGCGCAGTTGGGCCACCGTGAGGAGGCGCGGCGAGAAGCAGAATTGTTCCTGATCACCCACCCTCATTTCACGATCAGCCATTGGCTCAGCTCCCAGCCGCTGCGCGATGCATCTGTACGAGACCACTTTGTCGACGGCTTCCGAAAGGCTGGCCTGCCGGAGATGTGATAGCGGTGGGGGCAATCCCGACGCGTTCGAGGACTTGATCAACGGATATGCGCTGCGCGAGAACGGCGGTCTGGATCGCAGTTTCGCAAAGCATCCTGTCTTCATTGCTACGGGGTCATCTCCACCATGATGCAAGGCGGGTGCCAGCTCACGAGCCAAAATCCCAAAATTGACTGCTCAATCTTGGCTATGCGATCTTGAACGACAGCAATGTAAGCATTCGCGGAGGGCCCAGCATCAAAGCATCAACGTTATCGCTGAGGTTCGCAGTTCTGACGTCGGTCAGATCGTAGTCCGCACTACCCCACTCCATCTTGATCAATCGGCGACAAGGTTTGTTCGAGTACATCGGTCCGCATATCGGTCACTTCCCTGTTTTGCCATAGGTGCCGACTAGCTCGGTTCCGGCAATGACGTGATCGCGCATTTGCGCTTCGATTTGGTCCTTGCTAGCCGCCGCCGATAGGGTGAGCCGGTCATCGAGTGCATAGAGCTTGAAGAAGTAGCGGTGCACACCGATCGGAGGACAAGGGCCGCCATACGCATTGCTGTTCCACCCATTCCTCGCTGTCTGAGCGCCTGATGGCAGTTGCGAAATCCCTTCCACAAGCCCCTTCAGATCGGGGGGCAGATTGAAAACAATCCAGTGTATCCAGGTCATTTTCGGATGGGCCGGATCCGGCGCGTCCGGGTCGTCGACGATCAATACAAGGCTTCTGGTTCCGGTCGGGATGTCTGTCCATTCGAGAGGCGGGGAAATACCTTGCCCTTCGCAGGTGTAAAGCCTGGGAATGGTTCCGCCATTGTTAAAGGCGGGCGATGCGATAGTGAACGCCATATGGAGCCTCGGCGAGAGAAACCGTTTCGTTGCCGCACGCACGATATACCCGTGCCCACGCAATCTGTGGGCGCCTCCAGACCAACGACAGCATCGGCCTATTGGCGCACGATGTCCAGGATGTCGACCCGCAACCAGTTTCAGCATAATTCTATAGCGACCCATATCTACACGCTGCCTGCGAGTGTCAGCAAAATTAGCGCGAACGTCTGTCGATGATAAAGGACGTTATCATAGGATATCGGATGGACGATGATGCCAACGCCCCACATATGGTGGGAGCGCAAATAGCTCCTTGCAGTTGCGGGTTTACGGTTCGAATCCCTTCACATCAGGATTTTTGTCAATGGTTCATTCAGATGACATCGAGGATCTACGCTCGGAAAAGATCATCGCCTTTTCCCGTCAGAACCTCTCCTACAGCGAACGCTATTTCTCCGAGATGTTCGAGACCCATGGTCTGACCGGCAACATCGCCTCTGCGACGACACCTTCTCGCTGGTGTCGCTCGTCTCGGCAGGCCTTGGCATCGGCTTTGCACCGGAATGGACGAAGGATCTTCCGAACCGCAACTTCGAGCTCGGGCCCGTGCGTGGCGTCGATCTGAAGATCGGGCTTGGGGTTGCCTGGAACAAGGAAGACCGGACGACATCATCGACATTGCCCGGTCGCTGACGCGCCCGGGCAGGTGAGGGCGGCGCCTGATATTCGAGCGCTGGTGGAAGCCAGAACACTATCATCGTGCGGCTTAAAATGGTTGAGCCTCCGCAGGGGGTGGAGACTCAACCAAGGTGCGCGTTCGTAAATTGAGGGGCGCGCTCTACCCCACCATCACAGCGGCGGCCTTGAGCGTTCATCAAGCTATCTGCTCTTTTTCGGCTTCGACGGGAGCAGGCCTTCGCGTTGCATTTGCTTGCGGGCATTCTTGCGCTGGCGGCTCACCGCCTCGGCTTTCTCGCGCGCTCTCTTAACCGAGGGCTTTTCAAAAGCCTCGCGCATCCGCATTTCACGAAAAATGCCCTCGCGCTGGAGTTTCTTCTTCAGAACGCGGAGCGCCTGATCGACATTGTTATCACGTACTAGAACCTGCATTGGCCGCTCGTAGGTTGGAAAAGGTCGCTCAACTTACAAGTTTTCGAGCTGATTCCTAGTTCACAGTTCGCAGGAATTCGAGCTTTCTAAGATGTAAAGCGAGGCGACGCTGAAACCGGGTCAGGTGCGAAATTATGGAGCAAGTGCCACAAGATTCCGATGAAGGCCGATGCTATCTCCTGAGGGTGCCTCGAGAGTGTTGCGTATGGTCGAAGTCGTAGACGAATTGAAAGCGAAACTGGGTGAGATCGATGCCCGGATCGAGGAGCTGCTCAGCGCGCCAGTGGGTTCGAAGTCCCGAAAACCGACCCCCGCGCGGCGGACGCCATTCCTTGCATCGACTACGCCCTCAGACTGAGCCCCCGCGAGGCTTTTCTCGTCGGATCGGTCGCCTTCTCGACCTATGCGGGACATCTTGGCGTCCGTCTGCCTGCTGCGTCATTCCAGACCGGAGATGCCGACTTCGCCCAGGACTATGCGAACTCGGCCGAAGTAGAGGACAGCCTTCCACCTATTCTCGAAATCCTGAAGGGCCTCGATCCGACATTCCGGCCGATCATGCATCGCTCGGGGTCACTGCGTGTGACCAGCTTCATCAATCGCAGCGGCTACAAGGTCGAGTTCTTGACCGGAAACAGGGGATCGGATGACCACATGGACAAACCGGCCGACATGCCCGCCCTTGATGGAGCCTCGGCCGAACCGCTGAGATTCCTGGACTTCCTGATCTATGAGCCGATCAGAGCCGTCATGCTGCACAAGTCAGGCATCAGCGTGATCGTACCAGCTCCGGAGCGCTACGCGATCCACAAGCTGATCGTCGCCAGCCGCCGCGTCGTTGACACGCTTGGTTCCGCGAAACGAGACAAGGACTTGAGGCAGGCCGTTCTCCTGTTCGAAGCACTCGATGTCGCCAATCGGCTCAATGAGCTGTCGGACGCACTGCATGAGGCATGGGAGAGGGGAGAGGCCTGGCGCTACGCGATCAAGACCGGGATCGGCTACATGAGCCGCGCTGATCGGGCGAAGGCGGAAGCGTTGTTCAAGGAGCTCGCCGTCGATCCATTCAAGGAAGATAGGTAGGGGCGGCTATTTCACAGATTTATCCGGGATGAGACTTCAAAGTCGGCGTTGATCTTCACGACGAGTACTTTGCCGAGTTGCCTGATACCTTCACGGAAACCTCGTCCTTGGATTTGAATGGCGTGATCGGTTTGATCTCAACGTGATCGTTTGCCAAGCCTACCATCGGCACCCTCCGTAGGTGATGGCGCCGAAGAGTTCTCCTATGTCTCCGTACACATTGGGGTGGGATCGCGGGTTCGATTCCCATCAAGGCGAGGGACTCGCAGTCGGCTTGCCGCCGTGTCGCTTGGGCAAGCGCCTCTCGTGGAGAGCGGGCACTAGTTACCACGGTGCCTGACAGCGGCACTGCGACAAAAACCGGACAATGGACCGTCGCCGTTGCGGTTATGACTCATGCACTAACCGCATAGTAGCCATTCGTTGCGCTAGCCGTGCCGAATCCCGCTCTGGGAGGTCGGAAGTTGCTACCCGGAGTCAATAATCAATAACCAAGATGGTAGACGTCCGCCCGGCGGACTGGTCGCGCGCGACCAATTCCCACTAGCAAAGATCCCAGACGCGATGACGCTGCGCGAACGCTCGGATTTGATAACGTCAGTCGCGAGTGGGCTTGTGGCGACCGCCGAGAAGCCGCAGGAAATCCGAAACGACAGATTTGCGGCGACCTTGATCGGTCTGGCTAGGATCATAAGCGGCTGCGCTGGCGACGGTGTTGCCTGCCGCCAGGACTGGATCGTCGCAGTCGGAACCGACTTCAGCGAATTCGCCACAGCACCTCGGGTCCCGCCGCCCTAGAAATCGGCGACCTTACCCCAGGCAGATTTTCGGAAGCGGTCCGGATGGTACGCGCGTGGGTCGACGATTGGCTCGTCACCAGTGACGATGTCGGCGATCAGGTGACCGGCGCCGGGACCAATGCCGAAGCCGTGCCCGCTGAAGCCGGCGGCGAGGATGAACCCCGGTATGGCGGCGATTTCGCCGATGCCAGGCACACCGTCCGGCGTGCTGTCGATATAACCCGCCCATGCGGCGGTGATGCTGGTGTTCTTAAGGTCGGGCAGGAGGTCGAGCGCGCGCGAATGGGTGAGGCGAATAGTGTCTTTATCGACTGCAGGATCAAGGATACGCATGCGCTCCATTGGCGTCGGGGCATCGAGGCGCCAGCGAGTCAGGCTCTCGTGACCGGAACGGAAGCCTTCGGTGCCGCCGGGTGCAAGGCTGCGCCAGCGCCGGGCGAACATCGGCAGAAACTGCGGCGCGAAACGCAATTGCTGCGGCGTCGGATCGACACGGCCGCGGCCACTGATGGCGAGCGTGTAGCCGCCGTCCCCGCGGCGCGTCACCGAAACGGCGGCCGTATGCAGCGCATCCGGAAGGCGGATGGCGCCTGGCGAGACGGCCAGGATTGATGATCGGATCGCGGCTTGGGGAAAGCGGATGCCGAGCTGACGGCAGAAGGAGGAGGCCCAGGCGCCGCCGGCAAGGATCGCCGTCTTCGTGCGGATGGTGCCATGCTCGGTAACGACACCAGAAAGGCGACCGCCTTCTGTCTCTATGCCGCGGGCGGCGCAGGACTGATGCACGGTGCCGCCGAGCTTGAGGATCGCACGTGCGACCGCGGGTGCCGCACTTGCCGGATCGGCGGTGCCGTCGGTCGGCGAAAAGACGCCCCCCTTCCACGGCTTTCCGGTGGCGCGGCCACGTTCGGTCGCCTCGGCTCTGTCGAGCATATACGTTGTGACGCCGAGCGCACGGGCAAAGTCGCGCCAGCGGGCCCAGCCGGCCAGTTCCTCTTCGCTGTTGCTGAGGTAGAACAACCCGCAGCGTCGGAAGCCGGTATCCTCGCCGCTCTCGGCGGCGAAACGCTCCCAAAGATCGAGGCTCTTCGTCGCCATCGGCAATTCGCGGGCGTCCCGGTTCTGCTGGCGGCACCAGCCCCAGTTGCGGCTCGACTGCTCCGCGCCGATCCGGCCCTTCTCCACGACGGCCACCTTTAATCCGCGGCGGGCAAGATAGTAGGCCGCAAACACACCGACAATGCCGCCGCCGATTACCACGGCATCGGCGTCTTCGGGCAACTGCGGCGTTGTGTCGATGAGTTTCAGCGGTGCGGGCATGGCGTGACCTCCGTTACGACCACAGTCTAGCGGCTTTGGCGCAACGGCGTTGCCGGACTACGACTGCGCGCAGCACAAGATTCCGTATTGCGGGAGCAATGCCGCCCTTTCTGCTTTGGCCCATAATGCCAAACGAAATCGACACGACTCTCCAGTGTGTTAAGGTCATAGGTGGGAACGTCGCAGCACAATCTGCTGTTCCGTTGGCCACTTAGCAAGGGGGAAGGCGCGCCATGAAACTCGACCGGATCGACATCAAGATTCTGTACGAACTGCAGAAGAATGGCCGCATCACCAATGTGGAACTCGCCGAATTGGTCAACCTGTCGCCGAGCCCCTGTCTGATGCGAGTCAAGAAGCTGCAGTCGGAGGGTTACATTGAGGGCTATTCGGCGCAGATCAACGTCAGCAAGCTCGGGCAGACCCTGACAGTATTCACCGAAATCACGCTGAAGAACCACCGGCAGATCGACTTTGCCCGGTTCCTGGCGGCGATAGACAAGGTCGACAACGTTATGGAATGCCATCTAGTGTCAGGAGGCTACGACTACCTTCTAAAATTCGTCACGGCCGGGATCGGCGAATACCAGACGATCATGGAGCGCCTCACCGACATGGACGTCGGCATCGACAAGTATTTCAGTTTCGTCGTCTTGAAGTCGCCGATAGTCAAGGTGCACATGCCTCTGACCAGCCTGTTTCGGATGTAGGATCTTGGGATCGGTTTGCGCCGGCTTGCGCGGCCGACGCTTGCGATTTGGCCCGCTCCTCCGGTGCCTCACCCGACAAAGCATGATGTCGTCCGCGTCTCCTTCTGTCCGCCTTCGGGCTGAGGCGATGACAGCAGGTTGGGATGAGCCGGCGCCTCAGCGCCGGCAATAGGCTCGCACGAGCTCCGGATCCTGTTCGAGCCCATCGAGCCACGTGGGATCGAGCCTCGGCACCGACGAGAAGAGCAGTTGCGAATAGGGGTGTTGCGGTGTCTTGACTTTCGCCGGCGTGATTTCCTCTACCTTTCTGCCACCATACATCACGACGATCTCGTCGCAGATCGCCTCCACCACGGAGAGGTCATGGCTGATGAAGATGTAGGAAAGACCGAGCTCGCGCTGCAATTCCTTGAGGAGATCGATGACGGCGGCCGCGACCACGGTGTCCAGTGCAGAGGTGATCTCGTCGCACAGGATCAGCTTCGGCTCGGCGGCGAGGGCGCGGGCGAAGTTGACACGCTGCTTCTGGCCGCCCGAGAGCTCCCCCGGGCGGCGATGACGCAGGTTGCGCGGCAGGCGCACCATGTCGAGCAGCTCGTCGATGCGTGCGCTGCGCGCCTTGGCATTCATGCCGTGATAGAAGGCAAGCGGCCGGGCTAAGATTTCCTCGACGGATTTCGCCGGATTAAGCGCCGTATCGGCATATTGGAAGACGATCTGCATTTCGCGCAGTTCATCGCGCGAGCGCGCGTGGGCGCTGCGGCCGAGTTCCTTGCCGTCGAAGACGATCTTGCCGACAGCGGCCGGCAATATGCCGGCGATGGTGCGCGCGAGCGTCGACTTGCCGCAGCCGGACTCGCCGATGATACCGAGGTTGCGCCCCTTCTCCACCTTGAGACTGACATGCTCGACGGCGCGCACGAGGGGCAGGCCGTCGGCCTGGGCCTGGCCGTAGCCTGCGACAAGATTTTCGATTTCGAGCAGCGGGGCCGGACCACTTTCTGCCGCGCCCGCAGCGCCACGGGGTTTCGGCTCGAAGGCGGCGAGCAGCTCCCGCGTGTAGGGGTGCTTCGCGCCGTCGAGGATCTCTTTGGTGGTGCCGATCTCCTTAGTCTCTCCGCCTTTCAAGACGACGATGCGGTCGGCGATCTGGGCGACCACGGCGAGGTCGTGCGAGACGTAAACGCCGGCGATGCCGCCTTTCTTCATGACCGATTTGAAGGCGCGCAGCACCTCGATCTGCGTCGTCACGTCGAGCGCCGTCGTCGGCTCGTCGAAGATGACGAGCTTCGGGTCGCCGATCAGCGCCATGGCCGCAGAAAGCCGCTGCAACTGGCCGCCGGAGACCTGGTGCGGATAGCGGGTGCCAATCGTTTCGGGCTCAGGCAGCGACAACGCCCTGAAAAGCTCGACGGCACGGAGGCGCGCCTCGTCGGCGGACATAAGCCCATGAATTCGGGTGACCTCGATTACCTGGTCCATGATCGTGGCGGCCGGGTTGAATGCGGCGGCGGCTGATTGCGGAACATAGGTGACCTCGGTGCCGCGCACCCTGGCGCGCTGCTTTTCGCTCAGCGTCACCATGTCCTTTCCGGCGACGGAGACGCTGCCGCCGGAGATGCGACAGCCGGGGCGGGCGTGGCCCATCAGCGTGAGCGCGATCGTCGTCTTGCCGGAGCCGCTTTCGCCGATCAGCGCCACGATCTCGCCCTCGGCAATGTCGAAGCTGACGCCGTTGATGATCTCGACGCGTCGGCCGGAATCGGTGGTGGCTTCGACCTTCAGGTCACGGATTTCTACGAGATTGACCATCATTCGCTCCGATCGCGGATCTTCTTTGGCAGGTTGTCGATCAGCAGGTTGACGCTGATGGTGAGGCTGGCGATCGCAAAGGAGGGAGCCATCACCGCCGGTGCGCCAAAGGGCAGGCCGCCGATGTTCTCGCGCACAAGAGCCCCCCAGTCGGCATAGGGCGGCTGGACGCCAAGGCCGAGGAAGGAGAGGCCGGAGAGCAGGAGAACGATGAAGACGAAGCGGATGCCGAGGTCGGCAAGTACCGGTCCGACGATGTTCGGCAGGATTTCCGAGCGGATCAGATAAAGGGTACTTTCGCCTCGGATGCGGGCGACGGTGATGAAATCCATCGCGTTGATGTTGACGGCAAGCGCGCGGGCGAAACGGTACGCGCCGGGGATATAGATCACCGACAGCGTCAGGATCAGCACGGGAATGGAGGAGCCGACGGCAGCGACGATCACAAGGCCGAACAGCTTGCTCGGGATCGAGCTGAGGGCGTCGAGGAAGCGGCTCAGGACCGTGTCGAGCCAGCCGCCGGCGACCGCTGCGATCATGCCGAGCATCACGCCGCTGAAGCAGGCGATCGTAACTGCCGCAAGCGAGATGCCGACCGTGTAGCGGGCGCCCATCAGGATTCGCGAGAGCATGTCGCGGCCGAGATAATCGGAGCCGAGCCAGAAGTCGCGGCTCATCGGGCCGAAGTAATCGAGGTCGACAATTTCGCCGACAGGGTAGGGGATGACCAGCGGCGCGAAGATCGCGATCAACACCCATAAAAGGATGACCGAGAGACCGACCATGCCGATGATGTTGAAGCGATAGCCGAGCCGGGTTCCGGGAATCCGGTCAGACTTGGTCTCAGAACTGGTCATTGTCATCGGAGCCTCGGATTGGAAAGGATGGCTATGATATCGGCGGCCGTGATCAGGAGCAGGTAGCCGAGGCAGAAGATCATCGCGCAACTCTGGATCAGCGGCAGGTCGCGAGTGGCGACGGCGTCGACCATCAGCTTGGCAATACCTGGATAGTTGAAGATGGTCTCGACAATGATGACGCCGCCGAGCAGGTATGAGAGCGAAAGCGCGACCGCGTTGACAATCGGGCCCAGAGCGTTCGGCAGCGCATGCCGAAACACGATGCGCGGCCGCGAGGCGCCCTTGAGCAACGCCATCTCCACATAGGGCGTGTTGAGCGTCTCGATCACCGCTGCCCGGGTCATGCGGATCATTTGCGCCGAGATGACGAAGGTAAGGGTGATCACCGGCATGGCATAGATGCGCAGGAGGTCTGTCAGCGAGGTGACTTCGTTCGCGAAGGAGAGCGCCGGTAGCCATTTCAGGTAGACGGCGAAGATTAACACCGCGGAGGTCGCTATCATGAATTCCGGCACTGAGATGACGCCGATCGTCAACACGGTGACGGCACGGTCGTACAGCGAGCCACGTAGCATCGCCGCGGTGATGCCGAGCGTCAGCGCGATCGGCACCGAAAAGAGCGCGGTGACGCCCGCGAGCTGCAGCGTATTGATGAAACGCCCCCCGATCAGATCCGCGACCGGCATCTCATTGGCATAGGAGGTGCCGAGGTCGCCCTGCAGCAAACCAACGATCCAGCGCAGGAAACGGAAGATCGCCGGGTCGTCGAGATGCATGGCCTTGCGCAGACCTTCGACTGCCTCCGGCGTGGCGGCCTGGCCAAGCAGGATCGTCGCTGTGTCTCCCGGCAGGAGCGTCGTGGCGAAGAACACGGCGAAGGAGACGATCACCAGCGTGATCAAGGCGATGAGCAATCTGCTCAGCACGAGTGATAGGACACGGTTGTTCACGCGCGTTCCCTTTCGGCATTCGAGATTTCAAACCAAAAGGGTCAGAGCTGCAACCGAGGGGCTGCAGCCCCGACCGTTCGCCTCATCAGGCTTCGAGCCAGACATATTCCGCGAAAGCATAACCCATCTGGCCGCCAAGCGGGTTGGCTTCCAAGCCCTTGAGCTTGGCGGTGATCGCGTCGACGTTGGAGATATAGGCCGGAATGATGGTGCCGGCTTCGCTTGCGACCATCACCTGCATCTCGTTGTAGATCGCCTTGCGCTTCTCCTGGTCGAGCGAGCCGCGCGCCTCGATCAGCATCTTATCGAATTTCTCCGACTTGTACTGGCTTTCGTTCCAAGGCGCTTCCGTAGTGTAAAGCAGCGAGAACAGGATGTCCGGTGTCGGGCGCGGGTTGATGTTGCCGAAATGGACCGGCGCCTTGAGCCAATAGTTGTCCCAATAGCCGTCGGCCGGTACGCGCTGAACGTCGAGCTTCAGTCCGATCTCGGCAGCGGAAGCCTGGATGATCATGGCCATATCGATCGACGAGTTCGCCGCCTCGGATGCGATCACCGGGATCGACTGACCGAGAATGCCGGCCTTCTCGAAATGGAATTTCGCCTTTTCCGGATCGAACGCCCGCGGCTTCAGGTCGGCATTGTGGTAGAAGTTTGCCGGGGAAACCGGCTGGTCGTTGCCGACTTCTCCGAGGCCGCGGAGCGCCGACTTGACGATCTGCTCGCGGTTGACGAGGTACTTCATTCCCTCGACGAAGTCCCGTTTGCTGCCGGGCTCCAAGTCCATGCGTATGTTGAGATTGGTGTAGTTGCCGGAGGTGGTTTTCGAGAGTACGAAGCCGTCGCCTTGGGCCTCGACCAGGCGCATCGAGCGCGGATTGATCGTAGCGGCGAGATGGATATCGCCCGAGAGCAGTGCGTTGACGCGCGAGCTATCGTCGCTGATCGCGAAGTACTCGAAGGAGTCGACGTTCGGGCCGGACTTCCAATAGTTCTTGTTCTTGATGCCGACCGAGCGCACGCCGGGCTCGAAGACTTCTCTCACGAATGCGCCGGTGCCGTTGCCCTTGGAAAAATCCGTCGTGCCATCGGCGACGATCATGAAGTGGTGCATCGACAGGATGGTCGGCAGGTCGGCGTTCGGATTTGCGAGCGTGATCTCGACCGTCTGCTTGTCCACAGCCTTGAAGCCCGTCATCTGCGCGGCGATCTTCGCGACCTTCGAACCGACGGATGGATCGAGATGGCGTTTCAACGAGAAGACCACGTCGTCGGCGGTCAACGGCTTGCCGTCGTGGAAAGCGACGCCGCTCCTCAGTTTGACCGTCCAGGTCTTCGCATCCTTGGACTCGATCGCTTCGGCGAGCTCCATCTGCGGGGTGCCGCTCTTATCGAGGAAGGTGAGACGGTTGTAGAAGGAGCAGCACCGGACATAGTCGGTGGAGAGCGATGCCTTGGCCGGGTCGAGCGTGTCGGCGGTCGAGGACGACCAGCCGGCCGCTTTGAGCGCGCCGCCGGAGACCGGCGTTGCGGCAACCGCGTTGGAGGCGCGGCCGAGCACTAGACTGCCGGCGGAGAGGGCAACGCCACCGGCGAGCATCATCTGCAGCAGTTCACGGCGCGTTGCTCCGCGGCGGATGGCGTTTTCGACCATGGCGTCGTCGGATCTGGTCCAATTAATGATCTTGTCGTTCATGTCATTCCCCTTTTCGTCTGTTGGTGGGCTGCCCGTCTTCCGTGGGCTTAGACCCAATCCGGTGAACTGGTCAGCTACGTGCGACGGCCACGGCATCGGCAAGGCCGGTCATGGAGGTGAAGTGGTAGTCGGGTTCGGTGAACTCGGCCGGCTCTATGGTGCCGCCGTAACCTTTCTGCCCGTGGCGCCGCTCGATCCAGCAGTTGGTCAGCCCAAGCTTCCGCGAAATGCCGATGTCGTGGTACTGGCTCTGGGCGACATGCAGGACGTCGTCCTTCGAATTGCCTTCCGAGCCGACGAAGTCGAAAACCTTCTGAAAGAAGGCGGGGTCAGGTTTTTCGGTACCGGTATCGTCGGCGGTGAAGGCGGCGTAGAAGGGATCGCCCAGTTCCTTGGCGAAGAAATCGAATGCCCAGCGGCGCGCATTGGTCATAGCAACAAGCCGGTAATTCTTCGCAAGGCGCTCCAGCGCTTCGGCGCTGTCTTCGAAGGCCCTCCAGTTCCCGGCGGAGTCCCTGAGACGCTCGCCATATTTCCGCTCAGTCGGAAGGCCGAACTTCGGCGCGATTTCGAGATAGACGCGCACCAGATCGTCCGGGAAGAGGTCGGCGTCCTTGGAGTAGCGCGCCGCGCGGTAGAGGCTGAGCGCCTCCTCACCATCGATGGCGACACTGGCCTCGGCGGCGATGCCGGCGAGGCAATCCTTGAGGCCGCCCTCGAAGTCGATCAGCGTGCCGACGACGTCGAAGGTCATGTATTTGAATTCGGGCAGGCTCTTGTGCACATCGATTCCCCAGTTTTTTCGCGTCCCAGGTCGGAACGCCGACTTCATGAAGAAGAATATTCTGTTCCCGTCGGCGGGATGTTTTCCCCGCTCTTGCTGGAAAGGCCGCATATGCTGGGATCCGGCCGCTTCCTTGATTTGAGTTTGGCAGTTGCGCCGCGCCGGAGTCTCCGAAAGGGCGCCGTGGCGCGGCACAAAATTTCGAATATGGCGGTTCCGCGATATATCGCGTCAGTCGTCCATCAGGCCCTCAAAGCCTGGCGAACATCCGGGTCTTCCAAGGTCTCGTCCAATGTTTGGCGGGTGCGCTCGACAATCGCGTCGATCTCCGCGGCGGTGCAGCAGAGCGGCGGCGCATAGCCGAGCACGCCATTGGCGAAGGCGCGGATGACGAGGCCGTTTTCCCAGGCCCGGTCGAAGATGCGGCGCGCCGGCTCCGCGGCCGCCGGCAAAGGGGTCTTCCTCGACTTGTCGACGACGAGCTCGACGGCGGCCAGCATGCCGCGGCCGCGCACATCGCCGACAAGGGGATGGTCCCTCAGGCTTTCGAGACCTTCCATCAGCCGTGCACCGGCCGTGACGCCGTTTTCCAAAAGGCCGTTCTCGTAGAGCCTCAGCACCTCGAGGCCGACAGCGGCGCTGACCGGATGTGCCGAATAGGTGTAACCGTGGCCGACGGCGGAAGCGCCGGCGCCGTCGGCAATCGTCTGATAGACGTGGTCGGCCATGAACACGGCCCCCATCGGCACATAGCCGGACGTGAGACCTTTGGCCGTGGTTATGAAGTCCGGCACGATCTCGTCCTCGGTAGAGGCAAAGAGCGGTCCGGTGCGACCGAAGCCGGTGATCACCTCGTCTGCAACGAAGAGGATGCCGAGCTCGCGGCAGAGTTCGCGCATCGCCTTCATCCAGCCCTTGGGTGGCACCAGCACGCCGCCCGAGCCCTGGATCGGCTCTGCATAGAAGGCAGCGACACGCTCGGGGCCAATTTCCCCGACCTTGCGCCGGAGAGCGGCCAGCGACGCCTCGATGATCGCCTGCGGGCTCTCTCCCACCGGATTGCGGTAGGCATAGTGAGACGGAATTTTGTGTTGCCAGTCGAAGGGAATGCCGAAGCCGGCGTGGAAGGCCGGCAGCGCCGTCAGCCCGGCGCCGACCGTCGATGAGCCGTGATAGCCTTGCTCGACCGAAATGAACTGATCGCGTTGCGGCTGGCCGCGGGCAATCCAATAATAGCGGATGAAGCGGATCGTGCTGTCGACGGCGTCGGAGCCGCCGAGCGTGAAATAGACGTGGTTGAGATCGCCCGGCGCGCGCTCGGCGAGTTCCGAGGCGAGGCGGATCGCGGGCTCGGAGCCGAGCCCGAAATAGGCCGTCGCATAGGGAAGCTCGCGCATCTGCCGGGCGGCCGCTTCGACGATCGCTTCGTGGCCATAGCCGGCATTGACGCACCAAAGGCCGGCAAAGCCGTCGATCAGTTGCTTGCCCGAAGCGTCGGTGACCGTCGCGCCTTTTGCCGAGGCGAGTACGCGCACGCCGAGTTTTTCATGGCCGCGATAGGAGGCGACCGGATGGATGAGGTGGGCGCGATCGAGTTCGATGAGGGAATTGCTGTACATGATGATCTCCGGATCAGCCGAGCGCCTGATTGGCGAGGGCGAAGGTGGTAGCGGCCGGGTCGGCGGCGCGGTGGATCGGGGGCTTCATCATGGCGATACCCCCGCCGACATGGGCGAGTCCTTGCTCGGCAAGCCAGAGAGAAAGGCCGGTCTCGGCAGTGGTATCGAGCCTGATGAACCGGCCGGTTCGCGTGGACATGAAGTGGGCCACGAGCGCCTTGGCGTCTTCGAGACCTTTAGCGACGACGGGCCCAATGGCCTCGCCGCGGCCGAAGGGGCGGATGCCGCCGAACCCGCAAACGCGCCCGTCCCGGCGGATCACCGCAAAGTTGCCGACCTTCCCGAGATAGGCAATCATCCCTTCACGGTCGGCGCCGAAGGCGAGGCGGTCGAGCGCGACGATCGCTTCGATGTCGGCCGCGGCCGCCTGTTCCGTTTGCCCAGGCTCGGCGATTGCTCTGACGATGCCCTGATGCTGCAACACGCGACCCGTCTCGCGGAAGCCGAGCCTTTCGTATAGCGGCAGGCCCTCAGTCGTTGCCACGAGTCTGAGCGGACGATCGGCCGCTAGCCGCAACGCGGCGTCCATTAGCTTGCGACCGAGGCCGCGGCCGCGCATGGCCTCGTCGACGATGACCATGTTGATCGTTGCACAGTCGGACTTGTAAGGGGTGACGAGTACAGTGCCGACGACCCGGTCGCCCTCAATCGCGACGACGCCTTGGCTCAGGGTCAGCGCCATCTGCCAATCTTCAAGGCGATGTGGCCAGCCGGCCTGCCGGGATAGCTTGACGGCGGCTTCCAGATGCTCAGGTCCGAAGGCGGCAATATCGATCTGACTTGTCTGCATGGCATTTCCTTCAATTTCTGCCCGCAAGTCTGAAGGAGTGCCGGCCGGCAGATCGTCTGAAGGCTTTGGCTTGCGCGGTATCTTATAGCTTTGCACCTGCCGGTCGCCGCATCTTATGCTGGCAGGGAAGAGCGCTGGGAGGGCGCCGGGGCGGAAGGGCGCCGTTGACCACCAGCAGCCACACAACCTTCTGCCAAAGCCGGCGCTCGATACGATAGATTCTGCTTCGAACGCCGCCAAATCAGGCGAGGCGATGGGAGTCGCAGCGCCTATGATCCTCACAGAATACCTGGTCACGTTCTTTCAAGGATACGCACATGACGACGTTCCGTCCGAAATACATCACCTTCGACTGCTACGGCACGCTGACGAACTTCCAGATGGCGGAAGCGGCCCGCGACCTCTATCAGGAGCAGCTCGACGAGGCGCGCATGGCTGAATTCATCAAGAATTTCGCGGCCTACCGCTTGGACGAGGTCCTGGGCGCCTGGAAGCCCTATGCCGAGGTGGTGCACAATTCGCTGGAACGGACCTGCAAGCGCAACGGCATTAAATTCCGCGATGAAGCTGCGAAGATGGTCTATGAGCGCGTGCCGACATGGGGGCCGCATGCGGACGTGCCGGCGGGGCTTGCCAAGGTCGCCAAGGAGATCCCACTGGTGATCCTGTCGAATGCAATGAATTCACAGATCATGTCGAATGTCGAAAAGCTTGGCGCACCCTTCCATGCGGTCTACACCGCCGAGCAGGCGCAGTCCTACAAACCGCGCTTTAAGGGCTTCGAATACATGCTGGATATGCTCGGCTGTGATCCGCAGGACATTCTTCACTGCTCGTCCTCCTTCCGCTACGACCTGATGTCGGCGCACGACCTCGGCATCAAGAACAAAGTCTGGGTCAATCGCGGTCATGAGCCGGCCAATCCCTACTACGGCTATGTCGAGATAGCCGACATCTCCGGCCTGCCGGGCGTCGTCGGTCTTTAGAAAAGGCGGTGCGCCATGAAGTTCCTGTCCTACTGGCATGATACGGCCCCGGCCTTTGCCGGAGCTGCGCAAGGCCCGGTCGATGGCCATTACGACGTCGCCGTGGTTGGCGGCGGCTTCACCGGCCTCAGTGCGGCCCGGCAGCTTGCCAGGGCCGGGGCGAAGGTCGTCGTGCTGGAGGCCGAGAAGATCGGCTGGGGCGCCTCCGGCCGCAATGGCGGACACTTGAATAACGGGCTCGCCCATAGCTATCTTGCGGCCAAGGCGGAACTCGGCAGGGAGCGGGCGATTGCGCTCTACAAGGCGTTCGACGATTCAGTAGACACGATCGAGGCACTGATCACCGAAGAAGGTATCGACTGCAACTTCCGCCGCGCCGGCAAAGTGAAGCTTGCCTCGAAGCCCCAGCATTTCGAGGCGATCGCCCGCAACTTCGAGGCGGTCAACGCGGAGGTCGATCCCGATACGGCGCTTCTCAGCGCCGAGGATCTGAAGCAGGAGGTCGGCTCGCCCTTCTTCGGGGCAATGCTCTCGAAGAAGAGCGCGATGATGCATATGGGGCGGTATGTCGTCGGCCTCGCCGAAGCGGCTACGCGCCATGGCGCCATGGTTTTCGAGAGCGCGGCCGTCACCGAGCATCGGCAGGCGGGCGGCCGGCACACATTGAAGACCCCCCGCGGCAGCGTCACCGCGGATGCGGTTCTAGTCGCCACCGGCGCCTACACGCCTTCGATTTTCAGTTATTTCCGCCGCCGCATCATCGCCGTCGGCAGCTTCATCATCGCCACCCGACCGCTGACAGCGGCGGAGATCGGGGCGACAATGCCGGGTAGCCGCACCTGTGTCACGTCGATGAACATCGGTAACTATTTCAGGCTCTCGCCCGACAACCGTCTGATCTTCGGCGGCCGCGCGCGCTTCTCGGCGACATCCGACCAGCGTTCGGACGAAAAAAGCGGCGCGATCCTCAAGGCGAGCCTTACCGCGATCTTTCCGCAACTCGCCAATGTCGAGATCGACTACTGCTGGGGCGGCCTCGTCGATATGACCAAGGACCGATTCCCCCGCGCCGGTTATCAAGACGGCGTTTGGTACGCCATGGGCTATTCCGGCCACGGGGCGCAGCTTTCGACGCATCTCGGCATGATTATGGCGGATGCGATCCTCGACCGGCCGGACCGCAACCCGCTGAAGGGTCTCGAATGGCCGGCCGTGCCCGGGCATTTCGGCAAGCCTTGGTTCCTGCCGCTCGTCGGCATGTATTACAAGATGCTGGACAGGATCCAGTAGACAACGCGGGGGTAGGAAGAAGGGCGCGGACCGGACAGGTCCGCGCCCTTCTTTGTTTGGATGATCTAGCCTGGCGTGCCGCGTCAAGTGTGCAGCGGTCTTGCAATAGAGCTGAAGCGCCTCGCGCGCGCTTGGGAGCGGGATGAAGAAACACGGGCGGCTTTTCGCGCGCATCCCGCTCTACTCCCAGAGCCGATCACGTTTTAGGCTTCGATTCGACCCAAGATCGTCGTGACCTACGGCGCGTCGCGTTCAATCGAATCACGCGACGCGCCGTAGATCCCTTGTTTGTGCCTGCCGTTTGTCCCAAAAGCCGCGGCACACTTTTGGGCAACATGCATTAATCCAGTCCGCCGATGTGGAAGCTCTTCATCTCGAGATATTCCTCGATGCCGACCTGGGCGCCCTCGCGGCCCAGGCCGGATTGCTTGACGCCGCCGAAGGGGGCGACTTCGGTGGAGATGGCGCCGGTGTTGAGGCCGACCATGCCGAATTCGAGTGCTTCCGCCACACGCCACGAGCGTTTCAGGCTCTCAGTGTAGAAATAGGCAGCCAAGCCGAAGGGCGTGCCGTTGGCGATGGCGATTGCCTCCTCCTCTGTCTCGAAGCGGAAGAGCGGTGCGACAGGACCGAAGGTCTCTTCGCTGGCAAGCAGCATCTCGGTGGTGGCGCCCGTGAGCACGATCGGGGCCTTATATTGTCTCCCCTCCGGCACCGACCTGCCGCGCGCCGCAAGCTTCGCGCCCTTGGCAAGCGCGTCCTCGACGTGGCGGTCGATCTTGTCGATCGCCGCGTCATTGATCATCGGTCCGATCGCGATGCCGGGTTCCGTACCGGGGCCGACCTTCATTGCGTTAACGCGTGCGCCGAGCTTCTCTGCAAAGGCGTCATAGACGCCGGCCTGCACCAGGATGCGGTTTGCACAGACGCAGGTCTGGCCGCCATTGCGGAACTTGGACGCGATCGCGCCTTCGACCGCCAGATCAAGGTCGGCGTCGTCGAAGACGATGAAGGGGGCATTCCCGCCGAGTTCGAGCGAGAGGCGCTTGACGCTGTCGGCCGCGCCTCTCATCAAGAGAGAGCCGACGCGCGTCGAGCCCGTAAAGGAGATCTTGCGTACTGTTTCGTTCGCCATGAACTCGTTGCCGATTGCGGTCGGCATGCCGGTGACGATGTTGATCACGCCTGCGGGAATGCCGGCGCGCTCTGCCAGAACTCCGAGGGCGAGCGCTGAAAAGGGCGTGAACTCCGAGGGCTTGATCACCACCGTGCAGCCGGCCGCCAAGGCAGGTGCCACTTTGCGGGTAATCATTGCGTTCGGGAAATTCCACGGCGTCACGATCGCGCAGACGCCGACCGCCTCTTTCAGAACGACGATGCGCCGATCGGCCGTCGGAGAGGGAATGGTGTGGCCGCCGATGCGACGAGCCTCCTCGGCGAACCATTTGACGAACGAAGCGCCGTAACGGATCTCGACGCGCGCCTCGTCGAGCGGCTTGCCCTGTTCCATCGTCAAGAGCAGAGCCAAATCCTCGAGGTTTTCGATCATCAGCGCATACCAGCGCTCAAGTAATGCGGCCCGTTCGGCATGCGTCTTCTTCTTCCACGGTCCGAAGGCGGCATTGGCGGCTTCGATGGCGGAGCGCGTTTCCTCTTCGCTCATGTCCGGAATGGTGCCGAGGCGCGTCCGGCTAGCGGGGTCGAAAACGTCGACGATCTTACCCGAGGCTGCGGCCAGCCAGGCTCCGTCGATGAGGCCCTCTTGCCGGAAAAGTTCCCTGTCGTTCAACTTCATGATTTCTCTCCTCTAAAGATCAGTTGAGCGCGGCAAGCACCGCCGCCTTAATCGTTTCGGTTTTGTCTTTGCCCGGCACGGTGCCGATCCCGCCGGCGGTCGTTCTTTCGAGCGCGGTCATGACAATGCGCGCGGCTTCACTTTCTCCGAGGTGGTCCAGCATCATCGCGCCGGACCATATGGCGGCGATGGGGTTGGCGATCCCGAGATGGACGATATCGGGTGCGGAGCCGTGTACCGGCTCGAACATCGACGGGGCGCTTCGATCGGGGTTGATGTTGGCGGAAGCCGCAAAGCCGAGCCCGCCCTGGATGGCGGCACCGAGATCAGTCAGGATGTCGCCGAAGAGGTTCGAGGCGACCACGACATCGAGGCTCTCGGGCGCCATGACCATGCGGGCGGCCATCGCATCGATGTGGTAACTCGTCACCTCGACATCCGCGTATTCGGCGGCGAGCTCTCGCGTAATCTCGTCCCAGAACACCATGGAGTATTTCTGGGCGTTGGATTTGGTCACCGAAGCGAGCTTGCCCCGGCGTTGTCGCGCCTGCTCGAAGCCGAAGCGCAGGATCCGTTCGACGCCCGTGCGCGTGAAAATCGAGGTCTCGACCGCGACCTCATCGCCCGTTCCCTGATGCACGCGGCCGCCGGCGCCGGAATATTCGCCTTCGGTGTTCTCGCGGATGCAGAGGATGTCGAAATTGTCCGCCTTCAACGGACCTTGGACGCCCGGCAGCAGCCGGTGCGGGCGGATATTGGCATATTGCACGAAGGCCTTGCGGATCGGCAGGAGCAAGCCGTGCAGTGAGACGGAATCTGGCACTTCCGCGGGCCAACCGACGGCGCCGAGCAGGATCGCATCGAAGCGGCGCAAGATCTCTATGCCGTCCGTCGGGATCATCGCGCCGGTTTCCTTGTAAAAGGCGCAGGACCAGGGAAAGGGCGTGCCGGTGAGCGAGAAGCCGGAGTGCCTGGCGACGGTCGAAAGGACCTGCCAGGCCGCATCCGTTACGTCCTGGCCAATGCCGTCGCCGGGGATGAGTGCGATCGAATAGGATTTCATGGAGGCCTCCCTATAGGCTGATGAGCACGCTCTTGCTCTTGCGGTTGGCGTGATAGGCCTCGCGTCCGAGATCTTTGCCGATGCCGGAGCGCTTATAGCCGCCGGTCGGCAGGATGTGGTCGCGTGAACGATTGTAACGGTTGATCCAGACGGTGCCTGCCTGGAGTCGCCGCGTCAGCCGCAGCGCGCGCGACAGGTCGCGTGTGAAGAGGCCGGCGGCCAGGCCGTAGGTCGGGTGATCGGCGAGTGCCAGTGCCTCCTCTTCGTCGGCGAAGGTCTGCATGGTCAGGACAGGACCGAAGATTTCTTCGGTAATCGCTGGCGAGGAGCTGTCGCGCACGGCCATCAACGTCGGCTGATAGAAATAGCCTGGCGCATCCATTGGGGCGCCCCCGAACAGGCATTCGCCGCCCGCCGCAACGGCAGCCTCAACGATGCCGTGGATGCGGTTCAACTGGCGCTTCGAGATGATCGGCGAGTACTCGCTCGCCTCATCCCAGGTCGGACCCGGCTTCGCCGCCTTCATGTGCGTGACGATCGCCTCGGCGAGCGGCGCAGCAACGCTTTCCTCCACGATCAGACGGGAGCCGGCAACACAGGCCTGGCCGGCATTCGAAAGCATGCTCTGGGCGATCGCGGCGGCAGCCTTGTCGAGGTCCGCGTCGGCGAATACGAGTTGAGGACTCTTCCCGCCGAGTTCAAGCGTCATGGGCTTGACCCCGGTGCGGGCGATATTGGCCATGATGGCCGAGCCGGCGCCGGTCGAGCCGGTGAAGCTGACCTTGGCGATGTCCGGATGGCCGGTGAGGGCAGTGCCGGTCACCGGACCGTCGCCCAGCACGATATTAACGAGACCGGCCGGCAGGCCGGAGCGGATTGCAAGCTCGGCAAGATAGACGGTCGAAAATGGCGTCATTTCGGAGGGCTTCAAGACGACGGCATTGCCCGCGGCAAGCGCGGGGCCGAGCTTCCAGGCGGCCATCGAAACGGGGAAATTCCACGGAGTGATGGCGCCTACGACACCATAGGGCTCGGTCATCACCATGCCGAGATTGTTGTCATCAGTCGGCACGAGGTCGCTGCCTTCCTTGTCGGCGAATTCTGCGAAAAAGCGGATCTGCTCGGCGCTGACGGCGATATCGCCGGCGATCAGGTGTCCGACCGGTCGGGTCGAGGAAAGCGCCTCGAGCTTGGCGAGGGTTTGCGCCTCGCTTTCGATCAGGTCGGCCCAGCGCTGCAGCACGACTGTGCGTTCGCGCGGACGCACGCCGCCCCAGTTGCTCGTCTTCAGCGCATTCTTGGCGGTTTCGACGGCGCGGTCGACGAGTGCCTCACCCGCGAGCGGGCAGCCCGCATAGGCCCTGCCGTCGGACGGGCGATGCATGTCGATAGCGCCCTCGGCAGGGATCAGCCGGTCGCCGATGAAGTGCCCTACGGGCAGGGGAAGAGTGTCGGGGTCAAAGCTGAGAGTCATAGCGGGTCCTCGGATAAGCTCATGCGAGGCTACCGGAAGAACGCGAGCAGCATGCATCGAGTGGCGATGCGGCGACGGCGGAAAATTACGTTTTCGGTGACGAGACAGCGAAATCTTCGGAGGATGAGATGGCCGGTCGGTGACGTATCGGCGATGCGCTGGAGCAATCCGAGGGGCACGAGAAAGCGATTGCCGGGCTCGAGCAGCGACGACACGCCAGAAAGCCGCGAGCGTGCCGTGGTGGGCGAGGATGCCGGTTGAGGGAGATAGGCCTGTATCAAGGGGCCCTCGATCGGATCGCGCTGCGGGCACTACATGACCGTTACGTAGATCTTACGTACGGTCTCGATCGTCTTCCAGACACCGACAAACCCCGGCTTCATGACGAAGCTGTCACCGGCTTTGTAGACGACCGGCCTGCCGCCTTCCGGCGTGAGTTCGACGACACCGGAGAGGATATGGCAGAATTCGAATGTCTCGCCCTTAATCGAGCGCGTCTCTCCGGGGGTTGCCTCCCAGACGCCTGTATGGATCATCTCTCCCCGTGCCACGTCTTGAGCCCAGGTCTTGAAGGAGGGACTGCCGGAGATCAGGCGTTCCGGAAGCGGACCGGACTCGCGCGGCGGGAAAGAGGGATTGGTGTCGATGTTCTTCAAGAGGGACATGGGTTTCCTTTCCTAGGATTGAGAGCTTAATAGCCGCGGCGGCGATCGATGAGCCCGATGGGATCAAGTCCGGCCCGATGACGCTTGATGTTCTCGATCACGGCCTCGGCGGCTGTTTCTGGTTGGGTGACGCTTGCTATGTGCGGCGTCAGCAAGATTTTCGGGTGGCTCCAGAGGGGATGACCCGTTGGCAGCGGTTCGGGATCGGTGACGTCGATGACGGCGGCGGAGAGATGGCCGGTGTCGATTGCCTCGAGAAGTGCCTGGTGATCGAGCTGCGGACCGCGGCCGACATGAACGAGCGCCGCACCGGTCGGGAGCTTGGCGAAGAGGGCGGCATTGAGAAAGCCGCGCGTCTCGTCGGTTAAAGGCAGTAGACAGATGAGGATGTCGGTATAGCCCAACAGATGGTTGAGACCGTCAGTACCGTGCAGGCATCTGACACCCTCGAGTTGGCGCGCGCTGCGGCTCCAGCCGGATAGCGGAAAGCCGAAGGGCTGCAATCGTTCGAGCACCGCGGTGCCGAGCATGCCGAGGCCGAGTACGCCGATGCGGCGTTCCGACGCTTGAACCGGTGAAATGGCCCGCCAATGTTCGCTGCGCTGCTGGTCCAGATAGGCCGGCAGGTTGCGATGAAGCGCGAGCACGGCAAGTGTCACATATTCCTGCATCATCCGGACGATGCCGTCCTCGATCATGCGCACGACCTTCACATGCGGCGGCACGGCCTCGATGCGGAACTGGTCGACGCCGGCGCCAATCGAGAAGAGGATTTCAAGGTTGCGATAGCGCGAGAGATCTTCGGGAACCGTCCAGGTGATCAGGTAGCGCACCGCATCCGGATCGACCGCCGCCGCATCCTTGGCGAAAGGAACGTCCGCAAGCTCACGCGAAAAGGCTTCGGCGAAAATCGCACCGCGTTTTGCGTCGGAATTGAAGAGGAAGGTCATCACGCGTCTCCTTCTTCATGCCTCAGGCGCGGCAACATTCGCCGAGCCGCTCGATCATCGCCTGGCAGGCCAGGAGCTCATCGACGAGGATGAATTCGTCGGGCTTGTGGGCGCGGCCGATCTCGCCGGGGCCGCAGATGATCGCGTCGATGCCAGCCCGTTGGAAAAGTCCCGCCTCGGTGCCGTAGCTGACGGCCGGGAGAGACTCGAGACCGGTCAATTCTTCCAGCAGCCGCGCAAGCGGCGCATCGGGGCCGAGCGAAAGTGCCGGATAGGAGCTCAGTTCCTGCCATTCCACTTCGAAGCCGCGTTCCGACAGCGCCTCGGCCGCGTCTCGCATCGGCGCGAGCAGTTCCGCCGGATCGACGCCGGAAATCGCCCGTGCCTCGAACTCGGCCTCGCAGGTGTCCGGGATGATGTTGACCGCCTGGCCGCCCTTCACCGTGCCGATCTGCAGAGAGGAGTAGGGCGGCTCGAAAACATACTCGAAAGGACCCCGGGCCAGTCGGTCGGCTTCGGCGACCGCCCGTGCTAAGACGCTCGCAATGGCATGGATAGCATTCAGTCCCATGTCGGGCCTCGACGAATGGCCGGAACGACCCTTGACCGTAAGTCTGGCGGCGGCCTTGCCCTTGTGGGCGCGGATCGCGTGTAAGCTGCTCGGCTCGCCGATGATTGCGCCTAGCGGCGCCGTGCAGAGTTCCGGCAGGCGCGCGATCATGTGTGGCACGCCGCGGCAGCCCGCCTCCTCGTCATAGGAGAAGGCGAGGTGCAGCGGCCGGCGCAGGTGCATCTCGGCGAGCTTTGGCGCGACGGCGAGGGCGGCGGCCAAGAAACCCTTCATGTCGGTGGCGCCCCGCCCATAGAGTCGGCCCGCCTCTTGACGCAGACGGAAGGGATCGCCCGTCCAGCCGCTTTCGGCCGCCGGAACGACGTCCATGTGACCGGAAAGTATATAGCCCGGCACCTCTTTCGGACCGATCGTGGCGAACAGGTTAGACCGATCGCCCTCCGGGCCGGGAAGCAGGGTGACGGCGATGCCGTGGTTTTGCAGATAGCCGCGGATCCAGGCAACGATGTCACTATTGGGGGTGCTGACGACGGAGGGGAAGCCGACGAGCTTTTCGAGGATTTCCACTGCCTGCATTCTTGTCCTCACAGCATCCCGGTTCGCTGGGGTCGGCGCCGTCGATCATGCCCAGTACTTTAGAAGCCTATCCAGGCTTTACATGCCGAAAGCGCGTCGGATTTGGAGGATTGTGTTGCGTCAGACGGCCTCTCAAGTGAATTGTATCGAGCGCACCGTCCTAGTCTAACGGGTAAAGGTTTTGGCCGCGGGCCGGTTGGAAAGCGGGACGAGACAAGACGCCGGCAGGGACGGGAGGCAAGGAGTGGACACACCGACATCCGAATCCAAAGTCATTGACAGTTTCGAAATGCGCATAGCCGGGATCGAAAGCGCCGATCTCGAGCAACTGCACGCCCTGTCGGTTTCCGTCGGATGGCCGCTTCGCGCCGAGGACTTGCAACTCCTGCGCGAGGTCGGCCGCGGCTATGTGGCGCTTGATGAAATCGGCAGGCTGACAGGTTCGGCCATGTGGTTTCCGCACGGTGATGATTTCGCGACCATAGGCATGGTGATTACTTCGCCGCGGCTGCAGACAAACGGCGCTGGGCGTTGGCTCATGGGCCACGTGCTTTCGGATTGCCAGGGACGCGATCTGAGGCTCAATGCGACGAGGGCCTCCCGCCGCCTCTACCATTCGCTCGGTTTTGAGCCTATACGGACCATATACCAATGCCAGGGCATTGCCCGCCGGCCGACCGACTCTGTTACGCCAACGGAGCAGCCGGTGGTCCGGCGACTGGAAGGGGAGGACCTCGCCGCGGTCGTCGAGCTGGATGCAGGGGCATTCGGTGTTTCGAGGGCGACGCTGATCGGCAAGCTCTTTGCACAATCCATAGGCTACGGCTTGGTTCGCGGCGGTCGGCTGTGCGCTTTCGCACTTTGCCGTCCTTTCGGCAGGGGGCATGTCATTGGCCCGGTCGTGGCAGAAACTGATGCGGACGCCGTCGCAGTGATCCGGCAACATGTCTCCACCCACGAAGGTCATTTTTTGCGGCTCGACACACCAGTCGAGACCGGCACTTTCGCCACATCCCTCTCGCAATCCGGCCTGACCGTCTTCGACACAGTGCTCGCAATGTCCCGGCGGGGCAAATGCGCAGCGGTCGTAGTACCTGGACCGAACCTCTACGGGCTGGCAAGCCACGCGCTGGGCTGACTTGCGGCGATGGTGGGGGCGGAATCTGGCGATTGCTGCAAGCCTGTCTTGCATTAGAAGGGCGGCGCGCGAATACCGGGCTTGGGTGTTCGACCTGGTTGTCCGCCCAAACGAGCTCAGAGATGAAAGCGGTGGTGAGGGACATGACGGGCAGCGTACATCGCTGCGGCGGGGCGTCAATATTCGCTAGGCAGCCCCTAGTGCCCATGCCTTCAGAGGCGATCTCTACGTATCAGTCGATCGACCATAGGTAATTTACAATCTCCCGCCGGATTGAGTCTCGGTCGCCGTACTTCTCGCAGATGCGGTTGAGCTCTTCGATGACGGCCTCCTGTTCCTCGTCGTCGCAAATCACGTACATGTTGTGCCCCACAGAGTTGATGTGGCACCCAGCCTCGATCACGTTTGCCACGAATGCAGGAATTTCTTCTTCGTTCATCAGGTGCAACAGGGCCGCATTGCTCATGCTGAGGTTCCTTCTGCTTTCGGACCCCTAGTAAGGTTTGGGGCAAGGACAACGCCGGAGAAGTCAGCCAAAATGGCAAGAGAGCAAAGATGCTCATCAGCGATCTCGATCAATGCGACGGCGACCTCATCGTCGGACCAGCCCGCCGCCGTACAGTAAGCGGCGAAGGCGCCGAACGCCTCTTTGAGAGCTTCTTGGCATTCATCACTGCTCTGCTCGTATCTAGTCTGGCGAGTGGGAGGGACAATTTTCGGTAAGTCTACCTGCATCATAGTTTCCCCGAGCGGCCTCATTGTTCTTTTGAGCTCCAGCCGAGCCATGTATGTGACCGTGGCGCTGAGGCGGTAACGCCTTGGTTGAAAACAGAATATGCGGCGATTGGTTTCTACCGCAATTGACCTCAGACCATTGGCGGGCCACCTAAGACTTGAGCCCTACAGCGAACGGGTACTCCCCCAGCAGCTTCCTACCTCAACTTAGCTATTTGTAATTTCAAAAAGGGATTACCTACCGCGCCGGGCCGATCACGAGGTCGTAAATGAAGAGGTTCTCGCGGTTCCGAGCCTGATCCAGCCGCAGGCTGACCCCCAGAGCGCTACGTCGCTTGGGGCTGGGGCGCGCTCTGTGAGATTCATCGTTCGAAGTTGTCGGTGGGCTAAGGTTCGACTCACATCATGGCGAGGGAAAAGAGTCGACATCCCCGTCTGGGCGGCATGTTGCCGGCTTCCGATCGTCTCGGGTGGTTTTCGGCCTTCCGATCGGAACGTGCAGGCAGCGCCATCGTCTGACATTGCGAGTGTGGCGATCCGACCCCGTTGACGACCTTGGTCGTTGCAGACTTAACGTCATAAACGAGGTCGAAAACTGACTTTCAGCTTAAGAGCATTCGGGCGTGCGCTCGTCTGGGGTTATTCACCACATTTCGTGTCCAGTCACATCGGGGCCGCCCAAGTTTCAAGACGTTGAACACCGCTAGGACGTGCGTATGTGGAAGATCCAAATCGGTCTCGCCGCTGTATCGTCCGGTGGCACGGATGAGACGACCCACAGTTTACCGCGGCGCGCGAGACGGCTAGCGGGCGACCCGCGGATGCTCTTTTCGTGTTATGATGGGCTTGCAGTGCGTAATCACGACCTTCGACAAGATGGCGGAGGCCGAACGCTATTTTTGCTCTGGCGCAGGAAGTTTTGCGTCCCCAGCATAGGCCCAACGCCGAAGCTGGATGTGCTGCCTTTTCCTGACTGATCCGGGGCGAGGAGGTAGTCCATGTCCACGAGTAGTGTCGACCGCCCGCTGCAGCCGGGCGACCAGGCCCCGAATATAGTGCTCGATGCGATATCGCGCGACGGCAAGATCGCGCTCGATGATTTTCGAGGCCGTAACCCGTTGTTGCTCGGTATGTTTCGCGGCCTACATTGTCCGTTCTGCCGGCGCCATGTCGCGGCGATGGCGCAACTTAAGCCGGCTCTGCGTGAGAAAGGCGTCGAATGCCTAGCAGTCGTCATTACGCCAGTCGAGCGGGCGCGGCTCTATTTCCGTTACCACCCGGCGCCCGATCTTCTCACCGCATCCGACCCGGAGCGGGCCTCGCACCGTGCTTTCGGCTTGCGCGAGGTCGGGATGGGCACGGTCATGGCGATACGGGTCCATCTCCCGGGCGAGTTGCCCGAGCCTATGGATGTCATGGCAATGGACGAGTTTCTCAACAAGAAGGAAGGATATGAGATTACGGAAGCCGATCAGCAGGCGATGGCTTCCAGCCAGGGGCAGCTTGTCGGTCAGTTCCTGATCGACCGAGGGGGCATCGTACGCTGGAGCTTCACTGAAGTTCTGGAGGCTGGCCTCAATACGTTCAGGGCACCGATTCCTGAGGAATTGATGTCGGCAGCTTCCCAAGTTACACATTAATAGGCTGCTGAAAACTCGTTCGACGACCACCGTCCTGTGGTGATTCTGTAAATTTGGATGATGCTCAGGCGCGGAGGGTTAAAGTCTGCCCGTGGGCTTCATAGCGATTTCCATTCAACGGCCGCGGAGCGACCAGACGCTAGAGCGAGCAGGCCTCGCGCTGGGCGGGGCGACGTCCCCTCCTTGCCGCAATCACGCCGGTCCGACGGGCGCGCCATATGGCAAGTTTCCACACCCCTGATTTTCCTTGGCGAAGTGGAGGTCAGGATTGGGTCGATTCTTCACCTTCCTCATCGCGCGTAGCGCGTCTAGGACGAGCCGGCTCTAGGCGGCGAGAACCAGCCGGATGTTCATAATTTATCGAGCGGAACTCTGCGCTCTGGCGGCTCAACCACAGACGAGCATGAGCAACGGCTATCGTTTGGATTCAGCATTTAGTTCCGCGAATTGGCAGGGGTATGCAGTAAAGCCCCCGCCTTTTCTGCCGCTGCCCGCAGACGCTTGTCTCTGGTCCACAAGGCCGCTCGCGGATCAAGGAGAATTGAGGCCAGCAAGTGGGCATCCGTGTAGCCAATGCCCATACTGAAAATGGCGTGGCGATCAATCATCATCATGACTTCGTCGTGCGTTGCGACGAACGCTTCACGTTGAGCCGCCAGGAAAGCTATCACGCTACCCCGGTCCCGAAGGCTGCCAAGTGCCAATTCACCAATCACGGCCGGATGGCAGAGGAGATGATCGTCCTCAATAATCCTACGCAACTCCGCATCGCCATGTCGAAAATGATCAATCCAGATGGAGGTATCAGCAAGTATCACTTGGCCGCTGCGCTCCGGCGGCGTGGGGCTGCCCCCGCATCCGGCATAGTTCCCCCGAGCGCGATGAGGCGTTTTCCCGACTCAACACGAACAAGCGTCTCCAACGCTTGGCGGACCAAAGCGGCGGTTTCTTTCGTGCCGGTTAGGAACCTAGCCCTTTCCATGAGCGTGTCGTCGAGGTTGATAGTCGATCGCATTTTGGTTTCCTGATTGTGGTACTTAAAAATAGCACCAATTGGTGATGAAATCTACGCCTACCCCCACTCTGATACGCCCGCCGTAGGATGTACAAAGCCGGCAACGCGGGACGTGTTTGTCGCGCGATGAGCGCCATCGTGCGTAAAGCGATTGCGCATCCTAGCCCTCAAAAACTGCAAGGGCCGCGGGTTCGCCCATCAAGGCGCGGCCCGTCACCCCATCTCTCTGCGCACATTGATGATGTGCCGAAGATTGGTAAGCATCCGGCAAAGGCCGCAGTCTAATGGACTTTCGTGAGCGCCACGAACTCCTCGCCTTTTATCGGCGTGATTTAAGTCTGAGATTCGGCTCGTTGATTTGGAAGGGCGGATTTGAATGTAAGCCCGTAGGGACCCCACCTTTCATTTGGCCCGCTGATCGGGGCATTTTCTGCATGAAACATGCGGAGTATCGTATCCATCCGAGCAGGGCCGCGGGATTTTGAGCGCCGCGCGTGGTAATGTCGGTTCATGGAGATCGATGAGGACAGGATCGACGATGCCGTTTTGGCGCTGTTGTGGCTGACGCTGCATAACGAGCGTTGTGCCTGGAAGGGCTTCGACTGGGCAGCGACGGATCGGCTTCACAAGAAGGGCATGATCGGGGACCCGGTCAACAAGTCGAAGTCATTGGTCCTGACCGATGAAGGCTTGGAGCGTTCGCAAGCGTTGTTCCGGGAGCTGTTTACGCGGTCGCCGCAATAGTCGTCCCTTTGTTCGACTTCCATTGCCAAGGCAGCAGTTCGTGCAGGCGGGAGACGGGAAGATCGGCGATGCGGGCGAACACATCGACAAGCCACGCCTTCGGGTCGACGTCGTTGATTGACGCGCCCGAAAAAAGGCAGTCAGAAGAGCGTAGCGCAGTGTCAACACGGGCTCAGTTTGTGGCTCGGAACAGACGGCTTTCGAGGAATGACTGCATGTCTCGCCGCCCATCGGCGACGCAATAGACGATCACGTCCGAGCCCACGACTCGGTAGATCATCCGCCAAGGTTTATGGTGTAGCTCGCGATATTCTGTGATCCCAACCGGCGCGAGTTCTTTGGGCACATTTCCGCGAGCAGGTATGTCCTCAAGGCTCGAAGCTGCAGCTTCGAGTTCACCAAGTATTCGCTCTGCAGTTTCCACCCCCTCGCGGCCGGCGATGAAGCGATAGAGATCCTCGATGTCCTGTTCCGCGTCTTCGGAGAATAGAACTCTGTAAGACATCAGGTCCCGGACACGCGTTGCCGGATTCGTTTGAACGCTTCAGATGTAGGACGGAGCTTGCCCGCTTCGACCTGCTTGTTTGTCAGCGCCAACACCTTCAGGAGGGCGATTGTCTCTTGGGTTTCCTCGTACACCGTGACGTCTTGGAGCACCGCTTTCGCTTCGCCATGGACGGTGAGCACGACGGGCTCCCGATTTTCGGCGAGCGATCGAACGATCTCGGGTGCATGCGCCTTGAGATAGCTGATCGGTTTGACTTGTTGCGAGAGCTTCATAGGTCGGGTCCCCGTTTGGACCAAAATATAGGCCTTTAAATGGTCGAATGCAAATTAGCGGTCCGGCATTAAAGCCCTCTAGAGATTCATCCGCCAAGAACCTGAGCTTTGCCACTCAGTAGCTGTCAGGGCGATTGTCCCAGTTGCGATCTGCTTTGAAAGCTCCGCCCAGATGGGATCTCTGGTGAAACTTCGAAGATCACCGCTCGGCTGCTCCAAGTGCATCTCCGCGTATTTTGAAACAGAATCTGCGGGTCCTCCAAACAGGTAGATCTCCAGGAATCGGTAGCCGCCGGCAGGCTTCAAGGCACGATGACCCCAAAGCCCGGGTCGATGGTCTCCCTGGAGCTCGCGACATCGCCACGGGTGAGGGCCATGATCGCGTCAGTATCCAGCCCTTTGCCAGCGGCTGGGCTGCTGTTTTTTGGCGGCATGGACGAGCTCGATGCTTCCATCCGGCGCGCGACGGAAATCAGCCTTGCTCCCAGGCACTATACCCAAGAGGTCGCGCACCACCGTGCCGATCATGGCAGCAATGATGATGGTGGTCAGCAGTAGGGATCTTATGAAGGTGTTCACGGCGTTGCGAGCGATGCTGGCCGTCGGATGGGGAGCCACTGCAGTGATCGCGTTCGCAGCGGTAGCGATGATTGCATTATAACACAGAGCTGAACGCTATCTCTGGAACAGGATGAGCAGTGCGCAGTTACATGCAAGTCGCGTCACGCCTAAAGGGGAGAAAAAATGCGCTTTCTCAGGAATAACGGGCTCTCCATTGTCTTAGTCGCTCTGTGGCTCGCCACAGTTGCGGGAATGCTATTCAGCGGATGGAGCGTTTATGCACGCGAGCTCGCCGATCACCGTTCGGCTCAGATCGGGCTGGCCGCTTACGCAAAATCTGGGCACTTCTTCTCATCGCTTTTTGAAAACTGGGAATCGGAGTTCCTGCAAATGTCGGCCTATGTGATGCTCACAGCTTTCCTGTATCAGCGCGGCTCAGCCGAATCGAAGGACCCCGACGAACTGGCGGAACAGGACGAAGGCCCTGAACTGAAGCCGGATGACACGGAAGCTCCGTGGCCGGTACGCGTCGGCGGTTTCGCGAAGTGGTTATATTCCTACTCATTGGGCCTTGCTCTCGGTCTTCTTTTCCTCCTGACCTTCGTCCTCCATCTCCTCTACAGCAGCGAGGCTGCAAATGCCGAAGCCTTGATGCACGGACAGCCAGCGGCCTCGGTTGCCGAGCATCTCGTCAGCGCGCAGTTCTGGTTCGAGTCTTTCCAGAACTGGCAAAGTGAGTTCCTTTCGACAGCCGTTATCGTCGTGTTCTCGATCTTCCTGAGATTCCGGGGCTCACCCGAATCGAAAGCGGTCGCTGCGCCCCACGGGAAAACGGGGTGAGCGACCTTGCAAGATATCAAAGGCGGGCCTCGCAGTTAATCAAACACATGCCCCCGGTGGTTGAGAGCGCCTCATTTCATCACTTGCTTATATTAAACCGGTGGGCGATCCTGCTGCCGGTGGATCATGGAGGGAAAATGATTGGCTTTACCGACAAGGAGATAGCGGCTGAGCTAAAGCGCCGTGCTGATGCGATGCAAACGCCAGACCAACGCCAGAGAGCAGCGGCGCGCAGTGCCGAGCTACAACGGATGGATCTCATATGTCTCCACTGTCGCAACCCAATGCCCTCATGGGAAGCAACCGACCCAGAGAACCCGATCTGCGATACCTGCATGGGCTGGTGACACATCGTCGTTGGAGGCGGATATGGAAAACCACTGGGCGTCACTTGAGGCTGAATATCAGGGCAACGACATTGAAGTGATCTCTACTGATCCGCTGCTTGGTCGCCTTCAACTCATGGCCGAGCAAGATGAAGTCGTTGAGGTCATGCTGGATCGCGCGACCGCGGAACAACTCCTATCTGCCCTGGTGCAGTTCCTCGCCCACGGAGAGGGCGACGACGCCACCAGCTTCTCCGCGGCGCAGTAGTAACATTGGTTCAGGCTCCACGGTTCGAACGTGGGACGTTGGTGCCAAAGGCGGATGCCTTACCGCTTGGCTAAGCCTGGTGAGATGGCAACTTGATAAATGCTTTCACTAACACCCGCCGAACGGCGTAAGAACGCGGCGGGTACGGCAGTTGCGTGCCGGCATCGGGGCGAAACCCTTTTCTATCGTCAAGTTCCGCACTATGGGCGAAGAGCGCAACGCAACCGGGCAACTCCTGCCCGACCATTTGCGCGAAACGATGTTTACGCGGCTTTTGCGACGGGTCCGCCTTGACGAACTGCCTCAGTTCCTTTGAGTCGCGCGAGGCGACATGGCCTTCGTCGGACCGCGCCCGCTTGGTCTCACCACTATTGCAGGGTTCGGCGAACTCGGACGGGTGCGTTGCCGGGTACTGCCGGGCATCACCGGCTGGGCCCAGGTCAACGGCAACACTCGACTGTCGAACGAAGAAAAACTCGCGCTCGACGTCTGGATGTCGATCATGTCAGCCTAAGGCTGGATACCCGCATCCTTTTCCTGACCGCGCTGACCTTGATCTCCGGCGAAAAGCGAAACGATAAGCATCTTAAGGAGGCGCGGCGTCATCTTGCCGAGCGATACGGTGCCTCCATACCGCCTGGAGCCGTGGAAGCAGACCGTCGATGAACACGCGCGATGAAGCAAGCAAGGCTCCGGCACAGCCTATTCCGCTCTCATTCGGTCGAACCCTGGTGATCGCACCTCACCCCGACGACGAGGTGCTAGGTGCAGGCGGAACGATTGCGCGTCTGGCCGCGGAAGGCGAGCGAGTTTTCGTGGCGATCGTGACTGAGGGGCGCCCGCCCGCCTTTTCGGCAGAAAGCGTCGCAAAAGTCCGGTCGGAAGCTAATCAGGCTCATGCGCTGCTTGGGGTGGAGGAAACCTTCTGGCTAGGCTTTGAGGCGGTCGGTCTCGATCTTGCCGGGCATTCGGCCGTCAACAGTTCGCTTTCGGGTTTGGCTCGCTCCCTGTCACCCGAAACTAGCCTTCTCCCGTTTCCAGGCGATATCCATAGAGACCACCAGCTGACTTTCTTGTCGGCGCTTGTGGCGAGCCGACCGCACCAGGAAAGCTTTCCCCTTCGTATCCTTGCCTATGAAACGCTGTCCGAGACCAACTGGAACGCGCCCTACCTGAACGCCCGCCTTCACACCGAACATCTTCGTCGACATTTCGCATCATCTCGACAACCATAATTAACCGGTTCGAAGCCTCTGCGCGTCATTCCAGCGTAACATGGCTGCCCGTGAGCTGAATGTAACCCCAGCGCTGCGTGCCGGCAGGCAAAAGCCGTCAAAAAAGTTAGGCGTGCAACTGCTCAGGCCGGTCCTTTTGCCGGAGTGGATCGCTATATCGAATACTGAAAATCTTACGCATCGAGCCATGGGGGATTGGACGCCGACAACGCGGTACAGGGCGAGGTCCGCAACGCCTCTCGAACCTTGTCGGCAGCGGACTGACGCAACCACGAGAGAAGGTAGTCGATGTTTACGCGACCGTTCAGATCTCTGGCCTGAGGTTTTGCAACTCCTAAAGGCATTTGCGCGAGAGGATCCAAACTGCGTCCGAGGAAAAAACGGGAAACCCAGCGACCGGACAACCGAAGTAAGACTAAGACCTTTGCGGCGAGCATTGGGACTGAAGTCCCATAGCGGAACCATTAGCGCCACGATACCTCTCTTAGAAGCTCCGCACGCCGGAGCGACAATCGATGAATTTCTAGCCTCGCATGCTTTCAAATGCAGACAACCGGGGCCAGAATCGACCCTGACCATGGCCCCTTGACTACCTCACCGGCTCCTCAGGGAGCCGTTTTTTTGGCTGGTGCGAGTTTGACTGTGGGTCTCAGTCAGGGGCAAAGGCAGTTCGTTGCCCACCGCGCTAAGTGCGTTTTGCGTACGAAAAGCCGTGGAGACACTATGATCACGCGTCGGATGATCCTGACAGCATTCTGGCCGGCAGTCTGCATCCTCGCCATCTCTTTGCCCTACAGCCTCGAAATGTCCAGCGCCGGGCTTGCGGTCGTCAAGACGGGCGCCTTCGCTGGCAATGGTAATGGAGGCGGGGGCGGAAATGGCGGGAGTGGTGGCGGCAGCGGAGGTGGGAATGCTGGCGGCAACAGCGGTGGGAATTCGAAATGCAGTGACCGCTCCAATTCCAACAGCGAGCGTTCCAACAGCTCCGGTCGTGGGAACGCAAAGGCAAATGGGCAGGATGTCGGCGTTCGCCACCAAGGCGGCATTACCGAAGAGATTGTGAATGGCCGCTACATCATGAAGGATGGCCGCGGACGCACCATCATCAACCGCCGCGCGACGGCAAACGATAGAAAACGGATAGATTCATTCTTGCATTAGGTGAGAATAGGCGCACGGGGCCGGTTGCGCTTGCTTCGGCTACGGCTGTGCGATTGTCCTTTGAGTACGATCTTTTGCACTGTCTGGGGGATCACGTGTCTGTGTCGGGAGATCCCGCCCGTCCGGTGGTGATAGAACTTCCAGTGGCGGAAAGTGGATCGCTGGCGGGAAAGGAGTTCTTCAATCCTTCGTCGAGCTGCTCTTCCAACGTACCGGTGTCCTTGGCGCTACGAGCACTTCGCAATGATTCAACGGCAGGCGAGCCGATAACGTCAGGTTCATCGGCCCTGTCGCTCTCGACGTCACCGAATGTGGCCACTTGCACCATCAGGGCCTTCGCCTTTGCCACGGCGGCATCGACGCCTAGATCGTCCGGCGAGCTTTCCAGACGGACAGAAATCACGTCGCCGCCTTCTGCGACCCATTCGACTGTCATTATGCCGCCTGGATCAGATAAAACCTGTTGCCCGACAATGTTCATTGTGGCTGCCTCCATTTAGGACCAAGACTAGAACCCGTTTGAGCGTCAGTTGTTCCGAGCTTCCGATGGATCGGCGGTTTCAACGGGGTCCTGCAGCACGAGGATCTTTTTGGCCCAACGCAATGGCAGTCAAGCTCCCTAGCCATCCGGCCTGCAACCGTCTCCGCAGACCGAGAGCTGTAAACGGTGCGGGAGGGCCGCCTGCAAGCGCCACCGTCGTCATCGTAGGCCTTGATCGTCCTGCCTTGTCGGAACCCCAAATCAATAGACGAGTTTATTGCGTATACATCACGTGAGGATTGCCCAATGACCGATCGTCTGACTATGCAGGACCCCCGAATGCAATACCCCTCGCCACCCTTCGAACCGCAACCGCAACCCGCGCCAGGTCTCGTTGGCGAAATGCATCCCAAACCTGATCATGGCGAAGAAACGTACCAAGGGGCAAATCGGCTGAAGGGGCGGAAGGCCCTCATCACCGGCGGTGATTCAGGTATCGGACGCGCCGTAGCGATTGCGTTTGCGCGTGAGGGGGCAGACGTCGCCATTTCCTATCTGCCGGAGGAGGAGCCGGACGCACGAGAAGTCATAGATTTGATCGAAGCGGAGGGGAGGAAGGCCCTGGGTTTGCCCGGCGACGTGAAGAATGAAGATTGGTGTCGGGAGCTGGTTTCGCAAACGCTGCGGGAGCTTGATGGGATTGACATCCTGGTGATCAATGCGGCTCGCCAACAGTTTCGCAAAGACGTGTCGCTTGTAACGTCAGAGGATTTCGACGCTACGCTGAAGACCAATCTCTACGCATTGCACTGGATTGCTCAGGCCGCCGAGCCTTACCTACCCCCCGGCGCCTCGGTGATCACCACAGCATCCATTCAAGCCTATCAACCCTCTCCAATTCTGCTCGACTACGCCACAACCAAAGCGGGGATCGTCGCGTATACCAAGGCGCTTGCAAAGCAATTGATCGGAAAAGGTGTTCGGGCCAACGTCGTGGCTCCAGGACCGTTCTGGACAGTTTTGCAGCCGAGTGGCGGACAGCCTGACGAGAAGGTGAAGAATTTCGGAAAGGATAGCGATTTCGGCCGGCCCGGCCAGCCGGTGGAACTGGCCCCCATCTACGTGTTTCTCGCCTCGCAGGAAGCAAGCTTCGTTAACGGCGAGGTTTACGGTGCGACCGGTGGCAAAGGCGTAGACTGATGCCTCGACGGCCTTCGCTGCTTCGGACCGGCTTTGGAGCGGGCCTTGCTGACATGACCAGCGCAGGGCGGAAAACAATCTGTGAGCGATGTCGATGACTGAAGACAGACTATCGACCTACAGGAACAAGCGCGATTTCCGGCGAACGCAGGAGCCGAGCGGCAAGGCACATGTCGCATCTTCGAACCGCCGGCGCTTCGTCATCCAGAAGCACGATGCCACGCGACTGCACTACGACCTGAGGCTGGAGCTGGACGGTGTCTTCAAATCCTGGGCTGTTACCAAAGGGCCTTCCCTCGACCCACATGACAAGCTGCTCGCCGTCGAGGTCGAGGACCACCCGCTCGATTATGGCGACTTCGAAGGGACGATCCCGAAGGGCCACTATGGCGGGGGGACGGTCATGTTGTGGGACCGAGGCTATTGGGAATTCGAGGGGGAAAAGTCTCCAGAGGCGGCGCTGAAGAGAGGAGACTTCAAGTTCTCGCTGGACGGAAACCGGCTTCACGGCAGTTTCGTGCTCGTCCGCATGCGCAACGACCGGGCTGGCGGGAAACGATCAAACTGGCTGCTGATCAAGCACCACGACGATTTTTCCGTCGCGAAAGACGGCGCCAAAGTGCTGGAGCAGCATACGACTTCCGTGGCTTCCGGCCGAAAGATGGACGACATAGTGAATGGCAAACGCCGCAAGCCGAGCGCCTTCATGCAGACAAAGGGCGCGGTCGAGGCGGATGCGGTCTGGGATAGCAAGCAAGGTTTAGCGTGGGTAGAACCGAAGAAGTCGCGAAAGCGGCTGGCAAAGTTGCAGGACGGAACTCTGCCGGATTTCATCGCGCCGCAGCTTTGCGAAACGGTCCAACGTCCACCGGCCGCTGACAACTGGTTGCACGAGATCAAGTTCGACGGCTATCGAATCCAATTGCGCGTCGTTGACGGCATGGCAACGCTAAAAACCCGAAAAGGGCTTGATTGGACTGGCAAATACAGGGAGATCGCTGAAGCCGCATCCGCATTGCCGGATTGTATCATCGACGGCGAAGTCTGCGCGCTCGATGAAAACGGCGCTCCGGATTTTGCCGCACTCCAGGCGGCACTATCTGAAGGAAGGACCGGCAATCTCGTCTATTTTGCCTTTGACCTCCTGTTCCGTCACGACGAAGATTTGCGAGCCGATCCGCTCGCCGAACGCAAGGACCGCCTGCAGGTGGTACTCGGCGAAGCCGGAAACAATCCTCGACTTCGTTTTGTCGAGCATTTTGAGACAAGTGGAGATGCGGTGCTTCGATCCGCGTGCAAGCTGTCCCTGGAGGGCATCGTCTCCAAACGCGCCAACGCTCCCTATCAGTCGGGCCGGACCGACACCTGGGTCAAATCCAAGTGTCGCGCTGGCCACGAAGTGGTGATCGGTGGCTATGCGAAGACCGATGGTCGGTTCAGGTCCCTCTTGGTTGGCGTCTACCGAAGCACCCATCTCGTTTACGTCGGTCGTGTCGGCACGGGGTTTGGTGCGAAGAAAGTTGCAAGCTTGCTTGCCAAGCTGAAACAGGCGGAAGTCGAAAAATCACCCTTCACGGGCATTGGCGCACCGAAGAAGGGAAGCGAGATTGTCTGGGTAAAGCCGGAACTTGTTGCCGAGATTGAGTTCGCAGGATGGACGGCGGATGGGCTTGTTCGGCAGGCTGCCTTTAAGGGGCTTCGCGATGACAAGCCGGCCATCGAAGTGAAGGCCGACAAGCCAGCGTCGCCCGCAAAAACGCCGACACCGGAAGCGACGCGAACGTTCAAGTCGACCTTGTCCCGCAAAGGGCAAAAAGCAGAGATCATGGGTGTCCTCATATCCAGCCCCGACAAACCCCTCTGGCCGGACGCCGGCGACGGTGAACCCGTCACCAAGGAAGATCTTGCTCGTTACTACGAGGCCGTCGGGACCTGGCTCATCGATCACATCCGGGGGAGGCCCTGCTCCATCATCCGTGCGCCTGACGGAATTGCCGGTCAGCAGTTCTTCCAGCGCCACGCGCTGCCCGGTACTTCAAACCTTCTCGAACTTGTGACAGTCTTTGGAGACAAGAAGCCATACTTGCAAGTTGATCGTGTAGAGGGCCTCGCCGCGATCGCGCAAATCGGCGGCATCGAACTCCATCCCTGGAATTGCAAGCCCGGTCGTCCCGAAATTCCCGGACGCTTGGTGTTTGATCTCGACCCCGGACCCAATGTGCCATTCTCCGCGGTTGTTACTGCGGCAAGGGAAATGCGCGACCGGCTCGATGATCTCGGCCTTGTCAGCTTCTGCAAGACGACAGGTGGCAAGGGGCTTCATGTTGTCACGCCGCTTGCGGTTGGAAATCGCAAGCGGCTCTCATGGACAGAGGCCAAGGGGTTTGCCCACGACGTGTGCCGGGAAATGGCTGAGGACAATCCGGATCTATATCTGATCAAGATGACGAAGAGCCTGCGGGAGGGGCGTATTTTCCTCGACTATCTGCGCAACGATCGAATGGCTACGGCAGTCGCCCCACTGTCACCGCGAGCCCGGCCCGGTGCGACGGTATCGATGCCTCTCACGTGGACACAGGTGAAGTCCGATCTCGACCCGAAGCGTTTCACCGTGCGCACGGTGCCGGCGCTGCTTGCGAAAACCATCGCGTGGAAAGATTACTGCGACAGCGAGCGGCCCCTCGAGCAGGCAATAAAGCGTCTTGCAAAGGCCAAGCAGGCAGCGTGATCTGTCATGAACAAGAAAGACGATGCCAAGCCGTCAGAAGGCGCCCGCATTGGCGCAACCACCGACCTGCCGCACGATCGCGTAACCGTCGAACGGTTTCGCGAAGCGTTTCCGCGGGCGCGGTGGAGCGACCGACTGAATGCCTGGTTCGTGCCAGGCCGCACGGCTGAGCGACGGATCGGACGCTGGCGGGCGGAGTTGGAGGCGCAAGAAGACATTTTTGCCGACGAGAAGGGCAGGGACGCGTTCGTATTCGAGCCGATCGAAAGCCGATATCTTAACGCAGGCGCCACGGCATTGGAGATCCGCACACCCTACTCACGGTCTATCGTCAACGAGATCCGCGAGATACCTTATGCGCGATGGGATGCGGATCGCCGCCTTTGGACCGTACCCTATCGTTCGCTCTTTGAACTTCGTCAACGCTGGGCGGACATTGAAGCCGAGGCCGAGCGCAGCGAACCTGAAGCAAGGAAAGCGCGTAGAGACGCGTTGAAAGGTACGGAAGAGGAAGAGGACTCGAAGGCAAGGGCGAGGGAAAGGCGTCGCAAGCGCTACCCGATATCCTTGGGTCACAGCCCGCCCTTTGAGCGCGCGATCGCCACGCATGTTGGAGTGGTCTTCTTCACCGGGACCAACGGGGAGCTTGCGGATGCCGGAACCGTCAGCGATTTCTATTTTCCGGCTCCGGATGACGACTTGTTTGTCTGGGCTACGTGGCGGCGGGGCTCACTGGAGGAGCTTGTAAGAACCTGGCCCGAAAGAACGCCACCCACATCGGCCGACCTTAAACGCGGGTGGTGGTTTCCGATGCTTGATGAGTTGCGACAGGCGCGCCGCGAAGCCCGGTCAAAAACGAAAGCCGGAAGGCGCAATAGTGAGAAGAGCCAATCCGGTGGATGACCAGCAACGGGCAGTGGAGCGATTTCGCCGGCTGTCACCTCTCGAACCATGTGAACTCGAGGGCCTCTGGATGGGCCGGGGAATTCCGACTGGTCATCCCTTCGACGGCGTGCTGGAGAACCTTGGCTGGTTCGGCAAACGGTTTAATTCAGACCTGCGGGCAGACGCATTGCTCTTTCGCGCTGGAGGTCGAAGGCTTCGGGCCATCGATCCGAAATGGGTACCGCTGAACCTTGCGCTTCGCTTTCATAAGTTCGGAAGAACGCGGCTTGCCCGCACGCTTTTTTCCTGGGTCCAGCGCGGTTTTCAAGCCAAAGGCCCTGTCGCCTCGCTTAAGACGATGACGTTTGAGGGCGCGGCAAGTGCGGCCCTCATCTATGACGATCAGCCGATCATCGACCATTTTCGCAGGATCGATCAAAACGTAATCATGGGACTAATGGCCATACGAAATGACGATCGCTTGTTTGCCTTTGAGCTGGAGCGAATGACCTAAAAGGTGCCTCGGTTCGCCGGCTGTGGCGGAGCGTTGCGCGGTGGTTATTTTCGCCCGCGACTTTCCGCTGCGACCGACTTTTTGAGAGCATCCATTATGTTGATGACGTTGTTCGGCGTTGCTTGCGAACTCGATGATCCGGGCTTTGCCTTGGCGGGTCTCTTCATGGCCTTCTTTTTGGCAGCAATAATATCGACCAGACGTTCCTGCACCGGGTCGGCCACCATTTTGGGGTTCCAGTCCTTTGTCAGCTTCTTTATCAGTCGCTGCACGAGCGGCATCATCTCGGAGTCCGCCTTCACCTCGCTGGCTGCGGTAAAATAGGCGGCTTCACCACGAACCTCGTCGCCGTAGCGCAGCGTCCACAGAACAATGCCCTTGCCACGAGGCTCAAGCATGACGGCACGTTCGCGGCGCGAGATGACCAGCCGTGAAATGCCGACCATTTTCTGGGCCTCCATCGCGTCGCGAATGACGCAGAAAGCCTCCTCGCCGACCGGTTCATTCGGAGACAGGTAGTACGGGGTATCGAGCCAGATCCATTCGATACTGTTTCGCGGGGTGAACGTCGAAATATCGATGGTCCTGGTGCTGTCCAATGCGACGGTCTCGAGCTCCTCATCCTCGAGGAGGACGTATTCGTCTTCCCCGCGCTGGTATCCTTTGACCTCGTCTTCTTCCTTGACCTCTTTTCCGGTTACCGCGTCGACGAAGCGGCTCTCAACGCGATTTTGGGTTTCGCGATTAAGCGTATGAAAGCGAACCTTCTCGCTTTCTGATATCGCCGGTATCATCTGGACCGGGCAGGTTACCAGTGAGAGCTTCAGATAGCCTTTCCAGTAGGGGCGAACAGCCATGTCTCAATCTCCTGTCAGCTGGCCTGGCGCGACGGCGCCGCCGGCTTCGACTTGGCAGAGGGTTTTTCCGCCTTTTGTCGGGAGGCGCTTGTGTTGGCATTGGCGGCTTTTCGTTTGGACTTCGACTTGCTCGCACTGAGGCCGGCACTCTCGCGAAGCGCCTTGAGCAGATCGCCCGGCTTGGATGCGATGGGCGCCTTCTTCTTCGGCAGAGAACGCCCCTCGATTTTCGCTTTCACCAGTTCAGCGACGGCCGCCTCGTAACGGTCGTCGAAAGCACCGGCATCGAAACTGCCCTTCTTGGTGCGAATGATGTGCTCTGCAAGTTCGAGCATCTCGCCCTCGATCTTCAGGTCGGGAAGGCCGGCGAAGGCTTCCTCCGACGATCGCACTTCGTAGTCGAAATTCAGGGTCGCAGCGATCAGCCCCTTACCATGTGCCCGTATCAGGACGGTTCGCATCCGACGGAAAAGCACGGTTTTGGCGATCGCCGCGACCTTCGCCTTGGACATCCCATCGCGAAGGAGCGCGAAAGCTTCGCCCCCCGTCTTGTCGGGGGCAAGGTAATAGGGCTTGTCGAAGTAAGTGGTGTCGACTTGTGAGCAAGGAATAAACGCCTCGATCTTCAGGGTCTTGTCGCTGTCGGGGACCGCAGCGGCAATCTCCTCGGGTTCAAGCACTACATATCGCCCGTCATCCACCTCATAACCCTTCACCTGGTCGTCGGCGTTGACCGGACGTCCGGTCTCGCTGTCGATAAACTCGCGCTTGACTCGATTTCCGGTTTTTCGGTTGATCGTGTTGAAGCTGATGCGTTCCGACGATGAAACGGCCGTATAAAGCGCGACCGGGCAGGTCACTTCCCCGAACTTGATATAGCCTTTCCAGTTCGCTCTTGGGGCAACCATGACACCAATCCTCCAGATCCGAATAAGGCTCAACCCTGTCAGCGGACAAACGTTCCACGCCTCTTCACGTCGACCTGGTCTGCGTCTTACTGGATGCGGTTAAGGGCTGGATTGGAACTATAGGAGCTGCTCTGTAACCGAGTGGGGTCTTTGTGGTTCCGTGAGGAACAGGAGCGGCGAGGGCATTTCCGAACTCGCCCGATGCTCACCAAAGAAGCAAGCGCAGCGCGGAACCGCTCGGAGTTCCGGTCGTTGTAGCTTCATGGCCGGCACACTCGAAACCCATGAACGGAAACTGGTCGCAATTCTGCGCGCTTCCGCCAGATTGCATTTTGTTGACGACGACAAGGCAGACGCCGAAGTCGAGCGGGTGCTGCGCTTAGCAATCAGAGAAGCCGAAGCCGGCCGCTCCCGACTCGATAAGAAACGGTGGCTTCTCCGCATGATGCACGTGCCATCGTGAGCTGAATTCGCGATCAATGTCGCTGCCTGGGTTCGGCATCTTCCTGGTCAGTCGAATAGCAAATTCGTGGTGATAGGAAGGCATTTCATTCGTGCATGCTTTCCCTAACGCGCCTGCACGACAACCCCGAAAGAAAGGTCAAATGTTCAGGCTGCCACAGCTCGCGCGAGCGATCATGCCGAGTGAACGCGCGGGAGGAAGCCTACAACCAACGCAGCGACTTCGTCGAGATGGGTTCCGAGCAGCTGGATGTCCCACCATACGTTCGGGTCGTCGAATGGCCTCCGATTGGGGGATCGAAATCGTGTAGGTAGAGGACAAACCGGTCGACTTTCATCGCGTCAATGAAGACCTCGAGCCAGGTGGCCTAGCCGTCAACGCTGTAGTCGACATCTTCCGGAATGCGCTGTAGCCGGCGCCTGGAAATTCCGGCGCGAGCAGCCTCCAGCGGTCTGCAAGACGCGGCATGAGGTTGCGAAATTCGTAGGAGGAGCAGGATATCCGTGCGGAAGCAAAACCACAGGGGCGTCCGCCCGTCCCGCTTCACGAAAACTGTCGATGCCGGCGACCGAGACGCGATGATGTCGAACACGGTTGTCCATCGAAAATCCTCAAGAATCGTGCCTCCAGAGGGGTAGGAAACGAAACAATGCAACGCAGTTGTCGGTTCCCCAAAGCTCGCACCGCCTGGCTACCTGTTCTGATCGAGCAGCGCCTTCCGGGCACTAACGCAGTGGGCTCCAGGGTTGGGAAATTGTCGACGGGAACAAATGGATGCTCAGCCTGTTCGGCGCGTAATGCGACGATTGCGAGAGGAGAACGCTGATGACCAAGGCTGAAACGACTCGAGATCATGACGAGATTCGACATTGGGCAGAGGCACGCAACGGGCGGCCAACCCGAGTGAAGGGCGCCGATGATGGTGGGATTTTACGGATTGATTTCGGCGAACGGGATGATCACCTGGAGCCGATTTCATGGGAGGAGTTTTTTCGGATATTCGACCACAACCGATTGTTTTTCCTGCACCAGGACAAAATCGCCGATGGCAGCCTGAGCCGGTTCAACAAGTTTGTTGATCGCGCCTAGGACAAAATATGAGGCGGGCTTTTGAAGGGCCTGGCCGCGCAGGCGTCTGCCCAACCGCTAAGAGGGTCCGAGATTCTGCCGGACTGAGAGGGCTACTTGGGGATTGAAAGGGATCTCGCTGGCCGATGAGGTCGCACGAGGACGAGACTGACGTGCGATTGTGATCGCGCAGTTGTTAGCAATAAAAAATCGGCCCCGAGCGGGGCCGAAATCGAGTTCTAAGGGCTGGCTAATAAACGCTTTTGAAGCCCTCCCGGTTCCCGTCAAGGCCTGTAGCGGAGACGCTCTTTCTCGATCTCTTCGGGAGTGTAGGGATCGAGCTTTTCGTCGAAGCGTGTCCAGCCTTGCTCGAGGTAAGCCGCGCGGCGTTGTTCGGGATCTACCCAGCTGCCCCGGCGTAGGATGGCCTGGGCGTCCGCGTAGAGGCTCTCGTCAACCCGGGCGGTGACAACGGCTCCGCCGCGGCGCACGCCCTCCGCATAGACATGGGCATGCTCTTCGGGGACGCCGGATTCGGTCATCGCGCCGATCAGTCCCCCCGCAGCGCCACCGGCGACTGCGCCGGCTGCTGCACCGGCTGCCGTCGCGGCAAGCCAGCCCGCCGCCACCACAGGTCCGACACCGGGAATGGCCATGACGCCAAGCCCGGTCAAGAGACCCCCGATGCCACCAACTGCAGCACCTAGGCCTGCGCCTGTACCTGCGCCCTCGGCAGCATTGCTGTCGTTGGAGTACCGGTCATCGACATTGTTGGAAACGATACTGATATCGTCAGACGGCACGCCGCGATCTTCCAGCGCGCTCACCGCCGCGTGTGCATCGGAGTAATCGTCAAAAAGTCCACTAACGGTTTTCATGGGGGTTCCTCGCTGCTGGGATTAGTTGGCGACCACGTTGCCCTGGTAGTCGAGTGCGATCTGGACAGACTTTCCGTCCTTCATGGCGCTGCCTCGCCAGACGCCCTCGCTATCGAGTTTGAGACCAGCAACGTCGGTGTAACCGGCTTCAACGATGCGTTTCTTGGCCTGTTCTTCGGTGAAGCTATTTGCCCCGGCGACCGGGGCGGTGGGATTGGTGGAGTCCGGCGTCGCGACGGCCGGTGTGTCACCGTTCGTAGTGGCCGGAGGCGTCGAAGTCTGCGCGAGCGCGCCAAAGGTCGTTGCGCCGAGGAATACCGCGGCGAGCAGCAGTTTTTTCATGATGTCTACATCCTTGTTTTCAGCCCGTGGAAGGCACTACTGGTCAAACTTTGCTCGAGTTTTTTGGTTCCCGAGTTTTTTTGCCATTCACGCAGTGATTTCGACTTCTCGAAAAATACGTGTCACCTCCTCGAATTCGGGGTAGGGAGGTTCCGAAATTGGCGTTGCGACGGGTGGCAACAGACGCCTCGAAGCCGCGCCGGCCTACATGGCATCCATGCCCTTAATCGCATTCTCGAGATGCGACTTGCATTTTCCCACGTCATTTGCAGTCATGGCTTCTTTCGCCATGGCCAGTTCCTTGGTGGATTCGATTTTCTTTGCGCCGTCGGAGATTTGCCCGATCTGCTGTTCGGCCTTGGCAACCGAGGCTTCGTCACAGATGACATTCGTCTGTGCAAGGGCAGGTGCAGTGAACGCCGCGATGACGACGAGGGTAGCGACAGATTTCAAGATCATGGTTGTTTCTCCTATGGCCGGCAAAACACCGGCTTCCACGCTGACTGAACGGGACAACAACGGATCTGTTCCCTCAAACCGGCGCCCGAAATCGAAGTTTTTTCAAGGAACTTTCAGGTATTTGGCGCGTTTGAGGCGCGCGTATTCTGCGCTCTTATAATCGCTTGCCCGGTGGACGCGCCGCCAGCGCACTGACGAAACCAACCCGTCGTCTGCCTGGCGACGGGTAGGCCGTTTCTTTTTTGAGGGTAGAAGCCATGTTCATGTTGCCACCGCATGGCCACATTCCATGATGCAGCTCTGCGCTCGGGTCATGAGTCCAGGTGCTCTGGCATTTCTTTCAGCTGATCCTTCGTCCAGGTGGTGATGGCGTGAACGTCGCCGTCATCGTCACGCATGAAGTCGAGATCCGCCAATGGCACCGCGACCGGTTTCGCGCCAATCCCGAGGAAGCCGCCAACATCAATAATCGCAGTGCTGTTGGCGCCGACGCCGTGAAGGTGATCCACCGTTCCGACCTTGTCATCGTCTGCGCCGTAAACGGTCGCGCCTTCGAGGTTTGCTGGTATCAGTTCCGAAGGATCAAGGCGCACGTGATTGGTATGGTCCATCTCTTTAGTCTCCGGTTATGTCGGACTGAAAGAACCGGCTCAGCGGTAAACGGTTCCATTGATGAAGCAGCTTTCTGTTGGCCTTGGCCTGAGAGAAGCCTCCTCTGCTGCGATAAGTCACAAGACGATTGCGAAGGTGACCCGCGTCCAAGGCGAGGTCGCGCAACCTCAGCGAAACGCAAAAAGTTCGCTGTCCGGATCCTGGTGCCCCAATATTGCTGACGACACGATCTCCGCGGCGATTTGGCTGTAGGTGATGCCGTTTCCGCCATATCCCATCACAGCATAAACGTTGTTGAGTCCTGGAACCGGACCGATTATCGGCAGCCCGTCGGCGGTCACGCCGAAGGCCGCTGCCCATTGATAGGCGGGCTCGGCGATCGGTATTTTCAGGAGCGCCGACAGCTTCGCCCGCAAGGTCTTGGATTTGGACTTGAGTTTGACGGGGTCCTGAAATGCTGTGGGGCTTTCTTCGTCCTCACCTCCGACCATGAGGCGGCCATCAGCAGTCGAGCGAAAATAGAGGTAGGGATCCGATCCCTCCCATAGCACATAATCCTTGAGCCAACGGGGCCTCGGATGATGCGGCCTGGTTGCAAGCGCCCAGGTGGAGAAGATCCGATGCTCTTGGTTGGCCGCGACATCGAGGAACTCGTAGCCCGTGCAAAAGACGACATGCCTGGCCTGTATGATTTCTCCTTTTGATGTCGCGGCGGCGTTCCAGTCATCGAGGCTGCGAACGTCGGTGATCTCAGTATCTCCTACGATCGCCACACCGTCTGCCTGCACCTTGCGCCACACGCCGGCGGTTAATTGTGCGGGGTTTGCCGACGCGGAGATGGTGGACTCGATCGCAGCGGTCCGCTTCAGTCCAAACTTTTCGCGCAGTTGCGCGGCATTGAAAAACACTGCTGAAATGCCAGCCTTTTCGCGTGCTTCCGCCTCTGTGGCGAGCGCTCTTGCACCATAGGCATTTCCAGCGAGGTAGAGCGAATTCTTCCGCTCGAGATGGCAGTCGATCCCAAGATTATCGACAAGCGAAGTTAGCGTTTCCACGGCCTTGGCGGAGCGCTGCCAAGCGCGCCGAGCTTTTGCTTGCCCAAGCCTCGCCGTGAGCCTATGCAACGGCATGTCGATCTCATGCTGGATCATCGCGGTGCTGGCCAGAGTGCTACCTTGCACCGGTTGCCGTCGATCAACGACGAGGATTGTCATGTTTCGTTTGGCAAGGGACAGGGCCATCAGCGCCCCTCCAATGCCGGCGCCGACAATCAGCACGTCGACGACGTTGGCGGGGATGCGCTGTTGAGCCGCGACCTGGATCTTCCGAGTGGTTGCCCATAATGGCTGGAAGGACCGCAGTTTGCGCTTGCGCGTAATTGTCTCCAATTCGTACTCCCATACGCGTCGTACTATGGGCAACAAGCGGCCAAGATCGGCAATGAACTCTCCCCCGTGCCGCGTCAGATAGGGGAGACATGAGAAGGACATGGGTGGGGTGGTCGACTAGTCAAGGTGCTCGGTCAAACGCTCGCCGGTCGAACCCGGCAGAGCTCCGACTTAAGGCTCCCCACCCTGAGCCTTTGCAAATCGGGCGAGGCGCGCGGGAAAAATCTCATGAGTTGCCTCGCCGGATCTCGTTTCTCGCGCGTTAAGCGATGCGGCGACATTGCAAGAGGTGTTTGGCATGCGGCTCTACCAATGCGATATCAGCGGGTTTCCGCTCTATTTCGACAATCATTTCAGCGTCGGGGCCAACAATGCGCCGGTCGGGTTTGTTGCAGACACATTGACGCTGCACACTCTCTTGGAAGCAGGCGAGGGTTTGTGGAGCATTCCCTCACGGCCTGGCGAAACCTGGCGGTTCTGTGCCAACGCAGCCATAGACGGGAGCAACTGGTTGGTTGCGGCCGACGATCCAATTCTTCTGGCAATTCCTGCACGTTACAATCGGCTCATCCCCAACACCAATACCCCGGAGGGCCTCGCAAGGTTTCATAGAATAGGCGCGGCCCAGCGCCATCTGTTCTATTCCATTCTGCGCTTTGGCCTTCCGTGTCCCGGAAGAGACGTCGACCCGGAGGGCGGCCTGGTCTTCGACTTTCTGGAAGATGCGATCAATGAAGGCGGCGGTGTCAGCCCTGCAATGACCGGGCACCGGAGCGGTCTGATCAGTCTTCGAGCGGCCGAGGCCGATGACATCGTTCGCGAGACCGTTCGTGTTTCGATGGGAGAGCCCTACCGAACCCTGCTTGGACACTTTCGCCACGAGATCGGTCACTTTTATTTTCAGCAATTGGTGCGAAAGGGCGCTTTGCTTGAAGAGGCACGTGCTCTCTTTGGTGACGAGCGCGAAGACTACGCAGCAGCGCTCCAAAAAAGCTACGACAACGGGCCAGTTGCGGACTGGCAGGATACCTTCATTTCCGCTTACGCAAGCAGCCACCCATCTGAAGATTTTGCCGAATGCTGGGCCCACCTGTTTCACATTGTCGATACGCTGGAGACGACCAGATCATTCGGGCTATCCATAGAGCCGTTAAGTCACCACGCCCTTGAAGTCGAGGTCGATTTCGACCCTTATCGGGCGGAGAATGCTCAGCAACTGGTGGACGCCTGGGTTCCGATCAGCCTGGCCCTTAACACCTTCCAGCGATCCATGGGCGAACGGGACATTTATCCGTTCGTTCTTTCGCCACCGGTCATAGCCAAACTCGATTTTATCAATCGGCTGATTGCGGAAGCGCGCCTTCAAACAGGTCGCCTTTAACCCGGATGCAAGGGCCGGGCGGGACGATGCGACGAAACGATATTGAGAGCCATGTTCCTGGCTACGGGATCGGGATTTTTCTTGTCTCCGTCACCATCCCGATACCTGATCTGCTGCGCGCGGACTTCAGCAAGAGGCCAGGGTGTGTCCACCCCTTGCGGGAACCAGCGTTCGAGATCGCTCACCCAGCGCTTCTTGAACATCTCTTGGTCCTTGAGGAGAGAGGCGTTCCCTTCAATTTCAATGAATGTGCCGGGCTTGCCGAGCAGGCTTGGACGGGCAGTATAGGTGAGACCAACCTGGGTTCCCGAACAATGTCGCCATAAGCTACGGTTCGCTAAAGCCGGTGGCAAAAATCCGGGATCGCCCCGCAGGCTCGTTGCGAAAGATCAATCCAGCACGCGTCCTTGAATGCATCGGGACATAGTCGAGTGTAATCTCGACCGTTTCGACAACAGTGTTTCCGGCCGTGATCTCGCCACGCACGACGACGTCGGCGGCAGTCCGGTCGGCCGCGTTTTCGACGTCGAACATGACAAGATATCCGCCGTCCCGGCTTGCGCTGCTGATCGTCTTGACTGACAGGTCCGGCGCTCCATCGCTCTGCGTCGCAGCTTCAAAGCCGACCCACCCGATCAGGGCGATCACAGCGATGGCTGAGACCGACCCGGTAAGCCATTCGATCCAGTGACCTTCGCCACTTTCGATCGAGCGGGATTTCGACGGTTTTGCCATAGATCACCTAGAGAATGAGCCGCGCTGCCGCGGCGCCGATTGCGCTTGGAAATGCAAGCACCACCGTGCTCATGATCGCCTGGGTCAGTTCGATGCCGTCCAGCCGATGAAACGTCCAGAGACAGTAGAAGCTGATCGCAAAGGCGACGGCGTAGCCGGGGAGCGTGAAGCGGATAAGGGCATGCCAAACGGGTGTGCCTTCTTCCAGTTCGTGTCCGCCCGAAAACGACAGCGCGTAGACAAAACCATGCATCAGCACGATGGACGAAACGATGAGTGCGATTGCGTGCCAGGGTGACATCTTGAAGGAAATCAGGATCATTTCCTCGGTCGGGGCGACATTCAATCCGAGAAACAAGGCGCCGACGGCCATCATGAAGAGCTCGCCGCCGTAGCCACTTTGCGCATCATCGTCGAGGGGGTCCTGTGCGTCCTCGTCATCATCGTCGCGCCCGCCCAATTCGCTGCGACCAAGCAACGCACCGATGCTGGCCGGAACCGTCTGAATGGCGATCATGCCTGCCGCCTCGGGTAGAGCGTGCCCGACGCTCAGAACGCCTAGGGCAGACAGCACGAAGGCGCTGGCCAACAGACCCAGGAAATAGGCAATGCTGGCATCGCGCACTGCCTCATGCCAGGTCGAAATATTTTCAAACCCGATCCGGCGCGCCAGGAGGATGAGCAAGGGGATGTTGACGAGGAGCAACAGAAGGAGCCTTGATCGGTCGATATAGAGCCCGAGTTCCCACATCTCCATCGTCAGGAACATGGGCAGCGCAAAGAGCAGTGCGCCAGCCAATCCGCGCGCCAGGCCCTTGGAAAATCGACTGTGGTCGAAATTGACATGCGTTTGCTTGATCGCCATTCCGGTCCCCTTTTCGGCTGCCATCTCAAAACGTCGACAAGCTCCGCAAGTTCCTGGGCTTGGCGGCACGGAACCCCTTTTGCGGCCGAAGTGAAAGGATGCGGTTGCTCAGCGCGCCACGATCCGTTTTCCTGATCTGGACCTTGTTCTCCAGCGAATCCAGGATGTCCTTCGCAGAAGTCGACATCACAAAGTTTCACGAATGGTCTGAAGCCCGCCGGGTGTAAACTGATCTCCAGCAACTTGCCCCGACGATATCGAGGCCGACCAGGAACGTACCGTCCTCAACGAGCTTCTGGTGCAGAGTTTCCGCGATTGTCAGCATCTCTTTCGTGACGTTGTTGACGAGAAGGGCGATGCGCACGGCTGCTCCTAGCTAAGGTCGGTCATTCCCGGATCGCGCCGGCTCAGCCGGCATACCAAGCCTGCGGAACATCGCACCAATCAGAGTGTTGGGCGCAGGAAAGGAGGAGGCTGGCGATGGTCTTGATCCTACCGGAGTTCGATTGCCGAGGCGGCGAGGGAGCCGACATCTCGGGCCTCGTTGCGTCTATCTGAATGCGGAGGCATTCTTGGAGACGCGAAACCTCACATTCAGGGTGCTTGGAAACAGCGTCGTTATTGAAGGGGCAGTCGATCTGCCCGGGGGGCGCAGACGTCGTTCAGCGGCTTGCTGAAAGTCTCGCCGACCCCGGCCGCGTCATCGTCAGGATCAATTGTCCGCCCGATTGAGGCGCGGCGGCTGAGATTCGAGCGGCGGGTGCTGCCGGGCAGAGCCCGGCCGCCTTTATTACCGGTCGACGGCCTCCTCAAAATATGGCCCCCCAAGGGAGGCCACCGGAGCGATGTACGTCAAACCAGACTTCGCCGCCTTGGTTCCCACCGGCGGCGTGTGGAGGGCCAGCAAGGGAACGTTTGATCGGCGCGCCGGTTGGGCGGGGCCTCAAGAGAGGGAGATACGCCATGCCCCGCGGAGATAAATCGAAGTACACCGACAAACAGGAACGCAAGGCGGACCATATCGCCGAAGGCTACGAAAAACGTGGCGTGTCGGAGAAGGAGGCGGAGCGCCGTGCCTGGGCCACTGTGAACAAGGACAGCGGCGGTGGCAACAAGTCCGGTTCGGGCCGCGGCCAGCCCGACACCAACGAATCCGCCAAAAAGGGCGGGCACGTCGGCGGTCGGGCTGCCGCGGGACGCCCTAAAGCTGAGCGCTCAGCATCCGCAAAGAAGGCCGCCGCAACGCGCAAGCGAAACGAGCACAGCACCCGTCACTAGTGCCATTGAGGCTCAGCTTGCCGCAATCGTGAAGTCATCGTTTGACGCAATCGTCAGCAGGGATTTTGGGCGGAACCGTGCGGACTTGGTACGGGTCTAAGGCAAGCCCCTTTCCAATCAGCCGACCCCGCAAAGCAAAACCGAATAGGCGCTCGGCTGCGTTGGTTCTCACTCATTTTTCCTCGGGCGCGATCGACGCTCCGCCTGAACCTGTGCCGAGCGAAGGTCGTGCGCCTACGAGCCAAGTCTTCCAAACCGCATTTTGTTCCCGTTCGGAACCATTGCAGCTGGGCGATGTTGGAGCGGCTCCACCACACCGTAAAGGAGGTTGCCATGCCAGAGAAGACGCTTGAAACGCTGTTTCATGATGGCCTGAAGGACATCTACTACGCTGAACGGCAGATCCTGAAAGCGCTGCCGAAGATGGCACGCGCGGCGCAACTGCCGGACAGCAAGGCAGCGTTCGAAAAGCACCGGGACGAAACCGAAGTCCATGTGGAACGCTTGCAACAGGTCTTTGAAATTTTCGGCAAGCGCGCCCAGGGAAAGACCTGCGAGGCCATTCAGGGAATTATTGCAGAGAGCGAGGAGATCATGGAGGAATTCAAGGGGAGCCCCGCACTTGACGCTGGCCTCATCTCGTCGGCCCAGGCGGTCGAGCACTATGAAATTTCTCGCTATGGCACTCTGAAGACCTGGGCCAAGCAGCTCGGGCTGCAAGAGGCGGTGTCGCTTCTCGATCAGACCCTGCAGGAAGAAGGCGCCACCGACAAGGCCCTTAGCAAGCTTGCGGTGACGGCGGCGAACATCAAGGCCGCTGCCTGATGGCGTTTGGACGCTTGAGGGCGCCGTCGCCTCCAAGCGTCCTTGCCGCTTCATCGAATATCAGTTTCAACTCTGTAGACCGCCCAAGGCGTAGTGATGAAGCGAGTGGTCCCAGGAGGTCCAGGTCTCGTCATCGAAAGTGACGAACGAGCGCAACTCGCAACGAAATGTAGGACGAAGATGGCTTCCGGCAAGAAGACGAGCGACCACCCCGCGAATAGGTTGGCGACGGACCCTCCGGGCGATCACGTTGGCGCCGGGTACGCGGAAATCGACGATATACCGAATCGTCTGCTGATACTCGCAAACAGGCTGCAAAAAGCCTTCGCTTCGCGTCGAGTTGTGGCCAATGCCCAACGCCCAAGCTTCAAGGAGAATCGAGGCGACCAGTGAAGTGAAGCGGATCGAGGATGAGAAATGATACGGGACTTGCAGCAACTGCGGGTACTGGTTGCAAGCATGAATTCATCGTCGCAAACGATATTGCGCCCCCGGGGCGACCCCACCGATTCCAGCCACCCACAAATCGGGGCGAAACGGGGGTCATGCTGGATTCTGGTATCCTGATCCGAAGTGTTTGTCCGTTCTGTTTAAGGAAGCGGTGGAGGCAATTTCAGGGAAGCGGAACGCCGCTCATCCGGTAGGCAAGCTCCTCGCGCGCTCGGCTGAGCCTGCTCTTGATCGTGCCGACAGCACAGTCGCAGATGTCGGCGGCTTCCTTGTAGCTCAGCCCATATCCAGCAACGAGGATCAGCACCTCTCGATGGTCGGGTGCCATAGTGTCGAGAGCGCTGCACAGTTCCACGGTTAAGACGCACCAGTCCTGCGGTGCCGGCATCGGGATCGGTAGCTCGGCGCAGTTAACGAGGCCCGGGGACTCGCGCCGGCGCAGCTTGTACTGAGTCCGGAAAGCGTTGTGCATGATGGTGAAAAGCCAGGACTTAAGATTGGTTCCCGGTTGGAAACCGTCAATGCCGCGCAGTGCTCGAAAAAGCGTTTCCTGCAGCAGATCATCCGCTTCGAAGCTCGACGACACAAAGGTGCGCGCAAAGGCCCTAAGCGCCGGAATGAGGTCAACAACCTGGCTCTCCAGCGGCCGAGACCGCTGGACCGTTTCGTGGACAGAAGGCATTGTAACTGCCTTTCGCAATAGCTGAATTTGCTCTTTCTAACAATGCGCGGTCGGCACTTAAGTTCCCGCTACAATGCAGAGGGCAGAAGCGACAGGCGCCCTTGCCTCCCGCATTCAGCGGGACAGATCAAAGCCCGGCAAGACCGCGGGTGCTAGAACAAGGCAGCCTTGATCTTCACGCGGGCGACATTGATACACAGAGGTTTGAATAAGCTAGAATGGCATCTATGCAACGGTGGTGCCTGCGCGTGCGCACGCTTTCTCGTCGCGTTCGACCGCTGTGTGCATCATGAACAGGCGTACCCATGGCAAGCAATTCAATTGTAACTGGTCACACAGCGACAGCTGGACGAAGGCGCATCGACGATACGAGCGAGGCAGGTCCCGCCGCTATCGCGGGCATTCCCGTCGTCGGAATCGGCGCGTCTGCCGGCGGCATCGAGGCGTTGGGCAACTTCTTCGACGCCATGCCGGCCGACAGCGGTTGTGCCTTCGTCGTGGTGCTGCATCTCGATCCGAAGCGCGAAAGCGAAATGGCCCGCATTCTGAGCAGCCACACCAGGATGCCGGTGGTACAGGTCGAGGACGGAATGACGCTCGTGCCTGACCACGTTTACGTCATCGCCCCCGACACCGATCTCAATTTGGCGGAAGGGGCATTGAAAGTATCAAGGCCGGCGGAGCCTCGCGGGCAGCGGCATCCCGTCGACGTGCTGTTTGCCTCGATCGCCGCGGAGCAGCGCGAGCGTTCGGTCGCGATCGTGCTTTCCGGGACAGGGAGCGACGGCACCGAAGGCCTGAAGGACATCCGAGCCGAAGGCGGCATGAGCCTGATACAAGCGCCGGAGACGGCCAAATTCGATGGCATGCCGAGGAGCGCGATCGCTGCCGGTCTTGCCGACCACGTTCTTGCGCCGGACAGAATGCCCGCGACCCTGATCGCCTACGTCAACCATGGCTACGTTTCCGATCCCGCCGAGGTAGAGACCGACCGCGCGAACGGGGAAGCGACGATCGAACAGATTCTGAAGGTCGTGCACGCTCGAAACGGGCACGATTTCGGCAACTACAAGCGCAACACACTGAGGCGGCGTATCCATCGTCGCATGGGGTTGAGGAACATCGACACGACCGCGGACTATCTCAACGATCTGCGGGCCAATCCGGACGAGGCCGCCGCTTTGGTGGCGGACCTGATGATCAGCGTTAGCGGGTTTTTCCGCGATCCCGAGGCATGGGAGGCACTCGCCAAACTTGTGATCGTCCCCCTCGTTGCAGGGCGCGAGAGCGGCGCACAGATTAGGGTCTGGGTTCCTGCCTGCGCCACGGGAGAAGAAGCCTACGCCGCCGCCATGCTGATAACCGAGCACGCCGAAGCTGCCGCAAAGCGCTTCGACCTGAAGGTCTTCGCCACGGACGCACAGGAGGACAATCTGCGCAAGGCGCGTGACGGCATCTATCCCGCCGCCGCCCTGGCAGGCTTTTCGCCCGAACGCCTCCGCCGCTTCTTCGAAAAGCTCGACGGCTCGTTCCAGGTCACCAAGGAGCTTCGCGATACGGTCGTGTTCGCCGCACAGAACCTGCTTCGCGATCCGCCGTTCTCGCGGCTCGACCTCATTTCCTGTCGCAATTTCCTGATTTATCTGGAGCCGGTGGCGCAGCAGCGCGTCATCGCCCAATGCCACTTCGCCTTGCGCCCGGACGGGCATCTGTTTTTAGGCAATGCCGAGACGATCGGGCGGCATGACGATCTCTTCGACACCATATCGAAGAAATGGCGCATCTATCGCCGCACTGGACCAACCCGGCACGATCTCATCGATTATCGGCCGCTGCGTGGATCCGCCAGCACCGGGGCCACGGGCGAGCCGCGCTCGGTACCATCGGAAACGGCGCCACTGGCTGAAATCGCACGCCGGGCCCTGCTGGAGCGCTACGCCCCTGCATCGGTGCTGATCGATCACAAGGGCCGCGTCGTCTATTTCCACGGAACGACACGCGACTACCTGGAGCAGCCCTCGGGACAGCCGACCAGAGATCTCATCGCCATGACGCGGGACGGACTGGGCCTCAAACTTCGCGGCGCGATACGCGAAGCCACGAGGGGCGACAAGACCGTCACGGCACATGCGCACGTACTTCAGAACGGATCTTCCCGTAGGATCGCCATGACCGTGATGCCGCTGCCCGTCTCGCCACAAGGCGGGAAACTGGCTCTGGTCAGCTTCGCGCCGGATGAGTCTGCTGCCGCATCCAACGACCCGCCTGTCCGCGATGCCATGGAAACGACGTCCGGCGAGCGAGCGCTTCAGGAGGAACTGATGTCGATGCGCGCCGAGCTGCGCGACACTATCGAGCACCTCGAGACCGCCAACGAGGAGCTGAAGGCTTCAAACGAGGAAGCGATCTCGATGAACGAGGAACTTCAGTCCACCAACGAGGAGCTCGAAACCTCCAAGGAAGAGTTGCAGTCCTTCAACGAGGAACTGAATACCGTCAACAGCCAGCTCCAGCACAAGATCGTGGAACTGGAGCGCACCACCAACGATTTGAACAACCTGCTGGCGGGCTCGGAGACGGCAACGCTGTTTCTCGACGACGAATTGGCGATTACTTGGTTTGCGCCGGCGATGAAGGAGCTCTTCAATCTCGTGAGTTCCGACATCGGGCGGCCAATTACCCACTTCGCGCGGAAGTTCTCGGACGAAAACCTGCTGTCCGACGCGAAGACGGTGTTGAAAAAGCTCACGACCATCGAGGCCGAGGTTCGTGGTGACACCGGACGCTGGTACCTCAGGCGCATGCTCCCCTACCGCACGCGCGACAACCACATCGCCGGCGTGGTGATCACCTTCAGCGACATCACCGCGCGACGCAAGGCAGCCCAGGCCGTCGACGAGGCGCGGCGCTATGCCGAAGCGATCGTCAGGACGGTAAGGCAGCCCTTGATCGTCCTCGACGCCGAACAGCGCGTGGTCTCGGCCAATCCCGCCTTTTACGAACTGTTCAGGGTTTTGCCGAAAGACACCGACGGCAGGCTGCTCTATGCGCTCGGCAATGGGCAATGGGACATTCCGGCCCTGCGGACGCTCCTCGAGGAAGTGCTATCGAAGGATAAATCGGTAACCGACTACGAGGTCGAGCACGAATTTCGCGACCTCGGCCGGCGCAGCATGATGCTGAACGCCCGCCAACTCTCTGAAGGCGACGGCCGCGACGCGCTGATCCTGCTGGCCATCGAGGACATTACCGAACGCAGGGAGGCGGATGGTACGATTCGCGCCAGCGAGCAGCGCCTGAGGGATCTTGTCGGGTCGCTGCCGGGCGCGGTCTACACCACCGACGCCGCGGGCCGGCTCACCTCCTACAATCCGGCTGCTGCCGAATTGTGGGGCCGCACTCCGGAGCTGGGCACGGATGAATGGTGCGGATCCTGGCGCTTGTATCGACCGGACGGCGCGCCCTTGTCGCATGACGAGTGCCCCATGGCGGTCGCACTGAGGGAGAAGAGGCCGATACACGGTGCCGAAGCGGTGGCCGAGCGACCCGACGGCGTGCGCGTGCCTTTCCTGGCTTATCCGACGCCCTTGCGCGATGCTTCGGGCAAGGTCACCGGGGGCGTGAACATGCTGGTAGATATCACCGAGCGCAAGCAGGCCGAGGCGGTGGCGCAACGCCTCGCCGCGATCGTCGAATCATCGGACGATGCGATCATCAGCAAGTCCCTCGACGGCATCGTCAAAAGTTGGAACAGCGGAGCGGCCCGGCTGTTCGGCTATGCTGCCGATGAAGTTGTCGGCCGATCGATCATGACCCTGGTGCCCCCGGACCGCCACGACGAGGAGTTGGATATCCTGGAGCGCGTCCGAAGGGGCGAACACATTCAGCACTACGAGACGCTGCGCCAGCGGAAGGACGGGAGCGAGGTCTGGGTGTCGCTGACCATATCGCCGCTGAAGGATGCCGCAGGCATTGTCATCGGTGCCTCCACGATCGCGCGGGACATGACCGAGCGCCAGCGCGCCGACGAACACCGCAAAACGCTGATGGGGGAACTCAACCACCGCGTCAAGAACACGATGGCCGTTATTCAATCCATCGCGGCCCAGACGCTTGGCCACGCATCGACGCTAGAACAAGCCCGCGAGGCTTTCGGGTCGCGGCTGATCAATCTGTCCAAGGCGCACGACGTGCTGACGCGAGAGAGCTGGCAAAGCGCGGACCTGCGCGAAATCGTCGCCGATACCGTCGGGCCCCATGCCGGGGGAGAAAACCGCTTCGAGATCGAAGGGCCGAGGATCCGACTGTCGCCGAGTGCCGCGTTGGCGTTTGCCATGGCACTGCACGAGCTCAGCACAAATGCTGCGAAATACGGCGCGCTCACCTCGGAAAACGGTCACGTCCTGATCGCATGGCAACTCGAGGGCAACGGGGCCGAGCGGCAGCTCGTTCTGCGTTGGCAGGAGAGCGGCGGACCTCCGGTTGTTCAGCCAACACGCAAGGGTTTTGGCTCGCTCCTGATCGAACGGGCGCTGGCGTCGGAACTTCGAGGAGAGGTGCGCGTTGGGTACAAGTCCTCCGGCCTTGAGTGCACCATCGTTGCACCAATATCCGCTGGCGAAGAGTTGTTGGGAGGGCGAAGTGGCCCGAGCGGAGGCGAGGCGGATCCTGATCGTGGAGGATGAAGTTCTCGTCGCGCTAAACCTTGAGGACCTTCTCACAGGAATGGGACATTGTGTGGTGGCCTGCGCCACCCGACTCGACAAAGCAGTGCAACTCGCCACTCGCGCAGATATCGATTTTGCGTTTCTCGACATCAACCTGGGCGGCGAAACGTCCTTTTCCGCCGCCGCAATCTTGCGCCGGCGCAACATCCCGTTTGTCTTTGCCACCGGCTACGGCACAGATGGCCTTTCGGATGAATTTCGCGACACGCCCACGTTGCAGAAGCCCTATGAACCCCGAGAATTGAGGCGGGCACTTACGGAAGCTTGCGCGGGTGTGGCTGACTGACGTCGGCAATGCTATCGACACGCCTCTACGACGGATGATTGATCGGAAGTGCTCAATCATTGCGAGCGTCTGCCTTGCGCATGATCGCATGAGGTTCGGGGTCGACAGCGCGGCTGACCGCCACGAACGCGGCAATATCCAACCGGCGCTTCCCAAACTCAGACTTGGAGATGAACGTTTGCGGTTGCCCAACGCCCTGCCCAAGCTCGACTTGAGTGATGTTCGCGCGTTTCGGGTTGGAAGCCTTGGAGCCGAATTGATGCGATAACTGCCATCACATCCGAAGCCGGCTCGCCGTAGAAAGCCCCAAGTACAGGCCTATGCCGAATCCGAGCAAGCCGGCGGTACTTACAATTGCCGTTGCCGTACCGGGATTGTCGCGCGCGGCCCCTATCGCCCCTTGTCCCTGCTTGCGGACCGTTTGGACTGCGCTCCTGGCGAGTTCTGATGCCTCCTCGGTCGCTGAGCTGACTCGCGCACTGAAAGCTTGCCTCACCTCTTCGACCTGGGAACGCAAGTCGGCGATCTGATCTTCGATCGATTGCTGTGTATTACTAGCCATTATCCACCTGTTGGTTTGCAAACGCAAAATCGCTGGATGGCAGGTTTGTTCCCATCACAAATTCATTGTCCTGATCTTGGGTGTTTGCCGGGATGCCACGACATGGCAAAAACCGATGGGAGATTTATGGCATCAACCAGCGGAACGCCGGCGAGAAAGTCCGGTTAATGCCTGCGGCAACTAGGAGCTCTTCTACGAAGAGCATCCCGGATCAAACGGGGCAAGCTAAGGTGGGACCCAACCACCGATGATCGCCAATATCTCACCGGTGATGCAGCTGGAGCATGGGAGAGCCAAAAAAGACGTAGGCAGGAGTAATCTCCTCGGGCTGGGCTGGACGTTTCATCGGCACGTTGGCACCGAACTTCGATACATCCTGCGCCTCCTTGTCGCTGGGGCGGACCCGGCCCGCCCGCGTTCACCCGAATACCCTTTCGGTCGCTTTGCCAGAGACACGGGGAGGGATGCGGGTGCGGCTAGCGCATCAGTCCCGCCGCACGCAGCGCGTCCTCGATGGTCCGCCGAATGCCGTCCGTCGGTCCTGCTTGACGCGGGCTGTCACCATTGCTGCTTGAGATGGGCGCAGGGACGTCAATGTTGGCGCCATGCGACGCGTGGTTCAAAGCCGGTGCTAAAATTCCGAATGACCGCGCAATTTCCTCGGTCGACGAAATGCCAACGTCGAGCATATATGGCCCCGCCCGCCCGTAACCGCTTTTGACGTCGATTGGCGTGCCGTGGCCCATGCCCTTGACGCGATAGAGCTGAAGGCGTTCCGTCCCGTCAGCATCGACCCAGACCAGGCGTTCAAGCCGTGACCTTGGTTGGTCTGCCCGAGGGGACGCTCTTGTCTGGTGAATGCCCTGCCATTGCTCGACAATCGCGTCTGCGTTGGCGGAGTTGACGGTAGTGTCTTGGGTTCCCTGCCAGACCGATATTGAAGGCCAGGGACCCTTTGATTTGGACGCAGATCGAAGCAGGTTTTGAAGCGACTTTCCGTCGGGCATACCGTGCGCCCGCATACGGTCGAACGCCTGGGGTATCGTGTATGCAGTTCCATAGGGAAGGCCCGCTATGATTGCCCCGCCGGCAAAGACTTCGGGATAGGTCGCCAGCATCACATTCGCCATAGCGCCGCCTGCCGACAGGCCGGTGATATAGACCCGGCTGGCATCGATGCCGTAGCGCGCTTCGGCGGTCACGATCATCTGGTAGATTGAAAGGGCCTCGCCTCGGCCGCGCGCGATATCGTTCGGCTGGAACCAATTGAAGCAGAGATTGGCGTTGTTGCTGCGGGTCTGCTGAGGAAACAAAACGACAAAGCCGTGATCGTCGGCCAATTTGCTCCATCCAGATCCAGTATCATATGTCGCCGCCGTCTGGGTGCAGCCGTGCAACACCACGACAAGCGCCGGCCGCGGAACCACCGTGGATGGCACGTGAACTCTTGCCTCAAGCTCGCCGGGGTTCGATCCAAAGGCTTCGAATGGAGCCAGGAGGCTTTCACCCCGAGGGGCAGCTTGATTTGTGCGGAACTGCTTGAGCAAGGCGAGGGTGTTGGCCAGCGAGCGCATGACAAAATCTCCAGGCCGTAACGGCCAGGATGGCGATCATAGCGGCCTCAGGTAGCTTCAGGAATATATTGCTGCACTGCACAAGATAATGCTGCGGCGCAATGTTTCAATGGGAGATGCTTAAACTTGCAGGTGGCGACCCGGAACGGGGTGCTCAGAAAATGCATCAACCAAGCCAACGGTTGCTAAATGTGAGGGTGGCAACCGAGATCGGTTTCCCCTGCTCACCACCGAGACCGAAATCTCGGTACGATAGCCATCCTGCAGTTCGTCGCGTGCGTCGCACGATCTATTGTGAGGCACAGAGGTTTCCGTATTGATCACATAAGAAGCTCTCGTTGTTGGTTTCGGTTAAAGCTTGACCGCTGTCTCTCGGCCCCAGAGCCGGAGCTCGCGACAGGCCTGAATGAATGAATGAACTGCTTTCGGATCGCTGAGTGCAATCACTCCCTCGTCCAGTTCCGGGTCGACGCCTACGTGTTTCAGGAGCGGAAGCGCCTGGGGCGAGAATGCTATGAACTTGCAGTGGGCGAAGGCGTCGGAAACGAAATCGTGAGCCGCGGCTTCTTTTGTCAGCCGCTCAGCGCCGTTCTCGGAAAGGATCAGTGCTATTGCGTCGAAGAGGACGGACGGTCCGCCGTCGACCATGTGTTTGCCCTCTATCCAGCTGCCATCCGCTGCTTCTACGCCCCCAACCTTCGGTGCGACCACCTCCATGACGGCGCCCTCCTTTTCGATCGCCGACTGCAGTTTCTTAAGAAGTGCCGCGTCTGCGCCGGCAGTGACCAGCACGCCCACTTTCCGCCCGGCGAAGCTCTTGGGCCCGTTCCCAATGATACTGAGGGCCGGAGATGCCGGCAGGTCGTCGCGAGGCGGCACTGCCGCATCGGCAGGCTTAGGAAGCTTCTTGATACCAAGCTTGCCCGCGACCGTCGTGCCGAGCGTTTCATCGATATTGAGGAGATGGGCGACCATACGCTCGCGTATTACCGGATTCTCGCATTTGCTCAGCTCGAACGTAAGCGCCGTCACAATATGGCGTTGTTCCGTTGCGGTCTGACTGATGAAGAACTGCCGCGCTTGGCTATAATGGTCGGCGAAGCTTTGGGGACGGAGCCGGGCCTTCTGGCCTTCCTCTAACTTCGCGAATGTCGGGAATCCCTGTTGTGGACTTTCTCGCGGGCCCTCGCCCCACGAGTTCGGCTGGTAATTGACCCGTCCCACGGGATTGCGCGTGGCCATGTGGCCGTCCTGCTGGAAATGGTGGAACGGACACTTCGGCGCGTTGATCGGGATATGAGTAAAGTTCGGGCCGCCGAGACGCTTAAGCTGCGTGTCGAGGTAGGAAAAGTTGCGGCCCTGGAGCAGCGGGTCGTTTGAGAAGTCTATGCCGGGCGGTACGTTTTGTGTCATGAACGCCACCTGCTCGGTCTCGGCAAAGAAATTGTCGGGCATCCGGTCGAGCACTAGCCGGCCGACTGGTAGCGGCTCAACAATCTCCTCGGGGATGATCTTGGTCGGATCGAGCACGTCGAAGTCGAAGTTATCGGCAAAATTCTGGTCGAACAGCTGAAGGTTCAACTCCCATTCTGGGAAATCGCCGGAGCGGATCGCATTCCATAAGTCGCGTCGATGGAAATCCGGATCAGCCCCATTGATCTTGACCGCTTCATTCCAGACGACCGACTGCATGCCGAGTTTCGGCTTCCAAATGAACTTGACGAAGGTTGACTCGTCCTTCGCGTTGACCAGCCGGAAGGTATGAACCCCAAACCCCTGCATGAAACGGAAGGAACGGGGGATGGCGCGGTCCGACATCACCCACATGATCATGTGCATTGATTCCGGCGTCAGCGAAATGAAATCCCAGAAATTGTCATGGGCCGATTGCGCCTGCGGAAAGGCGCGGTCAGGCTCTGGCTTCACCGAGTGGATGACGTCGGGAAATTTGATTGCATCCTGAATGAAAAAGACTGGGATATTGTTGCCGACGAGGTCCCAGTTGCCTTCCTTCGTATAGAATTTAACTGCAAAGCCGCGCACGTCGCGCGCGAGATCGAACGAGCCTTTGGATCCTGCGACCGTCGAAAATCGCACAAAGACCGGCGTCTTCTCTCCGGCGCGTTGGAAGATGTCGGCGCGGGTGTGAGCCGCTAGCGATTCATAGGTCTCGAAGTATCCGTGGGCGCCGTAACCGCGCGCATGCACGACGCGCTCGGGAATGCGTTCGTGATCGAAATGGAAAATCTTCTCGCGGAAATGAAAATCCTCGATAAGCGCCGGTCCGCGCTCGCCGATTTTTAACGTATTCTGGTCATCGGAAACCGGTCCGCCCTGCGCTGTCGTCAGGACCTCCGCGTCGCCATCGGCGAACTGATGGAGTTCGCCGCCGTTTCCGCGTGCGAGCTTTTGATCATGGATCGTCGCGGGCTTGCCCGATGATTGCCTGGCAGATCTGGCCATCTCCATATTCCTTGAGAATGAGTGAAACGAATTCTGGACGTTCTCCCCAATCCCCAGAGAACGTGTAAGTTCCGAGCAGCCGTGCGTGTTGCGGCCGGCGCGACCTATTTCGCCCCCTACGCGGGTTAGATGGCGCGGGCAGACGATGTCTTTTCCGAACGAGGCCCGCCAGAAGGCCGGCGAGGGAGTCGCCACAGGCCACGAAGCAAGTTCTGGACGCGAAGGCGTGCGGAAGGTCCATCGGTACCGCTTTCTGTGTTTGTGGATTGCCGCCGTATCGCGATAGCCTTGGATCAAAACGACGCTGGTGATCACAATCGCTGCGACCGACAGCGCATAGGTGATGACTTGTGTGAAACCGAACGGCACCAGGTCGGTGCTGCCAGCCATCGACAGGCCGGTTAAGAGCGTTGGCACGCCGCCTCATGTGTCAGGGGCATGACCGCGCAAGTCATGGAACTGGAATGTGGATAGTTGGGGTATATCGCTGCCCTCGCCGGCATTTGCGGCTGGAGAGCCCTTCGCCCGAATCTCCTGGATTTCCGTGGCGAGATGATCGAGGTATTCGAGCGCTTCGTGAGTGGTGATCAAAGACGTCATACTGTCGTCCGTGCCGGCACGTGTCAGATCGTTTCTAGCTTTCTCCACGAGGTCATGGATGAACCGGTTTGGATCATCGCATTGGTCGGCAGCCCACCGCAACAATTCGCATAGCAATCTTTCGTTAACGCGCATTGCCGTAACGGCCTGGCTCAACATGAGGTTAATTTTCTGTACCTTCTCATCTTTGATCCTGCGGGCCATCGGAATTCTTCCTGATCTACTTCTGCGCCTGCCTGCTGCCGTTCCAAAGTCCAACGGCGAGGCGAATGCATTTGTTCCGCACCAGATTGCTGCTTGAGCGGCGAAGCTGGTGCCCCCTTCTGCATGGCGGCAGAGCGCCAGGGCGTGTTCCCTAAGTTGCAATAGAATAGCCCCACCTCCGCTTGAACCTCGGAGTTCTACCTTGATCCGAAGGATTTTGGATCATTGGCGAGCCAAACGCGCATGTTCCTCGAAGAGAAATGGCCCCGACGGGGCGTCGGGGCCAACGAGGCTGCATCATGGCATTGATGGGCTCCTACGCGGGGAAAGGGATTACCCCATGAAGCCCGGCTGGATCCTTGGGGGAGGATCATCGCCGGTCCTCAAACCACAGTCTCTAAAAGTGGTTCCCATGCGGAAAAAGAAACGGCCCCGTCCGGGGAGAGCGGGGCCTCGGCACGGAGTAGTGCCAATGGGCTCCATTCTGGGCATAGTGGATGGAGCCTCAGCCTAGATCCGGGGGGTAGTGGATCGTAGGCACGCAATGAACGCGCATCGTCAAAAAAGGTTCCGGATGTGGCGTCTAGGCCGGCGGCGGGCTGGATCCCATCTTCGCTCGAAGCGAGGCGGGGTCGCAAACGTCTTGATACAGTTGGATCAGCCGCGACGCGAGAAACTGCGCATCCTCGCAATCAGCCGGAAGTCTGTATTCTCTGAGAACCTCATCAAACACGGCCTGCAACTTTTCAAGGTCGCCAGGAAGCAGCATTCGAGAGTAGGCTGATAGCATTTTAACCCTCCAAGTTAGGGCGAGCGGCCAAACTCGCTCGCTAAGCCGTCCAGGCGGGACACTGAAGGATTGTACCTTTTTGGGTTAATCGCGCGAATCAAAGATCAATAGGCCCGGCTGCTAATTGCCGGCGGCTTGCGCCGTTGCTGGTGCCCGGCGCACCAGTCTAGGGGCCAGGGCATGAAAAGAAATGGCCCGCCGGGGTGACGAGGCCAGAGGCTACCTTCGGACTTCACTCGGGGGATTTGGTGAAGTCTGCCATGATCGCGAGCGGGGGTGGGACCACGACACGCCAAAAACGCACCTCCGACGCAAAGGTTCCTGCTGGCAGGGAGTGGACCGGCCCACAAGGACGACGATGGGGCCAAGCGAGTGCCTCGATGGACTTCGTTAGAGGAAAACGTACCGCTCTCGGAACGGCCACCGTCCCGGAATGTTCTCGTCTGGGACTGAAGTCCCATGGAAGAACCTGTTCCGCCGCGCCTAGGTTTGGGGATGCTCTCGATCCTCGACCCGATCGATCGAGGCGCCTCTGGCCCCCACTGTTGTCATCAGTGTCCCCGCTCGGTGTGGGGCCTATCGAGGTCGGATGCTCGCAGTTCGACCGGCTAGCGAAAGCCGGGCGCTGGTGTTTTTGCAAACCCACGGCCCGTCCACCGTCCCGAGCCTCAGGACTCGTCCCCGAAGTTCGAAGGACGGAGACATCCGCAGCGCACACGCCATCATCTTGCCGCTTTGCCGATAGTGTCGGCCATATGGGCTCCACGAAGGCCCATGGGAAGCGGCCTGCCGGTAGTTGAGTCCTTTGCGGTTTGATGCTCAAGTTCAGCATTGAGCTCCGCACCCACGATCAGCAGGGTCACTGACAACCAGAGCCATATGAGGAACCCGACAAGGCCGCCCAACGCACCGTAACTGGCTGCGTAGTCAGCAAGGTTGTTGAGATACCAGGCATAGCCCAGAGACATCACAATCCACGCGGATGTTGCGAAGACCGATCCCCACGTCAACCAGCGGAGTTTCGCCGGCTGGCGACTGGGACCGACACGATACACCACCGCCGCTCCCGTCAATGCGGCGACGACCACAAGGGACCAGCCAGCCAGGAGGACCACGGTTTCGTTCGTTGGATCAAGGAACGCAACTCGAAGTAGTGTGGATAGCACGGCGGTGATGACTATCATCAGGATGAGGGCGATCATGGCGCAGAGCGTAAAGACGATGGCAATGAGGTTGAGTCTGACAAATCCTCGCTTTTCGACTTCCTGGTACGCAACATTCATTGCGTCGAACAGCGCGAGCGTACCGTTTCGGGCACTCCAAAGGGCAACGGCGAAGCCGATGAAAAAAGCAAGGCTCAAGGTCGCGTCACGTATCTGCACGAGTGCGCGAACCTGGGTGGCGAGAATGTCGAAGGCCCCCGGGGGGAGGACGTAAGCGAGCGTTCTCAAGTGCTCCGCAATATCGACGGGATCGGCGAGCAGTCCGTAAAGGGCCACGATCGCGCCCAATGCTGGAAACAGCGCAAGAAGCAGATAAAACGTGACTCCAGCCGCGACGAGCGCGACCCGGTCACCGGACACTTCGTGTACGACGCGCCAAAGCACGTCATAGAGCCCCTTTCGAGGGATGTCCTCGGGAACATCGGCGCTGCGGCCGCGACTTTGGTCTGTATCTTCACTCAGAGGATAGAGAGGCTCGTCCTGCCTGGCGCGCAGAGTTCGCCCGTTTGATCGGTTGAGGCAAAGTGCGATCACCGCGATCGCACAAATGCTGACGGCGATTTGACGATCGGTAAATTTCAGGACCATCGAAGGTTCCTCTCGCTTTTCCTTTCTAATGCGCGCCACGCGAAGTGGATGCGGCGAAAACGTCGTGGCCAGTGCCGTCGGACCCCAAGGGCTCAGCGAGGCCGCGCGAGCGCGGTCCAGAGGTACCCCACGACGCCAGCCACAACGATTGCCGGAACGATGTGGCGTCTGAGCTTGTTTTCTACCGCTTGGACGACGACGTTCGCCTCAAGCACGGCCAGCCTCGAGGTTCCGGCCGCGATGGCTGCGAGTTCCGTGCTAAGCCGGATCACGTCTGTTCGCAAAGCCTCTAGCTGCGCCTCTCGAGTAGGATAGTAGGATCGGACGTCAGCGCTGCCTGATGTCGCACGATCACTCTCGTCGCTTGGCGTGTCGGCCAACTGCGATGCTTGGACAACGCTTTCATCATGTGTCTGATCCGTCATGGCCTGGCCCTCCTCTGGTTCCATTCAACCGAGGAGGATAACCGTTGTTCCACCATCGCGCTCCTGAGCCGCACCGAGCGCGCCGAAACCTGATGCTTTTGAGAGCCACTTTGACCTCGAAAGACCGGACGAGAGAACCCGTCGTTGCTGGCGGAGCCTGGCCGAACGCCCTCTTGGATCGCTTGCGTCGACCTAGTTCTTCTTCTTGGCGCGAGCCGCGGCCTTTGTCGTGAGCCGAAAATCGGCCATTTCCTGCGCCGTCAAATAATAGAGATGATCCGGAGGGGTTTCCAAAGCGTGGAACCAAAGGTTGGCAGAAATACCCATCGCGTCGAGATGGCGCGCGATCCGGGCAGTGGCGGACTGGGCTGCCGACATGGCTTCCTGTAGCGTCGGCCGATCATTGCTGTCGCTGAAGAGCTGATGCACGCCGACGACCGCGTCGGATTCCGCAAGGCGCTCGACTCCGCCTGACAGGATAATCGGGCATGAGGATGCGCACAGTGCTCTCGATGCCACTTTGGTGTTCAGCCGCTTTTCTCGGATCAGCCTGGAGATCGCCAATGCGTCGTCTACCGAGCCCCCCGGCGAGTTGAGCTCTACGGTTTTGATATATTCGCCGCGTTGTTCGACCTCGCGAGCAAATCGCAAGGCTGCGCCTAGGTCGAGCGTTCCTTCAGCAAGCAAGGAGCCCCCTGGACCAAGATTGAACGTCATGGGCTTGGCTAGATCTTCGATTGGGCTTGCCGGGTTTACCGTAGGCCGGTCCGGATCCGCCTTGGTTCCGGCAGGTGGTAAGAAGGGCATCGGGTGGGATGGATCGAAGGTTGGCAGCTGTCTCTTCGTTGCGATTTCGCGAACATCGATAAGGAGAAAGACCGTCGTCAACGCCAATAGCAGCAGGAAGGCCCCCCGCATTAAGGCGCCATCGTCCAGGCGGCTCAGCATCCTGATCGGTTCATCGATCCTCATTCGATCGATCCTTCGGACGTGTTCGTGGATCGAGACTGGTGATGTTGTTTGGTTCCTCTAGCCCTTTCTCCGGTTCCGGCTCCGCAACGGCCTGTTCGAGGTTTACCCCGTTATTCGTCAAGGCATGCCGCACTTCCAAAGCCTGCAAGAGTTCGGCCGCCGTGATGCGCTCCGCAAACGGCATGCTTTCCTCCTGTTTGCGGATTGCGCCATGGACGACGGCCAGAATGAAGACCAAGACGCCGGGCAGGAGATCGATGGAGACGGCGCCTGCCCAGGCGGGAATGAAGTCGGCGGCGTAGCGCAACACCGCTTCTGCAGATGACAATGGCACGAACCGGTGTTCCTTAACCGGTGTGCGCGCAAGGATCTCGTCGGCAGCCTCAGAAAGCACCTTCGACTGAGCCGCCACTGAAGCGCGCACGGTTGCCATTACTCTGTCCTGACGGTCGACAAGGTCTGCATCACCACCGTCAGCAACCGGAGCAATAAAGCCGAGAGAAAGATCGTCGGCCGCGCGACGGATCGAAGGTGCGATGGACGTCTGCCCGAGCGAGGCTATGACGCCTGTGAGCGCTACGACTTCCGAGGAGAATTGATCGGCGCGCGGCTCGATTGCACCGGGCGCCGAGACCAGGGTGCGCATAGCCTCCAGCCGCTTTTGTCCTTGATTGAACAAGGTCGTCACCTGCTCGCGTGAGGCGTTGATCCCGCTTTCGAGATCTTTCATCTGTGCTGACATTTGAGACAGCAGCTGCACGACGCTTCCTGAACCTGTTGTGCCGGTGAGGGCGCCCGATTGCCGTTCAGATTGAGCAAGCTGAGCAAACCGTTCGGATGCGCGCTGGATGTCGGGCAAAAGGCTTTGGGCGGCCAGCGCGTTCTGGTGGGCCTGGTCAAGGTCTGCCGTATAGTCTTCAACGGTTTCTGCAAGATGCTGCTCGAGCGCGGCAGAACCCGCGAGCGCCGCCGCATTCAGCCAGCTAGACATAGCCAGGATCATGGCCGCGCCAAGCGCCATGACGCCGAGCATGGAGGCGCGGCCCCTATGGGTGGTGATATGCGGATAGAAGCGGGCCATATAGGACCAAAAGGCGTAGATTCCGACCGAGACAGAAGCCGAGTAGATGACCGCAGCAAAGAACACCGCAGTCGGCGAGCCATCCAGGATGCTGCGTACACCGAGGTATGTGTAGACGCCTGAGGCAAGGGCAAGAACTGCTACGGCAAACCGCGTCATCGTCTCGACGGCAGCGACCCCGTCGTGCAAACGTTGGGATGCGCCGGTCGCCATGGTCAGCTCTCCGCAAAAGGAATGTATTCCTTAAAAGAGTATGAAGAAACGGGCGGAATAAAGGCCGGATTCTTCGCCGTGACGTCGGGGTTCGCATCAGACCATGAAGAATTGGATGCAGATCTCCTGTCCAAAAACAGGTTAGCAATGCGCGCGAACATTGGGTGAGGCGGTTATGGCCAAGCAGGAAGGGATCCTCGGCCGAAATTCAATCTGTCCAGGCGTACACAACAAACAACGCCAACCCGATCAAGATCAGGCCGAGGCCGAGCGCGTTTCTGGGCAAGCCGAGAAAGCGCAAACCCTGCCCTTTGGGTTCAAGTGTCGGCTTTGTGTCCTGTGGATCGCTGAGAGGGCGTCGGCTAAGCGCCGCCCATGCCATACATACGACGCCAAATGTCACACACGTGGCTGCTATCAGGACCGTTATCGACATGTGTGTCGCCTCCCATCGGACTACTCGATCCCGACCGTCCGCCGTTGTTGGAGACTAGTCACCAGCAACGGGTGGCAGGAAGACAGCTTGCGGGGCGCCATCTCCCAGGAGCGCTCCGCCCACGGCCAAATAAACCAGAACAGCACAAAGCCCGAACAGGATGAGCCAAACAGGAAACATCCCGGATGCTCGTTCTTCAGGTGAACCATAGTCGTTTCGTCGCCACATCGCTCTTCCCATTCGTACTGAAGAAGAACGAGGCTGCCAGCGACATGTTCCACGATGCGCAGCGCGCCTTGGAACCAGGAAAACTCGCGAGGCACTCGTCCAGACCCTCTTTCTTCACCGAGATGGCTCGCCACGGGAACAAGGTTTCCAGTAGCTGAGTAACCGGGGCAGAGCGGCTATGTGGTGCAACGAACTCCAATGCCAGGTCTCGATGACTTGGAACCCGACTTTCCTGCTTGTCGGTGCGATGCGGTTTTCGTGCGCAAATTGGCGTTGTCAGGTCAATGGCTTGTTGCCGTGGGGTCCCGAGCGCGCATGGTAGTGGGCAGCAACCGCTGACGTTGCCATGCCAGCCTCCAAACACGCACCGATGAAGGCATCTCGGGCGACCGCTGCTGGAACGGAGCGATTCAACGCACAGCGGCACGTTATCATGGCTCGTTCATAGCCTTGTCCGTGCCGTATCGGCCATTCATGTTCCAGAAAATCCAGCGCGTCGTAGACCGATGCGAAAATGCGGTTCGATCCTGACTGCAAACGAACAGATAACGGGACCGCCCAAGGTATCTCAGGAAGGCGCATAATGTCCTCCTTCCGCAGGTTAACGGATTGAAAAATTAACATAAATTAGAAATGAAATTATATAGCGACAAGCCCCATCCTTCAACGTTGATACAGTAGTCATCTCGGGGGACAGGCCTAGTACATTCGCCGTACGGATTGCGAGAACGCGGTGAGGGAACCTAGTGCCGGCCTCCGGCCATGGGCTATCGCGAGATGTCCGCGGCGGACTACGGAAGGACGATGGAGCTTGTCTGATCGCTGCCGCGCAAACCGCCTCCGGATGCAGGTAAGCAGCGATCAAGGAATACTCGGCGCTTTTGTGGCGGGCACCGAGTGTCACGAGATCCGGGGTCGTCATTTGAGCAGGTTGATATATTAGCAAAACCGTACCGGAATTGCCGAAAGCGACCTTCCTTGCGGGGACCTTTGTTCGTATCTGAGTGCATCGGCTCGGCCGATGGACTTTTTCTTCCCCGCGTTCAGAGAGCCATCTGGGTGCGAACGTTGCCCCGCCTTCCCCGGCGGGGCTTTCTTTTCAATTTCCGCTTGGCGATTGTCGGAGCGCGAAGATCTCCGCGTCGGTCGGCAGCGCCAAGGCGCGAGGAACCTGATCAACCGCGAGGCGTGAAAAAGCATGAGAAAGCTGGTCGCAGGGAAGCTCCATGGCATTTATGTCACCGAGGCGAACCTCAACTATCATGGGTCGATAACTCTTGACCCGGACCACTGTGAGGAGGCCGGCATCTTGCCGATGGAGTTCGTCGAGATCTGGAACAAGAATTCCGGCGCGCGCATCTCCACTTACGTCATCCTCGGTGAGCGCGGATCCAGGTGCTGCATCCTCAATGGTGCGGCCGCAAGGACCTGCCAGCCCGGCGACCAGATCATCATATGCAACTCGGTCTACCTCGACGAAAGCCGGCTTACTTCCTTAAAGCCGAAAGTGCTGACCTTCGACGAGAACAACCACGTGCAGGATCGCCTCTGCTACTCGGTGGGGGTCGATGCATCGAGCAAATACACCTTCGAAATCCTCGGCGAGGCTGAGACGGCGTTGCCCATACCGCTCATGGTGTCCGGTAGCTGATGGTTCGCTGAGAGTCCGCAAGCATGTCAGGCCCCGTGGTCTCTGGCGCGGCCGGCCTTTTGCGTCTTCCTCAAAGCGCTAATGAGAACTGCGGCGCGCTTTCGAGTTTGGCTGGTTCAAGCGACGACAGGGTCACGCCCAGCAACCGGATGCCTTTCGGAGCAGGGAAGAGCGGAGACAACAGCATCGTCATGACCGCGGCAAGCTCGGCGGCACTCGCGATCGGTGCTGCAGTTGTCTTGCTTCGCGTGATCTGCGTGAAATCCGCCCACTTTACCTTGAGCGTAGCGGTCTTGGCGCGAATGCCGCTCGCCTCGCAATAGCGCCAGACCTTTTCGATCAGCGGTTCGAGACCGGCTCGCGCGGTTTCAAAATCGTGGACGTCCACTAAGAACGTGTCTTCCGCACCGATGGACTTGCGCACCCGGTCGGCCTTCACCTGGCGCTCGTCGATACCGCGGGCGATCCAGTAGAAGTAAGGCCCTGATTTTCCGAAGTGTTGCTGCAGGAAGGCGATATCGTGAGCCTTCAGATCGGCGCCCGTTTCGATGCCGAGCTTGTGCATGCGCTCGGCGGTTGCCGGGCCGACGCCATGGAATTTCTTGACGGGCAGCGCCTCGACGAAAGCCGGACCGTTCTTCGGGGTGATGACGAAGAGGCCGTCCGGCTTCCTCTGGTCGGAAGCCATCTTGGCAAGGAACTTGTTGTAGGAAACGCCGGCCGAAGCGGTCAAGCCTGTCCTTGCCCTGATCTTTGCGCGGATCTCCTCGGCGATCTCGGTCGCAACCTCCATTCCCTTGAGGTTCTCGGTAACATCCAGATAGGCCTCGTCGAGCGAGAGCGGTTCGATCAATGGTGTGTATTCGGCAAAGATCGCGTGGATCTGCTGTGAGACTGCGCGGTAAGCATCGAACCGCGGCCTCACGAAAACCAGATCCGGGCATTTCCGCTTGGCGGTGACGGACGGCATGGCCGAATGGACGCCGTACTTGCGCGCCTCATAGCTCGCGGCTGCCACCACGCCGCGGGCCTCGCCAAAGCCGACGGCGATCGGAAGCCCGCGAAGCTCGGGATTGTCCCGCTGCTCCACCGAGGCGTAGAAGGCATCCATATCGACATGGATGATCTTGCGCGGCTGCCTGAAAGTATCTGTCACGGTTGGCTCACAGCAATAGTTCCTCGCCCGGCGATGGCGCAGGCGGCTCGACGACAACAAGCATGTTGCCCGGAAGCGGCCGCTGCAGGTGCTTCACCTCATCCCAGGATCCGGTGAGCCACAGGTCGACCTCTTCAGGTGTGGTCAGGATCACCGGCATGGCCTTTTGATGGATCGGCGCGACGATCTCGTTCGGGGATGTGGTGAGGAAGCCGAAAAGCTCATATTCGCGCTCACCATAGCGCACGCGCCTGACACCCTTCCACGGTGTCCAGAAGCCGGCGAAGAACATCAGCGGCCGCTCTTTGTTGCCGGCAAACCAGGCGTTCGGGATTTTCCCGCCGGGAACTAAGCTTGCCGGATCCGGCTCGGCAAAGGAGGTGAAGGGTACGACGCAGCGACTGGTCGGCCCGAGCCAGCGTCTCCAGTGCGGAGAGGTGACGTTTCGGATGTTGGTGACGCCTGGATCGTAGTTCTTCACGAAAGCCGGCGGCGAGGGCATGCCCCAGGTGACACGCGTGATCTCGCGTTGACCGTCGTCGCCGATGCGAACAACCGGCGCCTGGTAGCCGGGATAAACGTCATAGGATGGCTGGTTCCAGCCGGCCTTGTCGCGGAAGGCTTTGGTGAATGCGATCACGGCATCGCGTGTCGTCGTGATGTTGTAGAGATTGCACACGGGCTCTGATCCTCCGCTTTTCTCATCGTCCTTCATACCAGCGCCCGCGCGCCTCTGTCGCCGTTCCCGGCGGCCGACGCATCCGTCTGCGCGAGGCCGCGTCTCCGTGCGGATCGCAATCAACAGGCTCTTTTCTGAACTTCGTTGACTCGCAACCCAAATAGGAACAAATAGAGAACATATCAACAGGAAGCGCTAATGCATAGCCCTGAGGAGTTGTTCCTTCCAAAATGTCCCGTCCAGTCGACAATATCGTCGTCTCAGCACTTCGCGAGCGCATCCAGCGCCTCGAGGGCACGAGCGGCCGTGGACGGCAGGTCCTGCCGTTTGGTGTCGTCGAGATTGATCGGCGCTTGCCGGGCGGCGGGCTCACACTCGGTTCGTTGCATGAGGTCGCCGGCGGCGGCAACGGTGCAATCGACGGCGCTGCAGCCGCCCTCTTTTCGGCGGGCATTGCCGCCCGCTCGAAGGGCAAGGTGCTCTGGTGCGTGACGCGGCCGGATCTCTTCGCGCCGGCGCTGGCTCAAGTAGGTCTTTCGCCGAGCCGCGTCATCTATGTGGAGGCCGGCGACGAAAAGGCGCTTCTCGCCTGCATGGAAGAAGGGCTTCGCCACGGCGGACTTGGGGCCGTCGTCGGCGAACTCGCCCGCCTTTCGATGACCTCTTCACGCCGCTTGCAGCTTGCGGCCGAAAGCTCAGGCACGATGGGTATCGCGATCCGCCGCTGGCGACGACAGGCCGAGGCTTCGGATTTCGGGCAGCCGACGGCATCGGTCACGCGCTGGCGGGTGTCCGTCCTGCCGTCGGCCCCCTTGCCGGTTCCAGGCGTCGGCCGCGCGCGTTGGCTGGTCGAACTTATCCGCTGCCGCGCCGGCGAAAGTGCAGATTTCGAAGTGGAGGCCCCAGATGCCAAGGGTCGTATCGCTCTTCCTCCCGAGCTGGTCCACGGATCGCCTGAGGCGCAAGCTCGGCGACGCAGCGCCACCGGCTGAAACGCCTCTCGTCCTCGTCGGTCGCGAAAAACGCCGGCGCGTGGTGCTCTCGGCGAATGCTGCGGCGATAGCCGCTAACCTGAGGCCGGGCATGGCTGCCACGAAGGCCCAGGCGCTCGTCACAAATCTTGTCGTCATGGACGCCGATCCGGCGGCTGATGCAGAAGCGCTCGAACGCCTGGCGCTCTGGGCGCTGCAGCGCTACGCGCCGATCGTCGCTGCCGACCCGCCCGACGGCTTGGTGATCGACACGACCGGTGCCGATCACCTGCATGGCGGCGAAGACCTGATGCTTTCGGGCATGGTCAACCGATTCTTCGGATCCGGCATCGAAGCACGGGCTGCCGTTGCCGATACGTGGGGGGCGGCCCATGCCGGCGCCCGGTTTCTCGCTCATCCGACGCTTGTCATCGCGCCGTGCGCGCAGGAGGACATCATCCAGAACCTACCGATCGCAGCGCTGCGCCTCGATCCGGCAATCGTTCATGGCCTTCGCGTGCTTGGCTTCAACACGATCGGCGAGGTGGCCGGCGTGCCGCGGGCGCCGCTTGCTCTCCGATTTGGACCCGAGCTTGGCCGTCGTCTCGACCAGGCCCTGGGAAAGACTGTCGAACCGATCGACCCGGTGCGCACGCCCGATCTCATCGAGGTTCGCCGCTCCTTTGGTGAACCAATTGCGGCTGCCGAGACCATCGCGCGCTATACAGCCAAGCTGGTGCTCATGCTCTGTCGGGTACTGGAAGAAAAGGGTCTTGGCGCGCGTCGCGTCGATCTTCTCTTCCATCGCGTCGACAACACCTACCAGGCGATCCGCGCAGGTACCGCGACCCCTGTTCGCGACGCCAAGCGCTTGACGCGGCTTATTACCGATCGGATCGAAACGATCGACCCTGGCTTCGGGATCGAGATCATGTCGCTGACGGCAACCCAGGCCGAACCGCTTGTGGCGAGCCAGATCATCTCTTCGCTGGTCGATGAGCCGGACGCCGATGTTTCCGGCCTGATCGACATCTTGGGAAACCGTATCGGCGCACGTCGGCTCTATCGCTTTGCACCGGTTGCAAGCGACGTGCCCGAGCGCTCCATCAACCGCATCGCGCCGATGGCGCCGGACGAAGGCCAGACCTGGCCCGGCCATTGGCCAAGGCCGGTGCGCCTGCTTGTCCATCCCGAACCGATCGAGACGATGGCGCTGCTTCCCGATCATCCGCCGGTCAGCTTCACCTGGCGCGGCGTGCGCCGGCGGGTGAGACGCGCCGATGGGCCGGAGCGCGTCTTCGGCGAGTGGTGGAAACGTGACGCCGAGCTCGTCGCCGTGCGCGACTATTTCCAGGTCGAGGACGACGCCGGCGAGCGCTACTGGATATATCGCGCAGGCGACGGCGAACACAGCGAGACCGGCAGCCACCAATGGTTCCTGCACGGGATCTTCGGATGACGACGCCGCGCTATGCCGAGCTGCAGGCTACCTCCCATTTCTCATTCCTGCGCGGTGCTTCCTCCTGTGAAGAGCTGTTTCAATGCGCAGCAGCGCTCGGCATCGAGGCGCTGGCAGTGGCCGACCGCAACAGTCTTGCCGGCATCGTGCGCGCCCATCAGGCGGCCAAGGATGCTGGCGTTCGGCTGGTCGTCGGCTGCCGCCTCGATCTTGAAGGCGACCTCTCGGTGCTCGTCTATCCGACAGACCGGCCGGCCTATGCGCGACTTTGCCGGCTGCTGTCGCTCGGCAAGAAGCGCGGCGGCAAGGCGAAATGCCGGCTCGACTGGTCCGATCTCGTTGCCTATGGCGAAGGACTGATCGCCGTCCTCATTCCCGATGCTGCTGATGAGGACTGCGCGTTGCGCCTACGGCGTCTGAAGGAAGCGTTTGGCGATCGTTCTTACTTGGCGCTGACGCTGCGCCGCCGGCCGAACGACCAGTTGCGGCTTCACCAGCTTTCCAACATGGCGATTTCGATCGGGGTGCCGACGGTCGTCACCAATGATGCGCTGTTTCATGTGCCCGAGCGCCGCATCCTGCAGGATGTCGTCACCTGCATTCGACACAACATCACAATCGACGAGGCCGGTTTCCGCCGCGAGCGGCACGCCGACCGCTACCTGAAGCCGCCCGAAGAAATGGCGCGCCTCTTTGCGCGCTACCCCGAAGCCCTGGGCCGCACCATCGAGATCATGGAGCGGTGCCGCTTTTCGCTCGACGAGCTCGCCTATCAATATCCGGAGGAGCGATCCAACCCGGAGCTGACGGCGCAACAGACGCTGGCGCAACTCACCTGGGAGGGCGCTGCCTGGCGCTATCCCGAAGGGTTGCCGGCCAAGGTCCGAAAGAACCTCGAGCACGAACTTCGACTAATCGAGAAGCTTCAATATGCGCCCTACTTCCTGACGGTGAACGCGATCGTACGTTTTGCCCGTTCAAGAGACATTCTCTGCCAGGGCAGGGGATCGGCTGCCAATTCGTCCATCTGCTATGTGCTTGGTATTACTTCGATCGACCCTGACATAAACGACCTTCTCTTCGAGCGCTTTGTTTCCGAGGAGCGGCGCGAGCCGCCTGACATCGACGTCGACTTCGAGCACGAGCGCCGCGAGATCGTGATGCAATGGGTGTTCGAGACCTATGGCCGCGATCACGCGGCCCTTTGCTCGACGGTTATCCGCTACCGGTCGAAGGGCGCCATTCGGGATGTCGGCAAGGCGCTTGGGCTGCCTGAGGACATGACGAAGATGCTGTCGTCACAGGTCTGGGGCTGGGGCGAGGACGTCGGCGAGAAACATGCCGAGGAGCTCAATCTCAATCTTTCTGACCGGCGATTGCGCCTGACGCTGGACCTGGCACGGCAGCTGATGGGAGCACCTCGCCACCTGTCGCAGCATCCGGGCGGCTTCGTTTTGACCCATGACCGCCTCGACGAACTCGTCCCGATCGAGCCGGCCGCCATGGCCGACCGTCAGGTCATCGAATGGGACAAGGACGATATCGATATCCTCAAGTTCATGAAGGTCGATTGCCTGGCGCTCGGCATGCTCTCCTGCATGAAGCGCGGCTTTGATCTTCTCGCCCTGCACAAGGGCATCAATCTCGATCTCGCGAGCATCCCGGCCGAAGACCCGCGCACCTACGCGATGATCAGGCGTGCCGACACGCTCGGCACCTTCCAGATCGAGAGCCGCGCGCAGATGTCGATGCTGCCGAGGATCAAGCCGCGCACCTTCTATGACCTCGTTATCGAGGTGGCGATCGTGCGGCCCGGCCCGATCCAGGGCGACATGGTGCATCCCTATCTTCGTCGGCGCGAGGGAAAAGAGGCGGTTGTCTATCCGAAGCCGGAACTGGAGCAGGTTCTTGGCAAGACGCTCGGCGTGCCGCTCTTCCAGGAACAGGCGATGCGGGTCGCGATCGAGTGCGCCGGCTTCAAGCCCGGAGAAGCCGATCAGCTCAGGCGCGCCATGGCGACCTTCAAGCATACAGGTGGTGTCTCGAAGTTCGGCGAGAAGCTTGTCCGGGGCATGGTCGCAAACGGCTATGAACCGGACTTTGCCGTGAAGACCTTCAAGCAGCTCGAAGGGTTCGGAAGCTACGGCTTTCCTGAAAGCCACGCCGCCTCCTTTGCGCTGATTGCCTATGCTTCTTCCTGGCTGAAATGCTGGCATCCGGACGTATTCTGTGCGGCTCTCCTCAATGCTCAGCCGATGGGATTTTACGCCCCGGCCCAGATCGTGCGGGATGCGCGCGACCACAGTGTCGAAGTCCGCCCGGTTTGTGTGAACGCCAGCCGCTGGGATTGCACGCTCGAGGCAACGGCCGATGAAAGCCGTCTTGCCGTTCGTCTCGGCTTTCGCATGATCAAGGGGCTCGCGAACACCGATGCTGCGGCAATAGTTGCCGCGCGCGAGGAACGATCTTTCGAGAGCGTCGACGATCTCTGGCGCCGGGCAGGCGTGCCGGCTGCCTCGCTCGTCGAGCTTGCCGAAGCCGACGCCTTCCAACCTTCGCTGGGGCTTGCGCGGCGCGAGGCGCTATGGGCGATCAAGGCATTGCGCGACGAGCCGCTGCCGCTCTTTGCCGCCGCTTCGGCCCGTGAAAGCCGGACTGTCGCCGAACTCGATGAACCCTTTGTGGCGCTGAGGCCCATGACTTCGGGTGCGGAGGTGGTGGAGGACTATGGGCATGTCGGGCTGACGCTGCGCAACCATCCGCTCTCGTTCCTGCGCGCTGATCTTTCGAAACGTCGCATCATCACCTGCCGCGACGCGATGCTGACGCGCGACGGAAAATGGTTGGAAGCCGCGGGCTTGGTGCTCGTCCGCCAGCGGCCGGGCTCGGCCAAGGGTGTGATGTTCATCACCATCGAGGATGAGACCGGCATTGCCAACCTCGTCATCTGGGCAAAGACCTTCGAGAAGTATCGCCGCGTGGTGCTTGGTGCAGGCATGCTCGGCGTCTATGGCCGTATCCAGCGGGAAGGCGAGGTGGTGCATCTCGTCGCCCATCGGCTGACCGATCTATCCGCAGAGCTTGCCAGCGTCGGCGATCGGGATGCCGGCTTTCCGCTTCCGCATGGGCGAGGTGACGAGTTTCATCATGGGGCGCCGACGCCCGATCCGCGCGGGCTGCCGAAAGGGCCGCGGCCTCGCGACATCGTGGATCCCTATCTGCATCTCGATGCGATCAAGGTGAAGACGCGGGACTTTCGGTGAGGGGAAAGTTGACCCTTCGCAGGACGACGACTCGTATCCTTTCAAGTCGGGCGAAACGCGGCCGCGTCAGTCGAGGCCGACAATCTTCGCTGGCGCGAAGGTTTGGAAAGTTTTCATACCGGAAATCATGCCGGATTTGAAAAGAGGTGTGCCGACAGCGCCCTTCAGCATTCCCTCTCTTTCTTGATGTAGGTGAACGCAACACACCGGTCATTGTCGATGCAGGCCAGTAGGCACTGCAAAGGCGTTGCGTTCAAAATATACGCACGGACCCCCAGATCGCCTTCAGGTAGATCGAACCGCGCCTTCTTCGGATCGATCAGCCCTTGGCAGCCCTCGATGTAGGCCTCCACGGCTGCTAACTTCTGCTTCTCCGAATCCTTCATATCAACTCAAAAAGTGGCATCCAACTTTTTGGGGTCAGTTCAACTATCCGGCTCCAGACCGTGCGCTTCTGCGCGCTCATTACGCCAAGCTTGCGCTATTTGCGCGCGGCGGCTTCTTGGAGTCTCGAGCGGTCATGTTCGGCGCACATCGCGAGATGTTCTCGTTTCATGCGTCCGAAGTCGCAGAATGTCGGGAACGAGGGGCAGAGAGGCCGCAAGCGCAGCCTCTCACTGTTGATGGTCAGTTTAGGGTGAAATCCTACCGCCACCGGACTTGGTCTTGACCATCCACGGCAGAACCGCGGGAGCTTTCGCGAGTATGCCCTTCTTCTTCGCGAAGGAGCGGAATGCGTCTCGCGCCACCCGAACGGGCTTGTGCCCGTCATGGGCCAGATAGCACGTCTTCAGGGTCGCGTCGTGGATGATGTCGCGATCTCCTTTGGACCACTCTCAAGGAAATCGATCGCGTCGTCGAGATTGGTGATTTCGAGGACCAGATCCTTCCTTTCACGCAGGTAAACTGGCCGGTCAAACATCTTCGTGTGCATTTCTACCTCACTGAATTCGCGGGTTTTCAACAAGGAAGTGGAGTTGCCCCATAAAAACCGGACAGGATCAGGTTTCTGTTTGACGGTTTAAGAACTCGCGCGGTGATCGATATCCCAAAGCCTTGTGCGGGTGAAGCGTGTTGTAATGCTCGAACCATAAGGGCAGTTGGGCGATGACGGTTTCGGCGTCCGGAATGGGATTGACCGAGACGTAGTCGCGCTTGAAGGTTTTGACGAAGGCTTCCGCCATTCCGTTTGACTGCGGGCTGCGAATGGGTGTCGAGCAAGGCTCCATCCCGATATCCAGCAGCAGCGATTTCGTGTCCTTCGCAATGAAGCACGAGCCATTGTCAGTCAGCCATTCGATGGGCTTTGGAAGGGCGTTGATGCGACCGAAGCGGTTCTCGACGGCGGTGATGACAAGGTCCTGAACGTCCGCGCTCTTGATGCCTTCAGTGGTGGCGACGTGGGCAATGGCCTCGCGGTCACAGCAGTCGAGGGCAAAGGCAACGCGCACCTTCTCTCTGTTGTCGCAGCCAATTTCGAATCCGTCCGAACACCAACGTAGGTTCGACTGCTCCACAGCGACGCGGCCGTCGTGGCGACGGGTATCACTCGCACCAGTATGGCGCTGAAGGAGCAGGTCGTGCACCTTCATCACCCGATAGACGCGTTTGACGTTTGGCCAGGAACGGCCATCGTTGCTGGCGTTTCGGCGCAGAATGGCGTGAACCCGGCGATAGCCGTAGGTCGGCATATCGGCGATGATCGTTTTGATCTCATCCACCAGGCCCTGATCAGCAAGCGGCGGTCGCCCACGGGCTTTGGAAGGGATTTGCTTCACGCGCTCTGCAATGTTTGATCGGGCGACACCCAAAGTCTCGCACACCGCCGTCATCGCGAACTGCCCTTCGGCAATGACAGCGAGCGCAACAGGTGTTTTTTTGGGCCGGTGGCGATCTCAAGCGCTTCCTTGAGGATTTCGCCTTCCATCGTCTTCTTGCCCAACAGGCGCTGCAGTTCCTTGACCTGGTTCTGAAGGGCTCGATATTCGGATGCCGGAACGACGTCTTCCTGCGATGCGGTTGCGGTGAACGCTCCCTGCGCTGCAAGCTTGCGCCAATTGAACAACTGGTTCGGCTGGATGCCGTGACGCCGCGCGACGATGCTGACCGTCGCATCCCCTTCATACGTCTCCTGAACGATGGCGAGCTTCTCGGCCGTCGACCAGCGACGGCGGCGCTCAGGGCCGGACAGCACTTCTATCTTCGGGTTGTGACTACTCATAATGGGGACATTACTCCTCACACTTAACAAGTGGGAGATCATGTCCGGGGATTTATGGGGCCATTACAGGAAGGCGCGTGATGCGCCCGTCAAAAATTTAATTTCGCAGCCCCTTGAGTTCAAGCGCTCTCAATGAATGTTCCGTGCCAAGCCCCTTGACCGATCTGACAGGCCCCTGCCACTTGTCTGGAGCAGCGTGCATCCGCTGAGCGGCCTGTCTTGAGCGACGCTTATGCCGCCCTCATTTTTTCTTTCCGAGCCCTTGAAACTGAACTTTTGCTAAACCAAATCGCTTGTCGCCAGCCGCTAGAATCAGGGCTGGACTTGCTGGAAGTGTCGTCTTTCGGCGCTTCCAATATCCATGTTGCTCAAGGAGGATATGGTTATGGCAACAACTTACGACTACGCACCGCTTTTCCGATCGACCGTCGGGTTCGACCGGCTCTTCAGTCTGCTCGAAAACGCCCAGCGGGCCCGTTCGATGAGCGATTGGCCGCCCTACGACATCGTCAAGACCGGTGACGATAGCTATCGGATCTCGATTGCGGTCGCCGGTTTTACGCGAGACGATCTCGACATCACGTTTCAAACCAACCTTCTGACGGTCGTCGGCAAGAAGCAGGAATCCTCGTCAGAAGCCTATCTGCACCGCGGGATCGCCGGGCGACCGTTTGAGCACCGGTTCGAGCTTGCCGACCACGTGCGGGTGATCGGCGCTGACCTGAACAACGGTCTCCTGGAGATCGATCTCGTGCGGGAAATCCCGGAGGAGATGAAGCCACGCAAAATCGCGATCGAAAGTGCGGCGGTGTTTGAACAGTCACAAGCTCCGACGCAAATCGAAGCATCAAATGCCGCATAGGTGATCTCGACGAACTGGGCGCCGTTCTCCTGGCGCCCATCTAGAACCCGGGTTGGAAAGGTAGGATGCCGTTCATGCACCCCCCTCTAGCGAAAATGGCGTCTTCGACATGGAGCCTCCAGATGGAACAACTGGGTAAACAAGTAGCTCCCGACACCACAATTCAAATCACACCACCCAAGCATTACAACTGGAGCGCGCCGGATATTGTCACCTGCCTCTGTTGTCGAAAGAAGCGCCCGGCCACGAGCATGGATGCAGATGGCTGTGGCATCTGTGAAGAGTGCCTGGCGCCCTGATGACGGTGCAACACGCGGTCGTCTCCATTGCAAGTCGTTCGCTCGACCGCTGGCTCAGCCGTCGTTCGCACGAAATCCCGACAAACAAAACCGCAGCCCCGGGTCCTTGGGCTGCGGTCCTGCGCGCCAGGATACGGGTTTTCATCCGTGACATCATTCAAAGCCGCACGCCGGTCGGGTCCTCTTTTATCGCCAGTAGCCCCGCCCGCTATCGACCGATGACCTTCCCAAAACATAGCCGATGGTGAAGGCGAGGGCGCCAATAAGCACTCCCAGAGTGGTGGCGGTGTGAGGATGTTCTGCTGCTGCGGTCGCTACCGCGCTTGTCTCTCGCCTCACTGCTTCAGTGGCTGTTTGGGCAGCCTTACGGACGCCGGCGAGAGGTTCATCGGGTGTGCCGGTGGAGCCCGCTTTTAAATCGTCGTCTTTGGCCATGCTTGTATCTCCTGTCGAGTGCGCAAGACAAACTGATGACGGCGCCATCGGTTCCGAAGCGGTGTTCTCGCGGAACCAAACTACAATTTGCCGGTTGTCAGCGGTCACATCGTGGAGGGTGTCATGGCTTAGAAGAGCAAGATCCCGAAGAAGCTTGCTGGCTACTAAGTCCCAAAACCTATCCGGAAGACGGGACTCGTAAAAGGGCTTCTGGCAAGCGATATCGGTAGGAGTGTGCTGCCAAAGCCCTGACGGCCGCCGTGGCCGCAGCGGCCGCAGTGCTTGTCGAGGAACGAGGCGACATAGCCGATGCGGCCGGCAAGGGCGCCCGCAGTAGCAAACGGGCACTGGGGATTACCGGTAATGCTGTCAGCCACGCGACGGAGGCGGCGATCGACGTTATCCGGAAGTCTGCGCGAGATGTACTTCCAGAGAAGCTGAGACCGGACGCCAAAGAAAGTCCTCGCCAAGTGGCGGTTCATTAGAAGCCGCGCCGGCCCACCAAGAAGCAAGCGACGCGGGACATCTGGAACGATATCTGACAGGTCGGCTCGGGCGGCACGGCATGGAAAAGGCGGCTGCGGCCGGAGTGGCCTCCGCGGCCCTCTCGGCTCGCCGCGAAAGTCGGTTAGGGCATCATGCTGCGATACCGCTCGCGCTCGCGTTCGACCTGATCCACGGTGTAAGGATCGGCGTCCTCGTCAAAATGCGACCATCCCTCCTCAGTGTAAGCGCTGCGACGAGCGGCGAGATCAACCCGATCCCGTTGTTGCAAGATTGTTTCGGCTTGGGCGACGAGATCATGCTCGACCCGCGCTGTCACCAGGGTTCCGCCGCGCCGAACGCCTTCGGCGTAAACGTGCGCGTCGTCTTCATCCACGCCGGTTTCGGTCAATCCGCCGATGATGCCACCTGCCGCACCGCCGGCAACAGCGCCAGCCGCGGCGCCTGCGGCGGTCGCTGCCAGCCAACCGGCCGCGACAACCGGTCCCACCCCAGGGATGGCCATAAGTCCAAGTCCAGTGAGAAGTCCAACAATGCCACCTCCCGCGGCACCAAGACCCGCTCCGGCGCTGGCGCCTCCGGCGGCGTCGGAGGTATCGTCGGAATACCAATCGCCGCTGTTGTTGGCGATAATGCTGATATCATCGGGCGGTATGCCCGCCGCCTCGAGATCACGCACCGCATCTCGCGCCGTTTCATAATCGTCAAAAAGACCTGTCACGGTTCTCATCTTCAGTCTCCCTAGCTTTGGGTTTTACCTTATTGGGCTGTCACATTGTCTTGGGTCGAGGGCGACGGTCACGGACTTACTGTCCTTTCTTCGCGTTTGCTTGCCACACACCCTTGTCATCGAGCTTGAGTGCGGTGACATCGGTGTAGCCGGCGGCCTCTATCCGCTCGGTGAAACTGTTTAGCTCCCTCCACGGGCACAGTGGGTGTTTGCGAGTCGGGCGTGGTGGCTGCCGGCGTGTTTCCGTTCGTCGAAGGCGTCGTTTGCGCAAACGCAGCGGCGGTTACAGCGCTCATCAGCGCCGCCGCAACGATAGTCATGGGGGTTCATGAACGTGGCCTCTGCTTGTAAATCGGATTGATCCGGCTCTCGAACCCTGGGGGTGCGATTTGGTTCCGGCGCAGAGGCACTCGGGGATCATTGAACGGGATTACCACTCAATCGCGCTTGAACGCGAATTTGGCCTTCGACCTCCAGTATGGGGCGCTGTAGCCTGTCTGAGCGTCACCCGATGTGCCGACTTGTTAACGAGAAATATAAGTATATTCTAATTAACGATCGTCTGCCGCAGTCTCGCCGGCTGCGGATGTCGCTTGGGCGATCAGCCGTCCTGACTGAGCCTCCGACCAATTTGGCGGAGGCTCTTTTCAGGGATCGAGGGCGGCACGCGTCTCGGGTGGCGCCCTCGCCCGCGCGCGAACGTAATCTCGGACAGCGGGACGTCCACCGTCATATCATTCCAAACTCGCACCCGTGTCGAACATAGTCTGGCTAGCCGGGACAACCAACCCAACCAGCGGGCGTCCCAACAAGTCTCTCAGTGGTGGCGCGAACTCGAACGGCGCGAGTTTCGGTATTCGCCGGCGACCGTCAGCGGCCTTCCTTTTAGACATGAAGCCCGAAACCAAAGCATTGCTGAGAATTTATCCTCAGGCGGGTCTTGGCGATCGCTTGGCAGGTGAGGTGTAAGATTTTCATCCTCCAGGATTTTGTTTCTCTCCCGCGCTTCTGCCGTCCGAGCTCCTCGATCGTTCCTCGAAGCGTTCTTCCCCCTTGGCCAAGGGACTTCCTTTCTGGCATTCGATCCGTCGCTCTTCTCTTTCAGCGCTCTCTTGCAAGCCCTGCGCTGACTCGCGGCCCTCAAACGCCGGTCCCTTCACTGTTTCAGTGAAGGCAGGATCGGAAGACAGCGTTTGCCTGGGGTCCGGGCTAAGTTCAGGCCCTTCTGCATTCGCGCTCGCGACCGCATTGCCCGACCGAATACCGTTCAAAGCCGCGCGTATCTCGTCTTCATCCCATCCGGCCTGTACCGCGGCAGTGATCAAATCGGTGTCGAAATCTCGCAAAGCACCTGTCGGGTCGTGAGTTGAAAGTGTGGACGAAACGCACTGGTAGCAGTCGGCAAGCCGCTCCGCAGTACCTTTCTGGGTTCTGGGGGATGCAACATATGTCATGATCTTGGCCTCGCCTCGGGCTCATTTCTGCAGGAGCGATCGTGCCGCTGAAGCACTAACGCCTGCTCTGTTGTTACTGCCGTGCAAACTTCCGGTCCTGCGAAATGTTCCTCAGCCGGCAGCTTCCCACCGGAGACCGGGGCGCGGGTTTTTCACTTGTTGCCCGCGGACAGCCGCTTCGACTACGCCGCCACGACAATCGTGGCCGAACCTACCCTTCATCATCTCTGTCGCGGTCTTAGCTCTGAGCCTGACTCTTCCGCTTGCCGCCTCTCGAAGGCGCTAAGCAATGTAGCGTCCGTGAACGGTGTTTGCCATGGACACATCCTCAACTCTTCTGATCCCTGTCGCGACCGGCGGAGCCGCGCTTGCCGCCGCGCCGATTTGCGAAAGGCCCTCAGGCCAGCCACTCGAGGGAAGGGAACTTTCCGTGCAAATTAATGTTTCTGACTCAACGACGAAAGAGATGACGATGTCCAACAATGCGCAATATGGTGACGAGGCGAAGTCCACCGGCGAAAGCCACACGGAATTTGGCAGATCGGTGGAAAGCAAGGCTCAAATTGCCGACGCATGCCGAGCCTCGAGCGATTCTGGTGCTGAAACACTGAACGTCTACCGCTTGGTGCCGATCGCCGCACAATCCGATCCTCGATGGCAGAGCGCACTTAACCAGGGCGAAGTCGTGGTCGCTGCCCGCACGTCTGGGGACGCCCGCATCGTCGCGTCCGCGTGCGAACTCGACTATATGGAGGTCGACGCCGCCCCTGCCGAAGGTGTCAGCACCTCGGATGCGAGCGCGTTTCGGGACGAAAAACTATACACGGTCATCGAAGTCGAACATGCAAAAGCAGGACTGGTACGCGGCCTGTTGAAAGGTGAGATATCGGTCGGCACGATCAAGCCGGTGCAGATCTGAGTATAACAAGGCTCGATCTTGTCACGTGTCTCTGGGCCAATTGCGGGATCACGTGCGTAGTGAGATGCAGATAACAGCAATGTCGACGTCGGCGGACGAAGGCGGTAACCGCGCTGCGCATATGCGCGCCCCCTGTTTCAGCGCTATTGGTGCACGAGCCGGCGACTGAACGATATCGGGAACACGATTCTGTTTTGGCGATTTGGAGACGTTCGAGAAGGAGAACGTCATGGCAGAGGATCGTTGGGAACGCGAGGAACGGTACGGACGCGATATAGAGAGGGCAGGGGGCAAACAACCGGCACCCTGGAATGAAAGTGTCGTGATCTGTCTGCCCGATGCATACCACCACTTGTTGGTTGGATCGGCCAGTCAAGCGGCAGCGGTTTTGCAGAACAATTGGTCTGGATCCAAGTCCGATCCCGCATATCAGGCGGCTTTGACCGCCTGTCTCGAAGCTGTCAATGGTGATGTGCCTGGTTACATGGCCCGGTTGGCGTTCGAGAAAGCCGCCCGTGATGCAGGGGTTTTGCGCTGAAGCCAGCAACGATTGGTGGAAATGGTCGTTAGCAGGCTTTCTAATGATGCTCTTGCACAGCCGCCGACGCCGCGGGAGGTCAGAGAAATCTGGGATCTTCCACGGTGGTTACTGTTTACATCGTTTTTTACGAAGCCTCCCGAGCCCTGCATTTCATTGCGAAGGAGAAAGTTTATGAAATCGCTGGCTGATATTTTCGAACACACGCTGCAGGATCTCTACTTCGCCGAGAACGCTATCACGAAGGCGCTTCCAAAGGTCGCTAAGGCAGCGAATAGCGCCGAACTGAAGAAGGCGGCCGAGGAACACCTTTTGGAGACGAGGGACCAGATCAAGAAGCTGGAGCAGGTCTTCAAGTCGATCGGCAAAACGGCATCTGGCGAAAAATGCGACGCTATCGAAGGGTCTGATCAAGGAGGCCGACGGTTTGATGAAAGAGGCTAAAGGGACCGCGTTGGACGTGGGTCTTCTGGCCGCTTGCCAAGCTGTCGAGCACTACGAGATCGCCCGCTATGGCTCGCTTCGGGAATGGGCCAAGGACCTCGGCCATGATGAGGCGCACAAGCTTCTGAGTGAGATCCTCGACCAAGAGAAGGCGACGAACAACAAGCTCACCAACTTGGCTGTAACGTCGATTAACAAAACCTCGGCGCGTTCAAGGGCGGCGTGACGAAACAAAGGGGGCCCTGACCGTACTACCCGCTTCATATTTGCGGCTTGGTAGCAGCGACCTTTCCCCGCCGGAGAGCCGGCTGGATTTGGCAGGCGGTGATGGTTGTCAATTCCGCGTTCGAGAAGGTCGGCGTTTGCCGAACCCCGGACCAGCAGCGGAAACAACCCAACCGTCATCGCTGGTAGACGCGACACTCAGAACTTTGATGCGTGGGCCGTCGTCGGCGGCGGTGTTCAGGTTGTCGGCAATCGTGTGCCGCGGACCACGTTGCCAGATCCCTCTACGATGAGGTGATAGTGCTCCTTGTCGAGTTCTGAGGCTCGATAAGCGCCGGCACTCAACGCGCGATGATACGCGACATCTTCACCGGCTGGAACCATTGGTCATCTTGAAATTCCCTTTCAGTGGGCCAGGTTGTGGGGGTAATTTGAAAGCAACGGGAGGCAGCAGTGGATGACTCCGACAGCTTAAAATTCAGTGCCAGAAGTGCGGGACGCGAGAGCGGCTTACGTTCTCCGAGATGGAGACGAGAGAATTGATCCAGTGCAGGCGCTGCGGCGCAATCCGCGGCATGGGAAAAGAGAACCTGCTGGAGTCGTGTCGCGAAGCAGCGAAAACGATGCGACAAAGGCTGTGATCCCCGAACGTTGTCAGAGGCGCTTTGTCGGCGCATATTTTGCTCATCGCCGGACAGTGCTGCGGGCTCCGGCGGCTGAGAGATCATAAGCGCTTTCGCCCCAATTGGAGGAGGTTGCGCCATGTTTGATCAACGGCAATCCGGATACATCCTTCCTGAAGGCTTTACTGTGATTTCAGAGGTCTTCGAGAGGGTCATGGATGGCAAAGCGGTGAAGGCGAGTGGCTGGCTCGGGAGGCGCTCCATCTATTCATGAGCGGCATACGAGACGCATGGAATGAAGCTTGCTCCTCCATCGACGTTTCACCGCCCTCAAGCGGCGGTGGCACCAAAATCGTGGATCTGATGCCGGATCTGTCGGCATGGGCGCGCTGCTTGACGGCCTCACCGAACGCGGCAACTGCTCTCACTCGAATACGCCGTCGAACATATGGATGAGTTCGTGGCGACACCGGATGTCAGAGATGGCTGGTCCGACTGATGCTGGACCTCCACCTTGGCCGGAGCCGCCGTCGACGCCGAACGTAGGCTATGGCTATGATTGGAATGGCGCTCGCAGGCGCAGCTTGAGGATCGTGCGATATGGATTCGAAGTCCCGACGCCGAACTCCTGTAGGCACATCCCGATCAGATGCTCAGTGTTTTGCATCTGACCGCCAGTAACGAGCAAGCTCAGGATCGAGCGTCAGATGCTCCTGCCATGCGGCTTCTGGAACCTGTCCCGACCGATAAGCCTCGATCAGCAGCCGCTGATCGTCGCTCAGCCGCGGCTCATCGAAATGATGCAAATGGAACAGCCCGAGTACCGCTTCGCCGATATCTCGCGTATGAATAGACATTGGAAAACCTCGCCTCGTGGTCAAGGATATAACGTGTGACCGCCGATGATGTTCAAATCTTTTGATGTCTAAGCAAACCTGCCGTGCGGTTATGACGCTGATCGGTTTCACCTGATCGTGGGTGGGGATGGCAGGCAACGACGCCTAGGCGACGGTAAGAGTGTCCCGAGCCATGTGTAGTACCTCCTTGTTAGAAAAACAGGCCGCCATTCCCGCACGGCATGACGCCGGCTGGGAGCATGATGGGCTACGACTTGAATGGTGGCACGCGGGCGCCGCATTAAAATCGCGCGATATGGAACGGCCGTCGCACTGGCGGCTTTGCTAACTGGGGACCTCCATGATCCTCGACGGCGAGGCCGTCGTGCTCGACGATAAGGGCCGCTGCGACTTCGGCTTCCCCTAGCCGCCGAAGCGCGAGGTGACCGGCAGCGACGCCGTTCCAGGGCCGATCTTTGATGCGATGCAGCAACGAACCTGTCTTGACTAGTCATACTTTTCACGGCTCCATGGAGAAACTGATCTGCTGGACCAACCAGTGGGTCAGTTGGAGGCGGTGACGGCGATGGACGGCAGCCCGATACTCACGCAAATGCCAAAGGTCGGGCAGAGTCTCGACCGGCGCACGGCCCGTGACCTCATCGCCGACAAGCTGATGGTCCTGATCGCCACCAACATGCTGCGCCCCGGCGACGTCTTGCCGGGGGAAAGGGAGCTCGCCAACGTGCTTCATGTCAGCCGTGAGACGGTGCGCGGTGCCATCCAGACGCTGGCTGCGCGCGGTATCGTCGAGGTGTCTCAGGGCAGTCGCACGCGGGTCTGCAATGTCGATCTCAGCCATCTCACCGTTACCATCGCTTCCCCCAACGCCATCGACAGCTACGATCTTGACGATGTTCATGCGGCCCGGCTGCATATCGAGCTGAAGGTCGTCGGCGATGCAGCTGACATGATTGACGAAGAGACGCTGGGCAAGCTCAAAAGCCTGCTCGAAGCGCAGAAGCTGTGTGGCGATGACGCCATGCGCTTTCTGATCTGCGACCGCGAATTCCACATGGCGATCTATCGGGCTTGCGGAAACCCGCTGCTGTCCGATTTCGTCACCGATCTCTACACCTTCATGATGGACTATCGGCGCAGCGCCATGTCACGGCCAGGCGCGATCGATGCCAGCTATGACGACCACACCGAGATCGTGGAGGCACTGGAGCGGCGCGACCGGGACGCGGTAATCGCTGCATTTGGCCGGCATCTGACCCGGATCTACGACACGACGAAGGAATTGCTCGCGGGGAGCGGGCAGAAAAACCGGGAAAAGAGCAAGAGCAAGATGGCAGGCTGATCCGGCTGAGCCGGCGGCAGACGGGGAGGTTCGTCGAAAATGGATGTCATGGTGATCGGAGCGGCCGGGATGGTCGGTCGCAAGTTGGTGGAGAAGTTCGCCTCAGAGGAAGGCGTGCTTGGCTACGATATTTCTAGGCTGACGCTGGTGGACGTGATCGAGCCGCCTGTGCCTCAGGGGCTGTCGCCAATTGCAAAGACACTCGTGCTTGATCTTTCGACCGATGACGCCGCCGAGAAAGTCGTCGGTTTGCGGCCCGACGTGATCTTCCATCTCGCGGCGATCGTTTCCGGTGAGGCCGAGACTGATTTCGACAAGGGCTACAAGGTCAATCTTGACGGAACGCGGGCGCTGTTCGAGGCGATCCGCCACGAGAGTTTGCGGGAGCCCTACGTTCCGCGGGTCATCTTCGCGTCGTCGATCGCCGTTTTCGGAAGGCCTTTCCCGGAAAAGATCGGCGACGAGTTCCTTACCACGCCACTGACGAGCTACGGCACGCAAAAGGCGATCTGCGAACTGCTTCTCGCCGACTATTCGAGGCGCGGCATTTTCGATGGCGTCGGCATCCGCCTGCCGACGATCTGCATCCGCCCCGGCAAACCCAACAAAGCGGCGTCCGGCTTCTTTTCCAATATTCTCCGCGAGCCGCTGGCAGGTCAGGAGGCGGTGTTGCCGGTGGACGAGAACGTACGCCACTGGTTTGCAAGCCCGCGTTCGGCCGTCGGGTTCTTCATTCATGCCGCGCGGATGGATACATCCGCGATCGGCCCGAGACGCAATCTGACCATGCCCGGCCTTTCCGCCCTCGTTGGTGAAGAGATCCAGGCCCTTCGGCGTGTAGCCGGTGAGAAGGCCGTCAAGCTCGTCCGCCGTGAGCCCGACCCGGTTATCCGCTCGATTGTTTCAGGCTGGCCGACCGATTTCGACGCGCGGCGTGCTTGCGAACTGGGTTTCAAAGCCGAAACCAACTTCGATGAGATCATCAGGATCCATATCGAAGATGAACTCGGAGGACATATCTGAGATGGTTCGCGCTTTAAAATCCGGCGAAGGCAAGATCGCATTGGTGACTGGCGGCGGCACGGGCCTCGGACGCGGGATCGCCGAGGCCTTAAGTGCGGAGGGTTATACCATCGTCATCGCCGGCCGGCGCGCCGACGTGCTCGATAAAGCAGCTGGCGGCATAGCGGCGCAAACGGGAGGAACCGTGCGGGGTGTCAGGGCCGATATCGGCGATCCCAATGCGGTCGTCCGCCTTTTCGAGGCGATCCGCACCGAGTTCGGCCGGCTCGACCTCCTGGTCAACAATGCCGGCTCCAATGTGCCGGCCGTGCCGTTGGAAGAGGTGACCTTCGAGCAATGGAGCGGCATTCTTGCCGCAAACCTGACGGGTGCCTTTCTCTGCACGCAGCAGGCGTTCCGGCTGATGAAGGCGCAGGCGCCGCGCGGCGGGCGGATCATCAACAACGGCTCGATTTCGGCCCAGACGCCGCGGCCGAACTCAGCACCTTACACGGCAACCAAGCATGCGATCACGGGGTTGACCAAGTCGACCGCACTCGACGGGCGCAAGTATGACATCGCCTGCGGCCAGATCGATATCGGCAATGCCGCGACCGACATGACGTCGAAGATGAATTCCGGGGTGTTGCAGGCTAATGGCGAGACCGCCAGTGAGCCGACGATCCCGGTCGCCCATATCGCCGCGGCTGTTGTCTACATGGCAAGCCTGCCACTGGAGGCGAATGTGCTGACGATGACGGTCATGGCGACGAAGATGCCGCTGGTGGGGCGGGGGTAAGGGCGGTCGAGAGGAAACTGGACGGGGTCTAAGAACGGCATGAGGAGGCCGCCGGACAGTCCGCCGATGTCAGATGAAATTCACAGGGAGGAAAGCATATGGCAGGCGTTGACTTCGTCGATGTCAGAAAATCATTCGGAGCCTTTCCCGTCATCAAGGGCGTGAACATCGAAATCGAGGATGGCGAATTCGTGATCCTTGTCGGCCCCTCGGGCTGCGGGAAATCGACGCTTCTGCGAATGTTGGCCGGGCTTGAAAACATTTCGGCGGGCGAGATCCGCATCGGCGACAAGGTCGTCAACACCCTGCCGCCCAAGGATCGGGATATCGCCATGGTGTTCCAGAACTACGCGCTTTATCCGCATATGACGGTCGCCGACAACATGGCCTTCTCGCTGATGCTGAACGGCTCGCCGAAAGCCGATATCGACAAGCGCGTAGGCACCGCGGCGGGCATTCTCGGGCTTTCCAAGCTGCTCGACCGCTATCCGCGCCAGCTCTCCGGCGGCCAGCGCCAGCGCGTAGCGATGGGCAGGGCGATCGTGCGCGATCCGCAGGTATTTCTCTTCGACGAACCGCTATCCAACCTCGATGCGAAACTGCGCGTGGCCATGCGCGCCGAGATCAAGGAACTGCACCAGCGGCTGAAGACGACCACCGTCTATGTCACGCATGACCAAATCGAGGCGATGACCATGGCCGACAAAATCGTCGTCATGCATGACGGTATTGTCGAACAGATCGGCGCGCCGCTTGACCTCTACGACAGCCCCGCCAATCTTTTCGTCGCGGGTTTTATCGGTTCGCCAGCGATGAACATGATCAAGGGCAGGCTCGACCCGCAAAATCCGAAGTGCTTTATCGCAACCGATGGCATGGCGCTGCCAGTCGCGCGGTCGCCATCGGCGGCAAGAGGGCGTGATCTGATCTACGGCTTGCGGCCGGAATATATGTCGCTCGACCCGAACGGGTTTCCCGTGACCGTCGCGGTTATCGAGCCCACCGGCTACGAGACGCAGTTGATCGTGCGCTTCGGCGGCACGGACGTCACCTGCGTTTTCCGTGAGCGCGTGACCGCCCGGCCGGGCGAGGCAATCCACCTATCTATCGATGCCGATCATGTGCACCTGTTCGACGCCGAAACCGGCGTGCGGCTGACCGACTGATACTGCCCCGCTTTGTGCGTCAGGGAAGAGGAGCCCTGACGCATCCGGTCTCGGGTCGGCGTTTCCGGCCATACCCGAAACCTTCGTTGCAGCATTCGCCAAACGGGACGGCGGGTGCCGGAAAGGATGATGTCCCGTTGTCACCAGGAGGAGCATTATGACTTTCAAGAGACGTGATTTTCTCACTGCATCCGCCGCGCTGGCGGGGATCGCCGGGCTTTCGCCTTTCGGCATCCGCCCGTCTTTCGCGCAAGGGGCGGAGCCGGCCTACAAGCCGGAGGAAGGGGCGAGCCTGAGGCTGTTGCGCTGGACGCCCTTCGTCAAGGGTGACGAGGATGCGTGGCTTGCCAACACCGCGAAATTCACTGAGGCGACTGGGGTCGAGGTCCGCATCGACAAGGAAAGCTGGGAAGACATTCGCCCGAAGGCAGCCGTCGCCGCCAATGTCGGTTCGGGGCCCGATCTGGTGATGTGCTGGTTTGACGACGCCCACCAATATCCCGACAAGCTCGTCGATCTGACCGAACTCGCCAACTACCTCGGCGGCAAATACGGCGGCTGGTACGATGGCGTAAAGGGTTATGCTTCGCGCGGCGACAAGTTCATCGCCATGCCGCTGACGGCGATTGGCAACGCCGTCTGCTATCGTGACAGCCATGTTAAGGCGGCCGGCTTCAGCGAATTTCCGAAGGACACCGACGGGTTCCTCGAACTCTGCAAGGCGATGAAGGCCAAGGGAACGCCAGCCGGCTTCCCGCACGGCAAGGCCGTCGGCGACGGCAACAACTATGCCCATTGGTTGCTCTGGAGCCATGGCGGCAAGATGGTCGATGAAGGCGGCAAGGTCGTCATCAACAGCCCCGAGACGCTCAAAGCGGTCAACTATGCCAAGGCGCTTTACGAGACCTTCATTCCGGGCACCGAGAGCTGGCTCGACATCAATAACAACCGGGCCTTCCTGGCGGGCCAGGTGTCGCTGACGGCGAACGGCGTCTCGCTCTACTATGCGTCGAAGAAGGACCCGGCGATGGCGGAACTTTCAGCCGACATCCGCACCACGAACTTCCCTGTCGGTCCGGTCGGCCAGAGCGTCGAGCTGCATCAGACCAGTTCGCTGCTGCTCTTCAGCCATACGAAATATCCGGAAGCTGCCAAGGCCTATATCAAATTCATGATGGAGGCCGACCAGATGAATGCCTGGATCACGGGCTCCAGCGCGTATTGCTGCCAGCCTCTCAAGGCTTTCGCCGACAATCCCGTCTGGACGTCCGATCCGATCCACGCGCCTTATGCGCGCGCCTCCGAAACGCTGCGCCCGAACGGTTATGCCGGCCCGCTCGGCTATGCGTCCGCCGGCGTCATGGCCGACTACGTGCTGGTCGACATGTTCGCCACCGCGGTTACGGGGCAGATGACGCCGGAAGAGGCAATTGTAGAGGCTGAGCGCCGGGCAAACCGCTACTACCGGGTCTAAATCCCAACATGGCCTGCATAGGCCGCTGAGACAAGGTATCGGCGGAAATGCCCCGCCGATACCCGTTCCCCAATCCGCTATACGGGAGATGTCCGATGTCCACAGCGTCATCCAGGAAGCCGCCATCCGCGATGGCCTCGCTCATGCAGAACAGGAACATGATTGGTTTCCTCTTCATGCTTCCGGCCGCCGTCTTCCTTGTCTGCTTCCTCACCTATCCACTCGGTCTCGGCGTCTGGCTCGGCTTTACCGACACGCGCATCGGTCGTGACGGGGTGTTCATCGGGCTCGAAAACTACATCTTCCTTGCCGAGGACTCGGTCTTCTGGCTGTCGGTCTTCAACACGCTGCTCTACACGATTGTGGCGTCGATCCTGAAATTCGTCTTCGGGCTCTGGCTGGCGCTGCTGCTGAATGAAAATTTGCCATTCAAGTCCTTCTTCCGGGCAATCGTACTCTTACCCTGGGTCGTTCCCACCGTGCTCTCGGCGCTGGCCTTCTGGTGGATCTACGATGCGCAGTTCTCGATCATTTCATGGTCGCTGATGCAGCTCGGCGTGATCGATAGTCCGATCAACTTCCTGGGCGATCCGGAGAATGCCCGAGCCTCGGTGATCGCAGCCAATGTCTGGCGCGGCATTCCCTTTGTCGCCATTTCGTTGCTGGCTGGCCTGCAGACCATTCCGGCCTCGCTGCAGGAGGCGGCGTCGCTGGACGGTGCAACGAGCTGGCAACGCTTCCGCTATGTGACGTTGCCGATGCTGACGCCGATCATTGCCGTCGTCATGACCTTCTCGGTGCTGTTCACCTTCACCGATTTCCAGCTCATCTATGTGCTCACCAAGGGCGGGCCGGTAAACGCGACGCATCTGATGGCGACGCTTTCCTTCCAGCGCGGCATTCCGGGCGGACAGCTCGGGGAGGGGGCCGCGATCGCGGTGGCGATGATCCCGTTCCTCCTTGCCGCCATCATGTTCAGCTTCTTCGGCCTGCAGCGGCGCAAATGGCAGCAGGGCGGCCAGGATTGATTGGGGAGAATGACGATGACCACGACCGTGAAATCCGAAGACGCCGTTCTCACCGACGACGTGCAGGGCATGAGCTATCTCAACCGCCTGCCGCGCAGGATTGTGATGGTTTATCTGCCGATGGCAGTGTTCGTCTTCGTCCTGCTCTTTCCGTTCTACTGGATGGCGATCACGGCGATTAAGCCCAATTCGCAGTTGACCGACTACAACAACTACAGTCCCTTCTGGGTGGTCGGCCCGACGCTCGACCATATCAAGTACCTGCTGTTCGAGACGTCCTATCCGGGCTGGCTGTGGAACACGATGCTGGTGGCGACCTGCGCGACATTCCTGTCACTGGCGGCATCGGTCTTTGCGGCCTACGCGATCGAGCGGGTTCGGTTTTCGGGCTCGCGGCCGGTGGGGCTGCTGATCTTCCTCGCCTATCTCGTGCCGCCCTCGATCCTGTTCATTCCGCTGGCCTTCATTGTCTTCAAGTTCGGCATCTACGATTCCAGGCTGGCTCTGATCTTCACCTATCCGACCTTCCTCATTCCCTTCTGCACCTGGCTGTTGATGGGCTATTTCCGGTCGATCCCGTTCGAGCTCGAAGAGAGCGCGCTAGTGGATGGCGCGACGCGCTGGCAGATCCTGATCAAGATCATCCTGCCGCTTGCTGTCCCCGGGCTGATATCGGCGGGCATCTTTGCCTTCACGTTGTCGTGGAACGAGTTCATCTATGCGCTCACTTTCATCCAGTCTTCGGAAAACAAGACCGTGCCGGTCGGCGTGCTGACGGAGCTGGTCCGCGGCGACGTGTTCGAATGGGGCGCGCTGATGGCCGGCGCGCTGTTCGGCTCGCTGCCGGTGGTGATCCTCTATTCCTTCTTCGTCGATTATTACGTCTCGTCCATGACCGGGGCCGTGAAGGAATGAGTGCCTGCTTCAGGTGATCGCGCATCAATCGTGATCATGGTCGTGATGCGACGGCAGGTCGAGGCCGAAGGTCTTGGTGAGATCGTTGACCTGCGCCGGGGTGAGATAACGGGGGTTGAGGTTGCGCAGCAGGAGATAGAGCTTCGCCGTCTCCTCCAATTCCTCAGTGGCGAAAACCGCCGCCTCCAGGCTGTCGCCCGCGACGACCGGTCCGTGATTGGCCAGAAGCACCGACGAGTATTTTCCCGCCAGCCCGCGGATCGCGTCGGCCACCGCCGGATCGCCGGGACGATAGTAGGGGACCAGCGCGGTCTCGCCGGCGCGCATGAGATAGTAGGGGGTCATCGGCGGCAGGGCGGCGCGCGGATCGATCTCCGGCAGCATGGTCAGCGCCACCGCATGGGTGGAGTGAAGATGGACGATGGCGCGGGCACTGCCGCGCGTGTCGTAGAGCGCCGTGTGAAGCGGAATTTCCTTGGTCGGCTTGTCGCCGGAGAGGTGCCGGCCTTCGGCATCCAGCCTTGAGATGCGGGCCGGGTCGAGGAAGCCGAGCGAGGCGTTCGTCGGGGTGACCAGCCAGCCGCCATCCTCCAGCCGCAACGATATATTGCCCGACGAACCGGGCGTCAGCCCGCGCTCGAACAGCGAACGGCCATAGCGGCAGATTTCTTCACGCAGGCGCGCGTCGGACATGACAGTTTCTCCCTATCAGGCGGTTGCCCCTTCGATCAGCTCGAAACCGAGATCGACGACCTGGGATGGCGCATTGGTGATGACAAGCTGTGCTGCCACCTGTCCGGTCGCGACGCGCGGCGTGCGGATCGTCGAGAGGGGCTGCGGCGTTGCCCGGCCGATATCGAGGCCGTTATAGCCGAAAATGGCAAGCTGCGAGGGGATCGCAATCCCCCGCGCCAGACAGTGAAAATAGCCGCCCAGCGCCATGTCGTCGTTGGAGAAATAGACCGCATCAAGATCGGGCGTCCGGGCGAGCAGCCGCTCCAGTCCCAGCCTGCCGTTTTCCACCGACGATGCCCCGGAGAGAATTTCGCGATCGGCGAGGGGGGCGTCATGCGCGCCCAGCGTTTCGAAAAAGGCGGAAAACCGCTTGCTGGCGCGGGTATCGCGGTTGAGGTCGTGGCCGACATACCCGATCCGGCGATAGCCCCGCTTGAGCAGGAAAGCCGCGCTTTCGCGTCCGGCTGCGCGGTTGGAGAAACCGACCGCCAGATCAAGCGCATCGCCGTCCAGATCGAGCAGCTCGACGATCCGGCAGCCGCTTGCGCGCAGCATCTTCACCGTGCCCTCCGTGTGCTCGTACCCCGCCAGCATCACAGCCGCGGGCCGCCAGGCGAGCATTGCGGCGGCAAGCGCTTCTTCCTTCCCCGGGTCATAGTCGGTGACGGAGAAGACCGCCTGATACCGGTTTTCCTCCAGAACGGCGCTGGCGCCGCGCAGAACATCGGGAAAGACGATGTTGGATAGCGAGGGAATGACGAAGGCGACCAGGCGCGAAGCGGTGGAGGCGAGCGTTCCTGCGATCCGGTTCGGCACATAGCCGAGCCGCTCGACAGCAGCCATCACCCGGTCCCGCGTCTTGCCGGAAAACGAGCCGTGGTTGCGCAGCACCCGCGAGACCGTGCTCTCGCCGACGCCGGCCGCTTCCGCGACCTCGGCAAGCGTCACTGTCGCCTGGTGTTTGAATTCCATAGTCACTTTCGACCCCACCTCGGGTGGGCGCTTCAGCCGCTAAGCCGTCATCCCTCTCCGATTGCGGTCCTCATTTTTCACCACTCTCTTCAAGAAGCAAGATTTTTTTGGCAGCGCTACCAATTTCGCGTTGGCAGCGCTGCCAAAATGGATTAAAGAAAATGGCAGCGCTGCCATTATTGGCCCGGCGTGCCGCGGAAGGAGACCGCGGCAACAATTGGAGGAGAATATCATGACGCTGCAAACGCAGGCGCCAGTCGATGGCGCGTCCGGGCCTATGGCAAGGTATTCTGGAGAATCGTTCCTTTTTTGATGCTGTGCTACGTGGTCGCCTATCTCGACCGCGTCAATGTCGGCTTCGCGAAGCTGCAGATGTCGAGTGAGCTCGGCCTATCGGAAGCGGCCTATGGCATCGGCGCAGGTATTTTCTTCATCGGCTATTTTCTGTTTGAAGTGCCGAGCAACATTATCATGAACAAGGTCGGCGCGCGGGTGTGGATTGCCCGCATCATGGTCACTTGGGGCATCATTTCCGCCGCCTTCATGTTCACCTCGTCGGAAGCCGTCTTCTATGTCCTGCGTTTCCTGCTGGGCGTTGCCGAAGCGGGATTTTTCCCCGGCATCATTCTCTATCTGACCGCTTGGTATCCGGCCCATCGCCGCGCCAGAATCATAACCACCTTCATGTCCGCAATCCCGATATCCGCCATTTTCGGTAATCCGCTGTCGGGTCTCTTGATGGACAGCTTCCATGGCACGCATGGTCTTTCCGGCTGGCAGTGGATGTTCCTGATCGAAGCCATCCCGGCCATCCTTTTCGGCGTCGCCACGTTCTTCTACCTTGATGATAAGATCCGTGATGCGAAATGGCTGAACGACGACGAAAAGCGTGTGCTGGCGGCCAATATCGAGGCGGAGAACCGGGCCAAGGCCTCGAGCCCGCACAGCATTGCCGGAACGCTGACGGACCGCCGCGTCTGGCTGATGTGCCTTGTCTATTTCTGCTTCGTGCTTGGGCAATATGGCCTGAATTTCTGGATGCCGTCCATCGTCAAGGCCTCTGGTGTCAGCGGGAACCTGAATATCGGCCTGATTTCCGCTATCCCCTATATCTGCACCTTCTTCGCCATGCTGGCGCTCGGTCGCTCCGCCGACAGGCTGCGTGAACGCCGGTGGCACCTGGTCATCCCCGCGCTCATCGCCGCCGGTGGTTTTGTCGCGGCAACGACGGCGACAAGCACGACGGTCTCAATCGTCTGCCTCTCGCTGGCTGCTGCGGGCGCCATCAGCTGCGCGCCGCTCTTCTGGTCGCTTCCGACGGCTTTTCTCGCCGGCACGGGAGCGGCCGCCGGCATCGCCTGGATCAATTCGGTCGGCAATCTCGCCGGGTTCCTCGGGCCGTTTCTGGTGGGCTATCTGAAAGATCTTACGGGCAGCAACAGCGCGGGCATGTATCTTCTCGCCGCAGCCCTAGTCATCGGTTCGCTGGCCGTGTTGACGGTTCCGGCGAAAACCGTCAACCGCTAAACACCAATCCCTCCGGGTGGCAGCATCCGGAGGGCGGCTCTTTCCTTACAAGACTGGAGAACTCGTCATGTCACCGCTTGCTGAAAATACAGGCCCCGCTGTTGTCGCGGCCGTCATCGGCCTTGGCTCCATGGGGCTCGGAATGGCCCGGTCGATGAAGCGCGCAGGCCTCGACGTCGTTGGGTATGACATCACTCCTGCGGCGGTGGACCGCTTCACCAGCGAGGGTGGACGCGGCGCTGCCACGCCCGCCGGTGCGGCAAAGGATGCCGACATTGTCGTCTCCGTCGTCGTCAACGGTGCGCAGACCGAGGCTGTGCTGTTCGGCGTCGAGGGTGTCGCAAGGACGATGAAGCCCGGAGCAGTCTTCATTTCGTCGGCCACCATGGACCCGGCTGTGGCACGCGACCTGGCACAACGGGTGGAGGCTCTCGGTCTGCATTATCTCGATGCGCCAATTTCGGGCGGCGCGGCCAAGGCGGCAAACGGCGAACTAACGATCATGGCATCCGGCTCCAAGCCGGCTTTCGACACGGCCCGCCCGGGTCTCGACGCCATGGCCGGCAAAGTCTACGAACTCGGCGACGCGGCCGGAACCGGCGCCGCCTTCAAGATGATCAACCAGCTTCTCGCCGGCGTGCACATCGCGGCCGCCTGCGAAGCGATAACGTTTGCAGCCAAGCAGGGCCTCGACCTCCACAAGGTCTATGAAGTGATCACGGCCTCGGCCGGCAATTCCTGGATGTTCGAAAACCGCGTGCCGCATGTGCTGGCCGGAGACTATAGTCCGCTGAGCAGCATCGAGATTTTCGTCAAGGATCTTGGCATCGTCCAGGATATGGCTCGCTCAGAGCGCTATCCGGTACCGCTCGCAGCTGCGGCCCTGCAGATGTATCTGGGCGCGTCCGGAGCCGGCATGGGCCGCGACGACGATTCGTCGCTCGCGCGCCTCTACGCCCAGCTCTCGGGCGCAACATTGCCCGGTGCGACCAAAGAGCTGCAGAGCCTGTAAAAGGAACACCACCATGCCGGTTTTCGCCGCCAACCTGACCATGATGTTCAACGAATGGCCGTTCCTCGACCGCTTCGACGCTGCGGCCGATGCCGGGTTTGCCGCCGTCGAATATCTCTTTCCCTATGAAGCCACACCGGAGGCAATCGCCGAACGGCTCGCCCGCAACAATCTGCAGCAGGCCTTGTTCAACCTGCCGCCCGGCGATTGGGCCGCCGGCGAGCGGGGTATCGCGGCGCTTCCCGGACGGTTCGATGCGCTGAAAGCGGGCGTCGAGCGCGCGCTGGACTATGCGGCGGCGACGGGTGTCGGGCGGCTGCACCTGATGGCTGGCCTTGCTGATCCAAACGACGAGGACGCAGCCTCATCTTACCGACGCTCCGTCGTCTACGTTGCGGGGCGGCTCTCAGAGAAGGGCATCGACCTGTTGCTCGAGCCGATCAACGGGCGAAACATGCCGGGATATTTCCTCGATAATTTCGGCGCAGCCGAGCGCCTGATCGGGGAACTCGGCCTGCCGAACCTGAAGCTCCAGTTCGATGTCTATCATCGTCAGATCATCCATGGTGACGTGGTCGTGGCCTTGCGCCGCCTCATGCCGATCACCGGCCATATCCAGATCGCCAGCGTGCCGTCACGCAACGAGCCGGACGGGGAGGAGCTGAACTATCCCTATCTGTTCGGCGAAATCGACCGCCTTGGCTATGACGGTTTCATCGGCTGCGAATACATCCCGCGCGGCCACACACTGGACGGTCTTGGCTGGTTCAGACCTTTTGCAAGGAGCTAGACGGTGGCTATATTGCTCGGATCGATCGCTGACGACTATACGGGTGCCTCCGACCTCGCCAACACGCTTACGAAAAACGGACTGCGCACGGTGCAGACGGTCGGCATCCCCGACCCGTCGCTGGCGCTGCCGGATGTAGACGCGGTTGTCGTTTCCCTGAAGATCCGCTCGGTACCTGCCGCTGACGCCGTAACAGCCGCGACCGCGGCCGAACGATGGCTGCGCCGGAGCGGCGCCGCCCATGTGCTTTACAAGGTCTGTTCGACCTTCGATTCCACCGATGCCGGCAATATCGGTCCGGTCACCGAGGCTTTGAGTGATGCCGCGGGCGGTGGACTTGTGCTGGTGACGCCTGCCTTTCCGGAAACGGGCCGAACCGTCTATCTCGGCCATCTCTTCGTCGGCGGACAGCCGCTAAACGAAAGCCCGCTCAAGGACCATCCCCTCAATCCGATGCACGACGCCAATCTCGTGCGGGTGATGGCCAGACAGTCGCGCGGTGCCGTCGGGCTTATAGATCTGCCGGCAATCGCGGCGGGACCGGATACAGTCAGGGCCCGGCTCGAGGCCTTGCGTGAGGCAGGTGTCGGGTCGGCAATCGCCGACGCCATCTTCGAACGCGATCTCGAGACGCTCGGCGCGATCGCACTGGAAACGCCGGTATCCACCGGTGCGTCGGGGCTCGGACTTGGCCTTGCCCGTGCACTCGTCCGCTCCGGCCGGGCTCCTGCCAGCGGCGCTACAACGGCGAACGCCATTTGCCCCGTGGGCGGGCTTTCCGCCGTCGTTGCCGGCAGTTGTTCCAAGGCAACGCTGCATCAGCTCGACGTCGCCGAACGGTCGATGCCCGTCCTGCGGCTCGACCCGGAGCGGCTGCTTGCCGGCCCGGATGAGATCGCCGCGGCAATTTCCTGGGCCGGAGACCGCATCTCGGCCGGTCCCATCGTCGTCGCCGCGAGCGCAGCGCCGGAAACCGTGTCCCGGTTGCAATCACTATATGGGCGCGAGGCGTCCGGTCACGCGATCGAATCTGCAACGTCGGTCATCGCCGCCGAACTGGTGGCAAGAGGCGTGCGGCGCCTGGTGATCGCCGGCGGAGAAACCTCCGGTGCCGCGGTCGACAGGCTGGCCATTCCGGCCTTCCTGATCGGCCCGGAGATCGCGCCCGGCGTGCCGGTGCTGCGAACGGTCGGCAACACGCAGGGCGATATGCTGCTGGCGCTGAAATCGGGAAACTTCGGAGGCGAGGATTTCTTCACGGCCGCGCTGGCGATGATGCATTGAGGCTGATCTGGTCCTCGCCTTTGCACCAGCATCGCAGGAGGGCGGTATCGGCGTCGTGCTGTGGTATGGGCTTCACGCAAGGGCTTCTGGCGACGCCGATTGCCGACGCCGCTCCGGACGAACTGCGCGGAGCGGCTTTCGGCATGTTCAATGAGGTCACCGGGATTGCTCTGCTTGTCGCCAGAGCGCTGAAAGCCGACCTTTGTATTCAGCGTAGCGGGCAGGGACGACGAACCTTACTTCACCGTGATGGCAAGTCCGCTGAGATCGGCGTTGACTTGCAGGCCTACCTGCTTGCCTGAGAGCTCGAGTTGGGCACCCTTGTCATTGGTCATGGCGATCACCTGGGCCCCTTTGCCGACCGCGCTGCCACCGCCTACCGCACCGTAGACCCCCGTCACATCTCGGGCGCGGCGAATGTGGCGAACGGTACCATGGAAATAGGTCTTAGAAGCCCCGAAGGCGAGGCCGCCCGAGATGCCGCCGACAGAGATGGGATAGCGGCGACCATGGAAGGTCAGCGTGCCCTCGCCGCCAGAACCACCCACAAAGAAGGCAGCCTTGTAGACTGAGAAGCTGATCGTACCGCTGTCGGCATGCGCGGAGCCGGCAAAGCTGATTCCTGCTGCAGCGATAACCGCAGCCGCGACTGAACGAAATCTGGACGAAATCTTCATGATGCGAGTCTCCTCATAATCGAGGCTTACCCAGCCAGGAGGGCGCGTCAGCGTCATGCCAAAGTCACAGCTGAAACAGCCTTGCCCGTCATTAGTTCCAAGCACGCGGCCCGAAGCCGGCTGCGAGAGGGCCGCCACGAAACGAGGCGGATGGCAAACATAGTCTCGGTGGCAGCCGACGCTCGGCTGACTCAGGACTGCCTGCAGGAAATCTGCAAAGCTGCAAATTTAACAACTCACAACCGAGCCGTTCCTGAGCACGGCTTGTTGCGAGCGAGTTCTTTGCTTGGGTCATCGCCTTACAGAAGCGCCACCATTGCCGCGATAATCAACATTGCAAATACCACGAGCCCAATGTGGAGTAGTTCCGCTCGGCGGCCGTTGTTTCGAGAGGTTCGAGCCATGACTTTACCTCATCATTTGACAGGTAACGCGCGGCTCACACGATTGTTCATGGCCTCGCTGTCTGCTGCCGACTGCGCCTGGTATCCCTTCGGCGCCCTTGGGGGCTGAAGCGTTGTGGCCGAATCCGGACGGGCAAGCGCCAATCCCTCTCGTTGCGCCGCGGACCCCGCTCATTCCATGCAGGATCAGGGCTGAGTTTGAGAGACGTGCCAGAGCCTTTTTACGCGGACGCGGCAGCCGCGAGCAGTTGCACCATGTCTCCGCTTCCGGTTTCCAATGCGAAGTCGCCAGCTCCCCTGAGAGCACATCGAACCAACTCTGTGCTGGCGCGTTCAAATGATGCAATGAATGGCACTCACTTGGACCTGGGTATATGGAAGTACGAATCCAAGGCCTACGCAAAGAATATGACCGCATCCCTGCGCTCGCCGACGTTTCTCTTGACATCCACTCTGGTGAGTTGATCGCTTTGCTTGGACCCTCCGGCTCCGGAAAGACGACGTTGCTTAGGTTGATTGCCGGCCTCGAGAGCCCGACCGATGGCACGATTTTCTTCGATGCCGAGGACGCGTCGATGAAGACGGTGCAGGAAAGAAATATCGGCTTCGTCTTTCAGCACTATGCCCTCTTTCGGCATATGACTGTGCTGGAGAACGTGGCTTTCGGTCTAAAGGTTCGCCGCTCCAATCGGCGGCAACCACCGGCAGAACTTCACAAGATGGCACTCGAGTTACTCGAGCTCGTACAGCTGTCAGGATTTGAAAATCGCTACCCCGCTCATCTCTCCGGCGGCCAACGCCAGCGCGTGGCGCTTGCCCGGGCCATGGCGGTTAAGCCGACCGTCTTGTTGCTCGACGAGCCCTTCGGTGCGCTTGACGCTCAAGTGCGCAAGGAATTGCGCCAGTGGCTGCGTGAAATCCATGATCGGACCGGATACACGACCGTATTTGTCACCCACGACCAGGAGGAGGCGCTCGAACTGGCTGATCGCGTGGTGGTGCTGAACAAAGGTATGATCGAGCAATCCGGTACGCCGGACGAAATCTATGATCACCCAATCTCTACTTTCGTCTACGGGTTCATTGGCCAGTCGAATTGCTTAAAGGTCATGCTTTCAAACGGCGAAATCCGGTTCGAAGATCTGCCCACAGGGCTGCGTGCTGCAACCGAAGGCGATGGCGAGGCTTTACTGTATTTCCGCCCGCACGACATAGAACTCGTCGATGGCTCTCGGGGCAGCCTTGAAGGCTTCATCATCGGGAGCCGGCGGGTTGCCGGTACGCGCCATCTCGAGCTAGATCTGGGCAATACGCATGCGGCCGTCGAAATCGAGTTGCCGCCGGAGCGCGCGTCTTTTGCACACAGAAGCCGAATCGCCTTCAGGCCCACCAAGTGGAGGCTGTTCTGCAGCGAATAAGAGCGGTCGCGGCCGACCGGTAGAGCCTGGACACAGCGCCCGCGTGAGTAACGCGGGCGAGCAATGATATCCGCCCTCGGCCTGACAGATCTCTTCGAAATAAACGAAACAGCTATTTTGTTAAATGACTCACTCGCTTAGTTAACAAAGAAGAGGGAAGCGGGTGCGTTTCCTACATCAGGGGTCGATAGCGGCCTGCGGTGCCGCGAATCGAACGAAACGTTGGTGAGCGCGTCCGCTGGCGGGACCCCTGTTTGGTACGGGGTTGGACCGCCACCGGCTTGCTATCGCGAAGCGTTCAACGAGGAGGGTTTCGAACTATCTCGCCCGTGCCTGAAGCCTGTTGCGTAGGCCGTCGATCGTGGCGCGGAGGGTATCGAGAGCGTCCGCTTCCAGCGCAACCGCATCGCCGATGCAATGCATGACATCATCGGCCTGACCCTGCAGGGCGCGGCCTTTCTCCGTCAGGTGCAGAAGCACCTCGCGTTCGTCCTGGGGGTTGCGCGTTCTCGTGATTAAGCCGGCAACGTTCAGGCGCTTGAGCAACGGCGTAAGCGTGCTGGAATCAAGGAAGAGATTGTTACCCAGCTCCTTGACGTTCTGGCCGTCGCGATTCCAGAGCGACACCATGACCAGGTATTGCGGGTACGTCAGGCCTAGCTTGTCCAGTAATGGCCGATAAAGCTGGGTGAATGCGTGGCTCGCGGAATAGAGGGAAAAGCAGAGCATTCCGGCGACGCCGCGATGGTCGTCTGGCTTCGTCATCGCGATCTCCTTTCCGCACAAATAATTCGCCCACGATCTATTTGCAAGCAGTTGACATACTCATTCCGGAAACATATATGTTGCACACAAATGAATCGCACACAAATAAATTAACAGCTTCACGCCTGAACCTAGATCCCGAGCCACGAAGGATATCGTCATGTTCAAACTCGCCGCCACCGTTGCCTTTGCCGCCGCTCTCCTGTCCGGCAGTGCAATTGCCCAGCCCGCAAAGCCCACAGTCATTCTCGTCCACGGCGCTTTCGCCGACTCGTCGAGCTGGAATGGTGTGACGAAGATCCTTCAGAAGGACGGTTACACGGTCGTTGCCGCGGCCAATCCCCTGCGCAGTGTCGCCGGTGATGCGGCCTATGTTTCAGACATCATCTCGAGCATCAAAGGATCCGTCGTCCTGGTCGGGCATTCTTACGGAGGCCAGGTGATCTCGACCGCTGCCAACGGCAAGGACAATGTCAAGTCGCTGGTCTATGTGGCAGCGTTCGCTCCGGAAGCAGGGGAAGCAGCTGCCGATCTCGCCGGTAAGTTCCCGGGCGGAACACTTGGCCAAGCGCTCGCCGCTCCGGTCAAGCTGGTAGATGGCGGCGTCGATCTTTCCATCGACCAGGCGAAGTTTCACGACCAGTTCGCCCACGACGTTTCAATTGAGGATGCGGCATTGATGGCCGCCGGCCAGCGCCCGATCACCGAAGCTGCCTTGACGGAAAAGTCCGGTTCGCCGGCCTGGAAAACGCTGCCCTCCTACTTCATCTATGGGGACGGCGACAAGAACATCCCAGCGAAGGCACTCGGCTTCATGGCCGAACGGGCAGGCTCAAAGCACACTGTCGTGATCAAGGGTGCATCCCATGTTGTGATGGTGTCACAGCCCCAAGCCGTCGCGGACCTAATCGAAGAGGCTGCACAGTAATCTTTGTAAATTGCTGGTGATCAAAGGCCGTCATCCGGAAGGGTGGCGGCTTTGGCGTAAGAGCAGGGACTGCGGCTACGCCTGTTTCAGGGCGTCAACCTTGCTCGCGTTGTCAGCATGCTTCCCGGCTTCATGCATTTTCATTTCGCCCGACGGCTGAGGTGCGGTCCCAGCCTTCAAGCAAGGGCCTAAGCGGGTTCTGGCGCCGCAATCTGGACCGTACTATCCGCTTGCAACACCGAGGGGAGCACATATGTGCTTTTGTAAGGCACGAGCGGTCTATATCCATGACCTTCTATAATTTGCTAATGGGTCTCGGTCTTGTTGGTATGATCGGAATTATGGAGACGGGCTTTTGGCGTGTCACCCGTGTGAAGCCAGCACGACAATCCCCAAAGCGACGGTGCCCCGCCGACGTGAGGGATATGCGCACTGCCACTGCGAAGACACTGGCGAGGTTGAGAAGGACTGATGGCAAAGCCTCGAAGAAAGCAGGAGAGTCATGGTCGCAGACTATATTGACGAATTCATCATGTTTTGCGCCGGCCTGTGGATGACGTCCGTGGGCTTTGGGTATGTGACTTTGTCGAGAAACCCGGCAAACCAACTGCCGCTGGCCCGCCACTTCAAGTGGTTGGGCCCCTTGCTGCTCGTTATCGCAATCGTTCTGGCCTTCGCCTCATAAACCTGCCATCGAAGAAGGGCAGGGGGTGCGGTAAAATGGAAGGGCTCATTTCTTTGGTAGGGACTGTCGTGATCCTTCGATTCCCTACCACAATCGGGACTTTAGTCGGCGACGCCTTGACCCGGTTGCAGTTCATTGACGGCCGTCATCGCCCGGCGCGGCTCGATGGAAGCCTCCAATTGATCTCCGTGGCAAGCCCCGTTCATCGGATGCGATAGTCGGCTGAGGAACTCCGATTTCGTGGCCTCGAATTCCTGAGCCGTGAGAATGCCTTTCGCGTGAAGTGCCGCGAGGCGTTCGATCCTGTCGAAGATGTCCGCATCCGACCGAACCGCCTCCGGCGCTGGATGTGCCCCTGTTGTGGCGAGGCGGATTCCGACGCGGACGATGCGAATAACGACGGCGCAGCCTTGGCGGCGGATGCTTCGGTCGCCGGCGTGTCTGCCGGTTCCTTGCCGCCCTGCCGTATCACCGGCCTGAGACTGTTTTGGTCTGCCATCGATGATGCAGCGACCGCCAAATCTCCTATGATCCGGAACTATCGCGCTCGCCAGCTATTGTTGCGCGAAAGGAGCGCACCGATGACAGACATCCGAAACGCCACATTCTACGTGTTGGAACCGGACGATCCCCCTACGCCCAGTGATGCAATACCTGTCAGTTTTGAAGACGCCTTCAAGGAAGCTGAAAAGCTCACGGCGAGCGGCCGCGCGGTTCACGTCCTTTACACCGAGGATGCAACCCAGATTCAGCTCACCCGCTTTGCCGCGGCTGGCATCAGAACGAGCCTTGCTCCGCAAGGGTAGGGTGGATTGGCCGCGCAGGGCGCGAACCTCGGATCACAAAAACCACGGAATAATAACGGCGAGGTTCGTGTCTAAGTTACAAGCGGCGAAAAATGCATTCCGTTCGGAGGACATCCGATGAATACCGGGATCCCGCGACTTCGATCATCGTCTCAATCATAGGTGTCCTCGCCACCGGTTGTGTCGCCATTTCGGATCAGAAGACAGGGGCAGTCCCAACGACAACGATCCACCTACCGACTGCGATTGGCGTATCAGGAAGGAGACCGGCGGCAGGTCAGATCACGACGATGTGTTCTCGCCCGACGGAACGTCACTCTCGCTCGATGGTTGGCCCGACATTCCACGCGTCGAAGAGGAAATAACGATGTTGAAGACACTACTGACGGCGACTGTGCTACTCGCGCTTGCTGGGCCTTCTGCCTTTGCCTTGTCCGATATCGTGTGTGATCAAGCCAACATGTCGAAGCTCGAAACTGACGTCAAGGCTATGACAGACGAGATGAAGAAGGACTACGCCAATAAGGAATTGGCGATGGCGAAGGAAGCACTTGCCTCAAACGACAACGACAAATGCAAGACGCATATGTCGAACGCGATGAAGGGAAATGACCCTATGTGACGGGTTCAGGCAGCCCTAACGAATGGCCCCGCAGGCAACCCCGGGGCCTTCGCGCCGTAGCTCCGGTGTTGAAAACCGCATGCTTGCTGGTAGCAAATAAGTCCAGAGGAATCACAACGGAGCTGGCTTCCTATTTCGACTGCGCGTCACTTTCTCACTGCTCGGCCGTCAGGGAGGCCGCCGCTTGTCTAGCGCGGGGTGTCCTTCCGTTTGAGGAGGCCAGCGCGGATCACGTCCGACTTTGACGCTGGGGTGGGGAGGGGAGGTGCCGACTTTGGATTGCGTGATCCATCGCGCGCCTTGAAACCCTCGTACTTCTGTTGTGCATCCAACCTGTCGGCGTCCGATACAGGACCGACCGGTGTACCATTGATGTCATGGCGGACGGATCCGGGTCGCGCGACCGCGATCTGATAGCTCCGCGAATGCACATAAGTTGCCATCGTCTTGCGCAGAGCCGTGACGCTGAATTCCGGTTTCAGGAGAGGGCGGATTTCATCCCAGAGCCCGAGTGCAAAGGGTCGGATCGGGTCGCCAATCTTGGCTGGAAGAACTGCGATCGGCCGGGTGAGAAGAGCATTGATTGCCACGGTCTTGGCGACCTCTCGTTCACGGGCGAGAACCGGGTCGGAGTTCTCTCGCGGAGATTTCGTCTTCGGTGACTTCTGACGCATCGCAGTCCGTGCCAATCCAGGAATATCGTCATTCCAGGATATGCCATTCGGTACCACGAACCAATGACATCAGCTTAGCGCCCATAGGCTCGCCGCTCGCGGCCGCTGGGCGCTTCCGGGTAAGGGGCAAAGCCTCTGAGGCGGAGCGGCCGCCTGAGGCGATGCGCTTCCCCACGGCGATCCTCGCGATCAGACGGACGGTGGGCTGGATCAGCCAGTGGAAACAGATGATCACGGACCCGCCGCCGAAGATCGGCCGGCCCCGGCATCTCTACAGCGGACCGACGCGGCGGATTACGTCGGGACCAGCGCGCGCTGATCGTTAGAAGCTTGCGCCGCTGATATCGCCGCCAAGAGCGTAGCGGCCACCGATCACAAACTGCTCGGCACTCATGGCGATGTGTTTGGCCGCCGCGCGAACGTCGCGTTCGCGCCTCTCGAAGGGCTGGGACTCGGCAAGGGCCCGGGCTCCGATCAGATCGTTCACCCGCAGTACGACGCTCACTGCGACTTCAGCGGCGTGAGAACAGGCAAGCCGGTAGTTGATCCGGGCCGCAACCAGGTCAGAGCCTTCGCTTTCGACGGACGCGCACAAGGCCGACATGGCTGACCGCATGTAGGCGCCAGCCGCCCTGCACTGCGAAAGGCAGCGCCCGATCTCTGCGTGAGCCAGTTCGCGTTCTGCGACGGGGACGGTCATGCCCTGACGACGGTGGCCGGAGCTTAACGAGATGAGCGCGTCGATTGCGCCTTTCGCGATCCCAAGCGGCACTGTGGCAACAGTCCAGACAAAGGCGGAAATGCCCGGAAGGCGATAGACGACACCGGCGTGGGTAGGATTTGGCTGAAAGTCGCAAACGAATTCGGCTGGCAGGAACGCGTTGTCTGCCTCGAAGTCCCAGCTTCCGGTGCCTCTCATCCCTGACACATGCCAGTTGTCGATCAGATTGACGGCCTCACGGGGCAAGAACGCTAGAACGATCCGCCCACTGCCTTCGTTCACTTCACAAAGCGGGGCAAAGGTCGTGGCGTGTGGCGCGCCGCTGGCAAAAGGCCACCGGCCAGTGATTCGGTATCCACCCTCAGCAGGGACCGCCTTGCCAATCGCGCCTGTGCTTGAGGCGACGAAGGCCGACGGTTTCCCGAACACCTTCTGTGCGGCGTCCAAAGGCAGATAGCCGCCAGCGCGCGAAATGCCGCCTCCGTTTCCGACGAGCCAGCCGATTGTTCCATCAACTGCTGCGGCATGCTCGACCACGGCCATGAAGTCGAGGGGCGAAAGCCCGCATCCGCCCAGTTGAGCTGGCAGCAGGAGGCGGAAGAACCCCGCTTCGCTCAAGGCACCAAACACCTCGTCCGACAGCCTTCGATCCGCGTCAAAGCGCCCGGATTGCTCTGCCAGCAAAGGGCGGATCTGTTCAAACCTTTCGATCATGGTTGCAGCGGTCGATGCCGATTGTCCGTCCAGCATGATGATCTCCTTCCAGAATGCCGGAATGATCGGACTCGATGAGATGCGCGGCAACAGCAAAGAATTCGAGGCAAGGTGAGTACAATTCATCTAGAATTCGATGCATGCACCGCCTTCCGCCTCTTCGAGAGCTTCAGGCCTTCGAATCCGCGGCCCGCCTTCTGAGCTTCAGGAAGGCGGCCGAGGAACTGTCCGTCACACCCACAGCCGTCAGCCACCAGATACGGCTACTGGAACGCTATTGCGGCCAGCCCCTTTTTCAGCGCCAGCCGAGGCCGTTGCAGCTCACCACTGCGGGCGCACAGCTTCTGCCGGTTGTCCGGGACGCTTTTCTGTCGATCTCGGACGAGCTTGCGCGCCTTACCCCTGGCAGCCCGATCGGCCATCTTCGGGTGACGACAACCAGTGCCTTCGCCGCGCGCTGGCTGCTGCCGCGCCTGGAAAGCTGGCGAGCGGAAGCGCCGGGATCGACACTCGACCTTGTGGGAACGGATACGGTACTGAACCTTCGCACGGGCGAAGTTGACGTTGCGATCCGTTATGCGCGGCGATCCCCGACAGACGGAGTCGCGGTGGAGCTACTTCGCGATACCTTCCACGTCGTTGCGGCGCCGTCGGTTCTTCAGGGAGGCGTCCGCATGATCGAGCCTCAGGCGATCCTCGATCTGCCACGTGTCGAGGTCGGCTGGCCCCTGACCGACGTAGGTGCGCCCACTTGGCGTCACTGGGAAACTGCGGCCCGAGCGGCAGGCTACCGAATCAGCGGCACCGTCCGGCCACCGCAACTGAAAATCCACGAAGAGCACCACGGGATCGAAGCGATCGTAGCCGGACAGGGTCTTGGGCTGTGTAGTGACGTGCTCGTTGCACGGGAGCTTCGCGATGGCCGTCTTCTGCGAGTCAGCGATATCGTTCTGCCCGGCTACGGCTTCTACTTTGTCTATCGGGCCGAGCACCCGAGGCGCGGGGCCTTGGAAGCCCTGCTTCGCTGGATGCAGCGGCAAGCCTCCGCGTGAAGCCGATTGTCAAACATGCGCGTGCGCCGGCTCCCACGCACAGAAGATGATCTCAATCGATACTTCGCGCCGACCCCGAATGGCAGGAATGCCGCAGCTGTGCTGCAGCAAGTCGGTTCCCAGTGAATGATCGCGCCGGTTTCCCATTTTTGTACGGTCGACTCGTTGGTATTGAGGTAGCGCGCGAAGACTGGCTGGCTAACGTGATTTTACTCGCGCAGCGCCTTGATCTCGCCTGGGGTCAGCTCTTGCCGGACGGACAGGCAGGCCTCATCGAAGGTCCGCATCGTCTCCTTGTCGATGCTGCCTGGCGGCCTTCATAGGGAAAGGTGTCTTTGACATTGGCTTGCTCAAGCGGCTGACGCGGGCCGTTCTCTCGGAGATCGCTGAGAGGCTCTATCAGGCGCTGGGCCGTGTCACGGATTTCGGTCTGGTGAATGGTGCGCGATCGCCGCAGCACTTCGTCAGCCTTGGCGGTAAGCACGAGCGTCTGGCGGCGCGTGTCATTCGGATCGGTTCATGCCGAACATAGCCGGCTTCCAGCGCCTGCGGAAGGGAACAAAGCTGCATTCCCATCGGTTGATGGTTCGACTGCACAGTGGAAACGAAGGCGTTGGATTGGACCGTTCACATGGAGGCGCCACCACTTGAAAGAAAGCTTGCAGCGATCCTTGCGGCCGATATCGAAGGTTATTCTCGATTGATGAATGCCGACGAAGAGCAGACGCTTGCGACTTTGACGTCGCACCGCACTATTGTCGACGGTCTTATCGAAAGCGCCCATGGTCAGATTTTCGGGACCGCCGGCGACAGCGTGTTGGCGGAATTTCCATCGATCCTCCATGCCTTCAACTGCGCAGTCGCCATTCAGCAGGCGATGTGGCGTGCCAATCAGGCGCTTGCCGACGACCGGAAGATGAACTTCCGCATCGGGATCAATATCGGCGACGTTCTGGTGAAAGACGGCGATATCTTCGGGGATGGCGTCAATATCGCCGCCCGGCTCGAAGGCCTCGCTGATGCCGGCGGTATCTGCGTGACAAGAGGGGTACGAGATCATCTGCGCGATCGCGTGGATACCACCTTCGAGGATTTGGGTGAGCACCAAGTCAAGAACATTGCGCGTCCACTCCGGGTCTTCCGCGTCCTGTTCGACCCGCAGGCCGAACCAAGCCTGAATGTGGAGCTATCGTCCGTCGACACCGCCGAGCGATCCTCGTCTGTCGAAGAGCCCTTCTCAGTAGATGACAAAAGCGACGAGGTGCGTCGAGTCGAGGTGGCCTTTTGGGAGGCGGTACAGGAGAGCGACGACCCGGCCGAGTATCTCCTTTACCTGAAGCGGTTCCCGACGGGTCAGTTCGCCGAACTGGCAGCCGCACGCGTTGCGCAAGGAGGGGCTGGCGACGCCGACCCTGGTATCGAGGTTTCATTCTGGGAAACAGTTCGAGACACCGGTAACGTCGAGATGATTGAAGCGTATTTGTCAAAGTTTCCGCAGGGCCAGTTCGTCGATCTCGCGAATATATTGCTGGCGGACATTCGAGCGAAATCAAACGCCTAACGATCTCGCAACGACTTCGTGAACGCCAATCGGGACAATTCAGGCGCTTGCGCAGTCGAAGTCCCGAAAGCGACGGGAGGGCCAGGTGTTTGAGGACTTCTCCTCTGAGATGGTTTCTCAAGTGGCTCTGCTCCTACTCATTGGCATTGCTTTCGGCCTCCTTTTCGACACGTCTGCCGTATCGCTAGGGCGATCCGGCGCCAATGCATTGCAATAAGTAAACTGAGAATGGCGGCCGCGCGCGGTCGGGAGGCGCAGGAAGTCATACCGCAGATTACGGGTCACAGTGTACGTTTGGCTTGCTAATCCAATGTGCCGTAGGCGGGGCGAATAGCGCAGCCCGATGGTTCACTGGGCGCGGGCAGGGATCGCAATCCAACATAAGTTGCTCATGTACGCTAACCGCCAAGCTCGAGAGAGGGACGGTCTGCTTCCCCGATTCCGGTACGCTGCCGCAAAAAAAATGGGTTTGCCAGCGGAACAGCGCGGACCGCCCCTGGCCGCATTCGCGGCCGGTACCTGGTACGCTTTCCCGCTGCTGGCGACGGCTTCACGCTAAAGCAGGGATGACCTCGCTAGGTGTGATTGTTGACTCTGCTCGCTACTCATTGGAAAAGATCATCAGTTCGAGAGGGAAAACACTCATGGCAGACGAGAGCAATACCGAGACCACAGAGACGGCGCCACCGGCGGAAGCAGCGCCGCCCAGGAAGCGCCGAGGACCGCGGCCGAAAAATGTCGTTTCAGACGCAACTGCTGAAACACCGGAGGCAGTTGCTGCCCAGCCCATGAGAGGACGCAGGAAGCGCGCAGACAGGTCGGCAGAGGCGCCGGCCGTTGCCAAAACCAGGGGAAAGAAGGTCGGCAAGGGCACCGGAAAAACCCGTGGGGCAAAGCAAACGATCGAAACGCCGGCTCCGGTCCCAGTCCTCGACGACATTGCTGATCTTCGTCAGCTTGAAGAAGAGAACGCTCGGCTCCGCAAGGCGCTGGCCGAAAAACTCCGAGCTGAGAACGCCGATCTGCGCAAGCGACTGGGTCTTGCCTGATCATCGGTGAAGGGCTGATTGGATTTAAGCGATCGGCCCTCCTCATCACATTCTCGCTGCCGTTCGTCGAGAGCTGCAGCGGAGGATTCGGTGCCATTGCTCGAGGTGGCGGCACATATGAAATCACCATGGAAATATCTGGTCCAACTGGCGTCTTTGGGGCGAACGGTCAAGGAGCCGGAAAGCCCGCGTGAAATCGCGATCGAGGAACCGCTCGGCGAAGTTGACGAACCGATAGTGGAAGCCCCGAACGAGGCTGCAGGTAATCTCGACGCCGCGACTGTCGGCGGTGAACGGGCGCCCACCACAACGGTCGACCGGTCAAGTCCCGACGATCGCGTGGCGCTTCTGGAACCCGCCGGACCAACGCGACCACCGCCGACGAAAAGGCAAAGGCGCAGCCGGAAAACGAGCGCCAGCGATGTTGCCGTGGCCGATGCCGTCGAGTATGGAGATAGCGACTCCAGTGCTCCTCAGCCGCCGATGACACTCGCCGATGAGATGACCACACTGGACGAGGACATCAGGCAACTTAGACGCCGGCTGGCAGAGAAGTTGCTGTTGCAGAACATGCAGCTCAAGAAAATGCTTGAGCGCTTTGACGCGTCGTAAGCTGATGGCGCGCCTTCAACGTTGGATCCCTATGAAACCGCAGCAGCGCAAGTTTATCGTCGAAGTCAAATCGGCCCGGCGGCGGACGACAACCAATCCATCTTCCATCTGGGGCGATACGGACCTGAAAGCCCTCGTGCGCCAGGCGGAGACCGAAGCGCCGCAACTGTTCGAACCGGCTCAGTGCCCCGACGAGCCTTCTCCGGGGCAAAGTGCGGAGGTTTGCCCGAACGAGAGCGCTGGGACCGGCGCCGTTGAGCGGACCTCAGATCCGGCGGCCCCGACAGAAGAGAACATTCGCACCGAGGATGTTTCCGGTCCTGCTTCCATCTCGCCGATGGAGGCAAACCGCACGAAGACGATTCCACCAGAAGATAAGCCGAAGCGCCAAGGGCCAACGCGCCGTGGTCGTCCCCTTGGTAGCAGGACGACTACCGCTGCTCCCGAAGCACTTTACGACGAGCTTGCCGTGCTCGAGGTAGAGAACCGTCGGCTGAAAGGGCTGCTCGCGCATCGGCTTCAACAAGAGAACGTCCAGTTGCGAAAGATGCTTGAACGGTTCGGAACAAACTGAGCTGCAGATTGATGATCTTCGCTTGGAAGGTCATCATTTAGACTCGTGCTTTTAAGCTGCGGGGTTGGCCGATCGTCCCCCTACATGGGCTGATCATCGCCCACACAGTCGTGGCAGTGCCTTTTGCGGTGGTGAGCGCGAACGCGTCGAGCTTGCGGCCCAGAGCCTCGGAGCTTCGCCGGCCACGGTGTTCCGCCGTATTACCCTGCCGCTCGCCATGCCGGGCGTACTCTCTGGCGCTGTGCTCGCCTTTGCGACGTCGTTGGACGAAGTCGTCCTCACGCTCTTCTGCGCAGGCCCGAACTTGTGACGATGGCCTCTCGCCAAAACGCCGAAGGAAACGATGTCCTGCGCATCAAATAAATAGCTGAATGCGTCTCCTACTCGGCCAATCTGGTGCCGTTCGAGGGCAATGTATGCGCGCGCGATCGTTTCCACCGCGTCCGGCTGTCCATCGACCGCAAAGCAATCCAGGATGCCGTTTGAGTCGAAATCCTCCGTCAATTCCCAGATCGTTTGACCGTCTGGACCTAGGAGCGGCATCTCGTAGGTCACGCGGCGTTTACCGGGAATATTGGCAATAGCCTCGGCATAGTGCAGCGCGGTCACGGAGGCGAGCGGAGCACCAAGCAACAGAACTTTTCCACCCAGGCGGACAAAACGTTCAAGAGGCGAGCCTTTTCCCAACGCCTGTCCAAGACATTGTGGCTCTGTGAGTATTTCCACTAGAGGACCGATCGCGACCATTGATGCGTCCGGGTGAGCGCTTCGTCGCGTACTGCGATTTTGGACGAGGAACTGATTGAGCATGCCGAAACCGCGATATGCTGCCGAGGTCCCAGGATCAAAGGGTGGCCAGTTACGACGCAGTTTCTCATCCATCTTAGCGCCGTTCAGTGTCCCTCATACGGTGATCGGTCCCATGAGGCATATCCCATCGCGGTGCCCGTTGGCCCGATAGCGTCGACAAGAGCGCCGACGACAGTGGCCGCGCCTATCTCGACACCACCGATGGCTTTCAAAGAGGCATGGACCATCACCAGGTCGCCCGGTTGGATGCCCAGTCTTTGAAGGTCCGCTGCGATTTCTATCCTGGTTTTCATTGGAACTTCTCTTCGTCAGGGCGTCGGTTTGAAAGCTCAGCAGAGCACTCCATCCTGAGGATCGCATAATGTCATCGTTGGGGACCTTGGCTTTTCCTGAGCACAGATGTCCGCCATTTTCATTGGTGCCGCTGGCTGCTGAAGTTCAGACCATGTGCGATTCAAAGGTCAAACGTGATGGCGAAATCGTACCTTTCCAACTACTAATATATGAGCGGGGGTGGCGGTCAGGCTCGATTGCAATCTGCGAGCGACTTATCCATGTCGGTGGCCGCCGTTTGCACTGAACATATGGAGAGCTTCCGCACCGGCGCCAACTTTCACCTCGTCGCCGATCTCGTTGTGTGCTCGCCCGGAAACTCGGAAGATCAATTCGCTGCCGTTTTTGAGCCGACCATGCAGGAGGCTCTCGGCCCCGACTAGTTCGATACCGTCGATCCGGACCGTGGCCGCGAATGGCAAACCTGGTGAATCGGCGGGTATCGGGGAAAGATCCTCGGGGCGGATGCCGAGCGTATAGTCGGCATTCGGGCGCACCACATCCGGGGAGAGCGACCACCCCGCCGACATGTCCTTGCCTTGCAAGAGATTCATCGAGGGCGAGCCTATAAAAGTGGCAACGAACGTTGTCGCGGGTTTCTCGTAGAGCTCCAGCGGTGTACCGACTTGTTCAATCCGGCCGGCATTAACGACGACCAGCCTATCGGCGAGCGTCATCGCTTCCATCTGATCGTGCGTGACATACACGCTCGTCGTTCCGAGCGACCGCTGCAGCCGCTTGATCTCTATGCGCATCTGTCCGCGCAGCTTTGCGTCCAGATTGGAGAGCGGTTCGTCGAAGAGGAAGGCGGCCGGTTGCCGGACAATGGCCCGCCCCATCGCGACACGCTGGCGCTGGCCGCCCGAAAGCTGGCGCGGCTTGCGGTCCAGGTAGGGTTCGATCTCCAGCGTCCTGGCGGCGGTCGCTATTCGCCGGTCGATCTCGGCGGCCGGTGTATTGCGGTTCTTCAGCCCGTAGGCGAGGTTCTGGCGCACACTCATGTGCGGGTAGAGCGCATAGTTCTGGAAGACCATGGCAATATCGCGTTCGGCCGGTTCCACATCGTTGACCCGGCGCGTGCCGATGAGGATATCGCCGCCGGTGATGCTTTCGAGCCCGGCGATCATGCGCAGGAGCGTGGACTTGCCGCAGCCCGACGGACCGACCAGCACGACGAATTCGCCATCCGTCATGTCGAGCGAGACGCCCTTGATCGCTTCCACCGTGCCGTAGGTCTTGCGGACGTCTTTAAGGGTAATCTCAGCCATTACTTTTCTGTCTCCACAAGACCTTTGACGAACCAGCGCTGCATTAGCACCACGACGAGGATAGGGGGGATGATCGCCAGGATCGCGGTGACCATGATATAGTTCCAGGGGGTCGAGGCGTCGGTGAAGTCGATCATCCGCCTGAGCCCAATGATAATCGTATTCATCTTGGCGTCGTTGGTGACGAGCAGGGGCCAGAGGTACTGGGTCCAGCCGTAGATGAAGAGGATGACGAAGAGCGCGGCGATGTTCGTTGCAGAGAGTGGCAGCAGGATGTCCCGCATAAAGCGAAACGGCCCGGCATTGTCGATGCGCGCGGCTTCCACCAGTTCTCCCGGTATCGTCAGGAAGAACTGGCGAAAGAGGAAGGTCGCCGTCGCCGAAGCCATCAGCGGCAGCGTCAGGCCCGCATAGGTGTCGATCAGGCCTAGGTCCACGATCACCTTGTAGGTCGGCAGGATGCGCACCTCGACCGGAAGCATCAGCGTGATGAAAATCATCCAGAAGAACAGCATCTTCAGCGGAAAGCGGAAAAAGACGATCGCGAAGGCGGAGAGAAAGGAAATCACGATCTTGCCGACCGCGATTGCGATCGCCACGACCGTCGAGTTGAAAAGCAGCCGCTCGAGGCTGACGCCGACGACGCGCTCGACGCCGCCACCGACTGCTTCCTTGTAATTTTCCACGAGATGGTCGCCGATCGCGAGCGACATCGGCGGGCGCACGATCTCGATCGACGTGTGCGTCGACGCGACGAACGTGTAGTAGATCGGAAGCGCAACGATGATGATCCCGATCACGAGCACCAGGTGGCTGATCAGGGTGGAAATGGGGCGATTTTCGATCATCGGGGTCTCACGAGTAATGGACCCGCTTCTCGACGAAGCGGAACTGGAAGGCCGTCAGCGCAACGACGATGATCATCAGGATCACTGATTGGGCCGCCGAACTGCCGAGGTCGAGATTGACGAAACCGTCGTTGTAAACCTTGTAGACGAGCGTTTCGGTGGCCTTTGCCGGTCCCCCGCCGGTGACGGCATGAATGATGCCGAAGGTATCAAAGAAGGCGTAGACGGTGTTGACGACCAGCAGGAAGAACGTCGTGGGCGCAAGAAGCGGAAAGACGATAGTCCAGAACCGCTTGCTGCCGCGGGCGCCATCGATCGCGGCGGCCTCGATCAGCGATTTCGGTATCGCTTGCAGGCCGGCGACGAAGAACAGGAAGTTGTAGCTGATCTGCTTCCAGGCCGCCGCAACGATGACCAGCCACATCGCCTGGTTGCCATTGAGGAGCGGATCCCAAACAAACCCGTTCCGGCGCAGAATGTAGGCGAACGTTCCCATCGCCGGATTGAACATGAAGAGCCAGAGCATGCCGGCAACGGCGGGGGCGACCGCATAGGGCCAGATCAGAAGCGTACGATAGATGTTGCGCCCCCGCACCACGCGGTCTGCCGACGTGGCCAGCAGGAGAGCGAGAGCCATAGACAACAGGGCCGTCGCGAGACTGAAGACCACCGTGACCTTCAGCGAATGCAGGTAGTCCGGATTGGACAGGATCGCCTGGAAGTTGGCGAGGCCGACGAAACCGGATTTCAGGCCGAACGGATCCTCGCGCAGGACCGACTGGTAGAGAGCCTGGCTTGCGGGCCAAAAGAAGAAGACGATCGTCAGGACGATCTGAGGCGCAAGCAGAAGATACGGCAGCACCTTGTTGGGAAACACGACGGACTGCATGAAACGTCCCCTCCAGGGAATACCAGTCCGCACCGCTTTGCGGTGCGGACATTTCGTTTAGAGGTTCAGTTTCCGATCGCTGCTTTGATTGCCGCGTTTGCCTTCGTTACACCTTCACTGAGCGCCGTCTTTGCATCCTTCTGGCCAGCAAGCATCGCTTCGAACTCTTCGTTGAGGATGTCTCGAACCTGCGGGAGGTTGACGAGGCGAACACCCTTCGAATTTTCGGTGGGAGCCTTGCCCATCATCTGCTTGATCGGCGTTTCCCGGCCCGGATTCTTTTCGTAGAAGCCGGACTTCTTGGTTTCTTCATAGGCTGCCAGCGTCACTGGCAGATAGCCCGAAACCTGGTGTAGCTGGGCCTGGGTTTCCGTTTTCGAGAGGAAGTGGAAGAACTCGGCCACGCCCTTGTATTCGCCGTCGCTCTTGCCGGCGAAGACCCAGAGACTTGCGCCACCGGGGATGGTGTTTTGTGGACCATGGCCTTCATAGTAGGGAAGCTGGCCGACGCCATAGTTGATCCCCGACTTCACGATGTCGCCGAGACCGCCGGATGATTCGGTCAGGATGGCGCATTCGCCCGACATGAACAGCTGCTTTGCTTCCGATGTGCGGCCGCCATAGCGGAACGTTCCATCCTTGGCGAGGTCGGCAATCGACTGGAAATGCTCGACGAAGAGCGCAGCGTCGATTTTTAGTTCGACTTCGAGGCCAGAGAGGCCGTTCTCGTTCGTGCCGTAGGGCACGTTGTTCCAGGCGGAGAAGTTCTCGGTCTGGATCCAGGTCAGCCAGGTCGATGTGAAGCCGCAATTTGCCGCCCCACTCGCCTTGATCTTCTTGGCCGCCTCGAAGACCTCGGGCCATGTGGCCGGTGGCTTTGCGGTATCGATGCCGGCCTTCGTGAAGGCGTCTTTGTTGTAATAGAGGATCGGCGAGGACGAGTTGAATGGGAAGGACAGCATGGTCCCGTCCGCCTTGGAATAGTACGCGACGATGCCTGGCAGGTACTGATCCTTGTTGAACTCGTAGCCGCCCTTCTGAAGAACGTCCGCCACCGGCACCACAGCGCCCTCGGCGCCCAGCATCACGCCGCTGCCGGCATCGAACACCTGCAGGATTGCAGGCGACTGCTTGGAACGGAAAGCAGCGATGCCCGCGTTCAATGTTTCAGCATAGGTACCCTTGAACACTGGAACGACCTTGTAGTCCGACTGGCTCTCGTTGAATTCCTTCGCAAGCCTTTCAACCGTTTCGTTGTTGGCGCCCGTCATGGCATGCCACCATTGAAGTTCCGTCGCCGCGAAGACATTGGAAGCAGCAAGGAGTGAAAGCGTGGATGTGGCCGCAAGAGTCCATTTGAAAGCTGACATGGTTGTTCCTCCGATTATTAAGACGACGATGTCTGTCTTGATCGCGTCGACCCTCCTCGATCAAACGCGACTGACTTTCGTGGCGAAAGTAGGCGGATTAAAAACGAACGGGAACGAACCTGCAAGAGAAAATGGAATGGCGAATTCCTTCCTGCTTTTCGGTGGAATTTTCGTTCTGTTCATGCCCTCGAGCCGAATGGCGTCCTGCGGCATCTAGCTGTCCATGGTCAGGTCCACGACAATCTTTATAAGCCGCGCGTTCTCATTCTCGAGCTGCTTCAGCTTCGCCATCTTCGGCAACGAGCAACGCGGCGTCGATTCTCCCGGATCGCGCCTGCTTGGCTACCAACCTTGTGAAATTCTAACCTGGCACCTGCGGCTCGATTACTTGGGTTGCGCCGCAGTGACACTGCCTTCGCTACTAGACTGGTCTCCGGTGGCACGGCTTGTCAGTTCTACCGCTCCCCACGCAAGCAGGACGAGGGCTAGGCTCGCCGCAAGAACCAAAAAAACGCGCCTGCCCATTCCCGCCTGGCGCGTTTCCCTGGCAGAGAAGGTAGTCCTTTCGGCATCGTGCGTTGCTGACAGCGGCTCGCCGCGCTCGTCCAGTTTATCGGCCATTGGATCCACTCGGTATTCATTCGGACTAGTACCCCGCGCCCATCAATGTGGCCCGAAGGACGAACGAAAAACGGGCAGATGCTCAAATGGTTCCGAAACTCCTCCTTTGGAGGCCGGCCATAGTGCGACGATCAGGACGCGAATTTCACCTTGTTTGTCGCCGCGCAGCCGGCTCAATTTTCCCAGACAGCAGTTCATTGGCAAGGCGCAGATCGGCAACAAAATGCTCCCGCTCGCGATTGGCATTCAATCGATCGCGAATTCGCAGCAGGTATGATGGGTGGATTGTTACGACGATCAGAAACCGGGAACCAACTTCCAGCGGCCGCCCACGATCCTTGGTCACCCTGATCGATCTTCCGAGCAGTGCTCTTGCTGCCGTAGCGCCGAGCGCCACGACTACGGCTGGTCGCAGGCGGGCGAGTTCGGCGCCGAGCCACCAGGAGCAACGCTGAACTTCGCCGGCATTGGGCTTCGAATGCAGTCTGCGCTTGCCACGCTGCTCATACTTGAAGTGCTTGACCGCGTTGGTCAGATAGCAGGCCTCGCGTTCGATGCCGGCTTCCTCCAAACATTCGGTCAATACGGTGCCTGCAGGGCCGACAAAGGGCTTTCCCGCTAGATCTTCCTTGTCTCCAGGCTGTTCACCGACAAGCATAAGTTTCGCGTTTTCCGGACCCGCACCAAAGACAAGCTGGGTCGCATGCTTGTAGAGGTCGCAGCGGCGGCAATCCTCGGCTTGCTGTCGGATATCACCAAGCGAAAGACCGCTCATATGGGGGTTCTCAAGAGCCGGCCCCTGCGTGGCCGAATGTTCTGGACTGTTTCTAGTCGTTGCCATCGCCCGGGGATCCACGAATGTTGCGCGGCTCGGTTCGGCGATATGAAACTCGCCGTCGCGTTCCTTGATCCCAACAGGTCGTGCGTAGTTTCGTTCCCATTACCGCTTCCGAGCGCGACGAAGGTGGAGTGGGTTGCCTGGTGCGACCGTTGCTCAATCCCGATCCGCCAGGGCCACTAAGTCGGCAAATCCGGGGCAATTAATGTCAATGTCGGGATATAGGTTCGATAGCGACCAACGTCACGCGTGAGCAACGGCAGCCCGCTGACCGCCGCATGCGCACCGATGAAGAAGTCTGGGAGAACGCCAGTTCTCGTTCCCCTGCTTTGCGATATCGTGTGAAAACCTTGCTTGCCAGAAAGAGAGCCTTTCGCGGCATTGGTGCCAGTTCAAATCCGGTTTGATCAGCTGTTGAAGCTTGTTCTCGTCCAGTCCGGTCAACGCGCCAACCGTGGAACGAGGTGGCGGCGGTTGATGGTCGCCGGGCGGCCCTTGATGGACAGGGTCGTATCGTGCTTTTCGCGTTCAGCCACGACCTTCCCATTCGCCACGACGCAAAGCCGCTCGGCGCGCAAGCGCACCGCCTCGATCGGATTGCCCGCATCGAGCACCACCAGGCTTGCGGATTTGCCAACGGCCAGGCCGAGATGATCGAGCCCCATGATCTCGGCGTTGACCTTGGTGACCATGTTGAAGCAGGTGCGCATGTCCGCGGGCGAGGACATCTGGGCGACGTGCAATCCCATGAAGGCGACGTCGAGCATGTCGGCTGTGCCGAGGGAGTACCATGGATCGCACGCAATCCTGGCCCCAGCCGGTGCGGATGCCGGCCTTGAGCATTTCGGGCACGCGCGTCATGCCGCGGCGCTTGGGATAGGTGTCGTGCCGCCCCTGCAGCATGATGTTGATGAGCGGATTGGGAATTGCCGAGACACCGGCCTCCGCAATCAGCGGCAGCAGCTTCGAGACATAGTAGTTGTCCATCGAATGCATCGAGGTGAGGTGCGAACCTGCCACCCGGCCCTGCAGGCCGAGCCTCTTAGTTTCATAGGCAAGCTGTTCGATATGGCGCGAAAGCGGGTCGTCAGTTTCGTCGCAATGCAGGTCGACCATCAGGCCACGCTTGGCCGCGATCTCGCAAAGTTCGGTAACGGACCGCATGCCCTCGGACATGGTCCGCTCGAAATGCGGGATGCCGCCGACGATGTCGACTCCCAGGTCGAGGGCGCGAATGATGTTCTCGCGCGCATTCGGCGAGCGATAGAGACCGTCCTGGGGGAAGGCGACGAGTTGAAGGTCGATATAGGGCGCGATCTGCTTCTTGACTTCGAGCAGGGCTTCCACTGCCAGGAGGCGGTCGTCGCCGGTATCGACATGGGTGCGGATGGCCAGGAGCCCCATCGACACCGCCCAATCGCAATAGGCCAACGCGCGCTCCTTTACGGCCTCATGGGTCAGGACCGGCTTGAGTTCGCCCCACAGCGTGATGCCTTCGAGGAGCGTGCCCGAGGCGATACGCGGCAGGCCATAGGACAGCGTTGCGTCCATATGGAAATGCGGATCGACAAAAGGCTGGCTGACGAGGTTGCCCGAGGCATCGACGACGCGACCGGCCTCGGCATCGATGCTGGGCTCGATCGCGGCGATCCTGTCGCCATTGATGCCGATATCGGCGACGGTTCCGTCGGGCAGCGTGCCGCCCTTTACAATCAAGTCGAAACTCATCTTTCGCCTTTCTGGTACGGGATCATCAAAGCTTTGGGATAGGTGGCGCGACGCGCGACCAGGATCAGCGCCAGGATCGACAACGCATACGGCATCATCAGGAAAACCTGATAGGGAACGATACCGCCCGATATCTGCTGCAGGCGAACCTGAAAGGCATCGAAGGCGGCAAACAGTATGGCGCCGATCAGCGCCTTCCCTGGCCGCCAGGAGCCGAAGACGACCAGCGCGATACAAATCCAGCCGCGCCCATTGATCATCTGAAAAAAGAAGGAATTGAAGGCCGAAGTAGTGAGAAAGGCGCCACCCACCGCCATCAGCGCGCTGCCGATGGCGACGGCACCCGTGCGGATGCCGGTCACGGAAATGCCCTGGGCCTCGACCGCCGAGGGGTTTTCGCCGACAGCGCGAACGGCAAGGCCAATGGGCGTGCGGTAAAGGATCCAGGCGACGGCTGCGACTGACACGAACGCGAGATAGGTCAGCGGCGTCTGGGAAAACAGCGCCTCGCCAATGACGGGAAGGCTGGAAAGACCCGGGATCGGCAACGGCTGGAACGGCTCAATCTTCGGCGGCGACGTCACCTCGGGCAGCGCAAGCCGATAGGTGAAGTAGGTCAAGCTCGTGGCAAGCAGCGTGATGCCGATGCCGACGACGTGTTGAGACAGGCCGAGCGGTACGGTGAGCGTGGCGTGCAGCAAGCCGAACATGGCGCCGACAATGGCCGCGACCAGCACGCCGGCCCAAAGATCGCCGCCAGAATAGACGGTGAACCAGCCGGCAAAAGCCCCGGCCGTCATGATCCCTTCGATGCCCAGGTTGAGAACGCCCGCGCGCTCGCATATCAACTCGCCCATGGTCGCGAAGATCAGCGGGGATGCGATCCGGATGGCGGCAACCCAGAAGGAGGCGGTGAAGAGGATTTCAAGCGCGTCCATGTCACCTCCACCTGATCCGGAATCGCGCCAGAAGGATCGCGACAACCATCGACAGAAGCGAAGTCGCAACCATGACGTCGGCTATGTAACTCGGCACTTTGGCGGCACGGCTCATGGCATCGGCGCCGACGAAGATGCCGGCGACGAAGATGGCCGATGCGATGACGCCGAGCGGATTGAGTATGGCGAGCATCGCGACGACGATGCCGGTGTAACCGTAGCCTGGCGACAGGTCGAGCGTCAGGTTTCCCTTGAGCCCCGAGACTTCGGAAAAGCCTGCAAGTGCGGCCAACCCGCCCGAAAGCAAGGCCGTCTTCATCAGCGTGCGGTTGACCAGAATGCCGACAAAACGTGCCCCCTCGGGATTGTGGCCGACGGCGCGCATTTCGTAGCCGAGAACCGTCCTTTTCATGACGACCCAGACGAGAACGGCCGAAACAAGCGCTATGGCGAAGCCGTAGTGCAGGCGCTTGCCCTGGATGAGGCGCGGCAGTTGGGCTTCAGCGATGACCTTTTGCGATTGCGGCCAGCCGAGCCCCATCGGGTCCTTGAGTACACCTTCAAGCAGCATCGACACGAACAGCAGGACGATGAAGTTGAGCAGCAACGTGGTGACCACCTCATCGACGCCGAAGCGGGTCTTCAGCACGGCCGGGCCGAGCAGAAGCAGCGCGCCTGCGGCCATGACGGCGACCATGATCACCGGGATCAGAACGACCGAAGGTAGCGGTAGTGTGCCGGTTCCCAGCACCACGGTGACGACGCCACCGATGTAGAGTTGGGCTTCCGCGCCGATGTTCCAGAGCTTGGCCCGAAAGGCGACGGCGATCGCCAGGCCCGTGAAGATCAGCGGCGTCGCACGGGTCAGGGTTTCCATAAGCGCGAACTGTGAGCCGGCCGCTCCCTTGGCCACGAGATAGAAGACGGACAGCGGCGAAGCGCCAGCGACGAGAACGAGCATCGACGTCAACACCAGCGTTGTGGCGATGGCTGCCAGCGGAAACAGCAAGGTGACCGCCAAGGACGGTGCAAGCTTTGGCTCAAGCCGCATGGTCGCCGCGCTCCCCGTCGTGGCCCGCCATCAGCTCTCCCAGTTGCCGAATGCTGCGCTCGCCGCGCGAAGACGGCGTCGAAAGGCGTCCCTTGGACATGACGATGACGCGGTCGGACAATGCCAGGACCTCCTCGAGGTCTTCGGATATCAGCAATATAGCCGCGCCCCTGTCGCGTGCTTCGAGCAGCATGCGGTGTACATATGCGACGGCGCCGACATCGAGGCCACGGGTCGGCTGGCTTGCAAGGATGACCGTCGGGTCGGGATCAAGGGCCCGGCCGAGGATTAGCTTCTGCATGTTGCCGCCCGAAAGCAGGCGCATGCGAGCCTCGGGCGAGGGGCATTTGACCTCGTAGTCGGTGATGAGTTTCTCGGCGAAGCCGCGGGCAGCCCTCCAGTTCAGGAAGCCCATGCGACTGAACCGCGGACTGCGGTAGCGTTCGCCGATGACATTCTCCGTCACGCTCATGTCGCCGATGCTGCCGATAGCGTGGCGATCTTCTGGAATCCGGGCCACGCCGTGGGCGAGTGCTGCGCGCGGCGACCAGTCGGCGACTTCCCTCCCGGCGATGGAGATGCTCCCGGTGGTCGGGCGCCGGATGCCGGCGATGAGGGCCGCAAGGCCAGCCTGGCCATTGCCGGCAACGCCGGCAAGGCCGGTGATCTCGCCGGCCGTGAGCGTGAGCGACACTTGATCGAGGCCGGCCCCGTTATACGGCGTCGTGGAGACCCTTTCGAGCGCCAGCAGCGGTGCACCCCGCTTTACCGGGTTGACCTCCGCCGGCTTGACCTCCTGGCCAACCATAAGGGCGGCTAGTTCTTTGCGGTCGGTTGAACCCGTTTCACGCTCGCCAACGAGCCGGCCGGAGCGCAGAACCAGCACCCGATCACTGACCGACATTACTTCGTGCAATTTGTGGGAGATGAAGATGATCGACAGGCCCTTTGCGACGAGCAGCTTCAGTGTCCGGAACAGCGCATCGGTCTCTGCGGGTGTTAGAACGGCCGTCGGCTCGTCCAGGATCAGGAGACGGGCTTCGCGATAGAGTGCCTTCAAGATTTCGACGCGCTGACGTTCGCCGACCGAGAGCGTGGAGACGGTGGCGGCGGGTTCGACGGCGAGGCCGAAATCGGCCGACAGTTGCTCGATGCGCCGCCGCGCTGCGGCCCTGTCGAGCCGCATGCGCCAGAGGCTCTGCGTGCCAAGCGCGATATTTTCCTGCACCGTCATGTTGTCAGCAAGGGTGAAATGCTGGTGGACCATGCCAATGCCGGCATCGAGAGCCGCGCGCGGATCTCCCGGCGGAAGCGGCTTTCCGAAGGCCTCGACGGTTCCCTCGTCAGCGACATAGTGGCCGAAGAGAATGTTCATCAGCGTCGTTTTGCCGGCACCGTTCTCCCCGAGAAGTGCTATGATTTCGCCCCGCTTCAGCTCGAAGGAAATAGCCTCGTTTGCCCTGAGTGGGCCGAAGCGCTTGCTGATGCCGGAAAGACGAAGGGCAGGTTTGCTTGACACGGCGGTGACCGGAAGTGGCGATGTGGGAAGGCTTTCTTTCCCGTCCAGGGAGAGAGTGGTCGCTTCCGGCGAAGGGTTATCCCCTCCGGCAAGGTTGCCCACCTCTCCCATGAACGGGAGCACAGGCTAGCTCGACTTAGGCTCGGCGTCGTTGATCTCGACGGTGAACGCGCCGTCCTTGATCATCTTTTCTTTCTCAGCGACCTTGGCCTTGATGTCGTCCGGAACCTTGCTGTCGAAGGTGCCGAGAGGTGCTAGCGAACAGCCGCCGTTCTTCATGAAGGAATAGACGCCGTAGTCGTCGGCCTTGAAACTGCCGGCCTTCACCTCGGCGATCGCCTTGTCGAGCGTCGGCTCGAAATGCCACAGCGCGGAGGCGACAACGGTGTCCGGATAGTCTGCCTGGGTATCGATGACATTGCCGATCGCCAGGATCTTCTTTTCCTTGGCGGCATCGGACACGCCGAAACGCTCGGCATACAGCAGATCCGCACCGCCATCGATCTGGGCGAACGCCGTCTCCTTGGCCTTGGGCGGATCGAACCACGAGCCGATAAAGGCGACCTGGAACTTGGTGTCCGGGGCAACTTCTTTCACGCCGGCCATGAAGGCGTTCATCAGCCGGTTGACCTCCGGGATCGGGTAGCCTCCCACCATGCCAATGTTCTTGGACTTGGTCATCGCGCCGGCGATGATGCCAGACAGATAGGATGCGTCCTGGATATAGTTGTCGAACACCGAGAAGTTCGGCACGGCGGCATCGGGCTTGAAGCTCGAGCCCATTAGGAAGGCGACGTCAGGATAGTCCTTGGCGACGGCGCGGGCGGCATCCTCGACGCCGAAGACCTCGCCCAGGATCAGCTTGTGGCCCGCCTCGCAATATTCGCGCATGACGCGCTCGTAATCGTTGTTTGCGGTGTTTTCCGAATAGACATATTCGATGTCGCCGCGCTCCTTGGCGGTATTGGCCGCCTTGTGAATACGACTAACCCACTGCTGCTCGACCGGGACGGTATAAACGGCTGCCACCTTTGTCGGGTCGGCAGCGAGCAGGCGGCTTGGAATACCCGCTGCAGCCACCGCGGCGGAGGCGCCGGCAATTTTGATCAGATTTCTTCTGGAAATGGCGAAATTGAAGGAATTGCTATGCATGAACTTCCCCTCTGATTGATTGCGCGTTTTGGAACGCGTCTTTTTACCACTTGGTCAATGTAGGTGAAGTTGAGGGTGGCAGCAATTGGACGCGGCATACCATTCAAACAGAAACGACGCGACCTCCGCGACAATTCATAAGTATTTTGGCGCGAAAGGCTCTGGAAGTGTCGCGCGCCATACGCAGAGGCCCATGTAGTGCGAAAGCTTCGCGAACACTGCCCTCAGCGTCCTGTGTGACATAAAGCGGGCGTTCAATGGTCAACAAATTGCCCCGCTGCCGCCACTATACTCCGGCGATATAACCGGGAGAGAGTTCATGCGTCCTCTAGCCCAGTGCCAAGCGTTAATGGCGGTGGTTCTCGCAAGTGCGGCCGCCGTGGTTTCGACATCCGCGCCCGCTCAGGATCGACTCGGCGAGCGTGCGGCGATGATCGAGACGATCAAATTGCACGCCCGTTCGGCGCCGTCAGCGGTCGAGGGCCAGGGCGTCGATCCGGCTGTGCTGGAGGCGATGGGAAGGGTGCCGCGCCACCTTTTTGTGCCCGAGGAGCAACGTGGCGCGGCCTATCAAGATCGGCCATTGCCGATCGGATACGGACAGACCATCTCGCAACCCTTCATCGTCGCGCTGATGACGGACCTGATCAACGTTGGGCCTGGCGACGCTGTCCTTGAGATCGGCACTGGCTCGGGTTATCAAGCAGCCGTCTTGTCGCCGCTCGCAGCGAAGGTTTACTCGATTGAGATCATACCGGAGCTGGGCGAAAGGGCGGCCGCCCGATTGGCGGAGCTCCGCTTCGACAATGTCGAGGTGAGGGTGGGCGACGGCTACTATGGTTGGCCTGCGCTCGCGCCTTTCGACGGTATCGTGGTGACTGCCGCTGCAAGTCACATCCCGCCACCGCTGGTCGAGCAACTCGCCAAGGGCGGCCGGATGGTCGTCCCCGTTGGAGGCCCCTTCGCGACCCAGTTTCTCATGCTGGTCGAGAAGCGACGGGACGGAAGCATCACGACCCGGCAGCTGCTGCCGGTGGCCTTTGTGCCGCTGAGGGGAGGTAGAGCCCAATGAGAGCGGGGCGCCTGCTGCCGGTTGGTCTCATATCGGCGGCAACCCTTGCTCACGAAGTGCTGCTGATGCGGCTCTTTTCGATCATTCAGTGGCATCAATTTGCCTATATGATCATAAGCATAGCACTCCTGGGCTTCGGCGCGAGCGGTACGTTCGTTGCATTGGCCCGCCGCCCTCTGGTGAAACGGTACCCGGCCGCCTTCACAGCGTCGGCAGCGCTGTTCGGCATCACTGCGGTTGCCAGCTTCGCCGGTGCCGAACGCCTGCCGTTCAACGCGCTCGAGGTCGTCTGGAATCCGGGCCAGCTTGGTTGGCTCGCGGCTAGCTATGCTCTCCTGGTCCTGCCGTTCTTTTTTGGTGCCACCTGTATCGGCCTTGCCTTCAGCCGCCATCCCGGCCAGATCGGACGCGTCTATGCCTTCGACCTGGTCGGCGCTGGGGTCGGTGCACTGGGCATCGTCGGACTCCTGTTCCTGGTCTTTCCCGCTGCGGCACTGCGCTTCGTCGCGGCGTTGGGATTTGCGGCGGCTGCCCTTGCCGCGACGGGCATGGCTCGCCATCGGCGGCTCGCCGCGGGCAGCCTCGGGCTTGCAGCCGCGGTCATCGCGGTGTGGCTGCCACCGTCCTTTACGGCCACCGGCCCGCACATGTCGCAATACAAGGGCCTAAGCATGGCTCTCGACGTCCCCAACGCGCGGGTGGTCGAGGAGCGATCAAGCCCGCTCGGACTACTGACAGTCGTGGAGAGCCCGAGCGTCCCATTCCGGCACGCGCCGGGCCTCAGCCTCGCCAACACCCAAGAGCCCCCCACGCAACTCGCCGTCTTCAGCGATGGCGATAGTGTTACAGCGATGACTGCCTATAGCGGCGATCCGGCGACGGTCGCTTATCTCGACCGGACAACGGCGGCGCTCCCGTACCGCATTCTTGCACGGCCGCGAGTGCTGGTCCTCGGTGCTGGTGGCGGCGAGCAGGTGCTGCTGGCGCTGCGCTCCGGAGCCGAACTCGTGGACGCTGTAGAGGTCAACCCGCAGATGATCGACCTGGCTCGCAATCGCTTCGCGAACTTCGTCGGCGGCATCTTCAGCCGACCGAACGTGCATCTGCATCTAGCCGAGGCGCGCGCCTTCGCTGCGACCGCTGGCGAGCGTTACGACCTGATCCAGATGCCGCTCCTTGACTCCTTCAGCGCGGCCGCGGCCGGCGTGCAAAGCATGCACGAGAATTACACCTACACCGTGGAGGCACTGCGGGATTACCTGACGGTACTGAAACCAGATGGCGTCGTCGCCATCACGCGATGGCTGCGGGTGCCGCCGCGCGACATCCTTAAGCTGTTCGCCACGGCTACCGAAGCGCTTGAAGCGGACGGCGTGGCCCAGCCTGGCCGGCACCTGGCGCTGATCCGGAGCTGGAATACCGCAACCCTGCTCGTCGCCACGTCGCCGTTCACTGGTGAGGACGTCGCAGCCATCGGCGGCTTCGCGGACGAGAATTTCTTCGACATCTCCTGGGCGCCGGGCATCTCCGCGAGCGACGTGAACCGCTACAATCAACTCGACCGCGAATATCTCTACGAGGGAGCCCTCGCTCTCCTTGGCCCTGAACGAGCCGACTTCACGGAGCGCTACAAGTTCGATATTGCGCCGGCCACGGACAATCGACCATATTTCTTCGACTTTTTCCGCTGGCGTGCGCTGCCCGAGCTCCTGACGCTACGCACCCAAGGTGGGGCAGCGATGCTCGACTGGGGCTACCTGATCCTGGTGACGACGCTCGTCCAGGCCGTGATCCTCAGTGCCGTCTTGATCCTGCTGCCGCTCTGGCTTCGCCGGCGCGCACTCGGGAGAGCCATACCCCGGCTGCGCTTCGGGCTCTATTTCCTTGCCTTGGGCCTGGCCTTCCTCTTCATCGAGATCGCCTTCATCCAGCGCTTCGTGCTGTTCCTCGGCCATCCGCTCTACGCCGTCGCTGTCGTGCTTGCGGGTTTCCTCGCCTTCGCAGGTCTCGGTAGCGCCTTGGCTGCACGCTGGGTGGCGGCGGTCGGATGCGGATCCGCGGTGCGCGGCATCACCCTCGCTGTCGTGGTAATCGCATTCCTGGCTGGGACCTACCTGCTCGCGCTGCCTTCGATATTCGAACGGCTGCTGGCACTCCCGGATGCCGCGAAGATCGCAATCGCGCTCCTCCTCATAGCACCGCTCGCTGTCTTCATGGGTATGCCGTTCCCCCTAGGCCTCGGCCACGTCGGCGCGCGCTCGGAGGAATTTCTTCCCTGGGCGTGGGGGATCAATGGCTGTGCGTCGGTGCTAAGCGCGATCCTCGCCGCACTGCTTGCAATGCATATCGGGTTCACTGGCGTCGTGACGATGGCCGTGATCCTCTATCTTGCCGCGCCGGCCTTACTCGCCGGGTCGCGGGATCACGTCGCAACACGTTAATCCAGATCGAACTGTTCGCGAGATAGGCGAAACGGGCAATCCTGCAATTGATGTCGGCACCCGTGCAAACAGGGGGAGGGCGTCCCAAGCAGCCGTGCGGCGTCCCATACATGCGGCGAGGGGCGCCGTGCCCCTTTCTTCTCGTCCACCCTCAGCTATTTATCCAAGAACAATCCTGCTCCGACTGGCAGGAGGCGCGGTGCGCCGCCTTTCGGCCGAGAAGAACAGCGAGCGCGTCATGCGAGTTCAGGTCGAAACCTTTGTGGACGAAGGTGGGGTCGAAAAGATCCGCCGATTTTACCTCAACGGCCGGAAGGTCGAAGTGGTCGAAAACCTCGATCAGTGGCATGGGGCCGACTACCGATACCTCAAGGTCAGGGGCAGCGAGGGTGACGTTTACATTTTGTATCTGGACGTACTCCGAACGCAGTGGGCGCTGACGATATATCAACGCTCGCAATCACCGGGCTCGCGCGTCGCCATGTGACGTTCGACGTCAGTATTCGCATCTTCTCACTGCAGGCCTTTCCAAGCGGCTGTGGAGAGTTAAATATGTTCCATCGTCCTAATTTTGGCCGCTACGGTGATCGCTCTCCGCAATCTTAGGAAATCCTATGAGACTGCCGAAGGGCGGCTTGAAGTGCTGAAAGGGGTCAATCTCGATCTCGGCGCGGGAGACAGAGTTGCCCTGATGGGGGAGTCCGGTAGCGGAAAGAGCACGCTCCTGCATCTCGTAGCCGGCCTCGACCGAACGGACTCAGGCGAGATCACGATCGGGGGGCGAGACATTTCCAAGCTGAACGACCGGGAACGCGCTGCCTACAGACGGACAAAAGTCGGTCTCGTATTTCAGCAGTTCAACCTTGTCCCGTCACTAGACGTAGCCGCGAACATTGCTTTCCACGCCAAGCTCGCGGGACGCCACGACAGAGAGTGGGAAAATGAACTCGTGGAGCGCCTCGGAATCGGGACGTTGCTGACCAGGTATCCCGAACAACTTTCCATCGGACAGCAGCAGCGGGTGGCGATCGGACGAACCCTTGCCGCGCGTCCCGGCTTAGTTCTGGCGGATGAGCCCACAGGAAACCTGGACGAGGCCAACGGAGACGCTGTCCTGGAACTGATGCTCTCGCTATCGAAGGGAAGCGGATCGACACTTCTCCTGGTGACACACTCGCAAAGACTGGCGGACAGGCTCGACCGGCAGGTGCATTTGCGGTTCGGGAAGATCGAATGAAGATGTGGACCGCAGCCACGGCACTTCTGTCCCACTGGCGACGACGACCGCTGCAGCTCGGCGCTCTCTTGTCCGGCCTGGCGCTGGCGACGGCCCTGTGGTGCGGAGTGCAGGCGATCAACGCAGAAGCTCGCGCCAGCTATACCCGCGCCGCGGTTGTGCTCGACCAGAACGGATTGGCGAACCTCGTTTCTCCAAACGGCAGCTCGATTCCTCAGTCCGCCTTCGTGCGGCTCAGGCGGGCGGGCTGGAACGTGTCACCAGTTTTGGAGGGAGACTATCGGTTCGGAGTCATCCGGTTAAGGGTGATCGGCATCGAGCCACTGACGATGCCCGCGGAGACTAACACCGTCGACCTGGGAAATGCCGGGGACTTGCTTTCCTTCATCACGCCTCCTGGCATGCTGTTTGTCTCTCCCAGAACAGCGGAAAAAATGCGAGGACAGACGGACCTCGCACTGCGTGTTTCGGATCGGATGCTGGACGGCGCCGCCTTCATCGACATTGGCTTGGCCCAGAAGCTGTTAAGAAGAGAGGGCGAACTCAGTCGGATTGTGATTGCCGAAAACCAACGTTCCGGTCTGGAGCCGCTTGAAAAGCTTGTTCCAACGCTCTCAGTTCGCGAGCCGAATGCAGAAACCGACGTCGAGCATCTTACCGAGAGCTTCCATCTCAATTTGACCGCCTTCGGGTTTCTCGCCTTCGCGGTGGGGCTGTTCATCGTGTACGCGACGATCGGTCTCGCCTTCGAGCAACGGCGGCCGACCTTCAGAACGCTTCGCTGCCTTGGAGTTTCGTTAAGTGCGCTTGCGGTTCTGCTGCTCGCCGAACTTGTCCTTTTCGCCCTTGCCGCCGGGGCGGTCGGCGTCGCGATAGGATATCTGGTCGCGTCGCTGCTGCTGCCCGGAGTGGCCGCAACCCTCGAAGGACTCTACGGAGCCAGCGTGCCTGGCACGCTTTCCCTGCGTCCGGAGTGGTGGGTTTCTGGTTTTGCCATCGCGGTGGCCGGCACATTGGTGTCGTCGGCACAGAGCCTGTTGCGCTTGAGGAGGGTGCCTTTGCTCGCGGCGGCCCAACCCCAGACCTGGGGACGATCGTGGCAAGCGGGGCGGCGGTTTCAGGTGCTAGCCGCAGCGGCTTTGCTAGCCCTCTCGGGAGCTCTTCTTCTGTGGGCTGAAGGACTTGAGGCGGGCTTTGGCGTTCTTGGCTGTCTTCTGCTCGGGGCGTCGCTACTTCTTCCCACCGTACTTTCTGGATTCTTTACCGTGATGCAGCGGGCGTCTTCGCGCGCGCTCGTCACGTGGTTCTGGGCCGACGCGCGGCAGCAACTCCCCGGACTTTCGCTTGCGCTCATGGCATTGCTTCTTGCGCTGGCGGCAAACGTCGGCGTCGGAACCATGGTCTCGAGCTTCCGTCTCACGTTCGTCGGCTGGCTCGACCAGCGTCTCGCCGCCGAGCTTTACGTCGCTGCCCGGAACGAGGGCGAGGCAGACAGGCTCAGGACATGGCTCGCAACGAAGGTGGAATCGGTGTTGCCGATCTTGAGCGTAGACGCCGAGATCCGGGGGCAGCCGATGCAGATCTTCGGTGTCGCTGACGATCCGACCTACAGGATGCACTGGCCCCTGATCGTTGGCATGCCGGACGTTTGGGATCAGGTGGCGTCCAGTCAAGGGGTGCTGGTCAACGAACAGTTCTGGAGGCGGGACCGGCTCCGCATCGGCGATCAGCTGGATCTGCCGGGTGACTGGAAGCCGGCGGTTGTCGGGGTCTATTCGGATTACGGAAACCCAAAGGGCCAGGTCATCGCCGGAATAAACGCTCTGACCTCTCGTTACCCGCAGGTCTCGCGCCTGCGCTACGGTCTGCGGATCCAGCCTGATCAGGTCGCGGACCTACGATCGAGGCTCACGGACGAATTCGGACTACCAGCCGACAACGTCGTCGATCAAGCGGCATTAAAGGAACAGTCACGGCGGATCTTCGATCGCACATTCCTGGTTACTGGCGCGTTGAACATATTCACGCTCGGGGTTGCAGCACTGGCGATGTTCTCAAGCCTCCTCACGCTGTCGGAAATGCGCCTCCCCCAGCTTGCGCCTGTGTGGGCCACGGGGGTCACGAGACGTGATCTCGCTCTTCTTGAGGTTCTAAGGGCGCTCGTGCTCTGGCTGGCGACATTTATTGCCGCTTTGCCCCTCGGCCTGGCGTTGGCGTGGGTGCTTCTCGCGGTGGTGAACGTCGAAGCCTTCGGCTGGCGTCTGCCCATGTATTTCTTTCCTTACGAGTGGCTTCGCCTCGGTCTAGTCGCGCTCGGCGCTGCTGTCGTTTCCGTATTCATCCCGCTTCGCCGGCTGGCGCGAGTCACGCCATCGGAACTTCTGAAGGTATTCGCCAATGAGCGTTAGATCGATTGCGATCGCTTTTGCGGTGACGACCATGGCCAGCTTGTCCGGGAGCCAAGCGGCCTCCGAGGGTTTTGGTGGCCTTGGCTCGACGGTCGAAGGGTTTTCGGTGCCGCAGCCTGGCCTGCTGTTCCGTTTCCCCGCCGACCACGGCCCACATCCGGACTTCCGGATAGAGTGGTGGTATCTAACGGCCAATCTTGAAGCCCCCGACGGAACTCAATACGGGGCGCAGTGGACCCTTTTCCGCTCAGCGCTTGCTCCGGGTGAGACCAACGCGTGGTCGAGCCCACAGCTCTGGATGGGTCACGCAGCCGTCACCACTTCAGAAGACCACTTCGTCGCAGAACGTATTTCACGCGGGGGAGTGGGGCAGGCTGGTGTTGTCGCGGCGCCGTTCTCGGCCTGGATCGATGACTGGCAGATGGAGGGACATGCCGCCCCGGGAGCGGATCAACTGGCCGATCTCAGCCTGACTGCGACGGCCGAGGAATTCGGCTATGAACTCCGCCTATCGGCTACCGGCCCGCTGGTGCCGCAGGGCATTAACGGCTATTCGGTGAAATCAGCGAAGGGACAGGCCAGCTACTACTATTCGCAACCGTTCTATGCGGTGGTCGGCTCGCTTTCGCTACCGAGCGGGAATGTAGAGGTGACGGGGAAGGCTTGGCTTGACCGCGAGTGGTCGTCACAGCCGCTCGCGGAGGACCAGACCGGTTGGGATTGGTTCTCGCTGCATCTCGATACAGGGGAGAAGTTCATGGGCTTCCGCCTCAGAGATGAAGGGGAGGGATATACCTCCGCCACCTGGATCACTGCCGACGGGCGACCGGACCCTTTACCCGCGACAGCTCTCAAGATCGTTCCCGTGCGAACCGCCAAAGTCGCAGGGCGTCAAATTCCTGTTTCCTGGAACGTCCAGATTCCCAGTCGCGGCTTTGACGTCACGACCCAGCCTCTGAACGACCATGCGTGGATGTCAACGTCCATCCCGTACTGGGAAGGCCCGATCGCCTTCGAGGGCAGTGTCAGTGGCAGGGGTTACCTGGAGATGACCGGGTACTAGCCCAAACCAAGCGTAGCGGGAAGGTGATTGGGGGCAGCTTCTATCGCACCTGCCTGATGGTTGCGTGACCATGGCCTAAGAACCACGCTTTGCGATCGTGTCGTGCTGGCGGAGAGTTTTGAGACCGCCCGGAGTGGTAAGTCCCCGTCACGGGCCGGGTTTCGCCAACGTCCGGTCCGCCATCTCTTGACTTGATAATAACTAACTAGTTACATAATTGATAATCGGCATTCATCGCGAGTTGGGAGGTTCGAGTGAAGATATACGGGATGCAGCATGTGGGTTTCACCGTGCCTGACCTTGACGAGGCGGTCGGCTTTTTCGTGACAATCTTCGGTGCGGTAACATGTCTCGAAACCGGCAGAGTGGAGGCTGACGATGCGTTCATGCTTCGACGCCTGGGTGTTCCTGAGGGCAGACGGATAGAAAACATCAAGGTTCTGAGAATCGGGAACGGCACGAACCTCGAGATATTCCAGTATTCCGGAGAGACAGGCGATCCGGAGCCGCTGAAACGCAACAGCCAGCCCGGCGGATTTCACATGGCCTTCGAGGTCGATGATTGCGAGCGCACAGCAGAGCGGTTGCGCGCCGCCGGCGTTGAGGTGCTGGAAGGTCCCACCCTTGTCGAGAGCGGTGCGATGGCCGGACTCACGTGGCTTTATCTGAAGGCTCCCTGGGGACAATTCCTGGAGATCGTCAGCATGCCCGGGCCACTCGGATACGAAAGCGCCGGCGGTCCACGGCAGTGGTCGCCCGTCAGCGGCAGCTGAATTCCCACTCGTAGATCGCGGCATCTGGTCCCGTGGTCATCTCAAAGCAAATACACGCAACCACTGGCCCAAGGGGCCGGAAAGGAGAGCCGTGCCTCAAGAAATCCTGATAAGCTCAAAGCAGACCTTTGAGCTTGGCGACTACGAAGACGGTCCACTTGAGCCCGGACAGATCCGTGGACGAACGCTCTGCACCTTGATCAGTCAGGGCACGGAGCTTGGCTGGGCCAATGGCGACGTCTTCCCCATCCGGCCCGGTTATGCGGCCGTGTTTGAGGTGACCGGGGTCGCACAGGGTGTCGTCGGCGTCAGCGTCGGCGACCGGCGTTTCGCGATGGGGCAGCACCGCAGCACGCAGACCCATAATGTGCAGTATACCCTGGCGTTGCCGGATGGATTGTCTCCGGATCGCGCGGTGCTTGCCCGCTTGATGGGCGTATCGATGACGAGCCTGATGACAACGAAGGCCCGCCCCGGGGACCGTGTCGTGATTTCGGGGGCCGGTCCGGTTGGCTTCCTCGCTGCGCATCTCTTCAGGATCGGTGGATATCGGGTCACCGTGGTCGATCCGGATCCGGTAAGGCGCACCCAGATCATGCGAAGCGGAATCGCGGATTGCCGGGCGTCGGTCGGTGACGCATCGGAACTGGTCGGAAATGTCTCCCTCGTCGTTGATTGCTCAGGCCACGAGGGCGCGATCATCGACGCCTGCCGTGTCGTTCACAAACTCGGCGAGGTCGTCATGGTCGGTGTTCCCTGGAAGCGGGCAACGGAGATTTCGGCACATGAACTCATGCAGGCGGTCTTCTTCAACCTGGTGACGTTGCGTTCCGGCTGGGAATGGGAAGTTTCATTGCATGGTCGCGACTTCGTTTGGGAGGAACTCCTCGAAGGATACAACAATGCGCCGCACAGCATCTTCGGCGGCTTTTCGCGTGCGCTCGACTGGCTGTCCGAGGGATTGATCGACAGTGAAGGCTTGATACGCCATGTGAGGCCAGACGATCCCGCGTCGCTCTATTCGGAGATCTCGCGACGGGAAATCGAAGAGCCCTTTATCGTTATCGATTGGACGTAAGTCGTTCGCGAGGGGCTGACGCATCGCCCTACAGTCGTCGATACTGATGCCTAGCGCGATGCGCTAGGCACACACCAGACGCATGATGGTATCGACGTTGAACTGCAGTCGCTCGTCGATCGCTTCCTTGGCCATGAGGTCGCGTTCGAAAATGATCGATCCGGTGAAGCGGTTGGTCAGGTAGTAGTAGCCGATTGCCGCTATGGTTATGTTCAACTGTACCGGGTCGATGCCGGGTCGAAACACACCTTTAGAGGCGCCCCGCTCGAGAATGTCGCCGACCATATTGACGAACTTGCGACTGGCGACCTTGATGACCTCGGATTTCTTCAGGTGCTTGGCGCGGTGAAGGTTCTCGCTGTTGACCAGCGTAATGAACTCCGGGTTCTTCAAGTAGTATTCCCAGGTGAACTGGACGAGCTTGGCAAGCGCTGCCTTCGGCTCCAGGTCGTCGAGCTTGAGTTTTTGTTCTGCCGTGCGGATGTCGATATAGGCATCTTCAAGAACGGTCTGGAACAGGCGCTCCTTGCTCTCGAAATAGTGGTAAATCATCCGCTTGTTGGCATTGGCCTTCTCGGCGATCACGTCGACCCGTGCGCCACCTAAGCCATTCTTCGAAAACTCTTTTTTTGCCGCTTCCAGAATGCGAGCCTTCGTTGCCTCGGCGTCTCTGGTGCGTGGCTTTCGGGCTGGTTTCTCCGTGTCTTCGTTCGTGATGCTCAAAGCCCTTCCTCCATCGCCCTCGCGCCTGCTGCGCTTGAAGTCATACACGCCGGAAAGCTGATCCGTCAAAGCGGTTCGTCGGATCGGTCGGCGCGTGCACCTATTAAAAGCACTTGACTCGGGGTTTTGTAAAGAAGTAACTAGTTAGTGCGTTAAGTGGGATTGACGAGGCCGGAGGAGGCCAGGGCGACAAGCGTTCGCCGCCACCTGCGAGCCTGCATTTTCAACCCGTGTGGGACGGGGAACGCTCACCGAGGATATGGGAGGATTGGCATGTCGACCTTTATTAAGGATTTTATCGAACGCGAGACGGTAAGCCGTCGCAACTTCTTGTTTGCCGCCGCCGCCGGCGTCGGCGCCATGGCAGTGCCGATGGCGTTCGGCCGTGGCACGGCACAGGCTGCGCTCACGGATCCGGCGATTGCGTGGAGCTATCGCGACAGGGCGTCTGCCTATTGGAATTCGGTCGTCTCGGGCGGTGAGGCCTTCGTAGAATCCCTCGGCAAGCCGAAAAGCGCGCTCGTCAGTCTGATCAACGAGGGGTCGACCGAGAAATCGCTCTCAGACATCAAGGCGTTTCTCGCCAAGAACAACGGCAATTGCGCGATCGCCTGCGATGCCAACGACAGCCCCAATGCAAGACCCGTCGTCGAGGCGGCTCAGGCCGCCGGCGCCTATATTTCGACGATCTGGAACAAGACCGACGACCTGCATCCCTGGGATTTCGGCGACAACTACGTCTCCCACATGACCTGGTCGGACGAAAAGCCGGCCGAGCAGACGGCGCGCATTCTATTTGAAGCCATGGGCGGCGAAGGCGGCGTGGTTCATCTCGGCGGCATCGCCGCCAACAACCCTGCGGTCGAACGCCTGAACGGCCTCAAGAATGCGCTCAAGGATTTCCCGAACATTGAATTGCTCGATGCGCAGCCGGCCGACTGGGATACACAGAAGGGTGCAGCCCTCATGGCATCGTTCCTGACCCGCTACGGCGACAAGATCAAGGGCGTCCACTGCGCCAACGACAACATCGCCTATGGCGTCATCGAGGCGTTGCGCGCCGAAGGCATCGAGGACATGCCGATCGTTTCCTACGACGGCAATCCGGAAGCAGTGCAGATGGTGCTGGACGGAAAACTGTTGGCGACCGTTTTCACCAACCCACACTGGGGTGGCGGCATCAGTGCAGCACTCGCCTATCATGCGGCAATTGGCAGCTTCAAGCCGTCCGAGGAGCCCAAGGAACACCGCGAGTTCTACGGTCCGACGATCCTGGTCACCGCCAAGGACGCTGCCGAGTTCAAGGCCAAATACCTCGACTCAGTCCCGACCTACGACTGGAAGGATTTCTGGGGCCCGTCGAACGGGCAGATCCAGTACTGACCTTCGACCGGTAAGGCGGCAGCCTGGAGGCTGCCGCTTCCTCCCCTTGTGACCTTCAAAAAGAGGGGTGTCTGACGTGACACGTCGCCTATCGCGCGAAACCTTGATTAAATGGGCGCCGCTCCTGGTGCTGATTGCGCTCGTGATCTTTTTCACCGCGCTCAACCCTACATTCTTTTCCCAGCGGAATTTCGCCCGCATCGCGATTGCGGCGGCCCCGGCGCTCATGGTCGCCGTCGGCGTTACCTTCATCATCGTCATGGGATCGATCGACCTTTCCATGGAAGGAACGGTCTCCCTGACGGCCGTGGCCTTTGCATTCATCTTTGCCTACCTCGGCGGCTCGCTCGCCCCTTCCGGTTGGGTCGCCATTCCGCTGGTACTCCTTCTCGGCGGCCTCATTGGACTGCTCAACGGACTGGTCCATGTGAAGCTCAAGATACCGTCTTTCATGGCAAGCCTTGCCATGGGCTTCGTCGGCACGGGCGCTGCGATCCTTTTGACTGGTGGCGACATCGTGAAGGTAAGCGATGCAACGTTCCGCGGGCTCTTGACCGTGCGCTGGCTCGGCTTCCCGCTGATGGTCTATATCGCCGCCTTCTTCCTCCTCGTCGCCTGGTTCATTCAGACCCATACGACGTTGGGCCGTAACTTCTATGCCGTCGGCGGCGGCGAGGATCTCGCTCACGCATCCGGTCTCAATGTCACCCGTGTCCGGGTCACGGGCTTCGCGCTTGCCGGCATCTTTTATGCGATTGCCGCGATCCTCGTGGTGGCCCGTATCGGTCAGGCGGAATCGGTGACCGGCGCGAATTTCATGTTCGTCTCGATCACGTCGGTCGTCGTCGGTGGTGTGGCCCTCTGGGGCGGCATCGGCGGTGTCTGGAATGCACTCGTCGGGGTGCTCATCGTTAACGTCATCGACAACGGGATGGTCGTCATTGGGCTGCCCGACTTCATTCAGGACGGCATGCTCGGCCTGCTCGTCATTCTTGCCGTCGTGCTTTCGACCGATCGCAAGATGCTTTCCTTCGTCAAGTGAGGCACGCCATGTACGAGCTCAAGGCCGTCGACAAGAAATTCCCGGGCGTACATGCGTTGAAGGCGATCGATTTCCACATCAAGCGCGGCGAAATCGTCGGGCTTGTGGGGGAAAACGGCGCCGGCAAATCCACCTTGATGAAGGTCATCTACGGTGCCTACCAGCCGGATGGCGGGCGTGTGCTGATCAATGGAACGCCCGTTCGCTTCGCCAATCCGCGCCAGGCGATGGAGAAGGGGATCGGGATGGTGTTCCAGGAACAGTCCCTGATCCCGAACCTGACTGTCATGGAAAACATCTTTCTCGGCTACGAGCGGCAGTTCACCCGCTTCGGTGTCGTCGACTGGAAGGCCATGGCGAAAGCGGCGAAGGCGCAGCTTGCCAAGGTGAAACTCGATATCGACCCGGCAATGGTGACGTCGAAGCTTTCTTTTGCGCAACGCCAACTCGTCGAACTTGCCAAGGTGCTGACGCTGGAGGAGCGGGTGGAAGGTGACCTCGTCATCCTGCTCGACGAGCCGACTTCGGTCCTGTCGAAGGAAGAGGTGGAGCTGCTTTTCAAGCTCGTGCGGGAACTGGTGGCGCGAGCTTCCTTCATCTTCGTTTCGCACCGCATGGACGAGGTGATGGAGCTATCCGACCGGATCTACGTGATGAAAGACGGCGAGGTCGTGGATGTCGTTGATCGTGGCGCCGCCCCAGCCGAGGCCATCCAGCACAAGATGGTCGGCCGCAATGTCGACAAGCAATATTACCGTGAGCATCTGCAAAAGCCGTTCGACGCTTCGAAGGTGCTCGCCGAGTTGGACGGTGTCGGCCTTCCCGGCCGCATCCAGGATATCTCGCTCAAGCTGCACGCCGGCGAAGTGCTCTGCCTGGTCGGAACGGAAGGTTCCGGTCGCGAGGCAATCCTCAGGACGATCTACGGCATGCTGACGCCGACCACGGGTCGTCTCAGCATCAAGGGCGAGGACGCGACCGATCTTTCTCCGCGACAGTCGGTCGCCCGCGGCGTCGGCTATGTTCCCCGCGAGCGCAAGATCGAGGGCATCGTCGCCGGGATGAACGTCTACGAAAACATGACCCTTTCGCAGATGAAGAGCCGCTCGAAGGGTGGCGTGCTGCGCGTCGGGGAGGAGCGGGCGCTTGCCCGCGAATGGATCAAGAAACTGTCGATCAAGGCGCATTCCGAATTAGCGGATTGCGGCAATCTTTCAGGTGGCAACCAGCAGAAGGTGGTTCTGGCCAAGTGGCGATCGGCCGGCTCCGACATCATGCTTCTCGACCATCCGACGCGCGGCCTGGACATTGGCGCCAAGGAGGATGTCTACGACATGATCCGCGCCATGAATGCGGCCGGCGTCGGTATCGTGCTGGTCGCCGATACGCTGGAAGAGGCGATTGGCCTCTCGCACACCATCATCGTCGTCAAGGACGGGCGCATTCAGAAGCAGTTTGCCTGCGAGCCGGGTTCCAAGCCCACGCCCTATGACCTTCTGCATTACATGATCTGAGGGACCAATGGATATTCAGCGCCTCAAACCGCACCTTCCCTGGATAACGCTCCTGGTGCTCGTCGCAATCGTCGGCATCACGGATCCCGGTTTCCTTCGACCAACAAACCTGCTTGGGATCGCCGGCGATATCGTGCCGCTTTTCATCATGGCGCTCGGGCTCACCTTCGCCATCTATATTGGTGGCATCGATCTGTCGGCCCAGTCGATGGCGAACATGGTGACCGTAATCGCCTCCATCTACCTCGCCTCGCTCGGTGCCTGGGTTGCCGTGCTTTGTATTGCTGCAGGATTTCTGCTTGGCATGCTGTCCGGATTCGTGACGACACGGCTTTACGTGCCGTCGTTCATCTCCACGCTTGCCGTGGGAGGCGTTGCCTTCTCGGTCGCGCAATGGCTTTCCGGTCAGCGCGCACTCAACATGGATGCCGTCCAGCGCAACGAAACCTTCGGCTGGATGATCGGTCATACCTGGGGCGTTCCCAATGAGCTCCTGATTGCCGCTGGGCTTGTGGCTCTCTGCCTCTTCATCGAGCGGCGCACGACGCTCGGCCGCGTTCTGAAGGCGGTCGGTGCTGGCGAACTTGCCGCCGCCGCGTCCGGTCTCGACGTCGCGCGCTACAAGATTCTCGCCTTCGCCATCTCCGGTGCGCTTGCTTCGATCGCCGGCCTACTCTTCGCCGTAAAGCTCTCCGGCGGCGCGCCAACGATCGCCAATGGGTTCCTGCTGCCGGCAATCGTTGCCGTGCTGGTCGGCGGTACGCCTTTGACGGGCGGTGTCGGCGGCGTGATGAACACCGTCGTCGGCACCCTCATCGTTGCGGTCATTCGTGCTTCGATGCTCTATTTCGAGATCGACGCGACCCGCCAGCAGATCGTCTTCGGCATCGTATTGATCGTCGCTATTGCACTGACGATCGACCGCGCCAAACTGCGCACCGTGAAGTAGGGGGCAGTCATGACGACCATGCGCGCCGCCGTTCTGACCGCCCCGAGACGTTTCGAGGTCCGAGAGGTCGCCATGCCGATCATCGGGCCGGACGATGTGCTCGTCCGGGTGGCACGCACCGGCATATGCGGCACCGATATTCACATCTTCAACGGCCACTACGCAGCCGATCGGCTTCCGCTGGTTCCCGGCCACGAGTTCTGCGGCACGATTGCCGAGCGTGGTGCTAACGTTCGCCATCTTACGGTCGGAACGCGGGTGGTGGTCGATATCAACATCGGTTGCGGCAGCTGCTTTTGGTGCCGTCGCAACGAGGTTCTCAACTGCGCCGAGGTCACGCAGGTGGGTATCGGCCGGGATGGCGCCTTTGCCGAATATGTCGCCGTACCTGCAAGACTGGCGATCCCGGTTGAGGCTGACATCGCCGATGCTGTGCTTGCGCTCACGGAGCCGGTCGCCTGTGTCGTTCGCGCGGCGCGCAAGGCGCAAGCAACATTCGGCCAGTCGGTGCTCATCTTCGGTGCAGGACCGATTGGAAACCTGCACGTGCAGATGATGCGGCTCGTTGGCGCAGCGCCCATCATTGTTGCTGATCTTTCGCCAGAACGTTGCCGGATGGCGGCCGAGGCTGGGGCCGATGCGGCCGTCTCGGATCCCGCCGAACTGAAGGCAGTGGTTCACAAGATGACCGGCGGACGCGGGGCGGATCTGGTAATCGAAAGTGTGGGCAGTCGAAAGCTCTACGAACAGGCGTTCGATCTCATGCGCCGCGGCGGCCATGTCGCCTTTTTCGGCATCACGCCACCCGGAGAGACCGTTGCCCTCGACAGTCTGCGGACCGTGTTGGAAGAAGGCAGCCTCAAAGGCTCTGTTGCCGGCATGGGTGAGGACATGCACGACGCGCTCACGCTTCTGTCGCATGGCCGGTTCCGAACGCAGGATTTCACAAAGGCAAGTTATCCGCTGGAGGCCATCCAGGAGGCCTTCGAAACGATCGCCGAGCGGCCGCAACACCTGAAGACCCAGATCGCCATCGCGGCGTAAACTATCGAAGTGGAGGTACCAGATGGACCAGACGAACACATTTCTTGCTCCCCCGACCGCAGCGCGCAGCTTCGGCTTCTTCGTCGACGGGCAGTGGAAGGAAGGAACCGACCACTTCGAGCGCACGTCGCCGGGCCATGGCACGCCGGTGACCCGCACCGTTCGTTGCACGGTCGATGATCTAAACGCCGCCGTCGCCGCGGCGCGCCACGCTTTCGAAGACCGCCGCTGGTCCGGTCTTTCCGGTGCCGCGCGCGCCGGCGTGCTCTTGCGCGTCGCCGAAATCCTGCGACGTCGCAGGGACGAGATCGCTTACTGGGAGACGCTCGAAAACGGTAAGCCGATCTCGCAGGCACGCGGTGAGATTGACCATTGCATAGCCTGCTTCGAGGTCGGCGCCGGTGCTGCGCGCCTTCTGCACGGCGACAGCTTCAATTCGCTCGGTGACGATCTGTTCGGCATGGTCCTGCGCGAGCCGATCGGTGTCATCGGCCTGATCACGCCGTGGAATTTCCCGTTCCTGATCCTGTGCGAGCGTGTGCCTTTCATCCTGGCTTCCGGTTGCACGATGGTGGTGAAGCCATCCGAAGTCACCTCTGTGACCACGCTGCTTTTGGCCGAGGTACTGGCTGAAGCCGGCCTGCCTGCCGGCGTCTACAATGTCGTCACCGGTTCGGGCCGCTCGATCGGTCAGGCGCTTGCCGAACATCCCGATGTCGACATGCTCTCCTTCACGGGATCGACGGCTGTGGGCCGCTCCTGCGTCCACGCAGCTGCCGACAGCAACTTCAAGAAGCTTGGCCTCGAACTCGGTGGCAAGAACCCCATCATCGTCTTTGCCGATTCCGATCTCGAGGACGCGGCTGACGGCGCTGCCTTCGGCATCAGCTTCAATACCGGGCAGTGCTGCGTCTCGTCGTCGCGCCTGATCGTCGAGCGTTCGGTCGCTGCACAGTTCGAGAAACTGCTGGTCGAGAAGATGGCAAAGATTCGCGTCGGCGACCCACTTGATGATGGCACCCAGGTCGGCGCCATCACCACCGACGCCCAGAATGCCACGATCCTAGACTATATCGCCAAGGGCAAGGCTGCGGGCGCCAAGCTCCTCACCGGCGGCGAGCCGATCGACCTTGGCCGTGGCCAATATATCGCGCCGACACTCTTTTCCGGCGTTTCCCGCGACATGGCGATCGCGCGAGACGAGATTTTCGGTCCGGTTCTGTGCTCAATGCATTTCGATACGGTGGAGGAGGCCATTCAGCTCGCAAACGATACGGTCTACGGTCTTGCGGCGAGCGTGTGGACAAAGAACATCGACAAGGCGCTGACAGTGACGCGGAAGGTGCGTGCAGGCCGATTCTGGGTCAACACGATCATGGCGGGGGGCCCCGAAATGCCGCTCGGCGGTTTCAAGCAGTCCGGCTGGGGCCGCGAGGCCGGCATGTACGGGGTGGAGGAATACACGCAGGTGAAGTCCGTTCACGTCGAGATCGGCAAGCGTTCGCATTGGATCGCATGATGTCGAAAGGCTATGACTATGTGATCGTCGGCGGTGGCTCCGCCGGTTGCGTACTGGCGGCGCGGCTTTCCGAAAATCCGTCGGCGCGCGTCTGCCTCATCGAGGCGGGCGGGCGCGACAGCCACCCGCTGATCCACATGCCCGTCGGCTTTGCCAAGATGACCGCCGGCCCGTTGACCTGGGGGCTGAAGACGGCGCCCCAGAAGCACGCCAACAACCGCGAAATCCTCTACGCTCAGGCAAAAGTGCTTGGTGGCGGCTCGTCGATCAATGCCGAGGTATTTACGCGCGGGCATCCAGGTGATTACGACCGTTGGGTCGAAGAGGGTGCCGAAGGATGGGGCTTCAAGGACATCCAGAAGTATTTCCTGCGTTCCGAGGGCAATTCGATCCTCTCGGGTAAATGGCACGGAACGGATGGTCCGCTCGGGGTATCGAACATTCCCGACCCGCAGCGCATGACGCGTGCCTTCGTGCAAAGCTGCCAGGAACGCGGCATACCCTACAACCCGGATTTCAATGGCCCGGTTCAGGAAGGTTCCGGCGTCTACCAGACCACGACGCGGGACAATCGCCGCTGCTCTGCGGCGGTCGGCTACCTGCGACCGGCTCTAAAGCGCAAGAACCTCACGGTCATCACCGGAGCGCTCGTGCTTCGCGTCGTCTTCGAAGGACGACGTGCCGTCGGCGTCGACTATCAGGTCGATGGCAAGCGGGTGACTGCACGGGCGGATAGTGAGGTTCTGCTGACTTCGGGCGCAATCGGCACGCCGAAGCTGATGATGCTTTCAGGTGTCGGCCCGGCCGAAACGCTTCGCAGACATGGTATCGACATCATCCAGGACCTGGCCGGCGTTGGCGAGAACCTGCAGGATCATTTCGGTGTCGACATCGTTGCGGAGCTGAAGGACCACGACAGTCTCGACAAGTACAACAAGCTGCATTGGTCGATCTGGGCGGGCCTTCAATATACCCTGTTCAAGTCCGGTCCCATCACCTCCAACGTGGTGGAGGGCGGGGCATTCTGGTACGGTGACAAGAGTAGCCCCTATCCGGATCTGCAGTTCCATTTCCTTGCAGGTGCAGGCGCGGAAGCCGGTGTGCCCAGCGTGCCCAAGGGTTCTTCAGGCATCACGCTCAACTCCTACACGCTGCGTCCCAAGTCTCGTGGGACTGTGACCCTGCGTTCGGCGGATCCGCGTGATCTTCCGATCATCGATCCGAACTTCCTTGCCCACTCCGAAGACGTGAAGGTCTCGGTTGAAGGGGTGAAGATCAGCCAGGAGATTTTCGCCCAGCCGTCGCTTCAGAAATACATCAAGGTGACGCACTTCCCGAGCCGCGATGTCCGTACGGAAGCGGATTACGTCGCCTATGCCCGCCAATACGGCCGCACGTCCTATCATCCGACCTGCACCTGCAAGATGGGGCGCGACGAGATGTCGGTGGTCGATCCGCAGTTGCGCGTGCATAGCCTCGATGGCATTCGCATCTGCGACAGTTCCACCATGCCGAGCCTGGTGGGCTCCAACACCAATGCGGCGACGATCATGATCGGCGAAAAAGCCGCGGACATGATCCGCGGCAATGCCTGATAGTCGTTGATCGACAACGAGAAAGGGCGGCTCTGGAGCCGCCCTTCTTACGTCAGTCCCATTCCGGAACCCAGGGCAGTTGCCCTGGCTTGATGATGCGGTAGCCGGTGGCCGTCGTCGCGTCGATCCTGCTCATGTCGATCGACGAGAGGGTGAAATCCATGATCTCGAAGTTCGCGCGGATGTTTTCCGGTTTCGTGGACATGGTGTTGAGCGGCACGCCTTTCTGGAGAATCCAGCGTAGCGCCACCTGTGCCGCGGACTTGCCGTAGGTCTCGCCGATGTCGGCGAAAAGGCGGTGCTTGAAGATCTCGCCACGTGCAATCGATGCGTAGGAAGAGATCGGGATGCCTGTTTCCGCGGCAGCCGCGAGCAATTTTTCCTGGTTGAGAAGCGGGTGGAATTCCACCTGGTTGGTCACAAGCGGAACATCGACGATGGACCGCGCCTCTCGCATCATGGCCGCCGTGTAATTTGACACGCCGATCGACGTCGCCAGCCCTTTCGCGAACGCGGATCGAAGCAAACGAAGGGAGGGCGCGATCTCTCCGTTCGCCGGCGGCCAGTGCAACAGAAGAATGTCGACGCAATCGATCTTGAGCGCTTCAAGGCTCGCCTCGACCGAAGAGACGAACTTCTCTTCCGTGTAATTGTCGGGATGCACTTTGGTGGTGATACAAAGCTCGTGACGGGGAACACCACATTCGGCCAGCGCCTCGCCTGTGTCGGCCTCGTTGGCATACATCTGCGCCGTGTCGAATGCCCGATAGCCGACGTCGATTGCGGCGTCGATTGCGCTTCGAAGTTCGCTCCCCTTCAGCGGATAGGTGCCGAAGCCGCGCTGAAAGGTCTTCTGGAAGTAGATGTTCATGCCTCCCCCTTGTTTGGTGATGAGCCGGCGTCATTTGCCGGCGGCCCGAAAATCGCGCTTACCGGCTTGTCTTGTCCGTAATTAACATATAACTAGTTAGTTACTTCAGGCAATGAAAAACGGAGGGTCAGGCGATGAAGAAGGTGAAGAGCGCGCAGGAGGCGGTCCGGCTCATCAAGGATGGCTCGGTCGTCGCCGTGAACTCTTCCTCGGGTCTGTGCTGCCCCGATGCCGTGTTGAAGGCGCTCGGCGAACGCTTCGATAGCGAGGGCCATCCGCGCGGGCTTACCTCCATTCATCCGATCGCCGCTGGCGACTTCTTCGGCACCCGCGGCGTCGATCACATCGCCAAGCCTGGGATGCTGGTGAAGATCATCGGCGGTTCCTATCCCTCGGGGCCGAGCAATGCCGAGCCGCCGCTCATCTGGCAGATGATCCTGAAGGAGGAACTCGCCGCCTTTAACGTGCCCTCCGGCATCGTCTTCGACATGCTGCGCGAAGGGGCTGCCAAGCGTCCAGGCGTGTTGACGAAAGTCGGCATGGAGACCTTCGTGGATCCTGAGCAGGACGGCTGTGCCATGAACGCCCGGGCGCGCGCCGAGCCCATCGTCAAGCGCGTGTCATTTGAGGGCGAGGACTGGCTGCATTTCCCGGCCATCCGCCCCGATGTGGCGATCATCCGGGCAACGACCGCCGACGAGAAGGGCAACCTGACCTTTGAACAGGAGGGCGCGACGCTCGGGGCGATGGAAATGGCGCTCGCCGCCCGCAATTCCGGCGGCCTGGTGATCGCGCAGGTCAAACGAGTAGCGGCAAGCGGGACGTTGCGTCCCCACGACGTGCGGGTTCCCGGCATTCTCGTAGACATCATCGTCGAGGCGCCGGATCAGTTGCAAACGACTGCGACGCCTTATGATCCGGCTATTTCGGGCGAGCTTTTCCGACCCCTTGAAACCTTCCGTATGCCGACGCTTGACGTCGGCAAGGTCATCGCTCGCCGGGTGGCGCAGGAGCTTCAGGATGGCTGGGCGGTTAACATCGGCTTCGGCATTTCGGCGAACGTGCCGCGCATCCTGATCGAGGAAGGAAATCACGGCAAGGTCACCTGGGTGATCGAACAGGGGGCCGTTGGGGGTGTTCCATTGCTCGACTTCAAGTTCGGCTGTGCTTCCAACGCCGAGGCCTTCGTCGCCTCGCCGCACCAGTTCTGTTATTTCCAGGCGGGTGGCTTCGACTGCTCGCTCTTGTCCTTCCTCGAAATCGATGCCGATGGTTCGGTCAACGTCAGCCGTCTTGCGGCCACCCCGCACCGCACGGCCGGTGCCGGCGGCTTCGTCGACATCACGTCTCGTGCGAAGAAGATCGTTTTCTCCGGCAACTTCAATGCCGGTGCGAAGATGCGTGTCGAGGATGGCCGTTTGGTCATCGACAAGGAAGGCCGTATCGCCAAGTTCGTGCCGAAGGTGGACCAGGTGAGTTTCTCCGGCAAGCGCGCTCGGGCCCAAGGGCAGGAGATCAGCTACGTTACGGAACGTTGTGTCATCCGCCTCGACAGCGAAGGGCTGATTGTCACCGAGGTCGCCCCGGGTCTCGACCTTCAACGGGATGTCCTTGACCAAGCCGCTACGCCCCTTCGCGTTTCCAATGCGCTCAAGAGGATGGACAGCGCGTTGTTTCGCCCCGAAGCCATGGGCCTCGTGCTGTGAGCGATCCGCGGATTGAACTCGTCGTTCATGACCGCGTCGCGCGGCTGACGCTCCGTCGCCTGGAAAAGCTGAACGCGATCGACGCCGACATGGTGGAAGCGCTTATGCAGGCGTGTCGCACCATCGAACGTTCGGATGCACGCGTTGCCATCCTCTCTGGCGAAGGCGAGAGATCCTTCTGCGCCGGTGGCGACATCGACGCGTGGAGCAGTCTCGACCCAGATGTGTTCTCTCGCCGTTGGCTGCGTGACGGCCACGACGCCTTCGATGCATTGGCGCGCCTTTCCGTGCCGCTGATCGCCGTGCTGAACGGCCACGCGCTCGGCGGTGGACTGGAGCTCGCAGCCTGCGCCGATCTGCGCATCGCGGAGGCCCATGTGAAGATCGGCCAACCGGAGCCGGGCCTCGGTATCATCCCCGGTTGGTCAGGCACGCAGCGCTCTTCCCGGCGGTTCGGTGCGCAGCTGGTGCGACGCATGGCGCTCTTCGGCGAAGTCTACGGCGCCGAGGAGGCACTGGCGCTTGGGCTCGTCGACAAGGTCGTGACAAGGGGCGAGGGGCTTGCTGCGGCTGATGCCGCCGCCGCGCGCGTGCTGCAACGTTCACCCCGTGCGACGGAACTCACCAAGATGTTGATCAATGCTGCGGAAGGTGAGGAAAGTGAACGCGTGGTCGAAGCGCTTGCGGGTGCTGTGGCAGCGGCTTCGAGCGACTTGACGGAGGGCCTGGCGGCCTATCGCCAGAAGCGTTCGCCCCAGTTTGACAGATAGACCTGTGCCGTTCGCCAGCCCGGCAACCCGGCCCTTCATGGCGGTGTCTCATGGAACCTGACGACAAAGAACTCCTAACAACCTTCTTTCACGCGGCGATCGAAGCCGCAGATCCGGAGAATGCCCTGCGCGCCAATCTCCCGAGCGAGCCGCGGGGACGGACTGTGGTCATTGGTGCGGGCAAGGGCGCGGCGCAACTCGCCGCCGCTTTCGAGAGGCTCTGGCATGGTCCACTCGAAGGTGTTGTCGTGACGCGCTATGGATATGCCGTCCCGTGCGAGCGCATCCGCGTACTCGAGGCCGCTCACCCCGTACCAGATGCCGCTGGACTGGAGGCCACCAATGCGCTGTTCGAAGCTGTGCGGCATCTTACGGAAGACGACCTCGTTATCGCGTTGATATGCGGCGGTGGTTCGGCCCTGCTGCCGTCTCCGCCGGGTCCGCTGACACTGGAAGACGAAGCGATGCTGAACGAAGCGCTGCTTTCGAGTGGCGCGCCGATCTCGGTCATGAACGCCATTCGCAAACAGGTTTCGGGCATCAAGGGCGGGCGCCTTGGCGCCGCCTGTCATCCGGCAAAGGTCGTGACGTTGGTGGTGTCGGATGTGCCGGGTGACGACCCGGCGCAGGTTGCCAGTGGACCGACCATCCCCGACACGGCGGATCGCGCGTACGCGCGTACACTGGTCAAGACCTGGGGCATTGACCTTCCGGCGCGGGTCGCCGCGTGGTTGGAAGGCAACGAAGGCCTGGCACCGTTGCCGGGCGATCCGGTCTTCGCCGGCAACGAGGTTCGGGTGATCGCCTCGGCCAGTCTTTCACTGGAGGCCGCTGCTGAGCGCGCCGCGTCACTTGGCGTGCCCGCCGTTATCCTGTCGGATTCCATCGAGGGCGAGGCCCGAGACGTTGCCCGCGTTCACGCGGCAATCGCGCGTGAAGTCGCTGCTCGCGGCCGCCCTTTCGCGCGCCCTATCGTTATTCTTTCGGGCGGAGAAACCACCGTTACGATCAAGGGAAGTGGTAAAGGCGGGCGCAACACGGAGTTTCTGCTGTCCCTTGCCCTTGCGGCTGAAGGAATTGGCTTTTCGGCAATCGCTGCCGATACCGACGGGATCGATGGCTCCGAAGACAATGCCGGTGCTTTTGCCGATGGGCAGAGCATGGAACGCTTGCGGAAACTGGGACGCGATCCTTCGACCTTGCTCGCCGACAACGATGCCTGGACAGCCTTCCATCACCTGGGCGATCTGTTCGTGCCTGGGCCGACCGGAACCAACGTGAACGACTTCCGGGCAATCCTGATCCGATAAGAGAGCCCGCGCCGTCGCCGGCGCGGGTGCGGTTGCTGCTCAGGCTGGAACGGGTGCGTCTTCTCGCAGCAGGCCCTTGCGCTTGAGGTCCGCCCAGAAGTCTGACGGGATCGGATGCGAGAACCAGGCGAGGTTTTGTTCGAGTTGCGCGAGCGTGCGCGTGCCGGCCATGAAGGATGGGACGGCGGGATGTGCGACGACGAACTGCAGCGCGGCCGCGGCCAGCGGCACGTCATGGTCGGCACAGACGGCCTCGATCTTTGTAACCTTCTCCAGGATCTCGCGCGGTGCCGGCGCATAGTTGTACTTGGCGCCTTCCTTGGCGCCGGTTGCCAGAATGCCCGAGTTGAAGCCACCGCCCACGACGACGGCTGCGCCGCGCTCCTGGCAGAGCGGTAGGAAGGTATCGAGCGCTTCCTGTTCCAGGAGCGTGTAGCGTCCGGCAAGCAGGAAGCAGTCGAAGTCGTGACGCAGCAAGGCTTCATGGCAGACCTGCCATTCGTTGACGCCGACGCCGATCGCCTTGACGACCTTTTCCGCTCGCAGCTTTTCCAACGCCCGCCAGGCGCCGTCCATAGCCTGTTCGAATACTTCCGGCTGCTCGCTGCCGCGCGTGAAGACGTCGATGTCGTGGATGAAGCACATGTCCATGTGCTCCAGCCCCAGCCGCTGCAGACTGTCTTCGAAGGCGCGCATGGTGCCGTCATAGCTGTAGTCGAAATGCATGGTGAAGGGTGCGGCATTCGTCCAAGGGGCAAAATCGATGGTATTGCGTCGCGCCGGACGCAGAAGTCGTCCGACCTTGGAGGCAAGAACGAATTCGTCGCGCTCCTTCCAGCGTAGCGCGTGCCCCGTGCGCAGTTCGGCAAGGCCGTGGCCGTACATCGGTGCGGTGTCGAAGAAGCGGACGCCGGCCTCCCAGGCGCGTGCGAACATCGCTTCCGAGGTCGCCTCGTCGATCTCGCGAAAGATGTTTCCGAGCGGTGCTGTTCCGAAGCCGAACGCGGTTACCTCCAGATCAGTCCGCCCGAATTTTCGCTTTTGGCCAGGGTGCATGTTTTCCTCCTTAAGTAACTGAATGGTGAATACTATGCATGCCCCTAACCAGCTGTGCAAGCAGCATCCTTTCCGGTCTCCAAGTTTTTCGTCTTGACGACATCTGGCCTCAGAATATATGTAACTAGATAGTTACTAGAGATGAGGCGAGGCAGATGTATCTCACCGAAACGCAGGAGCAGGTGCGCGAGATGGCGCGTGCCTTTGCCGACGAAATGATCCGCCCGATGGCCGAGGAGCTCGATCGTGAGGAGCGCTTCCCCGCAGGGCTTTACGACGAAATGGCAAAGCTGGGGCTTTTCGGTATTGGCGTGCCGGAAGCGCTTGGTGGGCCAGGGTTCGATACGCTCACCTACGCGCTGGTGATGGAAGAGCTCAGCCGTGGCTACGCTTCGGTTGCCGATCAGTGCGGCCTGATCGAGCTCATCTCGACCTTGCTCGTCCGCCACGGGACCGAAAGCCAGCAGGCCATGCTTCCGGATATCCTCGGTATGCGCGCCAAGGTCGCCTATTGCATCACCGAGCCGGAGGCCGGTACCGATGTTTCGGGCATCCGCACAACGGCTGAACGCGATGGTAACGGCTGGCGGCTCAATGGCGGCAAGATCTGGATCCACAATGCGCCGGTCGCCGATTACGGCTTCGTGCTGGCACGCACCGATAAGGAGGCGGGAAACCGCGGCATGTCGATCTTCATCGTCGACCTGCACGCGGCGGGCGTCGAGAAGGGGCCCAAGGAACACAAGATGGGCCAGCGGGCGAGCCAGGTCGGCGCGCTGAACTTCGCCGACGTCAAGCTTTCGGCCGATGCTCTCTTGGGCACGGAAGGGCGCGGCTTCCACATGATGATGTCGGTGCTCGACAAGGGTCGTGTCGGCATCGCGTCGCTCGCGGTCGGTATCGCTCAGGCGGGCCTCGAGGCGGCTCTGGACTATGCCGGAACACGCAAGCAGTTCGGCAAGGCCATTGCCGATTTCCAGGGCGTGCAGTGGCTGCTGGCCGACATGGCGAAGGATATCGAGGCTGCGCGCCTGCTCGTCCACTCGGCCGCCTCCAAGATCGACAGCGGCGCGGACGCCACGAAAGCGTGTTCGATCGCCAAGTGTTTTGCCGGCGATGTCGCCGTACAGCGGACGGCAGATGCGGTGCAGGTCTTCGGTGGCTCCGGCTACATTCGCGGCTTTGAGGTCGAGCGCCTCTACCGCGATGCCAAGATCACGCAGATCTATGAGGGCACGAACCAGATCCAGCGCATGATAATCGCGCGCGAACTGCTGAAGAAGGGCGCACGGGCATGACCGGGTCTGACCTTCGCCCGGTCGCGCTCGTGACCGGTTCGTCGCGCGGTATCGGGCTTGCTGCAGCTGAAGCTCTGGCGCGCGAAGGCTTCGCTGTCGCGGTCAACGGACCGCCGGGCGATGCAGAGCTGCCCTCGGCGGTCGAGCGCCTAGCCACCCACGGGGTTCCGGTCATGGCTGCGGCGTTCGATGTCAGCGCGATCGCTGGCCACGGCGCGGCACTTGCGGCTATTGAGGCTGAACTCGGTCCGATCACCACGCTTGTCAACAATGCGGGTGTCGGTGTTCTCCGGCGTGGCGACATGCTGGAGGTGTCGGAGGACAGCTGGGACCGTTGCTTCGCCGTCAATACCAAAGGCATGTTCTTTCTGAGCCAGGCTTTTGCGCGGCGGCTGCTTGCCCGCAGCAAAGGGCCGCTCTTCCACGCGATCATCAACGTCACCTCGTCGAACGCTGTCGCCGTGGCCGAACAGCGGTCGGAATACTGCGCGTCGAAAGCCGCCGCCGCGATGGTCTCGAAGGCGCTGGCCGTCCGGCTCGGACGGGAGGAGGTCGCCGTCTACGACGTCCAGCCGGGTCTGATTGCAACGGAGATGACGGCACCCGTCATCGATGCCTATCGCGAGCGGGCGGAACGGGGGCTCACGCTCTTTCCGCGTGTCGGAAGACCTGAAGAAGTCGGCGCCCTGATCGCATCGCTTGCGACGGGACGTCTTCCCTACACCACCGGAATGACGATCCCGGCCGATGCCGGCATGCTCGTCCCGCGCTTTTGAGGTTCCCATGAAAATCGCGCTTCCCGATACCGATGGCCGCCTGTCTGACTATGCCCTGAGTGGCAAGCCGATCGCGGCTGCGACACTTGGCAAGAACCCGGCGCGCGTTGTCTATTCCGCAGCTCACGTGGTCGCCGACCCATTCGCCGCCAATGACCCGTCCGGTAGAGCCGCGATTGACTGGGCAAAGACGATGGAGTTCCGCCGCTATCTTGCCAGCTTGGGGCTCGGGATCGCCGAGGCGATGGATACGGCGCAACGCGGCATGGGCCTCGACTGGCCAGGCGCCCTGGAACTCATCCGTCGCACGCGTGAGGAGCTGCCGGACGCCCTTGTCGCCAATGGCTGCGGTACGGACCACCTCGATCCAGCGACCGTCACCAGCATCGATGACGTTCGAAGAGCCTACCTGGAGCAAGTTGAGGCGATCCAGAAGGTCGGCGGGCGCCTTATCCTCATGGCGTCTCGCGCCTTGGTGCGGGTCGCGCAGCGACCCGAAGATTACATCAAGGTCTACTGCGATGTGCTGGCCGCCTGCGACGCGCCTGTGATCCTGCACTGGCTCGGCGAGATGTTCGATCCGCAGCTCGCCGGTTATTGGGGCGGCAGAGATTTCGAACCGGCTATGCAAACCGCACTTGCCGTCATCGACGAGAATACGGCCAAGGTCGACGGCATAAAGATCTCTCTCCTCGATAAGGACAAGGAGATCGTCATGCGCCGCCGGCTGCCGGCCGGCGTGAAGATGTATACGGGCGACGATTTCAACTACCCTGAACTGATTGAGGGCGACAGTGAAGGTTTCTCGCACGCCTTGCTCGGTATCTTCGATCCCCTGGCGCCGGCTGCGGCTTACGCGGTGGAGCGGCTTGGTGAAGGAGACCGCGCAGGCTTCCGCGCGACGCTCGATCCGACTGTTCCGCTCGCACGGCTGATCTTCCGGGCGCCGACACAGTACTACAAGACCGGCGTCGTCTTCCTTGCCTGGCTGAACGGCTTCCAGGATCACTTCGTGATGTTGAACGGTGCGCAGGCCATGCGCCCGCTGCCGCATTTCGTCGAGCTCTTCCGGCTCGCTGACCAGTGCGGCCTGTTGCGCGATCCGACGCTCGCCGCGGACCGGATGAAGAAGCTGCTTGCGCTCTATGGAGTGTAGCCATGCGTGAATTCAAGACGGACCATTCCGCCCTTGCGCTCAACACCGCAAGCCTGGGACACAATCTCGAAGGTCACGGGGCAGGGTGGTCGCCTGACCGTATCATCGATGCTTGCGCCGAGCGCGGCTTCGGCTCGATCGTTTTCTGGCGCCGCGAAATCGGTTCGCGGGCGATTGAAATTGGCGAACGAGTGCGCGCAAGCGGCCTTTCGGTTGCCGGTCTCTGCCGGACGCCGTTTCTTGTCGGCACGGAAGCCGTCGATCGACAAAGGGTCATCGACGAGGCGAAGGCCTCGATCGACATGGCTGCGGGCCTTGGAGCATCGGTGCTGACGATCGTGGTGGGCGGCGTGCATCCGGGCACCAAGGGCACCGGCGAGAGCCTGAAGATCGTCGCCGACCGTGTCGGCGAGATCGCGCCCTATGCCGCGGGCCGAAACGTCAAGCTGGCACTTGAGCCGCTCAATCCCGTTTATGCAGGAAACCGTTCCTGCCTGACGACACTGCGCGAAGCCGTCGATATCTGCGAGGCAGTCGGCGCGGCCAACCTCGGCGTCGCCATAGATGTCTACCATGTGTGGTGGGACAGTGAGATCGCGGCACACTTGCAGCGTGCGGGCGCCGACCGCATTTTCGGCTATCACCTCTGCGACTGGCTTCCCGACACGCGCGATGTGTTGCTCGATCGCGGCATGATGGGCGATGGGGTAGCCGATCTAAGGGCTTTGCGGCGGAGCGTCGAAGACGCGGGCTATACCGGTCCCTGCGAAGTGGAGATTTTTTCTGCAAACAACTGGTGGAAGCGGGACCCAGGCGAAGTCCTCGACGTGATGGTCGAACGCTTCCGCACGTTCTGCTGACGATATGGGAGGCATGCATGAAGATCCTGGTCACCGTCAAACGTGTCGTTGACTACAACGTCAAGATCCGCGTGAAGGCAGACGGTTCGGGCGTCGAGCTCGCCAACGTGAAGATGTCGATAAACCCCTTCGACGAAATCTCGGTCGAAGAGGCGCTCAGGCTGAAGGAAGCCGGCAAGGCGGAGGAAGTCGTCGTCGTTTCCGTTGGTCCGGCCAAGGCCGAAGAGACGCTGCGCACGGCCCTTGCCATGGGCGCTGACCGCGCCATCCTGGTTGAGACCGAAGACCAGGTCGAGCCGCTCGCTGTGGCCAAGATCGTCAAGGGCGTTGCCGAGGCCGAACAGCCGGGCCTGATCATCGTCGGCAAGCAGGCGATCGATGATGACAGCAACCAGACCGGCCAGATGCTGTCGGCTTTGCTCGGCTGGGCCCAGGGCACCTTTGCCTCCAAGGTCGAGATCGGCGATGGCAAGGCACCAGAGGGCACAGCAAGGGTGACGCGCGAAGTCGACGGCGGTCTGCAGACCATCGACATCAAGCTGCCGGCAGTTGTCACCACCGACCTGCGCCTCAACGAACCGCGCTACGCCTCGCTGCCGAACATCATGAAGGCGAAGAAGAAGCCGCTCGACAGACACACCCCTGCGGACTTCGGCGTCGACACCGCTGGCCGCCTCAAGGTGCTGAAGACCGAGGAGCCGTCGGGCCGCAAGGCCGGCATCAAGGTCAAGTCGGTCGCCGAGCTCGTCGAAAAGCTTAAAGTCGAAGCCGGCGTGCTCTAAGTTCAGGAAAGGGAGACATCATCATGGCCATTCTTCTTCTGGCTGACCACGCCAGCAACCACCTTTCCGACCAGACCGCCAAGGCGCTGACCGCAGCCTCCAAGATCGTCAGTGGGACTGGAGGCGATGTGCACATCCTCGTTGCCGGTGCCGGCGCCAAGGTCGCGGCCGAGCAGGCCGCCAAGCTCGCTGGCGTCTCCAAGGTGCTAGTCGCCGACGACGCCTCGCTTGCCAACAACCTCGCAGAGCCGCTGGCAGCCCTCATCGTCTCGCTCGCCGGCAACTACGACACGATCGTCGCAGCCGCGACCTCGGTCGGCAAGAACGTCCTGCCGCGCGTCGCAGCGCTGCTCGACGTCGCCCAGGTCTCGGAAATCATCGAGGTGGTCTCTGCCGATACCTTCAAACGCCCGATCTATGCCGGCAACGCCATCCAGACGGTGCAGACGACGGAAGCCAAGCGCGTCATCACCGTGCGCACCGCCTCCTTCGCATCCGCCGCTGAAGGCGGTTCGGCCGCGATCGAAAGCGTCGCGGCTGCCGCCAACCCGGGTGTTTCCTCCTTCGTCGCCGACGCGCTGTCGTCGTCCGACCGCCCGGAACTGACCTCGGCCAAGATCATCATCTCCGGTGGTCGCGCGCTCGGTTCCTCGGAAAAGTTCAGGCAAGTGATCCTGCCGGTTGCCGACAAGCTCGGTGCTGCCGTCGGCGCCTCGCGCGCTGCCGTCGATGCCGGCTACGCGCCGAACGACTGGCAGGTCGGTCAGACCGGCAAGGTGGTCGCACCCGATCTCTACATCGCCTGCGGCATCTCCGGGGCGATCCAGCATCTCGCCGGCATGAAGGACTCGAAGGTTATCGTCGCGATCAACAAGGACGAAGAGGCACCGATTTTCCAGGTCGCCGACTACGGCCTGGTTGCCGATCTGTTCGAAGCGTTGCCTGAATTCGAAAAAGCACTTTGAAAGACACATGGCCGAGATGATTGATCTGCCCGAACGCGAGAGCATGGAGTTCGACGTTGTCATCGTCGGGGCGGGGCCTGCCGGTCTTGCGGCGGCGATCCGGCTGAAGCAGGTCAATCCGGAGCTTTCGGTCGTCGTGCTTGAGAAGGGCGCCGAAGTCGGCGCGCATATCCTCTCGGGCGCCGTCGTCGATCCGATCGGCATCGACCGGCTGCTGCCGGGCTGGCGCGACGAGGCGGATCATCCGTTCAAGACCGAGGTCACGGACGACCACTTCCTGTTCTTGGGCCCGGCCGGCTCAATCCGCTTGCCGAATTTCATGATGCCGCCGCTGATGAACAATCACGGCAACTATATCGTCTCGCTTGGGCTCGTCTGTCGCTGGCTGGCAAGCCATGCCGAAGCCCTCGGTGTCGAGATCTATCCGGGCTTTGCCGCGACCGAAGTGCTCTATAACGACGAAGGTGCCGTCATCGGCGTTGCCACCGGCGACATGGGCGTCGAGCGCAACGGCGAACCGGGACCGAACTTCGCCCGTGGCATGGCGCTCTTGGGCAAATATACGCTGATCGGCGAGGGCGTGCGCGGTTCGCTCGCCAAGCAGCTGATTGCGAAATTCGATCTCTCCAGGGATCGCGACGTCCAGAAATTCGGCATCGGCCTGAAGGAGCTCTGGCAGGTGAAGCCCGAGAACCACCGGCCCGGGCTGGTGCAGCACTCCTTCGGCTGGCCGCTCGGCATGAAGACCGGCGGCGGTTCGTTCCTCTATCATCTCGAAGACAACCTGGTCGCGGTCGGCTTCGTCGTGCACCTCAATTACAAGAACCCCTATCTCTTCCCGTTCGAGGAGTTCCAGCGCTTCAAGACCCATCCGGCGATCCGCGGCACCTTCGAGGGTGGCAAGCGGCTCTCCTATGGTGCGCGTGCGATCACCGAAGGCGGCTACCAGTCGGTGCCGAAGCTGTCCTTCCCCGGCGGCGCGCTGATCGGCTGTTCGGCCGGTCTCGTCAACGTGCCGCGCATCAAGGGCAGCCACAATGCGGTTCTGTCGGGCATTCTCGCGGCCGAGAAGCTGGCGGCGGCGATCGAAGCGGGCCGCGCCAATGACGAGCCGATCGAGATCGAGCGCGGCTGGCGCGACAGCGCCATCGGCCAGGACCTGAAGCGGGTCAGGAACGTCAAGCCGCTGTGGTCGAAGTTCGGCACGGCGATCGGCGTTGCGCTCGGCGGCTTGGACATGTGGACCAACCAGCTGTTCGGCTTCTCGTTCTTCGGCACGCTGAAGCACGGCAAGACCGATGCCCAGTCGCTGGAGCCGGCAGCGCAGCACCAGAAGATCGATTACCCGAAGCCCGATGGCGTGCTGACCTTCGACCGGCTCTCCTCGGTGTTCCTGTCGAACACCAACCACGAGGAAGACCAGCCGATCCACCTGCAGGTCAAGGATCCGGAGCTGCAGCGCACGTCGGAACTCGACGTCTTTGCCGGCCCGTCGACGCGCTACTGTCCGGCCGGGGTCTACGAATGGGTGGAGAAGGACGGCAAGCCTGTCTTCGTCATCAACGCGCAGAACTGCGTGCACTGCAAGACCTGCGACATCAAGGACCCGAACCAGAACATCGACTGGGTGCCGCCACAGGGCGGCGAAGGCCCGGTCTATCCGAACATGTGAGGTTCGGCAGGCGGGCCGCATGGACCTTTACGGATAAAGGATACGAGGGGGATGCATGCGCGAGGGCGGACCGACTTGTGATTTCGACAAGAATTGGATAGCGACGCCCTGTTGACGCCGACCCTTGCCGAGGCCCCCGCGACCGATCGGTCGCCTGTCATTTTGAGCTCCTCGATGGCTTGATTCTGATCGTCGACATCGCCGATCGCATACATATCGTGCCCCACCTCGCCGATGTCGCCGCCGGCCTCAACTACCTCATCAACGAAGGCGGGAATCTCGCTGGCCTTCATCCGGCGCCGTTGGCTTTTGGGTCATGTCAGGTCCTCCTTAGCGATGGGCAGGCTAGGCAGAACCGTCGCGGGCCGCTAGGCGCAAAAGCGCGAGCAAGATTTCGGGGTAGAAGAGGGATGGTCGAGGAGCGCGGCTTTTACGTAGTCATCGCTTCGCCTTTCGATGCCCACCTCGGTGGTCTGCGGATCGATTACAGGATCGGCTGAATGCGGCTCGGAGGGATTCCGACTTGGGCGCGCATCTGCCGAATGATGACCACGGCACGCTCGATCAGCCGGCGCTTTTCCAGGGTTAGCTTGCTTTGATGGCGGCCAGATCTCCGGCCGATGCTCAAAGCAGAACCAATCACCTTCTGGGCTTAAAGGATCGCATAAGGCATCGTCATGAACTCCGACGGCGAAATTGGTTCGGGTCGCTTCCGCTGTGTTCAATGGAAATCCCAATGCGGGCGCTTTTCTCGCACCTTCGAGAAGGAACCGTCTTGGCAATGCTTCCGACGTCTTTCCCTAGGGAGCCAGCAACAGCTTGCCGGTGGTCCCCCGGCTTTCCATGTCGGCATGCGCACGGGCGGCATCAGAAAGCGGGTAGGTTCCGCCGACGTGCAGCTTGAGAGACCCATCCTCAATCCACCGGAACAGTTGTCTGCTACGGGCGCGAAGAAGGTCCGGAGTACTGATGTGATCGAAAAATGTCGCGTAACCGATCTTGATGCTCTTCGGCAGGCTCATGATGTCGAGCGGCCCCGGACCGCCAAGCACCGGTCCGTACCAGCAGAACGTGCCGGAGCGACGAAGCGCGGCGATCGATCCCTGAAACGTCTTGGGGCCTGAACCGTCATAAACGACGCTTACACCTTGTCCGCCTGTGAGATGCAAAACCTCATTGGCGAAGGTTCCCTCCATGTCGACGATAACGTGGCTCGCGCCAACTGCCTTTGCGATTTCAACCTTGTCGGTGGACGAAACGCGTCCAATCACCATTCCCCCCCTCAGCCGGATGATCTGTGTCAGGAGCAGGCCGACACCACCGGCCGCGGCGTGGACGAGCGCGGTGTCTCCAGGCTGGACCGAGTAGAAATCGGTGGCGAAGTGGCTCGCGGTCAGTCCTTGCATCATGACGGAGGCCGCCGTCTGGTCATCAATCGTGCCGGGAAGTCGTACGAGCGCGTCCGCTGAAATCAGGACGTGCGAAGCGTAGCTTCCAGGCGCGTAGACCCAGGCGACCCGGTCTTCGATGGCGAAATCATCGACCCCGTCGCCAAGCGCAACGATGCGTCCCGCACCTTCGACGCCGAGGATTTTCGGGTTCGGCCTGTCTGTCCACGCCATACCCTGCCGTACTCCGATATCCATGAAGTTCACGCCTGCAGCGGCGACTTCGACCACCACATGGCCCGGTGTGGCGACCGGGTCGGGAAGGTCGACAAATTCCATCACGTCGGTGCCACCGATTCCATTCATAACTACGGCTTTCATGATCTTCCTTTCTTGACTAAGCATTCCAGAAATGAGCAAAAAATTTTGCCTTACGTCAGCGCCTGAAGCGCGAGGTGGGCGAGGGTCTTGAGCGCTGCAGAGTCCGCGCCGCCGCGCGCTGCGATGCGCATACCGGCGATGTTCGCGAAGAGGAAATTGGCAGCTTCACCCGTGGAGAGCGTCGCATTCAAATCCCCGTCCGCTTGAGCCTCGCTGATGCGTTGCTTGGCAGCATGCTTCAGTCGTCGGTCAGCGACCTGATGAATTGCTGTAAGATCAGGCCGGCTCTGACCGAACTCGCAGATTGAGCTCACGCCAAGACACGGCTGGGAGGCATTCTCGGCCACTCGCTCCATCATCTCCCGGATTCCGTCCCGGGCACGCGGCGCGCCATGCAGCATGGCGATGTGGGCGTCCGTTTCCGCGGCGGCGTAGCGCTCCACGGCAAGGCAATAGAGCTTCCATTTGTCGCCGAACGTATCATAGAGACTCTGCCGGCCAATCTTCATTGCCCGTACGAGCATTTCGGTGGACGTGCCCTCGAAGCCATGTTCGCGAAACACCTGGATGGCGTCATCCAGCGCCTGTGTCCTATCGAATTCCTTTGTCCTTGCCATGTGCGTGATTTAGGTATTCTGGAACGATCTGTCAAGAAAGAACATCGCGAGCCGTCGAACCAACATGGGAGCTCAGTGAAGCGATGCTCCCTTTGGGATAATCCTCAAACATCAGGATCGAATGTTGCTCAGTCGCCTTCGCCGGGGACGAGAGCCATGGGCCAGAGGATTCGCGCTGCTCTCGTCGGGTAGATGTCTGCAAAGGCAGGCATCGTCGCCGGGAGCGATTCAGCAAGTGCAATCCCGAGGTCGCGTAGCGATAGGCTGAAGGATGTCAGGCGGGGCGACAGGAATTGCGAATGCGGGCTTTGGCGTCCGATGATCGCCATGTCTCGCCCCGGTATTATCCCGGCTTCGACAAGCCCCCGGTTGATCGCCGGGCGATAGCCTTGGGTCGGCGTCTGGGATGGTTCAGACAACCGCAATTCCCGAAAGATCGCACGCAAAAGAGCACGTCGACTTTGGCGCGATGCCTCTTGTTCAGAGCGACTTCAACACGTCGCCAAATGCATCCAAAAGCATGTCCGAATTCTCGCGGGAAAAGACGAGGGGTGGCCGGATTTTTAGAACATTGGCATTGGGGCCGGAGGCGCTGATGAGGATGCGGCGCTCTCGCAGACCATTGACGATCCGGGTCGTCAGCGCGGCATCGGGGCTCTTGGCGGCTGGGTCAGCGATGATCTCGACGCCGATGAAGAGACCGGAACCGCGCACGTCCCCGATGGCGTGATAGCGATCGGAAAGGCTCTTGAGGCCGTCCATCAGGTAACAACCGACCTCCAGCGCATTCCGCTGCAGGCCTTCAATGCGGATCGTGTCGAGCACCGCCTTGCCGGCCGCGGCGGCGACCGGATTGCCGCCGAACGTATTGAAATAACGCGCTTTTGGGCCGAACTCGGCAATCACCTCGGGGCGCAGCACTATGCCCGCCATCGGATAGCCGTTGCCCATTGGCTTGCCGATCGTCACCATGTCTGGGGCAACGCCGTGGCGTTCGAAACCCCACATGGTTTCGCCCGTGCGGCCGAAGCCGGGCTGCACTTCGTCGGCGACGAAGAGGCCGCCAGCGTCGTGGATCGCGTCCACCGCCGGCTTGAGAAAACCTTTCGGGCCCTCGAAGATGCCGTCGCTGGAAAAGATGGTATCGGTGATCAGCATGGCCGGCTTGATACCGTGACGCTTGAGATCGGCGATTGCGTCGCGCACGTCGCGGCCGAATTTTTCCACCATCTCTTCGGGCGAGTGACGGTAGCTGTCCGGCGCCGGCACGGTGCGCACATGCGGGCCGAGCGTCACGGATTCGCCGAGCGACGGCGAGAATTCGGCAACTGCGTTCGTCAGGCCGTGATAGGCGAGGTCCGTCGCGATGATGCCGGTGCCTCCAGTGACGAAGCGGGCAATGCGCACGGCGAGATCGTTCGCCTCGCTGCCAGTGCAGGTGAACATGGCTTGGCTGAGCGCCTCGGGAAAGGTGGCCGTCAGCGTCTCGGCATAGTCGACGATGCCTTCGTGCAGGTAGCGTGTGTGGGTGTTGAGCACGGCCGTCTGCTTCGTGATCGCCTCCACCACGCGCGGATGGCAATGGCCGAGCGAGGCGACGTTGTTGTAGGCGTCGAGATAGCGCTCGCCGGCCGCGTCGTAGAGAAAAACGCCTTCGCCGCGCACAAGATGCAGTGGCTTTTCGTAAAACAGGCGGTAGGCGGGACCGAGCACTTTTTCTCGGCGGGCGATAAGCGCCCGTTCGCTCTCGCCGAGCCGCTCGAAATCTGCACGCGAAAAAGCATTCACCATCGACATGATCAAGCCTCGGAAAGGTTGGGCGCGAGCCGTTTCAGCCCGGCCGGAGTGAGATCGACTATGTTCTGCAGGCCGCGGCATGCGGTAGCGTGGTTACGCATGATATAGGTCTGGTTCTCAGGAAAACGCGCGGAACGCCACTCCGCGATGATGATGGACATGGCGAGGCGGGAACGGGCGAGAAGCGGTAGCAGCTCGATTTCGGCCGGCTCCAGCGCCCGCGCCGACAGGAAGCCTTCGAGGAAGGCACCGGTGCGGGCGGCCCAGTTGTCGGTCGCAAGGTGATAGGAGAGGGCGACGGCAAGGTCATTGATCAGCGGCGCATGCACCATGTCGCCGAAGTCGATGATGCCAACGACCTTCGTCGGCTCTGCCGGATCGAGCAGGATGTTGTGCGGGTTGAAATCGTTATGGATGATCTGCCGGCGCGTGATCGCGGCGATCGCCGGCAGCGACCGCTCGAACTCGGCGAGTATGGCTTCCACCTGCGCTCGGCGCTCGATGCCGACATGGTCGACTAAGGCGACCAGATCGAGCGTATGGGAAATGTCCCACATCAACTTCCCGGCGGGCGGCCGGCCATCGTAGTCCTCGAGGCCTAGTCCAAGTTCCGCGAGCGCCCGGCCGACGTTGCGGCTCTGCATCTCTGAGGCCGAGGTGCGGTATTGCAGTTCGCCGCCGAGGAAGGTCAGCAGACGCATGACGCGCGGGCCATCGGAGGTGGAAAGCGTGTGGCTCGGCGCTCCGGTTTTCGTGAGCATGAGCCTTGGCACCGGTACGTTGGGGGCCGCAGCCTCCAGATGCAGTAGCGCACCGTCCTGGAATTCAAGCGAGGCCGGGTCTTCGGCGGGATTGGCAATCTTAAGGATGAAGTCCGTTCCGTCCGAGCGGGTGAAAAGAAAGGTCTCGTCCCTTTCGCTTGAAAGCCGCCTGATCGTGCCGCTCGCGCCATAGACCTGCTTCACCGCCGCCTCCGCATCAGAAAGCGATGTCGCGCTCCATGTCGCCGACATGGAATCGGCGTTCTTGGCGGTGGGCAATGGCTCCGTCATGCTTGCTCCGTTGGCGCGGTCGCCCGCATTTCCTTCAATTGTCTCTGCCCGTCTGCTGGCCACGGCGACGACTACATTGCCGCGCCGTGCCGTTTGGCGAATTGTGGCCGCGACATGTCATACTTGAAACACAGCAAAAAAGATGCATCAAGTATCTTGTTATTCCAATTTGCGGACCAATTCCATGCCTCAATTCACGTCACTGGATCATGAGAACCTCAACAGCGTCGTTTATGGTGCGTTGTGCGATGCCCTGATCCAGGGACGGTTCCAACCTGGCGATCGGCTGAAGATCCGGGATCTGGCAGAGCAATTCGGCACGAGCGTCACGCCGATCCGCGACGCAATCCTTCGGCTTGCCAATGACGAGGCGATCATCTTCCGCTCTCCGCGTGACATCCGCATCCCGGGTTTGAGCGAAAACCGCTACCGCGAGATCCGTGCAATACGGGTGCGCCTGGAGGGGCTGGCGGCGGAGACTGCCGCCCAAGTGGCGACGAGCGCGGATATCGAAGCGTTGGAACGGATCTTGCGCGAAAACGAACAAGCAATCGAGGCTGGCGACCGGCTGAAGGGCACGCAACTCAACCAGGCCTTCCACTTCCTGCTGCCGCAGATCGCCGGGCTGCCGGTGCTGAACGGCATCCTGCGGCGGCTCTGGCTGCAGATGGGACCGCACATTTCCGATGCTTATATAGAGGGCGGACGTGCGATGATCGACCATCACTACCCGGTTGTCGAAGCCCTGAAACGGCACGATTCCGCCGCCGCCTCGATGGCGATCGTCGACGACATCCTGCTCGGTGGCAAGCCGATCCTCGAGCGCATCGAACGGGGCAGTGAGCGGGAGGCGCGCCCGGCCTGACACCGCCTGGAAGAGGAGGCTTGCAATTCATGGTCGGCTCATTACGATGTATCAAGCATCAAGAGGGAGCGCTCGCATGACCGAAGAATGCCGCTACATGTTGCTTACGGGAGCGAGCCGCGGGATCGGGCATGCGACGGTCAAGCTCTTCCAATCGAAGGGCTGGCGCATTCTCACCGTATCCCGCCAGTCCTTTTCCGAGGAATGCGCCTGGCCGTCCGCCCGCGAGAGCCATATCCAGGCGGACCTTGCGGATCTCACGCAGATTGACCGCCTGGCAGCGACCGTGCGCGAGCGCCTGCCGAACGGTCAGCTGCACGCGCTCGTCAACAATGCCGGCATTTCTCCGAAGGGGCCGGGCAAGAGCCGCCTCGGTGTGCTGGATACGGATGCCGATGTCTGGACGCAGGTGCTCAACGTCAATCTTGTCTCGACCGCTTTGATCGCCCGCGCGCTCATGCCGGAACTGGAAGCGGCGAAGGGCTCGATCGTCAATGTTACGTCCATCGCCGGCTCTCGCGTTCACCCTTTCGCAGGCGTTGCCTATGCGGCGTCCAAGGCGGCGCTTGCCTCACTGACCCGCGAAATGGCGCACGAATTCGGCCAACGCGGCGTAAGGGCGAATGCCATCGCGCCGGGCGAGATCGAAACGTCGATCCTGTCGCCCGGAACGGATGAACTGGTGGCGGCGGAAGTGCCGATGCGACGGCTGGGCGAACCGCGCGAAGTCGCGGAGACTATCTATTTCCTCTGCACCGAGCCGTCGTCCTACATCAACGGCGCGGAAATCCACATCAACGGAGGGCAGCACGTCTGACAACGGTCAAAACCGGGAGAACCCCGTTGACCGGCAATGACCAGAACGCATCCATCGGTCGAAACGCCCAGGGGAGAAAGGGCGCGAAGGCCGGTGAGGCCGCAGCCACCGCCGCAAACAGGACGGGGTCAACGGTCTGCATGGGATCGTCATCGGAGCCGCAGAGGCTCTTTCACAAACGAAGAAAAGGGGAATGCCATGAAGACAATCTTTAAGTCGGGTGTCCTGGCGGCGGCGGCCGTCGTTCTGTCGGCGGGTCTTGTTGCGCCGGTTTTCGCGCGAGATCTCACAGTCGTTTCATGGGGCGGAAACTATCAGGATGCCCAGCGCAACATCTACTTCAAACCGTTCTCCGAAAAGATCGGCAAGCCGGTACTCGACGAAGCCTGGGACGGCGGCATCGGCGTCATCCAGTCGAAGGTGAAGGCCGGCGCACCGAACTGGGATGCCGTGCAGGTGGAGGCCGAAGAACTGGCGCTCGGCTGTGCTGACGGCCTCTATGAAAAGATCGACTGGGACAAGATGGGCGGGAAGGACAAATTCCTAGATTCCGCCGTCAATGACTGCGGTGTCGGCGCCATTGTCTGGTCCACGGCCATCGCCTATGACGGCGATAAGCTGAAGGAAGGCCCGACTTCCTGGGCGGACTTCTGGAACGTCGAAAAGTTCCCCGGTAAGCGCTCGCTGCGCAAGGGCCCAAAATACACGCTGGAATTCGCGCTGCTCGCCGATGGTGTCTCCAAGGATGAGATCTATGACGTTCTCGGCACGGAGGAGGGGGTCGCCCGCGCCTTCAAGAAGCTCGACGAATTGAAGCCTAACATCGTCTGGTGGGAATCCGGCGCACAGCCGTTGCAGTTTCTCGCATCGGGTGAAGTCGCCATGACTTCGGCCTATAACGGCCGCATCACCGGCATCAATCGGTCGGAAGGCAAGAACTTCAAGGTTGTCTTCCCCGGCAGCATTTATGCCGTCGATAGCTGGGTGGTGTTGAAGGATGCGGAGAACAAGGATGCTGCGCAGGACTTCATCGCTTTTGCGAGCCTGCCGGAAAACCAGGCGAAGCTGCCGGAATTCGTGGCATACGGTCTGCCGAACAAGGAGGCTGCGTCCAAAGTGCCGGCGGATTTCTCCAAGGACCTGCCAACCGATTCTGCCAACATGACGGATGCCATCCCGCTCAATGTCGACTTCTGGATCGACAATGCCGAAACGCTGACGCAGCGTTTCAACGCCTGGCTCGCCCAGTAAGAACATCCGTGGTGAGGGGCGCTCCGGCGGGGCGCCCTTTCCTGCATGGCCGGGTGCGTTTCTTAAGGACGCAGCCTTCGCCTTTAGCGATGGAGTCTTCCGTGGCCGAATTCATTCGATTTGACCGCATCACGAAATTCTACGGCCCGCTCTGCGTGGTCGAAAATCTCGATCTCGGCATCGGGAAGGGTGAGTTCGTCAGCCTGCTCGGCCCGTCCGGCTCGGGCAAGACGACGCTTCTGATGATGCTTGCTGGCTTCGAGCAGCCGACCGCGGGCGAAATCCTGCTCGACGGAACTTCCATCAATGCGGTGCCCACCTACAAGCGGGACATGGGTGTAGTCTTCCAGAGCTACGCGCTCTTCCCGCATATGTCAGTCGGCGACAACATCGCTTTTCCGCTCCAGATGCGGGGCATTGGCAAGGCGGGGATCGATGAGCGCGTCAAGCGTGCACTCGACATGGTGCAGCTTTCGACCCTTTCCGACCGGCGCCCTTCGCAGCTCTCCGGTGGCCAGCAGCAGCGCGTGGCTCTTGCCCGGGCGCTCGTCTTCGAACCGCGTGTCGTGCTGATGGACGAGCCACTCGGCGCGCTTGACAAGCAACTGCGCGAGCAGATGCAGCTCGACATTCGCGATCTGCACCGCCGCCTCGGCCTAACGATCGTTTTCGTTACGCATGACCAGTCCGAAGCGCTTACGATGTCGGATCGCGTCGCCGTCTTCAACAAGGGCAAGATCGAACAAATCGGTACACCCCGCCAGGTCTACGACGAACCGGCGACGCGCTTCGTCGCCGAATTCATCGGCGAGACCAATCTCGTCGAAGGTGTCGTGGAAACCGTGCAAGGCGCGGAAGCAACCGTGCGTCTTCCTTCCGGGGCGCAAATCGTGTCGGCGGTTTCCGGCAGCATCGCTTCCGGCCAATCCGTCTTTCTCTCCATCCGTCCGGAACGGGTTGATCTCAGCGAGACGCGGAGTGAGGGGCGAAACGTCTTGGAAACGGAAGTTACGGATTCCGTTTATCAGGGCGATCATTTGCGCGTGCAATTGCACAACGCCACTCACCCATTGATCGCCAAGCTCGGCAGAAGGTCGCGCGAGTTTCCGCCGGGCACCAAAGTCTTCGCGGCGTTTTCGGCCGGCGATTGCCGGGTCATTGCGCCATGAGTGCAGCCTCCTCCCGCACTGGACGATCGCTGCTTCTTCTAGCGCCGCTGCTTTTCTTCCTCATCGGCTTCTTCGTCTGGCCGCTCTTCAGCATGATGTCGCAGTCCGTGTCGGACCCGGCCGTGCTGCGGCTGTTGCCACGCAGCGCCGAGGTTCTGGCCGATTGGGACCGCAACTCCCCACCCACCATTCCCATGCAGACGGCACTGATGAAAGACCTGAAAGCCGTCAACGACGATCAGGCGCTAGGCGACATGGTGCGGCGCCTCAACAGCGCCCGCTCGGGTTTTCGCACGCTGATGGGGAAGACGACGAGTGCATTGAAGGAAACGGCCAACCCGCCCGTCGACCTCGTTTCCATCGACAAACGCTGGGAAAAGCCGGAATTCTGGCTGGCAATCGCAGATGCACTCTCGCCCTATACCGACCGCAACCTGCTCGCCGCCGTCGATCTGGGCCGCAATGCGGCTGGTGATATCGAGCATCTGCCGCCCGACCAATCCGTCAACGGCGTGATCCTCATGCGCACCTTCTGGATCGCCGCGCTTGTCACCTTCGCCTGCGTTTGTATCGGCTTTCCCTATGCCATCATTGCCGCCTCGCTCGACGGCTGGAAGCGGGATCTGATGCTTGGCGCCGTACTGTTGCCGCTGTGGACGTCGCTTCTGGTGCGCACCGCGGCCTGGTTCATCCTGTTGCAGGAGCAGGGTCTCATCAACGATCTCTTGCGCGCCATCGGCCTCATCGATGCGCCGCTGGCACTGATCTTCAACCGGACCGGTGTCATCATCGCCATGACCCATGTGCTATTGCCGTTCATGGTGCTGCCGATCTATTCCGTTCTCATCACCGTCCCCAAGAACCTGATGCCGGCCGCCGCCTCGCTCGGCGCGCACCCGCTGCGCGCCTTCCTGCGTGTGCTGCTGCCGCTCAGTCTCAGGGGTGTGGCATCCGGCGCTCTGCTCGTCTTCATCTCGGCGATCGGCTACTACATCACGCCGGCGCTGATCGGCGGACCGAGCGACCAGATGATCTCCTCGATCATCGCCTTTTACGCCACGGGGTCGGCGAACTGGGGCATGGCAGGTGCACTCGGGGTCGTACTGCTCGTCGCGACACTACTGCTCTACAGCGTCTACGCGCGGCTCTCCAGCGACGAAGTTGGGGGGCGCTGACCATGCCGATGAAAGTTGCCAAAGCCACCTTCGCCATGCTGACGATCATCTTCCTCGTCGCGCCACTCATTGCCATCCTGCCGCTCGCCTTCACCTCGAGCGTGATCCTTACCTATCCAATCCCGTCGTGGTCCCTGCGCTGGTTCGAGGAACTCTTCTTCGCGGACGCCTGGCGACGGGCAATCTTCAACAGCCTGATCATCGGCACGGGCACGACGTTGCTCGCAACCGCTCTTGGCACGGCCGCGTCGCTGGGCCTGCGCAACCGCCTCCTTTTCTTTCGCGGCTCGATGCGCACACTCTTCCTGCTGCCCATGGTGGTGCCGGCCGTCGTGCTGGGTGTCGGCATGCAAGTGCTGCTTGCGGGCTTTGGCCTCACCAACAGTTACATCGGCGTGATCATTGCCCACACAGTCGTGGCGGTGCCCTTTGTGGTGGTGAGCGTCACCGGTGCGCTGGCCGGCATCGACGAACGCGTCGAGCTTGCGGCCCAGAGCCTCGGAGCTTCGCCGGCCACGGTGTTCCGCCGTATCACCCTGCCACTCGCCATGCCGGGCGTACTCTCTGGCGCTGTGCTCGCCTTTGCGACGTCGTTGGACGAAGTCGTCCTCACGCTCTTCGTCGCAGGCCCGAACCAGCGGACGTTGGCACGGCAGATGTTTTCCAGCATCCGTGAAAATATCAGCCCTGCAATCGCGGCAGCGGCATTTCTCTTCATCGCAGGAACGGTCTTGATCGGCCTCGTTGTCGTTGTGTCGCGGTCGATCATGGCGGAGCGGCGCTAAATCGTTCAAGGCCGTAGTGAATGGCCTGCACCATCGCTGACATCCCTTGCTTGCAAGGCCGATATCGGATATATATCCTGATATAGCCCCGAGGCTGGCCGTGAGCAATTCCGCACAGAAGAGAGCGATCCAGAATTACCGCGCGCGCTTGACGCAGCGCGGCTACAAGCGCTTCGAGGTCATGGCGCTGGAATCCGACCGCGAGCTGATCCGATCCCTTGCACGGCAACTGGCCGAGGAGGGACCTGAAGCGGACCAGGCGAGGCAGGCAGTGAAGGCCCTCGTTGCAGGTGAACCGCCGAAAGTCGGTGGTATCCTGTCGGCGCTCCGACGCTCGCCACTTGTCGGCGCTGATCTCGACCTGTCTCGTCCGCGCGAGGAAGGCCGCAAGGTCGATCTGTGACACGTTATCTCCTCGAAACGAACATCATCAGCTATATCGTCAAGCCGCAACCTTCGGAACTGCTGCTCGCTTGGTGGGCTGAGCAGCGCGACGAAGATCTGTTCGTCGCCTCGCTGACAATTGCCGAAATTCGACGCGGCATTCTGGAAAAGCCCCGCGGCAAGAAGCGGGACGTGCTTGATGCCTGGTTCTCTGGGCCGGAAGGCCCGCAGGAATTGTTCGCTAATCGTATCCTTCCGTTCGACGACAAGGCAGCCCTGATCTGGGCGCGATTGATGGCCGAAGGCAAAGCCACAGGTCGTCCGCGCAGCGCGCTTGACATGATCATCGCTGCCGTCGCGGGGGCCAATGATTGTGTGGTGGTCACGGACAACGAAAAGGACTTCAAGGGGCTCCAGATCGTCAACCCTTTGCGACTTGGAGCCGGAGGGGAAGAGAAATGACGGCGACTGCGCCTGGTCCGACAGAATGCGCTCGTCGCAGGACAGCCCGCGGACGCGCCGTTTGCTTGGTGATGAAATGCGCGCCCGTCATCCAGGTGAGATGACGGAAGGGATTTTTCAATCGTTCGCAAGCGGAAATGGTAGTTCAGCAATCATGCGGCGTTCGAAGTCAGTTCCATAATATAGATTACGCGATTTTTGCCACTATTGCCCCTTTTAGGGGGTTGATAAGTTCGAATTTCGACGGTAATGATCCCATCAAAGGGGTCGACAATGAAACGAACGCTGCAGATCCACTTCGACGGCGAATGGCACGACGCGGCAGCTCTTGAGCTGAAAGACGACGATGCCGGCTACGTCGGTAGTTCGGTCGTCGACTACGATCTCGACTACTTTCTCGCCACGGCCGCGCAGGGTTTCGCCGCGGGTCAGACGGTCTGCGATCACCGCGCATTGTCTGTTCGCTATCCGATTGACCTTGAAAATCGGTACAGCCGTCACTGGCCAGCTTTCCTCCTGGATCTCATGCCACAAGGCCATGCACGGCGAAAGTTGGCTGAGCATATGGGGCTCGACGAAGTGGCTCGTTCATCGGATCTATCTTTGCTCCTCCGAGCCGCAACGGGCGGAATTGGCAACATCCGCATCAAGGAAGCGGCAGAGGCGGAGTCCGCTCGATTGAGCGGCTTGCAGCGCCAGGGCGTAACGGAGGCGGATATCCTGGGGCGATCGGACCGCTTCATGGAAGTTGCCGACCGTTTCGCAATGTTGGCTTCCGGTTCTAGTGGACTGCAGGGTGAGTGGCCAAAAGTGTCAATGACCCAGGCGAAGAACGGGCTCTTTTATCCCGACAGCATCGTGACCGACGACGAGGCCCTACGGCACGTCATCGTCAAGCTTGTTCGTGGCCCTGAAGCAGTTGACCGCACCATACTTGAAGGCGAAGCGATCTATTCGCGCATTGCCTTGGAACTTGGTCTCAAAGTCAAAGAACCGTCGATTTACGCTGACGGTGTGCTGATCATCCCTCGCTTTGACCGGAGCCTTAGCGCGAATGGGAAGACGATCCGGCTCGGACAGGAAAGCCTCGTTTCGGCGCTCGGTGTTGCAGAGTTCGGTCACATCGGCACACATGAGGCCTACATCGAGCTACTGAAACGACATTCCGATGACCCGATTGCCGACATTGCAGAATATTTGAAACGCGATATCGCCAACCTCGCGCTCGGCAATCCCGATAATCACGGTCGTAACTCCGCGTTGAGCAAGTACCCCAACGGAAAGATCCGACTGTCACCACTCTTTGACTTTGCTCCCATGCGGTTGGCGAAAGAGGGTGTTGTGCGATCTACCCGTTGGGCCTCCATGCGTGACGGCGGCCTGGACCATTCTCCTGACTGGAAACGGATTTGTGCTGAGGTCTGGCCGGACCGCGATGTTCAGACGAAGCTGATGTCAGAGCTGCAGGCTTTCGCACAGCGCCTCAGACTGGTGCCGAGCCATGCGAAAAAGTTGGGAGCGCCGGACGTCATCATCGAACGAGCCATGATGCGCTGCAGCGAGATCGCTGACGGTGTTGATGACGCGTTCTCTAAACCGGAAGGAGCCTGATCAAAGTGGCACGGTGGAAAAAGCCGACGAAAGAGCAGGTTTCGGTGATGCGCCAGGATCTTGCAGAACAGGCGCGACGCGGCGGCTTGCATTTGCCGGATGCTGTGGTGGATATGCGCAAAAGCATAGGCCTCACGCAGCAGGAGTTTGCCAACACCCTCGGCCTTACTCGTAGACAGGTCGCGGAAATCGAAGCGGGCATTGCTAACCCGACATTGGAGACGTTGGACAAGATTGGCCGGCTGTTTGGCTTCGCAGTGGGTTTCGTGCCGAAGCGACGGCAGGATCCTTAATCAAAGTTCTCGCTCGACGTGTTGCATCCGTTCTGGAGGTTACCGGATCGGTTGGCCGAGATCCTGTGCAAACGCGAGCAGCGCTATGTCTGAAGCTCAACGGCGATTGGCGTCAGCAGGCTGATGGCATGAACTCCGATGCGCTGAGTGCCTAGGCCCCCAGCGCGAGCGTAAACTCTCTGCTCCAAATCAGAGTGAGAGCTTGCAATCATCCACGCAGGTGATCAGGGGCAGACTCCAGGCTAATTTCCGCACACGATCAACAGACTGCAGGCTGATGCGTTAATTGATAAAATCATACTGTAGCGTGAATAGTGCATGTTGATAATCAGCCTGCATGCTGATAAAACTTGTTGTACGATCAGCTCACAGTCTGAAGAACGTGGATGAAAAGCGATAGTCGCAAAAGGGGGCGCCTGCGCCTCGATGAAAGACTTCGGCCGCTCCAACCAATCGATCGGTTCAAGGCGCCGCCGAAAGGATGGGTGCGTGCACTGCGTGACGCGCTCGGGATGACGGGTGCCCAGCTCGGCGCGCGCATTGGGGTGCGACCCCAAACCGTAGAAGCCATAGAGAAGTCGGAAGCTGCAGGCACGATCCAACTCAAAACCTTGCGTCGCGCAGCTGAGGCGCTGGATTGCACGCTCGTTTACGCACTTGTTCCCAACAGTTCACTTGAGGCTCTCATCGAGGCGCGCGCAAGGAAGATCGCGACGCGGGAGCTTCACCGCGTCGCGCACACGATGCGGCTCGAAGCTCAGGGCACGGACGAAGCTGATTTCGAATCCCGTGTCCAGGCATACATTCGCGACAGGCTCTCCGAACGCGACCTCTGGAACGAGACATGACGGACCTGTTTCAGGAGCCTGAGGACGCAACACCCCTGGAACCAAATGAGCGCGAGGGGCTCCTTCAGACATGGATCACGCACCGTCGTGATCTCAACGAGGCAGAGCGGGAGAACATTGTCGAAGGTGCGGCCTGGGCGCGTGGTCGTCGACGCGTATCGCTTGAGCGACTGCTCAGCGAGGATTTCATGCGAACACTGCACAAGCGGATGCTTGGCGACGTCTGGGAATGGGCCGGCGTCTTCCGAACGACGGAGCGCAACATCGGCGTTCAACCCTACCGCATCGGAATGGAGCTGGCGGGCCTGTTAAGCGACGTCCACTATTGGATTGGGCATCAGACATTTCCGGCGGATGAGATTGCGATCAGGTTTCACCATCGCCTGGTTGCCATCCATCCATTTCCCAACGGAAATGGTCGTCACGCTCGCTTGGTAGCCGATCTTCTGATCGAGCGCCTTGGCGGCGAACATTTCAGCTGGGGTGGCGGGACGCTGGCCGATGTCGGCGAGCTTCGCACCCGTTACATGGCGGCACTTCGTGCAGCCGACAACCATGATATCGCACCGCTGCTGCTATTCGCGCGCACCTGACAAATGTCGCCACTGGTCATGGGTAGGGCTTGGGCCCTAGCCGACATAGATTGCGGAAATCGAAGCGGGCACTGCCAATCACCGGAGACACCGGAGAGGATCGGCCGGCTGTTCCTGGTTCACGCCCAGTGCGTTGTCGGAAAACCCAAATACTGCCGTCGGCGGCATCCTCCAGCATGCCGTTCGTCTAATTTAAAGTGATGCGGCGTCCAATTTTGAACCAAAGAACACCAATGCGGCAGATGCCTTTGCAACACCCGTGCTCAAAGTAGCCTACCGGAACGCTTCGGACGGGGGCAGTCGGTCCCGCTTCCCTTCGGGCCACTATGTTGAAGCTCCTGCGGCGGCCCTTTTTCCGCCTTCGCGTAACGCGAATTCCCGCTTTCCCGCGAGGACGCGGCGCTATGCTGAAAGCTCCGATACGCTTCTTTGTGAAATGACCGAGCCTATCGGATCGGTTGAAGGGGGCCGAGGGACTTTGCCCCTTCTCTCCCCCAAACAGTCTTCCGCCCACCTTCCTTCGCTGCGCTTCCGTGCAGGCGGTTCCCCGCGAAGACTGCTTTCCCCCTCCGTCCCCACCGCTCGCGCGGCCCCGGGAAGCAGGACGCGGCCCTGCTTCGCGGTCCAAGGGAAAAGGAGATCTAAGTATGAGCATCTACGCCAAAACCGCCCGTTTCGACACGGGTCGCGCGCTCTCCGAGGATGAGATGCGCACCATTGCGCCTTCGATATTCGCGACTTCGGCACACGAAAGCCGCTCCGAGCGCTTCATGCCAATCCCGACAATCGAAATCCTGCGTGGGCTGATGAAGGAGGGCTTCGCGCCGGTCGGAGCGCGCCAGTCAGTCAGCCGCACGGAAGGAAAGGCCAACTTTACCAAGCACCTTATCCGTCTTCGTCGCCTCGATGACGGAAATGTCTACAAAGTGGGTGACACCGTCTGCGAAATTCTCCTCAAAAACGCAAATGATGGAACGAGTGCCTATGAGTTGCTCGCGGGGCTATTCCGAGTTTGCTGCCTCAATTCACTCGTGGCCCACACCGGAACGATTGACGCGATCAAAGTCCGGCACTCCGGAGATGTTCAAGGCAAGGTGATCGAAGGAACCTATCGCGTGCTCGCGGAGGCCGAACGAGCTCTGGCAGCGCCCCAAGACTGGTCGAGCTTCACAATGGGGCGGGATGCAAAGGAGGTGTTGGCGGAGGCGGCGCATCTGCTTCGCTTTGGTGACGCCGACGGCGCTGTGACGACACCGATCAAGCCAGAACAGCTGCTTGTGCCCCGTCGCCAGGAGGATCGCGCTGATGACCTTTGGACCGTATGGAATGTCGTTCAAGAAAACAGCATCAAAGGTGGGTTGCGCGGTGTGGGCCGCGATGAAACTGGCAGGCCGCGCAGATCAACGTCACGCCCGATCAATGGCATCGATCAGGATATCAAGCTCAACAAGGCTCTTTGGCTTGTAGGGGAACGCATGGCCAGATTGCTGCGCAACCGATGATGGTTTCAATCGCCTCGCGTCCAGAACAGTCTGGATACGAGGCGATCTTCGACGGCAACTTCTTGAGGGGCGCCCCAAAGCCCCGCCCCTCAAACACCCCTGCCCGCCCGAAAATTTATCCACATCCGTGCAAGCCGATGGTAATCGTCGCGTCGCGCGAAAACGGTTTTTCTTTCATTGCAGTAGGGTTTGCCTATCTTGTGGACGACCGGTGGAAAGACGGGGGATATTTAGTGCGTCCCCGCCGCAATCTTGTGCCCGCCCCAAGTTGACCTAGAGTGTTTGAGCGGTCGATCGAAACCGCGAGTGTAGCAACTATCAGATTGGGGCTGGCGTCGTCGCCGGCCCCTTTCCAACCTACATTCGGTTCGAACAACGATGCGACCGGCGTTGGGTTAACGTTGCTCGCCGACCTTAGCCGGAGCAGCCGCCTCCTGTCCGGTCCGTGTCGTTTCAAGCAGCTCGTCGCTCGCCCTGAGATCTAACTTTCCCCAGATCGACGTTTTCCGCGTGCCGGACTTCGGATTGCGCGACTGTTTAATCTCGACGATGAATGACGTTGTCTGCTGGCGCATGGTTCCCCCAGGTGACGAATCCCAATCGAACGATCGTGCGCTAGCCCATTGGCAACTCTGCCTTGATCGAGGATGGAGATGCGGTGCGAGCGGGCCGGTACAGAGACGAAGTCCGCAGGATGGTCCTGTTTCACCTACCTTGCCAGGGCAATGTTCTCTCTTGCTGCGGCAGCGTCCTGCGCGGGCTCGATGGGCGTGTCTGACCGGAAAGCGGCTGGAGCCTCGATCGTCCTCCCGCAACGGCATCCGCAGTTTTCTTACCCCTGGCGGCTCAAGCCGCCATTCCTCGCCATCGAACAAAACTGCTCCTTGCCGCCCTCCATTTCATTTTGGCCCTATGGGTGCGGTCCGATCGTCCCCGGTCCTTTCGACAGCCATCGAGGCCGCGAAGGGCGCGGCCCGAAACACGAGAAAGGAACTTCGACATGGCAACCATTGGCACTTTCACCTCCACCGACAACGGCTTCAACGGGTCGATCCGTACGCTGACCCTCAACGTCAAGGCTCGCATCGCACGGATCGAACACCCCTCCGACAAAGGTCCTCACTTCCGCATCTATGCCGGCAACGTCGAATTCGGTGCGGCCTGGCAGAAGAGCTCCGAACAGACTGGCCGCGACTACCTCTCGGTCAAGCTCGACGACCCGAGCTTCCCCGCTCCAATCTACGCGACGCTTGCGGAAGTCGAAGGCGAAGACGGCTACCAGCTGATCTGGTCTCGCTCCAACAGGGACTGAGGCAACTGGGCCCCGCCTCCAGGCGGGGCCACCTCTCGTGGTTCGCCCAAGCGATTACGACCACCGTTCGCGGCCGCATCGGTTCTCACTGCGTTCGGCGAACTTCGTCGTCACTTCGAGGGGCGTTTTACCGCTGGCCGATATCCCCGGGTGCGCTTCTTCCTGAGAACGTCGAGAAACAACGCGACCGCCTCTTGCTCGTTGTCGAAATGATGGACCATCGATTGGCCTCTTTGACCGATCCTTCCCCAGCGCCGCGTCAGGCAGGCCTCTCCAAATAGCGTCCGATCGATCGACAGCGCATAGAACCGGGCCATGTTCCTGTTTGCGTCGGTTCGTTCGACATAGAGATGGTAGGGCTGACTGAGCATGGGAGTACCATCGCCGATGCCCGGATTCCCGTCCAACGAGTGTTTTGAATCGATCCGGCCTGATCGATTCATGATTGTGATGGATCGTCGGGAAAAATCAGGTGGTTGTCGGCGGAGTGCGAAATCTGTTTTGCTTGACGCAGCCTCGCATGTCGGCGCGCCTGAACCATATGGCGCGACCGCATCTCAAAGGCGCGTTTCCCGCCGTAAACACGATCTGCTCGTCAGCGCGCATTCGCAGCACTTCGTCCGGTTGGATGAGCGGCCGCGCCGCAATCTGCTTCGAGCGCGTACGTGACGACCCCCGCGATTGGAAACTGCGGCTCAGCTGATCGACTTCGACGGTCGTCGCGCCGCAGCGCCTTGAAACGTACTCGGCCGTTTCAGGATCGTTGATGGCGGCAAACGAGATCCAGCTCGCACTCTCGAACCATTTGCTCGTGGCGTCGCGGCCGCCGAAGGTCTCGCGCATCTGGCCGATCGACTGAAAGATCAGCGTGAGTGATATCCCGTACTTGCGGCCGGTGTCGCGTGCCGTCTCAAGAATGCGCAGGTAACCGAGGCGGGCCACCTCGTCGAGGAGGAACAGAGCCAGATCGCCGCCGAAGCGATTGCGATTGTAAATCGCGTTCACGAAGGATCCGATGATGACGCGAGCAAGGCCTGGATGCATTTCCAGTGTCTTCAGATCGATATTGATGAAGACGTCCAGCGATCCGTTCAAGAGCTGTTCCGTCGAAAAACTCTTAGCTGAGACCAGGCCTGCATAGTTTTCATAGGAGAGCCAATGCGTTTCCTTCACCGCGTTGGCGTAGACGCCGGAAAAGGTCTCCGGTGTCATGTTGACGAATGCAGCGACGTTTTCTCTCACGAAGTCCGAGCTCGAGTTCGCGTGAATTGCCTGCAGGCGTTCGCGCAGCTTCGGTTCCGGTTCCGCAAGGTTCTTGCGAACCTGCCTGAGCGTCTGGTCTTCGTTGCGCGTGTGACCAGACAAGCAGACATCGGCAATGAGTGCGGTCAGCAACTGCAGCCCGGATGCCCTGAAGAAATCGTCGCGCACCCCGATCGCGCGACCGCTGTCGCTCATGATCCAGGAGGCAACCGCGCTGATATCCTCCTCCTTGGTTCCGCCATACCGGCCGATCCAGTCGAGTGCATTGAACCCCGCCTTGGGTTTCTTCGGGTCGAGTGTCCGAACGTCCCGGCCGGCGGCTTTGCGATGATCGACCACCATTGGCGCCACTTCATTGGAAGGGTCGAGGACGACGAGCGTGCTTCCCCATTTGAGCGCTGTCGGTACCGTTACCGAGGTCGTCTTGAAGCCGCCTGAACCAGCAAAGACGAGACCGTGCGACGAGCCGAAAGAGCCATCGAAGCACAAAAGCTGCGACCGACCGGCCGCACCCCAGGTCTCAGGCTTGTCTGCTCTAAACGGTATGGCCGCGACGCTGTCTTCATCGACCCGGTAGCCCTCGCCAATCACGATCCCCGCCGCCTCCGGAAAGAGCCTTTTTGCGTGTGAAAGCTTCATCCAGTTGGCTTCACCGTAGATCGCGCGCATGCCACGAACGCGCCTCGGCTTGGTACTTGCGAAGGCAGCGTTTCCGATCATCGCGACCCGCAATCCGAACCCTGACGATGTAAGTGCTGCGACCGCGCCAATGAGCGCCGACGGTTCAATGGGTATCATCTGGAACTGCAAAGGCAGGAATGGGTCTTGGTCGGTAGTGTGATGGTACCCGTCGATGAGCGCGAGCACGCAAGAAACCAGCCCTCCCCCGAATGCGCCCCATCCCGCGAAGCGGATGTTGGCGGATCCAGCGGCGGTAAACAGGAAGACGATGCCGGTGATCGCGGCGAGAACATAGGGCAACGCGGCACCTGCTCGGGCGAATAGCGCGCGCTGAGGTTCCGTCCTGCCGAACCCCACGAGCCAGTCCTCCGCCCCTGTCGTGGCGATTGAGGTTAGCACCATCAGAGTGACAGGCGCCGCCGCGAGCGCGATCCTACCCCCGCCCATTGCGAAAGGCCTCCGCGCCGATTGCTGTCAGGCGTGGACGCTCGCCTTCGTCGCGCTGCAGCCGCTCGCCAAGTTCGATCAATGCGCCGAGCAGCAGTGCGCGCGTCTCGTAACGCAAGCCCGCTTTGACGATGAGGCCGCCCAGTTCGATCTTTTCCCGGGCATCTTTTCGCCGGGCATCGGATTTGATCGCGCGTGCCATCCGCTCAAGCCCCGTCAGTGCGGCTCTCAGCCGCGCCAGCGTCGAGCGGCGGGGTCGCCTTGTTTCTTGCTGCCGTTGTTGCCCCGTTGTCGCGAAAGCGTGCCGCCAGTTTCTCGAAGGCGGCCTGGAGATCGGTCTCGTCGAGCTCGATCTCTCCGAGGCCCGCCTTCAAGGCAATACGACCGATCCGTTCGGCTTCGCGGGTTTCGGCCTGTCGCAATTGTTCCTGGAGTTTTGCGATCTCCTCTCGAATTCTCGAAGAAGGCTTTTTCATTCCGATTGTCCTTTCGTGCCGTGTTTCGAACGGCACGAGATTTCCCTGGATGGGTCGGCCCATCCAGGGACAAAACTGTCCGTTGGCACCGCCAACGCCTTTGACGATTATCCCGGCCGTTCCGAAGGAGCGGCATCCAAGGGCGCAATTATACGTCGCTGGCGCGACGTCCTGATTTGCGATCTCGGCAATCTTATCCCTCCTCTCGAAACGCGTTGATTTCGCTTGCGATCAGGAGTGTCTGTCGAAATGGCCGTCCCTCATTTCTCCGTCAGCATCGTCGCCCGCGGCGCGGGCCGCAGCGCCGTGATGTCGGCCGCCTATCGCCACTGCGCGAAGATGGACTTCGAACGCGAGGCCCGCGCTGTCGATTATCGCGCCAAGCAAGGGCTGCTGCATGAAGAGTTCGTGGTACCCGCAGATGCGCCAGCCTGGCTTTCCTCCTTGATCGCCGATCGCTCTGTGTCAGGCGCATCGGAGGCCTTCTGGAACAGGGTCGAAGTGTTCGAAAAGCGCTCCGATGCTCAGCTGGCCAAGGATGTCACGATCGCCTTGCCGATCGAACTTACAGCGGACCAGAACATCGCACTTATGCGCGAATTCGTCGCGAGCCACATCCTTTCCAGAGGCATGGTCGCTGATTGGGTTTATCATGATGCACCAGGCAACCCGCATGTTCACCTGATGACGACGCTGCGGCCGCTTACGGCCGAAGGGTTCGGAGCCAAGAAGGTACAGGTGTTGTCGCCGGACGGCCGGCCTTTGCGCAACGATGCCGGTAAAATTGTCTATGAACTGTGGGCCGGCGGCGCCGACGATTTCAACGTCTTTCGAGACGGTTGGTTCGAGTGCCAGAACAGGCATCTGGCACTTGCGGGCCTCGACATCCGCGTGGACGGGCGTTCCTACAATAGTCAAGGGATCGAGGCGGAGCCGACGATCCATGTCGGCGTCGGCGCCAAGGCGATCGAGCGGAAGTCAGCCGCATCGGAAAAGCAGCTTTTGCTGGACCGCCTCGAACTTCAGGAGGTTCGACGCCGAGAAAATGCGGGTCGCATCGTGCGCCGCCCGGAGATCGTCCTTGAAATGATCGCCCGCGAAAAGAGCGTCTTCGATGAGCGGGACGTCGCCAAGATACTTCATCGCTACATCGACGATGCGGGGCTCTTCCGATCGTTGGTGTCGCGCATCCTGCAAGACCCTCGGGCTTTGCGCCTGACCGGGGAGCGTATCGACTTTGAGACGGGGGTGCGTACCCCGGAACGGTACACGACCAGGGAGCTTATCCGGCTCGAAGCGGAGATGGTGAACCGCGCTTCCTGGCTTGCAAGGCGAGCGTCGCATGGCGTGCGGCGCGGGGTTCTGGATACGGCTTTTTATCGCAGCCCTGAACTTTCTGATGAGCAGAAGGCAGCGATCGAACGTCTGACCGAAAATGCCTCTCTTGCTGCAGTCGTTGGCCGCGCCGGCGCCGGCAAGACAACAATGATGAAAGCCGCTCGCGAGGTCTGGCAGGCGGCGGGGTATCGCGTTGTCGGCGGGGCTCTCGCTGGCAAGGCGGCCGAGGGACTGGAGAAGGAGGCGGGCATCGCCTCGCGCACGCTTTCGTCGTGGGAGCGGCGTTGGGCACAAGGTATCGACCGTCTCGACGACAGAACAGTGTTTGTCCTCGACGAGGCCGGCATGGTCTCGTCGAGGCAAATGGCGTACTTCGTCGAAGTCATCGTGAAGACCGGCGCGAAACTTGTTCTCGTCGGCGATCCCGAACAGCTTCAGCCGATCGAGGCCGGTGCCGCATTTCGCGCGATCGTCGACCGGGTCGGCTATGCCGAACTCCAAACCATCTATCGCCAGCGCACACCGTGGATGCGCAGCGCTTCGCTCGATCTGGCGCGGGGCAGGATTGGCGAGGCGGTGGATGCGTATCGCGCCAATCGCAAGATAATCAGTGCGGAGCTCAAATCTGAAGCTGTCGAACGCCTCATCACCGATTGGGACAGTGAGTATCTCCCGACAAAGACCAGTCTGATCCTCGCGCACCTGCGCCGAGATGTGCGCATGCTCAATGCGCTTGCTCGCGCGAGACTCGTCGAACGCGGCGTTGTCGGCCAAGGGGTTGCGTTCAAGACAGCAGACGGAAATCGCGATTTTTCCGCCGGCGATCAGATCGTGTTCCTGAGGAACGAGGCCAGCCTCGGCGTCAAGAACGGTATGCTTGGTCGCGTGGTAGAGGCGGCTCCTGGCCGCCTCATCGCAACCATCGGCGAAGGGACACATCGGCACAACATTACCGTCGAGCAGCGCTTCTACAACAATGTCGACCACGGATACGCGACGACGATCCACAAGTCGCAGGGCGCTACCGTCGATCGGGCGAAGGTGCTGGCTTCCCTGTCACTCGATCGCCATCTCACCTATGTCGCCATGACACGCCATCGCGACGAACTCGCCGTCTATTACGGCCGCCGCTCCTTCGCAAAGTCAGGTGGCCTGGTGGCGATCCTGTCACGTCGCAACGCCAAGGAAACGACGCTCGATTACGGGACGGGACCTCTCTATCGCCAGGCCCTGCGGTTTGCAGAGGCACGCGGCTTTCACCTGATGAGCGTTGCCCGCAGGATCGTTCGCGACCGGCTTCATTGGATTATCCGGCAAAAGCAAACGCTCACGGACCTGGGCGCGCGACTGGCCGGTGTCGCTTCCTCAATCGGGCTCGCGCGGGGCAAGCTTGAGTACGCGGCCTCGGTGTTCGTCGTTCAAGGACCCATGGTTTCCGCGACTACGGTTTTTGCGAGATCTGTCGAGCAAGCGGTTGAGGATAGGCTCGCGTCGGACGTGGGCTTGAGAGAGAGATGGCAAGACGTCTCGACACGCTTCCAGCTCGTCTACGCCGAGCCGGAGGTCGCGTTTGCGGCCGCCAAGGTCGATGCCATGCTGAAAGATGCGTCGCTCGCTGCGACCGTCCTGCAAAAGCTCGCCAGCGAGCCTCAGCGTTTCGGCGCGCTCAACGGCAGGACCGGAATGTTTGCGGGCCGATCCGACAAGCACGATCGCGACACGGCACTTCTCAATGTGCCGGCGCTCGCTCGAAACCTCGCGGATTTTATTCACGCACGCACTGAGGCCGAACGCATTTATGTAGCGGAGGAAAATGCCCTTCGTTCGAAATTGGCGATCGAGATCCCAGCTCTCTCTCCGGCGGCCAAGCGGTCGCTCGAACACATGCGCGAAGCGCTCGACCGGCATGATCCGGCACGCCTTGAACGCACATCGCTCGACCCGTCAGTCAGAACAGAACTGGAGCGATTTTCAACGGCGGTTAGCCAAAGGTTCGGCGAGCGCACCTTCCTCGGGGTTGTTGCCAAGGTGCCGGATGGCGAGATCTTTGCGTCCGTCACCGCGGGTATGACCCCTCAACAGAAGACTGAAGTGCGACTGGCCTGGGACCTGATGCGGACGATCCAGGAGCTTTCTGCGCGTGATCGCCTCGCCGAGGGCCTGAAACTGTCTGAAACGCACCGCCAATCGCAAACGAAAGGGCTCGGCCTCAAGTGACAAACGTCTCCCCTCGTTCAGGAACAACGCGCCAATGGCGTCAAAGACCGATCCTGGTGATGTTGGCCGGATTGCTGCCATCGCTCACCATTCTCTTTTACGGTTTGGCTTGCGGCTATCGGCTCAACTGGACGCCAAGCCAATCGCTCGGTCTTTGGCGCATCCGTCCGCTCACAGGTGCGGTCGCGACTGGTGACCTCGTCTTTGTTTGCCCGCCTGACGCCCCCCGGTTTCGCGAGGCGCTCTTGCGCGGCTATCTCAGGGGCGGCCTTTGCCCTGGCGGATACGGTCCGCTCATAAAGACGGTGATCGCGCTTGAAGGAGAAGGCTTTGAGATCGGTCGCGTCCTTCGGATTGACGGCCGCGTGATCGAACACAGCGATGTTCGAAGCAGCGATGGTCGTGGCCGCCCGCTTTCGTCTTTTAAGAGCGGAATTGTGCCGGCCGGCCACGTGTTCCTCCATTCCCGTTTTTCCGCTTCCTGGGACTCCCGGTACTTCGGTCCGGTACCTGCAGACGGAGTTCTCGGTTTGGCTGAGGCGGTGCTGACCTATGCGCCCTGATCTCATGCTAACTGGAGTGCTGGCGATTGCTGCCATTCTGGCCGGATGGATCGGTTGGAGCGGAAATGTGCTGCTGTTGCCGGCGTCTTGTGCGTTCGCTCTGATCTGGTCGAGGGCGCCGAACAGGATGGCGGTCGTGCTCGTCTCCGCCGGGTATTTTATGGCGGCATCGCGAGGGCTTCCGCATGGAGTTTCACACTTCTATTCAACGGGCGTCTGGGCGGGCCTCTTCTTCTGGCTCGTAGCGTCCGTGAGCTTCGTCCTGGTTCATCTGGCGGCCTGGAGCAAGCGCCAGGCCCGAAGGCCGCTTGGCTTTCTTGTTGCGATGCTGGTGATGGCGGTTCCACCCCTCGGGATAACCGGTTGGGCACATCCGGTCACCGCCTCGGGCGTTCTGTTTCCAGGCTGGGGATGGTGGGGATTGGCGGCCATGACAGCCGGGCTCATGGGCCTCGCAACCCGCATGGGACCGGCTGTCGCCGTTGCTTTGACAGGCTTTTGGCTTTGGTCCGCCGCTATCTGGACCAATCCAACGGTACCGTTCTCATGGCGTGGCGTCGACCTCGAAATGGGGTCGTCGCTTGGCCGCGACGCATCTCTAGGGCGGCAGCGTGACCTGATCGCAACGGTTCATGAGGCCGCAGACCAAGGCGCACGCGTCATCGTTCTCCCGGAGAGTGCTCTGGGGTTCTGGACGCCGACGCTCTCGACATTGTGGAGGGATAGTCTGCAAGAAAGCGCGGTCACCGTCATTGCCGGCGCCGCGGTGCTCGATCCTGCAGGATACGACAACGTGCTCCTCATGATCGATGGCGGCGGCAGTGACATCCTCTACCGGGAGCGGATGCCTGTTCCGGTCTCCATGTGGCGTCCCTGGGGCCCATGGTTCGGTGAACACGGTGGTGCGCGTGCGCATTTCTTTGCCAACCCCGTTGCCGAGGTGGGCGGTCGCCGGATTGCTCCGCTGATTTGCTATGAGCAGTTGCTCGTCTGGCCGGTTCTTCAGTCGATGCTGGAAGGGCCCGACATCATGGTCGCCGTTGGGAACGGCTGGTGGACGGCAGGCAGTTCCATCGTAGATATCCAACGCGCCAGCGTGGCCGCATGGGCCCGACTGTTCGGCACACCGCTCGTGATTTCCTTCAACACGTGATCTGGATCAATCATGCTTGAGGCGCTCCTGATCGAGAAATGCGCAGATCCGTCGCTTGAGGCAAATGTGGTCGATGCCTTCGTCAACGCGGTTGGCGACGGCGATCCACTGGCTGTGACGGTCAAGGTCGGTCGGAAGACGATCCTGGTGGAAAAGGCAGCGACCCCCGATGAGGCGCTCGCAATCGCCCGCCGGTATGTCGGGCAGGCGACCGTGCGGGTTGGAGTGACTTCGTACCCCGCTCACCTTGGGATCGAGAGTGGCATGGAATTGAGCCCTGCCCTCTTCGATGCCTGCGAGAACCTTCGCATGGGGACAGCCATGTTCGCAAAAGTCATGCGGATCGTCGCCGCGTGGTATGGCAGCAACGCGAGCAAGGAAGCGCTACCCTATGTCCTGTCCGACAGCCTCAATGCGTGGGTTTCGGGTGAGTTCGAAGGGAAGGATGTATTCCGGGCGCAGGACCCAGGCGGACGGATGTTCCTGCAAGGGGTCACCGCCGAGGGGCAATCTTCTACGGATGAAGCGCCATTGCCGGTGCGTGGCGAGGTCGAGGCTGATGACGTTACTTCTGCCGGCATGCGGGTGGATATCTCGCGCACCGGTGTGAACGCAGCGGGCGAGCCGGTTAGATAGGCCGATCACCTAAGTTGAGCCTGCAAGGGATGCGATCCGAAATCCGATCGCCTTGGCGAGGATGTTCTACGAGCTGTGATGCTCGCGCGATCATTGACCTGAATTCCGATATCCGACCCCCGCAAGTGGTCGCCGATGAGCACAAACTGTGGAAGATCGCCTGTCGAGGGGGCGCGAGCAACGAAATCCGGTGACATCGCTCGCGCTCACGGGGAGGATCGTTTCCGTCAAAAAACAAGGAGGAACAGCTTTGACGACAACGAATGAAATCGCTGAAAAGCTATCGAGCGAACACGGTTTGACAAAGGTTCAAAGCAAAGCCGTTGTCGAGGCGGTGCTTGCAGCGATCACTGCCGCGTCGGTCTCCGGCAACGAGACGTCACTGCCCGGCTTCGGAAAATTCAAGGTGAAGGCCACGCCGGAACGCGAGGCCCGAAACCCCGCAACGGGAGCGACGATCAAGGTTTCCGCCGCCAGGAAGGTGACCTTTGTGCCAGCAAAGGCCTTGAAGGATGCGCTGAACAGCTAGGAAAAATGGCCCCGCACCCCGGCGCGGGGCCATTCAAGGTCGTGACCGTGGCACACACCAGCCAAGCGAACGAATAACGTCTGTTTGCTCAGCGGTGCTTTTCGTCGATCGATCCGCAGCGCAAAACATGCGCCAATTTGGCGATCCATGGTCTGCAGGTATTTCTACCCTGCCGACCAGCCGTTTCGGTTAACTCTTTGCAAACCATAGTCAGCAGGCGGCTCGTACAGCCGGCCTGGCATCATGACGATCGCCGTTCATTTTGAAAAATTGATAGAATCGGTACCGTTTGATGACAAGCATTCTGACGAACACTTCAGCTAGTTCCGCAGTTCAGATCCTTCGGTCGATCAATTCCAACCTTGCAGAGACACAAGTCCAGGCCAGTTCGGGGCTCCGCATCCGCACCGCCGCCGATAACGCGGCATATTGGTCTATTTCAACGACCATGCGTTCGGACAAAATGTCGATTTCCGCCGTAGCGGACGCGCTCGGTCTCGGCGCAGCCAAGATTGATACGGCCTATGCCGGGATGGAGGCCGTCATCGATGTAGTGCAAGAATTCAAGGCGAAGCTCGTTGCGGCCAAGGAGCCCGGCGTCGACAAGGCAAAGATCCAGTCCGAACTGAATCAGCTTAAGCAGATGGTCGTAAGCATTGCTACGTCCTCCGGATTTGGCGGACAGAACTGGCTCAATACGGATATCGGACAAATTTACGACCTCAATGCGAACAAGGTGTCGCTCGTATCCTCCTTCTCCAGATCGTCAGGCAGCGTCTCGCTCGGTACGATCGATCTCCACCTTGACGAGATCAGCCTGTTCAACACCACAGGCGGAGGTTTGCTCCAGGCCGATCCTCGCGACGTCAAGACAATCGGGGGCATGAGGTACGACACTGTTTATCCTCAAAGCGGTTCGTCCACGATCTACTACACCGAAACAGGATCGAGCTGGATGAACCCAAGGTGGAATGCCGGGGTGGCGGGAAGTTTCTCCTTTGATTTTTCAAATGGATCGCCCTTGGATTTCAGTAGCCCGGGCGCTGAAATCAAGTTCGATATCATCCTGGACAGGGAATACGACCCCTCGGGGGATACCGGGATCACCGCAGAGCTTCGCGATCTCCCGGGCCCGTACTACCCTGGATACACGAAGACAATAACGATTACCAAAGCGCAGGTTGACGCCTATGACGCCAGTCTTGGGGGCATCATCTCCACGAACACCCAGTTCGCCGGCTTGCTGAATACGCTGCTAAATCCGGAAGGAGCGTCTGTCAGCGCAAACTATGGCCACTATCAGCCACCGGGCTCGAACAACTGGATTCACGACGACGTCCTTATGAGCATTGCAACGCTCCAGACGCACGGAAACGGCTCCTACGTCGAGATTGTCAATCTGAGCAGCATCGGGGTCAGCACGGGCGGTCTGATACAAAAATCCAACTACGGTGAAAGAGGGTCAGCGCTGTCGCTGCAATTCGACCCATTTACGCTCCATATGGACGGCGACACCCCTGACGGCGTCGAGGTCAGTTTTCAATTTGCGATAAACGGTGCCCCCTCGAAATTGTACTCCTTTGACCGGACATACGTGAACAACCTTCTTGGAAAGGACACGGGTGCCATCGAAACGGCCGACGAGATGGTAACCCTGCTGCGGTCCCTGCTCGATGCGGACTGGCCGGACACGGTCATCCAAGTCTCGAGCGCCGATCCGAGCAAGATCATCGTCAAGTCAGACCCTCTGGTTGATCGCAAGTGGGGCGCCGGAACGCGCGCGGGGTTTTCGGACATCGTCGTCAGCATCGAGCCGCTTCCAGCTATCAACTTCCTCAACATCGACATCGAGCGGAACCCTGACCTGGTCGACCACTATATGAACTACATCGAAGTGTCGGGACAGCGGGTGGTCGACGGTGCGGCCGTTCTTGGCGCCCTCAAGCAACGCATCGACATGCATTCGGAATTCGCAAACAAGCTTATTGACACCATCGACAAGGGCATCGGCCGCCTCGTCGATGCCAACATGAACCAGGTGTCGACAAGGCTCAAGGCGCTTCAGACGCAGGAGCAACTTGCGATCCAGTCGCTGCATATTGCCAACAACAACAGCGAAGCGATCCTGCAATTGTTCAGGTGATCCAGAGTTCTCCTGCCTACACCTGATGCCTTGCACCAGACAATCATTATGGTGCGATGCTGTGCCCGCGTTCGATGTGCGTGGCGATCAGCATGGCCACGAGATGGACCGTGTTCCTGGCTCCAAACCTTTCCTTCATCCGCTCCAGACGGTGTTCGACGGTGCGATGGGAGATTGAAAGTGCGGCGGCGATTTCCTTTGCGGTCGCGCCCTCTATCAGCAGCTGGATGATCGCTTCGTCAGCGACGTCCATTTGTTCGAGCCGTCGTGGCGGACTGAGCAGGAACTGAGCATAGGAGGACGAAATGATCCACTTTGGTCGATCGATGTTTCGCTGGGGTAGCAGGATGCGATCATAGCCGACGTTGACGCCGAAAAGACGCGTCTTGACGAGCTCCATGGAAGGCTGCTGGCTGGATACGACCTGCTGGAGCCGCGGAATAACGGCCTCTTCCATGTAGCTCTGATCCTTGAAATCACCGATGTAGGCGTCGGAAAATATCTTGTTGATGTTCAGAATGCGGGACGTGAAGCCGGAATGCCGGATGGCTTTCATGAACCATCGCTTCGGGTCGTTGCCTTCAACAGTGAACACGGTCAGGCGCATTTTTATCGACAGCATGTCGACGATGTCGCGATATACAATTTCTGGTGAAGTCGGCTGCTCGGGGTCGGTCTGAAGCCAGTTGTCGAGCATCTTGCGTGCGACTGCGCTGAAGGGTGTTTCTCTCGCCATTGCCATGCTTGCCAGTGAAATTATCATACGAAATACAATCTAAAGCAGAGCAGCCGCAATAGGGAAAAGTACCCTGAGACGCCTTCGAAAGGCTCCCTTCAGACCACAGCGCATGTGATGAATTAATATGCCTAGGACATTAATCCTAGGGATCGCCGATTAGACCCATGGACTCCCGGGGGGCACCATTCGTTCTGTTTTCAACGAATGGGAGAGACACCGTGGGAGCGAAACGCTTGCTTGCGTCTTTGTGCCTGACAGTTTCGGGCATCGGTACCGGATCGGCGGGGGCCGAAACGCTAGTCATCAACAGCTATGGAGGCCCATACGAGGACATCATCCGGGAGCGGATCATCGAACCCTTCGAGAAACGCTCCGGTATCGACGTCGTCTATGATGCCGTCGGATCTGCCCAGCAGGACTACGCCAAGATCAAGGCTACCAAGGGCCGGCCTGGGTTCGATCTGGTCGTCATGACGGCATCACAGTCACTTCAAGGATGCAAGGATGGCCTGCTCGAGAAACTGACGCCGGCGTCGATCCCGAACCTCAACGCCCTTCAAGCCGATCTAGCGGCGGTCGCGGGACCTTGCGGAGCAGTGCACGAGGTCCAATACCTTTCCCTCCTTTACCGCACGGACAAGCTCGCCACAGAGCCTGTCTCCTGGTCTGCATTGCTCGAGCCCGAACTCAAGAAGCGGGTCATCCTCCCCACCTTTCAGAACATCATGGCCGTCTATCTGCTCGAGATGATGTCGGTCACGAACGGAGGCGATCTTATCGACAATGTCGGTCCTGGATTTGACGCCATGGCAAAGGTGTCTGCCCAATCGGTGGGGTTTGAGCAATCCTCGGCCATTCTCGAAAGCTATCTGCGCGAAGGCTCCGTCTGGGCCATGCCCTTCTGGAACGGCCGCGCGCAGCTGATGGTCGATGAGGGCCTGCCGGTCGACTATGTTCGGCCGAAGGAAGGGACCATTCCACTTGTCGCAACCCTCAACATTCCAGTCGGCGCTGCAAACAAGGAGGCCGCCCGGAAGTTCATCGATTTCTTCCTCGAAAAGTCGAGCCAGGAAGCATGGGTCGCGGGATATAGGGTCGGTAGCGCGCGCAGCGATATTTCCGTGCCCGACGAGCTGAAAGACCGCCAACTCACGCGTGGATCTGACAACGAACCTCTGCACCTGCCCGATCTGCTGCGACTTCAGGAAAAACTGCCGGATTGGGCGGAACGTTGGGAACGCGACGTCGTTCCCAACGCCCGTTGAAGGGACACTCATGAAAAGCCTTGCTCTCGACTTGCATCCGCCGGCCCGACGCCGGCACCCTCCACAGTGGTTTCCGATCGCGGCGCTTACGCCGTCACTCCTGGTGCTCTCGGTGTTCTTTGCGCTGCCGATGGGAATGATGATCGGAATGAGCTTTGCTCAGACGGAAACGTTATCCCCTACCCTCGAACACTATCAGCGCTTCTTCACGGATGGCCTTTCGCTTGCCGGTTTCTGTCGCACTGCCTTGATGTCCTTGCTGGTCGCGATCAGCGTAACCGTTCTCGGCTATCCGGTCGCCTACTTCCTGGCGCGGTCGACGACGCGCTGGCGGGCCGTGGTGTTCGCGCTTGCGCTTGCCCCGGAACTCGCCGGCGTCGTGCTTCGAACCTACGGCTGGCTGATCATCCTGGAAGATCGGGGGTTCATCAATGATTTGCTCCTCCATCTTGGCCTCATTACCTCGCCGCTTCCCTTGTCGAAGAACCTCTTTGCCGTCGTCGTCGGCCTGACGCATGTCGTTCTGCCCTTCGGCATCCTTTCGCTGATGACGAGCATTCAGGGCATCGATCCGAACCTCGAGCGGGCAGCGCAGATGCTCGGCGCCTCGAGGCTGGCGGTGATCCGGACGATCGTACTGCCCCTTTCCGTGCCGGGGATCGTCAGCTCGATGTTGATAGCCTTCACCATGTCGGCTAGCGCCTATGCCACGCCGGCTCTTCTCGGCGGCGCGGGCTTCAAGGTGCTGGCGACGATGATCTACGAGCAGGTCCTCTTCTACATCGACTGGCCGTTCGCTTCAGTCATGGCGATGGCGCTGCTCCTCATGATGCTGGCCATCTCGTTCGTCGGCGTTCGCTACGAAAGCCGCCGCAGGTCGCGGGCCTCTGTCTCATCGGGAGGTGAAAGATGAACAGGCTTATTTCCATACTCTACTGGGTTTCGCTTGGCGCAGTCCTCTCTTTCATCACCCTGCCGCTCATCGTGGTCGTCGCGGCGTCGTTGAGCCCGACATCGGCTGTCACGCTACAGCCCTGGGAGTGGACCGGCCGGTGGTATGCGGATCTCTGGTCAAGCCGCTGGCTCGACCCGTTCCTTGCGAGCTTCAGAATTGCGACGGTCGTCGCGGCGATCAGTGGCGTGCTTGGATTGTTCGCGGCTTATGCGGTCGTCTACGAGCGTATTCCGGGCAGCGACGGCCTGATGTCCTACCTCCTGTCCCCGCTTTCGGTGCCGCAGATCGTCAAGGGCGTTGCAATCGTGCTCTTCCTTTCGATGATCGGGCTTCAGGGGTTTCTCGGCACTCCGGCACTGATCGCCGCGCACGTCGTGCTCGCCCTACCCTTCGTGACCCGCATGGTGGCGACGTCGCTCGCCAATTTCGATGCTAACCTCGATCGGGCGGCCCAGATCCTTGGAGCGAACAAGCTTCAACGCATCCGGCTGGTGGTGCTGCCGATGATCAAGCCCGGGGTTCTGTCAGGCGTGACCTTCGCGTTCATCATCTCATTCAACAACATCCCGCTTTCGGTTTTCCTGGTCAGACCCGGCGACAGCACGTTGCCGATCACAGTGATCAACTACCTCGAATACAGCCTCGATCCGGTGCTGGCGGCGGTGAACGTCGCGTCGATGGCCTTCATCCTGACGGTCATCTTCCTCTTTGAAAAGATCGGCGGGTTCTCCGCGCAACTCCATGGTGGCAGCAAATGAATGCACTCGACATCGAACTCGTCTCGGTCAGCAAGTCCTACGCCAGCATGGCTGTCGTCAGGGATATCGACCTCGCTATTCCTCAAGGCGAATTCGTCAGCATCCTCGGCCCTTCGGGCTGCGGGAAGACGACCACACTCAACATGATCGCCGGCTTCACCGCCCCCTCCCGCGGTGACATTCGCATCAAGGGGCGAAGCCAGGTCCGCGTACCACCGGAACGCCGCAACATCGGTCTGGTGTTCCAGAACTATGCACTCTTTCCGCACATGACGGTCACTGAGAACGTTGCCTTTGGCTTGAAGATGAAGGGGGGCCGGCGGGAGGAAGCTGCCGCGACCGTCAAGAGCGCGCTTCGCAGCGTTCACCTCGAAGGCATGGGCGAGCGTTATCCGCGCGAGCTCTCCGGAGGTCAGCAGCAGCGGGTAGCACTTGCCCGGGCGATCGCGCCCCGTCCGTCTGTCCTGCTTCTCGATGAGCCGCTCTCGAATCTCGACCTGAAGCTCCGGGAAGCGATGCGGATCGAACTGAAGGAGATTCAGCAGCAACTCGGGATGACTTTCGTCTACGTCACCCATGATCAGGAGGAGGCCATGGCGATGTCCGATCGGGTGGTGGTCATGTGGCAAGGGGCGATTGCGCAGCAGGGACAGCCGGCTGACCTCTACCGCGAACCGAACTCACGCTTCGTGGCCGATTTCATTGGCAAATCCAATATCCTTGCCGTGCAGACCACGGCGACGGGGCAAGCGCATCTCGAATTGAGGGTCGGAGAAGGAGTAATCCTGAAGGCCCGCAACACCGAGCCCTCGGCTGAGGTCCGATACTGCTCGATACGCCCGGAAAGCATCGCGGTCCTTCCTCCTGGCGCCGGCGGCGATGAGTTCGCCAATCGTCTCGACGGAACCGTGCGGCGTGTCGTCAACCTCGGGGCAGCCTTCGAAATTGACGCCGATCTCGGCTCGGACGTGCATCTCCACGTCTTGCTTCGCGCGACCCGCGCGAGCGTTCCCCCGAAACTGGGTGACTCCATTCGCCTGGGTATCGACGACGCCGACATCCAGGCCCTCAGCGCGTGACAAGTGATCCATAGGGTGGGGCGATCAATCCGAAAGCATCGTTATTGGAACCACTGGAACCTTGCATCCTACGATCGTTGCGACCTCAAGAGGTCGCTTTAAAGGAGATGAAAATGCTTGATAAACAGAGGCTTCGTGCCGTTCAGCATGAAACGAATGTCTGCGCCGACATCGAGGGTTTCGACTTCGACAACTACACCCAGGAGGACATCGACGCCGTCCGGCGCTATTGGCTTCAATACGGCGTGCTGCGCTTCAAGAAGACGTCCATGAGCGACGCCCAGCAAGTCGCGTTCTCACGCCATTTCGGGGAATTCGTGATCCATCCGAAGCAGCTGCAGGAGGGTGGTCATCCGACCCACAAGGAAATCCTGGTCATCAGCAATGCGATGACGGACGGCAAGCCGAGCGGCGCCATGGGCAACAGCGAGGCCACATGGCACACGGACACCTGGTTCTATGAGCGGCCGCCGGCGGGCGCCATCCTGCGCGCGGTCGCCGTGCCACCGACCGGAGGTGACACCTACTTCCTCTCCTCCTACCGTGCTTACGAGACCTTGCCGGAGGCATTGAAGAAAGCGGTCGATGGACGGCAGATCTTCTTCCAGAACGTCTACGACAAGACAGGCAAGCTCCGGCTTGGCAAGTCCGCACCAAAGACCCGCGATTTCCGCGAATGGAGCGGGATCGTTCATCCGCTCGTTCGCCTTCACGGCGAAACCGGGCGCAAGTCGCTCTATCTCGGTGGAACGTCCGAAGGCGCGTGGATCGTCGGCATGCCGCTCGACGAGAGCGAGTCCCTTCTCGCCGAGCTTTGGCAACACACCACCACGACCAGCGAGGTCTTCGTCCAGCAGTGGGATGTCGGCGATATCATGATGTGGGACAACCGTTGCACGATGCATCGACGGGACGGGTTCGACCCGAACTCGATCCGCATCATGCATCGCACCACCACATCAGGCGAACGGCCAGTCTGACCTCAAGAACGATCATCAGGAGGTCAGAGAAGATGCCGCACTACCGGATCAATCACAGTCACCCTCCCCTTCCCGAGGAACTCATCACACTGATGGGCAAGGCCGAAACCGCCACGATCGGCCATGTCGAACATGTCGGCTTCGTCAGCAATGGGGTCCTGCCTGTGTTTCCGGCAAGCGCGGCGGGTTCGGCCGTTACCGTCGCGGCTCCCGGGCGGGATGGCACGGTGATCTACCGAGCCATCGACCTCCTGATGCCCGGTGACTTTCTCGTCATTGCGCGGGTTGATCATGACGACATCGCCTGTGTCGGTGGCGGGGTCGCAACTGCGGTGAAGGCCAGGGGCGCCGTCGGCGTCGTCATCGACGGTCCCTGCACCGACGCCGAGGAAATCGCGGCATTGGGCCTGCCGGTCTGGTGCCGCGGGATCTCCTCAAAGACCACCAATCGGCGCATCTCGATCGGCGGTTCGATCAACGAACCGGTCGCCTGCGGCGGAGCCGCGGTTCTGCCGGGCTACGCGGTCCTTGCCGACAGGGAAGGCGTGTTCGTCGCGCCGCGCGACCGCATGCTCACGCTGGCGCGCGCCGCGATCGCGCGCCAGCAGAATTCAATCGCCGTGCGTCGGCACCTTGCGGCAGGCCACTCCATCTTCGACTTCCAGCCGGAACTCCAATCATGAAAATCGCACTCATCCAGATGAACTCCCAACCCTATCGCGCTGCAAACCTGCGGCAGGCCGAAGAACTCATGCAGCAAGCCCTCTCGGGGAGACCGGATCTCATCGTGTTGCCGGAGCATTTCGATTGGACCGGGGGCACGGCGGTGCAGAAGCGCGCGGCAGCCGATCATGTGCCAGGCGGCGCGGCCTACAAGCTGGTCCAGAGCTTTGCTGCGCGAAACCGCGTCGCAATCCACGCGGGCAGCTTGCTCGAAACCAGGGTCGGTTCCAAACGGATCCACAACACGAGTGTGGTATTCGACGCCCATGGCAACGAGATCGGTCTCTACAGGAAGATCCACCTCTTCGACATCGTGGCCCCTGATGGAAAGGTCTACAACGAGTCGGAGACAGTCGCTGCGGGTGATAGCCTTCTGATCTACGAGATCGGCGGCATCAGGATTGCCTGTTGCATCTGCTACGATCTTCGCTTCTCCCGGCTGTTCGACCGCCTGGCCCAGGAGAACGTCGACATCTTCGTTTTACCCGCTGCCTTCACCAGGCAGACGGGGAAGGATCATTGGGAGGTGCTTTGCCGTGCCCGTGCGATCGAGTTTCAGGCCTATGTCGTGGCCTGCGGTCAATGCGGGCACTACGAAACGCCTGCCGGAGAGCGACGTGACATGCACGGACATTCGATGGTGTGTGATCCCTGGGGAAAGGTTGTGGCCGAGGCGGGCGATGAGGTTGGCGTCCTTGAAGTCGAAATCGATCCGACCTGCATTACCGCGGTACGCAGCCTTATTCCGATGGCAACTCACCGGGTCGATCTGCAGAATGTGCAACTCGCGGTCCGCAAGGCCCAGCGCTGATCGATGTGGTCACGTATCGGCGTCACCATCGGGCCTGACCAGGTCCATGTGGCTGACCCCAAGCGCCCGAGCGATCTTGTAGAGTGATTGGATCGTCGGGTTGCGCTCACCGCGCTCCAGACCGCTGACATATTGCTGGCTGATCTCGGCTGACGCGGCAACGTCCTCCTGCGTCAGTCCCTTCTCCCGACGCAGGCGGGCAAAATTCCGGCCGACCAATTTGCGCATATCCATGCGCTCTCTGATGGCAGGCCTGAAACTTTGAGTTTATCAACTATAATATGTAAACGCATGTGATGCGGAAGGGCGGAGCTACTTGAAGATCAGCGGGTTCGCTTCGGCCGAGGGCTTGTTTGGGGGCGAATGAGCAAGCAATCGCAAATGCCGAACGACGTCGATGTGGAAGTGGGGCGCCGCATCGGCACGCTTCGGCGCAAGATCGGCATGCGGCAGCAGGATCTCGCAATGCACCTCGACGTTTCGGTCCAGCTGATCCGGAAATACGAAAACGGCCGCATCAGGATCAGCTCAAGCCGTCTTGCCGCCATAGCCGTCGCCCTCGATGTTCCGGTTGCCTTCCTTGTTGATCGTGACGAGGCTCACTTCGACACCACGGCAAGTCGGGAACTGGCCGAATTGGCCGCTTTTCTTGTGACGAAAGAGGGAAACGCCCTTAACACGGCCTTTCAGCGTATCAAGTCCGCGGCAGTGCGTCGTTCATTGCTCGCATTGATCGAAGTGTGTAGCCAGCCGCTCTGAAATGGCAGGAACCATTATTCTCGGGCTGGCAAGTGGGAAAGCTCCCAAAGGATTCCCAGCAGACATTCTGAAACTTGTGGCGTCGACAATCTCGAGTTCGTCGACTGCCACTAAGATCGGTATGAAGGAGACCGAACGATGACAAGTATACTACCCCTGGTACATCCGGGCGAAATCCTTCGCGAGGAGTACCTCTTCCCTTACCACATGAGCGCAGGAGCGCTCGCCAAGAAGCTGAACGTTCCTCGCACCCGTATTGGGCGCCTAGCGAATGAACAGACTGCTGTAACTACAGATACAGCACTGCGGTTGGCTAAGTTTTTCCGCACAAGTCCTGAATTCTGGATGAACCTGCAAGCTAGCTATGATCTCAAGATTGAGGCCGCGGCGTTGGAGAAGGACCTTGCGGCAATTCCCGAAATAGATCCGGAATACGCCCTCGCTTCATAGGCGGCGACGTACGATCGACAAAGGTGACTGGCGCGCCGTGAGCGCTCGCGCAGTTCCAATCTGCTCGAACCAATCCAGATCCGGTACTTTTCCGTACTGTCTCCGAATCTTTTTCGTGCTCTGACCGTCACGTCACCTGCGTGTTCAAGCATTCTCCAAACCTTCGCCTCGCCGCCTCAGCCATTCCCGTATGCTCGGCTCTTCATCTATGGGAGGCGAGCATGACTTTGCACGAACCCGTCCTCAATGTCGTATCTACCGAGGAACTGCGCCATCTTGGTGCGGAGCTGTCTGTAGCCGAGACGCACGAAGCGGTCGAGACAGCGTGGCGCGACATCCGACGCGGCTCGTCGGTCGGTGGAAAGGCCGTTCTTTCTCTGCCCGAGGACGAATTCTGGGCGATGCCCGAATTTATTGCACAGCGTGAATCTTTCGCTGCGGAACGGTTGGGGTGGAAGCTCTCATCCCTCTACAGTGTCAATCCTCGGTTTGGCGGCGTCAAGATTATCGGCGCCAATGCATTCAACCGTCGGCGCGGCTTGCCCCGGTCGACCTCGACCTACCTACTTCTCGACAAGACGACGCTCAGGCCCGTTGCCATCTTCGATGGAACCGCGCTTTCGGCCGCGCGGACGGGAACCTACGCCTCGTTGGTGCTGGAGACCTTCGTCGAGACGCCAATGAAGATATCGGTCTTTCTCTTTGGTGCCGGCCCGGTCGCAAGAAGCGTCATCGACTGCCTTTCGTTGACGGGTGCGGAGCGCATAGAGCGCATCTTTATTCGAAGCCGATTTCCGGAGAGTGCCGCCCGGTTTGCGGAGGCGGCAGCGTCGTCCACACCGATTGCCTTGGTTCCGGTGGAGGATAATTCCGCGCTTTCCGAATGTGCGTTTGTCGTCACGGCAACGAATGCGCGCGAACCGATATTCGAGGATCATGAGCTTGCAAGGGATGCTGCGACCCTCCACCTCGGCGGCGACGAGATCCCTGAGGCCTATTTGAAGCGTGCTCTTCGCACCGGCACTGTCATCTGCGACGACTTGAAGACCGTTTCCCGTCGAAACTCTCAGAGCGTTTCGCTTTATTTTTCACGCAGGGACATGAGCCTTGAGACGGCTGGCCCGCTGCTTGGAATTGGCGAGTTGTCGGCACCAACCGGCTGGCAAGATTCCCGCCCCGGACCCGTTTGCGTGACCTGCGTCGGGCTCCCGATGCTCGATCTCTATGTCGCAGAAGCGACTTGGGAAAAGCTCTTGAAGCGACGCGTTTAGATAACTGGCTCGCCAAGCTCAGACCCGCTGCCGGGAGGCCACGTTGCCCTTGATCACAGAAGTTCTTGCCGAGCACATTCTGGTGACGTCACGCCGTCAGCCGAGCTGTGACGACAGGAACATGGCCCTGAAGTGCGTGCTTGACCTTGTTGGCGCGGCAATCGCCGGCCGGGACATGCCGGGTCCGACTGCCGTCAGAGCGACAGCGCGTGCACTTATGGGGGCTGGTTCGAGTTCCATCTGGGCGACGGGACAGACGGCTTCGCTCGCAGGCGCCGTATTTGCCAACGCTGCGGCCGCATCTGCGCTCGATCTCGACGACGGACATCGGCTGGCGCGTGGGCATCCGGGGGCGGCAGTCATACCCACGGTTCTGACGCTGCTTCCCGAAACGAGTGCCGGGGCAAACGATTTGATTTCGGCGATTTCCGTTGGCTATGACGTCGGTGTGTGTATCGCGTCGGCGCAAATGCCGAAAATGATCGCGACCCGTCAGACCGGGCGTTGGGCGTCGGTCGCAGCGGCGGCGGCAGCTGCGCGACTATTGCGTTGCCGCGAGGATCAGGTCGCCCATGCGCTCGCCATCGCCGCGGTGCTTGCGCCAAACCAGCAGGCCAATGGCAGCTCGGGCTATTCACAACTGACGGGTAATGACGTGAAGGAGGGCATCGCCTGGAGTGCAACCCTCGGGCTCGCCGCCGTCCAGCTGGCGATCGGCGGGCACTCCGGCCCAACTGATGTTTTTGATCATCCTGACTACTACAACCGGCAAACGATCGTGGCTGACCTCGGGGAGCGATCTCACCTCGTCGGCACCTATTTCAAGCCCTACGCCTGCTGCCGCTATATCCATGCCGCGCTGGATGCGTTCCTTATGCTTGTCGACAGGAGCGAGATTGATGCAAGCGACATCAAATGCGTCGAAGTCGAAACCTTCGGCTGGGCGCTGAAACTTGGCAACAAGCGTCGGCCAACCACCCTCGTCGACATGCAGTACAGCCTGCCCTATTGCATCGCGATCGCCGCGATCGAGGGGCGTGATGCACTGGCGCCCCTCGGGGAAGATCTCCTTGGGCGCGAGGACCTTTCAACGTTTTCCGAGAAGGTACTGCTATCGATAAACGACGAGATCGATGCGCTGTTCCCGGTCGAGACGCTTGCGCGTGTCACGATATCGACGTCCTCTCGGCGATTGTGCTCTGAGATCCTCGGCCCGCTTGGCGATCCGAAACATCCGATGTCGTTCGAAGCAATCGAGGAGAAGTTCCTCCGCGTAACCCGTCGGGTACTTACGCCCGAGCGGCAGCGCCAGATCGTTGGTGGCGTTCTCGATATGCCCGATGACCATGGCTCCGGGCTGCTCATGGCGCTTCGCTAACACGCCGGACGTCAAAGAATGCGGCAATTCTCGATGACCAGGCGCCCCTTAGCGATCACATGACGTACACGGGCAAGGTTATGGGCGTCGCAGATGACGATGTCTGCTTGCTTGCTCTTTTCGATCAATCCACGGTCGCCGGCAAGTTCGGGGATTGCCTTGGCGACGTTGCCGGTTGCAAGCGCCACGGCGCGCGGTGCCGGCATCTGCTTCTTGGCGATCATGCGTTGGATCGCCGAAAGGATTGTATCCCAATCGCCGCCGGCATAGTCCGTCGACAAGGTGTCGATCACCCCTTCGGTCGCAAGAAGATCAAGGTTTTCGGGGCCGTTGCGCCATCGGGTCGTGATGCAGTCGAGCGTCGACACGTCGATCGTCACACCCCGTTCCTTCAGCAACCTTGCCGTTGTCAGAGCTTCCTCAGGCAGGAACATCGGGTGGTTCGAATGCCCGGCGATCATCCGGGCTCGGGGATAGGCTTCGGCCAACTGCACGAGGGTTGCAGCCGTCGGCGCGGCGTTGTGGAATATCGCCGCCATTCCGACACGTTCGGATTGGGCGGCGATCTCGGAAAGCCCCCTCATCGCAAGGTGAACCGGCGGCATGACGGTCTCAACGACGATCCCGCGGAGTTGCGCGGCAGTCAGATGGCCAATAAGGGCGTATTGGTCGAGGAGCGCTTCGAGCCCATCGTTCGAAGCGGCCGCTGCGCCATCCAGCCTTCGTCCGAGGACCGCCTCCTTGAACAATCGGGCGATCTTCGGGTGAATGGTGACACCGGTTGCCTGCTCTATGGCTTGCGGCAGATATCGGTAGTCTTGGGCGCCACCGCCGAGCGTCTGACCACCGCCGGCTTCTCCGAGCGCTTTTGCGCCGCGCGCAAGCATGTCGTCGATGGTGGCAGAGAGGTGGTGCGCCGACAGCCCCGCTCCGTCCGAGACACGGGCAGCCCCGAGGCTGCTCGGGGTGTGGGCCGTCGAAACCTGAACGTCCAACGCGTGGGACGCAAGCGCGCCGGATCCGATTTCATCTGGAGTAGCGAGACCACAAACGTTGAGAAGCGTCGTCGTGCCGCTTAGCAGATGGCGGTTGCGTTGATAGGAGATGTCCTGCGCTGAAAGTGGCAGCGATCCGGATGGCATGGAAGGGCCGGCGATGCAGCCATGTGCGTGAGCATTGATGATGCCGGGCAAAACAACTGCTCCGCCCGCGTCGATAATCCGGTCCCCCTCGTTTGCCGTCACTTGGTAAGGCGTCACGTCGACGATCTTCGTTCCTCTGATCCTGACGCTGGCCTTTTCAAGAAAGGTGATCCCGTCTCCGGTGATCAAGCTGCCATTGACGATGACCATGTCCATGTCATGCCTCCAGTCGCAAATCGGTGAGCGGGTGGTAATCCGAGGGATGGTCGAAGCCAGGAGCAAGCGGCGCCAGTCCGTAGCCGACGCCGCGCACGGTGCGGATCCAGTCGTAGCCGGTCGTGGTGATTAGCGCTTTTCGGAGCCTGGCGACATGAACGTTGACAGTTCGAGGATCGACAAAGATCCCGCGCGGCCAGGCCTGTTCGATCAGCTCACGCCGCGTGTGAACCTTGTGCGCTCCCCCGATCAATGTCCCGAGCAGTCGAAATTCGAGAAGGCCCAGATGAAACTGCTCTCCACGCCAGGTGGCGCGGTGGCTTTGAGGGTCGACCGCAAGTCCGCCGGCATGGAGTAATCCAGTCCTGGCGCGCGTATCGTCCAATGCCGACAGATGGTGCTTGAGCGCGTCGAGGTAGCGTTGCGGTTCAACCGGGCAGACGAACACGTCGTCAGCACCGGCGCGGATGAGTGCCGGAAGTGCAACGGCCGCCTTGGCTCGCAGCAGTGCTATGATAGCAGCCGATCTTGTTGAGGTGTCCTGCTTAAGGCCTTGGCAGAAGCCAGCGACACCTGCATCCGCGGCATCGAGCAGGACGGCCTCGACCGATCTTCCGACCGTGATCGATGCGAAGTCTTCGGCGCCGAGCGACAGATCAGTGGAGTATCCCGCTGCCGCGAGAATGTGGCGATGGGTGAGGCTGAAGCCCGCGTCACGCGAGCTGACCACGATCAAGGGTCCGTTTTCGGCGGTAGGCATCGCTTGCCTCCCGGTCGCGGTGCTTGACGCAATGTCGAATGATTGCACGCACAGGTTTCGCTCTCAAGGTCTGCGGCTCGAAGTTCTATTAAGAATTGTTGCAGACGATTCGGACGTGATCCCTTCGCAAGGAAGACTGATCGTCGGGCCATATGAATGCAGCGCCTGCTCAATTGGAGGCTTCCGGCGGGCGGGTCCATCATTGGGTGGCATTGAAGGAGGAGCGCGATGCCGAACCCGGAACACGGAGCTATTGATAGGCAGAACGATGATCGGCTGACGGAGCGCCCCAAATGCCGAACGCCAGGAGAACGTACGGCGTGTCACATTTGTCCGCGTTTCGCTTCGGGGGCGTGTGGTTCGTTGCCAATTGCATGTCGCGAAGAGCTCGCCAATGGTGGCGCGCCGAAAGAATTGGAGAGTTATAAGGTTTTCGCGAAAACATTATAACCGGCGGGGGACAACGTGCGTCGGCCTCCCGCCACGGGCCGGCGATGCGCGTCAATCGAGCTCGCGTTTCAAAAGGGCGATACCGTTAAGGGGCATTTCTGTGCCTTGAGCAGACCCGTTTGCGGCGTTAGCTCCCCAAGAGGTTGCATGGCAATCAATGCCCATGCCGACTTTGCAGGGAGTTTCGTTGTCCAAATATAAGCGGATCGCCGGCCGTTCAAAAGTCGTTCTGGCAGTGATCGACGATGAGGAAACGCGTCGTCGGTTTGCCTCCCTTCTCATCGGCCACGGTTACGACATCCACCTCACCAACGCCACACTGGCCCTTCGGCTCTTAAAAATCCGGAGGTTTGACCTGCTTGTGGTTGAGGGAAAACTGCCATCTGCCGCATCCCTCCAGTTTTGCCGGCAGGTTCGTTTTGTGAGCGACATTGCGCTCGTTCTTATCGTTGACAGACACGATGACAGCATCGTTGTCGAAGGACTAAACGCCGGTGCGGATGCCTGTGTCTTGAGGGTTGGCGAAGAAGACGCCACGCTTGCCCGGTTGCGCAGCCTCCTGCGCCGTGCCAGCTCCGCTAGGGCTCGTGTCGAGGATACGCGAGTATTGATGTTTGACGGCTGGCGCATAGATCCGGGTAAACGCACGCTCCACGACCGCGATGGGCAGACGAGGACATTGACCGCCGGTGAGTTCGATATCCTGCTTGCTCTTGCTCGCAACCCTGGAAAGGTCCTCTCGCGAGAGGAATTGCTTGAGGCTACTCGCTTTGGGCTTGCCGGTCCATCGGAGCGCAGCATTGACGTGCATGTCCGGCGTCTGAGGCAAAAGATAGAGCCCGATCCGGATGAGCCGACCTATGTGAAGACGGTGAGGCTCGGCGGCTACCTGTTGGCACACACCGTGGAAATTGAATGACTTAGCCCGGTGAACCGTCCCCGCGAAATGTTAAGTTTTGTTGCGACAGTGTTACAATGGATTGCAGGCGAAGGCGCCTGCATCTAGACCGTGTGTCGTTGCCCGCCTGCGAAAGGCTCAATCCGACCAATACGCGCCGGAGGTGAAATCGCATGAACGAACGACGCATTTTTGAACGAGTGATAGACCTCTGTCAGGTCCAGTCATCGTCAAGCACGATCAACAAGTCTCTTGCGCGTTTGGCAGGAGCTGCCGGGTTTGATCACTATGCCTATTTCAGAGCCCATCCGAACGATAATTTCGTGGCCACCGACTATCCGCTTGAATGGCAGCGGCTCTACTTTGCGCGTTCCTATGTGACGCTCGACCCGGTAGTGACGACAGCCAAGCGCGGAACCCAGGTCTTCCGCTGGTCTGTCGACGACGTGCGGCCAAGAGTTTGCCGGGAGTTGCGGCGCTTCTACACGGAGGCTGCCGATTTCGGATTGAAGACGGGGCTGTCGGTATCGGTATCGGCCGGTTTCGGACGGTTCGCCATCCTCACCTTCACATCATCGTCACTGAGCAGTGCGCGCGGCTGCATTGCCGGCGAGATAACCGGGCTCGGCATAACTGCCGCAGCCTTCCTACACTCAAGGATGCGAAACATGGAACATCTGGAAAGCAATTGCACGCCAGCGCTAAACGCTCGGGAGCTCGCCTGCCTCAAGTGGTCGTCCGAGGGAAAGACGATGCTGGAGATCGCCGACATACTCGATATCACCTATTCGTGTGTGCGCCGCAATCTCAAGCGAGCCATGGACAAGCTCGGTGTCTGCAAGCTGTCTCAAGCGACCGCGGCCGCCACCCGGCGCTTGCTGATCTGAAACCAAGCGTATGGGAATGCTGCCGCAGCTGGACGTGCCTGTCTTGGCCAATCTCATCGATAGGCGCCGGGAAAGACGATATCCTGGTCGACGAGGACGTTGAAGACGTAGCCCGGTCTGATGCTGAGCGTGGGCTGCACGTCGAGGTTTTTTGCAATTGTCCGTTCGGCCACCCTGCCGAAGGTCTCGGCAAAACTGCGACGGGCGGCGTCCGAGGCCGTATCGCGCCCTCTGTCGCGCTGGTCGGTTGGAAGTGACATATCGATACCCGCGCCGATCAAGGCGACGAGCGCTGCGGAGCCAAAGGTTCTAAGGAGATGTCGATCGACCTTGTCCTTAAAGCCGCCATAGCCTTCGGCGTCGGTGCCGGCCATCCCGCCGATCTGCAAGGTAGAACCGTTCGGAAAGATGAGGTCGGTCCAGACCACCAGCACCCGTGACTGCCCGAAAGCGACTTCGGCGTCGTAACGGCCGAAGAGCTTGGTGCCTTGGGGAATGATGAGATGGCGACCGGTGGCGCTGTCATAGATCGGATGATTGACCTGGGCCGAGATACGACCCGGGAGGTCGGAGTTTATGCCCGTAATCAACGTTGCGGGAATAACCGAGCCTCGCTTCAGCTCGAAAGGCGATTGCGCGGCAATGACCCCCTTTGGCAAGTATCCAAGCTCCTTGATGTCAGAGTTGAAGAAGGCCTCCTTGGATGCCTGGAGGTTGGGATCTGCCTCCTTGCCCTCGAGCGCTCTTGCCAGGACCTCTGCGGGATTACGAGATGCGGGCATATTGCTGCTTGGTGCGCTCTCCATCTTCGTGGGTTCCGCCCCTTCTTTGATCTCAACGGTGAGAGGAGAGTCGAGGGCTGCGTCTCTTGCCTGAAGTCTCGCCATGTCCTGCCGATGGCGCTCACGAAGAAGCTGTTCCTTTCGTTCACGCTGGAACTGGTCCAACCAATCATCTTCATTCCCCTGGCTCCTGGTTTCAGCAGCGTAGGCCGGAAGCGACGTCTTCTCGGGGGCAGCTTGGACGTCCGACGAAGGCACCTCGGTTGAAGGCTCGGCCGCAACGCCTCCAGTGCGCGTTGTCTCCAGCGGTTCGGCGATGATGCCGTCGGCGACGCCCCGCTTGATGCTTTCGGCAAAGGATGATGCCGAACCGCCTGAGGACACCTCCGCCCCAATGTCGGTTCGGTGTCCGATTCCTCGCGAGGTGAGGCCGGCGACGATGACGGCGAAGAAAATGATCATCATCGCGCCCGCGACAAAGAGCGGTAGCCGATTGACCCTGCGAATGTGTTTCGGGGTGTGAGAAAGCTGCAGCGATTGAGCCATGACAGGTTCCTATCGATGACGCGTGACGGCGAGCGGTGTCGCGGGCTGAGCACCTGCTGGACTCGTCCGGTAAGCGCGCGTCAGGGTAACCTCAGGTGTCGATAGCCGCACGAGAACGACATCTTCGAACGCCGTGCTGCCATAGGTGACCTCAGTTGCCGGATTTTTCGCCGGAGCCTGTTCCTCTTTGGCGAGCACCGGGTACCCCCAGAGCTTGAGTGCAGTTTCGAGCGCTTCGCCCGATCGGTCGCCTGGGGACACAGAGATCGAAGGTGGCTTCTCGTTTCCCATCGCTTCGACGAAGCGGCTTGCCATATCGCCGGCAATTGCTGTTTCGGCACTCATCGAGATTTCTTGAGGAAGCGCGTCAATCGTCGGCGAAGGCGCGCCACCTTGGCAACCACTCACAAGGACTGCGACGAGAATGGGCGCAGCAAGACCCCTCATCACCTACCCTCCCCTTCTGATCGTGACTTTCTCCTGGCGCCATCCGACGCCCGAGACGAGAACTGCGCGCTCAACATCGAAATCGACGATCATCACCCCGCTCTTCATTCGGTAATTGACGACCCTGTTCTGGCCGCCGGAAACAACGAAGAGGACTGGCGCGTCCTGGCTGGCGATCGACTTCGGGAACTGGATGTAGGTTTTCTGTCCATCCGAATAGACCCGTGTCGGTTTCCAGCGGGCTCGACCGTTGATCGAATAGGTAAAATCGAGCCGTTCGGCGGGGACGCTTCCGGCGCCCGCCTCCAGCCGGGCATTGGCATCGGCGAGGCTCGCGGACCTGTCCTCCTGATAGGCAAAGCCGACGCGCGCCATGTAATGGGTCGGATGAGACTTCAGCTGGATATGGTAGGTGCGCCTCGACGTCGTCACCACCATGGACGTTGTTATCGAAGGTTCGGACGGCTTGATCACGAGATGGATCGCCTGCCCGCCGGCGGCGCCAGATGTCGCCGCCTCAATCTTCCAGCGAACGGTATCGCCAACGAGCACGTCACGCACGATCTCGCCCGCCTGGAGCTCGATGTCACACACCTGGAGTGGGGAGCACACGATCGATGGTTGGCTAGCGCCGTAAAGGAAGATGACCTTGCCATCGGGTCCGGTCGTGGTAACGCCGGAAGCTGCCCGCCATTTTGCCGACAGCCGGGCCGCGTTCGCTTCCTTCGTCGTGATCGCTTCGCCGTAAACGGCTCCGCTCGGCACCAACGAACCCAAAATCAGTGCCAGCAAGGCTGCTCTACCGTAACTCACGACTTTTCTCCTTCCCGTCAAAGCTGCGCCGTCCAATCGAGATCCCTGAGGTAGAGTCCGATTGGATTGAAACGGATAACCGCCTCATCCTGTGGCGCCGTCAGGGTGACCGTCGCGATCCCGCGGAACCGCCGCACGCCGGTCTCCTTGCCGGCCCGGTCGCGTTCGAACTCGGTCCAGTCGACCTGGTAGGTCTGGTCCGAAAGCGCCACCACGTTGTTCACCTCGATCGCGACGGTTGCGCGGCGCGCCCTTTCGAACGGCGAATTGTCCCGGAACCAGGCGTTCACTTTGCCCGTCGCCGGATCGGCGTTCCGAAGCAGCGCATAGGTTCGGTCGATGTATTGCTTCTGGACGACGGCGTCAGGCGTTACGGACCGGAAACTGGCAAAGAAGCCTGCAAGCGAGGCACGCACAACGCGCTGGTCGGCGTAGTCAATCTGCTCGGGGAAGCCTGCGCTGACGGCCGCTCCGAGCTTGTCGACCTCGACGATGTAGGGCACGAGCTTGACCTTCGAACTCTGGTAGAGCCCATAGCCGAAACCGATGATCGAGATCGCCATGGCGGTCGTCCCGATGATGCGCCAGGCGATTGCTGATCGAACATAGGAGCCGTAGCGTTCGTTCCACTCCTGGCGCGCGGCGATGTAGGGGTTCTCGGGGGCATCTCGGGCAGCCATCAATCATGATCCTCCTTGAGCGCTTCAGTGGTCTGTAGGGTCGGGCGGCGATCGCCTGCCTCTACCGTGGGCAGAGGCCTTGTTGTCGAGCTTGTCGTTGGCAAGGCCCATCAAGGAGGAGGCGTGAGCGCCGGGCGCGCCGATTGCCTTGTCCTTTGCCGCTGAACCTGCTGCCTGCGCGCTGGCGGCGGCACCATGCTTCATGCCGTGAAGAGCTGAGGCCGTAGCCGATGCACCGGCCGCTCGGGCGGACTTTGCCGCCGCAAAGCCGGAAGCCGTCCCTCCGGCCGCGAGAAACGCAGCGCCGGTCGCAAAGGAAGCCGCCTGGCCGCCGTGTCGAATCGCCTCCATTCCGCCGGTGACCGATGCGCCTTGGACGACGCCCTGCAGAATGTTTGGAACGTAGATCGCAATGATGAAGACGACGACCGAGATGCCGGCGATGGCGAGCGTCGTGACGAATTGCTGTGTTTCTCCAGTCGGAGCGCTGGCGAGACCCAAAAGCACTTCCGAACCGATCCGGGCAATCATCACGAGCGCCATCAGCTTCAGCCCGACGCTGAACGCGTAAACGAGATAGCGCACGGCAAAGTCCTTCGTATTGGAAGAACCTCCGAGCCCCAGCATGATCATTCCGGCCAGGAGGCCGACATACGCCTCGACCATGATGGCGACGAAGATTGCCGCGACGAGCGAGAAGGAAATCACCACCACGACCATTGCAAGGACCGCCGCAATCGCCAGCGCATTGTCTTCGAAAAGCCCGAACTGGATCTGCTTCGACATGTGCGAAGCGACTTGCATCCCTGCGTCGAATATATCCGCCGGCGAGGCCGATCCACCACTGGCGCCGATCTGAAAGAGGCTGTCGACCACGCTCTTTGCAAAGGTAGGGCCTTGCTCGAGCGCGAAGGCGAAGAGGCCTATGAAGATGATTCGACGTACGAGCTCGGCAAACCAGCTGTCGAGCGACGCTGCCTGTAGAGCAAGCCACACGGCAGCGATTGCCACTTCGATACCGGCGAGGATCCAGAACAGAGATCGCGCGGCCGAAAGCACCCGCGCCTCCCACCCCTTGGCAGCGGCGGCGATCTGATTTTCGAGTTCGGTTAGGACGCTTCCATCCTGTGCCTGGACCTCAAGGGCAGAGCCGAGCAGTAGGCAGGACATCACGACAAATGACCGAGCTAGCTGGGCGGAATTGTTGCTGAATGGAGAGGTGTTGAGGTCGAACTTGCTCACCAGCGAAGCTCCATCTTCTGCCCTCCAGGACCGAATTGGGCCGGCCCATCGAAAAAACGCTCCCGTCTGGCTTGGGCGAGATCCTTGTCCGTCTGGTTGCTTTGGTACCAGGTCGCCGTCATCGTCATCTGCTGGGATACAAGGCCGCGCAGCTTCTGGATTTGCCCGACTTGCTCGGCGGCTATCTGGTGGCCGACCTGAAGCGCCTTCATTTGCCCATCAGAGGTTTCCGAGAGCGAACGAAGCGAGCGCATCGTCGCCTCTTCGCTCGAAAACTGCGCCGCGGTGAGGTTCGCAGCCTTCAGTGTGCCGGTGATGGTGTCGCGATTGGTGTCGGACCATGTCTGATAGTGCGACGAGAATGTTCTCCCATCAGGCAATCCGGTCTTGAAGTCGGCGTAGCTTGCGAAGCGCTGGCGCAGGACGTCATCGGCGTTGCCCATGGAGAAGGATATTCCCCGGCCGCCATCGACGACCTGTTGTAGGCGACGGAGATCCGCTTCGATCTTTCCCCACGCGTGGTGCGGAAGGCGAGCGGTGTTCTGCAGCATGTTGTCGTAAATCTTCAGCTGGTTCTGGATCTGCTCGGCAAGCTGACCGATCTGCTTTACCTGGTTCTCGATCTGGACGCCGGACTTTTCCAGCAGGTTGATGAGCTCGGCATTATTGGCAAGCTGGGTCCATTCGGTGGCCGCACCCGTGGCCCCGCCAGCGCGTGCCGGATAGTTGCTTGCCGCCATCGCAAGGAGCGACAGGACCGCGAACTCAGTCATCTGCAAGAAGCGTTTCCGCATCGGGAATCCCCCTCGATTTGAGCCATAGGGTGGGCCAGTTTCGGCCGTGATCGTGATGAAGCGCGCGAATGCGCTTGAGATCGTCCTTGCCGGTTGCACCGGTGAAGGCGAGCGCGAGCGGACCGAGAGACATATCGAAAAGGCGCCGGCCCTCCGGAGAGGTTACGTAGTATTCTCGCTTCGGCGTCGCCGCCGCGATGATCTCGATCTGGCGTTCGTTGAAACCCATTCGCTGATAGAATTCTCGGGCGCCCGGCTGGCGGGCGGCGGCATTGGGAAGGCATATCTTCGTCGGGCAGCTTTCCCTCAGCACATCGATGATGCCGGAACGTTCGGCGTCCGAGATTGACTGGGTCGCAAGCACCACGGCGCAATTTGCCTTGCGCAACACCTTCAGCCATTCGCGGATACGATCGCGAAAGACCGGATGGCCGAGCATCAGCCACGCCTCGTCGAGAATGATGAGGCTCGGGGCGCCGCTCAGTCGCTTCTCGATGCGGCGGAAGAGGTATGTGAGTACCGGAACGAGGGTGCGCTCGCCGAGGCTCATCAGTTGTTCGATCTCGAAAGTCTGAAAGTCACCAAACGAGAGTGTATCGGTCTCGGCGTCAAAGAGGCTGCCCAATGGACCGTCGAGCGTATAGTGCCGGAGAGCATCCTTGATCGCCTTGAGCTGAACACCGCTCACGAAATCGGACAGGGACCGTCCGGGGGACCCGGCCATTAGTTCGATTTGACGGGAGATCGCATTGCGTTCATCGGGCCCGATCGATGCGCCCTGCAGTTCTGCGAGTGTCTCGATCCATTGGCTCGCCCATGCTCGGTCCCCCTCCCCTTCCAGATCGAGAAGCGGGCAGAAGCAAAGAGCGGCCCCCTCCCCTTCCCCTCCGATATCGTAGTGATTACCGCCGACGCCAAGCGTCAGGGGCAGCATCGAGTTTCCCTTGTCGAAAGCGAATACCTGCGCTCCGAGGTAGCGGCGAAACTGCGCAGCAATCAGTGCAAGCAACGTCGATTTTCCCGATCCCGTCGGACCGAATACGAGCGTATGGCCGACGTCATCGACATGGAGGTTGAGACGGAAGGGTGTAGAGCCAGAGGCGACCTGCATCAAAGGCGGCGACTGCTGCGGCAGATAGGGGCATGGTGCAGTTGGGTTCCCGGCCCAGACCGTGTTGAGGGGCATGAGATCGGAAAGATTGCGCGTATTGATCAATGGCTCGCGAAGATTGCAGTACCAGATGCCGGGGAGGCTGCCGAGATAGGCTTCGGTCGCATTGAGCGTTTCGATCCGCGCTCCGAAACCTTCCGCCTGGATCGCTTGCCTGATCATCTCGCATTTGTCGCGGACAGTAGCGCTGTCGACCCCAAAAACAATGACGACGGGCGTGTAGTAGCCATAGGAAACCAGTTCGGATGATGCCTGGGCGATCGCGTCCTCCACCTCGGCGACCATGGCGATTGCATCCTGGTCGACGGATCGACTGTCCGTCTGAAAAAGCTGGTCGAAGAATGGGCGAACCTTTTGCTGCCATTTCTTGCGGGTGCGTTCGAGGCGTTCACGAGCTTCCTCGGGATCCAGGAAGATGAACCGTGATGACCAACGGTAGCTGAGCGGCAGGCGATCCAGATTGTTCAGAATTCCGGGCCAGCTTTCCGATGGCAGCCCATCGATCGCCACCACGCCCACGTGGTGATTGTCCACGATCGGGTTGATACCATGGTGGAGCTCGGCTGTTGCCAGCCAATCGAGGTACATCGCTATGTCGGGCAATCTGACCGGATGGTTCTCCCCGGTGATGCAAAAGCGAATGAACTGGAAAAGCTCATCGAAGCGGTGTCTTCGTGCTCCGTTGCCTGGATCGAGTTCTCGCGTTGCCATGCGGCGAAGCGAGATCCAGTTTGCGAGATACTGTTCGACCTCGCGGGCACGGGTCCGAAAAAGATCAAGCGCCGCGTCGGCGAAGCCCTTCTGACGACTTTCAGGGTCGGCGTAGACATATCGCGCGAGCCCGCGTCGATTTGCTTCGAGCGGACGTTGCGTAAGGATGAGGCCGTGGCGGCTCTCGAAATGTGCCCCCTCCCTTTCGAAATGCTTCCGGCGTTCGGCATCGATCGCGCGAGTAATCGGATCGGGAAAATACGAGCGGTCGGCGCTCGGATATGTGGCGGCGTCTATCCGCAGCGCCTCTATCTGGATCATCCACCCAGATCCCAAACGAGCGAGAACCGCGTTGATCCGGCGCGATATTTCGTTGCGCTCCAGGTCCGTGGCACTCTCGCTGTCGGGGCCTGCGAAGTACCACCCTGCCATCAGTGAGCCGTCTTTCAAAAGGATGACCCCATTGTCGACAAGTGCGGCATAGGGCACGAGATCGGCAAAGGAGGGTTCGGTCGAGCGGAAGCGCGCTAGATTGACCATCGCGACACCGTCAGCCCTTCCGCCATGGCGTCGCGGTCGGGCGATAGGTCCGCCGATAGCGCATGTGGCGGATGTAGACCTTGCGCATGAGGGGATCTGCTTTAGCCATCCGCCTCAAGACGCCGATCGCCAGGATCCAGAGGGTAAGGCCGATCAGGGCCGAATAGACGGTCAGGACGACGAAGATCAGGATGACCGCCGCAAGCCCCGTGACGAGGACGAGCTCGCGATCGGCGCCCAAGAGCAAGTTTGGGCGAGAGAGGGCACGATGGATACGGTTTCGCTCGAGTAGGCAGAAGACCTCAGGCATTGCCCGCGCCTCCCCTCGTTTCGGTGTGGAAGACGTTGAGCGAATGGTCGCCGATCGATGCGCCGGTTGCGCCGAACAGCTGGACGATCTGTGTCGCGCCGAGCAGGAGACCGGCGACGAGCACGATGTAAAACAATCGCCTGGCGAAATCGTTGAGCTCGCCGCCGAAGATCAGCATACCGCCTGCGACGGCGACCGCGGCAAGCGCGATGAAGCCGGCGACAGGGCCTGTAATCGACTGCTGAATTTGTTCGAGTGGACCCTCCCAGGGCAGACCGCCGCCCGAGCCGGCGAACACCGGTTCCCCGCTGAAGAAGGTCAGCAGTCCCGCGAGAGCTACCATTGCGATTCGTGTTTCACGCTGCATGCCGTTCCCCTCCTTGATAAGGCTCCAGTCGATAAGCAGTCCCGTCGTGTCCAATGAGGCGCATAGGCTCTCCGAGCCGCCGGCCGGTCGCCGTGCGTTCGATCGAAACGACGAGATCGACTGCTTCGGCGATGACGTCTTGCATTGGCTGCCGGCTTGTCTCCGCGGTCAGCTGCTCCAGCCTGCGAAGTGCCGAACGCGCGGAATTGGCGTGCACCGTCGCGATGCCTCCGGGGTGCCCCGTGTTCCATGCCTTGAGAAGAGAAAGGGCGGCCGCGTCTCTGACTTCGCCCACGATGATCCGGTCCGGTCGCAGCCGGAGTGTGCTCTTCAGCAAGCGCGCCATGTCGATCTCGTCGCTGGTGCGCAGCGAAAGGACGTTGTGCGAGCCGCAACGTATTTCGACCGTGTCCTCAAGGATGATGAGGCGGTCATCCGGTGCGACCGTCGCGATCTCGCAAATGAGCGCATTTGCCAGTGTCGTTTTGCCGGAGCCGGTCCCGCCTGAGACGAGGATGTTGAGCCGATCGGCAACAGCCCTTGCTAGGAGACGAGCCTGCTTCCCCGTCATGAAGCCATCGTCCACATACTGCTCGAGAGGAATGAGACGCGAAGCGCGCTTGCGTATGGAGAAGGATGGTGCAGCGACGATCGGTGGCAGCAGCCCCTCGAAACGGTGTCCACTGACCGGCAGCTCGGCCGACACGATTGGTCTGTGTTCGTCGACCGCCGTACCTGTCGCATGGGCTATGCTGCCGATTGCGATCTCGGCGGCGGCGGTATCCATTTCTCCAAGGCGCGCGATCGATTGACCGAGGCGTTCCACGTAGAGGCTGCCGTCCGCGTTGAGCATGATCTCGACGACGCTCGGGTCATCGAGTGCAGCCCGAATTGCTGGACCAAGGGCTTCCTCGAGCTTGCGGACAAGGCGGGGAAGGGAGCGGCTATGCGTCATGACAACACCGACGAGGTCGGTGCGGCGGGGCGATCGAAGGTTGAGACATACCCAACCGGCCTGACTTGCTGGAAGATGCCTGCGTCAACCGAGAGAACACCAGCCAAGGCTGTTGTCTGGCCTACCATTTGCGGCGGTCCGAGCCGATGAAGCGACCACCCGGCAAGCCCAAGGATGCGCTCGACGGCAATGTCGGTGACCGTGACGACCTCGGTGTATCCGCGCGAAAGGCACCATTCGAGGATGCCGGCAAACATGAGGCGGGTAACGTGGTGGAGACCGCCGCGACCCTTCCGTTGTGTGGTCGTATCGACGCAGAAGCGCGAGCTCTCGATCATCCGCGCGTGCGGGTGAAACGCCTGCTCCGAGACGAGTTGCGGGAACACGGACAAAAGCATCGTCTGACCCATGGCGGGGAGAAGGCGAGCACAGCCGACTACTTCATTCTTTGCAGAGATAGCGAGTATGTAGACGGGATGGAGATCGTCGAACTGGTCGCGCTCCTGGCCATCGCGCGCGGCGACCTGCCAACCCAGGCGTTCATCGAAGACCTTCGCGCGGAGCGCAAACATCTGGTCGAGGAAGTGCCGGGCGCCGCTCGAACCGCCATTCTCAATGGCAATCACCATCATCAGTCGTCCTCCTCCGTTTATTGGAGGAGAAGTGCTACGACTGAGGACGCGTCGCGAGGGGCAAAAATGCTCCTGAAATTTCGCCACGTCGATTCTAGGGGCAGAGAAATCTTCCCTGACCGAAGGGATGTGCGGCTCGTCGGAGAATAGCCAGCGCATTTTGAACGTCGAAATGTGGCCGGTCGTGGCTGATGCACCGACGCTGATTCGGGCGGGTGGGGTGCAATGTGTGGGAGATCGCCGCGCTAACGACGTCGGTCAGGTGAGCAAAAGTGTGCGTAAACTCATCGGGTGGCCTAGATTGCATTCAGCAAAAAAGACTGCAATTTCAGGGAGTAGGCCGGTTTTCAACGCTGAGGGCTCGCGTTGAGCGTTAAGGCTTTGTTAACCCTATAATTCTGGACGGTTCGGGAGAATCGTGTTCTACCTCTTGGCGGGCAATGGTCGGTAAACCGGCTTTAGGCCGCCAAGAGGGAAAAATGGCGATAGCTAGACGCGCAGAAACTGACGTTCAACTCAAGGAAGACGCTGCCGCCAAGATCTTGCGGCACGCCGGTCTTTTGTCGAGCCAGCTGCAGCAGCTGCGGACCCGCATGTACCCGCCGAAATCCGAGAAGACCTTGAGGTCATTTCTCACCAACGAAGTTTCGAAGCTGACATCCATACCGGATTCGACCCTGAAGCTGATGTCATCCGAGGGTCGCGGGCCGACGCCAAGCCGCCTTGAGAACAATCACAGGGTCTATACCCTCGCCCAGATCAACGAGCTTCGGGAGCTGTTTGCCAAGCAGAAGCCTGCCGAGGCCCTGCGCTTTCTGCCTCGCCGACGCCCGGGCGAGCACTTGCAGGTCCTCGCGATCGCGAACTTCAAGGGCGGAAGCGCCAAGACGACGACCTGTGTTCATCTTGCGCACTATCTCGCTTTGCAAGGCTATCGCGTTCTCGCACTCGACCTCGATCCCCAGGCATCGCTCTCTGCAATGTTCGGCGCACAGCCGGAAATCGATGTCGGCGCCAACGAAACGATCTACGCGGCGCTTCGCTACGACGACGCTGAGCGGCGGCCGATCAGGGACATCATCCGCAAGACCTACTTTGATGGCGTCGATCTCGTTCCCGGCAACCTCGAAGTCATGGAGTACGAGCACGAGACCCCTCGTGTCCTGGCGCATAAGTCGAGCTCCGGTGCAATCTTCTTCGAGCGTCTGAAGCTTGCCCTGGCGGATGTCGAAGAAGACTACGACATCGTCCTTCTCGATACGCCGCCGTCCCTTGGCTTCCTGACGCTCAGCGCAATCTACGCTGCTACAAGCATGGTCATCACCGTTCACCCCGCCATGCTGGATGTGGCGTCCATGAGCCAGTTCCTCCTGATGATGGGCGATCTGATCAGCGTTTTGAATGAGAACGGTGCCCAACTCGACCAGGACTTCATCCGATATCTCGTGACGCGGCATGACCCAAACGATGCCCCTCAGTCGCAAGTCGTTGCGATGCTACGGCATATGTTCGGGACAGACGTCCTCCTGCCCACTGCCATCGAAAGCACAGCGGTTGAAGCGGCCGGCTTGGCAAAGCGTTCGATCTACGAGCTCGAAATGGGCCAGATTGGGCGTGATACCCATAAGCGCGCCCGCGAAGCCGTCGATGCGGTCAATGAGGCGATCATCCGCCTTGTCAACGATAGCTGGGGGCGGCCATGAGCAAGTCTTCTCGCAAGTCGATTGTCGCGAGCTTCGGTTTGCTGTCTCAAGAACTGGAGAGCAAGCTCGCAGACGACCCGCACCCTGTGCCACCTCCTGCCCCGTCGCCGCGTGTCGGCGCGGGCGTCGTCGGTGCAGCACATCGTGCTATCGATGACATCAGGGCTGAACGGGACCGTTTGAGGGCGATCGTCGAGACAGGCGGGGGGGCGATCCTTGATCTGGATCCCGCGTTCATCGACCCTTCCCCCTATCCCGACCGGCTGCCGGACGACGACGCCGGCGATTTTGAGACGTTCAAGGGTTCGATCGAGTCCGAAGGGCAAAAGGTTCCTATTCAGGTTCGGCGCCACCCGTCGTCCTCCGGGCGCTATCAGATTGTCTATGGCCACAGGCGCTGGCGTGCTGCCAGGGAGCTTGGGCGCGCCGTTCGTGCGCTCGAGGTTGAGATCTCCGACCTGGATCTGGTCGTCGCGCAAGGCATCGAGAATGCCAGCCGGCAGGACCTGACCTGGATCGAGCGGACGCTGTTTGCATCGCGAATGGATGATGCCGGAATCAAAGCGCGGAACATCTATGCGGCACTGTCGATTGCGGATGCAGAGCTCGCTCGTATGCGCGGCGTCTATCGATCAATACCTGCCGATGTGATCGAAGCGATCGGGCGGGCTCCCAAGGTGGGGCGGCCGCGCTGGATAGAGTTCGCGAAAACCATTGCAAGCAATCCAGGTTCTCTAGCTGTGGTTCGGCAGGTGCTCACGGATGCGGGTGACGGTGTATCGGTGTCGGATCAACGATTCCAGCGGGCTTTCGAAGCGATAAAGCCGTCGACCCAGCCGCGAGAGGACCGCAATGAACTAGCGGCCAGCGATGGCATGAAACTGGGTGCCTGGAAGATGTCGCCCAAGGAGCTTCGAATCTCGGCGGACGGCCCTCTCGGACTTGAGTTCGTGAAGTTCGTCGGGAAGGAGTTGCCAGCCCTCATTGAACGCTTCTCTCGCGAGCGTGAAAATTAGAACCCTGACACTGTCAGAGGGTCTCATTCGACAAGGGAATACGGAAAGGAACACCGCAAAAGAAAAAGGCCCCCAAACGTTGCCGTAGTGGAAGCCTCTCTCATATCTGGACAATCTGAGAATCGCATTTCCACGAATCCCCGTCAAGAGTGATTGGCACCGAATTTGGTGAGCGGACTTCTTTTGCCTTTTGAGAGGTGAAGGAAATGCAGAGTGGAAGTGTGACGACGCCCTTCGGGCGGCGGCCGATGACGCTTGCGCTGGTAAGACGGCAGATGGCATCCACCGAGATCAGTTCGGACAAGACGGCTGACAAATGGAAAGTGTTTCGTGACGCCTGCGAAGCCAGGACGCTTCTCGGGCTACAGGATCGTGCACTTGCCGTGCTTGACGCGCTCTTGAGCTTCTATCCTGAGACCGATCTGCGCCAGGGAGCGTCTCTCATCGTCTTTCCGTCGAATGCTCAGTTGTCGGTCCGTGCGCACGGTATCGCCAGCGCCACGTTGCGGCGACACTTGGCGACGCTCGTTGACGCTGGCCTGATTGTTCGCAAAGACAGTGCAAATGGGAAGCGTTATGTCCGCAAGGACAGGGCTGGCGACATCGAGGATGCGTTCGGGTTCGATCTTTCCCCGCTCCTTGCCCGATCGGAGGAGCTCGCGCAGATGGCCCAGCAGATGGCGGCAGAACGCGCACTGTTTCGCCGGACCAAAGAGGCGCTCACCATTCGCCGACGCGATGCCCGTAAGCTCATCTCGGCAGCGATCGAAGAAGGCGCGAGCGGCGATTGGGGCAAGATTGAAGGCGTGTACCTGGCGCTCGTAGCCCGGATACCGCGATCTCCGACGATCCACGACCTGGCATCGATCCTCGAAGAGATGGATCTTCTCTGCGCAGAGATAGTCAATCAGTTGGATGTTTTGGATATTTCTGAAAATATGAGCAGCAATGATGCTCATATTGAGCGTCACATACAGAATTCAAATACCGAATCCACCAATGAACTTGAACCTAGCTCTAGAAACGAGCTGGGGGCGAAGGCTGAGCCAGAAAAGCCGCCACTGAGGGAGCCGCTGAAGGCATTCCCGTTGAGTATGGTGATGCGGGCCTGCCCTGAGATCACGATGTACGGACAAGGCGGGACCATATCGAGCTGGCGCGACTTGATGGCGGCGGCCGTGGTGGTGCGTTCGATGCTGGGGGTGAGCCCGAGCGCTTACCAGGATGCTTGCGAAGTGATGGGACCTGAAAATGCGGCGGTTGCCATGGCGTGTTTGCTCGAGCGGGCAGGACACATTAACTCGGCCGGAGGTTACTTGCGCGATCTGACGTCAAAGGCGCGACGCGGCGAATTTTCACTTGGCCCTATGCTGATGGCCCTGTTGAGAGCGAGCGGAAGCCCCGACCGGCAGGTTGGGTAGACGATGTCCGTCCCGGTTTTCGCATTGTCGTTCCTGGCGGAACCGGACGCGACAGTGGCAACCCGTGCAGTATGCGGCCGATCCTGAGAGGAGAGCACATTGGCTTCTTCTGACGTGCGGCCGACAAAGTCGGACCGTTCGTGTGGACCCCCGCTTGAGGCATGCGCTTCTCGATGGTGGACAGTTTCTGTGGCGGGGCTCAAGCAGGTTTCCGAGAAGATCCGGGCGCCGCCGTCTGTGCACCATCGGTGTAGAAGCAGCTATCATGAGATAGATCCGGCCGAGTTACCGCCACGCCCCTCGAACAGTGGCAACTCATTGTCGGCGACCAGGAACGGTCCCGACCTGGGTCGATCTGTACCCAACCCTACCGCGAGGTCCCGGGTAACAGCCATGTTTCGCTCGACGTTTTGCCTACTCCGGCCGCGGAAACTGTGGCTCCAATTGAAAAAATGCCATCATTGCACTATATGCAATCAATGATGACTGGAGGCGATTTACATGGCCAGCATGACCATTCGCAACATCGACGATCGATTGAAACAGAGGCTGCGAGTCCGCGCAGCGACCCATGGCCGATCGATGGAAGACGAGGCCCGTGATATCCTGAAAATGGTGTTGGCGCAGCAGGAGACAACGGCGGGAAACCTCGCTGGCGCGATCCGCGCGCGCTTGCAGCCGCTTGGCGGCGTCGAGCTGCAAATTCCCGCGCGCGAACCGATCCGTGACGCTCCGGATTTCTCTGCAATATGATCGTTCTCGACACAAATATCATATCTGAGCTGCTGTTACCGGCTCCCGAGCCCGCGGTTGTCGATTGGCTTGCGGAACAGCCTCCCGCCGCCATCTTCACGACCACGATCACTGAAGCCGAAATCCTATATGGTCTACGCCTGCTTCCCGATGGTCGCCGCCGGCGCGACCTTGAAGCGGCAATCTTGCCGATCTTTGCGCAAGACCTCGCCGGTCGCGTGCTGCCGTTCGATCGGGAGGCCGCAGACGTTTATGGGATGATTGCAACTGAGCGGCGCAAAGCGGGTCGCCCGATCAGTCAGTTCGACGCCCAGATCGCCGCCATCGCCCTTTCGCGTGGCGCCGCGCTGGCAACTCGGAATGTTCCGGATTTCGAGGATGTCGGTTTGGTAATCATAAACCCGTGGCGGGACAGGTAAGGTGGCGGACGCCGCAAATCGATCGACGTTACTGCCGGCTCGATACTGCATCGAGCCGAGCAACTCGACGCGCTTGATGCCATCCTGCCGTTCGACCGTCGCGACCAACTCGCTGCCCTGTTGACGGACGACGACGTCGCCACGGGCAGCCCCCTCCCCTGGTCGGCGCCGGAGAGCCTGCTACTTAAGTTCGTCGCCCACCATCTCTGGGACCCGGACAAGTGCGCGGAAGATCCAAGCCATGGCATGCCGGCGGAGGTGGAAGTTGGCTTGCGTTCCCAACCTCTGTTGAGCGCCGACGGGCCGCATGCCCCCGAGACCGTGCGGCGCCGGTTGACGAGCTGGTCGATCCTTACCCGTTGGCGCGGCCTGACAGGCGCCTTCGATGGTTCCTCGCTCAAGTCGGCGCCACGGTTTGCGGTCCGCAGCCAGCGCTCGGCCGCGTCAACGCAAGAGCAGACAAGCGGTGACCGGCGATATCCTGGCAAAGCTGCTGCAGGCCTGCAGCCGGCGAGCGCCCCGTCAATCTGCGCTATAGGGCACTGCTTCTGACCGCTTTCGCCTCCGGCGGCCGTCGCCGGTCGGAAGTGGCCGCGCTTCGTGTCGAGGACCTGACAGATGGGGATCCCGTGCAGACCGATCCGGCAGATCCTGGCTCCCCTCCCCTGCCTGTCGATCCGTCTCGGTCGCACCAAGACGACCACGAACGATGATGACGACCAGGTGTTTCTGATCGGTCGGCCCGTGCTGGCTTTAAAAGGATGGTTGGAGCAGGCCGGTCTCAGGAACGGTCCGGTCTTTCGGCGCATCGATCAGTGGGGGAACATCGATCGCCGTGCGCTCACGCTCTTCTGGCTCACCTCCCGCCTCCGATCTATCGCGCAGGTCAGCGGCTACTGCACCGCCCTTCCCCAGGCTTCGGCCCGCTGCATAAGCGACGCCATCTCTGCCTTCAAGTGATGCGAGCGTTGGAGGTCGGCGGCGCGCTCGGCATTTTGTCGCGGATCGTAGAACACGCCAATTTGCGCACCGGCCGCCTTTCGCTCCGCTTCCAACTCCGCCGTAAGTGCGGCCAATTCGGCCTTCACCGCAAAATAGCGTCTCATCACGACGATGAGTTCGCGGTCGTCCGTTTTCATCATCGCTCCCGAGATTCTGTTTGCATGAGGACAATGATGATCAACAACAAGGGCAGAATCGCGATGGTTCATTAGACCTCACAGTTTGGCGCAACGAAAAATGTCTGGCGTAGAAGGAGGTGGGCCACCCTAGCGTGAGTGACCGCCAGCGGAGCACGAGGAGCGCTGCCCGTTGGACCGAAGCGCTTCAGGAGGCGTGGTTGCTCCAATAAATGGATAATGGCGTTACCGCGCAGTAAGTCCAAGCCATCACGCCGGGCGGTGTGGTTTCTGTCAGACGTTACTGCAAGCGAAAAAGCCCGAGCAATCCCGGCCCTCCCCAAAAGATCGCCGTGCGAAATCGGCCTAGGCCTGCAAATTGTCCGCCGACATCTTGCCTGACTTGCGGTCCGAAACCAGTTCGTATGTGATCTTCTGACCATCTTTCAGCTCTCGCAGCCCAGCCCGCTCGACCGCAGAAATGTGGACGAAGACATCAGCGCCGCCGCCATCCGGCTGGATGAAGCCAAACCCCTTCGTCGCGTTGAACCATTTCACGGTACCAGTCGCCATAGTGTCTTCCTTCGATCATTTGCCGTGCCGCCCCAACGGCGGACATGGCTTGCCTCTACGCGTGAACAATTAGACGCTTTCGCGCCCCGGACAAGGCTGAATTCATCTCGAAGGACTGTCAACCTGGCGTGGTTCCGACGGCACGATCATTTCTGTGGTGCTTCATCTTAGGAGGCGTGTTTCTCAACTTTGCTGCCGGCAGGCGCGTTTGAGCGCATCAGCGCCATCAGCATTGGCCCGAGCGAAAACTTTTAAGTATCGATAGGGATCGATTTAGAGTCGCAGACGACCTGCGTTCGGGGCAATCACAGCCGATTAAGAGCCAAAGTCTTGCGCGCGAAAGTCCGGAAGGTTCGGCCAGATACGATGTCCTGGCGCTTGTGTCCCAGCCGGAGCGAGGTAGAATATAGACGATTAGGCACCAAGGAACCAGAGAATGGCACTGAGCATCAAAGATCTAGAGACGGAACGCCTTGCCAAGGCACTGGCCGAGAAGACCGGTGAAACCATTACCATGGCGACCCGCCGCGCACTGGAGGAACGGCTGCGGCGCCTCGCAAATGCCGCAAGTCGCGATGTCCTTCTCGAGGAACTGGCCGCCAGCCGTAAGCGTTGGGCCAAGCTGCCGATTGTCGACAACCGCTCTGCCGACGAGATCTTGGGGTATGACGAAAACGGGCTCCCCAGCTAATGGTCATCGACACGTCCGCCATCGTCGCGATCGCATTCAATGAGCCCGAAGCAGAAACCTACGAACAAAAGGTCGTCGACGCGCCACGGCGCTTCATTTCCGCGGCGACAATCCTTGAACTCGCCATCGTCATCGAGGCGCGCCTCGGCGAGGCAGGTGCCGCAGAGCTCGATCTGTGGCTTTACAAGGCGGGTGTCGAAATCGTCGCCGTCGACGCGGAACAGATCGCGGTGGCAAGGCGAGCCTGGCGCAGCTATGGCAAGGGCCGACATCCGGCCTGCCTGAACTACGGGGACTGCTTCTCCTATGCGCTGGCCAAGACACGCAATGAACCGCTGTTGTACAAAGGCGATGATTTCTCCCGCACAGACATCGAGGCGGCGTGACATGGCATCCACTGCACCAGGGAACCGCAAACGCAATGATCCGAGATATCAGTCGGCAGGATGCTTGTTCGTCAGCAGTTCGGCATTGAGATGATCAAGGCCCGGCTCCATTTCGGACTTTTCGACGGCGGCGCGATCGGCGCCGCGCAGGTCCGCCGTCGCCTCGACGCGACGGTCGCGCCGCGACAGCCGCAGATAATCCTCATAGGCAAGCAGCACGATGCGCGGCCGGCCATTCTTGGTGATGATCACCGGCTCACGCACGGCGGCATCCTGGTAGGCGCCGAAATCTTCGAAACCGCCGCAGCGGTGACGGTCGACGTCATTTTGATACTCCTTTTTCCGGAAAGAACGGATTGTCGTAATTTCGGCAAGGCCCCTGGAGACTGTGGTCCGATGATCGACAACCATAGAAGGGCGGCTTCTGACAGCCAAGCGGTGCATCGAGAGCATGACGCGCTCGACGCGCTCGACGCATCCTGCCGTTTGATCGGCGCGACCAACCGGCTGCGCTGCAGGATCAGGTATCAATCATGATGGATCTGGAGTCGGAAACGCCGTATGTCAGCCGCCCTGGATCACCGGAAACGCCGGAAATCCAGGCATTGCAGTCCCTTCCTCACCCTTGTTCAGCGGACTCATTTGCCCGATCGGATGGCCTGGACCTCACCCGAGATTTCGTTGGACAGACCCCTGGTTAGAGAGGCAGTGTAACGGCACGGTCCGTGAGCGGGGGCGCATCAAGGTGCAGGTTCGGTCATTAGCGTCGCATTTCGTGCCGGTGCTTTGTGCGCTTTTGCTTGTCTTGCTGTCATCGGCGATCGCATCAGCGCAGCAAGCCGATGTGGCGCTGGCGGTCGGCACAATCACCGATGACAACTATCCCGGTCGGGAGTCTGCTGGCAATGGTCTGGGCGAGGTTATCTTGCACCACCTCGTCACCACGCTGGGCGACGGCGGGGAGTTTGCATGGTGCGCGGGAAAGGTCGTCGAATGGCGGCGGATCGACGAGGTGATCAAGGAACAGAAGTTTCAGCAGTCGAAATATGCCGATCCGGCCACGGCGATCAAGAAGCTGGGTACTATCGCACCAGACTTTTTGATTGGCGGCCGCATCACATTCGGCGCCGGAAAAGCCGACTGGACCATAGAGACAAGAACCAACCCTGGCGGTGACCTTGTCGACAGCTTCACCGGCTTTTCAGACGACGATGCGTATCTGGACGAGGCTGCCCGGATTGCCGAACATGTGCTGGACAAGCTTTGTCCCGGCCCGTGGACGGTCACCGGCGGCGGCGCCCGGATCAAGGTGAGCGGAACCGTGGCGAAGTTGAACGAGGCGTTCAAGGTCGTCGGCAAGTTCCCCGGTGGCACCGCGGATTTCGTCTACACGCCAACGTCGCGCTCCGGCGGGACTGTGAAATATGTGCTTGCGGGGGGCGGCTTTTCCGGCGCCGGCAGCGGCACCTATACGATCGGTCCGTCGGGCGATGGCTCTACGCTGACGATCAAGCAGACCACGAAGGGCTGCATCAACGGCGTACCGGGTTCGTGCAAGACCAACAGCGAGGTGCTGACCCTGACCCCGGTTTCGCGCTAACGGTCCGCTGTGAGTGCGGTTCTCAGCCTACGGCCAGGAGCGGCTTCGCGGTGTAAGCCCAAGTCGGCCAAAATCACGGCTTTGGGCCGACTGGGCTATAGCTGTACATCTGTTGCGGCGGGCGGACCATACGATGAACGGCGCGTCGGAGCCGCTCAACGATCCAGCCCTACCCACGGCGGTTGACAACCCGCACGAGGTTGTCCCAACTCTTTGTGTGGAACAACTTGCACCGAAGATTATTCGATCGTGTACGAACACTATCGCTCCGATCGCAATGTTGGCATTGTTTCTCTCGTCCGGCATCGTCGCTGCCCAGGGGCTTCGGCCGGTAGCCATCAACACCGCATCACTTGCTGAAAGCGCTTAATGCCGGCGCCGACTTTGCACCCGGCAAGACGGTTCAGGTTGTGGGGACGGGCCCGCCAAGACAGGGGAATGTCAAGCGGATCGAGGTGAGTAGAAAAATCGGACAGGTGCTCGCCTATGAAGAGGCAGGAAAGCTGCTGGCGGCTTATCCCGCGACGGTTGGAAGCAAGGATAATCCATCGCCCTACGGTACGGACAAGGTCAAGGGCGTCGCCCGGATGCCCGTCTATAGGTACGATCCGAATGTGAACTTTAAGCAGGGCAAGAACAACAAGGTTCTTATCATCCCCAAGGGACCGAATGGCCCGGTCGGCAGCGTGTGGATCGATTTAACCGAACCGACCTATGGGATCCACGGAACTCCCGACCCCGACCTCATCGACAGGGAGCGTCGCATGGCTGCGTCCGCCTGACGAACTGGGATGCCGAAGAACTCGCAGGGATGGTCAAGTTCGGCGTCGTCGTCAAGTTCGTCAATTGATCGGTGCGGACCGCATACCAACTCGGCCGGGAAAGGTGAGTTTCTATGGTCGCGGGAGCACGGTCGCTAGCGTGATCCCCACGAATGGACGCTGTTCGTCACCGCCGCCCACCCTGTCGATCTGGCTGAACTGTTAAAAGGGTGCTTTGTACTCTTCCCCCATGTTCAAGGACCATCGCTACACGGTCGGCTGACGGGCGCTTGATGCACACGATCTTGAGCCAGAAGGGGCGCGCTCGATGCGGGTGGACGGTGTGGTGATGGTGCCGCTCACGGGAATGCTAAACGATCTCACCTGGGATCTCGCGATGGCATGGAAGCCCCGTGGCGCCCGCCGGGCGCTGCTCGCGTTCGTCGATCCCTGCGGCAGAGCTAGGCGGATCCCCGCAGGACGCAAGAAGATCATAGTTGCCGGCATGATCTGAGCAACCTTTCCCCCTCCGTCCGCGGGCGAAGTACGGAAACCTAATCCTAGGATGGCTGCTCCTTGGGTTGTCGGCCGATGAAGAACCCTGCTACCGACGCCCAGAAGCCTTTCGGCTTGTCGGCGAGTAACGAGCGAACCTGGCGGGCTGCCACCGCCGCACTTACCGTCGTGCCAAAGCGGCAGTAGCAGACAACGTCATGCAGTTCGTCATCGCTGATTTCGAAGAAGCGCTTCGCCTCGCCATAGGTGTCCGTTTCCATACCTGCAGCACGGAGCACCGGATCCCTAAATGCGATCGTTATCGGCGAATAGTCGCAGCGCAGGGCATTTCGCTCATCCATAACCTGGAATTCGGTTTCATGAAGCGTGTCCAGGTGTCTGTACCTGATTAGTTCCAGAAGCTCGGCCCAGCGCTCCAGCCGCTGCCGGCGCGTCATACCGTCTGGATCGAAACAGGGCTCAACCTGTGCGACGGTCTGCAGTTGTTCCAAGGTGTGATGCTTCATTGTCGCCTCCAATCAAACGACGTTGCGAAAGCAGACCCCAGCAATAGAGTGATCCCTGTCAATTGCGCTGTCCAATCACGATGCTGGCGGCGGGCCTATCGTGAGAATTTCATTTGAACGATATCAGATAGTTAGCCTCGCACGTAATTTGAGAGTTGGCGTTGAATTGAGATATATGAGAACAGCGCTGGGCCGTTTCCACGTCAACTGAGATTCAGCTGGGGCGTGCATGATAGCGGCGCAATTAGACGCGGCCTTCAGATCGCGTTGCTCGACGAGAAGCACGTCAATCCGGAGATCGTTTTCGATCTGGCACGGACGTTTACGGTTCTTGGTTGGTATCCCCTTCCTCTGCCGCGTATGGCAGAGTCGGTCGAACACCGAGCGGATACCGTCGAAACTGCAGTCGCTTCGATCAACTGAGCCTACAGCTCAGACTAATTGCCCGACCTATAGAAGATGACCCTTCCGCCTGGCATGAGTTGGAGCAGATAGTCGAATTCGCTCACATTGGCGGTAAGCACGGTAAGCCCGAGCTTTTGGGCCTGCAGAAACAAGACGCAGTCGTGCAGCGCTCGCAAGCGAGCATCGCGCTGATAGCCCTGGAGGCGACCCAACATGCCTGACAGCAATGCGGCGCGTCCGAGGACATCCGCATCGGGTCTGAACACGCGATGGGGCCGCATGGCAATCGTCGTCCTGATCTGTTGAATGGCAGGTTTCGTACTCGGGTGTGCTCGATCGAGTTACGCCCACCGTGTGCATCAACTCCTGGATGGCGATCGTGGAATGGTTGCTGTGACGGAGTTCGAGCAGGTCTCCAACAACTTCCGGCGCCCGCCCTTGCAAACCATCGATGTAGACGCAGGTCTCGAGGAGAAGTTCCGGCCCTGCTTCCGCTTGCTCCCCAAGAAAGGGCAACTCGTTGTCAGGACGCCTTGAGAGAGTCCGACCGGGATCGAACTTCATCCAGCGAAGGGCCGCATCGAAATCAAACATCGTAGCGCCGGAGAGCGTGCGCCGGAAAAAAAGGCAAAATCTGACAAGTCAGAATCCCAGCTTACGATTTCGGTTCGGTCTTTCGCAAGACCCGTGGAACAGTCGATCCTGAGTTGAGCCTTTCGCCTAAGATCGCGCAGATAGCTGCGGGTCGTGTTGATCTGCGCTGACCTTTAGCGAATTCACGCGATGATTGCTGCGGCATTTCCTCCATTGAAGGCCGCTGGCGCGTTTTCGTGGACACTTGCGGGAGATTGGTCATCCTTCATGCTGTTTCGGTTCTGGCGGCCTTCCATTCACATAATAAAACACGCTTGCAACGGAGCAATTTCTAACGCATTTCTTATTTGTACAAAGCACTTCGAAACGAGGCCGTTAAAAGCGCGATGGCGAAGCGACAAACCGTTAACGTCCAACAGCCACTCAAGCGGCTGATCGGCTACGCCCGCGTCTCGACCGACGACCAGGTCCACGATGCTCAAATCGACGAACTGCGCGCTGCCGGCTGCGATCGGATCTATCAGGAGCATGGCTCCGGGGCATCGCGCGCTCGCCCAGTCTTGACCAAGTTGCTTGGCGAGCTCACCACGGGCGACGTCCTCGTCGTCGTCCGCCTCGATCGGCTGGCCAGATCGGTGAGTCATCTCTTGGCGGTGATCGAAGACCTTGAGGCGCGCGGTGTGCACTTCCGGTCGATCCGCGACCCGATCGATACCTCGACGCCACAGGGCATGTTCTCCCTCCAGGTCCTCGGCGCGGTCGCCCAGCTCGAGCGGGCGCTGATCGCCGAACGCACCAAAGCCGGCATCAAGGCGGCGAAGGCGCGCGGCAAGCTTCCCGGAAACCCCGGCCTGCGAGAACGGCGACCGGAGGCAATCAAGGCCGTCTCCGAAGCGCGCGAGAAACGCTATCTCGATGAGCTCATTGCGTCCGCGCAGACGTGGTTGCCGATGGTACGGCAACTCCGGCCCCAGCACAGTTGGGACAATGTCGTGCGGGTGCTCAATCGCCGCGGTCACGACTGGACCGTCGAGCGCCTGCGACGCGCCGTTCATCGCCTGGTCCGCGAAAAGCTCGCGGAAAAAGACCTCCTGGCCCGATCCCCTCGCCGCGCCCCCGAGGACCATCTGATGAAGCTGGTGGCGGCGATCGCCATTGCCGATCCCGACCTGTCGCTTCGCGACATTGCCGCGCAACTGGACCAGATGGGCGAACGGCCTGTGCGCGGCGGCAAGAAGTGGCAGCCCTCCTCCGTTCGAGACTTGCTGGACGAAGCCCACCGCTTCGGCCTTATCCGTCGCTGAGGGCCCGGTTCATCAGGCGGCCGATCGCGCGGCTCCAGACCGACGGCAGCAACTTCTCTGAGGTGACGGAAAATCCACTGAATCTGGTAGAGTCCGCCGATCTTCGCCGGTGCCAAATCGCTCAAATAGAAGCCCGCCGATGCGGTTTCGTCACACCCTGCGGTCGGTGGCAGCGATCGCCATCGCCGATCCCGACCTATCGCTTCGCGACATTGCCCCGCAACTGGACCAGATGGGAGAACGGCCCGTGCGCGGCGGCGGGTTCTTCCGGTCCCTGCTCGCTCTCCCCTCCCCGAAAGTTCCTGAACGCCTCATGCAGGAACGGCGGAGCAGCTCCGGCCGCACGCGGCTCCACCAGGCCTGCGATCTCAGCGATGGCAACCAAACCAAAGGCGATCATTCGCTGATGCGCTGAGCCCCGGTCAGCTGTCAGTAGACCAATCGCGTTCGTATCGTTCCAGGAATTTCGCGTAGGGCCTGAAGAACCTCGTCGGCATTTGCGGAAATTCCTTCGGCCTCGACCACCACATAGCCCGTGTCGCCAAGCGTCTGAAGGAACTCAGCGACGATGTTCAGCCCGCGCGACGAGAAGATCTCGTTGAGCTGGATGAGCATGCCGGGGCGGTTTTCATGCACGTGAATGAAACGCGTGCCGTTCGGGCGCTCAGGCAGCTGTACCTGCGGAAAGTTGACGGCGCCCATCGTTGAGCCGATGTCGGAATACTCGACCAGCTTCCTTGAAACCTCCCCGCCGATGCGCTCTTGGGCTTCCTCAGTGGAGCCGCCGATATGCGGCGTCAGAATAACATTGCTCAAGCCTTGCAACGGCGTCTCAAAACGCTCGTTGTTCGATGCCGGCTCCTTGGGGAACACGTCCACCGCGGCACCCGCTAGATGCCCGTCGTTCAGGACTTTCGCAAGCGCATCGAGATCGACCACCGTGCCGCGAGAATTGTTGATGAAGATGGCGCCCTTCTTCATGCGGCGCAATTCGGTTTCGGTGATCATGTTATGCGTCGAGGGTGTTTCGGGAACGTGCATTGTCACATAGTCAGAGATTTCGAGAAGGTCGCCGAGCGAAGCCATCGACTCCGAATTGCCCCGGCGCAGCCGATCGGAAAGATCGAAGTAGCGCACGACCATGCCCATGCTTTCGGCAAGCGCGCTGAGCTGCGATCCGATATTGCCGTAGCCGACAATGCCGAGCGTTTTGCCGCGGACCTCCCGGCTGCCGACAGCGGACTTCTCCCACCCACCTTGATGCGCGGAAGCCGAGCGCGGAAAGATCTGCCGTGTCAGCATGATAATCTCGCCGATCACAAGCTCGGCCACCGATCGCGTGTTTGAATAAGGTGCATTGAACACCGGAATGCCGCGCCGCCGCGCTGCATCCAGATCGACTTGGTTCGTACCGACGGAAAAACAGCCAACGGCGAACAATTTCTTGGCGGATTCGAAAATCTCGTCCGTCAGCTGCGTGCGGGAACGAATGCCGATGATATGAGCGTCGGCGATGTGGCGCTTAAGATCCTTGTCGTCGAGCGCCTTCGGCAAATGAATGAGGTTGGTGTAGCCAGAAGAAGAAAAGTAGTCCACCGCGGTCTGGCTAATGCCTTCCAGCAGAAGCACGGAAATTCGGTCGCGTGGGAGAGACAGTTGGCGGGTCATAAATGTTGCTCCGATTTCCGAAAAGCCGATGTGGCTTCGGCGCCTATGAAGGTTTAAGCGGCCGGACAGGCTAATATCAACACCTTGATACCGCGCACAGATCTCAACGTGCCACGGTTTTCAATGCTTCCTCCCCAAAGGTTGGCAAGAAAGCCATTGATTTGGCCACACTAACGACGAAAAAGAACGGCTGACAACTGACCTACCGGCGATCGCCTGGAACTGCACCCAACGGGGCCAACCGCCCGCTGCATGTCGCGTTCCAGCGGCCACTGAGGGCACGGACTTCCAGGCTCCGCTCTTGAGGATCTGCAGCGCCACGCGGCGGTAGTCGCTACCGCTCCGCGGCTTCAGCTCAGTGCTGCCAGCCCGGGGCGCGGGTGCTAGTTCTTCCTGCCTGCTCCCTCTCCCCTCTCCGGATCTTGCCTCCGATTTAGCACCGAAGTTCTCGGCTTCTTGCGGCTATCCCCTTCCCTTGGTGCGAGCGGCATAGCGCTGGACGATCAATTCCAGCCACCATGTAGCTACACTACAGCTCTCTTCTGCCAGCGTGATTGAGCTATTGACGCACTTGCTATAGCTCATTTTCTCGGTCAAAAGTGAGTTATAGAAAGGAAATCTATAACTCATGAATTGGAGCTGGACACATCAAGGTTGGCCCGACTTCAAGTATGATGCCGCCCGGCTTGCGCCGCTCGAACGGCAGTTCCTCCTATCGTCGGGCGAAGTCATTGGTGCAATCCGTCATGCCAGTGATGATGACCGCAGCCAGATTCGCATCGAGCTGCTTAGCGAGGAGGCGATCAAGACCTCCGCGATCGAGGGCGAAGTGCTCGATCGTTTAAGTGTGCAATCCTCGCTGCGCAGACAGTTTGGTCTCGAGGCAGACACACGACCTGTGAGGCCACAGGAGCGCGGCGTCGCAGAGATGATGGTTGACGTCTATGCAAACTGGTCCACGCGCTTGGACGATAAAACACTGTTTCGTTGGCACGGGATGTTGATGGCCGGGAACCGTCACCTCGCAACTATTGGCGCGTACCGAACACATGAGGATGCCATGCAGATCGTGTCCGGTCGCTACGATAAGACCGTTATCCATTTCGAGGCTCCCCCATCGATACGCGTACCCACGGAGATGGCGGCATATATCGAGTGGTTCAACCGATCTGCACCCGGGGCTGAAACTCCCCTCCCTGCCCTCACACGCGCCGGGATTGGTCACCTCTACTTCGAAAGCATACATCCGTTCGAGGATGGCAATGGGCGGCTGGGTCGAGCGCTGGCCGAGAAGTCACTTGCACAAAATATCGGGCAGCCCAGCCTCATTGCCTTAGCCTTCACTATCGAGCGTTACCGAAAAGCATACTACGATCAGCTTGAGCAGCATCAGCGGACACTCGATATAACGGAATGGCTTGTCTACTTTGCCGAGACCATCCTTGAGGCGCAGCAGACGACGCTAAAACGCGTCGCGTTTCATCTTGCCAAGGCGCAATATTTCGATCGCTTCCGCGACCAGTTTAACGAACGTCAAGAAGAGGTCATCGCGCGGATGTTCCGCGAGGGCCTCGCTGGCTTTCGAGGTGGTCTAAGTGCGGAAAACTATATCTCGATCACCAACACATCTCGAGCGACTGCCACCCGTGATCTGCAAGATTTGGTCGAAAAAGGAGCACTCACGAGAACTGGTGAACGAAGGCACACGCGGTATTCTCTGAACCTCTAGCGAACAGAAGTCATAACGCTGACCGCGATCCCTAAATGGTCCGCCGTATTCGCTCCAACTCGTCTGTCCACTCCTCCCATTGGTTCCCAGTCGCTCGATCGGCATCGGCGCACGCGACAACTCCCAGCGCTCCGCCTTTCACGTCAGATCGCGCAAGTTGCCGCCGGCCAAGTTGATCTGCCCTGCCCATTTTCCAAAATGCATGCCATGGTGGCCGCTGCGTTCTCCGTCCCCGCACAGGCCTCCAGATAGGCGCTCGGACTGACCTGACTGGGGCTGCCGACCGTGGCATTCCCCTGCCGGAAGCGATGCAGCAGTCGCTGCATAAATCGGTGACCAAGGCGACGAGTTACTACAACAACGCCGAACGAATGAATGGACGAGCGGCCCGGCTGATCGTCTAGGCGAGACTACGCGCCGAACAATGTATCGGCTCGTCTCTCAAACGATTGCCACTCTTCTGGCTCACCTCCCGCCTCCGATCTATCGCGCAGGTCAGCGGCTACTGCCGCCCTTCCCCAGGCTTCGGCCCGCTGCATAAGCGACGCCATCTCTGCCTTCAAGTGATGCGAGCGTTGGAGGTCGGCGGCGCGCTCGGCATTTTGTCGCGGATCGTAGAACACGCCAATTTGTGCACCGGCCGCCTTTCGCTCCGCTTCCAACTCCGCCGTAAGTGTGGCCAATTCGGCCTTCACCGCGAAATAGCGTTTCATCACGACGATGAGTTCGCGGTCGTCCGTTTTCATCATCGCTCCCGAGATTCTGTTTGCATGAGGACAATGATGATCAACAACAAGGGCAGAATCGCGATGGTTCATTAGACCTCACAGTTTGGCGCAACGAAAAAGTCTGGCGTAGAAGGAGGTGGGCCACCCTAGCGTGAGTGACCGCCAGCGGAGCACGAGGAGCGCTGCCCGTTGGACCGAAGCGCTTCAGGAGGCGTGGTTGCTCCGATAAATGGATAATGGCGTTACCGCGCAGCAAGTCCCGGGGGGCAACGTGAGTTGTGCCAGCGCGCATCAGCCATCAGCATTGGCCAAAGCGAAAACTCGCCGCGCTCGGCCCTTCGCGTCAAATTGCGCTAATAGCCGCCGGCCGAATAGATGTGCCCCGGCCCTTTCGAGAATACACGCCATGACGGCGGCTGCATTCTCCGCTCCAAGAATTCCGCAGGCCTCTCATAGGCGCTCGGACTGACCCCGAGCATCGATCGAACCACGACAGCCGCAGACAAAAGGTCGCGCCAGGTCGCGACCGCACCGTTCGGGCCGCAATCGTGGCCCACCATGGCCAGATAATCCGTGGGGTCGAATAGCTCAAAACCCTGACAGCTGTCAGGGTTTTTTGGTCCTCGCCCGCCGGCGATCGTAGCCGCCACGTGAGGATGCCCGAAGATCAGACACCGAGCTGGGCTTGGAGACCACGGCATTTCAACGCTGCCGACGCGGCGGCTATCGGTCTGCGCGCGTAGTGAGATGGAGATGAAGGAGAGGGGCCGGCGTCCTTCTAAGCCTGGGTCTCTCTACAAAACCCTGACAGCTGTCAGGGTTTTGTACTCTCAGAACGGCGCCATCGTCGCCATACGAAATATGCTGCCGGCTTACAAATTCGACGCCGGCGTGCGCGTCATAGTTCGCCTCGATCGTCTCAACTCTTTGCGCCCTGTCACAGATCTGCACACCTGCCCAGCGGGTAGTCGGAGGCCTGAGAGACCCAATAGAGCTTCGCATTCACTCATCCGCATTGAGCGAAAATCACATCCAAAACCCTGACAGCTGTCAGGGTTTTTTGGTCCACCTGAGCCGACTATCGTAGCCGCCATGTAAGGATGCCCGAAGATTACACAGCGAGCTGCGGTCGAAGGCCAGGGCAACTCAACGCTGCCGACGCGGCGACTTTCCGTCTGCTCGCGTAATCAGATGGAGATGAAGCCAAGGGGCCGGCGCGCTTCTAAGCCGGGATTGGCTCTCTAAAAAACCCTGACAGCTGTCAGGGTTTTGTCATTTCAGCGAGTATGCGCTCAGCTGAGCTCCGCTTCATCAACTATACCGATCAGTGCGTCGCGCCGCCTCCGGGGCCAACCAGGCGGCTTTTCAATGACTTGAAGCCACGGTGCTTGCCGATGTTCCGAATGAAGTGGACCGAGCCCCCTTCGACCGGCGGTACGATAGCCATATGCCAGATGCATGGCCCGTGTATGGGGCACTCCGCGCCTAGCGCACCCGAATCCGAACCGACCCTTCGAAGCACACTGCCTCCTTTGAATCCTCGGCGGCGGCGAACTCCGCCATTCGATCCTCGGGAGGCGAATTCGATACTGAATGGAGCGTGCGGGCGACACGCACACGAGACATTGTCGAGATCGTCAGCCGCTACCGGATTAGGGCTGTGAAGTCACGCTGGGGCAAGGAGCAGAAAGACGGCTGGCGTCTCAGCGGTGAGCAGATTCCTCGGTCATCCTTCCGCCGCGATTAGAATTCCAGGTTGACTAAGGCCGATCGCAGCAATGGAGTTCATATGCGGTTTCGTTGTTTACTTCTGCGATCGCTTTCGCGATTTCAGGTCTCGGGGGGAGGGCGGACGCCTGTTCGATGTACGCCCCATTGGACCTTGACGATGTCCAATACGCTGATGTCGTGGTCGTGGGGACAAATCCGACTACCGCGTCGTCCTTGATCCCCATGTACGCGAGCGCCATAAATCGTTCGTCGCCAGAAACCCTGAACTTAACAAAACAGCCAAGGAGCCGTCAGGCTTCCTTTCCGATTTCGCCGATTTCAGATCGTGGTCGATGGGGTCTTGCTGGGGGCGAACCAAAGAGCCTGCCTTCCGGGCCATTTCTTATTGCCCTGCGGGACCCACATTCTCGCATTCCTCCGCTACGCGCAGTGTCGGCAACAGTTTCGCCGAACCCCGAGCTTGGCGCTTTGACATTGTTGCAAGCACCCTGTGCAAGGCCGTTTCTGTTCTCAGTTGACAGCAAGGAGGCCCATTTGCTTCGGGAGAAATTGGCACCGCTTGACCAGCGATAGCTTCATTGCCTGCGCCAATGGACAATGCGACGACTACTATCGTCCCCATGCTTGCTCGGGTACCCTAAAGCGATCGCCTCCGTCTCCTATGCGCGGTACCGAAGTAACGAGCGGACTATGCGGTGTCACCGGGGACCGCTCTGCCAACCACAATCTATCGTTAAAGAACATTGCAGCGGTCTGGGTGGAGATAACATAACGCACTCCAACCGAATGGCGACGCGTCACCAGAACCGCCAGCTCAGCGTCCAGACAAATGTGCCGAAGTTCTGCATTTGCCGTTCCGAGAGCCGCTGGCTAACGCCGCGACGCGATCAAGCGCCAATGCGTAGGCTGATCAACCGCAACTATGTCGGCCGCTAGCGGTAGGATCGCCATATGGCCCGAATAGCAAGCGCATGTACGCTCGCGTAGACGGGGGCAATCGACATGCACCGAACGGCAACGCTAAGGCACGCGATCCGAGAAAGCAACGACGCCTGGACCACCGCCGCAAAGCGTACCGAGTCGAATAGGCCCACGATCGGGTGGCGGATAAAGCGGTGCTTGACGCAGATTTACCTTGTCAGTCTTCGAGGATCATCGGATCTCAATTAGCTGTTTTCCTGCGATGCGACATGGGCCAAGATCGGCGGACTCTGCCAGGTTCAGCGAGTTTTTCGCGTTATCCCAGAAAAAGACCGCGTGATCGGTCGCCTGATGAACCGGGCCCTCAGCGGCGGATAAGGCCGAAGCGGTGGGCTTCGTCCAGCAAGTCTCGAACGGAGGAGGGCTGCCACTTCTTGCCGCCGCGCACAGGCCGTTCGCCCATCTGGTCCAGTTGCGCGGCAATGTCGCGAAGCGACAGGTCGGGATCGGCAATGGCGATCGCCGCCACCAGCTTCATCAGATGGTCCTCGGGGGCGCGGCGAGGGGATCGGGCCAGGAGGTCTTTTTCCGCGAGCTTTTCGCGGACCAGGCGATGAACGGCGCGTCGCAGGCGCTCGACGGTCCAGTCGTGACCGCGGCGATTGAGCACCCGCACGACATTGTCCCAACTGTGCTGGGGCCGGAGTTGCCGTACCATCGGCAACCACGTCTGCGCGGACGCAATGAGCTCATCGAGATAGCGTTTCTCGCGCGCTTTGGAGACGGCCTTGATTGCCTCCGGTCGCCGTTCTCGCAGGCCGGGGTTTCCGGGAAGCTTGCCGCGCGCCTTCGCCGCCTTGATGCCGGCTTTGGTGCGTTCGGCGATCAGCGCCCGCTCGAGCTGGGCGACCGCGCCGAGGACCTGGAGGGAGAACATGCCCTGTGGCGTCGAGGTATCGATCGGGTCGCGGATCGACCGGAAGTGCACACCGCGCGCCTCAAGGTCTTCGATCACCGCCAAGAGATGACTCACCGATCTGGCCAGCCGATCGAGGCGGACGACGACGAGGACGTCGCCCGTGGTGAGCTCGCCAAGCAACTTGGTCAAGACTGGGCGAGCGCGCGATGCCCCGGAGCCATGCTCCTGATAGATCCGATCGCAGCCGGCAGCGCGCAGTTCGTCGATTTGAGCATCGTGGACCTGGTCGTCGGTCGAGACGCGGGCGTAGCCGATCAGCCGCTTGAGTGGCTGTTGGACGTTAACGGTTTGTCGCTTCGCCATCGCGCTTTTAACGGCCTCGTTTCGAAGTGCTTTGTACAGATAAGGAATGCGTGAGAAATTGGTCAGTTGCAAGCGTGTTTTATGCATCAAATTGAAGCCCGCCAGACTCAAATCGTTACCTGGGATGAGCAACCGGGCATCCACAGTGGTAAACGCGCGCCAGCGGGCTTCTGTGGTGGAAACGCTGGAAAAATAGCGGTTTCGGAGACGTCCCACGAGAGGAGGGGGCCGCTGAAACGCATCGGAGCTCAAATCCGGTAAAGGGGACGGGCCATGTGCGCCGCCGCCGCGCGGCGAGTTCCGTTTTGGGGAGTCCGGTCATCCCGGGCTAACGCACCCTGGAAGCCCAGAAAACCAGGCGTTTCCGGTTATCCCGGACGACCGACATCAGGCGATTTGCGACTCCAGATCCATCACTATCGATACTTGAATACTATCGATAGTTAAAGGGCGCAGAAACCGGCGTCCGCATGACGGAAATAGGCGATCAATTAACTTCCGTTTGTGAGATTAAAGACGTTAATTCATATGGTTAATGATCGCCTAGGATGATCAAGACGGATTTCGTCCAGGTAACGGGGGCAGATTTTCTGGCGATGCTGATGAGATAGGCAACCTAACGGCTTCACGGCGAAGAGGGAGGGTTTCTCAAAGCCCGGATGCCTTGAGGTGATTGACGTGCTCGCGGCATCACGAAGATGATTTCCCGGGGCCTGGCCAGCTTGATTCCCGCAAGTATCTCTTGCGTTTACTGAGACTGTGTTAATCTGCAGCCTCCTGATCCATCTGCTCTCGGTGACGGGCAATGTCCGACAGCATTCCATCCAACTGCCATTCACCACCTGCCGCCGTTCATCACCGCTCAGGAGAGCGACATGCTGTTCGATGTCGCCGTGATCTTCATGATCCGCTCTCGTCGATCTCCCGCTCACCGGAGCCGGCCAGATCGAAACGCCGCCGGCATCGGTGGAACTCGAAGCCGTGGCAAGCCATCCGTGCCCGTTGTAGATCAGTCGTCCGTGGGAGGGAAAGCCTGAGCCATGTTTGAATTCATGCTATGCTCGATGCTGACAATCCTGCCGGACTATCTCTACCGCCGTTATGCCCAGGGCAAGCGGTTCGGCAAAGAGATCACGATCTATTCCGTCTGGTTCGAACTGCGCTACGGGATCACCGCCTGCATCCTCCTGACGATCTCCTTGATCACGCTGATCTTTTACTTCCACCCGTCGACGTCGCATGTGAACGCGGCGTTCCGCACCGTCGCGGTGCTTCCCGAGACCAGCGGACGGGTCTCCGAAATCTATGTCACTGCCTTCGACAAGGTGGAGGCCGGCCAGCCCCTGTTCAAGCTCGACAGCTCGGAAGAGGAAGCCGCCGCCGAGGTTGCCCGTCGACAGATCGCCGAAGTCGATGCCGAGATGACTGTCTCGCGCACCGAGCTGGTCGCTGCCGATGGCGCGATTGTGCAGGCACAGGCGGCGGTGCAGCAGGCCCGGGACGAATACGAGACCCAGGTCGAACTGAACAAGCTGAACCCAAATGTCGTCGCACGGCGCGAGATCGAGCGTCGACAAGTCGCACTGGAAGGTAGCAAGGGTGCGCTTACCGCCGCCCAGTCCAACAAGCAGACGCTGGAGACCAAGCTCCAGTCGCTACTGCCCTCGCAGAAGGCCAGCGCCGAAGCGGCCTTGAAGCAGGCGGAGGTCGATATCACTAAGACCACCGTGCGCGCCGGCGTGTCTGGCACGCTGCAGCAGTTCACCCTCCGGGTCGGCGAAGTGGTCAATCCAATGTTGCGGCCGGCGGGCGTTCTGGTGCCTGAAGGTAACGGTGGCAAGCCATGGCTGGTTGCCGGCTTCGGTCAGATCGAGACGCAGGTGATCAGGGTGGGCATGATCGGCGAGGCGACCTGCATCGGCAAGCCCTTCACCATCATTCCCTTGGTCGTCACCGACGTGCAGGACGTGATCGCCTCCGGCCAGGTTCGCGCCAGCGATCAGCTGATCGATATTGCGAATATTTCGCGGCCCGGCACGCTGACCGTTTTCATGGAGCCGCTCTATCCCGGCGTGCTCGATGACGTGCCTCCCGGCAGCACCTGCATTGCCAATGCGTATACCAACAGCCATGATGAACTGGAGTCGCCCGACATCAGCACTGGCCGCTGGGTCTATCTGCACGTAGTCGATACCGTCGGTCTCGTCCATGCGATGATCCTGCGCTTGCAGGCGCTGATGCTGCCGGTGCAGACACTGGTGTTCGGTGGGCACTAAAGCGGAAAAAGGTGGCCCACGGGTCTTGAGGCGAGGCGCCGCCGCCCAATAACGCGCTCCACTTGACCTGCGGTCCCCCTCAGGCAGGTCCGGTAACGAATTTCGTCGCTGTCCGAGTTAGGCGCGCAGTCGCTGCGGAATAGCGGCGCTATTGAAATCGTTAGCGATAAATCTACCGGTGTTGTTCGGGTAAACCCAGCCGCCGTATGACAATTCAGCGTTTGAAACGCCAAACCAAAACCGACATGGATCATAGCATGGGCTGAAGAAGTACAAGATGCCTGTTCGTAGGGGAGGGCGCCTAGGCTTTGGTCGCGACAAGGGTGGCCAACGGCGGGATGGCCTGGCCATCAACGCCGAGGCGATCACCGAGATAGTGCCAGAAGGAAAGTCCGAGCTTCCGGCAGGTCTTCATCAGCCCGAGCATGGTGTCGCGTGCGACGCGACCATCGCGGCTCATCGTGCCGCCGGAGATCTTGCGCTTGGTGACGAAGCTGCGCAGATCGTTCTCCGACGCATTGGTGTGGAGCGGCGTTCCCGGTCGTTCCAGCACCTTGAGCAGTTCGTCCTTGCGGCGAAACAGGCGCGCGAGCAGTTTATCGAGTTCGTCGTAACCGGTGCTGAGCGAGAAGATACGGTCGAAGCGTCGGTGGAATGCGGCAGTGAGCCCTGGCGGCGGCTTTCGTTTGACGTTCTTCAGCGCCCGGTAGAACTGCCACACGAGATCGCGCACCGTCTCGACTAGACGCACCTGCCGCGGCGTTGTCGGCATTAGCTTTTGCAGCAGCCGCTCCGAGTGGACCCAACAGAGCGCATGATTGCCGACCCGAAACTGGCCGGCGTCGTCGGAAACGATGACGGTGTCACCGATGAGACCATGATGGCGGATCGATCCCCAGATGCTGGCTTCCGCCAGTACACGGATCGCCTGCCGGTCGAAAATGTCGATGCCTTTGCTCGCCAGATATTCGAGAAATGGCACCTGGTTGCAAAAGCGTCTGGGTTCATGGCTGCGGATTTTGGCGACCAGCGCCGGATCGACGCGACGGCGATCGAGATAATCGAAGGCGGCGTCGTTGAGGACATAGTCCTGATAGCTGCCTCTGAGCAGCGACAGGAAGTTCAGCCGGGACTTGGAGGGCGTGGTGCGGAAATTGGTGAACTGCGCCCCGCCGATCTGGGTCGTATGGAAATTGGAGCGCGCATGCCGGGCGCCGGTATCGTCGACGGTGATATAGGGTGCCGAAAGCAACCCGGCATGCAGCACCGCCGCATCCTCGGCGACAAAGCTGTCCAGCCCTTGGGTCATGAGCCGCACGACCTGGCGCTTGGAGACGTCGACGCCAACATCGTTGAGCAGCGTCGTCAGCCGCTCCATCGTCACCTGTCCTTGCGCGTGCAACATCAGGCAAAACCGTCGCAGGTTGGCGCCGTAGCTTCCGATGATTCCTGCAGGCAACGGCGCAAGCAGCATCTTGCCGTCCGGTGTCAGCCAGCATTCGCGCCGGTAATGCACGAGTTCAGCTGTGACAATCAGTTCCCGGATATGGCAGCTCTTGTAGCCCTTGAAACGTGAACCTGGAGGCGGCGTCATGCGGAGTACGTCTTCCCGGCTCACCCGCTTGATGTCGAGCTTCGGGCCGCGCGGCTTCTTCTTGGCTGCCGGCGGATCATCCTGTTTGAAATCCGTCGCCTTCTCTGCGGAGAGCTCCCTGACCTCACTGACCAGACCCGTCACAAGCGAACGCAACGCGTTCAGCGATAGCGTGTCGGCGTGCTCGGGGGAGGGGAGGCGCTTCTTCGGCATGACCGAAACGAATCTGATTTGCGCCCAAGGCGGAATCCTTGACCCATCGCCGACGGCTCATATCGCCCGCTTATGCACAGGTCTTACATAGCGGCCGCGAAAGGGACGCCACCAAATGTGCCCCGGTTACTTCGTCCAGGGAAAATTGCCGCATCCGTTAGTCTGGAATCCAGTCTTTGTTCTCTCAACTACCTGTGCGTGTTATATCCTTCGCTGTTAGAGCGCTGGGAGGAGCAATGACAAAGCACACGGATATGAGCGCGGAGCGGTTGATGCCGAGCATCCTTGATAGGGAGCTTGGAGACTCGTCGGGCGACGCGTTCGGTCATCGACACTTCGCCGAGGTTTTGCGAAGTCTTATCGAAGGCGATCACAAGCCGCCGTACAGCATTGGACTGCTCGGATCGTGGGGTACCGGAAAAAGCACAATCAAGGAACTCTACCTTAAGGCATTGAAGACCGACATGCGAGGTGGAAAGGGCGCGCGCCGTGCCGACCGGGTGTATCCCATAACGTTCAATGCCTGGCGCTATGGCGGAGAGCAAGATCTAAAGCGCGCGCTGCTCAGGCACGCGTTTATCCAGCTTGGCGGCGATGATCTCGCTCTTCGGCGGGAACTGTATGATCAGGTATCGAGCGTTGAGCAGACCCGGCGTGGATTCTGGAGCTGGGCCAAGGAAGCGTCGCTGCAAAACCTCCTGTCCGTCCTATTGTTTCTATTCCTCCTGCTTGCCACCACGGGAATACTTACTCTGTCTTCCTATTTTCTTGGCGTCACCAATGCATGGAGTGCAGCAGTAGTTCTTCCAACCGCTGGCTTCGTGACTTGGGTTCTAGCGAAATACGTAGTCGATATTCGACTTCGTTCGCCCGCCTTATACGCTCCGCAGACGACGATCACATTTCCGACGACGAGTGCCGAAGAGTATGAAAGGCTTCTTGTCGAGCAAATCGACGCATTCAGGAAACGCAATACTGCATGCAGGCGATTGGTTGTCTTTGTCGATGATTTAGATCGGCTCTCGGCGACGGAGATGGTAACCGGTTTGGATGCGATCCGAACGTTCCTCGAGCTTTCCATGAACGTTGAGCCAGACGATTTTGGGGTGGTCTTTGTCATTTCTTGCGATGAAGATCGCGTTGCTGATGCACTTTCAAGAAACCGGGGACGTGCGGGTTCCGAGCTACCTGGCACGGTGTTCACCAGATCCGACGCACGGCGGTATCTCGATCGCCTCTTTCAGTTTCGTGTTGAAATTCCGCCTTTTCCAAAACTGGACATGCGACAGTTCGCAGCCGATAAGATCAATGCTGCAGGCAACATCGCGACCGACCTGCAGCGTTCAGGGGTGGCAGTTCAGGACGTTGTGGAGCGGCTTATCCATGTCGGGGTGCAGAGCCCTCGCAATGCGATTCAGATTGTCAACGCATTCACACAAAGTTGGTGGCTGGCCGCCCGACGAGAGCGAGACGGAGTTGGTTCGATCTCGCCGGGCGGCCTTCACGCGGGGGCGGTGACTGGGCACCCGCTTTCGCTCGCCGCACTCTGTGTTCTCAGGGTTGATTTTCCTGACTTCTACAGTGCCTTGCAGAAGCGCCCGGAACTCATCCGAGATTTTAACAGAGTTCTCTTTCGAGGCGAGTCATCGCAGTCGATGGCTCCGGCCGCCAATCACGCACTGACGGAGTTCATAAACTGGAAGGAGGAGGGTCATGGCGAGATCAAGCCCGAACATAGAGCGCTTCGCCTATATCTCTCGAGCTTGATAAGCCTTCGCTGGCCGAAATCGCTGCAGCCACTGATTCTCCTCGCACAAGATGCAACAAGTCGTAGATATGGTGATGGTGCCGCGGCTCTCAGTGATGCTTTCGTTTCCGGAGACATTGCAGGCGTGCTCGAAGTGTTTGGACACCACCTCGACAACGAACCGCTTGGTCGTGATCAGGTAGATCTCCTCCGAGAATTTGCGGAAGGATTGGGTGATGAAAACCTGATCAGACGCGTGAATGCGTCCCGGGTGTTGGCGGGGCTCGCCCACAGACTGCCGGATGACCAGCGGAACGGACTTATGACCCCGCTTGCACGACAAATGGCGGAGCTCGAGGAAGTGAGACAGAATATCGGACCGGCGGGCGCGCGGGCGGTCGTTCTTGGAATCAGTGCCGAGGATAGGCGCGATGTGGCCGATCGGTTCGCCGCGGATCTTCTTTCACCTAGTGAACTCGATTGGAAGCTGCAGACGGGAGAGACGCCCAATTTGGATGAATTGGCCGGCGTTGTAAAAGAGGCGGTAAAGCTAATTCTTGAGGTGCGCGAAGGAGATGGTTTGCTACCTCGAACCGACAGCTTGTTGCGGGAGTGGTTATTCACCCGACAAGTGCGTGTCAAAGCAGGTAGCCAGAACCTTCCGTTTGCGGATCTTGAGCAATGGGTGGAGGTCGATGCGCCGGGTCTGGTCAAGCTTCTTTCATCCGAGTATGCGGCACTCGCTATCTCCGAAATGCAGAGCGCATCACCAAGTATTACCGATCTTATACGTGTTCTTGAGACGGTGACATCGATTCACGAACGACTTGAAGCAGAGGGGCAGGAAAGTCGTGTGCGCATGTGGGAACAACTGACCGATATGGTTGGTCTCAAGCAGCAAGAGGTCGTTCATGCGGCGTTGGACAGTGCGGCCATTTATGCGAAAGGAGCTAGTCCGGAACAGTCGCGGAAATTCCTCTCCGCACTTGCAGCTCGCCTGAAGCTGGAGCTCGATGATGAGGAAGCCTGGGCCCTGGACGGGGAGACGGGTGCGACACGCCTTCTCGATCTAGCCAGCCGATGGGAGCAGGCCTTGGATACTGTAACCACAACGGCCTTCCTCCCCTTATTGCAAGGGTGGGCTCATTATGACGAAACGGCGCAGTTGATGGTTCGTGGCGCTGAGATCCTGAGGGGCCGTGATCCCTCTGCCTGGCAAGCTCTGATCTCGTATCTTTGCAAGGAAACCGTTTCCGAGTTGGGAATGGGCGCTAATCAGTACCTTGCGAAAAATGCACTGGCTTTGAGCGAAGCTGACAAAGTCCTGTGGGTCTCTCAGCTTGAGGTGACAATCAATAAGAAAAAGCTTGAACCAGACGAACTTGAAAAATACCGGGCCATCACTGCCGAGATCCCTCACGTAGCGTGGCAGGCACCGTCAATGCAGACTCATGCGGGTAATCTATTTAACAGACTGATTTCTATGACGAATCAACCCCAGTTCGTGGTCGCCTTGTTTCCAATCGCACGGAGGCTGGTTGGTTTTGTACCTGCCAACACGTCAGCAGATTTCATCGACCGCATCTTTGAGCAGGCGTATTCCATACCTACCTCTTACGTCTCGTTGCACACCGAAATGACTGGACATTGGTGGAAGCCAGAAGCGGGGACGGTCGCATACAATGCAACCAATCTGGTGCAACGTTCGATGCAGTTCATCAGGGAGAATCCCACTGCGCCGGGGGTGGGTGTGATATTAGCTTCCGGAATTGAGCTGGTCGATAAAGGGGTTGTGGACGAGAGTTTACGCGCTACCGGGGCGAGCCTAGTTCCGCAGATCTGGAAGAGCGAACCGGGAGCGACCCTGGGGGTTCTGCAAAGCGTAGCAACTGTCATTACTCCCTCCGACGTGGCATTGATGTTTGCGACCGAGCAACCCTCGGATCCCGGAAAGGCTGCGCGAGCGGCGGAGATGATCAGCAACGTATCCGACGAGCAACGAAGAATAGACATTACCAAGGCTGTTCTCGAACTGCCTCCAGCTGAGCTAGAAGGCGAGCCGGATGGCGCGTTGGCACTGTGGGTGATTGGTATGAGGGGCGCCGCGGCAACTGTGTTCTCGACGCTGTTTAAGGAGCATACGCTGAACGATGACCAAAGTTTCCGACTGCTGACACGGGTACTGGTCGCGAAAGGCGACCTGGGATTGCCGTTTTTTGTTTCCACTCTGGCTGAGATAGTCGACTCCCAGCGGCTACCCAAAACGGCGTCATTCACGTTCTCCCGCCTCGGTGATGTGATGAATCTGGCCGCCAACCAATCCGACAGAAACTCCCTGATTGAGGTGCTGATGCAGATAATGCCGGCAGCGTCTATCCAAAACCTGGCAGTCATCGCCAACGGAATTCGGGAAATGAAAGGGTCAGGCGCCATTGAGCGAAATACGGCCATGCTTGAAAGCCTCGACGACGATCAGTTCGAAACGATTGCGCGATCATTTCCAGAGTCGAGGGTGTTGAAGAGGATCGCTGCAAACCGAGTTGCCGATGGTTGATGTCTGCGTATCATCCCTCCCGATGACGAAGGGATTCGCCGATGACGTTCACACTCAGTTCTGGCGGCTGGGAGAATCTTCAATGCAGTCTCCATGGAGAAATGGAGAAACTCCCTTTGTTCTTCCATGGAGAGCCGATCACAGACCGCGTCAGACAAGGCAACGTGAGGGCCAACCGGTTATCACCAAAACCACTGATGTTACGCCGCAGGCGGCGCCGCGGATTGTCGACGAGCTGGACTTACGTGCTTGCGCGAGATGACGGGCAGGGTAGGTTTCGGCCGTTGAGCGCGAGATCAACGTGGTACGCATCGGCGAGCAACCGTGGCGTACGAGCCCAGCCATTCATCGGCATGAAACGACCGTTAGGGTTCGGGATGAGGTCGGTAGCATTCTTTGAATGAAAACCGCTCGACTGTATCGTCCACGCGTATGACCCAGAAGCATCGTGTGTTGTAGTCAGCTGAGCGGACCTCGAATCTTTTGATACCAGGCCCGACTTTAACAGCAGATTCCGGATGCCGCTGCAAGGCCAGTCTGAGGAAACGATCGTCCGCCTCATCGACCGTCTGATTTAGAGCATACTTATAGAGTATCCCACGGAAGCGCTCGCGCGCCTCGGCTTGGCTACGAAACGTCTCGTCACCGATCTCAATTAACTGTCGTTTGCCCATCATCAAAACCTATGCGATCGGCCGATTGAAGTTCAAGGTGCCGCTTTCGAGGGTGGAGAATTTCCCAACGAAGAGATCCGTGGGAATCTCACTCCACGGCATCGCGGTTGCCAATATCACCTGGTGTTCCACATCTGTGGAGTTAGATATTTCGATGACTTGCTTCTGGAAGTTGTGGCTTCTCGCCTGCTCCATCCCCTTGTCTTCTGTGATATCGATCATGAGAAATCGAGGGTGCCGGAAGCCCTTGTCGCGCAACGCTGCGGCTAGGAAACCGACCAAGAACGCAGTCTTCAGGACCACTCGCGAACTGGCTGAGAAGTAGGTATGATCGTCGACTGTGATCGTGTTCTTCCCAAACGAGAACTCTACCCGGTTTGGATCGACGAACGAATCCTGACGCTTGAGATCGCCCTTCAGTAGCTTGATTGTCTCGCGCTCTATTTCGCTGCGTGCCACTCGTATTCTGTCGGTCTGACTTCTCTTCAGTCCGGCAATCCGACCTTCCAACTCTTGGATGTCTACGTCGAGGTTCGCCTTCCTCTCCGAAAGATCACCGATCTTGTTCGCTAGCTTAAACTGGGCATCGACATCCTCGATAGACCGATCGAGATATCCAATTTGCCGGTGCAGATCCCTGATTTCCTCCCGAGCCTTGGACGTAGGCCGAGCCGCTATAGCTGATAGCTCCCGAGATTTTGCAGTCCAGCGTGATTTGATGTCTTCGACTTTTGCCACCTGAGCCTTCAAGCGATCACCGCGAATGACTTGAAGACGCTCGGATTGTTTGATCTGTATGGAAAGGTTGTTGATGATTCCGGTGATTTGCTCACTTGCGCGTTCCGGGTCAATCGGCGTCTTACAAAGATGGCAGGCGAACGAGTGATCACCCGCTTCCAGAACCTCAGCATAGCACGCAGGGCAAGTTGCGAAATGCACGTCCGGCACAATCTTGGCCGCAAGTCGCGCATCCCTCAGCGCTTCGGATTTTCGTCTAAGGCTCTCGATAAACGACTGTGAATCTGAAACTTCAAATTCAAGGCCGCTTTGGGCTTCCTGTGCTTCAATAAGCTCCTGCTGGAGCCTCTGGACGGCGTTGTAAAGTTCCTTTTGCTGGGTGAGGCTTAACCTCTGCAGGGTCGAGGAGGAAAAAAACTCCTCTTCTTTTGCCGCAATCAGATTTAGCAATCGATCCTTGTCCGCGATAAGACCGGCGCGCTTCTGCGTTATCCACTGCAGCCCTAGACTCTCTTCTCCGCCGACCACGCGAAAGATACTGCGGAGTTCAGCTGAGACCTCCTGGAATTCCTTCTCTTTCGCTCTCAGTTTCTGCTGGGATTCATATATTGCGGAGTCAAAGGCCCCGCATAGGAGGTTTCCCACGGCCTCTCGCAAGTTCTCCGGATCGTACCCTTCAAATCGAAAGAGACTGTCGGTGGGTGAGAGTTGATCAGCATAGAGGAGCCGCAGAACCTGGTGCATCGTGATACTCGACGTCCCCTCGACTGCGACATCAGGCATCCCCAGCAAGCGAAAGATAGCTTGAGAAAAGCTCTCCTTGTTTTGGGAGCGCGCATAGGAGTACCGCAACCAAGTTTCGATCGGCGCGATCTCAGCAGCTTCGTAACGCCCGCCAAATATTTCCATGTCCGACTGCGCAGAGGCGTCGATTTTCCGGCGTAACACGGCCGGATTGCCGTTCAACTCAACCTCAATCCAAACATGGTCGCACAGCAGAGCATGCTCGCTCCAGTCAAGCTTGCTCAGATCGCCGCCCAGGCCGAAGAATATGAAGTTGAGAATGGTAGATTTTCCGGACGAGTTATCGCCCCGGACGATATTGACCCCTGAATGGTACCGTTCATCATAGGCGATATGTGCACCGCGTTTGACCACCAATCGCCGAACAATCAGGCAGGGTTCAAATCGGATCATATCTGTATTCCAAAAGTTTGCTGCGAGCTTTCAGGCCGTCTCTTCCGTAAGGGTCATATCGGTGATTGATCTGACACAGGATCGAGATGAAATCAGCCATAGTGGAGTTTAATTCGGTACACCGGCTTTCGACTTCCGTTCCAATTTCCGCGCCAGAGAAAAGTATCTGGTTTCGCTCCCAGGCCTTCTCACAAATGATACCTGCTCTCGCCATGCTCTCGGCCGCAGTCTTCTGAAAAGGTGCCATGCGGTCGAATAGAGAGTTGTCATCGGGCAGCTCGCCGTACGGCTTGAGCCGCGTGTAGCTTTTGCTGACGGACCGCCAGCTTGTGTCATCTGAGTAAAGTTGCAGGTTCTGCAGCCTGAAAGGATAGAGCAGATAGAAATCGAGAATCCGAAACTTGTCGAATGGTACAGGCTCCTGAAGATTGCAGCCAAAATACAATCTCAAGTACCGGAAAATCGCGTGATATGGGTCAAAAGCCTCGTTGTACGATAACTGGGTCACGCCACAACCCTTGGACTGTGGTGCCATCGTATGAAGCACTGTTCGGCCAGCCAGTAGACCATTCCAAGCACGATGTTGTGGCTTATTGTCATCAACTCGCTGTTGCATTCTTCGACAACGGGATTGACGATGCGGTCCATGATCATCGCGTTCATCTCGCACTCCGAGAGCTTCGGGATCTGCGGGTAGATTACGTGGGAGAACTCGGCTTCGGTTTTGGCGAGGATGTGAACGAAGATCGCCTGAGCCGAGGAGTACAGCGACCATCGTTCAAGCAGCTTTGCGAACATCTCCTTCTTCTCGATCGCGTCGTCGTAATAATGAGACATATTGGCGGCGATGAGCTTGTTCTCAAGCCCCTGGATGCCGTCTTGAGATCGTCGGACATGGTAGCGCGCAAGCTCATCGATCGTGATCTTTGTTTCGTCGCTCGAGTCGTATTGTTCCCTCAGCCGATGGAGCAACTTTTCGACCATCGTCTTCGGAGCTTCGATGATGACGTTCTTATCGCGCCCGATGACGTCGCGCTCGGCACGAGCACTGCGCTGATCCACCGTGTTCATTGATGCTACTTGCGATTTGTAGTCTTATCGCGTCCGACGACATCGCCGCGAGCTCTCGATCCACTTTGATCAACACTGTTTCCGTTCGCGCCTGATCTAAGGTTCTTCGTCAGTTGGAACGTGATGAGTGCGCTGGCAGCGCCTCCGGTGATAAGCCCCGCAAGAAAATTTGAAAGATCAAAAGTGAAATTCATCATTGCCCCCCTAGGTAGAGCAGAATTGCAATGGTTCGTGCGATCTTGTCAATATTGACGACCCGCTAGCAGGAGATTTGTGTGTAGTCTCAACCAAATTCGGTCGTTTTGCCGGCGTGCTTTATCGGTACCGTCGCCGAGCGAGTGATCTGCTCTCTTTCCTCATAAGTTGTGAAGGGGGCTAACTACATCTAACTTCTCGATCCGTAAGGGGTCCAAGGGAGCCGTTCTTCACGAGCCCCGTGCACCGCTTGTTGCGAGGATGTTCACGTTCTGAGCCAAGAAGATGGTGTAACGGGCTGACCCGGCCCGCCAGGTTTGATGGGCCGGTGGTCGTCCCTCACAATAATGGTGTCGCGGAGTCAGGAGTGGCCGGCTCCATAGCATCACGGAGAAACGACCATGAAGCAGTATGCGGGTATCGACGTATCATTGGAATACTCGAGCGTGTGCGTGGTGGATGCGGATGGCCGGATCATCAGCGAGGCGAAGATCCTTAGCGAGCCCGATGCGCTGATCGCCTGGTTCGGCGCGCACGGCGTGGCGATGGAGCGCATTGGTCTGGAGGCCGGCCCGTTGTCGCAGTGGCTCCATGCCGGGATGATGAAAGCAGGTCTTTCTGTCGAGCTGATCGAGACACGCTACGTGCGTGCCGCCTTCAAGACGATGCCGGTCAAGACCGACAAGAAGGACGCCCGGGGCATTGCGCAGTTGATGCGGCTTGGCTGGTTCAGGCCGGTCCACTGCAAATCGCTGGCCGCCCAGGAGGTGCGTGGGCTGCTGACCGCCCGCAAGCTCATTCAGGGTAAGCTGCACGACATCGAGATGAGCATCCGGGGCATCCTGCGCGGCTTCGGCCTCAAGGTCGGGCCGACGGCGCGGCGCACTTTCGCGGGGCGCATCCGCACGCTGATTGCCGGGCATACGACCTTGGAAGCGATCGCGATGGCACTCTTGAAGGTGCGCGACGCGCTGGTGCAGGAATTTGCAGGTTTTGAGCGCACGCTGCGTGCCATCGCCCGCCAGGACGACAACGCGCTTCGGTTGATGACGACGCCCGGCGTTGGCGTCCTGGTGGCGCTGACGTTTGTCGCGGCCGTCGATGCGCCGGAGCGCTTCCGTTCCTCCCGCGCGGTCGGACCGCACTTCGATTGACGCCGAGGAAATATCAATCGGGCGAGACCGATCATAGCGGTTGCATCTCGAAGATCGGTGATGGCAGCGTGCGCACCGCGCTCTACGAGGCGGCCCACGTCATCCTGACGCGTCCGGTCAAAGGGTCCGATCTGAAGGGCTGGGCGTTGGCGGTCGCCAGACGAGCCGGTCCCAAAAAGGCGCGCGTGGCGCTGGCCCGCAAATTGGCGGTGGTGTTGCATTGCATGCTCAGGGACGGAACCAGCTTCATTGCTCGGAAGGTAGACCCAGCCCTGGCGGCTTGATCGAAGGAGACGACAAGACAGGCGTTCGGACGGGCACAGCCATCCGCCCTCCGCAGCAAGGTCCCTTCGCCGGGACGATGGATGGGTTAGGCCGCTATGCGATCAGCAGCACGCAGTGACTGCGCCTTCAAAGATTGGCCAGCCGGTCCTTGGCAGACACCATAGAGCAGCGGCAAAGCTCCGACTGCGGACAGAAGCAAGCACTCGGCGAGGGATCTAGGCTCACAAGGGATTGACGCAACGCCCGTTACAGAAGATCGCATAATGTATCGACTGGAAGTGATGTTGATCGCGCCTGGAGCCCGGGTGCATTGTAACTATCTAGGGTAGGTCTCACACCTTTTGCTGAAATTGGTGGTTCTCAGTGTGTCGGCGGTTACCTTGCGGTTCTGCGCCGTTGCAAGTTTGTCTGATGAAACCTTGGCGGCGCGCACGGTGCAGCCTTTGCTAAGATCGACCTTGATGACTTCCGTTGTCTTGGCCTTGGTGCGGATGCCGTCACGCATTATGTCTTCAGTGATCGTGCTGGAAACCGACAGGACATTGCCTGCAAATTCTCCCTTGGCTTGGGCGACGATCGAGCCGGCCTCGTTATCGGCAACACTGGAGCATTTTACTTTTTCCACGTGACTTTGCCCAATCTTGAACAGGGCACTCACGATCGAGAACCGGCCGTCTATGTTACAACCCGTAGAGAAATAGCCGATGCTCCACAGTGTCTCGCCGCCTACTTTCAGTCGCTCCAACACGATGGTCTGAGGATACGAGCCCACATAGGTGTGCGGGCCTGAACTGGCATAGGTCACCATCGACGCCTTTGTGTCGATCTTGATGGATATCGTGCTGACGCTGCCGATATCCCGAGCGTGAAGCGTATTTGGCACACCGCATATCAACAATGCAGCGACAAGTTTGGTTAGTTTCATCGTATGCCTCGTGGTGCGTTATTCGGAGCAGACGAACTTTCCGTTGAGGACGCGGCAGTTCGATTCTGATTTCATCAGTCTTTTGCTGCCTCCTTTCTCGATGAGTTTATCGTTCGCTTGCTTGAGCTTGGATGTGACGGTCGTGTCTCCGGCCTGTTGGGCGGCTCTAATCCCCATCTGATAGGCAATATTGGCTTTGGTCTTCTTGCCTGCCTTTTCTGCTTCGTATCCCTGTCTCAGCCAGTGAAGGGCATCGGCGATCTGCGCATTACGATTGTTGGCTATCGAGTCTTCCGAACTTCCACCGTTGATCGCTTCGTTCGCCGCCTTCTGAAACGCGATGCGTGCTTCGTTGAAGCGACCAGCTCTCTGAAGGCTCAGCCCCTGCCGATTGTATTTTCGGCTCAGGTTGGCGTGTTGTTTTAGTATCGGGTTGATCGAGTCGTCGTCGTCGGTCATCTGCGACTGGCTCGCCAAAGACTGGACTATTGAGAAAAGCGCTCCGCCAAGCGCAACGCCAGCGCCGATGTTGTTCATCGAGGTGGATGGGGCCACTTGCCTCGAACGTGACGCATCCCCCGGCAGACAAGCCCACGCATTGGTTGCGAGGTGCTTGCCAGGCCCGCACACGGCGTCCGCGAGCGTCGGATTGGTAGACAAGATGCCTACGATGCTGCCAATAGCGGCAACGATTGCCAATTGCCTGAACATAAATTAGCCCCCTGCAAGAACGATCGGCGCCGACGCGCCTTGAGACCAGACGCAAGTGAGGATTTCCAGCTTTTCCTCACCATTGATCGTGGCACTTTTGATCGAGCCTACGGGGACGTGCCGGATCCGGCGACCCCCAAATGGGGGTTGAGGGGAAGCTGGTTGTGTGGATTTTGGTCGTTATCCGACCCCTAGCGGGAACAAATGGCGTCCGCGTCGACAAACGCCTCGTTGCCGCTAGGATTGTGCACAAGAGTTTTCTAACATGAGCATGTCCGGTCTGATGGTGAGGGATCGGACCGTCGCTGGCTGAGGAGGCGCTGAGGGGATGCGGCAACCGCCAATCCGTCGCTATGATGAGGATCGTGTGGATGGCGTCTGTCAGGATGTCGGTAACGCAGTCGATGCCGCGTCACTCGGCATCGGCGCGTGGGATGAGGTTCCGGCAATGCTGAGCAACGCGTTCCCCGGTTCCTTCGCAGGCCTTTGGAACATGAGCTTTACGGAGAGCAGACTCAATTTTCAGTCTTGGGCGAACGTCGATCCAGCGTTTGCCAGATCTTATGCAGAGCATTTCGCCTATGTGAATCCCTGGTCTGCCTACTGGAACACAGCCAGAAATGGGCTTGTCGCCCTTTCCGAAGACGTGTCACCGGCGCGGCTCTATGCAAAGACGGAATTCTACAATGACTGGCTTCTACCGCAGCGGGATGCTGAGGCTGCGGCCGGGCTGAAGCTTGTCGGAAATCGAGGCGAGACAATTCTCTTCGTCCTGCATTTTCCACTTTCCGTGGCCGAGGAATACGGGCACGCAGCGGCACATGTGTTGCGGCATATTCGAACGGGCCTCGGTCGCTCCATTACGCTTGCAGGCGTTATGCAAGCACAAACCGAAGACGCAATGACAGCAGCGGCACTCGTGGAGCGAGGCCGCTGCGCGGCTTTCGTTGTCGAAGGCAACCGGCGAGTTCGCGAAGCAAATAAGCTGGCGGACCATCTGTTTTCTTCGGGACGCGCGGTTCTGGTTCGCAACGATCGCTGCTTCATTGTCGATCCGGAAGCCGACGTTCAGTTCGCGTCGACTCTGGATAAACTCTCAAGGGGAGTGAATGCGGACGATGCGAAGCTATTTTTCCGCACGTCCTCCGGAGCCTGGCGGGTCGTTATGACTGCGCTTCCTGCGATAGTGGCGCCGTCCAGCACATCGCATCTCCTCCCGCCTCGTCAACTCGTGCTGATCCTTGTGACCGAACTCCTGCCGACTGCGGATACCACCGATCTGTCAGTGTTGAAGGCCCTGGCGGGCCTAACACATGCCGAAATCGCATTCTGCCGGCGGCTGATGCACGGCGACTCCGTGACAGACGCGGCGGAACAGCTCGGCATTGCGGTGGAAACCGCCAGGACGCGATTGAAGTCGATTTTCCAGAAAACGCAGACGTCACGGCAAGGCCAGTTGATGCTGTTTTTGTCGAGATTGCGGTAGGCTTCCGACGTCCAGGCGCCCGTGGCGTGTCCGCGAAGAGTTGGTCTTTGTATTTCGCTTTCGGTTGGTGGATTGATGACGACGTTTATTGCCATAACCGTCAAATGCGCGCGCTGCGGAGTTGAAAGCCAGCACGAGCATCTTGGAAGTGTCTCCTCCTCGGGTTACCCAGATTTGGACGGAAGGCCGCCGCCACGACGTCGGGACACCATGTCTTCGTGGCTCCAGGAATGCCCTGACTGCTTGTACGTGGCGCGGGACCTCTCGGTGGCAAGCACGGCCGAAGCCGACGCCGTCAGGGAGATCGGTTTCATCGAAGCCGGCTTGTCGGAAGGGATGCCGGACCTAGCGACACGGTTCATGCGTCGCGCATACATTGACGCTCGAACCGGAAATCTGAGGGACGCGGTTCGAAGGCTTTTGCACGCCGCCTGGGTCCTCGATGATTTCGAGATGAATGCCACTGCGATTAGGAGGCGGGCTGCTGACGTGATCCTGTCGTTGAGGGAGGCGGCGGATCTAGATTTAAGACTGCTTCGGCTCGATTTGTTGAGACGCACCCAGGCGTTCAAAGAAGCGATCCTCGAAGCTGACAACATGTTGAGGGACTTATCGGATCCTGACCACAGAAAAGTCGCCCTTGCTCAACGCCGAGCAGCCGCTGAGAAGCGATCCACCGCGCTTTCCCTGTCTGAGGCTCTACGTCCTTCGCCCCGCAGTGGGCGACGACGGGTGGTCACCTTTGTGCGGCGGTGACGCTTGGAGGGTATATCGATCCGCGAGTTCGAGGCGAAGGATTTGTAGTCGGCCTGGCGAGTTGTCGCTTGGGCAAGCAACTCGAGCGAGTAGTGAGCCAGACTAACGCCGTCTAGGTCGGCATCGTGGACATTGATGGCCTTTACCGGGCTGATGTTGCCGATCCGGTCGGCTTCGCGTAGCGATAGCCTCCATGGGCGGCTCTTCCGTCAGACGGGATGAGGGCTCGATCGCCCCCAAGGGCTTGCCCAAAAATAGTGAGCCGCTAACATCCGCCGCGAGAAGAACAACGCGGTGAACCGATGCCAAGCTTTACACTGGATACCAACTGCCTCGCCGACGTCGACAAGGACCGGCCAGTCCAGGGCGATGTTCGGATACTGATCGAAGCCGCAACGCGCAGAGAAGCGGATATCGCGATGTTGGCTTCGAGCGCTTTCGAACGTCAGCCCGGTGGACGCCACCTCAATCGCGTTGCGGACTTCCGGGAACGACTGATTGGGATCGGTCTTGGTGACATCACTCTGCTAAAACCCATCGCAAGGCACGGACTATCGTTTCACGGTTTCGGCATCATGAGCGATGAGGCATCGGTCCTTCGGGAGCGGCAGATTTTCACAACCCTTTTCCCAACAACGCCGTTACGATGGTCCGACTATGCGGCGATAAACGGCCTGGATCAAAAGGATCTGCGCAGTGCCGGCGCCTGGAAGTGGCGCAATTGCCTGGGCGCCGCTCAGGCCTACTGGGCGCATGAGGGCGCTAAGCGCGACATCTTTGTGACCACCGATGGGAACTTTTCACGCCTATCAAACAAAACCGAGTTTGCTGATGCCGTCATTTTGACGCCGACACAGGCAGTTCAGACGCTAGCTGCCGGTTCATCGCTTCCTCAGTGTCAAGCGAACTGAGGAATTGACCCATTTGCCGAATTGAAGAACTGCCCCTTCATTGGTTTGCGGTTTCGTTGGTTTCAAGCGCCGCTCCGGGCCTCTGCAGAAGGCCGGAGCGGCGCTTTTCGCGAAGTCGGTTGCTATCGCCCCGGATGGTGATCACCGTCGAAGGGTGAAGGGGTCAAACTTGAACGCCGGAACACATGCAGCTCTGTGGATTCCGAATTTCCCGGGCCGGTTGTGCATGACCGATTGGCCTCTGTTGCAGTTTGACGCCACTTGCATCGCGTCGATGGGCTGGGTGTTAGCTGTCGCTTTGCATTTAAACGGGTTCTTCCTCAATTTCTGTGGTTAACAGAGTGTTAGCGCCGCGACTGCTATCTGCGGGGATGCGAACGCAATGGAAATGGTCACCCGGCCCAGGGGTCAAAATTCTGGGTATCACCCTTCAAGATGAAGAAAACTGGGTTGTTTCTGCCGCTGCGAAACCTGTCGGTATCTGCCCGGATTGTGGAACGCGAAGCCGAAACCGGCACGGCTAGCACAACCGCCGCCTTCCAGGACTTGCCTGTTCATGGTCAAGTTGTGAAAATCAAACTCGCACTGAACCGGTGGCAGTGTAGACACCGGAAATGCGGGCGACGAACCTTTACCGACAGGTTGCCCGAGATTGCTTCGCCCTACATGCGACGAACTGAACGGATGGCTGAGATTGTAGGCTTGATTGGCCACAGGATGGGCGGTCGCCCAGGTGAATACTTGATGCATCGGCTTGGCATGCCGGTCAGCGACGACACGATCTTGCGGCAATTGAAGCGCGATAATCCGGCGTCCATACAAAAAGACACTATTCGGGTTGTGGGCATTGATGATTGGAGCTGGCGGCATTCCTCGCGGTACGGGACGATCATGGTCGATCTTGAGCGTCATTCGGTCGTCGATGTTTTGGAGGACCGCAGCGTCGAGAGCGCAAAAGCTTGGTTGCAAGAGCGTCCGACGATCGAGGTCGTGAGCCGAGATCGCTGTGGTTTGTATGCTCAGGCAGCCCGAGAGCGCGCACCGCAGGCCCGCCAGGTGGCTGACCGTTTTCATCTGGTCCAAAATCTCAGGGAGGCAATCAAGGAACAGATGAGCGTTTATGGTCACGCCCATGTTAGACCCATTCTCTCCGAAGATGCTATCGCCAGCGCCAGGTCACAACAGCGCCGTGCCCGCTTGGCGCACAGGCAATCTCGTCAGGAAATATTCGACGCGCTTCAAGCTTTGCGGCAGCAGGGCCTCACCTACAGCGAGATTGCAAGGCGGACCGGATACGAGCGCCGCAGCATCGCGAATTGGCTTACTTCCAATGCACCTCGAGACAGAAATCGGGCGGCATTGAATCCGACATCGCCACTGTATTGTGAAGCTTTCCTGGCCGAATGCTGGAAAAATGGAAACCGCGTTGGGCGCCATCTGTTTTACGATATCAAGAACCGCGGCTACACAGGTAGCCGCTCCAATCTGGAGCGCCTGTTGAAGATGTGGCGTGAAGCCGAAAACATTCAACCCGACGACCCGCCTCCGGATGTGGATGTTTCAGAACCCGTCCGCGATCCTGACACCGGCCATATGATCTCATCTGTGGTTGCCGCAGCTTTGTGCATAAAACCGCGCGGCCTGCTGACAGATCGTCAGGCCAGAAAGGTCAATGCTTTGAAGCAGGGCTCGACAGTGTTCGCCATAATGCGTGGCTTGGCCATGCGCTTCAACGGCATCTTGCGCAGCAGGAGCTCGGAGGCACTGGATGAATGGATCGACGATGCCATCGACACCGAGCTCACGGCAATCATGCGTTTCGCCAGCGTTTTGCGCCGGGATATTGATGCCGTCAAAAATGCAATCGAACTCCCTTGGAGCAACGGTCAAGCCGAAGGGCAAATCAATCGTCTCAAGATGCTGAAGCGTGCAATGTACGGTCGCGCCGGCCCAGAACTGATGAGGGCGAGAATGCTGCCACTGAATCACAGAAATTGAGGATGAACCGTCGAATTGGAGACAGACAATGACATACACCCTCGACAAAACGACCAACGACATGCCCTTCGACGAGGTGGTGGCGGCAACAAAGACCGCCCTCTTGGCCAAGGGGTTCGGTGTCCTGACTGAAATCGACGTCCGTGCGACGATGAAGAAGAAGCTCGACATCGATGTTGCGGACTATCTGATTTTGGGAGCGTGCAACCCGAAGATGGCTCTCGAGGCTATGAAGATCGAACCAAAGGTCGGCGCCATGCTGCCCTGCAATGTGATGGTACGATCGCTGGGAAGTGGCACAATCATGGTCAGCGCCATCGATCCCGTTGCCTCCATGCAGGCGATCGACAACCAGGAACTCAAGAAGGTTGCCGGGCAGGCTCGGTCTCTTCTTGAAGAGGCGGTCGCAAGCATCTGAGCAGGTTGGTTATCAACGCGGCCGCAGGTGCCGTACCGATGATTGTCTCGGGGGCGGGCCGGAGCTGGCTGCGGCGCGCTTCCTGAACGATGCTATTCAGCGGAGCGTCTTGACCAGGGCGCAGCTAACCGCCGCTCTTCGTAAACGAGGCGACGCGCCAGGCGACAAAATCAGACTTCAGCACAAGCAAAAATGCAAAACATCAATCGATGGGAGAATGAAGGCGGCGCAATCGCACGCCAACCGCCCAAAATCAGTCCAACATCTTGGTCCGCGTGATCTCGCTTTAATACGGAGGGCCTTCGAAGCGGCCTGTTCCAAAACTCGCACTCCCCGTCTCAATCGAGACGCCGACCGACTAGCAGAGTTCATCACTGATGAATTCCGGTTCGGAACAAGGATGAAGCCGCTCTTCTGGAAGGCGCTATCAAAGATTTTGATGATCCATCCTATGTGCATCAGTTGTTCGAGATGCAACGACGACCAGACGGAGGCCCGCGATAAGTGAGGTCGGTGCAGGCGCTGCCAAGGCGGAACTCGGCGCCGAAGTCGCGAGCCCCTTCCTCACTGCGTTCTCGTGTTCCGGACGGCTGATAATGAAAGCGCCGGCGCCCTGTTGACGCGCCGGGCCGCATTGTGCCGCCCGGCCGCCGCCTGTCACGTCTGGATCACTCCCGTGGCCAAGGGAGCTTTCAGGGTCCACGACACGCCCTTTGGAGCGACTGTCAGATCCGCCGTGCCACCGAAAGCCGCCGGAACAATCGACTTAAGAATGACTGAGCCGAAGCCTTGACGTTCTGGAGGCTGAGCGGATGGTCCCTTGCGCTCCGTCCATTGAAACTCGAAAAGCTGCGCGCTCGGATCAAATGACCATCGAACATCGACGATGCCGGTGGGCACGGAAAGTGCGCCGTGCTTGACGGCGTTGGTCGCAAGCTCGTGAACCGCCATGCCAAGGTATTCCGCTGGACCCGGTTTCAAGCAAATCTCCGGTCCTTGAATGTCAATCTTGGACATGCCCTCCGTCGTGAGGAATGCGATCTGGGACTGGACGAGGTCGCGGACAGGTGCTGCTTGCCAGCGTTCTTTCTCAAAAACTCGATAGGACGCGGAAAGTGCCTCGAGACGATCTTCCAATGCGTCCTGGAAATTCGAAACAGAATCGCTGTGCTTACCAAGCTGCCGAGAAATGGCGCAAATGATAGCGAATACATTGCGAGCGCGATGTGTCAGTTCCTTGACAAAAAACTCTGTTCGCTCCGCCAGTCGCGGGCCGATATGTCGATTACGGTTAGAATGACCGCGACCTCCGATGTTTCGAGCACCACGGGGTTCATGGCGATATGGACGGTCACTTCCGTGCCATCCTTCTTGCATGCGACCAGCCGCCGCCCCTCCGCCATCGGTCTCGAAACCGGGTGGGCCATATAATCTTGCCGTAGCTGCTCATGATGCAGTCGTTTATCTGAGGGTACGAGTGCTTCCACCGGCTGCCCGATCAGCAATTTCTTAGGGTAGCCAAAGAACTCCTCGGACGCCTTGTTAATGTGTTCTATTGCGCCCGCAGCGTCGACCATGATCATTGGCACTGGGGAGTGTTCGAACAAGGTTCTGGCGACGAATTGGGTCGGCTCTAAATCGGGCAAGGACTTGCTTGACGCTGCATCGCACGCATCCCCAAGGGGCGCATCTCGCTCATTCGAGCTTGCCCCATCGCTCCCGGGCTTCATTTTGGCCTCCCTCAGGCGGTGCAAGCGCAAGGGGCTATTCTATGCTGCTTATTAGTAGTCGCTTTGATCTCAGACAAATCCGTAACGTTGATCATCTTCGGTGACGGCGTGGCCGAGCAGGTAGTAGTGTGTATTGCGAACCGCAAAGGGCGTCGAGGACGTCGAGCGAACCAAGAGATCTACAGGGAGCAACGCCAATGAGATTGCGCGAGATGCTATCCAGCGAATGCAGCATGCTCATCGCCGAGCAGCGCGTGGCCCGTCTTGGGTGTTGTCGTGACAATCAACCTTATGTTGTGCCGATTTATTATGTCCGCGCAGAGGGCCAGATTTTCGGCTTTTCGATGCCGGGACGGAAAATTGAATTCATGCGCAGCAATCCGCTGGTATGTGTTGAGATCGAGCATTCCACTGATCAGCACCGATGGAAGTGCGTCGTCATTGAAGGCAGGTACCACGAATTCCACAAAGAGACGGAGAAGAAACACGCCTGGAACATACTGAAGGTTTACAACGATTGGTGGGATCCAGGTGCCCTCAACTGGGGCTCGGATGCCAAGCCACCGGGATACCTTCCTGTTTTTTTCGCCATCAGTATGGATAATGTCACGGGCCGAGAAGCGATTTCAAGTTAGTTCGGCGCAGGCTACCAGCCAGCGACTGCTGGCCTTGCTCGCGCCTCAGCTGTGTTGAGTTGACAACTTCGACACGTACTCCAAAATTCCTTTCGTGGGTTACGGAGAGATGCAGCCGCGATGCGAAGTCGTGCTTGGCAGATAGGCGCATTTGTCAAACGGCTGCTCTTCCGCGAGGCAGGCAGCCACACAAGCCCTGTTTCTTCGATGCGCGGCTTCTGGGGCCTTATGCGCGCCTATTGGTTTTCCGAAAGCTGGCGCGAGGCTTGGGGGCTAACGTTCGCCATTCTTGTCCTCACGGCATTGTCCGCCCAGGCCAGCGTCTGGTTCGCTGTCACCTCGGGCGAGTTGATCAATCGGATCGCTTACTTCCACCATCCATCCACACCCACCACGCCCATGGCATTGTTGACAACAGCGGCAACGCTTGCTGCGATCGCGATCATGAGGGACGTGTGTTTCACCGCTGTCCGCCATTTCTTCTCGACCACGCTTCACCGCAAATGGCGCGCGTGGCTCGACCGACGCTTCAACGAAGCATTGCTCGACAGCAACCACACGCATTTCCATCTTCTGCAAATGGGCTCCGATGCGTCCGGGTCCGCTGTCCCAGCGCCGGACAATATCGATCAGCGTGTGCAGGAGTCTATCAAAGGCTTGACCGGCGGCGCTATCGGGCTGGCAATGGGCATTGCAGGAGTCGTGTTGTCCCTTGGCTTCGTCGGCAGCAAGCTTATTGAGATGTCGAGCGACGTCAGAGGGCTTGAGTTCCTGGGCAGCTATGGAAGCGCCTGCTTGGCTTTCCTGGCGGTCGCGATTTATGTACCGCTCAACACCGTCATTGCCGCCAAGCTTGGTAGGGTTCTCCAACACCTGTCGGTACGCATGCAATGGGCGGAGGGAAGCTACCGCACCGAATTGAACGCTCTCCTGCACCGCAGCTTCCATGTTGCCGTCCTCCATGGAGAAAGAGCCCAGAACGTCGTCAACAAACGCCGGTATCTCGACATTGATCAAACCTGGGCCAGCCTGAATCGGGTGACTGCCGGCTACATGGGGTTCGAACTGGTCCATAATTTCATTGGCTCGCGGATTGTCGCCTATGCACCCGGCCTGCTCCCCTACATGGACAACAAGGTCAGCCTGCAGCACTACGTTACGGGTGCTGAACTGGCGACTGCATTGATCAACGAATGCTCGTGGTTCATACATGTGATGCCCGACATTGCGACGCTGAGGGCGAACGCTCGGCGCATAACCGATCTCGCGAACGCGATCGAAACCGTTCAGCGACCCGAGGCGTTTTATGCGCAAACAGGCCTTTACGAATTCCAATATACCAAGCAGGATCCGGCGCTCGGCCTAACCGTGGAGCAGATTGGCCTCCTGCACGCGGGGACCGAGCTTCCATTTCTGACGGCGGACAGACTTCAGTTCCTTCCCGGCGAGTGGACCTTGGTCGTCGGCGAGTCAGGGAGCGGCAAGACCTCGCTTATCAAAGCGATAAACGGTCTTTGGGCGCACGGCCGCGGCACTGTCGCAACTCCAAGAAACATCAGAACCCTCTATGCCGCCCAGGACGTCAAGCTTCAGGCGGTGTCCTTGAAGGAGTTGGTTTGCCTTCCGGACCCGGAGAGCGATTATCCGGATACGCGTGTCGCGGTGGCGTTGCACGAGGCGGGGCTCGGCGAATTCATCGATGAACTCCCCAAGGATGGCCGCGACGGTCAAAGCTGGGATGTGCTTCTATCGGGAGGCCAGAAGCAGAAGCTCGTCCTTGCCAGGATCCTTTTGTTACGGCCGGGCCTCCTCTTTCTCGACGAGGCCACAAGCGCGCTTGACACTCAGGCAGTTCACGCATTCCACCAGGCGATCATGGATTATTGCCCGGAGGCGACTGTGATCGCCGTTATGCACGACGTGTCGCCTATCCGAACAGCAAGCGGCGTCGATTTCTTCGACAGCGTGCTCACGATTGATAGGGGCGTGGCAAAGAAAATGCCCATCGCTGCTTGGCGTCAGACAGCGCCGAGGTGACGGCGACTCTGGAAGATCACTCCATGCCGCTTGTCGCTCGTTTCGATCGCTCCGATTGTGCGTAGCAACCCGGAACCTCTTCTAAGCCCGGGTGTTTTTACATTGGATCGGGCGCTACCGGCATTCCGTCGGCACTCCCGAACCGGGAGACTGTCATGAGAACGTTATTAATCGCGATCGGGTTGGCGTCTGTTTTGGGCGGGTCTGCGTTCGCAGCCGAACCCGCCAAGATGGTCGACACCAAGATGGGCAAGGCTTTGGCTGACGAAAAGGGGATGACCCTCTACACCTTCGACAAGGATGCCAAAGACAAATCCAACTGCGACAAGGATTGCTTGAAGAAATGGCCGGCATTCCACGCCGCCGCGAACGCTAAAGCGGAAGGGAAATGGTCTCTGGTCAAGGCGGCAGACGGCGGGGAAATGTGGGCCTATGAAGGCAAGCCGCTGTACACATATGCCGAGGACAAAAAGGCCGGTGACACCAACGGCGATGGCGTTGGTGGTGTTTGGCACCTGGCCAAATAACGAAATCCGCAATCCTTTGAACGGGCGGTCTTCGGATCCCCGCTGACAAGGCCAGGCCGCAATACGCCATCCATCGTGCCCTGGAGATCGATGCCTTCATTTTCGCAGGCACAAAAGGAGAATTTGGCTCCGAGCATGCCATTGTCGCGCAAGTATTCGGACCGTCGCTTCAGCAATAGCTTGATCATCATAGGTTTCGCGAAGAACTGGCTTCGCGCCGGCAGACCGCTTGCTTCGAGGATTGCATTGCCGGACCCAACAATCAACGTCGCCGGTGGCCATCGGTGGCATCGTTTGCTCTCGACTTCAGGATGGGAATGGCCTCGTTGGCTTCAAGGGTTTCGTAACCCGCAGATTATGCCAAGTCGACGGCGCTCATCCGAAGGAGAGTAATGTCTTCGAACACGGGGATGACCGTCTTGCGGAAACACCTGACCCTCAGGGGCATTTTTTTGAAGCGGAACCTTTTCCGCTTCTGGAGTTGCCCCATAAAAACCGGACAGGATCAGGTTTCTGTTTGACGGTTTAAGAACTCGCGCGGTGATCGATATCCCAAAGCCTTGTGCGGGTGAAGCGTGTTGTAATGCTCGAACCATAAGGGCAGTTGGGCGATGACGGTTTCGGCGTCCGGAATGGGATTGACCGAGACGTAGTCGCGCTTGAAGGTTTTGACGAAGGCTTCCGCCATTCCGTTTGACTGCGGGCTGCGAATGGGTGTCGAGCAAGGCTCCATCCCGATATCCAGCAGCAGCGATTTCGTGTCCTTCGCAATGAAGCACGAGCCATTGTCAGTCAGCCATTCGATGGGCTTTGGAAGGGCGTTGATGCGACCGAAGCGGTTCTCGACGGCGGTGATGACAAGGTCCTGAACGTCCGCGCTCTTGATGCCTTCAGTGGTGGCGACGTGGGCAATGGCCTCGCGGTCACAGCAGTCGAGGGCAAAGGCAACGCGCACCTTCTCTCTGTTGTCGCAGCCAATTTCGAATCCGTCCGAACACCAACGTAGGTTCGACTGCTCCACAGCGACGCGGCCGTCGTGGCGACGGGTATCACTCGCACCAGTATGGCGCTGAAGGAGCAGGTCGTGCACCTTCATCACCCGATAGACGCGTTTGACGTTTGGCCAGGAACGGCCATCGTTGCTGGCGTTTCGGCGCAGAATGGCGTGAACCCGGCGATAGCCGTAGGTCGGCATATCGGCGATGATCGTTTTGATCTCATCCACCAGGCCCTGATCAGCAAGCGGCGGTCGCCCACGGGCTTTGGAAGGGATTTGCTTCACGCGCTCTGCAATGTTTGATCGGGCGACACCCAAAGTCTCGCACACCGCCGTCATCGCGAACTGCCCTTCGGCAATGACAGCGAGCGCAACAGGTGTTTTTTTGGGCCGGTGGCGATCTCAAGCGCTTCCTTGAGGATTTCGCCTTCCATCGTCTTCTTGCCCAACAGGCGCTGCAGTTCCTTGACCTGGTTCTGAAGGGCTCGATATTCGGATGCCGGAACGACGTCTTCCTGCGATGCGGTTGCGGTGAACGCTCCCTGCGCTGCAAGCTTGCGCCAATTGAACAACTGGTTCGGCTGGATGCCGTGACGCCGCGCGACGATGCTGACCGTCGCATCCCCTTCATACGTCTCCTGAACGATGGCGAGCTTCTCGGCCGTCGACCAGCGACGGCGGCGCTCAGGGCCGGACAGCACTTCTATCTTCGGGTTGTGACTACTCATAATGGGGACATTACTCCTCACACTTAACAAGTGGGAGATCATGTCCGGGGATTTATGGGGCCATTACAGCTTCCTGACACCGCGTTTCAACAGGATATAAGTTCCTACGCAGCCTCTGGAGGTCTGGTTTGGCGATCGACGTCTCCCCGATGCCTGATGGTCACGGCAGTGCCGGGATTTGCACCGCTCAACTGGATTCCGCTCTCCAGATTCCTGACAAGCGCTTCGACGATGCCGGTACCGAGGCCGGGGGTAAGTTTGCCGCTAGGCATGCCTATGCCGTCGTCGGTGACACGAAGCGTCCAGTCGTTGCCTGTCGAACAATAGTCGATGGCGATCGTGCCGGTTTGTTGCCCCGGGAAGGCGTGCTTGAGCGCGTTGATCACCAATTCGGTCACAATAAGCCCAAGTCTGACAGAAACATCGGCTTCCACCGCGCTCTCATCGACTGTCACCGATATCGAAAGCCGGTCGTCGGCGATCATCGACGCACCGAGACTTTCGCAAAGCTGCGTTAAGTAGGTGCGCAGTTCGACGTTGCCGGCGCTGGACGTAGAAAGCTGCCGTTGCACGGCCGCAATCGACATAACCCGGTGATGGGCGTTGTGAAGGTGGCCGCGCGCTTCGTCTGACTGAACCCGGCGTGCGCTTTGCATGAGAACGCTGGCAATGATCTGAAGGCTGTTCGCGACCCGGTGCTGGACCTCCTGCACCAAGATGGCCTTCTCGCGGATAAGGTCATCTTTCAGTTTCGCTTCGGCGCGCGCATCCGTCACATCAGTGATGGCCAGCAGCAGCCGGATATGTGCCTTGTCGCCATCGTCAAGGATCTGCGCATTGACGATCAACTGTCGTGTGCTCCGGTTGGGGCGCTGGAGGTCGATTTCGTAGGCCTCGATCCGGGCGCTTCCAGAAGCGGTAGCTTTTAGGAGCGAGGCGAGCTTGGGCATTGCCCATTCGCCATTTCCAAGCGAACCGAGCGGTCGGCCGGGAACGGTCGCCGGATCGATTTCGAAAGCCCGGCAGAACGATGTGCTCGCTGCAATAACCTTCTGGTCTTTAGTGAGGAAAAGCAGCGGCTCGTTCGATGAAACCACCACGGCAAGGGTACTCGCCGCTTCGAAATGGACTATCGGTTCGTTCGACATGAAATGGCCCTCAAGGGCCGAAAACTCGCGGGGCACGAGCCATCACTCGGCAGGAACGCCGCGACAAGGGTCTTCGTGGGTCTTCGTGCTGACGTTCGAGTATAAGGTATCATGTCGGGTGCGCGGAGACATCACACTTAATTGGCATCGTCGCTGATATGTCGAGCGGAGTGACGGGGCTGCCAGTTCGGTTCTGCTCAACGCGGAGGAATGGAGTGGCGGAAGTGCTATGGCGTCATTCCCATCTATCGCCTGAAGGCGCGTGTGAAATGAGCGGAAAGCGATCTCGATCATGCTGTGGACGCCTAAGTGCATCAGCCGGATTGCCCCGCTGCGCCGGGTCTAGTCCAACAATTCCTCAAAGTCGACACCACAGGTCTTCAGACGCCGCTGCAGCGTCCTGGCGGATACAACCAAACCGCGAGCTATGGCTCCCAGTCCTATTTCTTGTTCTTCGGAGCGCCGGCGATGGCAACGAGGCCAGATGAGAGTGAGTTTCGACGTACTCGGCTATCTGGAAGCGCTCCGCCCCGGACTTCATCAAAGCCGTCAAAGGCGGTTATCTGGTACGCATTGCAATCGGCTATTTTGAATGGGGCGGGCGGGTGTCCGCTTCGGGCTCCTCGGGTCCGGAGCCAAAGTCCACAATGATCGAAGGGAGCCGTTCTTCAAAAGCGCGGCGGACGGCTTGTTGCTAGGATGTTTACGTTTTGGGCCAAAATGATCGCATAATGTATCATCGGGAATGACATCGTTGTCGGAATGCCGGACGGGTGTTCCGGGGCTCCACGGGGACGTACATGGTGTGGGCGACACGTTCCTCGATCGACTCTGACTGTCACCCCCTTGAGGCCGCCGCATCAGACGGCACGAGCGGCCTCGTAATTCACCATGATAGATGAACGAATGGTCGCCCCGACAAAGCAGCCAGGTGGCGATGGGCGCGTCACGCAACTGTCACGCGCAAAGCACTTTAGAAGCTGCTAAGAAGTAGCAAGCCATGACGGTGTTCAAGTACGAAGATGCGACGATACCTCTTTCACATTCATCTTCTTGGGACGGTCAATCGCGACCACACCGGAGCGTTTCATGCTAGCGGCAGCCAGGCGGTGGCGCGCGGGAGATCGGTTGCGGACGGGATCGCAGAAAACGACAGGCACCGGAGTGTAATCGTAGCAGTTGAAAGGGCAGGTGGCCCGGTTTTGGCGCGCGTAACTGCGACGAAGGCCATGCCCCCTGGCAGTCTGCAAGCTCGAAGTTCGAACACGCTTGGCGGGAACTGACCGGCTTGGATACCAGCCAACTCCCGAGGGATTGCTCCCGCGCTTTCCGGGACCGGCTCCCGCTCATCGCTTCGAGGAACCCGCGCAGCCGTGCCGGCTCCGCATAAATCGCGGCGAAGAAGTCCTCGCTGTGCTTGGCTTCGTTCTGCGGCTCTCCGGAGTGCAGGGCTTCGGTCAGCGAGCCCCAGAAACCGTAGAGCCGGGCATTGGCCATTTCGAGGATGCCGCCGATATAGGACGGCTTCCCCTTGTCGAGGAAGAGGTCGGTATCCGGGGCATTGCGATAGCGGCCATCCTCGCGTTCGAGCAGCTTCAGGGCCACCAGGGTGTCGAGGAAGTCGCGGGCCGAGCGGGGATGCAGCTTCAGCCTGGCCTGCAGGTCCGGCAGGTCGGCCGTTCCGGCTGCGAGCTCGGTGAAGACGCCGAGCTCGACCGCGCTGAGTATGGCCTTGGAGACCCAGAACCCCATGCCGAGCTGCATGATGTTGTCCGGCGTCGTTGCGCCCATCGCTCGTCTCCTCGTGGATCGTGTCGTCGAACGGCATCTGGGATTGCCGAAACGGCTCGAGCGTCATCAGGATGCGCAGCACGGTGGATTTGCCCGCCGCTGGAGCCGATGAGCGTTACTTTTTCGCCGGCCCGCACGGTGAGGTCGAAGTCGCATGAGTTATGTGGCTCCGGACGAAGCACCTTCGTGTCTGCGTTCCTGACGCACAAAATGCTCCGGGTCCGTCTCTTCGGGAAGCCGGTGAACCGTTCCTGATCCGATGGGGCGAGACGGCCGACCGGTAAATGTGAACGTTTCCATCATGCTTGCCTCGCTCGCCTAGACCGCATAATCGACCTGGTAGCGGGCCGTTCGGACGCCTTCGAGCTCTTTTCTTATCCGTAGATGGGCGGGATGTTCGGCGTAGGCGGCCAGCGATGCTCTGTCAACAAACTCTGAATAGAGCACGGCATCGCAGGCAAATGATTGACGGCTTATGTCGATGCCAATTTCCAGAGTTATGAGTCCCGGTATCTGGCCAATGAGCCTCTCAAAACGCGCCTTGAGATCAAGAGCCGACGCATTTCGCTCTTCTTCGTTCTCACCTCGAATGTTCCACATCACGATATGCTTGATCACTCGGTGCATCCGTCTCTGTTGGGTGTGGTGGGCCAAATGGCTGCATCAGCCGATCGTACAAAATAATCTGGGGCGAAGACTGTCTGCCGGGCCGGCCGGCCCGGAGCGGCGTCTATTTGTTATTCGTCGTACCGGGCCAACACGAAATTGTACTCGGATCGCCATGGGGTTTCGCCGTCCATCGTCCGTTCGAAGGCCGCAACAAGCGATCGCTTCACTCCGAAGACCGTATCTGAAGCCAGGTACGGATCCCCTCCCACGAAGGTGTGTGTCACGAGCTTCTGAAATCCGTCGGCGTGAACCATGTAGTGCATGTGCGCAGGTCGGTACGGGTGTCGACCGAGCGCCTCAAGCATCTTGCCGACCGGGCCGTCATCCGGAATCGGATAGGAGATAGGCTTGATCCCCACAAAGCGGTAGCAGCCATCAGGACCTGTGAAGAACGTCCCTCGGTTGTTCCATTTCGGCTGCACTTCCGGTTGCTGGACGTCATAGTAGCCGTCGGCATTGTCTGACCAAACGTCAATTCGGGCGCCCTCGATCGGTTTCCCATCAAGATCCATGACGTGTCCTTCGAAAAGGCACCCTTCTCCCTTTCCATCCAGGGTGATCCTGTCGCCGGCATTTCTAATGGGCGCGCCCGCGACGAAGAATGGACCGAGAACTGTGTTTTCGGTAGCTCCTTCCGGCCTGCGATTGTTGATTGCGTCAACCAGCATGGAGAGACCGAGAGTGTCGGACAGGAGGATGAATTCCTGGCGCTCTTCCGTGCAGATCTGCCCGGTGCGCGTGAGGAAGCTGATTCCGGTTTCCCAGTCCTCCTGCGAGAGATTGATTTCGCGAACGAACGCATGGAGGTGTTTCACCAGGCACGTCATCACCTCGGCCAGCCGCGGTGATGCGTCCGGCCCAATCCTCGCATTGACGACGTCCACGGAATTCGCCTCGGTAAAGAAGGCGGATGGCAAATCCGCGTTGGATGGGAAATGTGTCATGGGTAATTCCTTATGGTAGCGAAGGCCGTATGCGACGACGTCTTCCTTGCTGTCAGCTTCGAATAGGACCAGAGAAGCGATCATCGCCTCGTTGTCATCAGCAAGCGGCGGGCCTCGCGTCGGCGACCGAAGACGCCGACGCAGTCCTTGTCAGGCAGCGTCGACGCTGACCCGCTCGCCCGACGAGCCGATGTAGCCCTCGTGTACGTCCTGAGCCCGTGCATACTCGGGCTGGAAGCGGACGTTGGCGTAGTGGGAGTTCTTTTCGGCTTCCTGCGCGCGCTTGCCCAGTTCGGCAGTGTCGCCGAAGCCGAGCACCTCACGGGCGAGCGCCGTCAACGGGCCGTCCACGTGATATTCGGTCCGCTGCATCGTGAGCAGGTTGATCAGATACAGCGGCGTGCCGTTGAACTTCTCGAACATCTCGTGGCGCGTGCCCCACTCCGTCAGGAAGCGCTCGCTGATCTGGCGGAAGATCTTGATACGGTCGTAGGCACTGATCTCAGGCCCACGCAGCGCCTCTGCAAGCTTGGGACCGATGTACGGGTCGTCAAGCTCACGCTTGGTCGGCTGCAGGACGATCCCACGACCGCAGAACTCAATCAACAAATTGACCATCTTGGGCTGGTGCTCGAGATAGTGGGCGCGACCAAAATCGATATAGATGTTGTTCGGCTTGAACAGCCCGCCAGGTGTCGCGAAGCCTGTCTCTTCGGCGGCGAGCATGAAGGCCGTGCAGGTCTCGCGGAACCTGATGAGCTCGGCGAGTTGCGACTGGACGACTGGGTTATTGCTCGTGCCGAGGGATTGAGTAAGCAGCAACGCCAACCCGACCATCAGTTCGGCATGAACGCAATGGCGGATCTGTGTTTCGAGATGAACCCAGTCGAACTGACGCTGGGGATACCACTTGGCATGATCCGGATTGCCGACATGCTGGACCTGCGGCCACGGAATCAGGACATCATCGAAGTAAACCATCGCGTCGAGTTCATCGCCGATCGTTGCCAACGGACGATCATACGGATCTGCATCCGGCTGTACGCGTGACTCGCGGGCAACGATCGAGAGGCCCTTGGTGGCGATCGGTACGAGAGCGTAGATGGTCTGTTCTGCTGTCTGACCAGGCCGCCACAGGTTGCCAATCAGAAGGTGATTGACGAATGGGACTGAAGTTCCGATGGCTTTCCATCCCTTTACGATGATGCCTTCGTCCGTCTCTTCGACGATGCTCAGCATCGGCGTTTCGCCCAGTGCGTCCGTTCTGCTGCGGTCGAACTGGACATCGACGAACATCGGCGAAATGGCCAGATCCTTGCTGGTGACTTCATCCCACTGACGCTGAATGTTGCCTGACAGATCGCGATGACCATTTTTGAACCGCGAGTTCTTCGCCCACGGCTCCTGGTCGTCGACCTGCGTGAACATCACGCAATTCATGCCCATTGGCGGGCGGGTAAAGATGCCACCCTTGAAGTGGCGGAAGATGAAATCGGCGTACTTGCGTCTGCGGACGGTGTCTTCCTTCGAACGCGGCAGGAACCAGTGCATGGACTGACGATTGCCCTTCTCGTCGATGAACGTGGCGATGTCCTGGTTCTTGGGATCAAGATGCAGATCGTAATATTCGGCAATCGCTTGGGCATAGCCGCGCGTCTTGGGGTGCGTGGTCACGTCGTCGATGAGCTCGCCGCCGACGTACACCCGACGATTGTCGCGCAATGACTCAAGGTATTCCTTGCCCGTTCTCATGATTTCTCCTCCGGAGTGTTGAAACTCAGTTGTTTCTGGAACGTCGTTGCGTCCCAGTAGTCTTCACTGCGCTGAATCTTGCCGTTCTCGATCTTGAGAACCTGTATTCCGCGCAACGAAATCCTCTGACCGCGTGGTGCCACGGGCCCCATTGACATTTGAAGCGTGCCGGTAAGTGTGTAGGCGACGGCGACTTCGTGGCCTTGACCCGCGATGATCGACCGAAGCTCCCAAGCGGCATCGGGAAACCAGCCCAAAAACTTGCGCAAGCCGTCCGCGATCGCAACGCCTCCCACTTTGGGCCTGCCATGTGCTACATCTTCGTGCGTCGCGTTCTCGGCATAAAGTTGCGAGACAATGTCCAACCGGTGACCGTTGTAGGCAGCCAAAAGCTGCTCTGCGACCGATGATGATTCGACCGACGTTTCCATCACGCCACCGCCATCTGCAGCTCGACGCCATGCATGTACTGTCCTTCCCCATAAAGAAGCGGCTTTTTGGCAGTTGGGGCGAGAACTGAGGTCACCCGGCCCATCACGACCAAGTGACTGTTGACCACCAGGGTTGCCGTCGCACTGCAATCGAATGTGATGAGAGAATTCTGCAGGACCGGCATGTGGATCCTGTCCGGATGTTCGCATCGCGGAACTACGAACTCTTCGACGAACTTGTCTTCGCGCGGCCGCGAACAAAACTGCGAGATTGCCAATTGATCCTGGCTCAGGACATTGACGGCAAACCGCTGCAGCTTTGTGATGCAGTTCGCTGTGACGGTATCGCGGTTCACACAAACCAGCAGTGTTGGGGGATCCATGCAGACGGGAGTGAATGCACTGACCGTCATGCCCCACGGACGATCCTCGTGCAGCGTGGTGATGACCGTGACGCCACCGACGACCTTGCGCATTGCCGAGCGGAAGGCAACGGTGTCAGGACCCGCGTCCAGTTCCCAGTTCCGGCAATATTCCTCGGGTCGATCATTGCACAGGGCTAGATCTTCATTCGTAAAATTGCGCATGACTCCTCCAGTTGCACGAGCGTTACTTGCCTCGCGCATGTGCAATTTTCGCATTACCTAGAATTCCGCAGAGTCGCACTCGATGTACTACTGCGACCTCTGTTCCCACTGCTGTTGTTTTTGTTGACAGTGATGTTATCGTTCTGTCGTATTGTGTCCAATCGATAATTCGGAAGCTATCTATCCACCGCATCAATACCTAGACGGAGCACCCGATGAACCTTCGCGCTGTCGATCTGAACCTTCTGGTCGTGCTGGACGCGCTTTTGAGAGAGAAGAGCGTCAGTCGCGCGGGTGAGATCGTTGGTCTTAGTCAGTCTGCGACCAGTGCGGCCCTTAGTCGTCTGCGGGAAATCTTTCACGACCCGCTGCTTGTGAGGGTGGGTCGACAACTCGCGCTTACGCAGAACGCTGAAAACCTTATCGAACCCCTTCGCGACGCGCTCAGTAAAATCCAGCAAACGCTCATGCAACAAGGCGGATTCGATCCCCTCGTAGACAAGCGGACGTTCACGATCAGTGCGTCGGACTACGCCGTTCTAGTGCTGTTGTCGCCGCTCGTGAAACGGTTGGAGGCAGAGGCTCCCAATGTGACGATTCACCTTCTTCCGCGCTCACGAGAAACGGAAAAAATGCTGGTCGAAGATCGCGTGGACGTGGTCATTGAACCCAGCGAACTCTTACCCGATAGCGAGTTTCCGTCAGAGCCTCTAATATTCGACAGATGGCTGTGTGCGGCGGATTGTGACAACAAACTCATCGGGGGCGAGAAAACGCTTTCGCTGGAAAAATTTCTGGCTGCTCCGTTTCTAGCTTACGGGATAGGTATGGACCGCCAGTTCAATCTCGCCGATCAGCACCTCGCACGTGCGGGCGTGAATCGGAAAATCGCAGCAACGGTGGAAAGCTTCGTGCTCGTCCCGTTCCTTCTTCGCGGGACCAACTTGATTAGCCTGGTCTTGGAACGAGCAATCCAAAAACTCGCCGTGCCCGGTATCGCTGGTTTTGAACCGCCACTATCACTGCCAGACATCCACGAGCGCATGTTCTGGCATCCGCGTCACACGAGCGACCAAGCACACATTTGGCTTCGGAATCGCATATCGGAAACCGCTTCAAGTATTGCTCGCGTTGAATGAAGTGTCAGTACCGGAGCAATACTCCCCAGAAGTGCCGTTTGAATTTTCCCCAGTTTAGCGACGCCGCCGGTCTTCCGGGGCGCGCCCCGGAAGACCGGCGGCGCGTCATCGCCGATACTCCTTCCGATGGTCGGAAGGGGGATTTTGGTGATCAAGCTGAGGGAGACGATCATGATCCTGGATCTGCATCAGCAGGGCCTGACGGTGTCGGCAATTTCCAGAGAAACGGGCATCGATCGCAAGACGGTGCGCAAATACATTGAGCGGGGCCTCGAGGCTCCGGCCTATGGTCCAAGAAAGCCTCGGGCAACGGTTATCGACCCGTTCGCTTCATACCTGCGGGAGCGGATCAAATCCTATCCCGGTTTGACTGGCAGTCGATTGCTTCGAGAACTGCGCGAGAGGGGCTATACCGGCGGCTACACGGCGGTGACGGATTTTCTCCGTGATGTGCGCCCTGCTGCAAGTCAGGGCTTCGAAGTTCGTTTCGAGACGCCGCCCGGAGAGCAGGCCCAAGTCGACTTCGCCCAGTTCCACGTCGTTTTCACCGACGAGCCGATGATGCCGAGGATCGTCTGGCTGTTTTCCATGGTGCTGGGCCATAGCCGCCTCATCTGGGCGCGTTTTGTTATGCATCAGAACCTACCGACCGTCCTGCGTTGCCATATGGCGGCTTTCGAGGCCATTGGTGGTGCTCCGCGGGAAGTGCTTTACGACCGGATGAAGACGGCCGTCATCGGTGAAGGCCAGACAGAGGGCATCGTCTATAACCGTGCCCTCATAGACCTGGCGCGCCATTACGGATTCCATCCCAAGGCATGCAAACCGTATCGTGCCAAGACCAAGGGCAAGGTCGAGCGGCCATTCCGTTATATTCGCGAAGACTTCTTCCTCGCCCGCTCTTTCCGTAACCTCGATGATTTGAATGCTCAGCTTCGGCACTGGCTGGATACCGTCGCCAATCCAAGGAAGCACGCCACGCCCCTGCGCGTCATCAATGAAGCCTTCGCCGAGGAACGGCCGCACCTGCGACCATTACCGCTGGCCCCGTTCAAATCCGTCCTGAAGCTGGAGCGCCGCGTGTCGCGGGAAGGTATGGTCAGCGTCGGCGGAAACACCTACAGCGTTCCGGATGCGACACGAAGCCGCATGGTGGAAGTCCATTCTCTCGCCGACGAGGTCCGCATCTTCGAGAACGGCATCCTGATCGCAGCCCATCCTGTCCTGGAGGGTCGTAAACAGCGCCGGGTTCATCCTGACCATCGACGAGCACTCATGCCGCAACATCGGTCCAGGACACGGGACGACGCCATCATCGTCAAGCCTGCCGGCGACACGGTCACATCAGCGACCCCTCGCCTTTTACGACGCTGTCGGCAAAGTCCTGGCACAGGAGAACCGCCCATGAGCGCGACCCTCGATGCCATTCCGTCCATGATCGATCGCATCCGTCATGATCTCGTCGGCCTGAAGATGCCACGGGCGCTGGAAGCTCTCGACCATGTCGTGCGCCGCCTCGAGCACGGTGAACTATCGGCACTTGAAGCCATCGACATCCTCCTGTCCGAGGAACTGACGCTGCGCGAGAACAGCCGCATCAAGACCGCCCTGCGAATGGGCAGGCTTGCAACGATCAAAACGCTAGCCGGCTTCGACTTTACGTTCCAACCCTCGCTCGACCGAGATCGCATCTTTACCCTGGCGCAGCTTGGGTTCATCGACCGTCACGAAGCAGTTCATTTCCTCGGCCCACCGGGAACGGGAAAGAGCCATCTTGCCACAGCGCTGGGCGTCGAAGCCGTGAAAGCTGGAAAGAGCGTGTACTTCACGACGCTCGCTGACCTGATCGGTTCGCTCGCCCGTTCCGAACGCGAGGGACGGCTGCAAGAACGCATCCGCTTCTTCTGCAGGCCAAGTCTGCTGATCGTCGATGAGATCGGGTATCTCCCGGTCATCGCCGGTGGCGGCAATTTGTTCTTCCAGCTCGTCAACGCCCGCTACGAGAGAGGTGCAATGATCCTGACGTCCAATCGCGGCTTTGCAGAATGGGGCGATGTCTTTGGAGATCCTGTCGTCGCAACGGCGCTGCTCGACAGACTGCTTCACCACGCCGTTGTCGTGCAGATCGAAGGATCCAGCTACCGGTTGCGGCAGCATGCTGAACTTATGCCGGAGCATGTCCGCTCCAAAGCCCTCATTGCCCCGCCGGCATTCGCCCCGCCGCAAAAGCCACGAGGACGACCGCCGAAAAATCCTCAGTTCTCCTTGGCGTCCACGTCGGCATAAGTGGGGAATTTTACTTCGGCACTTCCGGGGAAAATTCACGCGGCATTCACAATGAAGGGTTGTTTCCGAGTGACAGCCCGCCCATCGTTGAGGTCGAGCCCCCACGACGTTAGGCAGAAAACCAAAGTCATCGACGGGTCCCGCAACCCCTCCCTGATGGCCTTACAAGTTTGAAAAGAATATCTTGGCCTTGCGACCGGTTCAAATCGAGGTCGCTATCCGGCTTGTAGTCCCCGCGGGCAGCGCTGCACAGATGAAAAGGCTCACGACCAGCTTGTTTGCGGCGTGAAGCGCTATTTCCTCTGTCTTGAGGTTGAAGCTGGTCTGCAACACTGGAGGGACCGATGCAAGTCGCCTCACAGAAATGGGGCTCGCTGACGATCAACGGCACGGATCGCTACAACGCGCTCGCTGTCGAGCTTGCCGCCGGGCACGGTTTCAAGATCACCAATCCGGAGATGCAGCGATACGCGAAACGTTGATTATCACCAAGAACGGTCGCCCGCGGACGATTCTGATCGCCTATGAAATTATCTTCGCTTGATGCGGCGCGAGCGTTGTGCCGAACTTACGAGCGCCTGGGACGCGGACGAGCTCGCCGCAGTCGAACCTTCCGCAGGCGAACGTTCGGCGCTACGATCTGCGGCGTCGGTATCCCTAAGCGGGATCAATCGCGAGAGAACCGGGCGCCGCTGGCCTCACGCATCACCATGGGCAGGGTCTCCCAAGCCCTGATCAACTCGCCGATCGACCCGGCTCCCATCTTGCGCATGACGTTGGCCCGGTGCAGCTTGACTGTGACCTCGCTTATTCCGAGGTCGAAGGCGATCTGCTTGTTGAGCCGCCCCTGTGCGACTTCGCGCAATATCTCGCGTTCCCGGTGCGTCAGCGTCTCCAGGCGTTCAATGTTGCGACTGACGATTAAGGCGTTGGCCCGTCGCGCGGCGTCGAGCGCAATGCCGGTTATTACTGCATCGAGCAGCGTCTGGTCGCGCACTGGCTTTGTAAGAAAGTCGACGGCGCCCGCCTTCATAGCCTGCACGGTCATCGGAATATCCCCGTGTCCGGTCAGGAAGATGATCGGCTTCGCGTTGCCGTTTTCCGCCAGATGGCGCTGCAGGTGAAGGCCGCTCGCTCCCGGCATGCGCACATCGAGGATCAGACAGCCGGGCCTGTCCAGTATGTCGGCGTCGAGCACTTCACGGGTCGAGGCAAAGCTCAGGGGCTTCAGGCCCGCCGAGAGGATCAGCTCCGACAAGGCCTCACGAACAGCCGCATCGTCATCAACTATGATAACGATGGGCTCACTTGTGTCATTCTGCTGCCGCGGGGGCGGTGGCGATCTCCGGAGCGGCTGGTCAATTCTCATGTCACCCTCCTTTAGTCGATTTCTGAAAAGCTTCGCCTATCGCGTTGAGTAGGGCAGGCGCGTCGAATGGCTTCCGGAAAAGACCGTCCACGCCCTTGGCGCGGCGTTGGTCGCCGATCTCGTGGCGGCCGGTAACCAGAAACACCGGTAGTTCTGGACGCTCCTTGTTGACGATGTCACGAAGTTCAAAGCCGTTCATGCCCGGCATGCCGATATCGGTGATCAGAAGGTCCAGGTCCGCGAGGCCGCGGGCGAGAAGGTGCTCGGCCGAGCGGAGACAGCAGGCTGCATATCCAGCGGATTCCAGTAGCTCCTCAAGCGACTCAAGCAACCGAGGATCGTCATCAACCACCGCGACGGTCGGTCTTGTCTTGTCCATGCTCAGTTTCCTCCCGCACGGCGCGAATGGGTGATTGGTATCCCCAATCGCTCTGCTATGCGCACCAAGTCGGCGAGCGATGCTGCCGCCATTTTCTGCATTACATTCCTCCGATGGATTTGCAGTGTCACTTCGCTGATTCCGAGTTGTGATGCCGCCTGCTTGTTGAGCAGGCCACTGACGACGAGCGGCAGTACGTCCCGTTCGCGTGGCGTCAATTCGAGATAGCGTTGTCTCAGCATGCCGAGTTCAGCCCGCTCTGATCGGTTTCGCCGATCCACGGAAATTGCCGTATACACCGCAGTCATAAGGTCCGCGTCGCTGAACGGTTTGGTGAGAAAATCCACCGCACCGTGCTTAATCGCCCGCACCGAGGAGGGGATGTCGCCATAGCCCGTAATGAAGACGATCGGCGGATGATCGCCGTCGGCAATCTGCCTTTGTAGTTCCAAGCCGTTAATATCGGGCAATTCCAAGTCGAGTATCAGGCAGGCCGGTAGATCCGGTTTCTCGGCGTCCACATAATCGCCCGCCGAACCGAACGCGATGGCGCGCATGGCGTGGGTTTCCAGGAGCTCGCCGAGCGCCTCCCTGATGCGTTGGTCATCATCGACGATGAAAACAACAGGATCATCCGTCGTCATGGTGCCGCTTTCCCTATGATTGGTAAGGTGAATATGAACCTCGCGCCATGCGGCTCATTTTTCTCGGCCCGCAAACGTCCACCATGTGCCTCGACGATAGAGCGGCAGATGGCAAGCCCCATGCCCATTCCGTTCGCTTTCGTCGTGAAGAAGGGTTCGAAGATCTGATCCGGGAACTCGATGCCATTTCCTTGGTCGCCTATTTCGGTCTGCACCTCACTGCCCACGCGATGGGCGCGCACGGTGACCGATTTTTCCATTGCGACGTCCTCCATTGCCTCCATGCCATTGCGCATGAGATTGATCAGCACTTGCTGGATCTGTATGCGGTCAATAGCGACAGGCGGAAGATCACTTTCCACGTTGATGTCGATGCGGATGCGACGACGCAACGCCTCCCCAGCCACGAGGTTGCATGCTTCTGCAATGACGCCGGGGAGAGCCAGGCTGGCTCTATCCTCCACGGATTGCTTGAAGAGGGCCCGAATACGGCTGACTACTTCCGCCGCCGAGTTGGCGTCTCGGATGACCCGTTCGGTGGTGATTTTGGCGCGCGCAACATTGACGGGCTCAGCCGAGAGCCAGCGGAAGCACGCATGCGAATTGGCAACGATCGCTGCCAACGGTTGATTCACCTCATGGGCGATGGAGGCAGACAGCTCCGCGAGGCTCGCAGCTTGACTGGCGCGCGCAAGCCGTTCTTGCGCTAGACGCAGCTCCTCCTGCGCGCGGACCTCGCCGTCCACATCCAGGCAGATGACGTTCCATTGCACGATGGTGCCATCGTCCTTCCGCATCGGCGCGGCGCGCGTTTCGACCCAGATATAATCGCCATCGAAGCGCCGCAGGCGGTGCTTTCTGCGATAGGGTTCGCCGGTGGCCAGGCAATGGGCATATTGCTCCTTGACGCCCGCCACATCGTCGGGATGAACTCCGGCATCGAGCGTGCCGTTCAGACGCGATTTAGCCTTCCCATCCAGTTCCTCCAGTTCATATCCAAGGAACTCGCGCAGTTGCTGGCTGCGATAGACCGGTTCGCCGTTCGGCGCTGCACAATCGATCATCGCCGGGAGTGTTTCAACTAGTTGCCAAAGGAAGCGTTCTCTCTCGCGCAACGCGGTCTGTGCGCTCATCTCGTCTTCAATGTCGATCGAAGCAATATACCATTGCACGATTGTGCCATCTGCGTTGCGCAGAGGCTGTGCGCGCGCCTCTATCCAGCGATAGACGCCCTGTTTGTTGCGCCGGCGGAACCGGTTCACGAAAGGCTGACCGGTTGCAAAGCCATCCATCGCCCTCTGAAACATTGTTGAAAAGTCGTCTGGGTGGGCCACGTCTCGGGCCAGCGCATCGAAGTCTTTAATGTCCGCCGTCGGCGAACCAACGTCGTCGAGATATCTCTTGCTGGTGTAGGTCATATCGCCTGAAGCGGCAAAGCTCAGGATATTGAAGGGCATGGCGTCGATCATTTGTTCCAATTGCCGCTTGCTGCTCTTCAGCGCTTCTTCGGCCCGCACCTGATCGTCGATGTCGATAGATACCTGATACCAGTGAACGATCGCTCCGTCTTGATCGCGCAGAGGCTGCGCGCGCGCCTCCATCCAGCGATAGTTGCCGTCTTTCCAACGCCGGCGATACCGCATCATGAAGGCGTCGCCAGTTTTAAGCGAGTTGGCTGACGCTCGCAGCACCTCGGGGGCATCTTCGGGATGAACCAGCTTTTGCGCCACCCGGACACTTTCTTCGAAGTTCGCCTTTGTAAGGCCGAGATCCTCCAAAGATCGCTTGTTGACGTAGGCCAGCTTGCCATCAGGCGTCCAGCTCCAGATGTGGACTGGCAAGGCGTCCACAAGCTGCGAAAGCTCGCGCTCCCGGTCGCGCAAGGCTTCCTGTGCGCGCACCTCATCATCGATGTCGATGGAGATTGCGTACCATTGCACGATCTTGCCGCTGTCGTCCCGCAGTGGTTCCGCCCGGCCGTCAACCCAGCGATACACGCCGTCGGCGCGACGCATGCGATATTTCATCGAGTATGATTCGCCTGTGGCGACGGCGTAGCGCACCGCCTGCAATAGACTGGGCGCATCATCCGGATGGACAAGAGTCTCGACGTTTGTCGCCAGTTGGCTTGTGCCCGGCCTTTTCAACTGTTGCAGGTCAAACCCGAAAAAATCCACCAGGCGCTTGTTGAAGAAGGTCGGCTCGCCTTCAGGCGTCAGCCGTCTGATGTGGACTGGGACCATGTTCACGATCTGCGAGAGCTCCCGCTCTCGATCGCGCAGGGCCGCCACACTCTCGCGCAATGTCAGCAACGCGAGCTGGTGCTGCCGCGATATGGCGGCCACGACCAAGGCCGAAAAGGCCGAGATCGCGAGGAAGAGTTGCAGCATGATCTGGTTGTGGCGCTGATTCTCCACATTTCCGGCAAACTGGCTGGCGCCGGATATCGTGAAGATCGCGGCTATCACCGCGAGCAGGGCGAGAGTAACGGCAGCCCCCTTGAATTCGAAGCGCACAGCAGCCCAAAGCAGCGGCGGCATGATGATGTAAGCGAAAGGCAGGTAGCCGCCGAGAGAAAGGGCCGCTACGCCGAGAAGAATCAGTCCCAGGACGCACGCTTCAATCCATCGCGCAGCCGACAGCTTGGCCTTGCCGTTCCAGTTCTCGATTACGACCAGCGCGAGCGGCGCGACGATCAAGATCCCAGCCGCATCCCCGATCCACCAGAGAGGCCACGCCCCAAAGAAGGCCTGCGAAAATATGCCGAACCAGGCAAGCGTCGCGCTACCCAGCGTAGCACTCACGACTGGCGCAGCCACCGCGCCCAGTGCGGCGAATAGGAGAACTTCCTGCAGCGTTTCCAGTCGAGCCGGTCGGCCTAGGACCCGATTCACGACCCACGCGCCGAACACGGCTTCGAGCGCATTGCCTGCATATATCAGGAAGGCTGCAGGCAGCGGGCTATGGAACCAAAGGACATTGGCGAGTAGCTCAGCCAGCCCACCCACTATCACCCACCATGGCCAACTCTTCATGGGGGCAAGGATGAGGGTGGCGATGAACAGCCCGCTCGGAGCCCAGATGGAAATGCCCGTTCCAGGAACGATTGCAAGAGCCTGCGCGAAGCCGCAACCCAGGACATAGGCCACAAAAAACAGACCCAGGTGCAGGAGTTGGGGGCGGTTCGACCAGACACGCGTCATCGGCGACTCCTGCAGGGAACATAAAGCTTGGGCGGCGCCAGCATGTCGAATGGCTAGTCTCGACATCAGCGCCAGCGATCCCCTGTCGCACCCTATTCGCGCCATTGCACGGCCGCAACTTATGGAAATCCATGTATTGGCGGGAATACCGTCGCTTGGCAACCCTGGTGAAAAACTGTCAAGCCTCAATGATATCCGACAACGCTTGGATGTTTTTGTCTCAGTCCAAAAACAGCAAGGGCGTGGCATCCTCGTCGAAGTCCGTCGACGGCTGACCTTGTTCCACTGCAGTGCGGCTGTCGATCGGACCACGGGATCGAGGAACTGGCGCGGCAAGGCCGCGCCAGTTCTGGACGGGACGGAGCACGGCGGTTTGCTCCGCGATCCGTAGCGAATTCAAGCCTTAAGGAAGGCGAGCAGGTCGGCGTTGACCTGGTCCTGATGCGTGGCGGTAATGCCGTGCGGGGCGCCGGGATAGTAGATGTCCTTGGCGCCTTTGATCAGCCGAGCAGACTTGACGGCGGAATCCTTTACCGGAACGATCTGGTCGTCCTCCCCGTGCAGGACGAGCGTCGGCACATTGAACTTCTTCAGATCTTCGGTGAAGTCGGTTTCCGAGAATGCCTTGACGCATTCATAGGCGTTCAGGAGACCCGCCTGCATGCTCCAGAGCCAAAATTGGTCGAGCATGCCCTGGGAAACGTTCGAGCCGGGTCGATTAGCGCCGTAGAATTGTGGGGCAAGGTCACGGTAGAATTGCGAGCGATCCTTGACGAGGCCCGCGCGGATCGCGTCGAACGCTTCGATCGGCAACCCTTCCGGATTGGTCGCCGATTTAACCATGACCGGCGGCACAGCAGCGATGAGGACGGCCTTGGCGACGCGCTTCGTACCGTGCCGGCCGATATAGCGGGCGACCTCGCCGCCGCCGGTAGAGTGACCGACCAGCGTTGCGTCCCTGAGATCCAGCGCCTCGATAACGGCGGCCAGATCGTCGGCATAGCCGTTCATGTCGTTCCCCGACGCCGTTTGGCTGGAGCGTCCATGACCACGGCGATCGTGCGCCACGACGCGGAAGCCGTGCTGAGCGAGGAAGTGCATCTGGCCGTCCCACGCATCGGAGTTCAGCGGCCAGCCGTGCGAGAAGGTGACGATCGGACCGGTGCCCCAGTCCTTGTAATAGATTTCTGTGCCGTCCTTGGTGGTGATCGTGCTCATGGCTTGCTTTCCGTGACTGATGGTGGCGGGGAGAGGCTGCTTCGAAGTCTTTGCGGCGGCAACCGCGGGCAAGCCCACTGCGATACCAGCGGTGAGGCTGCCGAGCAGGGCTTCGCGGCGTGTAACGCCGACAGGCAATGGGTTCTGCATATTTTTTCCTTCACGATGATTGAAATGCGAAAGAGGATGGCGACCGGCGGCCCAAAAAACTATTGGCCGAAAGCATCTGCGGACTGTGCGAAAGTTTAGCTGATCGGATCGGACGCCTAGACAGCAGGTCTGTCGGCCTTGATGACGAGCGAAGCCGATATGAACGACAACGATTGACCGCGTGGGATAAGGTGATCGTCGGAATAGTAGAGGACGTCGGAGACTTCCTTACGGTGCAGGAAGCAATTCAGCCGCGCTGACGTTTGAGATGTCTTAGGGAACAATCCTTTTTGATTGCCCTATCCAAACTTACGCATAGCTGACCGGCAAAATTCACGAACCTAGAGTTCGCTACGTGGCCCGTGATTGCCACGCCTCAAAACCTACAATTGGAGCGTATTATGTCGAACGTAGAAGCAACATCTCGACCGGCGGGTCGGCAGGTCAAGCCGGGACCCGGCGAGCCGGTTCCATCGCGCTACGCGGTGCGAGTCGGTGATATCGCCGTAATGGTGATCAGCGACGGTGTACTGACGCCGCCGGCTGAATCGATGGCAACAAACGCCGATCCAGCCACCCGTGGGGCTTGGTTGGATAATCAATTTCTTTCGAAGGAGGCCTTCGACTGGGCACTCAACGCGGTCGTGGTCCGCACCGGGAAGCAGACGATACTGATCGACAGCGGCCTCGGCGAGGAATATCCGGACTTTCCGCGTGCAGGACAGTTCGTGCACCGGCTGGAGGCGGCTGGCGTCGATCTCGGGGATGTTACGGATGTCGTGTTGACCCACATGCATTTCGACCATGTGGGCGGGCTTCTTGCCGAAGGTGTGAAGGAGAAGATGCGTCCCGATCTGCGGGTACACGTCTGTGCCGCTGAAACCGAATTCTGGAAGTCGCCGGACTTCTCCCGCACCGCTATGCCGCCGACACTCGCCGCGCTGGCCCGCAAGGCGTCGCTTGATTTCATGAATGTCTATGGCAACCAGATACGCACCTTCAAGGACGAGGCCGAAGTGGCTCCCGGCGTTTCCGTAAGCCGTACAGGCGGTCACACGCCCGGACATAGTGTCGTCCGCGTGAAGTCTGGCAAGGAACGGCTGATGTTCGGCGGCGACGCGATCTTCCCGGTATCGTTCGATCATCCGGAATGGCATAACGGCTTCGAACATGATCCGGAAGAAGCCACGCGCGTTCGTCTTCGGCTCATGCGCGAGCTTGCAGATAATGGCTCCTGGCTGATCTCAACGCACATGCCGTTCCCGTCCGTGGGTCGCGTCGCGGGGGCCGGCGACCTCTTCCGGTGGGTGCCGGTCTGGTGGGACTACTGAGCTCAGTATTTGTAGATAGATAGCCGGCGCATCGTTTGATGCGCCGATTTTCGCAACAATGGCATGCCCCCTTGTTCGGATTGTGGAGCGCTTCGCTTGAACGCCGTCCGGGCTAAGTCAAGAATCACGCCGCGATTTCGTTTGGGGCGAAACTTCTCCACACCGACAGTGACGCTCCGTTCGGCGAGCGGATGCCGCTTTCTTCGATAACCTCGCCAGTATGTGAGACCATTAGCGCGTGCGAGCCCCGTCGACCATGACAGTCTTACGGATTGCCCTTTGCCGCTTCGGTGATGATCGGTCCACCGTACGAGTGGCCGACCAGAACCCCAGGCCGGTCGATGGCGCGAACGACCGCCGCGACGGACACCGCATCCGACGCGACACTGCGAAGCGGGTTGGCTGCCGCGATCGCCACATAGCCATCCTTGGTCAGGCGGGCGATCCCAGCTTCAGGATTCGGCAAAAGCGCCATGAGAACGATTGTCGACTCGACTTGAGATCGTGATCTTGGGACTGTGCGCTGGCGACGGTCAATGTGGCGATCACGGCGCCAAGGGCCAAAGGCCTTGATGGTTCTGAACATCTGCTTTCTCCTAACGCGCGGTTGCTTACGCTTGGAGAATGCGCGGGGTTTGAGGTCGCTCTGCGTAGGACAGGCCCTTGCATTGCCTAAGTATGGGATTGGATGGCCAAACAGCGGTGAAACCTGATCGATTGGCAAGGCTCAGCTCCATCTGATGTTAGTCGGCGAATTGGTTGCGATCGGGTCGTGGCTAAGAGGGTGCCCGGATCACCAATTATTCACGGTATGGCGGATCACCTATCTGGCCGGGAGGACGCTCCCGCGGGGGCAAGATGACCAGAGGGTTGAGCATATTCGCAAGGAAGATGGCGGCATCGCTTCCTCGCCGTCGAGGCCTGAATTGCCAAGCGCTTCGATCCCAAACTAATGGAGCTCTTCAAGGTGCGCGTGTCACAGATCAATGGCCGCCCTGAAAGCATAGGCTACCCTATCCTCAGGTATGGCCCTTCCTCTTCTCCCGCCGGATCGACCGCCAAACGTGCCTCAACATAAAATCCGCGCCGTGGCTTGTAACCGACACGTTTCGATCACGCAAAACAGGAGCGCATCATGTCGCAGACAGAAACAAAACCCCGTTCGATTGCTCAGCAGGAGACTAACATGAGCTTGGAAAACAACTCACGCGTCGGGAGAACAGGCGCCGACGAACTGGTCCCGTCGCGCTACGCGGTGCAGATCGGTGATATTGAGGTGCTGGTGATCAGTGACGGCGTGCTGCCGCTGCCGACGAAGATGCTGGGACACAATGCCGATCCGGCCGAGCGCGCGGCCTGGCTGAACCACATGTTCCTGCCACCGGACGCGTTCGACTGGGCGCTGAACGTGGTCGTGGTGCGCAGCGGCAAGCAGACGATCCTCATCGACGCCGGCCTGGGGCTGGACCCGGAATTGAACCTGCCTCGAGCTGGGCAATTGATCAAGCGACTGGAAGCCGCCGGCATCGACCTTGGATCCGTAACCGACGTGGTGCTGACCCACATGCATATGGACCACGTTGGCGGGCTGCTCGTCGACGGGGTGAAGGAGCGGCTCCGTCCAAACCTTCGGATCCATGTGGCGACGGCAGAGGTCAAATTCTGGGAGTCACCCGATTTCTCTCACGTGTCCATGCCGCCCGGCTTCCCGGACGCTCTTCGGGCGGCTGCGAAGCAGTTCAGAAAAGAATATGAGAGCCACCTGCGATTGTTCGACGATGAGTACGAGGTGGCGCCAGGCGTGGTGGTCTCTCGAACTGGTGGCCACACACCCGGGCACAGCGTGGTCCGCGTTGCATCGGGTAAAGACCGGCTGATGTTTGCTGGCGATGCGGTGTTTGCGGTCGGCTTCGATCACCCCGACTGGTTCAATGGCTTCGAACACGACCCGGAAGAAGCTGCCCGCGTCCGCGTTCGTCTTTTGCGGGAGCTGGCCGAGACCGGCGAGCTTCTGGTGGCCACTCATATGCCGTTCCCCTCTGTCGGCCATGTGGCTGCCGACGGCGAACACTTCCGTTGGGTGCCGGTCTTCTGGGACTACTAACCGCCTGCTGCACCAGAGTGAGCCGGCGCACGGCCCCCTTTAAGGCCACGCCCCGGCTCATCTGAGTGGATTTGCAGAACCGGCAGGGCCGGCCCGATCCTCGACCAATCATTCAAAAACGAATGAACAGTGCGGTGCGCAAAGCGGCCGCAAAAATGGAGAAGTTCATGAAAATCGTCATCATCGGCGGAACCGGCCTGATCGGTTCGAAGACAGCCGACCGCCTTCGCAAGCAAGGCCATGAAGTCATTGCCGCCGCTCCGAACACCGGCGTCAACACGATCACGGGTGAAGGTCTCGCCAAGGCGCTCGCCGGGGCCTCCGTCGTTATCGACCTCACAAACTCGCCGTCCTTCGAGGACAAAGCCGCGCTCGAATTCTTCGAGACGTCAGGCCGCAATCTGGCGGCGGCGGAAAAGGCCGCTGGTGTAAAGCACCACATCGCGCTTTCCATCATAGGCACCGACCGCCTGCCTGAGAGCGGCTACATGCGCGCCAAGGTTGCGCAGGAAAAGATCGTCAGGGGCGCCGGCATTCCCTATACGATCATCCACTCGACGCAGTTCATGGAATTTCTCGGTGGCATCGCCCAGGCGGGCACGGTCGGCGACACGACCCACCTGTCGACCGGCTTTTTGCAGCCGATCGCCTCCGATGACGTCGCCGACTTCGTGACGGATGCGGCCCTTGCGGCGCCAGTGAACGGCATCATTGAGATTTCCGGCCCCGAGCGAGCTCGGCTTGGCGATTTCGTCGCTCGCTACCTGAAGGCGATGAGCGACACCCGCAAGGTCGTCGCCGATCCCGAAGCCCTCTATTTCGGCACCAAGCTCGAGGACGGCTCGCTCGTCTCCGACAACAATCCTCGCATCGGCCGCATTTCCTTCGAGCAGTGGTTCGCAACCGCTGCGCGGAAATGACCGAGCCGCAATGCGTCCCATATGGCGGCGCACCTTCCTACCTCGAAAGGAGTTTCTCTATGATCAAGTTAATTTTCTCTGCCCTTACCGTGAGTGCTCTCTTGTCCGCAGTCGCAGTTGCTGATGCCGGTAGCAAGGACGCAAAGGTTACGCTGGTTTACGAGCATGAATTACCGAATGTTCCGGGCAAAAGCATGAAAGGCATTCTTGTAGAATACGGTCCCGGCGGTTCTTCCTCAGCGCACACGCATCCCAACTCGGCCTTCATTTATGCGACGGTGCTGGAGGGCGCCATTCGCAGCCAGGTGAACGAGGCGCCGGCCAAGGTCTACAAAGCGGGCGAAAGCTTCTCCGAAATGCCGGGCGATCGCCATGGTGTCAGCGAAAATGCCAGCAAAACCAAGCCCGCCAAGCTGCTGGCTGTTTTCGTCGTCGACAGCAGCCAAAAGGAACTGACCTTCCCGATCAAGAAGTAGGCAAAGGGCCAGCCGCTGTCTGCGCATTTGGCCCCTTTCCCAATCGTTAAAAATCATCGCTGGTGAGTGCCATGTTCGACGAAGATCATTCCCTGCCGCTCCTCCTGATCAATATTCTGGGGTTTGCCGGTATTCTCGTATGGCACATTCAAGGGCGGCGCCGTCCGACCGGGCGCCTGATCGTGCAAATTCTGTGCTTCGCCACAATGAGTCTCGTGCTCGGCCTAGGCGGAATTTCACCTTACAGGCTCGATCAAGCCGAGTTCCAGGGCACCGGCGTCTTGATTGCCAAGTCCGCGAGGATTCTTTGGTGGACCCATCTTGCGTGGACGCTCATCGGCTTCGTTCATATCTATATCAGCCTCAACCATAGGCCGCGGGAGGCGCATCTCCTACAGGATCTGATCGTCGCCGTTGTTTATCTCGGCGTGGCACTTTCGATTGTCGGCTTCGTCTTCGGCGCGCCAATAGGCCCTTTGGTTGCCACCTCGGGCGTGGTTGCCGTCATCATCGGTCTGGCGCTGCAGAATACGCTTGCCGACGTTTTTTCGGGGATCGCGCTTACGCTGGGGCGGGCGTATGTCGTCGGCGACTGGATCCGGCTCAGCGACGGAACGGAAGGGCGGGTCGCCGAAACCAACTGGCGCTCGACGAATCTGCTGACGAGCGCGCATAATGTGGTGGTGGTACCCAACAGCGTCCTGGCGAAGCAGGGTGTGACCAACCTCAGCCGTCCTGACGAAACGCACTGGATTGCGTTTGTCGTCCGCATTGCCGCAACTCACGCGCCGTCCCTCGTGGAGGAGGTCATGCTGGGTATTCTGCAAGGCTGTGCGAGCATCGTTAAGGTTCCGCCGCCGGCCATCGCGCTCAAGGCGATCGATGCGACGGCGATCGAGGTCGAGCTGCAGTTCTGTGTGGTGAGCCCTGCGAGCCGGTTACCGGCGAAAAACGAGATCATTGACCTTGTATATCGCGGTTGCAAGACGAACGGCCTTTCTCTGGCAAGGCCGCCCGAGAGCCTGCTCTGGGGGCCAGCCGTTGCGGGCAGTGAGCCCGCAGCTATCGTCACTCCGTTCTCATCCAGCACGGTTTAACATGGACGTCAAACTGAAGCGCAGGATTGGCGACCTTGAGCAGCAACTGCGCTCCGCAGCGACCGAGAAGCGATTACGGCCTGATCGGCGAAGCTGTTCAGAAGGTTGATATGGCTATCGCTGAAGGCCCCGGCTCGGCGCGCGAAACACCGATCGTGCCGACGGCGACGCCCTCGCAAAGCATGGGCACCACGATGATGCTTCGGTATCCCCTGATGCGCGCCATCTCCTTGACGGCTTCAGGCACGCCGGGTTCGGTTTCGATATCGGAGCGAAACTCCATGACCGAGTTCATTGCGGCTCGGCTGTGAATCCCTGATGATGTCAGCGGAGCAGGAAATGAAGCCCGAGTCTCCTCGTGGCTGGCTAGGCTCCCCGCGGTGCACGCCGCCAGGTGAAGCATGTCACGTACGACGCGCGTTACAGTGCCGTTTGACCGCCGAGCAGCCGACGCGAACTCTCAGAAAACGCACGGCTTTTTGAGGAGGTGCAGGCGCGCACCACACTTCTCGCCGAATCTCTCGACGATCTGCGCGGGGCACAGGATCGTCTGGTGCAGACCGAAAAAATTGCCTCGCTCGGTCAATTGACTGCCGGCATTGCTCACGAGATCAAGAACCCCCTCAACTTCGTGAACAATTTCGCGGCGCTTTCAGTCGAATTGACGGATGAGTTGAATGATGCGCTTACGCCGGTCGTGCTGCCGGACGATATTCGCGATGAACTCGACGAGCTACGCGGTCTTTTGAAGGACAATCTGCAAAAGATTCTGCAGCACGGAAGACGAGCCGATTCCATCGTAAAGAACATGCCTGATTGACCAGCCTATTAGCGCGTCGTCCTGCTCGTCCGCTGTCAAGTCGCGCACTTTCCACTGCTCTTTGCGCCAGCGCCGCCTGTAGCTCGCCCGCTTGCCGCCAGGGCAACTGAGACAAGCTGCGTAATGTTAGCGGTTCATGTGCCCAGTTTGTTTCCGGTTTGTGCGTCCGGAATCGCATAATGTATCGAGTGGAATGCCTGAAGGGCAAAGGTTAGGCCCGGTTTTTGGCGGCGACAATTGCCTCTGCCTGTATCACACAGAGTTCGATTTCTTGTTGGGACATGCCATTAGCTGCATTGGCGAAGCGTTCGACCAAAGCCTAGTTCTTGCTGAGCCTGTGCTCGACCAAGCCAGCAACCAAAGCTGAGAAGCACGGCAAGCAGATTGGTAGTCTTCTGGCATTCGGCCTCATAAGGCCCTTTCAACGGACGCTTGCGCGGCGAATGCCTCAACGAGCACCTGTTCGTCAGCTACCTCCATGCTAGTGAGATCCTCGAAGATTGCCGAAGCGAATATAGCCTGAACCGCCCCACCCCATCTGATCTCAGGGTGTCCGTCTGGTGCAATTATGGGTATTGCTGCTTCCTCACTACTCTCATGCGGCCGGTAGGGTGATGACGACAGATCTATCTCTCGACGCACCGGGCCCGCTAGTGCCGAGCCCATTGCTTGTCGTTGAAGACGAACCGGTGATGCATGAGCGCTTGTACACCATACTGGTCGGTCTCGGCTACGAGGCGACTGCCCTGTCATTTGCCGGCAGCATGCTCGAGGCGCGTCATCAGCTCTCGAACCAGCCATTCGCGATGGTCCTCGTCGATATCGGTCTGCCAGACGGCAACGGTATCGAGTTGATCCGGGAACTGCATTGGCAAGATGCTGCATTACCCATCATCGTCATTTCTGCCTGGAGTTCCGACCAGGTGATCCTTGAGGCGCTGCAGGCGGGTGCTATCGGATATCTGCTGAAAGAGCGGGACGATATCGAGATCAGCCTGTCGATCCGCAGTTCGCTGAGAGGCGGCGCCCCCATCGATCCCTTCGTCGCCAAACGCATTCTAGCAATGATGAACACCATTGCATCGCCCCCTGGCGCATCGCTGTCGGCAAAAGGCCCGGCCCTGACGACGCGCGAGATCGAAATTCTAGGAATGGTCGCAAAGGGGCTCACCAACAAAGAAATTTCCAACGTGCTATGCCTGTCACGGTTCACCGTGGAGTGCCACATAAAGAATACTTACAAAAAGCTCGCCGTGGGCTCTCGTACCGAGGCGGTTTTCGAGGCCCGCATTCATGGTCTTTTGCCTTAGGCTGATCGCGCAGCTAAGTGTGGCGATGCTTCTCGTTGCCGGCGTGGCTTTCGCGGCGCCCGCGCCGACCGTCGCTTTCAAGACAATCGAGGCGGCCCAGTCGGATTGGAGCGATAAAACTCCGCCCACGAGCGGCTGGACCCCCGTTCAATTGCCAGACGATTGGAGCAGGCGTTGGGGAGGCTTCGACGGTGTCGTCTGGTATCGACTAACTTTTGATGCTCCCGGCACCACCGGACAGGCAGCCTTGATGATCGACTACTGGTCGCTCGCCGGCGCGGTCTGGCTAAACGGTTCGTTGCTCTATCGGGACGCGAGCCTGGTCGAACCCTTGTCGCGCTCTTGGAATGTTTCGCGCCTTTTCTATCTTTCGCCGCCGACGCTAGTCGTCGGTGAAAACACGCTGTTGATCCGCGTTTCCGGTTTGTCCGCCTTTCAACCAGGGCTAGGCGCTGTCACGGCCGGCGATGCCGTAGCCATCCAGGCGTACTTCAGCGACATCGAATTCCTGCGCCACGATATACCGGTGTTCGAAATCGCTTTTACGCTGGCGCTCGCCATCTTCTTCCTGATCGTCTGGCTCCTACGCAAGAGCGAAGCCGGTTACGGGTGGTACGCTCTGATGTCGTTGGCTTGGGCGGGATATTCGATCAATCAGATCGCGACCAGCACATGGCCGCTGAACAACACGAACAGCTGGAGCCGGATCAACATGATCATGTTCATGTTGTGCTGCGTGGCTTTCTTCATGTTTACGATGCGGTTCTGCGAGCGTCGCTTTCCGAGGCTCGAACAGGCGGTCCTCGCCAGCTTCGCACTTGCCACGGTCTGGATGCTGTTATCGTCTGATATCGCGACCACGCGTATCGCGCTTTCGATGCTTTCCCTTATTCTCTATCTGGTAGCCTGTATCGCCTTTCTCGTGCTTACCCGCAAAGTCAGGCGTCTCGACGTTATCGCCCTCAACATCGTCAACTTCATTGTGCTGCTGGGAGCAGTTCACGACATACTGTTGTTCACCGGGGGGTTGCCCGGCACACTCTACTATTTCCCGATCACGACCCAGCTCCGCGTGGTGTCTATGGCATTCGTGCTGGCCTGGCATTTCGTTGCCAGCCTCACACGCATCGAACGCTTCAATCAGGAACTGGTCGATAAGATCACTGTCGCAAAGCAGGAATTGGCCCTGACCTTGCGCGAACAGCACGAGATGGCTCTGTCGAATACGCGCCAGGCCGAGCGTATGTCCCTTCTACACAATCTTCATGACGGCCTCGGAGGCACGCTGGTTAACAATATCGCCTTGCTCGAGCGCAAACCGAAGAGATTTGGCTCCGACCGCTTCCTCTCCATTCTGAAAGAGTTGCGCGAGGAATTGCGCATCGTCGTCGACACGTCGACGGGGCAAAACAACGAACCGCAAAGTCTGGCTGAGTGGCTTGCGCCGCTTAGAAGCCGTTACGTCCTTCTATGCGAAAACCGTGATGTCACCTGCGACTGGCACCTCGCAGGACTGGAAAACCGCTACATGCCATCCCGGTATAGCCGCGAACTGATGCGGATGCTGCAGGAATGCGTGACCAATGCCCTGAAACACGCCGAGCCACGCAATATCAGTATTGCGCTACGGGTGGAGGACAATTTCTTGCTGATGCGCGTCGAGGATGATGGCCGAGGCTTCGACGTCACGAAACCTGGCCCGGGCATTGGCCTTGAAGGCTTGAAGACACGAACCCGCCGCCTCAATGGAACGCTCAGCATCGATTCGCAGCCGGGCGCCACCGTCATCGAAGCGGCGATACCCCTTCCGACTTAATCCGTGGCGTCCTTACTCTACCTAGTTTCAGGTATTTCGAACGTATTTCTATCGTGGTAGCTACAACCTGGGCGATAAATCTTCAACATCGCACACGATCGCGTCGAAAAGTCCGCGACACCAGAGCTCTGCCAATAAGAGGAAACACGCAGATGTCGACCCAGATGGCAAATGCAGACTCTAAAGCTGCTCCCGAGGCCACACTCGTGGCACCAGAGATCGCCCTCACTCCGATCGCCAAGAGCGAGTTGAATCCCCTCGAAACCGATGAGCGTTTGATTGCAAAAGGGCGAAAGAAGGAAGTAACCGACAGCGCGAAGTCCGGAATAGCGCCTGTACTTCTCTTGGCAGCCGGCGAGCAAGCATCGTCGCCGACCGACAAGCTCTACTCAACGTTCGCCAGTATATTCGGCAACGAAAACCCAAAACAGCTCTTCTCGCTCGTGTGGCCGGGCACGGTCTTGGATTATGATCCGTATCAGCTGCCCGAAGGCAAATCAGGCACGCCAGACACGTTGGCGCAAATCGCCCAGTCGGTGTTGTTCGATCAGTTTTATCCGATAGCGCCGATCACGCAGCCTGACGGAACGCGCGTTTCGGACCGCTACCGCCAAGCGCTTGAGACATTCGGTCCTGTTCCCAACGAACGGCTGCTTGATCTGCAGCGTGTTATCCGCAGCCGGCTTGATCAGAAGGTCGAGGTGGACATCAACGGAGTGCAGACAACGGTGACGCTCCTGGAGAAATTCTCAATACTGCAGGAGCGGTGGATCGAAAAGAAGCAGGATTGGGCCAAACTCAAGTCAGACGAATACGAGCGTCTCAAGACGAACGGCGACGCGGACTGGTGGGATCGTTACGTCACCTGGTATGAGAACAACGCTGAGGGACATGTCGACGCGATCAATGCTGCCTACAACCGAATGTTGGCCGATTTTCCGCTCTCGGAGTTCGAGGACGCCCTTGCCATTCTCGATACGCACGATGCAGCCGCTCTATTGCGTGCAAAGCAGGACATGCGCAATGCCGCCACGCCGATCCCGCCCGAGGTTGGCAGCTTCTTTTACAATACGAGGGCCACACCAAGCGACTGGGGTTTCGCTTTAAAGCCGTCGACAACGTTCACGGATTTGCTGGCGGCGCCAGACGCGCTGCAACGCTACCAGGACCTTTGCATCGAGCAATTGACGCAGCAGATCTACGCGTTCAACGCCTTGCTTTCGCAAATTCCGGCTTCGCCCGACAAGGAAGCTATCGCCCAGGCCCTGACGGACTTCAATTCGGCGCGCGAGGCCTACTACACAGCGACAAGCGACCTAATCAAGAACTACACCGACAACACGGTTCTGGCTGTCAAGACCTACCTGCAATATAAGCAGGGCAGCGACGCGCAGAAGACCACTGGCGCAAATGATCTGATCGGAAAATTGAACACCCAGAACAAGGGCAACGGAAAACCACTCGTAGCCAAACCGGGCACGCCGAACTGGGAGGAAGTGGCCGAGGCCGTTGGCGCCGCTCAAAAGAAGCTGGTCGACGACACCGGTAGCATGGTGTCCAAAGGGCAGCGCCTGGCCGATGCAGCAACCAAATATCTGAAATCTGGAGCTGGCGCCGGGCTGCGCGAAATGATTGAGCCGATTTTGGCCAAGCTGAACGCGCAGTTGGAAACCCTGCTGTCATCGTCCAAAAATTTCAATGCGTCTGCCGGACGCGCCATCGTTCTCAATGGCGACGGCGTCGCCTCATTGGCTGCTGGTACGCCCGACACCCCAGAATTTGCGTCTGTCGCGGACGCCGTCATCAATCGTCGTTGGAGTCCTATTACGCTGACCGTGACGCAGAACGATATGGCGGCGGAATCCAATACCAGCACGTCGTTCTCGCAGACCAATTGGAATGTCGATCTGTTTTTCGGCAGCGCTGGGGGGCAGAGCACCGAGGCGTCGCAGAAATTTGCAGCGGACTACATGGAAAACGGCTCTGAGATCCAGATCGGCATGCTCGCGACGAAGGTCTTGATCGAGCGGCCATGGATGCATCCCGAAGTCTTTGCATTGACCAAGCAGTATTTCAAGGCCCTTGATACCGTCGTTACCACTCCACCCGATGCCAGTATGACCAAAGGCACGTTACTGGCGCGTTTGCTTGGCGGCGAGACGACCCGTGAAAACGCCACAGCCAACTGCCAAAGGCTTGCGGGCAACACGCTCCCCGGCTATCCGGTTGCCTTGCTGCTGGTCAAGGACGTCACTATCAAGCTCAAGATCAAAGCCGCCGCTACGAAAGCTCTTCAAGAGCATTCCGAGCGCAATGTCTCCAACGGCGGCGGCTTCTTGTGCTTTAGCGTCTCGCGCACGGAGGCTTCCTCGGCCGACAGGAAGGCGACTACCAGTTATGCGATGGGCGGAGACTATGTGTTCCGGATTCCGTCTCCTCAAATCATTGGCGTGTGGAACCAGATTCTGCCGTCCGATCAATCCCGCTATCTGGATTCTAATGCGCTCGAACGCATTTTGAAGTTTCAGGTGCCGGAACAGCTTACGCGCAGCATAACAAGCCTCCGCTCGCATAAGGAAATCGCTCCAAAGCGTGATGCGCCGCCTCGGTGAGAACCGAGTGAGCATCAAGGACATGCGGGTACCTAGACTGTTGATCCAGGTTGCTCTCATGGCCGATCCAACTCGTGGGGCGGCTGCGATCAGGTCGTCGTTCGGATCTGTAGTTATCGCAGTCGACTCCGCCCCCCATCGCTTCTCCGGATCGTTCCGAGTTGAAGACGTTTCCAATTTCCATAACGGAGGCAAAGATGAAAAACAGAGAGCTAAGCCAGTACAGAAGCATAGAGCAGGCACAAGATCGATTCAGGACCGAACTTTACGCCATCAACGGCGTCAACGGATCGGCGGTCGGGCTCAACACCACGCCAACCGGGGAGCGGGGCGAGCCCGTTCTCGTAATTTTTGTCGACAGGGGATCATCCATTCTCGCGAACGATCCATCCATCGCGGTGTTCGACAAAATCCGCTCGACAGGCGTGGCTATCGACATCATCGAACACAGTAACACCTTTGTTCCGTTACCGCTTACCGAAGGCTCTGCGGATCAGGCCACAGTCGGAAACGCTCGGAAAGACGCGATGAATCCCATGATCGGTGGGATTGCGTGTGGCCCGGATGTGAACATGCTCAAGGCGCCGTGGAACGGGACCTTGGGGTTGGCCGTGCGACGCGGCACCCAATTGGGCATCCTCAGCAATGAACATGTCATGTTCTACGACCAGCAGACGACAACCGTTTGCCAGCCTGCACGCGGGAACTCGGTGAGAAACCATCTCGCCGGCGACAACCTCGTCGCTCACCGAGGCAATATCGCGTTTAATGGCCGGCAGACATTCATTGACGCAGCGGTCGCTTCCGTCCTTGACACGCGGACGGCTGATCCGACGAGGGTTTTCGGTACGGATGAGCTAGTAGTCGGTAAGATTCCTCGCACACAGATCCAGATCGGTGATCAAGTGATCAAGTCTGGCTTGACCACTGGAATTACTGTCGGGACAGTAAGATACTTATCGGTGGATTCGCCCCAACAATTCAATCAGTTCGCGATCGAGGGCAACAATCACGCTCCCTTCAGCGATCACGGAGACAGCGGCAGCGTCGTTCTTGTTCGCGATCCTGACGGCGACCTGCGTGTGATGGGCCTTTTGTGGGGGAAAAACGAGGACGCGGGGCGAGAATACACCATCGCCTCTCCAATCGAAGCCGTTATTCAGGCCTTGAACATAGCTATTTGAGGGTCCCCCTCGCTGTTTCTGCAATGACGCACGCAGATGATAAGCCGAACACCGAATCCACAGCCTGAGCTGTGCAGGGCGATGTTCTTATTATGTGCTCAAAGGATCGCATAATGTATCGACTGGAAATGATGTGGGCGCGCCCGGAGTGCCCGGGTTCATTGTGAAATACCCGGGCTTTCTCGAACCGGCATTCAGGAATTGAATCGTTATAGGAGCACCGACGCGTCTTCATCTCCGAGCTGATACGCCTACGAGGTCCAGAGGCTGGCGCCGCATGATATAAGCCGCCTCCTTGACCGTTCTACGATACGATCCGCCAAGTGCTTCCGGGTGCATTCTCCTTGTCGCAACGAAACTGATCACCGTATCGCAATTTCGCGGACGCGACCGCCAACTCCGACTGCAACCTGCGACGAGGTGCCGACAGTGCTGCGTTGCCGAAGCAAGGGCAATGCCTGCGGGCCGCCGGCACGATGGCCAGCGGCCCGCAAATGTTGGGACCAGCGTTCTCAGCGCTGGAAGATCACGGGGAACCAGTCTTCGCGCAGCTTCTCGCCCGGCCGCATTCCATGGCCGGGGAAGGGCGGCGAGGTGCGTCCTGGCCGTTCCACATAATGCGCATTGTCGCCCAGCAGCCGCAGCGAGAAGGCTCGGCGTCGCGACTGACTCTGGTTGCCGCGGGCGCCGTGAAGGGTTTTGTAGTTGAAGGCCACCGCGTCGCCCGGCTCCATCTCCCATTCCAGGATCGTCATCCCTTCGGCATCCGGATCGGGCACCGGCATGTAAGCCTCAGCCTCGGGATAGAAATTCGCATCCGACAGCCAGCGCGTCGGCAGCACCGGCTTTTCCCACAGATGCGATCCCGCCACGCAACGTAGCGAAGCTTCCCGCACCGCATCGAGCGGCGACCAGAAGCTGACCGTTTGCTCACCTTCGACGAAGTAGTAGGGCGCGTCCTGATGCCAGGGGGTCGGTTTCGAAGTCCCCGGCTCCTTGACCAGCACATGGTCGTGGAAGAGTTGCACTGTGTCCGACTGCATCAGGTCGGCGGCAACTTCGGCGGCCGGCGATGCGCGGATCACATCCTCGAATTCCGAGATGCGCTGCCAGTTGCAGTAATCGTCGAAGAAGCGGCCGCCTTCACCTGCCCTAAGGTTTTCGGCCGCGTATTCGCCGGGTTCGGCCATGTTGGTCTCGACTCCCCGGCGCAGAGCGTCCACATAATCCCGGAAAAGGCCCTTGATCAGCACGACACCGTCCCGCCGATAGCTGTCGATATGATCCTGGGTGATGAGTGGATGAGGCATGCCAGTCTCCCTGTTGACTACCCGGATCATGGCGCTTACCAATTTTAACTTCCAATAATATATCCATAAGATAGATATAAGCTGATGCTATATATCTCGCTCAGGCAGCTCGAATATGTGGTGGCGGTGGCCCATGCGGGCAGCCTCACTATTGCCGCGCAGCAGGTGAACGTCTCACAACCGGCACTGTCGGTCGCCGTGACCCAGGTCGAGGCCCATCTAGGCCGAAAACTCTTCCTGCGGCGCAAGGGGGTGCCGGTGATGCTCACCGGCTTTGGGCGCCTTTTTCTGGCGGACGCCGAGGCACTCCTGGCCGATGCGGCCCGGCTGGAGGATCCCGAAGCACTGGGCCTGCGGCGGTTGGCGCGAATCACCTTGGGTATCTTCGAGGACTTGGCGCCAATTTATCTGGCTCCGTTGCTGCGGTGGCTGCGCGGAGAGTTCCCCGATGTCGAGATCCGGACAAGCGTGGCCTCATTCGAGATCCTGTCCGAGGCCGTCCTCGCAGGTCAGATCGACGTGGCCCTGACCTATGACCTGGGGCTGGACGCCAGTTTCCAGCGCCAGCACTTTGCAAGCGTGTCGCCGCAGGCGTGGTTCCAGCCGGACGATCCCCTGGCCGGGCGCAACGAAATCAGGCTCGCCGATCTCGCCGACCGACCGCTGATCCTCTCCAATCAGGGCCTGTCGATCCGCCATATGCTGGGGCTGTTTCGGTCCGTGGGAGTGACGCCGCTCGTGGCTCATCGGGCGACCTCGGTCGAAGTACTGCGCAGCCTGGCCGCGAATGGCGAGGGTGTCGGCGTCAGTTACACCAATCCGGCCGGCGCGCTGAGCTACGACGGCAAGCCGCTTGCGCGGGTGCCGATCGCCGATGCGCAAGCCATGGAGCCCATTGTCCTAGTCCATTGCGGCGATCAGCCGGCCCCTTTGCCCGCCATCCGCGCCGCCATCCTGGCCTCTGTCGTGCAAACCCCGGCGAAGTGATCACGGGGCCTGGAATGAATGCTGTGTCGTGCAGGCGGCGGGCGACTGGCTCGCATAGGAAGCGCTTCGGTCGCCAAGTCCTTTCAGGCGTTTTCCCGTCGTAGCTTAGGAATTTTCCGCATAAGTCAAACCATGGCGTTCGGCGAGAATGCTGCGCTGAAGCTTGCCAGTGGAGGCTTCGGGATGTCATCCACGACGGCCCGGCGTGGAACCTTGAAATCGACAAGCCTGGCGCGGGCAAATTCCCGCAGTCGGGCGGCCTGCGAAGTGACCGGCGTAACCCATGCGGGGGTCGATTCCGGTAGGGGGCGAAATGACACCCTAAGCGCCATGGCAACGTTCCCACGGCGGGGATATGGCCGGTTTCCGCCATACAACGGTGATTGGACGGGCACCAAGACGGCATGGTGCGACCCGAAGCGGTCGCCGGTGACAGGTAAAGGCAACGTCCCGGATTGGCCCAAAGCTGCCGGTCGACGATTGTCAATCAGCGCCCAAAATTCACCCCTTATCGGCATCCAATTTTGACCCCCCTGGTAATGTAGATCAGCGCTTGGCCTGCCCGGCGCTGGCCGGGGTTGCAGAGGGTAGGCCAAGGGCGGGTGATGATCGTCTTCGGCTTTAGATTCCATGAGGCGTGAACCGCGCCCGGCGCTCTGCGAGAGTGTGGTTGCACAGATGCAATCAATCTCCAGGAGACGGTCATCCAAGTTCCCCAAAGCCAGTACGACAATCGACCGCGATCCGCACCGATCTGGGTGCTATTTTTGTGTCCCTTGAGTTGAGCCGGGCTACTTGGCTGGTCACGTCATTGTCGCCAGGCGGCGGTGAAAAGATGTCGAAGCATGCGGTTCAAGGCGGTGACGTCGGCGAATTGCTTTCCCGCTTCGCCCACCTTCAGGAGAAGGTTCGCGGCCGGACTGGCCACCTCTTTCCAATCATTCCGATTCAGGAGGCAGGGCAAAAAATGGCCACTGAAGATATCAAACATGGCGAGCGCCTTGAAGTTCCCCAATGATGCGTCTCGGTTCTTGCGTGTCCATTGGCCAACACTCGCGGGGGCTGCTTGCACCTTGACAGCTGCACTGAAGAGCGTTTCTTCGCGGGTATGGTCGAAATCATCAGACATGGGTTGCTTCAGCGCATTGAAAGCGCGCACGAGCCCATAGTGGTCGTCGACGCCGTGGCGGGGATGGGCAAGTCAGTCCTCGTGTCGCAACTCGCGTCGAGCTTGGGAACCAACGTGTGGCGATCAGATCTCCCACCCAGCCATGATGGTCCTCCGGGCGCCGTCATTTGGGATGTGCCGCCGGCATCGGTCGAGATCGAACTCGATGGCGATTTTCTGGATGGCGACCGCAGAATTGTCATCGCCAAGCGCCCTCAGACGCTCATCCGTGGCCTCAATCGGGCCATTGTCTACGGGCGGGTATTGCGCCTTGACGAGAGGGATCTTTGTTATTCCGTCGACGAACTTACTGCTGCCTTCGGCGATGCTGCCGCCCAGGCGCTGAGCGATCGTACCGCCGGCTGGCCATTCTTGGTGCATCTCTTGACCCAAGGTATTCACGACGAGGGCGATATCGTTCGGTTTCTGATGGACGAAGTTCTCGAAAGAATGAGTGACGGCGTGTTTGTTGATCTTTGTCTTGCCCTGTCTGGCGAGCGGCCAGGATCGACCCAGGTCCGTTATCTTCTTGCTGACGCGGTAAAAGAGCCTGTTTCGGCAGCGGTCAATAAGACTATGTCACGCTGGACCGCTGAGGCGACCCGCGCGCCCGGCATCGCCGCCGCCTATTCAGCCCGCGGTCACGAGACTGACGCCATTCTGGTTCTTCAGCGCGCTGGCCTTCATGAATTAGCGCTACGTTCGTTCTCAGCTTACGGCACATTCTTCATCTATGTGTTCGGACCGGATGTCTTTGACCGGGTCCTTGACGGCTTTCCTGCCGAATTGGCCGGTCAGAACGAGACCATTGTAACGTCGCTCGCATTGCAGGCGCTGAAGAAGGGCGACGTCCCGCGTGCCCAGCGATTGTTGGCAGATTGCTACGGATCGAGGGCCAACAACGTTCTGAAAGTTCTCAGCGACCGCGCCGCTTTTTCCGCGACCTTTCGTTCTTTCCGCCTCGTCATGCTGATCTATGAAGATATCCCGCTCAGCGATGAACTTCTTGAGCAGGCGACGGCGCTTCTATCCGAGTTTCCTCTTAACGCCCATCTGGAACGGGGAAGTATCTACAACGCGATTCTGGAATTTTACATCCGCCGCAGGCGTTTCGAAGTCGCCCTGGACCTCGCTGCCCGAGCACTCTCGCATTACGAGCAGGCTGGTGTCGCCTTACTGTCGTTTTACATCAATCTGCATCAGGCGATGATTCACTTGATGATCGGCGACGCAATCCGGGCAAGGCGAAGTGCGGAAGAGGCCGCGGTGAAGCTCGCACGGGCGCCATTCCACAGCCCTATTGATACCCGTCTTCTCGGATTGCTCGAGGCCTGCGTTGCTTATGAGGATGGCAAGCCGGAGCCGCTTGCCCAGTTTTTGACGACAGAAATGGACGAATTCTCCCACGGCGAGGTTTGGGCAACCCTCATCGAATTTGCCTTGCAATATGGAAGCCAGGCGCTCAGCGAGCATTTCTCCGTCAACGCCGCGCGTGGCTTTCTTGATCGTTGGCGAACCTACCAAGTCTATAATCGTCAGTTCCGGGTGATGATCGAGGTTCGCGAGGCCGTTATCCTGCAAAATGGTAACCGCTGGCAGCAGGCCGCAGAAACACTGGCTTCGATTCAATCACGGATAAATCGCACCTGGGTGGAGGCCGCAGTGGACGAGTTGGCGCGCCTGCAGGATCAAGACGAAATCGCATTGGCGGTGGTCTGGCTGCGCCATCTTGTTTTCAACAAACCTGATCGTGCGCATCTTGGCCGGCAACTTGCCGCCCTCGCTAACAATCTCAACCTCAGCGGACGTCAGCGCTTGTGCGTTGAGGTCTGGCAGGCCTTTGTGGCCAGACGCCAACGCGACCTCACAGCTGCTCGATCCATCCTCCAAAAAGCCTTTGAAAAGGCAGCCCGTCTCGGAACGGTCGCACCGCTTTCCGAGGAGCGCGTCTTCTTGCACGAGCTGACGACCGACAAGCGGATCACAGACTTCCTGGCGACGATGCCGACCGCGCAATCGATCCTGCGTCGCCTTCGCGACGCCGGCTTTTCAGGGGAAAAACTCGGCGCAGAAAGCGAACTGACCCGCCGCGAGGCTCGTCTCCTCCTGATGATCGCAGAGGGCGCTTCAAACAAATTCATTGCAAATGCTCTGGGGCTCAGTGAGGCGACAGTCAAATTCCATCTCGGCAATCTGTATCGCAAGCTCGGTTGCAATCGCCGGCGGGAGGCGATCGAGGCTGCCAAGGGCATTGGTCTGATCACGTAACGGTTGTCATCCCATTCGGACGCGCTTTAGCGTTTCGCTGCCGAAAACAAAACCTATACCTTTCTCATCAAAACCTAGCCTTTCACCCCGTTGTGCGGGTGGCCTTGTTGGCTGGAAACTACCCCGACCGCAAAAAGCGGCAATGAGGACCGGACCATAACCGGCCGAGGGGAGGTTTCCCGATGGGTAACTACTACGTCGCATTGTTTGCGCGACGCGCCGCAGGCTTTCTGCTGGTGCTTTTCGTGCTGTCACTGATGATTTTCATCCTTGCCCGTGTCGTGCCAGGCGATCCGGCGCGCATGGCACTTGGCCCGAGCGCCACTCAAGAGCAGGTCGATCAACTCCGCCAGAGCATGGGCCTCGATGATCCGTTGTTCAGCCAGTATATGACCTATATGGGCCACGCAATCACGGGCGATCTCGGACGCTCGATTGCTTCTGGACGCGCGGTCAGTTCCGACATCGCCACCTTCCTGCCGGCCACTCTTGAGCTCGTCCTCGCGACCATCATTTTCGTCTTTGTCGTTGCAGTACCTCTCGGGGTGATCACAGCGCGCTACCGCAACAGCTGGATCGATAACACCGGGCGCTTCTTTTCACTGATTGGCGTGACGATCCCGAGCTTTCTGTTCGCGGTCATCATGCAGATCATCGCAGCTGACCATTTCCCATCGTGGCCAACGCTCGGCCGCGTTGATTTCTCCCTTGGCGCGCCGACGGGTCCAACTGGCCTCTTGCTGGTCGACAGCCTCCTGGCCGGTCGGCCGGAGGTGTTTGTGAGCGCCGCCCAGCACCTTGTTTTTCCGACGCTTGCCCTTGCCATGGGCGGCATTGGACAAATCACGCGCATTACACGCTCTGCGATGATCGACCATCAGCGGCGTGATCACGTGTTGACGCTCAAATCCTTCGGCGTTCCCGATCGCGTGATCGTATTCCGTTATCTCCTGAAGCTGTCTTCGATCGCACCGCTGACAATCATGGGGCTCGAGTTCGCTTCGCTGATAGGCAACGCCTTCGTTGTCGAGATGGTGTTCTCCTGGGGTGGTTTTGCTTCCTATGGGCTCGACGCCATCCTGCAGAAGGACCTCAACGCCGTTATGGCCGTGGTGCTCGTGTCGGGCATCTTCTTCATCGCCGCAAATATCGTCATCGACCTGATCATCAGCATCCTTGACCCGCGGCTTCGTTTCAAGGAGGCCCGCTGATGCAGGAGCCCGTCCGCCTGTCCGCCAGCTACATGACCTGGTACCGCTTCAGCAGGAATTCCGCTGCCCTTGTCGGCGCAGCAATCGTGCTCTCGGTGATCCTCGTGGCGATCTTCGCGCCGCTGATCGCCCGCTTTCCCGAACATGTCGGCGCGGTCGTCGACTTCCGCAACCGTCATACGCCGCCAGACATCGTCAACTGGTTCGGCACTGACAAGGCCGGCCGCGATGTCTTTTCTCGCACGGTGTTCGGTTTTCGCGTCTCGCTGCTTTTGGTCATCGGGGTCCTTGGGATCGCGGTCCCGATAGGCTCGGCGCTCGGCATGATCGCCGGCTACGCGGGCGGCCTGACGGAACGTCTTCTCACGGGCTTTACAGACATCATGCTGGCAATCCCGCCTCTCGTCATGGCGCTTGCTATCGGCAATGTGCTCGAGCCCAACCTCGTCAATGCGATGCTCGCGATCACACTTCTGTGGTGGACCTGGCATGCCCGGCTTGTTTATCGCGTGACGAAATCGATTGTTGCTGACGACTACATCGAAGCAGCACGGCTCGCCGGCGCCAGCCATCTGCACATTCTCTTCAAAGAGATCCTGCCGAACTGCATCTCGGTGATTTCGGTCAAGACGACGCTTGATGCCGCCTTCGTCATTCTCTTTGGCGCAACGCTTTCCTTCCTCGGTCTTGGCGTCAAGCCGCCGACCCCGGACCTCGGGTCGATGGTCGCCGACGGCCGCCAGTTCCTGCCCGAAAAATGGTGGGAGGTGCTCGCACCGGGTGCTGCGATTTTCTACGCGACGCTTGGCTTCAACCTGCTCGGAGACGGGCTGCGTGACATGTTCGACGTGGAGGCGTGAGATGACGAAGCAACCTCTTCTCGCGGTCAAGAACCTCGATATCGCCTTCTCCACCTATGGTCGACGTCACCATATCCTGAAGGATATCTCGTTCGAGATCGGCAAGGGCGAACGCGTCGCGCTCATTGGCGAGACCGGTTCCGGCAAATCGGTGACGTCCAAGGCGATCCTCGGCACGCTTCCCGACAACGCCCGCATTGAGCGTGGCAGCATTGAATTTGAAGGCCGCTCGATCCTGGACATGCGTTCCCGAGAGCGCGAGGCCCTCAAAGGCACGGCCTTTTCGATCATCATGCAAGACCCGTTGTCGTCGTTCAATCCGGTGTTCCGGATCGGACGGCACCTGGATGACGTCATGTATTATGCCGATCGCCGCGATGGCCTGGCAAGCTCGCGCAGCGAACGCAGACAGCGCATTTTCGACGTCTTGCGCCGGGTGCAGTTGCAGGATCCCGAGCGTGTGTTCGAGGCATATCCAGCCCAACTCTCAGGCGGCATGCGCCAGCGCGTGCTGATCGGCCTGGCACTGCTGCACCAACCGCAGTTGCTCATCGCCGATGAACCCGGGACCGCGCTCGACGTGACCACGCAGGACGAGATTCTAAAGCTGATCAATCGTCTCGTCGACAGCGAGGGGCTGTCGCTCCTGATGATCACGCACAATCTCGGCGTCGTTCGCCAGACGGCCGACCGCGTTTTGGTCATGCGACAGGGCGAGATCGTCGAAAGCGGCAACTTGCATCAGATCTTCGGCGCGCCGCGGCAGAAGTACACGGTCGACCTCATTGATGCGATCCCGCCACTCTACGGTCCCAAGGTTTTCGACCAGCCCCTTTCACAAAAGCCACCGATCATCACCGTCAAGGGCGCCGGCAAGACCTATGTTCTGAAGCCGTTCCTTGGCGCCGGTAAAGCTTATGAGGCGGTCAAGCCGGTGACTTTCTCGGTGTCGGAAGGCGAGATTTTCGGCCTGGCGGGCGAGTCCGGCTCCGGCAAGACGAGCATCGCCCGCATGATCATGGGGCTGATCGCGCCCAGTTGCGGGACGATAGAAATTTCGACAGGCGCCGGACAACCCCCAGCGCAACGGCTGACGCAGATTGTCTATCAAAATCCCGGGACATCGCTGAACCCGAAACGAACTGCGGCCCAAACGCTGTCTGTTCCGCTTGCCCATGTCGGCCTGCGCGGAAAAGCGGCCACGAAGCGCATGGAGGAGCTAATGGCGCTCGTCAATCTGCCTTCAGCCTATCTCTCGAAGTATCCGCACGAGCTTTCAGGCGGACAGAAACAGCGGGTGGCAATTGCCCGCGCGCTGGCTGCGGAACCGAAGATCATCATCCTCGACGAGCCGACGTCTGCCCTTGATGTGTCGGTGCAAAAGCAGGTCATCGCGCTCCTGCAGAAACTTAAGGATGAGCTCGGGCTGACCTATCTGTTCATCTCCCACGACCTCTCATTGATGCGCAACTTCTGCAGCCGCATCGCGATCATGCTGAAGGGCGAGATCGTCGAACAAGGCCGAACGGCGGACGTTTTTGCCGATCCACGCCACCCCTATACCCGCGCGCTGATCTCCGCGATCCCGGTGATGAGCGATGAGGAAGAGGCTCTCAAGCCAACGGTCAGCGCCGAGGAGAGAGGGCGCTTTCTGGTGAAGACCACGGCCTGAAGCCGAGCGAGACAACCGGGCAAGACCCGCCAACAAGGAGACTATCCGTGTATCGATTGGGAATAGATGTCGGTGGTACCAACACCGACGCTGTCATCATGGAGGGACAGCACGTCCTTTCGGGGGTCAAGGCTTCGACGTCTGAAGACGTGACCACCGGTGTCATCGAGGCATTGGAAGGCGCCGTTTCGAAAGCCGGGATCGATCGTTCCAAGATCGGAACCGTGATGATCGGAACGACGCATTTCACCAATGCCGTGATCGAGCGCAAGCATATCAGCCATGTCGCCGCCATCCGCCTCGGCCTGCCGGCAACCTCCAGCCTGCCGCCGCTTGTCGATTGGCCGGACGATCTGGCGGAAGCCGTCGGCCATTACACCTATCTTGTTCGTGGGGGTTATGAGTTCGACGGGCGTGCGATCGCGCCGCTCGACGAGGAAGAACTCGTCCGCATCGCCCAGGATATCCGGGCAAAGAATGTCAAAGCCGCAGCGATCACCTGCGTCTTCAGCCCAATCAATTCTGAGATGGAAAAGCGGGCAAAGGCCGTTATCGAGAAGCACTGCCCCGGTCTTCCGGTCGTGATCTCCGGCGATATCGGACGCATTGGATTGCTTGAGCGCGAAAGTGCTGCGATCATGAACGCAAGCCTGCTTCCGTTGGCGGCAAAGACCGTCGACGCCTTCGGCAAGGCGCTTGCCGAAGCCGGGCTCTCCTGCCCTTTCTTCATTACCCAAAACGACGGCACCCTCATGGCCGCCGCGACGGTCCGCAGTTTCCCTGTTCTGACCTTCGCGTCCGGGCCCACCAATTCGATGCGTGGAGCCGCGTTTCTGACCGGACGAAAGGAAGCAATCGTCGTTGATATCGGAGGGACTACCTCCGACGTGGGGGCGTTGCATCACGGCTTTCCGCGCCAGGCGGCAACCATCGTCGATGTTGGCGGCGTGCGCACCAATTTCCGCATGCCGGACGTCTTCTCGATCGGCCTTGGCGGTGGCTCCCTTGTGCGCGAGCTTGCTGGCGGCGAGGTCACGGTTGGACCGCAATCGGTTGGTTACCGTATTGCGAAGGAAGCGCTCGTCTTCGGTGGCTCTACACTCACGACGACGGACGTCGTTGTCGCACTCGGCAAGGCCAGTGTCGGCGACGCCTCCAAAGTAGCTCACCTTGATCGGGCTCTTGCCGAAAAGGCTCATGCGAAGATCGTCTCGATGCTCGAAAACTCGGTTGAACGCAGCCGCGTTTCCGCCGATCCGATCCCGGTGATCGCCGTTGGCGGCGGATCTATTTTGATGCCGGACCGCCTTGGTGACCTTGAAGTCATTCGCCCGGAGAACTTTGCAGTGGCCAACGCCGTAGGTGCAGCAATCGCCCAGATCAGCGGCGAGGTCGATAGGGTTTTTGCACTCGAAAATGGGCTCACGCGAGAAGCCTGCTTGAAGCAGGCGGAGCAGGAAGCGACCGATCGGGCGCTTTCTGCAGGCGCCATTGCCGACACGATCCAAGTTATCGAGCGGGAAGACGTACCGCTTGCCTATCTGCCGGGTAATGCAACCCGCATTCACGTGAAAGTCGTCGGCGAAATGGGAGGTTACCATGGCTGAGCGCGCGCTTAAGACTTTGAACTACGATCCTTCTGACGTTTGGGTGCTTAACGAGGAAGACCTGGAGGCGCTCGAAATCGGCTCCGGGATTCTCGGAACTGGCGGCGGCGGTAACCCCTATATTGGCAAGCTGCGTGCGCGTCTTGCCATGCGCAGTGGCTATCCTTTGTCGATCCTGCCGCTTGATCGTCTCCCCGATGACGCGCGCTGTGTTTCAATCGGCGCGATCGGCGCACCGGTTGTGGCTTACGAACGTCTGAAGGAAGGCCGCGAGGGGCTGCGATGTGTGCGTGCGCTGGAAGAGCACCTGAACATTTCGATCGACGCGATCGTCTGCGAGGAAATCGGAGGTTCAAACTCGATGGAACCGCTGATCGCGGCCGCCTTTGCCGGTCTTCCGGTTGTCGATTGCGATGGGATGGGACGAGCGTTCCCCGAAATGCAAATGACGACCTTTTCGATCTATGGACACCGCTCGACCCCAAGCGTGATGTGCGACCTGCATGGCAATACCGTCCTGTTTCAGCATGCGGCGTCGGAGCTTTGGCATGAGCGCATGGCGCGTGCCTGCGTCGTCTCCCAAGGTGGCTCGTCCATGCTTGCCTCGTCACCGATGACCGGTGCGTTCCTGAAGAAATACGCGGTTCCCCATTCCTATACACAGGCCATCGCACTTGGGCGCGCGGTATTGAAGGCGCGGCGGGAGCATGCCGATCCGGTGGCGGCAATCTGCGCGCAGGAGAAGGGTCGCACCGTGTTCACCGGCAAGATCGTCGATCTGGAGCGCCAGTTGCGCGGCGGATTTGTTCTCGGCGAGGCAAAGCTTGCAGGCATCGATAGGTTCAACGGCGACACCGCCTCGGTGATGATCCAGAACGAAAACCTGGTCTTCAGCCGCAACGGCAGTGTCGAAGTATCCGTGCCGGATCTGATCATCGTGCTCGATGTCGATAGCGGCATCGCAATCACCACCGAGATGCTTCGCTACGGCCAGCGCGTCGCAATCGTCGCATTGCCCTGCCATGCGCTGTTGCGATCTCAAGCGGCACTCGAAGTCGTTGGACCAAAGGCTTTTGGCTTTGACGACGTTATTTTCCGCCCGATTGAGGAGATGCCGGCGTGACAGTTGGTTCGGAGGCCGGCTGCAGCATCGATGCGATGGCGACGGGCGGCGGCCTTGCCGCACGGACGCAGAAGTCTGGACTTGGATGCGGCAAGGGTGTGTTGAACGGCATCGAAGTCTTTGCCGGCCGCCGGCTCGAAGTTGTGTTTCAGTATGCATCTGAGGCCCGCGTGGCGCTTGATGCTGATGGCCACATGCCCGTGACCCTGGAACAGCTTCGCGATGGGTTCACGGTCAAGCTCACCGGCTTTGCGTCCGGCCGGCGATAGCGCCGCAGCCAAGAGACCTGGGATTTGCCGGCAACGGTGAACACTAAACCCGGCCGTCATTGAGCGGCCGGCCTACTCAACGACAACAAGCAAAAGGGAACATGGATATGAAGAACACCCTCATCACGGGCCTGCTTTTGGGGCTGTTGCAGACGACAGCGCTCACCGCCGCGGCCGCGGCTGCAGCTGCAGAGAAAGTGTCGATCGTCGTGAATGCGACGCAGGAATTTGGGACGATCGATCCCGCCAAGATAAACGATTATACCGAATACATGGCCGCGGTGAACCTGTACTCGGGCCTCACGACCGTCAACCCCGACGGTTCCGTGGTTCCAGACCTTGCCGAAAGCTGGAGCGTTTCCGACGACGATAAAACCTACACCTTCAAGCTGAAGCAGGGAGCCACGTTCCAGGACGGAACGCCAGTCAAGGCGTCGGATGTCGTCTACACGGTCAAGCGGCTGCTGGCAGGCAATGAAGGTCCGTCATATTTGTTCATTGACATCGTCGATCCGGACAAGGTGAGGTCCGTCGACGAGCAGACCGTGGAGATTGGGCTGAAGAAAGTCTATGCGCCCTTCATCGCCAGTACCCCGCTCATCCTCGTGTTAAACGAAAAGCAGATCAAGGCAAACAGCAGCCAAAAATGGGGAGCGGATTATCTTGCCGACCATCCGGCAGGTGCTGGCCCTTACACGCTTTCGTCCTGGCAGCGCGCGTCCCAGATGGTCATCAATCGCTATGAGGGTTACCACGGCGGCTGGAACAAGGGAAAACCGATCGACGAAATCCGTTTCGTCATCACGCATGACGAGGCGACGGTAAAGGCGCTCGCAGCCAAGGGCGAGCTCGGAATGTCGGCGCGCGCCCAGGCAAACGAGACCTTCGATGCAATCGGAAAAATGCCGGGCTACAAGATTCTGAACGGCACCACGGCAACCGGCTACTACATCAAGATGAACACCAAGGTGCCGCCGACCGACGATATCCATGTTCGCCGCGCGATTGCCTATGCAACGGACTATGACACGGTGCGCAAGGTGATCCATCCGGGCGAACCGATGAACGGCCCGTTGGCTGCGGTTTTCAAAGACGCCTATCTCGATGAGCTTGCCGCGCCGGAGTACAATCTGGAAAAGGCCAAGGAGGAACTTGCGAAGTCGAAATATGCGGGCAAAGGGCCGATCAAGGTCACCCACACTTACGTGACAGGCTTGGCATTCGAGGAGGATCTTGCTCTGCTGATGCAAGCCAACCTGGAGCAGATCGGAATCGAGCTCGATATCAAGCCGGAACCGTGGAATCGGATCACCGAGCTGGCGGCAAAGGCCGATACGACGCCGGCGACCACTCAGGTCGTCTACGGCCCTACCTATCCATCCCCCGACAGCGTTTTCTATGTACAATACCATTCGAAGGCCAAGGGCACGTGGGCCTCTATGGAATGGCTCGATGATCCGGAAATCGATGCACTGATCGATAAATCGCGCGAGACGCTCGATCCGATCGCACAGAACGCTCTTTATAAGGATATCCAGCGCAAGATCGTTGAAACGCAGGCCGACGTTTTTCTGACCGTTGAGGCACAGCAATATGCCGCAAGCAAGTGCCTGCAGGGTTATGCTTTCATCCCGATGCAGAGTTGGGACCTGAACTTTTCGCGCTTCTGGTGGGACTGCCAGGCCGAATAACAACGTAAGGGTCCTGTTTCATCCTGGAGCAGGGCCTCAAATCAACTTTCCGATTGCGAGGGGAGCGGGTTCGGGCGGCTGAAGAGGTAGATTTCAGCCGCTCAAACCGTTCATCGGCCGGGCGATCGTGATCGGTCGGCACTCTCATTGATGCCGTCAGAAGGTACCTCCGGTACAAAACCGAGGGCGTCAAGAATATCCGAGAGCTCCTCTAGTTGGGCGGATGACTTTTAGTCCCGAAGACCCATAATCGAAACAAGACTTGACCCGTTGGACGATGCGGTCGAGTCAGCCGCAAGTCTGCTTTCGCGCATCAGAACAGGGTTCGGCAAGCGCCTTGCGTGACCGAAGAGCGCTGGCGCTGGCCGGCGGGTTAGGAGAGGGAGGAGTGTTGAAACGCCGTTGACGCCCCACTTAGGCAACTCCGCGCAAGCCACGGCACTTATTTGTATAGACATAAGGCCTTTATTGTATAGATTAAATTGGCTTCTGAAGCCAGGGTCCCGGTGTGATGCGCTCATTGCTGCGCTTTTCTTCCCAGCGTGATCTGTTTTTCTCACGCCACGCCTGATTTCTCATCGTGGCTAGGAACTGCTCAATGGCCATGCCGATCAGGAGGCCGATAAACAGCGCGGCGATCAGCAGTTCAGGCTTTTCGAAGTCTGCAACGGTTATACCGCCCGAAGCGACTACTGCGGCCGCTCCGATGATTAGCCAAGGCGCTGCGAACAGCACCGACCTTTGGCGATAGTGCATACCCCTCTCCAGATTTCGCCAAGATAGTAGAACGCGCGGAGGACGCGCGAAAAGTCACCCAAAAGCATTAGGTTCCGCGGACGCCGAGCCAGAAGCTATTGCTCGAAATGCCTGGACGGAAGGTTCGCTTCTCTTTTCAAAGGGCGACATATTCCGATTCAAAATTGTACTGCCATCACAATTTCTCTTGACGGCGACGCCGGTTTCCGTGAAATTGTAGCCACAGCACAATTCTGGGAGGGATTTACTGTGGACCAGATGATCGGTTCTGCCGTCGTGCCGCTTACGGAGCGGTTGCGCCGTCGCCGCAAGGAACTGAAGCTCACCTTGAAGGAGGTCGCCGAGAAGTCGGGACTTTCCTTTAGCTTCATTTCCCAGATTGAGCGTGGCCAGGCGATGCCGTCGCTCACCTCACTGGTTGCGTTGTCGCGTGCGCTCGACAGTTCCATCAATCTGTTTTTGGATCAGCCGGCCGGGGACAGTGCTGAAACCCGCCACAACAAGCGGGTCCCCTATGCGATCGGCCCGAACTCCGCGACCTACGAGCGCCTCTCCACCAAGTTTCCCGGAAGTGTCTTGAGCAGCGCGCTCATTACCGAGCCGCCGGGGCGCCGCACCGAACCGATGCACCACGAGGGAGAGGAGTTCATCTTCATGGTCGAGGGGGCGCTGACCGTCGAGGTGGAGGGTACGGTTTATGTGCTGGAGCAGGGTGACTCCCTGCACTTCGCCTCGACGCGAACGCATACGACCTGGAATCATACGGACCGCATTGCGGTGATGCTCCACACTTGCACGATGGAGTATTTCGGAGACGGGGCGGATGCCACCGCCTGATCTCCGGCGAATACCCGGGCGCTCCTTGAGTAGCAGCGCACGCAATTAGGAAAATTCAGATCCAACGCAGTCGCGCTTTCCGCCGGTGTCCGCCGACGGAAGACGACCACTCGTTGGCTCAAGAAAGCAAGCCGAGAGCAGGTTCAACGGGTTCGCGCCAGCGCCAACCCAAACTGACGGTGAGACGTTCATGATCCGAAGTGTACTGAGTTTGAAGCCAAAGGCGGGGCAGAGCCAGGACCTGGTCCGGTTTTTCGGGGCCCGAAAGATTCCAGAACGGGCTCTGGCATCTCCGGGCTGTCTCGGCGTCGAGGTGCAGAAGCTATTGCCTGACGGCGACGAGGTGCTTGTGACGGCGCTCTGGGCGTCGGTCGATAGTTACCGGACATGGCTTGAGTCTGCCGGGCGCCACGAGGATGGCGTGCAGATGCTGCCTTTGCTTGCCGAAGACGGTGGCGCGCTGGGGCCTGCAAGGCTCTACGAGGTTGCACGCTGCGTCACTCACCACAACACATCCGTATCTCGTTAGCCGGCGGTCACCGCTCGCAAGCGTAATGCATTGAATATATGATAGAATTGGAGGAAGAAATGAGTTCGCCCCATTTGCGTGTCGGGGTCGATATCGGAGGAACATTCACTGATATCGTCATCATGGATACCCACGCGAACAGCACTCGAACATACAAGGTGCTCAGCACACCCCGTGAGCCCGCAAAGGGAATGCTCAAGGGATTGGATGAACTTGGCATTGCCAGGGATATCGAGTTTCTCGTCCATGGCACGACGGCGGGGCTGAACGCCATTCTGTCCCGTACCGGCGAGCGGATCGCTCTCGTGACCACCGAAGGGTTTCACGATGTGCTGTCGCTCGGCCGAGCGGGCAACAAGGATATCTGGAGCCTCAAACCCAAAAAGGCCGACCCGTTGGTTTGCGCGCAGGACATCCATACTGTGCGCGAGCGCATCCGTCATGATGGTTCCGTCGAGACAAGGCTAGACGTGGCGGACATCGACAAGTTTGCCGGTTGGCTGAGCGCCGAAGGCGTGCGCAGCGTCGCCGTATGTCTCCTGCACGCCCACAAGAACCCTGCGCACGAACTGGAGATCAAGGCCCTGCTGCAGAAGCGGTTGCCGCAGGTCTCCGTGGTGCTCTCTCATGAAATCGCGCCGGAGCAAGGAGAGTTCGAGAGGACGTCGACGACAGTCGCGACGGGTTATGTTGCCCGCACGGTCGAGACCTATCTCGCCGCGCTCGTACGGGAACTTGGCGCGCGGGAATGCGCAGCACCCCTGCACGTGATGCGATCGAGCGGTGGTATTTGTTCGGCCGAACTCGTGGCGCGTCAGCCCATTCAGACGATCCTGTCGGGTCCGGCCGGAGGGGTGGTTGCGGCCGAGACCATTTCGAAGTCGTTGAGCCGGCCGAACATCATCGCGATCGATATGGGCGGCACTTCCTCGGACGTAAGCCTGGTGATCGGCGGGCGAATAACCCTGTCCGCAGAAGGCGATATCGCCGACAACGTGATGAAGATGCCGGTGGTGGAATTGCACACGATCGGTGCTGGCGGCGGATCGATCGCGCGGGCGGAAGCTGGCGGATTGCGCGTCGGGCCGCTGAGCGCCGGCGCCAATCCTGGTCCAGCCTGCTACGGGCTCGGCGGGAAGCAGCCGACCGTTACTGACGCACAGCTTCTCCTCGGGCGGATCGATCCCGACTGGTTCCTCGGCGGCCGGATGACCCTCGATGTTCGCGCCGCCAAGGAGGCCATGGGCTCGTTGGCCCGTGAACTCAGCATCGACGTGGACGCCGCTGCCGCGGGCGTGCTTGCGGTGGCGAACGCCATGATGGCCAATGCCATCCGCACGCTGACCATGCGTCGCGGCATCGATCCACGCGACTTCACGCTCCTCGCCTTTGGCGGGGCAGGTCCTCTGCACGGGGCGGCTTTGGCCGACGAGCTTGGAATTTCCGAGGTCATCGTTCCATTCGGGACTGGCGTGCTGTCCGCCTGGGGCATGCTGCACGCCGACGTTCGCCACGACGTCTCGGCGCCGTTGAGCGGTCTCGCGCACGACCTAGACGCCAGTTCACTCCTTCAGCGGACACATGCCTTGCTTCGTGAACAGGGCGCTAGGCTTCTGAAGGAGGAAGGCGTGGAGGAAGCGGCGTCCAGCTACGTCACGACAGTGGAGATGCGCTACGCCGGCCAGGCCCATCCCGTCTCAGTGGAGATGGTTGATCCGGAAAGCTTGCTGCAGGCGTTCCACGACACCTACCGTCAACGCTTTGGGCACGCGATGCCGGGCGCGCCGGTCGAACTCGTCCAGATGCGGCTTGCGGCCACCGGGAAGATCGGCGCCGATTTTGTCGATCGGCACAAGCCGGCCGAGGTGCGAGGAGAGACGAAGCGCACCGTGACAATCGATGGCAAGCGCCACGAAGCGCGCATCGTCCACCGCGAAAGCCTCGAGCGCCAGGACGTCATCACCGGCCCTGCAATCATTCTGGAAGACGGTTCGACCACGCTGGTGCCGCCCGGATGGGCCGCGCGTCAACAACAGTTCGGAACTCTTATCCTCAGGAAGATCAACCCATGACCGTCGACGTCGTTACCACCGAGATCGTTCGAAACCTGTTCCTGTCCGCTGCAGACGACATGCTCGCGACCTTGGTGCGATCTGCCTTTCAGCCGCTGATCTATGAAAACGGCGACGCTGCCGTCGCGCTGCTCGACCGTAATGCCGACGTTCTCGGCCAGTCGAGCGGCCTGCCGCTCTTCCTCGGCAGCCTCGATCAGGCGGTCAAGGAAGCCGTGCGGTTGCGCGGCGGGAAAGCCTGGCTTCAGGACGGCGATATCGTCTTCTTCAACGACCCCTATATTCAGGGGACGCACCTCACCGACGTGACGATGTTTGCGCCGCTGTTTCTCGAAGGGGAACTCGTTGGTTATGTCGCCGCACGCGCCGACGTTACCGATGTCGGTGGGCGCGATCCCGGCGGCGGAACCGAGACCACCGAGGTCTACCAGGAGGGGATACGCTTCGGGCCGGTAAAGATCGGCAACAAGCACGGACCGGTCGAAGACATCATCGACATCATTCGCCGGAACAGCCGCAGCAAGGACCTGATCGTCGGTGACATCAACGCCATGATCGCCGCTTGCCGGACGGGTCAGCGCCGCATGCTGGAGATCATCAACCGCTTCGGCCTCGCCACCGTCGAAGCCTGCCGCGACGAGATCTTCCGTCAAAGCGAAATGGCAGATCGGCAATCGGTCGCGGCAATCCCTGACGGAACCTACGAAGGCAAGGGCTATCTGGACAATGATGGCATCGTGCTCGGACAGGCGGTTCCGATCGCAATCAAGGTCCATGTGAAGGGTGAACGGCTGGTTGTCGACCTGAGCGATAGCCCTGACGCCACGAGGGGACCGATCAACTGCGGTCGCGCCCAGACGGTCGCCGCTTTGCGGGTCGCCTACAAGATGCTTTTGGCGCCTGAGCGCTCGTTTGACGGTGGATGTTTCCGCAACATCGAGATCGTCACCCGACCGGGATCGCTGCATGACGCGCTCGAGCCGGCCGCCTGCGCCTGGTACTACTCGTCGTTCGGTCTCTTGATCGACCTATTTATCAGCGCGTTTTCCTCCGTGTTGCCCGATCGCGTGACCGCTGCGCAGTTCGGTGACTCGATGATCACCTACTTCGCGGGTCAGGATCCGCACGATCCGAATCAGTCCTACATGTGCGTTGAGGCGCATGCCGGTGGATGGGGAGCATCGGCCAAGGCCGACGGTGCGGACGGCATCATCAATGTGTTGAATGGCAGCTTCCGGAACACGCCGGTAGAGGCGTTGGAAGCGCGCTATCCGGTGACCGTCACCGAATACGCCATCCGCCAGGGTTCCGGTGGGGCTGGCCAGCATCGCGGCGGTTGCGGCATCGTGCGGCGTTATCGTTTCGACGCGCCGACCCAGCTCTATCTCTGGCTGGACCGTTCGACAACACCGGCCTGGGGACTGATGGGCGGCGAGCCCGGCCTTCCGCCGCGCGTCGAGATATCCGGCAGCGTTAACAGGGTCGATCTTCTGAAAGCCAACGGGATCCTGCTCGCTGCGGGCGATCGGTTGTCGATCATGACCGGCGGTGGCGGTGGTTTCGGCAAGGCGGTCTGAGGACGACGCGCAAGATAAGCTTCAAATAGCAACAAAAAGGGGAACGTTATGACCAACACATACTCGTCGGAAGAACCCGGACCGGGGGCGCAGAGCTTGACTAATACAACGACCCGCGCTGGAGGAGGGCGGCTGGGCGCCAAAGACGTGGTTTTCTTTGTGGTCGCGGCGGCGGCGCCTCTGGGCTTTGCCGTCGGTTCGACGCCGCTGGCGATCGGACGGGGCGGCATCGGAACTGCCGGCATGTTTCTGGTGGTCGGCGCCTTCCTAGCGATCTTCGCTGTCGGCTACACCGCGATGACGCGCTTCGTGCCGAACGCAGGCGCTCTCTTTTCCTACATTGCCGCCGGCCTCGGGCGTCCACTCGGCCTCGGTACCGCCTTCGTGGCCGTGCTTGCCTATGCGATCGCGGCAACGGGAGCGATCGGCCCCTTCGCCGTCTTCGCAAGCCAGGCCATGGCCTCGATGACGGGCGTGCAAACCTCCTGGGAGCCATGGGCGTTCGGGGCGTTGACGGCCATGGGTGTTCTCGGCGTCTTGAATGTCGAACTGAATATCCGTGTTCTCGGCGTCATCATGCTGGTCGAAGTTGCCGTACTGCTTGTGCTTTCGACCGGCATCGTCGTTGCGGGCGGTGCAGAGGGGCTATCGCTCCAGCCGTTTCGACCGGATACGATTACCGGCGGTGAAATCGGCGTTGTTCTGCTCGTTGTTTTTGCTGCCTTTGCCGGCTTCGAGGCCACGGCGCTTTTTCGAGAGGATGTGCGCGATCCCGTGGCGACCGTGCGCAAGGCGACCTTCGCTTCCATTGCCCTGATCGCGGTGTTTCAGGCCATCGTCACCTGGGCCATCGTGCAAGGTTTCGGCAGCACGGCTGTCGCCGTTGCCAACGAGAAGCCGACCGAAATGTTCACCATGGCCGCGAGCCAGTATGTCGGCGCCAGCTTTGCCGAGGTCATCACGCTGCTCGTCGTCGGCAGTTGGTTTGCATCCATTCTCGCCTTCCACAACGCCACCGCTCGCTATCTTTATGCACTCGGTCGGGACCGCGCCATCAATCCCGTTTTTGCAAGGAAATCGAAGGATAGCGGCTCGGCCTGGGTGGCGAGCCTGAGCCACACCGCCTTCAGCGCCATCGTGCTTTTGTACTGCGCCTGGCAGGGGCTCGATCCATACCTCGATCTCTTCGTCGTCGGAAGCGTGCCGGTTGCGGTCAGTATTCCGGCCATGGAACTGCTGACCGCGATATCTATTCTCGCGTTCTTCTGGCGCGACGGCCGCGGCGTCTCGATGTGGGAAGGCAAGATCGCTCCGGCTATCTCCGCTGTCGCGCTCGCCGTCGTCGTCTTCTATGTGCTCATCAACATACCGATGTTCACCGGGCGGGAGGGTGCGATCAACTGGATTCTGCCCGCGATCAATCTCGTCGTTCTGGCGCTCGGCATCAGTCGCGCCATCTGGATGCGCCGCAACCGTCCCGCTGAGTATCGCTTGATCGGCCATTGGGGAGAGAAGTAGCGACCGGAGTACCACCTCTTGCATACGTCGCTTCCGCAGATCGTTTGCGGAAGCGACGAGGAGTTTCACAAACCCTGGAGTCCAAAGATCGTGTCGCTTTTATCGAAACGGTGCTCTGTACTGCTGATTGGCTGCGGCAACATGGGATCGGCAATCGCACTTGCCCTTAACGGGCTGATGGCGAACCTCTCCCTGACCGTGGTCGATTCAGATGAAGACAAGGCGAGGAAGCTTTTGGGAGGGCAACTCGACACCAGAATTGTCGGCGACAGCCTTGCACTGGGCGCTGAGCAATTTGATGTCTGTGTTGTAGCGGTCAAACCAGGTGACGCGGTTGAGGCCCTCTTCAGTGCCCGGGCAAATCTGCAATCATCGTTGATCATATCGATCGCCGCGGGAACATCGCTTGCTTCGCTGCGACAGGGCGCTGCAGTGAATTCACGGTTGGTGCGGGTGATGCCAAATCTCGCGGCGATCGTACGCAAGGCTATCAGCGTCGGATATGCCGACGGCGCGATATCGTCCGAGGATCAAGAGTTTGTCGAGGTCGGTTTCGGGGCTGTAGGACACTTCCATTGGTTGAGATCGGAAAACGAGATCGACGTTGCAACAGCGATCACCGGCAGCGGACCGGGATACGTCTTCTCATTCGCGCAACATCTGCAGGAGGCGGCCGAACAAATAGGCTTTTCAAAGGAAACGGCCGACAGGTTCGCGCGCCAGGTCATCGTTGGTGCGGCCGGGCTCCTCGACGAAGACCCGCGATCATCGCTCGAACTCAAGCATGCGGTCGCAAGTCCCGGCGGCACCACTGCAGCGGGGTTGGCCGTGTTCGAGCAGGCGGCGGCTATGCCACGCATCATAGGGCAAACCATTGCAGCAGCGGCGCGAGCCAAGGAATTGGCAATGGAGCGAGATTAGCGATTCCGCCCGGTACGCCATCAACCGCGACTTTTTGATCCATCAACCATTTCTGGAAAGGAAACCACCATGCCCTGGATAAGAATTGACCTGTCTGAAGGTCGTACCGTCGAGCAAAAGCAGAAAACGGCCGAGGCCGTTACACGTGCCCTGGTCGAGCATTGTGGGTGCACGCCCGGAACCGTCAGCATCGTCTTCAATGACGTCAGCGACGACAATTGGGCGTTCGGCGGCAAGCTTCTCTCACAACGCGGCAAGCCATAGAGCATTCAATAATCTCTTGTCCGGCAAGTTTTCGCTGTCGGGCAAGAGAGGCAAATCGGCACGATCGGTTCTCTGACATCAAGGCGACAATTTTGTTCAGTCGATGTTCCGTTTCGTGCCTCTGCGATCGCATAATGTATCGTAGGGAAGCGGCTAAACTCCGAAGTCTCACCATTCGCGATGATACTGGATTTTGTCATGCAGGTGCATTACATTGGCCTTGTGAAGGAGATTTGTCATGGCTGCAAATGCACTGGTCCAGACGCGGATTGATGCTGACATCAAGGACCGCGCCACGGCTGTCCTGCAAAACATGGGGCTGACTGTCTCGGATGCTGTTCGTATCCTTCTGACGCGAACGGCGAACGAAGGCTCATTACCGCTCGAGATGGTCGGTAGCAGTGACGCCCACGATGCCTGGTTCCGCGCCAAAGTGTTGGAGGCTCTCGAGGATACGCGACCTGATTACGAGGATGCGGATGCTGAGGCTCGCTTTCGCGAGCGCCGGGCGGCAGCTCCGCGTAAGGCCGGGGCTGGCGACCGATGAGGCTTGTCTGGGCGCAGTATGCGCTTGACGATCGAGACGCTATCTTCAGCTACATTGAAAGTGAAAACCCGAAAGCGGCGGTGCACGTCGACGAGGAGATTGCGCATGCAGTTCGGCGTCTCCTCGACTTTCCCGAAAGCGGCCGCCCTGGTCGAATTGAGGGAACGCGGGAGTTGGTAATTCCGCGCACTCCCTACATCGCCGCCTACACGGTGACAGTCGACTGTGTTCGCATTCTGCGCATTCTGCACGGTGCCCAGATATGGCCCTTTGAGCACGGCGACGAGTGAATCCTACGCCAATTCTTTTGGCTGTCGGCGGTTCGATTCCTTTCAAGGCGAAGGATAGGGGCGAGCGTGTTAATTGGGGCCGTGAACAGACCGGCAGCTTTTTCTCTCGAAAAAACGAGAGCGGCCGCTCGAATTGGAGCACAAGGTATGCCCACGGACCGAGGTTCGCGAGCTTTTGTATCTGTGGCATCCTGGTCGGGGCGGCTCGTTCACGTCCATGAGGCGCTGTCCAAAGGGACGGCCGGAGTTGCCGGAGGAGACCCGCCAAGCGCTGACGGTGCTCATCGTGCGGCTGTTCGTCGATCACAAATTGCGGGTGTGCCTCCCCACGACCGAGCGGCAAATTTGCCATGCACTGACCAACGGCTTCGGTTGCAGCTTGACCCGCTCGCCCTGTCCGGTGACGGCAGCGCAGCCGCAATCGGAACGGCGGTCGAAGCCGGTCTGAGCGTGCTCGAGAGCGGCCGAAGCGTCGCTCTTTACACGGCGATGGGGCCGTCCGCCGATCGCGGCGGCGAGCTGGATTCATTCAAGGGCGCGCGCATCGGCTTGGCCGGGCGCTCGGCCATATCCAGGCCGAACTCGTTTCGCGCACCGGCCTTTCCCGCGCGGTGGTGGCCGGTGGCGACACGTCCAGCCATGCGCTCGGCGAAATGGGCATTTCCGCCCTCACGCTGAAAATGCCACTGCCGCAAACGCCCGGCTCTCCGCTATGCATTGCCCATGGCGGCCCGGCGGACGGCCTGCAGATTGCGCTCAAGGGCGGTCAGGTTGGAGGCGACGACTACTTCTCCATGATCCGGGCTGGCGAGGTCTAACAGCCGAAAACACGGTTTTGTCTCCTTCTTTCTCAGGCGCCGGCGGCTGATGGCACAGTCGCGCCCGCATGACGCCTTCGCTCGGTCCGTCGCTTGCTGCATGCCTGTCGGGCCGCTGAAAGGTGCTCTGGCTGCGATCCCGACGGCCACCCAACCTCCGTCCTTCCAATTATTCAGCGGGCGGCTCCGCGCCGAATGCTGTGGGCGGGATATCCGTGGCCGGCATTCCACCATGCCGTAGGTGCTGGCAATCGTGGCGCTTCGATCGAGCGCCGAACGGTGCATGCCGACATCAAACTGCCTCGCACAATCCCGGCAGTGCGCGGCTTCGGCCTCAAGGTCGGGCCGACGACGCGGCGCACTTTCGCGGGGCGCATCCGCGCGCTGATTGCAGGCCATTTGACCTTGGAAGCTATCGCCACGGCACTCTTGAAGGTGCGCGACGCGCTTGTGCACGAATTTGCAGGGTTTGAGCGCAAGCTGCGTGCCATCGCCCGTCAGGTCGACAACGCACTTCGGTTGATGACGACGCCAGGCGTTGGCGTCCTGGTGGCGCTGACGTTTGTCGCGGCCGTCGATGGACCGGAGCGATTCCGATCGTCGCGGGCGGTCGAGCCACATTTCGGATTGACGCCGAAGAAATATCAATCGGGCGAGACCGATCATAGCGGTCGCATTTCGAAGATCGGCGATGGCAGCGTGCGAACCGTGCTCTACGAGGTCCTGACGCGACCGGTCAAAGGTTCCGATCTGAAGGGCTGGCGTTGGCCGTCGCCAGACGTGCCGGTCCGAGAAAGGCGCGCGTCGCGCTGGCCCGCAAGCTGGCGGTGGTGTTGCATCGCATGCTCAGGGACCGAACCATCTTCATCGCTCATAAGGGAGCGCCAGCCCTGGCGGCTTGATCGGAGGAGACGACAAGACAGGCTTTCGGACGGGCACAGCCATCAGCCCTCCGCAGCAAGGTCCCTTCGCCGGGACGATGGATGGGTTAGGCCGTTATGCGATCAGCAGCACGCGGTGACTGCGCCGTTCTAGATTGGCCAACCGGTCCTCAGCAGACCCCATAGAGCAGCGGCAAAGCTCCGACTGCGGACAGAAGCAAGCACTCGGCGAGGGATTATCTACTCACGGTCGACCCGATCCGCACACCGCAAGATCTTGTCGGTCATCCACTAATTACGAGCGATATTGACGACCCGACCTGGACAGGTTGGGACGAATGGCTTGCGGCCTTTTCCGTGAAAGCGCCGAAAAAGGCCCGCGGCCTACGATCCAGCTTCTACACGGAGGCCATTTATGCCGCAATGAACGGGCAAGGCATTGCGCTCGGTTGGAATCGTCTGGTCGCCGACCTTATCCAGCAAACCCGCTTGGTCCGCCTTACCGAAGCGTCCATCCGCACCAGGGCGGCCTATTTTGTTGTAGTGCCGGCGAGGAAGCCAAAAAAGGAAAGTGGGCGGCTGTTCATTGAGTGGCTGCGCGAGGTTTCTGCAATAAGTTGACGGAGGGTTAGAAGCCTTTCAAGTAGCTTGGCGCCTTCCGCGCTTTGCTCTGCAAACAGATCCGATGTTCTTGTTATGTGCCTTTCGGATCGCATAATGTATCGACTGGAATGCTGTCGTTCGGGAGAGCGGCACTATTTGCTCAGTCGCACGCCAGGCCCACCACTTCCTGCGTAGTCGCCGTCGATGAATGCTATGCCGGCGTTTTCCAAGACAGAACGAATGTCAGCAACCGTGCGAGGTTTAAGCTCTTCGCCGCGTTCGAAACGCACGATCGTGTTGGTGGAGACTGTCGCTGCCTCAGCAAGCTCCTTGACGCTCATCTGAAGAGCCGTGCGAGCCATTCTGCATTGAACCGGCAACAAAATCGCCTCTCCATATCGATTTCGCCTTGACGTGGCGAATTTTGGTGAGTATTTACAACCTCGGAGCGCATTGCGCTTAGAGGTGATTCTATTCGGACTATAGCGAGCCAAAGGAGCGCGCGCGAGCGTGCGACCTGCCGCGCCTATCGTTTTTAGCAAGGCAAGGCGTCGCTGAAGACACGGCGATCGAGTTGCTCGCATTAAGCGCGGAGCACGACATGGAACTGCGCCAACTCTCGTTCTTCGTTGCCGTGGCAGAGGAGCTGCACTTCAATCGGGCGGCTGCGCGGATGTGCATCGCCCAGCCGGCGTTGAGTTCCCACATCCAGGCGCTGGAGAAGGAGCTCGGTGTTCGGCTGCTGGAGCGGTCGACGCGCAGGGTCGAGCTGACGCGGGCAGGGGAGGTGTTCTACGATCGGGCGGTCCGGATCATTGGTGATGTCGGGATGTCGGCGGAGGTGGCGCGGTCGGTCGCCGGCAAGGCGGCCCGCACGATCAAGATCGGGACAGTGTATCCGGCAACGACCGGCGTGCTGCCGGCGTTCCTGGCCCGTATCGGCCGGAAGTTTCCTGACGTGGCACTGCATGTGAGAAGCGGGTCCACCAGCGACATCATTCGTGGACTAGAGAACGGTCAGATCAATCTCGGCTTTATCCGTCCGGTCGAGAACATCGGATCCTTGCGCTTCTTCTCGATCGCGCATGAGCGCTATCTGCTGGCCGTCGAAAAGACGCGTCCGCTTGCCCTTCGCAGCGAGGTCGATATCGAGGATCTGCGTTCAGAGAAGATCATCGCCTTTTCCCGTCAGAACCTCTCCTACTCGGAGCGCTATTTCTCCGAGATGTTCGAGACCCATGGTCTGACCGGCAACATTGCCTACAGCTGCGACGACACCTTCTCGCTGGTGTCGCTCGTCTCAGCGGGGCTCGGTATCGGCTTTGCGCCGGAATGGACGAAGGATCTGCCGAACCGCAACTTCGAACTTCGGCCCGTGCGCGGCGTCGATCTGAAGATCGGGCTCGGGGTTGCCTGGAATAAAGAAGACCCGACCGCGGCCAGGGACGACATCATCGACATTGCCCGGTCACTGGCGCGGCCGGGTAGGTGAGTCACGCAAGGTCAGTAGGCTGCGCCCTTCGGCGGCGCACCAGACCTAAGTCCGGGGCGTTTCTTCTTTCCCATTCACTCATAGAAAATGGCCCCGAAAGGCGACGACGGGGGCCAGGAGTGTGCTGTGTAAACGGGCTCCGGGGGAAGGGAACGGAGCCCGGTCAAATAACGCTCGGTTTGGAAAGTCGTTCCGCAGCTTAAGGCTAAATCCGCCCCTATCGGAACAGCGACAGCACGTTGGCGGCGCTTGTGTTGACTATCTGCAGCGACTGTATCGCCAATTGCTCCTATGCTTGAGTAGCTTTCAGGCGCGCCGATGCTTCGTTCATGTCAGCGTCGACAAGGCGCCCGACGCCTTTATCGATGCTCTCCATCAGAGCGCTGGTGAAGTCGGATTGCAGGTCGATGCGCATTTGCAGGGAGCCGAGCAGGCTCGCACTCGAAATCGCGCCCTTCGGGCGGCCAAAGCCAACCTCCTCGGGGCGCGCTTTGCTATGCAATACAGAGAAGGCGGCGATTTCTCGCCGGCGAATTTGAAGGGACGATCGCTCAGAAATTCCGCCATCCGTCGTTTAATGGTGCGACGGCGAGGGCTTGTCTTTGTCCGCCGCGCATGACGCGTTCCTCGGCGTGACCCTGCGTCTCGATCGGCGCCGTGTCCTGGCCGATGCGGAACTGTCGTCGCAGGGCCGCGACATGTTGTGGCTTGCGGCCGGGGTTTCCTCGACCATGGCAGCATTCAACTTTCCCCCAGTTTCGCAAGCTCGACAGCGCGGCGATAACCAGCGTTCGCAGCTTGGCTCAGTAGAATGTACAGAGCATCGTTTTCGGTGAGCACGCTTAGGGCCGCTTCGGTGGTGCCGCCGGGGCTGGTGACTTGTCGGCGCAGTTCAGCAGGCGGAGTGTCCGCCGCCATGGCTAGCGCGCCGGCGCCAAAAACGGTTTCCCTTGCAAGCGCCAGGGCCGTTCGCGGCGAGAGACCGAGCTGCGTGCCTGCCTCGGCCAGGCCTTCGATGAAATGGAACACATAGGCCGAGCCTGAACCGGATATGGCGGTGGCCGCGTCGATCAGCGCCTCATGGTCGACGTGGTGCACTGCGCCGCCGGTGGAGAGAAGCCTTGTCACCTGTGCAGCCTGCTGCGGGCTCACGCGGTCGTTGGCGAAGACGACCGTTGAGCCCTTGCCGATCGCCGCCGGCGTGTTCGGCATTGCCCTGATCGCCGCGATCTCGCCAAGGTCAGCCTCTATCGTCGCGAGCTGGATACCGGCGGCGATGCTGACGACGACGCTCTCCGCCACATGGGGCCGGTAGGCCGGCAGCACCGCCGCCATGACCTGCGGCTTCACTGCTAGTACGACGGTCGTCGGCCTGAAACTGGCGTCCAGCGCCTCGGCCAAAGCATGGGTTCTGACGCCGAGCGCGCCGGCCTCGGCGCGCAGCGCCTCCACCGGCTCGACTACATGCACGGCGTCGGGACGGACGAATCCGGCCGCCAGCCAGCCTTGCAGCATCGCCCGCCCCATATTGCCGCAGCCGACCAGAAGCAGTGCGCCGTTCATCGTATCATCGCTCATGTCAAATCTCTCGTGCCGGAACGCCGTTGACGACTAGGTCGGCGATGGTCCTGCCCCAGCCGTTCTGCTCGGTGGCGAAGAAATCGCCGATCACATAATTGGCGGCCAGAACCTGCACCGGCCCCAGCGGCGAGAGCGGATCGGTGGCGAGGGCACCGAGCGAGACCGCGGCCGCGCCCCAGCGGCAGGAGGTCATCTGAAAATCCGGCGACGTGTCGCGGGCGATCACCCGCTTGTTGAAGATCTTTCCGTCGGGCGCCGGCTGGATGTGAATGTTCAGATGCGGCGTGGTCTTCAGCGGCGCGGCTTGCGTGCCGTCGAAGGTGCAGTCGATGGTGATCAGCGGAACGCCATGGCGGACGACGCTTGCCGTTGCGCCGCCCGCGCGTTCGGTCAGTTCGATTGTGCCGAATTTTTTCGGGTAACCCCAGAGATCGCGGCCGGCGGCGATGGCAGCGTCGTTGTCCTCGTATTCGAAGAGGAAGTAGCCGCCCTCGTGGTCGCCAAAACGCACCGGGATGACGATGCCGGCATCCATGAAGGGCGCCTTGCGGCAGTTGGTGAAGTCCGAAACGTAGACCAGGAACCGGTCGCCGGCGAGCGTGAACGGTGTGTTCTCCAGATATTGGCCGAGGATTGCCGGATCGCCCTGGCAGATGGCGTTGAGGCTGCGATTGCCCGGGCATTCATAGGGCACGAAGGGATCCGGGATCAGCGGCGCCTGGAGCGGCATGTTGTTGGCATTGTGGAGCGGAATGCGGGTCATGGCGGTCCTCGGCACTGTAAGGAGATGATGGGAGGGAGATGATAGGGTCAGATGAAAAAATATTCACAAAAATTCATACAAGTGAATGTGATAGCGCAGGTTTTTGACACGTCAAGCGGTTTTCCCCGATGCCGGTACTGGGTTACCAGAGCGCTTTGCAAAAGTTCAGACCGTGAGAGACATAAAATATAACCGTGAAAACAATCAGTTGCGACCTGATTCAAAATCAGCATCGATTGGGTTGCTTGACAGCGATGAAAAATTGATCTGAAATGTCAGTGCAACAAGAATCTGAACGACAGTGAGCGAAATGAAACAATACGACCCGCTACAATTCTGGAATTTCCTGCGTTTCGGACCGGGAAACGTCACCTATGCCTGCCCCGGCCTGAAGACGCTTTCAGTCTATTGCCGCGGTGAGCGCGCACAGATGGAGCGGCTGCTGGAGCCGCTGCCCTTCGAACTGGCAGATGACCGTTTCGTCGTGTCGATCGCCGATTTCGGCAACAATTCCGGCCGCACCTATTTCGATGCGGCGATCATCCTGCCGATCCGCTACGGCGAGCATGTCGGCGGCACCTATTATTTCGAATATGAGGACAAGCACACCACCGTCGCCGGCGGGCGGGAATTGTGGGGCTATCCCAAGCATTTCGCCCGCATCGAACTGGAAGCGACGGAAACCGGCATGCGCGGCCGGACCTCGCTCTACGACGATGTGATGCTTGAGATCGCCGTCGATTTCGACCCGTCCGTCAGCCGCGAGGCCTGGGCCGACCTGCAACTCTTCCCGCATTACCAGGTGCGGGCGGTACCGGAGGTCAACGGGCCGGGCTTCCAGTCTTTCGACATCATCAGCCGCAACACGATCAAGGATTACAAGTTGACCGAACGCAAGGTCGGCCGCGGCAGCGTCTCGCTCGGCGCGACGATTGCGGCCGGCGACGAGCGGCTGCGCGTGGTCGAGGTTCTGGGCGCGGAATATTCTATCGGCGATTTCGCCTCCACGCCGGAAAACGGCGTGCCAATTGTCGTGGCGTCGCTTGTTTGACGCATTTGCCAGGCCGAATCCGGATTTCCGGGTTCGGCGCATCGATACCAGCATGAACGCTCGATCCTGAGGGGAGAACAAAGAATGAGCAAGGTATCCATCAAGACGCTGCTGGCCACCGTGGTTCTGTTTGCCGCGGTTCCGGCCATGGCGGCAGACGGCGCTTTCGGCCGTTGCGAGTTGCGCGCTGACGCCGCCAAACATGCCTTGACGCCGGCGCAGGAGGGCGTGCTGACCATCGCCGTGCCGCTGCCCTCGCCGCAGGCCTACCAGGGCAATACGCCCGAAACCGTCGACGGCGGCTATCTCTATTGTCTTGGCGCGGAAATCGCCAATCGCGGCGGCCTTGGCAAGATCGTCGTGAAAAACGCCTCCTTCGAGTCGCTGGTGACAGGCAAGGGGACCGATTTCGACATGTCGATCTGGGACCTGTTCCCGACCGAGGAGCGCAAGAAATCCGTCGATTTCTCCGGCAGCTATCGCTTCACCGATACGGGCGTGATCGCCAAGGCCGGCAGCGACGTCACCGCCGAGACGCTGGGCGCCAAGCGCATCGGCGTGTTGCTCGGCTCGGTGCAGGAGAAGTTCGTGCGCGAGAAGCTGAAGCTCACCGGGGACCTGCGCATCTTCCAATCCAACGACGACATGTGGGCGGCGCTGATGGCCAACCAGATCGACGCGGCGCTGGCCGATACCGAAACGGCATTGCCGCGTGCAACGGCCTCGAACGGTGCGCTAAAAGTCTTTGGGCGCTATCCGGTCGGCGGCGATGTGGCGATCCTGTTCCCGAAGGGCTCGAAGAACGTCGCGCCCACCGACCAGATCCTCGCGGATATGCGCGCCGACGGCTCGCTTGAAGGCATCGAGGTCAAGTGGCTGGCGCCGATCCTCGGCGCGCCGGTCTCCACCATTGCGGAGTGGTCCACCGAATGACGATGGTAAAGACCATGGGCGATTCGCTTTCGGCAGCGGCGGCGGGCGGGGCAGCCCGCCAGACGCCGCCCCTGCCAACCGTCTGGCCGCTGGCCATGGCTGTCGCGCTCGCGGCGGCCTCGGTCGGCATCGCATTGCTCGCCGGCAGCAGCGCCGCCGCGCTAATCGGCGAGAATGCGCGACTGCCGGGTGCGGCGCTAGGAGCACTTTGCATCGCCCTCGTGCTTGCCGTGCCGATCCGCCGGGCGCTTGCCGCCCGCAGCCGGTCCGGCGAGGCCTGGACGGCCGGCGATCACGTTGCTGCCCGTGTGGCAGCCGCCCATGCGCGCCACCATGCCTTCACGGCGATGGGCGTCGGCGGTTTCCTGCTGCCCGTGCTCGCCATCGCCACTTTCCTCACCATCAATGACGCTGTGGTCTACAAAACTTTCCTGCGCGGCGATGTCATCCTCGCCAGCCTGGTCGATGTTACCAAGGCTTTCGGCGCCAATATCTCGATCGCGATCGCCGCCCAGATCCTGTCGATGCTGCTCGGGCTGCTGCTGGCTATCGGTCGTTCCCTGCAGGGGTCGAGTTTTGCGCTGGTGCGTGCGGTCTGCGTCCTCTATGTCGATATCTTCCGCAGCCTGCCGGCCATCGTCATCATCTATCTCGTCTGCTTCGGCGTGCCGCTTATGGGCATTCCGGTGATCAGCAACGGCGATCCGATGCTCTACGCCATCGTCGCGCTCTCGCTCACCTATGCGGCCTATAATGGCGAGCAGTTCCGCGCCGGCCTCAACGGCATTCATCACAGCCAGATTTCCGCCGCCCAGTCGCTCGGCATCCCGTCCGACGCTGTGTTGCGCCTCATCGTGCTGCCGCAGGCGATGCGCCGCATCGCCGGTCCCATGCTCGGCAATTTCATTGCGCTTCAGAAGGATACGGCGCTGGTCAACATCGTCGGCATCGTCGATGCCTTCACCCAGGCCAAGATCTATTCCGCGAACTATTACAACCTGTCGTCCGTCACGGTCGTCTGCATCCTGTTCATCGCCATCACCATTCCGCAGACCCGGCTGGTCGACTATCTCGTTGCCCGCGCCGACAGCAAGGAGGGCCGCTGAGATGGAAAAGCCGCTCATCGAACTCAAGGGCATCGGCAAGTCCTACGGCAAATTCCGCGTCATCGACGGCATCGACCTCGATATCCAGCGCCATTCGGTCGTGTCGCTGATCGGCGCGTCCGGATCGGGAAAATCGACGTTGCTGCGCTGCCTCAATGGGCTGGAGGATATCCAAGAGGGCCAAATCCGGCTAGGTGGCGAGGTGATTTCCGGCCTCGGCATCGATCACGTGGCGCTGCGTCGCCGCATCGGCATGGTGTTCCAGAGCTACAATCTCTTCCCGCATATGTCGGTGCTCGGCAATTGCACCGTCGCACCCGTCACGACAGGTTCTTGCGGCCGGGAGGAGGCGGAAGCGCGGGCGCTCGCCATGCTGGAGCGCGTCGGCATGCGCGACAAAGCGAATGCCTTTCCCGACCAGCTTTCCGGCGGCCAGCAGCAGCGCGTCGCCATCGCCCGCACCATGATCATGCAGCCGGACGTACTTCTTCTAGACGAGATCACTTCGGCGCTCGATCCGGAACTGGTGATGGAGGTGCTCGATCTGGTGCGCGATTTGGCAAAGCAGGGCATGACGATGCTACTCACGACGCATGAGATGAGTTTTGCGCGGGAAATCTCCGATAAAGTGTGCTTTCTCTATGCCGGCAGGATTCTGGAGGAGGGGCCGCCCGAGCAGGTGTTTTCAGCCCCGCGCGAGATGGCGACCCAGTCCTTTCTGCGGCGGGTAACCGCTGCGGGGCGGCTTTGAGGATGCAGGCAAATGAAGGACGTAACATGGTGACGATCGCGGCCGGCGCGGCCATGCTTTCTGGCAGCGAGAAGGCGGCGAAATCGGAAGAGCGCTTCAGTGACAAGGTCTACGGCATCCTGCTCGACCGACTCGTCCGCCTGCATTATCAGCCGCTGCAACCCCTCAACGAGCGTGAACTCACCGTGGAACTTGAGATCGGCCTTGCGCCGATCCGTGAGGCGTTGCGGCGGCTTGAAGGCGAGAACCTAGTGGTCATCTATCCGCGCCGGGGCATCTTCGCCGCCGATATCGGCTTGCGCGACCAGCAGTCGATCAAGGAGATACGGCTCGAAATCGAGGGGCTGGCGGCAGCCCTGGCGGCCGTGCGCGCCACGCCGCAGGAGCGGCAGGCGCTCGCCAAGCTGGCCGACAGGCTTGTCGAAGAGACCGACATCTCCCTGCAAATCGCCGGCGATGCCGAGTTGCATCGGCGAATTTACCGGATGGCACGCAACGATTACCTCGTGGCCATGCTGACACAGAATTTCAACCTCGCTCTCAGGCTCTGGTATTTCTGCAATCAGAACGCCCCCTCGCCGAAACCGGAAGCGGTGGACCACCGCCCGCTGGCCAACGCGATCCTGTCTGGGGACAGCGAGACGGCCCGCGCGCTGATGAGCCAGCATGTCGCCCACGATTCCGACCGCGTGCGCGAGTTGCTGTTCAAGGGCTCCGCCTGATCTTACCGGCGCGCTGTAATCCGGCGGGCTTGCCGATACCGCGAGGCCGGGTTACACGAAACAAGATCTGCCATGCCGCCCCTGGGTGCGGCGAAGCAATTGCCAAGGTGACGCGCTTGTCCTCTGATGACCCGAAGAGTGTCGACGATACCGATCCGCTGATGGTGCGGTCGGTGGAGAAGGCGTTCCGAGTCCTGGAGGCCTTCGACGGCACCAATCGGAGTCTCAGCCTTGCGCAGATCGGCGCGAATGTCGGCCTCGACAAGAGTGCCGCGCAGCGCTTCACCCATACGCTGAATAAACTGGGCTACCTACAGAAGGACCCCGTGACCAAGCGTTTCGAACTCAGTCTGCGCAGCCTCGAAATGGCGCGCCATTTCATCACCGCCAATCCTCTGGTCAACCAGGCGATGCCCTATCTCCTTCATCTCAGTCGCGAGACGGAAGAGGCGGTGAACCTGACCCTGCCGGATGGAGCGGAGATCGTCTTTGCCGCCCGGTTTATGAGCCGGCACATGCTGAATACCGATGTCGTTGTCGGCACCCGGATGCCCGCCTTCTGCACGGCCCCGGGCCGGGCGATCCTCTCCCGGCTGCCGGCCGCGGAAGCCCTGTCCCTCATCGAGCGGTCGCCCTTGCAGGCCTTCACGCCGCAGACGGTGCACACCGTCGACGCGCTGGTCGAGCGGCTCGATGTCGCGCGCAATGCCGGCTATGCCACGGCCTGGGGCGAGTTCTTCCCCGGGGATCTCTCGGTCGCCGCCGCGGTGCTCGACCAGACCGGACGTCCCGTAGCGGCGGTCAATATCGGTGTTTCCAACGCGCGCTACACCCCCGAAAAGGCGGAAGAGACTTTCGCGCCTCTCGTCGTCGCCGCCACGCGCTCGATCTCGCAGGCGTCCACCACCTTCTAATTTCGGAAAAGGCAGCTTTTGAGCCTTCGCCAGTCTGCCGGCGGATGATTTTTCGTGCCGTGAAAATTCCGTTGACAATTTCACGTATTGAAATACGATATTTAGTATCACAATACGATACGATGGATCGCATGACAAATTTCATTCTGACAGAGCAGCGCGGCTCCTGCCGCGTGATCACGTTAAACCGCCCCGAGGTTCTCAATGCCTGGCATTCCCAGATGCGCCTTGATCTCGTGGCTGCGCTGGCGTCGGCCGAAGAGGACGCCTCCGTCGGTGCGATCATCATTACCGGGGCGGGCGAACGCGCCTTTGGCGCAGGGCAGGATCTCAACGAGACCAAGACCTTCGACCCGGACCGCGCGGAACTCTGGATCGGCGAATGGGAGCGGCTCTACGATCGTATCCGCAGCCTTTCCAAGCCGTTGATCATGGCGTTGAACGGCCTGGCCGCAGGCTCGGCCTTCCAGGTAACCTTGCTCGGCGATTTCCGCATCGGCCATGACGGCGTGAAGATGGGGCAACCCGAGATCAATTCCGGCATCGCCAGCACGACCGGTCCGTGGATCATGATGGAAATGATCGGGCTCGCGCGAACCACCGACCTGACCCTAAGCGGCCGCATGATGGACGCGGCGGAGTGTGTCGCTATCGGCCTCATCAACCGGATCGTCCCGCGCGAGGAAGTGTTGGAAGCATCGCTGGCGCTCGGCGAACAGCTTGGCGCCAAGCCGCAGCTTGCCATGAAGCTCAACAAGCAGCGCTTCCGCGAAGTAACCGAGGCCCGTTTCCGCGACGCGCTTGCGGCCGGCGTGCGCAACCAGCGCATTGCCTATGGCGATGGCGAGCCCAATCGCATGATGGAACAATTCCTCGCCGCAAGATCAAAGGCGAAATCCGGCTGAGCCGCGCTGGCAATCCGCTTTCCAAGATCAATGACTTTTCAGGACTGTTGCGTGGAAGACCAAAGTTTCATTTCTCGCCTGCCAGCCCGGGCCGCCGCCGCGCCCGACGCCATCTATGCGACGTTCGACGGCGAGCCGATCACCTTTTCCAATCTTCATCGCAAGTCGGACAGTGTTGCGGTCGCGCTTCGTCGTCTTGGCGTCGAGAAGGGTGATCGTGTCGCGCTGATGTTGCGCAACAGCCCCGACAGCCTCGCTGTGCTGTTTGCCATCGCCAAGTGCGGCGCCGTGTGGGTGCCGGTGAACGTGCAGCTGCGCGGCGATGGATTGAAATACATCCTGGAACATTGCGATCCGCGTGTCGTCTTCGCCGATCGCGATCTGTTCCAGAATATTTCGGAGTGTGGTGCCGACACCTCGGTGTTCCGGCTCGTCGCAGAGGCGGGTGATACGGAATCGCTCGACCGGCTTGCCAGCGGCAATCACGTCTTCGCCGAGCCGCTGCCGTGTGCCGATGACCTCTTCGCGTTGAACTATACGTCCGGTACGACCGGCCGCCCGAAAGGTGTCCGCGTCACCCATCGCATGCTGCGCTATGCAGCAGAGGGCGCGATTCTCTGCTCGGATGCGCGCGATGGCGACGTCTTCTTCGTCTGGGAACCGCTTTATCACATCGGCGGTGCGCAGCTCATCCCGATCCCCCTTCTACGCGACGTCACGCTTTCCATGGTGCAGCGCTTCAGTGCCAGCCGCTTCTGGGACCAGGTGCGCGAGTGCGGCGCGACGCAGATCCACTATCTTGGCGGTGTGTTGCAGATCCTCCTAAAACAGCCAGAGAGCGAGCGCGACCGCGACCACAAGGTGCGCGTCGCTTGGGGTGGCGGGTGTCCGCGGGATATCTGGCGCGCCTTCGAGGAGCGCTTCGGCATGCCGCTCCGCGAATGCTACGGCATGACGGAATCCTCCAGCATCACCACGTTCAACGCGGCGGGCGTGCTCGGTTCGGTCGGCACGCCCGTGCCGTGGCTTTCCGTCGAAATTCTCGACGAACAGGGTGCGCCCGTGGCAGCGGGCGTGCATGGCGAGATCGTTGTCCATCCGCGTCAGGCTGGCGCGGTCTTCGCCGGTTATTTCCGCAATGAAGAGGCGACTGCCAAGGCGCTCCGGCCGGACGGTTTCCACACCGGCGACCTCGGCATGATCGATGCGGATGGCAACCTCTATTTCCTCGGCCGCCTGACGGACAGCGTGCGGGTGAAGGGCGAGAACGTCTCGGCCTTCGAGGTGGAGCATGTGGCCGGCAGCCATCCGATGGTTGAGGACTGCGCGCTGATCGGCGTCAAGGCCGAGGTCGGCGAACAGGAGATAAAGCTGTTCATCAAGCCGAAGGAAGGGGCCGCTATCGATTATCCGGCTTTTTCCGATTGGCTTGCACATCGCCTGGCTCCGTTCCAGAACCCGCGCTACCTCGCCCTGGTCGAAGATTTCGAGCGTACGCCGAGCCAGCGCATCATGAAGCACCGGCTGCCCGTATCCGTCGAAGGCAGCTGGGACAGGCAGCAACGCACCGGCCGATGAGGTCCGGTCCCGATACGCACACAACCGCATACCCCAAGGGGAGACAGTCAGAATGAAGGCCGCCGTTCTCTACACGTTCAACGAAGACCTCGTCATCGAGGATGTGCCGATCGCGAATCCGGGTGACCGCGAGGTGCTTGTGCGCATCATCGCGACCGGCGTCTGCCATAGCGATCTCAGCGCCGCAAAGGGCAAGTCGCGTCCCAAGCTGCCGATCATCCTTGGTCACGAAGCGGCCGGCATCGTTGAGCGAACCGGCTCGGCGGTGTCAAAGGTGAAGAAGGGGGACCACGTCATCCTCTCCTGGGCGCCCAATTGCGGCGAATGCTTCTACTGCCACAAACGCCTGCCGACCATGTGCGACACCTATGGCGAGGCTGCCGGCGGCGGAACGCTCTGGAACGGCGCCGGCCGGCTGGGCAGCGCCCAAAAGCCGGTCCATCATTTCACCTGCGTGTCGAGCTTTGCGGAGCTTGCGGTCGTGCCGGAAGCGGGCTGCTCGAAGATCGAGGACAACATTCCCTTCGAAGTCGCGGCACTCGTCGGCTGCGCGGTGACGACGGGTTTCGGGGCGGTGGTGAACGATGCGGGCGTCGAGCCCGGCGAGATCGTCGGCGTCATCGGCGTCGGCGGTGTCGGCATCAACGCCATCCATGCGGCGTCGGTCGCCGGGGCGGAAGCGGTCGTCGCCATCGATATCAATCCGGAAAAGGAGGCGGTCGCGCGTTCGTTCGGCGCGACGCACTTCCTGAACTCCGCAACGCAGGATGTCACCGCGGAACTGAAGGCGCTGAGCCGCGGCCGTGGACCCGACAGCATTATCGACTGCACCGGACGGCCAGCAGCCATCGCGCTTGCCTATGACAGCGTCCGGCTCGGTGGTTCGGTGATTTCCGTGGGCATCGCCGCCAAGGGCGAGATGGTCTCCCTGCCGGCCTCGACCTTGCCCAATACCCAGAAGCGCATCATCGGCAGCAACTATGGCGGCGGGGTTCCGGAGCGCGATTTCGAACGCATCCTCGGCCTCTACCGGGCCGGCCGTTTCGACCTCGACCGCCAGGTCGGCGCGCGCGTGCCGCTTGAACAGATCAATGAAGCCTTCCGCTGGCTGGAGCAGGGCGTTCTTGCACGCACGCTCGTGTGCTTCGACCGCTGACCAACGAAATCGAACGAGACACATCATGTATCCCGACACCCAACTCTTCATCGCCGGCGAATGGACGAACGGCTCGGACGGCGAAACGCTAGCGGTGCTCAATCCGGCGACCGGCGGCGAAATCGGCCGTGTCGCGAAAGCAACTACCCGCGATATGGACCGTGCGCTCGCCGCTGCTGCCATGGCCTTCGAACAGTGGCGCAAGACCACGGCGCGCGACCGTGCAAAACTGCTGCACGCGGCCGCCGACAATCTGCGCGCCCGCATCGAGGACATCGCGCCCATCCTGACCATCGAGCAAGGCAAGCCGCTTGCCGAAGCCCGCTCGGAACTGCGCAATGCCGATGACGTCATCCGCTGGTTCGCGGAAGAGGCCATCCGCTCCTACGGTCGCATCATCCCGGCGCGCAAGCCCGGCGTGCAGCAGATGGTCATGAAGGAGCCGATCGGCGTCGTCGCCGCGTTCACGCCCTGGAACTATCCGGTCGCCCAGGCGATCCGCAAGATTTGCGCCGCCCTTGCCGCCGGTTGCAGCGTCATCCTGAAGGCCGCCGAAGAGGCGCCGGCCTCCTGCGCGGCCATGGTCCGCGCCTTTGCCGATGCCGGCTTTCCGGATGGAGCGATCAACCTCCTCTACGGCGTGCCGTCGGAAATCTCCGAATACCTCATTCCGCATCCGGTGATCCGCAAGGTGTCCTTCACCGGCTCGACGCCGGTCGGCAAACATCTCACCGCGCTCGCCGGCGCCCACATGAAGCGGGTGACGATGGAACTCGGCGGCCACGCACCGTACATCGTCTGCGCCGACGCGGACCTTCCGTCCGCCGTTTCGATGCTGGCCGGCCACAAGTTCCACAATGCCGGCCAGGTCTGCATCGCGCCGACGCGCGTGCTGGTGGAAGAGCCTGCCTTCGACAATGTCCTCGACGACTTCGTCAATGCGGCGAAGGCCGTGAGGGTAGGAGATGGTCTTTCCTACGGCATAGACATGGGGCCGATGGCGAATGCCCGCCGGCTCGACGCGATGGACCGGTTGATCGGTGACGCCGTCGCAAAGGGCGGCCGCCTGCTGACCGGCGGCAACCGCATCGGTAATGCCGGCTTCTTCTTCGAGCCGACGGTGCTGGCCGACGTGCCGCAGGACGCCGCGATCATGAACGAGGAGCCGTTCGGGCCTGTCGCCGTCGTCAACCGCTTTGCGGCGGTGGATGCGGCAATCGTCGAGGCGAACCGGCTGCCGTTCGGCTTGGCCGCCTATGCCTTCACACGGTCCCAGAGAAATGCGCAGCGTTTCGCCGAAGACATCGAAACGGGCATGCTTTCGATCAACGATTACGGCCTTGCCTATGCGGAGGTTCCCTTCAACGGCGTGAAGGATTCCGGTTATGGCTCCGAGGGCGGTCCGGAGGCCCTGGAGACGTTCCAGACGATCAAATTCGTTTCACAGACGAATTTGTGAAAATCATTCAAATGAAATGTTGACTTCATTTTTTCATTAGTGTGAACTTCATGTCGAAGTGAACTCACACGAAAGACCCTCTCTGCTATGTCCCAGAACGCCTATGCCCTCCCGCAGCGCGCGCCCCTCTACCAGGCGCCGCCGTTCGATTACAAAGCCTTCAGCAAGGTCAGCGTGTTCTGCCGCGTTGACGAAGCGGCAATCCGCGCGGCTTTGCCGGCGCAGTTCGACGTCCGGGCCGACGTGATCGAATTCTTCATCATGGACGTGCCGGCCGGCGGCTCGCTTGGATCCTATGCGGAAGGCGGCATCGTCGTGCCGGTGAGCTACCAGGGGCGCCCGGGCGGTCACGTGCTTTACGAGATCGTCACCAATGACGACTCGATGGCGGTCGGCCGCGAGGTCTGGGGCTATCCCAAGAAGATGGGCGAAGTGGACTGGAAGGCGAGCGACACGGCAATCACGGCCAAGCTCTCGCGCCGCGGCACCTCGTTGATCGAGATCGACTTCAAGGCCGACGGCCCGGCCTTCGAGAAGCCGGCTCTGCATCCGCGTTTCCAGACCCGCATCATTCCCTCGCCGGAAAGTGCGGTAGTCGAAACGCAGATCATCGAAAATTCGCTGGGTCAGTCCGAAACGCTCCGTCATGCCCTCGGAACGGCCGAGATCAAGATCGGTGGCAGTGCCAGCGATCCGTTCTCCGATTTCCAGATCCGCGAGATCGTCGGCGCGGAAATGATCGTCGCCAACTTCATCCTCGGCTTCGGCAAGATCGTTGGCTGAAGACCGGGATTAACAGGGAACCGTACACATGATGTGTGCAAAAGCGCCCGAAAAGATGTTCAGACTCGATGAAAAGCGGGTCTTCATCACCGGTGGCGGTGGAGGCATCGGCCGCGCTGCGGCGCTGATGTTTGCTGCTTTCGGGGCGCATGTGGTGGTCCTCGACCGGGATCGGGCGGCGGCGGAAGCCGTTTGCCGGGAGGTGCGGGAGGCTGGCGGTGCGGCGACGGCCTCCGCCCTCGACGTCACCGACGAAGCCGATGTTCTCGCTGTTTTCGCTGCTGCGGAACAGAAAGCCGGCGGCCTCGACATCCTCGTCAACAATGCTGGCATCTCTATCCGCCGCCCATCGACCGAGCTTGCGATCGAGGACTGGAACAGCGTCGTCTCGGTCAATCTGACGGGCATGTTCCTATGCTCTCGGACGGCTGCCCGCTCCTGGATCGCTCGCCGCATTCCCGGCGTGGTGATCAACACGGCCTCGATCATGAGCTATTCGGGCGGCGGCCTCCATCCGAACGTCTCCTACCAATCGACCAAGGCCGGGGTGGTGAACCTCACCCGGACGCTGGCCGTCGAATGGGCCGACCACGACATTCGCGTTAACGCGGTCGCACCGACCTGGGTCCGTACGCCTCTGATCGATCATCTGATGGCTGATGGCGCGCAGATGGAAAAGATCCGCAGCCTGACGCCGCTGAAGCGGCTGGCCGAACCGGACGAAGTGGCCTCCGCCATGATTTTTCTGGCCGGACCGGCCTCGGCAATGACCACCGGCCACGTGCTGGCGGTGGACGGTGGTTATCTCGCGAAATGAGGAGGGTTAAGGGAAACTTCAGGTAGTCGCACGCCTGGTCACTATCGTGAAGAATGCATCTAATAATTTCACGGATGTGTTGTCGGAATGGGAGTTCCGTGCAACGAATCTCAACAGCAAAAGGGGAACCAAAATGAATAGAACCCGTATACTTTTTTCCGCCGCAGCACTCCTCTTCGCCTCCGGTGCGATGCCGGCGCTGGCGGATGACATCGTGCTGGGCGGCAGTGCGCCGATGTCCGGCGCGCAGGCCGAGTTCGGCCAGTCGCAGATCGACGGCGCCCAGCTTTATTTCGACCAGCTCAACGAGAAGGGCGGCATCAAGGGCAACAAGGTGGTCTTCCGCCCGCTCGACGACCGCGCCGACCCGCGCCAGGGCACGCTTGTTGCCCAGCAGTTCTGCGATGACAGCGCCGTCATCGGCGTCATCGGCCACATGAACAGCGGCGTCACTATGCCGGCCCTTGATATCTACTCGGAATGCGGCATGCCGCAGGTTGTGCCCGCCACGAATCCGGAACTCATGCGCATGGGCTTCAAGACCGTCGTACGGCCCGTCGCCAACGACTTCGTCCAGGGCGCGCTCCCGGCGAAATACGTGACGGAGAAGCTCGGCCTGAAGAATGCCGTGCTCGTGCATGACAAGACCGTCTTCGGCCAGGGCATTGCCGGCGTGTTCAAGGACAATTTCGAAGCCGGCGGCGGCAAGGTCTCCGGCACCTACGGCACGAACCCCGAGGATGTCGACTTCTCGGCGCTAATCGCCTCGATCAAGCTGGAAAACCCTGACGTCGTCTATATGGGCGCCGGCATGCCGCAGCTTGCTCTGTTCCTCAAGCAGATGCGCGAGCAGGGCCTGAAGGCTCAGTTCATCGGCCCCGATATCGGCTTCACCGTTGATTTCATCACGCAGGTCGGTGCTGCCTCCGCCGAGGGCGCGCTGATGACCTTCCAGCTTCCACCCTACGATTCCTCGCCGGAACTGAAGGATTTCTCCGATCGCCACCAGGTACGCTTCGGCCGCGCACCCGGCCCCTATGCCTCGCTCGGCTTCGCCAATGCGCAAGTCATGGCCGCCGCGGTGGAAAAGGCCGAAAGCCTGGACCGCGAAGGCGTTCTCACACAGCTGCATGGCGTGACGGTCGAGACGTTGCTCGGCCCGGTCGCCTTCGACGAGAATGGTGAAAACACCACCGCGCCGATGTACCTCTACGTCGTCAAGGACGGCAAGTTCGAGCTAATCAAGCAGTAATCAGCCCGACGTTTGTTCAACGGGGTCGGCGCAGTCCGTGCCGGCCCGTCGTCATAAAGGCGATCCCCTTGCTCGACTATTTTCTCCAACAGCTGATCTTCGCGCTGGCCATCGGTGCGATCTACGGGTTGATCGCCCTCGGCTACACGATGGTCTACGGCGTGATGCGCCTGATCAACTTCGCCCACGGCGAGTTCTTCATGCTCGGTCCGTATATCTACACGTTCCTCTTCAGCGGTCTCCTTGGTCTCGGCGGCCTAGCCCCGGTGCTGGATTCCGCCATCGCCATCGTCGTGAGCTTCGTGATTGTCGGCCTGCTTGGCGTGGCGATCGAGCGCTTCGCCTACCGGCCGCTGCGTGCCTACGGCCGCCTTGCGCCGATGCTGAGCGCGCTCGGCATGTCCATCGTGCTGCAGAGCGCAGTGCGTGTGACGGTCGGCCCGCAACCGGTGCATTTCCCGGCAATAGTGCCGAGCACGCCGATCGATGCGCTCGGCGGCATGGTGACCACGGTACAGCTCGGCATCCTCGCCGCCGCGGTCCTGTTGATGGTCGGGCTCACGCTCTTCGTCAACGGGACGCGGCTCGGCATCTGGATCCGCGCGGCGTCCGAAAGCTGGACGACGTCGAGCCTGCTCGGCATCCGCGTCAATCGCGCCGTTAGCCTCGTCTTCTTCATCGGCCCCGGGCTCGGCGCCATGGCCGGCATCATGTACGCGTCCTACTACGGCATCATGCAACCGACCATGGGCTCCGTCATCGGCCTGAAAGCCTTCACGGCGGCCATTCTCGGTGGCATCGGCTCCATTCCGGGCGCCATGCTCGGCGGTTTCCTGCTCGGCGCCATCGAGACCTTCGGCACTGCCTTCCTGCCGATCCTCTCCTTCGGCTATATCGGCACGGAATATCGCGACGTCTTCGCCTTCGCCGTCCTCATCCTCGTTCTTCTGTTCAAGCCCGCCGGCCTGCTCGGCGAGACCGTCTCGGAAGAAACGACCGTCGCAAAGAAGGATTACTGACCCATGGGGAATTCGGTGATCGCCCGGCGGCTCGGCCTTCTTGCAGTTCTCGCGCTTTGCGTGGTTCTGCTGGCGCTGGTGCCGTACCTTCCGTCCTATTACGTCCGCGTCGTGGACAGTATCCTGATCTACATCATCCTCGCCGTCGGCCTGAACCTCGTGGTCGGCTATGCGGGTCTGCTCGATCTCGGCTTCATCGCCTTCTACGCGGTGGGTGCCTATGCCTATGCCCTGCTTGCCAGCGGGCAATTCGACGTCCACCTGCCGTTCATCGTCGTCCTGTTCATCGGCGCGGCGGCCGGCGCCATAGCGGGGGTCCTCCTCGGTTTCCCGGTGCTAAAGCTGCGCGGCGACTATCTTGCCATCGTCACGCTCTCCTTCGGCGAGATCATCCGCATCGCCATCAACAATGCCGATGAGCTGACCAACGGTCCGCAGGGCATTGCCGGCCTCGACAGGGCGAACCTCTTCGGCCTGCCGCTGACCAGCCCCGTGCATTTCTACTGGTTGCTGCTAGTGCTGACCGCCATCGTCTGCGCCGGCGTCTATTATATGGAACGCTCGATCCTCGGCAAAGCCTGGCGGGCGCTGCGTGAGGACCAGGACGTGGTGCGGGGCCTCGGCATCAACACGACGACGTTGAAGCTGCTGGCCTTCGCGCTCAGTGCGGCGATCGGTGGGGCAGGCGGGGTGATCTTCGGCTCCTTCCAGCGCTTCGTCAGCCCGGAAAGCTTCACCTTCCAGGAATCGCTGCTCGTCGTCTTGATCATTATTATCGGCGGCGTCGGCAATATCGTCGGCGTCATCGCGGGGGCGGTCGTGCTCGTGATCCTGCCGGAAGTCCTGCATTTCGCCGCGCAATACCGCCTGCTGATCTACGGCGTCGTCCTGGTGACCGTCATCGTGCTTCGCCCAGGCGGCCTCGTCTCGCCTCGATTCAACCTCGGCTTCATCCTTCGAAAGGTCCGGACCCTATGGCTCTCGCCCTCGAAAACGTAAGCAAGCATTTCGGCTCATTGGTCGCGATCCGGAACCTGTCGCTGTCCTTCGACCTCGGCTCGATCTATTCGATCATCGGGCCAAACGGTGCCGGCAAGTCGACCGTCGTCAACATGATCGCCGGCTCCTACTCGGTGACATCGGGCACGATCCGGCTCGGCTCGACGGCGCTCAACCGGCTGCCCAAGCACCGAATCGCCCAGCTCGGCGTGTCGCGGACGTACCAGAACCTCCGCCTCTTCGACGGCATGACGGTTCTGGAGAATCTTGAAGTCTGCTTCTTCCCGCAGTCGTGGCTGACCTTCCTCACCGGTGCGAAACGGCTGAGCAAGGCGAAGCGGCTCGATATCTGCCACACCTGCCTCGCTGAATTTCATCTGTCGGATGTGGCGGATGTTCTCGCGGGGGACCTGCCTTACGGACGGCAGAAGATCCTCGAACTGGCGCGCGCCTTCGTCACGCAGGCGCCGATCGTGCTGCTGGATGAGCCGGCGGCGGGTCTCAACCATACCGAAACGAAGGACATGGCGGCGATGATCGCCAGCCTGAAACGTGAAGACCGCGCGATCATCCTCGTCGAGCACGACATGGACATGGTCATGTCCATTTCCGACCGGATCGACGTCTTGAACTATGGCGAGTTGCTTTGCTCCGGTGCGCCGGATCTGGTGCGCACGAATGAAAGAGTGCAGGAGGCCTACCTTGGAACCACTGAAGAACTCGACGAGATCCGCAAGCTTGCTCAAAGTCGCCGGACTCAAGGCGGGCTACGGGCGAACGCAGGTATTGTTCGGTATTGATCTGGAACTCCGCGCCGGCGAGATTGTCACGATCATCGGCGCGAACGGTGCGGGCAAGACCTCGACGCTGCGCTCGATTTCCGGCCTGACGCAAATCTATTCCGGTGAGATCGAATTCAGGGGGCAACCGATCAAGGGTCTACCCCCGGAAGAGATCACCCGCCTTGGCCTTGCCCATTGTCCGGAGGGTCGCCAAATCCTCCAGCGGCTGACGGTCGAGGAGAACCTGCTGGCCGGTTATATCCCCGGCCGTGGGCGGAGTTTCGACGAGATTCGTACCCAAGTCTATGACATGTTTCCAATCCTCAAGGAACGGCGCCATTCGCTGGCGAGCCGCATGAGCGGTGGCCAGCAGCAGATGCTGGCGATTGGTCGCTCGCTGATGGCGACGCCCGAGCTTTTGATGCTGGACGAGCCCTCGCTTGGCCTGGCGCCAAAGATCATAAACCAGATCTTCGAGATCATCATCACGCTCTCGAAGTCGGGCATCAGCCTTATCGTCGTCGAGCAGAACGCGGCGGTGGCACTGGAAATCGCCGACTATGCCTATGTGATCGATGCCGGCCGCTGCACGGTGGAGGGGGGCGCAAACAACGTGCTCAACGATCCCGACCTCAAGGCTGCCTATCTCGGCGCCTGACCGGGAAATACGGAGAGAAACATGTCGAAAGCCGAGACATCCATCCTAATCTCCGGCGCAGCCTCCGGGATCGGGCGGGCAACCGCGCTCTGCCTGGCGAAAGACGGTGTCGCGCTCACCCTGTTCGATCGCAACGCGTCGGCGATGGCGGAGGTGGCCAATGCCTGCCAAAGCCAAAGCGCGGCTGTGCTCGTGGTGGCGGGTGACGCCTCCTCGGATGCCGACGTCGCCGCTGCGGTCGGTCGAGCTGTCAGAACACACGGTTTTCTCTCCGGCGTGGTCGCTGCAGCCGGCGTCGCGCGAAAAGGCGACGTCACGACGCTGACGGACGAGACCTGGGAGATCACGCTGGCCGTGAACCTTACCGGCCCCTTCCTGTTGGCGCGGCACGCGGTTCCGTACCTGTTGCATAACCTGTCCTCCGCCTTCGTCGCGGTCAGCTCGGATTCTGGCGTGCGTGGCTCACGCGGTTATGCCGCCTACAGCGCATCCAAGCATGGCGTGGTCGGCCTGATACGCTGCATGGCGCTCGACCATGGCCCCGAGGGCCTACGCAGCAATGTCATCTGTCCGAGCTTTGTCGACACGCCTATGGCCGGCGGCCTCCTGAAGGAAAGCGGCGGCGGCTACGACCGCGCCTTCTACGAGCGCCGTGTGCCCCTCGGCCGTTTTGCCCGGCCTGACGAAGTGGCGGATGCCATCGGCCATTTGCTGTCGCCGCAGGCGAGCTATGCCAACGGCATGGTCTATATGCTGGATGGTGGCACGACAGCGGGTACGTTTGGCTAAAATGCGCCGGTAGATGGGGACAGCCGGCCCAGCGGCGATTGCAAATTGCGGCGGGCGTTGACTTTGGTGAAGTGTTTGATCAATTCCATCATTCAGGTGAATTTATCAGGTTGTGCTTTATGTCCAGTTCCGTTTTCGAAGCCCCGACGCCCGATCATGTGGGGAAGACGCTACGTGAGCTCCGACGCTCGCGGCGCATCACCATCCAGCAGCTTGCCGAGGGGCTGAACCGTTCAACGGGCTATGTCAGCCAGCTCGAACGCGGCCTGTCGCAGCCGACGCTGAAAGATCTATACGCGGCCTGTACGATCTTCGGCGTGCCGATGAGCTGGTTTGTCGATCTGGAAGAGAAGCAGCCGGAAGCCGAGCGCGAAAAGGATATCGTCGTTCGCAGCGGGCAGCGCCGCTTCATGCTGCATCGTGGTGCACGAACCGAACTCCTGACGCCGCAGCTCGATTCCGATGTCGAATTCATGATGTCGACCTTCGAGCCCGGCCTGGAAACGGAACCCAAGAATGTGCCGACGGCAGGTGCCGAATACGGCTATATCCTCAAGGGGCGCCTGGAACTCTGGGTCGACGAGGAAAAGTTCGAGCTTTTCGAGGGCGACAGCTACCGCTTCGACCGCTCGTCGACCTATCGGTCCCATAATCCCTCGAATACCGAACCGACCATCATCATCTGGGTCGGCGTTTACAAGTAGATCACGGCAGGCTGGCACGCATGGCATCTTCCCTTTTCGATCCCGCGGCATTTTCGGGCAAGGTCGCCTTCGTTTCGGGCGCCGCTTCGGGTATCGGCGCTGCGACCGCCCGTAGACTAGCCGATCTCGGTGCAAAACTTGTTCTCTCCGATCGGGACAAGGTGCGCCTCGACGCCTTCGCCGAAACACTCGCACCGGAGAACGTGCTGGCGATTGAAGTCGACGTTACGGCGATCACCAGCGTGGAAGAGGCAATCGTGCGTGGTGTCGGCCATTTCGGCGCCCTCGATCTCGCCGTCAATTCCGCCGGCATCGACCTGCCGCGCTGCGAGACGGCGTCTTATCCGCCTCAGCAATGGGACAAGATCATTGCGGTCAACCTGACCGGCGTGTTCAACGCGGTCCGGCACCAGGTTCCGGCCATGCTGGTGCGCGGCGGCGGTTCCATCGTCAATGTCTCTTCCATCATGGGGTTTCGCGGCTTTGCCGGCCAGCCGGCCTATACCGCCGCCAAACATGGCGTGATCGGCCTCACCAAGGCGGCCGCACTCGACCATTCAGCGCAAGGCATCCGCATCAACGCCGTCGCGCCGGGCTTCATCGACACGCCGTTGCTCGGCCATCTGAGCGACGAAAAGCGCCAGGCCGCAGCCGCACTTCACCCGGTGCAGCGGGTCGGGCAGGCGGATGAGATCACCAATGTTATTCTCTTCCTGCTCTCGGATGCCGCGTCCTTCGTCACAGGCGCATGTTTTGAAGCTGACGGTGGATACCTCGCGAAATGAGGAAGGCGCTCACGTACCTGTAGGAGCACAAAGCAGAGAGCATTGCTCGCCAAACGGTGTGCTCGGCGAACAGTCTTAGGACGTTCGGAGTCTAAATGTGCGATCACCGGTTGGAACTTCTTCAAGAGTTGAAATCCTTACCCGTGATCCATCCCAGCAAGCTCGCGGACATGTATCGATAAGATGTGCATTACCGCTTACTTCCCGGATGCCGGTCCCGTGCTGTCGCGAGGGATGAATTCGATAGGCAGCAGTTCCGTGGAGGCGAGTGGTCTTCCTGAAATTGCATCGACAAGCACTTCGACCGCGCGCGCGCCCATGGCAGCTCCGGGCGTACGCAGGGTCGTCAGCGCGGGCCGGAAATAGGCTGCTATGTCGAGGTCATTGAAGCCTAAAACAGACAGGTCGTTTGGGACATCCAGCCTCAGCTCAATCGCCTGCTGCATCAGGGCGACCGCGATCACGTCGTTCACCGCGAAAACGGCCGTCGGCCGGTCCTGGCGAACCAATTCCGGTGCCGCTCGCATGCGCACTGCCTCGACGGTATAGGCCTCGGCTTCCCACACCTCGACCGAAAGGCCCAGCCTCGTAGCTGCCCCTTCAAAACCGGCGCGGCGTCGGACGGGACCAGGCCAGCTCGGTTTCACGGTCATAATAGCGACGCACTTATGGCCAAGCGCGGCGAGATGTTTTGCGGCCTGTTCGCCGCCGTCCTCGTCCGCCGCGGCGACGCTGCATATGAAATCCCGCTTGCGGTTCTCCTGGAGCATCGCGATTGGTACCTTTTCAGTTTGGGCAATCTGCTGCAGGCGTTCCATCTGCGCGTCCGGCATCATCTCGGTGCTGCAGATCAAGGCGTCCGCGCGCCCTTCCCGAACCAGCCGGATGGCCTCCATTTCAGCCGATCCCTGGCGTGTCAGAACGGGCGTCACGTAGAATCCGAGTTCGCGCGCCCTGTGGGTGGCGCCGTAGAGGAACATGGCATGCAGTGGTTCCCAGCCTTCGCGGATATGCTCGTCAGGGACGTCTGCTCCGTCTTCCAGTAGCATCGCGATGATACCGGATTGCTTTGATCGAAGGGCTCGCGCGGCAGCGCTGGGCCTATAGCCGAGTTCGCTGATGGCCGCTTCAAGGCGTTGGAGGTTTTGACCCCGCGGCTTGAAACGCCCGGTGAGGAAATTCGACACTGTCTGTGCCGAAACGCCGGCAAGAGCTGCGACGTCCGCGATGGTTGGTGGCTTACGTTTGGTGTCCACGTGTGTTCCCTCGGCATGCATTGCAGGTCGGCAGCAGGTTAGTACGTGATCCCGCAGTCCAACAACGGTCCCTTGCTGCTTCAGCCAAAAATTGCGAACGGCTCATTGCCTTAAACCATCTCGCGCACTCGGGTTAATTCAGGGCCTTTTGGGTTTTTTTGCCCCGGCACCCTTGCGCTTTTCGTATTTCATGGTTCTAATGTTTATATCGTTAAAGTTTGTTGAGCAAGGATGATCTTAGGCTCTTGACCAATAGATTCTTTCGTATACCGTTTCGTATATGAAGTGGCGAATAGCAAGGGAACGCGCGCCATGAATGACAATAAGCAAAGTGCAGAAGCGTGCGGTTCGCCCCGTCGAAGCGAGCCGACGTTGGTCACAGGCGCAAATCCGCCTGCGGTCGCGAGAACGGATATCTGCCCCTTCGAGGGGATATCCCCGCCCTGTGGCATGCCCTGGAACGGCTGCGCGCGGCGCGGTGGTGGCCGAGCGACTGACGGCCTCACGGGAGGTTTTTGAAATGGTGAGGATGCTAATGAGACGCTTAGGCAGCGGCGCGGTGACGCTCGTGCTCGTGTCCCTGATCATCTACGTGGCGACGATCGCGCTGCCGGGGGATGCTGCCGTCGCCGTTCTTGGCAAGACCGCCACGCCGGAATCGCTTGCTGCCTTCCGCGCCGAGCATCATCTCGACCAGCCGGCGGCGCTGCGCTACCTCGCCTGGATCGGCGATCTGGCGACGGGCAATTTCGGAGTGTCGGTCGTCAGTGGGGAGCCGGCGGGCGACCTGATGGTCAGCAGGGGGCTCAGGACGCTGACGCTGATGGCTTTCGCCGTCTTTATCGGCTTTCCACTTGGCACGGCCATCGGCGTCTTCGCGGCCGTGCGGCGGAACAGCCCGGCGGACCACGCGATTTCCCTCACCATGCTGGTGATCACCGGCATTCCCGAATTCGCGCTGGCGGTGCTGACCGTGCTCGTCCTCAGCACGACCGTCTTCCAGCTTTTCCCGGCCGTGTCGATCTATAATGCGGACCAGTCGATCTTCGCGCAATTCGACATGCTCGTCCTGCCGATCCTGACGCTCGTGCTGACGATCCTGCCCTACATCGCGCTCACCATCCGCGCGTCGATGATCGAGATCCTCGACAGCGATTTCGTGGCCATGGCGCGGCTGAAGGGCGTGCCGGAGGGACGCGTGGTGCTGCGCCATGCGCTTGCCAACGCGGCCGGCCCGCTCATCCAGGTCTTTGCCGTCACGCTGGTCTACATGGCGGGCGGCGCCATCATCGTCGAGACCGTGTTCCAGTTCCCGGGACTGGGAAGCGCCCTCGTGGAAGCCGTGCGCAACCGCGATCTGGTCGTGGTGCAGGCAACGACGCTGGTTCTCGCAATAATCTATATCGGAGTGAACATCCTGGCCGACCTCGTCGTCGTCGCTCTCACTCCGCGTCTGCGCACAAAGGTGACGGCATGACTGTCCTGCAAGCCCACGAAGACCATCCCGCGCCCGTCGTCAGGAAAAAGCCCGCCGGCATCTTTCTTTCTACGCTCCGCACCCCCAAGGGCCGCATCGGCGCAATTCTGCTCGGATCGGTCGTGCTGCTCGCGATCCTAGGACCCTGGCTGACCTCGGTCGATCCCGAAGACCTTGTGGGAATACCGTTCGATCCACCCGGACCGGACGCCCTGTTCGGCACGGACTATCTGGGGCACGACACGCTGAGCCGGTTCCTGCACGGCGGGCGCGCCATCATGGTGCTGGCGGCCATCTCGGCCCTTCTCGGCGTCGGGCTCGGCACGGCGCTCGGACTGGTTGCGGCCTATATGAAGGGCACGGTCGGTTCGATCATCATGCGGGCGCTGGATGTGCTCTTGTGCTTTCCCGCCCTCGTCCTCACGCTGCTCGTCGCCTCGATGATCGGCACCTCGCTGCCGCTCGTCTGCATCGTGGTGGCGCTCTCGCATGTGCCGCGCACGGCGCGCGTCATCTATGCCTCGGCGTTGCAGCTCTCGGAGCGCGAATTCGTCGTCTATGCGGAGATGATCGGCGCCAGCCGCTTCGGCGTGATGCTGCGCGAACTGCTGCCTAATCTTGCCGGCCTCGTCGCGCTCGAACTGGGCCTGCGGGCAACCTGGTCGATCGGCATCGTCGCCTCGCTCAGCTTCATCGGCCTCGGCGTCCAGCCGCCGGCCGCCGACTGGGGCCTGATGATCAACGAGAACCAGCCGGGCCTGCTCCTGCAACCTTGGCCGGTCCTCCTGCCTGTGGCGGCGATTTGCATCGCGACGATCGGCGCGAACCTCTTCACCGACGCCTTCAGCCAGAAAACTGCCGGCGTGAGCCGCACCATTACATCCGGGGGTGAATGATGAACGTTGCGCCAAACCACCTCGGCGTGCCGGCGGGCGGGACGCAGGCCGCCCTTCAGGTTGAGGGGTTGCGGGTCGATGTCGTCGGCTCGAAGACCAATATCGTCGCCGACATCAATTTCAGCCTGCAGCCGGGCGAGATTATGGGTCTCGTCGGCGAATCCGGCTCCGGCAAGACCACGGCGGCGCTGGCGCTGCTCGGCTATGCCAAGATCGGCACGGCGATAACAGCAGGATCGGTTCGCATACGGGGCACGGATCTTCTGCCGCTTGCCTGGCAGGAAATCCGCCGCCAGCGCGGACGCCTGATTTCCTATGTGCCGCAGGACCCCGGCGCCTCGCTGAACCCTGCCATGCGCATCGGCGCGCAGATGCTGGAAGCTCTCAACAAGGATGGCAAGGACTTTGGCGCGGCCGAGCGCGTGGCGCAGGCGCTCGCGGATGTCGCCCTTCCGGCGACGCCCGAATTCCTCAAGCGTTTTCCGCATCAGCTTTCCGGCGGCCAGCAGCAGCGCGTCGGCCTTGCCATGGCCTTCATCGGCAGGCCGGCTGTCGTCGTCCTCGACGAACCGACGACGGGGCTCGACGTCACCACCCAGGCCCATGTGCTGGCGACGGTCCGGGATCTGTGCGCGCGCTACGGCACGGCGGCGGTCTATGTCAGCCATGATCTCGCCGTCGTGAACGATCTCGCCGACAGCGTGGCCGTCATGTATCTCGGACGCATCGTCGAATCTGGGCCGACCCGTCTCACGCTGCGCTCCCCGGAACATCCCTATACGCGGCTGCTGATCTCGGCGATCCCCGATCCGCTGGTCCGCCGCAAGCTGCGCGGCATTGCCGGCCATGCCCCCTCGGTGGCGAGCCGGGACGGCGGCTGCGTCTTCGCCTCGCGCTGCCCGGACGTGCTGGACAGCTGTCGCCGCTCGGAGCCGCGGCTGCTGCGGCTCCATTCGGATGAGCACAAGGTGGCGTGCCTGCGCCGGCAGACGACGGATGATACCGTTCCGTTCCGGGTGCCGGCCATCGAGGCGGCGGCGGAAAGGGTGGAAAAGCCCGTGCTGCTCGGCGTATCGGGGCTTGATGCCGGATACGGCAATGTCCGCATCCTAAATGGCCTCGACCTGGAGATACGGCAAGGCCTGTGCACCGCCATCGTCGGCGAATCCGGCAGCGGCAAGACGACGCTGGCCAAATGTCTCGGCGGCCTGCACACAGACGCAAAGGGTAGCCTCCAGCTGCACGGCGAGACGCTTGCCTTTGGCACCCGCCGGCGCAGCACGGAACAGCGGCGCGCGGTGCAGTACATTTTCCAAAACCCCTACAGTTCGCTGAATCCTCGCCGCACGGTGCAGGAGCTGATCGCGCAATCCATCGCGGCCTTCACAGAAAAGGGCGGGGCGCCGCGCCAATCGGTGGCCGACCTGTTGTCGATGGTGGCCCTCAACCCGCGTCTTCACGACCGCTACCCGCAGCAGCTCAGCGGCGGCGAGCGCCAGCGCGTGGCGATTGCGCGTGCGATCGCGGCCGACCCGGAAATCCTGATCTGCGACGAGATCACCAGCGCGCTTGATGTCTCTGTTCAGGCGTCGATCGTCCAGCTTCTGAAGACGCTGCACCGGCAGTCCGGCACCACGATCGTCTTCATCACGCACAACCTCGCGGTCGTGCGCGCCATCGCCGACCGGGTCGCCGTCGTCAAATCCGGGGTGCTCGTGGAAGAGGGGCCGAGCGATGCAGTGCTCGATGCGCCGCAAGACGCCTACACACGGAATCTACTCCAGAGCACGCCGCGGCTCTGGTGGAGCTAACCAGCCAAATGAGGAGTGAAGAAATGAGCACGATGCAAGCCCCCGACGTCAGCCATCTGGTCGACCTCGAGCGCTACCCGATCGATGATCTGGCGAGCCCGAAGCGCCGTGAATTGATCGAGAATGCCAAGGCCTCGCTGCGTGAAAGTGGTCTTGCCAGCTTTCCGGGTTTCTTGACCGAGAGGGGCCTGGCGACCTGCGTCGCCGAGGTGGAAAGTCTCAAGAGCAAGGCCTATGCCCGCGACCTCCTGCGCTTCATCTATCCGCAGGAAACGCTCGACCCGTCGCTGCCGGCCGACCATCCGTTCCGTAAGCCGCAGCCGCTGATCCAGCGCATGCTGTCGGCCGATATTTTCGATGGCGAGAGCGAGCTGCGCAAGATCTACGAATGGGGCGGCCTGCCGCCGTTCTTCGCGGAAATCCTGGACCAGAGCGTCCACCACATCGTCGATCCGTTCCTGTCGCTCGCCGTCATCATGATGAACAACGGCCAGACCCACGACTGGCACTTCGACGGCAATGACTGGGTGGTCACGCTCTTATTGCAACGCCCGGAATCGGGCGGCGAATTCGAGTTCGTGCCACATACCCGCGACAAGGACAATCCGGGCCTCGATCGTGTCGAGGCGGTGCTACGCGGCACTTCAGACGAGGTGATCTCCGTGTCCCAGGACGCCGGTACGCTCGTGCTCTTCTACGGCGACCAGTCGCTGCACCGTGTCGCGCCGTCTAACGGCACGCGCGACCGCATGGTGGCGGCCTTCTCCTACGACAACGCGCCGGGCTTCGTCTTCAACGAGAAGGTCCACATGAACGCCTCGGGACGCACGACGCCGCTCTACGTGTCGCCGCGGCTCAGCGCCATGGCGGATGCTGCCAACTGAACCTGCAAAACTCCTGATCACTCCAAGGCCGAAGGAGCCGGTGATGAAACCTAGTTTGCTCATGCCCGCAATGGTTACACGACGCAATGTCCTCCTCGGCGGCGGCATTGCCGCAGCCGCGGCGCTCGCCGGCCCCTCCCTGTTGCGGAGTGCTCACGCGACCGACAATGCGACCCCGAAACGGGGTGGCACCTTCCGGGTCGGCGCGGAGGATGCGAGTTCCAAGGACAACATGGATCCGGCGCTCGCCTTTTCCGGCTTTGCCGCCATGATGTGCCGGGCGATGTACGATTCGCTCGTGAAAGAGGATGCGACCGGGAAACCCTACGACTCGCTGGCGGAGGTCTTCGAGCCTGACGCCACGGCGCAGGTCTGGACCATCCGCATCCGGGATGGCGTGACCTTCCATGACGGCAAGGCGGTGACGATCGACGACGTCATCTTCTCTATCACGCGCGCCATGACGACGACCGGTTCGCTTGCCGCGCGCAGCCTGGAGGCACTCGATCCTAAGGGCATCGAGAAGGACGGCAAGCTCACGGCCCGCCTGAAGCTGAAATATCCCTATTCGTTCTTCAAGCAGGCCTTCTTCCATCCGTGCCTATCGATCGTGCCGAGCGATTTCGACGCGAAGAAGCCGGTGGGCTCGGGGCCGTTCAAGTTCGTCAGCTTCGAGGACCAGAAGTTCGTCGCCGAGCGCAACGCGAACTACTGGCTCGACGGCAAGCCCTATCTCGACCGTATCGAGGTGATCGGTTTTGCCGATCCGACGACGGCGCGCCTGAACGCTCTGATGAGCGGCCAGATCGACGCCATGCCCAACCTCGCCTTCACGCAGGCGAAAACCATCGAGGGGCGGGAGGATATCAAGCTGCTTTCAGCAGCCGGCGCTTCCTTTGAGCCCTTCACCATGCGGGTGGACCAGCCGCCGTTTAAGGATCCGCGCGTACTCGAAGCGTTCAAACTGATGGTCGACCGCGAGCAGCTGGTGCGCAACGTCTATGCCGGGCGCGGGCGGATCGGCAACGATCTCGGCTGGGCACAGGACCCCTATTACAACGCCGGTATCCCCCAGCGGGCCTACGACCCGGACAAGGCGAAGTTCCTGCTCAAGGAAGCTGGCCAGGAAGGGCTGCAGATCGAGTTGCATCCGAGCCCCGAGGCCCCGTGGAATTCCGCGGCGGCGCAGGTTCTCGCCCAGCAGGCCAAGAAGGTCGGCGTCACCGTCAAGCTAGTGGCCTCAGCCGACCTGTCGAGCTTCTATGACCAGAAATACCTGAAGGTCGAGTTCAGCCAGGACATGTTCGGCCCCAACCCTCTGTCGGTGACGGCCGGTTACTCGCTGCTACCGGATTCGCCCTACAACGAGTCTCATTGGAAGGACGAGAAGGCGGCAGAACTGTTTAAGCTGGCCTCTTCCACCGGCGACAGCGACAAGGCGCGCCAGTATCTTAACGACTTCCAGCAACTCGTGCACGACAAGGCGGGCTGGATCGTCTGGGGCTTCCGCGACAGCCTTCAGGCCGTCAGTGGCAAGTTCGGCGGGCTGGAGCCGTCCCTGCGGGGCGTCAACATGCACGATTTGTCCGGCGTGTGGGCACTTTAAACCAACCGTGGCGCTCCGGCGCCACGCCCTGTTTCCTCCCCCGCCTTGCGCGCCGTCCGGTCACCGGGCGGTGCGCAAGATCGGTTTTTACCACGAGGCCATGCGATGACACTGAACCTTTCAAACCCTGCCGTCCGTATCCGCGCGGAAGACTGGTATGAGGTCGTCCCCTTCGCCGATGGCGTCTTCATGATCCACGAACCTTGGATCCACCCTTTTTTCCGCTGCAACATGTGGTTCGTGCGCGGGACGGAGCGCGATCTTCTTGTCGATACTGGCCTTGGCCATTTCGGCCTGCGGGCGCATGTGCCGCTGCTCCGCGGGCGGCCGATCGTCTGTGTGTCGAGCCATGCCCATTTCGACCATATCGGCAGCACCCACGAATTCGACACCCACCTTGCCCATCCGGCCGAAGCGGAGATTTTCGTCGATCCCCGGCCGGAATGGACGCTCGCGGCCGGCTATGCGAACGAGGACATGTTCATCGCCCCGCCGGAAGGCTGGGAAAGCGCCGCCTATCGCGTCAAACCGTGCCCGCCGACTGGCTTCGTCGAGGACGGCGACGTGGTCGATCTCGGCGATCGGCGCTTCGAGGTCATCCACACACCCGGCCATTCACCGGGCGGCATCGCGCTGTTCGAACGGGCGACCGGCACGCTGATTGCCGGGGACATCGTCTATGACGGCGACCTTATCGACGACACGTTCCACTCCGACAGGGCGGCCTATCGCGCCTCGCTGGCGCGCGTGGCGGATTTTCCCGTCGGCATCGTGCATGGTGGCCATTTCGCAAGCTTTGGGCCGACGCGGTTGAAGCAGCTCGTTGCGGCCTACACGGGCTGAGCATCACATCACCTCGCGCAGGTCAGCCGACGACTGGCGCAGATGGGCGACGATGCCGGCCCGTGCGGCCTGCGGATCCCCGGCCATCACGGCATCCGCCACCTGCTTATGGAAGTCCCCGTCGGAGGATTTTGCGCGCAGGCGGTCGCGGCAATAGTACCAGAGCCGGACGCTGAGGTTGAGATACTGGTTGAGGGAGGCTTCCAGGAAGGGATTGTGCGCGGCGCGATAGAGGAGGCGATGGAATTCTGTGTCGAGCGCGTTGATGCGCAGCGGGTGCGATTCTCCGAGCAGGGTCTCTACACAGGCCATGATCGCCCGCCGTTCCTCGACGCTGGCGCGCGAAGCCGCCAGCTCTGCCGCCAAGCCCTCCATCTCCACGCGCGCCTCAGTTAGCCAGCGCTCGTCGGCGAGGTTGATCTCGCTGACAAAGGTACCGCGGCGTGGATAGACGACGATCAGGTGTTCGAGCGCCAGGCGCTTGATCGCATCGCGGACTGGCGTCAGACCGACCCCGAGGGCCCCCGCTAGATCCGTCTCGTTCAGTGGCGCGCCGGGGGAAAGCGTAAGCGAGATGATCCGGTCGCGGATGCTCTCATAAGCAAGGCCGACGGCGGAGCTTCCGCCGTCGCGCTGGTTTTTGCCCACTTCAGAAATTTCAGATCGCATGCATGGTTCCCGTTTCGGTCGGTTTGCCCAGAAATAGCGTTGACAAGCGCACGAGAAAAGATACGCTGACTGAAATTTCAGTTTGCGAATAACAAAAACTTTAGATGCGAGGTTTGCCCGATGTCCATATCGCAAGCTGGCGTGGAGTTGCGCTCTCTGGTATGCCGCTACGGGCCGGTCGAGGCCGTGCGCTCGATGGATCTTGCCATCGCGCCGGGCGAGTTCTTCACGCTGCTTGGGCCGAGTGGCTGCGGCAAGTCAACGACGCTCCAGGCGATCGGCGGCTTCGCGCGCCCGTCGGGTGGGCAGATCCTCGCCGGCGGCGAGGACATCACGCACCTGCCGCCGGCGCGCCGGCCGACCAATTATGTCTTCCAAAACTATGCGCTCTTTCCGCATATGAGCGTGGCGGAGAATGTCGAATACGGGCTGAAGCGTCGCAAGGTGCCGGCCGGTGAACGGCGCCAGCGTGTGCTGGCCGAATTGGAGCGCGTCGGCATGCAGGGTTTTGCCGGCCGCCGGCCCACCCAGCTTTCCGGCGGCCAGCAGCAGCGCGTGGCGCTCGCCCGCGCCCTCGTCAACCGACCCGCCGTACTGCTTCTCGACGAGCCGCTTTCGGCGCTCGATTTCCTGATGCGCAAACAGTTACGCGAGGAATTGAAGGCGATCCAGCGCGATATCGGCACCACCACGGTCTTCGTCACGCACGACCAGTCGGAAGCGCTCAGCATGTCCGACCGCATCGCTGTTATGAATGCCGGGCGGATCGAGCAGATCGGCACGCCGGGCGAGATCTACGAGCGCCCGCAGAGCCGCTTCGTCGCGGAATTTGTCGGCAGCGCCAACCTGCTGCCTGGCAGGGCCACCGTGGCGGATGGCCTTTCCCTCGTTCTCGATGCTGGGATCACGGTGTGCCTTGCCGGCGCGCTCGCACCCGAAGGGCAGCGCTGCCTGCTGATGGTTCGGCCAGAGCATATGCGGCTGGTGGAGGACGGCGCGGCCGGCGGCATCGCCGCGACGCTCGCCAAATGCACCTATGTCGGCGATCACCACGAATTACTCGCCACGCTGGCCGATGGCAGCGCGGTCACGATCAAGCAGCAGGACCGGCCGTCGCTCACCCCCGGCGCGCCCTGCCGCATCGCCTTCGACGAGACGAAGGCGCACGTCATCCCTGCATCCTAGCAGGCAAACCGAGCCGCCCGGCGGCACCATCATGTGAAAGAGGAAGCGCATGCCCAAGGACAACATCATCGAAACTGCCGCAAAGAGCGGCGTGCAGGTTATTAAATTCGGCGATCCGGCCAATGACTGGCACGACTACGGCGACATGCCGGGGGACCGCACGCCGGGCAATCCAATCGGCCAGCACGCGTCCGTCTGGAAATCGGCCGATGACCGCGTAACGGTCGGCCTATGGCGCCGCGACGCCGACTTCGGCGACCTGCTCGGTACCGGCCAGTGCTTCGACTTTGTCATCGAAGGCGACGTCACCGTGACCGACCAGCACGGCGCCACGCATGTCGCCAATTCCGGCGACCTCCTGATCTACAATGAGAAAGACGAGGGAAGCTGGGAGCAGCCCGGCCCGATCCGCAAGATCTTCATCCACGTACGCGACTGACCAGATTCACCAATCAAAAAGGGGAACGTCCATGAACAGGTATCGCTTCACGGCCAATCGCCGGCAGGCGCTCAAGCTCATCCTCGCCGGTGCGGGTGTCATGGGCGGCCGCTTCGCCATTCCGTTCTCCGCGGCCCATGCCGCGGAGGGCACCATTACCTGGGCCGCCAATTCCGGCGAATGCGACCCGGCCGATATCGCCCGCTTCAAGGAAGCGACGGGGATTACGGTCGACTATCGCGAGGTCATCTCCGATGCCGACCAGTTCTTCGCCAGCGTCCGCCCGCAGTTCACCGCCGGCCTGCCGATCGGCTATGACGTGATCTGCATCTCCAGCGCCTATACGTCCTTCTATGCGGAGAACGGCTGGCTCGAACCGCTCGATCCCGCTGCGCTCCCCAATGTGCAGAAGAACCTGCTGCCGTCGCTGAAATCGGTCAAACATGCCGATATCGCCATCCCCTTCGACTTCGCGCCCGTAGGCCTTGCCTTCAACCGAGCGCATTTCAAGGACGGTCTGGGGTCCTGGGGCCAACTGCTCGACCCGGCGGTGAAGGGCAAAGTCGGTCTCTACGCCACTCCCGTTGTTAACGTTGCGGCCTGGGGGCTTTATCTCAAGGACGAGGGCAAGATCGACAACGTTCCCGCTGAGATGACGCTCGAGGAGGCCCTGGAGGTCCTGTCCTTCCTAAAGCCGCATATCGAAAGCGGGCAGCTCCTCCCAGCGCAGGGCGAGAATGCCGGCCAGAAACTCTCGAACGGCGACCTGATCGCTTCCATGGCGCCGCCCGTCAACATCTCGCAGCTCGATCCGACCAAGGTCGGCTTCGCCGTGCCCAAGGAGGGCGCCCCAGCCTATGTAGACCGGCTCGGCATTCCCAAGGGGCCGCCGATCCGGCTGCCGCGCTCGCCTTCATCGACTGGTGGTTCCGGCCGGAGAATGCCGCGAGCTTCTGCCGCTACACGCTGCAATATCCCTATGCCGTCGGCGTCAAGGAGGAGCTTGCGAAGGTCGATCCGGCGCTTGCTGCCAATCCCTTGATCTTCCCGCCTGCCGACGTGCTCGACCGGTTGTTCCCCTATCCGGCGTCCTGGGACCAGCGCGAACGCGCCCAGATCGCCCGGACCTGGACGCAGATGATCAGTGGCTGAGATGGTTCCGCTCGCAAAGGCGGCCGGCGCGCGCGCTCCCCGGGCGCGGGCCGGCTGGCCGGAAATGCTGCCGACGCTGGCCTGGCTCGTCGCCCTCCTCGTCCTACCGCTCGTCTATATTCTGCGCATGTCCGTCAGCGCGGATCCCTTCGCGCTGACGGCGACCGGCTGGTCGCTTGCCAATTATGCGGATTCCATCCCCTTCTATTGGAACAACCTGCTCAATTCCGTGCTGATCGGCCTCTCGGCCACCCTTCTCGCCTTCGCCATCGCCATGCCGGTCGCCTATGGCATTTCCTTCTATGGCGGGCGGTGGAAGGCCGTGTTGCTCTTCGCCTTCTTCGCGCCCTTCCTAACGAGCTATCTCATCCGCATTGTCGCCTGGCAGACGCTGCTCGGTGCCAACGGTCCGCTCTTCGCTCCCATCCATGCGGTGACGGGCCTAGAGGTGCGGGTGCTTGGAACGCCCTTCGCAGTGGTAGCGGGCTTGACCTACCAGCTCGTGCCCTTCGTCCTCCTGCCGCTCTACGCCGCCTTCAACCGCATCGACCGCACGCAGTGCGCGGCGGCGGACGATCTCTATTCCGGCCGTTGCGGCGCACGCGGTGCGGCGATGGGCGGGGCCGGCGGCCTCGCCATCGGGCTCCTGCTCGCCGCGGTCTTCTTCGGTGGGGGCAGCATCGCCGCGCCGGGGCCGATTGCTTTCGCGCTGGCGGTGATGCTGCTCGGCGCGGCTGTCGGCGGCACGATGACGGAGCGTTTTGCCCTGATCGTCTTTCCGCTCAGCCGCAACGGTTTCATTGCGGCGGCCGTGCTGTCGTTCATTCCGGCGCTCGGCGATTACGTCAACGCCGCCCTGCTCGGGGACATCCGCACGCAGATGCTCGGCAACGTCATCCAGGCGAAATTCCTGGTGGAGCTGGATTATGCCGGGGCGGCCGCGCTTTCCACGACGCTGCTGATCGCCGCCATGCTGCTGCTCACCCTTCTCCTGCGTCTCATCCGCGGCACGGAGCTTCTCGATGTCGTCTAGCACCACCACCGCGCGCGAAGGCTGGGCTGTCAGGCTCATGATCGGGCTTGCCCTCGTCTTTATGTTCGCACCCGTCGCCACGATGACCGTCTTCTCCTTCAACGATCCCGGCGGCCGCTTCAATTACGAGCTGGGCAGTTTCTCGCTGGAGGCCTGGCGCTACCCCTTCGCCGTGCCGCAGCTTGGCGTGGCGATCCGCAACAGCCTCGTCGTGGCTGCGGTCTCGGCGCTGCTGGCGGCCCTGCTAGGTACGCCGGTTGGCTTCGCGCTGGGAAGTCGCAAGTTCATCGGGCGCGGAACGGTTTCGGGCCTCACCTTCATTCCTTTGGCGACCCCGGAAGTGGTGCTTGGCGCCGGCATGCTGATCCTCTTCGTGGCGACGGCGACGATCCCGCTCCTGAAGACGTTGACGGGCGGGCTGTTTTATCCCCTCGGCTTTCCAAGCGTCATCGCGGCCCATACGACGCTTGGCCTCAGCTTCGTCATCATCAACGTGCGATCGCGCGTCATATGCGCCGGCGTGACGCTAGAACAGGCCGCGCGCGACCTCGGTGCCTCCGGCTTCACCGTCTTCCGCACAATTTGGCTCCCCATCATCCTGCCGGGCATTCTCTCCGGCGCGCTGCTCACCTTCGCCATCTCGCTCGACGATTTCGTGCTGACCAATTTCACCGCCGGCGGAACGATCATGTTTCCGACTTGGCTCTATGGCCTGATGCGCCGCGAATTGCCGCCGCAGATCGCCGTGGTCGGCACGCTTATCTTCCTTGTGTCCCTCGGCCTCGTCGTCCTTTCGGGAAAAATTTCCGGACGGCAGCCGAACTGACATCCCCGCAGATCACAGTCAGTCTCGGTCGAGACGGCGGCTGAGGCGCCAGCGATCGCCGCCCCGGTTTTCCAACTCCCACGACTTTCGCGCGATCGCTGTGCCCTTGCTGGTTCTGTAGGCATCGATCGTCAGGACGATCCGGCCGTCACCCAGGCGCTCGACATGTGCGCCCGCCACCGTGCCGTCACTGAATTCCACATGCTCAGCTCCGTCCCGCTGTCCCGCCGCGGCGATCGCCGGGCAGCCCGGATAGGCATGGCTGTCCAAGATTTTGATCATCCTTTTTCTCCCTTCCGAAAGCGCGCGCGGCCGATGGCTTGACTGCGGATATTTTGTCATATACGAAACCATATATGGAGATCTGGCAAACGGCAATCTCCACTCTAACGTAACAACGATGGGAGCGAGCCTTCGCCCCATGGAAGAGGGTTTCATGTACTACTTCGCCTATTGCACATGGCTGCACGACATCGAGATCGCCCGGTTCATGCCGGAGGCAAAGCCGGTGACCAAGGCCTATGCGGCCAACCATGCGCTGCGCTTCCATGCGGCGGGCGACCGCAAGGATCGCGGCTGGTGCCATCTCCTGGGCACAGCGGAAGCCTGGGGCGAGCGCGCCCATGGCGTCGTGTTCGAGCATGACGAGTCGCATTTTGAGGAGGATTACGACGATTTCGAACGCTGCTGCGTGACGGTCTATGGCGAGGACGGCAAGCAATATGATTGCTGGACCTATCGTCTGATCACGCCCGGCATCGCCATGCGACCGCCGAACTTCTACTGGGAGCATATCCCGGCCGGGATGAAGCAGTGGGGCTTCTCGCCAGACTATATCGCGAAGGTGCAGGCGGTCTTCGACAATGCCGCCGAGTGCCCGCGCGCCGACCGCCCGAATCCGTCGGCCATCCCGGGCAAGGGCGCCGATTCGCGCTGACGACTGCGGCGGCGTCGGTCTGCCGATGCCGCTGTCCGCCCAGACCGATTGCAGACAAGATCAACAATGACAGGGGTAATGCAATGAAACATGGGATAATCCGCACGCTCATGCTAGCGGCCGCGACGACGGCCGTCTTTGCCGGCGCCGTTTACGCCGGGGAGGGGACAAAGCTCTTGCCCGAGGCCGTCCGCCAGGGCGGCAAGATCACTGTGGGCTCGCAGCAGACTTTTCCACCCATCGAATTTCGTCAACCGGGCGCCAGCGAAGTCACCGGCGCAAGCGCCGATCTCCTGCAGGAGATCGCCAAACGGCTCGACCTGAAGCTCGAATATGTCCAGGCCGAATATGCGGCCCTTATTCCCGGCATCGAAGCCAGACGTTTCGACGTCGCCTCCGGCGGCATCAGCGACACCGAGGAGCGCGAGCAGAAGCTCGATTTCGTGAACTACATGGCCTCCGGCGGCTCTGCCATGGTGCGCGCCGAAGATGCGGACAAGTACAAGACCATCGCGAATTTCTGCGGCAAGTCGGTCGCAACGCTTCTGGGCAGCCGCGTCATCATGGCCAAGGTCGAGGAAGCGTCCGCCGCCTGCACAGCGAAAGGCGAAGCGGCCATCCGCGCCGAGCAGCTTCCCTCCGCGCCGGACGCACGCATGCAACTCGATCTCAAGCGCGTCGATGCCTATCTCGGAGACTTCCCGGCGCTCGTCTACATGGATACGCAGTTTCCCGGCAAATATTCCATTGTCGGCGGGAACTACATGCTGACGCCCTACATCACCTCCTGGGGCTTCTCCAAGGATAATGCGGGGCTGCGCGACGCTGTGAAAACGACGCTGCAGGAAATGCTCTCGGACGGCACCTACAAGACGATCATGGACAAGTGGGGCGTCGGTGGCGCCGTGCTGCCGGAGATCACCGTCAATCTGCCGGCCAGCAAGCGCTGACGGGGAGGAAAGGCCATGGCCGTGACGCACCGTCTCTCTGCCTCCGAACTTCCGATCGTGCATCGACGCCGCTGGGGTGCCTGGATCCTCGGCGCTGTCGCCCTGCTGGTTGTGGTCACGGTCGTCCATGCAGCCATTCGCGCGCGGATCGTCAATCTCGGCGTCTTTGCCGACTACATCTTCGATCCGCTCATCGTGATGGGGGCGGTCAACGCCCTCATGCTTGGCACGCTGGCACTCTTCATCGCCACCACGATCGGCTTCGTCGCTGCCCTGATGCGGGTGAGCGGCAATCCCATCCTGGTCGCGATCTCCTCGACCTACGTCTATCTCTTCCGCGGCACCCCGATGCTGATCCAGCTCATCTTCTGGTTCAACGCGGTGCCAATCATGTTCCCCTCGATTACCATCAGCCTGCCTTTCATAGCCGAGCCGCTGTTCAGTACCCCGACGACGTCGCTGGTGACGCCGTTCCTTGCCGCGCTCGCCGGCCTCAGCCTCGCTGAGGGCGCCTATATGAGCGAGATCATCCGCGCCGGCATTCTCGCGGTCGACAAGGGGCAGCGGGCCGCAGCGACGGCACTCGGCATGACCCAGCGCCAGGTGCTCACGCAGGTCGTCATCCCGCAGGCCGGCCGCATCATCATTCCGGCGGCGGGCAACCAGTACATCATGCTGCTGAAGGCGTCGTCGCTCGCATCGGCCATCGGTTATCTCGAGCTGTTGCGCGTTGCGACCGACATCTACTCCTCCAATTTCCAGGTCGTCGAACTGCTGGCGGTCGCCGCCTTCTGGTATCTCGTCATGACCGCCTTCGCCACGGCGATCCAGACCGTTCTCGAAAAGGTTTTCCCCCAAAGATGAGCACCGCACACGAAGAAATTTACGCCGTTTCCGTGGTCGGCGTCTCCAAGAAATGGGGAACCGTCTCGGCCTTCAACGATGTCAGCTTCGACGTGCCGCAGGGCGAGGTCGTGGCGCTGCTCGGCCCGTCCGGGGCCGGCAAGTCGACGCTCCTACGCTGCGTCAACCATCTGGAAACCATTTCCGCTGGCCGGATCTACGTGCACGGCGACCTGATCGGCTACCGGCTGGGCGACCGGGCCCTCTATGAGCTGTCCGACGCGGAAATCAGCCGTCAGCGGCAAAAGATCGGCATGGTCTTCCAGCACTTCAACCTGTTCAAGCACATGACGGCGCTCCAAAACGTGATGAGCGGCCCAATCCACGTTCTGCAACGATCGAAGGCGGAAGCGGCTGCGCTGGCATTGGACCTGCTCGCCAAGGTGGGGCTGAAGGCCAAGGCGGGCGCCTATCCGTCGGAACTCTCCGGCGGCCAGCAGCAGCGCGTCGCCATCGCCAGGGCGCTTGCCATGCAGCCGCGTGTCCTCCTGCTCGATGAGCCGACCTCCGCCCTCGATCCGGAGCTGGCGCAGGAAGTGGTTGAGACGATCCGCAAGCTCGCCGAAGAGGGCCAGACGATGCTGATCGCCACCCACGACATGGGCATCGCCCGGGACGTTGCCGACCGTGTGATCTTCATGGAGGGGGGCCGCCTCGCCGAAGATGCGACGTCGCAGGCATTCTTCACCTCGCCGGAGAGCGATCGCGCCCGGCAGTTCCTGGCGCGGTTGCTACCGGCAACGCAGTAGGCGGATTTTGTCAGCCGCCCGTCGATTTCCAATCCGTCCGCTTGCCTGCGTCGCTCCGGCGCGGCCAAAGCCTTTGCCTACAATCCCGAATGAGGGCCTCGCCATGACTGGCATTTTCCAGCATTTGCACCACGTCTGTATCGTCGTCCACGATCTTGAGAAGACGGTTTCCTACTACGAGAGCCTTGGCGTCGGCCCCTGGTTCGATTATCCGAAGAAGGGCGCCTATGTGGAATTTGATGTGCCGAACAGGGCGGCTTCGGACGCCATGCGCTACAAGTGCTGCGATCTCGACAACGTGCAGATCCAGCTCTGCCAGCCGGGGGAGTTGGACTCGCCTCAAAAGCGTTTTCTCGATGAGCGCGGCGAAGGCGTCTATCACCTCGGCTTCGAAGTGGAAGATCGCGATGGGGCCGAGGCGCGGGGCCGGTCGCTCGGCCTTGCGGTGATCGCCCGCGGCAAGAAGACGGACGGATCGGGCTTCTGCTATTTCGACACCCGTGAAAAGGCCGGCATCGTGCTCGAAATCCGTAAGTCCTGAGGATTAGCGATGGCGCGCCTCTTTTCCGTCGCGGGGACCGGCATCGATCCGCGCGCCGTCGTCCGCGGACGCGAAAGTGTCCTGCTCTGCCTTGCCGCAATGTTTCTGTTCGCGGCGTCGGATGTCATCGCCAAGCACCTGTCGGTGAGATTCCATCCCTTGCAGATCGCCTGGTTCCGCTATCTGGTGGCCTCTCTGTTCCTGACATGCATCTGCTTGCGCTTTGGCAGACCTGCCCGCAGCGTCTTTCCCGCCGGCCAGGTCGTTCGCGGCCTCGGCATGGCCGGGGCGACGATCCTGCTGGTGGCGGCCCTACGCCTGCAGCCAATGGCCGAAGCGACGGCGCTGGTCTTCATCTCCCCGTGCCTCGTCACCCTTCTCTGCGTGCTGATTCTCAAGGAGCGTGTGCCCGCCTGGCGGTGGGTGGGCGTCTTCGGCGGCTTGCTCGGGGTGATGGTCATCCTGCGTCCGGGCCTGGCCGGCTACAATCCCGCCGCTCTCTTTTCGATCGCCTCTGCCGCCTGCTGGGCGACGGCCCTGGTGATGACGCGACGTGCGGTGATGGCCGACAGCCTGTCGACCACGCTCGCCTATTCCGCCCTGACGGGCTTCGTGCTGTTGACCGGGGCGCTGCCGTTCGTCTTCCGGGGATTGACCGCCGTTGACGTGGTCCTGTCGGTCGCGATGGCCTCGCTGTGGCTGGCGGCGCATGTCGCCATCGCCTTCGCCTATCGCCGGCCGGAGACGCAGGTGTCCCGCCTCGCACCGATTTCCTACACCCACCTCCTCTGGGCCACGGGCTTTGGCTACCTCGTGTTCGGCATGATACCGGACGCCATGACGGTCGCAGGGGCAGCCCTGATCATTGCGAGCGGCCTGGTCGCCCGCAGGGGAGAGGGACAACCCGGTTGAAACCACGTCGGAAGGGAGTGTCGTCATGAAACAGGTTCTGCTGATCGGAGCGGGCAATATGGGGTTCGCCATGCTGCGGATCTGGACCAGAATGGCTGGCCACCGCTTCTCTGTCGTGGAAGTGAACGAGGGCTTGCGGCAAAGGGCGGAAGAGGTCGGCGCGCAGGCCTATGCCGCCGCGGCCGATCTGCCGTCGGGCTACGAGGCTGACATCCTGGTGGTCGCCACCAAGCCGCAGGCGGTTGCGGATGCGATCGCCGCCAGTCGCGGATGTCTGCGGGCGGGCGGGCTGCTAATCTCGGTCGCCGCGGGCGTCACCATCGGCGCAATGCGCCGCAATGCGGGAGAGGGGCCTGTGATCGTCCGCGGCATGCCGAATACGCCGGCTGCCGTCGGGGAAGGCATGATCGTTTGCTGCGCGAGCGCGAATGCACACACACCGGACCTTGAACGCACGCACGCCCTGCTTTCGGCCATCGGGCGCGTCGCTTTCGTTGAGCACGAAGGGATGATGGATGCGGTGACGGCCGTGTCCGGTTCGGGGCCCGCCTATGTCTTCTACCTCCTCGAAGCCTTCAACGTGGCAGGCGTTGCCGCCGGCCTGCCGCCGGACCTTGCCATGACGCTTGCCAAGCAGACCCTCTTCGGGGCGGCGAAGATGGCGTTGGATCCGCAGGTCGATCCGTCCGTATTGCGGGCGCAGGTGACAAGCCCGAACGGCACGACCGCAGCCGCTCTTTCGGTCCTCATGGACGCCGACCATGGCCTGGCGCCCCTTATGCAGCGCGCTGTCGAAGCGGCATGCCAGCGTTCCCGAGAGCTGGGTGAATAGGTTAGAAAAAGTGGTCATGGTGGAGAGCTATAGTCTTTTCTGTCCCTTCCAGCGCTCTTGAATGTCGCGAAACCTTAGTCCATATACGAATTGATATATTCAATCCTCTGGTGGATCGAAGAGTTATTTGCATTGCGCCGGTGAGGGACGTCATAAGTACGGGCTGCTCTTGGATAGCGTTTGAAAGGTAAAAGATCGATGGCGTCAAGAAAGGCCTCGGCTGGCGAGTTCATTGCGTCGGATGTTCGCAATCGCCTACGCAGCATGATCCTCGGTGTCGAACTTAAGCCGGGCCAGCGTCTGGTCGAAGACGATCTATGCGAGCGTTTGAATGTCGGGCGCACCCCCGTACGCGAAGCGCTGCTGCTCCTTCAAGGTGAAGGGTTCCTCAGCCGTGAACGGGGATGGGTCGTCGAAACGGTCGACCGGAGCCAGGTGCGCGCCATCTTCGAAAGCCGCGCCGCGATCGAGGCGGCCACCGCCCGGCTTGCCGTGCGCCACGCCGAGCAAAGCGAGCTGGATGAATTGGCTCGACTGATCGAGGCGATGGAGCCCGGCGAAACATTGACGCGCGGCGAACTGAACAGCCTCAATACCCAGTTCCACAAATTGATCGTGACCGCGTCGAAGAACCTGTTCCTAGCGCAGTTCCATGAACGGACCCAGTTCCACTACTGGATGCTTCGGGTGCCGATCCTGTTTTCCGAGTCTGAGGTCAAGGAAACCAATCTTCAACATCGACGCATTTTTGAAGCGCTCGTCAACCGCAACGAAGACGAAGCGGAGCGCGCCGCGCGACATCACGTCGAGGCAACGATGGCGATCGTCGAACCGGCCATTGATCTGTGATTCCAAAGTGTTGGGACGACCAGCGGCACAATAGATCTGAGGAATCCACTTCGGTTACAGACAAGCCCTTTCCGTCACGCTTTCTAGTGGCGGCTTGGCAGAATTTCTGAGCAAACGTCCCTGCAAATTCGTGCTCAGAGAGGTAGGGCGACGACCGGTCGCCGCCCTCCCTTGCATTTGACCTTTGGGGTTGCCGAAGACCCGAAACCAATTCGTTGAACCGCAACAGATCCTCATTTGAACACCTGCTGCGACGGCATGCGATGTAAGTCGCGCCTTTCCTACCTTGGATCATGTCCCTGGGTCAGGGTTCGATGCCGTGCATTGGCCGAGGCTTGTAGCCCACCCGTCGGCTTCCCTAGGCGGCTGGGGGACGTCGCGAAGTTCCATCTCGCCATTCACTACGTGGTCGAGGTCGGTGCCTTCCGCCGCCAGCGTCATGCGGACCTTCAGCTTTGGCCGCCGGCCTGCCCTCCGCGCACCGTCTCCTCGCGCTGCGAGGTGATGCCGACTTCCTTTAGGAACGTGCGGATCGACATGTTGAAGGCGTCTTCGCTCATGGCGGAACTCCACTGTGTTCAGGAAGCCATTGTAAGGGACGACGGGTGGTCAAGGCAGCAGACCTGTCAGGTGCGGTGCGCTACAAACAGAGTGCGACCCGGCCAGATCCATTCGGCGTAAGTCTCACTCAAGCAGAATGGAATATTCATGCGTCGGGAAGCGGACACGTTGGTCGTAGAATACCGGGGCTTCAGATGCGGTTCGCAATCTCGCATATCCGCGACTGGTGCGCCGTAGAATAAGGCAGGATCGCTCCGTTCTGAAGGAACCGCCAGGGGTCTAAAATAATGCCAAGCCGAGGAAGGATTATAGGTCTCATAGCGGAGACTGACGTTCACATCGACGGACTGAGTATACCTCCGGGGTTCTACTCGGCGACGGTGAGAACGTCTCGTTCCTGCCAGCACCGGAAGAAAGCGCCGGAGACCACGTATGAGCTCCATCTGAACGCCCGCGACCTTAAAGCGGTCCGCGGTTTCATCGGAGATGAACGCGGCGCCAGCATGGATGCGACAACAGCCGTCCAAAAGGGATATTTCACCATCGCCTGATGAGGTCGCGCCCTTGGAAGCTCGGGACGCAAATCAAGGACGGACATCTGCCGTCCATCGCTTTACCAGTGTAAGGGGTGAGCCATCGGCACCTAGACAAGAACCCTTGTGCTGGGTGCGGACAAAGTAACCTGCTGGGGATGGCGATTGTGTCCCGGAAAAGAGATGTCATGAGGTCTCACGTGGTATTCTTGCACTGAAGACCTCACCCCTGCATGTCCTGGCCACCCAACCATGGCATGAAAGCGGTTCTTGACTCTGCATAGAGCTGCTCAAGTGCAAGACTTCTTATCGTGAACGCGACACCCGCGCCGAGATGGCGAACACTGGCTACCTCCGCGCGAATCTGGCCACGCTTGGTGGCAGCAGACTGCAATTCTCCGACGATCCGCTCGAGGTGTTCACCCGGTAGCCGCTGAAACATCGTCAGATGAGCTCGAAGGAAGTTTCGATCCGACGGAAAATGCGCCTTTCGAAGGCGATCGAACGGTTCAAGGTCTGTCTCCGCGATCCGGGCGGTGAGGATGAGCGGTTTGCGGGTCTTCAAGCCAAAGTCCTGTCGATGCTGGGTGGGGGCAATGTGCCTTACGACGGCAGATGTGCAAGCGCAGGCTGCGTGTTCTTCACGAGACGCCGGCTAAGATCCGGTTCGCCGTCGTCCCACCAGATAGGGCCATCTTCACCAAGCGCCACCTTGGCATCGCCCACCCTCCGGCGCGTGCGCGACGCGTCGGTCGCTTTCATAGCAAGGTTCGCTGCGCTGGCTCGATAACAGCGGGCGGCTCGAGTTCACCCCGCCTTGCCAACTCGGTCTGGGCGCTGAAACGGATATCGCTATCTCTATCGTGAAGAAATTCCGTGAGCGTCTCGGTGCTAAGACGATCCCAACCCTTCCCGCGATCTGGCCCGGACGGCACGCGCGGCAGGAGCCCCGGCTCGGCGCTCCACGCCAGCAACTGATCGAGCGATGTCGCGTTCAACAGGTCGCGCAGATGATGAGCCGTGACATAGGCATCCGGCATGCCTCGATGGGCCGGCAGTCCTATCTCGTGAACGAGACCTTCCGGCATACGCTGGTAGCGGAGCATCTGATTGGAAAACCGCGGGAGCTCGGGCCAAACCCGTAGGGCGCACTTCCAGGTACAAATCCAGGGTGAGCCGCCGGTCAGGCGAGTGGTGCAGTACCGCTGCTCGAAGGCCGCACGATGTGCAGCAAGAGCGTCGATCCTGCCGGGCGGACGCAACACTCCTGGCGCGACATCTTTCCAGTAGGGCGCGCCGGCGACTTGTTCGTCGAGAATGTGATGGATGGCCATCGTGTCGGGCGAAATCGGCCGTCCTGGATTGACCATCAGCGCGCCACGTTCATCGTTGACGGCCCAACGTCCATGGTCTTCAAGGACCACATCCTGCCAGCCGATCTCGCAAACGTCGTTCGGTCCATTGCCGGCCGTTTCCAGATCGATGACGCGAACGCGGGATGTCGACACTGCTTTCTCTCGTCCTAGTGCGGTCGCCCGGTTTCTAGTGCGAGCCGGCCGCCACGGGTTTCTCTCCGCCTGCTCATCGTGGGTTTTGTTTCGACCCTTGAGGCCGATTCCGGTGATCGAGACAGTGGGATCTAACTATCTAGTGCAGCAAGGTATCGCCCGCCACTTCGAATGACGAGCGTTGAGCAAAGTCGAATTGCCGTCCACCACGAGCCACAGCGCGTTGTCCAAGGAGTGAACCGTCAGGGGTTTGCGTTTCTCCTGATTGCCTTTCGCCGCGGCCAACATATGGCGGTTGGCATTGACGATGCCTCTTTCGCGCGCACGCGCGTTGACCAACTGCTTCAGCGGAATAAGGAGGTGTGGTTCGCCAAGATCGAAGTAAAGCGAAGGATCATCAGGAAGCCGTGCGAGCGTGGCGGCGATATCCTGATTCAACTCAATCTCCACAACAGCCCCATCGGGCCGGAGAGTGAAATACTTGAGCGACATTTCGTCAGTTTTCATTGCGTACCTCTGGCAGGCTCGTGATGCTTGGCGCTACAGCGAAGGGTACTCGCTTGCGATGGGTTTGAACGGATTGAACCGCGGGATGCCAATTGGCATAGGCGCCGCGCTACATTTGTTGCTCCGCGCCTATGTACGCACGCGCTGTCGGGCGCTGCGGTAGATCAGATCCGACGATTGCGGTGGTTGGTTAGAGGCTGAACTCAACGCCGCACCCATGCTTTTTGCCTGCTGCTCGGTCAATCTAAACTGCAGTGACGACACATCCGTTCGCCCCGGGTCAACACTGAATTCGATCCTCAAGACGATGTCACCACTCCCGTCTGCGGTGACGGCTTCGGCCTTCCAATCGATGACGGTTGATGCTCGAAGATTTCCCCGTGCGTCTTTGCTCCAATCATTCATGTGCAAGCTGACCCCCCTTTAGCGCGAAAGTTGGCAGACCCCCGGAGCGCGCGGCTTTCGTTCCCGTCCCCGACCGCGCTACGTAAATTGGTTCATACCAATTCAGGGTAATGGTTAATTGTTTGCTTGGCATTAAAATTTGCAAACCGAATGACAATGGGCGCCACGCAGATCGCGGGCGAAGGCGATGGCGCACCGGTTGACGTCCCGGATCCCAGCGTCGTCGAGCCCGAACTTTCGGCCCCCAGCCGCCATTGGCGCCCAGGTCGGCGTGTCACAAAGCCCCGACTCGCGACCTGAGCCAAGTCGAAATACGAAACCGCGTAGCGTCGCAGCATCTCGCGCCCCTCTGGGCTGTCGAGCAGGACGAGGGAGGCGAACAGCGGCATTTCGGCGCCGGTGCGGTCTCCCTCAAGATCTTCTTTGTGTGGCTTCGGGGGAACTCCCGTCTGTCGCATGAGTTTCACTAGGATCGAGTGGCGGCAAAAGGAGAGAAAGCCCGATGACAAATATTAAAGCCAGGGGATTTGAGAGCCCATCGCATTTGCGGGAGCACCTGGACGAGCTTGAGCAGGAAAGTCCCGCCGAAGATCCCTCGGTGGCAGAAGCCGTTCTTTCCCCTGCGGAAGAGATCGCGGAGTTGCGCGGCGTGGTCGCAGAGCTCCACGCTCGGTTGGTAGCAATCCGTGAACAGACGGATGGGATAGATACGCCTCGATCGCGCGGCGTCCTTCACTCCTGGCTGAGGATTGTCGTCACGGCTGCGACCTCCTTTGTTCTCGCGCGTCTGGTACAGGAGTTTCGTCTCGGCGCCCCGGGGGCCGCGGCGGTACCGTTGCTCACCGCGCAACTAGACCGCAGGTTATGGTGAGTCACTTACGCGTTTCCGGTCCGATTGGTCTCATTGACTCTGCTCTGTCCGCGTTTGAAATAAGACTGCTAGTTGAAGAGGGAACAACTCATGGCAGACGAGAACAATATCGAGACCGTCGAGACGACGACCCCGGCAGAAATTGCGCCGGCGAAGAAACGCCGGGGGCCAAGGGCGAAGAACGTCGCTACGGAAGCAACCGCCGAGACCGCTCCGACGGCAGATGGTGCCAAGGCGGGAAGGGGACGCCGGAAGAATGCCTCGAGGTCGGCCGACGACGTGGCCTTGGTCGAGACCGTCGGCAAGACCCGGGCAAAGAAAGCAGCCAAGGGCGCCGGTAAAACCTCAGCTCAGAAGCAAGCCACCCCAGTGGTGGCTCCGGTTCTTGATGACATTACGGACCTGCTTCACCTCGAAGAAGAGAATGCGCGCTTGCGCAAGACGCTGGCCGAGAAACTGCGGGCCGAAAACGCGGATCTACGCAAGCGCCTTGGTCTTGCCTGATCCCCGGTGCTGGCCGATTGGAGTTCGCGATCGGCCCCCTCCCTACATTTTGGTTGCCGAGCGGCCTCGCAATGGGTGCCGGTGCGAGCGGTTGAGCTGAGGGCGCACGATGAAGTCACCCTGGAAATATTTGATTGAACTGGCGTCGCTTGGCCGGACAGCCAAGGAGTCTGCGAGCCCGCCGGAGGCCGAGATTGCGAAGCAGAACAGACTATCCGCAGCTCCGGAAGAAGGCACTCCGGCACCCTTGGATCGGGCGGAAGGTGCTGCAACCCCGACAGTTGACGCGTCGAGCCGGACGGCAGACCTGACCGGGAACGTTGTTGACCCAGTTGAGATAATCGAGCAGGTGGCTGCGGCCATCAGGGTCGACCGGCCTCGCGCCGTCGATCACGCCTCGGAAGTCGCACCATCGGCCCAGCGGCGCCCGCAGACAGTCCCGCGGCGCGCCAGGAAGACAGGCGTCAGACCCGTTGCTGTGGCTGAAGACATCCGCCCCCGAGAGGCGCCCTGGGATGTGCGGTCGCCGCCGACGTTGTCCGAGGAAGTTGCTGCTCTGGATGAAGAGGTCCGGCAGCTGAGACGGCAGCTTACAGAAAAACTGCGTTTGCAGAACAAGCAGCTTGAAAGATTGCTATCGCGGTTTGGCGCATCGTGATCTGAGCGGCTTGCACGAGCCAAACCGATGGACGAACGCTAGTTTCTGGGATCATGAAACCCAATCCGTCGCTTCTGTAGGAACGTGGTGCGGCCGGGTAGGTTCGCCGGTGTCGATATCCAGTGCTGCCCTGGTTTCCAGGCTTTTGGGGCAGCGGTTTCCCTATGTTCCGGTTTTGTGCGTTCAGGATCGCATAATGTATCGACCGGAACTCTGCTTGGCAGATTAGGGCTTGCGTCCCCGCGGCAGGTTGGAGGGCGCTTCCTCGCCGACTTTTGGCTCGATGAACAATTCGAAGATCTTGCATTCGAGCACCGTCGCGATCTTGCCCAATGAATCCACGCCGAGATTGACCTGTTTGCGCTCGAGTTGAGAGATCGACACCCGTTCCAACTGCGCTTCGAGCGCAAGGCGTTCCTGTGAGAGGCCGCGCTTGACCCTCAATTTCCGAACGTTCCAAGCCAAAAGATCACGCGGTGTCATGATCGCACATGACCATTGCGTGTCCAATTAAATAACTGGCTATTCTATACGAAAAGATGTTAAAAGTTGCAGAACGACGATTTCAGTTTCGCCTTTTGCGCGCACCCAAAATTGATTGAAAGGGCGTTCATGGAACTGCGCCAACTCTCGTTCTTCGTTGCCGTGGCAGAGGAGCTGCACTTCAATCGGGCGGCTGCGCGGATGTGCATCGCTCAGCCGGCGTTGAGTTCGCATATCCAGGCGCTGGAGAAGGAGCTCGGTGTACGGCTGCTGGAGCGATCGACGCGCAGGGTCGAGCTGACGCGGGCAGGGGAGGTGTTCTATGACCGCGCAGTCCGGATCATCGGCGATGTCGGGCTATCGGCCGAGGTAGCGCGCTCGGTCGCCGGCAAGGCTGCCCGCACGATCAAGATTGGGACCGTCTATCCGGCAACGACCGGCGTGCTGCCGGCGTTTCTCGCCCGCATCGGCCGGAAGTTTCCCGATATCGCATTGCATGTGAGAAGCGGCTCGACCAGCGACATCATCCGCGGAATAGAAAACGGCCAGATCAATCTCGGCTTCATCCGTCCGGTCGAAAACATTGGATCCTTGCGCTTCTTCTCGATCGCCCATGAGCGCTATCTGCTGGCGGTCGTAAAGGCGAGCCCGCTGGCGCTTCGAAGCGAGATCGATATCGAGGAACTGCGCTCCGAGAAGATCATTGCCTTTTCCCGTCAGAACCTCTCCTACAGCGAACGGTATTTCTCGGAGATGTTCGCGACCCATGGGCTCACCGGCAACATTGCTTATAGCTGCGACGATACCTTCTCGTTGGTGTCGCTCGTCTCGGCAGGTCTCGGCATCGGCTTTGCGCCGGAATGGACGAAGGATCTGCCGAACCGCAACTTCGAACTTCGGCCCGTGCGCGGCGTCGATCTCAAGATCGGGCTTGGAGTTGCCTGGAACAAGGACGATCCAACGGCGTCGCGGGACGACATCATCGATATAGCCCGGTCGCTGGCGCGGCCGGGCAGGTGATGAGAAACGAATTCCTGAGTCCGTAGGATCAGGCTGGTCTAACGTTTTCGGCCTTCGATTTTCCGGTCTTGCGGTCCTGGCCAAGTTCATAGCTGACCTTTTGGCCGTCGCGAAGTGATGTTGCGCCCTCGATCGCCGACACATGGACAAAGACGTCCGCTCCGCCGTTGTCGGGCGTGATGAAGCCAAAACCCTTGTCCTGGTTGAAGAATTTAACTGTACCGGTTGCCATAGTCGTCCTCGTCGGCTGAGTATCTTTCGTTTTTGCCGCAAGACCTTATCCAGCGGCGGTCTTGGCGGCAATCGCGCGTGTACCCGCAATGCGGCTTTCGAGCTCGGCAGGGTTGTCGACCCCTTCTCTAGCACGGTACGCGGGTAGCGTCTCATGGGGGTCGTCGCGCGCCGCATGCCTGGTCTGAGGTTCGATCGTGGCGAGAGCCGTCTGCTAACGGTTGGTGATGCGCTCGAACACTCTGCCTAGCGCTCGCGTCAGCGCTTCGGTTCCGCCCCGCTCGTCGAAATCCCGGAAAACCTGTTCGTTGAGGCCGCCCTTGGTGGCAAATTCGCGGCTCATCTCGAAGAAGTCGACATCTGTACCAGCGTGAAGTGCTGCTTCGGAAAGACCGGCAAAGAGCGGCGCGAGATATGAGCGGCCCTTATCTTCCGGCAGACCATTTTCGGCGAGCCACTCGGTCGTGCGGTGCAGGATGCCGAAATAGGTGGCCATCAATGCGCTTGCTGCGGCCAAAAGGTCATATTCCGCCTTGGTCTCGCATTCGACGGCGTTGCCAAGCACGTCGAAGATTGCGGCCGTGCCTGCGTCCGCCGGAAAGACCGCGGTGACGCCCTTGCGGCGGGCGACGAAGGGCAGGGGGATCGCCTGGGTGAGGTGGACCTCTGTGCCGATCCAGTCGAGGAGCTTTGGCCGGTCGGTTGCCGCAATGACACTGATGATCTTCTGGCCCTCGCGAAACTGCAGAGGACGAATAACCCCTTCGGCGACTTGCGGACGGATTGCCAGCACGACCGTGTCGCAGCCGTCAACAATCGCCTGGTTGTCTGGCGACACGTGTACCTGCGGGAAATCGGAGGCAAGCCTGGCCGAAATGTCCGCGCTGCGTTGAGACACGACGACCTGCGGAACTGCGGCAGGTTCTGCAAGAAGGCCGCGCACCATCGCATCCGTGATCGCGCCAGTGCCGATAAAACCTATGCGTTCGGGCAGGGGCATGGTTACTCCGCCGCCGCAAGCGGCCCGAAAGACACTTCGGTCGTGTAGTTTTCGCGCAGGAAGGCGATGAAGTTGTCCTGAAACTGGCGGGTATGGGCATGCGCCAGCTCGTCTGCACGCTCGACATCCTTGGCGCGGATCGCCTCCAACATCAATTCGTGCTCGTCGGTCAAAAGATAACCGTCACCGGTGCGCTCCAGGTATTCGAAATGGAGGTGGAGCATGCGCTGACCCTGGTTCAGGAGTCGCTCGTAGAACGACGCCAGATAGCCGTTCTTGCCCGCATAGGCGACCGCCATGTGAAACTGTTTGTTGGCCTCCGACATCTTCAGGTGAATGCCGGTTTTGACCGCTATTTCGAATTCCTTCTGACGCTTTGCGATGATCTTCAGGTCCGCCTCGGTGCGCAAGGCTGCCGCCAGCCGAGTGTTCATGCGCTGGGCGACGTCGAGCGCCTCGACATATTTCGGAAAGCTCGCCACCTCGATGGGAGCGACGATGGTGCTGCGGTTGGAAAGCGTGACCACCAGGTCTTCGCCGGCAAGCCGTATGAGCGCTTCGCGCACTGGCGAACGCGACATGTCGAAGCGCTCGGCGAGCGTCATTTCGTCGAGCAACTGGCCCGGCGGCAAGGTGAGGGCAAGGATCTCATTGCGCAGCGTGTCGTAGACACTTTTCCAGCCCGTACCGCGCACCCGTTTCATTTCAATTTCGTCAGACACTTACGTCCCTTTTCGTCTCTCCCGGTCATTGGGCCAGAAAAACCGGGACGCAGCAATCGTAAACTTTCTGCTTGACTTTGTCGACACGGAGACGACATAGTTTCTTCAGTCGACACGGAGCCGACACGAAAACACTAAGAACGGCCAAAGCCGACAGGTGGAACCGCGCGTCTCACGCGCTCAAAATTGGGGAATGCACATGTTCAGAAATGTGATGACGTCCGCTCTGCGGGCGACGGCCGCGCTCGCCCTGGCGGTTGGGCTGTCGACTACGGCGATGGCTGAAACGGCCGAAGGATACTGGCAGGGTGTCCAAAAGAGCGGCACGCTGCGCTGCGGAGCGGCTGTTGCGCCGCCCTATGTGATGCGCGATCCTGCCAGCGGCGAGTACTCCGGCTTCTTTGCCGACCTCTGCCGCGAATTCGCTGAAGTTCTGCAGGTGAAGCCCGAATTCGTCGACACGACCTGGGACAACATCGTTGCGGGCCTTCAGGCCGGAAAATGGGACGTCTCCCTGGCGCTGAATCGTACGCCGGCTCGGGCCATGGCTGTCCAGTTCTCAGTACCGGCGATGGAGTACCAGATCTCACTCGCCTACAACAAGGACAACCCGAAGATCCCAGCGAGTGCGGCTTCCGTTGCCGACATCGACAAGGCGGACGTCACGCTTGCCGTCATGTCCGGCACGGCACAGGACAAGGCGATTTCCGCCGCGGTCAAGACAGCGACGATCCTGCGCCTGCCGACCAACGACGAAACACGCCTTGCGGTCGTTTCGCGTCGTGCCGACATCCTGGTCGATGCCTCCGACACAAACCAGCTTTTCACCCAGTCGAACCCCGACTGGGCGGTAGCGCTCAATCCGGCGCCGGCGCTCGCCAAGCAGGGCGTGGCGTTCGGATTGCCGCATCAGCTTTCGGCGTCAGATGTCGAAGTGGTCAACATCTTCCTCGAGGAGCGGGTCGCGACCGGCCACGTGGATGCCCTGATCAAGAAGGCCGTGGACGAAGTCCTCAAGGCCGGCAACTGAGCCCGGTCACCAAGCCTACGGAGCTGCCTGTGGCGGCTCCGTTCCCTGTCCCTGAGGTGGAGAGTTTTGGACGATGTCGGATACCGCACCCCTGGTTAAGATCGAAGGACTGCACAAGAGCTATGGCGGCGTCGTGAAGGTGCTGCAGGGCTTGGACATCGAGATGAAGGCGGGCGACCGCGTAGTCGTCATCGGGCCGTCCGGCGGCGGCAAGTCCACCCTCCTGCGCGTGTTGATGGGGCTCGAACAAATCGACGGCGGGTCCATCGTCTTTGGCGGCAAGCCCTACATTTCGGCCAATGGCAACGGCAAGACCGCGATCGATGCCAAGGTCCGTCGCTCGATCGGCATGGTGTTCCAACACTACACGCTCTTCCCGCATCTCGATGTCATCGGCAACCTGATCCTCGCGCCGATGAAGGTGAGGGGGGAGAAGAAGGCCGAGGCTGAGGCAAGGGCGATGGCGCTGTTGACGCGTTTCGGACTTGCGCAAAAGGCAAAAAGCTATCCGGCGCAGCTTTCCGGCGGTCAAAAGCAGCGTGTCGCGATTGCCCGCGCCCTGATGCTTGATCCGAAGCTGATGCTTTTCGACGAGGTCACTTCGGCGCTCGATCCGGAACTCGTGGCTGAAGTCGAGCAGGTGATCCTGCAGCTTGCCAAGCAGCAGATGCCGATGGTGATCGTGACCCACGACATGTGGTTCGCCAAGAATATCGCCTCCCGGGTGATTTTCTGCGCCGGCGGTGTGGTCGTGGAAGACGGTCCGCCGGAACAGGTGCTCGGTTCTCCGAGAGAAGAGCGAACGCGCGAGTTCATCGAGCGGGTCTTCCACATCAAGCACTGAAGGACGAACGATGAACTACAGTTTTGACTTCGCGTCCGTCTTTCGCAATTTCGGACCATTGTGGGACGGTTTGCTCGTCACGATCGAACTGACGATCGCTGCCAATGCCATCGGACTGACATTCGGCTTCGTGCTGGCATTGCTTGTCATGAGCCGCTCGCCGGTGGTCCGGCTGCCGGTCACACTCTTCATCGAGTTCTTCCGCTGCACGCCAGCGATCATCCAGATCGTGTGGTTCTTCTATTGCGTCCCGATGCTTTTCAACGTGTTCCTCGGATCGGTCACGATGGGCATCCTGGCGCTCGGGCTCAATCTCGCGGCATTCAACGCGGAGGCTTATCGTGCCGCCATCCAGGCGGTTCCAAGGGAGCAGCTTGACGCCGGCGTGGCGCTCGGCCTGACCCCGTTCCAGAGGGTGTTCTACATTGTTCTGCCGACGGCGGTCCGCAATTCGATACCGGTTCTGCTGACCAACGGGATCGGCATTTTCCAGCAAAGCGCGCTGGTCGCGATCGTTGCCGTCCAGGACCTGATGTACCAGGGCAAGACCTTGGCCACGCAGACATACCGCCCGATCGAAACCTTCACGATCGTTGCACTCTTCTACTTCGCCGTGTCGTTCCCGGTCTCCCAGATCGTTGGCTATTTGGAACGCCGCCGCGAAGCCCTGGCAAGCTGAGGGAGACAAACGATGACCTTCAATTTTGCCGTCGTACTCAAGTTCCAGGAGGCTCTCTTTCTTGGCCTCTGGATGACGCTCAAACTGACGCTGATCTGCATCGTGCTCGGTTGCGCCCTTGGCTTCCTTGTTGCGCTTGCGAGGACCTCGAAAAATGCCATCCTGCGTGCAGCCTCGAGTGTCTATGTGGAATTTTTCCGCGGCACGCCCGTGCTTGTTCAACTCTTCTGGATCTTTTTCTGCCTGCCGCTGATCCTCGGTGTCGAGTTGTCCAACATGACGTCCGGCGTGATCGCCTTGACGCTCTATATGGGGGCGATCAGCAGCGAGACGTTCCGGGCCTCGCTCAAATCGGTCGGCCGCGAGCAGCTGGATGCCTGCGTGGCGCTCGGTCTTTCTCATTGGGCGCGCACGACCAACGTCGTCCTTCCGCAAGCCGTGCTACGCGCCGCGCCGACGCTTTTGTCAAATTGCGTCAGCCTCTTCAAGGAAAGCGCACTCGTCTCGGCCGTCGGTATGGCGGACCTCATGTTCGTCGGCCAGAACATTTCCAACAACACGGCCCGGCCAATCGAGGTGCTGACGATCGTCGCACTCATCTACTTCGTCATCGCCTTTCCGCTGACGCGCGCCGTCACGGTCATCGAGCGACGCATTCTCAAGCGGTTGGCTCTCTGACGCCACCCTTCGAACCCCCGAATGGAGATAGTCCCATGAAACTTTCAGGCGTCTTGCCAGCCCTCGTTACCCCCTTCGACCGTCAAGGTAGGATCGACTTTGCCGCATTTGGAAAGCATCTGGCCAATCTGCGCGCAGCAGGCGTCACGGGCTGGGTGCCTTGCGGCTCCTCGGGCGAATACAGCTTCATGTCCGATGAAGAGCGCGATGAGGTGCTGAAGTTCGTCAAGGAATTCGCCAAGCCTGGCGAGATCCTGATCGCCGGCACCAACGCGCCATCGACGGCCGGCGTCATTGCCAACACGCTGCGCGCCAAGGCGATGGGTTACGACGCCGTGCTTCTCGCAACGCCCTTTTATACGAAACCCACGCAGGCCGAGCTGGTTGCGCACTTCAAGGCTGTCCTTGAAGCGACCGACATGAAGATCGTGCTCTACAGCTATCCGGACAAGGACGGAGTTGAGCTGGGCTGGGAGGTTCTTGACGCGCTCGCCGACGATCCGCGCATCATCGGCATCAAGGAAAGCTCCGGGTCGCTTCAGCGCGCCATCGGCATTGCGACCCGCTACGAGGGACGCCTCCAGCTGGTTTCCGGATCGGACGACATCGCGCTCGACTTCATGATCTGGGGCGCCGAGAGCTGGATCTGCGGCCCGGCCAACTGCATGGCGAAAGCCGTCTGCGATCTCGACCGCACCTTCAAGTCTGGCGATCTCGCCAAAGCCAAGAGGCAAATGGCGACCCTCTACAAGGCGATGAACATCCTGGAATCGGGCAAGTTCGTGCAGAAGCTCAAATATGGTTGCGAAGTGCAGGGCACGCCGGTCGGCGAGTGCCGAGCGCCCCTCGGTCCGCTCACGGACGAGGAAAAAGCCGAATTCCGCGCCGCCATGGAACCGATCCTCAATTGGTAATCGAGTGCGGCCGGGCTGACGTCCGGCCGCCATCCAAGGAAAACGAGCAGGAGCAAGGCTAGTATGACCACCGTGGTTGTCGGCGCAGGCATCATCGGCACAACCATCGCCTACGAACTGCAAAAGCGAGGGCGGCGGGTCATCTTGCTTGACAAGGGCGAGGTGGGGCGCGGCGCCTCCTACGGCAACATGGCGTCGATCGCGGTGACCGAGTTCATGCCTGCCTCGCGCCCGTCGATCTGGAAGCAGATTCCCGGATGGATGCTTGATCCGGAAGGTCCCGTCCGTGTCCGCCCGAGCTACATGCCGAAACTGCTCCCCTGGTTTGCACGTTTTGTCGCCGCCTCGCGACCGGCCAGGCTTCGACAGCTGGAGGCCGAAGGGGCAGCTCTCTGCAGCCGTGTCTATGACGACCTCCTGCCCTTGCTGCGCGAGACGGGGCTGGAAAGCGAATTGACGGAAGAGGGCTGCCTGTCGCTTTACAGCAACGAAGCGGAGTTTCGCGCCGACCGCGAACATATCGAAATCCTCGAGCGTTTCGACTTTCCGCACCAGCGCCTGACGGGTGCTGAGGCGCGGGAGCTCGAACCGGAGCTGTCGGACCGCATCGGTCTCGCCGTCCTCTTCCCCGAGAACCGAAGTTTGCGCGATCCGTTTCGGTTGGTGAACAAACTTGCGCAAAGGTTCACCGCACTCGGTGGAGAATTCCGCCGCTGCGCCGTGGCTGGCTTCGACCGCTCCTCCCGCGTCACTGCCGTCCGGCTCGTCGGGGGAGATCCAATCGCCGCCGATGAGGTTGTGATCTCAGCGGGAGCCCATAGCGGCCTGCTGTCGAAGATGCTGGGCGAACCGATGCCGCTCGAAACCGAGCGTGGCTATCATACCCAGATCATGGCCCCCGGCGTTTCCATGCGCCACTCAATCATCTGGCCAGCCCGCGCCTTCATGGTCACGCCGACGGCAGGCGGTATCCGAGTCGGCGGCACGGTCGAAATGGCGGGCCTCGACGCCGCACCCGACTATCGCCGCTCGAAGATAACCGTGCGGCGGGCCCAAACGGCGTTGCCGAACCTGCGCTGCGAGAACTTTACCGAGTGGATGGGCCATCGTCCGGCGCTTCCAGACACCGTGCCTGTCATGTCGGCCTCGGCCAAAACTCCAGGCGTCTTTTACGCCGCCGGCCATGGGCATCTGGGGGTCACCTATGCGGCCACGACCGCGCGCCTGATGGGCGACCTCATCACTGGCCGGACGCCACCCATCGACATGCGCCCCTATCGCGTCGACCGCTTCTAAAGGGCGACCGCACAAACGCATTCCATGTGAGGACACCATGCAGAACAAGCTTTTCATCGATGGACAATGGATCGCACCAGCCGACGGAAGCCTGCTTCCCGTGATCGATCCGGCGACCGAAGAGGTCTTTCACCACATCGCTGCCGCCGGCGTCGCAGACGCCGACGCAGCGGTCAAGGCGGCCCGCGAGGCTTTCGACAATGGTCCTTGGCCACGCCTTTCGGGCAAGGAGCGTGCAAGATATCTGCGCGCCATGGCACAAGGCATCCGTGATCGACTGCCGGAATTGGCGCACATGGAAACCCGCGACAACGGCAAGCCGTTGCCCGAGTCCGAATGGGACCTGGCGGACGCCGCCGGCTGCTTCGACTTCTATGCCGATCTCGCTGAGGAACTCGATGGCGAAGTCGAAGAAGTGAAGCTTGCGGACCAGCGCTTCGTCTCCAAGGCCGTGCGCGAGCCGCTCGGAGTGGCGGTTGCTATCGTTCCATGGAACTATCCGCTGCTCATGGCCTCGTGGAAAGTGGCACCGGCGCTTGCGGCGGGTTGCACCATGATCCTGAAGCCCGCCGAAACCACCTCGCTGACCGCGCTGGAACTGGGTGCGATCGCGGAGGCTGCGGGCCTTCCCAAAGGCGTGCTGAACATCCTCTCCGGCAAGGGTTCGGTCGTCGGCCAGGCGCTGGTCGAGCATTCGCAGGTGGACAAGGTGGCGTTCACCGGGTCGGGCCCGGTCGGCTCCCGCATCATGGCCGCCGGCGCCAAGGACATCAAACGCATCAGCCTCGAACTCGGCGGCAAGTCTCCTTTCGTCGTCTTTGCCGACAGCGATATCGAGAAGGCCGTCGAATGGATCATGTTTGGTATCTTCTGGAACCAGGGCCAGGTGTGTTCGGCGACTTCGCGGGTTCTGGTCGAAGCGCCGCTCTACCCGAAGCTCCTGGAGCGGCTGGTCGAGGAAGCCGGGAAAATCAGGGTCGGCAACGGTCTGGAGGAGGGCACGCTGCTCGGGCCGCTCGTCAACAAGGGGCAGTATGAAGATGTCCTCGGCCACATCGAGCGCGCCGTCGAGCAGGGCGCAAGAGTTGCCTGCGGTGGCAGATACGACGGATTCGACAAGGGCTTCTGGGTCGCGCCGACGATCCTCACCGATATGACGCTCGATAGTGATGCCTGGGTCGAGGAGATCTTCGGTCCGGTCGTCTGCATTCGTCCGTTCGAGACCGAGGAGGAAGCGATCCGCCTCGCAAACGATTCCCGCTTCGGCCTTGCCGCCGCAGTCATGTCGACCGATGACGAGCGCTGCGAGCGCGTTGCCGCTGCCTTCCGCGCGGGCATCGTCTGGATCAACTGCTCGCAACCGACATTCACCGAGGCGCCTTGGGGCGGTTACAAGCAGTCCGGTATCGGCCGCGAGCTTGGTCGCTGGGGCCTCGACAACTATCTCGAGACCAAACAGATCACCCGCCTGGTCAGCGATGAACCCTGGGGATGGTATCTGAAATGACCTTCGACAAGTCCCTCGATATCCTGCTTGTCCATTGCCAGGGCGAAAGCGGCAACGTCCTGATCGGTGGCGCGCCAGCTATTCCGGGCGCGACCATTCTTGAAAAGATGAACTACCTGAACAATGTCGACCCGTCATTGCGCCTGTTCCTGACGCGCGAACCGCGCGCGCAGGTCGTTCATACGACAAACCTGCTTCTCGATCCGACCCGGCCGGACGCCGACGCCGCCTTCATCGTCCTGCAGCCGGACCGCGCCCATCCGATGTCGGGGTCCAACTGCATCTGCGTGGTTACTGCGCTCCTGGAAAGTGGTCGGGTGGAAATGATTGAACCGGAAACCGTCGTGCGGCTGGACACGGCGGCAGGGCTGATCGTTGCGCGGGCGCGTTGCGAAAGCGGTCGATGCCTTTCGGTCAGCCTCGACAATGTTCCCGCATTTGTTCAGCAGCTCGACGTCGCGATCGACACACCGAGATGGGGGCGGATCAACGGCGACATCGCATTCGGCGGTGTCTTCTATGCCCAGATCGACGTGGATCAGATCGGGCTTCGCATAGTACCGGATGCGGCCCGGGCGCTTGCCGAGGCCGGAACCGAGATCAAGGCGCTGCTCACGGACGAAGTCGCGGTAAGCCACCCTGATATCCCCGACCTCAATGAGATCGCCTATGTGATGTTCCGCGACTACCAGCAGGATGATTCAGTGGTAACATGCACGACGCTGAAGCCCGGTCGTGTGGATCGCTCGCCCTGCGGTACCGGATCCTCTGCCAATCTTGCCGTCCTCCATGCGCGCGGCGCGGCGCGGGTCGGCGACAAGCGTGTTTCGCGCAGCATAATCGGAGGCACGTTCACCGCCGAGATCTTGGGCGAGACCACGGTCGGCGGTCGTCCCGCGGTTCTGCCGCGTATCACAGGCCAGGGCTACGTCTTTGGCCGTCAGCAGTTGCGGCTGGACCCGCATGATCCATTCGCTCAGGGTTTTGCCATGTCGGACACGTGGGGACCGCAGGTGGGGGAGCTATGAACCTCAAGGGACAAACCGTTTTGGTAACGGGTGCAACCGGCGCCATCGGGCAGGCGATCTGCCATGCTCTCGCGGCTGATGGGGCGAATGTCGTCGTCCACTACGGCCGCAATCGCGATGCCGCCGAGGCGCTTGTGAACGGGCTCGACGGCAGAGGTTGGTGCGTGCCGGCCGATCTGTCAGACCCGGCCGGCCCTCAGGCCCTGTGGGTTCAGGCCGTCTCCGTTGCTGGCCGGCTCACAGGGCTGGTCAACAATGCCGGCATCCGCTCCGAGGTTGCAGTCGATGCGCCCATGGACGAATGGCAGCGGGTCTGGGCGCGTGAAATGCGCGTCAACTTCCTTTCGGCGGTTGATCTGTCGAAACTCGCCATCCAGCATTTCCGCGCCCATGGCGGTGGGCGGATCATCAACATGGCAAGCCGCGCCGGACAGCGCGGCTACACCTCCAGCGCGATGGCCTACGGAGCCTCGAAGGCGGCACTGATCAACCTCACCAAGTCCATCGCGCAGAGCCACGGACATGAAGGCGTGACCGCGGTGGCACTGGCCCCCGGCTGGGTGCGCACCGAAATGGCCGAAGCCTATATCGCCGAGCATGGCGAGGCTGCGGCATTGGCCGGCATTCCCATCGCCAGGATGGCCGCGCCTGAAGAGATCGGCGAGATCACCGCATTTGCCTTCCGTCCTTCGCAGGCCTCCCTCAATGGCGCTGTGCTTGACGTGAACGGCGGCAGCTATCTGAGGTAATTTCCATGCGTTTCAAGGACAAGATCGTAATCGTCACCGGCGCAGCAGGTGGCATCGGCGGGGCGATCAGTGCCCGTTTCGCTGACGAGGGCGCAAGGGTCATCGTCACCGACATGAATGGGGAGGGCGCCGAGGCGACCGTCGCGGAGATTGCGGGCAAGGGCGGCAGCGCGCGGGCGCTCGCCAGCGATATCTCGGGCGCTGAGGGTTGCCGCGCCATCATCGACAATGTGATCTCGACCGAAGGGCGCATCGATGTGCTCTGCAACAATGCCGGCATCAACCGCCGCGGCAATCTTCTCTCGTTGACGCGGGAGGATTGGCGGCTGAGCTTTGCAGTCAATGTCGACGCGATTTTCCATCTTTGCCAGGCGGCGCTGCCCCACATGATCCAGGCGGGCGGCGGCGCCATCGTCAACACGGCATCCCAGTGGGGGCTTTATCCGGCGCCGAACCACATCGCCTATAACGTGACGAAGGCGGCCGTGGCGAGCTTCACGCAGAACCTTGCCCGCGACTACGCGCCGAACAAGATCCGCGTCAATGCCGTCTGCCCGGGCGAAATTCACACGCCCATGTTGGAAGCCGGTGTAAAGCGCTCCGGACGAACGATTGCTGACCTTGACAAACTCGTTCCCTTTGGCCGCATTGGCAAGCCGGAAGAAGTCGCAGCCCTCGTCGCCTTCCTTGCGTCCGACGAGGCAGCCTTCATGTGTGGATCGCTGGTGGAAATCACCGGTGCACAGGCGGTCGCCTGACAAAAGGCTGAAGTCACTCCGGCGGCAGCATGGATGCCACAACAGCTGTCCCAAAGGAAGCTGACGTAAGCCGCATGATCTTGAACAGGCCGCTTGTCGCGCCAGCGCCGTCAAGTAACAAACTGCACGACCCTTTTATTTCCCCAGATCAACTGAATTTCGATGATTTGTATTTTAAATAGGAGGATCTGCATGGGGAGGTAAAGTAGGAAGCCGCCACTATCATGTGCCGAGTTTGTTTCCGGTTTGTGCGTTTAGGATCGCATAATGTATCGACTGGAAGGGCGTTTCGCGAGGAGGGGCGCTATTTCCTGTTGCACTCTCAATCCATCAATACCTGCATAGTGGCCAAATGACCATGTTCGTTTTCTGCAGGTCTTACGTTGGCCGTTGGCATGTCGACAGTTCAATCTGGTCAAGCGATCGCCTTCTATTCATCCCGCGCGACATTGCTCAAGGGAGAAGTGCCACCATTCGAGAAGCCCCTGTAGCGTAAGTGGCTACGGTTCAAATGCGCCCGCATCGCTTCACGGGCCTGTTCGGAATTGCCGGTGCTGATCGCTTCGCAGATCGCCCTGTGCTCCCGAACCGTGTTCTGCACATACTCTGGTGTGATGAGCTCGGGGTTCACCTGTTTCGAGAAAGCCGGTTGGGGGAGGATCTGGAGGCTCATCAGGTTAAAGAACTCTATGAAGGCGCCGTTATTCGTCGCTTCCGCGATCGATCGGTGGAACACGAAATCCAGGTGGTCGAGGGCGGCCTCGTCGTCGAGCGAGGCTTCGAACTGCCGTGCGGCATTCCAGATATTCGATTCCTGCGCCCATGAACGGCGAGTCGCAGCAAGGCCTGCGGCATGGACCTCGAATGCCATCCGCAGTTCAAGGAGGTCCATGAATGATGTTTTCAGGCGCTGCAAGGGCGCCAGGACAAGTTCCGGATCGTAGTCGTATGGGTCTTCCGGCTTAGGTTTCTCGTGCACGAACACACCGACGCCATGACGTGCCTCGACAACTCCCTCCGACCGTAACGCGGAGACGGCCTCCCTGATGATCGTGCGGCTGACGTTAAACTGCTGCGCCAGTTCATTCAGCGATCCAAGTTTGTGGCCCTTGTCCAGTTGATTGTCGACGATATGGGCCTTCAGGGCCTGTATCGTCCGGCTTGCCAAAGTACTCAAGATTCCACCCGTCTGCTTGGTCGCACGCGTGAGCGGCGTTTGCCAACTGATAGGGATTTGTTGTGTCTTTGACAAGGTAGCATGACGCAGTGAGGTGATGCTACCTCAACTGAAATTTTCGCTCGTCAGGTGTGCGCACTCTCTGCCGAATAGTGGGGCCTGGCCATCTCATTTCTGGCTTTTTTTGGAGCTCGTTGCGAAATTTTTTTTGACGTTGGCGAGAATTCACAGTTTTATAGAACCAATGCTTAGTGGTTAACTATTTGATATTTTGTGATTAATCCCGCTGGGCTGGTTTCTCAGAGCAAAGAGATAGTATCTCTAACTTTTATGTTGACATGAGATACTATTTCACTAATCTCTTCGTCAGAAAAAGCGAGCCAGCGCCACGATCCCCAAGCGAACGTGGCGAATAGCTCCGGGAACAGGAACTGCGCCCAACGGCGCGCACACAAAATCAGGTGGAAAACCGCTATGGGTGACGTCTCCGCACGCCTCTCCGAGCTCGGCATCGTGTTGCCTTCGATTGCCTCGCCCTCAGGCAACTACATTCCGTATCGGTTTGCCGGGAACCTTCTCTTCGTTTCCGGGCAGATCCCTCGGATTGACGGCGTGGAGCATTTTGCCGGGGTCGTGGGGCAGGATGTCTCGCTTGAAGAGGGCTATCAGGCGGCGCGGCTTTGTGCCTTGAACATCCTTGCCCGTGTCAACGACGCGCTCGACGGCGATCTCGACCGGGTAGTGGCCTGCGTTCAGGTCCGTGGCTTCGTCAACGCGAAGGCGGATTTCAAAGGTCACCCCGCGATCGTCGATGGTGCGTCCGACCTTTTCGTCGAAATTCTGGGCGAAAAGGGGCGTCATGTGCGCACGGCGCTGGGGGCCGGATCGCTTCCACGTGGATCGTCGGTCGAAGTGGACGCCGTGTTTGAAGTCGCAGCGAAATCCTGACGGTTACAGGAAAGGGAATTGGCCATGGGCGAGAATGAAAGCAACGAAAAAGCCATCGAAATGACGGGTGTCAACAAATGGTATGGTCCGTTGCAGGTACTTAAGGGCGTCGAACTCAACGTTGCGCGGGGCGAGCATATCGTCCTCTGTGGCCCGTCAGGGTCGGGAAAGTCCACACTCATTCGCTGCATCAATCACCTTGAGGAAGTCCAGCAGGGCAGGATCGTCGTCAATGGCACTGCGCTCAACCAGAAAGGGTCGAACGCCGATCACATTCGCCGCGACGTCGGCATGGTTTTCCAGCAGTTCAACCTCTTCCCCCATATGACCGTTCTGGAAAACTGCATGCTGGCCCAGCGCCGGGTCCGAAAGGCGTCGGCGGCGGATGCCAAGGCGAAAGCGATGCGGCATCTGGAGCGCGTGCACATTGCCGAGCAGGCGCAGAAATACCCCGCTCAGCTTTCCGGCGGCCAGCAGCAGCGCGTAGCGATCGCCCGCGCGCTCTGCATGGATCCGAAGATCATGCTGTTCGACGAACCGACCTCGGCGCTCGATCCGGAAATGGTCAAGGAAGTGCTGGACACGATGATCTCGCTTGCCGACGACGGTATCACGATGATCTGCGTGACGCATGAAATGGGGTTCGCGCGTGCCGTCGCGCACCGTGTCATCTTCATGGACCGCGGCGAGATCATCGAGAGCGCCAAGCCGGACGTCTTCTTCAATAATCCGGGCCACGAACGCACCAGGGCGTTCCTCAGCCAGATCCTCAACCACTGAGGGCGGCCGATGAACTACTCCTTCGATTTCGCACCGGTTTTTGCCGCATGGCCCATGCTTTTGGAGGGCGTGATCGGCACACTGAGAATGTCATCGCTCTCCATGGTCTTCGGCCTGAGCCTCGGCATCGTGTTCATGCTGATGCGCATGAGCAAAAGCAACGCTCTTCGGGCGATGGCGATCGGTTACATCGAGCTGATCCGCAACACGCCGATCCTCGTGCAGGTCTTCTTCGTCTTCTTCGGCATGCCGGCCATCGGTATCCGGCTGAGTGGGGAACAGGCGGCGATCCTCGCCATGACGCTTAACTGCGCGGCCTATGCCGCGGAGATCGTGCGCGGCGGAGTACAGTCGATCCGACCCGGGCAGATCGAGGCTGGCAGGGCGCTCGGCCTACACACGGCCGACATCTACCGTTTCGTTGTGTTTCGTCCGGCTATCCGTGCGGTGTACCCGGCGCTCTGCAGCCAGTTCATCCTGATGATGTTGAACTCCAGTCTGGTGTCTTCCGTCTCGGCGGAGGAATTGACGTACTTCGCCCAGACCCTGGATTCCCAGACGTTCCGCAGCTTCGAGATCTATCTCACGCTTGGCGTCATCTATCTCGTGCTGTCCCAGTTCTTCTCTGCCGCGCTTGGCGTGATCGGCAGGGTCTATTTCTCCTATCCGACGAAGTGAGGGCCTTGCGATGATCCGTCAATTTGGCTGGGGAGAGTTCCTCTTTCTGCTCGAAGGCGCGCGCTGGACGGTGGTCCTGACGCTTCTCGCCTTCACCTTCGGCGGCGCGCTCGGGTTGGGCGTGGCGCTCGGCCGCACGAGCAAGTGGAGGCTGCTGCGTATCCTGATGGCCACCTACATTCAGATCTTTCAGGGCACCCCGCTGCTGGTCCAGCTGTTCTTCGTCTATTTCGGCCTGCCGCTTCTGGGTCTTAAGGTGGATGTCTGGGTGGCGCTGACGATCGGGCTTTCGCTGCATACCAGCGCGTTCCTAGGCGAGATCTGGCGTGGCAGCATCCAGGCGGTTCCCGGTGGCCAGAGTGAGGCCGCCCGCGCTCTCGGGATCGGCTATGTGCACCGGATGGTGGACGTCGTCCTGCCGCAGGCGTTCCGCATCGGCCTGCCTGCGACAATCAGCTTCCTTGTGAACCTCATCAAGGGTACCGCGCTTGCTGCTCTGCTCGGACTGACGGAGCTCACCCGGTCCGGCCAGCTGATGGCGAACATCACGTTCCAGCCGCTGCAGGTCTATGGCGCAGTCGCCCTCGTCTACTTCTTCATATGCCTTCCGCTGACCTTCAGCAGCGCTCGGATCGAACGGCGGCTGAATGCCGATCGGTAAAACAAGAACGCATGACAAAACCAACCAGAGGTGACCACATGTTCAAGATAGCATTGCCCTTTTCGCGTTCGAACGTTCCCGGCGTGTTTGCCGCCGCGCTTTTGGCCACGACCTTGTTCGCGACGACGGCGCTGGCCATAACACCGGAGGAACTGAAGGCCAAGGGCACGGCGACCATCGGCGTGCAGATGGACCAGTTCCCCTGGGGTTTCATCGACCAGAATGGCCAGAATGACGGCTTCGACATCGAAATCGCCAAGCTGATCGCCAAGGAACTTGGTGTAGAGGTCAAGTTCGAGCGCATCACCGGGCAGAATCGCATTCCGCTGCTGGTCAACGGCAATGTCGACTTCCTCGTGCCATCGATGACGATCACCGAGGAGCGCGCCAAGGTCATCCAGTACGTCATCCCCTACTCGTCGAACGATATCACGGTCTGGGCAAAGAAGGATGCGGCGATCAAGGGCAACGACGACCTTGGCAAATACGTCATCGGCGTGAACCGTGGTAGCGTGTTCGAGCCGATCCTCGTCAAGGCTGCACCGCCAACGACCGAGATCAAACGCTTTGACGACGATGCGACGACCGTGCAGGCCCTCCTGTCCGGCCAGGTCGACGCCATCCTTGGCAGCGTGACCTACGGTCTCGTCATCAAGGAGACGGGACACGAAGCGGAGTTCGAGCGCAAGTACAAGGTGGCCGATAATTTTCAGGGCATGGCCGTTCGCAAGGGCGACCGGGAAATGCTCAACTTCCTCACCGATTTTGTGACCAGTCACACGGCTGATGGCTCGCTCGACGCACTTTACAAGAAATGGATCGGCGTCGATCGCGCAAAACTTCCGACAACGCTGCCGGGCGTAGACTTCACCGGCAAGCAATAACGCGCCTGCCCTGCGCAACCGCTGCGCAGGGCACCCCGAAACATCAACAATCGAAGAGCTTTAGCCTCCGCCTGCAAGTGCGGGCGGGGAATGCCCACCGCATGTCGAAAGCAAGCCCTTGGGCGCGGTGTGGAAGAGAAGTTCGTTCACGGAGCAAAGTCAAGAAAATGGCGAAAGATGGTATGCAGATCAGGGTCGGTGTCGACATCGGCGGCACCTTCACCGACGTTGCGATGGAGGTAGGCACCACGCTCCATTCGATCAAAGTGCTGACCGATTATTCCTATCCGGAAAACGCGATCGTCAGGGGCATCCGGCAGGTCGCCGAGTTGGCAGGCGTCGAACTGTCAGAGATCGACACCGTCATCCATGGCACGACGCTCGCGACGAACGCGCTGATCGAGCGGCGCGGCGCGCGCACTGCCTTCATCACCACCAAGGGCTTTCGCGATGTCATCGAGATGCGGACCGAAAGCCGCTTCGAACAGTATGATCTCAATATTGTGCTGCCTGCGCCGCTTGTGCCCCGCAACGAACGCTTCGTCATCGACGAGCGGATCGGCGCCGACGGTGGTGTCCTGAAGCCGCTCGATCTTGCCGAGGTCGACGCCCTCTGCGACCGTATTATCGCCGCAGGCTATGAAAGCGTCGCAATCGGCTTCATCCATTCATACCTGAATGGCGCGCATGAAAAGGCGGTGCGCGACCGATTGCTGGCGAGGAAGCCGGATCTGTCCGTTTCGATTTCCTCGGAGGTCTCGCCGCAGATGCGCGAGTTCCAGCGTTTTAACACGGTCTGCGCCAACGCGTTCGTCAAGCCGCTGATGGCGTCTTATCTCAATCGTCTCGTCGGCAGGCTGGCGGAAGAGGGCATGCGCAGCCCGGTCTTCATGATCCATTCGGGCGGCGGTATCATCAGCGTCGAGAGCGCTATCGAGTTTCCGGTTCGCCTCCTCGAATCCGGTCCGGCGGGCGGCGCGATCTTCGCCGCGCATATTGCCAGCAGTTACGGGCTCGATCAGGTCCTCTCCTACGATATGGGCGGCACGACCGCAAAAATCTGCCTGATAGAGAACCAGACGCCGAAGACCTCGAAAACCTTTGAGGTGGCCCGCACCTGGCGTTTCAAGAAGGGCAGCGGCATGCCGATCTCCATCCCGGTTATCGAGATGGTAGAGATCGGCGCCGGCGGCGGATCGATCGCCACCGTCGACAGTATGCGTCAGATCCGTGTCGGGCCGCACAGTGCCGGTTCCGAACCGGGGCCGGCCTGCTATGGCCGTGGCGGGGAAAGCCCGACGGTAACTGACGCCGACCTGATCCTCGGCCGCCTCGATGCCGACGAGTTTGCAGGCGGGGCGATGAAGCTTAATGCGCCCGCCTCCGATCGGGCGATGCATGCCGACATCGCGTCGAAACTCGACACCGACATTGCCACTGCGGCCTACGGCCTCAGCGAGGTCGTGGACGAGAACATGAGCAACGCCGCCCGCATGCATGCAGTCGAAAATGGCAAGGAGCTTTCAGAGTTCACCATGATCGCCTTCGGTGGCGCCGCGCCCATCCACGCCGCCCGCCTTTGCGAGAAGCTCGGCATGGCGAATCTACTGATCCCGCCGGGAGCCGGCGTCGGCTCGGCCATCGGGTTCCTGCGCGCGCCCTTCGGCTTCGAGTCGGTTCGCAGCGCCTATAGCCGCCTCAGCCGTTTCGACGCAGATGCGATCAACCGGACGATTTCGGAGCTCGTCGCGGAAGCGACGTCCTTCGTGCGCTCCGGCGCACCGGATGCCGATCCTAATCTCGAGTGTACCGCATACATGCGCTATGTCGGCCAGGGCTGGGAAGTTCCCATCACGATCGATGTGCGTGACTATGCCGATGTCGATGGTGCCCTATTCCGCGCTCTCTTCGACGCGCAGTACGAGCATTTCTTCGGCCGAGTGATTGGCGGCCTCGATGTCGAGATCGTCAGTTGGTCGCTGAGAGCGACATCGAAAGTCACGCCGCCGGCCAGGATCAGCAAGGTCGGGAAGGCTGGCGGCGCTACGGTGCGCGGCACCCGCGAGATTTTCGATGTCCAGGAAGGCCGCTTCCAGCAGGCCTCGGTCGTCTCCCGCCACGACATGAAGCCGGGCGACTGGGTCGCAGGTCCGGCGGTCATCACCGAACGCGAAACCTCGACCATCATTACGGCGAGCCGCGAGGTCGTCATGCAGGCCGATGGCTGCCTGCTCGTGTGCGCCAAGCAAGCCGCCTGAACGGAGGATAATCCATGAAAACCAATGCACTTTCCGACGTCCACATGCAGATCATGTGGAACCGGCTGATCTCCGTGGTCGAGGAGCAGGCCGTCACGCTGATCCGAACCGCCTTCAGCACCAGCGTACGAGAATCCGGCGACCTGTCCGCCGGCGTGTTCAACCGCGGCGGTAAGATGATCGCCCAGGCGGTGACCGGCACGCCCGGCCACGTCAACGCCATGGCGGAAGCCGTCGGCCATTTCATCCGCGATATCGGTCCGGAGAACATCTTCGAAGGTGACGTCTACATCACCAATGATCCCTGGAAGGGCACCGGCCACCTGCACGACTTTACCGTCGTCTCGCCGAGCTTTCGCAACGGTTCTTTGGTCGGCTACTTCGCCTGCACCGCGCATGTGGTGGATGTTGGCGGCCGTGGCTTCGGCCCGGATGCAAACGAGGTTTACGAGGAAGGCATCTTCGTCCCGATCATGAAATTTGCGGAGCGTGGCAAGGTCAACAAGGATCTCGTGAACATTCTCCGCAACAACGTGCGCGAAAGCCATCAGGTGGTCGGCGACGTCTACTCGCTCGCGGCCTGCAACGAGATCGGCCATCGCCGCCTGATGGACATGATGGACGAGTTCGATCTTGCGGATCTGGAAACGCTGGCCGACTTCATCTTCAATCGCAGCTACGATGCGACGCTGGAGCGGATCGCGGCCCTGCCGAAGGGCTCCTATTCCAATGGAATGCGCGTCGATGGCTATGGCTCGCCGATCGATATCGCCGTTCGCCTTGATGTGGCCGACGACCATATCCTAGCCGATTTCGACGGCACGTCGCCGCCGAGCCCGAAGGGCATCAACTGCCCGTTCATCTATTCCGCAGCCTATGCCTGCTATGGTCTGAAGTGCTCGATCGCGCCAGAGATTCCGAACAATCACGCATCCCTGCTGCCGTTCCGCGTCATAGCGCCGGAGAACTGCATCCTCAACGCGCAGCATCCGGCGCCTGTATCTGTGCGTCACGTCCTCGGCCATCTCGTTCCCGATGCCGTGCTCGGCGCCGTGCACAAGATACTGCCGGGCCGCGTGCCGGCGGAAGGGGCGGGTGCGCTCTGGAACTTGCATGTCAGTGTACGCCCGCTGCAGGGCGAGAAGGCCCCGGCCGACGGCGGTCAGCGCGCCGAAGTGCTGCTGTTCAACAGCGGCGGCGCCGGTGCGCGTTCGACGCTTGACGGCCTGAGCGCGACGGCATTCCCGAGCGGCGTGCACTCAATGTCGATCGAGGCGACGGAGCATGTCGGCCCGGTCATCTTCTGGCGCAAGGAACTGCGCGACGGATCGGGCGGCGCCGGCCAGTTCCGCGGCGGCCTTGGCCAGGTCGTGGAAATCTCGCCGACCGAAGGTCACGAGATTCATTTCAACGCCATGTTCGACCGCGTCGAGCATCCGGCGCGCGGCCGTGAGGGCGGCGAGAACGGTGCCCCCGGAGCCGTGCTGCTCGATGACGGCACACGCCTTACGTCGAAGGGACGGCAGCATGTGCCGGCGGGGCGCCGGCTCATCCTCGAGCTTCCCGGCGGTGGCGGCTATGGTCCGGCCGATAAGCGCGATCCGGCTGCCGCCAAGCGCGACAGTGCTTTCGATTACGTCGTCGCCAGATAGTCCTCCCGGGGACCGGGCGAGGCGAGAGCGTCGTCCGGTCCCAAATGCCAGATCAATTCAAGGAAGCCGGAGATGAAGTTCGAAAACAAGCGCGCTGGGGGCATCAAGTCGTCCCCCAGCATGGCGATCGCCATGGCCGCCAAGAAACTGGCTGCCGAAGGCTGCGACATCATCGATCTGTCGCTCGGCGAGCCGGATTTCGAGCCGCCAGCCCACGTCGCCGACGCAGCCTGCGAAGCCATTCGCAAGGGCAGGGTGCGCTATGGCGTGCCGGCGGGTATGGAAAGCCTGCGCGCGGCAATCGTCAGCAAGTTCAAGACGGAAAACAGGCTGGATTATGCCATCGACGAGGTGATGGTCGCAAATGGCGCCAAGCAGATCCTGTTTGACGCGTTCCTCGCGACGCTGGAAACCGGTGACGAGGTCATCATCCCCACGCCCTGCTGGGTATCCTACGGCGATATCGTGTCCCTGCATGGCGGCGAGCCGGTCTATGTCAATTGCGGGCCTGACGCCGGCTTCAAGATCACCGCCGAGAGGCTGGAGGCGTCGATCACGCCGAAGACGCGCTGGCTGATGCTGAATTCGCCGTCCAATCCGACGGGCGCAATCTATTCCGCCGATGAATATCGCGCGCTTGCGGAGGTGCTCGCCCTCCATCCGCAGATCCTGGTGCTCTCGGACGAGATCTACGAGCACATTTTGTTGAAGGACGTACCCTTCGCATCCTTTGTGTCGGCCTGCCCCGAACTGCGTGACAGGACGCTGATCGTCAACGGTGTCTCAAAGGCCTATGCGATGACCGGCTGGCGTGTGGGCTATGCCGCCGGTCCGAAAACCCTGATTGCCGCGCTCAACAAGATGCAGTCGCAGAGCGTGACATCCGTCTCGACGGTGGCGCAGGTGGCGGCTCTCGCCGCGCTGACAGGTGACCAGGCTTTCGTCGCGAAAGCGGCGGAAACCTTCGCCGGCCGGGCGAAGATCGTTTCGCAGCGCCTTGCGCAGATCGACAAGCTCGATTTCACCCCGCCGGATGGCGCCTTCTATGCCTTCATCGGCGTTACAAAGCTGCTCGGCCGGACGACGGCGGAAGGAGCGGTGATCGCCGACGACATGGCCCTTGCCTCCCATCTGCTCCAACAGTTCGGCCTGTCGAGCGTACCCGGCGCCGCGTTCGGCGCGCCCGGTTTCATCCGCCTGTCAATTGCGGCATCCGACCGCGAGCTGGAGGGTGCCTGCGACCGCCTTGCCGCGATGGTGCGGTCGCTCGCGGCCTAAGGAAGCGTCCCCCAGCCAACCAGATCAACCAGGGGCATCGGCATTCCCCGATGCTTCCTTCAAAGGAGGGTCACACCCATGAAAACTGAAGAATTGAAACATGCGCTTGGCGCCGGTCTGCTTTCATTCCCGGTGACGCATTTCGATGCGGAGGGCAATTTCAACGCCAAAAGCTATGCCGAACACGTCAACTGGCTTTCCGGCTTTGAGGCGGCCACGCTGTTTGCCGCTGGTGGTACGGGGGAGTTCTTTTCGCTGGCGCCGGAGGAAATTCCGCAGATCGTCCGCGTCGCCAAGGAAGCCGCCGGCAAGACGCCGATCGTCTCGGGTTGCGGCTACGGCACCAATATCGCCGTCTCGATCGCCAAGTCCGTCGAAAAGGCCGGCGCAGACGGCATCCTGCTTTTGCCGCACTACCTGATCGATGCGCCGCAGGAAGGGCTCTACCGGCATATCAAGGCCGTGTGCCAGGCCACGGGTATGGGCGTGATGGTCTATAATCGCGACAATTCCGTTCTGCAGGCCGATACGCTGGCGCGCCTTTGCGACGCTTGCCCGAACCTCGTCGGCTTCAAGGATGGCACCGGCGACATCGGCCTCGTGCGGCAGATCACCGCCAAGATGGGGGACCGCTTGACCTATCTTGGCGGCATGCCGACGGCCGAACTCTTCGCTGAGGCCTACCTTGGTGCAGGCTTTACCACCTATTCTTCGGCGGTCTTCAACTTCGTGCCCGGCCTCGCCATGGATTTTTACAAGGCATTGCGCGCGGGCGAACGCGCCAGGTGCGAGAAAATCCTGATTGATTTCTTCTATCCGTTCATGGCGATCCGTAGCCGTGCGAAGGGCTATGCCGTCTCGGCCATCAAGGCCGGGGTGCGGCTCCAGGGCTTCGATGCCGGTCCGGTTCGCTCGCCACTCCATGACCTGACACCAGAGGAAATGGCTATGATGGACGCCCTTATCGGAAAACATAAGCGTCAGTGAGAAAAGTGGGCCGCCTTCGCGCGGAGGCGGCCCTCGTCGCAGAATGAAAAAGGGGAAAGCCCATGACCATCCACCAGAACCTGATTGCCGGCGAATGGGTCGGCGGTGACGGGGTTGCCAACATCAATCCCTCGAACACCAATGACGTGGTCGGCGAATATGCCCGTGCGTCTGCCGACGATGCCCGCGCCGCGATCGCCGCTGCCAAGGCTGCGTTCCCGACCTGGTCGCGCTCCGGCATCCTCGAGCGCCACGCGATCCTGAGGAAGACCGCCGACGAGATCCTTGCCCGCAAGGACGAGCTCGGAAGGCTGTTGTCGCGCGAGGAAGGCAAGACGCTGGTCGAAGGCATCGGCGAGACGGTGCGTGCCGGCCAGATCTTCGACTTCTTCGCCGGCGAATGCCTGCGACTGGCGGGCGAAGTTCTGCCGTCGGCGCGACCCAATATCGGCGTCGAGATCACCCGCGAGCCGGTCGGCGTCGTCGGCATCATCACGCCCTGGAACTTCCCGATCGCCATCCCCGCCTGGAAGATCGCGCCGGCGCTTTGTTACGGCAACACCGTCGTCTTCAAGCCGGCCGAACTGGTGCCCGGCAGTTCCTGGGCCATCGTCGACATCCTCCATCGCGCCGGCCTGCCGAAGGGTGTCCTGAACCTCGTCATGGGCAAGGGCTCGGTCGTCGGCCAGGCGATGCTCGACAGCCCCGATATCCACGCCATCACCTTCACCGGCTCGACCGGCACCGGCAAACGCGTGGCGCTGGCCTCGGTCGAGCACAATCGCAAGTACCAGCTGGAAATGGGCGGCAAGAACCCCTTCGTCGTGCTTGATGATGCCGATCTGTCCGTGGCGGTCGAGGCCGCGGTCAACTCCGCCTTCTTCTCCACCGGCCAGCGCTGCACCGCCTCCTCGCGCATCATCGTCACCGAGGGCATTCACGACCGCTTCGTGGCCGCCATGGGCGAACGGATCAAAGGGCTGACGATCGATGATGCGCTCAAGGCCGGCACCCATATCGGCCCGGTGGTCGATGAGAGCCAGCTCAACCAGGACACCGACTACATCGCCATCGGCAAACAGGAGGGCGCGAAGCTCGCCTTCGGCGGCGAGCTCCTGAAGCGCGACACGCCCGGCTTCTACCTGCAGCCAGCGCTGTTCACCGAGGCGACCAATCAGATGCGGATTTCGCGGGAAGAAATCTTCGGGCCGGTCGCGTCCGTCATCCGCGTCCGCGATTACGACGAGGCGCTCACTGTGGCCAACGACACCCCCTTCGGCCTGTCCTCGGGCATCGCCACCACCAGCCTCAAGCATGCGACCCATTTCAAGCGCAATGCCGAGGCCGGCATGGTCATGGTCAACCTGCCGACGGCCGGCGTCGATTTCCACGTGCCCTTCGGCGGCCGCAAGGGCTCGTCCCATGGCTCGCGCGAGCAGGGACGCTACGCCGCCGAATTCTACACCACCGTCAAGACCGCCTACACGCTGGCTTAAGTGACTGGTTGTTGCTGTCCGGGTTCGTTGATTGAAGAAATGCTGTCATGAACCAAATTCGGCGTCTTGCGTGAACGCTGGACGTGGGCGCGTTCTCGTTATGCGCTTCCAAAATCGCATAATGTATCGACTGGAATGCTGTTTTTCGTGGCCGGTTTTTTAGTCACCCGCACGGCCACCGGCGTTGATGCCCACGGTGGCTGCTTTAGGGAAGGCTGACAAACGCACGCCGGGGACGCTGTTCGTGTCGACGTGAGACCAGAGGCCCTTGCTGGCGATCCGCGACGCCGACGGCCGTTGCGGCGCGAAGGAGCGGCTTGCGTGGCCGGGGAAGTCATTTGGAACGATCATCAGCTCTCAACTTTTCCAAGTCAGGCATCTTCGATCCGAGCGCCTTACCAAGCGCCTTCACACCTTTGGCTGATAGCCTCAAGAGGCCGTTGCAAAGGCCTTCCTTCCAAGAATCTCCCCGATCCCACGCCTCTTCCCAAGCATCGACTAACTCGTATTCGTGGCGCGTCTCTACTAGGGCTTCGAATAGTAGGGAGGCCTGCACCAGGTCTTTGTCCGATTTCACGCGTCCTAGCGTGTCAGTGAGCCTTCTCGAGGCAACGATAAGCTTATGGACGGCATACCGCTCGGGAGCGGGGACCAGGACGTTCACGCCTTCGCGGAAGAGAAGCACCGTGCGGACAGGTTCGTAGATCAGGAAGTCCAGGAACCGGAGGTTTTCTGCCGAAGCGCCGCCGAGGGCGGGCATGGGAGACGGCTTGCCCGTGTATTCGTCCGATCCTCGGTTTCCAGTCAGGAACTCCACTCGGTAGCCCCTACCGTTCTGGAAGGCGACCACCTTGGCTTTGTCCGCTTGGTGCGGCACGGTCCGGAAATCAGGATCGACCGACTGGAGGATATCTAGAATGGGCGGAAGGCTGTCCTGCACCCCGGCCGAGATCGCGAAGTCTTGCGCGAAATCCGCGTCGCCTGTCTGCATGGCAGACGAGGGCAGTCGGACGCCAAGCATCCCCGCATAGGTGCTGAATGCCACCGACCCAATCAGCACCGCACGTAGCCGGAACAAGCCGGCGTCGGCAAGCGCCTTCGTGATATCGCCCGCGAAGGTGTCGGGACCGGGGAGACCGGCACGACGTAGCGTGCTCACCATGCGCCTCCGCTCCCGGAGATCGTCCTTGATCTGCTTGTGCGCCTTCACCCGTGCCGTGATCTCTTCGTCGCTTTCTGGACCGACATAGCTTCGCTTGTATTTGCCCTCGCCATCTGGGAGGTCGAAATACCAGTAATTGCGGTCTTTGACGGTCACGGTCACGAACCATCCTTCCATGGGGAAGTCTGCCAAAAACTGACCGTCGAGCGTCCGTTGCGTCAGCTCCGCGAACATCGTCCGATAGCTGATGTCGATCTCTCTCATCATTGGCATTTCGTCCTTTTGAAAGCGCCGACAAGCGCAGCGATCTGCCTGACGCGCGCTTCCCTTTGACCAAAGTCGTGGTCGCTCATCTTGGTCGCCGTTATAATTTTCTGCCAAGAACTTATAACGCTGTGAGCAAACTGTCAATGTTATAAGTTTCTGCCAAAGCATTATAACCGCGCGCCGTCGGGACCCCGACGATGGATCAGCTCGACAGCGGCTTGCGCACATTGGCGGGAATGCTAAACACGCGCGAGGAGGAGCTCTATTCCACGGAATGAATGGCACCGAATACGGGCCGTACTGATCATCGCTTCTGGGTGTGCCGGGCAGGGTAGTGACGCTCGAGGTGATAATGGTGGGCCCGGCAGGACGCGAACCTGCACTACCCGAATGCCGCCGTATGTTTACGAACTTAACAAACTTGACGAATTTCCTCTGTCTTGAGGTTAAAGTCGGCCTGCATGTTCATCCAAAATTCGGGCATTGTGCAGAAATACTTGGTGGGGCGCGCCAAGAGGTATCCGCCGGCAGATCTTACCGCTGGGACGGCGATTGCATCGATCAAAAAATGGTGCCGGACGTTCTCTGCGCCGATGGGGTCATTTCGTTTTTCAACCAGCCGACAAGAGCGTCTATCGCTGGAAGTTTCCTCGAGAGCGGGTCGAAGGCTGCCCAGTACGCTGCTTTCTGTGAGCTCAAGGAAGCTGACAAGGGCCTGACCAGCCGCCCCGTCCGAATATGCTCCCGAACAAGAAGGCCTCGCCCCATGGCGACACCCTGACCATCAAGAGCAGCTTGCAATACAATGTTGTAGTCCGTCAGGCGGGTCTGTTTGGCCTTCTCAAGTGGAAATCCGGCTGCCTCCGACCACAGCTGCCATTCGAGGCCGCTCTTGGCCTGCAGTATCTCATGGTTGAGAAGGTCCAGGGGGGATTGAAACTGGGAGCCGTCTGCGTACAGCGCCGGGCTCAACACCGGAGACAAATCTTCGTTTGCGAGGTGCACACAGGACTGCTTGCTCGCGCCAAAATCGCCAAATCGAATCGCGATATCCGCTTCTCCGCGCCCTACATCGACAATTCGCAGGGTCGGATCCAATTCGAGTTCGATCGCTGGATGGCTCTTGAGGAAACCGCCAAGTCTGTTGACCAGCCAGTTCGCGGCGAAAGAGGGGAGCAGGCTCACACGCAACCTGGTCTGCCCGGATCGCGAGCGCACCCTCGCGGTGCCCTCCGACAGCACAGTGAAGGCCTCGTCGACGGTGGCAAGAAACATCGTGCCTGCCTCGGTCAGCTCTATGCTCTTACTCTTGCGACGAAAGAGTGGAGTACCCAGAGTACTCTCGAGCTGCTTGATGTGGTGGCTCACCGCGCTTTGCGTAATTAGCAGTTCCTCGCCCGCCAATCGAAAGCTCCCTCGATTTGCTACCACCTGGAAGACCCTGGCCGCGGAAAGGGGTGGGAGGAATGGGGAACTGCGCAACGTGCCGATGCCTCGCGGATGAATGACGGCTGACATTAACGAATTCGATCGCAGGGCGCAAAGCTTTGAATTGGCGGGCTCCTCGGATTTCTTTCATGAAGCAAGAAAGAAAAGGAGAAAGCGATGACGATTTCCATCCGTGAAAAACTGGCTACTCTTGGCCTAGAACTGCCCGCACCGACTACTCCGGCTGCGAACTACATTTCGGTGGTCCACACGGGCAACCTCTTGTTCATTTCCGGTCAGATCAGCAAGGCCCCGGATGGTGAGATCATTGCAGGCACCCTGGGTGCGGTCATATCTCACGAGCAGGGGGTGCAAGCGGCGCGTATCGCAGCCCTCAACCTTCTCGGACAGATCGCTGCCAATACAGACGGCTCGCTTTCGTCTGTCCGTCGCATCGTGAAGCTTGGCGTATTCGTCGCGGCAACGAGCGAGTTCAAGGATCAGTCGAAGGTTGCAAACGGTGCCTCCGACCTGATGGTTGCGGTGTTCGGCGAAGCCGGGCAGCACACGAGGGCCGCCATTGGTGTCAGTTCGCTTCCCTCGGGGGCAGCCGTCGAGATCGATGCGGTTGTGGAACTGGAGGAGACCAGGTGCTGACCGACGCAAAAATCGACAGCCTGCGCAACGACACACCCGGCTGCGCCGAGCGGAGGCACTTCAATCACGCCGGAGCTTCGCTCCCACCGAGGCGGGTCACCGAAGCAATTGTCGGACACTTGATGCTGGAATCGACGCGAGGTCCGATGGAAGCTGCCGCACTGGTTGCGGACGAACTCGCGATGCTTCGTACCAACGCTGCCAAGTTCATCGGCGCCGACGAAGGCGAGGTTGCGTTCGGTGGATCGGGGTCTGCCCTTTGGGGGAGCGTGTTTGCCGCGTTGCCACAGCTGAGGTCGGGCGAGCGCATTCTAATTGGCCGACAGGAATGGGGCGGTAATGTCGCATCGATGCAGCGTGCGGCAAGCCATGCCGGGGCAAGTATCGAGACCATTCCCTGCAGGGAAGACGGCAGTGTCGATCCGAACGCTCTTTCCGCAATGATCGACGACAAGGTGCGCATGATCTCGCTTACATGGCTTCCTGCCAACGGGGGACTGATAAACGACGCCGAAGCCATAGGGCGGGTGGCCAACGCGGCTGGCATCCCATACTTCGTCGATGCCGGGCAGGCACTTGGTCAGCTCCCTATCGATGTGTCGAGGATAGGTTGCGATGTTCTCAAGGCGGCCGGCAGGAAATACGTTAGAGGGCCGCGCGGAACGGCTCTTTTGTACGTTCGCTCTAAGTTCCTTGAGAAGCTCAATCCCCGTTTCGTCGATGTGAGCTCCGGCCCTCTGGTGAATGGAAAGGTCGAGTTGAGGAAAGACGCCCGTCTATTCGAAACATCCGAAGCGCCTATATCACTGCTCCTGGGGCTCGGCGAAGCGATCGCGCTGGCTTCAGAGTTGGGTGTCGAGGCGATCCAAGTCCGCATCGCCCTCCTGGCAACCCAGCTTCGGGAAGGGTTGAAGCGCATTCCGGCGGTTGAGGTGCGCGATCTCGGGGAGAAACAGTCGGGCCTTGTTTCTTTCACCGTGGAGGGAATTTCGGCATCGGTTGTGAGAAGCAAGCTAGCCGAGAAGAGTATCTCAATCGGGGCAAACGGCATACCCTACACGCCCTTCGACATGACCGCGCGCGGACTACAGGAAACAGCCCGAGCCTCGGTCAGTTACTTCAATACCGCGGGGGAGGTCGATGGCCTCGTCTATGCGGTTGAACAAATCGCAAAAGATGCAAACCAATAGAAGGACGGAACTGCGATGGATCTGGGAATAAAGGGCAAGCGTGCGATCGTCTGCGCGAGTTCAAAAGGGCTGGGCAGAGGCGTGGCGCAGAAGCTTGCGGAGGCGGGCGCGATCGTTACCCTGAACGGTCGTAGCCGGGACACGCTGGAGGCCACCGCGAGGGAGCTTCGCGAATTGGCAAACGCCGAAGTCTATGCCGTGGTCGCCGACGTAACGACCGTGGAAGGACGGCAAGAGCTTCTCGAAGCGGAACCGAAAGCCGACATCCTCGTCACCAATGCAGGGGGACCGCCGCCTGGGCTATGGTCTGATTGGGAGACGAATGAATGGTTGAACGCACTGAACGCCAACATGCTGACCCCAATCTTGCTGATGAAAGCGGTTCTGCCCGGCATGATCGGTAGGAGCTGGGGGCGCGTCGTCAACATCACCTCCGCATCAGTAAAGTCACCGATCCCGGAGTTGGGCCTGTCCAACGCATCGCGCAGCGGACTGACCGGTTTCGTGGCAGGGACGGCGAGGCAAGTCGCGAAACATGGCGTAACGATCAACAACCTCCTACCAGGGTCGCATGAGACGGATCGTGTAGCCGTGCTTCTCCAGCGAAGGGCAGAAATGAAGGGCATCTCAATCGACCAGGCGCGGCAGGAGGCGCATGCGGAGAATCCGACCGGGCGCTTCGGCACGATTGAGGAGTTTGGCGCTACCGCGGCATTTCTTTGCAGCCAGTACGCAGGCTATATTGTCGGCCAGAATATCCTGCTCGACGGTGGCGCTTTCAGGTCGACGCTTGCTTGAATTCCAACGTCTCGCGGCATGCGGCCCATTTCGCTAACTGCAATTCATGCTCGCAGACAGACGACATAATGGATGGAACCCGAACGGGAACGACACTCACTCAGAGGTCGTTCCCGTGCGGCGTCCAGATGGACTTTCCTTTGTAGCATCACCTGTCCGGTGATCCGCACCTGACCCGACTATTCTTTTTGAGCGACCGCCTCACGCAGGCCCTGCGGGCAGAAAAAAACAAGGTCTTTGGCGTCCGCGCCTGCCGCGTTGGATCAATCCAGGATAGTCGTGCAGTCGCAAACTCTAGTTGACAACATATTTCTAATATATCATAAATTGCAATCGTAGGCACTTTGGGGAAGTCGTCACACGGGCTAAGATTCAGTCGGTTGCGTAACTCGGCGAAATCTATTGCCCAAATGGGGTTGCTTTCACTTGAACTCGAGCTGCGAGCAGGGCGAGTTCTACAATTTTCATTAGCGAAAGAAGACAGGGCACCCAGGACGGATGGCGCCTCCAGCAGCGGCGCGCATGCGGCGAATGACGCCCCCGCCAGGGCGACGGCTGCTGCTGCTGTCAGGCGGCGGGCGCCGGATACCAGGATCCCGACCGCCACGGCCATGGTGAACAGAAATGCATTGATGCCGAGCGGCCGCTGGAAGAGCAGGGCGTCGGCCAGCGCCACAAGTACAAGTCCGACGACTGCGCTGGCGTTTCCGCTCCGATCCTGAATGACGGCGTTATCGATTGATGTCATCAACTGTTATCTCCTTGATGCTGTCGCCGGCCGTGGCGAATTCTCGCGCGCCCTCGCGACCGGAAAGGCGGGGCGTGCAATTGGCTTGCGAAAGCAGCCACCATCCGTCTTTGCGGAGGCGATATGGAACTCGGGGGAAGGGGAAGAAAATCTCGGTCTGGGTCATGACAACAGCATGCCGCCCGGATTTGCAGATTCCGTGCAGCCCGTTGGGAATGTTTTAGGAGCATCGGGCTTTCACCGGTCGAGAAAGATCGTTGCTTGTCTGTATCCAGCGCGTGTGTAAGGAAATGCTTGTTGGCGGGTGCGATCAAGGACGCGCTACCGAACGAGGCGGCATGCCTTGCGCTGCTGGGCAGGAGCAGCGAGGCCAAGCTGGCTGCCTGCGCACTGCCTGCCGACTTCGCAGCTGCTCTCTATGCTCGTCTTATGGCTGACCGTATGTAGCTTGGACGAAGACGCCGCTCTGTGGCCGGACGGATTGCGTAACGCGCGAGTTGCAGTCTGACCGGCTTAGAAATGACAGGGCCGCACGTTCGATTCCTCTCAAGGCGAGGGATTGAAAGTCCGCTCTGGGGCCGTTACCAGCCTGGTGGGTTTCGGCTAGGATTTGCGATCAGCTGCTGTTCGGCTACCGAACCAGTTTTGGTCATAGCGGCTGACTGAGACAACTTTCGGCAACGGACATTTCGGTGCCTGAGAGGCAACCGCGATTTCAGGTTATCCAAGTGCGGAGGTCGCTTATCAGTACGTGGCGAGCATCGCGGCGTGGGGTCGGACAGCGGATGGGTACGACATCCATTTGTCGTCCCACCCACCCGCTCGAAATCGCGAACCCCAGGCGGTTCGAGGACTACCCCCGACCGGAGGCATCCAGGTTTGCATGGATCCATGCATCGATGTCCGTGACCGGAATGGACTGCCGCGTGTTGAACGTCCCGGCCTTGTCCCACGCGACGCCCCGACCCAAGGCAAATGCAGCGCGGTACTTGCGCATCATGTTCTGCGGATCTTTCGCCAGTTCTTCCATCAGGAAGGGCACGCTCCATTCAGAGCGGCGGAAGGGCCGCCCGAGACCCGCCTCCAGCTTGTCAGCAACCTCGCCCTAAGTCACGGTGTGCCCGCCAGGAACACGATCTCGTTGCGGATCCGCGGTCGGCGAACACGATTTCCGTGGTCAGCTTCCCGATGTCTTCAGGCGTTGTCAGCGTCGCGGCCGTCTCGAGACTTCCCAGCGCATTGACCTCGAAATTTTTCAAGTCGACGACGCCGAACTCCGGCTCGAACAGGTAGCTCATGAACATCCCGGTCGAGATGATGACCCATTCAGTCTGGGTCTGGGCCTGCAACAGCTCGCGGACGTCCAGCTGCGCGTCGAAGATATCCTGTGGACTGCCACGCCCGATCGCGTCGAAGTCGACGCCGAACTGCCAGGGAAAGTAGCGCGGGATGCGGGCCTGCAATGCAGCTTTGGCCAGCTTCATCGGCGTATCGATCCCGGCGGCGTAGCCGGCACAACCAATCACCGTATGGTATCGTGCGAACAGTGAAGCGAGCTCATCGATCGAACTCTTGACCAGGTCGCCAACAACGATCTCGATGCCGAGCTCCCGGATCTCCGCAATGGCGCGCTGCTTATCCGGGTCATCTGACGAGACGGCGCTGGCGCGCAGGAGGACGCTGATCGTCGTCTCCTTTGTCTCGCGTGCACGGCGTGCCAGATTGCGAAGGACGGGTTGCCCGAGTTCCCCGGCACCCAGCACGAGAATGGACCGCGGCGTTGTATCGTAGGCTGTATCGCTCATCGTTTTGCCTCATTGAGAATGCGTTTCGGCTTCGATCTAGCGATGCGCTTATGCAAATGAAAAAAGGTACATGCGTGATACTGTGAACCAGATTTTGAGCAGAGATCCCAGACCGTCTGCGACGGGTTGAGGGATGATGATGACGGAGTGCGCCGCGAACTGCTGGCGCATGCCGGCAACCGCTGGTCGCTCGGCGTCATCCACACGCTCGGCGTCTACGGTAGGCTGCGCCATGCGGAGATCGGGAGGCGTATGCACGGCGTTACGCAGCGAATGCTGACACGGACGTTGCGCCAGTTGGAGCGTGACGGTCTGGTTATCCGAAACGACTTCGGAGAAAACCCACCGAGGGTCGAATACGAGCTGTCCGAAACGGCATGGATCTGCTCCTGCGCATGATCCCGTTGTGGACGTGGATCGTTGAGAACGCGGATCGCTTCCGAAAGTCTAGGGAGGCCTTCGACGCCAGGAGAGATGGCGACTGATTGCGCCGCCAATTGCGGCCCAGGCCTCCGTCGTACATCGAACGGAGGTCGGGCCTTCATGGCATCACTGTGAGGACTGCGTTTGAGGCGCTCCGAGCGGTCGCGATGGAAACGGCCCAGACGACGGCGCGTCTGTTGCCCGGGACCTTATCAAACAAACTGAAGCGCTGGTGGCGCGCTACAAGACCGAGGCGGTTCCGCAAAGCATACGGACGAACCGTTGGACCAGAATGTCCGCTTCCCCGCCCTATCTGATTAAGCGAACGGCAGCTTTCAGAAATTCAACAGCGGCCTGAGTGTCCGACATGGGGCGCAAACCTGCCGTCCCTGCGTACCGAATTGATTGTCCGCTTCGGATTACCAAATCGTGTCCGTGGCCAAAGTGCAGAGTGATAGAAGGGGCCTGTTCTTCACGAGCGCGTTGGACGGCTTGTTGCAACACGCGGCTAGCTGAATAGCTGCCGCGATCCTGCGAACTGGCCTTTCCAACAATTGCGCTCGGCTTTCTTAATTGGGCTAAGCCCCCGACGGACCACGCCGACTGAAGCGATAAACCTCGCAGTGGCTTCTCTTTTTGCTGGCGTCGCACGGGCAATTTACGTCTTTCACGGTAGACAAGCGCTATCGGGCAACGCGTTGTCGTAACGCAGGCCTCCCTCAAAACCATGTCTCGGCGAACCACTGCCTTCACACAGACCGCCCCGACTATATCCAAACCCGCCTTATTGCATCGAAAGCAGCCATTATAGAGGGATCGCCGATACGAGCCTCCAAGCAGAGGAAACTCAGCGTCGTGGAGATTTTAACATTCTCAGCGATGACAAGGCCGTGTGCCTGTTGTTCATGAAGGGCAATCGACTCTCGGCAAAGGCTCAATCCCACCCCTGTCCGTACCATGGCAACCATGGACGTCTCCTGATCCACTTGGGCGACTATATTTTGCCGGACGTCTAAATCGGTAAATAGGCGCGACAGCAATCGATTGTGGACCGAGGCCTGCGGTGTGCCGATCCAAGGAAGCGATGCGAGCTGTGACCAATCCGCGCCGCGCACGAGACCGGCGAGCGATGGTGGAGCGACGACGCGATAGGTTAATTGCGCCAGCTCGCGGGCATGAAAAAGCGGTGCGGCACTTTCTCCGGTAATCTCGGCGGAAGGATCATAATCTCTTGGGTCGCCGAGATAGAAACCGGCATCGAGTTCATTTCGCCTCAGCCCCTCCGGAACGTCGCCGCTCATGCCATGGCGCAGTGTGGTTTCTATGCCCGGCCCGCTTTCGATCAGCGCCTTCAGAAACGCCCCCAACCGGGTGAACTCCGGGTCGATGATCGTGCCGATCCGCAGTTTCCCCCGCACACGTGTCGCCAAATGTCCGGCCGTCTGCCCAAAATCCGTCAATGCCGTCAGCACCTGCTCCGCCTTGGCTGCCAGCAGGGCTCCTTCCTGCGTCAGTTCCAGCCCCGTGGACGTCCGCCGGAACAAGGTGAGCCCGGTATCGGCGGCAAGGCGCTTCAGTTGCAGAGTGACCGCCGGTTGGGTGACGTGCAGTTGCTCCGCGGCGCGCGTGACGTTGCCCTCGCGCGCGACGGTGACGAATGCCTTCAATTTTCTCAGGTCGATTGACTGAAGCATATTAATTTTACTTATAATGCCTTGCGTCATTTGTCATTGGATTTCCGGGCCGCTCCTCCGCTATTCCTGAAAATAGAGATGAGGAGGAGGCTAAAATGCTACGGCAAATCGTCGAAGCTTATGATTGTGCGGTGTTGCATCGCAGCAGGCGGGCAAGCCGATGACCAGCCGCGCTTCTTACCGCGCCGCCGATAGTTTTGACTATATCATCGTCGGTGGAGGCTCCGCAGGCTGTCTGCTCGCCAATCGCCTCAGCCGCGATCCCGCGATGCGCGTGCTGCTGCTAGAAGCTGGCCGAAAGGACGACTATCACTGGATTCACATCCCCGTCGGCTATCTCTATTGCATCGGTAATCCGCGCACCGACTGGCTGTACAAGACCGAACCGGATGCCGGTTTGAACGGCCGGTCGCTGCGCTATCCGCGCGGCAAGACGCTCGGCGGCTGCTCCTCGATCAATGGCATGATCTATATGCGCGGCCAGGCGCGCGATTTCGACGGCTGGGCGGCGGCGACCGGCGATAACGCCTGGTCCTGGCAGAATTGCCTGCCCGATTTCAAGGCGCATGAGGATCATTATCGGCTGGACAACGGCGCGGACCCAAAGACCGGCGGCAACAGCCGCTTCTCCGACATGCACGGCCACGGTGGCGAATGGCGGATAGAGAAGCAGCGGCTCAAATGGGACATCCTCGAATCCTTCGCCGAGGCCGCCGTCGAGGCCGGTATTCCGCGCTCCGACGATTTCAACAGCGGCGACAACGAGGGCGTCGGCTATTTCGAAGTCAACCAGCGATCCGGCTGGCGCTGGAACACGTCGAAGGCTTTCCTGCGCCCGGCGAAAAACCGCCTGAACCTGACGGTCTGGACTCAGGCCCATGTCGAACGGCTGATCCTGGAAGCCGAGGCGTCCGGCCGCAAGCGTTGTGCCGGCATCGTTGTCCAGCGGCAGGGGCAAAGGGCAGAGGTCAGAGCGCGCAGGGAGGTCATCCTGTCGGCCGGCGCCATCGGCTCGCCGCAGATCCTGCAATTGTCGGGGATCGGGCCGGGCTCTCTCCTGAAGCGCCATGGTGTCGAGGTCGCCCACGACCTGCCGGGCGTCGGGGAAAATCTTCAGGACCATCTGCAGATTCGCGCGGTCTTCAAGGTCGGCAATGCCAAGACGCTGAACACGCTCGCCAACAGCCTGTTCGGCAAGGCGATGATCGGGCTCGAATATGTGCTGAAACGCAGCGGACCCATGAGCATGTCGCCCTCGCAGCTCGGCGCTTTCACCCGGTCGGACGACAGCCAGGCGCACGCCAACCTCGAATATCACGTCCAGCCGCTCAGCCTCGACGCCTTCGGCGAGCCATTGCACAGCATTCCTGCCTTCACCGCGAGCGTCTGCAACCTCAACCCGACCAGCGTCGGAAGCGTGCGCATTCGCTCCGATAAGGCCGTCGACGCCCCGGCGATTGCGCCGAACTATCTGAGCACGGAAGAGGACCGCCGCATCGCTGCCGAGAGCTTGCGGCAAGTGCGCAGGATCGTGTCGCAGCCGGCATTGGCCAAATACCAGCCTGAGGAATGGAAGCCCGGCTTGCAGTTCCAGAGCGACGAGGAACTGGCCAGGTTGGCGGGCGATATCGCCAACACCATTTTTCATCCGGTCGGGACGACGAAGATGGGCCACGATGACGATCCGATGGCAGTGGTGGATAGCCGTCTCAGGGTGCGGGGCATTGAGGGCCTGCGCGTCGTCGATGCGGGAATCATGCCGAAGATCACCAGTGGTAACACCAACGCGCCGACGCTGATGATCGCCGAAAAGGCGGCCGGCTGGATCGTCGCCGATCGGCGCGCATAGAAAACTCTTGGGGAGATAAGAGCAATGACATCGATCGCGCGTTCCGCGCTTCCGCTTTCCGGCGTTCGGGTGGTTGATTTCGGGCAATATATTGCCGGCCCGGCCGTGGCCATGATTCTTGGTGATCTTGGCGCGACCGTCGTGCATGTCGATCCGCCCGGCGGTCCGCTCTGGGACAATCCCGCCAACGCCATCCTCAATCGCAACAAGCTGATCGTCACCCTCGATCTCAAGTCGGAAGAGGGGGTGGATGAGGCAAAAGCGCTGGTCGCCGAGGCCGATATTGTCGTTGAGAATTTCCGCCCCGGCGTGCTCGCCCGGCTTGGAATCGATTTTGCGGCGTTGCGCAAGGCTCGGCCGGAACTGATCACCCTGTCGATCCCCGGTTTCGCCTCCGACGATCAGCTTCGCCGTGACTGGCGGGCCTTCGAGGCGGTAATTGCGGCGTCCTCCGGCGTCTTCACGGATATGGGACTCAATCGCGTCCTGATGGGCATCAATCCGTCTTTCTCGCCGCTGCCGCTCTCTTCCGCTTACGGCACAATGCTTGCAGCGTCCGCAACGGTGCTGGCGCTTCAGGCGTGCGAGCGCACCGGGCACGGCGATCATATCGAAGTGCCGCTGGCAAGTGCCGTCATGGAGGGCCTCTCCTACAATTCGATCCTGATCGATGATTATCCGCTGCGTTACCAGACCCAGCGCGAGCGGGAGATCGAGCGCCGGCGCGGCGAGGGCATGCCGATGGATATGTCCTATGACGACCTCCAGGAGTTCCTCGATCCCTTCTATCGCAGCTATATGTGCGCCGACGGGCGGATGTTCTACGTCGTCTGCCCCAGCCACAAGAACCATGCGAAGCGCTGCCTGCAAGCCCTCGGTCTCTACGATGAACTGGTGGCCGAGGGACTGCGCGAGGAGGAAGACACCTATCTTCCGGTCTCGCAATGGTCGTCGGACGTTTCGCTTGGCGTCTATCCGCTCCCGAAATTCTGGGCCGACAAGATCGCGGCCCGCATGAAGCAGGTCTTCCTGACGAAGACGGCGGCCGAATGGGAGCGCATCTTCGGGGAAGGGCTGTTTCCGGGCGCGCCGCAACGCTGGTTGAAGGAATGGATCGCCGACGATCACGCCAAGGCCGCCGGCCTGATGATCGAGGTCGACGATCCGATCCTTGGCCGCATGACCCAGCCGGGGCCGATGGCCTGGCTGCAAGAGAGCGCCGAAGCCATGCTGACGCCGCACCCTCGGCGTTGGGGAACGGTCGAGGATGCGCTGGCGATGCTTGCGGACATAGAGCGCTCGTCCTTGCCGGCGCCCGCAAACGACACGCCCGGTGGGTGGTTGGATGGCATCAGGGTCCTTGATCTCTGCAATGTAATCGCCGGCCCGCATTCGGTCGCCTATCTCGCCCGCTTCGGCGCGGAGGTTATCAAGATCGATCCGGCCAAGCCGCTCTATGATTGTTGGAATACCGTGATCTTCGGCATGTCGCACATGCGCGGAAAGCAGTCCGTGCTGCTGAACATCGGTTCGCCCGATGGCCGCGTTGTCTTCGAGGAACTGGTGCGCTCTGTCGATGTCGTGGTCTGGAATGCGACCGACCGCCAGGTCAAGGCGATGGGGCTCGATGCCGAAAGCCTGAAGGCGCTCAACCGCCAAGCGATTTTCTGCCAGCTCGATTGTTTCGGCGGCGTGCGCACCGGCCCGCGCACCGACTATCTCGGCTATGACGATCTCGTGCAATCGGCAACCGGCATCATGCTGCGCTTCGGCGGCTCGATGGAGACGCCGGAAGAACATGCCCATGTCGGCACCATCGATGTCATGTGCGGCTTCGGCGCGGCGCTGGGCATTGCCGCCGCCCTCTACCAGAAATCCAGAACCGGGATCGTCGGCCGCCCGCGCACGTCGCTGTCGGCGCTGACCGGCCTCGCGCAGATACCGTTCTGCTATGACTATGTCGACCGCGGCCCCTTCGATGAGCCGTCCGGTCGCGAAACGAAAGGTTATAACGCGCTGTCGCGGCTCTACGAGACGGCCTCGGGGGATCACCTTCTTCTGTGCGCCTCGGAAGCCGACCTCCTGCGCTTCGGCAAGGTCGAGGGTCTCAGGGGGATTGTCGAAATGTCGGCATCCGACCGCGAGGCCTATCTGGCGAAAGCCTTCATGACGGCACCTGCGGGAACCTGGCAGCAGCGCCTGCGAGAAGCCGATATCGGCGTATCGCTCTGCGAGAACATCGAAACGATCCGCAGCCGCAGTGCCCGCATTGCCGACGGCACGCCGGGGATCGACCGCGGCAGCTATTCCTTCTCGATCTTCCCGAACCATCCGAGCGGCCATAAGGTCACGCAGCTCGACCCCTTCGCCATCCGTCCGGCTGTCGGCAAGGTCACCGCTGTCGCGCCGGCGGAGAAGTACGGAGCGTCCACACGCGCCGTTCTCCGGACCCTGAACTACACCGAAGCCGAGATCGATCGGCTGATTGCCTCCGGTGCGATCAGCGAGACCTGGAGTGAGGAGTATCTGCCGAGCTAGCAGGAAACGGCGGCTTCGGGTTCTGAGGAGGATACCGAAGCCGCCGGCGGCCCGCCGAGATATGCGATGGCGTTGACGGGCTTGGAATTTCAACATCGCACATAGGGAGGAAGTGCCATGAAAGAACTCTTCGCCTCGACATGCCTTGCAGCAGCCATGCTGACCTTCGGCAATGCTGCGCAGGCTGCGAATTGCGGTGACGTCACCATCGCCAGCATGAACTGGCAGAGCGCCGAAGTGCTCGCCAGCCTGGACAAGTTTATCCTGAACGAAGGTTACGGTTGCAACGCCGAAATCATACAGGGCGATACTGTCCCGACGATCACATCGATGACCGAGAAGGGCCAACCCGACATCGCGCCCGAAGGATGGGTCGATCTTCTGCCCGATGTCGTCAACGCCGGCGTTGCAAACGGAAAGCTCGTCGTTGCATCGACCGTCCTGACCGATGGTGCGGTGCAGGGCTGGTGGATGCCGAAATACCTTGCTGACGCTCATCCGGACGTCAAGACGATCGATGATGTCCTCAAGCATCCGGAGCTGTTCCCGGATCCCGAAGACAAATCGAAAGGTGCGATCCACAATGGCCCGCAGGGCTGGGGTGGTACGGTCGTGACCTCGCAGCTTTACAAGGCCTATGGCGGCGAAGCGGCGAACTTCACGCTGGTCGATACGGGTTCCGCCGCTGGCCTCGACGGCTCGATCGCCAAGGCCTACGAGCGCAAGGAAGGCTGGGTCGGCTACTACTGGGCTCCGACTGCGCTTCTCGGCAAGTACGACATGGTCAAGCTCGACTATGGCGTGCCGTACGACGCGGCCGAGTGGAAGCGCTGCAATACCGTCGCGGATTGCCCGGACCCGAAAAAGAATGAATGGCCGAAGGACACCGTCCAGACGCTCGTGACCAAAGCGTTCTCCGAGCGCGCCGGCGAGGATGTCATGGGCTACCTCAACAAGCGCGCCTGGTCGAACGACACGGTCAACAAGCTTATGGCCTGGATGACCGACAACCAGGCAAGCGGCGATGATGGCGCAAAGCACTTCCTCGAGGAGAACGAGGCCATGTGGAAGGAATGGGTATTCGCCTGAGGCAGCTGAGAAGATCAAGGCGGCGCTTTGATCTCGTTCAAGACGTTGCTGGCGCCTAACGCGCAGGCAACGAACAGCGCGTCCGAGGATGCGCTCGCCGTTATCGAGGAGGATAGATTTTGGATTGGCTGTTCAGCTTTCCGCACATGGATGATGCGTCTTTACGCGATCTCAAGAAGGCGATCGACGAAGGGTTCCGCGGTTTCACGCGGGCTTATGGGGACGGTCTTGAAGCAATATTCGAGCCGCTACAGCACTTTCTGATCTGGTCCGAGCGCTTCATGACCCAGACGCCCTGGCCGATCATCCTCTTGCTCATCGCCGCCGTCGCCTGGTTCGCCAGCCGCAACTGGAAGATCGTCGCGGGAACGGTCGTGACGCTTCTGCTCATCGGCTACTTCGACATGTGGGACGATACGATGAAGACGGTCTCGATGATCTTCGTCTGCACGGTTCTGTCGATCGTCGTCGGTATCCCCATCGGTATTGCAATGTCCCGGTCGGACAGGGTGCAGAATATCGTCAATCCGGTTCTGGACGTCATGCAGACCATGCCGAGCTTCGTCTACCTCATTCCGGTTGTCATGCTGCTCGGCATCGGCAAGGTTCCGGGCCTCATCGCGGTGGTCATCTATGCCATCCCGCCGATGATCCGCCTCACCAATCTCGGCATCCGCCTCGTTGACAAGGATGTACTCGAAGCCGCCGATGCCTTTGGTTCCTCGAACTGGCAGAAGCTGAAGAACGTGCAGATGCCGCTTGCGCTCCCCACCATCATGGCCGGCACCAACCAGACGATCATGATGGCGCTCGCTATGGTCGTCATCGCCTCGATGATCGGCGTTCAGGGCCTTGGACAGCCGGTGCTGAAGGCGATCTCGAACCAGTATTTCACGCTGGGCATCTTCAACGGTCTCGCGATCGTCGGCATCGCCATTATCTTCGACCGCGTCAGCCAAGCCTTTGGTGCGCGCCTTCAAAAGCACCGGGAGGTGGTTCATGGGTAATAAAAAAATTGGTGGCTTCGGCATCGAAATCAAAAAGCTCTACAAAATCTTCGGCCCCAACGGTGCGGATTGTGTAAAGCTTGTCGAGCAAGGCGTTACGAAGACGGAATTGAACGCAAAACATGGCCATGTCCTCGGTCTGAGAGACATCAACATCTCGATGCCTGCTGGTGGCATTCAGGTGATCATGGGACTTTCGGGATCAGGAAAGTCCACGCTCATCCGCCACATCAATCGCCTTATCGATCCGACGTCAGGCGAGGTCGTCATCGGCGACGAGGATGTGGTCAAGATGGATGCCGTGCAGTTGCGTGAGTTCCGTCGGCATCAGACCGCCATGGTGTTCCAGAAGTTTGCGCTTCTCCCGCATCGCACCGTTCTCGAAAACACCCTCTATGGCCTGGAGATACAAGGGGCACCTCGTAACCGGCAGGTCGACTGCGCCATGCGGTGGATCGAACGTGTCGGACTCAAGGGTTTCGAGAGCAAATATCCCAATCAGTTGTCGGGCGGTATGCAACAGCGTGTCGGTCTTGCCCGTGCGCTGGCGAACGATGCGCCGATCCTGCTGATGGACGAGGCGTTTTCTGCGCTGGACCCGCTCATTCGCGTCGACATGCAGACCGTACTCCTCGATCTACAGAAGGAGATCAAGAAGACGATCGTATTCATCACCCATGATCTTGACGAGGCGCTCAGGCTTGGAGATCGCATTGCGATTTTGCGGGATGGAGAAGTCGTACAGCAGGGCACCGGGCAGGACATCGTGATGAACCCTGCCGACGATTACATCGCCAACTTTGTTCGGGAGGTGAACCGTTCCCGCGTCATCAATGTTGAGACGGTTGCCACCGCGCTGAATGCTTCGGCCCGTGAGTTAAAGATCTCGGTGCCGGCCGGCGCGAAGTTGGAGGAAGCCGCAAGAGCGATGACGCTGGCCGGGGAAAACGAGATCGCCGTTGTCGATGCCGCCGGTCAGGCCATAGGTGTGCTGACGCTGCCCCAAGCGGTTGACGCCATGGTCAATTCGCAAGTGGCCTGCTCTACGCCCAACGCAAAGAAAGTCGCGTAGGCAAGAATGGGAAGCTCAGATGTTTGACGCCGTCCTGATCGAGAACTCCGACAGCGGGCAGGAGGAAGCTCTTGCGATCACCGGCGCCTCGCCGGTGGTCGCAGTTTCCCGATGGTGCCTGGGATCGATTTTGAGGGCGTCGTTGCCGAAAGTTCCAATTCCGCCTTTGAGCCGGGTGATCGGGTTGTCTGAACGGCTGGGGCGTTGGGGAACGGCATTGTGGGGTGGACTGGCGGCCAGGGCGCGTGTGAGTGGAGACTGGCTGGTGCCTTTACCGGAAAGCGTCAGCCTCCGGGACGCCATGGCGATAAGGACCGGCGGCTACACGGCAATGCCAGTGATGAAACTGTCTCGACGGCGCCGCCTGTACACTGCTTGTTCCGGTTTCGTGCGTCTACGATCGCATAAATGTATCAAATGAAACTCTAGGTGTCAGGCTTGCACCCTTCGCGCGGCGTGCAGCCGCTTCCTGCGCCGCACGCCGCGCAGTCGGAACGGCCCGAGGTCCTCGAAGGTAGCGGCTGCTCGGGAGCAGTCTAAACAGCTCTTGCGAGATCAAGAGGGGACGGTTGACCTTCCGGCTGCTCGAACTCGATCGCCTTGCGGCGCAGCCGTTCGCCGGCGCGTCGCAGATCTTCGACATCTGTCGCCACCACGTACCGCCCGGGAACGACTTCATGGCGGCTCTCAGCAGGACTGACCTGGAGTAGACGAGAGCGATAGTCGCCGTTCAGGTTTCGGATGCGCACTTCCACTTCGCCTGGCTTCTGAGATGCCCTGATCGATTGCTATGCTTCAAAACCTTCGAGAGGTCGCGGGGATCGATGAGATCCCGCCATTCGAGACTCGTCTCGTGGGCGTCGGATAAACCGACGACCCTTTGCATCCACCGTTGATTTAGGAACTTGATCTCGCCGTTCATGTCCATCGACAGGATAATGGCAGGGAGTGCATCGAGTACGTCTCTCTGATCGGTCTCCATGGCATGCCCTTCAGGTCTTGGGAGAAGCCTAGGAGGGGCCATCTCCGCTGTCCATGATACCATGGTGTGAAAAACGTCTGAAGGTCGTGACAAAATCGAAGGGGCAATGCGCAGCGTCACCTTGTCAGTCTGAATTGCAGGCTCGAAATCATGTCGCTAAGTTCGCCGAAACGATCAGGACCGAAGATCACCGCCATCGCGAAAACGATGAACACAACGCTCAGGACAATCACTGCGACGGACGCCATGACGGACGAGGCCGGGCCTCTTGACTGATCGGCAGGCTCATGGGCAGCACCGGACTTGGAATGTTGGAGTTGGCAGGGGTTACAAGGCGTATTGGTCTTGCTGAGCCCTTCATCGAGCGCACCTTTTGCGTCGAGGACAGTTCTGAAATCTTCATCTCGTGTACCAGCGATAATTTAGCTACCCTTCACCTAAGCCTCGCACCTATGGCTCGCAACGCATCCTTAGGTGTGAGTCTCATGCGGCCGAGTTTCGAAGCCGTCGGCCCCCATCGGTGGCCCTCGCATGCTAGCTAGAGCATCCGGCGGCTGCTGCCTCGCCGAGCTGCCACGGGCATCAATTCCCGTCTCCTGTCGGCATGATACCTAGGTCTCGACAAGACCTAGGTATGATTTTCTTTCTGCAGCGCGGAAGCCATCCTCTATGTGGCTCGCAAGGGACCTGAGGTTTTCCGGACGACTCCGCATTTTACGGATAGCGGGGCGACGGGCACTTCAACCCCGTCTGATCCACAGAGCGCCGAAGGCATGGCCCGCTCCAGCCAAGGCATGCGGGCATCGTATAATCGCGTGGAACCCTCAAAGGAGACCGAAATGAAGATCATCACCACAATCATGGCTGGCTTGCTGCTGGCGAGCACGGCGGCAGCGGCAGAGCCCACCAAGCCAACAATCGTGCTTGTGCACGGTGCTTTTGCAGACTCGTCGAGCTGGAATGGAGTCATCGCCATTCTCGAGAAAGACGGCTATCCCATCATTGCCGCCCCCAATGCCTTGCGCAGCGTGAAAAGCGATGCCGATGGCGTACGCGCGCTTCTCGATACCATCAAGACCCCCATAGTGCTGGTCGGTCATTCCTATGGCGGCATGGTGATCAGCAATGCTGCAAATGGGGAGAAGAATGTGAAGGCTCTGGTCTATGTCGCGGCCTTTGCACCGGAAGCGGGCGAGAACGCCGGCGCCCTCGATACCAAGTTCCCCGGCAGCGTTCTCGGTTCGGCATTGATGCCAGTTCCGCTGGCAGCGGGCGGTCACGATCTCTATGTCCAGCAGGACAAGTTCAGAGAAGCCTTCGCGCCAGACCTTCCGGCAGCGGCGGCGAAACTGGCTTCGGTCACACAGCGCCCGATCACGGACATCGCCTTTGGTGAAGCCGCCAGCGAGCCTGCGTGGAAGACCATTCCATCCTGGTTCGTCTATGGCGACCACGACACGGCGATCCCACCAAAGGCTTTGGCCTTCATGGCCGAGCGCGCGGGTGCGCGTGAAACCGAAGTCGTCGAGGGCGCCTCGCACGTCGTGATGGTTTCGCATCCGAAAGCGGTAGCCAAGATCATCGAAGAGGCGGCATCCGCGAACTAGGCGCGCTTTCAACAGGCTGGTGGTCACTTTGATCGGTCGCCATCTGACCCCGTGACTTCACCAAAAGAGCCCAAAGCCAGTGGCGTGGGCGGACCGAAAATGCTCGTGTCTCCTGGCAAGATCGTCCTGTCTCTCTTGCTCGAGCTTCGCCTTGCTAGGATTCCGCTATTCGGTTGAGTCGAAATTGTCCTCGCCAACACCGAGCATGGAGGCCAGCACGCCAAGTCCGGCATCAAGCTGGTCCATCGTGGGAGCCGCCAGCGCAAGCCTGACGGCGTTTGGCGCGTGGCCGGAGTTGACTGCGAACGTCGTAGAAGGCGTCAATGCAATGTCACGTCTGGCGGCAGCCGCGACGAAACTCTGCGATCGCCAGTGCGATGGCAGCGTCAGCCACAAATGATAGCATCCCGCATGAGATTGTATCTCGTACCCCGCGAGACGTTCGCTTGCCAGCTTCTGACGCGCAAGTGCATCGATACGTTTCAGTCTTGCGAGCTCGGCGGCGGTGCCATCGCCCATCAGCCGCTCGGCGGCAGCAAAGGCAAATCCGGATGCTGTCCAACCGCCCGACCGCACCGAGGCCATGACACTTTCTCGCAAATGACGCGGCGACACAATGAAGCCGAGAGTTAATCCAGGCGCCACCATCTTGGACAGGCTATCAATGACGATACAGGTGTCCGGAGCAATAGAAGCAAGGGGCTGCACATCATCAAGGAAGGCGTAGACATTGTCCTCGATGATAGGGATACCGAGTTCTTCCACGACGCGAACAAGATCGACGCGTCGCGCTGGCGACATTGTCGTACCCAATGGATTCTGGACCGCGGGCTGAACGTAGATGGCTGCAAGGTGGGCCTCCCGGTGCGCCCTTTGCACCGAGTCCGGCCGCACGCCTTCTCCATCCATCGCCAATGGTACCAATGTGATCCCCAGCCTGGCGGCTATGCCTTTAATGAACGGATAAGTCAAAGCTTCCACGCCGCAGCGACCGCCGGTGGGGACCACAGCAGCCAATGCGGCACCGATGCTTTGCCGCCCGTTGCCAGTGAAGATCAACTGGCCAGCGTCGGCGGTCCATGCGCCTTTAGATAAGTGCAGGGCTGCGACCCTCCTGATCGACGGCGTGCCAATGCTGGTCGCCTGCCGCAACGCTGCATCCAAGGCGGCAGTTTGCTCCAGCCCTGCTAGGGATTTCGCAATAAGCGCAGTCTGTTCGGGAAGCATCGGATAGTTGAACTCGAGATCGGTACGGATGCCACGGGGCTCACCCGGAGCGGCAACGCCTCGCCTCGCTTCGCCAGAGATGAAAGTACCCCTCCCGACCTCACCGACGACGAGTCCCCTGCGCAGGAGTTCGGCATAGACGCGACTTGCTGTCGACACGGCAATCTTGCGCTCATAGGCAAAGGTACGCTGCGGAGGCAGGCGATCGCCGGGTCGAAAAGTGCCGTCGGCTATTTCGGCGGCAACGGTGTCGGCAAGCCTCAGATATTCGGATCGCGACATTTATTGCTCCGAGTTCAATGTTTCGATTGCACCGACATCTATATCGGAACATTCTACCTACATCAAATGCATTGTACCAGAAACGGCGAAGGCCTCTAAACCTTACGCCATGCAGGAACTCGACAGTCCGCCCGACGCCATCGCGTCGGAATGGAGAAGCATTGGAGAAGGCAAATGTCTGGAAGCATATCAATCACAACAAACCGACGCGAGGTTTCAAAAAGCCTCGCTTCATCCTCTCGGATCTTAAGTGCACCTTGGAAAGTGATCATGCGCCATCTGAGTCGTCGTGCCGGCGCTGCCCGGCTTCGGGAACTCGACGGTGACGAACTGCGGGATATTGGCCTCGCGCGTTCGGAGATCCGGGCGGCGGCATTCGGGCTGATAACAGTTTCGAACGACAGAACGCTTCGGCGAGACTAGCGTTTCGGCCTAGGCGCGAGCGCTTAATACCGCGACACGCCTGTGTGTTCGCGAGACCAGATGCCTCGATCAGCGAGGCCCGGCCGATGGGCCACTCTTCAACATCGTTGCTGTGCGCGGCAGGTCAGCAGAGGCTGCGGTGAGAACTCGGCACATCTGACGTAGTCATTGGCGCCCTTTTTTTAAGGCAAGTCACATGGAACTGACAGCTACCACTATCCTCGTCGCCTTCGCGGGCGTGTTCCTCATCTGCTTCATGAAGGGCGCGTTCGGAGGCGGCTTCTCCATCATCGGCATACCGCTGCTGTCTTTCGTAATGGATCCGGTCAGTGCCGGAGGCTTGCTCGCTCCCCTGTTCATCGCGATGGATCTATACGCCCTGCGCTACTTCAAGCGCTCGACATGGTCGAGGCCGGACCTCGTGCTGCTCTTGCCGGGGCTCTTGCTCGGGATCGGGTGCGGCTACCTGCTGTTCCGCGCTTTGGACCACCGCGCGATCGCGATTATGATGGCTGTGATCACTCTGATCTTCGTCGGTCTATGGCTTGTGAGAGGCGCCGATGTCATCACGCGTCCACGTTCGACGTCCAAGGCCATCACCGCCGGCCTTGCCTCGGGCGTCACGACCATGGTTGCGCATTCCGGCGGACCGCCGCTTGCGATGTACCTGCTGCCCCTCGGCCTCACCAAAGAGATCTACGCGGGGACGACAAGCATGTTCTTCACCGTCGGAAACGCAACCAAGGCCGCTCCATGGCTGCTGCTAGCAAGGCCCTCGGCCGAACTCTGGGAACTTATGGCAATCTGTCTGCTTGCCGTCCCCAGCGGGGTGTCGCTCGGTTGGCGGCTACACGGTGTCCTGGACCAGCGCCAGATCTACCGCATCTGCTACGGGTTATTGGTCGTTACCGCTGTGAAGCTGCTTTGGGACGGAGTGGCGGGATATCTCGCATGAGCGAGATCTAGCCCCTCCGAGCACTCGATGACTTGGCGAGTAACCCTCCCATTATGCCCTCCGGATCGCCACTGCCCATCGTGAATTGGACGACCAGGTTCGATGAATACGCGGCCACATAGGCCGGTCACACGTGATAGAAGGAAGAACTGCAATGAACTTCGAAACCATCAAGACAAAGATCGAGGAAGGCGTCCTGTTTGCGGACATCGACGCTCCACCGATGAACCTGCTTGGTCCCGAGTTGGTTCGCGATCTCGTTTCGCTCATCCAGAGCGCCGAGAAGGATCCGGCCATCAGGGTGGTCGTCTTCCGCAGCGCGGATCCCGAATACTTCATTCCGCATGTCGACGTTACCCGCGTCAGCGAATACCGCGCCGAAGCCGCCAGGCTCACCGGCGAGCCATCAATCGGTCTGCTCTTCCGATACCTGAGCGCTAGCCGACTGATCTCTATCGCAGAGATCAGAGGCCGCGTGCGAGGAGCTGGAAGCGAGTTCGTCCTCGCATGCGACATGCGTTTCGCAGAACGTGAGACGGCGGTATTTAGTCAAATCGAAGCAGCGTTTGGTCTCATTCCCGGCGCCGGCGGTGTCCAGCACCTGGCCCGGCTTCTCGGACGCGGGCGCGCGCTGGAGATCCTGCTCGGCGCTGAGGATTACGACGCCGAGACAGCCGAACGATACGGCTGGATCAATCGCTCCTTGCCAGCCTCTGAACTCGCCGACTTTGTGTCGAAGCTTGCACATCGCATCGCACGCTTCCCCGTCGCAGGCGGTGCAGTGATCAAGGACCGAGTGAACGCAGTGACGCTCGCCTCCGTCGAGGAATTCCGACATGACTCCGACCTGTTTGGCGAGCGTGTGCGAGATGAAACCGCTCAGTTGCAGATGCGCAAGGCATTCGAACGAGGGTTCCAGACACGAGAGGCGGAGCTGGCTCTGGCTCCGCTGCTGGCTTCTCTGAACCGGTGAAAAGGATTCGATTAATGTTCAAGAAACACGACGTACGCTTCCCCGCCGAGGGAGGAATCGAGCTTTCCGCGTGGCTGTTCGTTCCGGAGGGGCATAAGCAGCCTCTTCCCGCCATCACCATGGCGCACGGATACGCCGGCACGAAATATCATGGCATCGAACCCATAGCCGAAGCCTTTGTAAAGGCCGGATTCGTCGTGCTTGTGCACGATCACCGGGGTTTCGGCGAAAGCGGCGGCGAACCGCGGCACGACATCAATCCCTGGCAACAGATCACCGACTGGCGTCGAGCAATCTCCTATCTGCAAGACAGGCCGGAAGTGGATGAGAACCGCGTGGGACTATGGGGAACGAGCTTCGCAGGCGGCCACGCCCTTGTTCTCGGTGCGACAGATCGGCGATTGAAAGCGATTGTCTCGCAGGTTCCGACAATCGATGGACATGCCGCGGGCCTGCGCCGCGTCTCTCCGGAAAACGTCTCCCACCTCGAGGAATTGTTCGCCGCCGACGATCGTGCGCAGCTTCGGGGGGAACCGCTGGCGACACAGCTGATCGTCAGCCCCGAGACAGCGCAGAACTCGTCCTACAAGGCAACCGATGCAGTGGACTACTATCTGAAGAAGGCGCCTCCCGGATTGTGGGAGAACAAGGTGACCCTGCGCTCGACCCGCTGGGCTCGAATGTACGCTCCGGGCGAATGGGTGGATCGCGTCTCGCCGACGCCGCTTCTGATGCTCGTTGCCGAACACGACCATATCGCGGTGACCGACCTTGCACTGAAGGCTTACGAGCGTGCTCTGCACCCCAAGCGCCTCGTGATGCTCAAAGGCGGGCACTTCGATCCCTACGACCGCGAAATCGAAACCGCGTCCGGAGCCGCCATCGAATGGTTCCGTTCCCACCTGTAGCCCGAACGTGGACAGCGATCGGCCGCCCGAAAGGAATGGAAAATGCTAAACGGAAAGACAGCACTCGTCACAGGGGGAACCTCCGGCATTGGTCTCGCGACAGCCAGGCTCCTTCATGAGAACGGCGCGCGCGTCGCGATAACAGGTCGCGACCCAACATCCCTTGAGAAGGCGCGTGCGAGCATCGGGGCAGACGTCGTCGCATTTCAGACGGACGTCCTGTCGCGTAGCGCGCTTCAGGACATGGCAAACGGGGTCAAAGCAGCTTTCGGTGGGCTCGACATCTTTTTTGCCAATGCAGGTATCGCCTATGTGACACCGTTGACCACGACAGACGAGGATCAATACGACCGCCTGATGGATACGAATGTGAAATCGGTCTTCTTTTCGATCCAGGCGGTGGAACCTCTCATCCGAGAGGGCGGCTCCATCATTTTGAACACCGCGTGGCTCAATCATGTTGGTTTGCCTGGGCGCGCGATACTGTCGGCATCGAAGGCGGCGGTGCGGTCGTTTGCTCGAACCCTTTCCGCAGAACTGCTCAGCCGGCGTATACGCGTGAATGCTGTCAGCCCCGGCCTTGTCGAGACGCCGCTTCTCCGCGGCGTCGGCCAGTCCGAACATCCGGGTCAGAGCGAAGCCGAATTCCAAAACTATCTCGCAGGGGCGAGTAAACGGATTCCGATCGGGCGTCTCGGCCAACCCGAAGAGGTTGCGGCGGCGGTCCTATTCCTGGCGAGCGATGCGTCGAGCTATATGTTGGGATCCGAATTGGTAGTCGATGGCGGATTTGGAGAACTCTAAGAGCTTTTCGAGCCTCTATTCCGGCCCTCGTGGGGCTCGAGGTACTGGCGCTGTCCTTCCCTCGCCTGTGTTTCGGCGTGCAAATTTGGCTCTGACTCATTTTTGATGCAGTTGTAACGATGCTGCTTTGCTGGTCCACCAAGGAATCAGCATGATGGGCACTAAGCTCTGCGTTTCTGACTTGGTACCGGCTGGCTTCATGGCTGAACGCATCACGCGCGTTGGCGATGAGACCTGCATCCTGCTTTCCCGATCCAGCGCAACGGCGGCTTGTCCAGCATGCGGACGAATGTCTCGAACGGTCCGAAGTCGCTATGCAGCCGGTCGGTCTGCTGCCAGACCGCGAGCCAGCGACGGCGGAGGCTTGGCTGCGGCAGAACTTCAAAATCCAAATCGTTGCCCGCGACCGTGGCGGCGCTTACGGGCTGGCGGCCGCAACGGCGATACCTGATGCAGTGCAGTCGCTGATCGATGGCATTGGATGGAGAATGCCAGCCGCGCATCCCTGGACGCGGTCCGCAAATCGACGCGGCAAATCCGCAAGACGCCCGGCGCAACGCGCGTCGATCCGAAGCTGCTGACTGCGGCCGAACGCCTTCAAGACGAAGGGCATATCCGACGGGAACAGACCGACGCGGCTATCATGGCACTGGCAAAGGATGGCATGACGATCAAGGAAATCGTGCGCCGCACCGATCATAGCCGCGGCTTGGTCCGCCAGGTACTCAGAGGGCAACGAAACGATGTATTTCGATCCCGAGAAAGTTCTTTGGAAATGAATCTGGAATGGCTCGACAATGGGCTGCCGGCAAGCGGAAAGGCACTGACCATGGCGGCGTATGAGAACACGGCGCTTTCCCCGTTCGCGCCGGGTCGTGACGCGGGCCGACGAGGCGGATGCGGAATCGTTGACCAGCACTCCCTCAGCCAGGACGATTGCTCGCCTTTAACAACCAGCTGAGACAACCTCACGAAATCCGAAACCGTCACCATCGCCGCGATCGAAAGCGGCGTCCCATCGGCGAAGGCTCCGTCAGGTCAGCGAATCCGGGAGATAATCAAACCTGCGCGACGGCAATCCACTGCTGACGGCCGCGCGCTCTCAAGGCTTGATGGCCACCGTGGCCGATAGGCCGGCGACGAGCGGTGTTCCGTCGCGCGGCGCGTCTACAGAGATGATCACCGGGACCCGCTGCGCCAGGCGGACCCAGTTGTAGGACGGATTGATGTTGGCAAGGCTGCCTGTTGTATCGGAACGCTCGCGGTCCTCGATGCCAGCCGCGATGCTCTTGACATGCCCGCTTATGGGGGAGGGCCGGCCCAGTAGCTTGATCTCGGCTGCGGCTCCAATCCGTATGCCCGGCAATTTCGTCTCCTCGAAATAGCCCTCGACCCGGAATGTGTCGCTGTCGACAAGAGCCATGACGGCTTTCCCGGCAACGGCATAGTCGCCTGCATGGAGCGAGAGGTTGGTGATGACGCCATTGTGCGGTGCCTGCACTTGCGCACGCTCTAGGTCGAGCGCGGCGGCAGCACGTTGCGAAACTGCGCTGCGATAGTCCGCATCCGCCTTGGCAGCGCTCTCGCGGGCCTCGTCCCGCTGCTTCTCGGTCGTCGCGGTTCCGAGCAGCCTCTCCGTCCTGACGAGGTCGGTTGCAGTCCGATCACGGGTCGCCTCGGCCGCATCGACGGCGGCATCTGCCCGCTCAAGAGCTATCGTGAACCGGCTCCTGTCGACGGTGAAGAGAACGTCGCCCTTGCGAACCACGGCATTGTCGTCGACCGCAACGCTATCGACGAGCCCGCTGACGTCGGGCGCAAGCGAAACGACATCGGCTCTGACGCGCGCGTCCCGGGTCCAGGGTGACGTCGTATAGTTGTCCCAAAGGCGCCACGCGGCAAAAGCCGCCAGAATGACGGTGACGCCGGTGATGGCGACGCGGAAAGCAGTGGCAGAGATGCTCTTCATGGCCGAGTTCCGGATTTAGGGTAAAGCTTGTGCAAGCGAAGCGAGCACAAGAACGAAGATGGCGATATTGAATAACTCGGGGTGCCAGACCCACCGGTCCAAAGCGAAGCGGGAAAATGCGCGACGAAGCACGATAGATGCAATCAGTGCGCTCAAGGCCACCACCAGCAGTCCCGGCAACAGCACGCCGTAGATGTCGAGTTCCCGGTAAATCATGACGAGCCTCCTGCGGGTGCAAGGAAGCGCGAATATTCTGCAGAAGCGCGCGCCAGGTCTTCGCAGTGGACCGCACCACGTGCGAGCTGGCGCCGCTCGGCGACAGGACGCATAGGGTCGGCCGCCATGCGTGACAAGCGCGCAGCGGCTCGCGAGGCTTGTGCATCAAGCTTAATCGAACTGCCACTCGCGAGCCTGCGCACCACACTGCCTACGGTTCGCGAGGCGGCGGGATCGTAAAATTTCGATAGGTCCAACAAAGCGATCGCCGCGTGGCCCATGATCGTATTGGCAAGTAACCCGCGATATTCGCGTTCGCGCAGTTCCGGCGACGAAGCGACGCTTGCAGCGGCAAGTCGACCAATTCGATCGGCGGCACGACTGAGCCATTCCTGCGGCGTCGACCGGTATCGGTTCGCCCCTATCGTCTTCAAATCTCGGCGGGCGGCACCCAGAAGGCGCTGTCTCACAACCGTGGGCCGGTAAGGGAAGATCAGTGCGAACATAAGCGTGCCGCAGGCTATCGCAATGAGCAGCGTCAACGCACCGTTCGCGAAATCAGCAAAATCGGGTCGAGACGCGTTGTCCGGGGCGATCAGATCCCATACAAAGAGCGTGAAGCTCGCTGACGGAGCGGCGATCGTCGGCGCGCGCATGCCGATGCCGCCCAGGATGAAAAACGGCGCGGTGACTGCAGCAAGTGCCGCAAAGCCGGACAGGCCAGGCAAAATCACGAAGTTGCAGATCCCTGCGACTATCACAGCGGTGGCCGCGCCCTTGATGAACCCGATGCCGGCAGCAATGCCGTCGGGGCGCGATGCAAACAGACCGGTGACAATGGCGACTGTCACCACGAGAGAGCCACCCGAGGGCCATGCGCTCTCCACCCAGAAGGTCGCTGCTGCAAGCAGTGAAAGGAAAGCGCGCGCGGCATTGAGTGCGGCCGCGGTAAAATCGATGTGGAATGCGAACCGCGTCCGCGGGGTCAGCCGCTTTCGATCGCCGCCGAGCGTCATGCGGCTCAGCGCTTCTTCGGCATGAAAATGCAGAAGCTCAAGCCGATCGGTTATCCCTGGCAGGCGGATCGCAGTGATCTCGTTTGACCGGGGCATGGCTCGCGTATCGCGTAAGCCATGGATCTGGTTGCGGATCTTCTCAAGTTGGTTTGCCGCGTCCAGAGGACGATCCCCGATGGTCGCTACTGCGCTCGCCAACTTCGCTGCCAGGCACCGCTCGGCGTCTCGAAGTTCGATGAGGCATTTCCTTGCCGCGTGGGCCGCGACGATCTGTGCCAGAGCGGACGCAATGCTGGCGCGCAGGTGACCGATATAGCGACGCACTACCGGCGAACTCGCCGCGGCGTATTCGCCGGCGGCATCCAAGGCGACCGCGTTGGCAAAAACGCTTCTGGACGCTGCGCCCGTGTCTTCGCCGCGCAAGGTGCGAGCAGTCGTGGTTATGGCCAGTTGCAGGAAATTGGCCAGGCCCTGCTCGATTGTCTGGAGCGGCGATCCGGGCGAGAAAATTGCTGTGAAGCCGGCTTCGACGGCGATGCCAAGGCTGATGTAGGCAACCCGCGCGACCGCTATGTCGAAGAGGGCTGCAGGTTGGCTTGCTCCGGCAATGCCTATAATTGCCGCCGTGTAACCGGCGAGTACTGCGCCGTAGGATCGAAAATTGCGCAGGGCAGTTGATATCGCTGTGCACAGGGCGAGCCACAGTGCCAGCGCCAGAAAGAACATCTCCGGCATTTGGTCGAAGGCGATGATCAGCGTGACACCAACCGATGCGCCGGCCAGCGTGCCGGCGAGGCGATACTGGCTCTTGGACAAGCTCATGCCACGGTTCGGCTGGGCGACGATCCAGACGGTCATTGCGGCCCATTTGGCTTCGCCAAAGTCAAGCGCCAATGCGATGTAAAGGGCGGTGAGCGATGCCGCGGTCGTGCGCACCGCGAAGCCGATGGACGCCCAGTTCATCCCGAGCGGCAGTAGCACGTTGGACGTGGCGCGTTGCCAAAAAGATAGGGGTAGAGCCGTTGTCATCTCACGCTTGTCTTTCAGGATAAACGTCGCCATCAGAATTCGACTTACGGAGCTCTAAAAACAATTACACGAACGTATCGCTAATACCTTGGTGTGAGCGCCAACGGCTCGCGCGAACCGGGCCGAGCGGAGTAAGAGGTCTTGCGGGGACGCACGCCCGGAATGCAAGACGCCGGCAAGCAAACGGCGATTTCAGTGCGAAGGCACTTGGCCGTTGTCGCAAGACTGGTCCCGAATTTTTGGGCAAGTTCGCGGCTGGCGGGTGCCGCTGGGGCCGTGACGGACGCCGTCCGATTCTAGAGTTTCATCGCACGACGGTGGTTCCGGGAGAATTAGCCGGTGTTCGGCTGGTCTCCTAAGCCGAGCTTGCTGGCCATGTTGATAAGTTCGGCGAAGGAACGCGCCTGCATCTTCTCCATCACCTTGCCGCGATGCGCCTTGACCGTGACCTCGCTGATGCCGAGTTCGTAGGCGACCTGTTTGTTCATCAGGCCTGTGATCACAAGCGCCATCACCTCCTGCTCGCGGCGGCTCAGCGATGCGTGACGATTAATCAGCATCCGCATCTCGGCATCGAGGGCAAGTGCAACCGTGCTGCGTGCAAGGGCCTGTTCGATCGCCTTCAGCATAGACTGGTCGTCAAAAGGTTTTGTCAGGAACTCGATGGCGCCTGCCTTCATCGCCTTCACGGTCATCGGAACGTCACCGTATCCCGTAACGAAAACGATCGGCATCTCGGTCCGTTCGACGCAAATCATTTTCTGCAGATCCAGGCCGCTCAGATCAGGAAGATTAACATCGAGGACCATGCAGTTCGGAACGCATGCGCGCGGCTGAGACAGAAATTGCCTGGCGGAATCGAACAAGAGTGGTTCCCAACCCGCAGAGCGGATGAGCAATTCGAGCGAATCGCGCACCGAAACATCGTCGTCGACGACGAACACAACCGGTGTTTCCGTTGGCACCGAGACAAGGCTCTGCGAGCCGCCGGTGGATGTCGACAAGCCTGTAATCATCGCAGTCTTCCTTCTTTCCAGGCGACCATCAAGCCGCGGGGTCAGTTTAGGTGAAGCGCTACATTCAGCGCCTCCTGAAGCGCGTCATCGCTGAACGGCTTGAACAGGCAGTCGACGGCGCCAAGTTCGATGAGGCGCGGCCGGACCCTGTCGTCCTTGAGCGCAGTGATGAAAATCGTCGGGATCCCCTGGCCCCGGCGTGTCAGTTCGCGCTGGAGGTCAGGCCCCGTCATGCCGGGCATCGCAACGTCGAGGATCAGGCATTTGGTCTGGTGGACGTGCTCGGATGCAAGAAACTCCTCGGCCGACGAGAACGCCTCGGCGTTGAAGCCGAGCTCCTTGACCAGATCTGGTAAAGACTCGCGTACGGACTCGTCGTCATCGACGATCGAGACCAGGGGATTCGCAACTGTCATGAAAACTCCGCTGCATGTTTTGGAAGCCGCCACGGGCCGCCGCCCGGGTCGCTGTCCCATATTGCTCAGACATCGCATCCCCAAGGGAGCAGGGAATCGAAAACGAGAATGTTGCTCCAGGTCCTTCATTGGCTTCAGCCCACAGCCGGCCATTGTGCCTTTCGATGATCGAGCGGCTGACCGAAAGACCGATACCCATGCCATCGCTCTTGGTGGTGTAGAATGCTTCGAACAGGCGTTCGCTCTCCCCTGGAGCAAACCCGACCCCGGCATCGCGCACTGAAAGACGAACCTGTCCCTCATTCTCGCGGGCGGTAATGACTTGTAGCTGTCGCGGGCGTCCCTCGACGGCATTCATGGCATCGACGCCGTTGCGCAAGAGATTCATGATCACTTGCTGCAGCTGGACGCGGTCTCCGGAAACCTTGGGCAAATTCTCGTCGAGGTCGGTTCGAAGGGTGGCCCGATAGCGTCGCACATCGCCGAACGACAGTGCAACGACTTCGCGTACGGCGTCGTTCAGATCAACCGTTTCAATGGTCACGGCGCGATTGGCGAACAGCGCGCGCAGACGGGCGATGACATCCGCCGCGCGCTTGCCGTCACGTATCGTGCGCCGCGCCGTCTCCTGGGCGCCTTCGACATTCGGTGGGTTTGCAGCGAGCATGCGGAGACAGGTACTGGCATTCGTTATGATACCCGACAGCGGCTGGTTGACTTCGTGCGCGATCGAGGCCGTAAGAGTGCCGAGGCTGACGAAGCGGCTGACCTGCGCAAGTTCGGATCTTAGCTTCTCAAGCGCCTCTTCCGCGAGCCGGCGCTGGGTGATGTCAAGGACTGCCCCGATGTATTCGGCCTCGTCCTGTTGGTCGTGGACGCGATGTGCAATCAGATGCAGGTGCTTGATGGTTTCGTCGGGGAGCACGATCCTCAGCTGATACTCGAAATCGCTTCTGCCGCGCCGCACCTGCTCGATCATGTCCGCCATCTGCGGTATGTCTTCGGGATGCACCCGGGTGGCAATCCGGTCAAGCGTTACAGCCGTATCCGGTTCGAACTCGAAGATGCGATATAGCTGTTCCGACCAGACGATCTCGCCGCTCGCCACCTTCCAGGAAAGATTGCCCATTCGAGCCAGATGCTGACCTTCGGCAAGGAACGCTTCGCTTCGGCGCAATCTGTCCTCGGTGCGCTTGCGCTCGGTGATGTCCCGCGTGACCCCCATCTGCGCGATCGATCCGTCGCTGCGGCGCAGGGGCGTGGCGCGCGTCTCCATGTGGCGCCGAATACCGAGCGCGTTGATCAGGTCGAATTCCAGGACGCCACGCTCCCCCGAGCAAATGCTATCGTGAAAGGACCGGTACCGTTCGCGATGCTCGGGTGCGACGAAATCGAAGAAGTTGTGACCGATCACCTGGCCCGAATAGGGTACGCCGGCCATGGCCGCACCGGCCGAGTTCACGCGCAGAACAGTCCCGTCCCGTGCGATCAGCTTCACGCAGTCGGGGGTCGTCTCCACGATCGTTCGGAAGATCTCGTCGCTGTGCTTGCGGTCCTCGATGTCGGTGTTGACCCCATACCATTTGACGATGTTGCCTTGATCGTCACGCAGCGGATTAACGCGAAACAGAAACCACCGATACTCTCCGTCGAAGCGGCGTAAGCGAGCTTCTGCCTCGGCCGCATCGCCGGACCCCAAGGCCGACTGCCAGATCGCAGTCAGTGCCGTCATGTCATCAGGATGAACGGCCGAAGCCCAGCCCCAGTCTCGTGCCTCGTCTGCCGACATGCCAATATAGTCCAGATAGTGCTTGCTGAGAAAGGCTGCGGTTCCGTCTGTGCGCGCCGCCCAGGCGAGCGCCGGGATGGTGTCGATTGTGAGCTGCAGGTTGCGCTCGCTCTCCTGCAAGGCTTGCTCGGCTCGCTTCAGATCTTCGATGTCGTGGCTGACGCCGAACCATTGCACCACTTTACCGTTTTCGTCGCGCATCGGCACGCGGCGCGACAAATGCCAACGATAGGTGCCATCAGCCATATGCGCGCGATACTCGCGCTCAAAGGGCTCCTCCTTCTCCAGGCACCGGCGCCACTGCTTCTTGGCTGCGTCCAGATCATCCGGATGGTAAAGCTCTCTCCAATCCGCATCACCCGGTAGGCCGCTGCACTCGATCGCGTGCCTGTTGGCGGAGCGTCTGACACCGTTGACATCGTAGATGCTGACCCGGACAGGGATGCTGTTGAGCGTAAGCCTCAGCTCGCGCTCGCGCTCCACAACGGCCTGTTCGGCGCACTTTCTATCTTCGATGTCTGTCTGCAGGGCATACCAGCACACGACGTTTCCAGCATCGTCGCGAAGAGGCACGCCCCGGCTCGAAAACCAACGATAGACGCCATCGGCGCGCCGCAATCGGTATTCGATGTCATAGGGCATGCTGGTGGCAATCGCCCTGTTGAAGATCTCGGTCACAGCAGGAAGATCATCGTCATGTATCGTTCCGTTCGTCTCCCACTGGCTCAGTTGTTCGGGCGTCTGGCCGTGATACTCCGCCATTCTCTGGTTCACGACGTCGGTCTTGCCGTCAGGTGTCAGGATGGCCACAAAGCCCGGAATGCCGTCGATGACGGCCCGCGCCTTGCGTTCGCTTTCCCGCAGCGCTTCCTCGGCTCGCCGGCGGTCGTCGATGTCGATCAGCAGATGCAGCCAGCGGAGGATCTTCCCCTCTCGATCGCGCAGCGGCAGGCCGTGAACACTGTGCCAGCGGTAAGCGCCATCTGCACGCAGATGCCGGCTTTCAACGCGGTAGGAGCTTCCCTTCTGATGCGCGGCAATCTGCGCTTCGATCGTAAGCTGCAGGTCATCAGGATGCACGACTTCCGAGGCTTTCCAGTCCTTCAACTCCTCGAAGGTCTTCCCGAAATAGTCGAGCGTAGGTTGATTGAGTCCCTCGACTTCGCCGGATGGCGTTGTGACGGCGACCGGCAACGGAATGCTGTCGACGACACGCTGGAAGTCGATGTTGTGTTGCCTCGACGTATGCGCGGCACGCCGTGAATCCTCAATGTCGGTGGCTACCAGATACCATTTGTCGCGACGGCCGTCGGTATCGTGCGTTGGGTTGCATCGAATGAGAACCCGTCGCTTTTGTCCGTCGAAACGCCGGATGATAGTCTCGAACTCGCCGGGCTGCCCGGACGTGAGGATCGTCTGCCACTCAGCAAGGGCTTGGGGGAGATCATTGACCGCGATGACCATGTGCCACGCGCTACCGTCCTGCGGACCGAGGCCCGTATAATCGGTCCAGCCCGTGTTGACAAAATCGATGGTTCCATCCGGCAGGGCCGTCAGCGCCATGATCGGGAGTGCGTTCAGTACGCCGCTCGGATCGGTGTCCATAGCCATCCTTTCAAGCTCAGCCTGAGCCTAAGAACCGTTTCCGCCGACGTCTATTGTACCTTGGTGTCGATGCGGGCGGTGGTTGAGCAACTACGCACACATCCGAAAGTATCGGCCATACCATCGTGCAATGGCCATCCTCGTTCCACCGGCGCAATTCATTAGGCGGCGTAATTGGAACCGAGGATACGACTATGACAACCATTGAAACAGACTACTATCCAGTGGCACGGGAACGGAATGACGACATCTTGCGGCGCTCCGGATCACATCTCTCCATCTTGTCCATGCTGGCAAGGCTGGGAGCGCAAATCGACAAGCGCCGTTCCCGCAGAGCGCTGCTCGCGATGAGCGACGATCAGCTGAAGGATCTCGCTCTGTCGCGCTCCGACGCTTACCGCGAGGCGCATCGCCGATTCTGGGACTGACGGTTTCGCGCGGTTGCGCGCCGACGCATCAACAATAGCACTTTCATCGCTCGAGACCGCGCGCAAGCCCAATCCGGCGTGATGCGTAGATCCGGGCATCCGTGACACCATGCTCGATTTTTCAAGGGAGACCCGCATGAAACCGCAAGATGACGAAACGACAACGCTCTCTCGCAGAACCGTTCTCGCAATCGGCGCTGCTGCCGCTTCCGTGCCGTTGCTCGCGCCCTCAATCACGATCGCCCGCAGCACGACGGCGCGTTCATCACTTCAACATCAAGGAGGCGACGCCATGACGTTCGTCGAGACGAAGGACGGGGTTCAGATTTTCTACAAGGATTGGGGGCCGAAAGATGCCCAGCCGATCGTGTTTCATCACGGATGGCCGCTCAGCTCTGACGACTGGGACGCGCAGATGCTGTTCTTCCTCGAGAAGGGTTTTCGCGTCGTCGCCCACGATCGCCGTGGGCACGGTCGCTCGACACAGGTTGGCGACGGCCATGACATGGATCACTACGCGGCGGATGCTTCTGTGGTGGCCGAGCACCTCAACCTGAAAAAAGCTGTCCATGTCGGTCATTCGACCGGAGGAGGCGAGGTGGCCCGCTACGTCGCAAAGTATGGCCAGCCGCAAGGCCGGGTCGCAAAGGCCGTCCTCATCAGCGCGGTTCCGCCGCTCATGGTCAGGACCGATAACAATCCCGGCGGCACCCCGATCGAAGTGTTCGATGGCTTCCGAACGGCGCTTGCCGCCAACCGGCCGCAGTTCTTCCTCGATCTGGCCTCCGGGCCGTTTTACGGCTTCAACCGCCCCGGTGCGAAGGTTTCGGATGGCATCATCCGCAACTGGTGGCGCCAGGGCATGATGGGGGGCACCAAGGCGCATTACGACGGCATCAAGGCCTTCTCGGAGACGGATCAGACGGATGACTTGAAGGCAATCACGGTACCGACACTGGTGCTGCAAGGCGACGACGACCAGGTCGTGCCCTACCAGGACGCGTCGTTGCTTCAAGCCAAGTTGCTCAAGAACAGTACACTCAAGGTCTACCCCGGGTTTTCGCATGGCATGTGCACAGTGAACGCCGACGCGATCAATTCCGATCTGCTCGCCTTCATCCGCGCGTAAGCCCGGTGACCGGATCGGCGCCTCCCAGCCGGTCCGGTCAAGCCATCCTCAGTCTGGGCAGGCCACGTATCTGTCGTGCGTCGCTTGCGGCGTGACGTCGTCACGCCTGTGATCGCGCTGGGTGCCAGCTCGACGCTGAACTGCCTGAGCGTGCCGCCTCCAATATTACCCATCGAAAAATCGAAATATTGTCTTCTAATGTCTCGATTTATTTTCAGATAAATATTGGTACTAATGTATTTTTGTCGAAATACTAAAGTATAATCGATACCTTTGTGTCATGGAATTTGACGCTTTGCTTTGTCATCTTCTTCAGGCGTCAACCGCACCGTCCAGGCAATCAGCCGAACTAGCAGCGGTGCATTGAGATGGAGACCGAGATGCCTTCTGCAAACCTCGCAAAGCAGGCCGCCGAGCACAAGCCGCTGCCGACCCCCCATGGCGATTTCTACAACATCGTGGACACCTTGAGCGCCGACGAGCGCGTGATCCTGGACAAGGTGCGCGCCTTCATGGAGACGAAGGTTGCGCCCATCATCAACAAGTACTGGGTCGCAGATGCCTTTCCCTTTGAACTGATCGAGCCGCTGAAGAAACTGGACATCGGCGGGATCGGTGACGCCTACAGCTACAAGCTTCGCGGCATGCTGATCATGGAGATGTGCCGGATAGACGCCTCCTTCGCTACCTTCTATGGCGTTCACACCGGCCTTGCCATGGGGTCGATCGCTGTCCTCGGCTCGGAGGAGCAGAAGCAGAAATGGCTCCCGACCATGGCGCGTCTGGAAAAGATCGGCTGTTTCGGCCTGACAGAACCACTGGTCGGCTCGGGAACCGGCGGTGGGCTGACCACGACCGCCAAGCGCGATGGCGACAACTGGGTCCTCAACGGCCAGAAGAAGTGGATCGGCAACGCCCCTTGGTGCGACATCTCGATCATCTGGGCACGCGACGTCGCTGACAATCAGGTGAAGGGCTTCATCGTCGAGAACGAGACGACGCCCGGTTTCAGCGTCGAAAAGATCGAGAACAAGATGGCCCTCAAGGTGGTCCAGAACGGTATGATCACCATGCAGGACTGCCGGATTCCTGAAGAAAATCGCCTGCAGAATGCGAACTCGTTCCGCGACACGGCGCACGTGCTGCGTCTTACCCGGTCCGGCGTCGGCTGGATGGCAACGGGTGTTCAGATGGGCGCCTACGAAGCCGCGCTGAAATACGCCCAGGAGCGGCTGCAGTTCGGCAAACCGATTGCCGCCTTCCAGATGATGCAGGATCTCATCGCCCGGATGCTGGCGAACGTGACGGCATGCCAATCGATGATGCTGCGGCTTTCCGAGATCGAGGACGAGAACAAGCTGCTCGACCAGCATGCCTCGCTGGCTAAGGCCTTTACCACGGCCCGGATGCGCGAAACCGTTGCCTGGGCCCGCGAGATCTGCGGCGCAAACGGCATCATCGTCGACAACAATGTCGGGCGGCTGTTTGCCGATGCGGAGGCGCTCTACTCCTACGAAGGCACCTTCCAAATGCAGAACCTGATCGTCGGCAAGGCGGTTTCGGGCTTCAGCGCCTTCGTCTGAGCCGTCGCGCTACCGGACATTCAACATCAAACGTGAACCGAGGAGACGACCATGGGTTCGTCAGCCGTTACCCCCATGCCCGCAACTGTCACAAGCCTGACCACAGGCGAGCGGAGTGGGTTGAACCTTAGCAACCTTGTCTACGAAAAAAGAGGTGCGATCGCCTACGTGACCGTCAACCGACCGAAGGTGCTGAATGCGCTGAACGGGTCGACCTGGCAGGAGCTTGGCGCCGCATTCGAGGATGCGCGCAATGACGCTGCCATCCGAGGCGTCATTCTGACCGGCGCCGGCGACAAGGCCTTTGTCGCCGGTGCCGACATCACCGAACTCGCGCATCTGACAGCAGTCGAGGCGGAAGCGTCGAGCCGCGTCGGGCAAAGTGTTCTCGACGCCATCGAGAACCTCGGCAAGCCGGTGGTCGCGGCGATAAATGGCTTTGCCCTCGGCGGCGGTTGCGAAACGGCAATGGCCTGCACCGTCCGCATCGCCGCCCCGCATGCAAGGTTCGGCCAGCCGGAAGTCCGGCTCGGGCTGCTGCCTGGCGGCGGCGGTACCCAGCGACTGCCGCGCCTGGTGGGCAAGGGCCGGGCGCTTCAGCTCGTCCTGACCGGCGGAATGATCGGCGCGGAGGAAGCGCACCGCATCGGGCTCGTCAATGAGATCGTGCCCGCTACCGAACTCATACAACGCGCTGAAGCGATCCTCCTTGAGATCGCCGCCAACGGTCCCCTCGCTGTGCGCTATGCGCTCGAAGCGGTCAACAGGGGCATGGAGACGACGCAGAGCGAGGGGCTAGCGCTGGAGGCCGCCTACTTCGGCCTGTGCGCAGGCACCGAAGACAAGAGGGAGGGCACCTTAGCCTTCATCGAAAAGCGACCGCCCCAGTTTCGCGGGCGCTGAACCGAGCTCATCAGACATTCAGGGAGAATTCCAATGGCAAGCGAAAACATCTTTACGGGTCTCAAGGTCGTCGATCTATCGAGCTTCATAGCCGGCCCAAGCGCCGCCGTCATCCTGTCCGATTTCGGCGCAGACGTGATCAAGGTCGAGCCGCCCCGGGGCGACCCGTGGCGACAGGCGCACAGGACCCCGATCCAGCCACGCGCCGACAAGCCCTATCAATGGCATCTCGCCAACCGCAACAAGCGCGGCATCGCGCTCGACCTGAAGTCGCCGAGCGCTCGCCAGGTTCTGCGCGAGCTCGTCGTCTGGGCGGACGTGCTCATCGTCAACACCCCGCATGTCGCCCGCAAGCGGCTCGGTCTCGAATACGCGGATATCGTGGGCTGGAACCCACGGTTGATCTATGCTGATCTGACGGGATTCGGCGAAAAGGGCCCCGATGCGGATCTGCCGGGTTTCGACATCACCTCTTACTGGGCGCGGAGCGGCCTGCTGTCGCTCACCCGTGACGCCGGTGCGCCGCCGACCTGGCCCGTGAGCGGCAGCGGCGACAATGCGACCGCGGTCGGTCTTTATTCGGCGATCGTTACCGCCCTCTATCGCCGTGAGCGCACCGGCAAGGGCTCCTATGTCACGACATCGCTGCTTGCCGAGGGCGTCTGGTCGGCAAGCGTTTCCATCCAGGCGGCGCTGGCTGGCGCCAAGTTCCCGCCAATGCACGATCGAGCGCATCCCGCCAATGCGTCGATGAACGTCTACCGGGCTGCCGACGGCACCTGGTTCGTGCTCATCGTCACACCGGACAAACTCCCCGCTGTGGCGAATGCGATCGGTCGCCCTGATCTTCTGACGGATCCGCGCTTCACCGAACCGGCGCAACTCGCCGTGAACATGCCGCAGCTCACCGCCATTTTCGACGAGGTTTTCGGCGCGCAGCCGATGCCGCACTGGCATGCTGTTTTTGCCGGCGTGGATGTCACGTTCGGTGAGGTCCGCGGTCCCCAGGAGGTGATCGACGACCCGCAGCTCGTCGCCAATGACATCGTCGTTTCCCTTGATGGGGCCGGGGGCGGGCTGACATCGACCATCAGCAGCCCCATCCGCGTTCATGGTGTCGAAAAGGTCCCCGCCAGGCGCGCACCCGACCTCGGCGAACACACCGATGAAATCCTTGAGGAACTCGGCTTTGAGAAGAGCGCCATAGAGGGCCTGAGAACAAGTGGCGCCATTCCGAAGGCCGTGGGGCGAGCCGCCTAGAGCGGCTCTGCGACAACGGCAAAAGCGATCGAGATGAGGAGTTTTATGATGGGCGACATCGTCACCGAACGGAGCGAAGGCATTCTTCGCGTCGCGTTGAACCGGCCCGCGAAAAAGAACGCGATGACCTCGAGCATGTATCTGGATCTCGCCGGCATCTTCAATGAAGCGGCAAAGGACGAGAGCGTGCGTGTGGTGCTTTGGCACGGCGCGGGAGATGCGTTCACCGCCGGTAACGACATCGGCGATTTCCTGGGAAATCCTCCAGAAGCGGGAGGATCCCCCCAGTCCAAGCTGATGCATATGCTGCTTGAATTCGACAAGCCGCTGATCGCAGCCGTCAGGGGTATTGCGGTCGGGGGCGGGACGACAATGCTGCTGCATTGCGACTTTGTCTATGCATCCGAAAACACCCGCTTCCAGCTGCCCTTCATCAACCTCGCGCTGCTGCCGGAATTCGGATCGAGCTACCTGCTACCTTTGACCGTCGGTCATGCCCGCGCGGCGGAGCTGATCTTGCTGGGGCTGCCGTTTGACGCGGGACGTGCGCAGGAGATGGGACTGGTCACAAAGATCGTGCCCGACCCGGATGTCCTGCAGGTGGCAATGGAAACTGCACACAAGCTCGCGACCAAGCCGTCAGATGCTCTTCGTGCCGCCAAGCGTCTTCTGAAGCGTCCGTTCCGTGATCAGGTGCGCGGCGCGATGGATGCCGAGAATGGGGCATTCAGCCTGCAGACCCGGTCCGAAGAGGCGAAGGAAGCGTTCGCTGCCTTCCTGGAGAAGCGGCCGCCCGATTTCTCCAGAGCCATGAAGTCAATGACGGCCCGATAGGGCTGTTGCCCTTCAGCAATGTGAGAGATGCCTTGAACAAGCGGGCATCGAGCCACCACCCATGAAAGGAACGACGATAATGGACGTTGTGTCAGGAAAGCCGAAACCAGCTCCCAAGCACGAGGATGCCTTGTCCCGGCTGTTCGTCCTCGAACTGAGCGGCGGTCGGATCCACTCGATGAAGACGGATGGCACCGATCAGAAGGTCATCGTGTCCGGCTGCCGTCTGCCCGATGGCATCGTGGTCGACCGGGCGGCCGGTCATATCTATTGGACCAATATGGGGGTGCCCAAGCTGAACGACGGCTCCATCGAGCGCGTCGATCTCGATGGCGGCAATCGCAGGGTCATCGTTGCTCCCGGCATCACGCATACGCCGAAGCAGCTTCATCTGGAGAAGAGAAGCGGCAAGCTGTACTGGTGTGACCGCGAAGGCATGCGCGTCATGCGGGCCAATCTCGACGGTACGGATGTCGAGACGCTGGTCCAAACGGGCGAGGGCGACGACGATCGCCGCGATCCTGCCCGCTGGTGCGTCGGAATTACGGTAGATCCCAAGCGACGACACGTCTACTGGACGCAGAAGGGGCCCGACAATTCTGGCTGCGGTCGCATCTTCCGCGCGGGGCTGGACATCCCCGAGGGCGAGACGGCGGCTACCCGCTCGGATATCGAGACGCTGTTCGAGAACCTGCCGGAGCCGATCGACCTTGAGCTCGACCTCGAAAACCGCGTCCTGTACTGGACCGACCGCGGCAATCCGCCGCTCGGCAACACGGTCAACCGCGCTTTCATCGACCCGTCGAGCCGCAACGCCCGATCGCTGGAGATCGTGCTCGGGAGCCTGATGGAGGGCATCGGCATTGCCCTTGACGTAGAGGGCGACCGAATGTTCGTCACCGACTTCGGCGGATCGATCTACACCGCCAAACTCGATGGCTCCGAAAAACGCATGCTTCTCTATGCCCAGGGCAACCTCGCCGGCATCGCCTTTGCTTGACCAATTTAAAGGGAGATCGATCCATGTCTCATATTAAACCCATCAATCAGGTAGCAGTGATCGGAACGGGAGTTATTGGAGCCAGCTGGGCAGCGCTCTTTCTGGCTAAGGGACTTGACGTCGTTGCTACCGACGTTGCACCGAATGCGGAAGCATCGCTACGGCGGTTTGTCGAGGCCGCGTGGCCGGCGCTCGAAAGGTTGGGGCTGACGCCGGGGGCTTCTCCCTTGCGGCTGGTCTTTACGCCCGACCTTGCCGAAGCAGTGAAGGACACCGATTTCGTCCAGGAAAACGGGCCTGAGCGGTTCGAATTCAAGCAGGACCTTTATCGCCAGCTCGACTTAATGTTGCCGCCGGATGTCATCATCGCGTCCAGCTCCTCTGGACTTCCCATGAGCCAGATCCAATCGGGTGCCGCCTCCCATCCCGAGCGCTGTGTCATCGGCCATCCGTTTAACCCGCCGCATCTCATGCCGCTTGTCGAAATCGTCGGTGGCACAAAAACCTCGGAAGATACCGTCAAGCAGGCGGACCATTTCTACACGACGATTGGCAAGCGGACGGTGCGCATCAACAAGGAACTGCCTGGTCATGTCGCCAACCGGCTGCAGGCAGCACTGGCGCGTGAGGTCTATTATCTCGTCGCCGAAAACGTTCTGAGTGCAAGGGACGTTGATACGGCTTTGACCTATGGGCCGGGTCTGCGCTGGGGCATCATGGGCAACATGATGCTGAACCACCTCGGCGGCGGACCGGGCGGCATCGAGCACTTCTTGCAGCAATTTGCCGGCCCGATGACGGCTTCCTGGAAATCCCTTGGATCGCCGCAGCTTACACCGGACGTGCAAAAAAGGCTCATCGACAGTGTTCACGCCGAAGTTGGATCGCGCACCATCGAAGAACTGGAGGCAGAGCGCGACGAGCTGTTGCTGGGGTTGCTGGAGTTGCGCGCCAAAGCCGCCTCGCTTGGGTAGTTCAGGGTTGCGGCAGCGACCGCGGACCCACCGATTCCTGATCCTAAAGCCTCCGGGCTCACCAGCCCGGTCGTACTGAGAGAACCGCGAGATGTTGGATGCCATTGCCGATCCGATGGTGCAGACCGGTCTGCTTGCAGCAGTGGGCGCGCTCGTCACGCGCCTGTTGCTTCGCAACCATCCAAAGCGCCGTATGGTGGGGCAGTTGGTCTTCTTCGTGGCGTTAACGACGCTGCTCCTCTATCACGACATCGTGCCCTACGCGCCAGGCCCGGCCGGCACTTCGATCCTGCAGAGGTTTTTTGTCGGCGTTGCCAAGACCATCTGGTGGATCAACGGAGCCTGGTCGCTGATCAGCGTCGTCCGAGTGTTTCTGATCTTCGAGCGGCAGCCGAGCGAGGTGCGTTTTCTGCAGGACCTGATCGTCGGGGTGATCTATGTGGGCGCGATCCTTTCGGTGGTTGCCTATGTCTTCAACGCGCCCGTCGGCACGCTGATCGCAACCTCCGGCGCTATCGCCATCATCCTCGGCCTCGCGCTGCAGAGCACCTTGAGCGACCTATTTTCCGGCATCGCGCTCAACTTCTCCAGGCCCTACGCAGTCGGCGACTGGCTGGTGCTCGGCGACAGTATGGTGGGACGGGTGAGCGAGACAAACTGGCGGGCAACGCATCTTCTGACTGGCGCCAACGACCTCATCATCGTCCCGAACAGCGACCTGGCGAAGGCGCGGCTGACCAATATCAGTAGCCCGGAACGGCGTCATGGCGTGACACTTGCCGTGCGGTTTCGCCCGACGCGAGCACCCTCGGCGATGATCGAGGTGTTGCGCTCGGTCCTACTCAGCAGCAATTCGATCCTTTCGGTCCCGGAACCCGGCATCCAGGTCACGATGCTGGACGGAAACGCGGTCGAATTGGAGCTTTCGTTCAGTGTCACCGATATCGCACAGGAGGGACGGGCCAAGACCGAGATCTTCGATCTGATCTACCGGCACGCCAAGGCAAGCGGGTTGCTCCTCGCGCCGCTGGCAGAAAGCAACGGCGCTACCTATACACCGGGAACGAGGGAGGATATGGCGCTTGGCCAACACACAACCCCGCATCGTCTTCTCAACGCCATCGCGCTTTTTGGCTCCATGAGCGAAGACGAAAAGGAGGCGCTGGCTGCGACCATGGTCCGCCGGACCTTCCGCAAGGGCGACATTCTTGTCCAGCAGGGGGCGATACTGACATCGCTGATGGTCATTCGCACCGGCACCGTTTCCGTTACCCGCCGCGAAGACGAGCGGCAGACGGAGCTGACACGGTTCGCTCCGGGCGACTATTTCGGCGAGGCCGGGCTTTTGACCGGCGCTGGCGAACCCGGAACCATCGAGGCGCTGACCTTCGTGGTCGTCTACGAGATCACGCAGGAGGGCCTTTCTCCGCTTTTGCGCGACCGGCCGGCCATTGCCGACGCACTCGGCGCGGTCTTGTCGAAACGGGTCGCAACGCAATCGCTGCGGTTGGCCCATGCCCACGACCTCGGTGCAACTTCGGCCCCCGGACTGACGGAGCGCATGCGGCACCTCTTCGACTTGCAATAATAAGCGATAGGCTGCGTGTCGGGTGACGAGGCGATCTACTGCGTCAGTGCGCGGTATCGGGCAGCGGACGTATCGCGGACGCCCAGCTCTTCCGCCATGCGAACCAGATCGGCAAGCGATTGGGCCTGCATCTTGCGCATCATATTGCCGCGATGGATCTTGACGGTGACTTCACTGAGACCGAGTTGACCGGCAACCTGTTTGTTCAAAAGGCCCGCGGTCACCAGCGACATGACTTCCCGTTCTCGCGGGGTTAGCAGTTCGTAGCAGGCGCGCACAGTCTCGCCCTTTCGCTCTGCGAGGCGGCGATCACGATCCTTGCTGATGGCCTCCCGTATGGACGTCAGCAACGCGTCCTCATCAATGGGCTTGGAGAGAAAGTTCACGGCACCTGCCTTCATTCCGCGCACCGTCTGCGGAATGTCGCCATGGCCGGTAATCAAGATGACCGGTACGGGAACCAGGTTGTCCGACAGGAGCTTTTGGAAATCCAGCCCGTCCGCGCCTTGCAGGCGGATATCGAGGAGGAGGCAGGTCGCGTGATCGGCCTCCGCGCAGGCCAAGAATTCGTCGGGCGTGGCGAATGTCCGTACTGCAAAACCTGTCGCGCGCAACAGGCTGTCCAGCGATCCGCGGATATCTGCATCGTCGTCGATGACACAAATCAAGTTGGCTGTTTCACCTGGAATGGTCATTATACGTCCTCATCGTTCTTGCCGTCACCAGATGCCAGTGCTTCGGCTATCGCAGGATTTCCTCAAGTTTCTCAAGCAATGCGTCCGGGTCGAGCGGTTTTTCGAAAAAGGCCGCAGCGCCAAGCTGGGACGAGACCCTCCGAGCAGCCATTGCCGGAAATGCCGTCATGACCACAACCGGGAAACGCCTGCCCATCCTGTTCAGCTCCCGTTGCAAGCCCAAGCCATCAAGGTCCGGCATATGCAGATCGGTAATGAGGCAATCGGCAGTCGTGCTGTAGGAAGACGTCAGAAAGAGTTCCGCGGAGTCGAATGCACGCACGTACAGCCCTGCCGCTCGAAGGTAGTTTGCGAGGCTGGATCGGACGCCGTCATCGTCGTCGACAATGCAGATGGTCACTGGATGTCTCAAAGGGGTGCTCCTGCCCGGCCATTTGACGTCCGGATGTCCAAAAATACGCCCCTCGTGGTCCCATCACTATCATACCCTAGTCGTAGCTAAGTCTTCATTTCCGGTGCTGCTGGGGGAAGAGTAAAGGATATCGTCGCGCCGTGACCGGCGTTGTTGACTGCGTGAATTCGTCCGGCTTGCGCCTCAACGATCGACCGGCAAATGGAAAGCCCCATTCCCATGCCTTCACGCTTCGTCGTGAAAAACGGTTCGAAGATCCGGGCAGGATCACCGGGGATGCCGCTGCCGGTATCTCGAACGCTGACGCGCACCATCCCATCGGTATCGGCCGTGAAATCGACGCGCAGCTCATGTCTGCGGCCGTCGATGCCGCGCATGGCGTGGATGGCGTTGATGGCCAGGTTTACCAGAACCTGCTGGATCTGCACCCGGTCACCCATCACCGACACCGGTCCTTCGCGGTTCGTAACACGTACGGCAATATGATGCTGGCGCGCCTCGCGCTCGATGAGTGCCAGGGACTCGTCCACCAGTTCGGCGAGGTCCAACTGTACCGTCTCGATGGGGCCGCGTTTGGCGAGCGTACGAACCCCCGCTATCACATCGGAGGCGCGGCTACTGTTAGAGACGATCTCATCGAGGCAGTTGATCGCCTCGACTATGTCGGGCTCCTGTCTCGACAGCCAACGCTTGGCCGATTTGCCATAGGTGATGATGGCGGAAAGCGGCTGGTTCACCTCATGGGCGATTGAGGTGGCCAATTGGCCGAGGGTGGAGATCCGCGCGGCATGCGCCAGCTCGGCGGACGTTTGCTCCAGCTTGGCGCGCGCTTCATTGCGCTCGGTCATATCGAGCGCCATCACCAGTACCCGCGACCAGGGCTCGGCATCTGGAAGCTGTCGTACACGCAACAGCACGTCGATTGAACGTCCCGAAAGCGCCAGGTAGCGCACTTCGTATTCCGGAAGGTCGGCCCCCCCCCCCATCAATGAAGCGAGAACCTTGGCGAATTCTGCCTCCGAGCCGGTCGGGACGCGGGCAAGTGTACTATTGCCGAGCAGCATTTCGCGCGAAGGTGCATCAAACAGCGAAAGCGCTGCTGTGTTGACATCGCGCACGTAGACGCGGGCGAGGGCGTCCCGCAAGATTTCGGGGTGGTTGCCGAGCCAATCAGCCCAGTTCGCGCCAGCCGGCAACGTCCGACATACGTGCGCATGGAGTTCGGTCCAATCCGCCTCCCACATTGCAAAGGCAGCGCCGTTGAAAATGGTCTTGTACCGTTCCTCTGATCGTTGCCGCTCGGCCTCGACACGCTTGTGCTCGGTCACATCGGCACTGCTCTCGATCACGCCAATCGCATTCCCTTCTGGATCACGGCGCAGCAGCCAGCGACTGGCAAGAACGATTTGTGTGCCATCTCGCCGTGTGCGGGTAAGTTCTCCCGACCACTGCCCCGCCTGTTCCAGTGCGGCACCCACGTCCTGCATCAGGAAGTTGCTCTGAAGCAAGCGATTGCAGCTTTGGCCGATGGCTTCGTCACGGGCCCATCCATAAAGAGCCTGTGCACCGTCGTTCCAGTAGATGATGTTGTCGTTCCTATCGCAAATGATGACCGTGTCGTGACTGAGTTCGAGTAGGCGTGCCTGCTCGGCAAGTGTGGTGCGAGCTGATCGATCCCGCATCGACAATAGTGTCGCGGCCGAGATGGCGACGAGGCTGACCCCAAACCGTACCGTAGCCGAGTCAAGCAAATTCCCCATGTGATCGATAAGGAAGGCGAACAGGGCAAGTACAGCGCAAGCGACACCCGCGAGTAGCACTGTGCGATGCGGACTGATTTGCGCGACCAGAAGTATGACGATGACGTATAGGACGGCGACGGCACCCTGCAATGGGCTCCATAGGTCGAGTGCAAACACCGCAAGGGTGATCAAGCTGGCGGCCGTGGCAACAAGCCGCTTGCGCCGTAGGTTTCGGGATGCGGCTACAGTTGTCAGATCACCCATACCGCGGTTCATGTTCGGTTGCCGATCCTGTCTCCCTGTTGTTCGCATCCCTTGGTGACTAGCGACGGCGATGACATGGTCCGCTCCTGCCGTTGATCTGATTCAACACAGATCGCCCAGTAGGTGAGGTAAAGCTATTGCACGATAGTATTGGCCGTGCAGTCGAACTTGCGTGGAAGGAGTAATTCGGGGGCGCACCGGGCGGGTTAGTCAGATGTTGTTCTCATTTTGCGATCCGGGGCGGAACGATCAACACACCCGATGAGACCGGGTCCGCGATGGCCGTAGGCGCCGGCCAATCTTGAACACGACACTGTTTCCCTGCTGTCGGATATGCATCGCGGGCGCCGAAGCGCCTGCGATGCTGGCAGCTGGCGGGCTCGAAGTTGTAAACACGCTTCCGGCCCTTGTTCTCCGCCGTAACGCTACGGACGGCGATACCCAGAAACCATCAGTTGGCCGCCTTTGCGCTGGTGTTGGTGCTCGCAGATTTGCCAGCCTGTTGAACAAACGATGTGGCCCGGTGCGAAGCGTGCGAGTCAATGCCTTCGTAATAACGGCCAGTGGCGGATGCGGTGCCGACACTTGCGATTGCGGCGAACGAGGCAACAGCGGCGATGATAAGGTGCTTGGCGATCATTTGATTTCTCCTTTTTGAACGCCAGACCATCCGGCGTTGAGAGAAGGTTGCCATTGCATCTGAATTGAGGAAATCGACTCAAAGTATGATCGCATCGCCGATTGGAATACCCAACGCGTCGCTTTGAACGTGATCGCAAATTCGAACATTAAATGTGCTTGTCGCGTTCTTTTGGCGTCGCATAATGTATCGACGGGAACCGACCTTGTCGTCGCCCGTCCGAACCATCCCCGCGGATTGCGATGAACGGGTTAGTACCCTGCGCCGCGCTGCATTTTTTCCTCGGCGACGCTGGTAACAACCGGTACTGCTGAGAGGCTCTCTTCGACAATCTTCAAGGCCTTAACGACATCGTCCTCTGCGATGTCCAGATAAAACACCGCGCGCACAGCATCTGCTCCGGAGGGTAGCATGAAGAGCCCGCGCCTGTGCGCCTCTTCGACAAAATCCGATGCCCTTGATCGTGTCAGACGGAAGCGGACGATGTTCGTTTCGACGGTTGAAAGATCAAGGGCGATGCCGTCGAGTTCTGCCAGTCGTTCGGCGAAGCGGCGCGCATTGGCGTGCGTTTCTCCCAGCCGCGAGCGATGGTTCTCAAGAGCATGGAGCGCGCCAGCTGCGATGATCCCAGCTTGGCGGAACCCGCCACCGATCTGCTGCTTGAAGCGTCGCGCACGCGTGATGAACTCCTTGGTGCCCGCCAGGCATGAGCCAACCGGTGCGCCGAGCGCCTTGGAAAAACATACGCTGACCGTGTCGAAGCCGGCGGCGTATTGCGATTCCGGAATGCCGGTGGCGGCAGTCGCATGCCAGAGCCTGGCACCATCGAGATGCAGCGCCACGCCCCGCGCACGGGCCACGTCGACGACTGCCGAAATTGCCTCCATCGGCCAGACCGATCCGCCGCCGATATTATGGGTGTTTTCCAGGCAAAGCAGCCGAACAGGGGCGGGGATCGTTGCCGGGAAGAAGGGATGAGGCTGGCCCAGGGCCGCCGCTACGTCCCCGGCGCTGAAGATGCCCCGAACGCCCGGAAGAAGCCTGGGCAAGACGCCGGCAAAGGCTGAAGGGGCGCCGCCTTCGAGGATGTAGACATGTGCGTTCTGGTCGAACATCACGGCGTCGCCCGGCTCTGTGTGAGCGCGGATGCCGACCTGATTGGTCATGGTGCCGGTCGGCATATAGACCGCATCCTCTTTGCCGAGCAGTTCTGCGGTTGCGGCTTCCAGCGCCTTCACCGTAGGATCGTCGCCATAGACGTCATCGCCGACATCGGCATTGGCGATAGCCTCGCGCATCGCTTTCGTCGGACGGCTGCAGGTGTCACTTCTCAGATCAATCATTTTAACCTCCCAACCCCAATGGGGCTTGTGACGAATTCCGGCGCGGCCGTCCGCGTCGTCGCTACGGCCGCGCCATATTGCTAATCGCTGAGGCGGTTCTTCGCCGTCTCGGGAAGGAAGAAAATGGCCACCACAAGGGACAGGGTGGCGATAACCACCGGGTACCAGAGGCCATAGTAGATATTACCCGTGGCGGCGACGATCGCGAAGGCCGTTGTCGGCAGGAAACCACCCAACCATCCGTTGCCGAGGTGGTAGGGGAGAGACATGGCGGTATACCTGATGCGGGTTGGAAACAACTCGACAAGCGTCGCCGCGAGCGGGCCGTAGACCATGGCGACGAGCGTGACGAGGCATATGAGGACCAGCATGATCCGGCCAAAGCTCATCTCGTGAGGGTCGGCCTTGGTAGGATAGCCGACACTCGCCAAGAGTTCGCCAAGCTGCTTGCCGAAGACTTGACTGCGTGCCTTTGCGGTTGCGGGATCAAGTCCTCGCGCCTCGAAACCGTCAATGCGTCGATCGCCGACGAGCACATGGGCGGTGTCGCCTGGGGCGGCCTCCTTGTTCGAATAGTTGACCGATGCCTTTGCCAGGAACGATTTTATGATGTCGCAGGAACTGGTGAAGGCCGAGGTCCCAACAGGGTTGAACTGGAACGAGCAGGTTTCAGGGTCTGCCACCACCACCACCGGAGACGATTGAATAGCCGCGGCGAGTTTGGGGTTCACGGCGATCGTCAGCTGTGAAAACAGCGGAAAGTAGAAGACGACCGAGAGGAGGAAGCCCGCCACCAGAATGGGCTTGCGGCCAATCCTGTCGGAGAGCCATCCGAAGAATAGAATGAGTGGCGTGCCGGCGACGAGCGCGAACCCGATAAACAGGCTGGCGGTCACCGAGTCGACCTTGAGGGTCTGGGTCAGAAAAAAGAGTGCGTAGAACTGCCCAGTGTACCAGATCACCGCCTGGCCAGCGACGATGCCAAAAAGTGCAATCAGGATCAGCTTGACGTTGCTGGCTGACGCGAAGGTTTCCGTCAGCGGGGCTTTCGAGGTCTTACCTTCAGCCTTCATCTTCAGAAACAGCGGGGATTCGTTGAGCGACAGACGGATCCACACGGAAATCGCCAGCAAGCAGATCGAAAACAGGAACGGGACACGCCAGCCCCAGGACGCAAACGCTTCTTCTCCGAGACCGGTGCGAACGACCAGAATGACAATGAGCGACAACAGGAAGCCCAAGGTGGCCGTGGTTTGGATCCAGGCGGTGTGGAATCCGCGGCGACCCTCTGGTGCGTGTTCGGCGACGTAAATCGCAGCGCCCCCATATTCACCGCCAAGCGCAAGGCCCTGAACGATGCGCAAGGCGATGAGCAAGGCCGGCGCCGCAATGCCCCAACTTTCATAGGATGGCAGTATGCCCACGAGAAAGGTGGAAAGACCCATGAGGACAATGGTTGCGAGAAACGTGTACTTGCGGCCGATCATGTCTCCGTATCGGCCGAAGAACAGGGCGCCAAACGGACGAATTGCGAAGCCTGCTGCAAACGCGAGAAGAGCAAAGACGAAACCTGCCGTTTCGTTCACGCCCGAGAAGAACTGCGCACTGATGATTGCCGCCAGCGAGCCGTATAAATAGAAATCGTACCACTCGAAGACCGTGCCAAGTGATGAAGCGAGAATGACCTTTCGCTCGCTGCTACGCGCATAAGGTTTCCCGATTGTGGTTTCGATGATTGCCGTCATGGTTCCCTCCCAGGAATGAGCTCTCAGGCCGCAACACCGGCCCGCGCGAAATCGGCCAGCTTTTGCGGTGAAATGCCTCTTCGCCATTCATCCTCGGCACCCGGTTCGGGAAGAAACCTGCCGAACTCCAGCATCTGGGGAGCAGCAATGTCCTGCAGGTAGATCCAGACATCCTCCTGGCCGACATCTGCGATCTCCAGCAGTCGGTCACGGACGCCGGACATCAGTGATTGCTTGACCTCTTCCGTGCGCCCGGCTCGTATCAATCCGTGCACGAAGACGTGCGGCGAGCGGTTCGTCTTGCCGCCAATGAAGTGCTCGCCTTCGTCGAGCGCCCGGAAGATCACCTGTGCGAAGAAACCGGGAGCGCCAGTGCTGCCGTGGTGTTCTTGTGTGATCGCTTCAGCGATCTTTTCCTTCTGGGAAGTCGAAAGGGTGAGGTTGGCGCTAGTGACTGTGTAGGTGGGCATTACATCTCCTTCGAATATCGATGCATATACATGCGTATGATCGAGGTGCCCTTGTTGCGAGCGAAACGAGGATACCCGTTATCGATGTATATGCAAGCAAAATTTATTGTACATGCATCGATCTCATGCTAGAGTCGCCACAAATGAGGACTGCAACCAATCATGTTCACTGACTGCTATTGTACCCAGTTCCGCAGGTCTGCCCGTGCGTTGACGAAGCTCTACGACGCGGCGCTCAAGGACCACGGCATTCGAATAACCCAGTTTTCGCTGCTACGTGCGCTCAGGCGTCTCGGTGCTGCGACCTTTCGCGAACTCGCTGAGGAGGTGGTGCTGGACACCACGACGATATCGAGGAACGTCAAGGTTCTCGACGGGGCAGGGTGGGTGACATTTGAAGCAACCGACGACGGGCGTGAAAAGAAGATCAAGCTCAGCGAGGCCGGCGCGCGCAAGCTCGATGCCGCAACGGAAAGCTGGCGTGTCGCCCAGGGGCAGATCCTCTCCTCCGCAAAAGAGATCTTTGCTCTCTCAATCGATGATCCGCTCATCGATACGCTTGAAAAGTTGCAGGCACTCTCGGGCGACGCCGATTTCACGGAACCAGCAGAGATGCCGCGGCGGCGTCAAAAGGCATAGGTCCTGGCCGGGCGCTTAAACTTTGGGACACGCGCCGCCGAATTGCGCCGAGGCACAACCGTGTGGGCGGACGAGTGCTATTTGAGAGAGGCGCTGAGCGGCAACCTGGCCAGTTGCAAAAGGGCAGACAGATCCATGCGACGGCCATCCTGCATCGCCCAATCGATGAAGCTGGAGCCCTCCATCAGGCTTAACAACAGATAGGCCTTTTGCGCGCTATCGCTGCCCGGAGGAAGTTCTCCAGTTGCGGCTGCCGCATCGAGGACTTTCGTCAGCCATTTAAGCTGCAGGTCGAAGAATTCCCGAGTAAGTATCTGCAATCGCGTGGGAAGGGCGGCCATCTCTGCGGCGAGCGCGCCGCAAAGCGGAAGCATGCCCACCTCCGCGCCGGCTCGGAAGCCCTCTCTGAAGCCTGCCAATCTGCTGTCCAGCTTATCCGAGGCCGCCTCGATCTGGCTGAACCTGTCTCTGACCTGACGAACATAGTCCTCGACGATCGCGACGCCGAGATCTTCCTTGGTCGGGAAATAGTGATGAATACTCGCCTTCCTGATCCCGACTGTCTCGGCGAGATCAGCATAACTGAAAGCGGAGTAACCCTTTGAACGGAGCAATCGCTCAGCAGCGTCCATGATCGCGCCACGCGTGCTTCCCGTCATCTAGCTTCTCCCTATGCGTCGAACCGCAAGAGCGATCGAACTACCAATCAATCGGTCCATCCGTCAATTGTTGGCTGTGGCCGGCATCTGGAGTGATGCGGAAAGGCCGGGGGCGGAAAGGCCCCCGGCTGTAGCGCACTCAGAGTTCGCCGAAACCGCCGTCGACGACCAGCTCGGACCCGAGCATGTAGCTCGATGCATCGCTGGCAAGGAACATCACCGCAGCGGCAATTTCTTCCGGCTGTCCCAGGCGCCCGACCGGGATCAGTTTGCTCGCCGCCGAGAGGTAGTCGCGAAACTCCGCTTCTGTCTGCCCGGGGTGTTCCGACTGGCCGACGCCGCGAAGGATAGGTGTCTCAATGAGGCCCGGACTGACGGCGTTGACGCGAATGCGCCGGTCGAGCAATTCGGCCGACAAGGTGCGGGCGAGAGAGCGGACCGCCGCCTTTGAGGCTGAGAGCATCGCCCGACCAGGCACGCCGACGTGATTGAGCCAGGCGGTGTTCAGGATGATCGAGCCGCCGTCCCGCATGATCGGTTCCACCGCTTGAATGGAGAAGAACACGGACTTGACGTTCGTATCCATGAGGCGGTCGTATTGCGCTTCGTCGGTGGTGGAAAGGGGCGTCACATATGCCACACCGGCATTTGCAAAGAGGACGTCCAGTGCGCCGAAGGCCCTTTGAACGTCATCCGCCATCCTTTTCAGAGCGTCCCGAGAAAGTACGTCTGTCTGGAGGAGCAGAACATCCTGCCCAATTGTTTCTCGCGCCTGCTCAAGTGATGCCCGCTCGCGCCCGGTGATCGCAACGCGCGCACCGTTTTGATAAAGGAGTCTGGCTGTTGCAAGGCCAATGCCCGAGGTGCCGCCGGTGATAAGTGTTGTTTTGCCTTTGACCATGTTGGATTCCTTCCTTGTCGTTAGGCTTTGAGTTTGCTGACGGCGTCGAGCACGTGGCTGCTGTAGACCATGGCCGCGCCGGTATTGAGGTTGATCGCGACGCCAAGAGCCTCCGCGATCTCGTCGTCGCTAACGCCGAGTTTCACCGCCTCGGCCGAATGAAAGGCGATGCAGCCGTCGCACCGCGTCGTGACCGCGACTGCCAGGGCGATCAGCTCACGTGTCTTGGCATCAAGATGGTTGGTTTTGGCCCCGGCGCCTGCGAGCAGCGCTGCGCCGCGGATGGTATCGGGGGTGCGGGAGGCTAGTTCCTTCAGCCGCGCATTCACGTCTTGGATTCTCTTCTTCCAGTCGATCAATTTGGCGTCCTTCCTGTTGTGTTTTGCGTGCGGTTCGGCGGAGACGGTCGCGTCCGTCTGGAGCCCTCGAAACCGCGACGCGAAGTGCGTCTACCTACTAGTAGGTAGAATGTCAACTTGCGGCCTGGGCAGTAATTTATCTCCGTGGCAAACAGAGAAAGTTGTTCCCTTGGCGGCCCTCGCGTGCGTGGCGAAGCCTAGTGTTCCCTTTCGCTAACGCCTCACTTCAGATGGTCATGAGACAGTTTGGCGGACTGAGGCACCGTGAAGGGCACCGTTAGCACCTGGCCGGGGAAGACATTGTGATTGGGGTCGACAAGGGCAATTGTCACCTTGTGCGGGCCGGGCGGCAGTCCGGCGATGTCGACCGTATTGTTGTCGCTTGCATCGGCCCACCACCAGGGCAGGTCGTCGACAATGATGTGCAGATGTCCGACGCGCGGCGAAACCTGGAGCGCGCCTTTCCCGAATACCTGTTGGATACGTAGATTCTCGACCCGATACTGCGCCCAGAAGACGCCCTGGGACAGACCTTCTGGAAGCGGTGGATCGACGATCAGCTTCGGCGCGGGCTCGTTTTCGATCGCGACATAAGGTGAACCGCCGCGGATCTCCCTCGCGCTCTGGGCGAAGGCGCTCGTTGCGAACAGGGTGGCGATCGCCGCGGCGGCAATTGTCATGGTGGTATTCATGGCATCGTCTTTCCAAAATGAGTTGCGCACCTTCTCGGGGGCGTCAGTGGATCGGCGCGGGCCCGGTCTTGGGCGGCGCGTTGGTTTCAAGGATTGGGTAAAGATCGTGGACTTGCGGGAAGCGCCTTCCGCTAGTCCCGCTTCGCTTGCCACGGCAAGCGGCGAAGCTCTTCGGCAAGAGCCGAGACCGCGGACCTTCCGTGCCTGTGCGCCCAAAGTGCGAGCCAGTCCTCCTTGTCCAGGAAGAACTTCCAGTCAGTGACGACTGTCTTTCTCATCAGCAGAAATGGCACGGGCGCTGTAAACGGTCGAAAGCTGGAGTTGTAGAGCGCGGCCCCCTGGTTGGTTTCGAAGAATCCGCCCAGCACCATCCCATCGTCCGCGTAAGACGGAAGAGCTAGCCGCTGCAGGACATCGTCGAAGAGGGCGCCTGCGCGATCCGCCGGCAGGTCGGTGAAAACGACGATGATCGACTTGTAGTCGGCGTCCTCGCCTTCCACAGGTTTGGCATCGAGGAACAGTTTTTCGTAACCTACTACAAGCTGGGCAACGTCGGGAGCATCCCGTCCACCGACCCGTTCGGGAGCGAGCCAGAGTGTATTCAGCTCCAGGGCGCGCGGCACGAAGGGACAGACGGGCCCGGCGCGACCGAGATCCCCATTAGGCTTGGCGATGAAGCTCGTGATCCAGTCTGCAACGGCGCGAAGCGCACGAAGATCGACCTCCGCAAGCTTGTGTGGCCTGGTGGGGTCGTCGAGGTCTGTGAGGCGGAAGAGATTGGCGGTCTGTGCCGGCGCAAAATCTCCGCCTGGCGCGATGACATCTAAGGTGTCGGTCGCGATAGCTATTGGCGTCTCAATGTTCGTTCTCATCAATTTCTCCTCTGGTTTGCTTATTTCCACCTGCCTCTGAGGAAAGGGCGGAGTGGGAGAGCCCACTCCGCCACCGCGTCAATCGAGGTTTGCGCGAAGCGGCTTGAATGCTGCGCGGAGCTCACGCGTAAAGATCGTCGGCTCCTCCCAGGCAGGGAAATGGCCGCCCCTTTCGGCGTCATGGAAGTAGTTGAGGGTGGGGAACGCGCGACGCGCCCACGTTTCAGGCGCCCGGAAGAGATCGTCGTCCGGGAACGTCGTGATCGCCACCGGGATCGTGATCTCCCTGGTCTTCTGTGCGGCGGCACTGATGAGGTTCTGGTTGCGGTTTTCCCAGTAGAGCCTCGCGCCGGACGATACGGTGTTGGTCAGCCAATGCAGTGAAAAGTTGTCCAGCACTTCATCCGGCGTTGGCCGCTGTTCGGGATCCTTGCCGTAAGACCACTTTCCGAAGCCGCCGTGCACGAGCATCCAACCAGCCAGACCGGCGGGGGAATCCGTCAATCCGTAACCAACGGCCTGGGGTCGGGCACTCATCATTGTGAGATACCCCCAGCCGCCGTTCTTGATGAATCCCTGCATCGCAACGAACTCCACCTGCTCCTTGGCTGTCAGCCCGTCAGGCGCCGGCCCGCCGCTCGCTATTGCATCTGCAGCCTCGGGCGGAAACACCGCCGGCAGATTGGTGTGGATGCCAAGCAGCCCCTTGGGTGCCTGCCGAGCCATTGCCTCCACGACGCCCGCTCCCCAGTCGCCGCCTTGGGCAACGTAGCGCGCGTAGCCAAGCCGCTTCATCAGTACGTCCCAAGCGCGGCCGATGCGCTCCACGTCCCATCCGGTCTCGGTGGGTCTTGAAGAAAAGCCGTAGCCAGGCAGGGAAGGGATCACCACGTCGAAGGCGTCTTCCGCCCGACCGCCATATGAAGTTGGATCCGTAAGCGGGCCGATGATCTTGATTTGCTCGAAGATCGAACCGGGCCAGCCATGCGTGACGATCAGCGGCATGGCGTTCGGGTGCCGGGAGCGGACGTGGATGAAATGGATGTCGACGCCATCAATGGTCGTCATGTATTGCGGATGCGCGTTCAGCTTGGCCTCGCCTTTGCGCCAATCATATTCCGTGGCCCAATGGCGCACGAGTTGCTGCAGGTTTGCGAGCTGTGCACCCTGCGACTTGTCGGTCACCGTCTCCTTGTCAGGCCAGCGGGTCGCCGCGAGGCGCCGTTTCATGTCTACAAGATCGGCATCCGGCACATGAACCTGGAATGGTCGGATTGCGCCCGACTTGGTGCTTTCTTCGGTTGGCGCAGTTTTGTTGGATGGCTGTCCACTGGACATGTGTTCCGCATGTGCAAAAACTGCACTTGATGAGAGTGCCGCAAAAGCGGCGGCAAGAAATTGCTTACGCATCGATTTGTTCCCTTTGTTTCTAACGAGCCTCAGACCAGAGAAATCAGTGGGGCCCATCTCGGCCTCTCTGCGCTCCGGCCGGTGCAAGGCGCTACTTCTTGGTGCGGGTGGCCGACAGAGCAGCGTTCTCTCGGTCCTCGTCACGATCGTTCTGGAGCGAGCCGCTTTCGGTGCAGTGATCGCCGGGCTTGTTGACGCCCTTCTTAAAGGCGTACCAGCACCCCTGGTCGGAGGTGGCGATGGCAGCGGATGCGGACAGGCTGCCAACAACCGCAGTAAGGGCGAGTAGAAGGGTCAATGCGGCGGGGAAACCGCGCCGGTTGGGTGATGACGGTGCAGTGGACATATGCTTCTCCCTGGTTTTCGATTGTGAGATCGAGTGTTCAAGCCGGCGGTTTGATCCGGTCGATATAGATGTAGATACATCTGTCGCTCCGGAGCGCTCCGTGTCGGCGGGGTCACATTAGTGATTATCGATGTATATGCAAGCAATATTAGATGTACATGCATCGAATATTGGGGGCCACGCTAATAATTGCGGTTCGTCAGGTGACGTGTTCGTATTCGCGGCCAATCGACCACAGCGAGGGTGGTTTCGGCCATCGTCTCGGAAAACGGGGAGGCGTGGGATCTAAGACCGGCTTGTGTGTGGTCCCGGTCCCGACCACGGCGCAGGGTAGAGCGCCGCGGATTTCCCTGGTGGTCTGAGTAGTGGCGTGGGCGAAGGCGCTCGTGGCGAGCACTGTGCCGACGGCGGCAAGCGTCTGTATGAGCATGGTCATTGCATTGTCTCCTTCCAAGCAGCGTTGGGATTTGCCGAATTTTCGGAGCCGACGTGAAGAACTTAGCCCGTTCCAGTTTGGGCGATCAGACGGTAATATCGGGAGGCATCCTTTCACTGGTGAAAGGCTATGGACCGTCTCGACGCCATGACCATTCTGCTTGCCGCTGTAGACACGGGGAGCCTCTCCGCTGCCAGCCGCCAACTGCGCCTTCCCCTGGCAACGGTCAGCAGACGGGTCTCTGACCTGGAGGAGCACCTGAAAATCCGTTTGCTGCTGCGCGGGCACCGCAAACTGACGCTCACCGACTCTGGGCGCAGCTACGTCGCCTCATGTCGACGGATCATGGAAGACATTGCGGAGGCTGAACGCACTGCCGCCGGCGAATATCTGACGCCCCGGGGGGAACTGACCATCAGCGCGCCCCAGGTCATGGGGCGCATCCATCTCATGCCGGTGGTCGCGGATTTTCTGCGCACCTATCCGGACATTCGCATGCGCGTGCAGCTGACTGATCGGAACGTCAATCTCCTCGAGGAGGATGTCGATCTGGCACTCCGCGCACGCGAACTACCCGACAGCAGCATGATTGCCTTGCGCGCTGGGTGGGAACGCCGGGTGCTCTGTGCCAGCCCTGCTTATCTGAAAGACGGGGAATTGCCGCAGAAACCCACTGACCTAGCCTCGCACGACTGTGTGGCGTACGAGGGGGCGGTGGTCCCGCAGGGCCTGACCGGGACAAATTGGGAATTCGGTTCGGGAGGGACTCTTGAGTTTGTCCCGATCCCCTACCGGCTCGTCGTGAACTCGCTCGAGGCGGCGGTTAGCGCCGCAGTCGCCGGGGCCGGAATTGCCCGGGTGTTGTCATCCCAGATCGACGATTTGGTTAACTCGGGCCAACTGGTGACATTGCTGGAGGCGTATGAGCCCTCGCCTATACCCGTCAGCTTCATTTATCCCAGCCAACGGCAGGTGCCACTGAAACTACGCGCCTTCCTGGACTTTGCTGTCCCGCGTCTGAGGGAGCGGCTTGGCGCGTAACCAGCTTCGACCATTCGTTTTCTCCTATTCGGCATTCGACCTCGACAAACCGGCTTTCATCGCAGAAAAACCGATAGAAAGAGCTGTGAGGTCTCACCGAGGTCACGAAGCTGGGACCGGTCCGCAAGGCAGCCTCGCACAGCACCGACTTCCCGGCGGCAGCCGAGGCGATCGATGCCTTCCACTTGTGAAAGGAACCTTCCCGATTTTAGCGACTGGATCGGCGATTTCGGAACGGTCTAGGTTGTGTTCACGCTGACTGGCTAGCCAGCGATCAGATCATAATCACAGGAGCTTCCATGGACTTCGAGCAACACGGGACTGCAGTCGAAGAAATGACGCTTCTTGCGGCAGTCCGCGACACTCGCGAAGGCAGGTGCGTGATGCCCCCCGCCCGCGTCGCATCCATCAAGCGAACCGCCTGCGACATGCTCGCTCTCACGCTCGACGACGAACGGATTATTTCGGTCTTTGACCCTTCAGGCATGGGCTGGACCAACAGGGACTATCTCGCGGGTAAAGAGGTTGCGCTGAATGCCGATGGCTCCCTCGCGTATTTCAGGAACTGAGCTGTGACGATTCTACAAGAGCGGGAAGAACCAGGCTGCTTATCGGCTTTCGCCCATGTTGGTAGCCACAGCGAACTCATCGACCGCGAGCGTCGTGATCTGCTGCCGGTCGCGGCCGTCGCGGCGGTAGTCCTTATAGCGGAAGGTGACGCAAGCCTTGTCGAACGAGATCAGGCGACTGTTCGAGATGGCAACCCGGTGGGTATAGCGCGACAGATAGGCAAGAACCGCCTCAGGACCTGCAAAGGGCGGCTTGGCATAAATGACCCAACGCTTCCTGCGGACTGGCGACAGGTACCTTCCAAATGCCCGGCGATCAGCGAGATGCGCAGCCGAACCGAAGAAGGCGCGCCGGCCGGCATCATGGAGTTGGAATAGCCGCGTGAGGAACAGGCGACGGAACAGCTTGCCGAGCGCACGCACCGGCAGGAGGAATGCCGGACGTGACGAGATCCATCGCGACCCGTCGAGTGCGACACCACCGCCTGGCACGATCATGTGAACATGGGGATGATGGGTCATTGCCGATCCCCATGTGTGCAGGACGGCAGTAATGCCGATGCGTGCGCCGAGATGCTTCGGGTCGGCGGCGATCGTCAGCATCGTCTCGGAAGCGGCCTTGAACAGAAGGTCGTAAACCAGCGTCTTGTTGTAGAAGGCAATGGCGGCGACCTCGGCTGGCAATGTGAAGACGACATGGAAGTATCCGACCGGCAAGAGATCAGCCTCTCGTTCGGCGAGCCATGTGCGTGCAGCGGCGCCCTGGCACTTCGGGCAGTGCCGGTTCCGGCAGGAATTGTAGGCAATGCGCCACTCTCCGCAATCCTCGCAGGCCTCGACATGGCCGCCCAGTGCAGCGGTGCGGCAGTGCTCAAACGGCCGACATCACCTTAAGCTGGGTCAAGCTGAGATGTCCTTTGTGGGCTATCCGGTAAGCTGGCCCGGCGGCACGGAAGATATCGGCGACCTCGACCGAGGTGCGCATGGCTCAGCCGTTGGGCGTTTTTGCCTTCCATCAGCGCCATAAGCCGGTCGAGGGGCCCGGCAACCGCGTGAATGGTCCGGGTGGAGACCTTCGCATAGAGCGCGGTCGTCTCCAGCTTGCTATGTCCGAGCAGAACCTGGATGACGCGGATATCGGTGCCATCCTCCAGAAGATGGGTGGCAAAGCTGACGTGACGGATGTAGTCCTGCCGAGTGTGGGATCCCAACCCTCGCATCACCATGTCTTCCTGCATGCGCTGGCGAAGCGGTGTGGTCGGGGCATCGTATTGAAAGCTGGCCATTGAACGTTCCTCTCATTGAAGGGAACGCCATGGTTAGGCAACACCAACAGGCTGCCTAGAACCTCAGATAATCATACCAAACTCACCGCGCGCGCCCTCCCGCGAAGCGGGTTCGTGCATGAAGGCGCAAAGCGGACCTTCCGCTCCGAGCGGTGATCTCAGAAATCAATAGGCGCAATGACAAAGCGGTGCCCAGTTTCATCTCGTCCGGCCCGCCAAAACGCCCAACGCACTGATTCCTATGCCCATTCGAAAAACGCTCCGGAACAACAGAGAGAACTTTCAGCCGCAGTGTCTGAATTGCGACCTGGGCCTTCGTTCCGACACTGAAATCCTTCGTGAAAACGCGCTGAAAAAGTTGCGGGCTGAGAACCCGAGCGACCAGGTTCGCACTGCTCCAGCTTGGTCAACGAGATGCCGGCTGAGCCACAGAACAACAACAGGCTGCAGAAAGGGATATTTGTCGGACAAGCCGGGGCGGCGTGGATGACCCAACGCCGACTACGTGGTTGCTTCGCGCAGCGTTGCAACCATTTGCGTAATCGCGCCAAACCCTCAGCGACAGCGCTCGCCGATACCGGGGCGATCAGCGGGCTCGCGCGCGTTGCTCAGGCTGTTCTATGGCGGCTGCGCCTTCCCCACCTCGCATTCCGGCAGTCGCACAGGTTTGGCGAGTTTCGCCAGCGCTTCGGGCTTGGCGCACGCCGGGAAGCCAGCTAGCGGCATTGTTTCTATGAACCGAGTGCGCTCAATTGTGCTCAGGCCGGGTTCATTGATCATGCTCTCGACAGTCAGGTCCGGGTGCCGCTTGAGAGTTTCTATAACCGAAGCATTCGCCTCATCGGTTCGACCCAGCGCTGCGAGGGAACTGCTACGCACCACCCAGTTCCACTTTTGGTAGTTGTTAGGCGTCATGCGCTCCAGCATCTTCACCGCGTCCTCATACCGGCCCGCCATAAAATAGGCAGGTGAGAAGAAGTTCGACGTCCACATTGGATAGTTCGGGTCGAGCCGCATTACCTTGTCGACCATTTGAGCGCCGCGTTCGGGTTCACCGAAGCGTGCTGCAAAGCCGGAATAGAAAGTCAGGATTTCGGACGAACCGGGAGCTAGACGAACGGCCGTGTCCATCTCAGCCTTGGCGCGGCCCATGTCGCCCTTATTGGCAAGGCTCATACCAAACACCGCATGTGCTTCAGCGTCGCTCGGATCAAGTTGCACCGCGCGTTCAGCCACATCAGCAGCAGCCTTGCGGTTGCCCTCGGGATCGACGCCAAACACACCCAATAGATCATGAGCATGGTAAAGTTCTACCCAGGCCCGTGCCAGCCCCGGGTCCAGCTCGATAGCGCGGTTGAGAAACGTGACTGCCTTCGCCGCATCCGCTTTGGTGAGCTTTTCAATATTCTCGGACCCGAGCAGATAGTAATCATAGGCATTCAGGTTTTCAGGCCGTTTACGTTTGGCTGCAGCCCGCTCAGATTCTTGAATCAGTCCCACTCCGCCGCCGAGGCGGTTGCTGAGCTGCTCTGCGATTTCTGTCTGAACGGCGAACACGTCCTCAGCGGGCCGGTCCCAATTCTCCGACCAAAGATGGTGGCCGGTTTTTACATCGATCAACTGTGCTGTGATCCGTACCCGCCCCCCCTGCCGCTGGATCGAGCCTTCAAGTACAAAGCCGACATGGAGCGCACTGGCGACCTTGCGGGCATCGACCAGCTTGCCTTTATAAACTTCCGTCGAATTCCGCGCCACCACCTCGAATTCCGGAAAACGCGCGAGGTCGGTGATGATGTCCTCAGTCAGGCCATCGGCCAGACGCCCGCTAGCCTCGTCGCCGCCATAGTTGTTGAAGGGCAGCACCGCCACCGACGGCTTGCCGCTCCAAGGTTCGGGCTGCAAGAACCGCCAGACCCCGCTGCCCGCCAGAGCCAGCGCCACGATCGCCGCCGCAGCCGTCTTAGCCCAGCGCGGCATCATTCCGAGAAGCGGGCGGCGCGCCCATTTGCCGTCGAGTCTCAGCCGGTACATCCGCACTGGGCGGCTGATGTTCTTGACCTGCTGCTCGCCGGCGAAATCGAGCGGCCAGTCGATTTTGCCCTGGAGATGATCGTAGGCCGTCCCCGACACCATCACGCCGCCCGGCTCGGCCAACTGCTCCAGCCGCGCGGCGACATTCACGCCATCCCCATAGACATCGCCATCCACCAAAGCCACATCGCCCAGATTGATACCGACGCGGAATACGACGCGCTCAGGCTCCGGTAGGTCGGCGTTGCGCGCGGCCACGGTATTCTGAAACTCCGCGGCGCAGGCAACCGCGTCAACCACGCTGTCGAAGGCGACGAGCGCGCCGTCGCCCATCAGCTTGATAACGGTGCCATGGCGCTGGGAGATGGCGGGATTGATCAGATCGGCGCGGATGGCCTTCAGTCGCTTGATGGTGCCGGCCTCATCGGCCTCCATCGCCTTCGAGTAGCCGACCATATCCGCCGCTAGGATCGCGAGCAGCTTACGGTCGAGCGCAGGGGTACTCATCATCGTTGCCTTGCATGAACATGCAATAGTGTCGGCAGTCTACACAAATCGAAACGCCGCAACTAGCACACCGGCAAAACGGCATGACTGCTTTGGGGCGCGAAGCGGAAATGATTTCCGCGTCCGGCCCAAGCCGGCCATTCGACAAACAGCGTTCATCAAGTGTGATGTGCGCGATTTTGCCGTAATCTCCCTCAGATCCATTTGTGAGCTTAACGCCAACGTCTTCCACCAATTCCCCCAGCCTTGGGGAGGGTGACAACTTCGTTCGAGATGCTTTCGGTGCTGAAACCTACGCGCGGCTTCAGGAGGTCAAGGGCATTTATGACCCAGATAACCTCTTCCTATGGATCAGAACATTCGAGCCCCGGCCGTTGCGATCGCCTATTGCAGATGGTCGAGCAGCTCCTTGGCATCGACAAGGTCGAGTATATCGAAGCCTTCGGTGAACCAGGCGTAGACGGGGTCGAGAAGGCTTCGGCTCTCTTTGTCCCGGCCGCGGTCCATTTAGAGGCGCGCGAGGCTTGTTGCGGCTCTCAGCTCCGGCAATTTCGTGCTTTCGGAGCGAGCGGCCATCAGAGATTGCCGAAACCATCCCTCAACGGCATCGTCCTGCGCATGCAGCCGCGACAACAGCTCACCCTTCGTGCGCAGCAACTCAGGCAACAGATGCCTCGTTCCGGATTTGGCGATAATGCCGAACGCCTTCTCCAGCAAGGTCAACCCCTCGCTTGCGTCGCCGAGCTCACCATAGGCATGTGCGAGGACACAAAGATAAAAGTTCATACCCGCTTCTGCACCGGTCGCGGCAATTCCTTCGACCGCCTTGCGCATTTCCCGAATACCGTCCTGCAATTCTCTTTGCTGAGCGAGCGCCCACCCAAAGCAGAAACGGGCTGTCCCTGCCAAGAGCGGCAAATCATACTTAGAGGCTACGTCAAGTTGAAGTTGCGCCCATTCTAGTCCAGCCTCGGGTTCGCGCCGCAGGAGGTGGACAAAGGCCAGGGTGGACTGCGCGAGGGCAATTGTGACCGAATGAGATTCTCGCTCTGCCAGCGACATCCCCTCTCGACCGCGCTGAAGAGCTTGGTCTGGATACCCACGAATCCAGAGCATCAGCGCAGAGAAGTCGGGATCATGGCCTGTAAAGATATAGGTCAAACGATGATCCCTGTCGGGGTCGTAGGTCGCCATTCCCCAGTCCGCGTGCTTCTCGGCGGCCAGATAGTCGCCCATATAGAATTTGGTCGCCCACAACTGATGAACCGCGCGCCGCCTGTTGAGTTGGCCTCAAGGGCACGGATGGAATTCCCCTTGCCCGACAGGCCGTCCATTGCGGTCATGCCATTCACCAACATGTCCGGCGAAGGAATGGACGAAGGATCTGCCGAACCGCAACTTCGAGCTTAAGCCCGTGCGCGGCGTCGATCTGAAGATCGGGCTTGGTGTTGCCTGGAACAAAGAAGACCCGACCGCATCCCGCGACGACATCATCGACATTGCCCGTTCGCTGGCGCGGCCGGGAAGGTGAGGGCAAGAAATCACCCTTATAACGAGTGGTCAGACCCTCGAAGGAACGGGGCGTCTCCGCCCTATCCCCGACCTTTGGCCGACAGGAGCCGGACATGTTTGCCTATGCGCAGGTGATGGACACAAGCGCGCTGGAACAGGCGAAAGTGGCAGACGAAGAAATCGCCGCCGGACGCCATCGCGGTCCGCTGCACGGCGTTCCTGTTGCCGTCAAAGACCTGTGCTGGGTCGAAGGTGTGCCAAGCAGGGCCGGGACACTCGTCCATCACGATTTCATACCCGACGAAAACGCCACCGTCGTCAGACGCCTCAGGCAAGCAGGCGCGATCATTATCGGCAAGACGCAAATGACCGAGGGGGCCTATTCGGACTACCATCCGGCAATAACCCCATCTGTCAATCCGTGGAACGCGGACTACTGGACCGGGATTTCCTCGAGCGGTTCAGCAGTCGCTGCGGCAGCGGGCCTTTGTTTCGGCGCGATAGCGTCGGACACGGGCGGATCGATCCGCTGGCCATCGGCTGCAAATGGCGTCACCGGCCTCAAGCCGACATGGGGACGGGTCAGCCGCCACGGCGTCTTCGATCTCGCACCTTCGCTCGACCACATAGGCACGATTGCGCGAAGTGCCGTCGATGCGGGGATCATTCTTGCCGCCATCGCGGGGGCTGATCCGAAAGACCCTACGGCGGCCGCCCAACCGGTACCGGATTTCGCTTCCGCTTCGCGCGGTGGGATCGGCGGTTTACGGATAGGTCTCGATCCACGTTGGAACAGCGAGGATGTGGAGCCCCAGACACAAGCTGCTCTCGACGACGCCGCCGTCGTCTTTTCGGATCTCGGCGCGCTCATGGTCGAGATCAAGTTCCCAGACGTGGGGCAGGCCGTCTCCGATTGGGTGCCTAACTGCGCCGTGGAGGCGGCAGCGGTTCACGCGCGAGACTTTGCAGAAAACAGGAACTTGTACGGACCTATCCTTGCCGGCGTCATCGAAATGGGGAGAACCGTCTCAGAGGCGGAGTATCAGCAGATCCTCCTGCGACGGGCGATTTTCCGCCGTGAGGTCGAAGCCTTGTTTGCGGCGGTCGATTTGATCCTGACCCCCGTACAGCCGTTCGCCCCGCTGACGCTCGCTTCCCTCGCAACACTTGGCGAGCAGCCGGATCTGATCGCCAGGCTGCAGCGCTACACCTGCCCCCTCGATATGAGCGGCCATCCGGCACTGACGTTTCCTGCAGGCTTCGCAAGGGACGGTATGCCGATCGGCGTTCAATTGCTGGCGGGGCAGTTCCAGGAACTGACCCTGGTGCGCGCGGTAGCTGCATTCCAGGAGCATACGACCTGGCACCAGAGACACCCGGCAAAAGGCTGATAGAAAGGGAAACATCATGATCGCTTTCCATCAACGCCGGGACTTCTTTTACGGATGGGTTGTCGTTGCCGCGACATTTGCAGTGACATTCGTGGGCTTTGGCAGTGCCTATACCTTCAGTGCATTCATCGAAGCGTTACAGCGGGATCTCGGGGCATCGCGTGGCTCCATTTCGCTTGTTTTTTCGACGGCGGGTTTCTTGTACTTTAGCCTGGGCGTTATCTCTGGTCCGCTTGCCGATCGGTTCGGAGCAAGATCGCTCTGTGTTGTCGGCATGGCGCTTGTCGGTCTCGGCCTTGCATTGGCGGGGCAGGCGCGCACCATTGCTGAGGCCTATGCAGCTTACGGTCTCGGCATAGGTCTTGGCGTGGGATGCGCCTATGTGCCAGCCCTTGGGGCAGTGCAGCGCTGGTTTGTCGCGCGACGTGGCCTGGCATCGGGGCTCGCGGTTAGCGGTATCGGTTTTGGTACCCTTATCATGCCGCCGTTGGCGACGTGGTTGATTTCGACCCTGGGCTGGAGAGGGGCCTATTTGGTGCTTGGTGGAGCGGCCGCGGCGGTCGGCGTCGGCGCCTCGCTGCTGCTCGAAGACGATCCGGGGCAACGTGGACTGCGGCCGGACGGGGCCACGGACGAACCCGGCATCGAAAGTTCGGCGGCAAAGGAGGGCGTCTCAGTCAAGGATGCAATACGCACGCCGCATTTTCTTGGCATGTACGTGGCATGTCTGTTGAGCGCAGTCGGCGTATTCGTTCCGTTTATTCATCTTGTGCCGTTTGCAGTCGATCACCAGATCGCTCCAGCGGTCGCTGTCCTACTCTTGAGTGTGATCGGCGTTGGAAGCACAGCGGGGCGCTTTTGCCTTGGGGGCCTTGCGGATCGTTTGGGTCGGGACACCTTCCTGGTGATAATGTACGCAGGCATCGCCGTTTCGCTTGCAATTTGGGCTTCGTCTGCCGGATCTTGGGCACTTGCTGCCTTCGCCTTGCTGTTCGGATTGTTCTACGGTGGCTGGGTCGCGGTACTGCCGGCCGTGGTTGCCGATCATTTCGGTCGCCGCAATGTCGGTGGGATAATCGGCCTCCTTTACACGAGCGTCGCAATCGGCACGCTGATCGGTCCGAGCCTCGCTGGCTTTATCTATGACGCCAGCAACAGTTACTTCTCGGCCATTGTGATCAGTAGAGGTGCCAACGCGGTGGCCGCGCTTGTGGCGTTCGTGACGAGCGGCCTCCCACGGCACATTCTACATGACGACCAGATGAATTGCAGCTGATGGCGGTCCTTCTCAACCGGGAGTAAACATAGGGGCAGGAACCGCGAGACCGGCCAATCAACATTCAAGGGGGAACGATCAATGAGCATCGCAAGCAGGGGCCGCATTCTTGGCAAATTGTTCGGGTGCCTTGTTCTGTTCGCTGCCCACGAGTCCCTCGCCGAGGTGCTGGTGGATCCCGACGTTATGGCGGTCGTGGAAGGTGGGTACTGGAGAGAAGACGGCGTTGGAGAAGGCAGCTATCGCATCATCGTTGTAAGACAGGGTTTCGAACACGTTTCGTCGCGTGTCGTGGCGGAATGGAAGCTAGCGGCGAACGAAAAGGGCCGGGCCCGGATTATTCATTCCGTGGAACTCGTCAAGGGCGGCTTCTACAGCGTTGGTGCCCCCGAGATCGAATTTTCCAAAGGTGGAGCACGCGTTGAGCTTGGGGGTACCGCGACTTTTGCGCCAGGCACGACAGTTGTTTGCCATTTTGTGCTTGCGCCTGGAGGGAAAGTCACGGTGCTCAAAGCGTGTGGGGATTAGCAGCGTCGTATGCCAAAGCGGCCAAACGCTTTCTCGGCAAGGCGTTGAATGGCCTGAAGGACTGGGAACAGCCAACCGTCATCAACACCGACAAGGCTCCGACTTATGGCATTGCTATTGCCCAATTGAAGGCCGAAGGCAAATGTCCCGGAGGCCTTGTGCACCGGCAGGTCAAATATCTGAACAACGTCGTTGAGGCCGATCAGGGCAAGCTGAAGCAACTGATCAAACCGCGCCGCCAAGTCCGAATGTTGGTAAGCGCTGCAAGCATCTCCGACATTCTCATCTCCTTCGGATCATGCCCGAAGAATCGCATGGTAGCCCTTGTGTATCAAGGCTACCGCTGTCTTTGGTTGATAAAAGCCATCTATCGACTGGAAGTTCCGTTCTCCGGTGGTGGAGCGCTTTTGCGTAGCCTTTCTGACCCTTAGGCACTCGACGCACTTATGTGGCGCTCACGTGGGGAACAGGAATGTAACGGCGGGCGCGAACGCCCCAGCCCTGCGGCCCGCCCTCCGGGGATTCCGCCCAGTAACGTGCTCCGACCTGGAAGCTGACGGGTTGCTTGTCAAAGGTGACGAGCTTCGACACCGAGAAGTTGATGGGCACGCTCCATTGGTCGCTTTTCCAGTCGTACGTGCTTTCGGTGTCCAACGTGAAGGTCCAGGCATCATGCGTCGTGTAGGAAGCGAACGGCTGCAGGAACGTCGAACTGATGTCCGCACGCCCGCCGTCTCCCGCGACGACCAGATATGATTGGCAAGCGTGCCGTAGGTCCATGGTCCCTCCTGCTTCAAGAAACACCTGTGGGACCGAGCCCCAGCTTCCCCCCGCCAAGCAGAGGCTCCGTCGCAGTTGAAATAAGGATGGCGGGACCAGCGCCCCAGATCAGCCCGCCGGCCGCGGATTCCTTGGGCGAGAAGAAAAAGCTCTGGAGCGTATTTCCAAGTCCAAACTGGCTTCCGCTGCCCCCTGCGATGTCGTCCTGTGATGTTACCGGGACAATAGTCCTCGAGATGACGTTCCAATCGTCGTTCAGCTCAAATGGAATGACCGGCTGAATGTTCAGAACCGCCTTGTGCCCGTCGCTTGGACCATATCCGCTGTCGTAGTTGAACTGGAAGGGTACACTCACCAGCGAGGCAATCGGATTTGACAGTTTCTTCGCTAGATCGGCGTCCTGCGTCATCAGGAAGGCAGCGCCAAGGTCCCCGTGCGAGATTCGGGGCTGGAGACAGCATTTTGCAGCTGGCACGGGATATCTTCGGCGCTGGGCTCTGGATGCGGCGTCGCGTCCTCCCCTTGGGGGATGCTGCCACTGTCTCTCAATCTGGCTTCAAATTCGTAATTTGTTGAAATCGAGCCTAAGTCTCCAACGCCAAAGGTTCAATGCCTCATCGGCAACCAGAAAGCCACATCTTACGCGAGTAAAACGTGTCGTGCTCACTGTAGGTTACAGTTACGTACCTTGCGTCTCTCCTGCCAGCGCTCACGATGGCCGAAAAGCAGCGCCGGTATTTGGCATTGTCCTTCCTTTGAACTCAGGCCTCACACAAACGGATAGATCAAATGGGAAAGGGTGTCGAATTCGTAACGAGCTACTTCAAAACGAGCGGTCAGGCGATCGAGGAACTCGCCGCCCAATGCGAGGCCTTTCGCGAACTCTGTGAGGATTTCGCCATAGCCAATGAGGAGAAGGACCGATGGCGGCGCTCCACATCTTCCGGACGGCAACAGCGGATCGCCGAGTATCAGGAGCTCATAGACAGCATCCTTATCGACATCGAGCGGGAACTGGAAAGGTTCGGCAAGGGCCCTTTCGCAAAACCATACTAATCCGAGGAAACTATCTTTCAGATCACGGATCATGAACGCGCAGAGTGGCCGACTGACACCCCCGGCCATTCCGTGTCAGCCGACAACAGGTGCGCACTGCTAATCAATCTGGGGCTCCCGCAATAGGGCCAACCGGGACAAGAGGGAGTGATACAGATGAACAAATTATCCTGCATATGCATATGCCTGGTCGCTCTGGCGGCGGGCCTGCTATCCACCGCGCCAATGTTCGCACAGGACGCCATGTCAGCGCCGGCGCAAAAGACGATCGGGGCGACAAAATCGCAAATGGTACCGTCTCTTGCCGTTCTTAATTCTGCGGGAGCAAAACTCGAAAACGGCAAGCTCACGATGTCCGGCATCACCGCCAGTTCGATCGTCTTCGCCGATCGGCCGGTGCGATCTGCAGGTCACGTCCTCACCTCCGAGTTCATCAAGCAATGGGGTGAGGGAACGGACAGCTTCGCCAAGGACCCTCCTAATGCAACAATATCAGTCCTGAGCAGCAGAGGTGACTCGGTCGCCGATGCAGTGGTCGTCTTGAAGGCGCCCAAGCTCGAGGGTGGTAATCTGACTTTCGAAGTTGCCGTCCTGGAAGGTGATCTGGTTGGGGCGGACGGCCCGGCATCGCTGTTTATCGACTGGTTTGCTGCTCGAGGCCCATACGGCGGGGTAGCGGTGGGTGGACGTGCCCCGGTCTGGCGCGGGGGATGGTATGCGCACCCGGGAGCCTATTACGGTGCAGGCGTAGTCGCCGGGGCTGCGATCGGCGCGGCAGCTGCCGAGCGTCGCTACTACGCTCCTGGGGCCTGTGGCTACTATCCCTATCCGCCCTGCTACTAGGAGCGCGTTTGGGCATGTGCCAGCGCGCGAGAGCCGTCCCCTTGCAAACCTGGCAGGGCCATTCTTGTGTGAAGCTATATACGTTCACAACGCGCCGGTATTGGAACTTGCGACGAAGAAAGGGTGCGAAGCTCGATCACGCAGCTTCCGACATGTAAGGGCGATCATCATTCAATCGCCACCAGCAAGGCTGTATTTGCACCGCCTCAACAAAAAATAGCCATCCGGCGCCGTTCCGGCCCGTGCGGTCGCGACGGGATAGGCCGGTAACCACGCGTTTCGTTGCCTCTTGGGCCACGAGCGCAACCCAAGAGAGGAGCATGACCATGAAACGCATTGCAGTGTTTTCCGTAATTGCCGCCCTGTCCGCCATTAGCTTTGGCGGAATAGCTTATGCTCAGGCTGAAATGAACTGGCCGGCCAATATCGAAAAATCGGTGAGTGAATTCAAGGGCGATAAAGTCAACGTCGTTCAGATCAGCACGCTGGCGGAACAGAATCAGACCCGCTTGTGGGTGGAAAACGCGACGCCGGAGCAGCGTAAAGCCCTGGTCACGGCGATCGAAGCCAACAAGCCGCTTGCGGAACAGTTGAAGGCGCAAAATGTCGAGATAGAAAATATCGGCGGCGCCGAACAGGCCACTGACGGCGGACTGACGATCTACGTTCGCTGAGCGTCCCTAGCCGCTGAAGCGGGATGCGGGACATACCGCGTCCCGCTTCTTCTCTCACTCCATAAAGCAATCTCCGCGCAATTTCCTCCGGAACATACATCACGAGGCGGCGCTCCAGGTCTATCGGCCTGATGGTTGCACAACATGCAGGGCCGAGCCGCTACATGCTCTGCGGGTTGCCAATGGCAACATGATCTCGTGTCGGTGCAGAGGCGGCCGGATATGAGGCGAATTAAACTCGACAAGCCTTAGAATTTTACGGCGAGCCCGAGGATTGGACCCTGCTGGACCGTATCAAACAGGAAACCATCGTCGTCGTAGTCAACGCCCAGTGCACGATAGCCGGCGATTGCCGATATTCGATCGTTGAACTCATAGCCGATGCCCAGCGCAACAAAGCGACAAGGAGTTTCTCCATTGAGGGTACGTTGGAGGTTCTCACGGCTAGGAAGTCGGGGCGTGAGGGGCATCGCCAATGGCCAGACGAGGTGAAGGCCAAGATCGAGACGCCCGTGGTGGAGCCGCCAGCGACCAAGCCAATCTCCCGTGCCGAGATCTCGTCGGTCCTGTCACCATCCGGCTTGAGGAAGGCGCGTCCGCGCTCGATCACCAGTTCGCGCAATTGCGGGAGGAACCTCCACACCGCCTTGCGTAATTTTCGAGGTCTCAGACTAAGGTCGAACCCCCATGCGTCCAAAGTCTGACCACCGGAACGGAAACTCCGCCACGAGGTTTAGTAAGCGGTTCCCGCATTGAGAGTGGGAACTACAACAACCAGACTTGGAGGAGAACATGAAAAAGCTTGTCAGCTCCGCCCTCGCAGGGCTGTTTCTGGTCAGTGCTTCTAGCGTTGCCCTGGCTCAGACGGTCGTTATCACGCCAGAGCAGGAAACGGTCGTTCGCGAATACGTGAAGAAAAAGCCGCTTGCTTCCATCAAACTTCCTGGAGTGGAGCTCAATGTCGGCTCGACGGTTCCGGAAACCGTGGAACTGCAAACGATTGATGCGCCGGACATCAAGTATCGTTATGTCGTCGTTGACAACCGAACGGTGCTGGTAGACCCAGGAACACGCAAGATCGTCCGGATTATCGACTAACCGTCGCAGGCTCGCTGAGCCCCTGCTGACTGGTCAGGGGCTCAGGTTCAGGGCCACCTCTGCTCTAGGAAACGCCAAGCGCGAAATTCCCCGCGCCGTCTTCTCTTGAGTAAGCTGACGCATAAGGTTGTCCACCAAAATAAGTGGACACCAAGTCGTGGAAGAAGACGATCAAAAACTGAGTGTGAGGCGAAGGACCACCGATCAGCCGCCCAACCGCTTCCAGAGACCCGGAGGTCCGTTGTGGGTATGGTTCTTGTCCCCAAAACCCCAGCCGGGACGTGTGCCACTGGACTTGGCAATGGCGCGCGAACTCAGGCTCGTACCAAGGAGGAGGGTAATCGCCGGAGGTGTTACAACGGCAAAACGCCCGGCCTTCTTGAGAAAATCTCTCCGCGCCTGCGCTTCAGTTTCCAGTCCCTCAGGCACCTTTTCTGAGTCGTTTCTCTTCTCCATGGCCCTGGCTCCTTTGCAAACACACAGTATACATCCTGTCCGTGTAGGAACCATCCAGACCTTAGATTTGATTCCTAAATCTTTGAGCGTAGCCCCTTATTCGAAAGGATGAGGCCTGCGCGACCCACCAGTTCAACCGGGTTGCGGCGCGCCAGTTCAACGGCACGTGAGCCGGGCAGCCTATCTCGTTTACACGACGTTATGCGTCGCGATCGATTTCGAAGACTTCGGTCAGCCCTTCCATCTCGCGCACGCCCTTGAACGAGGGATGCCGGAGCTTTCCGTCCTGCGTCCACGCTCAGTTCGCGAAGCTACACCGATACCTTGTTAACCCCACACAGCTTGTGACTGGATTCTGAGATTCCCGAGGCTATCGGGGTCTTTGATGTCCGTCGCAAAGTCCTCGAAAGTGAGCTGCCAGATGCGGGCCAGCTGCGCGTTGTAGGCGATCGCGTCATTAACGATCCTCTGCATGAAGACGACCTCAGGCTCTTGGCTGGGGCAACCCTTCTGCTCCGAGCCTTCTTCTCAGATCGTCAGCCATAAATCGCCTCCGCACAGAGATCCAAGAGAACTGCCCCGCTGCCGGGGCTCCCAAGTTTCCACGAAATTCGGACGGGCGCAGTAGGCCCCATCCGCGCGGGGACACTTGATGATGGGTGGGGCCTAGAGGCGTTTTCGATCGGGGAAGATCGAAGTAGCGGAGCAGAACCCGCGACCCCCCCCTATAGTTCCGCCATAGGACTTCAGTCTCACACGCCACCGGCAAAGGTCTGAGATCAGTTGTCGCGTTGTCCCGGCGACACATATTTCACTCAGGCCCATGGCGAAGCATCCACCTTTGCGGCCAAGGGCGCATAATGGTTCCAGAGCTGTCCGCATCGACCCTTCCGGGCAGTTCTGGCACCACTCGATTTTAACACCAGGAAGACTCTCGCGAAGTACCACAGAGAACGTTATGGCGCGCCTGAGCGGAGAGCATCGATCGGATTGCCGATAGGCGTAATGCTGTTTTCGATGCTGGCGATTGCTGCATACCTATTCATTGGCGGCGCATTTTCCGGCGACGGAAGCCGGAATGTGGCCGTCTACATGCCGCAGGTAACTCAGGAATAGCGTCGACGTCCGGGCACTACCGCGCTCGTGAAACGAGGCGGCTCCTCCCCGCCTCGTGATCACGACAGTTTCAAACTGCAGTCGTCCGTAAAACGAAATCGCCAGGGACGGGCGATCGTATTGGTTCACGCAATACGTCTACTCCCGAGGGGGTAAATCATCGGTGTCGTCCATGTCTGGGTCCAGGGGCGGCACATCGACCTCCTCGGTGTCGTCCTCCTCGTCCTGGTCTTCCGCATCCGGAACCGGGTTCCGAGGTTCAAGAAAATCCTCTTTGCCAAGCAGTCCATCTTCTGGAAGTTCATCGGGCCGCTCGCGTCCTTGGCCACTTACCACGGTCATACCCTCAGCTTTTTCGATCACTGCTGCGACCGCCGGAACCACCAGAGCCGCCCGAGCCGCCCGAGCCACTCTTGCCGCCGGAGCCGGAGCTTTTGCTGCTTCCGCTGTTCCGGCTCGTGGATTGCCGTTTATTATCATTCTTGTGGCTTTGCTCACCAGCTTTTCGCTGCTGTTCGCTGCTGCCGCTTTGATTTGCCATTATCGTTCTCCTTGGTTTGTGCCCAGTCGATTTGACCGAGACGAACCCAAGCCCGGCCGATCGATAAGGTTCCGACAGCACCGTAAATATTGAGGTCGTCATTTCTTGAGCCGAGATGCACGGGGTCGATACGGATAAAAGATGCATTAGCAGTTGGTTCCGGGTGACCACGGGGCCGAGGTGAGGATGCATTGCCAAGAGGCTTCTATGAGAGGAAGCGGGAATACTTCGCGACGCCGGGCTATGATCGGGTTGGACCATCGCCTTGCTTTGCTGTCCTTTTCACGAACCGGTCGCGGCGGGCGTTCCCGGGATTGTCGGAACCGAACGCTCCCGCGCCGGCGCTATGCAGGTGGACAGATCAGCCGCAGCCTCGAGCGAGGATCCCGGCCCACACACCGATTTCGCGCAAGTGTGCTCCGTTTACGATCGCCTTTGAGCCTAGGCGCAAACCTGCCGCAAGTCTTATGATTCCCGTCTCGTTGGAACTTCGGGCCGACATCAAGATTTATGGCTTGGAAGGTTGGAGATTATTCATGACGAACTTCAACAGCATCCCCGTCGCAGAATTTGCCGCCCGGCTTACAGCGATGACAGAGGACGAGGTTTTTTCTGTCATGAGCGATCTGGAAGCTGCAAGCGAATCCGTTGAAGGCACGGAACGCGATGAGGTGCTGTCGCGGATTGGATTAATCGAGGAAGAAATCGGAAAGCGCTTTCCGGGTCAATTGCTGGCGCCGTATCAGGACTGGAAAAAACGCAACCGCTGAAATGAGCCCCTGAATAAAACCATATCAGGAGACACCCAATGGCCGACGTCAGCAACACTAAGATCAGGGCGACGGTCCAAACCCTAGAAGCGGCCGATCTTGCCGTCGAACACCTCGTTCAAAACTGCATCTCGAGGCCTGACATCTTCATCGCGTCGGCAAGTGACCGCAAAACAGCGGGCTCCGTGCTACCGGGTGGGGACGCTTCTCCTGGGGGACGCGCTCGTTGCGACATGCCGGTCGCAGGCGAGATCGAGGCCTTGGCGGATATCGCATCCAGTGATGTAGCGACCGTTCGGCGCAGTCTCGGTGACGCCGGCGCACTCCGTATATCGAGCCGCTGAGCATGACCGACAATCTCTCGAAATATCGTGCCAAGCGCGATTTCCAGAAGACCCGCGAACCGAGCGGTGAAGCACACGTCAAGCCTTCCAGTCGCCGGCGGTTCGTGATCCAGAAGCACGATGCCACCCGTCTTCATTATGACCTGCGGCTGGAACTCGACGGGGTGTTCAAGTCCTGGGCCGTGACCAAGGGACCGTCGCTGGACCCGCACGACAAGCGGCTGGCGGTTGAGGTCGAAGATCACCCGCTCGACTATGGTGACTTCGAAGGCACGATCCCCAAGGGCCAGTACGGCGGCGGCACGGTGATGTTGTGGGACCGTGGCTATTGGGAGCCGGAAGGCAGGAAGTCACCGGAAGATGCCTTGAGGAAGGGAGACTTCAAGTTCACGCTCGAGGGCAAGCGTCTGCACGGCAGCTTCGTTCTGGTCCGGATGCGCAACCGCGACGGCGAAAAAAGGACCAGCTGGCTGCTGATTAAGCATCACGACGATCATTCCGTCGAGGAGAACGGCGCCGCGATCCTTGAGGAAAATGCCACCTCGGTGGCCTCCGGCCGCAGCATGGAGCAGATCGCCGAAGGCAAGGGTCGAAAACCGCGCCCGTTCATGATGGCGAATGCACGTGCCGAGGCCGACGCCGTCTGGGACAGCAAGCACGGCCTGGCGGCCGGCCAGCGTAAGAAGCGGTTGCGCAAGGATGCTGCGACTTCCGTCACCGCCGACCTGCCGGAGTTCATTGACCCGCAGCTTTGCGATAAGCTTCACCGGCCACCGGCCGGCGATGACTGGCTGCACGAGATTAAGTTCGATGGCTACCGGATCCAGGTGCGGGTTGCTGATGGCAAGGCGACGCTGAAGACCCGCAAAGGCCTGGACTGGACAGCGAAATACCTCGAGATCGCGGAGGCTGCTTCCGTATTGCCCGATTGCATCATTGATGGCGAGATCTGCGCGCTCGATGAGAACGGCGCCCCCGATTTTGCGGCCCTGCAAGCGGCCCTGGCGGAGGGAACGACCGGCAATTTGGTCTACTTCGCCTTCGACCTTCTGTTCGACGGCGAGAAGGACTTGCGGTCGATGCGATTGGTCGAGCGAAAGGAGCGGCTTCAGAGCCTGCTCCATGAGACGACTGACGATCGCCGCATCCGCTATGTCGAACATTTCGAATCCGGCGGCGACGCGGTGCTGCGGTCCGCCTGCAAGCTGCATCTCGAGGGCGTCATCTCCAAGCAGATGGATGCGCCCTATCAATCGGGCCGCACCGAAACCTGGGCGAAGTCGAAATGCCGCGCCGGCCATGAAGTGGTTATCGGCGGTTACGCCAAAACCAACGGCAAGTTCCGGTCTCTTCTGGTCGGCGTGCATCGTGGTGAACACTTCGTCTATGTCGGTCGTGTCGGAACCGGCTACGGCGCCAGGAAAGTCGAGTTGCTGCTACCGAAACTGAAGGCGATCGAGACGGCGAGATCGCCGTTCACAGGTATCGGCGCTCCGAAGAAGCAGGCCGAAGTTGTCTGGTTGAAGCCCGAGCTGGTCGCCGAAATCGAATTCGAAGGGTGGACGGCAGACGGCCTCGTCCGTCAGGCAGCGTTCAAGGGGCTGCGCGAGGACAAGCCGGCGAAGGAGGTCGAGGCCGAGAAGCCGGCATCGCCCGGCAAAACCGACACGCCGGAGCCGGCGGCGACTGCGAGGGACAGCTCCGTCCGGCGCAAAGGCGCCAAGGCAGAGGTCATGGGCGTCCTCATTTCCAACCCGGACAAGCCATTGTGGCCGGACGCGGGTGATGGCGAGCCCGTCACTAAGGAAGATCTGGCGCGCTATCATGAGGCGGTTGGCGTCTGGCTGATCGAGCACATCAAGGGCCGGCCCTGTTCGATCATTCGGGCGCCCGACGGGATCGGCGCAGAACAGTTCTTCCAGCGGCATGCGATGCCCGGCACCTCCAACCTCCTCGAGCTGGTGCAAGTCTTCGGCGACAAGAGGCCTTACCTGCAGATTGATCGGATCGAGGGGCTGGCGGCGATCGCCCAGATCGGCGGCGTCGAGCTGCATCCGTGGAATTGCGAGCCCGGCAAGCCGGAAGTACCCGGCCGGCTGGTGTTCGACCTCGATCCCGGGCCCGACGTGCCGTTCTCGACCGTGGTCGCGGCCGCCCGTGAAATGCGCGACCGGCTCGACCAACTCGGCCTCGTCAGTTTCTGCAAGACGACCGGCGGTAAGGGACTGCATGTCGTCACGCCTCTTGCCGTCAACAAGCGCAAACCGCTGTCATGGACTGAGGCCAAAGGCTTCGCGCACGACGTGTGTCAGCAGATGGCGCGCGATAATCCCGACCTCTATCTCATCAAAATGACCAAGAGCCTGAGGGGCGGCAGGATCTTCCTGGATTATCTCCGCAACGATCGTATGGCGACGGCCGTGGCGCCACTGTCGCCGCGCGCGCGGCCCGGCGCCACGGTTTCGATGCCGCTGACCTGGACTCAGGTGAAATCCGATCTCAACCCGAAGCGATTTACCGTGCGCACCGTGCCGGCGCTGCTTGCGAAAACCTCGGCCTGGCAGGACTATTGCGACGGCGAGCGTCCGCTTGAGCAGGCGATCACGCGGCTCGGGAAATCAAGGCGGGCAGCGTGATCTATGAACCGTGTGTACGGTCGCCTCTGGACCGTGCCCTACCGTTCGTTCCAGGAGTTGCGGAAGCGCTTGAAGGAAATCGAGGCTGCCGTGGAGCGTAGCGAGCCGGAGGCACGGCGGGTGCGGCGCGAGGCGATCAAGGGCACGGCGGAAGAGGCGGCGTCCAAGCAAGGACGAGGGAGTGCCGGCGGAAACGCTATCCGGTCCCTGCCAATGAGGCCCACTCCAGCGGGCGCAATCGGCCCGCTGGTCGGGGCGATTTTCTGCTACGGACGGCGCGTTGGCGGACAGGGCCCTGCTCGATGGCTTATACTTTCGCGCGGCGAATGGCGAGGAATAGGGCTGGACGTCCTGGCGAACAGGCACGTTGGAAGAACTGGTGACAACCTGGCCGGCGTGGACGCTACCGGAGCAACGCGAACTGGAGCGCGGCTGGTGGATGCCAACGCTCGATGAGTTGCGCGTGGCGCGACTTGGATCAAGGCGGCGAGCCGAACAGAAGGACAAAGTCTCCGGTGAGAGAACAGCAGATCACCCTTGAGGCATTCCGAAGCTTGGCCCCGATCGAGCCGCGCGATCTCGTCGGCCTATGGAAGGGACGCGGCATTCCGGCCGGACATCCATTCGACGGTGTGCTGGAAAATCTCGGCTGGTTCGGCAAGCGGTTCACGCCGGACATGCGGGCGGACGCCTTGCTGTTCCGCTTGGGGAGCGCGTCTGGTCGCCATCGATCCCAAATGGATACCGCTTCCCTTGGCGCTGCGTTTGCACGTGCTCGGCCGGACGCGTGTGGCGAAAAACCTGTTTTCCTATCTTCAGCGCCGGCTTCGAGCGAGGGGGCCGGTCGCTTCGCTGAAGATGAGGGTGTTTGGCGGAATCGAGAGTTCGGCGATGGTCTATGACCACCAGCCGATCGTCGATCATTTCCGTCGTATCGACGAGCACACGATAATGGGGGCGATGACGATCACCGGCGACGAGCGGATCTATTTCTTCGAACTCGACCGCGTCGACGAACCTTGCAAACTGGACGGTGGGATATCATCTGTCGGGCATCACCCGTTTCAATAACTGTTTTGCCCAGCAGCTTGACTGAAGCGCACGGTCGTCCGGCTCCGACAGGGCGCTCCCCGCAAGGGGAGCCGAGCGCCCGGTCAGCCGGGGTGGCTTCTCGTTCATGTTGAAGACAGCGGCATTATCCTGGATCTCGCGCAGGCCCTTGTAGGATGCGTGCCGCAAATTGCCGTCGTGGGTCCACCCGCGAAACTCAATCTCGGCAATCAATGTTGGCTGGGCGAACACCAGGTCCTTACCTTTGAGCGGTACGGTCGGCCGCTTGGTCTTCAGCTTGTCGAGCTTGGCGCGCAGTTCCTCGGCATCCTTGGTGTTGAACCCGGTGCCAACTGAGCCGACATAGACCCAGTCATGCCCCTTGCGACCGGCGAGAAGCAGGCTGCCGATGCCGCCGCGTGCAACGGCGGACTGCTCGTAGCCGACGACCATGAAGCTTTCGCTCTGGACGCATTTGATCTTCAGCCAGTCGCCGGTACGGCCGGAGCGATAGGGCTGATCCCGATGTTTGGCAACGATGCCCTCGAGCCCAAGCGAGCAGGCATTTGCCAGAAGTGCTGCGCCATCGCCATGGATTTCCTCCGACACCTGGATCGCCCCGGTGGCGCCGTCGAGGAAACCATCGAGCAGATGCCGGCGGACGGAAAGCTCGGTTCGTGTGAGATCGTGGCCGTCGAAATACAAAAGATCGAAAGCGAAGAACACCGACTCCGTCGACGAGCGCTTGCCGCCGCGTCCGCCAAGCGAACGCTGCAGCGCCCCGAAATCGGAGCGCCCGTCTTTGTCCAAAACCACAGCCTCGCCATCGAGGATGGCCGTTCCTGCGCCCAGCTTTCGTGCTGCCGCGGCGATCGCCGGAAAACGGTGCGTCCAGTCGTGACCGCCGCGGGTGATGATCCGCACGCCCTTCGGCTTGATGTGGATCGCCAGCCGATAGCCGTCCCATTTTACCTCGAAGGCCCAATCCTGACCTTTGGGCGGCACGGTCTTCAGGAGGGCCAGGCATGGCTCGATGCGCTCGGGCATCGGATCGAACGGAAGATGGGGTTGCGCTGCATCGCGCGGCCGGGCCGGTTTCAACTTCAAAAGCTGTTCGTTCTGAAGCAACGGCTTGGTGCGGCGTCTCATCTGCCGCCCCGCTTTTCGGCCGCGACCGATTTCTTCAGGGCGTCCATGATATTGACGACGTTGCTGGCTGGTGACGACGGCTGCGGTTTGGCCTTGCCTTTGACCGGCTTCTTCAGCGTCTTCTTCTTGGCGGCGATGATATCAAGCAGCCGCTCCTGGACAGGGTCGGCTACCATTTTCGCACTCCAGTCCTTCGTCTGTTTTTTTATCAGTTGCTGGACCAGCGGCATCATCTCGGAATCGGCTTTCCCATCGCCGATCGCCTCGAAATAGCTATCCTCCTCGCGAACCTCGTCCCCATAGCGCAGGGTCCAGAGCACGATACCCTTTCCGCGTGGCTCCAGCATGACGGCGCGCTCGCGCCGCGAGATCACCAGCCGGGAAATGCCGACCATGTTCTGGGCGTCCATCGCGTCGCGGATGACCGAAAATGCTTCCTCGCCGACCGGGTCGTCGGGGGAAAGATAATAGGGCGTGTCGAGCCAGATCCACTCGATGCTGTCGCGTGGCGTGAAGGTGGAAATGTCGATCGTCCTGGTGCTCTCCAACGCCACGTTCTCAAGTTCCTCGTCTTCGAGAATGACGTATTCGTCCTCGCCGCGCTGATAGCCTTTGACCTCGTCTTCTTCTTTCACCTCTTTGCCGGTGACGGCGTCGACATAATGGCTGACGACTCGGTTCTGGGTCTGGCGATTGAGGGTATGAAAACGGACCTTCTCGCTTTCGGATGTCGCCGGCATCATCTGCACCGGGCAGGTAACGAGCGAAAGTTTGAGATAGCCTTTCCAGTGCGGGCGGATGGCCATAACGACACCCTCCGATCAGCCGGCGCGACGCGGCGGCGCGGCCTGCTTCGACTTCGCGGCAGTTTCTGCTGCCTTCTGGCGACCGGCGCGGCGGTTGGCGTTGGCGGCCGTGCGCTTCGGCTTCGTCTCCTTGGCGCCCAGCCCAGCACTTTCGCGAAGCGCTTGCAATAGATTGCTCGGCTTGGAGGCCACCGGCGCCTTCTTCTTCGGCAACGTGCGGCCCTCGATCTTAGCCTTCACCAGTTCGGCGACCGCGGCCTCGTAGCGATCCTCGAACGTGCTGGCATCGAAGGTGCCCTTCTTGGTTCCGATGATGTGTTCGGCGAGCTCGAGCATTTCGCCCTCGATTTTGAGATTCGGGATCTCCTCGAATGCCTTTTCCGACGAGCGGACCTCGTAGTCGAAGTTCAGCGTCGAGGCGATCAGGCCTTTGCCATGCGCGCGGATGAGGAGGGTGCGCATCCGGCGGAAGAGCACGGTCTGGGCGATTGCGGCGACCCCTTGCTTTTTCATGCCGTCCCGCAACAGCAGGAAGGCATCCGTGCCCATCTTGTCGGGCGCGAGATAGTAGGGCTTGTCGAAATAGGTGGTGTCGATCTGGGAGCAGGGAATAAAGGCCTCGATCCTGAGAGTCTTGTCGCTCTCCGGGATTGCCGCGGCGACCTCGTCGGGCTCGAGCACGACATATTGGCCATTGTCGACTTCATAGCCCTTGACCTGATCTTCTCGCTCCACCGGATCGCCGGTCTCGCTGTCGATGAACTCGCGTTTAACCCGGTTTCCGGTTTTGCGATTGAGCGTGTTGAAGGCGATGCGCTCGGATGAGGAGGCGGCCGTGTAGAGCGCCACCGGACAGGAAACCTCTCCGAATTTGATGTAACCCTTCCAATTCGCTCTTGGGCCCGCCATGACACCGACACTCCACCACAATCAAGCGATTCAAGTGATTCGGAGGCGATTCGTTCCGACTCGAAACGAATCATTTTTCAATGACTTAGCTCTGTTCGGCTGCGCGTTTTGCGAGCCCCGCCTAGGTTCCTGATACAATTCGTCTTTTGGCGGCGACTCGCATTTTCTGGGTTTACCAACCTCCAGGAGAACGGCGGACAGCGTCGAAACACCTCGTTGGTTCTGCGCCGCAGTGTTCCAGAAGTAGGTGGGAGGGCCGCGCGCGATTTTGTTATGTGACTTGCGGCGACGAGATCTCTCAAGGCGCGGCGCCGATTGAGGAACTTCCACGTCCGTCACCAGTTTTGCTCGACTGACAGGAGGTGGACATGGGAATGAACAAACCGAAAGACGGCGCTCCGGGCACTACCGACCAGTCTCCGCGCTGGGAAGGCCCCGAGGAAAGCAGACCGCGTGGGTATCTTCCGGCAAAGGATAACCCGGATAGTGATCGAGACGCCGCGGGCGAAAATAACCGGGATCCGGAGCGCAGCCGGGCGTCTGATGCCCTTAAGACGAAACAAGATGCAAAAGGCCAGTTCGCCAAATCTCAGGCGGATCGCAAGAGCACCGGCGTATCGAGCGCAAAGCCCACCGTGGTGACTGGGTCCGAGGACATGTCCGACGACCGTAGCGCGCCCGGTCATAAGGAACCCGCAAAAGACTGGGACGTAGGGTTCGATGAAACCGAGCCGGACCGTTCAAAGTAGTCAAGGCGAGGAAGGGCACGAACGTTTTCTTGACTTCATTCCCGCGCGCTCTAACGCCGCCGATCGGTCGGACTCACAGACCGTCAGTCATCGGCCGCCGCCCGCGGGCGATCTCAGCAGACAGAAGTACCCATCGTCTGTGTCCACCCTCAATCGCATGTTGGCATGCGCACGCCCGAAATCCGTCCGTTGCAACGCAACTGCTGCGTAGCGAACCCATCAGTGATCATATTCCGCAGTGGGAGCGATCCCTGCTCCAATGCCGGGGCCTTGGAAGCGGCCAAAGCTGGCGTGACGGTAGTCGACGTGATCATGCGGTAGGTGTTTGAAAGTCTTGAAATTCGCTCTGGCGCAGCCAATATTTTTTTCACTTCTTTTTCATCCGGCGTGAATGCGAAAGGAGGACATCATGCTGCACCCGGAATTGGTTTGGATGACGCCCGTCACCGTCCGCATGAAGGACGGGGCGTCCCATATCTTCGCTTCTGTCAACGACGCACTCGATTTCCTGGAAGGCGATTGGGCCATCTATCGCGGCAGACAATACAATCGGGCGGTTCAAACGTGCCGCCGTGCGCTAAACCGAATGACGCCAGTCGCCATCGCACGCGAAGCGTTCATTGACGCCTGCCGAGATGCGGGCATGTCAACGAGCGCGGATGGGCTGCTCGCGACGAAGACCGGCGCTGGCGGTCAACATTCGCCTATCTAGAATGGCTGGGGTCGGGCGCTTCTTAGGGCCCGACTTTCGAACATTCGCTCCGCGGCGCACCATAGCAATTCGCGACCGCGGGCCAAAAATGACCCCGGCAACTCGGGAGGCGCACTGGTGACAGCAGACGGCATGCTGGTCGGCGTCAACACCGCAATCATCGCGCCCGACGACGGCAATGTCGGCATCGACTTACGGCACAAAACCTCAGAAGGCTGGCAAAGCTTAGACCTTCTCGTCTCCCATCCGCCGCCATGGTGGCGGGACGGCGGCTTGCAGAGAACTGGGAAAGAATGCCGGACGACCGAAGTGCCGGCGCAATGCTTTCACGGACAATGTATCATCTGGATTGTGCGCTGCGGCCGATCCTTGAGAATGTGCCGTTTCATCGCGCCGTACTTTCGCGAATCTGAAGCTCGAAGCCCAAGTTGACGATCGGCGATTCAATTGGCCGGCCGGCAAGTCGATCCAGCACCATCTGCACCGAGCGCCGGCCGATTTCATAGCGCGGCGTGCGTACGCTGGTGAGCGACGGATAGGCGACGTGCATCATGTCGAGGTCGTTGAAGCCACAGATTGCCATGCTGTGCGGCACGGCGATGCCCGCCCGCTGGCATTCGAACAGCACGCCCATGGCAAGGTCATCATTGTTGCAGAAGACCGCGTCAAGATCGGTGACCTTGCCAAGCGCATCGGCCAGGAGCGGCCCGCCGAGCGATACGCGTGAATGCGTCAGCGTGGTGGTTACCAGCTTGGGATCAAAGAGCTGAGCGGTCTCCAGAGCCGAGCGGTAACCGGCGAGGCGACGCTGCGAGCGAGGATCCATTCGCGCGCCGATGAAGCCTATACGGCGATATCCAGCCTCGATCAGATGGTTGGTCGCCGCCTTGCCGCCATCGAAGTGTGAGAACCCGACCAGCATATCGACCGGATCGTCGCCATACTCCATGATCTGCACGATAGGGCAATCCGCGCTCTCGAGCAGTTTGCGGGTCGTTTCGGTCTGGTCGATGCCGGACACGATCAGCGCCGACGGCCGCTGGCTCAAAAACATCCGGATCAGGCGTTCCTCTTCCCGGGGCGAATAGTGGGTGTTGCCCATCTGTATCTGCAACGGACCGTCGCCGAGCTCGTCATAGATGCCTCTCACCGTGTCGGCGAAGACGATGTTTGTCAGTGACGGCACGAGAACACCGATCACATCGGCTCGGGAGGAGGCGAGCGCGCGCGCATTGGGGTCGGGCGCATAGCCGAGCTGGACCACCGCCGTATCGATCCCCGCGCGCAGTTCGGCCGAAACCAGAGAGGGATCGCGTAGCGCGCGCGACACGGTAATCGCGGCGACCCCTGCCAGTTTTGCGACGTCGGCTATGGTCGGTCTCCCACTGCCGCGTCGGCTTGCCCTCCGGCTCTGGTCTTTGGGAGTGATGTCGTCCTTCACGTCGACTCCTTCTGGCTGCGTGAGCGCAGGGTCCCGACATCGGTGCGGCCGACATACCAGTTCCTTGCGTCCACCTCATCGAAGACGACGGAGATTTCGCGCTCGGACAATCCGGTTGCCTCGGCAATCGCCGCAGTGACCTGGCTGCGGATTGCCGCCTTCTTGGCCGCAGGATCGTCGGCGAGGGTCTCGCGCACGATGGTGATCCGCACCAACGGCATGGCTGGCCTCCTGTCTCAGTCGAGTTTTGCGCCGTTGACCATCAGCCGAACGGCATAAAGCGAGCTGGTCGCGCAGATGTAGAGGATATTTCGCTTAGGCCCGCCGAACACGCAATTGGCGGTGTTTTCCGGCACTCTCACCTTGCCGAGCAAGGTGCCGTCCGGGTGGTAGCAATGGATGCCGTCGCGGGCGCTTGTCCAGATCCGCCCTTCGTCGTCCAGGCGGAACCCGTCAAAGAGGCCAACGGTGCAATCGGCAAAGACCCGCCCGCCCGATATCGCGCCCGCCTCGTTCAGATCGAAGACGCGCATATGCGCAGGAAGGTCGGGCCCATGCGTCCGGCCGGTGTCGACGACGTAGAGCTTTTTTTCATCAAGCGAAAAGGCGAGGCCATTCGGCCGAACCATGTCAGTAATGACGGCCGCAACTGCGCCCGTCGCCGGGTCGACACGATAGACGTGGCAGGCGCCGATTTCGCTTTCGGCCTTGTGGCCCTCGTAATCGGACTCGATGCCGTAGGCGGGATCGGTGAACCAGATCGACCCGTCTGATCGCACGACGACGTCGTTCGGTGAGTTGAGCCGCTTGCCGTTCCAGCGATCGGCGACGGTGGTGATGCTCCCGTCATGTTCGGTGCGGCTGACACGGCGGCCACCGTGCTCACAGGTCACCAGACGGCCATGCCGGTCGGTGGTATTGCCGTTCGCGAAGTTCGACGGCTGGCGAAAGATGCTCACATGCCCGTCGGTTTCGTCATAACGCAGCATCCGGTCATTGGGAATATCCGACCAGACCAGATAGCGCCCGGCGGCGAAATAGGCCGGCCCTTCGGCCCAGCGACACCCCGTATAGAGCTGTTCCACTCGGGCGCTGTGGTTGACCAGGCTGGCAAAGCGCTGGTCTACGATCTCGAAATCCTCGGCCATGGGTACCCTCATGCGGCAACGATCGCACTCTGACTGCTGATCGCATGATAGCGCTATCATCACGGAAGGGAATAGCCTTCCTGCATCGCTGTCGACGTCGCCGAATTTCACTTGAAAATTGAGGAGTTCGGTTCTCGGTAATCCGCAAATGTTACTTTACAATTTTTTGTGGTAGCGCTACCTAATTAAGAGACAGCGGTGTTTTCGGGAGGAGACCAGAGCGCCTCGTCAATGGTGAAAGCAGGCATCCAGCGTGCCGGTGCCAGAGAAGTTCGTGCCGTTCCGGGGGAAGGAGTTCCCTCTCGAAACGGAGAACAAAATCAGTGGCGCGCCAATGGGAGGAAATGTCGATGGTGAAGTCACTCGCTGGCGGCATCGTTGCTGCCACTGCCTTTTTTATGTTGGGATCGGCCGCCTACGCGGAGCCGGAAGTGGTTTCAGGGCCCGCGGCGGAGCCGGAATGTTTCGCGCCATGGTCGGCGGACACAAAATTCTTCAAGTTTCCGAAAAAGGAAGGCCCGTACCGCATCGCGCTTGCCAACGGCTACATCGCCAATACCTGGCGTATCCAGATGGTGCAGACGGCAAAGGCCTATGCCGCCCAGCCCGACGTCGCGGCGAAGCTAAAGGAGTTCAAGGTCGTTTCGACGGGTGAGGACGTGCCCGCCCAAATCTCGGCGATCAACAACTTCATCGATTCCGGCTATGACGCCATCGTCGTCAACGCCCAGAACCCGACGGCATTCGCGCCCGTCATCAAGCGGGCGAAGGAAGCCGGCGTGGTGCTGGTTGCCTTCGACAATATCCTCGACACCCAGGACGCGATCAACGTCAACGTCGACCAGAAGGGGCTCGGCCAATTGTGGGGCGAATGGCTCGTCAAACACCTGCCGAACGGCGGCAAGGTACTCGAGGTGCGCGGTGTGGCCGGCACTTCGGTCGACACCGATCGGCACAACGGCATCCATGAGAGACTCCAGGCGTCGGGCAAGAACTTCGAGGTCATCGAGGTCGTGGGCAAATGGGATGACGGGGTGGCCCAGAAGGTGACGGCGGATGCGATCGCCACCAGCGGTCCCTTCGACGGCATTACCGGCCAGGGCGGCGATACCGGCATTGTCCAGGCGATGATCGACGCCAAACATCCGTTCGTGCCGTTTGGCGGCGAAACCGAAAACGGGTTTCGCAAGTTCTGTGCAGCACATGCCGCAGACGGCCTGAAATGCTCGTCGGCCGGAACCGGACCCGCACAGGTGGCCGTTGCCATCAAGACGGCGATCGCCGCGCTCGAGGGACAGGTGGTGCCGCAGTCGGTCAAGTTGCCGTTGGCCATTGTCGAGGATCCGAATTTCAAGGAGGGCCAGGACTACTTCCAGTCCGAATCCGACAATTTCTTCGTCGGTAATTCCTTCCCTACCTGCGGGATCAATTTCTCCGCCCAGGAAATCATGAAGCAGAGCAAGGAAAACCAGTAGGTCGATCAGGAACGGGCGTTGCACAGCCGTGCAGTGCCCGTCGTCCGTAACGGTTTCCCGGAGAGAGCAATGGAAAATGGCGGCCCGCTCTTTCGCATGGAGGGGATATCGAAGCGCTATGGTGGGGTTCGCGCGCTTGAAAATGCCGGACTGTCGGTCAGGGCTGGGGCCATCCACGCCGTTCTCGGTGAGAACGGCGCCGGAAAGTCGACACTCATCAAGATCATGGCCGGCGTCGTGGCTGCGGACGAAGGCCAGATGACGCTCGATGCACAGCCGGTGAAATTCGCTTCGCCGGCTGCCGCCAACGCCGCCGGGATCGCCTGCGTCTTTCAGGAGTTGTCGCTGATCCCGGAACTCAGCGTTGCCGACAATATCGTCATTTCCAATCCGCCGACGCGGTTCGGCATGATCGACCGCAAGGCCCAACGGCGCATCGCAGAGGAGGCGCTGGCGCGCGCCGGTGCCGCCGACATCCATCCTCTGGCGCTGGTCAAGGACCTGCCGCTGTCGCGCAAGCAGATCGTCGAGATCGCCAAGGCACTGGCCCGCAAGCCGCGCATCCTCATCCTCGACGAGGCGACATCGGCGCTGACGGCGGCCGACGTGGCGAAGGTTTTTGCCGTACTGAAGCGATTGCGTGCGGAAGGGCTGGCGCTCGTCTACATCTCGCATCGCATGAACGAGATTGCGGAACTTGCGGACGACTGCACAGTGTTTCGCAACGGCAGCAAGGTTGCGAGCTACGCGGCGGGCACAAGGAGCGATGCGGAGGTCATCGAGATGATGATCGGCCGCGAGTATCACAGCGTCTATCCTCCCAAGCCCGGCCGGCTTGCACAGATTGCGCCTGTGCTTGAAACACGAAATCTGTCCTGGGCGGATCGCCTTCACGACATCTCGTTTTCGCTTCGCTCGGGTGAGATCGTCGGTCTCGGTGGGCTGGACGGGCAAGGGCAGCGCGATCTCCTTCTGGCGTTATTCGGGGTCCTGCGCGGGTTGCGCGGCACGGTTCTCGTCGACGGCAGCCCGATCAGCATCGGCAGCCCTGCGCAGGCGCGCCGGCACGGCATCGGCATGGCGCTCATCCCCGAGGACCGCAAGACCGAGGGGCTGATGCAGCCGATGACGGTGCGCGACAATCTCTCGCTTGCGTCGCTCGATCGGCTGACGCGTGGCGGGATCATCGACAGGGCGAAAGAGGAGAGCGCCATCAATCAGATGATGACGCTACTCGCCATCAAGGCAGGTAATATTGACGCGCCCGTCGGTGCCCTTTCGGGCGGCAACCAGCAGAAGGTCGTCATCGCGAAATGGCTGATGCGGCAGCCGCGCATCATTCTGCTGAACGATCCCACGCGCGGCATCGACGTGGGAACCAAGCAGGAGATCTACCTCTTGCTGCGGCGCCTTGCGGACGAGGGCGCAGCCATCCTGTTCTATTCGACCGACTATGCCGAGCTCATCGGCTGCTGCGACCGGGTGCTCGTGCTTTATGACGGAACGGTGAAACGGGAACTGGCAGGAGCAGAGATAACGGAGCGCGCCCTGATAGCGAGCGCACTCAACATTCCGTCTGCAGAACCAACCCAGCGGGAGCCGGCGCAATGAAGGACTGGGAATACCGACTGGCGGAGCACCGGGGCACGTTGACGGCGCTGGCGATCTTCGTGGTCATGTTCATCATCTACACCGCGAACCATCCGGCTGGTTTCACGGCCAATGTCATCCAGACGGCGGCCAACAAGGGGGTGCTGCTCGCCTTCGTCGCGATGGCGCAAACCATGGTCGTGATTACCGCAGGCATCGACCTCTCCGTCGGCATGATCTTCCTGCTCACCAACTGCCTGGCCTCGTGGCTGGTCGTGGGCTCGCCGCTCGAGACGGCCTTCGGCGTCCTCGTCGTCCTGGCCGTGGGGGCGTTGTGCGGGGCGACCAACGGCGCCATCGTGATATACGGGCGTCTGCAGCCGATCGTGGCGACGATCGCAACGGGGGCGGTCTATTTCGGGATCGCGCTGTTGCTGCGGCCCTTTCCGGGAGGGTCGGTCAACGAGCACCTCGCGGATGCCCTGACGGGACGTATTTTCGCTGTCGTCCCTGCGAGCCTTGTGGCGCTCGCGGCAGTGGTCGTCCTGATATGGGTGCCCTTCAGCCGCTCGGTCTACGGCCGCGCGGCCTATGCCGCCGGCTCTTCCGAAACTTCGGCCTACATGTCCGGCATGCCGATCCGCCGCGGCAAGCTGCTGGCCTATACGCTTTCGGGCCTGGTGGCCGCCCTCGGCGGGCTGTTCCTCACCTTTTTTACCTATACCGGCGACGCGGCCTTTGCGAGCGGCAATGCCTACACGCTGTTTTCGATCGCCGCAGTGGTGCTGGGTGGCGTGTCGCTGTTCGGCGGCAAGGGCAGCGCCATAGGCGCCGTCTTCGGCGCGCTGGCGTTCCGGACGATCGGCGACCTTCTGTTCGTTTTCGATCTCGATCCGCTCTGGCAACCGCTGTTTCAGGGGCTGATCCTGCTTGCGGCCATCAGCCTCGGCGCGCTCGCCCTCTTTCGTGTGCGCAATCGATTGGAGTGGTTTCTGTGAGCGAGACGGCAATGACGCGGGCAACGGAGCGGAAGCAGGGTTTCATGCGCAGTCTCGATCCGGCGGTGCTCACCGCATTTGGCTGCATCGTACTGCTGCTTGTCCTTGGCAGCTTCTATTCGCGCAGCTTCCTGTCACCGGAGTATCTGCTGCAGCAATTGAAGGTGGCATCCTTCCTCGGCATCATTGCCACCGGCATGATGCTTGTCATCCTGCTCGGGCAGATCGACCTTTCGGTGCCGTGGACCGTGGCAACGGGCGCAATGATGGCCTGCGCCGCTGCAGCATACGGCCCCCTTGGCACCACGCTTGCCATACCATTCGGCATCCTTTGCGGCATCGGCATCGGGCTCTTCAACGGCGTTGGAGTGGCATACCTGCGCATACCCTCGATGATCGTGACGCTCGCGACGAATGCCGTCGCGCAAGGGGTCATGGTGGTCTACACAGGCGGCTTCTCGCCACAGGATTCCGCGACCGCAGCCATGCGCTATCTCGCCACCGGCGCCTTGATCCCGGGCATCCCGAATGTCGTCTTCATCTGGGCGCTGATCGGCGCGGCGATGGTCTTCCTTCTGCGCCGGACGGGCTTCGGGCGCGCGGTCTACGGTATCGGCAATCGCGAGCGTGCGGCCTATCTTTCCGGGATCAATACCCGCCGCATCGTCATGACCGCCTTTGCCGCCTCGGGCGGGCTCTCGGCCTTTGGCGGGGTTCTGCTTGCAGGTTATGCCTCCAAGGCCGCGCAATCCATGGGCGACGCCTACCTTCTTCCTGCCATAGCGGCCGTGGTGCTCGGCGGCACCTCGATCCTCGGCGGACGGGGATCCTATCTCGGCACGGTCGCCGGCGTCATCCTCATCACGCTGCTGCAATCGATCCTTTCCGTCACGCAGATGCCCGAGGCCGGTCGCCAGATCATCTACGGCGTGGTGATCATACTCATGCTCCTGCTCTATGGTCGTGCGCCAGCCAGCCGTTAAACTTGCGGAGAACAGAGGAAGCGCCACACGCATCCATCTGGCTTCTCGCCAGGCAGTCGATCCGGCAATGGGCTCGAAAGGCCAACCCGCGAGTTGGATGATACATGGGCCGTCAAAGCCTTTCGCCGGTCCTCACCTCGCTCTATTTCGGATCGTACGGACCTGCCGTCCACCAGGCGCTCGCGGCAGAAACGTCACGGAAGGATCTACCCTCGGCGACCTGTCCTCGTGGGTCGTGCCGCAAACGATTGACACGCGCGAGGACGGGTACCTGTTGGAAGAGCAGCTGTGAAGGCCGCAGAAGGATGGAGGCGCTGCCGGAGCGGGCGAAGCGGGCCCTTCATATGTTTTGCTTGGACGGCGAACACTCGCCGAGATCAAAGTCAGACGCTGCCGCCGCTCCTTGCGGATATCATCAGCAACCGTTGGGAAGTAGCCGCTATAGTCGGGCAGCTCGCGATCGTGGAAGGTGTTGCGCCGGATCTCACGATAGATCGTCGATCGATGACGACCGAGTTCGCGCGCCATTTCTTTGATCGGCAGCTTGCGTTCGACAAAGTGGAAGAGGCGGCGTCGATCGGCCAGATTCAGCTGCGAATAGCGTCGGGACATGCCAAAATACGCCCGTCACCTCGCCGTGAATACGACTATTCCTGGATACGCGAGAGCTGATCCATAGCTTCGTGGGGGTCGAAGCCTAGGAGACCTGCGAGCTGTAGAAACTCCACGACGTCCACGCGACGTTGACCGCTTTCAAGGCGGGCCACGAAGGACTGATACTCGCCTAACTTTGCCGCAAGTTCTGTTTGCGTGAGTCCTGCGGCCTCACGCCTCGCAATAAGCAGCGCGATTAGCGCTCTATGCCGTGCCGTACCGAGAGTTTTGGCCACGATTTGCCCACCCGCCTTGAGATGGGGACTTCATTTATATCTGATTTTTTATCTTAAATTCAGATAATGCTCTCAGCTTCAGTGTGCTCATATGGAACTACGCCAACTCTCCTATTTCGTTGCAGTCGCCGAAGAGCTGCATTTCAACCGAGCGGCGGCGCGCATGTGCATCGCCCAGCCGGCATTGAGTGCGCACATCCAGGCGCTGGAGAAGGAGCTTGGTGTCCGGTTGCTGGAGCGGTCGACGCGCAGGGTCGAGCTGACGCGGGCAGGGGAGGTGTTCTACGATCGGGCGGTCCGGATCATTGGCGATGTCGGTGTGTCGGCCGAGATGGCGCGCTCGGTTGCCGGCAAGGCTGCCCGCACGATCAAGATCGGAACCGTCTATCCGGCAACCATAGGCGTGTTGCCGACGTTTCTGGCGCGCATCGGCCGGAAGTTCCCGGAAGTCGCTTTGCATGTGACGAGCGGCTCGACCTCAGACATCATCCGGTCCATCGAAAACGGCCAGATCAATCTCGGCTTCATCCGCCCGGTCGAAAACATCGGTTCCTTGCGCTTCTTCTCGATCGCCCATGAGCGCTATCTGCTGGCGGTCGTAAAGGCGAGCCCGCTGGCGCTTCGAAGCGAGATCGATATCGAGGAGCTGCGCTCCGAGAAGATCATTGCCTTTTCCCGTCAGAATCTCTCCTACTCGGAGCGCTATTTCTCCGAGATGTTCGAGGCCCATGGTCTGACCGGCAACATTGCCTATAGCTGCGATGATACCTTCTCGCTGGTGTCGCTCGTGTCAGCGGGGTTGGGCATCGGCTTTGCGCCGGAATGGACGAAGGATCTTGCCGAACCGCAACTTCGAGCTCAGACCCGTTCGTGGCGTCGATCTGAAGATCGGGCTCGGTGTTGCCTGGAACAAAGAGGACCCGACCGCATCCCGCGACGACATCATCGACATTGCCCGTTCGCTGGCGCGGCCGGGAAGGTGAGGGCAAGAAATCATAACGAGTGGTAAGACCCTCGAAGGAACGGAGCGGCTTGCCGGCGTCTCCGCCCTATCCCCGACCTTTGGCCGACAGGAGCCGGACATGTGTCAGGGATGCTACTTGATAAAACCCGGATACTGGTTCACTCCCGTGGAATCCAACCGAACCGGAGTGGGCTCCGGCACGTCGGCCATGTACCGATGAGCGACAAGCCAGTCGCGCAAGATAGTCTCAATCGCGGCGGCCCGGCCGGCGGGCGGCGGTGAAAGGTCCGGATCGGTCATGTAGGCCGCGAGCCCGGCTTCGAGGTCATCTGCAAGAAGAGGCAAGTCTGCTGAATCGGACATGGTAGGCTCCTCTAGGCTTCAGCTAGATAACGAGCTTTCATGGCGCCTGTTCCCAGCGAGGACCTCGGGAGCCCTGTATGGCGGCTGCAGACGTGGGCCGCCGGTTCGTATCCGCTCAAGGCGATAGATTCGTGGTTGGCTTCGGTTATTTTGTTCGCATCGAAATCTGGGCAGCATCCTGAAGTGCACACTCCAATCTCAGTACCGCAGTTAATGCGTCGTGAGGAGCCGCGCTAGGAGAATTGCTTCCATGCTGATTCCCTAAAGGGCAATATCTGCGCCCGCTAGTACAGTGTAGAATACTTATGGAAGAGTGGAGATGCCCTCGTTCGGCAAGTCGAGAGGCAAATATGCGCGCCACCAAGCGCCATGTTCTGTCCATTTTGCTGGGTCACAACTTGGAGCTCTCCGAATTGTCTCTCTTTTTGCCTTGACACGTCTTTCAACCAATGTGGCCATCTACGCGGAGGCCTTTGAGGGAGGCATCAGAAATGAGACGAACTGCAAAAATCTTCACAGAGGCGGCTGCCGTCGCCGGCAGCCTGCTGGCGAGTACCGCGACAATGCACGCGCAGGAGACCCGGAAACCCAACATCCTCTTCATCATGGGTGACGACAGCATGTCCCAAGGTCCGCAGACGGCGCAGCGATGAGCGATGTCATCCAAACAGGCCGTGACGAACCACGCTGGCCTCCGGTGGTGGCGATCCTTGCGGTATTCGCCTTCTTGGAGGTGCTGCCGCATCACGTCTATGCCATGCCGCGATGGATATCGTACGTGGTTCTGGTAGCAGCTATCGTTCCAATGGTCCAAGTAACGCTATCGACCGGCAACGCTGTGTGGCTACGGATCGAGCACGTCGCCGTCATGCTGCTTGCCAGCGTCTACGCGGGGAATACGGCGGCGGAACTCGGAGATATGGTCGGGATCATCACCGTGCACCCTCCCGAGACGCGCTCAGTGTCGCTCTTGACGTCGTCATTTACCATTTGGGTCACCAACGTTCTCACCTTCTCGCTACTCTACTGGCAGATCGACGCGGGTGGCCCGTCGCGCATCGCGCGTGGGATGGCGGGAAGACCCGACTGGCTGTTTCCCCAGGCGTCGGCTCCCGAACTAGCGCCGCCAGACTGGCGGCCGCTCTACGTCGATTACCTGTCGTTGGCGTTCAATACGGCGACCGCTTTCAGTCCTACCGACGTGCTGCCACTCACCCGGCGTGCGAAGGGGCTGATGATGCTCGAAAGTGCCATTTCACTGCTGACACTCGTGCTCGTGGCTGCGCGTGCAGTCAATGTCATTCCGTAGCGCCTCCACGGCGCCGCGGTCGTCCATTCGTGCCGTACCGATCGAAGGTGCCCGTATGTCAGTCGAAGCCGATCAGCTTTCAACGATGATCAATCACGCGGTCGCGCCGGCGTTCATGCTGAATGGCGTCGCGGCGATGGTGGCGGTCCTGGTCAATCGGATTTCCGGCGTAACCGAGCGGATCAGAAACCTCCGCGAGATCGACGAGGGTGACGTCGCCCGAGCCCCGCTGAAGAAGGGAATCGGGGAACTGAGGCGGCGTGAACGCCTCTTGAACAGCGCATTGTACCTGGCGTTGCTAGCCGGAATCGGCGTGACGCTTCTGCTCCTCTTCGGCTTCGTCGTAGCCTTTTTGGGATACCGTCACGAACCGGGCGCCGCCGTGCTATTCGTTGCGGCACTCTGCTTCCTGGCGGGGTCGCTCTTCCGATTCCTGCAGGACATCCGGCTGTCGCAAGGTGAACACGACGATCGTCAGTTGCGATGATCGCCGTGCTGGTGGAGGCGACGTCATCGCAAGCGGCAGCCCCGCTGGTGTTGGGGCCAAGTGCAATCCACCGCTTTGAACGAAACCCGGCGACGTTGTTGAAGTCGAAGTCGACAAGTTAGGAGTGCTCAAAAACACAATCATCGACGAGGCAGCTTAGAAGGCCGAGCGTTCCTGATGCTTCGACGCTCGGCTATCTTGCGTTATTTCAGTCGGGCGAAGCTACCAGTTGTCGGCAGGTCGAGAATTTGCGAGATCACCATAATATGCAGACGGAAGTGCCTTCGCGAGGAACGAGAACTCCGAATGGCAATGGCGCATCAGCCCCAGTCCGATCTCGTCCGGGACAGGGTGGCCGCCCTTGTCGCTATCGAGACCAAGAACGAATCTGCTTCGCAGAACGAGGCCATCGGGCGTGTCCCGTGTGACGTGCATCATCCGGCCGCCTATTGGAATTCCATGCTCGTCAATCTCAACATCATCGCCAAAGCCAATTCCAGCGTAGAAAAGTGCGGATACGCCGCCCACCCGCTTTGCGGCATCGATGTCCGTGGCACTGAAGTATGCGGCTGGGCTTAGGAACTTGATGGTTGCTTTGACCGGAGGAACCTCTCCTAGCGACTCCGTCGCCCTGATCGTCGCGCCGATGTAGTTCTCCCCTTTTTTCCAAAGCTCGTCCCACCCAAAATGGCGCTTGTGATCAATCGGGTGCCACCAGCGAAGGTGTTCGTCGGTTTCAAAATACTTGAACCACCATTCCAGCATCGCTCCATTGCACCCTGGCATTATCGTTCTGCAGGCGACCGTGAGGGTGCCGGAGGCGAAGCGCTTGATACCCATTTCGAGTCTAATTGGGTCGGCGTGCAGCAGCGCGACAGGGATTGCTGCTTCCAAATCCTCTTGCATTTCCTATCTCCTATATTTAGGAAACGTATGGCGTTTCCTAAATATGATCGGTATATCCTTCGTACGACGTTGGTCAAGGGGATCAAGATTTGGAAAAGCGAGCGAGAGGGCGTCCGGCCCGTAATCGGCTTGAGGTGGAAAACAAAATTCTCCAAGCCTCAACACAACTTCTCTTTGACCAGGGATTTGCCAAGTTCAGCATCGATGCGGTGTCGCGTAGCGCAGGAGTTGCCAAAAAGACTGTTTACGCTGTGGCGGCCAATCGTGAGGAACTGGTCGGGAAAATCGTAGCGTCTTGGACTGAGCAACTCCAAACGAGTGGAGATCACCGGCCGAGCGAGCCGCGTCCTGATCCGGGGAGCCTGCAAGAGCTATTGAGCAGGATATATCGGATCGCCCTATCCAAGGAAGCTGTAGCCCTTTTCCGTCTCATCTGTGCTGAAAAGGAGGGCCGAGAACGGCTGGCAGAAATCTATAATCGAAATGGAGTCGAGCGGGGAGTGCTGGCCGTGGCGAACTGGCTGCGCGAGTACCAAGCCGATGTCCAGTCATTTGATGTCATCCGATTTGCCCGGATGATCCTTGCTGCTCTGGTTGCTGAGCCCTTGCGCAGGGCCGCTATCGGCCTTGAAACGCCATGGAACGATAGCGATGAGGAGGTCACCGCACGGGTTGGAGAGTGCGTGGATTTCTACGCAAGTATATTGTTCAAAGAGTTGGGCACGGCACCATAGCGGCCATCGTGGCGCATCTGGCGTTAAAGTTTCGTGGCGGATGCCGAGGCGGTGTCACAGCAATTGGGTGGCGAGCGCGACGAATGCCGGATCAGATGGTGCGACAATCAATCGGCGCAATGTTCCGGGGTTGTAATCCACATGCATACCGCCGGGCGCATTGTTTTTTGCCGTCGCCCCGCCACGCTGGCTGGCCAAGCCGAAGCCGAAACCTGGTCAAACTCTGGAAGAATCGTTCCCGTTCCTGTTCACGTTGATGCCCCTTCACGTCTGAGTTGACGACTACTGATGAGCCAGCGTGAGTGTGGGTGATCGCGTTGCGATCGCCCAGTAGATCGGGCCACAATTAACCGAAGCGAAAATGAATCGACGCCTTCGTATCCGTGCGCGATTTCTAAGGAGAAAAGGGCACTAAGACCGAAATCAACGAATGTCGCCGGCCTTCAAGGGTCTTTGGCTGAAACCTCTGTCTTGGCTGTAGCCCTTTAACGCCGTATGGCGAGGTTTCAGCTAGGCAAGAAGCCGTGCGTACGGAACCAGGCCACTTCATCACGCAGGGTTTCGCTCACGGGCCGGAACTCCAGACCCAATTCTCGTGTGCTCTTCGCACAATCGTAGCGAGATCGGTCATTCTCCGTGGCAACTGTTCGCGCCATGGCCCAACTCAAGAGTACAGGCTTGCCAGTCATCCGCGCGTAGAGCTCATTGCCGGCGCCGATCAGGTAAAGCAAGAAGAGTGGAATGCGGCGGGTCGGTGCCTTGGCCCTGGTGGCTTGTGCGATCAACGGCAACAAATCGGCCATGGTCATATGCTGTCCGGCGGCGAGGTAACGTTCGCCGCGTTGCCCCCTGTGGCTAGCGAGGATCATCGCCCGCGCCACATCGCGCGCATCGACCACCGAGAAGGAGCCGGGTGGAACGCCGGGCAAGCGCTCGAGCGCCACATCCAGCACTGTTTGGCCAGCCGACGTCGGCCCGATATCCCCCGGCCCGTGCATCCAGCCCGGAAGCACCATGGCCGCCCAGAAATCGGGATGTTTGTCGAGAAAATCAAGCACCACGCGGTCCGACAGGATCTTGCTGCGGTAATAATCATCGGCGTCCCGCTCGTCCCGCAACATGGACTCGTCTATGGTTTGTCCCTTTGCACCGCGCAGCACTGCGACCGAGCTGGTATGGACGAAGCGCCGCACGCCGGCACGATAAGCGTGATCGAGCAAGCCACGCGTACCCGCGACATTGGCCGCGTAGAGCGCGTCCCAATGCTTCCCGCCTTTGTAAGAGTCCCGGAAATAAGCCGCTGTGTGGAAAACCACGTCGACGCCCCTAAGTGCGTCCGCAAAACCCGGCACGTCGAGCATATCGCCGGCGATGATCTCTAAATCCAGCCCGGCAAACTGCATTGCTGCTTTCTCGTGCGAGCGAACCAGCGCGCGCACGCCCCAGCCGTCGGCGATTAGTTCGCGGACCAGATTATTGCCCAGAAGGCCGGTTGCCCCAGTCACGAAGGCAGTCGGCTCATGGGAATCGTTATTAGGATAGTTCAGCATGAAAGTGTTCCACAATTGAGGGAACGCATCATATAAGGCTGGACTAAGGTCCATGGTCAACAGCTTAAGGTGTGAAAAAATGCTGATCGGAGAATTCGCCCAGCGAACAGGATTGAGCCAGGACACTGTCCGCTTTTATGTCCGCAAAGGTCTGCTCAGGCCGCAACTCGGCGCCAAAGGTGGTCGCAATCCCTATCAGATCTTCACTGCCCAGGACGCCTCGACGGTTCGGATGATCCGTTTCGCACAATCACTGGGTCTGCCACTCAAAGAGATCGCGGAGATTGCCACGGAACTGCAACGAGAGGGCTTATCGCCGGCGCGTGAGATCGAGATCATGGACGTCCAGCTCGTCAGGCTTGAGCAGAAGGCAACTGAATTGGCCGAACTGACCAATTACCTGCGGGCGAAGCGCGACTGGGTCGCGTGCGGCAAGCCGGGCGATGAACCGCGATTTACCGATGACAGGATTTGCTAACCTGCGAAACGCACGGAATCTTCGATCGACCAGCCGTCGGGCGCTATCGGCGAATGGCAGCGCTGGGTCGAAACGCGTCGATCGCAGCTTCCGAGGTAAGGTCTGGAAGTGGGCAAACCTGCAGCTCGGCGGCATGTATCATGTCCGCTTCTATCTTGGTGACGTCGTGCTGGCCAAGGTGGCCAATGAGCGTCGAATTCCCATGATCATGAGTGGATCGTCGCTGACACGGCTCGAAGAAGTCGCCGCCACCGCCCCGGGCGCCTGGTTCCAGGCATATCTCCCGGGAGAACCAGATCGGATTGACGCGCTGGTCGACCGGGTACTACGCGCCAGTTTTCAGACGTTGGTACTCACGGTCGACACGGCTACTTTGGCAAACCGCGAGAACAATATTCGCGCCGGCTTCTCGACTCCTTTGCGGCCGAGCTTACGCTTGGCATGGCAAGGCATCACTCATCCCCGATGGACGATTGGAACCTTTTTACGCACTCTGGCAGTGCATGGCGTTCCACATTTTGAGAACTCCTATGGGGACCGTGGCGCACCGATCATCTCATCGAACTTCATGCGCGACTTCGGGCGGAGGGATCACCTGAATTGGGTCCATCTCGAGCGTATCCGCGCGCGTTGGCCGGGAAAGCTCGTCGTCAAAGGCGTTATGCATCCGGATGACGCGTTGCGGGTTCATGAGTTGGTGCGGATGGGCTGATAGTGTCCAATCACGGCGGCCGTCAACTCGACGGGACCATGTCGCCCTTAAGTGCGCTTCCTGCGATTGTTGCGCGGGTCGGCAACAAAACCGCTGTCATGATCGACGGTGGCTTCAGGCGGGGCACCCATGTAATCAAGGCAATCGCCCTGGGTGCGCGCTTCGTCTTTGTTGGGCGCCCATTCCTCTATGCGGCGGTCGCCTCCGGCAGTCCAGGTATCCTCAAAGCTATCGACATCCTAAAAACCGAAATTCATCAGAATATGGCGCTCCTCGGAGCCGTGGCGCTAGACGACATCGATGGCAGTTTTGTCGTTTGCCGTGATCGCGACAGCGCTGTATCGGCGTCTGGAAGTGTGAAATGAGCACAATCTTAGGATGTATTCTGCATGTTGGAAAACTAATCGTTGACGCGGCAATCCAAGTCCCTTATAGATGCGGCATCGATCTTTTGCTTGCCGAGCTTTGTCTACCGCGCGATTGGCACCGCGCCTTAAGCGAACTTCCCTTTCAAAAACAGTCGGTTTCTACCTGCGCAGCATAGGCTGCGCGGTTCCTCACTCTATGCTTTGAAAGGGTTCATCATGACCACAGGCACAGTAAAATGGTTCAACTCCACCAAGGGCTTCGGCTTCATCCAGCCTGATAACGGTGGCGCAGACGCGTTCGTGCACATCTCCGCTGTCGAGCGCGCCGGAATGCGCGAACTTGTCGAAGGGCAGAAGATCGGCTTCGAGCTCGAGCGCGACAATAAGTCGGGCAAGATGTCTGCTACCAATCTGCAGTCCGCCTAAAATCGAGATTTGCTTCCCTTTGACCACGGATGTACTGGCACTGCCGGAAGCTGTTTCAACAAGGCCAGGCGTTTTGCCTGGCCTTTTTTGTTTCGGTTGCTAAGCCGAACTAGTTGAGGTTCCAATGATAGAAGCACACAGCAAATCCCGTCAGCAGGCGGAGATCGCCTTCATGAAAGTCCGGACGCAGTTCTTCTCCAAAAACAACGCGATAGAAGAGGTGGAATCCGTCGCTCAGGCCCGGGATGCCAAGTCTCTCCGGCTTCGAGAGGCACGTCTTGCAAAGGAGTTGGGCGACCGCTTGTCGGCGCCACCCTACCTCATCGCCAAACGCGCCAAGGCGCGCTGATCTCTGCTGCGCTCACTATTGGGATAAGAATGAAGAACGCCAGAAAAAACGAAGTCTCCGACCGCCGAGCCGCATCCGCTGACGCCAAAACTGCTCTCCTGAACGCCTACCGAGCGGCAAGGACTGCGGCGGAACCAGCTAGGATGGCAAGGCAGGCCGCGCGCAGCCATTGCCACCGCTCGTGAAGAGCGGCGTGTTGAACGCGAGCGTCTGAAGCTTGAGGAGCAAAAGCGTATCGAGACCGAGCCGAACCGAGCCGACAGCGCGGCAGGCAGCCGTTGAGGCGGCGGCAGTCACCGAAACCGAAGCGCGGGCGATCGCCGAAAATGCACGTATAGCGCAGGTGATCGAAGATGAGGCGGTGCGGAAGGCCAACCGCGACCGGCGCTATGCCAATCGCAAGGCAAGACAAGGATAGCTTTTGCTGCCACCCGACAGCATGGCGATGTCATTCTCGGGACACTCAAAACGAAAGGGAGCCCGATGGCACCGGATACGAATGAACTCCAGGCGATCAACACGTCGTGGCAAATCGCAATCCAGGAAATCCTGCGCATGGTCATACGTGACATGTACCGTGCCGGCGGCGAGGCAAATTTCAAGGCGCACATCAAACGCATCGAAGAGGCCGCCGTCGACAGCATCTATACCGATCTAAGACTTCGAGGAACCAATGAGTGGACCGAGTTGCTCGTCAAGGAACGGGCGAGCAATTTCGTAACCACCTTGCTGACGTCCTTTACCTACGACCGAGCCTGACCGGGTGCACGTACGCTAGTTGCGATCGGCGATGTCACGTTGCTTCATCAACGCCCGGACAAGGCTTTGGTCTGTGACCTCAGACTGTTGCGCCGGCCACGGCATTCCACTGCGCCATCGCGCGGGTCCGATGAATGTGGGTGGCGAGGGCTGAGCGTTTCTGGCGCGGCGGGACGAAGAGATTTCGGACTGCTGAAAAGACTGAGATGAAACGTTGCAGGCCGCCGGAAGATCGAAATCCCTGCATCATCCGCTCTCGTTTTCGAAGTGGCACGTGAGAATTCTCCGCGCGATTGTTCAGCCCCTTGTGCGAGCGGCGTTCTACAGCCGACATCACGTCGCGTCTTATAGCTCCATATGAGCGCTGCTTGTCGGTGACGATCCGTTTCGACGCCAAGCCTTGCTTCTTCAGCAGCCTGACCAGCAATCGCTTGGCAGCTTTGGTATCGCGCCGCTCCTGGACGACCTCGTCGAGAACGTAACCGTCCTCGTAAACGGCACGCCAAAGCCAAACTTGCGGCCGCCGATGGAAATCACGACCTCGTCCAGATGCCAGATATCCTTTCGCGACGGCTTCTTTCTGCGCAACTGTTTCGCATAAGCCGCGCAGAATTTGCGGCCCACCGCCGTATCGTTTCGTAGGACACGACAATGCCACGCTCCAACAGCATTTCCTCGACCAACCGCAGGCTCAAAGGGAACCGGAAGTACAGCCAGACCGCACGCGCGATAATCTGCGGGGGAAAGCGGTGGTTCTTGTAGCTGATGGTCGGTTCGCTCATCCCCCCAAAATATCCGCCAACCTTTAAGCCACCGACAACGCGACATCACCCACGCAACGCCTTCAGGGAAGGCGTGTCGGCATGTTCGGGCGAGGCAAGTAGCTTCTTGGCAATGGACGCATGATTTGCCCCCGGCGCGGAATCCCCCTGGCGCCACCCAACACGGCCAGCCTTCACTTATGCACACTTCCCGTCAGCCAATCCGGCGATAAGTCTGCCACGCAATTTGCTCCGGTTACCAAGAATGCGGCCGTTTCTTTCTGCCTCGGCCGAAAAGCGAGGGGCAACATGTAGATAACGGCGGCGGAACTCATGAAGAGCTCTGCGCCAATTCCTATGCATCCGCAGATCCGCCTAAACCTTGCGTGTCCGCGATCCGGGTGAGAGCGCGCATAGACGCTTCGATGTCGTGCTCGACGCCGGAGAAAGCCGCGCCGTTAACAGCCGCCTCTCACTTGATGCCGTTCGCCTCGGCGACGAAATCCGACAGCATCGGCACGTATTCCTCGCCGCGACCAGCTCCGACCGCCTGGGCGAAGGAATTCCTGACTGCGGCCCCGATCGGGTTCGCGACGCCGCTCGCATTGGCGAAGCCGGCGAGATAGCTCATGTCCTTGAAGCCGTTGCGGATTGCGAACTTGTGGGCGTTCGGGTCACGCTCCAGCACCCAGCGGAAGAACGTCTGATAGAAGGGGCAATCCATGCGGCCCCCTCGGATGACGCTGTCGAAGACTTCCGGGGTGAGCCCCGCTTTGCGTCCGAGCATCAGCGCCTCGGAATAGAGCGCCGCATAGCCCATCGAGAGAAAGTTGTTGAGCAGCTTCATCGTGTGGCCGGTGCCGGTTGGGCCTGTGTGGACGATTCTGCCGGCGAAGCATTCGAGCACGGGCCAGACACGGCGCACGTCCTCGTCCGCGCCGCCGACCATCACATCGAGCGTACCGGCGGCGGCGTCCGCCGGGGTACGGCTGAGCGGCGCATCGATGAGGGTAATAGCCTTGCCGGCAAGGTTCGCAGCGAGTTTTGTGGTGACGGAGGGATCGGAGGTCGAACAATCGACGATGGTGAGCGGCTTGCCGGCGGAAGCGATGCCGTCCGGGCCTTCAATCACCGAGAGGACTTCCGGCGAGCCGGTTACGCAAAGGATGATGATGTCGCAACACTCGGCCATATCGCGCGGTGTTGCTGCCTCCGTCGCGCCCTCGGCGACCAGCGCGTCGACCGGCGCGCGATTGCGATGCGCCATCACGCAAAGCGGCGAGCCCTTCTTCAGGATATTCGCCGCCATGCCCTGACCCATCAGCCCGAGCCCGATGAAGCCCACATTTGATTTCGTCATTTGGTCGCCTCCACTGATTGGCTATCGAGATTACGATGATTCTGGGTCGGGGCCCGAGAGTCATTGAACGCGATCGATTCCGACAAGTCGAGCCTCGGGATCAGGCTAAAAACGGCGCAGGCGTTTCCGCGCTAGAATTTACGGCTGACGAAGGGCGAGTTGGCGAGCCCGAAACGCCACGGGTGTTCCACCGCCTTCGTAACTCCCACACGGATACCGCTGGAGATCGGCGGACGCTGAGCCGGTAGGTGGAGGTGAAACGGCTCCTGCCAAAGCGGCAGGCCATCCTGCGCTCTATTGATCGCCAGCGCCTGGCCGAGGCGTCCCGGCCCGGAGCACAAGAGCCTGTCCTTACTAACACCCCTCCGCGCTTGCATCGCCTCGATGCCCCACTTCGGCTCGATCGCGCGGATCAAGACGGCGCTGCCGGGCAAGCAAACGAAGTTGAGACACCAATGGAGGCCATAGGAGAGATAAACATAGGTGTGCGCCGGCGGACCGAACATCGCTCGATTTCGGTCGGTGGCGCCGGCGAAGCTGTGCGACGCGGCGTCATCGAGCAGATATGCCTCGGTCTCGACAATAATTCCGCCGACGCCGGACACCGCGAATTCGGCGCCGATCAGGTCCGCCGCCACCTCGACGGCGGGGCGCACGAAAAACTTGGCATCCCACCTCAATCGATGCACCGCAGGGTCCTAGCCTCCATCTTTGCATGATGGTCTACTGGATGATTCCTTGGATAGGAATCGATTTAAGGGATCAGGCGGCAATTCACAGTGCCACATCACCACGCTGTCGACCGGCGGAATTCACCTCCGCACGCAACACGCGCTTCCGGTGCTGCTCGCGGCCAGAGGGTGGGCCTCAGCCTCTTCCCTTTGCCAGCGGCAGTGGGATCGTAGCGACGCCACCGCATCTTTTGGAAAACAGATCAGGGGCATCGCGTGACGATACGAGGTGCGACCTTTGGGTGTCACGGACGGCCATAACCGGTCTTGCTCTTGTCGTGCATGGTTTGCAACGAGCGCCGCCAAATATGGACCGTGGCGAAACGCTGGAATTGGTCTGGACCGAGCGAGGAGGGCCTGCAGTCGCGCAGACCGAGACAGAGGGTTTCGGGACAAAGCTTGGCAAGCTCACTGTCGAAAAACAGTTCCGCGGAGAGATCATTCGCATCTGGGACCCTAAGGGTCTCGTCGTTCGGCTGATCGTTCCGAAGGATCGATTATTAGAACGAATAGGCGCGAGCGCAGCGAAGCCACCGTCAACATCACGCGGGTCATCCTCCGCAGATCTTATGTACCCCCCGCCAACGGCCGATCTCGCCTAACTTTGGCCGGCAACAAACCTTTGCTCTTTTGGTTCGTACGTCTCCCTCACCAATCCCTTTCAGCGGTTTCCTAGCACGCGGGCCCGTAAGATCCGCTTATCGGCCGAAGTGCGAGCCCGCTAAACCGCGCTCTGACAAATTCTCTGGCGATCGATCGAACCAATTCCGCCGATGTGAGTTGTTAGTACAGGCACCATTTCAGGGAGGAACGCACATGGATTGGAATCGGGTCGAAGGCAATTGGAAGCAGTTCAAGGGTAAGATCAAGGAGCAGTGGGGCAAGCTCACCGACGACGATCTCGACGAGATCGCCGGGAAACGCGATCAGCTCGAAGGCAAAATCCAGGAACGCTATGGTCTTGAGAAGGACCGCGCCAAGCGCGACATTGACGACTGGTACAGCAAACAGGATGATTGGTAAGGGTCCTCTCTGGCATAATCGAAACCCGCCGTCGGCGGGGTTGGATTTCCACCGGTCCGTTGTGCGTGATCGACGCACAAGCAGTTGCGCACCCTCCGTGGTTCTTGGTCGAACTACCGGGTGCGCAAATCATCCGTAATTCACTGAGGACGTTGGAACTTTAACAACCGTCACGGCGTTTTCGGGTTCCTGAACATCATCAAAGGAGTGGGACCATGCGACGCATTCTAATTGCTCTTGCAGCGACAACGATGATGGTTGGAGCGGCTGCCGCGCAGACGGCGGAAACCGCCACCACGGAAACCTTCGTTACCGCCAAGCCGACCGATGTGTTGAGCTATAACCTGGTCAATCTCAATGTCACCAACAATGCCAACGAGACGATCGGGGAAATCAAGGATCTGATCCTGTCGGAAGATCAGCTGACGGGTTACATCGTATCGGTCGGCGGGTTTCTCGGGATGGGCGATCGCTACGTGATCGTGAGCCCGAAGTCCGTCAAAATCACCTATGTCGAAAACGACAAGAAGTGGACGGCGGTGATGGACGCGACCAAGGATCAGCTCAAGGCGGCCCCTGAGTTCAAATACGAAGGCCGCTGGGAACGCTAATCCGGGCGACGACCAAATATGAAAAGGTTCTGGAACTGACCTTTTCATTCGCAAGGGGCCAAGGATTTTTCCGCGACACGTGGATTGTACAAGGCCTTTTTAAGGACGCTTTGAATGGCCAAGCTCTCGAAGCCCGCCGCTCCGGCTGTCGGCGATACCCAGGACGCCCTGGAAAAGCAGATCGCGACGCTTCGCCATGAAGTGGCAAAGGTCAACAAGCTGCTTGCGGATCGAACGAACGGCGTGTTGGATCAAGCGCGCGAGCGGGCAGCCGATCTTTACGAGGATGTGTCGAAATCGGCGGCGGGGGCGGCGAAGCAAATGGGCACGCAGGCCCGGGCGGTATCAGAGGCCGCTCGAAAGAACCCGGGCACCACAGCGACTTTGCTCCTTGGGGTCGGCATACTCAGTTTCCTCCTGGGGGTGGGTGTCGGGCTGACTTTTTCGGATCCGCGTCGCCGTTATTGATGCAAACTCATCAAAACTTGGGTCGGATAATCGCTCTTCCCTCCACTTGTAAAAGGCAAGATTGGCTCTCATGCAGCAAAACAACACTCTCTACCTGATCATCGGCGGCCTGGTTGTCGCCGTTATAGTCCTCGGCGTCTACCTCTATCGCGAGGAAACGAAGCCGGCCGGCGTTGAACTGCGGCTTGACCGGAATGGCGTGTCCGTTCAGGAAAACTGAAGCCCAAGGCAGAGGGGAGGCAGTCGACCCAGCGTTCATCAGCCGTTTCCATGGTCGCGACTTCCACCGGTTCGGTCCCGAGGGTTCTCACCCAATTACGATCGCAACGTCGCCACGCTGACTGTTTAAAATGCGCGCTCTTGGTGATAGTTTTGCCATTCGAGCATGCACGTGGACGTGTGGTCGGAAGAAGATCGATGATCGGTGATAATTCGCGAATAGTCTCCGAAGAGGAGTTTGCTCTCTACGATGCCATTGAACGAGCGATCCGAATGTGCGCGCGGCTCTTGCTGAAATCGATCGCGCCTGGGTTCGCATCACTGCGGAACGGCCCAATCCGACTGCGGCTGCTTTCGCGGCTCTGGAGACGGCAGACGAGATGCTGACCGTCGCCCGCGAAGATCTCGCCCGCGCCCGCGCTTCGCTCATGGCGTATCCTCGGACGAGACACATGCAGTAATCGTAAGAGATGCGACGGATTTCGTCCGCCGCATCTCACGACCGTGAAGCGGATGTCAGGTCGCCTTCACCTCGATCTTTCTCACAGCCGACAGCGCTTCCTCCGTTTTTGGGAGCGTCACAGTCAGGACACCGTTCTTGAATTGCGCGGCGGCCTTGTCCGTGTCGACGCCCGACGGTAGCGGAATCGAGCGGTAGAACGACCCGTATGAGCGTTCCAACAAGTGATACCCCTTCTTGCTCTCTTCTTGCTCACTCTTCTTTTCTCCCTTGATCGTGAGCGCGCTGTCCGTCAGGGAAACATCGACGTCCTTCTGATCGATTCCAGGAAGTTCCACCGAAACCTCAAGCGCACTCTCGGTTTCGGCGATGTCCGTTCGCGGCCCACCGGTCTCCCAGCGCCCGAAAGTGCCGAACGGTTGATCGAACCGCTTCCAGAAATCCTCGAAGATACGGTTCACATCGCGCTGCAAAGAAAAGACGGGGTTTCCCTCGTCTGACTTCGCAATTTCGCTTCCCTTGGTATTGCCCCAGGGGATCAGATCTCTAATCTGCATGGTCAACCTCCTTTCACCGGACGAATTACGCCATCTTCAGCTGGATCTTTCTCGCCTTGGCCGGCGCAGCCTTCGGAAGGACCAGCCGTAGGACGCCGTTCTTCTGCGATGCCTCGATACTGTCCCGATCGATATCCTCGGACAGGGTGAAGACGCGCTCATAATTGCCCGCGCCATATTCGGCGTAGATTTGGCGATAGTTGTCATGCTGCTGGTCCGTCGCGTAGCCGCGAATCGCCAGCGTCCGCTTCTCGAGCGTGATGTCGACACCCTCCGAGGCGACGCCGGGCATGTCGACGAGAACAACGACATTGTCCTCTGTCTCATAGATATCGGTGCGCGGGACAAACAGCGGGCGCGAATGGGTCGGTTCGCCACCGTCAAGCTTGCTTGGGGCCCGGCGCTCGGTCGTTTTCAGTTCCTGAGCCATGTTTGCCTCCTTATCCTTTGATCTGGATCTTCTTCGGCCGATCCGTCTCAGGCCGGTGCAGTTCGACTTCGAGTAGCCCGTTGGCGAAGCGCGCCTCGACCTGTTCCGGATCGACGCGGAAAGGCAATTGCACCGTTCGAGAGAAGTTTCCGTACACTCGCTCGCGCCGGTGCCAGACGGACCTCTCGTCCTGCGCCGGGGATCCGCGTTCGCCCGTCAATGTCAGCGTGTTCTCGCGAACCGTGAGATCGACATCGTCAGGCGCGATCCCAGGCAATTCAGCAGTCACCGCCACGCTGTCCTCACCCATCCAGAGGTTGACGGGTGGAAACTCCTGGGCGGCTTTGGCTGTCATGTCGGACAAGCGCTGATTCATTTCCTGCTGCATGCGCCGCATTTCCAGAAACGGGTCGAACCCGATGCGGCCAAAATCCGATACCAGCATGTGCATCCTCCTTCGTTTCTTAATCAGCCATGTTGCTTGCGACGTGCCAAGCACGTGCATGCCGGAGCCGAATGGATCGGAGGCGGTCGGGACCAGACGATGAGAAGACCGAGACGGTCGATCGCACACCGCGTTACGCAAGAAGGTGGGGGGTCGGGCAGACGCCGGACCATATCCTCCTTGCGAAGCGATATGAACCGAACCCGGTCCAACACATGAGTGGACCATCGTTCCCGTGCCAGGACCCGAGAGGGGCATCCGGCAAAAATGAGGTAGGTGAGCAAAACGCGCGTTTCAAGGGCCGACGTTGCTTGAGAGTAGTTCATTCTTTGCTCGGGCGGGCTCTGATCTCACCGAACGCGCGGCCTGGCTTTTGGGTTTTGATCGTTTCCTAGCCGGTGCCTCGATCAGCTCCTCTGGGGCTCGCGGACACGCGATGCGTGCTCGGGCGGCGTCAGCCGTCTAAACACCAGCCGCCATCCGGGAGGGGTGACGTTTGGTACGCTCCTGCGATTGTTCATGTTATGTGCGTCTGGGATCGCATAATGTATCGACTGGAACGGAGCTTCCGAGCTCTCCGTCTGAGTTCCACTGAGCCTCTACAGGAAGGTAGAGCTTGCCCTCACGTACCCGATTTCCATTTCATCGCTTCGAGCGGGTAGCCGACAAACCATTTCGGTCTGCTCAAGATGACGTGCATGCGGATATAGCGAATACCTATATCGGCGGCCATCATCTCGTTAATCAGCCGGTCGATTTCCGGGATGTCCGAACAGACGACTAGGGCTATGAAATCCGGATCCCCACCAACGCGCATGCAGTCGACGACCTGCGAGAACCCGATGAATGCGCGCTCGAACCCGGTAATGGTCTCGGGCCGGATATTGTCCATGTGCACCATGAAGTAGGCTTGCACATTGTGGGTAATGCGATCGAGATCGGTTGCGATGATGTAGGCCTGAATGCAGTTCGCCGCTTCCAATGCCTGCACTCTTTTCAAGCAAGCGCTCGGCGAAAGACCAACGCGGTTTGCGAGTTCCAGGTTGGTTATCCGGGCATCTCTCTGGAGTTCGATCAGAATCTTGCGGTTGATTTGATCGAGCTCGATCGACTTCTTCGTCATTTTAGGTCCTTGTGAACAATCTTCTCTTCCGCCCGTCCGCCAGGAAATTTATGGCGGCATCGCATCCGATATTCGAGATTTCATTCGCCGCCTCTTCTCCTAAGTTTTTCTGAGAAAACGGGCCGAAGTCAAATCGGCCTGATGGGGAACAGGGACGGTTCATTTACATCCGGGTTGCGAAGGACGCAGCCGGCGGAGCCGACCTCTTGCAAACTAAGGAGGTAGATCTTGCGTCTAGCAGTCGATGTTGGCGGCACATTCATTGACTTCGTCTATCATGACGAGTTGACGGGTGAGGTTCGCACAGAAAAGGTCCGTTCGGCCGGAACATTGAGCGGTCGTCTTGTGGAAGGCATCCGGGCGCTCGAGGCGGATATCACCTCTCTGCCGACGATTGTTCATGGAAGCACCATGGTGCTCAACTCAATCGTGCAGGAGAAAGGTGCGCGTGTCGGGCTCATCACCACGAAGGGATTTCGGGACGTTCTCGAACTCGCCCGCGGCAACAGAGCGGAGATCTACAATCTCTTCTACAAGCAAGCCACACCGCTCGTTCCGCGGTACCTTCGAATGGAAGTGTCCGAGCGGGTCGATTTCCGTGGCGTCGTCGTCGAACCACTCGACGAGCAGGAACTGATAGCGTCTGTCGAGACACTGGTTGCGCAAGGCGTCGTCAGTATCGCTTTGTGCTTCCTCAATGCCTACGCCAATCCCGAGCATGAGCTACAGGCAACCCGCCTCATCGGGAAGCTCTATCCCGATATCTTCGTATCGATTTCGTCGGATATTGTTCGAGAGCGACGGGAATTCGAGCGCACGAGCACGACCGTACTGAACGCGTTCACCCGACCTCGCTTTAGCGGGTACCTGGACCAAGTTGGTCGTCGCCTTGCAGAGGAGGGTTTCTCGGGCGCTTTGACCGTGATGCAGTCCACTGGCGGCATCACCTCCACAGAAATCGCCAGCAAGGTCCCAGTGCGGGTGGTCCAGTCCGGGCCCGCCGGGGGCGTTATTGGAGCAACGCGCCTCAGTAGCCTGATCAATCAAGGGAATATGGTCGTTGGCGATCTCGGCGGGACGACGTTCGACGTCTCGCTGATTAGCGAAGGTCAATATTCGGAGCGCAGCGACGTCAGCATCAATCGTCGCCCGATCATGCAGCCGAGTATCGATATCGTCTCGATCGGCGCGGGTGGCGGCAGCATCGTCAGTATCGATGAGGAAGGTGGCCTGCGGGTCGGTCCTGAAAGCGCACAGGCCGAACCGGGTCCGATCTGCTACGGCTTCGGCGGTACGCAGATAACCTTGACTGATGCTCTGGTGACGCTCGGCTATTTTGATCCTGCCGTGTACATGGGCGGGCGTATTGCCCTCGACACGAACTCCGCTGAAGCGGCGATCAAGAACCAGATTGCTTCGCATCTGGGCCTCAGCTCTGAAGAAGCCGCGTCCGGTATTGTGCGGATAGCGACGACGAACATGGCCTACGCCATTCGCCAGGTGACAATCGAACGCGGTTTTGATCCGCGCGAGTTCGCTATGCTGTGCATTGGCGGCGGCTGTGGCCTGTTTGCTGGCGGTCTTCTCGATGAGCTTGAGTTCAAGTCGGTAATCGTCCCGAATATGCCAGCGGTGTTTTCCGCCTGGGGTCTGCTGAATGCCGATTATCGCGAAGACGTCTCGCGCACGCTTCTGACATCCCTGGACGACAAGACCGGGCCACTGCTGGCAGACGCTTTCGGCGAAATGGAGGAGCGTACGCGCGCGGCTCTCGCCACGACGACTGCCGCATCGATCCGCATCGAGCGCTTCTGTGAGATGCGGTACACCGGTCAGGCGCATACGATTAAAGTCTCGGTGTTCGCTGACGAAATTTCATCAGAGACGACCGGCCTCGCTGGCCTTAGAACCCGGTTCGAAGAGGCCTACGCACGCCAGTACCGCCACATCCTTCGCGACAGTCCGGTCGAAATAACGGCGGTTCGCCTTGCCGCGATCGGGGAAACCGAAAAGCCGCAGGTGAGCGAAGTGCTTGCACGGAGCGCCTCGGATGAAGCCAGCCTGATCGGCAGCCGCGACATTCATTTTGGTTCAAAGGCTGCGCAGCTCCAGTTCGCTTTGCACGACCGCGCACGGCTAAGGTGCGATGACGTAATCCAGGGCCCGGCTGTGATCGAGGAGTGGAACAGTACGGTTGTCGTTAATCCTGGGCAGCAGGCGACCGTTGACCGTTATGGCAACCTCATTTTGGAGAAGCTGAAGTGAGCATCGATCCCATTACAAGACAAGTAATCCGAAACGCGCTGCGCGCCGCGGCAGGAGAAATGCAGACCAGCCTGATCAAAACTGCGCACTCGCCCTTGATCTACGAGGTCCAGGACTTCGGCGTCGCGCTGACGGACGCCCGCGGTCGCCTGGTCGGCGAAGGTGCGGCACTCGCGGGCTTTCTCGGCTGCCTGCCACCCACGATCCAAAAAGGTCTCGAAGTGTTCGGTCCGGACGGCTTCGAAGAAGGCGACATCATTCTCGCGAACGAGCCCTATGATACGGGAACGCACATCAGCGACACCGTTCTCTACATGCCGGTCTTCTTCGAAGGACGACTGGTCGCTTTCACCGCAATCATGGCGCACTGGGCCGATATCGGTGCGTTTGCACCAGGAGGATGGTGCCCATCGACGACCGACGTCCACCAGGAAGGCCTGATCTTCAATCATTTGAAGCTTTACGATGCCGGCCGCCTCAACAAGGAAATGCTACGGCTCATCCTGCGTAACGTTCGTACACCAGAAGCAGTCAATGGCGATCTCAACGGGCTGATCGCCTCATGCAATACCGGCGCCATGCGGTTCCAGGAACTGTGCCGTCGATATGGCGTTGAGACGCTGAACGGTGCAATCGAAGAAATCTTCGAAAACTCCGAAGCCCGGATGCGGCGCGAAGTCAGCGAGATTCCGGATGGCGTCTACCATGGCGAGGCGTATCTCGATCATGACGGCGTCGAACGCAGCAAGCGCCACCGCATTGCCGCAACGGTGACGATCCGAGGCAGCGAGATCGAAATCGACTTTGACGGCTCCGATCCCGTCGCACGAGGGCCGGTCAACCACCCGCTCGTTGGTACCCGAGCGCTCTGCGCGACGGTTCTTAAATGCGTGACTATGCCCGACGATGCGACGAATGACGGGCATTTGCGTGTCGCCACTGTCAAAGCACCGCGGAACTCCATCGTCAGCCCGGAGTATCCCGCACCTTGCGACAGCTATGGGTATGTTGCGGAGCTGGTGGAATACGTCGTTCTCAAGGCCTTAGCCCGTGCCATTCCGCACCGCATTCCTGCTCCGAGTTACCAGATGTATGCCTACCATCTGGTGCGAACAGGGGAGAGTGAACATGAGCCGTTCATCTGCGCCGAGCCGGTCGATGGCGGCGGCGGTGCATTCCCTTTCGATGACGGGCCGAGCGGGATCATGTTCCTCGGTAACGGCGATGCTCCGAATTCTCCGATCGAGATCTTGGAAGCGAGTTACCCAGTTCGCTTCACGCGCTACACGTTCAATCCAGAAAACCGTGGCGTCGGAAAGTATCGCGGAGGATTTGGTGTGATCCGCGAACTCATGGTGACCGAAGACAAGGCCTACTTGCAGGTTTCGACCGAGAACAATGCAAACCCTCTTTGGGGCCTGGCAGGTGGCGGCGACGCAGGTCGGTCAAAGACAGTCGTCACGTTCCCGGATGGGGCGGAACACACCTTTGATGACAGAGTGGGCGACGTGGGCCCGTTGGAGGCCGGAACGTTGATTTCCATGTATACCGCTAATGGTGGGGGATGGGGCGATCCTGGTGACCGCGACCCAATGCGGATCGCCGATGACGTCGTCAACGGCTTTTTCACCGCGGAGGAAGCCGCGGGCAGCTATGGCGTCGATTTGGGACGCATCGAAGAGGCACTGAGGCAGCGCCGGTCTGAGATGTCGGAGGTGAAGCATGCGCGATAACGATATCGTAGAAGATTTCCTGCTCCGTCCCGTTCCTGAAGCGGAGACGCTCTCCGGGTTAAAGATTGCTACTGTGCTTATCGCGCTCGGCTTGACCTTGCCGGTCTTTACGATGGGGTCACAGATAGTATTAGCTCAGGGGCTACTGAACGGCAGCCTCATCATCACTGTCGGGTGCGGTATTACCGCGCTCCTCGCTCTTGTCACGTCTCTAATCGGTGCGCGGCTTCGCGTCTCGACCTACGTCCTTCTGACAATGGTATTTGGCCAGGTTGGCGGAAAGGCGCTTAATCTAATGTTCGCGGCGATGCTCATTGGCTGGTTCGCCAATGTGGCGGACCTGTTGAGTGTCCAGCTAAGCAGCGCAGTTGCTGCGACCTACGGAGTTTCGATCCCGCCGATCGCCTACTCGACAGTAGCACTGGTCCTGATGACCCTGACGGGAACGTTTGGATTCCGAATGATGGAGCGCTTCGCTTCGTTGATCGTACCTTTGCTCTTTGCATTCATGATCTACGTCCTGTTTCTGGCGTTTGGAGACGGTCGTATCGGCGCGGCTGTTCTCAAGAGCGGCGATGGTTCTCTCACTGTCGTAGATGGTTTGTCCGCTGTCGTCGGCTCGGTCATTTTGGCGGGTGTCCTCGCGCCGGACTTCACCCGCTATGCTCGAGATGGAAAGGCAGCGACCCGTTCGGTTCTCGCACTCGCTATCGGCTATCCCCTCATCATGCTGATCGCCGCAATCCCCGCTCTCGTGGTCAATTCGGCCGATACGATGGATGTCATGATGAAGCTAGGACTGCCGAGTCTGGCCCTGGTCGTCCTCGCGCTCTCGACCTGGTCGAGCAACACCGGAAACCTCTACTCGTCAACGCTGACGCTTGCGACTGTGCTCACGAAATGGCCCATTTGGCGGCTGGGCTTGATCGGGTTCGTTTGTGCCTGGCTTGCTGCCTACTTCAACGCCTCGGCCTACTTCGTTCCCTTTCTCGTTTGGATGGGTGTTGCAGCCATTCCCGTTGCAGGCGTCTATGTCTCCGCGTATCTCGTCCATCGCTCGGCCCCACAGCAGCTTGCCAATGGTTCCATCCAGTTCAAAACGAAGAACTTTGGAGCCTGGTTGCTCGGGACCGTGGTTGGGAGTGGGAGTGTTATGACGGCTGGGTTTATTGTACCGGTCCCGGCTCTTGAAGGTCTCGCCGCCTCCGTTTTCGCTTTCTTGCTGCTCCATAATCGGGACCTGCTTCCGGCAAATAGGCGCAGGAGCGAAGATCCGACTGCCGCCTAGCATCGCGAGAAAGCGTGCTGGGTAGGGGCGATCAGCCGCTGCCCAGCACCTCTCCACGCGGAACCGGGATTCCCAGATTCTCGAATAGCAACACGTTTGTCGCCGGCCGCGGATTCGATTCGGCTCAAGGCGACAGACGCATCGAGACAACTGTCGCAGGGGCCGCCGGTGAAAGCTCGACAACGAAGAGGCCCTGACCATGTCCTTGTCGGGGCGGCCGGGCCAGCGGACAGCGGTGTAATGCGTCGAGCGCGACATCGCCGATGAAGAATGTGGTGATGCGATTGATCCCGCGCCTGCCGCGGCCGCCACCTTTTGGTTGAAGGTCGTGCTGTCGCCTGGTTGTCCGGGCCTTTGCCGATGACTATGTGTGCGGCAGGCAAGAAAGGATCAGACCCAATGCGTATTGTCACATTGTTGCTCGTACTCTCCGCGCTCGTCGGATGCTCCCAGACGGCCGGCGGTCCGAGCAGTGTCAGAGAAGATTAATACGGCGGCGACGGCGGGTTCTATGCGGGCGCGGTTGCCCCGCGCTGATGCGGCGCTGGCGGCTCTGCGAGTGCGCTGCTGATGTCCGTGAAAACTCCGACAGCGGCTGGGGCTGACCAGCCGTATCGGGTAGCATGACGGGGCATTGCCTGATCCTCGCCCCTAGTGGCGCCGAACGTCGCCACGGCGACACTGTGAGGACCGCGAAGCGATTTTTGCTGAGCCTTCAAGAAATCACGGATCGCGTTTGCTTCATTTGTTCCCACATCGATAATGAATGCGCTCGAGCAGGGCGCTTGGAGGACTGTCAAAACGGTAGGATCTGGGTCGGGGAAAACTGCAGCGCTTGGGCCCCGCAATGGCGGTAACTGAGACGTAGCGTTGCGTAGTCCGATCAGAAAAGGTCCTGACTGCATCTCCTCGGGTTCACTAAATGTAGAATTGTCCCAGGTGACCAGGAGCGTTTTGGGAGCTTTGCCAATGAGCACCTCATCAACGTCGATATCGAAGCGCGCGAAATCGGTCTTCTTCTTGGACAGAATTTTTCGCAACTCCGGTGTTAGATCCTTTGAATTGGCGAATCCAGTACTGAATGCCCGCCGCAGATGGAGCGGGGTGCGGCGCGAATACCATCGGTGTTCCGCACCCCGCTTCACTGATCCCGGGAGGGTTAGCGAACGTAGATCGTCAGCCCGCCGTCAGTCGCCTGTTCAGCGCCGCCAATGTTGTCCATCTCGACGTTCTGCGCCTTCAGCTTTTCAGCCAAGGACTTGTTCGCTTTGACCGCCTCGAGCAGCGCCGCACGTTGTTCCGGCGTGGCATGCTCGACCCACATGCGCGTTTGGTTCTGCTCCGCAAGTGTGCTTACATCGACGACATTGATCTTGTCGCCGCTGTAGCTGCGTACAGTTTGCTCAATCTCTTTGGGCCAGTCCATTGCGGCACCCTGACCGTACACGATCCCAGTGAAGCTCAGGGCGGAGAGGCAGGCAAGCATAGAAAAAGTCGCAATGCGGTTCATTGTCATGCTCCTTCCTAGGTTTTGCGCTGGTGACCGGAGCGGCAACCAAGCGCGGCTGCTCAAACAACTCGTCGCAGCTGAGATTACGTGAAACTCCACTGAGCGATATTGTCCTTAGGGGAAGTCGTCGGCCGATGCACTTGCTCACCCGGGCCCTCGGTGGCGTTAGTTCGCGCATCCGCCGGAAAAGGGCTTCGAAGGCTGCGCCGGTCCCGTTGCTTTCAGAAGGTCGGAGTGAAAACATCGACAAGCCGGGAACCCACTGTCGTCAGTTGCCAGGCCGGGTTTTGAGATCGGCGTCTATCGTGTCGATCGTAGCAAGGCTTTAGTCTGGTGGCGGCAGTGCCGCCAGGTAACCGCAATAATATCGTTGCATGGTACGTATGGCCGCCGGGGTTGGCGCCGATTGCCGCGCTTGCGCCAGCCCTCGGACGGCACGTCGATTTTACTCCAGAGATGCTGACCTCAAAACTTTGTCATGTTCGCGGCCGGCGGGTTGGGCGATCGCACGAGGGTAGCCTTGTATTCCTCCACAGCCTTCAACAACGGCCCGAGGACCCAGTTATACATCTCGCCGATATTGTGCTCTTCGTGCGGATCCGACTCGATGTTGAACACCTTTGGGTAGCCATTCATCGGCGCAGCGCTTGATCCGACACCGCCCATCAAGATTGCACCGCCTGCGCCGCTGCGGCCAGGTGCTACGTCGGCAAAATAGGCCCGGAACTGTTTCCAGCGGACGGCGACCAGGTCGGAGCCGACGAAGGTCAGCAAATGCTCGCGATGTCCGCTGTCATTGTCGCCGAGCAGCAGGTCGCTCTGGTCGATCCCATCGAACGGCCGGTCGTCCGGCACCTTGCCGCCCGCAAGCTTCGCGAATGTCGGGAAGAAATCCATGATCGAGAACATCGCAGAGGAGGATCGCGGCTTGATCCGTTGCGGCCAGCGGATCACCGCGGCGGTGCGGATCGCGCCCTCGCTGACGTCGCCCAGCGCGCCACGATAGGGTCCTGTCGTTCCCATATCCGGCATGTCGGTGCCGAACCGGCTCGCACCGGGGCCGTCTGGTCCATTGTCGGAGGCGAAGACCACGATGGTGTCTTCCTCAATGCCAAGATCCTTCAATGCGTCGAGGATCGTGCCGACGATCGCGTCGCCCTCCATCAGGGAGTCGCCGAACTGGCCGATGCGGGAAGCTCCTTCGAAGCGCTTCGAGGGCAGGTTCGGAAAGTGCGTCCGGGAAATCGGCAGGTACAAGAAGAACGGCTTGCCGGCCGCCTTTTGGCGCCGCATGAAATCGACGCCGCGGTCCACCAGTTCCCAGTCGATCCCGCGACGCACTTCCTCGGTATAGGGCTTCACCAGCTTCACCGGCTCTCCCCGTTTGGCCTCGACGATGTGCGGCCCCTTGTCGAGCGGGACGTCGATGGACTTGGTCTGATGGCCCTGGCGGATCATCCCGAACGCGTCCCAGGTGTCACCAGGAGGGATTCCGTAAAACTCGTCGAAGCCCTGGTTCTGCGGCTGGCTATAGACCTGGGCGCCAAGATGCCACTTGCCGAAGATCGCCGTGGCGTAGCCGGCGTCGTGCAGCATTTCCGCCATGGTGATTTCCTTGTCCGGCAGCGAGAAAGGCGTGCCTGCGACCGCGACCAGCGATAGCCCGGAGCGGATGGAATAGCGACCTGTCATCAAAGCGGCGCGCGACGGCGTGCAGGATGGCTCGACCAGGAACTGCGTCAGCCGCAGGCCCTCTGCGGCGAGCTGGTCGATGCGCGGCGTCGGCGACCCGCGCAGCTCCCCGCCGCCGTAGACGCCGATGTCGCCGTAGCCGATGTTGTCGGCGAGAACGAACAGGATGTTTGGCGCCGATTGCTGCGCAAATGCGGTTTCGACAAGCAACGAAGGAGCAATGAGACAGGAGCCGATCGCCAATGCTTCGCGCATTCGCCGCCAAAATCTGAGCCATTTCATGCTGCGTCTCCACGTGTTGGCTATCAATCCGAAACGCCGCAACGTTAGCGTCTGATCGCCGCTCCTATTGCCTGCCGCGATGCACTCTCCGTTGCCCTCATGTCATGCGCCAAAATACAACCCCTGCCTATCGCCCCTTGGAGAAGCGGGTCCAACCTCTTCAATCGCCTGACGAAGCGGTCAATGCTCTGTTGACGGCGCTGATCAACAATTCGGCTGGGAACGGCTTGTGCAGATACGCCACGCAGCCCGACTTGACTGCCTCCAGTTCGAGGGCCTCATCCTCCACGGCGGTTATGAAGATGACCGAGAGATTGACACCGGAGGCCTTGAGGCGGTGCCAGAGCTCGACGCCGGACATGCCACCCAAGTGGATATCGAGCACCACACAGCCAATCCGGCTTGCATTGGCACGCCTGAGAAAGGCCTCCGCGGACGAATGTCCTTCGGTCGCAAAACCATTTGCGTTCAACAATCGTTCGACGCTCCTGCGCATGCTCGGATCGTCTTCGACGACAGCGACGGTGCGGGGTGGGCTTTCCAATTGACGCCTTTCTGGAGCCAATGCGAAAAGCATGACCAGCCCCGATCATGACGATATGACCGACGTCGAGGGCTGGCTATTGTCCTTTGGTGAAGCGGTCCGTTCTGTGAGCTACCGTCGCAGCGGATCCGCCGTGGCATCGACAAGCCCTAGTCTCTCGGCGATCGACACCGTCTCCGCCAGCGACCGCGCCCCCAGCTTTTCCATGACGTTGTGACGGTGTGCCTTGACCGTCCGTTCGGAGGTACCGAGCGCATAGGCAATCTGCTTGTTGAGCTTGCCCCGGACGATCAGGCCAAAAACTTCGAGTTCCCGCGGCGTCAGGTTCGCCAGACGCGCCCGGAGTCCATGAATGCGATCCTGCTCGCGACACCGTGTTTCGCATCGGTGCAACGCCCGCTCGACGGCCTCCAGCAGCGCCTCCCTCGGGGCCGGCTTCTCCAGGAAATCCTCAGCGCCAGCCTTCATCGCTCGAACGCTTGCCCTGATGTCGCCTTGCCCCGTCAGAAACACGATCGGTAGCAGCGGCGCTTTCTCGGCCAACCTATCCTGCAGCTCCAGCCCGCTTAGGCCAGGTAGACCAAGGTCGAGTAGGACGCAGCCATGTTCGCAGTCCGGAAATTGCGCGAGAAACTGATCGCCGGATTCATAGAGAGCCACGCGGAAACCGGACGCCCAAAGCAGCCTTCCAACTGCGGTGCGGAAGGATTGGTCATCATCGATGATATGAACGACGGGTTCCAATTGCTTCACCCACTTCGTGCGAGAGGTAGCACAATGCGGAAAACTGCTCCGCCTTCCGGGCGGTTGGCCGCCCAGATCTTGCCGCCGTAGGTCTCGACTATCGCTCGCGCGATGGAAAGCCCAAGCCCTGTCCCGGCGGGCTTTGTAGTATAGAACGGCTCGAAAACACTGGCGAGTTGTTCGTCGGGGATGCCGCTGCCCGTATCGGAAATCGACAGCTCCACCTTGGATTCCCTCGTCAGCGTTGTCTCAAGCATCAGCCTCCTTTCAGCCGTCACCACGTCCACCATTGCGTCCATCGCGTTGGTCGCGAGGTTGAGAATGACCTGCTGGACATGAACCTTGTCGGCTCGGACCGGCAGCTCCCGTGGGGCATGGTTGGAACTGACAACAACGCCTCTTCGCGCGGCCTCGCCGTGGAGGATCCTTATCGCGCTCGTCGTCACGTCATTGAGATCGAACTCCTGCCAATCGATCTCGCCGCGTTTCTTAAGCAGACCCCTCATCCGGGAAATGACGTCATGTGCGCGCTGATCGTCGTCCTGAATGTCAACAAGGATCTGCTCGATCAGCTTGAGATCGGGCCGCTCGGACTGAAGGATGACTGCCGCCGCCTCGGCATTGCTGCGGATGGCACCCAGCGGCTGGTTGAGTTCGTGGGCGATCGATGCGGAGAGCGCGCCGGCGGTCGCGGACTGGTTGAGATGAACCACTTCGAGGAGACGAAGGCGTGATTCGGTCTCCGCGGCCCGGCGGCGGCGGCGTTCGACAAGGAGTCCGAAGATGACGGTGCCCTGTGCCGTGATGACGGCAAGTGCGGTGACTGTGGCGAGCCAGTACTGTTCCCAGAAGGTCGGCTCTTTGAACGTCTGGATTGCGCCCGGAGGAAGGTTCTTCTGCGACAACCCCCAGCGTTGGAGCTGCCTCGCGTCTGCGACATAGGTTTGGGGGGACTCGCGACTGGAAACGGGCTTGCCAGCAATGGCATCCAGTGCGAGGTCGGCCACGGTCTTTCCCAGCGACTCGAACGTGACCACGCTGCCCCCGACGACACCGTAGTCGATATAAGTGAGATACGGACCGTAAATCGGGGCGTTGGCAGTCTCCGAAATCTGTTTGACCGCTTCGCGCGGAACGAAATTGCGGCCGTCGCGATCCTTGAAGATCGTTAGCGCCAGGACGATGCTGTCACTTGGAAATTCGGCGGCCCGCCTGGTGAACTCGTCGATCGTCAAGTCCTCCAGATAGGTCGTCTCGTAATCCCTGGAGAAAGCCGCAAGATCGGCCCGCGCTGTGGCGAGCCACGAACGGTCGAATTCTGATGAGCCCCCGATAATGAAGAGATGACGCGCCGCCGGCTGGAGTCCGCGCGCCATCTCCGCAGTCTTGACGATGTGAAACTCGCTGAAGGCTCCGACCACATCGCTGGGCAGGCCCATTTCTTCGGCGGTGGATCTGCTGAAGCCGGCGACGATTATCCTTGCACCGTCCGCAAGGTTCTTGCGGTTCGCAGAGATGAACCGCGCCGATTCTTCGCCGAGCGCAATCACCACATCAGGGCGACGATCCGCATACTTGGCCGAAAGATATCCGGACATTCGGCCGACGTGCTCCGACTCCGGAAATCTCGAAAGATCGAGAAATTCGGAGAAGAGATCGATCCTTCCTTTGGTCGCGTCGAGCAGACGCGTCCTCACGGCCTCTCCGGCCGCGGTCGTCGCGGCTATTCGTTCGTCATATGGGTAGAGAATGAGAACACGTGGATCCCGGCCCACGATCTCCTTAGACGCGGATGGCACCGCAGCAATCGATACAAGAAATATGCAGCAGAGAGCCGCTCGCCACCCGAGCCGGCGCGATCGTGTCTTCCAATTGCGCACCAAGCCCATCCCTTGCCCCGAGAAGCTCATCGACAAATAGCAAAGCCGCGTCGCCCTTACAACTCACCCAATGGAGTCAAGAAGATCACAATCTGTAATGGTTGCCCCAAGGTACAATATCGCTGCGGCTCGCCGTTCGGTAGGGTGCTCGCCACGAGTGTCGTTCGTAACCCGCACGGAGGCTCGGGGTGGATGCCGTTCCGATCGAAAGGCGTCAGAATTTCGATATTGCTCCAGTTGTTTCGATTGATTTTGAGTGAGTAAGCGCACCGCGGCGTTTGTCTCCGTGCGCCTGGGTGAAGCACCGTTCGACCGGAGATCTCAACGGAGGACTCGAAATGAAGCGTAGGATCATCTGCGGTGTTGGAGCATTGGCTGCTTCAACCGTTCTCTGGTGTACCGCATTCCCCCTGCAAGCCCAGGAAGCACAAACGAAGCCCAACATTCTCTTCATCGTCTCCGACGACACGGGCTATGGCGATCTGGGTCCCTATGGCGGCGGCGAAGGTCGCGGCATGCCAACTCCTAGCATTGACCGATTGGCCGACGAAGGCATGACGTTTTTTTCCTTCTATGCCCAGCCAAGTTGCACGCCTGGCCGCGCAGCCATGCAGACCGGGCGCATTCCGAACCGCAGCGGGATGACCACCGTGGCCTTCCAGGGCCAGGGTGGTGGTCTGCCGGCAGCCGAATGGACGCTTGCGTCCGTTCTAAAGCGAGGCGGCTACCAAACCTATTTCACCGGCAAATGGCATCTTGGCGAGGCAGACTATGCGATGCCCACCGCACAGGGCTACGACGAAATGAAATATGTCGGCCTTTACCACCTCAACGCCTACACCTATGCCGATCCGACCTGGTTCCCGGACATGGATCCGGAACTCAGGGCCATGTTCCAGAAGGTGACCAAAGGAGCGCTGTCCGGCAAAGCCGGCGGGCCGGTGACCGAGGACTTCAAGATCAACGGCCAGTACGTCGACACGCCGGTGATCGACGGCAAGGAGGGCGTTGTCGGCATCCCCTATTTCGACGGTTATGTCGAAAAGGCGGCACTCGAATTCCTTGATGCGGCTGCCAAGAAGCCCGATCAACCGTTCTTCATCAACGTGAATTTCATGAAGGTGCACCAGCCGAACCTTCCTGCTCCCGAGTTCCAGCACAAGTCCCTATCGAAGAGCAAATATGCGGACTCAGTCGTGGAACTCGACACGCACATCGGCAGGATCATGGACAAGCTCCGTGAAACCGGTCTCGACAGTAACACCCTGGTCTTTTACACGACGGACAACGGAGCCTGGCAGGACGTTTATCCGGATGCCGGATATACGCCGTTCCGCGGCAGCAAGGGCACTTTGCGCGAGGGCGGCAATCGCGTTCCCGCGATCGCCGTGTGGCCCGGCAAAATCAAGCCGCGGGCAAAGAATCACGACATCGTCGGCGGCCTCGATCTTATGGCGACATTCGCCGCAATTGGCGGGGTGCCGCTGCCCGATAAGGACCGGGAAGACAAGCCAATCATCTTCGACAGCTATGACATGTCGCCGATCCTTCTTGGCAACGGCAAGTCTGCGCGCAAATCATGGTTCTACTTTACCGAGAACGAGCTCTCCCCCGGAGCGATTCGCGTCAACAACTACAAGTTCGCGTTCAACATCCGTGGCGATGACGGAGCCTCGACCGGTGGGCTGGCCGTCGACTCGAACCTCGGCTGGAAGGGCGCGGAGAAATATGTCGCCACCGTGCCTCAGGTGTTTGACCTGTGGCAGGACCCGCAGGAGCGCTACGACATTTTCATGAATAACTTTACCGAGCGGACCTGGATGGGCGTGGTCATGGGTGAAGAATTGAAGAAGATCATGGCCACCTACGTGGAATACCCTCCGCGCAAGCTGCAAAGCTTTGGATACACAGGTCCGCTCACGCTTTCGAACTATGAGCGCTTCCAGTGGGTTCGCGAGGAGCTTGCAAAGGGAGGCGTGAACATTCCCTTGCCGACCGGCAATTGACCTTCGCGCGGCGGCCCTGGGCAAACTGGGGCCGCCACTTTCGTCCTGTCGGCGGATTCCAGAACGCGCAGGCAGCGAGACGAGTGGCGTTCGCATAGGCAGCGATTACGTGAACTGGGCGTAATTCCAATTTCAACGGATAGCAGACGCGAATGCTCCGGCGTCCTTCCGGCGCATCCGTCAATACAAGGTTTTAAACGCGCACGCCGAATTTCGATGGGTTGCCCTCTCATGCGTCCGGAGTGCCTTTTTTGCCCCCCCCTTAACGCGCGGCCCCCCAGCGCGAAGGCCACCGCAACGGATATCTTCCGAACGGAAGATGTGTATTCACCGGAGGAGCTGAAAATGATCCGCAAAAACCTTAGTTACAGTCTCGGTGCGTTGACGACTGTGGCGTTTCTCTGGGGCGCGATCGCCCCGGCGCAAGCTCAGGAGACGAGAAAGCCGAACATCCTGTTCATCATGGGCGACGACATCGGCTGGATGCAGCCGAGCATCTATCATCAAGGCATTGCGGTGGGAGAAACGCCCAACATTGACCGCATCGGCAATGAGGGTGCGAAGTTCATGACGTACTACGCCGAGCAGAGCTGCACGGCCGGACGCACTGCCTTCCTCACCGGCATGCAGCCGGTGCGCGTCGGCATGGTCCTACCGGAAATTCCCGGAAGCCCGTCCTACTTGCGGACCGGCACGCCTTCGCTCGCCAAGTTCCTATTCGATCTCGGCTACAACACCGGCGAGTTTGGCAAGAACCATCTCGGAGATCACACTGAATCCCTGCCGACCGCGCACGGCTTCCAGGAGTTCTGGGGGTATCTGTATCACCTCGACGCCATGCAGGGAGTAAGCTTCCCTGATATCAACAGGACACCGACCGAGCAGACACTCGCGCCGCCTTGCAAGAACACGCCGATCCCAGGACTTGCAGAGGATCCCGCGGCCGTTGATCCCAAGACGACAACTTGCCTGACGCCACCGCGTCCGATGCTCGCGTGCACATCGTCCGACGGGACTGCGGCGAACCAAAGCTGCAAGGATCAGGGCCCGCTGACGCTGGAGCGATCGAAGACCGTGGACGAGGAGATCTCGGCCAAGGTTATCGACTTCCTCGACCGCAACGATCCCGAGAAGACGAAGAAGCCGTTCTTTGTCTGGTACAACCCGGCCCGTATGCACATCACGACCGTGCTCCCGGACAAGTACCTGGCCATGGTCGGCGAGCCTGGCGGCAAGGACTGGGGCGTCAACGAAGCCGGCATGAAGCAGATGGACGACAACATCGGCTACGTGCTGAAAAAGCTTGAGGAGATGGGTGAGCTCGACAATACCATCATCGTCTTCACCACCGATAACGGCGCCGAGACGATCACCTTCCCCGACGGCGGCACCACCCCCTTCAAGGGCGGCAAGCTGTCCACCTGGGAAGGCGGCATGCGCGCGCCGCTGGTTGTACGCTGGCCCGGGCATATCGAGCCCAGAACGGTGAAGAACGAGATGTTCGCCGCTCTCGACTGGCTGCCCACCTTGGTCGACATTGCCGGCGGCCCCAAGGGCAACGAGCTGAAGGCGCGGATCGAGAAGGGCGAGTATCCTGGCATCGCCAAGACCACGCTCGACGGGGTCAACCAGCGCGACTACCTGGAAGGCAAGTCGGAAAAATCCGCGCGCGACCACTTCTTGTACTACTCCGGTAAGGAGCCGTCGGCAGTGCGATACAAGAACTGGAAGATGTACTTCGCGATGGTGTCGGACGACCCGGCTGGCTTTATCACGGGCGTGGTCCCCTACGCCTGGACGCAGGTCGTCAACATCAAGCGCGATCCTTTCGAGACTTCGGTAGGACAACAGTTGAAGACGCTCTTCGGTACGGGCGGAGCCATCGCATCACCGTCCACCGCCTACGTCTACGATTGGAACATGCTACCCATCGGGCAGCAGTTGTGGCTGAAGCACCTCCAGACCTACGTCGACTTCCCGCCGATGCAGGACCCGGCAAGCTACAATCTGGAGCAGGTCATGCAGCAGGTCCGGGAAATGAAGACCGGTCACGACTGACGCGCCAATGGGCGTACGACATGGCGGGGCGGCCCAGGACGGCCGCCTGCCAACCGGACGCGCTGCGGATCGCTCTGTATTTTTCACGGGAAAGTAGCGGAACGACCCCCAAGGCGCTTGCCGTTACCGCGGCAACTGCTCGGCCAACAACAGGAGACACGACATGGGAGTGTTCCATCATTTCGAGCGCGGCCGTCGTCGACTGTTCGTAACGCTCGCGGCAATCTTGGTTCCGATCGCTGTCGCCTGCTCCGGCGATCCTTCACAGGCCCAGACCGATCCGCTGCCGTCATGGAACGACACCGCCCCGAAGGCGGCCATCGTCGCCTTTGTCGAGAAGGTGACGACAGAGAACACGCCCGACTTCGTCCCGGAGCCTGAGCGCATCGCCGTCTTCGACAATGACGGCACGCTGTGGGTGGAGCATCCGATGTATACCCAACTCGCCTTCGCGCTCGACCGTGTGAAGGCCGAGGCTCCGTCCCATCCGGAATGGAAGGACACGCAGCCGTTCAAGGCAGTGCTCGAAGGCGACATGAAGACCCTTGCCGCATCCGGCGAAAAGGGCCTCATCGAGCTCATCATGACAACCCATAGCGGAATGACCAGCGACGAGTTCCAGAAGGTCGTTTCCGATTGGCTTGCCACCGCACGCGATCCGCACTTCAAGCGTCCCTACACCGAGCTCGTCTACCAGCCGATGCTTGAACTGCTGGCCTATCTGCGCGCCAACGGCTTCAAGACCTTCATCGTATCCGGCGGCGGCATCGAGTTCATGCGGCCGTGGTCGGAACAGGTCTATGGCGTCCCGCCCGAGCAGGTCGTAGGCTCGTCGATCAAAACCCAGTTCGACATGCGTGACGGGATGCCGACCCTGTTTCGCCTGCCGCAGGTCAACTTCATCGATGACAAGAGCGGCAAGCCGGTCGGCATCAACGAGCATATCGGCCGCCGCCCGATCGCCGCCTTCGGCAATTCCGACGGCGACCTGGAAATGCTGCAATGGACGACAATGACGGGTGGGAGCGTCCGTTTCGCCATGCTCATTCATCACACCGATGCCGAACGTGAATACGCCTACGATCGCGACACGGAATTCGGCCGCCTCGACGAGGCGCTCGATGCAGCGGCGATAAACAAATGGACCGTGGTCGACATGAAGGCAGATTGGAAAGAGATCTTTCCGAAGAAGTAGACTGCGTTGCGTGCATCGTGTGCGACACTGCTTGTGCAGTCAATGTCCATCCACGTTCGTGAGGCCATCAGGACAGGCGGCCCTGCCGCTTATCCCAAACTCGAAGGACATCCACGATGAAAATCAATCATGTCGCCGGCTTGATAGCCGTTGTCGGAGGCCTGGCACTGGCAGCAACTGCTGCACTCGCCCAGGATTCCACGAAGAAGCAGCATGTGCCGCTGGGCAAGGCGATCGGAACGGTCGCGCCCACCGGTCCGGTGCCGTCACTTGCGGTCATCAATTCGGATGGCGCCAAGATCGATGGTGACAAATTGGTTCTGACTGGTGTGTCGGCAAATTCGATCGTCTTTGCCGATCGACCGGTGCGGGCCGCCGGACATGTAACCACCGAACAGTTCATCATGCAGTGGGATGAGGGCAAGGACAACTTCGCTGTCGACCCTCCAAACGCAACGGTGTCGGTGCTGGGAGGTGGCGGCTCGGACGTCAGTGACGTCGTGGTCACTCTGAAATCTCCAAAACTGGAAGGTACTACGCTCACATTCGATATTGCCGTTCTCGAAGGAAGTCTGAGTGGTGCGGCCGGACCCGCTGCGGTTTTCATTGATCATTTCGCCGGTGGTTTTGGCGGCGGTGATTTTGGCGGAGGTGGCTTCCGCGGTGGGGACTTTGGTGCCGGCGGGTTTCATGGAAGCTATGCGCGTGTCGGGGACGCCAGTTTCGCCCATGTCGGAGGTGCCTATTGGCACGCACCCGTCTATCACGGGGCTTGGTATCGCGGCGCTCCGGTTGCCGCGGGGGTGGTGGCTGGTGCCGCCGTCGGCGCTGCAGCAGCCAATCCGTATTACTACCCGCCGCAATGCGGCTACTATCCGTACCCGCCTTGCTACTAACCTGGCAGGTTGTTGTAGTCAGCACGAACACAGCCGCCACGAACAAAAAATGGAAAGCTCGGCTGATTGGGTTCTCTCAGTTGCTTTTCTGCCCGATGCTTTGGTCACGCTGCCGGGTGCAGCGAGACCTTTGTTCCAGAACGATACGGAGCGCCTCATACCTACCGATGGCTCACCGCTCGCGACGCTGGCCGTGGATGCCGCCATCACGTTCGCAAAGGAAGTGGGCGCGAAAATCACCATCTTTATGGTGACGGAGCCTTTTCACCTCGTTTCTCTGGATGCGGAGCAAATCAGCAACACCCGGGCGCAATATGAGGCGCTTTCCGAAGTGCATGCTTCAGAGACGCTTCGCGCCGCTCGGACCAGGGCCGAAGCGGCCGGCGTTCGCTGCGTGACCGATCAAACCAGCGCGCGCGAGGTTTACCTCGAGATCATCAGAAAAGCGCAGGATATCGGCGCCGATCTGATCGTCATGGCTTCGCATGGCCGCGGCGGTGTCGGCGCCTTGATCATCGGCAGCGTCGCCGCCAAGGTTCTTACGCATTCGACCATCCCCGTCCTGATATACAGGAAATAGCGGCGGCTCCGGATCCTTCATGATCCCTGTGCACGAAGCGGAGGACTTCGCCCTCGCCGTCCATCAGAAGCTGCTCCTCGAGGTGAGCGGCCGCACCCCGGTGTCGCACCTGCGGCCGACCGCAGCGACGATCCCCTATGGCCCAGGTGGCGCGCTCGGTGGCCGGCAAGGCGGCGCGAGCGATCAAGATCGGAACTGTCTATCCCGCGACGACGGGTGTGCTGCAGGCATTCCTGGCGCGCATCGGCCGGAAGTTTCCCGCTGTAGCGGCTCCACCAGCGACATCATTCGCTCGATCGAGAACGGCCAGATCAATCTCGGCTTCATCCGTCCGATCGAAAACATCGGCTCCTTGCGCTTCTTCTCGATCGCGCACGAGCGCTATCTGCTTGCGGTGGAAAAGACGAGCCCGCTGGCCCTTCGCAGCGAGATCGACATCGCTATTTCTCGGAGATGTTCGAGACACCTTGTCTAACCGGCAACATCGCCGATAACTGTGACGATACTTTTTCGCTGGTCTCTCTGGTCTCGGCCGGCTTGGGGATCGGCTTTGCCCGGAATGGACGAAGGATCTTCTGAACCGCACCTTCGAGCTCCGTCCAGTCCGTGGCGTCGATCCGAAGATCGGGCTTAGTGTCGCCTGGAATAAACAGGACTCGACAGCGTCCCGAGACAACATCATCGACAGCCCAGTCGCTGGCGCGGTCGGGACGGTGCGGGCTCCGGCGATTGGCGCGGCCTTGATGGGTGCTTGTCTCCGACTGGGTGGCGGATTGAACGCCGCCACTGCGGTCGGTCAATATTTTGGTCGCGGACCTGAAGCTCGTCTTATGCCAGAAACTCGACGCGCCGACTGATCCGCGCTGTCGAGTGCAAGCGCCTCGGCTTTCTGCGAAGCATGCCTTCTCCGCTTCTGTCGCGCAGTGGCAATCTATTGTCCGGCGTAGGTCAATGCCAATCGCCGACACTTGTCGCGCGCGGCCGAACGGCGCAAATGCTTGCGGGACCGACTGATCCGTTGCATCGAGGTTTCCCGGCTCGACGTTGTTCGAAGCTGTGGCGCAACGCCGCCATTTCCGCCAGCGCCTCGACGCGGAGTAGTTTGGTGCGCCTTATCGGCTACGGACCATCGGCATGGGTCTTTGGCTAAGTCGGCGGCCGGTTTTCAGCGGCGCCTGCAGTCTTTTGAAGCCGTTGCTGGGTAGCCTTATGCTTAAAGAGATAGGCGTTCGTGGGTTGGCGCTTGTCGCTAGCATAATGTTGGTTAGCACCAATCCCTGCGTAGTAATCTCCGTCGCATTCTTGTGCAAATGAAGAAAGGGGAGCGGCAATTGCTATGGAGGAGATGATCCCCGCGAACAAAATTCTACGTTTCTCATACATTAATCCCTCCTACGTTGGCGACAGCGCTTCTGATGCGTCCGTTCCGACACCGTAGCCGCTCTTTGGGGCAGCCCGGTTCCGAAAGCTTGCGCAACCTAAAGGTGCATAGCAGCAAGCCGCTCACGCGTTCACGAACCATGAATAGTGCGAGCATAAACAGGCAATTTCGAGACGCGTGTTGGGGAGCGACCTCGGGAGATCTTCGCGGCGGATTAATCGGTATCGGTCGCAGGTGAGGTCGAAGCCGGCGACCGCAAACGGGGCTGACAGTCTAGCGAACGTTGCCAAAATGCAAGTTCCAAAGAGTGCCGTTTCGGCGCTGAAGCTGGGTGAGTGAGCGAAAGAATGGCTCTGGAAAACAGATGCTTGGTTGATATCGTCGCAAAACACCCTGTTGCGCCTCCAAAACAGGCTGCTTGTTGCTTTCCAACGACAATTGTGGCCGCCCCATCTTGGCGCTGCTCTTGGGCGCGTTGCCGTTCTGGGATTAGCTTACGGAAGCGCCCGAGCGTTGGGCCGCCACTTGCACTCGATCGTGACCCTCGACCAGTTCGGGCGCCGGGCGACCATGAGACAGCAGCACTCATAAATCTTATCGTAACCGCTGCCTTCCCGCTCCATCAGCCAGAGATCGTGGAAAAGTCGAGCTAAATACTCGTTGCGGCGCACGGTGGTGTGCAGCACGTTCTGTGCGGTGACGCCGAGAGAAAGCAACCCCGGATTCACGACCTCCAGTCGATCCGGGTGCAAGTTCAGGAATATGTCGCTTCGTTGCGTACAGGGCCGGTGAACTAGGGCATTGACCAACAGTTCGCGCACCACCACTTCGTCAAACGCCGGCGCATTCTGACGAAAGTGTCCGTCGGGCAGTTCGTAGGACTCTTTGAAATCAGGTACCTCCTGCCAAATCGCCTCAATAACCTCCATGGGATTCAGAAGGTGGTCATCCCAGACCAGTATGTTCACCTTTTGCCCATGTTCGTCGTATTTGATGAACTGAACCACTGGGGCAGTTGTCAACTGCGCTCGTAGAAACTTGTTGTCTCACACAAATATGCCGAGATTGGTGAGAAGAGGCCCCTGCGCCACAGCGAAATCCCATAACCGGCAGCAGGCCATAGACCTACCTCTTGAAGGTGACCACGACCTTTCCCTTGGCGCGTCCGGTCTCGACATAGGCCAAGGCCTGCGCCGTTTGAGCAAAGGGAAACACCTTGTCCACGACCGAACGGATCACACCGGAGTCGATCAGCTTGGCGATCTGGGCCAACTGCTGTCCTTCTGCGCGCATGAACAGGAAGGAATACTCGACGCCTCGGCTTTTCGCCTTCTTCAGAACGCCCCGGCTCAGCATCCGCACTACAAAGCGCAGGAACAGGCTCAGCCCCAGAGATCTAGCAAAGGGAACATCCGGAGGGCCGGAGATTGAGATCATCTTTCCACCCGGTTTCAGCACGTTCAGCGACTTTGCCAGCGTCTTGGCATCCTGGCTATTCAGCACCAGATCATAGCCAGACAGCACCTGTTCGAAATCCTGCGTCTTGTAGTCGATCACCACATCAGCGCCGAGGCTTTTGACCAGGTCAATATTCGCCGCACTGGTCGTGGTGGCCACAGTGGCGCCAAGATGCTTGGCAAGCTGGATGGCAAAGGTCCCAACCCCGCCGGAACCGGCCTGAATGAACACTTTCTGGCCGGGCTTGACCTTGCCCACCTCGACCAACGCCTGCCAGGCGGTCAGTCCGACCAGCGGGATCGATGCGGCTTGCTCCATGGAAAGGCTCGCAGGTTTCAGCGCCACGTCGGCGGCATCAACCGCAATGAACTCTGCAAATGTGCCAGCCCGGTGATCGCGCGGACGGGCGTAAACCTCATCCCCCGCTTTGAATTGCCGCACATTCACGCCGACGCTTACAACCGTTCCCGCCAGATCGTGGCCTAGAATGAAGGGCGGACGATACGGCAGGAACAGCTTGAATTCGCCGTCCCGCACCTTAGAATCCAGAAGGTTGACCGCGGTGGCCTGAATACGCACCAGAACATCGTCCGCGCCCATCCGGGGATCGGGCATGTCGGCCAGACGCAACGTGCCCTTCTTCTTGTATTTGTCGACGACGAAGGCTTTCACGGGCTTTCTCCAGTGTGAAACTTTTGTCAGGTCAGGCAGCCAAAAAAGCCAAGGCTTTCGGTGCAAACTTAGCGTGGTATTGGAAGATCCCGCCGTGGCCAGCGTCTTCGTAGATCACCAGTTCAGCATCTGGAATGCGCCGGGCCATGTCGCGACTGTTGAATGTGGGCACCATGATGTCATTATCGCCATTGGCCACAAGAACAGGAATACGGATCCGGCCCAGATCCTGCGGCGCCTGGCGGCCCCAGGCCTGAATAGCGGAAAGCTGGCGCAGGAAGGCACGGGGTGTCGGACCTTTGTCGCGATCCAGCTTGGGCTCTTTCAGACGCGCCAAAAAGTCATTGGCTGCGCGGCGACCATTGGGGGTCGAGGTGAAGAACAGATAGGTTTTCGGGTCGCGCAGCGTTAGCAGGCCCTTGATGATCAGTGGCCAGGACACTGCCCCCACCCTTGCAATTCCGGTTCCACCGGCCGGGCCAGTGCCGGTCAAGATCAGCTTGCGTACCAGACCGGGGGCTTTCAGTGCGATATCCTGTGCGACGAAGCCGCCCAGCGAAAAGCCCATCAGATCAACCGTGCCAAATCCCAGCTTGCCGATCATCTCCATCGCGTCGCGGGCCATTTCATCTATGGTCACCGGAGCCGATCCGCTGGAAAGGCCGATCCCCCGATAGTCTACCGCGATCACGTGATGTGCGGCTGCCAGCGCGTCGACAATTCGCGGGTCGAAATTGTCCAGCACCGCTCCCCAGTGATTTAGCAACACCAGTGGGACCCCGCCGCGCGGACCAAGCTCCCGATAGGCAAATCGGATTTTCCCGACGGTGATGAAGCGGTTGGGGGCGTCGCTGTAGCGCTGTGCTGATGTCGTCGCTTTGGATGCGTTTATCATGGTGGTCCTGCCTTGCCCGCGAGCGAGCCGATGATTGGAGCTTGCGATCTCAGGCGATGTTGAATTGCTTGCGCAAGATACGGTCGAACAGCGCGCGTGGTAGAAAACGCCGGGCAAAAGAGGTTTGGCGGGCAGCCTTGCCTGAGGGGTAGCGGAGCCGCGGCACCTTGGCCTGCGCCGCCGTAAGAATCGTAGCCGCAACATCGTCCGCCGTGTCACCGCCGGCCATGGCATCGAACGCCGCGCGGTATCGGTCCAATGTCTGGCCGTAGGCCGCAACCGGCCGATCGCCTTGCGGCGAGTTGGCCTCAATCGAGGTCTTCGTCGCCCAAGGCTCGATCACAGCGACGCGGATGCCGAACGGCCGTACCTCGTGGTCCAGCGATTCCGAATAGCCCTCGATGGCGTGCTTGCTGGCGTAATAGGCGCGGAAAGGACCTGGAATCAAACCCATGACCGAGCCTATGTTCAGGATCCTGCCGCAGCCCTGTTGGCGCATGATAGGGAGAACCGCGTTCGTGACCCGAACCACGCCCAGAAAGTTGGTGTCAAACAGCGAGCGAACTTGCTCCACCGAACTTTCCTCGGCCGCACCGGGCACGGCGTAGCCGGCATTGTTGACCAGAAGGTCGATACGGCCAAGTTCTTGATGTGCCAGCGCCACAGCAGCCGAGACGGACGTATCAGACGTCACATCACAAGCGATCATCCGGATGCCTTCGCGTATCTCGTCCGGCGCCGCCTTCCGGCTAGTGCCGATCACTCGGTAGCCTGCCCGGGCCAGCAATAAAGCGGCCGCCCTGCCAATGCCACTGGACGCCCCGGTCACAAACGCGGTCTTATGTCCTTTTGATTCAAACGTAGCCATAGCTTTTTCTCTATCTGGCTCGCGAAATCTTGCCGCAAGCCTTAAGGTTGTCGGAGCTTAATCATGATGGCCATCATGATATATTTTAGATGACGTACATCATCATTAATCTCAAGCAGGATATCCGGGAGATGAAGCCAAAACCCCTGGTACGCTCGGGGTCGCACCGAAGTACGGCCCCAAGCCTTTCACTTTCCTGATGCCTCGGCGAAGCTGGGATAATCGGTATAGCCCGCCGCGCCACCGCCATAGAGCGTGGCGGGAATCATCTGCGCCAGCGGCGCGCCGCTTTGCAGACGTTCCACGAGATCCGGATTGGCGATGAACGGGCGTCCGAAGGCGAACAGATCCGCCTTGTCATTGGCAAGATGCGACGTCGCGAGTTCGAGGTCATATCCATTGTTGGCGATGTAAGTCTTGCTGAAGCGGCGGCGTAGCGAGCCAAAATCAAATGGTGCGACGTCGCGTGGTCCGCCGGTGGCGCCTTCGACGACGTGGATGTAAGCGATGTTAAGCGCGTCGAGTTGATCGACGATGTAGTCGAACTGAGCCTGGGGATCACTGCACGAAATGCCATTGGCGGGCGAGACCGGCGAGATCCGGATTCCTGTGCGCGCAGCGCCGATTTCCTCGACGACTGCAGCCGTGACTTCCAGCATGAGGCGGGCGCGGTTTTCTACGGAGCCGCCATATTTGTCTGTCCGAACATTCGAGCCGTCTTTGGCGAACTGGTCGAGTAGATAGCCATTAGCGCCGTGAACCTCGACACCATCGAAACCGGCCTTGATGGCGTTGGCTGCTGCCTGACGGAAATCGGTCACGATTCCAGCGAGTTCATCGAGCTCAAGGGCACGGGGTTGCGAAACGTCGACGAAGGCATTGTTGACGAAGGTCTTGGTGTCTGCCCGAAGTGCCGAGGGCGCGACCGGTTGAGCACCGTTGGGCTGAAGGTCGACGTGGCTGATGCGGCCGACATGCCAGAGCTGAAGAAGGATGTGCCCACCCTCCTCGTGTACGGCAGCAGTGACTTTGCGCCAACCGTCGATCTGCGCCGGGGTATAGACGCCGGGTGTGTCCTGGTAGCCCTGCCCCTGCTGCGAGATCTGGGTAGCCTCGGAAATGATCAGCCCGGCAGAAGCGCGCTGGCGGTAATACTCTGCGGTAATGTCCCCCGGCACAAAGCCCGGACCGGCGCGGTTGCGTGTCAGGGGCGCCATGACGATCCGATTGGAAAGGGTCATGGAGCCGAGAGCGTAGGGCTCGAAAAGCGTGTTGTTGGTCATGATCTACCTATGGTGTCACCGCTGCAGCGGTATTGATCAGTTGAATGCGTAGGATTCAGGTGCGCGTACGGTAACGTTCGGCAGGAAGTGCGTTGCCGAAATTGGCGAACATGGTCTTGCGCGCGGCTTCAAAGGCCTCCCACTGACCGGCTTCGTGAAGCGGCGGGATGGTCACCGGCTCGCGACGGTCGAAACCGACCAGCGCCGCATCGACCAGGTCGCCCACCTCCATGACATTGTTCATGGCGTTGACGTCGGCGCCGACGTGCTCCCAAATCTCGGTTCGGGTCGTGGCGGGAAGCACCGCCTGGACGTAAACGCCCTTCGGTCCAAGTTCGAGGCCGAGCCCCTGAGACAGGAATAGGGCGAAGGCCTTGGTCGCGCCGTAAACCGTCATCCCGAGCTCCGGCGCCAAACCCACCACTGAACCGATATTGACGATCGCCCCCTCACCGGCATTGGCAAGCCGCGGGGCAATGGCGCCGGCAAGGCGAACAAGTGCCGTCGTATTGAGCGCAACGAGTCTGGTCGTGTCGTCGGTGCTCTGCTCGACGAAGGTTCCACCGATGGCCGTTCCGGCATTGTTGACGAGGATGCCGATGCGAGCATCGTCGCGCAGCCGTGTCTCGACCTTGGCCAGATCAGTGGTTTGCGTCAGGTCAGCCTGGAGGATGTCGACCGTCACACCGGTTTCCTGACGCAGACGGCTTGCCACCGCCTCCATTCGCGCTGCGTCGCGGGCGACCAGCACGAGGTCGTGCCCTCGCCGCGCAAACCGATCGGCATAGATTGCGCCAATGCCGGTCGAGGCGCCGGTAATGAGAACTGCAGGAATTTGGCTCATCGGATTGCTCTTTTCTGTAATTGAAACTATATTCATGATCACCATCATGATTGCCAATAAATATGATGGCCATCATGTAAATGTCAACGACGGCTTCGGAGAATTTTGAAAATGAAGGTCAGCCGAGAACAGATGGCGGAGAACCGACGCCGGATCCTGGACGTCGCCAGCCGGTTGTTTAAGGACAAGGGGTTCGATGCCGTGAGCGTAGCGGAAGTCATGAAGGCAGCCGGCCTGACCCATGGCGGCTTCTATGGCCATTTCAACTCGAAGGACGACCTTGTCGCGCAGACGCTTGCGCATTCCCTTGCTGCGGATAGCGCAGGAGACGGCGACTTCAGCGCATTCGTCCGCTCCTATCTGGCACCTCGTCACCGTGACAATCCGGCCAATGGCTGCCCCACCGCAGGTCTGGCCGCAGCCATTCGCCACCAGACACCTGCAGCGCAGGCCGCCATGACAGAGGGTCTTCGCACGCAGATCGCCCGTATCGAGAAGGCACTGCCGGAGCGGGGTTCGGACGACAAGCGCCGCGCAGCGATCGGAAGCTGGGCAGCAATGGTGGGGGCAGTCATCCTCGCGCGGGCAATCGATGATCACGAGCTTTCCGACGAGATCCTGGAGCAGACGCGCGCCTGGATCGATACCCGTGTCAGCTAGATCGCGAGGAACAGAGTGTGCGGACCAAGAGCACCTAGCTCCGCCCAGTCAACGATTGGCTCTCTAGAGCCTTGAAAGAATCTGGACCGACGACCCGTCAAATCAATGTTTCGCTCTCTGACAGACCATCCTAGGCAAAGTGGGAACTTAACCTAGTGGAAACGATGGATTTTGGAGTAGCAGACCGTCTCCTTTCAGGAAGTGTGAGAACTCGACCCAACGGCGGAAATGGGGCGCAATGCTGTTCACAGACTTAAGCGTGGACGTCGCCTTAGGGGCTTGTTGCTGTGATGTTCACGTATGGGAGATCCTAACTGAAGTGCAACATGCCGGTTTTCAGGGTAGGGGTTCAGCCTCCCTCTTGCAAATGTGCCCGAAACACTTCGGCCGGCGTTCTGTAGTTGAGGCACTTTCTCGGCTGGTCGTTGAGATGGCGAGCAAGCTGGATGAGGTTGCGTTGATCGCGGCGGATCCTACAAGTTTTCACCGCGACGTGGCCAGTGATGGTCGTCATGACATCATTTGATGTCCTGAAACACGAACTCGACGCGTCGGTTCAATGCGCGTCCTTCCGGATTGTCCAGCCCATCTCCATCCTCGTTGGGTGCAACGGGATGGTCGGCTCCCACGCCGGCGACCGCCAGCCTTGTCTTGCCGACACCGTGGGCCTCCAGCCACGCTGCTACCGCTTTGGCCCTACGCTCGGAGAGAACCTGGTTGTAGGCGACTGTCCCTTTGGAATCCGTATGCCCCTCGACTAAGGTTCTGCCGCCCGGCGTGGAAGCGATGAGGCGCGCGATCTCCTGCAATGTCGGCTCGGCGGCGGGTCTTATATCTGTCGCGTCAAAATCGAATAGCACGTCACCCAACATCGAAACCCTGATGGCCTTGCCTTCCCGTCGTGCCGTCAGGCCGTTGCGGTTGGAGACGAGGCTATCGACTCTGGCCAACAGTGCTGAAACCGAGCCCTTTGTTTCGGACCCGAGGCCCTTCAAGCTCAGGACGGTCGCCTTGAGGCCTCTGACTTCACGCTGGTAATTCGACGCATGAGCGTTCACGTGTCCGACCGACACAATGATCGCAAGGCCGACTATTGTCACAAACCTGCTCATTGCTGTTTGTCCGCAATAGGAATTGCATCGATCGTCTCTACACCGCGAATAGTCAAAGATACTTCCGTAATGTCTTTCGGCGGCGCAGGAAACCGTCCGTACCAGGTCCCGGACACCGGGGAATCCTTTGTGTTTCGAATGGAAAGCTGCGGGCTTGCCAGCGGTGTATCCTGGCTATCTCTCAGTAGGAGATATTTCTTGTCACCCGCAAGGACATAGAAGTTGTTCTCATAGTCTTGATCGGAAATTTGGGCGTAGATAGATTCCATCTTATCCGGCACGATCGGGGCAAAACGAATCTTGATCGTAAGGATATCACCGTCGCGAATAGCGTCGGTGACTTGCGCTTCCGCAGCACCGCTATCGGTTATCCCGGTTGCCAATGGCGGTTTGGATGTAGCCAATGCCTGCGATTGAGCTGTGTTGACGGCGCCAACCCCACCGATCGCCAAAGCGAAGCAAGTGACGGCGATACGCAAACCGGATTTATTTAAACGCATGCGCAATTCCCTCCTTTCAGAAATGGGTGTGAATGAGGCTATGGATGGATCATGATCGGGCTTACGGAGACGGTTCCTTCCCGGTCACACATCTCTGCTTCCAGAACGGAAAAAAGCATTTCTTTTTGCCGTTCTAGGAACTGAGCATCTGGCGCGATTACGTTGTAAAATACACTTCCGCGCAGGGTGGAAAGCGTGAAATGCATGAGGTCGGAGCGCCTGCGTTTATCTGGAATCAGAGCCTTGAAGACCGTGCTCCAAAGCCTCTCGAGGGTCGCCTGCGACTGGATCCTGTGCTGCATGAGTAATGCATGGAGATGCACGTCCGCGCGCGTTCCCATCACAATTTCCCATATCGCCATATAGCGACGACCGGCATAAATGTCGCGCAGCAACTCAATGAAAGTCTTCCAATCAGACTCGGCGTTGTTGTCATTCGCGAATATCTCGAGCTGCGCGCGGACTGCCTCGAACTGATAATCGACGAGTGCAAGAATGAGGTCTTCCCGAGACGGAAAATGATGTTGTAGTGCACCAGAAGTCAGACCGGCTCTGCGTGTGATCTCGCCGGTTGTCGTGCGTGCATAGCCAAGCTCGATCAGCGCCGACATCATCCCCTCGAGCAGATCCGCCCTGGTTTTCTCGCGCCGCTCTTGCTGTGTTCTGCCTTGGGCGCGCACCGGCTTTGGGGCCACTTGCATGTCCGTCTCCTCTCCATATGCAACATAAAACATCATATCAATGATGTTTTATGTTGCAACCATTTTCGGCCGCCACAAGGTGGCGGCTTGATCGTGGAGGCAACAAGGCAGGTTTTCGAACGGGCACAGCCATCAGCCCTCCGGAGTGCCGCAGGAGAACTTCAACGATCTGGTCGCTTTCGTAGCGGTCGCGCGCGAGGAAAGCTTTACGCGGGCGGCAGTGAAGCTCGGAGTTTCGCAGTCCGCGCTCAGCCAGACAGTCCGGGGGCTTGAGGAACGCGCTTGGCCTGCGTCTGCTGACGCGAACGACGCGCCGCGTATCGCCGACGGTTGCGGGCGAACGTCTTCTCCAGACGGCGGGTCCGCGCTTTGAGGAAATCCAGGCGGAGCTTGCGGCGCTCAGCGAGATGCGTGACAAGCCCGCGGGGACGGTCAGGATCACGACGGGCGAGCACGCCGCGATCTCGGTCCTTACACCTGCTCTCGAGAAGTTTCTGCCCGACAATCCCGATGTAACGTCGAGATCACCGTCGACTACGGCCTGACCGGCATCGTTGCCGAGCGCTACGATGCGGGGGCCGACTCGGCGAGCAACTCGCCAAGGACATGATCGCGGTCAAGATCGGACGCGAGATGCGCATGGCTGTCGTCGACGCTCCGTCCTCTTTCCGCCAGCACCCTTGGCCGGAAGTCCCGGAGAACCTCACGGCCCACAACTGCATCCAGATCCGCATGCCGACCTACGGCAATATCCTGGCGTGGGAATTCGAAAAGGATGGGGTCGAGGGGAAGATGGTGTTCAACAACATCGCAATGCGTCTCGATGCGGTGAGACGCGGTCTCGGTCTTGCGCACATGCCCGATGACCTTGTGGCGATTGCGGTGTCAGCGCAAGGCAACCGATCTTGCGCCCCGGGTCTCGTTCTCCGCTCAGTCGGGCTTGAAGCCGATCACCATCGAGTCCGGCCCCAGCAACGGCTCGACGCGTGTGGACACGAAACCGGCGTCGCGCATCCAGGCCTGGCAGTCGGCGCCAGTGTAGTCGAAACCTCCACGGGTCTCGATCAGCATGTTCAGGCTCATCAGCAGGCCGAAGGCGTTGCTGCGGCGCTCGTCGTCGATGACAGCGTCGTAGACGATGACGGCCCCGCCTTTGGGCAGCGCGGCGAAGGCCTTTTCCAGCAGCATCCTCTTTTCGGCTAGATCCCAGTCATGCAGGATATGCCCCATCACGATCACATCCGCATTCGGCATCGGGCCGTCGAAGAAGTTGCCGCTTTGGAAGCGGACGCGGTCAGCGAGGCCCTGCCGGGCGATGAACTCGTCGAATATCGGCTGCACGGCGGGCAGGTCGAAGCCGATAGCCTGGAGATGCGGATGGGCTCGCGCAATCACCACCGGCACCATGCCCTGCGCCGCGCCCACATCGGCGAAGGTCGTATATTTCGACCAGTCGAACCTGGCGGCGATCGCCTGCGCCGCACCTGCGCTGATCCCGCTCATCGCTTCGAGGAACCCGCGCAGCCGTGCCGGCTCCGCATAGATCGCGGCGAAGAAGTCCTCGCTGTGCTTGGCTTCGTTCTGCGGCTCTCCGGAGTGCAGGGCTTCGGTCAGCGAGCCCCAGAAACCGTAGAGCCGGGCATTGGCCATTTCGAGGATGCCGCCGATATAGGACGGCTTCCCCTTGTCGAGGAAGAGGTCGGTATCCGGGGCATTGCGATAGCGGCCATCCTCGCGTTCGAGCAGCTTCAGGGCCACCAGGGTGTCGAGGAAGTCGCGGGCCGAGCGGGGATGCAGTTTCAGCCTGGCCTGCAGGTCCGGCAGGTCGGCCGGTCCGGCTGCGAGCTCGGTGAAGACGCCGAGCTCGACGGCGCTGAGCAAGGCTTTGGAGGCCCAAAACCCCATACCGAGCTGCATGATGTTGTCCGGCGTCGTTGCGCCCATCGCTCGTCTCCTCGTGGATCGGGTCGTCGAACTGCGCCTGGGATTGGTGCGGAAACCGAAGCGGTCCGGCGGCGCTGCGAAGCCGAGGACGTTCCGTCTCGTCGAGGACACCCTGCCAGGAAAATAGAGCGTTTCGCGATGGGCTGCAATTAATCAAGAATCACTAGCTAAGCCCACCCGAAAAGCGAGGTGAGTGATCTCAGGTGGTAGGCGGAATTGCTCGCGCAGTGTTGTGCTGATGATTTCCTCGGTCCCGCCCGCAAGCCGCTTGCGCCGGGTTTGGGTGGTGCGGGGCAGTAACGTCGTGATCGTCCACTCGACGCGATACCGGCCGAGCAGATTGTAAACCTGGCGGGTGGACAGGCGCAGCTCGGCCGCCGCTCGAGCAACGGCAGGCTGTCGTGGACCGAAGTGGTCGAGGATCTTGTCCAGCTCGCGCGCCATGCGTCGCGCCGTCGACCATTGCTCATCCGAAATCGCTCGAGCAGCCGGTGAGGTTCGATTGTGCAATCGCTTTGGCAAAGTAGGCGTTTCGCTGAAATCGTTAGCGGAAAATTAGGTCGCGCCTATCGGCTAAAGCTTACTAGCATATGACATTTTGCCGTTTGAAGTGACGAAGTAAAACCCACATTTGGCGGCAGTGCCGATTTTGTATCCGACCACATGGCAATGTGGCTCCGATCGGAGGCAGCACGGGGTCGGTTTCGGTAGGGGGCGAAATGAAATTGGTCGAGCGTTGGATGACTGCTAGGAAAATTGGATTGTCCGACGCAAGAGCTCAGTAGCTTCGGCAACAGAGGGCCCCTTGATCGGCGGGGGAGCAGCTCGTTCGCAGAACTCGCGCCAGACGAATAGCGTCAGTTCCGTTCCGTCAGTAGGGGTCTCTCCCGGCCCTTCCGCGAAAGTTTCTAGTAGCCGGTATCGGTCATCCTTCCAGAATAGCTCCTCAACCCACCCGTATATTGGGATGACATGGAAATGGATGGGGTACTCCGGCGCATGCCCGTAGCGGCCGATGTAAACCCGTTAATACACGCTTCAATGCATCTTGGACCTTTGCGAACAGCAAGCCAAGTGAGCATAACGCTTCGCTGGGGAGGTCGCTCAGGTCGTTGGTGAAAGTCTTCGAACTTATCATAAGGTAGCCGGGGAGCGACGAATTGATACGGTGGTTCACAGACCAACCTGTTGTCTCGCCAATGTGATACTGCTCTGGGACGTCGCGATTTTCAGGCATGCCTTTAGCCTGTCCGTCTTGCGAACGACACCCCGATGAGGCTCACCAAATATACCGACTACGCAATGCGATTGATGATCTATTTGGGATCACGGCCATCGGGGCTTAGCTCGATCCGGGAGATATCGGACACGTCCTCTGTCTCGCAAAACCATATGTTGAAGGTTGTTCAGGACCTTGCGAACGCTGAGTTCCTGGAGTCCGTGCGCGGTCGTCGACGAGACGTTGATTTATGCACCGGGCGATTGCCCATTCGCAAATTCGCGCGCAGCCTGAATGAACGCACTAAAGGCGGCCGGCGGGTTCTTTCTGCCAGGGTAATACAGCGCGAGCGGTGCCAAGGAAGGGGTCCAATCCTCGAGAACGCGCACCAGTCGACCGGCCGCAATGTCATCGCGCACATCCGCCTCCATGACGTATCCGAGCCCAACTCCATTTTGAGCCGCTATCCTGACAAGGCTTGACTCGTCGAGGGTTATTGAGCCCTGCACATCGATCTGGACAGCGTTCCCGCCCTTTTCAAATTTCCACCGAAACAAGGCGTTGTTGGGCAGACGCGCACGGATGCAGCGAAACCGATATAAGTCGGTTGGTACGGTTGGACTGCCATGAGTGCGCAGGAAGTCTGGTGATGCGACAACGGCATTACTGCGCTTCAAACCAAGCGAGACGGCGATCATGTCGCTCGGCACCAGATCGGCTGGCCTCAGGCCTAGGTCGAAGCCCGCCGCAACGATGTCGACGATCCGTCCCTCCGTGACCAGATCGATATGCACCTGAGGATAGCGCTGCATGAACGACAAGATGAGCGGTTCGATCACCTCCCGGGCTGCTGTCGCGAAGGCATTGATGCGCAATGTGCCTGTCGGAGTTTCCTGAAGCGATTGGACCGTAAGCATAGCATCGTGGATGTCCGTGATCGCCGGCCCAACCCGCTCGACAAAGGTCCTCCCCGCATCGGTGAGCGAAACACTTCGCGTCGTACGGTTGAACAGGCGAACGCCCAGGCGCTGCTCAAGCTTTGCGATGGCATTGCTAAGTGCTGTCGTGGACATGCCAAGCTCGAGCGCGGCTGCCCGAAACGACCCGAGGCGAGCAATGCTTAAAACGGCGTCCAGGTCGGCGAGTACAGATCGCGTCATTATCCCTCTTTTCGTAATTCCTCATCCTTCTTTATCCTAGTTATCGTGTCAACCATCTTGCCCTAGGTTGTCCTTGTCGACCTCCAAAGGGGGCGAGGCCCCTAGCCGGCAAGGCTGGAAATTGATGGAGGACCAAAATGACAATCAAACTACCCAAGGGCATCGAAGCCTATTTCGACGCCGACCGGGACGGCAGCCCCGACGCTATTGCTGCCACCTTCACCGAAAACGGCATCGTGAAGGATAAGGGCAAGACCCACAGGGGCCGTGATGCCATTCGCAAGTGGATGGCAGAGGCTTCGCAGGAATACAGCTACACGGTAGCGCCCTTCTTCATCGCCACTGAAAACGGGAAAACCCAGGTGACGGCCCATGCGGTCGGCACGTTCCCAGGCAGCCCGATCGATCTGCGCTTCTTCTTCGTCCTCGTGGGCGACAAGGTCGCCGAACTGGAGATCACCGTATGACCCCGTTCCTCACCTTGCAGGGGCGTCGCGCCCTGATCACCGGCGGCACTTCGGGCGCCGGAGCCGCAACCGTGGCCCTCTTCAAGGAGCTTGGCGCCCGTGTGCTGACCACCGCACGCACCAAGCCGGCAGATTTCTCCGGTGCGGCATTCGTTGAAGCCGACCTGACCACCACGACGGGGGTACAAACCGTCGTTGACGCGGTGCATCGGGAGCTCGGCGGCCTCGATATTCTTGTGAACGTACTGGGCGGCTCGTCAGCTCCATCAGGCGGCTTTGCTGCGCTCATCGACGAGGAATGGGACAAGGAGTTCAACCTCAACTTCTTTCCGGCGGTCAGGCTCGATCGTGCTCTGATCCCTGGCATGGTCGCTCAGGGAAGTGGTGTCGTCATCCACGTCACCTCGATCCAGAGAAATCTTCCGCTACCGGAGGCGACGACCGGCTACGCTTCAGCCAAGGCGGCCCTCAACACCTACAGCAAGAGCATCTCCAAAGAGGTCTCTCCGAAGGGAGTACGGGTGGTGCGGGTTTCTCCCGGCTGGATCGCAAGCCCGGGGTCCAATGGTCTGGCCCTGCGCATAGCTGAGCAAGCCGGTATCAGCTACGATGACGCGGTGCAGGTCATCATGAACTCGCTCGGCGGCATACCGCTGGGACGACCGGCCGCGCCGGAGGAGGTCGCTGATCTGATCGCGTTCCTTGCCTCGGATCGAGCAACGTCGATTACGGGAACAGAGCATGTGATCGACGGTGGGACTGTTCCGACCGCTTGAGCATCTAGGCCCTCTACCGCCATTGCAGGTCAGGCGGGTGCGTCCCACCCGCCGATCTGGGAGTAAATCGCGTCACGAAGATACCGCACGTCGCGGTTCAAGGCAGCGAGTTGCGGTGGTGTTTGGGTCGAGGCTGCAAGCAGGGTATCGCTGAGGCAGCCTGCCCTGTGCTGCAAGGCACGACCCTGGTCTGTCAGCCCAACCAGTACCTGCCGTTCGTTGTTCAGGTTGCGTGTCCGACTTAAGTGTCCGGCTGTTTCAAGACGCTTTAAAAGCGGGGTGAGCGTGCTGGATTCCAGAGCAAGTCGGTCGGCAATTGAAACTACGGTCTGCTCGTCTTGAGCCCAGAGGACGTTCAGGACGAGATATTGGGGATATGTCAGCCCAAGTTCGTCGAGAAAGGGCTTGTATGCGCGCTGAATAGCAATGCCGGCGGTGTAGATCGCATAGCAAAGTTGGTCGGGCAGAGGCGGGGGATCGTTATAGCGTTGGGTCATTTTGAACTCCTGTACTCATTCATATAATCGAAAATATCACGAAAACCAATATCGCGATAAGAATCATGTTGACGCGCATCTCAAGATATGAAAGCTGAGAGATATCGCGATAACAATTATCGCATACAGCCAAAGGAGAGATCAATGACACGCAAGTCCATCACCACCGTTTCCGCAATCGCAGCTGCAGCCTCAATGTCGGTTGCGCTACCAGCGGCGAATGCCGCCGACACCATTCCCAAAGATCAATCCGTAAGAAACGTCGTTCTGGTTCACGGCGCGTTTGCGGACGGTTCCGGCTGGAAGGGCGTTTACGACAATCTGACGAAACGCGGTTATCGCGTCACCATCGTGCAAAACCCTCTGACGTCGCTTGCAGACGATGTTGCCGCCACCAGACGTGCGCTTGAGCGGCAAGATGGTCCTGTCATTCTCGTCGGACATTCCTGGGGCGGAACCGTCATCACGGAAGCTGGCATCTATCCGAAGGTTGCGGGCCTCGTCTATGTCTCCGCTCTCTCCCCAGATGTCGGCGAGACATCGGCTCAGCAATACGAAGGATTCGCTCCAGCAGCGGAGTTCGTCATCGAGACGACAAAGGATGGTTTCGGCTATGTCAGCCCGGCAAAGTTTAAGGCTGGGTTCGCTCATGATGTAAGCGATGCCGATGTTGCGTTCATGAGGGACGCACAGGTCCCGATCAACATGTCGGCGTTCGCCACGAAGCTCGAGAATGCAGCTTGGCGCACTAAGCCCAGCTGGGCTGTTATTGCCACCGAGGACAAGGCCTTCGATCAGGCCATGCTGATCCACATGGCTGAGCGCATCAATGCCAAAATCACCAAGGTGTCGGCAAGCCACGCGCTGTTCATGACGCAGCCGGCGGTCATCGCCGATACCATCGATCAGGCCGCCAAGACCGCGTCGGCAAAAAAGCAATGATCGCCTTTGCGTCATCGGGACAGTCCGTACGGTCCCGATGACGCTAAGCAGGGCCTACCGAACACGCGTCCCAGCGACAAAGCGAGAAACCTAGTAGGACGCCAGATCTTGACCGAGATTTAAAGCATCCCTCCTCGGCCGGCGTCTCAGCACTTCGTAAATTCTAATTAAATCCATTCACGGAGATAACCACGTGAAACTGCACCCCCATGACATGCCCTTACCGGCAAATCCGTCCTTTCCACAGAAGCCGGCCGGTGACGTCTTCGACTTCATCGTCTGTGGTGCTGGGTCCAGCGGCTCGGTTGTCGCAGCGCGACTGGCAGAGGATGGAAACGCGAGCGTTCTGCTGCTAGAGGCCGGCGGAAATGATGTACCCGAGACCGTTACGGACCCTGCGCAGTGGCCGCTCAACCTCGGATCAAGCCGGGACTGGGGCTTTGTCGGACAACCGGCACCTGGTCTCGATGGCCGACGACTTCCTCTCAGCATGGGCAAAGGACTTGGCGGCGGTTCGAGCATCAACGTCATGGTGTGGGCGAGGGGACATAAGGAAGATTGGAATCACTTCGCCGCAGAGGCAAGTGATGATGCGTGGGGGTATGAGTCGATCCTCCGCTACTATCGTCGGATAGAAAACTGGCAAGGCACTCCCGACCCGACGCGTCGCGGAGCAGGTGGGCCAGCATATGTGTCGCAGCCTCGGTCTCCACAGCCAGTGGCGGAGGCCCTATTAAACGCGGCGTCAGCCATGGGCGTTCCGGTCTTCGATTCAACGAACGGCGAGATGATGGAAGCCCCCGGAGGCGCATCGATCGCTGAACTCCGCATCCGGGATGGCAAGCGGGAAACCGTGTTTGAATCCTATGTTCGTCCGCTGCTGTCGCGCCCGAACCTGACGGTGATAACCGAAGCGCTTGTTACGCGTCTTGTCTTCGATGGTCAGCGGGTAAGAGGGGTGGAAGCTCTGGTCGATGGTCGGCCGCGTAAGTTCATGGCGCATTGCGAAACGGTGCTGTCACTGGGGGCGATCAACACACCAAAGGTCCTTATGCAGTCCGGTATCGGCCCGGAAGACGAGCTGCAATCTCATGGGATCCCCGTCGTGCAACACTTGCCAGGCGTTGGTCGCAATCATCAGGATCATCTGGCATTCGGCTGCACCTGGGCCTACCGGAAACCGGAAGCAATCGGCGGTAGTGGCTGCGAGGCGAACATCTACTGGAAAAGCGACGCGCGTCTGTCCCAGCCAGACATCCTCCAGTGCCAATTAGAGTTTGCGGTTCCTTCGCCGCCAGACACAGGCCTCGAAACCCCAGAGCACGGCTGGACGATGTTCAACGGTCTTGCACAGCCTAAAAGCCGCGGTCGGCTGCGGCTCTCTGGTCCCGATGTAAACGATCCCGTCCTGATCGAACCGAACTCACTTAGTGAGCCGGAAGACATGGTAGCCGCGTTGGCCGCAGTGGAATTATGCCGCGAACTCGGAAATAGCGATGGCTTCCAACCGTTGGTGAGTCGCGAAACCGCTCCAGGTCCGCGCGACAGATCAGGCATGATCGATTTTATCCGGCGCTCGGCCGTTACCTATTGGCATCAATCTTGCACCGCCAAGATGGGACGCGACACCATGTCGGTGGTCGATAATGAGCTCAAGGTCTATGGTATCGATGGCCTGCGCATCGCGGACTCATCGATCATGCCGCGGATCACTACCGGCAACACGATGGCGCCGTGCGTTGTCATCGGAGAGCGCGCGGCGGATTTAATCCGGGCGGCACATGGTTTGACCATTCACAGCAAACCCGTCGCTCAGTCCGTCTGATTTCAATAAAGAGGAGCTCGGCGCTTCGCTACGCGGATCGCCGAGTTTCACAGTATCAGCCTATAGTTTCGGCTCGCAAACGCTCCCCATTCCCGCTTTATTCACGCGCAGTGAACAGGTCGACGGTTCATATCCTTTCAAGGCGTAGGATAGAGACATCCGGACCGGGCGGCATGTTGCCGGCTTCGCGTTGTAGGAGCGGATGCTGGCCAGTATGATCCGAGCGTCTCAATTGGAGCCGTGAGCGGACCGTCCGCTGCCAGGCCACCACCACGAAAAGCGGACATCAGCGTTCTTACCGCCAGGGTCCGGGTTGGGGCACACAGCAGACCGTCTGGTTCTGGATAGCGACGCAGGGAAAACGAACATGCTGAACACGTTTCGACCTATCACGTGCGGTTGGAATCTGGTCCGGTGCGCCAATCTCCAACGGTCCACTACAAAACCTGGGATCCGGGACACTGCGATGGACATCTCCGGATGATCCCAATACCATATGTACGAGTGAATTTCCTGAGGCACCTACCTCAATGGTCGAAGAACGCGTGCAGCGCCGTCTTGCCGCCATTCTGGCCGCGGACGTGGTCGGCTACAGCCGTCTCATGGAAGCGGACGAGCAAGGAACCCTCAAGGTCCTGAAGGCCCGACGGCGCGATATTCTGGCTCCCCTGATCGCGCGATATAGAGGTCGCTTGGTCAAGGTCATGGGTGACGGCGTTTTAGTCGAGTTCGCCAGTGCGGTCGATGCCGTCCAGTGCGCAGTCGATCTCCAGTATGGCACGGCCGAGGCCAACGATAGTTTGCCGGACTCCCGGCGGGTAATCCTGCGCATCGGCATCAATCTCGGTGATATCATCGTAGATGGTAGCGATCTCTATGGCGACGGCGTCAACGTTGCCGCTCGGCTGGAGGCATTGGGCGAACCTGGAGACATCTGCGTATCGGGCAGCGTTTACGATCAAGTCAAGCGGAAGGTGGAGACCGATTTTGACGACCTAGGCCAGAAGTCGTTGAAGAACATAGCTGAGCCAGTGCGCGTCTACAGGGTGCGGCATTCGGCAATTGCCGACCGGAAAGGCGAACCTGAGCCGTTGCCTCTGCCGTCAGAACCATCGATCGCCGTACTACCTTTCACCAACATGAGCGGCGACGCCGAACAGGATGTGTTCACAGACGGGTTGACTGAAGATCTCATCACCGATCTGTCGCGGAACGCCAGCCTGTTCGTGATCGCCCGCCATTCGACCTTTGCCTACAAGGGAAAGTCGATCGATATCCGGCTGATTGCCCGTGATCTTGGCGTCCGCTATTTGCTGGAAGGCAGCGCCCGCCGCGCTGCCGGTCGTGTGCGCATCAACGTTCAGTTGATCGATGCCATCAGCGGAAATCATCTTTGGGCGGACCGCTTTGACCGCGATCTTGAAGATATTTTCGCTGTGCAGGACGAGGTGACGGCCAGGATCGTCGAGGCTCTGATCGGCCGCCTGGTGACACAGCCGCCCCGTAGCCGGCCAAACAGCATGGAAGCCTATGATCTTTGCGTGCGCGGGCGTGGGCTGATTGGGATTTCGCCGGCGGCGGCGCGCGAATCGCGCGTTCTGTTGCAGCGGGCGATCACTCTCGACCCGGATTATGCGGAGGCGCATCGGCTCCTGGCATTTGATCTCTGGCAGGCTTGGGCGCAGTGGGGCGAGCCAGAAGTACCCAACCGGCTTGTGGCCGTTGCCATAGCTGAAAAAGCGGTGAAGCTCGACCCGAACGAGGCCGGCTGCCGCTTCGTCCTTGGCCACTTGCTGGCATATGAACGGCGCTGGCCCGAGTCGGATGCCGAGTTCGCGACCGCGCTCGAGATTGACCCGAATTACGCCGATGCCTGGGCGGACATGTCGGACTTTTCGGTGTTGAGCGGTAAGCCGGCCACCGCGGTTGAACAGGTCCAAAAGGCGCTCCGCCTGAACCCACATCCCCCCAAATGGTACTATTGGAATCTGGGGTTCGCGCAGTACGCCGCTTGCCAGTATAAGGCGGCAGTCGTCACGCTACGCAATGAGGCTACCTACCAAACAATTTCGCGGCGCGTGCTTGCAGCGAGCCTTGCACAACTGGGACGAACGGACGAGGCCCATCAGGAAGGCGAGCTGTTCATGGCGAGCAATCCACATTTCACAATCAGCCATTGGGTCGCTTCACAGCCCTTTCGAGATCAGGTCACGTGTGACCATTTCGTCGACGGATATCGCAAAGCAGGTCTGCCAGATTGAACGAGAGGTGAGCTCAAAAATCGATAGGGGCAGCGATTACATAGCGGTGCCCAGTTTCATCCTGTCGGGTGCGCCACTCCCTTAAAAGACCGGGCACTGCCGCCGCGAATCGGGAGATGGGTGAGGTCGATGTCAGCCGACAGCGCGGCCTGTCCCAGTGGAACAGCTTCATAGCGGTTCCACCTTTCAGCGCGAACACGTCCGTGCGATAAGTGGCAGTAGGTACACGAGAAGAGTGACCTGCGCGGCTACGGCCCACGGGCCATCAGCGCTCTTCCTATTCGCCTGGGCGAACTCTGGAGGCACCACCTTACGGAAGCGGGGATGTATGTGCCGTAATTCGCCATTACCGACGAAAGCGAGGAGTCCAGCTTTCAATCAGCTCGTCTTCGTCGCCATCTTCGTTAGGTTCGTCATCTTGCCCGTAGAAGACACGAGAATTATGAGTACCTTTCGATACCCACCAAGACCCACCGACTCCTCCGACACAGCCACCTTGGTGAAGCCACCGAGCCAATCCCGAAGGTCTGTCTCGTCGGCGATCCGGTCGCCGCTTCTCACGCGCGCAGGGTCTGAAGCCAGGCGGGCCGTAAGGCGCGTGCCCTTGCGCAGAAAGTCTAGCTTCGGAAGCGCCTTCCCAGGCAAAGCCCTTTGTTCCGCTTTTGGGCGCAGTGTGCCACGTGGTCCAATTGCAGGGTGTCCGCTTTCGGGCGGCCGCCATGATTAGTTCAACGGCTCAAATGGTGAAGGGTTTCGGGTGCCGTCAGGCGTACGAAAGCCTCTCATGCAGGAACCCGCGGTCGGCATTCTCTGAGCTATGGGCTTTTTGTGGATCGGCGCTTCCAGCGGACGGGAGATCGCAGCGACAGTTGTCAGTCCCGGCGGGTCCAGAGTGGTATTTGCCAGGGTTGTTGCCGAGATTTTCGTGGTGACTTGGAGCGCATTTGCCCGGCTGAACTCCATCGCCATAGGCAGTTGCGCAGGCCTTCCCGTTGGCCAGCTCTGCGTTGAGTAGACCATATGAATGGATCTGCCATGCCGGGTCATGACGCACTCTCCCGGTTCGTTGTTGCCTTGTCTGGCGGTCCACGTGGTTGCCGCCAGCGTTTGAATACCTCGATGACGATCATGCGTCCGCCGCAGCAGGGGCATGGCGGGCGGAAGTCATCCGGTTCGCCTGGTGTGCCGTTGTCGGCTGGTGCGGCGACGTGCAGGAGTTCGCGAGCGAGCGCGATGCTGATTTTTCGGGAACTGCCGGCGAGCAGACCGTAATGCCGGATGCGGTGGAAGCCGCGCGGCAGGACATCGAGCAGGAAGCGGCGGATGAACTCATACAACCTGTCCGCGACGCTGCATGTCACGCGTGCCGTCCTGCCTTCGATGATCGCACGGCGCCATGGCGCCTTTCTGATGGTAGTTAGTGGACAGGCTTTAGAAGGTCCGGGTTCATCATGAGTTTTCGGAGGATAAAATTGCCGAGATCCAGGCGGCTCCATTCTTCTCCCTCGCGACCGCGACCGATGATGCCGTCAGTTGTTCATTCAAGGGCGGTGAGCCGGGTTTTGTGAGAGACACCGGTCCCGCAACGTTGGAGTGGTCCGATTACACTCGATCCTTCAACCTGACAGGGCGTGCGGGGCCGACTATTCCTGGAGCCGTGCTTCACGGAAGACGCCGGCTAACCAGTCAATAAACACTCGGACCCGCGGAGACAATTGCCTGTTGCGGGGGTAGTAAAGTGACACTGGCGTAGGTGTGGGTGGAATGTTCGGTAGGACGTGGACCAACGAGCCAGCGTCGAGTTCCATCTGGGCGTGATAGCGCGGAATTTGTATCAGTCCGAGACCCTGTCTGGCTGCGGCAATGAAGCTCTCCGCGGCATTGACCGAAACGATCGTCGGAAGCTGACGATAGATGACTTTGCCGTTCACTGAAAACTCCAAAGGGATCAGTGTGCCGGTCGCTGATGACCGAAACCCAACCATGACATGCCCATCAAGCGCATCGGCGCTTTGCGGCGTACCATATCGCTTCAGATAGTCGGGCGAGGCGCATGTTACCTCTTCCAGCACGGCGACACGTCGTCCGATCATATCTCCGCCCTGTGGCTCACCAACACGCAGAACACAGTCGATGCCTTCGCGAACGAGATCCACAAACCGATCGCCTTCAGTCATGTAAAGTTCGATATCCGGATATGACTTAAAGAAAGAGGGAAGGTTCGGCATGACGAAGTGCCGCGCAAGCGTCCCATGTACATCAACGCGGAGAAGTCCTTTCGGGACCGCTCCTGCAAATGCTCCTTCCGCATCCTCGATGTCATCAAGGATTAAGATGCAGCGCTGGTAATAGGCTTCACCGTCGAGCGTTGAGCTGACATGCCGGGTTGTTCGTTGCAGAAGGCGCACCCCAAGGCGCGCCTCCAATTGTTTGACGGCATCCGTGACGGTGGAGCGTGGAAGCCCAAGATCCTCTGAGGCCGCAGTAAAGCTTTTGCGCTCCACCACACGGCTGAAAATTCGCATCGCATCCAGCCTGTCCATTGTTCGCTGTCCCCGCATAGTATTGGCGGATAATGCATGATTATCCGCAGAACGGATAGTGACATCTTCCTCCTTGTCAACAAGCGCTGAGCGCAAAGGAGAACAAAATGTCCATCACCACGAACCAGGTCGCCATCGTTACCGGCGCATCCCGCGGAATCGGCGCAGCAATTGCTGAGCGCCTTGCAGCCGACGGATTCACGGTTGTCATCAACTATTCGGGCAGTGCAGCGCCTGCTGAGGATCTCGTCCGCAAGATTGAAGCTAAGGGCGGCAAGGCAATCAGCGCCCAGGCTGATGTGTCCGACGCGATTGCAGTGGCTCGCATGTTCGACTCGGCGGAAGCCGCGTTCGGCCACATCGATGTACTCGTCAACAACGCCGGGATCCTGAAGACACTGCCCCTTGCTGAAACCAGCGACGAAGATTTCGACCGCCACTTCGCCATCAACGCCAAGGGCACCTTCAACACGATGCGGGAGGCTGCAAAGCGCCTCCAGAGCGGCGGCCGCATTGTCAACTTCTCTTCGACGACGCTGGCTCTGAACATGCCGGGCTACGCGGTTTACAACGGCACCAAGGCCGCCGTTGAGGCCTTCACCCACGTCTTCGCCAAAGAACTGCGTGGCCGCAACATCACGGTCAATGCTGTGGCTCCCGGCCCCATCGCGACCGAGCTGTTCCTGAACGGCAAGTCCGATGAGCTGGTCGCCCAGTTCGCGAAAATGCCGCCGCTCGAACGCCTCGGCCAACCGGACGACATTGCCAACGTTGTATCTTTCCTCGCCGGCCCTGACGCTGGCTGGGTTAACGGCCAGATCGTTCGCGCCAATGGCGGCGTAGCGTGACCTCGGTCGGTTCCCCAGATTTCAATCAGTGAGCCGGGCGGGTTTGAACACTCGCCCCTCCTTACCGCCCAACATTCCCCCAATCTGACAGATACGAAGGATAGTTCCCATGACTAAGCAAGTTATCGTCATCACCGGTGCCTCCAGCGGTTTCGGTGCCCTCACGGCCCGCGCGCTCGCCAAGGCCGGCCACACTGTCTACGCCGGGATGCGCGCTACCACCGGACGAAACGCCAAGGCCGTTGCCGACGCGGCGGCCTTCGCCAAAGACAACGGCGTCGACCTTCGCTCCGTGGAACTGGACGTCGGCTCCGACGCATCGGTAGAAGCAGGAATTGCCACGATCATCGCAGATGCCGGTCGCCTCGATGTCGTTATGCATAACGCCGGTCATATGTCCTTCGGGCCGGCAGAAGCGTTCACGCCGGAGCAGTTCGCCGAACTCTTCGACATCAACGTTCTGTCCACACAGCGCGTGAACCGCGCCGCACTTCCTCACATGCGCCGCCAAGGCAAGGGTCTGGTCGTTTGGGTCTCCTCTTCGAGCACTCGCGGCGGCACTCCACCGTATTTGTCTCCCTATTTTGCAGCGAAGGCGGCTATGGATTCGCTTGCTGTATCTTACGCAGCCGAGTTGACCCGTTGGGGGATTGAGACATCCATCATCGTTCCGGGTGCGTTTACCAAGGGCACCAATCACTTTGCTCATTCCGGCTCGCCGGCCGACACAGTGCGTGCAGCTGAATACAACGAAGGCCCTTACAAAGGCGTTCCGGAACAGGCTTTGCAAGGTCTTGCAGCGCTTGAGCCCGCCGATGCGGATGCCGGATCGGTGGCTGTCGCAATCGTCGACGTGATCGACATGCCATTCGGCAAGCGGCCCTTCCGTGTTCACGTCGATCCCTCACAGGATGGTGCTGAGATCGTCAATGGCGTTGCCGATCGCGTGCGGGCGGAAATGTTCCGCAACATCGGCCTGCAGGACCTGTTGAAGCCGGCCAATCTGTAAACATCGCAAACATTGAAGCAGTCCCAATCGTTACGGTGGGGCTGCTCCTCCAGATCGCGCACTATCACCTCCCGATTGCGGGTTTCCCACCACCGATGAAAACTGGAAAACGAGATGACTGACAAATCGAAAAACAAACCCATCCTGACGACCCTGAGATTCCATGCCATTACGCTAATCGCCGCCGTAGTTGCCGCGTTCGTGGCCACGTCTTCAGCAAGCCTTGGGTGGCCGGTTTGGGCAATGTTTATGGGATGGGTCGCGTTCTACACGCGTGGGCACTCTGCAAAGGACGCCTTCTGCAGCTATCTTTGCCTGGCGGCCGGAATAGCCATGGGAGTGGCAGCCGTGCTGGCAGTAGGAATGTTAGTCCCCGCGACTGGGCCATTGGCTTTCGGGATTGTCGTGTTCGTCGTTGCGATGATTGTTGTATCGCTGCGAGTGGCCGCTCCACTCAACAACATTCCAGCCTACTTCCTCGGCTTGATCACCTTCTTTGCAGCGCATCTCGAACCAGGTCTCCTCGCAGTCGCCGAACTCCTATCCGTCAGTGGTCTCGGTTCCGTTGCGGCCTGGTGGGCATCCCGCCTTCAGCGGCAGGTGGCGTAAAGGAACATTCCTCGCGTCCGGTCGCCGGCTGATTGGAGGCGAGGTCTCTCATCAAAATAGAGGATGTCGTGAAATGCATACCATCAAAGTCATTGCGGCGGGGCTCTTTGTTTGCGCCGGCATAATGCTGCTTTCCAAACTGTGGACGACAACAAAACCTTTGACGGGTGCAGCATTAAGCGTCTTCCTGGCCATCTGGTTGATCATTTCTGTCGTCAATCTTTGGATCGGTGTCTACCGTGCCGGCTATTCGATCGCAGAGGAACTTCCGATCTTCGCTCTCGCGTTTTCCGTTCCCGCCATCGCAAGTCTGTTTGCCGCCTGGTTTCTGATAGATAATTAGACCTCCGGGGACGGCGAAGGGTACGGCACCAACCTGGAGCTGAACGAACCTTTGTCGACGTGGCCTCGATGCCGCCGCGTCCATGCCGCTCTTCCCTTTATAGAACTCAGCCATATTTACACCTTCACTGCCGGAAGGCAGTTCCTTCAAAGGGACCTGGGGCATGTCCATCATAATCAGCATCCTGATCACGGCCCTTGTCATCGCCTTGGTGCTGTACCTCGTGCAAAAACTTCCGATTGACTCGACGATGAAGCAGATGGCTCAGATCGTCGTTGTAGTCGTCGGCATAGTCTTGTTGCTCAGCTCGCTGGACGTATTCTGATCAGTGCACGGGGCTTGCCACTACTCGACTCAGCCGACGCCACCGGCCGGGAGTTGCTCTCAGCCCGCTTTCCCGCCTTTGCGGTGCGGATTGGCGAAGGCGTCAACAAACCTGCGCGCCAGCCGGGGTTGCAAATCGCAAAAGGCTCAATTGTCGAACTGCTGAGCCGGTGCTTGAGACCGAGGTGACGGCAAGCCCTGCTGGCGCGGCATGCGGCCCGGCCGCGACGAGCGGTCCGCCATGCCGGCGCGTCCATCGCACTGGTAGCGCTCGATCCACCGCGCCACAATCTTCGCCGACACGCCGTAGACCTGCGCCGCCTCGGCCTTGGAAAGACGGCCTTCGCTGACCGATCGTGCCATCTCCTCTCGACGCAATGGCGCCGAACGGGCGTTCTTGTGGATGTTCATTCCGACCCTCCGGTGCGTGCTGAAGCCTGGTAACTCCAGTCTCCACGGTCCGCTCCGAACGGACAGCCTCCTGAAAGCTCACAGCTAGAGCAACTCATTCCGGTCCTTGGTCGGTCTTGCCCGCCGCCTTCTGCCCTGCGTGTCATCACCACTCCTGCCTTGAGTTTCGCTGCGCGGCGCGCCGCCTTCATTATCCCATTCTTCAAGCGAAACCCTCCTCCGCGCCGCGGAAGCAGGATCCGGAGTGTCGACGTCAAAACCCGCCACGGATGCTTCGCTGGTGATTGCATCCATGAGATCCGTGTCTGAAATATCCAGATCAGGGAATACGCGCCGCACTGCACCTAGGGCTTCAGACGTCGCAAAAGGCCGGGCTTCTTTCTGACACGCGCTCAGAAAGGCGCCGATCGCCGCGCGCACCTCAGGCGATATCGTTCGGGAGTGCTTTCTCATCATCACCTCCCAGTGCATGAGGCCTCTGAATCTAAACGCCGCCTGCGTCTCATAGTTCCTGGTTCCTGGCGAACTGCTACCGCCGGCGCAGACGGATGGGAGGCCTTCAAGCAGCAAACCGTGCGGATTAAGGGAGTGAATTGTATCCAGTTGAGACCTCTCCTTACTGTCGGCCGAAAACAAAGACGCCGAGGACCTTGTTTAAAGCCCATTTGAGGCCAATGATGAAAGCTACAGATATTCTGCAGCGCAATGGCAACCCGACCCGCCGCGACGCAGCAACACATCTCTTTACCGTCGGTCAAGCCGTTCGGCTGAAGGGCGAGCATCGTGGATCGGCTCTGCCAGCGGACATCTACCACTTCACCTTCATGCGCCCGCCGAGCGACGGTTCGACGCAATACCGCATTCGAAACGACGACGAACGTCATGATCGGGCGACGACGAAGGGCAGGCTCGAACCGGTGTGCATGGCGTCGGCCGATGACGGCGCAACTCTCACCGAAAGGATGTTCGGTCATGGCCAACGGACAGAAACGCAGCCATCGCGAAATCAGAAAGCCGAAGCAGAAAAAGGCTTCGCCCAATCTTGAAAGCCAGTTCGGCAACCAGGTCAGGGCCGCCGCGACCGCCAAAGCATCGTTCGGCAAGGGCAAGCACTGACAATACGACGCTTCTGCAGAACGGAGAGCATGGCGATGAAGATCGTGATTGAGTTCTACCGGATCCGAAATGTGGACGACGCGCATGCGGTCCTCGACCGCGAGAGCGTGGAAGCTGCCGATCTCGACGAGGCGATAGAGTTTGCGCTGGAGCTTTCGAGGACGCTCGACATGCCACAGCCATGACCATCGCCGACGGTGATGGAAGCACGATCCATTCAAGCAGGCTCGGCTCCATCGAAAATCTTGATGAAAGGCCACCATCATGAACGCTCGCCGCAATGAAATTGAAGCCGGGCGACATGCACTTGCGATCAGCATTTGGGAAAATGAAGGTGGGACGTCAGCACCCGAGCTAATGGATCATCAATACGGCCGCCACATTGAAACGGATCGCCCCTGGAGGATCTATCACGTCTCCATAGGCGCACCGGCGCCTGTCGACGACAACCTTCGCTATATAGAGCGGCGGATAAAGCGGATCAGCGTATCGGCACCAACGCGGCCCGCGTCGCGCGAAACAGAGGTTCGCTAATGATGACGCTGTTACTTCCGAATCCGAGCCGCAGCGTCGATGAAAAGCGAAACGCCGTCCGCTTCATCGGCCATGACGGTATGTTCGAGGTGCGGTTCTTCGTCGAGGCCGAGGCGCTCGTGATGGCGGATGCCGAATTGGGCAGGTCGGAAATCTCGGAATCGAAGCTCCTTACTGCTTTCGACGCGTTGCGCCTTTCCATCTACAAAGTCGTACGCAAGGCCTATTCCAGTGGCCGCGATTCCTACACACTGACCGCCGCCGATTTCCGCCAGGATGGATTCAGATGCTGATCCGCTACGGCTATGAGATCACGCTGAACTTCCAACAACCGACCGCGTTGGTATGCCTGCTGTCGGTCCACGAGGATCGCGCGGCCGATATCCGGGTTCCTGAAACGATATTCACCGCCCCCGATGTGCCGACATCGACCTATCGCGATCTCTTCGGCAACCGATGCCGGCGGCTTGTCGCGCCGGCGGGCGACCTGACGATATGGGGCGATGCCACAATCGAGGACGACGGCAAACCGGACAAAGTGCTGCCAGCCGCCCAGGAGCTCCCAGTGCCGGAGTTGCCGGACGATTGCCTCACCTACCTCATGGGCAGCCGCTATTGCGAAACCGACCGTCTCAGTCAGAGCGCTTGGGACATGTTCGGCACGGTCGCGCCCGGTTGGGGTCGTGTGCAAGCGATCTGCGATTTCGTCCACCACCATATCCGCTTCGACTACATGCAAGCCCGGTCGACGCGGACGGCCTTCGAAGTCTTTCATGAGCGCGTTGGTGTCTGCCGCGACTTCGCACATCTTGCGGTCACGCTTTGCCGCTGTCTCAACATTCCCGCGCGCTATATCAACGGTCATCTCGGCGACATCGGCGTCCCGGTCTTCGACCCGATGGATTTCAGTGCCTGGTTCGAGGTCTTCCTGGACGATGGATGGCACACGTTCGATCCGCGCAACAATACGCCGCGTGTCGGCAGGATCGTGGTTGCGCGCGGCCGTGACGCGGCCGATGTCCCCCTCATCAACTCGTTCGGGCCACACGTCCTCAAGTCGTTCCGGGTGTGGACTTATGAGGTGCCGGCCTTGCAATAGCCCGCTGGGAACATTGCCAGTCGCGATCAAAACGCAGGAGCGGTTCACGGCATGAAGGACAGCCTCTCACAGCTTCCCAGGGAACCCGCAGATCGGCTTACTAAGCCATTCATGCGATTCCTCCGCATTGAGGCTACGGCGGGCCTTATTCTGCTGCTCAGCACGCTCTTGGCGCTGGGCCTCGCAAACACAGCTTGGTCGTCGTCGTTCCTCGCCTTATGGGAGATGTCCGCGGGCGTCAGAGTTGGCGACATCGAGACCTATCGTTCTCTGAAGCACTGGATCAACGACGGGCTGATGACGCTCTTTTTCTTCGTCATCGCCCTTGAGCTAAAGCGCGAGCTGGTGCTGGGGGAGCTACGCAATCCGCGAATAGCCGCTCTACCCATCGCCGCCGCTCTCGGGGGAATGGCTGTGCCGGCCGGACTGTTTTCGCTGCTTGTCGGCGGCGGGCCGGGTGCGAGCGGCTGGGGCACTGTGATGTCCACGGATACGGCCTTCGTCATCGGGTGCCTTGCGGTGCTCGGTTCGCGCGTGCCAGGGAGCTTGCGGCTGTTCCTGCTCTCACTTGCGATCTTCGATGACGTCGGCGCCATCCTGATCGTGGCGATCGGCTATGGCGAAGCCTTGAATTGGGTCGCACTCGGAACCGCCGGTCTCGGCCTTGCCGTCGTAGCTGGAATCGCGCGTCTGGGCATCCGCAGCATTCCGGTCTATTTCGCGATAGGTGGCGGCATCTGGCTGGCATTCGACGCATCGGGCGTCCACGCGACGCTCGCCGGAGTGATTCTTGGCTTAATGACGCCGGCGCGGAGGTGGGTAAGCGACACCCGCCTCCATGCGATACTCGACCGGGTGATCGCTCATCCGCCCGGCGACCATTGGAGCCGCGACACCGCGGCACGCAGCGACCTCCATCGGGCAGACGTCGCGACCCGCGAGGCACTGTCGCCGATCGAGCGCCTCGAGATTGCTCTCCATCCCTGGGTCGCATTCATGATCATGCCGTTTTTTGCCCTCTCTAACGCGGGCGTTCCGATAGGAGACGCAAACTTCGACATTCCCCTCACGATCGCAATCTTCGCCGCCTTCGTGGTTGGCAAGCCCGTTGGCATTGTGCTCTTCAGTTTCCTCGCCGTGAAACTGCGCTTTGGGACTCGTCCAGACGAGCTATCGTGGAGTCTGTTGGCAGCCGGAAGCCTGCTGGCCGGGATCGGCTTCACCATGGCTCTGTTCATTGCCGACCTTGCTTTCGAGCCCGAGCTTCTGAACTCCGTCAAGCTCGGCGTTCTCGGCGCTTCCGTCATCTCGGCAGCCCTGGGTCTCCTGGCATTGACCTTGCTGACGTCTCCTGGCAGACGGTAGTCCAGTTCGCTCCGTCGGCGGGCCCCTTGCCGATCTGCGTTCCGGCCGGCCCCACGGCCGTTATGGTCAGGACCCCCACGCCGCAGCAGGATGCCGATCCGCGTTCTATTGTCTGGATCGGCGATTGCCTGCCCTCAACTCGCGATAGACGCGGCGGCTTAGTAGCAGCCCGTCTTCGCGATGTTCGAACAGCCACTGCCCCTCGATCGCGGGAGCATGAGCGCAGTTCATTCGGCTAAACCTCACAGAGTCCGGATTACCTGATTGAAAAGCGTAGTAATATTCCGATTGTGACGTGCTGGTCTGCGCGCCACCTTCCGAACCAGGCTCGGGATCCTTCCTCCTTGCGTGGATCGTCGCCAACCTGACGCAAGAGCTGGGTGGAGTAATGGTTCAAGCTTTGGAGTGACCGTTTTGCATGCGACTGTTGCTCCGTTGCGGAACCAGCGATTTGGTGAAGGCTGCAACTGGTGGGCGCCTGAATCGTGGAGGAAGGTATGTCCAGGGAAACAGAAGAGAACATCGACGAACGGCAAGAGATTGCCGACCGTGCGAGCCGCTATTTGGGAAGGCCGGCCGCGTTGCTTACGGATCGGGAACGCGCGGTTTTTCGACGCCATCTCGCCCGACGCGCAATAACGCGGGACCCGAATCGCTCTTTTGACGAGAAGCTGACGTCCGGGCAACGTTTGGCAGACAAAGTGGCCGAGTTCGGTGGCTCGTGGACCTTCATCATGACTTTCGCGCTAGTACTCGCGCTGTGGGTCGGAGCGAATGTACTTGCAACTACCCGCGCCTTCGATCCTTATCCCTTCATCTTTCTCAATCTCATTCTATCGATGCTGGCAGCCGTTCAAGCACCCGTGATCATGATGAGCCAGAACAGGCACTCAATCAAAGATAGGGTCGATGCGACACACGACTATGAGGTTAACCTGAAGGCGGAAATTGAGATCATGGCGCTGCATGACAAGGTGGATCAGATGCGCGACATTGAACTGAAATCCCTGATTGACAAGCAGCAGCAACAAATCGAGCTGCTGGCAGGACTTCTCATCAATCGCAGCAAATAGGTCGTTGGCGCATGTCACTCAGATAGTCATTCGGACGAATGACAATTCCCTTGGCTACCTTGGGTCGAACAGGTGGACCGCAATCAGCAAGGCCCATGGTTTGAGACATTCGCTAGCCTGCAAAGAACGAACTCACAAGCGCTTCACGGCCCGTCACTTGTCCATGGTCATGGCGAGAAAATGGGAAGCTATCCCGGTGGCTTCTCCTCCGCGCCCCAATTAAGGGCACCGGGTTCCCACCAATCCATCGGTGCCGTACTCCGCATGAATTCAATCTTGTTTCCCGGCGTCGGAAAGCTGAAAATTCGGCGCTCTCGGTCTTATCGTATTTCTATTGGGCGGACACGGCGGCATTGGCGCCTCGGCGTCGTGGCGATCGATCTGCTCATTCTGGTCCCGACGGGCAGACTTTAGGCTGACGCCACGGTGAACCTGAAATCGGAATTGAAACGACGCTTGCACTAAACGGGCGGCCAAAACCACAGGATCAGTGGCACGCCGATTAAGACCACAATGAGCGAGAGCGGCAGCCCCAACTTCCAATAGTCGCCGAAGCGATAGCCGCCGGGGCCCAGCACCAGGGTGTTGCACTGGTGTCCAACAGGCGTGAGAAAGTCACAAGCCGCCCCCACCGCGACTGCCATCAGAAATGCATCCGGATTGTAGCCAAGGCGCTGAGCAAGGGTGACCGCGATCGGGGCGACTACGAGAACGGTGGCTGCATTGTTCAGAAACGGGGTTGCTGCCATTGCGACCACCATGATCATTGCAAGGGCCCCATAGGGGGGCAAGGTGGTAGCAAGTTGAGCAAGGCCTCCGGCGATAAGGTCGGCACCACCGGTCGCACGGATCGACTCGCTGACAGGAATGAGAGCGCCCACCATTATCAGGATGGGCCAATCGACAGCCTCGTAAGCTTCCCGAAGCGAAAGTGAGCCGAGCAGTACCGTCAGCACAGCAGCCGTAAAGAAGGCCGTGGCGACGGGCAACAGGCCGAATGCCGTTAGCACCATGGCACCAGCCAGGACCACCACCGGAATCAGACCTTTTCGGGGATTCCCCAAGCGGATTTCGCGCCCGGCCAACGGAAGAAGACCGAGTTCCATCAACCTGTTCGGGAGAAGCACGAGATCGCCCTTCAAAACGAGAACGTCGCCTGATCTTAACACGATGTCGCGCAATCGATCAGTGAAGCGCTCGCTGCTTCGGCTTACTGCGAGCAGATTGATGTTGAAGCGATCATGCAGCGCCAAACGCTTGACGGTTTGCCCGATCAAGACTGATTTCGGGCCGATCACCGCCTCAATTCCTGCAATTTCCTCGTCGGTTCCCTTCGCTTCCGTGGGGCGGTCGTGCCCCTCCAGTTCCAGACGTGCACGACTGATGCCTCGCTCAAGCGCCTGGGGGTCTCCCTCCAGCAGAACGATATCCCCTTGGCGGAGTTCGACGTCCGGCAGTGGAGTCACGCGCTCGACCCGATTGCGAATGAGGCCAGTGACAAGGACCTCCTCGTCCAACAAGATCGACAGGTGGCTGATCGACTTGCCGATGACGGACGAAGTGGCAGTAACACGCGCCTCTGTCATGTAGTCCTTGATGTTCAGCGCCTTCTCCATTGTCGCGACCGCCTTGCGTTCCTTGGGAAGCAGCCGGTAGCCAAACGCCAGAAAGACTGCTCCCGCTGCGGCAAGCCCTATGCCGACGGGGGTGAAATCGAACATGTTGAATGGGCGGCCCGTCAGTTCCTCGCGCATTCGGGAGACGACGATGTTCGGCGATGTGCCGACGAGGGTCATGAGCCCGCCAAGCAAGGAACCAAACGCCATCGGCATGAGAAAAGACGAGGGGGAAGCTTTCGACCGGCGCGCCATCTGGAATGCGACTGGGATCATCATCGCCAGTGCGCCGATGTTCTTAATGAAGATGGAGAGAACCGAGACAGTCGTCACGAGAATGACAACCTGACCCTGCACAGAGGTCACGCTGGGCGCCACCCGATGGAGCAATGCCTCTAAGACGCCACTGCGCTCAATCGCGGCGCTGACGACAAGCGCGCTGGCTACAATGATGACAATATCGTCCCCGAAGCCGGAGAACGCTGCCTTGTGCGGCACGATACCGGTGAAAACTGCGGCAAGCAGCGCGAGAACTGCAATGAGGTCGTAGCGGAGCCGTCCCCATATGAAAGCGACCATCAGGCTGATCAGAATGGCGAATGCGAACGCCTGAGCCTGTGTCATGGATAAAGTCCCGACCTACTCTTCCCAATGCCAGGTCCATTTTACTCGCCTGGAAGAGCTAATGTCGGGATAACTTACCAGCCTCATTCAACAGCGCGGCACCTCGAAAGTCCGTCCAGGATGTTTTCCAGCTTCGTAGAGCGGATGCACGTATAGACGACTACAGGATGCTTCCGAACAGGACCGAATAGACAATCACAGCAATCGCCAGCGTAAACGCAAGCGATACGGACAGGCGCGTGAAATCGTAGGTACTGAAGCGGGCGGGGATGAAGTTTTTCATTGTGATCTCCTATTTTCCGTTCTGGTTGGTCTACCTATTACGCGGCGTCTGCTGCGCTTCAGGATAGTGAGCGACGGCAGCTCGTGCTGACCTTGCCGAGGATGTCCGCTGGAACTTGGATATCGGTCATAATGGTTGCTACCAGTTCGTCGCGCTTCGCACGATTGTCGTAGCCTTTAAGTGCTGCGAGGTCCGTGCTGCTGGCAGTTGCCATTCGCCCTGCCGCACTTGAACAGATGCCCGCAAGCGCAGCCACTCTGGCCTCGTCGGACGCCTGAGTGCGGGCAGTCGTGGTGGTAATCCATCCTGCATTGAAGCCGATGATCGGCGCGGCGATAAGCCCGACAACTAAACCAATCGCGTAGGGCGTTGTCCGTTCAAGAATTTGATCGAGTGTCATGATTGCATTCCCTCTAATCAGGTGATTATCGGGATCGTTGCGGGCCCGCGCTCCGACCAGGAGCCAATGGTAACCCAGATTTTTTACAGTGCGCTTTAAAAGAATTAATGTAAACAACCAATTAAAATCCTCATTCAAGAATATATTTCAACTAATGATCGTGCATGATCTTGGGCCGAAAACGACAAATTTCGATTTTATCAGCGCTACTATATTTATAAATTCCGAACATTTTTTTTCGCTAAAACAGATTTTCAATCAATAAACATAGTAAAGCCGTTTTCAAGGCATACAGATTTATGATGGTTTTGAGGCCAGCTTGGCTTTTTGCTCCATCAGAGGCAGTAGGCCCGCCAAACTCACCAATCTCGATTCCGCATGTTCAGGTGCGGGGCCGTCGTTACGAGCGTCGTCCGATGAGGCTGTAGCGACGGTAGCTGTTCGCGCTGCTATTGGCGGCAAACGGCCGATCCTGGCTGAATCTCGCCGACGTATGCCACAGAAAAGGAGGGCAGCATGTTTGCCCGGACGAAACATCGAACAGTCCATTTCGACCAACCATTCTGGATGCCAAAGCTCGGTGAGATAGTGGCTCCTGGCGACTACCAAGTCGATGAGGACGAGGAGTTGATCGAAGGCATCTCGTGGCTCGCCTATCGCCGTGTGGCGACCTTTATCACGATACCAGCCACGGCCGCGAACAAGTACCGAATGCGTCTGGTAGCGATTGATCCCGAGGAACTTGAACGCCTCATAGCCGTCGATCGCCACGAAGCCGCAATCTCGCCGTCACCCTAACCGTGACCGCAACGTTAATGCGTCAGCATTGATTCCCGATCGGTCTGTTGGCGCGCCTTAAAGATCGCGCAAATATTTCACCCCGTCCGGCGGAAACGATCACATCATCGCCAAACTCCCCTTCACGGACAACTCGCCTCGGTATCGCATCCGCAATGATGAACTCGGCCAAGAGCGGGTGAGCAACGAAGATAATCTGCGGCCGATTGAACGGGGCATGACGCCCGATAACTGAGCAGCGTCGCCAGTCGTGGCACAGGCGACCGCCGCAAGGAGGGCCGCAGATGAAAAGCAAACACGAAGAACACGCGCTCGTCATCAGCGCATGGGAATCCGAAGGGGGCGCGCCGAACAGATCCGGACAGCTCGATCAGTATGGTCGCCGTTTCGACGGAGACGGAACCTATTCGATCTATCACGTCTTCACGGGAGAGACCGCAGAAATAGGCCCTTGGAAGATGGAGGGGCTCAGCCCTAAAAATGCGGTGCGGGCGCTGCGTATTCTCAATACCCCCAAGCTGGCCGGCGATCGCCTCCACCTGTGAACAAACACCCGTAGCGCTTTTTTTGACGGGAGGCCCCGCGGTACGGCGCGTCCTTAACATACCGTCGGCTGAAGCCCAATTATGTCGGAGATCGCTACTCCATGCTGCAGAGCCCGCTACGGAGCTGATACGGCCGTTTGCACTCCCAGGCGTTAGCGGAAGAATCGATATGTGCATTCTCAGGAATACTTGATCTCTGAACCCGGCGACCGCAACGGCTGATTTTGGCGTCTGGTGCGAATTTAGGTTGGAGGGCGTATGCCTGCAATCGCTACTGGGCCTTGGTTCCTTGCTTCAGGCGAATGCTGACGGGTCTACCCTCCGCCTGCTGGACCTCGAACTTGTTTGTTTTTCGGATGAGGTCGCTGAGCTTTCGAAACCCGAAGGTACGCGGATCAAAGTCTGGTGCCAAGTTGAGCAGTTGCTTGCCAACGGTACCGAGGTTTACCCACCCTTCCTCGGTTTCTTCTTGGGCAAGAATTTTTTTTATCAACGGCACGGCGGCGCTCACCGGTTGCAAAGACTTTGCGGCTGATCCGGCATTCTGTTCGTCTTTCACCGCGCCTGGGAGCAGGTTCTCAGTGTAGATGAATCGGCGGCAGGCCTGCCGGAAGCTCTCCGGAGTCTTTTGTTCGCCAAAGCCAAAAACGTCGATGCCCTGCTCGCGAATACGGGCGGCCAGACGCGTGAAATCGCTGTCGGACGAAACGAGGCAGAAGCCATCAAAACGACCACTATGCAGCAGATCCATGGCGTCGATCACGAGCGTGATATCTGAAGCGTTCTTGCCGGTCGTGTAGGCGAATTGCTGCTGCGGAATGATCGCGTGTTTCGCAAGCACATCCGCCCATGCCTTGGAACGCGTGCCCGAGAAATCGCCGTAAATGCGGCGGACGCTGGCCTCCCCGATCTTTGCCACCTCTTCGAACAACCCGTCGGCGATCTTTGCCGAGTTGTTGTCGGCGTCGATAAGGACCGCAAGGCGTGGTGATCGAGGCTCAGACGGCATGCTTTGCTCCTCTCGTCCAATCGTCTAAGCTTAGCAGCCGCTTCGCCATCGCACTATCCGGCTTTCCAGCCAGCACTCTTGTTCGCCCGCATCAGTGCCATCAGCATTGGGCCGAGCGAGAATTCCCCTCGCCGCGCCGCTGCGCGTGACGTGCCGCCCGTCACCCAGCCGCCCCAGCTGAATCCGATGATCATTGTGGCGACCGCCGTGGCGACGCAGGCCCATACAAGAAACTCTTGGATTGCTGGTAGCTCTCGAAACGCTGGGCGATCGAGACGGTTCTGTTTGGGCTCCGCCGCCCAGCCGTGCTGACCGAACGATCCAGGCACTGTTCTCAGTATCCCATCCCACCCATGCCGCCGTTACCGGCCGGCCGGGCGGATTCTCTTGAGGGAATGTCGGCGATCATCGCTTCGGCAGTGATCAGAAGTGCCGCGATTGAGCCGGCGTCCTGCAAAGCGGTCCGCACGACCTTCGCCGGGTCGACGATGCCCGCTTTGATCATATCGACATAGGTCTCCGTCTGCGCGTCAAAGCCCTGATCGTGATCCCTGCTGTCGGTGAGTTTTCCCACGACGATCGAGCCTTCGACACCGGCGTTCTCGGCGATCTGCCGGATCGGGGTTTCAAGCGCCCTGAGCACGATCGAGATGCCCGCTGTGACGTCCGCATTCGCTCCCGTCAGTCCGACCAGGACCGACCTGGCGCGCAACAGGGCAACACCACCGCCAGGAACAATGCCTTCCTCAGCCGCGGCGCGCGTGGCGTTTAGGGCATCGTCGATGCGGTCCTTCTTTTCCTTGACCTCGATTTCGGTCGCGCCGCCGACGCGGATTACCGCGACGCCGCCGGCGATCTTCGCCAGGCGTTCCTGCAGTTTTTCTTTGTCATAGTCGGAGGTCGTCTCCTCGATCTGTGCCTTGATCTGCTGGATGCGCGCCTGGATGGTCGCTTTATCGCCGGAGCCGTCGATGATCGTGGTGGTGTCCTTCTCGATCAGCACGCGCTTGGCGCGGCCGAGCATGTCGAGCGTAACGTTCTCGAGTTTGATGCCGAGATCCTCGGAGATCATCTGGCCGGCCGTGAGGACGGCAATGTCTTCCAGTATGGCCCTGCGGCGGTCGCCGAAGCCCGGCGCCTTGACGGCAGCGACCTTCAGGCCACCGCGCAGCTTGTTTACGACCAGCGTCGCCAGAACCTCGCCCTCGACATCCTCGGAGAGGATCAGCAACGGTTTGCCGCTCTGCACGATCGCCTCGAGTATCGGCAGCACCGCTTGCAAATTGCCAAGCTTCTTTTCGTGGATGAGGATGTAGGGGTCCTCCAACTCCACGCGCATCTTCTCGGCATTGGTGACGAAATAGGGCGAGAGATAACCGCGGTCGAACTGCATGCCCTCGACAACGTCGAGTTCGGTCTCGGCAGTCTTGGCTTCCTCGACGGTGATGGCGCCTTCATTGCCGACCTTGTCCATCGCCTTGGCGATCATCTCGCCGACTGTCGCGTCGCCATTGGCGGCGATGGTGCCGACTTGCGCAATCTCGCCCGAGGACTTGACCTTCCTGGCCCGCGCTTGGATTTCCTTGACGACAGCAGCGACACCAAGGTCGATGCCACGCTTGAGATCCATGGGGTTCATGCCGGCGGCGACGAGCTTGACACCTTCGCGCAGGATGGAGGCAGCGAGCACAGTCGCCGTCGTGGTGCCGTCACCGGCGAGGTCGTTGGTCTTAGAGGCCACCTCGCGCACCATCTGCGCGCCCATGTTCTCGAACTTGTCGGCCAGCTCGATTTCCTTGGCAACGGCGACGCCGTCCTTGGTGATGCGCGGCGCGCCATAGGCCTTCTCGATGACAACATTGCGGCCCTTGGGACCCAGCGTCACCTTGACGGCGTTGTTGAGCAACTCGACACCGCGCAGCATGCGATCGCGCGCATCCGTGGAGAATTTGATTTCCTTGGCAGACATTATGTTCGTCCAGTTCGGTCGTGAGGTTGTGGGGTCGGAAATCGACCGTCAGGCAGCTTTGTTGGCCGCGACGGTCTTTTCGACGATGCCCATGATGTCGGCCTCGTTCATGATCAAATCCTCGCCGTCGATCTTGACATCGGTGCCGGACCATTTGCCGAACAGGATCGTATCACCGGCCTTAACGTGGAGCGGAATCAGCTTGCCGCCTTCATTACGCGTGCCTAGATCAACGGCGATCACCTCGCCTTTCTGCGGCTTTTCCTGGGCAATGTCGGTAATGATGATCCCGACCTTGGATTTGAGATCGCCTTCCGAGCGCCGGATGACGACGCGGTCATGGAGTGGACGGAATTTCATGGAGATTCTTTCTGCGGTCGGCGCATAGGGCGACTGCAATCCTTACATAGCACGATTGGCACTCGATTGATAGGAGTGTCAAGAAATATTATTTTACACAAGGAATAATATTGTAAAATATAAGACGATAATCCTGGCCAAGACGGCGCGGGGTAATTCTGGGAGTTATGCGGATATTACTTTACACACAACACATTTTTATTTGTCTAACTAAAACTTTTTTAATATCTTTTCGTAAAAAACCTTGACTACGCCTTTGAGTGGACCCCAATCGACTCGTGGAGGTGGGAAAGCCGAGGCACGAAAAGGCTCCACCCACGGCCGAGAAAAACTGGTCTTGCCGGTGCCACTCGGGCCATAGAAAAGGATGATACGCTTCTGGAGATCGAAGGGCTCCGGTGTGCGAAAACCACGGAACGGCCGAAGCGCCGGATGCCGCAAGCGTCTCCATGGCCAAGCCCCGTTAGCCGCGGCGAAGCTGAGCACTGGGCGCCTCGTCCGGGGCCGGACAAACGAGCCTGGCCAGATAAGCGGAACGCTGACTGCGATGGCGTGAGGTCTGGGCCAAAGCGTCGAAATTCGCGAGCGCTAGATTGGCAAGACGCCGTACATTCGACGGGATTTCCCTTTCCGGCTGGTGAAGCCTGGCGATAAAGCGCTCAAAGTACTGCTTGGCTGACGCCATGTCGTTCCCCCTCGAACTCCCAGTCAGAGTCCCGACGCTTTTGCAAAACCGAACGCACCAATTCTCCCCACATTCTAGGATTGTATTAGTTAACTTCTGGAATTCGCGTACCCCTTCGCCGTATCTCCGCCAGTTGCAGGGCCCTGGGTCGCAAGGGGCATTCGTGGCTCAAAATGTCGGCCTGGAAGCTGAGCAGAGCTGGCTGGCCTGCATCGTGAGTCAAAATGCACCGGTAGTTGCACCTGGTCTTCCTAAACGATGATGTTTTGGGTGCGTTGAGCCGTTCGGACTTCCGCGCTCATTCGCAGTCAAGGAATACGCGGGTCTGCTGTACGATTCCCTTCAAGGCGAGGGATTCGCTGTCGGCTTGCCGCCATGTCGCTCGGGCAAGCGACGATCGTCTCGAGCGGGAGGAGAGCGGCCATTTACCGGGCCGTCTCAAAACGCTGTCGCGAACCTTGTCTGGCGCCCATGCTATGCTGACTAAGCCAACTTGCACTGCGCCGCAGTTAGGGAAATTGCCTCCCTGTTGCGGACACACGGAATGTTGACCTGCGGGAGTCGCCAGTCCGCATCAGAGATAAAACGACAGGGAGGATGGCGTGTCCCTTGACGCCAATGACTTCGATCAAGCAGTTGAAAAATACCACCTGGCTCTCGATGCTTTCATGAAAGGAAACCCCGCGCCTGCGGCGAAGCTCTTTTCCCAACGAGACGATGTAACATTGGGCAATCCCTTTGGCCCTTTCGTGCATGGATGGAAGCAGGTCGTTGAGACGATGGAGCATGCGGCATCACATTACAGGGACGGCGACGCTATCGGCTTCGAGAACATAGCGAAGTGTGTGACGTCTGAGCTGGCATACCTCGTCGAAGTAGAGCGGCTCAGGTCCAAGGTTGGCGGTCGGAGTGATGTCACGCCTCTGGCGTTACGAGTGACGAGCGTCTTTCGCCCAGAGGACGGTCTCTGGAAGATTGTTCATCGTCATGCCGATCCGATAACGACGGCTCAGCCGGCCGATTCAGTACTCCGCCGATAGACGCGGTTGCGGTTTGGGGATGCGGTTCGATCCGTACCCCCTTGCTGCGGCAGCGCGGCTATTCTCCGTTCTCTGCCAAGGTCGCCCGCGTCATCGGGCTCGCAGCATCGGGCGGCCGCTCTGGGTCGAGAGAAGCCGTTCTTCTCGAGCCCTGTGCACGGCTTTGTTGCGAGGATGTTCACGTTCTGGGCTAAAATGATCGCATAGTGTATTGACTGGAATGGGGTTTCGGTTGCAGCCGGCGGCGGTGAGCAAAAGCTCGCGAGCTTCTCGGTTCACCGATCACGTCCCAGCGCGGGTCGTCGCGATCAGCATGTCGACACAGCGAAACCAGCTCCCTGGAGCTGACACCAAACCACCAATGCTGCCCACGGTTCGCTCTCGATTGAAACCCAACACATCCGAAGCTTACTTCGGCGAAAAAACCTATCTCTCAAAGGCGTATAGCGCCCGTAATTATGGTATGTTCCTGTGTCGTGACGGCCGTCTTTGTGTGGATCAGCCCCTAGGGCCGAGAGACCGGGGCCCCCTTCGGAAGCAGCATCGATGCCTGAACTTCGTCCACCGCTGGCAGCCCGGCCTTCCTGATGTCGGCGACCATTCTCGCCCGATCAGCGGGCTGGAAGTTGCGCGATTTCAGTTCAGCCACGATGTTCGGAATGAAATCGGGGCGCATCTCGTCCAATTGCTTGGCCTCCCGGCGGGCGTCGTCCATCATGTTCGCGTTCACGTAAATGACTGCTGCAACCGCGTGATAGAGCGGAAACGTCTGCAGATCCGCCTGGCGGATTTCGATCACTGCAGTTCGGTTGTCACGCAACATATAGGCGGCGAGCGCACGTGTCCCGTGATAGTAGCCACCGCCGCTGGGGTTGAGCTCGATTGCGCGATCCAGTAAAGCTGCCCCACGCTCCCATTGCCCACTTTGGGCAACGCGAGTCCCGAACTCGCCCAGAAGCTCGGTATCGTTAGGGTTGGTCTCCAACGCTTGTTCGCCGACTTTGAACGCCTCCGGAACCTGCTGGTTGAAAAACAGCGCAGTCATTAAAGCCTGCAGGGCACGGGTGTTGCCCGCATCCAGTTGAACTGCGCGCCGAGCGGCGCCTAGGCTGCGCTCGACCGGCGTCGGCGTGCCGGACCTTGTGTTGAACCGAAAACGTTCCTCGTCGAGATAGATGATCGAGAGCATGGCCCAGCCCGTAGCGAAGGTTGGGTAGCGTTCGATGGCGTTCTCGAGGCAACTCCGCACGTTCGCATGCTGCTTCACCGTCAACTCGGCGCGATAGGCGTAGAAACCAAGCGTGCAGGTGTATAGGCCAACATCGTCAGGGGGAGGGTTGACGGCATCCGCTTGGGCCATGATTCCATATGGCTGAGCGACCGTGGTCGCAACCTTGTTGGCAACGTCGGATTGAATACTGAACAGATCGCGGCTGTGAATGTCGTCGTCGTAGGTCTCGGACCAGAGAATCTTGTCTGTCTCGGTATCAACCAGACGTGCTGTCACGCGCACCCGCTGGCCTGCAACACGCACGCCCCCGGCGAGTAGGAACCGCGCACCAAGCTCGCCGCGCACCTGAGAGGCGGCCACTCCCGGCAACAGCGATTTGGACGTCTCACGCCCGAACACGTGGATTTCCTTGAAGCGAGGGAGGACTGTCAGCAATTCCTCGGTCAGGCCAGCCGAGTAAAGCTCCGCTTGTGGCCCATCGCCAAGATCGGTGAACGGGGCGACGAGCAGCGTCGGACCTCCCTCGGAGAGGAGGGCGTTCGACCGGCCGGGCAACAGGAGAGAGGACAAGGCGAAAGCGGCAATGCTAATGCCGAGCATTGCGCCAGCCCCGATCCCTACTGCGGTCATACGGCGCAACTGGACGCGAAAGCCGCGCACTGCAAGTGTCTTGGCTTCCTCCGCAGAACTAGCTTCGAATGCGCCGTTCCACTCGAAAGACGGCGCGTATCCACCTTTGGGGATGTCGATCCTTATCGGATCACACTGGCCCGCGACCAAGTAATAGCGCTCCAGCATGCGACGGAGGCGTCCCGCCTCGATCCGGACAACGGGATCGTCCTGCGTGAACCCTTCGCTCCGCTTGAACACCTCGACCGCAATGGAGTAGCCCTTGAGCCGCCCCGCACGACCCGCGAGAGCTTCTTCCGTGACATAGGTCAGGAACGCGGCACTACGACCAACATGCGGGAATTCGGGGCTGGTAATGATGCGGTCGAGTTGAGCGCGGATGTCATCCGGGCTCGGAGCAGGGCGAGATGGGGGCGACGCAGCCTCGTCCCAGGCTGACAATTCGTTCTGCATGGCTTGCACCTCAGCCACTTTACTACAGATTATATTCACTTTCGAATGCAACCTACTGCTGAAACTGGTCTTCGTCCAGAGAGGCCCGTGAACATACTGGCTGCGTCCAGTTCTCCTGATCCGAAGCAACGTGCTCCTGTCGAAATGGCCGGCACACGATCTACCGAAACTACGTCCTGCCGGATTGTAGGTTACTGTTAGATACCTTGCACTTTCGACTTCGCAGTTCACAGGTTGATGGGAAACCTTCCATCTCCAAGTCAAACCTTAATCGAGGGCGAGACATGCGCAGGTCCAACCGGGTCATATTGTTGCTTTCCTCAACCATCCTCGCAGTTGCTGTGGTTGAGGCATCTGCCCAGGAACGCCACGCCTACTTCAGCCAGAAACGCGCCGACGCTATCAATGAGGCGCTCTCGACCACTTTTGCGGTTTCCCCCGACCGCCTTTTTTCAGTGGGTGCCGGAGAGGAATGGCCGATCGATCCGGATCATCCGGGGTCGGCCGACAACCGGCGCGTCCAGTTGATCAACCTGGGACTTTTGAAGTAGCGGGCTCGTGGCCCAACCGGAGGACGAACATTGCCTAGGATCTCACATATCTGCATGGCCGCTTTCGCGGCGGCCTTCGTTTCCACGTCGCCGGCCCTCGGGCAGGACGCCATCTCGGCTCCCGCCCAGAAGACGATCGGGGCGACGAAATCTAAAATGGTGCCGTCGCTGGCTGTCCTCAATTCCGCAGGCGCAAAGCTTGAGAACGGCAAGCTGACGATGAGCGGTATTTCCGCGGTTTCAATCGTCTTCGCCGACCGCCCGGTGCGCTCTGCAGGTCATGTCCTGACCTCCGAATTCATCAATCAATGGGGCGAGGGAGGGGACAGCTTCGCCAAGGACCCGCCCAATGCGACGATATCGGTCTTGAGTGCCAAGGGAGATTCCGTTGCCGATGCGGTGGTCGTCCTGAAGACGCCGAAACTCGAAGGCGCAAACCTGACCTTTGAGGTCGCGGTCCTCGAAGGCGATCTCGCCGGAGCAGATGGCCCCGCGTCGCTATTCATCGACTGGTTTGCGGCACGCGGTCCTTATGGCGGCGTTGCGGTTGGAGGCGCTGGTTTTCGTGCTCCTGTCTGGCGTGGCGCCTACTATGCGCACCCGGCCTATGGGGGAGCCGTCGCAGCGGGGGCCGTGCTGGGAGCGGCTGCTGTGGCGTCCGAATATCACCCGTACTATCGCCCGCCGACATGCGGGTACTACCCCTATCCGCCCTGCTACTGAACTCTCAGGGGGAGGGACGCAAAACTAGGCAAACATCGGCGGGCGCTGGCCGCAGATCCTGACAGCCGATGGAGACCCAGCCATGCCGTTGACGTTGCTGTTCAGAGTAACAGCATTCGGGAAGCAGTTTAGCCCTCGCTCCACACCCGGCGCTCACTGCGATGGTGACGTACAATGTGCTGGCCCAGCCTTCTGGCGATCCTCTTCGTCAAAGGCGGCCTGGTCGGCGAACTGCTGCTGCGCGCGGTCGTATTACACGCGGTGTTGGGACTGTTGCTCGTCCAGACGTAGTTGTCTTCGAACGATCGAGTTCTGTGATGGTCGCCACTACCCTGATCAGCGACACCCCTGCAGACTGCCGCGCCTACGGATGGCAAACATCAAGGATGCAACGAGTGGAAGTCATCTCTACGCCAAAGCCCGTTCTGGAAATATTCGTCGGCACCTTGTTTTTGATCGTCGTCATCTTCGTGCACGGCGCCGGGATCCGGTCTATCAGTCGGCAGTTCAACGAATCTTGGGTGCACGTAACCAGCGCCACGCCGCATTGGCGGCTCAACATCATGCTGGCGGCGACAATCGCCGCTCTAGCGCTCCTGCATTTTGCAGAGACACTGATATGGGCGGTTCCCCTCTATGTGAAGGAGATCATCCCTTCGATGCGGGACAGCTACTACTACGTCCTGGAGAGCTACACCACGCTCGGCGAGGGCAGCGTCACTCTTCCAGACAGATGGCGGCTGCTCGGCCCGATTATAGCAATGTCCGGCCTGTTCACCTTTGGTTGGACGGGGAGCGTGCTGGTCAGCATCATGACCGACTTCGGGAGGTTCGACCGACTGCAGGCAAGGCAGGAGCGTACAGACGAGGACAAGGCGGAGTCATGAGGCCGACGCCCTCGAAATTCCGCCTGCGGTCACATGTTGGAAATGGCATTCATCTCGTGGAATGTCCACGGTTCAAACTGAAAGGGGAACAGCGCGACGACCACGCCGCGAAAAATATGGACGGCGTCGATGAGCATTGCGACGCTCCAGTAGATGCCTCCTCATTCCCTGTCATCACGCGGGACATGGTGAAATATGCCAAGCCCGATCCAGACCTTTTTCTCGCGGCGGCGAGATGGTTGGGCGGAATTGATCAGAGCAAGGGCCGGAGAGGCTGCGGAATTGAAATAGGTGCCTGCGATGCCAAGGGTCGTATCAGTCTTTCCCAATGTTCGCGAAGTAGAATTTCGATCCCTGCTCCCTGCCATAATGCGGGTTGATGTCGCTCCGCCTAGATCTAGCGGCCCGGTCGCTGGCGCGGAAGAACTGGCCGTCGGAGTACCGGGTTTGATCTGTCGTAGCCGATGCCAACCGACCTGCCACCTGACGAATAATAGCAACCGCGCCAAGGACGAAAATTATGCCGACGGACACCAGATTGAACGAACCGCGTGCTGAACGGAGACGTAAAGACTCCCGGCTCGAAAAATTGCTCTTCCGCCTCGAGGCCCAGCGCATCTGCCTCGAATGGGCCTTCCGAGAAATAGCCGGCCGGCCGGGCATTGTGTTCGAGATGGGCCTGGGTCACGGTCGCACCTACGACCACCTGCGCATCCACCTCCCGGAGCGCGAGATCTATGTGCTGGATCGCGAGATCGACTGTTTCGCCGACTGCACGCCGCCACAGAATTATTTGCTGCTCGGCGACATCGAGGACACGCTTGCTTCCGGAGCCACCCGCTTTGGCGGACAGGTCATCCTGGCACATGCGGATATGGGTTCGTATGTCGAAGCGAACAATATTGCGACAAGCGCCAAGCTGAGCCGATGCCTCCCGGCGGTCCTTTCGCCACATGCCATCATCCTGTCCGATTTGCCGCTCGAACTTGCGGGGACCCGTTCGCTACCGCGTCCACCGGGCGCGCCCAAAGACACGTATTTTCTCTACGTCAATGGGCCGCCGTGATCCGCCGGCCGCAACGGATTAAGCCACAACTCTCCCACGCGATGTTCTCGATCATGGACGTCTTCCCGACATTCGCGAAGCTCGCGGGCGGCAACGTGCCGGACGACCGGCCGTCGGACGGGATCGATCAGCGCAACCTGCTGCTCGGCGACAATGACGCGGACGTCGCGAACATTTGCTGACATTGGTCGGCTCTGATCTGATCGCCGTCCGCAGGAAGCAATTCCGGGCCTATTTCGTCAAAGTGGCACCCAGCCGCAACGGTCCTCCCGGCGCAACTCTGCTGGGCGGAGCGGGAAGCGGCGCCGCGCCGATGAACGGCCATCCCCAACGCTTACGCCTCACCGTCCTGCTTCCTTGACCACCCGCCTTCCCTTACAATCCCTTCTGGACACATTGGAGTTCTGCCATGAGCGAAGACGCCTTCAACATGTCAATCCGCAAGTTCCTGAAGGAAGTCGGCATCACCTCGCAGCGCAAGATCGAGGAGACGGTGCGCGAAGGGCAGGCCGGCGGCCAAAAGCTGAAGGTCCGCATGACGCTGACGGCGGAAGGTACCGACCTCAGCCACGAGGTGACTGGCGAGATCGAACTTCCATAAGAAACATCAAGCCTTCAGAAACCACCATCCGCGCGCGAATGCGGCCTTAGGCCAGCCGACACTAACTCGCTCTTGATGCGACTTGAACCGCCGTTCAGCGCAGCGGTTAAGCAAGGAGCTCCCTCCCAAAAGACATGCCGCCGGTCATGCCTCTCGCTGGCATCGTGATAGGTGTCGCCTACGGATGGGCAACCGTGCCGCCAGAAGACATCATTTCCGCATCCTTCCCCATATGCGGATCGGGCGCTCGGACAACGTGCGTCGTGGATGGTGATACATTCTGGCTTGACGGCATCAAGTACCGCATCGCAGACATCGACACGCCCGAGATCGGCGAGCCGCGTTGCGCGGGGGAGAAGGAGCTCGGCGAGCAAGCGAAGAACCGCCTGCAATCTCTTTTGAATGCCGGTGCCTTCTGCCTGAAAGCGGGTCTGCGCGACGAGGACAAGTACGGCCGAAAACTGCGCGAAGTCTACCGCGGCGGGCAGTCGCTTGGCGCCCAGCTGGTCGACGAAGGGCTGGCGCACCGTTGGGTAGGCTTTAAGCAGTCGTGGTGCGGATGAAGTGTAATCGAAGCGCGGCAACAAAGGGCAGGCACACGCGGCCACATGGCCAAGCCGTCGACCGCTCCTGCTGGTTTGCCTCGTGCCATTTAACGACCAGTATGGTGTGGTGGGCCCGGCAGGACTCGAACCTGCAACCAGTCGGTTATAAGCAGACGGCTCTAACCATTGAGCTGCAGGCCCCACCAGTCCGACAAGAATTGGCTCACTTAAGCGCCAGCAATACTGTCGTTCCCAATGCTTCAGATGCTCTTCGACCCCGATTGACTACATGCACGGGCAGGATCATTCTTGATCTTTTCGTCACGGTCCTTGGGGCTGCTTCGATGAAGTGACAGCGACAGTTCCGTTGTGTGCCTGTCAAACGCTCGGTTCGGCCTGGAAGCATAGTTGGTGGGGCTGGCTTTCATGCATTACATTCGTGCCGCTGTCGTGCTCTTGCTCCTTTTTCTAAGCTCTCACGCGTGGGCCGAAAAGCGTGTCGCGCTGGTCATTGGGAACTCGGCCTATCAACACGCGCCACAACTCGCAAACCCGCAGAATGATGCCCGCGACATGGCGTCGAAATTGACAGGACTGGGCTTCGTGGTGGTGACCGGCCGGGACCTCGAGCTGACGGGCATGCGGCGGGCGATCCGAGATTTCGTGGGCAAGGTCGAAGGCGCAGACGTAGCGCTTTTTTTCTATGCCGGTCACGGGCTTCAGGTAAACGGCGGCAACTACATCATCCCGATCGACGCGCAGCTTAAATCAAACAATGATCTGGATTTTGAGGCGCTGCCGATCGAGCTCGTGCTTTCCGCGATGGAGCGCAATGCCAGGGTCAATCTGGTGTTCCTCGACGCTTGCCGCGACAATCCGCTCGCCGCCACGTTGGCCCGGTCTCTCGGAACGCGATCTATGGTGGTCGGGAGAGGTTTGGCGAAACTCGACACTGGGGTGGGATCCCTCATTGCGTTCGCTACACAGCCTGGAAATGTTGCCCTTGACGGCGTTGGGCGGAACTCCCCGTTCACGACGGCTTTACTGGAACACCTCGGCACTCCCGGGCAGAGCATCACGGATGACCTGATTGCGGTGCGTCGCGCCGTGTTGCAGGTCACCGAGGGCAAGCAGATTCCCTGGGACAGCTCCTCGCTGACAGGCCCGGTTGTTCTCAATCCGTCGAAAGTTCCCGAGGTGGCAACAAGCCCGGCGGTCACATCGGACACGGACAGAAGCGTGGAGCTCGCGTATTGGAATTCCATCAAGGATGCGACCCAAAAGAACTTTTTCGAAGCGTACCTTCAGCAATACCCAAGCGGCGCCTTCGTCACGCTTGCGAAGTTGAAGATCGCGGCGATCGAAGCGCGCGAAACGGAAGGGCAGACAGCCGGATTGGGACAGACTGACCGCAACCGTGCCGCCCTACCTCAAGTCACGGGCATACCACCTGAACTTGCGACAATCGAGCAAACCACATCAGGCTCACCGGAAGCAGGTGCTGCGACCGGCCAAATGGATGCCGGCGAACTCAGGCTGGCCACCCAACGGGAACTGGTGCGTGTTGGATGCCTGGAGCAGGTCGACGGCAAATGGGGTAACGGCAGTCGGAAGGCGCTGCAAGCCTATGCAGAACGGAGCGGGCTCAAGCTTGCATCGCTCACACCGACCGAGGAGCTTTTGAACGGTCTGAAAGCGGCGGGTGGTCGTGTCTGCCCGCTTGTCTGTGGCAGCGGAATGGAGGTCCGCGACAACCGTTGCGTGGCAGCGGGCTTAAGTGTGTTCGATGGCATGTGGAAGATAACAAGGCATGCAACGACGGACTGCGGCGATTGGCGCGAACTCTCGACGTCCGTTCTCGTAAGAAACGGTGCAGTTTCGTCCGCCTCTGGTTTCTCGGGAAAAATCGCCAGCAACGGATCTGTCAGTATTAGCCACACATTCGTTCATAAGGGCAGGAAAGGCGGCAACATTCTCACCGGGATGATAAAGGGGGACAAAGGGAAGGGCAGGTTTAAGGGAACCGGGGCGGGCAGCGGCTGCTCAGGAACTATCACCATGAGCAGGATGTGAGCTGAACCTTTTGACTGACCCTGGGGCTTCCATGACGGGCATCCGTCGACCCGGTAAGACAATGGCCGACCGTTGTTGTCGTCAACGTTGCCGCCGGCACCGCACTACAAGATATCCGGGCGACGGGGGCAGCCACGTCTTTCCAACCCGCCCCCGAGCGTGCGTGCTGTTACGCAGGAGCGCATTCCAGTAAGAAGGTGCGGCCCGGAAACAGCACAATCTTTCGAACTTCCGGCATCACGAAAGTCGGGACCAGGCGCGACATAAATTTCGGAGAGTGTCTCCCGTATCGCCCATCTATCAGGTTCTTGTTATCTGAGCAGACGGATTGCCCCCGGATTGTTGATGGTGTTGTCGGCAAGCGTCGCCTTGCAATCCAGCTTGAAGCTGCTGTTGCCGATCATGGTGATCTCCTGCGCGACGATGCGCACGCATTCGCCGCTCGCAGAGCCGCTGCCGGCATACTGGATCTCTTTCGATGCCGGCATGTAGATGATGCCCGCAAGCGATGAGGCGCTGTTGCCGTTGATCGTCGCCGTCGCCGTATTGTTCCTGGCGGCCACGATCGAGAAACCCGCCCAGTCGCCCGTAAGCGAAGGTGTCACCTTGAAGGTCGAACCGCCGTGAATGTCGAGTTGGGCGCCATTCATCAAGAAGAAGGTGACGCCCTCAGCGGTGATCACCGACTGGCTGGCGAACTTGAGCGGGTTGCCATCGATGATGTAGGAACCCGGCCGCAAAAGAACCTTGCCCTTGATTTCCAGGCCACCATAGGTACCGGGCTTCAGTTCGACGGTATAGCCGGCGGGCGGGTTGTTCGGCGTCTTGCTCGTACCGTTGCAGTCGCCATTGCCGCTACCGCCGCCGACGAAGTTCTGGCCGCATCCCGCGAGGCTCACCCAGCTCCCTGTCGTCGGCATTTTCTTCGACAGGAACGGGTCTCGGATCGGGGCTACCTCTTCCACCGCCTTGGGACAGGCAAGCGTGAGATGGGCAAGCGTCGCCGAGACCTTGCCGGCCGTATAAAGACACTCGGTCTTGAGCGTGGCCGAACCGCTGAGATAAATCGACTGCGGATCGGTCGAATTCGAGGTGATGGTACAGCCGGACGTATCGACCGTGGCGCTGCCGCTAACCTCGAAAGCTCGGGTTGCGGTCGAACTCAGTGCCAGCATGCAGGCTTCGCGCCCCGGCATGCGGGCGGCGACGCTGACGCGATCAATCGTATAGGGTCGAAGACCGAAGAAAAGCGGCGGGTATTTGTGCTGATAGGTCGCTGTCGCCGTCGTCTCTACACCGAGGGAGCCGAACGCAAGGTTGACTGCGTTGGAGGCCACAGGCGCCGAACTCTCCGAACCGAGCTCGTCGACGATTTCAGGCGTGCCGAAATTGGCGAAGAAGGTCTTGTTCGCCAGGTCCTTCGCCGTGGCTTCATCACCGTCGTCGCCATAGGACTTGACCGCGGAAAAGGCGGCCGCATCGAGTCCGTCCTGCATCTTGGCGGCCTCGAGATTGATCCGGGCGAGATTGATGGCGATGGAAGCGCCGGTAAGCAGCGGTATAAGCGCCAGAGCTGTCATGACGGCGAAATTGCCGTTTTCGTCCTTCAGGAAGCGAACAAACCCGGTCTTCAGATTGCTCAGCATCTTCCCCGATCCCTTCATTTCTACATTAGGGATAGATAATATTGTCCGAGCTAAGAAGTCGTTAAAGGCGAACAGATGTAGTGCAGGTTCAATCACTCCGCGAAAAGCATTGGTCGCTTGTCCACGCAAATGGGCCGCGAATTCCATGGACGCTGGTTGCTTTTCAACGTCAGTCAATGAGGAACCCTAAAATTATGGGGACAAAGATAGTCAGAGACCAGAACGAAGGCGCAACCATGCCGAGTTACGGTGACGGCCGCCACAACATAAAGTCGAGCAAATCTGGAAGGAATACTGACGAAGCCACGTGACCTTGAACGGCCGCTTGCCGCGCCAACGCTGTCAAGAAACAAGCTGCGCAACGTCATCGGGTTCATGTGCCGAGTTTGTTTCCGGTTGTGCGTCCAGGATCGCATAATGTATCGACTGGAATGCCAGCCCTGCGAGGAAGCGAATGGCCGGAAATGAGTCTGTGGCCATCTGCGTCCAATGGGGCGCTACGCCGAAAGACGAGCCTCAGCGAAGTGCGCCGCGGCTTCTTCCAATGCCTCCTCGGCCCACTGATTGAGACTCTTTCCCGAAAGTTCTGCAGCCAGGGCAGCTCGGCGGTGCACTTCAGGAGCAACACGAAACATCATCTTGCCTGAATAGGGCCTCTGAGGCTCTTTGCCGATGCTCTTGCAGGCCTCGAGGTAATCATCGACAGCCTCATGGAACGCCTTCTTCAGTTCACCAACGCTGTCCCCGTGAAACCCGACTACGTCAGAAATGCCTGCAATCTTACCGAAGAACAGTTCGTCCTCCGCATCGAATTCAATGCGAGCGTGATAGCCGTTGTAAGTCATAGTGTTCATGGTTCTACTCCAATCTGCATCAGGAACTCGCGAGCATCGCGAACCTGATAACGCTTTGCCTCCTTGTCTGGATGAGGACGATGGAAGCTCGCGATAATGCCGTCCTTTTCGAACTTAACGCGCGACCCGTTTCCTTCGATGACGTTCGCGCCGGCAGCTACAAGCAGGCTTTCTATAGCGGCCCAATCAACGGTTCCTGAGACCGGATCTCTGAATACCGCCGCGAGGGTCTTTTTCTGCTTGCTGTTCATGCTAGCAAATATAGTGGTGCTTGCTATTTCTGCAAGCGTTATTTCCGATGCTGATGCGACCTGACCCCGCGGCGCATTGGTCCGCGTGTTGGGGCCTTCGTGTCCGCAGTTCGATGGGTTCGACCTCTACCTGCGCACCCGTTACGCTGCTAAGGTCCGTGCGTTCGTCGCTTTCCTGGTAGAAAAGAGGCGACAGGCAAATACCCAGCGTGCTGAAAGCGGCCCAATGTGAGAACACTTCAGGCCATGCTCGCGCCCCCGAGTTAATCCGCAATCGGGACGTACATGCCGGTCTTGATATCCTTCAAGACGACATTGGTGTGAATGCGCTTGATCTGAGGGTTTTCGGACATCAGGTTGGCCGTAATCTCGTCGTACTGGCCTACGTCGCGCGCAGTGATTATGGCGATAAGGTCGACTGCGCCGGTCACATAATAGACCTGCTGAATGTGCTCTTGCTTCGCCAACCACACTCGAAATTTTGATAGGGCGTCGTAGTTTTCGCGTTCGATTTCCATTCCGGCAATGAACGTCATTGGGTTCCCGACCACCTTGCGATCGACGATCGCAATCTCTGCGGTAATGATGCCGGTGTCGCGCATCCGCTTTAGGCGACGCTGCACGGCGGAGGCCGAAAGGCCGACGATGTCGCCGATTGCTTCGGCTTTCATCTGACAATCGACTTGAATGATGCTCAAGATCTTGCGGTCAAAGTCGTCGATCAAATCCATGGTGTCATCTCTGCTCAAGTGCCTGGCGGACATTATGCACGGGGGCGTGCGACGAAGGTGCCGATTTCTGCCGGCTTGAGGCCTTCTCGTTGCCGCTCGGTTTGCGTGGATTCTGCGCATTTGTCACTGCTGCGTTGCATTGCGGCCTATTGTTTGGCCGTTTCGCAATCTTCCTTCTGCCGGTCCCGGTCGTCATGCTCTCCCCCATCGCCCATGATGAGGAACCGACATGGTACAGTACAACATAGCTCTTATTGGTTTCGGCGGGGTCAATCGCGCCCTTGCCCAGCTTGTGGCCGAGCGAAACGACCTCTGGCAGTCGGAGCTCGGTTTTCGACTGAACATCGTTGCGGTTACAGACCTCAACCTCGGTTCGGTCATTTCGCAAAACGGCATCGATCCGCGCACGCTCGTCGAAACAAAATTCGAAAAGGGGGGCTTTGCCCGCCTTTCCGGCGGATCGGCCGAGGCTGACAATGAGAAGGTCATCCGGCAGGCCCCCGCCGGAATCGTCGCTGAAGCCACCTTCACCAATCCTCAAAATGGCGAACCGGCCGTTTCCCACTGCCGCTGGGCGCTCGAGAGCGGCAAACATGTCGTGACCACTAATAAAGGCCCGGTGGCGCTCGCCGCTCGCGAGCTTGTGGCCCTTGCCCGCCGCAACAACGTTCACTTTGAATACGAAGGGGCGGTGATGAGCGGCACGCCCGTCATCCGCCTAGCCAAGAATACGCTTTCCGGCGCCGGACTGAGCGCTTTTCAAGGCGTTCTGAACGGTACGTCGAACTTCGTCCTCGGTCGCATGGAGGCCGGGCTCGGCTTCGCGCAGGCAGTGCAAGAGGCGCAGGCGCTCGGATACGCCGAGGCAGACCCGACCGCAGATGTCGAAGGATACGACGTCCGACTAAAGGTGGTCATCTTGGCAAATGAACTGCTGGGCGCCGCGCTCAAGCCTTCCGACGTCTCGTGCCGGGGGATTTCATCGCTCACCGCGGCCGACATCCAGGCTGCAGCCAAGGACGGATGCCGCTGGAAACTGATCGGCTCGGCGGCTCGCCGAAAGGATGGGGAAATCGAGGCGTCCGTGGCACCGCGCCGACTGGACCTCGACCATCCGCTCTGCGCGGTGAACGGCGCCACCAACGCCGTTTCCTTCACTACGGACCTCCTCGGCGCCGTGACGGTTACCGGACCGGGCGCTGGCCGCGTCGAAACCGCCTATGCCCTCCTCTCCGACATCATTGCCATCCACCGCGGGTCACGCGGCAGCCTGGCGAAGGAGGCCGCTTGATGGTCAGCCCGAAGCTTCAGATCGCATCGAGTGCGGAGGAGATCACCGTTCTCAATCCTTTTGACGGCGCGATTGTCGGAACCGTTGTGGCCAGCAGCCCGGACGATGTCGGTTCGCTCCTGGCCCGCGCGAGACGCGGGGCCGCGCAAGCGCGGGCGCTGCCCCGGCACCACCGCGCCGCCATTCTGGAAAAGGCGGCACGGCTCATTGAGGGGCGGCGTGAGGATTTCGCACGCACCATCGTTTGCGAAGCCGGCAAAACCATCGTTCAGGCGCGCAAGGAGACGTTGCGCTGCGTGAACACGTTGAAGCTCTCTGCAGAAGAGGCGAGGCGAAACGCCGGCGAGATCGTTCCTTTCGACGCCTATGCCGGTTCGGAGGCGCGCCAGGGATGGTTCACGCGCGAACCGCTCGGTGTCATCGCAGCCATCACGCCCTACAATGATCCGCTGAACTTGGTCGCCCACAAGCTTGGTCCGGCTATCGCCGGTGGCAATGCCGTCGTGTTGAAGCCCTCGGAGCTGACACCGTTTTCGGCGCTCAAGCTGGTCGATGCGCTGGCTGAAGCAGGCTTGCCGGCCGGGATCGTCACTGTTGCCATTGGCGGTGCGGATCTCGGGCGCGCCATCGTGTCGGCAAGGGATGTGCGGATGGTTTCCTTTACCGGCGGTTTTGCGACCGGCGAGGCGATCACTCGCTCCGCCGGACTGAAGAAGCTCGCAATGGATCTCGGTGGCAACGCTCCGGTCATCGTCATGGCAGACAGCACGCTCGACAAGGCGGTGGAGGGCTGCATCTCGGGCGCTTTCTGGGCGGCCGGCCAGAACTGTATCGGCACGCAACGCATCCTCGTACAGACCGCCTGTTATGATCGTTTCCGCGAGGCCTTCATAATGGGTGTGGCCGGGCTTCGCTGCGGGGACCCGGACCGTGAGGAGACGGATGTCGGCCCAATGATTTCGGCGGCTGCGGCCGAACGGGCGGAAGCGGCGGTCCAGCACGCGCTCGATGCTGGCGCGACGCTCCTGTGCGGCCACCGGCGCGAGGGTGCGCTTTACCATCCGACGGTGCTTGAAGCCGTGGCGCACGACAACCCCCTTTGGCGGGAAGAGGCATTCGCACCGGTGGTGATACTCGAGCGCTTTGATACGCTGGCGGAGGCAATCAGCATGGCGAATGAACCAGACTATAGCCTGCACGCCGGCATCTTTACCAGCAGCCTGGCAGATGCACTAGAGGCCGCCGCCGGCATCGAGGCCGGCGGCGTCATGATCAACGATTCCTCGGACTATCGCTTCGACGCCATGCCGTTTGGCGGCTTCAAGCATGGCAGCATGGGGCGCGAAGGCGTGCGCTTCGCATACGAAGACATGACTCAGCCGAAGGTGATCTGCATCAATCGGAATTGATGCGGAGAAAACGCTAGCCATCGCCAAAATCTGCGGAAATGCGCTTCATACACAGCTAACTGCGCGGCAAAGCCGCGCACGCGATCGCTAAACTGCACCGCAACAAGCCACGAAAAGTGGGGGAACGCATGAAAACGGACATCTCCTGCGCGCTGCGCGTCGACGACGTATACAAGAGCTATGGCACGCACGAGGTGCTCAAGGGCATCTCGCTTGCTGCAAGGAAGGGCGATGTTATCTCCCTGATCGGCTCGTCTGGATCCGGCAAGAGCACCTTCCTGCGCTGCATAAACTTTCTTGAGATCCCCGATCGGGGCCGCTTCGTTATCAACGGCGAAGAGGTTCTAATGAAGACGGGATCGGACGGTCGCGCCCATCCCGCCAACCGGCGTCAGGTGGAGCGTCTACGCACCGGCCTCGGCATGGTTTTCCAAAGCTTCAATCTCTGGGCGCACATGACAGTGCTGGAAAATGTCATCGAAGCGCCCGTTCATGTCCTCGGCATGGGGCGCAAGGAGGCAGTCGAGAAGGCTGAAGCACTCCTGCAGAAGGTCGGCCTCTACGAGAAGCGCAATGTCTATCCGGCTTTCATGTCGGGTGGCCAGCAGCAACGCGCCTCGATTGCAAGGGCGCTGTGTGTCGATCCGTCGGTGATGCTGTTTGACGAGCCGACATCCGCACTCGATCCGGAACTCGTCGGCGAAGTGCTGAAGGTCATTCGCGACCTCGCCGAAGAAGGCCGGACGATGCTGCTCGTAACCCACGAGATGAAGTTTGCCCGAGACGTCTCCAGCCACGTGATGTTTCTGCACCAGGGCCGCGTCGAGGAAGAGGGCCGACCGGAACAGATTTTCGGCGCTCCGGCCAGCGCCCGATGCCGCGAGTTCACAAGCTCGTCCCGCCACTGAACGTGCGCGACCGCCAATCATAAGAGAGAAAGGGAACCTACATGAAGACCGCATCCTTCCTTGTCGCCGGCACGATCCTTATCGCCTCTGCCGGCAGCGCAGCCGCCGACGTGCGATTTGGCATCATGAACGAAGCTTACCCGCCGTTCTTTACAAAGGACGCGACCGGCAAATGGGTGGGCTGGGAAATCGAACTGATGGATGCCGTCTGCGCCGAAATGAAGGAAACGTGCTCGGTCGTGGACATGTCGTGGGACGGACTGATCCCCGGTCTTCAGTCGCGAAAGTTCGACGTCATCTGGTCGTCCATGTCGATTACCGATGAACGCAGCAAGACGATCGCCTTCACCAACAAGTATTACAATACACCGAGCAAATTGATCGGCGCGCAGGACGGCAGGGGCGGCACCAGCGTCGACGACATCGCCGGCAAGACCGTCGGCATCCAGGTGTCCACGATCCAGACGGAATACTACAAGAAGCACTATGCGAGCGTGGCGTCCGAGAAGACCTATGCCACGCTCGACGAGGCGTTCCAGGATCTCGCTGTCGGTCGTGTGGACTACGTCTTCGGCGATTCCATTCCGCTGATGACCTTCCTGCAGTCGGACTTCGGCAAGGATTGCTGCGAGGACAAGGGCAACGTGAAGGACGATCCGCAGGTCCTTGGGCAGGGTATTGGTGGTGGCTTGCGAAAGGACGATGCCGAGCTGCTCGCGAAGCTGAACGCTGCAATCGCCGCCGTTCGAGCCAACGGTACATATGCCGCAATCTCCAAGAAGTATTTCGACTTCGATCCCTACGGCGAATGATTGAAGCGGAGGGGCGTCGACGTGGCGCCCCTTCAGCTCACTCCGGACAATACTCCCTCAAAAAGAACAGTGTGCGAGCCGCAGCGACTCGGACGCCGAGGAACCATTTCCTATGCCGACAAGTCCATCCATTCTGGAACTGCTTTCTCCCTATCCGCCAGGATGGGGCGGGGTGCTGCTTCAAGGCGCGGCCTCGACTATCCTGATTTCGCTTGGCGCGTACGTGCTCGGCATCATGATCGGGTTTGTGGGTGCGGCAGGAAAACTCAAGGGCAGCCGCCCGGTGTCCGCCGTGCTTGATTTCTATACGACGGCCGTTCGTGCCATTCCGGAACTGATCCTCATCATTGGCCTCTACTACGCCGGAACCGACGGCATCAACAGACTGCTGTCCTCATTCGCTTTGCCGCCGATCGAGATCAACGGCTTCTTCGCCGCCGTTGTCGTGCTCGGGATCGTTCAGGGCGCGTATATGACCGAGGTATTGCGCGGCGCGATCCTCGCTGTGCCGACCGGCCAGATCGAAGCTGCCAATGCCTTCGGCATGCGACCTTGGCTGCGGTTCCGCAGGATAGTTCTGCCGGCGTTGATGCCGAACGCTCTACCGGGACTGGCCAATCTATGGATGTCGGTCACCAAAGATAGCGCCCTGATCGCCGTGGTCGGTTATCAGGAGCTGGCGCTTGCCACGCGCCTGGCCGCAGGCAACACCAAACATTACTTCCTGTTCTTCTTCGCCGCAGCCTTGATCTACCTGGCAATCACGCTCGTCTCCAACGTCATGTTCAGCAGTCTGGAAAGCTATTTCCGGCGCGGTCAGCCAAAAGCAGCCTGAAGGGACGGACTATGGATTTCTCATGGGTTTCCAACTACTGGCCGCTGATCGTAGCCGGCGCCACACAGACCGTGTTGCTGCTCGTGATCTCCGTCGGCTTCGGCTTCGTCTTGGCGATCGGCCTTGCGTTCGCGCAGGTGAGCGGTCCGCACTGGCTGCGCTGGGTAGCCAAAAGCTACTGCACGTGTTTACGAGGCACGCCACTGCTCATTCAATTGTGGCTGCTCTACTACGGTATCGGGTCGCTGCTCCCGATGATCCCGGGGCTGCGCTCGAGCTTCCTTTGGCCGATCGTGCGCGAGGGGTTCTTCTTCGCGGCGGTGAGCTTCACGCTGAACTATGCAGCTTACGAGGCTGAGGTGCTGCGTGGTGCGCTGCTCGCAGTCCCGAAGGGCGAGCTGGAAGCCGGACAGGCCTTTGGCATGGGCCGATGGACATTGTTGCGACGCATATGGCTGCCGAGGGCGATCCGTATCGCGCTCCCAACAATCACTGGTGAGGTGGTTCTGCAACTCAAGGCGACGCCGCTCGCCTTCACCGTCACGGTGATGGATCTCTACGCCGTCGCCTACAAGATCAGGCAGGACACGCTCCTGGTCTACGAGCCGCTTGTCGTCGTCACGCTCTTCTACGTCTGCCTCACCATCCTCATCACGCGCGCCTTTCGGGTCGTCGAAATGCAGGTGCCGATACGGCGTTGAAGCTCGGAGCGCACTCCAAATCCGATGTTCAAAGGATCGATGGCGCCGCCCGTAAGGCCATTTCCTGGAAACCTCCGGGACCCAAATCGCAGGAGGACGCGATGACTATCTCGAAACTTTCAGACCTGCCAACGCACGGGCCCAGCATGAGGGCGCCTGGCGCAAGGGCAGATCTCAGCCGCGACACGCTGGCGCTGAGCGCCGGGCTTGTCATCGATCCGTCGACCAAGGCGATCGCCCCAAACATCTCCATGTCTGTCAACAACCTGCTTGAACCGGGCAACGGAGCCTTTTCCGCAGATGGCGTCGATGATCTGACGGCTCTGCCATTTCTTTACGCGCGCTGGACCAACCCGACGGTTCGCCAGCTTGAAAAGCGGCTCGCCGCCTTGGAAGGGGCCGACGACGCGGTTGCGACGGCAACGGGCGTGGCAGCCATCGGCGCCACGTTTCTCAGTTTCCTGAAAAAGGGTGACCACTTGATCCTCAGCGACGTCTGCTATGCAGGCGCCAACGAACTTGCACGGCGCATCCTGCCGGATTACGGCATCGAGGTCACGCCGGTGAACATGGCACGTCCTCAAGATGTGGCGGCCGCCTTCCGCCCCAACACGAAGCTCGTCCATTGCGAAAGTCCGTGCAATCCGATCCTGCGCCTGACCGATCTCGGGGCTATTGCCGCACTCGCCAGAAAGCATGGCGCACTGATGTCGGTCGATTCAACGCTTGCGACCCCCGTCGCCACGCAGCCGCTGCTGCTGGGGGTTGACCTGGTCATCCATTCTCTCACGAAATTCATCAACGGCCATGGCGATGCCCTGGGGGGCGTTGTCTGCGGCCGTAAGGAACTGGTGGAGAAAATTCGCTCGCGCGCCGGCGTTTACCTTGGCGCATCGATGCCTGCGATGAACGCCTGGCTCATTTTGCGCGGCATCGACACACTGTTTCCCCGCATTCGGACGATCTCCGAGTCCGCTTCAAAGATCGCGGCCTTTCTCCAAGACCATCCTTCGGTCGTGGCCGTGACTTATCCGGGGCTTGCCTCCCATCCGCAACATGAGCTGGCGAAGCGCCAGATGGACGTGTTCGGCGGCATCGTGACCTTTCAAGTGAAGGATCCGGGGAGGATGGCCCAGCAACTCGCCGGGCGCCTCAAGATTGCCCACTATGCCTTTTCGCTCGGCCACCAGCGCTCGATCGTCGTGCTGCTCGAAACGGATGAAATGATGAAGTCCACCTACCAGCTTACCGGTGAACAGCTCGAGGACTATTGCCGCTTTGCTGGCGACGGCGTGTTCCGCCTGTCGGTCGGTCTCGAAGCGACAGACGACCTAATCGACGACCTTGAGCAGGCCATTTCCGAGTGAGGCAGGGCTGACCATGACAAAAATGCGCATCGAAACCGATCATCTTGGCCGACGGGAACTGCCGGCTGATGCCATGATCGGCATCCATACGCGCCGAGCAACGGAGAACTTCGACGTTTCCGGCATCCGGCTCCAGGATTTCCCCGAGTTCATCCGCTCGCTGGCGATGGTCAAGAAGGCCGCTGCGGCGACCAATCGGGAGCTGGGTCTTATCGATCCTGCGATCGCGCAGGCCATCGATCGGGCGTGCGACAGGCTGATCACCGGGGAAATCCTTGCGCCGCATTTTCCTATCGACATGATGCAGGGCGGGGCGGGGACCTCGACCAACATGAACGTCAACGAGGTCATCGCCAATCTGGCGCTTGAGGCGCTGGGGCGGCCGGTCGGCAGCTACGAGGTGGTCAATCCGAACGATCACGTGAACCTGAGCCAATCGACCAACGACGTCTACCCGACCGCCATCCGGCTGACCGTGTTGCGGGAAGGCGAAGTGCTGGTCGCGGCGTTGCAGGCCTTGGTCACTGCCTTGCGGTCGAAGGGCGACACCTTCGCAGGCATCGTCAAGGTGGGCAGGACGCAGCTTCAGGATGCTGTCCCGATGCTCCTCGGCCAGGAGTTCGAAGCTTTTGCCGAGACGCTGGAGGAGGACGTCGCGCATTTTCTGGGCACAGCTGAATTGATGCGCGAGGTCAATCTCGGTGGCACGGCGATTGGCACCGGCGTCAACGCGCCGCCTGGGTTCTCGGCGGCGATCTGCGCGCACCTTTCCATGATGTCCGGGATTGCGGTGAGGCCAGCGCGAAATCTGGTCGAGGCGACATCCGACACGGGCGCGTTCGTGACGCTTTCGGGGGCGCTGAAGCGCACAGCGGTGAAGCTCTCCAAGATCTGCAATGACCTTCGCCTGCTGTCGAGCGGTCCGCGCGCCGGTTTCGGTGAGATTCTGCTCCCGGCCCTCCAGGCCGGCTCCTCAATCATGCCGGGCAAGGTCAATCCGGTGATCCCCGAAATGGTAAACCAGATTGGTTTTCAGGTGATCGGCAACGACCTGACGGTCACACTTGCTGCCAGCGCCGGCCAGCTTCAGCTTAACGCAATGGAACCGGTCATCGTGCTCAACATCCTGCAGTCGCTGCGGCTTTTGGTGAGAGGCCTTGACGCGCTTCGTACCCGGTGCATCGACGGGATAGAGGCGGATGCCAAACGTTGTCAGGCGCTTTACGACGGGTCCCTCGTCCTTGCTGCCGCTCTCAATCCCTTCGTCGGATACGCAAAGGCCACTGCCTTTGCCGGCCGGGCGCTCGCAGAAGGCATCCCGCTGCGCGAGGCGGTCGAACGCGACAGCGGGCTGAGTGCTGCCCAGATCGACGCGATTTTCGGCGCTGGTGTCGTCAAAAGCTGAAGGGACGGACAATGGCTGTTTTTACAGATCTATCGGAGGCCGAATGCAATCAGATCGCGATGGCCTATCGCCTTGGGCGCCTGACCTCGGTGATCGGTATTGCCGATGGCGATGCGGAGACCACCTTCCTTTTCCGTTCCGAGCGCGGTGAGTTCATCATTACCCTGTTCGAGAGCTTCGCCGACCCGTTTGATCTTGAGCGCGCGTTCCGTACGATGGAGACGCTTGCTGCCGCTGGCGTTCCCTGTCCCGCGACCCTCCGCACGGATGCGGGTGCGGCAACGATCACCGTGTCGGGCAAGCTCGTCGCGGTTGTTGGTTTTGTGCCCGGGGCGCGGCCAAGTGAGATCACCACCGGCAAGTGCCACGCACTGGGTATCTGCGTCGCGCGGATACACCAGACGCTGAGGCGCGCAGTGGAGGCAGTGTCGGACGAGTTGCCAAGTGGAGCTGTTCACGGCGCTATCAATCGCGACAACGTGTTCTTTCTCGACGGAGAGGTGAGTGGTGTCATCAATTTCCGACTGCGGCGCGACGACGTTCTGATCACCGAACTCGCCCAGGTGCTGCTGCATTGGACCGCGAAGGCAAACGGTGCGCTCGACAGGACGCTCGCCGGCGCGCTACTGACCGGCTACACAGAAGTTCGTAGCCTCAGCGAGCTAGAGCAACAGGCCTTGCCGGGCTTCACCATGGCGGCCGCGGCGACCTCGTTTGCGCAGTGTGGCAGGTTTGCCGAACTCGAAGACGCCGCGCAATGCGCCTTCCGGTCTGCGAAGGTCGTTGTCGAGGAGATGCGGTCATGAAGCGCATCCTCGATCGGGCGGACGAGCGCATTCTCGCCGAGTTGACCCGCAACGCCCGGATCCCCCATGCGGAGTTGGCCGAGAAGGTGAACCTTTCGCGCAATGCCGTGCGCCAAAGGATCGAGCGACTGGAGCGAGATAGCCTCATCCTGGGGTACACGATCGTCGCAGGCGAGGGAAAGCCGCGCACCGCGGGGGTCACCGCACTGATGTTTGTCTACCGTCATGACCGCATGCGCGGTGGTGAGGTTATCCAGGCACTCAAGCGCTTGCCGGAGGTCGTCTCCTGCGACGTCATCAGCGGCGAGTTCGACCTCGTTGTTCGGGTCGAGGCGAGTGCGACGGACCGCATCCGTGAAATCTGGCAGGAAGTGTCCGTCCTGCCCGGTGTTCGGGACACGCTGACGGCATTCGCATTGTCCTCGATGATCAAGCGCTGACCGGGATGGGAAGGAAATCCATGAAATCCGTAAGAATCCTCGACGGCGGCATGAGCCGCGAGCTTCTCCGCCTCGGTGCGCACCTCAGGCAACCGGAGTGGTCTGCACTCGCGCTGATTGAGACCCCGGCGATCGTTCGGCGCGTGCATGAGGAGTTTATTGCCGCAGGCGCCGACATCATCACCACCAACAGTTACGCGCTGGTACCGTTCCACATTGGCGAGGAGCGGTTCCGCCTAGAGGGCCGCAGGCTGATGTCCCTTGCCGGACGTCTGGCGCGTGAGGCGGCCGACGCGAGTGTGGACCGAAGAGTGCTCGTTGCCGGATCGTTGCCGCCGATTTTTGGCTCCTACGAGCCGCAGCGCTTCATGCCGGACCGCGTGCACGACTACCTCGGCGCGCTGGTTGAGGAACTCTCGCCGTCGGTGGATGTCTGGCTCGGGGAAACACTCAGCTTGGTGACTGAAGCCGAAGCGGTGCGGATCGCGGTGGCCGGCACCAGCAGACCGCTCTGGATATCATTCACGCTCGATGACGAGCCGGGTGCCGAGCGCAGGCCGGCAGCGCTACGCTCCGGCGAAAGCGTGGAGGAGGCCGCGCGCTGGATCGCCGGATCTGGTGCGGCAGCACTGCTCTTCAATTGCAGCCGTCCTGAAGTCATGCGGCGCGCCGTCGAAGAGGCGGCCTCCGTTTTTGCGCAGGAACGGTGCACCATCGAGATCGGTGTTTATGCCAATGCGCTCGCCACTGAGGAGCAAGGCGCAGCAAACGAGACACTTCATGCGGTTCGCAACGACTTGTCTGTCGACGGCTACTCCAGCTTCGCCTGTGAATGGGCAGAGAGCGGCGCGACGATCATCGGTGGCTGCTGCGGTGTCGGGGCATCGCACATCCGTTGCGTCTCTGCCCGGTTCAAGGTGGGTGAAAGATAGCCTTCCTTTTCGGAGTGCATGGATCACCGGTTCGATTCCCCTCAAGGCGACAGATTCGTGGTTGGCCTCCGAGGCTCTCGGTCACTTTGTCCGCATCGAAATCTGGGCAGCGTCCTGAAGTGCACGCTCTAATCTCAGTACGGCAGATAATGCGTCGTGAGGAACCGCGCTAGGACAATTGCTTGCATGGTGCGTTTTCAGAGGTTCTCGCGCGTGTACATCTCGAAAGGGACAATTTTCGTGTAGCTCGCTTTCGCGCCCTCCGACGCGACGGCAGCGATCATGCCTTTGATCGCCTCGTTGGCGAGACGTTCCAGGGGGTGGGCAATCGACAGCGTCAGAGCACCATCGAGTAGGGCGCTCTTGACGTTGTCCATGAGTTCGTAGCCGACGACAACCAGAGTGCCGGCCCGTCCGGTCGTACGAAGGGCGGCAAGCACTCCGCTGATGCCGCCGCCCGCCACGTAGAGGCCGGCAAGATCGGGATGCTGGTCCAACAATCGTTCAGTCATTTCCTGCGCAACCGCGGAGGATTCGAAGGTCGACAGCGGCTCAAGCAGCAGGAATTGGGGAGCGTGTTCCCTAAAATACGAGCGGAAGCCGGTTTCGTTCATCTCCTGATTCCGGTAGCGCGGATTGCCCATCAGCAGGCCAATCTTGCCGGGCTTCTTGCAGATGTGGTCGAAGGCCCAGGCCGCAGTGCGGCCGACTTTCCAGTTGTCGAGGCCGATGTAATGGATCTGACCAGTTGCCGCGAGCTGCGAGATCAATGCAAAGACCGGTATCCCTCGGCCCTGGATTTCTTCAAGCGCTTGAGTGACGACAGGATGCACCGCGGTGGTGATGCAGAGCGCGTCGCATTCGCTGGCGAGTGTCAAGGCACGCTCCGCGGTGTTCTGCGGCGCCAGGTCTTCGAGATGCTCGATCCTCAATTCGACCTCGACCGCCTCGACTGCAGCTGCGGCTTGCGACAAGGCGAGTGCCACGAGTTGGTAAAAGGGACGATGCGGCTGAAGAAGGATCACGCCAAAACGGTACTTCGGGCGCGCGGCGGCATTGCGCGCCTGGATCGCACCCAAGCCGTAAAAGCCGATGCTCTCGGCGGCCGCCTGAACCTTTTCCCGCGTAGCCGTCCGGACATTTTCCGCGCCTGATAGAACCCGGTTCGCGGTGGCAATCGACACGCCCGCCGTTTCTGCGAGATCGCGGATCGTCGGTCTCTTCATTGGCCCCCGTGATATAAAATGTATCATTTCGTCTAGGAAATGAGATGAATGACACGATCATCTAATGAGAGACAATTGCGCCTTGATTTAACACCCGTCAAGTTGCCATTGTTCGTTTCAGAGATTGGCGTGTGGGGAAAACAGAAGCCCAAACGCCTGGGAGAGAAATGCAATCGACATCGCGGGATTCTGTGCTTTGGGCCTTCGCCCGAAGAGAGCAGCTCTGTGCCCGGAGTAAACGTCGATGCCTTTTCTTCCTTGCGAGCAGCAAGACGCTTGTCGGGAGGCATGACGATGGATGATCTTAATTACGGAACCCGTAACAAGCGCGGCGACTGGGCGCCCAACGGGCGCATCGAGGTTGCGCCGTTCTGGGCCTGGCCCCCGAAGATTCCGTCCGTTCTCAGATGGTTGCCTGAATATATCTGGCCGTGGAACGCCTTCCACATGGCAACGGCGCTCCTCTACTGGTTCTATGTCGTTCCGGATGTCGAGGTGATGAAGGCGCTGGACTGGCAATGGGCGCTGTGGCTCTACGCGGTGAACGCGGCGGCGATCTTCGTCTTCTACGGTTCGGTCGAGCTCTTTTTCTACGTGAAGCGCAAACAGGGCAACCGCTTCAAATACAATGTGAAATTTCCAAGCGAGCAGCCGTCGGACGTCTTCTGGTTCAAGAGCCAGAACATCGACAACTTCCTGCGCTCGTTCTTTTTTTCGATACCGCTGTGGACGCTGGTCGAGGTGTTGTTCCTCTGGGTCTTTGCCAACGGCTGGGTGCCGTGGCTGAGCTGGTCAGAAAATCCGTACTACCTCGCGTTTCTCGTTGCGGCAGCCCCCATGATCCACGAGGTGCATTTCTTCATTATCCACCGGCTGATCCACTGGGGCCCGCTCTATCGCTGGATCCACTCCGTCCACCACAATTCGGTGAACCCTTCGCCGTGGTCCTCGCTCTCCATGCATCCGGTCGAGGGCTTCCTCTACCATGCCGTGGCCTTCTGGCACCTGGTGATCCCCTCCAATCCGATCGTGGCGATGTTCCAGCTTCATATCGCCGGCTTCGGAGCGGTCAACGGGCACATCGGTTTCGACAAGCTCGAGGTTACGGAAGAGACCCCGCTCGATACCCATGCCTACGCTCACTACCTGCACCACAAGTACTTCGAGGTGAACTATGGCGGGGACGGTCTCATCCCGCTCGATAAGTGGTGCGGCACCTGGCACGACGGCACCAAGGATGGCGACGTCCAGATGCAGGCGCGCTTCGCCAAGAAGAAGGAGCGCATGAACGCCAAGACGGCGCGCGCGAACTCGTGAGTTCACCAAGGCTTGGGCTCCGCGAGGAGGCGGTTCCCAAGGCCGAACGGTCGCCGTGACCCAGACTTCTAGCATTTTAACCCGCCATCCGGCGCAAGGGAGGAAAACCCGATGACAATGCTGACCACCATGACGAAAGCTTTCGCGACCTCGGTTGCGATCTGTCTCACCGCCGCAAGCGTTGCGCTCGCCGCCGACATCGCCGTTGTCGGCGGAAAGACCGACGATGCTTTCTGGAGCAAGATCAAGAAGGGGGTCGACGATGCCCGCTTCGTGGTCGAAACCAACGGCGGCAAGGTCACCTATCTGCAGCTCCAGACTTACGACAACCTCGGACCGGATGCGGCAGGCCTGGTGCGCACAGCCATCAGCCAGGGCGTCACCGGTCTCGTCGTTCCCAACTGGGTGCCGGAAGCAGAGGACGAGGCGATCAAGGCCGCCGCCGACAGTGGCATCAAGATCATCCTCATGAATGCCGGTTCGCTCGACAAGGCGAAGGAGCTAGGCGCTATCAACTATGTTGGTTCGGACGAGTACCTCGCCGGTATCGCGGGTGGCGAATACTTCGGCAAGAACGGCCAGAAGAACGTGCTCTGCGTCAACACGCTTCCGGGCAGCGCCAATCAGGAAGCCCGCTGCAAGGGCGTGATCGATGGGATCACCAAGGCGGGCGGGACCGGCAAACAGCTGCCGCTGCCAGCAACGAGTTTCGGTGATCCCACCGCCATTGCCGAAGCCGTCAAGGCGACGCTGACGCAGGACGGTTCGATTGACGGCGTCATCACCATTGGTGCCGGTGACGCGGACGCGGCGGCGAGCGGCATCCAGCAGGCCGGCAAGGTCGAGAGCGTCAAGCTTGGCTCATTCGACTTCAACGAGGCCGGCCTCGACCGCATCAAAAACAGCGCGCAGCTCTTTGCCGTCGACCAGCAGCCGTATCTTCAGTCACTGCTCTCAGTCTCGCTGCTCGCGTCTCACATCGACTTCGGCACGGATCTTCCGGTCAAGCCGGTGCTGACCGGTCCGGGCATCGTCGATGCATCGAACATCGAGTCGACGCTCTCCGGCGTCTCCAAGGGCGCACGCTAAACCCGCGCGCTCGCTGGCCGCTCCCTGCACCTCCTCCAGGGAGCGGGCCCGTTACAACACGGCAAAGCCGGGAAGGGGAACCATCATGAGCTCGAAAACCGCAAGCCAACCACTCGCCATGGGGCAAACGTCAACATCTTCTAACGTCTCCGGCTTTTCCGTCGGCGGACTTTTCCGCAGACCGGAAGCCGGCGCCTTTCTCGGCCTGTTCGGCGTCTTCGCCTTCTTCCTCGTCTTTGGAAGCATCGATTTCCTGAAGCCGGCGGGTGCGGCAAGCTGGCTGAACGTCGCGGCCAATCTTGGCATCGTCGCCTTCCCGATCGGTCTTCTGATGATCGCCGGTGAACTGGACATTTCCATCGGCTCGATGATCCCAGCCGGCTCCATGACGGTCGCAATCATCTCAGGCTACTACGAGCTGCCGATCTGGCTCGGAATAGCTGCCTCGCTCGCTCTCGGCGTCTTTGTCGGTCTGGTGAACGGGATCCTCGTGGTCCGCACCAATGTGCCGTCGCTGATCGTCACGCTCGGAACCCTCTTTGCGGTTGCAGGCCTCGTTCTTGGACTGTCCGTTCTCCTCACCGGAACCACCAGTGTCGCCCTCAAGGCGCCCGCGCTCGCGAAGTACCTCTTCGGCCAGTTCGTCGCCAACACCTTCCAGGTGATCATCTTTTGGTGGCTGGCACTGACGGCGCTCTATGTCTACGTGGTTCACTACTCGCCCTGGGGCAACTGGATCTTCGCCATGGGCGGCGACAAGATCAGCGCGCGCAATGCCGGCATCCCGACGGCTCGTCTGACGATTGCACTCTTCGTGTTGTCGTCCACCAGCGCCGCCTTTGTCGGCATGTGCCAGGCGATACTCTTCAATTCCGCTCAGGTCTCGGCCGGCATGTCCTTCATCTTCAACTCGATCATTTCGGTGGTCGTCGGCGGCGTGCTGCTCACCGGTGGCTTCGGCTCCATCATCGGCATCTTCTTCGGCACGATCACCTTCGCCGTCGTCAACCAAGGCATCTATTTCACGTCCTTCGACCGCAACTGGTCGAGCCTCATCATCGGCGTGATGCTGCTTCTGGCCGTGCTGATGAACAACACCTTCCGCAGCATGGCGCTCTCCTACTCGCCGAAGAAGAAGTGAGGTCCGACATGTCCGCGCCCATCCTCAAGCTCAGAAACATCTGCAAGTCCTTCGGTCCGATCGATGTCCTCAACGACATCTCGCTCGACATCTGTCCTGGCGAAGTGCTGTGCCTGCTCGGCGACAATGGCGCCGGCAAGTCCACGCTAATCAAGACGCTTTCAGGCGTCTACCGCCCGACATCCGGCACGATGGAGATGGACGGCAAGGCCGTCGAGTTCAACGGCCCGCGCGACGCCAGCAGCCGCGGCATCGCGACGGTTCACCAGTTCGGCGGCACGTTCCCGCTAATGAGCATCGGTCGCAGCTTCTTCGTCGGCGTGGAGCCGACCAGAGGCTGGGGGCCATTCAAGGTATTCGACCGGAAGAAGGCAAACGAGATAGCCATCCATGCCATCCAGGACTTCGGGATCACCCGGATCGATGACGGCGACCGGCTGGTCGGTGGCCTTTCAGGCGGGGAGCGGCAATCGCTCGCCATTGCCCGTGCCGTCCATTTCGGCGCGAAGGTCCTGATCCTCGACGAGCCGACCGCCGCCCTGGGGGTGAAACAGGCTACCCATGTGCTCAGGATCGTCAACGAGGCAAAACGCCGGGGCCTCGCCGTCGTCTTCATCACCCATCAGGTCATGCACGCGATGGCCGTGGGTGACCACTTCGCGGTGCTGATCCGCGGCGCGATCGCCGCCGATTTCCGCAAGGGCGAGAAGACGCGCGAGGAAATCACCGACCTGATGGCGGGAGGCGAGACCATGGCAGAACTCGAAGCCCAGATCGACGGCTACATGACCGCCCATGACGGGCACGCGCCCCAGATTGCCGGTGCGGCGGTCTAGCCGGCCGCACTCCGAAGAACCGAAACGCACAAAATGAAATGCCAAAGGATGAAGACATGGGGACTTGGACCCGCGCCTGCGCAACCGACGATGTCGAGCTTGAGGATTTGCTCCGTTTCGATCACGGCGGACGCTCATTTCTGGTGATCCGCAGCCCGGAAGACGAGTTCTTCTGCATCGACGGGATCTGCACGCATGAACGGGTGCACCTTGCCGATGGCCTCGTCATGGACGGCATCATCGAATGCCCGAAGCATAACGCGCATTTTGACTACAAGACCGGCGAGGCGACGCGCGCGCCTGCCTGCATCAACCTCAAGTCTTGGCCGGTAAAGGTCGAGAACGGCGACGTATTCGTAGAGATCTGACGATATGACACAGTTTGCATTGGCCGCTTGCGCGGAAATGATCTGGCGGGATCGCTCCATCGAATGGAGGGCCTCGCGTCTCAAGGAAATGGGTTTTGGCGTCGGCCTATGGAACTGGCCGGACCACGATCTGGCGAAACTGGAGGCCACCGGCGCCACGTTCACCATCATGAACGGCTATCTCCGCGGGAGGCTCACCGATGACGACGGAGCGGCCGAACTCCTTGAAACCGCACGACAGACGGCCCGTATCGGAAAGAGGCTTGGTGTGCAGCGTCTCAATCTGCACGGGACCGGCCTTGGCGAAGGTGGGCTCCCAGTCCAGCCCATCGAGGTGGTAACAGGGGCGATGTGGCTGAAGGCGCGCGACACGCTTTGCCGTGTCGTCGACATGGCAGAGGAAGAGAGCGTCACCTTCACGCTCGAGAACCTCAACCTTCCCGTCGACCATCCGGGCGTACCCTTCGGTCGGGCCGAGGACACTTTGGTATTGGTCGCGAGCGTCAATCACCCGCGTCTGCGTCTCAATCTCGACCTCTACCATGCCCAGATCGGCGAGGGGAACCTGATCGAACTCTGCCGCAAGTGCCTGCCCTTTATCGGCGAAATCCAGGTGGCCGATGTGCCTGGCCGCTTTGAGCCCGGAACCGGTGAGGTCAACTGGAAGGGCATCGCCACGGCTCTAAAAGCCATGGGTTACGCCGGACCGGTCGGCATGGAGGCTTTTGCCTCCGGCGATCCGGAACTCGCGCTTGAATCCTTCCGCAACGCGTTCACGGTGTAACTTCGATGGTCCACAAGAATACCCGTCCGACTGTAGCCGACATCCGCGCCATGAAGGCGCGCGGCGAAAAGATCTCCATGCTTTACGTCACGACGCTCGAGGAAGCGGCGGCGGCCGATGCCGCCGGTATCCACATGCTCTCGATCGAAGGGCGCTTCTTTTCGCCCGAAATGCGCGAGGCGGCGGGCCGCTGCTTCGTGCAGGTTGGTCTGCCCTACGGCGGCTGGGGCAAGTTCGAGGGCCGCCCGCTTGCAACGGCTGACGACTATCTGCGTGCCGCCTTTCACTTTTCCGCCATGGGCGGCGACTGCTTCTACTGCGCCGCCTCGCTCGAAATTCAGAAGGTGCTCTGCGACAACCATGTGCCGGTCGTGGCCCACGTCGGGCTCATCCCATCCTACATCACGTGGACTGGCTTCCGTGCGGTCGGCAAGTCGGCGGCCGAGGCGGTCAAGGTCTTCCGTCACGTCAAGCAACTCGAAGCCATCGGTTGCTTCGGCGCGGAGCTGGAGGTCGTGCCGGACAGGGTCGGTGAGCTGATCTCGAAAAACACCTCGATGATCATGCTCGGCATGGGCGCCGGTCCAGGAGCCGATGCCCAATATCTCTTCGCCGAGGATGTGCTTGGCCATACCAATGGCCATAGGCCGCGCCACGCCAAGACCTACCGCAATTTCTCGGCCGAATTCGAGCGGTTGCAGAAGGAGCGCGTCGCTGCGTTCCGCGAGTTCATCGATGACGTCAACAAGGGCGTCTATCCCCAGCCCCAGCACAACGTCGCAATCACCGACACCGAATTGACCGCATTCAAGACCGAACTGGGTCTTTGATTAGTAAAGGAAAATCAAATGCTTAAAGTTGGCCTTCTCGGCGCGGGTCGCATCGCCTGCGTACACGCAACGGCGATCTCCAGCCATTCCGGCAGCAGACTTGTTGCCGTATCCGACATCAACATGGCCGCTGCCGAAAAGATCGCCACCCAATACGGCGCTGAGGCGCGCGACACGGCGGCTATTCTGGGTGATCCGTCGATAGATGCCGTGCTGATCGCCACGTCGACTGACACCCATTCCGATCTCATTGAAAAGGCAACGGCCGCTGGAAAGGCCGTCCTTTGCGAAAAGCCGGTTGATCTCAGCCTCGCGCGGGCGCAGGCCTGCCAGAAGGCGGTTTCGTCCACCGGTCGGCCCGTTATGATCGGTTTCAATCGCCGGTTCGATCCCAGTTTTTCGGCGCTCAAAAGGGCAACTGATGCAGGCGAAATCGGCAAGGCGGAACTTCTGTCGATCACCTCCTTCGACCCCGCGCCACCGCCTGTCGCCTATATCAAGGTCTCCGGCGGTCTCTTCCGGGACATGATGATCCACGATTTCGACATGGCGAATTTCATCATGGGTACACCACCGATCACTGTTACCGCGGTCGGTTCGTCCATCGTCGATTCAGATATCGGTTCGGCAGGCGACGTCGACACGGCTGTGGTGACGCTCACCTACGCCGATGGCCGCATTGCTGTCATCAAGAACAGCCGCCGCGCCGTTTACGGTTACGACCAGCGCCTTGAGTTGCTTGGCTCCAAGGGGCTACTGCAGGCCCAGAACATGCTCGAAAACACCGTCGTGAAGTCGACAACCGAGGGCGTAACCGGCGCAAAGCCGACCTATTTCTTCCTCGAGCGCTATATGCCCGCCTATGCGGCGGAATGGGCGGCATTCGTCGAAGCGGTGGGCGGCTCCAAACCGCTGCCTGTGACGTTGGAAGATGGCGTCGCCGCCTTGGCAATGGCTGAGGCAGCCACGTTGTCTGTAAAAATGGGTGCCCCCGTTTCGCTTCGATCCGTTCTCGGCTGAGCCCCTGACCTCAAGCGGTCTTCGGGCCGCTTCCTCATGATGGAAAACGCAATGACGCACCATGTGATCATCGGCGCGGGCGAAGCCGGCTTGCGCGCTGCTGCAGCCTTGCGAGACGCGGGCGAGAGGCACGTAACCCTCGTCGGTGGCGAACATATGCCGTCCTACGACCGGCCGGCCCTCTCCAAGCCCGACGGCGAAACGGGCCTTTTTCATCGCCCGATCGCGGTCGACCTTGCCGGATTGGAGGTCGTGCTCGGGCGAACCGCGAAGGGGATCGACAGGGAAACGAAAGCGGTCATCCTGACGACGGGGGAACGCCTGGCCTACGACCGTCTGCTGCTTGCGACGGGGGCGAGGCCGCGGCGGTTGGCCTGCGATCCCGCAGGTCATGCCTTGATGCTGCGCACCCTTGGCGACGCCGAGGCGATCTACGGCAAGGCGGACGCCGGGGGTAGCGCCTTCCTCGTCGGCGCAGGCCTCATCGGTCTAGAACTGGCGGCGGAATTGACCCGCCGCGGCATGACGGTTCGTGTTCTGGAGGCCGGACCACGGGCGCTTGGTCGAGGCGTGCCCGCCGAAATCGCCGACGTGATCGTGAGCCGTCATCGCCGCTCCGGTGTGACGTTTGACTTCGACGTCCGTATCGAGCGCGTAGAACACAAGTCCGTGGTGCTCGCTGACGGTGCGCGGATCGAAGCGGATCTCGTGGTCGCTGCCGTCGGCATCGAACCGGAGGTTGGTCTTGCTGTTTCGGCCGGGCTTGCATGTGCCAATGGGATCGAGGTCAATTCCCGGCTCGTGACGTCGGATCCTTCGATCTTCGCGGCGGGGGACTGCGCAGTAATCGACCATCCACGCTACGGCCGCACACGGTTCGAAACCTGGCGAAACGCATGCGACCAAGGCGCCCACGCCGCCAAAGCGATGCTCGGGGAGGCCGCAAGTTTCGAGACACTACCATGGTTCTGGTCGGATCATTTCGATCTCGGCCTGCAGGCCGTCGGCTTGCATGACCCGTCACGGCGGTCCGCGCGCCGCGACTTGGCCGATGGCGGTTGGCTGCGTTTCGAGCTGGACGAAAACCACGTTCTTCAGGCGGCGGCAGGCATAGGGCCTGGAACCTCCGTCGCCCGTGACATCCGCCTCGCCGAGAAGCTGATCGAGAGGGGCGCTTTCTGCGCTCCCGAGGCGCTCGCCGATCCGGGCTTAGAATTGAAATCGCTTTTGAAGGTTGCGGCATGATGGACACCGTTTCGGACCACCATATAGACGGCAAACACTTCGCCGCGCAGCTCAGGGCCAAGATCGCAGCCGAGGTATCCGAGCTAAAAGAAATGTCCGGACAGGTTCCGGGGCTCGCGGTCATTCTCGTCGGCGACGATCCGGCAAGCCGCGTCTACGTCGCCAACAAGCATCGCCAGACCGTTGAAGCGGGGATGAAGTCCCTGGAGTTCCGGCTTTCGGAGCAGACGACGCAAACTGAGCTCGTCGCGCTCGTCCAACGCTTGAACGATGATCGTTCGGTTCATGGGATTCTCGTTCAGCTGCCGCTGCCTGCGCAAATCGAAGCCGACACGGTCATCAATGCAATCGCCGTCGAGAAAGACGTGGACGGCTTTCATGTCCTCAATGCCGGGCGTGTTGCGACCGGGCAGGCATCGCTGGTGCCCTGCACGCCGCTCGGATCGATAATGCTTCTCAAGGACCGTCTTGGCGATTTGTCGGGCCTTCACGCCGTGGTGGTCGGTCGTAGCAACATCGTCGGCAAACCGCTTTCGCAGTTGTTGCTTGCGGAAAATTGCACCGTGACCGTCGCCCATTCCCGAAGCCGCAATTTGCCGGACATCTGCCGGAGCGCGGACATTCTGGTCGCCGCCGTCGGCCGGCCGGAAATGATCAGGGGCGATTGGATCAAGCCGGGTGCTGTCGTCATCGATGTCGGCATCAACCGGCTGAGCGACGCGGATGGCGTGCGGCTCGTCGGCGACGTGGCAACTTCGGAGGCAGGACACGCTACCGCCATTACGCCCGTTCCCGGCGGGGTCGGGCCCATGACCATAGCCTGTCTTCTATCCAATACGCTGGAGGCGTTCAGGCGCAGCCTGGCGTCGGCCGCAAACTGATCGATCGAGAGGAAAGTCCATGTCGAGTTTTGCCCTGCGCGTGCGCTGCGCATCCACCCGCGGCATCGTTGCCGCTATCTCCTCCTTTCTGGCGGAAGAGCAATGCAACATCACCGACAGCGCACAGTTCGACGACGCTGATACGGGCCAGTTCTTCATGCGTGTCAGTTTCCGCTCCGAAGGGGGGCGGGCGCTAGAAATGCTGAAGGATGGGTTTAAGCCGATTGCGGACCGTTTTGGCATGGAACTCGAATTCTTCGACGAGAAGGTCAAGCGCAAGGTGATCATCATGGTCTCGCGCTTCGGCCACTGCCTGAACGACCTGCTCTACAGGTGGAAAATCGGGGCTCTTCCGATCGACATCGTCGCGGTCATCTCCAATCACCTGGACTACCAGAAGGTCGTTGTGAACCACGACATCCCGTTCCACCACATCAAGGTGACGAAGGAGAACAAGGCTCAGGCCGAGGCCGAACAGATGTGCATTGTCGAAGAGACCGGGGCGGAGTTGGTCGTGCTCGCACGCTACATGCAAGTGCTCTCAGATCGCATGTGCCGGGAGATGTCCGGCCGCGTAATCAACATCCATCATTCGTTCCTGCCCTCCTTCAAAGGGGCCAATCCCTACAAGCAGGCCCTCGAACGCGGCGTGAAACTCATCGGCGCCACGTCCCACTACGTGACCGCCGATCTCGACGAAGGCCCGATCATCGAACAGGACATCGTCCGCGTCACCCATGGTCAATCGAACGACGACTACGTGAGCCTTGGGCGCGACGTTGAAGCTCAGGTCCTGGCTCGGGCGATCCACGCTCACATTCACGGTCGTGTTTTCCTCAACGGCAACAAAACCGTGGTGTTTCCGGCTTCGCCTGGAGGCTACGCATCAGAGCGCATGGGGTGAGTGGGCCTGCGCGGGCCGAATTGATCAGGTGCCAATCACGTCGGAGGGCGATGCAATGGCTAGTATCCAAACCGGTGAAAAATCGACAGGAACTCAACGCGGGGTGCCAACGCCAACCCTCAGTGTCGAGGAGATCAAGGTGAGAATTATCAGGCGCGAGATCGTACTACCGGCCGGCTTGAAGCAGACCATGCGGGCCTTGCTCCAGCACCCCGACCTCGTCGCGTTCGGCACGGCGAAGTCTGTCGCAGTGTCGTGCTCCGTGTCGACGTCGTCTGTGCATCGCTTGGCACGGCAGTGCGGATACGAAGACTTTGCGAGGATGCGCTCCGCATTTAGAAACCACCTCGTCCAACGGAGCCAGGGCTATGAGAAGTTCGGAGAATTTTGCTCCGCGACGTGACCGCGAGTCGAATTCCATCCACCCCGAACCTCAGCTCGTTGCCCACTCTTCTGTGTAAAAGTCGGCTTTGGGGCCGCTTGCTGACAGTCTGCTTCGGAGCAGCGTCCGGCAGAAAACTGCCGTTCAGTAAGCGACCGCAATTCGGCCATTCGCTCTCCAAAAACGTAGACCCCAAAGCTGCTTGCAATTACCTAAATGGCCGATTTGTCTGCGTAGACGGCTTGACGGTCTGCACTAAACTTCAGGCCCCTGTCGTGGCTGCGGCACCGACTATCCGCTGATGCTGGTCGCCTGAGACCAGACGACCATCCATTGGCCATCACGCTGTTCGTAGACGTCGGTGTGCCAGTAATCACTGAGAGGGACTTTGTGCCCACTGAACAAGACCTCCAACTGGGCGCGTTATCGGATGACCGCAGCGGTGTCGTACAGGCGCACCGCAATGTCGGCAGGCTGTCAGTTATCGAATTTTGCCCAATGCGATAGACCCCAGATACTCGTCTTTGGAAAGGGCCACGCCGATTGGCGTGATCAATTGAAAGTCTGGTGCGTGAAGCTTTCTTGCCCGGTCGAGATCAGCGACGACGAGGGCGCGCAGTCTGGCGCGTTCCGTTTCACGCAAAAACTCTATTGTGCTGGAGGTTTCGACAGTATCGGGGGATCGGGTCGTCATGGTATTCTCCAATTGAAAAAGGCGAGATCGCTCGATCTCTAAATAAGTGACGACTATACGGAGGCTGCGGCGGTCGGCGGCATGGCTGCGATCAAGCCCAAGTCAATCAGGCTCTGGGCGCTAGCCCGTATAGCCTCTTCCTCTGAGCGCGACCGCCAGTTCAGGACATGCCGGGCCTTTGCTGCGCTGACACTCAGGTCACGATTGAGTTCATGAACGATGGTTCGTGCATGGGGGTCGGATTCCGCCATCGCCCTAACCACCTCATCGGGAACTTCACCTGAAGGAAGCCGTGAGACGTACTCTGGGAAGGACGCAGCCAGGACAGCTACCAAATCCTTGAGCCAGAAAAAGCGCCCGCCAACGATAAACCTTTGATCTTTGGCTTCGGGCTGCGTCATCGCCAGCACGTGAGCCCGCGCCACATCGCGCACATCCACCACTGAGAAACCAAACAAATACCTTGGAATTGTCCTGTCATCAGATGATGGATCAGTCCCACGGATGTCCCGAAATTCGCTCCGAGCAACGGCCCCAGGATCATGCTCGGGTTAATGACAGTCAGTTCGAGCCCTACGTCGCGCGCAAAGGCCCAGGCAGCACGCTCAGTCAAAGTTTTTGACTAGTAATAGGGCGTTGCCCGCGGACCGTTCGGGTCAGTCCAATTTTCTTCGATGAAGGGGGCCTGCCCGTCGCCATGGTTGGTGGCACCTATCGAGGATGTGAGGACCACCCGCTCGACGTGCGCGTTGTGCGCCGCAAGGAGCACCCGCAAAGCGCCCTCACGGGCGGTCTGGATCAAAGCGTCCGTATTTTCCGGAAACCCAGGAGGAAAGGGAGACGCGGTATGAATGACATAACGACAGCCTTCGACAGCTGCAGGCCAGCCATCGTCGCTATCAAGATCTGCCTGCACGAAGCTGAGCCGCTCCAGAGCATCCTTGCCAATATGAGCGCCAAGCAGACGTCGCACGCTGTCACTTTTTTCGATGTGGCGCAGACTACCGCGCACACGATAGCCTTGCTTAAGGAACTGAAAGGCGACGTGCCCGGCGAGAAACCCACCAATGCCGGTAACCAGCACCGCTGCATTTGCAGCGTCGTCTCTGTTTTCATCGAATGTCCTTCTGACCGCATCAGTCGGTCATACCGATTAGACACTTGAACCCTAAATGTCCAATCGTCTTTTGACAGTCTGGACTGAAGGTGTCAATCTGCCCATCATGCAGCCCGACCAAAAAATAACCCTGATCCTGGACGCAGCCTTGCCGGTGTTTGTGCGCTTTGGCTTTCGCAAGACGTCAATGGCGGACATTGCCCGTGCGGCGTCGATCTCGCGCGCCTCGCTCTATTTGAGCTTCAGCAGCAAGGAAGAGCTGTTTCGGGCCGGTTCAGTTCGCGCCCACGCCAAGGCCTTGGATGAAGTGGCAGCGGTGCTGGCGAGCGACGGGTGTGCCTTTGATCGCATTGCCAAGGCCATGGCGGTTTTTCAGCGGGAGTTGATTGCGCCATTTGGCGGCAGCGCTGATGCAGATGAGCTATTTGCCGCCAACGTGGCCTTGGCGGCCGATATTACGCTCGACGCGCGCCAGAAGCTTTTGAACCTGCTGACGCAAACCATATTGGCTGCTGCGCAGAAGGGCGAAATCGATCTTGAACCTCTGCAAGTGCCACCTGCGCAGCTGGCCAATCTCATTGTCGCTGCCATGGATGGGATCAAGCACGCCCAAGGCGGCGGTTCCAGCCTTCAAGACGGCATGAAACTCTTCATGCGCCTCCTTCGACTGGCCGTAGCCGCCGTTCCGCTTCCCACCCCAAATCGGATCTCGTGAATGAAGAACCAGCCGACGAAGCGGTCATCCGTTTTGAGCGAATGACCGTTCCATGTTCATATTTCGGTTCGCTCAGCCAAAAGCAACGCATCCTCGATGTCCATACCGAGATATCGGACCGTGTTCTCGATCTTGGTGTGCCCGAGCAATATCTGGATGGCGCGCAGGTTGCCGGTTGCCTTGTAGATCATGGCCGCTTTCGTTCTTCGCAGCGAGTGCGTGCCATAGTCCGATGCTCGAAGCCCAATCGCTGTGACCCATTCATCAACCAGACGGGCGTACTGTCGCGTGCTCATGTGCCGCGAGTGATCGACCCGACTTGGGAAAGCGTATTCATCGACGGTGCCACCGCGTCTCTCAAGCCACGCCAATAGGCTGGCCGACATGTCTTCCCCGCATTCCATGCGGCACGGCCGCGGGCTGCAGCATCATATCGAGAGTTTCCCATTTCATTTCTCCTTGGCCTTAATTGGCCGAAATAGAAACGATTGAGGCTGGCAGCCCTCGGGCCGCAAGCGGACCAGCGGCTTTCGTGCTGCAACGCTTTTAAGCCGCCAATCCGGCATGTATCTATTGCCTTGAGGGGGCATGACCATCCGGCTGGTCAATGGCCTGGAAGCCTTTACTGAGGAAAAACAACATCTGGTTACTCCAATCGCCAACGCTCCAGCTCAGCCAGAGTGAAGCGCGGCGTAATGTGCTGCGGGCAGTTCCAGTCGAACGCCTCCACCGCGATGAGGACGAGACGCTCCACCCGAGCGGGATAGTCGGGTACGGTCAGCTTTTTCGCCAGCACCGGATCGTCTTCTGCATCGATGACGCGCATGTGACCATAGATTTTCAGGCGCCGCCGGTGCGCGTAGTCCATCAGAAACAGTGAGACGCGGTCATTGGCGCTGACATTGCCTGTCGTGATGTATTGCCGGTTACCGCGAAAATCCGCAAAGCCCAGCATCGATGCGTCAACCGTGGTGAGAAAGCCCGCAGGCCCACCACGGTACTGGACGTAGGGCCAGCCGGTCTCCGAGACACTGGCAAGATAAAAACCGTCGCGCGCGCCGATGAAGGCCGTTTCTGCCGGACCGAGGCGCTGGCTCTGCGCAGTTTCGTCTGCGTGAGCGCGCGCGATCCGCGCCCACTGCTCCGCGCTGCCATAGTGCTCCTGTGCGGCCGCTACGGAGGGCGTCGTGGCGATACTGAGATATCTGCTGCTCATTCCGTTCCTAACTTTCTAGAGCGCCGGAGCTAACTTCAATCCTGCAAGGCCCAGTCCGCCACCTCCCAGCGCATCTGCCCACGGTCGGCGACGACACGGCCGAGCCCTGGGAAGGGCATGTGCGTGGCGGCGATGAGTGCGCCTTCCGAAGCGGCGCGAGGGAAAAAGCGGTCGCGCATTGCCTTGGCCGCTGCACGGTCCTGCTCGAACAGGAAGAACACGTCGGTCGCCCCCGGATGCACGACCGGAAAGATCATGTCCGAGACCATGATGAGGCTCTTCCCGTCATCCTCGACCCGCACGCCGATATGGCCGGGTGTATGGCCGGTCAGGTCGACAATTGAGACGCCGCGCACAATTTCGCGTTCTCCGTCAATCGCCTGGAGTTTCGGGTAGAGGCGCACCACCTCCTCCGCCATCTTAAAGCTGGTTTGCAGATAGTCGGGCGCGCCGCTGCGCTTGGCCGGGTCGGTCCAATGGGTGACGTCGCGACGATCGATGTAGAGCTCCGCCTTTGGGTAGTTGTTCTTGCCTCCGGCGATCAGACCGCCCATGTGGTCCTGATGCATATGCGTTACGATCACTGCGTCGATCTGGTCGAGCTGCAGGCCAAGCGCACCGAGCGCCTGCGGCAGTTTGCCGGTCTGCCCGATCGAGCCCGCTGCACCGGCATCGATCAGGATGCGGCGCTCGCCATCATCGATGAGATACTGGTTGAAGAGGAACCGCACCCCACTCGGCCGGGCGGTGAACTGAGCGGCTGCGGCCTGCTCCACCTCGGCCGGCGCGCGTCCCGGAAAATAGTCGAAGGGCATGTCGGCATACCCGTCTGTCAGCGCCGTCACCGTGAAGCGACCGATGCGGATCTGCGCCAGCGGCGTAATGCTGACCGGCGTTTTGGCGGGATTCTGCGCGGCGGCAGGGGCCGGTGCGCCACTGATCAGTCCTCCCCCAAGGAGGCCGAGAGGAAGAGCGCTGGCAAAGGCACGACGTGAAAGATGAGGCATGACGTCTTTCTCCTGATCATTGGCAATACGGGGAGCCGGCCGGCGTCCCCTGGATCGACGCAAAAGCTAGGATATCCGAAACCAATAGGGTATCCTGCCATTTCAGGAACTTTCCTCTCAGTTTCCGGAAGGATACGATGGATCGGTTTGAAGCGATGTCGGTGCTGCTGGCGGTGGTGGACGCCGGCAGCCTCTCGGCTGGATCGCGGCGATTGCATGCACCGCTCGCCACGGTCAGCCGCAGGGTCGCGGATCTTGAAAAACACCTTGGCGTGCGCCTGGTCCTGCGCACCCGCCGCGGCCTCTCCTTGACGGATGAGGGGCGCAGCTTCGTCGCCGCGTCACGTCGTATTCTGGAGGAACTGGACGCGGCAGAGCGGCAGGCCAGCGGCGACTATGGCGCGCTGCGTGGAGGGCTGCACGTGACCGCACCGATTGCCTTCGGCGAGCGCCATCTGCTGCCAATAGCTCTGGAGTTCCTGAAGGAGCAACCCGATATCAACCTGCGTCTGACCCTCGCCGATCGGCAGCTAAGTCTGGCAGACGAGCACGTCGATGTGGCCCTGCGGATCGGACACTTGGCGGACAGCGCGCTTATCGCAACGCGCGTCGGCGCCGTCCGACGGGTGATCTGCGCGAGCCCCGACTATCTTGCCCGCCGAGGCGTTCCGCTTCAGCCGGAAGACCTCAGCCAGCATGACGGCATAAGCTTTCAGGGCTTTGCGACCGCGCCGGAATGGCGCTACCGCCGGGACGGCGCGGCCTTTGCCATCGAGCCGCGCCCCAAATTCGCGGTCAATACGACGGAGGCTGCCATTCAGGCTGCAATAGCCGGTATCGGCATTATCCGCGTGCTGTCTTACCAGATCTCCGATCAGTTGCGCTCCGGCGCTCTGCACGAATTGCTGACGGACTTTGCACCGGAACCGCTACCTGTGAACGTTATCCATGGACCAGCCGATCCCCTGCCGCTGAAGGTGCGGTGCTTCCTCGACTGGATCGTCCCAAGCCTACGCGCGCAGCTGGCTTACTAGCGTCCCGCTTCAGGCGCACCACCGTTGATGGCAGTGAGGCGCACCGGTGCGAATGCTGCAAGATGCGGCTGTCCTTCCCTAAGCGCCTAACATGTCTTTGCTCCGCAGCGCATCCTCAATATCTCCTTCGGCCAAGGTTAGGCCGCTTGGAAAACGTATGTGAGCGGTGAGAGGGGCCGTCATTTCTTTGGCGAAGCGTTCCCAGGTAGGGTGTCTTTTCACCAGATCGAAGTCCACGATAAGCGGCGACTATGGGAATCAAGAACTATCTGATCGAAGGCGGTTCCGGCACTGGGAAAACGTCTGTCGCTACCGAACTGGAGCGGCGGGGCCACCATGTCGTCCATGGTGATCGGGTCTTGGCCTATGTCGGCGACCCCGAGACGGGCCAGGCACTCGCAGGACCACCCGAAGGCGCGGACCGCATTGTTTGGGGATACGCCCACTGGATCTGGCGCGTCGACAAGGTCCGCGCTATTGCTGCCGACACCACCCATCCCGCCACCTTCTTCTGTGGCGGCTCGCGCAATTTCCACAAATTCCTGGACCTTTTCGACAAGGTTTTCGTGCTCGATATAGACGTTGAGACCTTGAACCGACGATTGGATGGGCGGCCAAATGAGCCGGGCTTCGAGCCGGCCGAGCGGACGCTGGTGCTCCGTTACCATCATACCCGGGAATATCTTCCCATCGGCATCAATATCGACACGACGGGTACCGTCCCAAGTGTCGTCGACGATATCCTCGCTCAACTCACCTGGATGCCCTGAAAGTATTGAGAATGGGACGGAAAGCACTCGATTATTGCGGGAACGCTAGCCGCCTGAACGGCTCACAGGCGGCATTATCGCTTTCGTGGTCGACCGGCAGCTCTCAGAACGAGAAACCGGGTGTCTTAACGACCGACAAGGGGACGCAAAGCGGAAACCATTTCCACTTTGGGGCCGGTTGCGGATTGGCGGGTTCTGGGAGCCGACCTACCAAAGCGGTCGTTCCCGCGTCTTGGGCGAGCCTTAGCTTTTGGCCCGAAGACGACCTTTAGCTTCGCTGCTCTCGACGGCGGTAGCGGGTGGAGAGCGGTCGTCGCCAAGCGGATCCCCGTATGACGTGTTCGGGCCGCATTCCGGACGGGCGGATTCCTGGCGATGAGGATCGCAAAAGGTTAACTGCGGCCGGGTGGTGAACTGACCGAAGCTGGAACTGATTACCCCGCTACATTGTATATCTCGGCAAGGTCGCGTAAATCCCAATTCCCGCCAGACAACACCGCGCAGACTTTTTCATCGGGCTTGACGTCTATGCTGCCCGCCAACAGTGCTCCGACGCCAATCGAGGCAGCTGGTTCAGCGATCAATTTCGCATCCTTGGCAAGAGCACGCATCCCGGCGATGATGTGCTCGTCTTCAACAAGAACAATCTCGTCCACATACTTTTCGATAATCGGATAGGGGTTTTGACCCGGAACGCTTATCCTCAAGCCATCCGCAATTGTGTTCTTCAAGGGAAGCGATGTGCGCTCCTTGTTTATCCGGCTGTGAAAATACTTCGGTGTCAAGGCAGGCTCTGCCCCGATAACGCGCACCGATGGTTTCGTTTCTTTGATGGCGGTAGCGATACCCGAGATTAGCCCGCCGCCGCCTATGGGAACGATGACCGTATCTACATCGTCCAGGTCCTGCAGTATTTCACACCCGATCGTTCCCTGACCGGCCATCACGATGGGGTCCTCAAAAGCGTGAACAGCCGCGTATTTGTTTTCTGCAGCGATCTCATACACCCTTTTCCATCTGGCGGCGGTGTCGCCATCGAAAAGAATGACTTCTGCCCCGAGGGCCTTTGTGTTTTCGATCTTGATTTTGGGCGTGGTGACCGGAAGGACCAATATCGCTTTTACGTCCAGCATCCTGGCGGCATAAGCAAGCCCTTGGGCATGATTGCCCGACGACGTCGCGATAATGCCGTTTGCGATCTCTTCTCTCGAGAGCGAGAGAGCCTTGTACAGGGCGCCGCGGATCTTGAAGGCGCCAGTAATCTGCAGGGTTTCCGGTTTGAGATATAGCTCACAACCAGCGGCCTTCTCAATTTTGTCCGCGCGCAATGGCCCGGATTTGCATCCTCGCTTGATTACCTGTGCCGATCGACGCGATCGTCTTGGCGTTCTTTCTCGCCAGTGCTTTGACGGAGACGGCTCCCGCCGCCCCCGTTCTGAGGCCAGTGATCAAGCTTCCATCCATGATGCAAATCAACGCACAGCTCCTGGCATCAAACAGGAGAATAGTGCCCATGCTATTCGGCACGCCGTGTTCTGCCAGATTGTTGGTGAACCCTCCAGAGTGCGCTTTCATAGAGATGATTTCATTGACTTTGTGATAGCCAAGCTTGAAGTCGATTTCCCCACGGAGAGAGGGGAGATGTATCCCGATATAGTCAGGCTGTTCCACCTGATCGCTACTGAAGGCCTTGTAAGCCTCTTCCACCGCGCCGATGACTTCCGTCATGCCGATTAGCCGCCTTACTTCATCCTTCTTAAGCAGTAGCGTTTTCATGCATGACCTCTCTATTTTTGGCTTCATGGGATGCATCGGCACAGCCCACCCTGTACCGCAATCACCATAGTGGGAGAGCGGGGAGACGAGTGGCCGCATTCGCCGTGACCCGAAGCAGATTGTTTTGTATCGCATAGGGGCTTTGGCAGAGAGTTGCGGCAGGCGTCTGGCCGCGCTTGGGCGTCAGCGCGTAGGCTTCGCCACGCACGACAAGGATAAGTTCAAAGGCTAGACGGCGCTTGCAGGGAACGGCGCCAGAAACGGATAGGCGAACGTAACCGCTTTCCACAACGCATTGCAGCCTTTCCGCATCGCGTACAGAATTGGCCGCTTGGGGTCGAATTGCGTCAGAGCGCTTCTTCGCGCTCCGAATCCAGGCGAGTCCCATTATGTGCTGGAACGATCAAGGTACTCCACGACTGCGGTGCACGACTGCGGTGTTCACCTAAGCCGCAAGGGGCTCGCCTTCAATTACTGCCCCATACGCCCATCAGCATCTTGAGAAACCTTTCCGCGGCCGGAGACAGGATGCCGCCCCGACGGCGGACCACCCCGATGGTACGCGATATCGCGGGATCGCCAATGGGGCGTGTGATCAAGAATGGATGGTCACCCTGCGGGGTCGCCATGCGCGGCAGGACCGAAATTCCGAGACCGGCCTCCACCAGACCGAGGGAGGTGGACAGATGGGTCACCTCGTAAAACCAACGCAGCTTGATATTCGATTTTGCCAGTGCTGCGTCGAGCAAGGTTCGGTTGCCGCTAGATCGATGAACGGTAATCAGATGGTAAGGCTCGAGGTCTGCCCAGCCGACCGAGGGTTTGGCGGCAAGAGGGTGATCCTTGCGCGCTGCCAGCACGAAAGGATCTTCCACGAGCCGGTCAAAGATCAAGTCCGGATCCGATGTGCCTATGATATTGATGCCGAACTCCACCTCGCCGCGTGCCACGGCCTGGAGGCCGTCGGTCGCCGGCAGGTCGAGGATGCGAAAGCGGATGTTGGGATATTCCTCGTTGAACTGGCGAATGACGGTGGGCAGAAAGTAAAATGCTGCGGTTGGGAGGCAGGCGATCGTCACCAATCCGCCTCGATTGGTACCAACGTCGCGTACGGCGAACAAGGAGCCGTCGAATTCCTCCAACATGCGTCGGACAAGAGGAATTAGTTCTGCCCCGAGGGCCGTCGCCGACACATGCCTCGTCGTTCGCTCCAGGAGCGGTGCTCCGATCGCCTGCTCCAGCTTCTGGATCCGTCGGCTCAACGCCGGCTGCGACAGGTGCAGCGCATCGGCGGCGCGATGAAAGCTCTCCAGCTCTACCACGGTCAGAAAGGCTCGAAGATCAAGGATCTCGCAATTAATGTTCATCTTGCATCAATTTCCCGATTCTTAGCATTTCACAAATCAACCGTACTTCCGATAATTGGATCAAATAGGCCGGATTGATACGGCGATGACATAATTCCAATGGAAGCACAAGCGATGAACGACCTACTGGCGATCCCTTGCGTCCTGATGAGAGGCGGCACTTCAAAAGGTCCGTTCTTCCTGGCAAACGATCTTCCCGCGGAGGCGAGCGAGCGGGACAAGATCCTGCTGTCCGTCATGGGTTCGGGTCACCCGTTGCAGATCGATGGCATCGGCGGCGGCAACCCGGTGACGAGCAAAGTGGCCATCGTCGGACCTGCCACCATCCCCGGTGCGGACGTGGATTACCTCTTTGCGCAGGTGCGGGTCGACCAACAGCTCGTCGACACGTCACCGAACTGCGGCAACATGCTTGCTGCGGTTGGCCCTTTCGCCATCGAGGCGGGTCTCGTTCCGGCCCGAGGCGAAACGACGCTCGTCCGGATCCATAACGTCAATACCGGCAAGATGATCGAAGCCGACGTTCCCACGCCGAATGGCAACGTCTCCTATCTCGGCGAAGCGGCGATCGACGGTGTACCGGGCAGCGCAGCGCCGATCGCCCTGACCTTCATGGACGCAGCCGGCGCGCGTACCGGACAGCTTTTCCCCACCGGTAAGCCGATCGATTGCATCGACGGTGTGGCTGTCACATGCATCGATTGCGCCATGCCGATGATGTTGATCGAGGCAGGCGCGGTCGGCGCAACAGGCTTCGAGTCAGCGGCTGAACTCAATGCTGATAAGGAATTGCTAGAAAGGCTGGAAAAGCTGCGCATCGCTGCCGGAGAACGGATGGGCCTTGGCGACGTGCGGAACCAGGTGACCCCGAAGCCGGTGCTCATTTCCCGGCCAACGTCGGGAGGCGACATCAGCGTACGGTATTTCATGCCGCACCAATGTCATCCTTCGCTGGCGACGACTGGGGCCGTGGGGATTGCCACCGCCTCCATAAATGAAGGCACCGTTGCTTCCCTTCTCGTCGGCACGCGCAAAGCGCCGGTGGTGTTGTCGATTGAACACCCGAGCGGCCACCTGGACGTCAAACTTCATGAAAGGGACGGCAAGGTCGTTGCCGGCATCCTTCGCACCGCCCGCCGGCTGTTCGAAGGATACGTCTTCGCAAAACCTGTCTCGCAACTGGGTTGCGCGGCATAATGATCGTGGCCGCCGGGAGGGCGCCACCAACAGGAGGAGAATACCATGCGCAAGCTCATGCTCGCCCTCGCGGCAACCGTCGCCTTTGCCGGTTCCGCGTTCGCGGATCCCGTCCGCATCAGCGTCGGTTCTTATAATCTCAACAATCTTCCCTTTCCGGTTGCACAGGGTCTCGGCCTTTATGAGAAGGAGGGCCTGGAGGTGACGGTAGAGAACTTTGCGTCGGGCGGCTCGAAGACGCTCCAGGCGCTCGTTGCCGGCTCGACGGATATCGCCGTCGGCTTCTACGACCACACCATCCAGATGCAATCTCAGAAGAAGGCCGTCGTGGCCTTTGTGCAGCTCGCCCGCAATTCCGGGCTGGTGCTGGCTGGTGGCAAGGACAGCACGTTCGACCCGGCAAAGCCGGAAACGATCAAGGGCGCGAAAATCGGGATCACTTCGCCGGGCTCGTCTTCCGATTTCTTCGTCCGCTACTACCTGCAGCGCAACGGCTTGTCCGCGGACGACGTCTCGCTGATCGGCGTCGGCTCCGGGTCTGCCGCCGTGGCGGGCCTTGAACAGGGCAAGGTCGACCTCCTCGTCAACTACGATCCGGCAGCGACCTTCATCGAGGCCAAGGGCGTCGGCAAGATCCTGATCGACGGGCGCAGCGACGACGGTGCCAAGGCGATCTATGGCGGGATTTACCCAACCTCCGTCCTCTATGCCACGCAGAGCTATATCGATGAAAATCCGGAGACCATCCAGAAGGTCACGAATGCGACGGTCAAAGCGCTCGAGTGGATGAATAGCCACTCCGCGGAAGAGATCGTCGACAAGCTGCCGAAGGAATTCATCTCCGGCGATCGTGACACCTACGTCAAGGCGGTCGAGAACGCGAAGGCGATCTTTTCAAAGGACGGCCGTATCAACGAGGAGGATATCAAGACTCCGCTCGCCGTCCTGAAGAGCTTCAACGAAAAAGTCGCCGCTGCCGAAATCGACCTTACGAAAACCTACACCAACGAGTTCGTCGGCAAGGTCCCGAACGTCGCCGCCAACTGACAGGAGGAGGTCATGGCATTGGCCGTAGTGAATACCGCACCCCCGACGGACAGACCCCATCAAGCAAAGCCGATGGTTTCCATCGACTCGGTCACCATGTCCTTCGGTGCCTACGTGGCCGTGCAGGATGTGAACCTGAGTGTTTCCGATGGCGAGTTTCTCGCCATCGTCGGACCTACCGGATGCGGCAAGAGCACCATACTCAATGCGATTGCCGGCCTGTTGAAACCTGCGAGTGGCACTGTATCAATTGATGGTCAGCCGGTGCGCGGGGTCCAGAACGACATCGGTTATCTGTTCCAGCAGGATGCATTGCTTCCGTGGAAGACCGCGATCGAGAACGTGGAACTCGGTCCCATGTTCAAGGGTATCGGCGCTGCCGAACGTCGCGAGCAATCGATGAGATGGCTGGCGAAAGTCGGACTGAAAGGGTTCGAACATCGCTATCCGCATCAGCTTTCCGGCGGTCAACGCAAGCGCGTGCAGATGGCGCAGGCGCTGATAACTGGCCCCAAGGTCATCCTGATGGACGAGCCGTTCTCGGCGCTCGACATCCATACCCGCCACCTGATGCAGAATGAGCTATTGCGGCTTTGGCAAGAGGAGCGGCGTGCCGTGGTGATGATCACACACGACCTGGAGGAGGCCATTGCTCTCGGCGATCGGGTCGTGGTGCTTGCCGCCGGACCACGCTCGCGCGTGATCGACAGCTTCCCGGTCGATCTCGAACGCCCGCGCGATGTCGCCGAAATCAAGCTCGATCCGCGCTTTATGGATCTTTATCGCAACATCTGGTCGTCGCTGCGCGGTGAAGTGGAGAAAAGCTATGAACGCCATGACTGAACGTTTAATCCAGGCCGTGCTGCTGGTGACGGTTGTGGGCGGCTGGCAACTGGGTGTCGAAGCAGGCGTGATCGACGTCTTTTTCTTCCCTGCGCCTTTCGACATCATGAAACAGATCGTGGCCTGGATCATCGATCCAGGCTTCTATAAGCACGTTTCGATCACGCTCACAGAGACGGTGCTCGGATACGTGATCGGTACCGCCCTCGGCGTGGCGGCCGGCGTCTGGCTGGGGCTTAGCCGCGGTGCCTATCGCATCCTCGACCCCTTCATAAAGGCGCTGAACGCCATCCCCCGCGTGGTGCTCGCTCCGATCTTCGTGCTTTGGCTCGGCTTGGGGCTCTGGTCGAAAGTGGCGTTGTCGGTGACGTTGGTTTTCTTCATCACCTTCTTCAACGCCATGCAGGGCGTGAGGGAAGTCAACCCGGTGGTACTGGCGAACGCCCGGATTCTCGGGGCCAAGCGCTCAAGCCTGCTGACCCACGTCTATTTCCCGGCGGCGGCCAGTTGGATTCTGTCTTCGTTGCGCACTTCGGTCGGCTTTGCCGTCGTCGGGGCGATTATCGGCGAGTATCTCGGCTCCTCCGCCGGCCTTGGTTATCTGATCGCTCAGGCCGAAGGCAACTTCGACGCGGTCGGCGTCTTCGCCGGCATCATCATCCTCGCTGTGTTCGTGTTGATCATCGACCGCATCCTCGACATCGCCGAGGCCCGGCTGATCAAGTGGAGCCCTCACTCGACCGAGAGCCAGGCCACCTGACGGGCGGCGACGGCGCCGGGCGGCAATGATGCCGGCCGGCGACCAAGGCGACAACGGAACTGAGGCTAACGGGGCGCTGTTGCCGCGAGCCTAACTTTCACTCCAACGACCTCGGAAAATTCGTATTCTTGAGGGCCGATCAGGTCGAACGACCGAACGACGTTCAGGGGCGACTGTCCGTTTGTGCGGCTTTCAGTCGAGCGACAAGCATTGCTTTGAATCCGGCTATTTCTGTGCGGTTGCTGCGGTCTCCCCCGGCGACGGTCGAGACCTTGTCCCCAGGTATGAACGGCCCTTGCTGACCGGAGCCAGGTTTTGCAGGAACGCCGCAATCGCCTTAGCGTCATCCTCGGTGAGTTCCGCGAAAGCATGCCAGGGCATGATCGGCGCAAGGATGCGGCCATCCGGCCGTTCGCCGGTCTGAATCGCCTTGACGATGTGCCCTGCTGTTCCAGGTGCCGATGCCGGTCTCCTTGTCGGGCGGGATATTGCGCCGAACAAAGACACCTTCACCCGGAATCTCGAAACCCACATCCGAGCCGCCGAGAACCTCGCCAGTGCTCTGCATTATCCGGTTGGGAGACGCGGCTTAGGCGGACTCTATGGCCGAGAGGGCGCGCAAAGCTGCCATCCCTGCGCAACGAATTGACAGTCCGCTTCGGGCCGAAGGGAGCTGTTCATCGCGGGCCTGGCGTGTTGGTAGGTTGTTCACGCTCTGGGCCAAAATGATCGCATAATGTATCCAACGGAACTCGGGTTCCGTGGACTTAGGCGCTATTTCGGCTTCCTGCCGGCCTTCAACGGATCCGGCGGTAGGGCTGATTCCGCTGGAACCGCAAATAGCTCCGAGATGTCGATACCTAGTGCGCCTACTAGGCGATCGAGAAGGTCGACGGAAGGGTTGTATTCGCTGCGCTCTATTCCGCTGATCGCCGTCCGGTCGACATTCGCATCGACGGCCAGATTCTCCTGCGTGATCTTTTTCGAAGTTCTAATTCGCCGGAGATTCCAGGCTATGCGCGCACGGGTGTCCATAAGGCATCGCCACCACCTTGCGTAGCGTTAATCCATAGAATATATTCGACATATTTCTGAGACGTGGGCTCTGCAGCGGCATTCTTCGTTGCCGAATACGACGCGTCGTGCCCGGTGATTGGAGAGCGAACATGGAACTACGCCAACTCTCGTACTTCGTTGCGGTGGCTGAGGAGCTTCACTTCAATCGGGCGGCTACGCGGATGTGCATCGCCCAGCCGGCGTTAAGCTCGCACATCCAGGCGCTGGAGAAGGAGCTCGGTGTTAGGCTACTTGAGCGATCGACGAGGCGGGTCGAGCTGACGCGGGCAGGGGAGGTGTTCTATGACCGCGCTGTCCGGATTATTGGCGATGTGGGGTTGTCGGCCGAGGTGGCGCGCTCGGTCGCCGGCAAAGCGGCACGCACGATCAAGATCGGAACCGTCTATCCGGCGACGACCGGCGTGCTGCCGGCGTTTCTCACCCGCATCGGCCGGAAGTTTCCCGATGTCGCCTTGCATGTGAGGAGCGGCTCGACCAGCGACATCATCCGTTCGATCGAAAACGGCCAGATCAATCTCGGTTTCATCCGACCGGTCGAAAACATCGGCTCGTTGCGCTTCTTCTCGATTGCGCATGAGCGCTATCTGCTGGCCGTCGAAAAGACGAGCCCGCTGGCGCTCCGAAGCGAGGTCGATATCGAGGATCTGCGTTCCGAGAAGATCATCGCCTTTTCCCGCCAGAACCTTTCTCACAGCGAACGCTATTTCTCCGAGATGTTCGAGACCCATGGTTTAACCGGCAACATCGCTTATAGCTGCGACGACACTTTCTCGCTGGTGTCGCTGGTCTCGGCGGGCCTCGGCATCGGCTTTGCGCCGGAATGGACGAAGGAGCTCCCGAACCGCAACTTCGAGCTTCGGCCGGTGCGTGGCGTCGATCTCAAGACCGGGCTTGGGGTTGCCTGGAACAAGGAAGATCCGACGGCATCCAGGGATGACATCATCGACATCGCCCGGTCGTTGGCGCGGCCGGGAAGGTCTTCCCTTCCAACGCTTTGATCGCATCGCGGCTATCGCTCGGTCGTCGGCGACCTAAACCGAGTTGGCCTGACGAGCGCTTTGGAGTCGAGCACGCGATCAACGAGATCGGAGGCGAGCGTAGTTTTCTCCTCCAGGAGCCCCCGTATGGATCGGCCGCTGCTTAAGATTTCCGCGGCTATCTCCGCGGCCTTCTCGTAGCCGATGAGAGGCGTCAGGGCTGTCGCGAGAGCGGCGCCGGACTCGAGATGCTCCCGGCAGCGCGCTTCGTTCGCCGTAATGCCGACGACGCATTTGGAAGCGAGCGTTCGAATCGCATTCGCCATGATCGAGATCGATTGCAGCAGGTTGAAGACGATGACGGGTTCCATGGCGTTGAGCTGGAGCTGCCCTGCCTCGGCTGCAAGTGTCACGACGAGGTCCGAGCCAATGACCTGGAAGGCAACCTGGTTGACCACTTCCGGGATAACAGGGTTGACCTTTCCCGGCATTATTGACGATCCGGCCTGCATCGGCGGCAGATGAATTTCGCCTAGTCCTCCTCGAGGCCCGGACGAAAGCAATCGCAAGTCGTTCGATATCTTCGAAAGCTTGACGGCCGTTCGCTTCAAAATCCCGGAAAAAAGCACGAACACGCCTGTGTCCCAGCAGGCTTCGACAAAATCAGACGCCAGTTTCAATTCGACCCCGGATACCTCGCGGAGCTTCGCGACCGCCAAGGCCGCGTATCGTGGGTCGGTGGTGATCCCCGTTCCGATCGCGGTACCGCCGAGATTGACCTCCTTCAAAAGACACGACGTCTCGCTAAGGCGCTGGATATCTTCCCTCAGTGTTACGGCGAATGCCTTGAACTCCTGGCCGAGCGTCATTGGCACAGCGTCCTGTAGCTGCGTCCTGCCGAGTTTCAGAATGTCGGCGAATTCGGCCGACTTCAGTTCGAATGCGGTCGAAAGCTCGTCGAGCGCCGATACGAGGGTTTCGTAGCTGAGAAGCAGCGCAAGACGGATGGCCGTTGGATAGACGTCATTGGTGGATTGCGAAAGGTTGACGTCGTTGTTGGGATGGATGACGTCGAACCGACCTTTTGGACGCCCCAGTCGCTCCAGCGCGCGGTTGGCGATCACCTCATTGAGATTCATGTTCGTGGAGGTTCCTGCGCCGCCTTGAAACACATCGACAGTGAATTGGTCGGCCAAAATGCCGTCGGCGATGTCGTCACACGCCGCGGCGATGGCCAAGCCCTTGTCGAGGTCGAGATCGCCGAGTTCGACATTTGCAAGAGCCGCGGCCTTCTTCACGTACGCCATGGCACGAATGAAGACGGGATAATGACCGATCGATATTCCGGATATCTGGAAGTTGGCGATCGCCCGGGCCGTTTGCGCGCCATAGTAGCTTGCGACAGGAATATCGATGTCGCCGAGCGAATCTTGGACACGTCGCGTCGGTTTGGCCTCGGACAACATTTCTGGTCCCATCCCTGTTAGATCAGTCATCGCACGCTGGACGACAGGCGCGCAGCCATGGCGCCGTACTGCATGCCGGCCAAGTTCAACTCCATCAGTTCGATGCGGTTGCCCTCCGGATCCTTGATCCACGACTGTCGATTGCCATCCCGTCCCATCGTGATCGCGGTTCCGTTCACTTCGTAGATTCCGGATAGATCGTTGCGCCACAAGCACATCCGCGCTCCACGAGCGCGCAGCGTCTCTACCGTGGCATCGACATCGGCTACCTCAAGGCAGATGTGCTGATAACCACGTGCGGCGGGGTTCGGAGCGTGCTCCCCGATCGCGCCAGGAAACAGCTCCAGATATTGGCGATCGTTGATGCGGAGATAGACCAGGAACACTGAGCCATCTTCATTCGGCAACCGGAACATCTCGCGGAAACCCATTACGCGCTCGTAGAACGAGAGTTGAGCATCGAGGTCGTGAACCTTCAGCGCCACATGGGTGAAGCCCTCGAAGGAGCGGTCGCGGCGAAGCACAGACAAGCGATCGTGGGCGATCTTCCAACGGGATACGAAGCGAGAAAAATCGAGGGGTGCATCGTGCTCGGCAACATGTGCCGCCAGCCGCGGCAGGGCGCGGAGCGTTCGAAAAACATCGGACCAATCGCTCTCACCGAAACCCAGGTCGGCCCATCCCTCTTCGAGGGTGTCGGGCCGAATGTCCTTGAGATGAACGGCGACGATCCGCCCTGCATAGGAGGTCAACCACCGGACGGGATCCTGGCCGGCGCGTAAAATCCAGCCCACATCCACTTCCCAATCCATACCCGGCGCGGTTTCCAAAAGGATATCGATCGGCGTGCGCCCGTCTGGCAGGGAGATGAGTTCGAAATCGTGATTGTGCCAAGCGAACCGGAGGCCCAAGGCGCGGAGCTTGCCCTCGATAAGATCGAGGCGCTCGCCGAGGTTTCGCCAGCCGTCCGTACTCGATGGCCGCCTATCCTCGGGCAGCCATGGTGCGATCACAGTATAGATGCCGAGATGCTTGGTCAGATCGGTCACGCGATCGAACTCATTCTCAAGCATTTCCATAGGAACGTGAGCCTGCGGCATCGTCAGGCCGCGCAGGTCGAGTTCCTTGCGGAAAGCGACAGGATCCTCGAAGTTCAGCCAGCAGCCCTCTACGCCGTCGTATCCAGCCGCGGCTATCCGGTCGAGCGCCTCGGTTTGGGATAGGACGTTGCGGGACGAATAGAGCTGTACCAATATGGGCACGTTAGACCCTCCGACTATGAAAAGTGTCCGTCGTATTAATCAGGACCAGGAATTCGCACTTGGGCCCGATCAGGCCGTCGGGTGGAACTCAATCGCCATCCAGATGCAGTCGGTATCTGTCCAGCCTCGGTGCCACGGGTAGGAGAAGGTGCGCTTGTCGACCACCCAAACGATGGGATCGTGGGTATCCCCTGGCGAAGCGCTGATCTCGCGATACATCTCCTTGCCTGCTTCATCCTTGAACAACTGGATGCGTCCATGGCCGAAAATCTGCGTGTGCAGTTCGATAAAGGAATGCGTGTTGTGGATTACTGCGTCCGTGCGCGCAGGCGCCCACCAAAGGTTCAGCTGAATGTCAAACTGCTGGAGTTCGTCCCTGGGTTCGGGACTGTTGGAAAGTTTCCAAGGGTTCAGCTCGACGCGTGCGATTATGTCCTTGGGCGAAATGTAGAGCGGTGTGCGCCTCGGAAACTCCGGCACGGTCTCGCCAAGCCATTTCCAACCGTCGAGAACTACGCCGCCGAGGTTGATGTCATTGGGGACATGTACAACTGAGGCGCATTTGCCACTGGTGATGATCCCGTCCTTGAGGATCACAGAACGCCAAGGCGGAATGACGCCAATCGGCTCGCCGGCGATGTACATCGGCTCGTCCGAGAGATTGGTGACGACGCCCGTCGTCGTGTAGTTCCGGGCGTCATAGACCATGTGGGCCTTTACGAAGGTGCCGTCGAAAGCCAAAGGCCGTGTGCGATTTTCCTGCGTCATTTTCCCTCGCTAAGGTGTCGGGCCAGCCCCGCGGGCTGGCCCTTCTTCATCAGAAGCCACGACCCTTGACATACTTGGCGCGGAGATCGCCGAGATACGCAGGGACGGTGATGTCCCACCATCCGGTCACGTGCATGTTGGAGTATGGACGCTCGATCGCGCAGATAGCGTCGATGAGATAGGGCTTACCGGACGCGAGAGCTCGCTGGATGGCCGGGCCGATTTCGGCCGGATCGGTCACCCGCTCGGCTTCGCAGCCCAACGACTTTGCCACGCCCGCGGCGTCAGCCATCCAAGGTTCGCCGTCCGGCGTCTTGAATTGCGTGATGATCTCACGGTCCTCGCCGAACATGTTGAGTTGGAGATTGCGGATCGCGCCCCAACCGCCGTTATTGATCACCAGAAAGACGACCGCGGCGCCAAGCATGGCGGCAGTGGCCAGCTCGGTACCCGTCTGCAGAAACGCGCCGTCGCCGAAAACCGCGCATACCGGAGCCTCGGGCTTCCCCAGCTTTGCGCCGATGGCCGCCGGCAGGGCGAAACCAATGCCCGACATACCGCCGGGGGTTATGTGCTGGCGCGGGCCATACACCGGGAATTCATTGAAGACCTGGTTCTGCGGGTTGGAGCTGTCGGTCACGACGATCGCATCGCGCGGGAGTGCCTTGCGGGCTTCGACGAGCACTTGGGAGGCGGTCATTGGCTGCACATTGGCCGTGCGAAGTGGGCGGAGGTATTCTTCCCACTCCACCTTCCGCTCCAGCAATTCCTTGAACTGCGCGCTGTTTTTATAGTCCCGTGACTTGCCTTTCTCCTTGAGCCCGGCAAGGATTCCGGACAGGACCGCCTTGGCGTCGCCAACGATTCCGACTTCCACAGGATAGTTCTTGCCAATCTCGAAGCCGTCCAGATCGACCTGGATGAGTTTGGTCTTGGGGATGTCGAACGTGACCCCCGGCTGGTAGGACGAGGTGATGCGGTCGGAGAAGCGGCAGCCGATCGCCAAGAGAACGTCCGCCGAGCGTGTCATCGCATTGCCCGGAATCGACCCCAGGTCACCGCATGCGCAGGCGAACAGCTCGTGGTCTTCCGGGAACGACCCCTTGCCCATGAACGACGTGGTCACAGGCGCGCCAAGGAATTCGGCGATCTCACGCAGGACTTCGGTCGCCTCGGCGGTAACAACGCCGCCGCCCGCGAGAATAACCGGACGGTCGGACGACAGAAGCAACTCGACCGCCTCGGCGATGTAGGCGGGATCGCCGTAGGTGCGCGCTGCGGTCCGGCGTTTCTTGCTGTCGTTGATGACCACGTTTCCGGTCTCGGCCTGGATGTCTTGTGGCACGTTGATGAGCACGGGACCCATGCGGCCTTCCAGCATGCTGTTGAAGGCCTGCTCCATCATGTTCGGGATTTGCTCGACGTGGCTCGGGTTGAACCACCGCTTCACCACCGGTTCAGCCATCCGAGGGAAGTTGTCCGAGTGGGGACGGTCGAGCTCCTGAAGCACTCCACGGCCCATCATGTAGGTGTGAACGCCACCCGTAATGACGAGCTGCGGGAGGGAGTCCGCGAAGGCCGTGGCGATACCGGTCAAGGTGTTCGTTGCACCCGGACCGATAGAAGTCACGACCGCCGCGACCTTGCCTGACGAACGGTAGAAGCCGTCCGCCATGTGCGAGGCGTTCTGCTCGTGCATGGCCGGCAGCAGGTTGATCTCCTCCTTGCGGTCGACGAACGCGTCCATCAACGCGGTGTCGCCGTGGCCCGGGATACCGAAGACATGTGTAACGCCTTCGCGGATAAGATGGTCAACAATGATCTGGCCGCCAGTCATCTCGCGCGAAGAATCGACCCCTTCGATTTTTTTGTCCATTTTCATTTCGATACCTCCAGTTTTTTCTGCCCTGCGATCGGCTCAACGGCGGTCGCATAGTCTACATTCCGATGCCCGTAACGACGAACCCGCACGTTCGCCTGTTCCGCGTGCCCGGCAAATCCCTCCATCATGCAGAGGCGGGAAGTGTACTCTCCGACGAGTGCGGAAGCTTGGTCGGTCAGGATTTTCTGATACGTGCAGGTCTTGACGAACTTCCCGACCCAAAGCCCACCGGTGTAACGCGCCGCCCGCATGGTGGGCAGCGTGTGATTGGTTCCAATGACCTTGTCGCCATATGCGACCGTCGTCCGTGCGCCGAGGAAAAGAGCACCGTAGTTCTTGAGGTTGTCCAGAAACCACTGGTCATCGCTCGTCATTACCTGGACGTGTTCGGAAGCGACGCGATCGGCTTCCGACAGCATTTCTTCTCGGCTGTCGCACACAATGATTTCGCCGTGGTTCCGCCATGCCTCGCCGGCAATCGCCGCCGTCGGAAGGATGCCCAGAAGACGGTCGATCTGAGACAATGTGTCCTTCGCGAGCTTTTCGGAATTGGTGATCAAGACAGCGGGCGAGTTGGTTCCGTGCTCCGCCTGCCCGAGCAGGTCGGTTGCAACGAGTTCACCATCCACTGTGTCGTCGGCAACGATGAGGACCTCGGTCGGCCCTGCGAAGAGGTCGATGCCCACGCGGCCGAAAAGGAGACGCTTCGCCTCGGCAACATAGGCATTGCCGGGGCCGGCGAGAACACTGACGGGTTTGATTGTCTCCGTGCCGATAGCCATGGCGGCTATGGCCTGGACACCACCCAGAGCATAAATTTCGTCAGCACCCGCAAGATGCTGGGCAGCAACGATCAGGGGTGCTGGAGCGCCCTTGAATGGAGGAGCGCAGGTGATAACGCGGTCACAGCCCGCGACCTTTGCCGTCAGAACAGTCATGTGAGCGGAGGCGAGCAGTGGATACTTGCCGCCGGGGACGTAGCAACCGACGCTGTCGACGGGAACATGCTTGTGTCCGAGCACGACGCCCGGCATCGTCTCAACTTCCAGTTCCGCCATTGTGTCGAGCTGGGCTTGAGCAAAATTTCTGATCTGATCCTGCGCGAACTCGATGTCCTCACGTTCCTGAGACGTGATGCCGTTTACGCAGGCGTCGATCTCCGATTTCGTGAGGCGATAACTCGTCCGGTCGAGACCATCGAAACGGATAGCCAGTTTCCGGACGGCTTCGTCGCCACCAGCCTCGACGTCGGCAATAAGGTTCTGGACTGCAGTCGTAATGGCTTCGTCATGGAAATTTGACGCCTCGGCCAGAGGCCGTTTCAGATGTCTTATCATAGCAATATCCCGCTTTTGATCCGAGACCTCCGCCATCGTCGGAAGAGTGGCTCATTTCGATCGGGGCAGAGTGGGCGAATGATCTGTCGCGGACAATTTCGCAGGCCCTTGAAACTTGGCGCAGACTGACGCATTCTCGGTGGGAGTAGTGAAGCACCCCGAGCGCGCATCAGTGAACACCGAAGTAATCGATTCCTTACAGACGCAGAATTTCGGCGCGAACCTGCGCTTTCTATGCGAACGCCAAGGTACGGTCTCGAGCATCTGTCGGAAAATCAACATAAACCGGCAGCAGTTCAACAAATACCTGTCTGGTCTTCACCTGCCGTCGATGCAGAACCAGCGTCTGATCGCGAATTTCTTCGGGCTCAGCAGGTCAGTGCTATTTGCTGATCCCGAAGAGTTTCGCACGCTCATGGAGGGTAACTATTTCTACGCCATCGATACCTTGCGGGGTTCCGAGAAGATGGCGGCTTTTCTTGATACGCTGTTGGTTGCGGACAATACGGCCGGAGACGAGTATGTGGGGGTGTACGATCGGTATCAGTACTCGACGATCTACAAGGGCAAGGTGCTACGATCGGCCTATTGCATCTACCGGAACCGGGACTTCCTGCAGCACTACTACATCGAGCGCTTTCCCAATCTCGAAGACCAGGACAAGATAGATTTCGTCTTCAAGTATCACGGCTTCACCATTCCCTTGGGCGGGCGGCTCTTCTCGCTGGATTTCGAGGCCGTTCAGAAGAACGAGATGACGTTTGGAATCTACGCCCCGGTTCAGCGGAGTTCTAAGAGCTTCCTGATGGGGATCACGAGCGGAATTGCGGAGAACATGCTCCGCCCGCCTTACTCGACGAAAGTCGCGATGCATTTCCGCGGGCCTGGCCTGCTAAAGCGCGAACACTTGGATAGGGTGACCACGCTGGAAAAAGGGGACCGGTCGATCCCCACCGAGGTCCAGCAATATCTCAGTACGGTCGACTAAACAGACTTCTTGAATTCCTTCGCAAGGATGTGGTCAGACGCACGCAGCGCCTGCGCTGCGATCGTGAGTGCAGGATTTACCGCCGCCGACGAAGGGAAGAAGGACGCGTCGATCACAAAGAGGTTCGGGTGATCCCAGGTGCGGCAATACTGGTCGAGCGCCGATGTTGCCGGGTCGCTGCCCATTCTCACGGTGCCGGATTGATGAGCCGTCGCATGCGCCACGAGCGATTTTGTGACGACGATTGGGTAGCCCGCCCGCTCCAACGCACGCTTCATACGTTTTACCAGCTCCAGGTGGCCTTCCATATTGTTGAGCGTTACCGCCAGCTTGATCTGACCGCTCTCGAGGGTGACCCTATTGTTGGGGTCAGGCAAATCCTCCGACAACGCGATCCAGTCCATGCCGTGCCGGGCCATCTCATTGCCCAGGAATTTCGGCAGGTAAGGCACGTTGGCTGTGAGCATGCCGCCCTGGAGCTTGCCCAGCATCTGCATATGTCCCATCGGCCAAGGAAAATCCTTGTCGCCGAAGTACCAATCGTTGATTGCCAACGTCTTTTGGAACTTCGTCGAATTGATCCGGTGGGATAGGCCCATGAGCGCCGTCTGGTTGTGGACCATGTAGTGGCGGCCCACGACGTCCGAGCTATTTGCAACGCCCTTTGGCGCGGCGCTGCTGGAAGAGCGCAGAAGCAGCGCAGCCGAATTGACCGCATTGCAGGACACCACGAATAGCGGGGCCGAATAGCGTTTTGTCTCGCCCTTTTCCTCTACCTCGACGGCCTCGACCTTCTTGCCGTCCCCCGACAGAATGATGCGCCGTGCGAAGGTATTGGTCTTGAGATCGACTCTGCCTGTCGCCAGCGCGGGCTCGAGCGCGCACGTCTCCGCGTCGTTCTTCTGTCCGATCTTGCAAGGGAAACCGTCGCAGGTCCGACAGAGAATGCAGCTTCCAGCGGTTCCAGAATTCACCCCACTTGGCATGGCCGACGGCGAAATACCCTGGCTGCGGAACCGATCCGCCAAGTTTGCGACGATTGGCTCAGAGGGCACTGGGCCGAACGGATAAGGCCCGTTACGGTGCGGAGCGGTCCTGTCTCCCGTGTCATCCCCGTGCACGCGGAACATTCTCTCCGCCTCGTCGTAATAGGACTCCATTTCCGAATAGCTCATAGGCCAGGCCGGTGAGACGCCGCCCTTGTGTTCAAGTGTCCCGAAATCCCTCTCTCTCAGCCTGAATAGGGCTGCTCCGTAGAACTTGGTCGATCCGCCGACATTGTAACAAGCGCCGGGATCGAAGGGATTCCCCTTTCGATCGAGCCAGGTGTCCTTGGCCTTGTACTTCTTCTGAAAGAAGACCGTGTCGACGCTCCAGTTTTCCGGCTCGCGTGGCACCAAATCGCCGCGCTCAAGTATGAGAACGCGTGCTCCATTCTCAGCAAGTCTACGGGCCGTTACGCTTCCGCCAACACCGCTTCCGATAATGATTACGTCGTAATCTTCCATGTTGTTCCCGGAGTTATGAGTTGCTCGGGAGCGTCCGTTCCAACCCGGTGCACCCGATCCATTGCGGGATTTCTAACACTGGAGGAATATCTGGAGAAGCAAGATTCCGGCCACTTGCGTCAGTGTGCGTCACATATCGAACGGGTGCGAACTTGCTGATCATGCTCTTGAAATGACGAATAGCGCTATGATCGGGCGCTTCGGCCATATGGCCAATAAGGCCCTTTGCAACCGTATGAAGGATAGACATGAGCGAGTACGACTACATCGTCGTGGGCGCAGGGTCCGCAGGCTGCGTTCTCGCAAATCGGCTCTCGGCCGATCCGCGCAACAACGTCCTCCTCCTGGAAGCGGGCCGGAGGGATAACTATCACTGGATTCACATTCCGGTCGGCTATCTCTACTGCATATCAAATCCGCGGACAGATTGGTGCTTCAAGACCGACGCCGAAAGCGGTCTCAACGGGCGCAGCTTGTCTTACCCACGTGGGAAGGTGCTCGGGGGCTGCTCATCGATCAACGGCATGATCTATATGCGTGGCCAAGCGGCCGACTACGATCACTGGCGGCAACTCGGATGCGTCGGCTGGGGTTGGGACGACGTTCTTCCTCTCTTCAAGCGGCAGGAGGACTTTCACGCAGGCGCTTCGGACGATCACGGCTCTGGTGGAGAGTGGAGAGTTGAAAAGGCGCGCGTACGTTGGAAGGTTCTCGACGCCTTTCTGGACGCGGCTGAGCAGGCCGGAATTCCGAGGACCCCGGACTTCAACCGGGGCACTAACGAAGGCGGTGGCTACTTCGACGTCAACCAGCGCTCCGGCGTTCGATGGAATACCGCTAAAGGGTTCTTGCGCCCGGCGCTCAACCGAAAAAACCTGCGCGTCGAGACCGAAGCCCAAGTTCGTAGACTTGTGATCCAGGACGGCGAAGTCACGGGCGTGGTATTCCAGCAAAACGGCCAAGATAGGACTGCGACGGCCCGGGCCGAGGTAATCTTGGCAGCCGGCGCAATCGGGTCGCCTCACATCTTAGAGTTCTCCGGGATTGGTGAAGGCTCCGCTCTGAGCGCCGCGGGTGTCGAAGTGAACACTGAAGTCCCCGGTGTGGGAGCCAACCTTCAGGATCATCTCCAGCTGCGTCTTGTCTACAAGGTAACAGGCGTCCCGACTTTGAACGAAAAAGACGGGAAGGCCGCCATCGGATTGGAATACCTATTTCGACGGTCGGGGCCCATGGCTATGGCCCCCAGCCAGGTAGGTATCTTCACGCGATCGGGACCGGAGAAGGCCACCCCGGACCTCGAGTTTCACGTCCAGCCTGTCTCGCTCGACAAATTCGGCGACCCGGTTCACACGTTTCCGGCAATCACCGCTTCGGTCTGCAACTTGCGGCCTGAGAGCCGCGGTACGGTCCACGTAAGAACAGCCGATTTCCGCGCGCAACCTGCCATCAGGCCGAATTATCTGGCGACCAAGGGCGATCTGGAGGTTGCCGCGAACTCGATACGGGTTGCTCGCAGAATTGCGGAGCAGCCTGCTTTCACGAAATACCGTCCGGTCGAGTACCGTCCTGGACCCGAGTATCGTACGGACGATGACCTGTATAAGGCGGCGGGCGATATAGGAACAACGATCTTCCACCCCGTCGGCACCTGCCGCATGGGCGATGACCCCGCCTCGGTGGTGGACACCAGGTTGAGAATGCGCGCCGTGGGCAGGCTCCGTATCGCCGACGCCTCGATCATGCCCACCATCGTCAGCGGAAACACCAATTCTCCCACGTTGATGATTGCCGAAAAGGCCGCGGCCATGATTCTGGCGGACAACCGATAAAAAATGGCGGCCGACCGGGAGGAGAATGGTCGACCGCCGCACGGCGCTATGTTTTTTGCGCCGAGTAACTAACTACTTTGGAAACGGGTGCCACGTTTTGGTTTGCGACGAGCGGACGCAGATTTCCGAAAGAAGAACGCCACGCAAGCCTTCGTTGAGGTCCGAGATCGGCGTCTTACCGGCATGCCGCCAGTTCGGTCCGGCCTCCAGCGCGGCGGCGTAGTCGGTGTAGAGCACGGCGAGGGCTTCCAGGTAGGCTTCGGGATTTCCAGCGGGAAGGCTAACACACGATGCTCCTTCCTCAGTCATGTCTGACGCTCCCCTGCGGTAAATGAGATCGGCCTGCCCCATACGAGAAAGATGCAGCGTTTCGGGCTGCTCCTGCCGCCACTCAAGGGTACCCTTGCTTCCGACGATTTTGAAACGCAGGCCATTTCGATGCCCTGGCGCTGCCAGACTGCACCACAGCAGCCCTTCGGCACCTCCTTCGAAATCCATCTGCACAACGCCGGTGTCGTCCAGCCCAAACCCGTCGACCGTAGTCGAGAGCTTTGCGTTCAAAGCGACACACCGCCTGCCTGAGACAAATTCGAGGATGTTGAAGGCATGCGTTCCGACGTCGCCGAGTGCTCCGGTCAATCCGGCTTTTCCAGGGTCGCCCCGCCAGATGCCGCCCTTCCCGAGCTTCGTAGGGTCATTGGCCAACCACTCGAGCAGGTACTCCACGTAGAGGAACTTCACTTCGCCTATTTCGCCGTTGCGGACACGAGCCCGCGCGTCGCGCACCATCGGATAGCCGGTGTAAGTGTAGGTGACGGCGGCGAACAAATTCCTGTTTGCGGCCAATCTGATCAGTTCCTCGGCTTCTCCGGAGGCATTGACCAACGGTTTGTCGCAGACGACGGGAATTCCCGCTTCGAGAAACAGCCTGCAAGGTTCGTAATGAAGATGATTGGGCGTTACGACAACGGCGACGTCAATGCTGTCCGAGCGGTTCGATTCTGCCGCAACCATGTCCCTGAAAGTCCGATAGGTCCGGTCACGAGCGACGCCCAGCGCTTCTGCCGCCTCCCGGGATACGGCCTCGTCGGAAGAGAACACTCCAGCTTTCACATCGAAGCAACCGGACAGGCGCATGGCGGCGCGGTGGATACCCGCGAAAAACGAGCCGCGGCCTCCTCCGATCATGCCAACGCTGAAGCGACGCTTCGCAGGAATATCTGAAATCAAGTTCGGCATCTGACCTGTTCCTCATTTACTTGATCAACTCTCACCGCCGATGTCGGACATCAACTTCGCATCGAGCGAATATCTGAAGCAGTGTGGCGCACGTTTTCCAATCCTGTGCCGTGCCGATCGATCCGAAGCGCTAAGTGCTTCAAGCTGCGTCATCAGTCCGCTGTTTGCGAAATTGTCACAGCACCCCGCAGAGCTACACTCGTAGGTCAAATACGACAGACGTCAGCAGCTGGCGTCTTCGAGAAAACCGTTAAAAAGGGGAAGTGGAATGACACATGTCGCCACAGGTCGGCTCGTAGTCGACAAGCCGGGACCGTTGCGTCGGTTCCTCTCGCCGCAGCATCCTGCCGTAATGGTGCAACGCGTCATGCTGTTGCTCTTGGTGGTCAGCGTCATCGGCCTGTCAATCGCCAACCCGAGTTTCAGGAACCCGGCCAATCTGTTGAACATCATCCAACAGGCGTCGATGGTCGGCATCGTGGCTTGCGGGATGCAGCTAATGATCATCTCGGGAGGCTTCGATCTTTCTGTGGGAGCGATTGCCGCGGCCGCCGGATGTCTCGCCGCGACCGTATCCTTGTCGGCGGGCGTTCCGGCCGGGATTGTCGCGGCGTTGGTCCTCGGCCTCCTTATCGGCATCGCCAACGGCTGCTTGATCGCGAAGGTAGGGATGAACCCTTTTGTTTCGACTTTCGGAACGCAAGCGATCATCCTCGGCACGATGTACGCGCTTACTGAAGCGCGTCCGATCGCGCCGCTGCCGCGCGAGTGGCGCGAGCTCGGCTTCTTCCATGTCGGTGGCCTGACCTTCCCGAGCATGGTGTTTATCGTCGTTGTTGTGGTGTTGGCGCTCGTGCTGCATTTCACCAGCTATGGACAACATGTCCGTGCGGTCGGCAGCAACAAAGTCGGGACCAGCCGCGCAGGTGTCAATGTCGACCGCGTCCTCATTGCGACCTATGCCATCGGCGGCTTCACCGCTGCCATCGCCGGCCTTTTGCTGACCTCTGTCGCCGGCATCGGGAGCCCGCAAGCTGGAACCACCTGGGCGCTCCTTTCGATCGCGGCAGTCGTCATCGGCGGTACGCCGCTGACTGGCGGGGTCGGTGGCATCAGTTCCGCGGTCATCGGTATCTTCGCTCTGACGATCCTGAACAACGCGATGACCCTCTACAGCATCTCAGCCTTCTGGCAACCGGCATTCATGGGAACAGGTGTTCTCCTGGCCGTTGGTTACGAAGCCCTGCGGCGCGGCCGCAAATACTAAGAGTGGAACCGGCAGAAAACACTGCTAAAACTAGGAGGACTACAATGAAACTCACAAGACGAATGCTCGGTATAGCGTCCATCGCAATTGCCGTGGGCACCGCGTTTGCAGCACCGGCAACGGCGGAAGACAAAAAGATTGGCGTGATGATCTACAACATCGGCGTCGATCCGTGGATGAACGTGGGCGTCAAGGCGATGGAAGAGAACGCCAAGAAGCTCGGATACGAGGTCACTGTGGTTGACGGTCACAACGACGTGGCGCAGATGAACGCCGCGATCGAGCAGTTCATCATTCAAGGCGTGAACGCCATCATCGTTGCGCCTGCCGATCCCGACAGCCTTGTCGGCAGCGTCCTGAAGGCAACCGATGCCAAGATTCCCGTCGTTTCCTATTCGATGGGTATCTCTCCGGAAGCACCGATCACTTCTTTCGTCGGCTCGGACGAAGAATTCATCGGCCGGCTCCATGCGGAACAGGCTGTTAAGATGCTGAATGGCGAAGGCAATGTCGCCATCATGACGGGCATCCTCGGAACTGCGCCTCAGATCGGTCGAGCCAAGGGAGAGCATGACGCGCTCAAGACCGCACCAGGGATCAAGATCGTCGAAGAGCAGGCAAACGATTGGGCTGCGGATAAGACCGTCGCACTGATCCAGGATTGGCTTTCCAAGTACCCTAAGGGTGAACTGAACGCAGTCTTCGCTCACGGCCCGGAACTCGTTGCCGCTGCCGAGTATGCGAAGGCGCAGGGCCGGGATGAAGTGATGTTCTTTGCGGTCGACTATCCCGAGGACGCGCGTCGCGCGATCAAGGAAGGCACTCTCACCGCCACGGTTTCTCAGAGCCCGGCTTTGCTTTCAAAGCTCGCAGTTGAAGCTGCCGACAAGGCGATCCGCGGCGAGAAGGTTGAATCCAAGATCATCATTCAGAACACGCTGATCACGAAGGACAACGTGGAGCAGGTTCCGGCTGACTACTAATGCGGATCGACCCGCGCCGCCAAGATGGCGCGGGTTCTCACTTGACGAACTTAGTTTAGGAGAGGTGCAATGCCCTTATCTGTAGTCCGCCAAAGCGAGGCTGTCGTTATGCCCGAGACATCCACCCCGATTGTGGAGGCAGTCGGCGTCGCCAAGCACTATGGTGGCGTGATCGCCCTTTCGGGTGCGAACCTTAGAGTTATGCCAGGCGAGGTGGTCGCCATCGTCGGCGACAACGGAGCCGGGAAGAGCACCTTTGTCAAAATCCTTTCGGGTGCCCAATCCGCAACCGAAGGCAAGCTCGTCGTTTCAGGGCGTGAAGTAACCTTTCATCGGCCTAGCGATGCCCGCGAGGCAGGCATCGAGACCGTGTATCAAGACCTTTCACTTGCTGAGCACCTTGATGTCCTGACCAATCTCTTTCTCGGTCGCGAGGAGTTCTACTTCAAGTTCGGCGGTCTCAGTATTTTGAACCGCCGCAAGATGACCGCGCGGGCCGAAGAGTTGTTGAACGAAATCGGGGTAAACGTCCCGGGTGTGCGTGACATTGTTGGTGGTTTGTCCGGCGGTCAGCGCCAAGGCGTTGCGATCGCACGTGCGGCGGGATGGGGGTCGCAGCTGATCATCATGGATGAGCCCACCGCGGCGCTCGGCGTTCAAGAAACTGCCCATGTTCATGACATTATCCGGGCGCTGCAATCACGTGGTGTTGCTGTCCTTCTCGTCAGCCACAACATGAAGCAGGTCATGGAACTCAGCAACCGGGTTTACGTATTCCGCCGAGGTCGGATCGCCGCTGAATTGCAGACATCGCATACGACGACGGATGAGATTATCTCTTACATCACAGGTGCCCGCAGCTGAAAAAATAACCCGGCGCTCTATTGTGGAGCGCCGGGTTTTACGTTGCCTGAAATCCCGCTATTTGAAAACTGCTGCGAGTGCATTCCAGAACGTCTGCCCATTCGTGACTTCGCCATTTGCGTCGAGTGCGTGATCGTAGTCCGGGCAGATAAACGCGAGTGCAAGTAGCTGTCTAAACATTGCCTTCTCCCATTCCCCAAGCAGGCGTCGAGAACGATGCCGACACCAAGATCGCTCCGTTCCACCTGCACCTTCAATTTCGCAGGAAAGGGAAAAGTGAAGCTTTCTGACGCACGTTTTCAGATATGGCGACCGCATGACGTCGGCTTGCTCGCAGCCGTAGGCTCTTGCCTTCCATTCTAGGCACCCTCGACTTTTTACGACCTATGCTAACAGTTCCCTGCGGATTCTTACTGAGACGCACACGATCCCTTCGAGTGGGGGTGGGATCGCGGGTCCGATTCCCATCAAGGCGATATGTATGTGTGCGTCTTGTCGATCGATATGAGCACTTTTCTTCTACCGCTGAGCGATGCACTTAAATCAATCCGAGGTCAATGTAGCTATCATGCAGCGCCCAGTCGCCGGGGCCGAAACGGTCGCCGGCGAAATTGTGCTGGTGCCAGTACGGATAGATGTAGGGCGGGCGGCTGACCTTGTTCAGCGTGTCCAGCTCTTCCTCTGTCAGCTTTAGGTTGACGGCAGCGATATTGTCGCGGAACTGCTCTTCGCTGAGACCGCCGACCACGAGGCTGGCGATTGCTGGACGCGATAGCGTCCAGGCCAGCGAGACCTGTGCCACCGTGACGCCACGGACCTTTGCGATGATTTCGAGCGCATCGACGATCGTCCACAGGCGCTCTTGGTCGCGGATCGGCGGCTCGCTCCAGCCGGCAGCCTGGCGGGAATCGGCCGGCGCCCTGCCGCGGCCAAAGGCGCCGGAGAGGAGACCGGCGGCGAGCGGGCTCCAGACCATGACGCCGAGGCCCTGATCGACGGAAATCGGTAGCAGCTCGTATTCAGCCTCGCGCGCTTCGAGCGTGTAGTGAATCTGCTGAGTCACGAAGCGTGGCAGGTTCTTCGCCTCCGCCACGCCCAGTGCCTTCATGATGTGCCAGCCGGAATAGTTGGAGCAGCCGATATAGCGGATCTTGCCCTGCTGGCGCAGCGTTTCGAGTGCGCCGAGCATTTCCTCGACCGGTGTCACGCCGTCCCATTCGTGCATGAAGTAGATGTCGATATGGTCGGTCTTCAGCCGCTTGAGGCTGAGCTCGCATTCGCGGATGACGTGGTAGCGCGAGGTGCCTTCGTCGTTCGGCCCGTCGCCGATGCGCATGCGTGCCTTGGACGAAATTAGCACCTTGTCACGTTTTTCGCCGAGGGCCTCGCCGAGAATTTCCTCCGAGCGGCCGAGCGAATACATGTTGGCCGTGTCGAAAAGGTTGACGCCACCGTCGATGCAGCAGTCGATGAGGCGGCGGGCTTCCGCCACGCTCTGGTTCGCCACGCGAGAAAACGCGCCGACCCCGCCGAAGGAGAAGGTGCCCATGGCGATGGCCGAAACCTTGAGGCCCGTGCGGCCGAGTGTCCTGTATTCCATGGTCTTCCTCTGCGTTTCTAATGCGCCTGCTGCCGTGCGGTCCGCCGTGGGCGATCCTGCGCGGTGTTCGATACGCCGTGCTCGTGGCTGGCACGCAGGACAAGCTCCGCGCCCACGAGGATCTTGACTGGCGGCTGCGGCTCGGCGGCGGCGATCAGGTCGTCGAGCACGGTGACGGCGAGGTAGCCGATCTTGCGCTTCGACACATCGATGGTCGTTAGGCCCGGCTCCATGGTCGCGCTCTGCGGCAGATTGTCGAAGCCGATGATCGAAACGTCCTGCGGGATCGAGACGCCGTGTTCGCGCAGCGCCCGGATGAAGCCGTACGCAATGATGTCGTTGGTGCAGAAATAGCATTCCGCGAGGTCGAGGCCGGTGGAAAGCAGGGCGCGCGTATCGGTATAGGCCCCGTCATAGGTGGATTCCACCGAGAGGATGTCGGCCTCGTTCACCGGCAAGCCGAGCCGCGCCATGTTTTTGAAGAAGGCCTCGCGGCGCAGGCGGAAGTTGGTCGTGTCGACATGGGAAGCGACGAAGCCGATGCGCTGGAAACCCTGCATGCGGAAGCGCGACAGCGCCTTATAGACGGCGTCCTCGTTGTTCATATCGACGAAATTGGCGTCGAGCACGTCGTAGAACGTATCGATGAAGACGGTCGGCAGGCCGAGGCCCTGGATGAGGCGGATATCGGCCTCCGTCAGCTCCGTGCCGAGTGCGATGACGCCGGATATCGGCGCGCCGGCGAGCGATTCCGCCACGGTGCTGATCGGCTGGCCCTCGAAGCTTACCACTTCCAGCGTGTAGTTGCGCCGCGTCGCCTCGGCCGACATGCCGTCGATATAGTCGGAGATGAAGACGCTGTGGTCGCGGTTGACCGTGTGGCCATGCTTGGCGATCTTCAGGAAGCGTAGGGTTTCGCCTGGTTCCGCGCTGCTGCGTGTTGCCCGAGGCACGTAGTTGAGGCTCGCCACCGCCTCCAGCACCCGCGCCCGCGTCACACCGGAAATCTCTCCCTTGCCGTTCAATACAAGCGAGACCGTCGCGGCCGATACGCCCGCCGCCTCGGCGATGTCCCTGATGGTCAGTTTTCCCGGTTTCTTCATGCGGAGACAGGCTGCCTTTTATGCTGCGACTGCGAACAAGTTTACTAAACGATTTAGATGAACTTTGCGAGACGTAGGGCAATTTGGCACGGTTCGCAACCGAATTGGCGCCTAAACGGGGCTTGTCAGAACAAATTTCCTTTGATAGCGTTTTAGTGAAGTAATGCGTTGTTTAGTAAACAAATGGGAGGAGACCATGCAAAAAACCGGCGGGCAGCTGGCGATGCTGGTTGTCATAAACGGCCTTTTGCTTGTGGCGGGCGCCCTGATCTCCGGCGGCTCGTTCCTTTCCGTTTTCAATCTCCAGTCCATGGCGAGCCAGGTGCCGGAAATCGGCCTTTTGGCCATCGGCGTGATGCTGGCCATGTGTGCCGGCAATGGCGGCATCGATCTTTCGGGCATCGCGCTTGCCAATCTCTCAGGCGTGCTGTCCGCTGTCATCGTCTCCTCCTTTCTGTCGGCGACGGACGGCGGCACGGCCTTCAGCCTCGCCTTCATCGCGGGCGCACTCCTCGTCGGCCTCGCCGGCGGCGCCATCAACGGCCTTCTCATCTCGCGGCTGAACATCACGCCCATCCTCTGCACGCTCGGCACCCAGATGGCCTTCATGGGGCTCGCGGTCGTGGTTTCCGGCGGCAAGGCCGTGACGGTTGGCAGCCCGGCACTGCTCTCCAGCGTGGGCAATGACATGATCGCCGCTGTACCGATCAGCTTCATCGTCTTCGTGCTGGTCGCCGGCGTCATCGCCGCGCTCTTGAAGTTCACGCCCTATGGCCTGTGGCTGATGCTGATGGGCACCAATCCCAAGGCCGCCGTCTATGCGGGCTTTCCGAAGAACGGCGTGATCGTCGCCACCTATGCGATTTCCGGCACGCTGTCGGGTCTTGTCGGCGTCATCATTGCGGCGCGCAACGTCAACGTAAAGTTCGATTACGGCAGCTCCTATCTGCTCATTGCTATCCTGATTGCCGTGATGGCGGGCGTGAAGCCGGAGGGCGGCTACGGGCGCGTCGTCTGTGTCGTGCTTTCCGCCATCGCCCTGCAGCTCATGTCGAGCCTGCTCAATTTCGGCGGCCTTTCCAATTTCGTGCGCGATTTTGCCTGGGGCCTGCTGCTGCTCACGTTCCTGGCCGTCGGCCGCTACGATATCGCCGGCTTCCTGTCCCCGGGGCGCCGCTCGCAAACCCCTTCGGTGCCTGTCCCTCAAGCGCCGAAGTGAAACAGGAGGGAAAATTCGTGGAGGAAAACATGAAGTCGTTTTCGAAGAAGGTACTGGCTGGAACCACGGTTGCGGCCGTCGCGCTCGCAGGTTCTGTCGGCGTGTTGGCTGCCCAGGAAAAGCCCGTCATCGCTACCGTGGTCAAGATCAGCGGCATTCCGTGGTTCGACCGCATGAACACGGGCGTTGTCGCCTATCAGGACGCCAATCCTGACGTCGTTGCAAGCCAGAGCGGTCCGGCGACGGCGGACTCGGCTCAGCAGTTGCAGATCGTCAACGACCTCGTCGCCAAGGGCGTCAACGCCCTTGCCGTCGTGCCGATGGACCCGGCTGTTCTGGAAGGCACGTTCCAGCGCGCCATGGAGCGCGGCATCGTGGTCGTGACGCACGAAGCCGACAACCAGATGAACACCAATGCCGACGTCGAAGCCTTCGACAATGCCGACTATGGCGCGGCGCTGAACGAGCGTCTGGCCGAGTGTATGGGCAAGGAAGGCAAGTGGACGACCTTCGTCGGTTCCCTCGGCAGCCGCACGCATATGCAGTGGGTCGGCGCCGGCGAGGAAAATGCCAAGAAGTATGCTGGCATGGAACTCGTCGACCCGAACAATGAATCCTTCGACGACGCCAACGGCACCTATGAAAAGGCCAAGGAAATCCTGCGCAAGCACCCTGATATTAAGGGCTTCCAGACCTCGGCGGGCAACGACGTCCTCGGCGTCGGCCGCGCCATTGACGAAGCGGGCTTGAGCGGCAAGGTTTGCCTCGTCGGCACCGGTCTGCCGAACCCGTCGGCCGACCTTCTCGAATCCGGCGCCATCACGGCGATCGGCTTCTGGGATCCGCAGAAGGCCGGCATGGCGATGAACGCCGTCGCCAAGCTGCTGCTGGCGAAGAAGGAAGTCACCGACGGCATAGACCTCGGCGTCGAAGGCTACAACAAGGTCTCGGTCAAGCAGGGCCCGGGCAAGGGTCTGCTGATTCTCGGCAACGGCATGGTCCTTGCCGACAAGGCGACCTACAAGGAACACCTGTTCTAATCCGGCAAACCGTCAGCCGGCCGGGAGGTTCACCTTCTGGCCGGAACCGTCCGGCGTGGCAACGCGCCGGTCAGCATGAGGACAATTTCCGTGGCGGCACAAGCACATACCGCGCAGCAATCGGCGGCGCTCCTTGAACTTAGAAACATCCAGAAATGGTTCGGCGGCGTCCATGCCCTGCGCGGCATCGACCTGACGCTCCAGCCGGGCGAAGCCTATCATCTTCTGGGTGAAAACGGCTGCGGCAAGAGCACCGTCATCAAGATCATGTCGGGCGCGCATGTGCCGACCTCGGGCGAGATCGTGCTTGGCGGCGAGACCTTCTCGTCGCTGACGCCGATCCAGTCGCTCGCTGCCGGCATCGAGACCGTCTACCAGGACCTGTCGCTGCTGCCGAACCTCACCGTCGCCGAAAACGTCGCGCTGAACGAGCAGTTGGTGAACGCCAACGGCCGTCTCGCGCGCCTTTTCGATCGGAAGCGGTTGAGGGAGACGGCGGAGCGCGCGCTCGCCGCCACCGGCCTTCCAACCGATCGCGGCTTCCTCAACACCATCGTTTCCGACCTGCCGCTCGCCTCGCGCCAGCTCGTCGCTATCGCGCGCGCCATAGCGACCCGCGCCAAGCTCGTCATCATGGACGAGCCGACGACATCTCTGACGCGCCGCGAGGTGGATAATCTCATCCGCGTCGTCGAGCGGCTGCGCTCGGACAACGTCGCCGTGCTCTTCGTCACCCACAAGCTGGACGAATGTTACCGTATCGGGGGCCATGCCGTCGTCTTCCGCGACGGCCAGTGCGTGGCGCAAGGCCCCATCGCGAATTACAGCAAGAAGGAACTGGCCGAACTGATGACCGGCCGTTCCATCGATGCCCAGCGCTACCGCACCGGGAAACCCTCCGACGCCGAACTCCTCAAGGTCGACCGCCTTGTCGCCGATGGTGTGCGGGAGATCAGCTTTTCCCTGAAGAAGGGCGAAATTCTCGGCATCACCGGCCTTGCCGATTCCGGCCGCAACGAACTCGCCATGGCCCTGACCGGCGTCGCGCCCGCGAGCGGTGGTGCGGTCAAGCTCGACGGCAAGACCGTCTCCGTGCGCTCGCCCGCCAAAGCCATCGAGCAGGGCATCGGCTATGTGCCGGAGGACCGGCTGGCGGAAGGCCTCTTCCTTGACAAGTCGATCCTTGAGAACGAGATCGCGCTCGTCGTCTCGCGCCTCGCCAATTCTCTCGGCGTCGTCGACCGGGAGGAGGGGCGCAAGATCGCCGCCCGGCTTTCCGAGGAAATGCGTCTCAACACGAAAAATCTCGACCTGCCGGTCGGCGCGCTTTCGGGCGGCAACCAGCAGCGCGTGCTGATCGGCCGCTGGCTGAGCATCGCACCGAAGCTGCTCGTGCTGCATGGGCCGACAGTCGGCGTCGATGTCGGCTCCAAGGACACGATCTACCGCGTCATCCAGATGCTTGCGGAAGCGGGCATGGGCCTCGTCATCGTCAGCGACGACCTGCCCGAGCTCCTGGAGAACACCGACCGCATCCTCGTCATGAACAGCGGCCGGGTGGTCGCGGAGATGAATGCGGGACAGGCAACAGAAGACCAACTCTACAAGGCGATGCTGGCGACCACGACGGAGACTGTGCAATGAGCGTTTCACGGACCGATGAATTCCGCGACGCTGCCGACCCGTCGCGTTCCTTCAGCTTCGGTGACCTCGTTCGCCGCCGACCGGAGACCATCACCTTCCTGCTGCTGGTGGCGATCTGCGTGGCCGTCGCCATCGTCAACCCGGCTTTCCTCCAGCCCTCGACGCTCATAGACATCGGCCGCGCCAGTGTGGTCATGGGCCTGTTCGCGCTCGGCGTCTTCATCATCCTGGCGGCGGGCGGTATCGACGTGTCCTTTACGGCGATCGCGGCCTTCACCATGTATTCGATGACGATACTGGTGCAGAGCTACCTGCCGAATCTGCCCATCGTCGTCGTCATCCTCATGGCGACGCTCGGCGGTGCGGCGCTCGGCATCATCAACGGTCTGCTGGTCCATCACCTGAAGGTGCCGTCGCTGATCGTCACCATCGGCACGCAGTATCTGTTCCGCGGCTTTCTGCTCTCCTTCATCGGCACGGTCTGGATAATGTCCCTTCCGCCGCAGATGGGCGCCTTCGGCCGCATGCCGCTCGTTCAGTTCGAGGCCGCCAACGGCGCGCTGATCACGCTGCCGTTCTACTTTCTCGTGCTGCCTGTTGCGGCCTTCGTCACCTGGTGGATCCTCAACCGCACCTTGATGGGACGCGCCATCTTCGCCGTCGGCGGCAATGCCGATATCGCAAGCCGCCTCGGCTACAGCCTGCGCACCGTGCATGTTTTTCTGTTCGGCTATGCGGGCGCGCTCGCGGGCCTTGCCGGCATCATCCATGTTTGCGCCAACCGGCAGGCCAATCCCTTCGATCTCGTCGGCACCGAGATCAACGTCATCGCCGCCGTCGTGCTCGGCGGCGCGCGCATCACCGGCGGCACGGGCACGGTCCTCGGCACCCTTCTCGGCGTGCTCCTGATCGTCGTGCTCAACAGCGTGCTCGTCATGGTCGGCATTCCTAGCACCTGGCAGCGGCTCGTCGTCGGCAGCTTCATCCTGCTCGCCGCCGCCTTCTTCGTCACGCGCCAGCGCAGGAAATAACCCCCACTCCCGGAGGAAATCTATGAAGAAGTTCCTGAACGACCCCGTCAACTTCGTCGACGAAATGCTCGAAGGCATCTACAAGGCGCATCCCACCGTCACCTATACGGCCGATGACTTGCGCTGCCTCGTGACGGCCAAGACCAAACGCGGCAAGGTCGGCATCGCCACCGGCGGCGGTTCGGGGCACCTGCCTACCTTCCTCGGCTTCGTCGGTGACGGCATGCTGGACGGCGCGGCCGTCGGCGGCGTCTTCCAGTCGCCCAGCGCCGAGCAGATGTACCAGGTGACCAAGCACATCGATCAGGGCGCCGGCGTCCTCTACATCTACGGCAACTATACCGGCGACATCATCAACTTCGACATGGCGGCCGAACTTGCCGATCTCGACGGCATCGCCGTCAAGCAGGTCGTCGGCAACGACGACGTCGCCTCGTCCATTGTTGGCGAAGAGCACAAGCGTCGCGGCGTGGCGGGCATCTTCTTCATCTACAAGACCGCCGGCGCCGCCGCCGCCGAGGGCCTATCGCTGGATGAGGTCGCGCGCCTTGCCGACAAGGCACGCCTGCGCACCCGCACCATGGGCGTCGCGCTTTCGAGCTGTGTCGTCCCGGAAATCGGCCACGCCACCTTCTCCATCGGCGAGGACGAGATGGAGATTGGCATGGGCATCCATGGCGAGCCCGGCATCAGCCGCAAGAGGCTCGCGCCGGCCGATGCCGTCGTCGACGAGATGATGGAGCGCGTCTTTGCGGAAACGGACTACAAGCAGGGCGACAATGTTGCAGTGCTGATGAACGGCCTCGGCGGCACGCCGCTCGAAGAACTCTACATCCTCTTCCGCCGTGTCTCGCAGCTTCTAGAAGCGCGCGGCGTTACCGCTAAGTATGTCTGGGTCGGAGAGTTCGCCACCTCGATGGAAATGGCCGGCGCTTCGATTTCGATCCTGCATCTCGACGAGGAGCTGGATCGCCTGATCGCCGCTCCGGCGAACACGCCCTTCTTTCAGCATGTCGCGGGTTGATGCCATGACGCTCCAGACATTGAACGCCGCCGATCTCATCGACCTCTTCAAGAGCTGGAAGGAGCTCTTTGCCGAACAGCGCGATTTCTTGATCGCGCTCGACGGCAAGGTGGGTGACAGCGATCTCGGCATCACCATGAGCAAGTCCTTCGCCGCTGCTGCCGAAGGGCTGGAGGCCGATGGTGAAGCGCCCGGCATCGCCAAGCTGCTGCGCACCGCCGGCGCCACCATGGCCCGCACAGCGCCCTCCACCATGGGCACGCTGACGGCGACCGGGTTCCTGCGCGCAAGCAAGGCCGTCGAAGGCAAGGATGTGTTGGACACCGCCGGCATGGCCGCCTTCTGGCGCGCCTATCGTGACGGCGTTGCCGAACGCGGCAAGGCGAAGGTCGGCGACAAGACGCTGCTTGACGTGCTCGACCCCATCGCGACGACGCTGGAAGCGCAGGCGTCCGCCGGTGTCTCGCTTTCGGATGCGCTGAACCTGACGGCGGATGCGGCTGAACATGCGCTGGAGGCCACCAAGTCCATGCTCGCGCAGCATGGCAAGGCGGCGGCGTTCCAGGAGAAGACGGTCGGCTTGCAGGATGCCGGCGCGACAGTCGGCGCTTTCCTGATCCGTCGCATGGCGCAATTCGTGGCGGGCCGATAGAGCTCGGTCATCCAACCTTCAGTGAGTATGGCCTCATGACCCCGTCCCCGGATCGCAAGTCCCGCTATGTCGTCGGTGTCGATGTCGGCACCGCCAGCGCACGGGCCGGCCTGTTCGACCTTTCGGGGGCGATGCTCGCTTCCGCGAAGCGGGACATTTTGCTGTTCCGTGAGGCGGGTGCAATCGTCGAGCAATCGAGCGCCGAGATCTGGGATGCGGTCTGCTCGAGCGTCCGCGAGGCGGTCACTTCCGCGGGCGTCGATCCCGCCGCGGTGATCGGCCTCGGCTTCGACGCCACCTGCTCGCTCGTCGTGCTCGGCGACGGGGGGGCACCGCTCGCGGTCGGCCCGTCGGAGCGACCGGAACGCGACATCATCATGTGGATGGACCACCGCGCCGTCGGCCAGGCGGAGCGGATCAACGCGGTGGGCCACGAGGTGCTGCGATATGTCGGCGGGCGCGTCTCGCCGGAAATGCAGACGCCGAAGCTGCTCTGGCTGAAGGAAAACCGGCCGCAGGTTTTCGCCACCGCCTGGCAGTTCTTCGACCTTGCCGATTTTCTCACCTGGAAAGCGACGGGTGACCTCGCCCGTTCGACCTGCACGGTCACCTGCAAATGGACCTATCTCGCGCATGAGAACCGTTGGGATCCAAGCTATTTTGAGAAGATAGGTCTTGGGGAGCTTGCCGAAGAAGGTTTTGGCCGGATTGGCACTCGTATCGTCGAGCCGGGCACGCGGCTTGGGTATGGGCTGACGCAGGAAGCAGCTGCCGCGATGGGCATGCAACGTGGAACGGCCGTAGCGGCGGGTATGATCGATGCCCACGCAGGCGGAATTGGCACAGTCGGCATCGGCGGCCGTCCGACGGAAAACCTAGCCTATGTGTTCGGCACCTCATCATGCACAATGACCTCGACGCAAGATCCTGTCTTTGTGCCCGGCGTCTGGGGTCCGTATTACTCGGCCATGGTGCCCGGCCTGTGGCTCAATGAAGGCGGCCAGAGCGCTGCGGGCGCTGCCATCGATCAGCTGCTTGCCTTTCATCCGGCCGCACCGGAAGCGGCCGCGCGGGCGCAAGCGCGAGGAATTCCGCTACCTGTCCTCATGGCCGAGGCAGTCTCCGCCAAGGCGCCGTCGTTGTCTGAGGCCGTGCACCTTGCTGCCGACCTACATGTGGTGCCTGAGTTCCTCGGCAATCGCGCGCCCTTTGCAGATCCGCATGCAAGGGCCGTCATAGCCGGTCTTGGCATGGAACGGGATTTTGATAGCCTCGTTGCGCTTTACGTCGCCGGTCTATGCGGCATCGGCTACGGATTGCGGCAGATCATCGAGGCGCAGGCTAGGGAGGGAGCCTCTGTCGAGCGGGTAGTCATTAGCGGTGGGGCGGGGCGTAGCGGCTTCGTTCGCCAACTCCTTGCCGATGCCTGCGGCAAGGCTGTCGTTGCGCCGTACGCGGAAGAACCGGTCCTGCTCGGCTCTGCCATTCTTGGGGCCGTTGCCTCCGGTGCCTTTGCCGACGTTGCGGCTGCCATGGCGACGCTCAGCACCGTCTCCGCGGCCTATGAGCCGGCTGGCGGCGAAATCGCCGAAAAGCATCAAAGGCGCTTCCGCTGCTTCGAGGATCTTCAGACTTTCACGCGCTCGACGTTGGGCTTTTAACAGTCTTGGCCTGTTGGCTCTCGCCGACTTCGACGCCAGCATCAACGCCCAACGCATAAAGCATCGCAACGAGAGCGGCGGCAATCCGGCGCTCCTAGGCGCATTTGGCGATCCGCGGCACCTTCGCGCAAGGGGCGAAGGAAGACCGTTCTTCACGAGCCCGTGCACCGCTTGTTGCGAGATGTTCACGTTCTGGGCAAAAAAATCTCATAATGTATCGCATGGAACCGGAACGGCCTTCGCAGCGCTGAAGTGCGGCACCACGCAAGCAAGTCCCACCTGTGTTATGTTTTGATCTCGGCCAAACGATTAGATTGGTCGAGGATGTCAATTCCCATCAAGGCGTGAGATTTGGGTAGCTTTCGACCTAAAGCAGACGACGTCAATGGAACGGCATTGCTACTGCTCCAAGTCAGACACCAGATGCCGGCGTGCAAACCGTGTAGACCGGCGACGCTTCAGCAGCAGCCCTCGCCTGATGAAGTTGCCGGTCGCGAATTCTGGTAATGTCCGCCCCACTTCTGCCCAATGGACCCGCAACGATCTTGGCTTCCATGTTTGGAGATACAACGCCATGCCGACCCGGCGACATTTCCTTATCAGCTTCGTCGCCACGCCGATTGTGCTGCCGAGATTCGGCCATGCAGCCGGCGCTCCCGTGGAGCTGCCGCTTACGGCTAGTTGCGGTGATGACCACCATCTGACGCCGGCACAGACCGAAGGCCCGTATTTTACGCCGCAGAGCCCTGAAAAACAGGACTTCGCGAGCGATGCACCGGGCGGTGAAAGAATGACACTTGTTGGCTACGTGCTAACCAAGGACTGCCAACCGGTAGCAAAAGCGTTGATCGAGCTATGGCACGCCGATGAGACCGGCACCTACGACAATAGCGGATACAAACTCCGCGGACATCAATTCACGGATGCAGAAGGCAAATGGTGGTTCGAGACGATCGTGCCTGGACTCTATCCTGGTCGCACCCGGCATTACCACGTGAAAGTCCAAAGGCCCGGCGGGAACGTGCTGACGACGCAGCTGTATTTTGCCGGTGAGCCGGACAATGAACGTGACCGCATATTCAACGCAGCCTTGTTGCTCGATATCAGAACGACGAGTGACGGAAAATTCGGCCGTTACGATTTCATAGTGGCGTAACCGCGCTTTGCATCCAGCCCTACTGGGGGCTACGCCGTGGCAGAGCGTGTCTGGAGCTTTGCGAAAGCATTTCGGAGCTCGCCGGAGCTCCGAATCTGCATATGATAGTTTAAATGCGTCTATAGACGAGCTGGGCCGCGGTAAGGTCGGCGAGCCCAGAGCCTACACTTTTGAAACAAGTGATCTGGTCTGCGTTCGCACGTGCGAATTCGTCCTTTCGGCACAGGTCGGTGAGAGTGCCAAGAATGGCGTTCTTGCCAATTACCCCCTCGGCGAGTGGCTTGATAAGCTCTCCCGCCTCCTCAAGCGCTACCGCAGTGTCGACGTAGATCGACGAGCGGCGCATCACTTCATCATCCGCCTCTCGCATCTCCGGGGTGAACGCCCCAATGAGATCGACGTGAGTGCCCGGTTTCAGCCACTCGCCTCGAATGATGGGTGCGGTTGCAAGCGTTGCGGCGCTGACTATGTCGGCGGATTCTATTGCGGTTTTAATGTCTGTCGTGGATTTCGCGGGAAGACCCTGGTCACGGAGGGAAGAGGCGAGGCGGTCGGCTTGTTCGGGATTGATGTCCCAGATGACGATGCGCCGAAGCCGTCGTACAGCTGAGTAGGCGTCCGCGATCAGGCTTCCCACACGGCCCGCGCCTATAATGACAAGCGATGAGGCGTCCTCTCGAGAAAGATATTTGGCCCCAAGTGCTGAGGTTGCCACAGTGCGCCGGCTCGTCAGCGTGTTTCCATCCATGAGGGCCAACTGCTCTCCGGTGATGGCGTCGTAGAGCATGTATGTCGATACGACAGCAGGCAGCCTACGGTTCATGTTGCCCGGCATAATGGTCACCAGTTTCACGCCGAGAAAATGATCCTCGTCATCGGCGTTGGACCAGGCCGGCATCAAGAGCAACGTACCGTCAGGTTCGCCTTCGCTGCGTAATGTGTGATGGTGGCGCGCGGGTGTCTGGCATCCCTTCGCAAAGCCCCGTTGAAGAGCCGCAACCAATTCCGGGAAGGGAAGCTTTGCGGCGGTCTGTCTGGCGTCTAATAGCAGTGGTTCACCCATATTCGACTCCTGCTCCGTGGCAGCTTAGAGGGTTGTGATACTATGTGTGGGTCAACAGCGAGTTGGCTCGCCGACTTGCAACTCGGCTCCCCGCATCAAGGTCGCGCTAATCCGCCGCCGTACAAAACGTCGTTAGAACGAACCAATTGGGGGCATATGGGGCGTTGGCTAAACGCCAGACGCCCTATGGATTAAATCGCCGCTCGACGCGCCTCATCGATATAGAGTTCACGCAAGCCGGTGGCGATCGGTCCCGGCAGGCCTGTCCCGATCCTTGCGCCGTCGATTTCGACCACGGGCATGACGAAGGAGGATGCCCCAGTGATGAATGCCTCGTCAGCAGCCTTAGCCTCCTCGATTGTGAAGGCCCGTTCGGCGACTTCCATCCGTGCTTCCCTGGCGTAGCGCAACAGCGTGGCGCGCGTGATGCCGTGCAGAATGTCGTTCGATAAGGCTCGAGTGATGATCCTGCCAGACTTGATGATGTAGGCGTTGTTTGCGGTTCCCTCGGTGACGAAGCCGTCCTGTATGAACCAACCGTCATCTGCTCCCGCCTCTTTTGCCATCATCTTCGCCATCGAAGGATAGAGGAGTTGCACCGTCTTAATGTCGCGACGACCCCAGCGGATGTCTGGGACCGAGATAACCTTGATGCCGGTCCTCGCTTGCGGGGCATCCACGAGATTGGCAACCGTCTGGGTGAAAAGCACGACCGTCGGCTCGACGTCGGGTGCAGGGAAGGCGAAATCGCGGCGGCCAGGATTGCCGCGCGAAATTTGTAGGTAGACCAGTCCCTCGATAATCTTGTTCCGCTCGACCAACTCGCGGTGGATGGCCAGCAGCACTTGCTGGGACAGCGGATGGCGAATGCCCAGTTCGCCGAGCGAGCGTTCAAGACGCGCGGCATGGCCGCCGAAATCAAGCAGCTTGCCATCGACAACCGAGGTCACTTCGTAGACGGCATCGGCAAAGACAAACCCACGGTCGAAGATCGAGATTTTCGCTTCGGTCTCCTCCAGAAATTCCCCATTCAGATATACAATTCGGCTCAACTGTTTAGCCCTCACTCGGGTCCTCGGTTATCATTCGGAAGACAAGAACATCCCGCGACGGCGCATCTAGACGACGAAGCGTATCGCACGTTGGATCTCGAAGTAGTCTTGCGCGTTGAAGCGCAACGTCCGTGGCGCGATATGCTCCATGCCGGGGTACCAGCTATTCCTATAGGCGTCCGTCGGATTGGTGTATTCAACGACGAGCTCGAACTCTTCGGCAAGATTCGGCAGCGAGTTGTTGTAGTTTCCCGACAGGGCCTTCTCCACGCCTTCACGGATCGCGATTACCGCAGCCGCCGGGACCAACGATTTTGTCGCCGGACCAAAGCCTTCACTGGTGGCTAGTGTCGCGATGCCCGGTACCGCGACCTCAGCTTCGGCACACATTCCTGCATCACCGGAAAGAAATGCCGAGGGGACACCGTAGCGCGAAGCACAGAGGGCATTGAGTGTGAATTCCGAAGCCACTTCGCCGTTGATCAGCAGTCTGGAAACCGCTCCGCTCAGCGTATGAGCGAGAGGATTCGTATCGGTGCCCGCCTTGTTGTGGTAGCCGATATAGAGAGCGGCTGAAAAACTCGTATCGATGCCGAACATCATCTCATCCGGATGCCCGCTCCAGCCCCTGACGACGCTCACGTACGGCGGCAGTTTTGATAGGATTAGGTTGCGAGCCGACGAATGTGCGTCTTTCACGACGATTTCCGTTGCGCCGGCCGCTTGCGCTCCTTCGCAGGCGGCTACGAGTTCATTCGTCATGTATTCGCGGAATTCTACGTACTCCGGCTGGCCCTTCTTGGCTTCGTCCCAAGCCGTAATCCCTGCAGTGCCTTCGATATCCGAGCTGATGAAAATCTTCATGTTGGGTTCCCTTGCGTACGAAAATGCGGACGAGCCAAAGGGACACCCGGAGTACCTCAGGGCGGCCTTTGCCTCGCGTGGCGGCAGGCTAGTTCGGTGTAAGTTCGTGTCTTCCGGTCTTGGCTGTCAGTGCCAAGTTGGATTGCGACAGATTCTCAAATTCAGAAGTTCGCCGGTCATGATTTGGTATCCTGCCGGGCAGCTTCACCGACATATCCGATGAAATCGCCATGTAGGCGGGTTACAGCGTTGAGGCGTTCCTCCACTTGTGGGCCAAGCTCCTTGAATACCGAGTTAATCAGGAGGTTGCTCAGGTTCGCCATATGAGCCGTCGAATCCCAAAACATATCGAACTCCGTTCGCACGACGAACATTTCATCGGCAAGATCATGACCCCAATCGCAATAGGCATCAGTTATTAGCGTTAGCGGGATGCCGCGCGACTTCGCGCTCTTGGCCAATGATTCCGATAGCCGCGAGTATCTTCGCGCCTCAAAGATCACGAGCGCAGTCGATTTTTCTCCATTTAACAATGCCTCGGAGAAGTTGCCGCCGGCGATATCGACAAGATGCACGTTAGGCCGCAGATATTGGAGCTGATGGGCAAAGTAGTGTGCAAGACCCCGCTCCGTCTGGAAGCCTGCGATAAAGACCTGCCGGTCGCGAGCAATTTTTTTCACCGCGCGGGCCCACTGCTCTGTTCGCGCGAGTTCATAGATCCGAACGAGGCTGGCGATTTCTAACTCGAGCCCGCGTCCCGGTTCGTCTTCACCGGTTTTGTTTCGATCATGAAACTCCTTCAGGCGGTCACCGAGCAGCCAGGGACCTCCACCGATGTCATGCTGGAGGTCTTCCTTCAAAGCTTTGAAGTTCTGATAGCCCAAAGTACGGCAAAAGCGTCCCACAGTCGGTTCGCTCACACCTATCCGCTTCGAGATTGAGGCGGCGGTGTCAAACGGCAGTTCAGCGATGCTTGCCAGCATGAAAGTCGCTATTCGGCGCTCCGCCTTCGACCCCGTGACAAGATAATCATTTAAGCGTTGCTCTACCGTCTTCGCGGACATTTGAAGCCTTGATAGTTCCGTAATCGTGCCGTTCCGGTGAAAGGAAACTTTCATCCGAAAGCCGTTCTAACATTTCATATGCCCCGAATTGGAAGGGTGTCAAACTGAAATTTAAATTACAAAATACATATTGACTTTATAGAACTTACAAATAGCCTGTCGCAGAAAGTTCGATCTACGGGCTAAAAATAGGGGAACTAAAATGAGGAAAAAGGTCTTTCTGGCCTCGATGCTTGCTGCCTTGTCGTCGGCGGCTCCGACGTTTTCAACGCCGGCCGCTGCCGACGAGGGCCAGACGTTCCGGATGATCGTCCAGGAGCCACGTTTCATGGACCCCAATCTGGTGGACGACGGTGGGGTTGCCATCCAGACCCAGCTCTTCGAGCCGCTCGCAAAGATTCAGAACGACGGCACGCTCGTTTATTTGCAAGCCAATTCGATCGAGCGATCCAGCGATGGTTTGACCTGGACCGTAAAGCTGAAGCCGGAGAATAAGTGGTCGAATGGCGAGCCCGTAACCGCCATGGATTGGGAGTACTCTCTCAAGCGCATCCTGGATCCGAGCATCGCGAGCGGAAACGCGCAATTTTTGACGGAGATCAAGGGCGCCAAGGCGTACAACTCCGGCGAGACCAAAGACGCCTCGGCGGTCCATATCAAAGCCGTGGATGATTTCACGCTGGTTATCGAAACAGAACGAGTGGCGCCCTCATTCCTGGCGAAGCTTGCGCTCCCTTACATTACTCCCGTTCCGCAGGCCGTGGTGGCTCAATGGGGCGAGCGATGGACGCTTCCCGAACATATCGTTTCCAATGGACCATACAAACTTGTGGCCCGGGTAAACGATCAATCGATCGAAATGAACGTCAATTCCTTCTATGCCGGGAAGAAGCCGACAATTGACACAATCAGAATGACGGTCGCGTCGGGCGATATCTGCGAAGCGCAACTTCGAGCTTATGAAGCTGAGGAGATCGACTTCGCCACCTGCATTCCGATACAGGACATTCAGCGGGTTCGGCAGGACGCCACTCTCGCAAAAGAATTGATTACGAATCTTGATTCCGGAACCTGGTGGGTCCAGTACGATAATTCGCATGCTCCGTGGGACAACAAGGACGTGCGGCACGCATTGAGCCTGGCCATTGATAGGAACGCGCTGTCGTCAGTCATTAGCGATGGAACCGCGGCAGTGGCAAATACGATCGTTCCGCCAGGTATTCCTGGTGCAAACGAGGACGACGCCATCAAGGGAAATGTGGAGACTGCCCGCGAGCTTCTAGCCAAGGCTGGCTACCCGAATGGCGCCGGTTTCCCTCCATTCACCCTCACAGTACGTGATAGCGCTTCGCAGCCGATCGTAGCACAACTGCTGCAGCAGATGTGGTCGGAGAATCTCGGCATCAACGCCACGATCAACGTCATGGAGCTGAAGGCTTTCGCCGCTTGGGTGAACGCCCGCAAGAATGCGCCCTACGACATGATAACTGCTCTTTGGGTATCCGACTATGCGGATCCTGAAAATTGGTATGGCGATCTGATCACCGACGACTATCGCAACAGCCATTTCCGCAACGAGGACTTCGCGTCGCTCATCAAACAAGCGAAGGTAGCTACGGACGAAACTCAGAGGATTGAGACCTACCGGCAAGCAAACAAGATCTTCGAAGAGCAACAACCGATGAGCGCCCTTTATCGGGAAACGTCGCTCTGGCTTGTGAAGCCTTATGTCAAAAACCTTCGGCCCGACACTACTCTTAGACTCTATCCCCTCCGCGATACGGAAATCGTTCGGTAGGCTGGGACAGACATGTTCTCCTTTATATTGAAGCGAGTGCTTGCCAGTATCCCAACTCTCTTGGTTGTTTACACGGTAACATTCGCGATAGCCCATCTCACGCCTGGCTCGCCATGGGACAGCGCGAGCGCAAATCGGCCGATGGAGCCAGCCGCGAAGGCTGCCCTGGATGCGAAATACAATCTGGATGCGCCGTTGCACATTCAGTACGTCGGTTATCTCTGGGGTGCCGTTCAAGGCGATCTTGGGCCGTCGTTTCGTGACCCCACGCAATCCGTCACCGATATCGTGAAGAAGTTTCTTCCGACGTCGCTTGCCCTCGGCTCAATGGCGATAGCCCTCGCCATCGTCATGGGGCTACTGCTTGGCGTCCTGGCGGCCCTGACACGTTCGAGAGCTCTGGAGACTGCTATACTGTTCTTCTGTACCTTCTGCGTGTCTCTACCAACCTACATCATCACTGCAGTGTTGATCGTAACGTTGGGCGTCGGACTTGGACTTGTTCCAACGTTTGGGTGGAAGGGGCTCTTTTCCACCTCGGCCATCGTTCCCGTGGTTTCCCTCGCTCTCGCTCCAATGGCGGCGATTGCCCGTTACTGTCGAAACTGTGTTCTGGAGGTCATGCACAAGGATTTTGTCCGTTCAGCTCGGGCGAAAGGAGTGAAACGAGGGCGCATCATCGCGGTTCATATACTGAGAAATGCCATTATTCCTGTCGTGACAGTTGCCGGTTCATACGCCTCCTCGGTACTCGTTGGTTCATTCTTCGTGGAATCCATCGCCGGCGTGCCTGGGTTCGGGCGGTACTTCGTGCTGGCGGTGTCGGCAAGAGACTATCCTGTCATCATTGCGACGACCCTCGTGTACGCGGTGATTGTGGTCCTCTGCAATCTGCTCGTCGACATCGCTCATTTCATAATCGACCCCCGAACCCGCGAGGACGTACGATGACGATAGTGCCATCTATCCAGCGGCGTGGTGTTTCACTGCTACCCACATCTATCCGCAGCAAGCCCGGTCTAGCCGTTGCCATAGCATTCCTGGTGCTGATCGTCGTTGTTGCTGCATCCGCTTCATTCCTGCCTTACGACGCGTATCGCCAGGATCTGCTTCACAGAAATTCGCCCCCCAGTTGGAACCACATACTCGGGACCGACGAGTTGGGACGTGACATGCTGGCTCGTCTTGCGATCGGAGCCCGTGTCTCACTGGTAGTTGCCGTGACATCCACCGTGGCGGCAGTTCTCATCGGCATCGCTGTCGGCGCTATCGCAGGATACAAGCGAGGCTGGATTGACAGTGTTTGCATGCGCTTCGTTGACAGCATGTACGCATTTCCCGACACGTTGTTTGCAATTCTGATCGCCGGAGTTGTGAAGGGGCAGTTGAGCCAGTCTTCCACTGACTTCTTTTCACCGATAACGGCGCTTTATAAAATGTCGGGAGGGCTGTTCGGCGTCTTCCTCACTTTGAGTTTTACCTCTTGGCTGGTTTGCGCCCGCATTGTACGCGCAGAGGTGATCATACTTCGATCGGCGGAATACGTTGCGGCCGCTCGATTGGCGGGTGCCTCAGACTTATTCGTAATGCGGCGCCACATTCTGCCGAACTGCCTGCCGGTGATTATCGTCGCCGCGACGTTTGTCGTGCCAAGTGCGATTCTGCTTGAAGCTGGCCTGAGCTTCCTGGGCGTTGGCGTCGATCCACCCACACCGAGCTGGGGAGCGATGATCGCGTCGGGCCTGAGGTCGATGCAGTCCTATCCGCATCTGCTCATAACGCCAGCGATAGCGGTGGGGCTCACCTTGCTGTCCATAAACGTCGTCGGCGACGCATTGCGCGAACACTTCGATCCTTCGTTCAGACGCGGCGGAGAGGCCTCATGAGTGAACTCCTGAAACAAATCGGCGAGACGACAAATAATGCCGGTGCTCGCCTGGGCGATACGATCCTCGAAGCTCGAGACCTGCATGTCATTTTTGGCACCGGTGTGCGGGCGGTGGATGGAATCAATCTCAAGATCTATCGCGGCGAAACGCTCGGGGTCGTGGGGGAGAGCGGTTGTGGCAAATCCACCCTTGGGCGCACATTGTGCATGCTCGAGGCCCCGACTGGCGGAAGCGTTGCGCTTAATGGCCTGCACATCAGCGATATGAAGGGGAGCAGCTTGCGTGAGGCCAGGAAGAGCCTGCAAATGGTGTTCCAGGACCCGTACAGCAGCCTTGATCCAAGGCAGCGGGCGGGCGAGATCATTGGGGAGCCACTCCTTCTGGCCGGCGTCGACAAAAAGCAGCGGCAGTCGCGGGTGAATGAACTGCTTGATCTCGTTTCGATCGGAGCGTCCGGGTATGCGAAGTTTCCTCGTGAGTTCAGCGGCGGGCAGCGGCAGCGAATTGGGATTGCCCGGTCACTCGCCGCAAACCCCGAAATTATAATCTGCGACGAGCCCGTCAGTGCGCTCGATGTGTCCGTTCAGGCTCAGATCGTCAATTTGCTTGTATCGTTGCAGCGCAAGCTAAACCTGACCTACGTGTTCATATCCCACGACTTGGCGGTCGTTCGGCAGATGGCGGACCGGGTTGCGGTCATGTACCTTGGTCGAATTGTCGAGCTAGCGGATGCGGATAAGATATTTGCAGCTCCGCGTCATCCCTACACAGCAGCCTTGCTGTCTGCGGTGCCGAGAATGCCGACATCTTCAGCCAAGCGCAAACCGATCTCACTGCCGGGCGATCCTCCTTCTCCAATGCATTTGCCACCCGGCTGTCGGTTCCAAGCGCGATGCTGGCTCAGGCAAAAGCTCGGTTCACCGGACGTATGCTCCGCCGTCGACCCGATGTTGTCGGGCACGGGTGACCACCAGGCGGCCTGTCACTTTCAAGAACATGTCGACGCACAGCGCGGAGCCCAGAATGCTTAATCAAATCAGACATTCTGCCGATCATGATGCGATATTGTCAGTTGAGAATCTGTCGATAGACATTGAAAGCAAGCGCGGTGTGCTTCATGTCGTGCGCGGTGTTTCCTTCCACGTCAATGCAGGTGACCGGATTGGTGTTGTAGGAGAGTCGGGATGCGGGAAGTCAACTCTGGCTCTCGCCATCATGAGACTGCTCGCTCCGGGGGCGGCTCCCGTCGGTGGTAGCATTCAGTTTCTTGGAACCGATCTGCTCGCGCTGTCGGAAACGGAGATGCGCCGACTGCGCGGCAACGAGATTGGAATGGTTTTTCAGGACCCTGCGGCGAGCCTGAACCCGATGATGACCGCAGGGCGCCAAGTCGGCGAGACAATCGAGGCCCATAAGGGCGTCTCGAGAAAGATCTCGGCCAGCGCGGCGGTCGACATGATGCGCTCCGTCAAGATTCCTGAGCCAGCCGTCCGCGCCGGCCAGTATCCGCACCAGTTTTCCGGGGGCATGCGTCAGCGTATTGTCATCGCGATGGGAACTGCGAACACGCCCAAATTGATCATAGCCGACGAGCCGACCACGGCTCTCGATGTCACTGTTCAAGCGCAGGTCATCGAGCTCCTCGAAAAGATGAACACCGATACCGGTTCGTCGATTGTCTTCATTTCTCACAATATCGCCCTGGTGTCGGAGTTTTGCTCCCGGGTGGTAGTCATGTACGCCGGGCGTATAGTCGAAGAAGGTTCAACATCGGACATCTTTTCGAGACCGTATCATCCCTACACTTCGGCGCTCATAAAATCGGTTCCTCCGCTTGATGAACGTCTTGCGGACGGATTGGTCCCGATCGAAGGGCGGCCGCCAAACTTGGCGAGCAAGCAAGTTGGATGCGCCTTTGCGGCTAGGTGCAGTTCTAAAGTCGAGAAGTGCACACAGAGCAGTCCGCCCCTTGTGGCGATGGGGCCCCGAAAGGTTGCATGCTGGGTGACTGGGGCACACTCGTAACTGACTTACATGGGGTGGTGACCTCCCGAGACGTCCGGGTCCCCGACCGCGACTGCCTATAGGAATGGTGTTCGGCGCAGCACGCGTCCGTTCTCCCTGTATCCCGCGCGCGCTCGATCTGGCCCGACGCAGGGTGCACGCATCGCAGCCGGCAAACTTGTTTATCTTTGGAGGGGTATTGAATGATTGAAGTCGAATGGACGTGCATGACTGCCCCGGATCTGCGGGCAATCGCGATGCAGAAAAACGCGCTCGCAATCCTTCCCATAGGTTCCCTTGAGCAACACGGACCGCATCTCCCCGTTGTTACTGATACAGCGAGCGCGTCGGAAGCGGCCATTCGGGCCGCGCGGCGGGTGGCCGCTGAGACTGCTGTCGCAGTATTGCCGGGGCTGTGGCTTGGAATGAGCGAGCACCACATTCCCTTCGGTGGCACGATCTCGGTCGACTATGAGACAATGAACAAGGTCCTGCGGTGTATCGTGCGCTCGCTGAAGGCACTGGGCTTCGCTCGGCTGATGATCGTAAATGGGCATGGAGGTAACGTTGAGCCGCTCGCCGTCTCGGTGCGAGAGCTGGCGGTCGAATTTGAGATCCCGATTGTTTCTTGTCTGCCCTGGGGATTGGCGCGAGAGGAAGCTTTGAAGATTTTTGAAGTCGATAAGCGCTCTCAGCACGCTTGCGAGGGTGAAGCGTCCGTCATGCTGGCGATTACTCCTGAAACGGTTCGTTCAGATCGTTTCGAGCAAGCGTTCGCGGAGCAAACCCATCCATTGAACCCACAACTCGGCGGCACGCGATTCTACTCCTTTGCCGAGTATGCTCCGGTCTCAGGAACATGGGGAGATCCTCGCAGCGCGACGGCGGAGAAGGGCGAGCGCTTCCTGGATCTGCAGGCATCAGAACTGGTGAAGCTCATCCAGCTTCCAACGCTGTGGACCAAACCTGATCCAGTGTGGACCCCGGGGCGCGGCTTACAATCCACTGAAGGAAGGCCGGGTAAATAGCGGACCAATTCGTCCTCCTTTACCGAAAGAGGATCCGCGACGATCCCTAAGGAACCCGGCTGCGAAAAAGGTCATCATTGCCGACTGCCTCTGCGCGCGTTGAGCGGGCTCGAATGGGAGTCCGCTTCATTGATTTGATATCTTTCTGTCATATTTATGTTGACGACAGAAAAATATCATCTTATCGATTGCAGAACAAAAATCACAATAAACGCGGGTCTAGTGCGAAATATTAGTATTTTAGAGCTTTGTGGAGGACTCATGAATCGCCGCGAACTGTTAATATCTTCGTCAATTCTTGCTATCGCCTCAACATCTTTGTTTTCTAATGTTGCCATAGCGGCTGCATCTCCGTGGGAAGCTACAATCGTACTATCTAGCGACGAGAATGGCGCACCACATTTGGATCCGATCCGAGCAACCTTGCTGAGCGTCACTGCCGGATTGATCTATGATCGGCTTATCGCGATGTCCAACGATCATACATTTCACCCGCATCTGGCGGAGTCATGGGACGAGAGCGAAGACGGGTTGAATTGGACATTCGTGCTGAAGAAGAACGTCCGTTTCCATGACGGAGAGCTCTTTAATGCCGACACTGTCGTCTGGTGGATCTCGAAATTCGAAGGTAGCGCGAACCAGCATGTGAGCAGCGCGATTGATCGTGTTGTCGTGGTGGATGAGCACAATGTTCGTTTCGAAATGAAGCGACCGGATCCCAATCTCCTCTATAATCTCGCCTCATACTTTATGGGGATCCCGTCACCCAAGGCCTATGAGGCCGCTGCGGGGAATTTCGGGGTGATCGAAGCCGTCGGGACAGGTCCGTACAAGCTGGAGAGCTTTGCTGTCGGGCAGGAGACGGTCCTTGTCGCCAACGAGGAGTATGCATGGGGCAGTGAGCTGTCCGAAAACAAGGGGGTGCCGGAGATCAAGCGGCTGGTTCTCCGTGAAATTCAAGATTCGTCGGCAACCTTTTTGGAAATGGACACCGGCGGCGCGGACATATTGATGGGCGTGCCCACCGAGTTCGTGCCGCGTCTTGCTTTGAACGCCGACGTCGAGCTCCGGAACATGCCCGCGACCGGTGTCTCCTACCTCCAGTTCAACACAAGCAGCGCGCCGTTCTCTGACCGGCTAGTGCGGCAGGCTATTGCGCACGCCGTAGATCAGGAGCCTATTCTCAAGGCCGTGTTCAGCGGATCAGGCGCCACGGCCCATCAATTTCTTGTTTCATCGCTCGAAGAGTCGAAGGTTCAACCTGAGTTTTTGATCCGCAAGGATACCGAGAAAGCCAAGCAGCTTCTCGACCAGGCCGGTTGGTTGCTTGGGTCTGATGGCATCCGAACGAAAAACGGCCAGCCGCTGAAAGTGCGCCTCTGGTCGGCTTCCGAAACCGCCTACAAACGTATGGCGGAGATTGTTCAGGCGCAGCTGAAGCCCGTCGGGGTGATAGCCGAAGTTGCCCTTTTTGACAGCGCCAGTCTTCGGGACGCTTTGCGAAAGGGTGACCATCAGTTGGTGATCAGCCACTACGATTGGGACAACGCCGATATTCTTGATTGGTGCTTCAGCGCAAAGAATATCCCGCATCCGAACAGTTCGCGTTGGGATAATCCGCGTTCCGAAAAACTGCGTGAGGACGCCATGAGCGGCGCTCGTAATTGGCGCGAGCGCGTGGCTAAGTACAAGGAATATCATGAGAACTTGCTTGAAAATTTCGTATTCGTCCCCCTGCACGAATTCGAAAAGACGGTCGCTGTTAATCGCAGCAGGTTAGCCATACCGGAACGGATCCGCGAGACGACCGTTGGCAGCGCTACGCTGCTAGACACAAGGTGGCAGTAAGATTGGCGATGTCATCCTTCATCTTACGACGCCTTCTTGCCGTCATCCCGACCTTCTTCGTTGTTTCCCTCACGGTCTTTCTCCTGATCCACCTCGTGCCTGGAGATCCGATCGACAGTCTTATGCGTGCCGGGTCTTCGCCGGCTTTGCGCGAGCAGATGGCCGCGAAGTACGGATTGGATAGAAGCCTTTTCGAGCAATACATCATCTGGATGGGTAAGGTCCTGACACTGGATTTCGGGACGTCGATCATTCAGGGGCGACCCGTCGCCGCGTTGATTGCCCAGAACCTCCCCTCAAGCCTCACTCTGGGCGGTACGGCATTTCTGTTTTCCTCCCTTGCCGGGATTGCGGCGGGCGTGCTGGCGGCGAAATACTACGGAACTCGCATCGATAGCAGTATCACGTCCGGTATTCTGCTCGGGTCGACCATACCCAGTTTCTGGCTTGCTTTGCTGCTAATCCTCGTATTCGCGGTTTGGTTGGGTTGGGTGCCCGTTTCGGGCGCACGGGGTTGGTCTTCACTGGTGCTTCCTGTCATTGCGACCGGCCTGGGCGGCGTAGCCCTTGTTGCCCGGGTCACGAAAGTCTCGATGATCGAGATCGGCCGGCAGGATTTCGTTACGCTGCTACGCGCGAAGGGCGTTTCCGAGAGCCGCATCAGGCTGCAGCACATCCTCCGTCATGCGCTCGTTCCCGTCATTTCCATTCTCGGGTTACGGATAGGTTGGATTCTGGGCGGCGCCATCACGGTCGAAGTCGTGTTCGCTCGTCCTGGGTTGGGTTCGTTGCTAATTCGCGCGCTCAACCAGCGGGACTACCCACTTGTCCAGGGGTGCCTCCTGATGCTGTCCATGGCGGTCATTCTTGGAACGATAATCGGAGACATCGCGCAAGCTGCAATGGATCCGCGACAGCGTGAGGCTTCGAAATGACGACTATTGTTTCTGAGAGCCGGCGTTTGCGGTTGCCAGTCTCCGTGCCGGCGGTAGTAGCAGGACTGTTTATCGTTCTGCTCGTGGTATCTGCGGTGCTCGCGCCGACGATCGCACCCTATGCCTACGACGCGCAGAATATTGAGGTCATGAACGAGGCCCCGTCGTTCGCTCATTTCTTCGGCACTGACGAATTCGGCCGCGATGTGTTGTCCCGAATAATTGTCGGCGCTCAGACCTCATTGTCCGTGAGCGTGACGGCAGTCGGCTTTTCGGTGTTGACCGGATTGGTGCTGGGCTCAGTTTGCGGATATTTTGGTGGACTTGTCGATCGCATATTGATGACGGTGATCGATCTGACGTGGTCGTTTCCTGAGATCCTTATCGCACTCATGCTCGTAGCCGTGGTCGGCGCTGGATTGCACGGTGTGATTATTGCGGTCGCAATCGCCTACCTTGCGCAATTCACGCGGCTGACCCGGACCCAGGTCATCCAACTCAAGAAGGAAGCCTACATTGATGCGGCGGTGAATCTTGGGGCAAGCGACTTCCATATTCTGTTCCGGCACCTCCTTCCCAATGCTCTAGCTCCTGTTCTCGTCGCAGCGATGCTGGCAACCGGTGACGCCATCATCCTCGAAGCCACCTTGGGCTTTTTCGGACTTGGAGCGCAGCCGCCGACGCCAAGCTGGGGGGCGATGATGAGCTCGGGCACGGCGCAGCTGTTCGTCGCTCCCTGGGTCATCATAATTCCGGGTTGTGCCGTGGCGCTGACGGTCATCGCGCTGAACATTGTGGGCGATGCATTGATTGATTCATTGGATTTTCGCAACAAGGCTAGGGAGGGATAGATGTTGCTTTCCGTGGAGAAGTTGCGAATAGCGTTTGGCTCCTTTGCCCCGGTGAAGGACGTCACTATCAGTGTCGACCGCGGAGAAATCCTGGGCCTCGTCGGCGAGTCAGGGTCCGGGAAATCGCTTACCGCTACCGCTTTAATGGGACTGCTGGGATACGTGAATGGCCATGTCGCCGGAGGGCGCATCCTGTTTGACGGCGAGGATCTTACCGGCTTACCGGAAGAACACATGCGCCGCCTGCGTGGGAGGCGTATTGGTCTCATTACGCAAAATCCGATGACTTCGTTGGATCCTATGATCCGTGTGGGCAAACAGATCGAGCAAGCTGCAAGGATTCATATGGGGCTGGATGGGAAGGCCGCGTACAGAAAAGCCGTCGATCTTATGAGGGATGTGCGGATCCCGGATTCGCAACGTGTTCACACCTTGTATCCACATCAGTTGTCCGGTGGCATGAAACAGCGGATAGTTATCGCAATGGCTCTGGCGGGCGAGCCAGATTTGTTGATCGCGGACGAACCCACGACCGCCCTGGACGCAACAGTTCAGGCACAGATCATCCGGAATCTCGTCGAGTTGGTGAAGATTCGCGGGCTTGCGATGATCTTGATCACTCATGACATGGGCGTCGTTGCCCAGACCTGCGATCATGTTGCCGTAATGTACAGCGGGCGGATCGTTGAGCGTGCATCCGTGGGCTCGATGTTTGCGGAGGCCGCGCATCCCTACACGCAAGCGCTCATCGGCTGCATTCCGAGAAACGGCATGCGCCCGGGCACGCTGGTCGGAATTCCGGGAATGGTACCAAGCACCGCGGCATTGCCGTCGGGATGTAGTTTTCATCCGCGTTGCAGCAAAGCTCACACGATCTGCCACGAATGTGTACCGGAGTTTCGCCAATTCGGTCGCCATGTTGGCGTGGCTTGTCATCTGGCGGGGCAATATGAGTGAAATAGTCTCTGTTAAAAATCTAAGCAGGCGTTTCGCAACCAAGCGCTTCTTCCGAAAGCAGGAAGTTTTCTCTGCCGTACGCGATGTAAGCTTCAGCGTTGTTCGGGGTGAGATTGTCGGCGTCGTCGGAGAGTCTGGCTGCGGTAAATCAACGCTGGCCCGGCTAATCCTGAGGCTGCTGGAGCCAAGCGCCGGCGAGATTGCTTTCGAGGGAAGGGATCTGGCCTCATTCTCAAAGCGTGAGATGAGGCGCCTGCGTCAGAAGATGCAAATGGTCTTCCAGGATCCGTATTCCTCCATCGATCCGCGTTTCACCGTTCAGAACGCCTTGCTTGAGCCGTACAGGGTTCAGGGGCTGTCTCCAGGTGCTGCGGACAAGCGTGTTGCGGAGCTCCTGAACATGGTCGGGTTGGACGCGTCCTTGGCCCGCCGGTATCCGCATCAGCTCTCCGGCGGCCAAAAGCAGCGGGTGGGTATTGCCCGTGCACTCGCGCTGAACCCTTCGTTGATAGTGCTCGACGAGCCCACTGCCTCTCTCGACGTTTCCGTGCAGGCGCAGGTTATTAATCTGCTCGATGGGCTGCGCAACGATCTCAATCTGACCTATGTTTTCATATCGCATGACCTGAATTTGGTGCGTTACTTCTGCGACCGAACGATCGTCATGTACGCAGGCCAGATCGTGGAAGTTTTGCCAAAGGGTGTCCCACCCGCCCATCCATATACCCGCATGCTCATGAGTAGCATGTTTGAGCCTGATCCAAGCAATCGGCGTGAGATTTCAAGTTTAACCGGCGAAGCGCCGAGCGGTTACAACCTACCGCGTGGCTGTTCATTCGCAGCACGTTGTGCGCAGGCGACGGAAATGTGTGGCCGCGACGATCCTGTGTTGCAGCTATTCGATGAAGACCATCAAGTTGCTTGTCACTACTTCCGTGAAGCCAACAAGGAGTTCGTGGGAGCTTAGCGGAGCGGAATTGTAGCAGCAGACATCACACCTGTTCTGAAGGAGAAGAACACAATGAGCTATTGTGTCCTGACGGCCGAGTTCGCCCATGAAACAAACACGTTCAACATTAGGAAGACCGATCTCGACGCATTCGTCGCCCATGGCCTCTATGAAGGTGCCGCGGCGATCGAGGCGCGTGGCGACGCCAACACTGAACTCGCCGGCTTCCTGGATCGAAGCCGCGAGTATGGTTGGGACGTCGTGCACACGATCAGTACGGATGCCGAGCCTGCGGGTCCTGTCACCCGAGTTGCCTTCGATCATATTGCCGGCAAGATCGTTGATAAGGCAAAAGAGCTCGGGAGTGGTCTGGATGGCATCCTGCTCGGCCTTCATGGCGCGATGGTCACCGAGTTCTCGGAAGACGGCGAGGGCGAGCTGCTGGAGCGTTTGAGGCAAATACTCCCGCGCCGAATTCCGATCGCCGTCACTCTGGATCCACATGCGAATGTGACCGCCAAAATGTGCGAGCACGCCGATATCCTCATGTCGTTCAAAACTTATCCTCACGTCGACATGCGCGAGACAGCTCGTCACGCGGCGGATTTATTGCAGCAAGCAATGGCAGGCGTAGTCACGCCGAAGACCCTCCTCGTGCGGTGCCCAATGCTGGAAGAAGCCAATGCCGGGCGTACCGACATGGGGCCAATGATCGAGTGGATTGCCGAAGCAAGACGACACGAAAAAACGCCCGGAGCGCTGGCGGCCAGCATCAATGGCGCTTTTCCGAACGCTGACATAGCTGAAGTGGGGCCCACCATCCTGGTGACATACGAAGGTGACCTCGCGCCGCACCAGGCCTTTGCTGAGCGCATTGCCGAAGAAATGTGGAGCAACCGGGCCAACATCCTCAACACGTTTCATACGCCGGCAGAAGCCGCGCAGTTAGCCTCGGTCTACGAGGGCGAGCAGCCGCTCATCATCGCTGAGTATGCGGACAACCCAGGAGCTGGAGCGTACGGTGATGCGACGGCTCTCCTAGACGCTTTGCTGAGCGCGAAGGTCGCTGATGCATGCTTCGGGCCGATGGTGGATCCCGAAGCGGCGCGGATCCTGTCGCAGATGAACATTGGCGATAGCGCGTCAATTTTTCTTGGCGGAAAATCGGATGCCCGGTTTGGTGGCGCGCCGCTCGAGGTGAATGCAAAAGTCTTGCACCTCAGCGACGGAAAACTGATAGGGACCGGCGCACAACTCGGTGGACTCGAATTTTCGTTCGGACCAACCGCCGTCATCCAGATCGATGGAATCGTCGTACTTGTGGTGACTGAACGCTCACAATTGCGCGACCAACAGCAATTCCGAGCTTTTGGCATCGAGCCGACAGCTTATCGGGTGATCGTCGTCAAATCCATGCAGCACTTTCGCGCCGATTTCGAACAGATTGCTGGCCGGATTATCGTCTGCGACAGCGGGGCACTCTGCACCATGGACTACTCAAAGATACCTTATCGGAATGTGCCTCGCCCAATCTACCCGCTCGACGCGTTCTGAGGACGTTCCCACGACCAGGGCTAAGCTGCGGCTGAGGCGCTGTCCTGGACCGAGTTCTCCGAAGAGCCTCCGGAAATTGTTAGCAGCCTTGGTCTTGGCGCGAACTCTCCCTCATGCGGAGCGCCCTGTGTTGTTCGACTGGCTTGAAAACCGAACTCAGCGTTCCTCGGAACGCCAAAGTGAAAACAATGTTTACTACGGAGCATGGCGTGATTGTTAAATCTGCCGCACAGCAATCAGACATTATCGTACTCGGCGCCGGGATCGTCGGGGTGTGCATCGCCCTGCATCTACAAAAGCGTGGCAAGTCAGTAGTTCTGGTCGACCGGAAGGAGCCGGGGGAGGAGACGAGTTACGGGAACGCGGGGTTGATCGAATGCTCGAGTGTGATGCCTTACGGGGCGCCGCGAGAGCTTGGGACCTTGCTCCGGTATGGCTTGAACCGTTCGGCAGACGTGCGTTTCGACTGGTCGTATTTGCCCCAAATCGCACCATGGCTCTGGAGGTTCTGGCGCGAGTCCGCTCCAAATCGGTTGATGAAGGCGGCGTCGGACATGTGGCCGCTGATCAGCCGTTCCGTGGCGGAACATGAAGCGTTGGCGTCCGAAGCGGGCGTGACTTCCGAGTTACATCGTTCAGGTTGGATTGAAACCTTCCGGAAGCCGGGGTCACTTGCAAAAGCCAAGGCAGCGGTCGGCGAGCTCGCTCCCTTTGGCGTCCGGTATGAAGTGCTCGACGCGGATTCGCTGAGGGAACGCGAGCCACATCTTTCGAACGAGTTCGTCGGAGGTGTCCATTGGCTCGATCCCGCATCGGTGCGTGATCCCGGAGGGCTGGTAAAAAGCTATGCGAAGACGTTCTTCCAGCGGGGCGGTAAGTTCCACAAGGCAGACGCATCAAATCTCGTGAATGACGGGATTCGATGGCGCCTGAATCTGGAGAGCCAGGGTCTGTTCGCGCAGGAGGTGGTTGTTGCGCTGGGTCCTTGGTCGGACGATGTGGCGCGACGGTTCGGTTATCGGCTGCCTTTTGTCGTTAAGCGAGGTTACCACGTCCACTACTCGGCAAAAGACGGCGCGATGCTAAACCACCCGGTATTCGACGCGGATGGAGGCTATGTCCTGTCGCCCATGCGCCAAGGCGTTAGATTGGCCACCGGAATTGAGTTCGCGCCCCGAGACAGTCGCCCGAATTTCTCCCAACTAGATTTTGTCGAACCGCTCGCTCGACGAACTTTTCCGCTCCAAGGCAGGATTGAATCGGAGCCATGGATGGGGTCCAGACCTTGTCTTCCTGACATGCGTCCGATCATTGGAAAAGCGCCACGACATAAGGGCTTATGGTTTGCATTTGGTCATAACCATCACGGTCTGACGTTGGGGCCGGTTACTGGACGGCTGTTGGCTGAAATGATGACGGGGCGGGTCTCTTTCACAGACCCGCGTCCCTACGCGATGGATCGGTTCTCTTAGCTCCCGAACCATGCCTTCCAACATCGATCGCGAATTCCAAACATGTAAAGAGGTATAGA